>NZ_CP152045.1:0-3680812 GCF_038630855.1 Bacillus sp. FSL H7-0578
ATGGAAAATATTTTGGATCTGTGGAATAAAGCACTTCAAAAAATAGAGACAAAATTGAGCAAACCCAGTTTTGAGACATGGATGAAATCGACAAAAGCCCATTCTCTTCAGGGAGATACGCTTACAATTACGGCACCTAATGAATTTGCTAGAGATTGGCTTGAGTCAAGATATCTTCACTTAATTGCTGATACCATCTATGAACTAACAGGTGAAGAGCTCAGCATTAAATTTATTATTCCTCAAAA
This sequence comes from Bacillus sp. FSL H7-0578, assembly GCF_038630855.1. Classification (NCBI taxonomy): domain Bacteria; kingdom Bacillati; phylum Bacillota; class Bacilli; order Caryophanales; family Bacillaceae; genus Bacillus; species Bacillus sp. FSL H7-0578. The sequence continues at coordinate 249 of NZ_CP152045.1, forward strand.
TCAGGACGAAGAGGAAGCCATGCCAAAGTCTCCTATCAAAAAAATGTCTAAAGAAGAGCCCGTTGACATTCCACAAAATATGCTGAATCCAAAATATACATTTGATACTTTTGTTATTGGTTCAGGCAACCGTTTTGCTCATGCCGCTTCACTTGCAGTCGCGGAAGCACCAGCAAAAGCATATAACCCGCTTTTTATTTATGGGGGCGTTGGTTTAGGAAAGACTCACTTGATGCATGCGATTGGTCATTACGTGATCGACCATAATCCATCGGCCAAAGTGGTCTATCTATCATCTGAAAAATTTACTAATGAATTTATCAACTCAATTCGAGATAACAAAGCTGTCGACTTCCGTAACCGCTATCGGAATGTAGATGTGCTTTTGATAGATGATATTCAATTTCTAGCAGGAAAAGAACAAACACAAGAAGAGTTTTTCCATACATTCAACACACTTCACGAAGAAAGTAAGCAAATCGTCATTTCTAGTGACCGGCCTCCGAAGGAAATTCCGACACTTGAAGACAGATTACGCTCTCGATTTGAATGGGGCTTAATTACAGACATTACCCCGCCAGATCTAGAAACGCGCATCGCAATTCTGCGCAAAAAAGCAAAGGCAGAAGGCTTGGACATTCCAAATGAAGTCATGCTGTACATTGCCAATCAAATCGACAGCAACATTCGTGAGCTGGAGGGTGCTTTGATTCGTGTTGTTGCTTATTCATCTTTAATTAATAAAGACATTAATGCAGATCTAGCAGCTGAGGCGCTAAAGGACATCATTCCTTCATCAAAGCCTAAGGTCATTACAATTAAAGATATTCAAAGAATTGTAGGGCAGCAATTTAATATTCGATTAGAGGATTTCAAAGCAAAGAAACGTACGAAGTCAGTTGCTTATCCAAGACAAATTGCCATGTACCTCTCTAGAGAAATGACCGATTCCTCTCTGCCTAAAATCGGAGAAGAATTTGGCGGTCGTGATCATACGACTGTCATTCATGCTCATGAGAAGATTTCGAAATTAATTGTTGAAGATGAACAGCTTCAGCAGCATGTCAAAGAGATCAAAGAACAATTAAAATAACCAAGCTGATATAATGAGTACGGGAAAATGTGAATAACTAGAGCATAGTCATACACAGCCTGTCCACATGTGGATAGGCTGTCTTTCCTTTCTTTTTCATGACTTATCCACATATTCACAAGCCCTACTATTACTTCTACGATTTTTATTAATAAAATATATATACATGTCATTAAGAAAATTTAGGAGGACCACTATGAAATTCACGATTCAAAAAGATCGTCTTGTCCAAAGTGTCCAAGATGTATTAAAGGCCGTATCCTCTAGAACAACGATTCCTATTTTGACAGGGATTAAAATTGTTGCGTCTGATGAAGGGGTTTCTCTAACAGGAAGCGATTCTGATATCTCAATTGAATCTTTCATTCCTCAAAGAGATGGAGATTTAGAGGTTATCACCATTGATCGTCCGGGAAGTATTGTGCTTCAAGCCCGCTTCTTTAGTGAAATTGTAAAGAAACTGCCTATGTCTACTGTCGAAATTGAAGTAGAACAAAATCACCTGACGATCATCCGCTCTGGTTCAGCGGAATTTAACCTAAACGGTTTAGATGCTGAAGAATATCCGCATCTTCCACAAATTGAAGAGCATCATGCATTTCAAATTCCGACAGATCTGCTTAAAAACTTAATTCGTCAAACTGTTTTTGCAGTGTCCACCTCAGAAACACGACCTATCTTGACAGGTGTAAACTGGAAGGTGGAAAAAGGTGAATTAATATGCACGGCGACGGATAGCCACCGTCTTGCTTTAAGAAAAGCGAAGCTAGATATTAACGAGGAAAGTTCGTATAATGTCGTGATTCCAGGGAAGAGTTTAACAGAGCTAAGTAAAATTCTTGATGATGGACAAGATCTTGTGAGCATCGTCATTACAGAAACCCAAGTTCTTTTTAAAGCACAAAATGTGCTGTTCTTCTCAAGGTTGCTGGATGGAAATTATCCAGATACAGCTCGTCTGATCCCGCAAGAAAGTAAAACGGATGTCGTGGTCAACACGAAAGAGTTCCTTCAAGCCATTGATCGTGCATCACTTTTGGCAAGAGAAGGACGTAATAATGTCGTGAAACTGTCAGCTGATCCTGAACAAAGCCTTGAAATCTCTTCTAATTCACCTGAGATCGGTAAAGTGGTGGAGACGGTTCAAGCAGATGACATTAAAGGGGAAGATCTTAAAATCTCCTTCAGTCCAAAATATATGCTGGATGCGTTAAAAGTATTAGAGGGAACAGATATTCATGTAAGCTTCACTGGTGCAATGAGACCGTTCCTGCTGCGTACGCCGAATGATGATTCTATCTTGCAATTGATTCTTCCGGTAAGAACGTATTAATTCAAACTAAAATGGCTGCTGTGTGAGTGCACAGCAGCTTTTCTTCTCGTTTTCCATGCTTTCTTTCATCCCAGTTGGCTTTCCCCCTTTCCTTCTTGTCTTGTTTTTTAGTACAATTAGATATTAGTGATATTGAAAGAGGTCGATACAATGCCTAATCTTATAACCATTGAAACAGAAATGATTACATTAGGGCAGTTTTTGAAATTAGCCGAAGTCATCCAATCTGGCGGAATGGCGAAATGGTTTTTAAGTGAACATGAGGTGCTCATTAATCAAGAGCCAGATAATAGACGGGGACGCAAACTATACCCAGGAGATGTTGTCGAGATTGAAGGTTACGGCACATTTCAAGTTGTGAATTAGAAACGGGTGACAATACATGTACATTCAAAGTCTGGCGTTAACTTCATACCGAAACTATGAACACACCGAGCTTCAATTCGACAATAAGGTGAATGTTATGATCGGTGAGAATGCCCAAGGTAAAACGAACTTGATGGAAGCGATCTATGTATTGTCGATGGCAAAGTCTCATCGTACGTCAAATGATAAAGAACTTATCCGATGGGACCAAGACTATGCTAAAATAGAAGGTAGAGTCATTAAAAAAAATGGTCCACTCCCAATGCAGCTCGTGATCTCAAAAAAAGGGAAAAAGGGCAAGGTCAATCACATTGAACAACAGAAGCTCAGTCATTATGTTGGTGCATTAAACACCATCATGTTTGCGCCAGAGGACTTAAGTCTTGTGAAGGGCAGCCCGCAAATCCGCAGAAGATTCCTCGACATGGAGATTGGACAAGTTTCTGCTGTCTACTTGCATGATTTATCGCTCTATCAAAAAATCCTTTCTCAGCGGAATCATTACTTGAAACAATTGCAGACAAGAAAGCAATCGGATCAAGCGATGCTGGAGATTTTAACAGAGCAGTTGATTGATGCGGCAGCGAAAGTGGTCAAAAGACGACTGACTTTTACGAAACAGCTCGAAAAATGGGCGCAGCCGCTGCATTTTGGGATTTCTAGAGAGCTAGAAACACTCACGCTCCAATACCAGACGGCAATAGAGGTATCAGAAGCGTCAGACTTGTCGAAAATAAAGAATAGCTATGAAGAATCGTTTCAGAAACTAAGAGAGAGAGAAATAGACCGAGGGGTGACACTGTGGGGACCTCACAGAGATGACCTGCTTTTCTTTGTGAATGGCCGGGATGTTCAGACATATGGCTCTCAAGGGCAGCAAAGAACAACAGCTCTTTCACTAAAGCTGGCAGAAATTGATCTGATACATGAAGAAATCGGAGAATATCCTATTCTTCTACTTGATGATGTGTTATCTGAACTTGATGATTACAGACAGTCTCATTTGCTCCATACCATTCAGGGGCGAGTACAGACCTTCGTCACCACAACAAGTGTTGAAGGCATCGATCACGCCACCCTGAAAGAAGCGGAAATTTTCAGAGTAGCCAGTGGAAAAGTAATTGACTGATAAATGAGGTGTGAGTCTTGTATATTCATTTAGGTGATGATTGTGTTGTTTCTACACGAGAGATTGTCGCAATTGTTGATTACAAAATGAGGTCGTCTTCTGTTGTAGAAGAATTTCTACAAAAACAGGAGAAACATATCATTTCGTTATCACAAGGGACACCCAAATCCATTGTCGTCACAACTGAGTCTGTTTATTACTCTCCTCTTTCCTCAAGCACGCTCAAAAAACGTGCTTCGTTTGTGATTGAAATTGAAGTCTAAAAGCTCAATTCATATAAATATATCGTTTAAGAAAAGTGTAGGTGAATGTACGTGGCAATGGAACAGCAACATAATAGTTATGATGAAAATCAGATACAGGTGCTTGAAGGACTAGAAGCTGTTAGAAAACGTCCAGGAATGTACATTGGGTCAACCAATGCAAAAGGACTTCACCATCTTGTATGGGAAATTGTCGACAACAGTATTGATGAGGCATTAGCTGGTTATTGTACAGACATTACAGTGCAAATTGAAAAGGATAACAGCATTACAGTAAAAGATAATGGCCGCGGGATTCCTGTTGGAATTCATGAGAAAATGGGGCGTCCTGCCGTAGAGGTCATTATGACTGTTCTTCACGCTGGCGGTAAATTTGACGGCAGCGGTTATAAAGTATCTGGCGGTCTGCATGGTGTAGGGGCATCTGTTGTAAATGCATTATCTACTACCTTAGACGTGACCGTATACCGTGACGGAAAAATTCATTATCAGCAGTTCAAACGCGGTGTTCCAGTGGGAGATTTAGAGGTTATTGGTGAAACAGATGTAACCGGGACAACAACCCACTTTGTGCCAGATCCAGAAATTTTCACGGAAACCATTGAATTTGATTACGATACACTTGCTAACCGTGTTCGTGAGTTAGCTTTCTTAACAAAAGGTGTAAACATCATCATAGAAGACTTGCGTGAAGGCAAAGAGCGGAAAAATGAATACTGCTACGAAGGCGGTATTAAGAGCTATGTAGAACATTTAAACCGCTCAAAAGAAGTCGTTCATGAAGAACCTGTGTACATCGAAGGTGAGAAAGACGGAATTACGGTTGAAGTGGCATTACAATACAACGATTCCTATACAAGCAATATCTATTCCTTCGCCAACAACATCAACACGTATGAAGGCGGAACACATGAAGCTGGCTTTAAAACCGGTCTAACGCGTGTCATCAATGACTATGCTCGTAAAAATGGCGTATTCAAAGATGGGGATGCGAATTTAAGTGGTGAAGATGTGCGAGAAGGCTTAACAGCCATTATCTCGATCAAACATCCAGACCCTCAATTCGAAGGACAAACGAAGACAAAGCTTGGGAACTCAGAAGCGAGAACCATCACAGACTCCCTTTTCTCAGAAGCACTTGAGAAATTCTTGCTTGAAAATCCTGATTCTGCGAAAAAAATTGTGGAAAAAGGACTGATGGCAGCTCGTGCAAGAATGGCTGCCAAAAAGGCTCGTGAGCTGACAAGACGTAAAAGTGCGCTGGAAGTCTCCAGCTTACCTGGGAAACTGGCGGACTGTTCTTCTAAAGATCCTTCCATCTCTGAGCTCTATATTGTAGAGGGAGATTCTGCGGGCGGATCTGCTAAGCAAGGCCGTGATCGCCACTTCCAAGCGATCTTACCGTTAAGAGGGAAGATCCTAAACGTAGAAAAAGCTCGTTTAGATAAAATTTTATCGAACAACGAGGTTCGTGCAATGATTACAGCGTTAGGAACTGGAATCGGAGAAGACTTCACTTTAGAGAAAGCACGCTATCACAAAGTTGTGATCATGACAGATGCCGATGTAGATGGAGCGCATATCCGAACGCTTCTCTTAACATTCTTCTATCGTTACATGCGTCAAATCATTGAAAACGGTTATGTGTATATTGCACAGCCGCCTTTATATAAAGTGCAGCAAGGAAAACGTGTGGAGTACGTGTATAACGATAAACAGCTGGATGAGCTGTTAAAATCACTACCTCAATCACCAAAGCCTGGACTTCAGCGTTATAAAGGTCTTGGAGAGATGAATGCTACTCAGCTTTGGGAAACAACAATGGACCCTGATGCGAGAACACTTCTTCAAGTCACACTTGAGGATGCGATCGATGCTGATGAGACATTTGAAATGCTGATGGGAGATAAAGTAGAGCCGAGACGGAACTTTATCGAAGAAAATGCACAATACGTGAAAAACCTTGATATTTAGATGAATCCCTCCTGAGAACAACCTTATTTCTTGTTTGGAATAAGGTTGTTTTTCAAGAAACAGGGGTGTGAAACGAATGTCCTGGTTTTCCGTGTTTTCGTTGATTTTCTAGTAAATTAATGTGTATAAAGCCGAGATTATTGATATAATGAAGAATAGTCTTGTGAAGATAAATACATATTTTACTCCCACATAATTTATTTCATGTGATACGTAAAGGGAGGTTCTTATAGTGAGTGAACAACATACACCAAATGTACGCGAAGTGAATATTAGTCAAGAAATGCGTACGTCCTTTTTAGATTATGCAATGAGTGTTATTGTTTCGCGTGCATTACCAGATGTGCGAGATGGATTGAAGCCCGTGCATCGAAGAATTTTGTATGCGATGAATGACCTAGGTATGACAAGTGATAAACCATTTAAGAAATCTGCACGTATCGTTGGAGAAGTTATCGGTAAGTACCACCCTCACGGTGACAGCGCTGTATACGAAGCGATGGTTCGTATGGCGCAAGACTTCAACTATCGAAATATGCTAGTTGAAGGACACGGAAACTTTGGTTCTGTCGATGGAGACAGTGCAGCAGCAATGCGTTATACTGAGGCGCGTCTATCTAAAATTTCAATGGAAATCCTTCGTGATATCACCAAGGATACGATTGATTATCAAGATAACTACGATGGCAGTGAAAGAGAACCAATCGTCATGCCTGCTCGTTTCCCGAACTTATTAGTCAACGGGGCAACAGGTATCGCTGTAGGGATGGCAACCAACATTCCGCCTCACCAGCTAGGTGAAGTGATTGATGGTGTACTGGCAATTAGTCAAAGTCCAGAAATGACAACACAGGAACTAATGGAGATCATTCCAGGACCAGACTTCCCAACTGCGGGACAAATCATTGGCCGAAGCGGAATCCGTAAGGCATATGAAACAGGCCGGGGCTCTATTACATTACGTGCAAAGTCTATCATCGAAGAAACATCCAGCGGTAAGCAGCGGATTGTCATCAATGAAATTCCATATCAGGTCAACAAAGCCCGTTTGATCGAAAAAATCGCTGATCTTGTGCGCGATAAAAAGATCGATGGCATTACAGATCTGCGTGACGAGTCTGATCGTAATGGAATGCGGATTGTGATTGAACTGCGAAGAGACGCGAACGCCCACGTTCTATTAAACAATCTTTATAAACAAACGACACTCCAAACATCATTTGGAATCAACTTATTGGCACTTGTCGATGGACAGCCGAAAGTCTTGTCCCTCAAACAATGTCTTGAATATTATCTAGAGCATCAAAAAGTGATTATTCGCAGAAGAACAGCATATGAACTTCGTAAAGCTGAAGCAAGAGCTCATATTCTAGAAGGTTTAAGAATCGCTCTTGACCACTTAGATGAAGTCATTGCATTAATTAGAAGCTCTCAAACTGCTGAAATCGCGAGAAATGGCTTAATGGAGAACTATAGCTTGTCCGAAAAACAAGCACAGGCCATTCTTGATATGCGTCTTCAGCGCTTAACTGGTTTGGAAAGAGAAAAGATAGAAGAAGAATACAAAGGGCTTGTTGATTTGATTGCTGAGTTGAAAGCCATTTTAGCAGACAATGAAAAAGTTCTTGAAATCATTAGAGAAGAATTAACAGAAATCAAAGAACGTTTCAATGATACGCGCCGTACTGAAATTGTGACAGCAGGTATTGAAACAATTGAAGACGAAGATTTGATTCCTGTTGAGAACATCGTGATTACGCTGACTCATAATGGTTATATCAAGCGTCTGCCTGCATCAACATACCGCAGTCAAAAAAGAGGCGGTAAAGGTGTTCAGGGAATGGGAACCAATGAGGATGATTTCGTAGAACAGCTGATTTCAACATCTACCCATGATACGATCCTCTTCTTCTCTAATAAAGGGAAGGTTTATCGTGCGAAGGGATATGAGATTCCTGAATTCGGACGGACAGCGAAAGGGATTCCGATTATTAACCTGCTTGAAGTAGAAAAGGGAGAGTGGATTAATGCCATTATTCCGGTAAGCGAATTTGATGAAGATTCGTATCTCTTCTTTACAACAAGACATGGTGTATCAAAACGAACCTCATTGTCTCAGTTTGCCAACATTCGAAACAATGGACTTATCGCATTAAGTCTTCGTGACGAAGATGAACTGATGGCTGTCCGTTTAACCAATGGAGAAAAACAAATCATCATTGGTACGAAAAAAGGTATGCTGATTCGTTTCGACGAGACAGATGTTCGTGAAATGGGGCGTACGGCAGCTGGCGTGAAAGGAATTACGCTTTCTGAAGATGACATCGTCGTTGGGATGGAAATCCTTGAGCCAGATGCAAACGTATTGATTGTAACCGAAAAAGGATATGGTAAGTTAACACCTGAAAAAGAATACCGTGTTCAAAGTCGGGGCGGTAAAGGTCTTAAAACATGTAAAATCACTGACAACAATGGTCCGCTTGTCGCAGTGAAGGCGACGAATGCTGAAGCTGAAGAGGACTTGATGATTATTACAGGAAGCGGTGTGATCATTCGTATGGCCGTTTCAGACATTTCAACAACAGGTCGAGTCACTCAAGGTGTCCGTCTGATCCGTCTAGGTGATGATGAACATGTCGCTACAGTGGCATTAGTTGAACAATCACAAGAAGATGATGAAGAGAATAGTGAAGAAAACGTAGAAACTATAGAGTCAGATCAAGAGCAATCTGAGTAAAAATAAAGCCGGTTTTTCACCGGCTTTATTTTTTTCTAAAAAAACATGAGTTTTTTTGAAATTTATAATGCTTTTTTCATAGATATGTGTTAATCTTTCAAAGGAGCAAAAAGAGGCTCTATTTTTTATCTCTTTTACAGTGGAAACTTCTTAAAAAAATAAAATGTTTTTCAAGAAAAATGTTGACTGTTGATAGAGATATATGATATATTTAAGTGGTCGCTTTAAGAGAGTGACAAACAAGTTCTTTGAAAACTAAACAAGACAAAACGTACCTGTTAATTCGAGTTTTTATAAAAAAATCCTATGAAACTTCATAGGTAGTCAGTCAAACTGGCGAAAAGCAAAACTTCGGTTTTGTATTTTTTCGGAGAGTTTGATCCTGGCTCAGGACGAACGCTGGCGGCGTGCCTAATACATGCAAGTCGAGCGGACAGAAGGGAGCTTGCTCCCGGATGTTAGCGGCGGACGGGTGAGTAACACGTGGGTAACCTGCCTGTAAGACTGGGATAACTCCGGGAAACCGGAGCTAATACCGGATAGTTCCTTGAACCGCATGGTTCAAGGATGAAAGACGGTTTCGGCTGTCACTTACAGATGGACCCGCGGCGCATTAGCTAGTTGGTGGGGTAATGGCTCACCAAGGCGACGATGCGTAGCCGACCTGAGAGGGTGATCGGCCACACTGGGACTGAGACACGGCCCAGACTCCTACGGGAGGCAGCAGTAGGGAATCTTCCGCAATGGACGAAAGTCTGACGGAGCAACGCCGCGTGAGTGATGAAGGTTTTCGGATCGTAAAGCTCTGTTGTTAGGGAAGAACAAGTGCGAGAGTAACTGCTCGCACCTTGACGGTACCTAACCAGAAAGCCACGGCTAACTACGTGCCAGCAGCCGCGGTAATACGTAGGTGGCAAGCGTTGTCCGGAATTATTGGGCGTAAAGGGCTCGCAGGCGGTTTCTTAAGTCTGATGTGAAAGCCCCCGGCTCAACCGGGGAGGGTCATTGGAAACTGGGAAACTTGAGTGCAGAAGAGGAGAGTGGAATTCCACGTGTAGCGGTGAAATGCGTAGAGATGTGGAGGAACACCAGTGGCGAAGGCGACTCTCTGGTCTGTAACTGACGCTGAGGAGCGAAAGCGTGGGGAGCGAACAGGATTAGATACCCTGGTAGTCCACGCCGTAAACGATGAGTGCTAAGTGTTAGGGGGTTTCCGCCCCTTAGTGCTGCAGCTAACGCATTAAGCACTCCGCCTGGGGAGTACGGTCGCAAGACTGAAACTCAAAGGAATTGACGGGGGCCCGCACAAGCGGTGGAGCATGTGGTTTAATTCGAAGCAACGCGAAGAACCTTACCAGGTCTTGACATCCTCTGACAACCCTAGAGATAGGGCTTTCCCTTCGGGGACAGAGTGACAGGTGGTGCATGGTTGTCGTCAGCTCGTGTCGTGAGATGTTGGGTTAAGTCCCGCAACGAGCGCAACCCTTGATCTTAGTTGCCAGCATTCAGTTGGGCACTCTAAGGTGACTGCCGGTGACAAACCGGAGGAAGGTGGGGATGACGTCAAATCATCATGCCCCTTATGACCTGGGCTACACACGTGCTACAATGGACAGAACAAAGGGCTGCAAGACCGCAAGGTTTAGCCAATCCCATAAATCTGTTCTCAGTTCGGATCGCAGTCTGCAACTCGACTGCGTGAAGCTGGAATCGCTAGTAATCGCGGATCAGCATGCCGCGGTGAATACGTTCCCGGGCCTTGTACACACCGCCCGTCACACCACGAGAGTTTGCAACACCCGAAGTCGGTGAGGTAACCTTTATGGAGCCAGCCGCCGAAGGTGGGGCAGATGATTGGGGTGAAGTCGTAACAAGGTAGCCGTATCGGAAGGTGCGGCTGGATCACCTCCTTTCTAAGGATATATGGAGCAGCGTACGTTTTCGTCTTGTTTAGTTTTGAAGGAACTTGCAAAAGATCCTACAACATCATATCTTCGATATGAAAGATGGGCCTGTAGCTCAGCTGGTTAGAGCGCACGCCTGATAAGCGTGAGGTCGGTGGTTCGAGTCCACTCAGGCCCACCATCTTCTATTAAATCGGGGCCTTAGCTCAGCTGGGAGAGCGCCTGCCTTGCACGCAGGAGGTCAGCGGTTCGATCCCGCTAGGCTCCACCAACGTGTTCTTTGAAAACTAGATAACAATAAGTAATACATTCACATTGAATGCAATGCAAAGTTCATCACACATAGTGATTCTTTCTAAAGTAAGAAATGGTTAAGTTAGAAAGGGCGCACGGTGGATGCCTTGGCACTAGGAGCCGATGAAGGACGGGACGAACACCGATATGCTTCGGGGAGCTGTAAGCAAGCTTTGATCCGGAGATTTCCGAATGGGGAAACCCACTGCTCGTAATGGAGTAGTATCCATACTTGAATACATAGAGTATGAGAAGGCATACCCGGGGAACTGAAACATCTAAGTACCCGGAGGAAGAGAAAGCAAATGCGATTCCCTGAGTAGCGGCGAGCGAAACGGGAACAGCCCAAACCAAGAGGCTTGCCTCTTGGGGTTGTAGGACACTCTATACGGAGTTACAAAGGAATGATATAAGCGAAGAGGTCTGGAAAGGCCCGCCAAAGAAGGTAACAGCCCTGTAACTGAAATGTCGTTCTCTCCAGAGTGGATCCTGAGTACGGCGGAACACGTGAAATTCCGTCGGAATCCGGGAGGACCATCTCCCAAGGCTAAATACTCCCTAGTGACCGATAGTGAACCAGTACCGTGAGGGAAAGGTGAAAAGCACCCCGGAAGGGGAGTGAAATAGATCCTGAAACCGTGTGCCTACAAGTAGTCAGAGCCCGTTAACGGGTGATGGCGTGCCTTTTGTAGAATGAACCGGCGAGTTACGATCCCGTGCAAGGTTAAGCAGAAGATGCGGAGCCGCAGCGAAAGCGAGTCTGAATAGGGCGCATGAGTACGTGGTCGTAGACCCGAAACCAGGTGATCTACCCATGTCCAGGGTGAAGTTCAGGTAACACTGAATGGAGGCCCGAACCCACGCACGTTGAAAAGTGCGGGGATGAGGTGTGGGTAGGGGTGAAATGCCAATCGAACCTGGAGATAGCTGGTTCTCTCCGAAATAGCTTTAGGGCTAGCCTCAAGGTAAGAGTCTCGGAGGTAGAGCACTGATTGGACTAGGGGCCCCTACCGGGTTACCGAATTCAGTCAAACTCCGAATGCCGATGACTTATCCTTGGGAGTCAGACTGCGAGTGATAAGATCCGTAGTCGAAAGGGAAACAGCCCAGACCGCCAGCTAAGGTCCCAAAGTATACGTTAAGTGGAAAAGGATGTGGAGTTGCTTAGACAACCAGGATGTTGGCTTAGAAGCAGCCACCATTTAAAGAGTGCGTAATAGCTCACTGGTCGAGTGACTCTGCGCCGAAAATGTACCGGGGCTAAACGTATCACCGAAGCTGCGGACTGTTCTTACGAACAGTGGTAGGAGAGCGTTCTAAGGGCTGTGAAGCCAGACCGGAAGGACTGGTGGAGCGCTTAGAAGTGAGAATGCCGGTATGAGTAGCGAAAGACGGGTGAGAATCCCGTCCACCGAATGCCTAAGGTTTCCTGAGGAAGGCTCGTCCGCTCAGGGTTAGTCGGGACCTAAGCCGAGGCCGAAAGGCGTAGGCGATGGACAACAGGTTGATATTCCTGTACCACCTCCTCACCATTTGAGCAATGGGGGGACGCAGGAGGATAGGGTAAGCGCGGTATTGGATATCCGCGTCCAAGCAGTTAGGCTGGGAAATAGGCAAATCCGTTTCCCGTAAAGGCTGAGCTGTGATGGCGAGCGAAATTTAGTAGCGAAGTTCCTGATTCCACACTGCCAAGAAAAGCCTCTAGCGAGGTGAGAGGTGCCCGTACCGCAAACCGACACAGGTAGGCGAGGAGAGAATCCTAAGGTGATCGAGAGAACTCTCGTTAAGGAACTCGGCAAAATGACCCCGTAACTTCGGGAGAAGGGGTGCTTCTTAGGGTGTTAAAGCCCCGAGAAGCCGCAGTGAATAGGCCCAGGCGACTGTTTAGCAAAAACACAGGTCTCTGCGAAGCCGTAAGGCGAAGTATAGGGGCTGACGCCTGCCCGGTGCTGGAAGGTTAAGAGGAGCGCTTAGCGTAAGCGAAGGTGCGAATTGAAGCCCCAGTAAACGGCGGCCGTAACTATAACGGTCCTAAGGTAGCGAAATTCCTTGTCGGGTAAGTTCCGACCCGCACGAAAGGCGCAACGATCTGGGCACTGTCTCAACGAGAGACTCGGTGAAATTATAGTACCTGTGAAGATGCAGGTTACCCGCGACAGGACGGAAAGACCCCGTGGAGCTTTACTGCAGCCTGATATTGAATGTTGGTACAGCTTGTACAGGATAGGTAGGAGCCTTGGAAACCGGAGCGCTAGCTTCGGTGGAGGCATCGGTGGGATACTACCCTGGCTGTATTGACCTTCTAACCCGCTGCCCTTATCGGGCAGGGAGACAGTGTCAGGTGGGCAGTTTGACTGGGGCGGTCGCCTCCTAAAATGTAACGGAGGCGCCCAAAGGTTCCCTCAGAATGGTTGGAAATCATTCGCAGAGTGTAAAGGCACAAGGGAGCTTGACTGCGAGACCTACAAGTCGAGCAGGGACGAAAGTCGGGCTTAGTGATCCGGTGGTTCCGCATGGAAGGGCCATCGCTCAACGGATAAAAGCTACCCCGGGGATAACAGGCTTATCTCCCCCAAGAGTCCACATCGACGGGGAGGTTTGGCACCTCGATGTCGGCTCATCGCATCCTGGGGCTGTAGTCGGTCCCAAGGGTTGGGCTGTTCGCCCATTAAAGCGGTACGCGAGCTGGGTTCAGAACGTCGTGAGACAGTTCGGTCCCTATCCGTCGCGGGCGCAGGAAATTTGAGAGGAGCTGTCCTTAGTACGAGAGGACCGGGATGGACGCACCGCTGGTGTACCAGTTGTTCTGCCAAGGGCATCGCTGGGTAGCTATGTGCGGACGGGATAAGTGCTGAAAGCATCTAAGCATGAAGCCCCCCTCAAGATGAGATTTCCCATTCCGCAAGGAAGTAAGATCCCTGAAAGATGATCAGGTTGATAGGTCTGAGGTGGAAGCGTGGTGACACGTGGAGCTGACAGATACTAATAGATCGAGGACTTAACCTATATTCTAATGTGAAGCATGAACATTGTTATCTAGTTTTGAGAGAACATTCTCTCCATCAGGTTTGGTGGCGATAGCGAAGAGGTCACACCCGTTCCCATACCGAACACGGAAGTTAAGCTCTTCAGCGCCGATGGTAGTTGGGGGTTTCCCCCTGTGAGAGTAGGACGCCGCCAAGCTTCTATTAGGATCAGTTCCAGTCGGAACTGGTCTTTTTTGTTTTTTCTTCTAACAGCATCATGATGTATGCTGGGAACTTCTCTTCTGCAATCTCCATGTAGCGTTCAATCATGACGTAATCATCGCTAATGTATTGAGACAGCAGCTCGTACCACCATTCTGTTTCGTAGCGGGCAATCATACTAAGGTTATACATCAATAAGTAATGGCTGATGATTTCAGGAATCCCTAGAAAAGCATCTCGTGTTGAGGGTATAAACCATTGATCCATTTCTAAATCATAATGAAGATGAGTAGCAAGTGCTGGGTTTTCTTCAAGAAATACATCAAACGTCAGTTTTTTAGCCTCTCTCTGTTTGAGTTTCCAGCTTGTATGAAACTCAAAGTATTCAATAAAGCGTTCAGCAGACATGTTATAAAGTAATGGAATATGATCTTGAATCATCATTCCATTAGCCTTTTCTACTTTAACTAAAGTCGAGGGCTGCTTTTGAAACTCAAGAATATGACTCATTTCAGGTATTTTAGACAGGAGATGGATCATCGTAAATCGTTCATCTTCAAGACCATTTAATTGAAATAGATGCTTTAACACATGCATACATAGCCCATTTCTTTGGATTTTCACCTCATCTTCACTAAAACGGTAATGCTGTTTCTTTCTCTTTCTCGATGTTACGCCATGAGCTAAAACAGAGGTTTGAGAAGGATAATGGGGATCCACTGTCAGCAAACATGCTTTTAGCAGCTGTGCCATTCCATAAAACAATAAAATGGGTTTAAGTTCTAGAGGCGCGATCGCTGCCTGTTCATAGAACGTATGGCCATGTTTTAAAAAGTAAATAAATCGTTCACAGTTTTTATAGGCTTGCTGGTTTGCATCTTGAATGTTCCGTTTCTCATATTGTTGAAATAGAAACTTTTGGGAGGTTTCGAGCGAGTAAAAACGTTTTAAATCCTTCCATCCTGAACTTTTCATCTTCTTCCTCAACTCTCTTTATATTTTCTAAAAATTGCAACTGTTTGTTGCTTCCTTGACATGCTGTTTGCTAGTTGATAATCTACATATAATATTTTGCCGAAAAGAGGGGGATTTACTAATGTGGGAAAGTAAATTTTCAAAAGAAGGTTTGACGTTTGACGATGTTTTGCTTGTTCCAGCAAAGTCTGAAGTACTTCCGCGTGATGTCGATTTATCAGTGGAGCTAACAAGCACATTAAAGCTAAACATTCCAATTATCAGTGCGGGAATGGACACAGTGACGGAATCACAAATGGCGATTGCAATGGCACGTCAAGGTGGTCTTGGTATTATTCATAAGAACATGTCCATTGAACAGCAAGCAGAACAGGTGGATAAAGTAAAACGTTCAGAGCGCGGCGTTATTACAAATCCATTCTTCTTAACACCAGAGCATCAAGTATTTGATGCAGAGCATTTGATGGGTAAATACCGTATTTCAGGTGTACCGATTGTCAACAATGAACAAGACCAAAAGCTTGTTGGTATTATTACGAACCGTGACCTTCGTTTTATTTCGGATTATTCAATGAAGATTAGCGACGTGATGACAAAAGAGGAACTTGTGACAGCTTCTGTTGGTACAACATTAGAAGAAGCTGAAAAAATCCTACAGCAGTACAAGATTGAAAAATTACCTCTTTTAGATGACGAAGGAACGTTAAAAGGTCTTATCACAATCAAAGATATTGAAAAAGTGATTGAATTCCCTAACTCCTCTAAAGATGCACATGGCCGTTTAATTGTTGGTGCCGCTGTTGGTGTCACTGGCGATACAATGACACGTGTGAAAAAATTAGTCGAAGCCAATGTAGATGTCATTGTCATTGATACAGCACACGGTCATTCTCAAGGTGTTCTAAACACTGTATCGAAAATCCGTGAAACGTATCCTTCTCTTAACATCATTGCTGGTAATGTTGCAACAGCTGAAGCAACAAAAGCATTGTTTGAAGCAGGAGCAGATATTGTGAAAGTCGGTATCGGACCAGGATCTATTTGTACAACACGTGTTGTTGCAGGTGTCGGTGTACCACAAATCACAGCGATCTATGACTGTGCAACAGAAGCAAGAAAACATGGTAAAGCTATTATTGCAGATGGTGGAATTAAATATTCAGGTGATATCGTGAAAGCATTAGCATCTGGCGGACATGCTGTTATGCTGGGAAGCCTTCTAGCTGGTACATCTGAAAGCCCAGGAGAAACAGAAATTTTCCAAGGTAGACGTTTCAAAGTTTATCGTGGTATGGGTTCTGTCGCTGCAATGGAAAAAGGAAGTAAAGATCGTTACTTCCAAGAAGATAATAAAAAATTCGTTCCTGAAGGTATTGAAGGCCGTACACCATACAAAGGGCCAGTCGTTGATACAGTGTATCAACTAGTTGGCGGTATTCGTTCTGGTATGGGCTATTGTGGAACACAAGATTTACGCACTCTTAGAGAAGAAGCACAATTCATTCGTATGACGGGTGCAGGACTTCGTGAGAGTCATCCACATGATGTACAAATTACAAAAGAATCACCAAACTACACAATTTCTTGATAAATTGTGACAATCAAATTACATTTGACAGGGTCTATGACTCTGTCTATTTTTTTTGTCTTTATTGTGATAAAATTTATACTGTTGTGTTGAGATAAGCCCTTGTGGATTACATATATATGAAAAACGTCGAAAAAAGATGAATACGGAGGTATGACGATTGAACAGCAAGATGATGAAACAGCTTATGGTCTCTATCCTTGCATTGGCATTGATTGTTACAGCATTTACACCAATGTCCAAAGCAAAAGCTGCTGAAGATCCATTCAGTGTGAATGCGAAAGCAGCGATCCTTATTGAAGCTTCTACAGGTAAAATTCTTTATAGTAAAAACGCAGATCAAAGACTGCCTATTGCAAGTATGGCTAAAATGATGACAGAGTATCTATTACTAGAGGCGATTGCTGACGGCAAGGTGAAATGGGATCAAAAGTATACGCCAGATGATTATGTATACGAAATTTCTCAGGACCGCAGTTTATCTAACGTTCCTTTGAGAAAAGATGGCTCGTATACAGTAAAAGAACTTTATCAAGCAACGGCTATTTATTCAGCAAATGCAGCAGCGATTGGTTTAGCAGAAGTGATCGCTGGATCAGAATCGAAATTTGTTGAAAAAATGAACGCAAAAGCGAAAGAACTTGGTTTAACAAACTACAAATTCGTGAATGCAACTGGTCTAGAAAATAAAGACTTACATGGCCAACAGCCAAAAGGTACAGGTCCTGATGAAGAAAGTGAAGTATCTGCAAAAGATATGGCATTGCTAGCACAGCATCTCATCAAAGACCATCCAGAAATTCTTGAAACAGCAAGTATTGCGAAAACAAAGTTCAGAGAAGGCACTGACGATGAAATGGACATGCCTAACTGGAACTTCATGCTTAAAGGACTTGTGAAGGAATATAAAGGTGTAGATGGTCTGAAAACAGGATCTACAGATTCAGCAGGTTCTAGCTTCACAGGTACAGCAAAACAAGGTGACATGCGTGTCATCGCAGTTATCTTGAATGCAAAAGGTAATCTTCATACAGCACGTTTCGACGTGGCGAAAAAACTGTTCGACTATGCGTTTAAAAACTTCACGATGAAAGAAATGTACAAAAAAGGTCAACAAATTAAAGGACATGAAAACATCGAAGTGGATAAAGGCAAAGATAAAGAAGTACCTGTTGTGACGAAAGAAGCATTTTCTGTGCCAGTAAAAAATGGTGACGAAAAGAGCTATAAAGCAAAAGTAAATATCGAGAAAAAGAAACTAGAAGCGCCTATTAAAAAAGGAACGAAGGTTGGCATGCTGACGACTTCTTATTCTGGTGATGAGAAGGACTACGGTTATTTAAATAAAGACCAATCAGGTGTTGAGCTTGTGACGAAAACAAGCGATGAAAAAGCAAACTGGTTCATCCTTGCAATGCGTGGTGTAGGTGGATTCTTCGCTGGCATTTGGGGCGGAATCGTTGACACAGTAAAAGGCTGGTTCTAATAAAAAACTGCTCTCTATACACGAGAGCAGTTTTTTTATCGTTAAAAGAAGAGCGATTGCTTCTGATTTTGAGGAGTGGACAAGGCTTGCTGAAAAATACCACATAACTTTTCCACGCCCTCGGCCAGTGCTTTTTCATTCACATAAGAAAAGCTGAGGCGGATATAATTCTGTTTCGGCTCTCCAGGATAGCAGACAGAGCCAGGTAGAAAAGTAATTTGCTGCTTACGGGCCTCATGTAACAGTGCTCGTGTATCGACCCAGGAAGGAAAGCTGAGCCATAAATTGAGACCGCCCTGTGGAATTTGCCACGTTACATCTTTCGGTGCGTGCTTCGTTAACACATCCATCATCAAATCGCGTCTCACCTTCAAGGCGGTTCTTAGCTTCTTCGTATGATCAATCATTTTCTTCGATGTCAGAAACGGCAATATGGCCTTTTGTGTGAGGAGAGGGCTGCCTAAGTCATTATTGGCCTTTGCAGCTAATAAGCGGTTAAATATTGAGCCTGATGCGGTGATAATCCCTATTCTGCATCCTGGAGCCAGTGTTTTACTTAATCCTCGTAAATAAATGACGTGTCCATCATGGTCCAAGCTTTTAATAGGTGCTGGCGGCTTCTTTTCAAAATAAAGCTCACGATAAGGGTCATCTTCTACAATGAGACAATCAATGCTTTGAGCCAGTAAGAGAAGCTGTTTTCTACGCTTCATCGACATACTGGCTCCTGTTGGACTGTGGAAAGTAGGAATCGTATAGATCAGCTTCGGTTTATATTTATCACAAATGCTTTGAAGCTGCTTCATGTTCATTCCTTCATGATCGACAGGGACGGTAATGATTCTTGCTCCTCTGCCCATAAAGACATCAATGGCCCCAGGATAGGTCGGTGCTTCCATGACAACCACATCATCCGGACCAATAAACGTACGTGCCACCAAATCAAGCCCTTGCTGAGAACCACTTGTTACAAGGATATTTTCAGGTGTAGAGGGCACATCCAACTTTTCTAAAAAGGACTGAATGACTTGTCGCAGCTGAAGATCACCTTGTATTTCTCCATACTTCGACATGATTTGAGGATGTCTGGCTAGTACATGCTGCATTTCTTTTTCTAAATACCGGTTTGGCAAAAGCCCTGGATCGATCATAGAGGAAGAAAGGTTAATGGCTTCTTCGACATAGTGATACTGAGCGAATTGAGATCGTGGTAAATAATCTGGAATCGACAACTGCCAATCGAAAGAGGTAGATGATGGAACCGGGGTCTCTGTCTGCTCTTGCTGCTCATTCACAAAAGTTCCTTTACCTTGCACCGTCGTTAAGTATCCGTCGTCTTTTAATCGGGTGTATGCCTTAGCTGCCGTGACAAGACTCACATTGAGCTGTTTAGCTAAATCACGGACAGTTGGCAGCTTTTCTCCTTGCTGAAGCAAACCCGATTGAATGTGATCGATGATTGAAAAGTAAATTTGATTTGAAAGAGATGTATCAGAGTGTCGATGGATATCAATATGCATGAAACCCCTCCATTGAAAACAAAATTGTTATACATGATTTTTAATTGTTATAGTTGCATTATAACATGTAAATCTCACTTGATAGAGAAAATGACATGTTTTTAGCTGAAAACCCTTTATATACAAGGATTTATTCTTTTTTATCGGCTGATTGAATTGTTATACTATTCTCTTTATTGTTATACTTCCTCGCTTGTATGATAAAGATGTTGAATGAATCGAATAGACAAATGGGAGGAAACTATTGTGAGCAATAAGGGAACTGAACGAGTGAAACGTGGAATGGCAGAAATGCAAAAGGGCGGCGTCATTATGGATGTCGTCAATGCGGAGCAGGCAAAAATTGCAGAAGAAGCAGGTGCAGTGGCAGTCATGGCACTAGAACGAGTACCAGCTGATATCCGTGCTGCAGGCGGTGTTGCCCGTATGGCAGACCCAAGAATCGTAGAGGAAGTACAAAATGCAGTAACGATTCCAGTCATGGCAAAAGCACGTATCGGCCACATCGTCGAGGCTCGTGTTCTTGAAGCACTTGGTGTTGATTATATCGATGAGAGTGAAGTGCTGACGCCCGCAGATGAGGAATTCCATTTAAATAAAAATGAATACACAGTACCTTTTGTCTGTGGATGCCGCGATTTAGGTGAGGCAACCCGCCGTATCGCAGAAGGCGCTTCTATGCTTCGCACAAAAGGAGAACCTGGGACAGGCAACATCGTAGAAGCTGTTCGTCATATGAGAAAGGTCAATGCTCAGATTCGTAAAGTATCGGCTATGAGTGAAGATGAACTGATGACAGAAGCCAAGAATCTTGGCGCGCCTTATGAATTATTGCTGCAAATCAAAAGAGACGGCAAACTGCCAGTTGTGAACTTTGCAGCAGGAGGCGTTGCGACACCAGCAGATGCTGCATTAATGATGCAGCTAGGCGCAGACGGTGTATTTGTCGGATCTGGTATTTTCAAATCAGACAATCCAGCTAAATTTGCAAAAGCAATTGTTGAAGCAACGACTCATTACACTGATTACCGTCTCATTGCAGAACTTTCAAAAGAGCTTGGAACAGCTATGAAAGGAATTGAAATTTCAAATCTACTGCCAGAAGAACGTATGCAAGAGCGTGGCTGGTAATTAAGGGAGCGCAAACGAACATGCTGACAATTGGTGTACTAGGGCTTCAAGGAGCGGTGAGAGAGCATATTCAATCGATTGAAGCCTGCGGCGCAGAAGGAAAGATCATCAAACGTGTAGAAGAGCTAAAATCCGTTGACGGTTTGATTATCCCTGGTGGAGAAAGTACGACGATGAGAAGACTCATGGATACGTACCAATTCAATGACCCGATCAAAGCGTTCGCTGCTCAAGGGAAACCGATTTTCGGGACATGTGCCGGTTTGATTATGCTGGCAAAGCATATCGAAGATCGAGAAGATGCTCATCTTGGACTGTTAAATGTATCTGTTGCACGGAATTCTTTTGGCAGACAGGTAGACAGCTTTGAAGCAGATTTAGAAGTAAAAGGACTGGATGCGCCGTTTACAGGGGTATTCATCCGTGCGCCTCATATCATCAGCGCAGATGATGACGTAGAAATCATGGCTGAATATGATGGCAGGATTGTGATGGCGAAAGAAAACAATATCTTAGGCTGCTCTTTTCATCCAGAGCTGACAGACGATCACCGGTTAACACAGCTGTTTGTAGACATGGTGAAGTCCTACAAAACGAAGCTTGCTGTATAAAACGGTTGAAAAGAGATAAAACTTATAGTACATTAAAATCACAATCAAAGATCGAAAAAGCGTTGACGGGAAATAGTAAGAAGCCCCTCTTTCTCAGAGAGCCGATGGTTGGTGAGAATCGGTGAAAGATGCATTCTGAATCCATCCTTGAGCGAAATGCTGAAACTAGAGAAGTAAGCATTTACGGTGATACCGTTACAGAGGAAAGAGGAAAGCATGTCTTTGCATGTTTTCAATCAGGGTGGCAACGCGAGAGCTCTCGTCCCTTTCATGGGATGAGGGCTCTTTTTATTTTTCGATAAAAAAAGGAGTGTTACACATGCTGGATATTAAACAACTGCGCACGGACTTTGATCAAATCAAAGAAAAATTAGCACACCGAGGCGAAGATTTAGCGGATTTTGATAAGTTTGGTGAGCTAGATCAAAAAAGAAGAGAATTAATCGGGAAAACAGAAGAATTAAAGAGCCGAAGAAATGAAGTATCACAGCAAGTGGCCGTTCTAAAAAGAGAAAAGAAAGACGCCGATCACATTATTCAAGAAATGCGTGAGGTAGGAGATGAGATCAAGAAGCTGGATGATGAGCTAAGAACAGTAGAAGAAAGCCTGCAGCACATCCTGTTCTCAATTCCAAATATCCCCCATGACTCTGTACCAGTTGGTGAAACAGAAGACGACAACGTGGAAGTGAGAAAATGGGGCGAACAGCCAGCCTTCTCATTTGAACCAAAACCACATTGGGACGTAGCTGATGAGCTAAAAATCCTTGATTTTGAACGTGCAGGAAAAGTGACAGGAAGCCGTTTCGTTTTTTATAAAGGGCTTGGCGCACGCTTAGAACGCGCATTGTATAACTTTATGCTTGATTTACATGTGGATGAGTTTGGTTTTACTGAAGTGCTTCCACCTTATATGGTCAACAGAGCGAGCATGACAGGAACTGGTCAGCTTCCAAAGTTCGAAGAGGATGCCTTTAAAATACGTGAAGAAGATTACTTCCTCATTCCAACAGCTGAAGTGCCAATTACGAACATGCATCGTGACGAAATTCTCGAAGGTGAGCAGCTGCCAATCAACTATGCAGCATTCAGTGCTTGCTTTAGATCAGAAGCAGGATCTGCCGGAAGAGATACACGTGGACTCATCCGTCAGCATCAATTTAACAAGGTAGAGCTTGTTAAATTTGTCAGACCAGAAGATTCTTATGAAGAATTAGAGAAACTAACAAATCAAGCAGAAAAAGTTCTTCAGCTATTGAACCTGCCATACCGTGTCATGAGCATGTGTACGGGAGATTTAGGATTCACAGCTGCGAAGAAATACGACATCGAAGTGTGGATTCCGAGCCAGAATACGTACCGTGAAATTTCTTCTTGCAGTAACTTCGAAGCATTCCAAGCAAGACGTGCAAACATTCGTTTCCGTCCAGAACCTAAAGCGAAGCCAGAACATGTCCACACATTAAATGGATCTGGATTAGCGGTAGGAAGAACCGTAGCGGCTATTTTAGAAAACTATCAACAAGAGGACGGCACAGTGATCATTCCTGAAGTACTGCGTCCTTATATGGGAAATAAAGAAGTGATGAAATAAGATGCCGTCAAGGCATCTTTTTCTTTTTACCAAAAGTCCTACAGTTTTCCTGAATTTAGCCGATAAAAAAATTAAAAGCTTCTAGGAAAGAAGGAATAACCGTGAATAGGCTTGACTATTATGTTGAAATGGCTCATTTACTTAGAAAGGTACTAGATGAAAGTATTCTTTTCGGCATCACAGATACAGAGAAGATACTTTGTTATTACCCGTCTAACACAATAGATTTTGGTATGAAAGTTGGAGACCCATTGAACCCAGAAGACCAAAATGTGGCGACGACATTAAGAGGACAAGAATATGACGGTCATTTACCAGAGCATTTATATGGTTATGAAATTGCTGTAAAAGGTTACCCGATTTTTGATGAAGATAGAAAAGTAATCGGCTCTTTTTTAGTGGCATTTTCACATCATCGCGAAAAGAAATTAAGCGGTTATATGGAGCAAATCAATAAAGTAGCGAAAGAACTCCAAGGTGGAATTGAGCAAATTGCTGCACATTCACAAGAACTGGCTGCCACAAGTTTAGAAATAAGCGAACAGGCAGGAAGAGCGGAAGAGAAATCTGCGAATATTGAAGAAGTCGTCAAAACCATTGGCGGAATTGCTAGACAAACAAATCTGCTTGGTTTAAATGCTGCAATTGAAGCCGCAAGAGCAGGTGAGAACGGAAAAGGGTTTGCTGTCGTTGCTGATGAAGTTCGCAAATTATCAGATGGCTCGAAGGAAGCGGCTGAAACCATTAATACATTTTTAAAAGAAATCCAAGACAGCATTGGCACTTTGTCTGAAAACATCTCACAAATCAGCAGCTCAACAAATGAACAAGCCAAACAAGTGACAGACTTTACGAAGATTATCGAGTCATTAAATGAGTTTAAAGTAGAGATGAATCAGTTTATTGAAGAAATTAGACAGGATACGAAATAGATCAAGAGCAGCCGTCAATGGCTGCTTTTTTATAGGCAAACATCATGCAAAAATCACATATTGAAATTTTTTTACGAAAAGGTGTTGACTTCAAATAAAATGATATGGTATATTAATTCTTGTCGATACGGAGGAATACCCAAGTCCGGCTGAAGGGATCGGTCTTGAAAACCGACAGGGGTGTCAAAGCCCGCGGGGGTTCGAATCCCTCTTCCTCCGCCATATTGATTTTTTACCTTAGTTGAATTGAACGCAAGCATAAAAATTGGAAATTGTCAAACCGCTGCATTTCGCGAATGCAGCGGTTTTTTTTATTTTGTTTTATTGCGATTTTTTTGAATAACAGAAGCTATTTCATGAAGAATGGGATCAAGTGAGCTTTCATCATGAAGTAAGTCGTAATCTTCAATATTAATTTTAATCACTGGGCATAAATCAAATTGTTCGATCCATTCCGTGTATCGAGTGTACATTTCTTCCCAATAAGCCCGGTCAGTTTGAGTTTCCATCTCTCTGCCGCGTTCTTCAATACGATGTAAAATATGATCTAAATCTCCGTGTAGATAGATGAGGACATCAGGGTGAGGGAAGTAAGGTGTCATCACCATCGCCTCAAATAGGCTTGTATACGTTTCATAATCGACCTCAGACATCGTACCTTTGTCCGCATGCATTTTTGCAAAAATGCCAGTGTCCTCATAAATGGAACGATCTTGTACATATCCTCCGCCAGATTCAAAAATCCGCTTTTGCTCCTTAAAACGCTCAGCTAGGAAATAGACCTGTAAGTGGAAGCTCCATCTTTGGAAATCTGAATAAAAAGGCTCTAAATATGGGTTATCATCTACTTTTTCAAGAGAGGTTTGAAACCCTAGCTTGTCCGCTATTGTTTTGGTCATAGTTGATTTGCCGACACCAACAGTCCCGGCAATTGTGATGACTGCGTCCTTTGGTATTTTGATATTGTTCATAGCACTTGCTCCTTTATGTTCTGTACAATTTGCTGGTAATCTTGCTGTGAGGAAACGAAGTCTGTATGATCTCCTTCAATTGTAATGATGGGAAGCCCTGGCTCAGTCTGTTTTAAATGTTCAATGGCCAGCTCGTAATCTTCAATGAGTGTTTTTAAATAAGCTGGGTCAATGTCTTCTTCAAAAGAGCGTCCTCTCATCTGTATTCTTTCAAGTAAGGTGGGAAGGCTGGCTTTTATATAGATCATGGCATTTGGTTTAGGAAGATCATCTGTTAGCAGGTGATAGATCTTTCTGTATTTATCCATGTGCTTTTTTGATAATGTTCTTTCTGCAAATATCATATTTTTATAGACGTGATAATCAGTGACAACCGGCTGCTGTTTATTCACATAGTTTTCTTCAATTGATTCTAACTGTTTGAACCGATTGCATAAAAAGAACATCTCAAGCTGAAAGCTCCATTGTTCCATATCTTCATAAAATTTATCTAAGAATGGATTTTCTTCTACAATCTCTTTTACTAAAGGAAATTGAAATTCCTTCGCAAGCATTGTAGCCAAAGTTGTTTTTCCGGCTCCAATTGGGCCTTCCACTGCAATAAAAGGGGCAGGATACATAGGCGTTCTCCTCTATCTATAAAGTTAAAGTTGTCAAACCAATATATATTGTACCATACCCCTTCTAATTGATAGAGTGAATGGATTACGATGTCGTTCTTTTTTCAATATTAAATTGATCTGATAATAAGAGCCAATTTTGTGGGAAAGATAGACCTAATTTCCAATAAGCAATGCCGTTCAATTTTAGCTCTTTGATGAGATTGAATTTTGCTTGAATCGATCTAGCGTCTTCGAACCAGACCTCATGCTCTTTGTTGTTGGCATCTGTATAACGAAAATGGGGTGCTTGTGCTGTTTCGTCGTATAAGATAGAGACATTGTGCTCTCTAGCAAGTGCAATTGCTTGTTGAGGACTGACGGCTTTGGCGATGGGGCCGCCCTGGACGAAAGGAAGTGTCCAATCATAGCCGTATAAATTCTGCCCCATTACAATTTTATTGGCCGGTATGACAGTTAGTGCATATTCAATGACTTGGCGGACAGGTCCAATTGGAGAGACAGCTTGTGGAGGGCCGCCGCTGTACCCCCATTCATAGGTCATCAGCACAACATGATCGACGATCTTACCGATCGCTTCATAGTCATGGGCTTCATACCATTTGCCCTTTTGCTGACTACTTGTTTTTGGTGCAAGTGCAACAGATATTGTCCATCTTTCTTGATGGAAACGGGCTGTTGCTTCTCTTAAAAATTGAATATAAGCATCTTTATCAACAGGGCGTAAATATTCAAAATCAAAATGGATTTCTTTGAATTGATACTTTTTGGCAACACGAACAATTTCATCTAAAAATGCCGTTTTGACAGATTGGTTAGTTAAAAGAATACGCCCAAGTTCATCACTGAATTTTTCATTCTCTAGATTTGTCACCACCATGGTTAATACAGTTCTGTTCTGAGCGGCAATCTGGGGTAGTTGGTCTAACGGTGGTTCTCGCAGTGTCCCATCTCTTTGTGCTTGAAAACTAAAGATGTCTAAATGGGTTAAGTATGGGGAGGCCTCTCTAGCTGCCTGCTTTAAGTTTTCACTGACTTGATTTCCCCGTGGTTCAATATAAGCATTGGAATTAATGTTCCTTTTCGGTCTTTGTGGAATATAGAGCAAGAAACGAACAGGCAGTATTGCTTCAGGCCGAATTCTGTTCACGCGTGCCAATTCTTCCACTGAGATTTGAAACCGTCTACCAATTTGATATAGTGTGTCATTTTGTTTGACCTCATAAAATTGACCTCTAATTGGAATGACAATTGTTTGTCCAATGACGAGTTGATTTGGTGTTTCGATTTCGTTAGTACGGATGATTTCATTGACTGTCGTTTTAAAACGCATAGCAATGTCGTTTAAAGTATCTCCTCTTTTGACAACATAAATTTGAATAGTCAACGCCCCCTTTGTTATTGCTAACAATTTATGAGGGTTATGGCTAAATCATGTTTGATTTTCATTCGTGATTTCCTTAGCGGTAGTGATTTTGGCTAGAAGAACGTTCTCCATCATCGTTAAAGCGTAGTCGTTATCTCTGTCGTCGTTTGAAGCGATACAATCTTTAGGTACAATTAGATTGTATTCTCGCATGTATGCGTCATTTGCAGTGAACAAAACGCAAATGTTTCCGGCAATTCCAGTTAGAATAATGTCCTCAACACCTAATTCATTTAAGAGTGTCTCTAGTGCAGTACCGTAGAAGGCAGAATGCTTAGGTTTAATCAAGAAGTAATTATCTTTAGATGGTGTCATTTTCTCTAAAATAGGAGCGCTTCTTTCGTTTTTGCATGTTTCCAGAACAGCTTGGATATCAGCCTTCCAAAGTCCGTAGTGATCGTTGATATAAATGATTGGCCAATTTTCCTTGAAAGCATGTTGTTTAAGAGCTAAAATTTTATTGGTCATTTGCTCTGTTTTTTCTGCAAGCACATGTCCCATTTCAAAATCAAAATCATTAATTATGTCGATAATAAGCAGCGCCTTTTGGTGCTTTGACAAAATAAGACCCCCTTTAAAAGATTGTGATAATATGTTAACCTCAATTTCCTTTTAAAAAACATGAAAAGAGAGCCGTGCTATGACGAAAGATGAACAGTTTATGCAAGAAGCCATTTCTGAAGCCTTAAAAGCAGAACAAATAGGGGAAGTGCCGATTGGTGCGATCATTGTTGTTGATGATCAAATTGTGAGCCGGGCTCATAATTTAAGGGAAAGTGAGCAGCGTTCGATTGCACATGCAGAATTACTTGCTATTGATGAAGCATGTAAAGCGACAGGGAGCTGGCGTTTAGAAGATGCTGTGCTTTACGTTACGCTTGAGCCATGCCCAATGTGTGCGGGTGCTATTGTTCTCTCTAGAGTGAAAAAGGTCGTTTTTGGTGCATACGATCCAAAAGGTGGATGCGCAGGTACTTTAATGAATTTACTGGATGATGAACGGTTCAATCATCAGTCTGAGGTCATCGGTGGTGTACTTGAAAATCAGTGTGGTGAGCTGTTAAGTCAGTTCTTCCGAAATCTCCGTCAGCGAAAGAAACAAGCCAAAAGTAAATGAATGGATGCCGTTTGCAATTTGAGCTATAAGAAGGTATACTTATGTCTGCGTCACTAACAATTTAATATTCATTTTGCCGTGCTAAGCGGGGAGGTAGCGGTGCCCTGTACTCGCAATCCGCTCTAGCGAGGCCGAATCCCTTCTCGAGGTTCGTTTACTTCAAGGTCTGCCTTAAATAAGTGGTGTTGACGTCTGGGTCCTGCGCAATGGGAATTCATGAACCATGTCAGGTCCGGAAGGAAGCAGCATTAAGTGAAACCTCTCATGTGCCGCAGGGTTGCCTGGGCCGAGCTAACTGTTTAAGTAACGCTTGGGGTAGCGAATCGACAGAAGGTGCACGGTAAATCAATATTAAATGTAACTCATCTAGTTTAACTAGGTGAGTTTTTTGTTGCTGTTCAAAGAATAGCTGAATTGCTTTGGTTATACAAATAGATAAAAAGTCTTTTTGGTTCCATTTGTTTGTTTCACTAATCGCAATAAGAACTGGTGTTCTATTTGGGGTTTCGGGTCTTTTTACAAAGCTAGAAAATACGTTTTTAATGCATGGAAAGTAGAAAATCTATAGTTGAAATCATCTTTTTGGCATATTAGAAAATAAAGGTGTGCTTTTGAATTGATCGGTGCATCATGTATAATGAAAAAGATGATAAATGGAGGAGGGCGTATTTGTGAGTTATCAAGCTTTATATCGAGTGTTCAGACCTCAAGTTTTTGAGGATGTTGTTGGACAAGAACACATCACAAAAACGTTGCAAAATGCCCTTTTGCAGAAAAAGTTTTCTCATGCTTACTTATTTTCAGGTCCTAGAGGAACAGGTAAAACAAGTGCTGCCAAAATCTTTGCTAAGGCAGTGAACTGTGAAAAGTCACCTGTTAGTGAGCCGTGTAATGCATGTGATGCCTGTAAAGGGATTACAAACGGTTCAATTTCAGACGTGATTGAAATAGATGCTGCCTCGAATAACGGGGTAGATGAAATCCGTGATATACGTGATAAAGTGAAATTTGCTCCTTCGGCGGTTACGTATAAGGTTTATATTATAGATGAAGTACATATGCTCTCTATCGGTGCATTTAATGCCCTCCTTAAAACGCTGGAAGAACCGCCTGCTCATTGTATCTTTATTTTGGCTACCACAGAGCCCCATAAGATTCCTCTTACCATCATATCTCGTTGTCAGCGATTTGATTTCAAACGAATCACGACTAAAGATATTGTTGGAAGAATGGAGAAAATTGTAGATGCAGAAGGCCTTAACGTACAGGAGGGTTCGCTCGAGATTATTGCTAGTGCAGCTGATGGCGGTATGCGTGATGCACTAAGTCTCTTGGATCAAGCGATTTCATTTAGTGGTGAACAATTGACAATTGATGATGCGCTGCTCATTACAGGTGCTGTATCTCAGCATTTCATTAGTCAGCTTGCTGAAGCAATTTTTGATCAAAATATTGCGACAGCGTTAGATACATTAAATGAGTTGCTCCAGCAGGGGAAAGATGCTGCTAAATTAATAGAGGATATGATTTTTTACTTTAGAGATATGCTGCTTTATAAAACGGCACCAGATCTCGAGGGGGTCCTTGAAAAGGTAAAGGTCGACGAAAGTTTCGTGGCGCTGTCAGATCGTGTGACACCTCAATTTCTGTATGAAACCATTGAAGTCCTGAATAAAAGCCACCAAGAAATGAAATGGACAAATCATCCAAGGATTTTCTTTGAGGTAGCTGTTGTAAAGCTGTGTCAGTCAACAGCAGGATTGACACAAGGTCATGCTGACGCTGATTTAACGGCGCTAACAGATAAAATAAACAGGCTGGAACAGGAACTATCAAGGCTAAGAGCCGAAGGTGTACCAATGTCTCCATCTCATAGTCCTCAAGAAAAAAAGGAAGCGCCTCGACCACAAACAAGTAACAAAAATGGCTATCGTGCTCCTGTCGGCCGAATTCATGAGATTCTAAAAGAAGCGAAACGGCCTGAGTTAGAAAAAATTAAAGGCAAATGGGGAGAGCTCCTTGCCCAGTTGAAACAGCAGAATAAGGTGTCTCACGCTGCGTTATTAACGGACAGTGAGCCAGTTGCGGCTGCTTCGCATGCCTTTGTTTTAAAATTCAAATTTGAAATACATTGTAAAATGGTTGCTGAAGATAAAAGTGGTGTTCGGACCAATCTTGAACAACTGCTAGAGTCTATGTTAGGAAAAAGAGTGGAATTAGTTGGCGTTCCTGACGCTCAATGGGGTAAAATAAGAGAAGAATTTTTAAGAGATCATCAGCCGGATGAACAAGCAGATGGTCAGGAAACTTCTTCTGAAGAGGATCCATTGATTGCGGAAGCAAAGAAATTAGTAGGAACCGATTTAATTGAAATTAAAGATTAATAAAAATGAAAGAGAGTGGTGTTCATATGCGCGGTGGAATGGGAAATATGCAAAAAATGATGAAACAAATGCAAAAAATGCAAAAGGATATGGCGAAGGCTCAAGAAGAGCTTGCAGAAAAAGTCCTTGAAGGTACAGCTGGTGGCGGTATGGTCACTGTAAAAGTAAATGGACAAAAAGAAGTCGTTGATGTAGCAATTAATGAAGAAGTTGTTGATCCAGAAGATATCGATATGCTTCAAGATCTTGTACTTGCTGCGACAAACGATGCATTGAAAAAAGTCGATGAGCTAACGAATGAAACGATGGGTCAATTCACAAAAGGAATGAACATGCCAGGTTTATTCTAGGAGGAATAACTGAAGATGCAATATCCTGAACCAATATCAAAGCTGATTGACAGCTTTATGAAATTGCCAGGAATCGGACCGAAAACTGCGGTCCGTCTGGCTTTTTTTGTTCTTAGTATGCAAGAAGATGTCGTACTAGATTTTGCGAAGGCGCTTGTAAATGCAAAGCGTAATTTAACTTATTGTTCGGTATGCGGTCATATCACAGACCAAGATCCTTGCTATATTTGTGAAGATACAAGAAGAGATCAATCTGTTATCTGTGTAGTGCAGGATCCAAAAGATGTAATCGCAATGGAAAAAATGAAAGAATACAACGGCTTATATCATGTGCTTCATGGTGCCATTTCGCCAATGGACGGAATTGGCCCAGAGGATATTAAAATTCCTGACCTATTAAAAAGATTGCAAGACGATCAAGTGACAGAGGTGATCCTTGCAACCAATCCAAACATTGAAGGAGAAGCAACAGCCATGTATATCTCCAGATTGTTAAAACCATCAGGAATTAAACTCTCTCGCATTGCTCACGGACTTCCAGTAGGCGGGGATTTAGAGTATGCGGATGAAGTTACACTGTCTAAGGCTCTAGAAGGCAGACGTGAGATGTAGGAAGGAGAAGTACGGTACATGGGTTTTCTTCGCAGAAAATCAATTCGAAAAGAATTCGATGAGAAATTAATTCAACAGCTTTTTAAGCAAAAGGAAGAATGGAACAGACAAAAAAAGCTTGTCGCAAATAGCGTTGAGCCTTCACCGGACATTCTATTCGAATTAAAGCTTGCTCAAGCGAAGTACTTTTTCTATCTGAGAGAAGCGAAAAAGAGGAATTTACGTTTAAACAACTGGAAATAGCAGGTCTATTATACATAGTCCTCTCATATGCTTGTACTATTCATATGAAGAGGAGATGAGAGGATTATGGAACCTGTTATTGTGATCGGGTCAATTTTGCTAGCTGTGCTATTGTTGTTTATGTCAGGTGTGCAGGCGAATCCATTCAAATGGTTAGGGCTTATCGGAGTGAAGTTTGTAGCAGGCGCTCTTTTTTTATTTTGCCTCAACCTATTTGGCGAGAGTCTAGGATTACATGTCTCTATTAACCCTGTAACGAGTGGAATTAGTGGTTTATTGGGTATTCCGGGCGTAGCAGCTTTAATCGTCATTGAAAAGTTTATTATTTAATGAAAAATATTGTTGACTTTGATTGGATAGGGTGGTAAATTAATATACGTCGCTGATGACGAAGAAACGAAAAAACATAATAACAAAAAAGTTGTTGACACTAACAACTTGGATGTGATAAGATGTTCTAGTCGCTTCTGAAGCGGTAAACAAGTTCTTTGAAAACTAAACAAGACAAAACGTACCTGTTAATTCGAGTTTTTATAAAAAAATCCTATGAAACTTCATAGGTAGTCAGTCAAACTGGCGAAAAGCAAAACTTCGGTTTTGTATTTTTTCGGAGAGTTTGATCCTGGCTCAGGACGAACGCTGGCGGCGTGCCTAATACATGCAAGTCGAGCGGACAGAAGGGAGCTTGCTCCCGGATGTTAGCGGCGGACGGGTGAGTAACACGTGGGTAACCTGCCTGTAAGACTGGGATAACTCCGGGAAACCGGAGCTAATACCGGATAGTTCCTTGAACCGCATGGTTCAAGGATGAAAGACGGTTTCGGCTGTCACTTACAGATGGACCCGCGGCGCATTAGCTAGTTGGTGGGGTAATGGCTCACCAAGGCGACGATGCGTAGCCGACCTGAGAGGGTGATCGGCCACACTGGGACTGAGACACGGCCCAGACTCCTACGGGAGGCAGCAGTAGGGAATCTTCCGCAATGGACGAAAGTCTGACGGAGCAACGCCGCGTGAGTGATGAAGGTTTTCGGATCGTAAAGCTCTGTTGTTAGGGAAGAACAAGTGCGAGAGTAACTGCTCGCACCTTGACGGTACCTAACCAGAAAGCCACGGCTAACTACGTGCCAGCAGCCGCGGTAATACGTAGGTGGCAAGCGTTGTCCGGAATTATTGGGCGTAAAGGGCTCGCAGGCGGTTTCTTAAGTCTGATGTGAAAGCCCCCGGCTCAACCGGGGAGGGTCATTGGAAACTGGGAAACTTGAGTGCAGAAGAGGAGAGTGGAATTCCACGTGTAGCGGTGAAATGCGTAGAGATGTGGAGGAACACCAGTGGCGAAGGCGACTCTCTGGTCTGTAACTGACGCTGAGGAGCGAAAGCGTGGGGAGCGAACAGGATTAGATACCCTGGTAGTCCACGCCGTAAACGATGAGTGCTAAGTGTTAGGGGGTTTCCGCCCCTTAGTGCTGCAGCTAACGCATTAAGCACTCCGCCTGGGGAGTACGGTCGCAAGACTGAAACTCAAAGGAATTGACGGGGGCCCGCACAAGCGGTGGAGCATGTGGTTTAATTCGAAGCAACGCGAAGAACCTTACCAGGTCTTGACATCCTCTGACAACCCTAGAGATAGGGCTTTCCCTTCGGGGACAGAGTGACAGGTGGTGCATGGTTGTCGTCAGCTCGTGTCGTGAGATGTTGGGTTAAGTCCCGCAACGAGCGCAACCCTTGATCTTAGTTGCCAGCATTCAGTTGGGCACTCTAAGGTGACTGCCGGTGACAAACCGGAGGAAGGTGGGGATGACGTCAAATCATCATGCCCCTTATGACCTGGGCTACACACGTGCTACAATGGACAGAACAAAGGGCTGCAAGACCGCAAGGTTTAGCCAATCCCATAAATCTGTTCTCAGTTCGGATCGCAGTCTGCAACTCGACTGCGTGAAGCTGGAATCGCTAGTAATCGCGGATCAGCATGCCGCGGTGAATACGTTCCCGGGCCTTGTACACACCGCCCGTCACACCACGAGAGTTTGCAACACCCGAAGTCGGTGAGGTAACCTTTATGGAGCCAGCCGCCGAAGGTGGGGCAGATGATTGGGGTGAAGTCGTAACAAGGTAGCCGTATCGGAAGGTGCGGCTGGATCACCTCCTTTCTAAGGATATATGGAGCAGCGTACGTTTTCGTCTTGTTTAGTTTTGAAGGAACTTGCAAAAGATCCTACAACATCATATCTTCGATATGAAAGATGGGCCTGTAGCTCAGCTGGTTAGAGCGCACGCCTGATAAGCGTGAGGTCGGTGGTTCGAGTCCACTCAGGCCCACCATCTTCTATTAAATCGGGGCCTTAGCTCAGCTGGGAGAGCGCCTGCCTTGCACGCAGGAGGTCAGCGGTTCGATCCCGCTAGGCTCCACCAACGTGTTCTTTGAAAACTAGATAACAATAAGTAATACATTCACATTGAATGCAATGCAAAGTTCATCACACATAGTGATTCTTTCTAAAGTAAGAAATGGTTAAGTTAGAAAGGGCGCACGGTGGATGCCTTGGCACTAGGAGCCGATGAAGGACGGGACGAACACCGATATGCTTCGGGGAGCTGTAAGCAAGCTTTGATCCGGAGATTTCCGAATGGGGAAACC
Organism: Bacillus sp. FSL H7-0578; assembly: GCF_038630855.1. NCBI lineage: Bacteria > Bacillati > Bacillota > Bacilli > Caryophanales > Bacillaceae > Bacillus > Bacillus sp. FSL H7-0578. The sequence continues at coordinate 34,731 of NZ_CP152045.1, forward strand.
CACTGCTCGTAATGGAGTAGTATCCATACTTGAATACATAGAGTATGAGAAGGCATACCCGGGGAACTGAAACATCTAAGTACCCGGAGGAAGAGAAAGCAAATGCGATTCCCTGAGTAGCGGCGAGCGAAACGGGAACAGCCCAAACCAAGAGGCTTGCCTCTTGGGGTTGTAGGACACTCTATACGGAGTTACAAAGGAATGATATAAGCGAAGAGGTCTGGAAAGGCCCGCCAAAGAAGGTAACAGCCCTGTAACTGAAATGTCGTTCTCTCCAGAGTGGATCCTGAGTACGGCGGAACACGTGAAATTCCGTCGGAATCCGGGAGGACCATCTCCCAAGGCTAAATACTCCCTAGTGACCGATAGTGAACCAGTACCGTGAGGGAAAGGTGAAAAGCACCCCGGAAGGGGAGTGAAATAGATCCTGAAACCGTGTGCCTACAAGTAGTCAGAGCCCGTTAACGGGTGATGGCGTGCCTTTTGTAGAATGAACCGGCGAGTTACGATCCCGTGCAAGGTTAAGCAGAAGATGCGGAGCCGCAGCGAAAGCGAGTCTGAATAGGGCGCATGAGTACGTGGTCGTAGACCCGAAACCAGGTGATCTACCCATGTCCAGGGTGAAGTTCAGGTAACACTGAATGGAGGCCCGAACCCACGCACGTTGAAAAGTGCGGGGATGAGGTGTGGGTAGGGGTGAAATGCCAATCGAACCTGGAGATAGCTGGTTCTCTCCGAAATAGCTTTAGGGCTAGCCTCAAGGTAAGAGTCTCGGAGGTAGAGCACTGATTGGACTAGGGGCCCCTACCGGGTTACCGAATTCAGTCAAACTCCGAATGCCGATGACTTATCCTTGGGAGTCAGACTGCGAGTGATAAGATCCGTAGTCGAAAGGGAAACAGCCCAGACCGCCAGCTAAGGTCCCAAAGTATACGTTAAGTGGAAAAGGATGTGGAGTTGCTTAGACAACCAGGATGTTGGCTTAGAAGCAGCCACCATTTAAAGAGTGCGTAATAGCTCACTGGTCGAGTGACTCTGCGCCGAAAATGTACCGGGGCTAAACGTATCACCGAAGCTGCGGACTGTTCTTACGAACAGTGGTAGGAGAGCGTTCTAAGGGCTGTGAAGCCAGACCGGAAGGACTGGTGGAGCGCTTAGAAGTGAGAATGCCGGTATGAGTAGCGAAAGACGGGTGAGAATCCCGTCCACCGAATGCCTAAGGTTTCCTGAGGAAGGCTCGTCCGCTCAGGGTTAGTCGGGACCTAAGCCGAGGCCGAAAGGCGTAGGCGATGGACAACAGGTTGATATTCCTGTACCACCTCCTCACCATTTGAGCAATGGGGGGACGCAGGAGGATAGGGTAAGCGCGGTATTGGATATCCGCGTCCAAGCAGTTAGGCTGGGAAATAGGCAAATCCGTTTCCCGTAAAGGCTGAGCTGTGATGGCGAGCGAAATTTAGTAGCGAAGTTCCTGATTCCACACTGCCAAGAAAAGCCTCTAGCGAGGTGAGAGGTGCCCGTACCGCAAACCGACACAGGTAGGCGAGGAGAGAATCCTAAGGTGATCGAGAGAACTCTCGTTAAGGAACTCGGCAAAATGACCCCGTAACTTCGGGAGAAGGGGTGCTTCTTAGGGTGTTAAAGCCCCGAGAAGCCGCAGTGAATAGGCCCAGGCGACTGTTTAGCAAAAACACAGGTCTCTGCGAAGCCGTAAGGCGAAGTATAGGGGCTGACGCCTGCCCGGTGCTGGAAGGTTAAGAGGAGCGCTTAGCGTAAGCGAAGGTGCGAATTGAAGCCCCAGTAAACGGCGGCCGTAACTATAACGGTCCTAAGGTAGCGAAATTCCTTGTCGGGTAAGTTCCGACCCGCACGAAAGGCGCAACGATCTGGGCACTGTCTCAACGAGAGACTCGGTGAAATTATAGTACCTGTGAAGATGCAGGTTACCCGCGACAGGACGGAAAGACCCCGTGGAGCTTTACTGCAGCCTGATATTGAATGTTGGTACAGCTTGTACAGGATAGGTAGGAGCCTTGGAAACCGGAGCGCTAGCTTCGGTGGAGGCATCGGTGGGATACTACCCTGGCTGTATTGACCTTCTAACCCGCTGCCCTTATCGGGCAGGGAGACAGTGTCAGGTGGGCAGTTTGACTGGGGCGGTCGCCTCCTAAAATGTAACGGAGGCGCCCAAAGGTTCCCTCAGAATGGTTGGAAATCATTCGCAGAGTGTAAAGGCACAAGGGAGCTTGACTGCGAGACCTACAAGTCGAGCAGGGACGAAAGTCGGGCTTAGTGATCCGGTGGTTCCGCATGGAAGGGCCATCGCTCAACGGATAAAAGCTACCCCGGGGATAACAGGCTTATCTCCCCCAAGAGTCCACATCGACGGGGAGGTTTGGCACCTCGATGTCGGCTCATCGCATCCTGGGGCTGTAGTCGGTCCCAAGGGTTGGGCTGTTCGCCCATTAAAGCGGTACGCGAGCTGGGTTCAGAACGTCGTGAGACAGTTCGGTCCCTATCCGTCGCGGGCGCAGGAAATTTGAGAGGAGCTGTCCTTAGTACGAGAGGACCGGGATGGACGCACCGCTGGTGTACCAGTTGTTCTGCCAAGGGCATCGCTGGGTAGCTATGTGCGGACGGGATAAGTGCTGAAAGCATCTAAGCATGAAGCCCCCCTCAAGATGAGATTTCCCATTCCGCAAGGAAGTAAGATCCCTGAAAGATGATCAGGTTGATAGGTCTGAGGTGGAAGCGTGGTGACACGTGGAGCTGACAGATACTAATAGATCGAGGACTTAACCTATATTCTAATGTGAAGCATGAACATTGTTATCTAGTTTTGAGAGAACATTCTCTCCATCAGGTTTGGTGGCGATAGCGAAGAGGTCACACCCGTTCCCATACCGAACACGGAAGTTAAGCTCTTCAGCGCCGATGGTAGTTGGGGGTTTCCCCCTGTGAGAGTAGGACGCCGCCAAGCTTCTATTAGGATCAGTTCCAGTCGGAACTGGTCTTTTTTGTTTTTTAAGAAAAGGAACAAACACTCGATCTGACATGGATACATATACTAAACTACCATCTAAAACATTCTTAATTTTGTATACAATTGAAAGCGCTAGGGCATACTGAAGCTATAAGTGGAGGTGTCACAATGAGCAAAAAAAAGCGAGAAGCGATTTGTTTGATTTGTGAAGAGAAAAAAACAAAGGGAATTTATTTATATCATCAGTTTTTGTGCCGAGAATGTGAGAGAAAGTTAATTTCTACATCGACCTCGGATCCTAGCTATGCCGATTATGTTAGAAAGCTAAAAAATCTTCATACACCGCCTTTGTATTCATAGACCATGAGATGGTCTTTTTTTATGATCTATGGAGGATTGGGCCTGTTTTTTGGAACTTAGTTTGGACATCATCCGTAATTAATAATAAGATAAACAGAGAGCCTGATTATTCATAGGAGTCGATGAACATGAAATCAATCTTTTATACATTTATATGGGCCATCCTCTCTACTTTTTTTTCGCTTGTGATTTTAACCGTCAGTATTGGGGTTTTCCATCATCATGTTGGACTATCGATACTGTATGCGATGATGGGGTGGGGCGTAATGTTTGCAGGGAGCAGATGGGTTGCTTTCCAGTTGTTTTTAAAGAAACACGGACTGTCTCGTAGTGATTATGTATATATCAAACAGCATTTAAAAGAAGCAGGACAAAAGCTCGTACGTTTAAAGAAGGCTTTATTTACTGTGAAGAACGTACAGACGATCAAACATAATTATGAAATTCTCCGACTTGCACGACGAATCTATACGATTACAAAAAAAGAGCCGACCCGATTTTATGATGCACAGCGTTTTTATTTCGAAAGCTTGGATTCTGTCGTTGAACTAACTGAAAAATATGCATTATTGTATAACCAGCCTGATCGCAGTCATGAGCTGGAAATGACACTGAGCCAAACTCGGGTGACGCTGACAGAACTGCAAAAGCAATTGACGAATGATTTGCAGCAAGTATTAGGAAGAGACATAGAAGCCCTTCATATTGAGCTTGAAGTGGCAGATAAAATGATAAAGAAATAATGAAAGGAGTCAAACGTAATGAAACCAGAAGATCACATCCCAACATCATCTGCTGCCACTACAGATCTTCAGTTTCAAGTGTTTGATACCTTATCTGATGAGGAGAAACAAGAAGCCTTGCAGCGTGCTGAGCAAATCCCTGACAATCCGCAAAAGCTGCTTTTCTATGGTACACGTGTTCAGGAACGATTATTGGAACAATCACAACAAATGATGAAATATGTTGAGAAAAAAGATATCGATCAAATAGGAGACGTGCTTGAGGCCTTTTTGCACCAGCTGCATGTAGTAGAACCGGAGGACTTACTGCCAAAGAAGCAGGGCTTTTTTTCGAAGTTATTTCGGCGGGAGAAGCGTTCTACTCAGGAAATCATATCGCGTTTTCAACATGCAAAATCACAGATCGAGAGATTATCAGCAAGGCTTCGTTACGCAAAAGGCGGATTAATTTCCGATCACATGTTATTAGAGCGTTTATTTGAAGAAAATCAAACCTTTTTCCAAGAGATGACGCTGCAGGTTGCAGCAGTTGAAGCGAAAATAACAACTTTAGAGAAGCAGATCATATCAGAAACGGAGCAGACTGGTAATCGGACTATAGAGGAGCAATTGATGAGTCAGGAAGTCAATGCAGAAGAATATATGGAGAGGTTGAAAGAACGGAAATATGATTTGCTGCTAAGCCGGCAAATTGCGTTGCAATGTAATGCCCAAATTCGAATGATCCAGCATACGAATCATACATTGGCCAATCACATTCAATCAACTGTTTCTGCATCTATTCCTCTATGGATCAACCAAATGTCGATTGCGTTAACGTATATTCAGCAGCGTGCCAATTCAGCTCTTGAGAATCGAATCAAAAAAACATATGAACAGGTATCAAAGCAGCAGGGGGAGCTTCTTGAAGAGGCAGCTTTTGCACCTATAGATACGTTGAAAAAGGTTCAACGCCAATTAGCTGAAACCTTACAGGAAACGTTACAGGTGAAAGAGCATGGAAGCCAAGAGCGAGCCCAATTGAAAAACAGCATGTATGAGGCAGAACAGCAGCTGGCGAATCACCAGCCAATTAAGGAATGAGAATCCACCTTTCGGTTCCCTTGTATGAACGTTATAATAGACATAAGATATCGTTAAAGTGAAAAGGGTCGATTTGTTTGAAAACACCTTTATATACAGCATTAGCACAACATGCGGAAAAGAAACCTTATTCTTTCCACGTTCCAGGACATCACAATGGAGATGTCTTTTTTGATGAGGCACGGACTTATTATGACTCAATTCTTCAGCTGGATGTAACAGAGCTTGAAGGGTTAGATGATCTCCATCATCCAACTGGTGTGATTCAAGAGGCTGAACATTTATTGGCAAAGCTATATGGATCAGATCAAAGCTTTTTCCTTGTGAATGGGACAACTGTCGGAAATTTAGCGATGGTGATGGCAGCCTGTCGTGCGGGAGATGAGATTTTCGTCCAGCGAAATTGTCATAAGTCTGTTTACCATGCGATTGAGCTTGCAGGAGCCACGCCTATTATGGTAGAAGCTGAGGTAGATCCACACCTGTATGTTCCAACACATGTGACGGATGAAACAGTCAAAAAAGCCATAGCCAAACATCCTAATTGCCGGGCGATCGTTTTGACTTATCCGAACTACTACGGACATGCGGCTGATTTATCAAAGCTGATTGACATGTGCCACGAAGCAGGCATGATCGTTTTGGTTGATGAGGCACATGGTGCACATTTTGTATTAGGCGGCGCTTTTCCCCCATCTGCTCTTTCCTATGGAGCTGACGTGGTGGTACAATCAGCACATAAAACCCTTCCGGCCATGACGATGGGATCCTACCTTCATCTACAGGGGGAGCGAATGGATGCAAAACGTTTGAAAACATTCCTCACGATGCTTCAAAGCAGTTCTCCATCCTATCCAATTATGGCCTCATTAGATGTGGCAAGGGCCTATGTCGAGGAGATCAAGAAAAAAGGGATCTTGGATGGAATCATGAAAGAGCTGGCAGAGCTGAAAAATGAGTTCAATCGTATACCGCAGCTTGAAGTGATCGAGTCTGAATTGCTTTCTAACGATCCATTAAAATGTGTGATTCGATCAACAAAAGGGCTGACTGGTTATGAACTAAAACGAGTACTTGAATCAGTGGAGGTTCACCCAGAGCTTGCCGACGAACATCAGGTTTTACTTATCTTTGGTTTAGAACAGAAGAAGGATATTCCTTTTAAACAGATAGAGCAGGCCCTTAATCAAAGCGATTCATTGCTCAAGCTCAAAGGAAAAGATCATTTCCAAAGAGAGGCGCCGGCTAATGACAACGATGAGCATAGACAGGATATAGAAGCCGTCCCATTTGAACATGCAGCAGGACGGGTTAGTGCAGAATCGGTTATTCCATATCCACCGGGTATTCCCTTGATCGTTAAAGGAGAGCGTATTGAAATCGATCAGATTGCGGCTTTAAGCCGTTTGCTTGGACATCAGGTTCATGTTCAAGCCAGTCAGGTGATTCATCAGAGAAAATTATATGTTTATATAGAAGAGGAGACACTATGAGCGGTATGTTTATTACGTTTGAAGGGCCAGAGGGTGCTGGAAAAACGACAGTGATTCGAAAAGTGTATGAAGAAATGGAACGCCAAGGATATGCAGTGATGGCGACACGTGAGCCTGGCGGCATTGACATTGCAGAGCAGATTCGTGAAGTCATTTTAAATGAAAAAAACACAAAAATGGATGCGAAAACAGAAGCTTTGCTGTATGCAGCCGCAAGAAGGCAGCATTTGGCTGAGAAGGTAGAACCGGCATTACAGCGCGGGCAGACGGTTTTATGTGATCGTTTTGTTGATAGCTCCCTTGCTTATCAAGGCTATGCGAGAGGGCTTGGGATTGAAGAAGTAAAGTCAATTAACGACTTTGCTATCAATGGCACGATGCCGCAAATGACCATTTATTTTTCTATTACACCTGAGGAAGGGCTAAAGCGAATTGATGCCAACCAGGGAAGAGAAAAGAATCGATTAGACATGGAGACGCTGAATTTCCACCAGCTGGTCAGAGAAGGCTATGAACTGCTTATTGCACAATCGCCAGAACGATTCCGTGTAGTGGATGCGTCTCAGCCGATGCAGGCTGTCTATAAAGAAGTCCTTCAATTGATTCAGGACACATTAAAGCAAAATCAAATATGACCTAATTCCCAATCGTTGTTATAATATAGAGGAAGACATCGGCATGTCATCTGTGCCTAAAATAAAGGAGGCCAATCAAATGAAATTAATTGTTGCCGTTGTACAGGACCAAGATAGCAGCAAGTTGTTGAAAATATTGACTGAACATCATTTCGGCGTGACAAAATTAGCTTCAACTGGTGGGTTTTTAAAGTCTGGGAATACGACTTTTATTATTGGTTGTGATGATGTCCGAGTGGATAAAGCATTACAGCTTATAAAAGAAAATTGCCGTAAACGTGATCAAATGATCGCGCCTGTCTCCCCAATGGGCGGAAATGCAGATTCATACGTACCATACCCTGTTGAGGTTGAAGTTGGCGGAGCTACTGTTTTTATTCTGCCAGTTGAACAATTTCATCAATTTTAAGGATGGGTTGCTGTGAAAATTAATCAAGATATGCGGCTGCGTTTAGAAAAGCGTGAACTTCAAGCGATGAAAGGAAGCCAGACATCTGCCTCCTTTAAAGCTTCGATGGAGACGCAAAGCGGCAAACTGCGCTTAGAACAGCTGACGGTCATGCTGAGTGATATCGAAGTGTTCGGAAAAAAGCTCGCAAAGTCACGAAACCTAAAGGATTTGGCTAGGTTTAAAGGACTGGTGAAGCGCTTTGTGAAAGAGACAGTCGATAATGGATTAAATATAGAAACTTCAAGGAGCTTTGACATTTATGGAAATACACGTACACTTGCTTTAGTCAAAGCCTTAGATGAAAAGCTGATTGAATTAACCGAGGAAATGATGGATCAAGAAAAACCATCTATTGATTTGCTTGAACGTATTGGAGAAATAAAAGGTTTATTGATTAACCTTTACACATAGAGAGTGATAACATGGCAATTAGCTGGGATGACATGAATGATTTGCAGCCGCGCGTCATGCGGCTGATTTTTAATAGTATTGATAAAGACCGACTTGCGCACGCCTACTTATTTGAAGGAAAAAAAGGAACCGGAAAACTGGATGCAGCGATGCTTTTGGCTAAAAGCTTTTTTTGCTTGGAATCAGGAGTGAAACCATGTGAATCCTGTCAAAACTGCAAAAGGATTGCATCAGGAAACCATCCCGATTTACATCTTGTGCAGCCTGATGGCCAATCAATTAAGAAGGCGCAAGTGCAGGCACTGCAAGAGGAATTTACAAAAGCCGGTGTAGAATCTCACCGGAAAATGTATATTATTCTTCATGCGGACAAAATGACGGTCAATGCCGCGAACAGTTTATTGAAGTTCCTAGAGGAGCCTAATCGGGAAACGATGGCGGTTTTAATCACTGAGCAATCGCATAAAATGCTGGATACGATTATTTCAAGATGTCAGATGCTCAGCTTTCAGCCGCTGCAGCCACAATCCTTGGAGCAGCAGCTTTTACAAGAAGGCGTATCTCAGCATCTCGCAAGGCTTTTGTCGAATTTAACCAATAATTTAGCAGAAGCACTCGAATTAAGTCGAAATGATCAGTTTGCAGAGTCTAGAGCGAAAGTGATAAAATTGTATGAAGTCTTACACCAGCGAAAAGAACATGCATTTTTTTATATACAGGATCAATGGATGCCTTTTTTCAAAGAGAAAGACCTTCAAGAAACAGGTCTGGATATGCTTTTATTTATATATCGTGATGTATTGTCGATTCAAATAGGAAATGAAGATAAAGTCATTTATCAAGACTTATTCCAGACAATGAAGCAGCATGCGCTGCATTCCACACAGCAGATGGTGACCAGCCAGATCCTTGCTGTATTAGAAGCGAAAAAGAGACTTCAATCCAACGTGAATGCCCAAGGGCTGATGGAGCAATTGGTGTTGATGTTGCAGGAGGGATAAGCTTGTACAACGTAATTGGTGTTCGCTTTAAAAAAGCGGGCAAAATCTATTATTTCGATCCTAATGGATTTCATATAGAAAATGATAGTTGTGTCATTGTAGAAACGGTCAGAGGGGTTGAGTACGGACAAGTGGTCATCGCCAACAAAAAAGTAGATGAACACGATGTGGTTCTCCCTCTGCGTAAAGTCATTCGTGTAGCAGACGAACGAGATCGGCTCATCGTTGAGGAAAACAAAGAAGCAGCGATGACAGCCTTTGATACATGTCTTCAGAAGGTAAGTGAACATGGGCTGGAAATGAAATTGGTTGATGTTGAATTTACATTTGACCGAAACAAGGTCATCTTCTACTTCACAGCAGATGGCAGAGTTGATTTCCGTGAGCTAGTGAAGGATCTTGCATCAATTTTCAAAACGAGAATTGAACTTCGCCAGATTGGCGTAAGAGACGAGGCAAAAATGCTTGGCGGCATTGGTCCTTGCGGGCGAATGCTTTGCTGTTCGACATTCTTAGGAGACTTTGAACCAGTGTCGATTAAGATGGCAAAGGATCAAAACCTGTCGTTAAATCCGACAAAAATTTCCGGACTATGCGGCCGTTTGATGTGCTGCTTGAAATATGAGAATGATGAGTATGAAACAGCGAAGGAACAATTACCGGATATCGGCGAAACGATTCAAACGTCTAATGGCTCTGCAAAGGTAGTAGGGCTCAATATTTTAGAACGAATTTTGCAAGTTGAATTAACCGGGCAAGAAAAAGTGATAGAATATACATGGGAAGAATTATTACAAGAAGGCGTTGTATCTGCACAAACAACTGAGTAACGAGGTGTGCCACCTTGGATAAAAAGGAACTATTTGATACGGTGATTAATTTAGAAGAACAAATCGGTTCTCTTTATCGCCAGTTAGGTGATTTGAAAAATCATATCGGTGAAGTGATTGAAGAAAATCATCAGCTGCAGATGGAGAATCAGCACTTGCGTGAACGTCTGGATCAGTCCGATCGAGACAAATCGTCTGAGGCAGAGAATGATTCTGCCCAGAAGCCAAGTCACTCTGATATAGGAGAAGGTCATGATAACCTGGCCCGGTTATATCAGGAGGGCTTCCATATTTGTAATGTACATTATGGAAGCATTCGTAAAGAGGGAGACTGTTTGTTCTGTCTGTCATTTTTAAATAAAAAATGAGAAAAGGCTTCCGCTGAATCGGGAGCCTTTTTCACAGGAAAAGAAAGGATACATCATGGTTTCGTTAAGAGAAGATGAACGTTTAGATTACCTGCTCGCCGAAGATATGAAGATTATACAAAGTAAAACTGTGTTTGCCTTTTCATTGGACGCAGTGTTATTAGCTAAATTTGCGTATGTACCGATCCAAAAAGGGGAGATCATTGATCTTTGTACCGGAAACGGTATCGTGCCATTGCTGCTTTCGACTCGTTCTAAGGCCTCGATTACGGGTGTTGAAATTCAAGAACGGCTGTTTGATATGGCAAAAAGAAGTGTAGAGTATAATCAACTTGCGCACCAGATTGAATTGATTCATGGTGATTTGAATGATATGCCGGAACGCTACGGCAACCATAAAGTTGATGTGATTACATGTAACCCGCCATATTTTAAAACACCCTCTAAGGATGAAATCAATGAAAATGAATATTTGGCGATTGCACGGCATGAAATTCATTGTACATTAGAAGATGTTATTCGTGTTTCTTCCACGCTGCTAAAGCAAGGGGGGAAACTGGCGATGGTTCATCGACCAGGACGGCTGCTTGAGATTGTTGAATTAATGAAAAAATACCGAATTGAGCCGAAACGAATTCAATTTGTTTATCCCAAACAAGGGAAAGAAGCCAATACTATCTTGGTAGAGGGCATAAAAGATGGAAAACCAGATCTGAAAATTCTTCCGCCTCTTTTTGTTTATGGGGAAGATCAGGAGTATACAGATGAAATCAGGACGATACTGTATGGAGAAGCATAATCATTATTTCTATGTTTTAAAATGTGCAGATGGCAGCCTGTATGCGGGTTATACAAATGATTTACAAAAAAGACTAATAACCCATAATAGTGGAAAGGGAGCAAAGTATACAAGAGCGAGACGGCCGGTTGAGCTTTTTTATCATGAATGTTTTGCAACCAAAAGAGAAGCCATGCAGCAAGAATATCGTTTCAAAACGTGGACGCGGAAAAAGAAAGATATTTATATAGAAGAAATGCGAATGGAAAAGGAGGCGGCACATGAAAAAGACACAGAAAAGCTTTGATGGTCAATCTGGCATGGGTATTCTTTATCTTGTCCCAACCCCGATCGGAAATCTAGAAGATATGACGTTCCGAGCGATACAAACATTAAAAGATGTAGACTATATTGCAGCAGAAGATACAAGGCAAACGAAAAAGCTTTGTCATGTATACGAAATTGATACACCCTTAACCAGTTATCATGAACATAACAAAGACAGCAGCGGCCACAAGTTAATCGAATGGCTAAAAGAAGGGAAAAGTATCGCACTTGTGAGTGATGCCGGTTTACCAACGATTTCAGATCCAGGGGCTGAAGTGGTTCGAGATTTTACTAGCATCGGAGGCTATGTCATTCCGTTACCTGGCGCAAATGCTGCACTAACAGCACTCATTGCATCAGGAATCGCGCCTCAGCCATTTTTCTTTTATGGTTTTCTCGACCGTCAGAAAAAAGAAAAGAAAAAGCAGCTTGAAGCCTTGAAGAAACGTCAAGAAACGATCATTTTCTATGAAGCGCCCCATCGGTTAAAAGAAACGCTGACTTTAATGAAGGAAGTGTGGGGGAATCGGAACATCGCAATTACGAGAGAACTGACGAAAAAATTCGAAGAGTTTATTCGTGGGGATTTAGAAGCTGTGCTGACATGGGCTGCGGAGAATCAAATTCGAGGTGAGTTCTGTCTTGTGGTACAAGGAAATGATCAAGCTGAAGAAGAGCTGAATGAAGAAGCTTGGTGGACGTCCTTATCTGAAAAAGAACATGTGATCCATTACATAGAGGAAGGATTAACGTCGAAGGAAGCCATTAAACGTACAGCTGTCGAACGTGGTGTACCAAAGCGCACGATATACGATGCTTATCATATTGAACAATAAAGAAAGGTTCTTGCAAACGGTGCAAGAACCTTTTTTATATGAACCTTATTTTTGTGATTGAAGTTGGTTTTGGATTTCGTTAATGATTTGCTCTGCACCTTCACGGCTAAGAACTAATTTACCATTAGCAAGTTTAAGGTTATCGTCTGATACTTCACCTGTTACTTGGCAAGTCATGTTTGGTTTATATTTTTTTAAGATAATTTTTTCATCATCAACATAAATTTCCAAAGCGTCTTTTTCAGCGATTCCTAGCGTACGGCGAAGTTCGATTGGAATCACCACGCGCCCTAATTCGTCAACTTTACGTACAATACCTGTAGATTTCATCTTCATTCTCCTCCCAAAAAGTTCTTATTCTTAAAATAATATTATCTTCGTCATTATTCGACAAATTCCTTACATTCCTAGCATAACAAGGTTTCCATAAATCGTCAATCATTTTGTTTACTATTGTTTGTAAAATATGACTCTTAAAGTCAAAAGACCTTGAAACTACTGGTGTATAAGGATTTTGTAGGCTTTTCCTATGAAAATATAAGAAATGACGAGATCAGATTAACAAGACTTTTGCCCTAATTTAGCCAATTGTAAATCTGGAAATAGATTTCATACGACAATATTCGACAAAATGTCGACGGGTTTGTCGTTTTTTTCGAAAAACTCATCTTTTTCGATCATTTCATCTTGTTCTATGTATATATGCTTGATCTTAAAGGCTAAGATGGTATCATAGAGAAAGCACAAGTGCAAAATTGAATGAATTGATCTGACACATTTTCATGTAATGATGATAACCGCTCTCGTCCATTGGGCGGGAGTTTTTGACATTTACACACACGCAGGAGGTTCCGACATGCCGGAAAAGAAAAAAACGTTTTATCTGACAACACCTATTTACTATCCGAGCGGAAAATTACATATTGGACATGCTTATACGACAGTAGCAGGAGATGCTATGGCTCGTTATAAACGTCTTCAAGGCTATGATGTGATGTATTTAACAGGTACAGATGAGCACGGACAAAAAATTCAGCAAAAAGCTGAAGAACAAAATATCACACCGATCGAGTATTTAGATCCAGTCGTTGAAGACATTAAATCATTATGGAAGAAACTCGACATTTCGAATGATGACTTCATCCGTACAACAGAAAAAAGACATACGAAAATCATTGAGCAAGTCTTCCAAAAATTGCTTGGTCAAGGCGATATTTATTTAGATCAATATGAGGGCTGGTACAGTATTCCTGATGAGACATTCTATACGGAAACACAGCTTGTTGATGTTGAGCGTAATGAGAAAGGGGAAGTCATTGGCGGGAAAAGCCCTGACAGCGGCCACCCTGTTGAATTAATTAAAGAGGAATCATATTTCTTCCGTATGAGTAAGTATGCGGACCGTTTGCTCGATTATTACGAAAAAAATCCATCGTTTATTCAGCCTGAATCAAGAAAGAATGAAATGATTAATAACTTCATTAAACCAGGTTTAGAGGATTTAGCAGTATCAAGAACAACCTTTGATTGGGGAATTAAAGTTCCTAACAATCCAAAACACGTCATTTATGTATGGATTGATGCGTTATTCAACTATTTAACTGCGATTGGCTATGGAACAGATCAAGATGAAAAATATAAAAAATATTGGCCTGCCAACGTACATCTCGTAGGAAAAGAAATTGTACGCTTCCATACGATTTATTGGCCGATTATGCTGATGGCATTAGATCTGCCTCTGCCGAAACAAATTTTCGCACACGGCTGGCTGCTCATGAAAGATGGCAAAATGTCTAAATCAAAAGGGAATGTGGTAGATCCGGTCACATTAATTGATCGCTATGGCCTCGATGCCCTTCGTTATTACCTGCTTCGCGAAGTACCATTTGGTGCAGATGGTGTGTTTACACCAGAAGGATTCGTGGAACGTGTAAACTATGACCTTGCCAATGATTTAGGTAACTTGCTTAATCGTACAGTTGCGATGGTCCAAAAATATTTTGACGGCACATTAAGCAGCTATAAAGGCCCTGTTAATGAGTTTGATGAAGAGCTGAAAGCAGTAGCTGAACAAACAGTCAAAGCCTATGAAGAAGCGATGGAAAATCTTGAATTCTCTGTGGCTCTTTCAAATGTTTGGACATTAATCAGCAGAACCAATAAATATATTGATCAAACAGCCCCGTGGGTGCTGGCAAAGGATGAAACAAAACGAAAAGAATTGCATTCTGTTATGTATCATTTAGCAGAATCACTTCGAATCACTGCAGTACTCTTAACGCCGTTCCTAACGAAAACACCTGAGAAAATCTTCTTCCAGCTTGGAATTGAAGAAGAGAAGCTCAAAAGCTGGGATAGTATCCTATCATTTGGTGCGATTCAACAAGCAACGGTACAAAAAGGAGAGCCTTTGTTCCCGCGTTTAGAGGTTGAAGAAGAAGTATCCTACATTAAAGAAAAAATGCAGGGAAGTGCACCTAAGGTAGAAGAAGAGAAAGTGGAAATCGAAGAAACGGAATTACCTGAGCTGGGAGCAGAAATTGCATTTGATGATTTCTCAAAAGTTGATCTTCGAGTTGCACAGGTATTGGAAGCAGCCCCAGTGAAAAAAGCGGATCGTCTCTTAAAGCTTCAGCTTGATTTTGGATTTGAAAAAAGACAAATAGTCTCTGGGATTGCCAAGCACTATCAACCAGAGGAATTAGTAGGGAAGAAGCTTGTTTGCGTAGCTAATCTTACACCAGTTAAACTCCGAGGGGAAATTTCCCAGGGAATGATTTTAACTGGAGAAACTGGCGGGAAATTGCAGGTTCTTGAAGTAGATCAATCTCTAGCAAATGGAACAAAAATTTTATAAATTAACAAAGGTGTTCCACGTGTAACATTTCGTCGAACACCTTTTGTTTTTTAGGAGAATTGTCGAAAGGAGCAATCAACCATGTTATTTGATACACATGCCCACTTAAATGCAGAACAATACAATGAAGACTTAGAGCAGGTGATCGAAAGAGCGAAAAGCGAAAAAGTTGAGAAAATCGTGGTGGTAGGGTTTGACCGCCCGACAATTACGAGAGCGATGGAATTAATTGAAGAGTATGATTTCATATATGCAGCTATCGGCTGGCATCCAGTCGATGCTATTGATATGACAGATGAGGATTTGGCTTGGATCAAAGATTTATCTCAACACGAAAAAGTGGTTGCAATTGGAGAAATGGGTCTGGATTACTATTGGGACAAGTCGCCAAAAGATGTGCAAAAGGAAGTCTTTAGACGCCAAATTGCTCTTGCGAAGGAAGTGAAGCTTCCAATCGTTATTCATAATCGTGACGCAACGGAAGATGTCGTGACGATTTTAAAGGAAGAGGGAGCAGCTGAGGTTGGAGGTATTATGCACTGCTTTACTGGCAGTCTGGAAACTGCAAAAGCGTGTATGGAGATGAACTTTTATATTTCATTCGGTGGACCCGTGACATTTAAAAATGCCAAAAAGCCAAAGGAAGTTGTAAAGGAGATACCAAGTGATAAGCTTTTGATTGAAACAGACTGCCCATACTTAACGCCAGTGCCATTTAGAGGGAAACGTAATGAGCCAAGTTATGTCAAATATATCGCAGAACAGATTGCGGAGCTGAGAGAAATCAGCTTTGAAGAGCTTGCTGAATTGACAACAAAAAATGCAAAAAAAGTTTTCCGTATAAACTGACAGTATATGATGTCAATCCTTGTTTAAGCTTGTCCAATTGTGAAACATAACGAAAAAGTTCTACACGTTTGCGCCTCCTCATAGGATAAGTTGTCGATAAGTCTTTCTTCCCTTCCTTCCATAAATCTCCCATAATAGGTTTACAATCGAGCATTTTTGTACAGTGGGTGGAAGGGTTGACAGGTTTTGAGATACTCTATATAATCTCTCCGAGGAGAAGGAGGCGTTTTTCATCGTACAAAAAATGAAAAATCTGTTTTCTGTGAAGCTAGGAAAAGGCAAGGTTTTATTACTAGTTGTTTGCTTGCTTTTAGCTGGAACTGGAACGGCTTACGGTGCGCATGAGCTCACTAAGCAGTCTATTACCATTTCAATCAATGGTAAAGAGAAGACAATTCGTACACATGAAGAGACAGTAGCTCAGCTGCTTTCAGACCTTGGCATAAGGACCAAGGCGGAGGATCATATCTCTCCAAGTCTAAATACAAAGATTCAAGACAATATGAACATTGTGTATGATGCGGCTATACCGGTTCATCTGACCCTAGATGGGAAAGAGAAAACGATATGGACTACAGATCAGACGGTTGGAGCATTATTGAAGAATGAGAAGATAGATATTGGGAAGCACGATCAAGTAACTCCAGGAAAGAATGACAAGTTAACAAAGGATATGAATCTTGTGGTTCAGCAGGCCTTCCAGGTCAGCTTAAATGATGGAGGAAAAGATAAAAAAGTGTGGACCACTTCGACTACGGTCGCTGACTTTTTAAAGCAACAAGAGCTGAAGCTCAAGAAGCACGATAAGATCAAGCCTGCGTTACATAGTAACCTTTCTAAAAAGAGCGCAGATATAAAGATCACTCGGGTGGAAAAAGTCACCGATGTAGTGGAAGAGAAAATTGCTTTTGATACCAAACATAAAAAGGATCATTCTCTTGAAAAAGGGAAAGAGAAGGTACTTAAAAAAGGTGAAGAAGGTAAATTGAAGAAGCACTATGCCATTGTGAAAGAAAACGGCAAAGTGGTGTCTAAAGAATTGATTAAAGAAGTGACCGAAAAAGATAGTAAGGACCGATTAGTGGCTATTGGTACACAAGTGGCCAAAAAGGAACCTACAGCGTCCCCTGCGGTTTCACGAAGCAATGAATCGTCAGGAAAAGAATTTTATGTGGCATCAACAGCCTATACAGCGAGCTGTGCTGGATGTACGGGCAGAACGTCTACAGGCTTTAATTTAAAAGCAAATCCAGGTGCAAAGGTTATAGCAGTTGATCCGAGTGTCATTCCGCTGGGCTCAAAAGTGTATGTGGAAGGCTATGGATATGCCGTTGCATCAGACACTGGATCTGCTATAAAAGGGAATAAAATTGATGTGTTCGTCCCAAGTAAGTCGGCAGCTTATCAATGGGGAAATAAACGAGTAAAAATTAGAGTACTCAAATAAACACATCAAATCATTTATATGAACAGAGGGCTTTGCGCACCCTCTGTTTTTTTGGTTATAATAGAAGCACTGTTTTCTAATTAATTAGACGCAAAAGCAGCATGAAAGGTTTCGTTTTTTTAACCAAAAAATGTAGATTGTTTTTGCAAGCGGAGGAATACATGAAAATCAAAGAAATCATTGTGGTGGAGGGTCGTGATGACACTGCCAGAGTGAAGATGGCAGTGGATGCAGATACGATTGAAACAAACGGATCTGCCATTGGCGATACAGTCATTCAACAAGTGCGTCTTGCTCAGGAGACGAGAGGGGTCATTATTTTAACAGATCCTGATTTTCCTGGTGAGAAGATCCGTAAAACCATCGCAGAGGCAGTTCCTGGCTGTAAGCACGCTTTTTTGCCAAAACATCTTGCGAAGGCGAAGCGGGATAAAGGAATTGGTGTCGAGCATGCTTCCTTGGACAGTATTCGGGAATGTCTTGCCCATGTCCATGAAGAAATGGAAGTAACGGAAAGTGACATTACTTTAGATGACTTAATTGACGCAGGCCTTATCGGAGGCGAAGCATCGAAACGCCGCCGCGAACGACTAGGAGTGCTTTTAAATATAGGATATACCAATGCGAAGCAGCTGCAAAAGCGCCTTCACATGTTCCAAATAACCAAACATGATTTTATTGCGGCCTTAAAGACCGTCATGCAGGAGGAAGCCGATGAATAAAGATATTGCGACACCCGTCAGAACGAAGGAAATACTGAAGAAGTACGGTTTCTCTTTTAAAAAGAGCTTGGGGCAGAACTTCTTAATTGATACAAATATTTTAGATCGCATTGTCGATCACGCGGAGGTTACAGATGAGACCGGCGTCATTGAAATTGGACCTGGTATCGGCGCATTGACAGAGCAGCTGGCTAAACGTGCAAAGAAAGTTACCGCTTTTGAAATCGATCAGCGTTTATTGCCTATTTTAAACGATACGCTTTCTCCATATGATAATGTCACGATCATTCATCAAGATGTATTAAAAGCCGATGTGAGAAAGGTCATCGAGGAAAATTTTGCTGACTGTAAGGAAGTGATGGTCGTAGCCAACCTTCCATATTATGTGACAACACCGATTATTATGAAATTGCTTGAAGAAAACCTTCCATTGAAAGGGATTGTGGTCATGCTGCAAAAAGAAGTAGCAGATCGTATGGCAGCTGCCCCTTCATCAAAGGAATATAATTCACTGTCTATCGCAGTTCAATTTTATACGGAAGCAAAAACGGTGATGGTTGTGCCTAAAACGGTTTTTGTTCCTCAGCCCAATGTTGATTCGGCTGTGATTAAGCTGACTGTTCGTGAAACGCCTGCTGTCTCAGTAGAAAATGATGCGTTTTTCTTTCAATTGATCCGAGCAAGCTTTGGCCAGCGCCGGAAAACATTGATGAATAATTTGATGAACAATCTCCCTGATGGAAAAAAACATAAAGCCATCATCGAAGAAGCACTTCAAACAGCAGATATTGATGGAAAGCGCCGCGGAGAATCATTATCCATTGAGGAATTTGCCCGTTTGTCGAATGTTTTACAAAAAGCCCTATCGTAAGGGCTTTTTTCTTTTGTTTTTCACCACTTCAACTGTTCGGGCATAGGCTAGAAAGAACAGCATATATGAAAGACGATACCAACAGGATATGAGCCTGATTGTGGAGTGAACAGCATGCAATTTCAAATAGGAGATATGGTGACGAGGGCATCCTATCAAATGGATATTATGTTTCGAATCATTCGAATTGATGAGACAGATCAGCACGAAGCCACTGCCATATTGCATGGGAATGAAGTGAGGCTGATTGCTGATGCTAAGATGTCGGATCTCGTCTTGATTCAAAAAGAGGAGCAGCTGACAAGGGAAAAGGACGACGAACGGAAAATTAACGAATCGCTCGACTTACTAAGACAGGATTATCAGCTGCTGCGTGAAAAACAAGAGTATTATACTTCTGGACAATATCAGCATCAGGAGCAGTATTTTCACATGCCTGGAAAGGTCCTTCATTTAGATGGAGATGCTTCATACTTAAAGAAATGCTTAGATGTATATGAACGAATTGGTGTACCTGTGTACGGAGTGCATTGTCATGAGAAGAAAATGCCAAGCGTGATCGATTCGTTACTTGATCAATATCGGCCTGATATTTTGGTCATTACAGGGCATGATGCGTATTCCAAGCAAAAGGGCGGCGTAAATGATATCGGTGCCTATCGCCATTCTCGTCATTTCGTTGAGACGGTTCAAAAAGCAAGAAAGAAAATTCCTCATTTAGATCAGCTTGTGATCTTTGCAGGCGCCTGTCAATCTCATTTCGAATCATTGATCCAAGCAGGTGCCAATTTTGCAAGCTCACCTTCACGTGTGAACATCCATGCGCTCGATCCCGTCTATATCGTTGCGAAGATCAGCTTCACTCCATTTGTAGATCGAATCAATGTGTGGGATGTGCTTCGTAATACATTAACAAGAGAAAAAGGTCTCGGAGGCATCGAGACGAAGGGTGTTTTAAGGGTAGGTATGCCATATAAAAAAGACCATGAATCGACATAACCCGACTGATTTCAGTCTGGTTTTTTTTATGTGTAAAAAGAAATTTCAAACGGATACATAATTCACCGGAATTTGAGAAAAATAGGGAGGAGAAAAGGTAGAAGTTTGTCAAAATTATTTTGTTGACAATGGCTCGTGTTGGTTGATATAATTTAATTTTTATTTGACAAAAATGGGCCTTTGTTGTATAATTATCTCAGTGAGGTGGATGCAATGGCGAAGACTTTGTCCGACATCAAAAGATCGCTTGATGGTAACTTAGGTAAACGTTTGACGTTAAAGGCTAACGGAGGCCGCCGTAAAACAATTGAGCGTTCGGGCATTTTAGCTGAAACGTACCCTTCTGTATTTGTGATTCAATTAGATCAAGATGAGAATTCGTTTGAAAGAGTTTCTTACAGTTATGCAGATATACTGACTGAGACGGTCGAATTAACGTTCGATGATACCGCTAGCTCAGTCGCCTATTAATGGGCAGTGAACTTCTTGTTTACTGCTTTTTGTTTTGCCTTTTTTTCTGAATGGGAGTCTGTCCATTTTTTGAAAGGGGTAAAAGAAAGGATTCGATACAAAATAAGAAAGCCACAAAAGCAGTGGCACTGATTCGAATTCTCGACTAAAGGGGCTGTTTCGTTTGGGTAGACGCCGAGGCATTATGTCAGATGAGTTCAAATACGAGCTGGCGAAGGATCTTGGATTTTATGATACCGTCAAAAATGGAGGCTGGGGAGAAATTCGTGCGCGTGACGCAGGTAATATGGTCAAACGTGCCATCGAATTAGCTCAGCAGCACATGGCTCAGGATGAGAATCAACGATAGAAAAATGGTCAGGGATACCTCAGGTGTCTCTGGCTTTTTTTGCTGAAAAAGTCAGTGTGCTGGGCGTAAAAGCCAATATTCATCAGATCCATCAAATGTGATACAATATTGATACTTATGTTTAGATGGAGAAGTAGGTGAAATGTTTGCGTATTTTAGAAAAAGCACCGGCAAAAATTAATCTCTCACTTGATGTTCATGGAAAAAGACCGGATGGATATCACGAAGTAGAGATGGTGATGACAACAATAGACCTTGCAGATCGACTTGAGCTGACGGAGCTGGACAAAGACGAAATCCGTGTATCATCTCATAATCGATTTGTGCCAGATGATCAGCGTAACTTGGCTTATCAGGCGGCTAAATTACTCAAAACAAGGTTCGGTATTCAAAAAGGAGTATCGATTGTCATCACAAAAACAATACCTGTTGCAGCAGGTTTAGCTGGAGGCAGCAGTGATGCTGCAGCAGCGCTTCGCGGTTTAAACCGTTTGTGGAAGTTGAATCTCACGTTAGATGAACTAGCTGAGCTTGGAGCGGAGATCGGCTCAGATGTGTCTTTTTGTGTACACGGAGGCACAGCACTAGCGACAGGACGTGGAGAAAAACTGAAGCATATCGCGACACCGCCGCATTGCTGGGTGATTTTAGCGAAGCCGGTGATTGGGGTATCTACAGCTGAAGTTTATAGACAATATGACGCAAGCAAAGTAGAACACCCAAATGTACAGCGTATGATTGAAGCCATTGAAGCGAAAGATTATAAAGAGATGTGCGGCTCACTCGGTAACGTTCTGGAGTCTGTGACATTAAAGATGTATCCGGAAGTAGATATGATCAAAAGACAGATGAAGCGTTTCGGTGCTGATGCTGTATTAATGAGTGGGAGCGGCCCAACTGTATTTGGCTTGATTCAATATGAATCGAAGGTACAAAGAATATATAACGGACTGAGAGGATTTTGTGATCAAGTATACGCTGTCCGCATGATCGGCGAACAAAATGCCCTTGATTAAATCCGTATATTAAGTTATATTATTCATAAATTATTCGGGTTCTGGGGGTAAGTTCATGAAGTTTCGTCGAAGCGGCAGATTGGTGGACTTAACAAATTATTTGTTAGCCCACCCGCACGTACTAGTACCTTTAACTTTTTTTGCAGAACGTTATCAATCTGCAAAGTCCTCCATTAGTGAAGACTTAACGATTATCAAACAGACCTTCGAACAGCAGGGAATAGGCACATTGCTTACTGTACCTGGCGCTGCTGGCGGAGTGAAATATATTCCTAAAATTCACCTAAAAGAAGCAGATGACGTAGTAAACGATATCGGAGAGGCATTATCAACTCCTGAACGTGTACTTCCTGGCGGTTATTTATATTTAACCGATGTTTTAGGTAATCCATCGATTCTTGCGAAAATCGGTAAGCTGTTTGCGACCATCTTTGCGGACCGTGCGATTGATGTCGTCATGACCGTTGCGACAAAGGGTATTCCAATTGCCTATTCTGTTGCGGGTTATTTAAATGTGCCTGTTGTGATCGTTAGAAAAGATAATAAGGTAACCGAAGGATCAACAGTCAGTATTAATTATGCGTCAGGTTCGTCTAACCGAATTCAAACCATGTCCCTTGCAAAGCGCAGCTTAGATAAAGGCTCCAATGTGCTGATCATTGATGACTTTATGAAAGCGGGCGGAACCATTAACGGCATGATGAATTTGCTTGAGGAATTTAATGCAAATGTTGCAGGGATCGGTGTTCTTTTAGAAGATGAAGGCGTAGATGAACGTCTTGTCGATGAATATGTCTCATTGTTAAAGCTTTCAACCATTGATATGAAGCAAAAAATCATTGAGATCAATGAAGGCAATTTCCACGAGTTTTTTCATCCGAAAGCGTAAGCTTTGATTAAACATGTATTTGAATGGGAGAGATTGATATGACAAAAGTTGTTCAAACCAAACATGCACCAGCAGCCATTGGACCTTACTCTCAAGGAATTATTGTCAATAACATGTTTTACAGCTCAGGGCAAATTCCATTAACCCCAGCTGGAGATTTTGTCAATGGAGATATTAAAGAACAAACACATCAAGTATTCCGTAATCTTGAGGCTGTACTTGAAGCAGCAGGTGCTTCCTTTGAAACAGTCGTGAAAGCAACTGTTTTCATCAAAGATATGGAACAATTCGCTGAAGTGAATGAAGTGTACGGTGAGTATTTCCATACACATAAGCCAGCTCGTTCATGTGTGGAAGTGGCAAGACTTCCAAAGGATGCGCTTGTAGAAATAGAAGTAGTTGCATTAGTGAAATAAACAGGCACTCTCAATGAAAGCCGTTTGGTTTCATCATATGCAGGGAAAGACATCATCATGATGTCTTTTTTTATGCTGAGAATGTAAGCGTCGTCACGAATATGACAAATAATGTATAAATATCCCGATATTTCAAAAAAAGTTTAAAAAAAGAGCAGGAGAATCACCACGATCGTTGAATACCTAAGTAATGCTTTTATATTGGGAAAAGGTGGTGAACTACTGTGGAAGTTACTGACGTAAGATTACGCCGCGTGAATACCGATGGTCGCATGAGGGCGATTGCATCCATCACGCTGGACCACGAATTTGTTGTTCATGATATTCGTGTGATTGATGGAAATAATGGGTTGTTTGTTGCAATGCCTAGCAAACGCACGCCCGATGGAGAGTTTCGCGACATTGCACATCCAATTAATTCAAGCACTCGGGGTAAAATCCAAGATGCTGTATTAAATGAATATCATCGCTTAGGCGAAGAGGAAGAAACAATTGAATATGAAGAAGCTGGAGCTTCTTAATCATATGTGAACTTAAAAAGACGGCTTTAAGAGAAAATGAATGTTTTCTTTTAAATGCTGTCTTTTTTTCGTTCTTTCTCTTGTTTCTTAAGTCTTTCATCTGTTAGAAAATTATTGTACTTCCTTATGTATCCTTGAAATCAGTCTTTATTTAGGATATATTTTTCTATGGATAATAGGGATATTGGAGGCCAATCAATGGATAAGCGGTTCGCAGTGATTTTAGCAGCGGGAAAAGGAACGAGAATGAAGTCAAAGCTATATAAAGTACTTCATCCAGTTTGCGGAAAGCCAATGGTCGAGCATGTGGCAGATGAAGCGTTAAAGCTTTCTTTAGCCAAGCTGGTGACGATTGTCGGTCATGGTGCAGAGGACGTGAAAGAGCAGCTTGGAGACAGAAGTGAGTATGCACTTCAAGAAGAACAGCTGGGAACAGCCCATGCCGTCAAACAAGCAAAGTCGTTCCTCGCGCAGGAAAAGGGAACAACCATTGTCATTTGTGGTGATACGCCATTATTGACAGCGGAAACAATGGAAGCCATGTTAAGCGAGCATCAAAAACATCAAGCGAAAGTCACTATTTTAACAGCACATGCGGATGATCCGACAGGCTATGGCCGTATTATTCGTGACGAAACAGGTGCTGTCGTGAAAATTGTGGAGCATAAAGATGCGAACGATGCAGAGCTTCAAGTGAATGAAATTAATACAGGGACTTATTGCTTTTCAAATGAAGATCTCTTCCGTGTGATTGAGCAAGTGTCGAATGAAAATGCACAGGGTGAATACTACTTGCCAGACGTTATTGAAATTCTAAAAAATGAAGGGCAAACAGTTGCAGCTTATCAAACACCGCATTTTGAAGAAACACTTGGAGTTAACGATCGTATCGCTCTATCACAAGCAGAGCAATTCATGAAGCGACGTATTAATCATCAGCATATGAAGAATGGTGTGACCTTGATTGATCCTGAGAACACGTATATTTCGCCAGATGCTGTCATCGGTGAAGATACAGTTATTTATCCTGGGACGGTCATCAAAGGGAATGTAAAAATCGGTGCAGACGCCACTATTGGGCCAAACACTGAAATTGTTGACAGCATCATCGGAGATCGAACAGTCATTAAGCAATCTGTCGTCTGCGATAGTGAGGTTGGAGTTGATGTGACAATTGGACCGTTTGCTCATATTCGCCCGTTGTCGAAAATTGGCGATGAAGTAAAAATCGGAAATTTTGTCGAAATCAAGAAAACAGTTTTCGGAGACCGCAGCAAAGCATCTCATCTAAGCTACATTGGAGACGCAGAGGTTGGAACTGATGTAAATCTTGGCTGTGGTTCCATTACAGTCAACTATGATGGGAAAAACAAATTCTTAACGAAGATTGAAGACGGCGCATTTATTGGCTGTAATTCAAATCTCGTTGCACCAGTCACTGTCGGAAAAGGGGCATATGTTGCAGCCGGTTCAACGGTTACAGAAGATGTACCGCAGGATGCATTGTCTATTGCTAGAGCAAGACAAGTCAATAAAGAAGATTATGTGAAAAATATTCATAAAAAATAATCCAAATACCCGGAGGTTTACCATGTCTAATCGTTATGCTGATGCGAATTTAAAGATATTCTCTTTGAATTCAAACCCTGAACTTGCCAAAGAAATTGCCGATCGTATCGGAGTTGATGTAGGAAAGAGCTCTGTTAAACGCTTTAGTGACGGTGAAGTCCAAATCAATATTGAAGAAAGTATCCGCGGCTGTGATTGTTATGTTATTCAATCAACAAGTGCGCCAGTCAATGAGCATATTATGGAACTGCTCATTATGGTGGATGCACTAAAACGCGCTTCTGCGAAAACTGTCAATATTGTGATCCCTTATTACGGATATGCACGTCAAGATCGTAAAGCAAAACCTCGTGAGCCAATCACTGCGAAGCTTTTTGCAAACTTGCTTGAAACAGCAGGTGCTACACGTGTGATTGCGCTTGATCTTCATGCGCCGCAAATCCAAGGTTTCTTCGATATTCCAATCGATAACTTAATGGCTGTGCCAATCTTAACAAACTATTTCGAACAGAAGAACTTGAATGATGTCGTTGTTGTGTCTCCTGACCACGGTGGTGTGACACGTGCGCGTAAAATGGCAGACCGCCTGAAAGCGCCAATCGCAATTATCGACAAACGCCGTCCAAAGCCAAACGTTGCTGAAGTCATGAACATTATTGGTAACATTGAAGGCAAAACGGCCATTCTAATCGATGATATCATTGATACAGCTGGTACTATTACACTTGCTGCAAATGCGCTAGTCGAAAATGGAGCAGCTGAAGTATATGCTTGCTGTACGCACCCAGTCTTGTCTGGACCAGCAGTAGAACGCATCACAAACTCTAAAATTAAAGAATTGGTTGTGACAAACAGTATTCAATTAACTGATGACAAGAAAGCTGGAAAATTCATTCCGCTTTCAGTTGGGCCTTTGCTTGCAGAAGCCATCATCCGTGTACATGAAGAAGAATCTGTGAGCTACCTTTTTAGCTGATTTTCTGATTAAAAAAGGCCCTAGGCATCAAGCTTGGGGTCTTTTTGCTATCATCATTCACGGCAAATAGGTTTAAAATGATTCGGTTATGGGTAATTATGAGAGTAGTGACAAAAAAGAAATAGGATGGTGCTGAATATGGCAACTTTAAAAGCAAATAAAAGAACTGATTTCAAACGTTCCACACTGCAAAAAATCCGTCATTCAGGACACGTTCCTGGTGTCATATACGGAAAAAATACAGACAATCTGGCTGTTTCATTAGACAGCATCGATTTATTAAAAACCTTACGTGATGAAGGGAAGAATACAATCATCACCTTAGACGTGGGTGGTGAAACGAAATCTGTGATGGTGACAGAATTACAAACAGATCCGTTGAAAAACGAACTTGTTCATGCTGATTTCCAAGTCGTTGACTTACAGCGTGAAATTGAGGCAGATGTACCAATACAGCTGATTGGCGAGTCTAAAGGGGTAAAAGATGGCGGTGTGCTTCAGCAGCCACTATTTGAACTATCTGTTACAGCGAAACCAAAAGATATTCCGCAGAATATTGAAGCTGATATTACAAACTTAGAAGTCAATGATGTCTTAACAGTTGCTGATCTGCCTGTTCAGTCATCTTATCAAATCAATAACGATCCAGAAGAAGTCGTTGCCTCCATTCTGCCGCCTCAGCAATCAGAGGTTCCTGAGCCGGATAGCGAAGAAGAGCCGCAAGAGCCTGAGGCCATTAAAGAAAAGGATGACGATGGAGAATAACTGGTCATTTAAAGACGTAACCCTCCCGCGGTTGCGTCTTTTGTGCTAGAATGAAAAGAATTCATACGTTTTTACATGAGGCAATCTGATTGGCTCATTTTTTAGGCGTGTGCTGTGTGACAAAGGAGGTTATTGGTTTCATGATTGCATTCGTTGGATTAGGCAATCCAGGAAAAGAATATGAAAAAACAAGACATAATGTCGGGTTTATGACAATAGATGAATTATCGAAAAAATGGGACATTCCTTTAAATCAATCAAAATTCCATGGACAATTTGGAACTGGGTTTGTTTCGGGGCAAAAGGTTCTACTTGTGAAGCCGCTTACATATATGAACTTATCAGGAGAATGTGTGCGTCCGCTGATGGACTATTACGATATTCCCCTCGAACATTTGAAAGTGATCTATGATGATCTTGATTTGCCAACTGGACGGATTCGCTTACGTACAAAAGGAAGTGCAGGCGGGCATAATGGAATCAAATCATTGATTCAGCATTTAGGCTCACCTGAATTTGACCGATTCCGTATCGGCATTGGACGTCCTCAAAACGGCATGAAGGTCGTTGATTACGTACTAGGACGTTTCTCAGAAGAAGAACAGCCTGACATTGTATCAGCCATTCAATCGTCTGTCGAGGCTTGTGAAGCAGCTTTAAAAAAGCCATTTTTAGAAGTGATGAATGATTTTAACAAGAAGGTATAAGAATGATAAGCGAAGCACATACTGATCATAAAATCTCAGCATGGGAGGATCACGTATGGCTTTGCATTATTACTGCCGCCACTGTGGTGTAAAGGTTGGCAGTCTAGATGAATCTGCTGTCCAAAGTGAAGCACTTGGATTTCATCACTTAACAAATGAGGAAAGAAACGATATGATTTCTTATAGGGAAAATGGTGATTTACATGTACAAACCATTTGTGAGGATTGCCAAGAGGCGCTTGAAAGAAATCCTGATTACCATCAGTATCATACTTTTATTCAATAAAAAAGCTTTGGTGTAGATATTAGACCAAAGCGTTTTTCTGTTTTAAACAAACAGGGAGGAGGAGCCAAATGAAAAACATACAATCATTTATCAAACAAAGTGATGATTTTCAGTCTATTTTTAATGGACTAAAGGAAGGGTTAAAAGAACAGCTGCTTGCCGGACTATCAGGCTCCGTCAGATCTTTATTTACAGCCGCGATATCAGACGAACTGAAGCGGCCAATGTTTATTGTGACTCACAATTTATATCAGGCGCAGAAGGTAACAGATGATCTAGCAAGTGTGATGCCGGATCGCTCGGTTCTTCTTTATCCTGTCAATGAACTCATCGCTTCAGAAATT
Organism: Bacillus sp. FSL H7-0578; assembly: GCF_038630855.1. NCBI lineage: Bacteria > Bacillati > Bacillota > Bacilli > Caryophanales > Bacillaceae > Bacillus > Bacillus sp. FSL H7-0578. Next base: position 63,084 of record NZ_CP152045.1, read on the forward strand.
GCAGTGGCCAGTCCTGAGCTGAGAGCACAGCGTTTGGATGTCTTGAATCGACTTGCGAATGGAGAAAACCCCATTATCGTCACTCCCGCTGCTGCGGTTCGCAGGATGCTTCCGCCAGTTGAGCTCTGGAAGGAGAGTCAGATCCATTTAAAGATCGGTGAAGAAATTGATTTGGAGGCGTTTTCAAAACAGCTCGTACAAATTGGTTATGACCGGACCTCGATGGTTGCAGCGCCCGGAGATTTTAGTGTGCGCGGAGGAATTATCGACATCTATGCGTTAACGGAAGATCATCCAATCCGTATTGAACTGTTTGATACAGAAGTAGACTCGATTCGAACGTTTCATTCGGATACACAGCGTTCATTAGAAACCCTTCAAGAAATCAAAATAGGTCCTGCAAAAGAGTTAATTGTGAGAGGTCCTGAACGAGTGAGAGCCATTGAACAGCTTGATCAAGGGCTGGCGAAGAGCTTAAAGAAATTCAACTCAGATCAGCAAAAAGAACTGCTTCATCAAAATATTTCTGCTGATCGCGAGAAGCTGCTAGAAGGCATCGTGACACAGGAAATGACGAAGTACCTGTCCTATTTCTATGAAAAGCCTGCTAGTTTGCTAGATTACACATCGCAGGATACGATTATTATTTTAGATGAAATCAGCAGAATTCAGGAGATGGAAGAACAGCTTGAACAGGAAGAAGCCGATTGGACAATTAGTCTGCTTGAAGAAGGCAATATTCTTCATGATTTATCTCTATCTTTCCCGTTCCAAGAACTGATCAATCAGCAATCGAGATCCATTCTGTACTACTCTTTGTTCCTGAGACATGTCCAGCAGACAAATCCGCAAAATATCGTCAATGTATCTAGTAAGCAAATGCAGAATTTCCACGGACAGATGAATGTGCTGGCGAGTGAAATTGAACGCTATAAAAAACAGCAATACACGGTTGTCTTCTTAGGTGCTGATGAAGAGCGGACAGAAAAGCTGTCGTCTGTTCTGCATGATTATGACATTGAAGCCGCTCTTGCTAAACCGGACGCTGAGCTTGTGAGCGGACAGGTGTATATTTTACAAGGTGAGCTGCAAACAGGCTTTGAACTGCCGTTATCAAAAATTGCTGTAATCACAGAAGGTGAACTCTTCAAGAAACGTGTGAAAAAACAGGCGCGTAAGCAAAAGCTGACCAATGCAGAGCGGATCAAGAGCTATTCAGAGCTTCAAGTCGGCGATTATGTGGTGCACATTAACCACGGGATCGGTAAATATTTAGGAATTGAAACGCTTGAAATCGGCGGCATTCATAAAGATTATTTAAATATTCATTATCAAGGAAGCGACAAGCTTTATGTACCGGTTGAACAAATTGATCAGGTGCAGAAATATGTAGGATCAGAAGGTAAAGAACCAAAGCTGTACAAACTAGGCGGCAGCGATTGGAAACGCGTGAAGAAAAAAGTCGAAACATCTGTACAGGACATCGCAGATGATCTGATTAAACTGTACGCAGAACGCGAGGCAAGCAAAGGATATGCTTTCTCGCCTGATCATGAGATGCAGCGCCAGTTTGAATCTGCGTTCCCTTACCAGGAAACAGATGATCAAATCCGTTCGATTCACGAAATTAAACAGGATATGGAGCGGGAACGTCCAATGGACCGTTTGCTTTGTGGAGATGTGGGTTACGGAAAAACGGAGGTGGCTATTCGTGCGGCCTTCAAAGCGATTGCTGACGGGAAGCAGGTAGCCTTGCTTGTTCCGACAACCATCTTAGCACAGCAGCATTTTGACACAATCATGGACCGATTCCAAGACTACCCTGTCAAAATTGCGCAGCTGAGCCGTTTCCGTACAAGAAAAGAAACAACTGAAACGTTAAAAGGGCTGAAAAACGGAACGATCGATATGGTTATCGGCACACACCGCCTTCTTTCAAAAGACATCGTCTACAAGGATTTAGGACTGTTGATCATTGATGAGGAACAGCGTTTTGGTGTGACGCATAAAGAGAAAATTAAGCAGATGAAAGCCAATATCGACGTACTGACATTAACAGCTACGCCAATTCCGCGTACGCTTCATATGTCCATGCTTGGCGTGCGGGATTTATCGGTTATTGAAACACCGCCTGAAAACCGCTTCCCTGTTCAAACCTATGTGGTTGAGTATAATGGCGCTCTAGTCAGAGAAGCGATAGAGCGAGAATTAGCACGCGGCGGTCAAGTGTACTTCCTTTACAACCGTGTTGAGGATATTGAACGAAAAGCAGACGAAATCTCCATGCTAGTCCCAGACGCAAAAGTCAGTTATGCGCACGGGAAAATGAGTGAGAACGAGCTGGAATCAGTGATGATCAATTTCCTTGAAGGTGAATCAGATGTGTTGGTCAGTACCACCATCATTGAAACGGGAGTCGATATTCCAAATGTGAACACGCTCATCGTCCACGATGCCGATAAAATGGGGCTCTCTCAGCTGTACCAGCTAAGAGGACGAGTCGGGCGTTCGAACCGTGTCGCTTATGCTTATTTCACGTATCGAAAAGATAAAGTTCTTTCTGAAGTTGCGGAGAAAAGACTTCAAGCCATTAAAGAATTCACAGAGCTCGGATCTGGGTTTAAAATTGCGATGCGTGATTTAACAATTCGAGGAGCAGGGAACTTACTTGGTGCTCAGCAGCATGGCTTCATTGATTCGGTTGGATTCGACCTCTATTCTCAAATGCTGAAAGAAGCCATTGAGGAAAGAAGAGGCGATACAACGGCTCAAGATAAGTTCGAGCCAGAAATTGATCTGCAAATTGATGCTTACATCCCAGACACTTATATTTCGGATGGCAAGCAAAAGATTGAAATGTATAAACAGTTCAGAGCAATTGGATCGATTGAAGAGAGAAAAGAGCTTCAGGATGAAATGATCGACCGATTTGGTGAATATCCGCAAGAAGTGGCTGACTTGTTTACGATTGCGACAATGAAGGTGTACGCTGTCCAGGAACGTGTCGAGCTGATCAAGATGGAGAAAGGCATTGTCAGAATGACTCTTGATGAGAAAGCAAGCAGTGAAATCGACGGTCAAAAATTATTTGAGCTCGGCAGTAAATATGGACGTGAAATCGGGTTAGGAATGGAAGGCAGCAAGCTGATTATTTCTGTCCAAACGAAAGGCAAGAAGACCGAGGAATGGCTTGAGGTTGTCCTTAACATGCTTCGAGGCCTTCAAGATGTGAAAAAAGAAACCATTCCATCTTCATAAAATTTTGTTTGTCTCTCGTGTATATTACGTTTGATGTGACGGATACTAAACTCAGGGTCAAGTGGTGAATGTTGCATAAAGTGGACGCTTTTGTTTCATTCACCCAACACATCATCAAACGAAAGAGAGGCAGCAGTGAATGAAAGCAACTGGAATTGTACGCCGCATCGATGATTTAGGTAGAGTGGTTATTCCGAAGGAGATTCGCAGAACATTGCGCATCCGGGAAGGAGATCCGCTTGAGATTTTCGTCGACCGCGATGGAGAAGTGATTTTGAAGAAGTATTCGCCGATTAGTGAGCTAGGAGACTTCGCGAAGGAATATGCTGATGCATTATTCGACAGTCTGGGTCATTCCATCCTGATCTGTGATCGAGATACGTATATTGCTGTATCCGGCAGTTCGAAAAAAGAGTACTTGAACAAATCCATCAGTGATTTACTTGAACGAACAATGGATCAGCGTAATTCTGTGTTAGAAGAAAGCAAAAAAGAAATTCAACTTGTCGATGGTATTGATGATGACGTATCTTCTTATACCATTGCACCTATTGTTGCAAACGGAGATCCGATTGGCGCCGTCGTCTTATTTTCTAAAGAGCGTTCAATGGGAGAAGTGGAGCATAAAGCGGCAGAGACAGCAGCTGGCTTCTTAGCCCGTCAAATGGAACATTAGGTCTAATAACTCTATATCATCTTGATAAAATGAAAGAATGCCGATGAAATCATTTGATTTTGTCGGTTTTTTATATGGGATGAAACAAAACGAGACATGTGCCGTCTACTCCTTAGAAAGAAACGTCTTTTCATTCACGTATGTTATAATGAGTGCGTTTAACTGTAGATTTATTTTAAAGGAGTCATCCATGAAAAATGCTGTGAATCAGCCGCATTGGCTTTTCCAGGGTGCGGTGATTTTGACCATCGCAGGCTTGTTATCAAAGATATTAAGTGCTGTTTACCGTGTCCCGTTTCAAAACATCGTAGGGGATACAGGGTTTTATATTTATCAGCAGGTATATCCTTTCCTTGGCATTGCCATCATGCTTGGTACAACAGGTTTTCCTGTCATGGTGTCCAAGCTTTTGAGTGAGCATGGGGAAGAGAATCGACGGATCATTACAAGGGTATCCTTAGTCTATATCACTTTACTGAGCCTAGCCTTATTTCTTTGTCTTTACATAGGAGCAGGCACAATTGCGAGTCTTATGGCAGACAGTCAATTAATTCTGCTCATCCAGATGAGTGCTTTTGTGTTTCTATTTCTGCCGCTCACCGTGATGCTGAGGGGAGTTTTTCAGAGTGACGGTCTGATGCTTCCAACAGCTGTTTCTCAATTGGTTGAGCAGCTCATCAGGGTAGGTGTCCTGCTTGTTTTATCCTTCTATTTCGTGAGGCACGGCTATTCGCTTTATGAAACAGGGGCGGGTGCGGTGTTCTCTTCTATCGCAGGAAGTGCGGCCTCGCTCATTTTGCTTCTTTTCCTTTGGCTGACCTATCGAAAGCAGTCTGCTGCAAGTATGTCAGGCAAACAGGCGACACTTCGAAAAAAAGATGTTATGAAGAGTTTGGTGCTGTATACATTGACGATTTGTGTCAGCGGTTTGCTCATTTTATGGATGCAAATGATTGATGCTTTTCATCTGTATGCGCTGCTGCGCAGCGAGGGTCTCAGTGAAGCGGCGGCAAAGGCGGCGAAAGGTGTATATGACCGAGGCCAGCCTTTCTTACAGCTCGGAACGGTGTTTGCCATCAGCATCGGAACCTCTCTTGTGCCATTTTTATCTGCAGCCATGAGGAATGGAGAGCATGAAACGATACGGCAAAAAGTTCGATCATCGGTTAAGACCACGTCGGTATTAGGGATAGGGTCAGCGGTTGGACTGATTTGTATTTTAGCACCAGTCAATACAATGCTTTTTCGTAATGATTTAGGCACCGATGCCTTGCAAATATTTTGTATATCGATCGTCTTTACGTCGATTGCCATTACGCAGGCGGCTTTACTGCAAGGGCTCGGGCATACTGTATATCCTGCTGTTGTGGTGGTCCTCAGCGTGCTGGTGAAATGGATTCTAACGATTGCGCTTGTACCGTTATTTGGCATCCATGGTGCCGCGTGGTCAACTGTATGTGGTTTTCTCACAGCAGCCGTTCTCAATGCCGTTTATTTGAAGCATAAAGGATGGATTTCGTTGAGAGAGCTGTTCCCGGTGAAAATTCTTTTATCAGCCGCCTTCATGGCTGTGGTCTTAATAGGATATCAGGCTCTGTTTTCATGGGTGATTCCCTTTGAAAAACGCCCGTTTTCCGTTTTAGAGAGCCTGACATCAGTTTTTATTGGTGGTTTCGCCTTTTTATATAGTATTCTTAAGCTAGAAGTATTTACGGACGAGGAATGGAGACTCATTCCATTAGGAGAAAAGATTTTATATTTTAAACAGATGAGAGGGAATCAAAATGGCAGGTAAGATTACCGTCGTCGGTCTCGGGGCAGGCGACATGGATCAGCTGACGCTCGGTGTATATAAGCAGCTGAAGCAGGCGAAAGAAGTATTTATGAGAACGCAGGATCATCCGCTTACCGCAGAGTTAATGCAGGAGGTCCCATCTCTCACCTTTTTTGATGAAATTTATGAAAAGCATGATCAGTTTGATCAGGTGTATCAGGAAATTACCGAAATATTATTTGCAGAGGCAGCGGAAAAAGACATTGTGTACGCTGTACCTGGTCATCCATTTGTGGCAGAAAAGACCGTACAGCTGCTCGTCGCCGGGCAGAAAGAGCGCGGGATTGAGGTGTCTGTCGCTGGTGGACAAAGCTTTCTAGATGCGACATTCAACTCCTTGCAGATTGACCCCATCGAGGGATTACAATTCGTTGATGCAGGGGATATGAGAGCGGATGATCTGAAATTAACCCAGCACGTCCTGATTTGTCAGGTATATGATCAGATGACAGCTTCGAATGTGAAACTCACGCTGATGGAAAAGCTCCCTGACGATTATGAAATTTATATTGTGACAGCAGCTGGAAGCAGTCAGGAACAGATGACTGCCGTTCCTTTATTTGAACTTGATCGAGATGTGTCGATAAATAACTTAACGAGTGTTTATGTTCCTCCGATTCAAGATGAACAGCTGCTTTATCAACAATTTGACACCTTCCGTGACGTCATACGTACATTAAGAGGTCCGGACGGCTGTCCATGGGATCAAAAACAAACCAATGAATCACTGAAACCATATTTAATTGAAGAATGCTATGAACTGCTTGAAGCGATAGATGAAGATGACCCAGATCATATAGTGGAAGAGCTTGGCGATGTGCTGCTGCAGGTGTTACTTCACGCTCAAATTGGCGAAGATGACGGTTATTTCTCAATCGATGACGTCATCCAGCATGTCACAGAAAAAATGATTCGGCGCCACCCCCATGTGTTTGGTGACACGAATGTTTCTGAGGCAGCAGATGTGGTGGCCAACTGGGAAAAAATCAAACAGCAGGAGAAGCCAGAGCGTACCGGTTCTATTTTGCAATCGATTCCGGCGACACTTCCGGCACTAACAAAGGCATATAAGCTCCAAAAGAAAGCTGCCAAAGTAGGCTTTGATTGGACAAATGTTCAAGATATTTGGAACAAATACGAAGAAGAAAAGCAGGAATTTCTCGTTGAAGTGGCAGAGAAGACGGACGAAGGTGCAACGAAGCAAATGAAAGATGAATTTGGAGATCTTTTGTTTGTTCTCGTTAATATTGGCAGGTTCTATCACCTAGAGCCTGAAACGGCACTCGCTTCTGCCAACACAAAATTCATACGGCGCTTTCAGCATATCGAACAAAAAGCAAAGGACATGGGCCGTTCATTAGATGACTTAACGCTAGAGGAAATGGACGATCTATGGAACGATGCGAAACGCATAGAAAGAGGTGAACACACATGAGACTAGATAAATTTTTAAAAGTGTCCCGTTTAATTAAAAGAAGAACATTGGCAAAAGAAGTAGCTGATCAAGGCAGGATATCTATTAACGGAACACAGGCGAAAGCAAGCTCTGACGTGAAAGAAGGAGATGAGCTGCAAATCCGCTTTGGTCAAAAACTAGTGACTGTTCAAGTCAACGAGTTAAAGGACACGACGAAAAAAGAAGAAGCAGCTGGCATGTATACTGTGCTAAAAGAAGAAAAAACAGCAGAATAGGGCTTGTTCTAAATGACCCTCTTATCACATACAATGCAGTAACATGCAAGTATGAGATATGGGGGATGTATAGATGAATCAATATTATAATCAACCTCAAGGCACGAAGCTGTCATCAGACGCGGAGCACAATGTCACAATGCGAAACAGAAAGCATTTAGATATTACTGGTGTCAAACAAGTGGAAAGCTTTGATAGTGAGGAATTTCTGCTGGAGACGGTCATGGGGATTCTCGCCATCCGCGGAGAAAATCTGCAAATGAAAAATCTAGACGTCGAAAAGGGCGTTGTGTCGATCAAAGGGCGTGTCTTTGATTTAATCTATGTGGATGAGCAGCACGGGGAGAAAGCTAAAGGATTTTTTAGCAAGCTGTTTAAATGACGCTGACAGTCCAGTTTTATACGATGCTTTCCATGGCGGCGATGGGCATCTGGCTGGGCGCATCGCTTGATACGTACAAGCTGTTTGTGAACCGGGAAAAAACAGCAAAATGGCTTTTGGCTATCCATGATCTCCTTTTTTGGATGGTACAGGGTCTCTTATTCTTTTACGTCCTGTTGCTGACAAATGAGGGAGAATTCAGGCTTTATATTTTTCTAGCCGTTGCTCTAGGTTTCTCGATGTATCAGGCATTGATGAAACATTTGTATCTCAAGATTCTCAAGTTTATCATGATGTGTGTATATCAAACCGTTCTCTTCCTAAAAAGGCTGGTCATGTCGGTTGTCTTCCAGCCGATACGCTGGATGATCACATTGATCATAAGTGCTATTCTGTTCTTGCTCCACTCGCTCTTACGTCTTGTTCGTTTTACGTTTCGGCTCGTGTGGAAGGTGCTGTCGATTGTTTGTTATCCGCTCATCTGGTTACTCAATGTGACCATTATTCATCGGATTCCCGAAAAATGGCGAACATCAATGAGATTGTTTTTCTCAAAAGGAGCAGGAATTTTACAAGGGGCCAAGAAATTATCTGGTACCATCAAAACGAAATGGAAACAATTCTGGACAAAGTAAGAGAGGAGGCCTTCAATTTTGAACAAGAGAAAAAGAAATATCGCACAAATTCAAAATGATTACCAAAAACAAATGGAACAGCAAGCGCAGCGCTTAAAACGCAAACGTCGCGGACTCCTTAGAAGGCTTACCGTGTTTGGTGTAATCGTGCTCATGTTTGCTGTCTTGGTGACAAGTGCCCTCTGGTCGCAATCGTCTTCACTAAAGGAAAAAGAAGAGAAGAAGGTTGCGCTCGAAAAAGAGTTGAAGCAATTACAAACAAAGCAGGAAGATATTTCTGATGAAATTAAGAAGCTGAAAAGCAAGGAATACGTACTCGAACTGGCACGACGGGACTATTATATGTCCAAAAAAGGCGAAAAAATCTTTGATGTGGGCAATAAGAGCGATTAGCCTTGTTGACACTTAAAATTCAGTTTATGTATAATTGAACAAATGAGATTTTTTTATAAGTCTAAGGAGGAGCACTTTTTTTATGTCGATTGAAGTTGGCAGCAAGTTACAAGGGAAAGTTACGGGCATTACAAATTTTGGAGCTTTTGTGGAGTTGCCAGGCGGTTCAACTGGTCTCGTTCATATCAGTGAGGTAGCCGATAACTATGTAAAAGATATTAATGAGCATTTAAAAGTCGGTGAACAAGTTGAAGTGAAAGTGATTAACGTTGAAAAAGACGGTAAAATCGGCTTGTCCATTAAAAAAGCAAAAGATCGTCCTCAACAACAATCAAGACCAAGCAGAAATGATTTCCGTCCGAAGGAATCGTTTGAACAAAAAATGAACAAATTCTTAAAAGATAGCGAAGATCGCTTAACATCTTTAAAACGTAACACGGAATCAAAACGTGGGGGGCGCGGAGCAAGAAGAGGTTAACTTGTTGCTGCTTTCTATATATTTTCACAACAAAGCATCTGCTGTTCAGCAGGTGCTTTTTTTCATGATCCATCCGACATTTTTTGAGATTTCGTCATTTAATTTAAAACTTTCTATTGACGGGCAAGCGAATCCTTTGTATTATAGTTCTTGTGCTTCTTAGCGCATTTTCATTATGGCGGTGTAGCTCAGCTGGCTAGAGCGTACGGTTCATACCCGTGAGGTCGGGGGTTCGATCCCCTCCGCCGCTATCCTTTTAACTAGAACATAAAGCAAGGCCCGTTGGTCAAGCGGTTAAGACACCGCCCTTTCACGGCGGTAACACGGGTTCGAATCCCGTACGGGTCATCTTCGAAACAGCTTTCTATAGGAAAGCTGTTTTTTTGTGCCTTCGTAAAATTCTGATGAAAGACATCGACTTTCATGAAAGTATGCCTCTTTGACGAATAAAGCGTCGAACGTTTTATGGAAACGACAACTTCTTTTGACAAAATTTCCTTTTCGCCTTCGCTATAATGACAAGCAACGAATATCAGGTGGGGGATGAGAAGATGGAAAAACTAGAAAGAAGAACTGATTTAACAGGAGCGGGGTTTGAAAGAATCAGTGCGGGATTAAAAAAGATGAAAAACCTGTTTCTTCATCACACGCATTCTCTTTTTTTCTATAAAGGGTTTATTTATGTTGTTCTAGGCTTTTTATTAGGACGAGCCTTTATATTATCTGAAATTATGCCGTTTGCTCTGCCTTTCTTTGGTTCCATGCTGCTTATTAAAAGAGATAAGGCGATGCTTGCTTGTCTAGCTTTACTCGCAGGGGCGATGACGATATCACCTCAAAATGCATTGTTTGTGTTTGCGTCGCTGCTCATGTTTCTCCTTATGTCAAATGTGGTTTCTTTCATCATCAAAGACCCAGTGAAAACATTACCGATTGTCATTGTTCTCTCAATGCTGATCACCCGAGGAGCGTTTGTTTACCTAGAGCAAGGTGCTGTGCAAAGCTATGATTACGTCATGGCGGGTGTCGAAGCAGGACTTGCCTTCATTTTGACTCTGATTTTTCTTCAAAGCCTGCCGATTTTTACAGTCAGGAAAATTAAACACTCATTAAAGGTCGAAGAAATTATTTGTTTTATGATTTTAATTGCCTCAGTTTTAACTGGTCTTGCTGGGATCACATTTCAAGGAATGCAGGCAGAGCATATTTTGTCACGTTATGTAGTGCTGACATTTGCCTTTATTGGCGGAGCCAGTATTGGGTGTACGGTCGGTGTTGTGACAGGATTAATTCTCGGTCTCGCTAACATCGGAAACCTTTATCAGATGAGTCTTCTTGCCTTTTCAGGCTTATTAGGCGGATTGCTGAAAGAAGGGAAGAAAGCAGGGGCAGCCATCGGCTTAATTGTGGGTTCCTTACTCATTTCACTGTACGGGGAAGGATCAGCAGGTCTCCTGACCACACTGTATGAATCACTTATAGCGGTTGCACTCTTTTTGCTCACGCCGCAATCAGTCACCTCCAAGGTAGCGAAATACATTCCTGGTACGGTAGAGCATGTACAAGAGCAGCAGCAATATGCTCGGAAGGTACGAGACGTGACAGCAAAAAAGGTAGATCAGTTCTCTCATGTATTTCATGCGCTGTCTGAGAGTTTTGCGACATTTTACGAATCCATTCCTGAAGAGAAGAAGCAGGAAGAGGATGTAGATCTTTTTTTAAGTACGATCACAGAACGATCCTGTCAAACGTGCTATAAGAAAAATAAATGCTGGGTGCAGAACTTTGATACAACCTATGAACTAATGAAACAAGTTATGCATGAATCTGATGAAAAAACGTATGAGCATAACCGAAAATTGAAAAAGAAATTTAGTCAGCACTGCTCAAAATCAAAACATGTCGAGGAATTGATCGAAGAGGAGATCGCTTACTATAAAGCCAATCAGACATTGAAGAAAAAAGTCCAAGACAGCAGACGTCTTGTGGCTGAACAGCTGATGGGGGTCTCGCAAGTAATGGAGGATTTTTCCCGGGAAATAAAACGAGAAAGAGAACAGCATTTTATTCAGGAAGAGCAGATGATAGAAGCGCTTCAGCACTTTGGCATTGAAATCCAGCAAGTAGAAATCTATAGCTTGGAGCAGGGAAATGTGGATATTGAAATGAGAATCCCATATTGCCAAGGGCATGGGGAATGTGAAAAAATCATTGCTCCAATGCTTTCAGATATTTTAGAAGAACAGATTTTAGTCAAAGCAGAGCAGTGTGCAGAGCATCCAACAGGCTATTGCCACGTTGTATTTGGCTCTGCTAAATCATATCGAGTGGCTACAGGCGTGGCACATGCAGCAAAAGGCGGAGGACTGGTATCTGGAGACAGCTACAGCATGATGGAGCTTGGTGCGGGCAAGTATGCTGCAGCTATTAGTGATGGAATGGGCAACGGAGCACGGGCTCATTTTGAAAGCAATGAAACGATTAAGCTGTTAGAAAAAATATTGGCGTCAGGTATCAATGAAAAAGTGGCGATTAAAACCATTAATAGTATTTTATCTTTAAGAACGACGGACGAGATCTATTCAACATTGGATTTATCGATCATTGATTTACAGGATGCGAGCTGTAAGTTCCTCAAAATTGGTTCAACACCCAGCTTTATTAAACGGGGTGATCAGGTTATGAAGGTACAAGCAAGCAACTTGCCAATCGGTATTATTGATGAATTCGAAGTCGAGGTTGTGAGTGAACAGATGAAGGCAGGAGATCTATTGATTATGATGAGTGACGGCATTTTTGAAGGGCCAAAGCATATTGAAAATCATGATCTGTGGGTGAAACGGAAAATGAAAAGCTTTAAAACAGAAGATCCCCAAGAAATTGCTGATTTATTAATGGAAGAGGTCATTCGAACAAGAGCAGGCCAAATTGATGACGATATGACAGTTGTTGTCATCAGGCTCGACCACAACACACCAAAATGGGCTTCCATTCCGACCGGTACATTCTATCTTGAGAAACAAGAGATTTCTTAAAATATCGTATAATATGAATTTCTTCTGGCGATGATGGGGATATAAGCATTCAGTTACAATCCCAGGAGGAATGAAGATGCGAAAAGGTCACGTCAACCAAATCTTATTGATTACAGATGGCTGCTCAAATCACGGGGAAGATCCGCTTGCGATTGCCTCATTGGCAAAGGAACAAGGGATTACAGTCAATGTCATTGGCATTATGGAAGAAAACAGACACGATCATGAAGCGATGAAGGAAGTAGAGGGGATTGCTCTCGCAGGCGGAGGCATCCATCAAGTTGTCTACGTCCAGCAGTTATCTCAAACAGTACAAATGGTCACAAAAAAAGCGATGACACAAACCCTGCAAGGTGTTGTGAATAAAGAATTGCAGCAAATTCTCGGCAAAGATGCTGAAATTGAAGAACTTCCACCTGATAAGCGCGGGGAAGTAATGGAGGTTGTAGATGAGTTAGGAGAGACGGTTCACCTTCAAGTACTCGTGCTTGTTGATACAAGTGCAAGTATGAAACCGAAGCTGCCGACCGTAAAAGAAGCACTCATCGACCTTTCCATCAGTTTAAATTCAAGAATTGGAGAAAATCAGTTTGGGATGTGTGTATTTCCCGGGAAAAACTCAGATGCTGAAATTGTGTTGAATTGGACGCCTCGATTCGATTCATTATCATCTATTTTCCCAAAACTGACCACTGGAGGAATCACCCCAACGGGACCAGCGCTTCGGGAAGCACTTCAGCATTTCAAATCAGTTCGTTCACGCAAAGGGCTGCTTGAAGCAAAGGAAGAGCATGATGATGAATTCGGCTTCTAACATCCCGTTAGGCACGGTGATTCAAGGGAAATGGCACCACCATCATTACCGTATTGTAAAAGAGCTTGGAAAAGGGGCGAACGGTGTTGTCTATCTGGCCGAATCGCCACATGGGCAAGCGGCCCTTAAAGTGAGTGATGACAGTATGCTCATTGCATCTGAAGTCAATGTTTTAAAATCCTTTTCAAAGGCTCCTGTGAAAACCATGGGGCCTTCTTTTTATGATATGGATGATGCGATTTATCCTGGTATGCCTCAAAAACGCTCTTTTTATGTGATGGAATATGTCAGAGGCCCATTACTGCTTGAATTTGTGAAACAAAAGGGTGATGAGTGGATTGTGGTTTTAATGATTCAGCTTTTATCTAGCTTGGCTCATTTACATCAGGAAGGCTGGATTTTTGGTGATTTAAAGCCGGATAATCTCATTGTTTCTGGGCCCCCGGCCACGATCCGGTGCATTGATGTGGGAGGAACGACGAAAGCGGGCAGGGCAATTAAGGAGTATACCGAGTTTTTTGATCGAGGCTATTGGGGATTCGGTACACGAAAAGCTGAACCAACTTATGATTTATTTGCTCTGACGATGGTGATGGTGAACTGTGCGTATAAGAAAGAATTCAAAAAAGGAGCAGAACCAGAAAAGCAGCTTTATCGAGCTATTGAAGGACATCCTTTATTAAAGCGATATGAAAGGGTGTTAAAGGCTGCTCTACAAGGTAAATATCAATCAGCAGCAGACATGAAAAGTGCGATGCTGAAAGAAGGACAGCTGATTGCATCAAGGAAATCGCGCCAGAAGAAGCAGCAGCAAAAAAACGCGCCAAAACCTGCTGTTAATCAAAATCAACAAGTGACCTCACGATCGCGGGCTGCAGCAGCAAAAAGAACGTCAGTGCGTAAAAAATCAGGCGGACTTTTTGAAACCATTCTTATCGTGTGCAGTGTACTCGCTCTTTACTGTGCATATGTGGTTTTGTTCCTGTTGTAGAGCCGGAAAAAAGCAGGCTTCTTCTTTGCTTGGAGCTACTGAAAGTGATAGGATATGTATATCTTTAAATTACCTGCTCTTTTGTGAGGAGGAAGTTGTGAGTAGAATTGAATCTTTTTTGAAAAAACATGATGTTTACCTTGAAAATACGACAGTCATTGTCGGGGTTTCCGGCGGACCGGATTCCATGCTCTTACTGCATGAACTTAACAAGCGTCGCAAAGGTTCCTATCAGCTGATTGCAGCCCATGTAGATCACATGTTCAGAGGAGAAGAGTCCTTCGCTGATTTGGCATTTGTTGAGGCTTACTGTAAGGAGCACGAGATCCCTTTTGAATCGTCCCGCATACAGGTCACCCAATATGCAAAAGAAAACCGCTTAAACAAACAGGCAGCTGCAAGGGAGTGCAGATATGCTTTCTTTCGTCAATTGATGGAGCAATACAACGCTCAATTTATAGCGCTTGCACATCATGGAGACGACCAAGTAGAAACAATGATGATGAGACTTGTGAGAGGGACTGTTGGTATTGGACTCGCGGGTATCCAAGCAAAACGTCCTTTTCAAGGCGGATGGCTGATTCGTCCGCTCATTGGATACTCTAAAGACGACGTGCTAAAAGTTTGTGAAAAAGAACATGTCCCCTATGTCATTGATCAAAGCAATCATACGGATGACTACTTGAGAAACCGGGTAAGAAGACATATTCTTCCCGTGTTAAAAGAAGAGGCACCTCATGTACATGAAAGCTTTCAGTTTGTAAGTGACATGCTGACTGAGGATGAGCAATACTTGCAGGCTTTAACAAAGGAACAAATGAACCAAGTGATAACGAGTCAATCGCCTAAGCAAATTGAGATCAAAACGAAGCCTTTGCTTGACCTGCCTTTGCCTTTACAAAGAAGAGGCATTCAACTAATATTAAACTATCTTTATGAAAACACTCAATCAGCGTTTTCAAACCAGCATATTCTAGGGACTTTAGACTGGTTATCTCATACAGATCAACCGTCTGGATCATTAGATTTGCCAAAAGGTTTACAAGCTGTCAAGTCTTATGATCACTGTATGTTTACCTTTGAACGATCGCATGTATTAGACCAGTCTTATGCTCTTCACTTAAAGGCTGAGCTCGGAGAAGAGCTTTTTCTCCCAAATGGACAGTCTATCGTCGTATCAAATCATGTTCCGAAGGATGCACGGAACGGAAACCATTTTTTCTTGCTTCAAAAAGATCATGTTCGTCTCCCTTTGATCATTCGCTCACGAAAAAATGGTGATCGAATCAAACTTAAAGGGATGAATGGATCAAAAAAGGTGAAGGATATATTTATTGATAAAAAAGTGCCTCTTGCAGAAAGAGACAGCTGGCCGATCGTCACTGACTCGGATCATCAAATCATCTGGATCCCAGGTCTGAAAAAATCCGTTTTTGAAGAAATTGATATGACAAACAGCGATCTCATTGTATTACAATATAGACAGCACGAAAATTTGTAGGGGGCAAGCAAAAGCATGAAACAAGATATTGAAAAGATTTTGATCTCAGAAGAAGAGATCCAGCAAAAAGTGAAGGAACTGGGTGCAACATTAACCAGCGATTATGATGGTAAATTTCCCCTGGCTATTGGTGTTTTGAAAGGGGCTCTTCCATTCATGGCAGACCTAATCAAACACATTGATACATATTTAGAACTTGATTTTATGGATGTATCTAGCTACGGAAAGTCTACCGTATCTTCTGGAGAAGTAAAGATCATTAAGGATCTAGATACTTCTGTTGAAGGAAGAGATATTTTGATTATGGAAGATATCATCGACAGTGGGTTAACTTTGAGCTATCTGGTAGAGCTTTTCCGATACCGTAAAGCAAATTCCATTAAAATTGTGACATTGCTTGATAAACCAAGCGGCCGCAAAGCAGACATCAAAGCAGATTATGTTGGATTTGAAGTGCCAGATGCATTTGTTGTCGGCTATGGATTGGATTTCGCTGAACGTTACCGAAACCTCCCGTATATTGGAGTGTTAAAACCATCTGTTTACGAAGGCTGATCAGCATACGTATACATGAGGTTATTGGTTGTGTTGGAATGATTTTCTATGATACTATTGAACATAGTTGTGCTTACTGTGGGAGGAGGTAAGGAATGAATCGGGTTTTTCGTAATACGATTTTTTATATACTTATTTTATTACTTGTGATAGGGGTCGTCAGTTGGTTAGGATCCCCAAATCAAAAGCCTGAGAACATGTCTTACAGCAAATTTTCGCAAAATCTAAGTGCGGGAAAAGTGGAGAGTATCTCCATTCAGCCTGTAAGAGGGGTTTATGAAATTCGTGGTCAATTAGATGGCGCGAAGAAAGATCAATACTTCATTACCCATGTTCCAGATGGTCAAGGTGTTGACCAAATTTACAGTGCACTGAAGAATACAGATGTAAAAGTAGAACCAGCACCTGAAACAAATGGATGGCTGCAAGTTCTGACAACCATCATTCCGTTTATCATCATCTTTATCCTGTTCTTCTTCTTATTGAACCAAGCTCAGGGCGGCGGAAGCCGAGTCATGAACTTTGGTAAGAGTAAGGCGAAGCTTTACACAGAAGAGAAGAAACGTGTGAAATTTAAAGATGTTGCCGGTGCAGATGAAGAGAAGCAAGAGCTTGTAGAAGTGGTTGAATTCCTGAAGGATCCACGTAAATTTGCGGAGCTTGGCGCAAGAATCCCTAAAGGGGTTTTACTAGTAGGACCTCCAGGTACAGGTAAAACATTGCTTGCGAGAGCATCTGCAGGAGAAGCAGGCGTTCCTTTCTTCAGCATCAGTGGTTCTGACTTCGTCGAGATGTTCGTCGGTGTCGGTGCATCACGTGTACGTGATTTATTCGAAAATGCGAAAAAGAATGCACCTTGCTTAATCTTTATTGATGAGATTGATGCAGTTGGTCGTCAGCGTGGAGCCGGTCTTGGCGGTGGTCATGATGAGCGTGAACAAACGCTTAACCAGCTTCTTGTTGAAATGGATGGTTTTAGTGCCAACGAAGGTATTATTATCATTGCTGCGACGAACCGTGCAGATATTCTAGACCCTGCATTGCTGCGTCCGGGACGTTTTGACCGTCAAATTACGGTTGACCGCCCAGATGTTATTGGCCGTGAAGAAGTACTGAAAGTTCATGCGAAAAACAAACCGCTTGACGAGTCAGTCAACTTAAAAGCCATTGCAAGCAGAACACCAGGGTTCTCTGGAGCAGATCTTGAGAACTTACTAAACGAAGCAGCACTTGTTGCTGCCCGTCAAAACAAAAAGAAAATCGATATGCGTGATATCGATGAAGCGACTGACCGTGTCATCGCTGGGCCGGCGAAGAAAAGCCGCGTCATTTCGAAGAAAGAACGTAATATCGTGGCTTACCATGAAGCAGGTCATACCGTCATTGGTCTTATCCTAGACGAAGCGGATATGGTGCATAAAGTAACGATCGTTCCTCGAGGTCAGGCAGGCGGATATGCGGTCATGCTTCCAAGGGAAGACCGTTATTTCCAAACGAAACCAGAGCTTCTTGATAAAATTGTCGGCTTGCTCGGCGGTCGTGTTGCAGAGGAAATTACGTTTGGCGAAGTAAGTACAGGCGCTCACAACGACTTCCAGCGTGCAACAGGCATTGCAAGAAGAATGGTTACAGAGTTCGGTATGTCTGATAAACTTGGTCCGCTTCAATTCGGTCAATCACAAGGAGGTCAAGTATTCCTTGGCCGTGATTTCAACAATGAGCCGAATTACAGTGAAGCGATCGCTTACGAAATTGACCAAGAAGTTCAGCGTTTCATTAAGGAGAGCTACGAACGTGCGAAGCAAATTCTCACTGAGAATAAAGATAAGCTAGAAATCATCGCACAGGCTCTTCTAGAAGTTGAAACATTAGATGCTGAGCAAATTAAATCTCTTTACGAAACTGGAAAGCTTCCAGAGCGTGTATACGCAGATGACGAAGAGAAAAACGATGATGTGAAAGTAAACATCAAGAAAAAAGAAGATGAGGAGATCTAATCTCCTTCTGTGAAAGCTGCCGGGATCACCGGCAGCTTTTTTTATTTCGATTCATGAATGGATCGGTTTCGAATTGTTTACAAATGGAACTCAATTCGTGTATGGTATGATAGAAAGTCGAAAAATGCTCTTTTTGAGAAACTATTCAAAGTGGTGATGAAGTTGTTACTCGTGATAGATGTAGGAAACACAAATACCGTTTTAGGTGTTTATCATAATGGCGATCTAAACTACCATTGGCGAATTGAAACAAGCCGTCATAAAACAGAAGATGAATTTGGTATGTCCATCAGGGCTTTATTCGATTATGTGGGGCTGATGTTTGACCAAATAGAAGGGATTATCATCTCGTCTGTTGTCCCGCCTATGATGTTCGCACTTGAAAGAATGTGCGAAAAGTATTTTCACATAACACCCCAAATTGTAGGGCCTGGAATGAAGACTGGTTTAAACATTATGTGTGACAATCCAAAGGAAGTCGGAGCAGATCGAATTGTCAATGCAGTAGCAGCCATTCACCTATATGGGGCGCCTCTTATTGTGGTAGACTTTGGAACAGCAACAACCTACTGTTATATCAATGAACAAAAACAATACATGGGTGGAGCGATTGCACCGGGTATTACCATTTCAACTGAGGCTTTATATACAAGAGCGGCGAAGCTGCCGAGAATTGAAATTGTCCGTCCAGATCACATTGTTGGAAAAAACACCATCAGTGCGATGCAATCCGGCATCCTTTATGGATATGTTGGCCAAGTCGAGGGAATAGTGAAACGGATGAAGCAGCAAGCCAAACAAACACCGAAAGTCATTGCAACAGGCGGTTTGTCTACATTGATTGGAAATGAATCAGACTGTATTGATATTGTCGATCCGTTCCTCACATTAAAAGGACTGCAGCTCATTTATGAACGTAATCGTGTCGGTGTATTATAGGAGGTTTAAATCAAATGGATTACTTAGTTAAAGCGTTAGCATATGACGGAAAAGTCCGCGCATATGCTGCAAACACAACAGATACAATCAACGAAGCACAAAGAAGACATCATACGTGGCCGACCGCATCAGCAGCCATCGGCAGAACGATGACAGCAACAGTCATGATGGGTGCTATGCTGAAAGGTGAGAATAAGCTAACTGTCAAAATAGAAGGCGGTGGACCAATCGGCGCCATTATTGCTGATGGAAATGCAAAAGGCCAGGTACGAGGATATGTCTCAAACCCACAAGTTCACTTTGACTTAAATGAACATGGCAAGCTGGATGTGAGGCGTGCAGTCGGAACATCTGGAACGTTAAGTGTTGTCAAAGATATCGGGCTGAAGGACCACTTTACAGGACAAACGGAAATCGTCTCAGGTGAAATTGGAGATGACTTCACTTATTATCTTGTTTCTTCTGAGCAAGTGCCTTCTTCTGTAGGCGTAGGTGTCCTTGTCAATCCAGATAATTCGATCCTCGCAGCAGGCGGTTTCATCATTCAATTGCTGCCTGGTACAGACGATGCTGTCATTGAAAGACTAGAAAAGCGCCTGTCAACCATTGAACCAATCTCTAAACTCATTGAAAAAGGGATGACACCAGAACAAATATTAGAAGAAGTGCTCGGTGAAAAGCCTCAAATTTTAGAAACTGTACCTGTCGAATTTTCTTGTAACTGCTCAAAAGAACGGTTTGCAAATGGCATTATCAGCCTAGGGAAAGCCGAAATTGATGATATGATTGAACAAGACGGACAAGCAGAAGCTCAATGCCATTTTTGTAACGAAACGTATGTATTTACAAAAGAAGAGCTAGAAGAGCTACGTGAAGAATTAACCCGCTAAGCTCTAAGCAGCGGGTTTTCTTTTTAGAATGGAAAGGAGACGAAAGATGAGACTAAAAGCAAGAGTGGTATGGACATTTATCCTCGTGTTGCTCATGATTAATGCCGTTGTCATTGCATATGTATTAACAAAGTCACAAATGTCACAGGCCTCTTCTAACGGGAAGAGCGGTGAAGAAATTGCGTCGATTGGAAAAGAGAAGGTGACGCGTCAAGAATGGCTAAAGAAAATGGAAGACCGCTACGGAAAGGCGACACTTGAGCAAATGATCAATCAAAAGGTGGTCAATCAGCTTGCCAAGCAAAACAAGCTGGAGGTGTCTTCAAAAGAGATCAATCGTGAATTGCTTATGCTCAAAGCGGTGTCTAATAATTTCTATGAAGATGGACATACAAGTGAGAAGGAATGGAAAGAACAGATTCGTTATCAAATTTTATTAGAGCAGCTTTTAACAAGAGATGCCGTCGTTTCTGAAAAAGAAGCGAAATCGTTTTATGAAAAAAACAAGGACTTATATCAATATGATGATTCATACCGCATTCGCCATATCGTCGTGAAGACAAAGAGCGAGGCTGAAAATGTATTGAAAGATTTAAAAGGTGGATCTAGCTTCGAAGCCGTAGCAGCTGAACGTTCAATCGACCGTTACACCTCACCATACGGCGGAGATCTTGGATTTGTGACAGAAGAGCAGGAAAGTATCCCGGCCCTATACATACAAGAAGCTCAAAAGCTTCAGCCAGATGAATGGACGAAAGAGCCGATTCAGACCAAAAACGGGTATGCCATTATTCAGTTAAAAGAAAAATTAAATGGCCGCTCTTTCTCCTATGACGAAGTCAAAGATCAGATTAAAAGGCAGATCGCTATGGAAGATCTAGGTGAAAAGGCGAATGTCAAAACCCTGTGGAAAGAAGCAAAAGTCACATGGTTTTACGATGGCGAGCAGGACTAAAAGCATTGACAAAATTTTTTGAAATTGATAATTTAATATTAATACAATAAAATTACTCGGAGATAGAGGTGTTAGTGATGGCTCGTATTGCAAATTCAGTTTTTGAACTAATAGGAAATACACCAGTCGTTAAATTAAACCGTTTAGTAGATGAAGACAGTGCGGATGTCTACTTGAAACTTGAATATATGAACCCGGGCAGCAGTGTCAAAGATCGTATTGCTTTAGCGATGATCGAAGATGCTGAAGCAAAAGGAACATTAAAAGCCGGCGATACGCTTATTGAACCAACAAGCGGAAACACAGGAATCGGCCTTGCAATGGTAGCGGCTGCTAAAGGAATTAACGCGATTTTGGTTATGCCGGACACAATGAGTCAGGAGCGCCGCAACCTTTTACGCGCTTATGGTGCGGAGCTTGTCTTAACACCAGGTGCAGAAGGAATGAAAGGTGCCATCAAAAAAGCAGAAGAATTGGCAGAGGAGCATGGTTACTTCATGCCTCAGCAATTTAGCAACGAAGCCAATGCGGAGATTCACCGTCGTACAACTGGGAAAGAAATCCTTGAACAATTTGACGGCGAGCTTGATGCATTTATTGCAGGTGTTGGTACGGGCGGTACGATTACAGGTGCTGGTGAAGTCCTAAAAGAAGCCATCCCATCCATCCAGCTTTATGCAGTAGAGCCGACAGATTCCCCTGTATTGTCAGGCGGGAAGCCGGGTCCGCATAAAATTCAAGGAATTGGAGCAGGTTTTGTTCCTTCAATCTTGAACACAGAAATATATGACGGCATCATCCAAGTGAAAAACGAAGATGCATTTGAGCTTGCAAGAAAAGCAGCGAAAGAAGAAGGAATTCTTGGCGGTATTTCTTCAGGAGCAGCTATTTACGCAGCGCTTCAAACAGCGAAGAAGCTTGGTAAAGGGAAAAAGGTTCTCGCCATTATCCCAAGTAATGGAGAGCGTTACCTCAGTACACCTCTTTATCAATTCGATTAAACCAATCACCCCAGCATTTGCTGGGGTTTTTTCATGAATTCTGAAGATGGAAAGCAAATACTGTTTTCTAAATAAATTGGATTGCATTACAATAAGATTAATGAAAATGAAAAAGGATGATAACATGACACAACGCAGGCCGATGGGCATCAAAATTCCTTTTACGAAAGATGCATTCTTGAAAAGATACGAACAATTAACTGCTCGTGAAACACATCATGTGCTTCTTGAAAGTGCGCGCGGCGGTTCATATAGCATCGCTGGTATTCACCCGATTGCTAAAGCGAAGGGGAAAGATGGGATGACGACCATCCATTATCAAGATGAAGTGCTGTTCAAAGAAGGTGATCCATTCAGAGCGTTTACAGATTGGTTTCAAACCCTTCAAACCGAAACGAACGACGAATACCCCGACTTTCAAGGCGGAGCGATTGGGTTTTTAAGCTACGATTATGCTAGATACATCGAGCATTTTAAGATGCTGGCAATTGATGATCTACAAACACCAGACCTTTATTTCCTCGTGTTTAATGATGTTGCAGTTTTTGATCATGAAGAAAACGCGCTGTGGCTGATTACGCACATAGAGGAAGCGGAATCAGGGAGTGAAGCGAACCAAAGGCTTGAAGAATGGAAGCAAAAATGGACAAGCTCTTCAGAAGAATCAGCACAATCACCTGTCAATGAACCTTCCACAGAATTTGTACCAGCAGCACCTTTCACTGAAGAAACTTTTGGGGAAGCAGTAGAGAAAATTAAGCAATATATCGCAAACGGTGATGTGTTCCAAGTGAACTTATCCATCAGACAAGATGAACAGCTTCACACTCACCCGTATAATTTATACAAAACGTTACGTCAAGTCAATCCATCTCCTTATATGTCTTACCTGCATACGCCTGACTTCCAGATTGTTTGTGGATCTCCAGAGCTGCTTATTAAGAAAAAAGGAACTCAGCTAGAAACAAGACCAATTGCCGGAACAAGATCACGAGGCAAAGACGACGCTGAGGATCAAGCGCTGGCAAAAGAGCTCATTGAAAATGAAAAAGAACGCGCAGAGCATGTGATGCTCGTTGATCTTGAGCGGAATGATCTTGGATGCGTATCCACTTATGGATCCGTAAAAGTGAACGAATTTATGGCGATTGAGAAATATTCGCACGTGATGCATATTGTATCCAATGTACAAGGAGAGCTGCGTGATGAATGTGACGCGGTAGATGTCATGAGAGCTGTATTCCCAGGTGGAACGATTACAGGTGCTCCAAAAGTGAGGACGATGGAAATCATAGAAGAACTTGAGCCAACAAGACGTGGGCTTTATACTGGATCTATAGGCTGGTTTGGATTCAATCAAGATATGCACTTTAATATCGTCATTCGTACTGCGTATTGTACAGAAGGAAAAGCCTTTATGCAGTCAGGTGCGGGGATCGTCATAGATTCTGTCCCTAAACACGAATATAAAGAATCGATTAAAAAAGCCTATGCAGTGAAAAAAGCATTACAGCTGAGCAAAGAAGAGACTATTTTGAGTTAGAGGTGAGCAGAGTATGATTTTAATGATTGATAATTATGATTCATTTACGTACAACCTGGTCCAGTATTTAGGTGAGCTTGGAGAAGAATTGATCGTGAAACGGAATGATCAAGTAACCATTCAAGAAATTGAAGAGCTCAAGCCGGATTTTCTCATGATTTCTCCAGGACCATGCAGTCCTGATGAAGCGGGAATTAGTATGGAGGCGATCAAGCACTTTGCAGGAAGCATTCCAATCTTCGGTGTGTGTCTAGGTCACCAATCCATCGCGCAAGTCTTTGGCGGGGATGTCGTTCGAGCAGAGCGCCTAATGCACGGTAAAACGTCAGAGATTAAACATGATGGAAAAGGTGTTTTCACAGGACTTCAAAATCCGCTCGTCGCAACGAGATATCATTCATTAATTGTCAAAAACGAGACGCTGCCAGAGTGCTTTGACGCAACAGCCAGCACAAAGGAAGGCGAGCTCATGGCGATTCGTCATAAAGAACTGCCGATTGAAAGTGTGCAATTCCATCCTGAATCGATTATGACGTCCTTCGGAAAAGAAATGCTGAAAAATTTCATTGAAACCTATCGTAAAAAGGGGCATGAAGTAAACGCATGATCATTTATCTGAACGGTCAGTATATAGAGGAGAAAGACGCGACTCTTTCTCCTTTTGATCATGGTTTTCTATATGGCATCGGTGTATTCGAAACATTTACCAGCCTGGCAGGACAAGTCTTCCTGTTAGATTGGCATCTTGAAAGGCTCAATCAATCATTACGTGACCTTTGCATCGAATCCACAATAGAGAAACCATTTGTACTCGACATCATTCATACTTTACTGAATAAAAACCAAATAGCCGGCGGCCATGCGAGAATTCGCTTGAATGTTTCTGCGGGCAGAGGCAATGGGTTTTCTGCAGACCCTTATGAAGAGCCTGTCGTTTTTGTCATGATCTCTCCATTCCGTCCAGAATCTATTTTGGATGAGAAAAAGGGAGTCATTCTTCAAACAAGAAGAAATACACCAGAAGGGCCAAAACGCCTCAAGTCTCATCACTATATGAACAACCTGCTCGGGAAAAGAGAAGTGGGGAACGACCCGGCGTTAGAAGGCATCTTTTTAACAAAAGAAGATGATGTGGCAGAAGGCATTACCTCGAATGTATTTTGGCGAAAAGATGATGTGGTCTATACACCGTCACTTGATACAGGCATTTTAAATGGGGTCACTCGTCGATACTGTATGGAAACGCTCCACGCGATGGGGGTCTCGCTAAAGGAAGGACGATACCCAGTCTCACATTTGCTCTCAGCTGATGAGGCATGGATGACCAATTCTGTTCAGGGAGTTGTACCTTTCGGGTGTATAGGAGACATCCACTTGCTCAAAAATAGCCGGACCATCTCAACAAAGTTAAGAATGCAATACACAAAAGAACGTCAAGATCATAAAGAGTAGGTGGACACAATGACACAACAATTGATAAAACAGCCTAAAATCATTCAGGCCAAGCATCACACCCTTAGCTATGAAGAAAAGACATTGGTCATGGGCATTTTAAATGTCACTCCTGACTCTTTTTCAGATGGAGGAAAGTTTAATCAAGTAGATAAAGCGCTGGCTCATGCAGCGCAGCTGATAGAAGACGGGGCGCATATTATTGATATTGGCGGAGAATCGACTCGCCCGGGAGCGGCACTTGTCTCGGAAGAAGAGGAGCTTTCAAGGGTCATTCCTGTCATTGAGAAAATCACAAAAGATTTAGATATCCCTATCTCTATTGATACGTATAAAGCCCGTGTTGCAGATGAAGCGGTGAAAGCTGGAGCCTCCATCATTAATGATGTATGGGGAGCGAAGGCAGATCCCCAAATGGCACATGTGGCGGCGAAGCACAATGTCCCAATCATTTTAATGCACAATCGGCCAGAACGAAACTACACACATCTGATTTCAGATATGATCGCCGATTTGAAAGAAAGTGTCCAAATTGCCCAGCAAGCGGGTGTCCGTGATGACATGATCATATTAGATCCAGGTGTAGGATTTGCGAAAAATAAAGAGGACAACCTGAAGGTCATGAATGAACTCGAACATTTTTGTCACCTTGGGTATCCACTGCTGCTGGCTACATCTCGAAAACGATTCATTGGTGCTGTCTTAGACCTGCCGCCTGAAGAACGTACTGAAGGAACAGGTGCGACGGTCTGCCTTGGGATTCAAAAGGGCAGTGCGATGGTCCGTGTACATGATGTAAAAGAAATAGCAAGAATGGCAAAAATGATGGATGCCATGCTGAATAAGGGAGGCGCTTATCATCGATAAAGTATATGTAAACGGAATGGAATTTTACGGGTACCACGGTGTATTTGCAGAAGAAAATAAATTAGGGCAGCGATTCCGCGTGGACTTAACAGCTTCACTTGATTTAAGTAAAGCCGGACAAACTGATGACCTCAATGAGACCATCAACTATGCAGAGCTTTACCAAATCTGCAAAAGCATTGTAGAAGGCGAGCCGGTCAATCTTGTTGAAACACTGACAGAAAGAATTGCAAACCAAGTGTTAAAGGACTTTCCGACAGTTCAGGAATGTACAGTGAAGGTGATCAAACCAGATCCCCCAATTCCAGGACATTATCAGTCCGTTGCAATTGAAATGACGAGATCGCGCACATGAACAATACAGCATACATCGCATTAGGCTCAAACATAGGTAAAAAAGAAACCTATTTAAAAGAAGCCGTCAAAAAACTGCATGAACATCCAGAGGTTCAAGTGGAATTAATCTCATCGATATATGAAACAGCACCTGTAGGCTATGAAAACCAAGATGACTTTTTAAACATGGCCGTGAAAATTACCACTTCACTTCGTCCGGAGGAACTACTGTCTCTTACTCAGAAAATCGAGCAGGAGTTAGGCAGAACAAGAGAAGTGAGATGGGGACCGCGAACGGCTGACCTTGACATTTTACTTTATAATCGTGAAAATATTGAAACAGAACAACTTGTAGTGCCGCATCCCAGAATGTACGAACGTTTATTCGTTCTTGTCCCGATGAGTGAGATTTGCCCAGAAATCGGCGAAGTACAAATAAATGCCGTAACAGACCAAGAAGGTGTAAGCATATGGAAAAAGACATGTGGGGTAGAAGAATTCGTGCATACCGAAAGCTAAAAGGGTATACTCAGGAAGGGTTCGCGAAAAGACTAGGCATCTCTGTCTCTGTTTTAGGAGAAATTGAGCGAGGCAATCGATTACCAACAAACCAATTGGTTGGTCAAATAGCAGATGCTTTAAATATAACGGTGGAAGAACTTTCGCCAATTCTTGAAGAAGAAAGGAGGGGGAAAAATGTTTAAAATCGGGGATATCGAGATTAAAAACAAAGTAGTGCTCGCACCAATGGCTGGTGTGTGCAACTCTGCCTTCAGACTGACGGTGAAAGAGTTTGGAGCGGGCTTAGTCTGCGCTGAAATGGTCAGTGACAAAGCGATCCTGATCAACAACGCGAGAACAATGGGTATGCTATACATTGATGAACGGGAAAAGCCTTTGAGCCTTCAGATATTTGGAGGGGAAAAAGATACACTCGTCGAAGCGGCAAAGTTCGTAGACCAGAATACCACAGCTGATATTATTGATATCAACATGGGCTGTCCTGTACCAAAGATTACGAAATGTGATGCAGGAGCGAAATGGCTCCTTGATCCAAACAAGATTTATGAAATGGTCTCTGCTGTCGTAGAAGCTGTAGACAAACCAGTTACAGTGAAAATGAGAATGGGCTGGGACGAAGACCATATCTTTGCTATCGACAATGCCCGTGCTGTTGAACGAGCTGGTGGACAAGCGGTTGCGCTTCACGGACGGACACGCGTGCAAATGTACGAAGGAACAGCGAATTGGGATATTATTAAAGAGGTTAAACAATCTGTTTCAATTCCTGTCATCGGCAATGGCGATGTCAAAACCCCTCAAGATGCAAAACGTATGCTTGATGAAACAGGTGTGGACGCTGTTATGATCGGAAGAGCCGCACTTGGAAACCCGTGGATGATTTATCGAACGGTTCATTATTTAGAAACGGGTGAACTGAAAGAAGAGCCAAACGTGCGTGAGAAAATGTCAGTGTGCAAACTTCACTTAGACAGACTCATTGACCTGAAAGGCGAGCATGTCGCTGTTAGAGAAATGAGAAAGCATGCAGCATGGTACTTAAAAGGGGTCCGCGGCAACGCTGACGTAAGAAACCAAATCAATCAAAGTGAAACGAGAGCGGAGCTTGTACAAGTTCTTGATGACTTTACGATCGAAGCCGAGGCAAAAGAGCTTCAAAGTATAAAAGTAGGATAAGACTATCTTTCTTTTTGTAGCTCACTGCTAGTGCATGTACTGGCAGTTTTTCTGCTTTTCTCTGCAAAATACATTATTGGAGTGATATAAATGAGTAATGAAGGGCTTAATAACGAAGAATTAAATGACCAATTCCAGGTCAGACGTGACAAAATGAATAAAATGAGAGAAGAGGGTATCGATCCATTCGGTGAACGATATGACCGTTCTCATCAATCTGCGCAAATTATCGCTGAATATGACGAGTTTTCTAAAGAAGACTTAGAAGGAAAAGCGGCCCAAGTGACAATCGCAGGTCGTATGATGACAAAGCGCGGAAAAGGAAAAGCTGGCTTTGCGCATATTCAAGACCTCGAAGGACAAATTCAAATCTATGTTCGTAAAGATAGTGTAGGGGAAGAAGCTTATGAATTATTCAAAAGCTCAGACCTAGGCGATATCATTGGTGTAACAGGAACTGTTTTTAAAACTAATGTAGGAGAACTTTCTATTAAAGCGACTAGCTTTGAGGTTCTGACAAAAGCACTTCGCCCGCTTCCTGATAAATATCATGGATTAAAAGATGTTGAACAACGCTATCGTCAGCGCTACCTGGACCTCATTGTAAATCCAGAAAGTAAGCAGACGTTTATTATGCGAAGCAAAATCATTCAATCCATGAGAAGATACTTAGATTCTAAAGGATACTTAGAAGTTGAAACACCAACAATGCACAGCATTCCTGGTGGTGCATCAGCGCGTCCTTTCATTACTCATCACAATGCACTTGATATGCCGCTTTATATGCGTATTGCGATCGAGCTGCACTTAAAACGCCTAATTGTCGGTGGTCTAGAGAAAGTATATGAGATTGGCCGCGTATTCCGTAATGAAGGGGTATCGACTCGCCACAACCCAGAATTCACTATGATTGAGCTGTATGAAGCATACGCAGACTACAAAGACATTATGAATCTGACTGAAAACTTAATTGCTCATATTGCCCAAGAGGTGCTGGGAACAACAACCATTCAATATGGAGAAGATGAAATTGATCTCAAACCTGAATGGAAGAGACTGCATATGGTTGAAGCGGTCAAAGAAGCAACAGGTGTAGACTTCTGGCAGGAGATGTCTGTAGAAGAAGCAAAACAGCATGCTGCTGATCATGGTGTTGAAATCACGAAAAATATGACAGTAGGTCATATTATCAATGAGTTCTTCGAGCAAAAAGTAGAAGAAACATTGGTTCAGCCTACATTCATTTATGGACATCCAGTGGAGATTTCTCCATTAGCTAAGAAAAACCCTGAAGACCCTCGCTTCACAGATCGCTTTGAGCTGTTTATCGTACGCCGTGAGCATGCAAATGCATTCACAGAGCTAAACGATCCAATTGATCAAAGAGAACGCTTTGAAGCTCAATTAAAAGAACGTGAAGAAGGAAATGACGAAGCACACCTAATGGATGACGATTTTGTTGAAGCATTAGAATACGGCATGCCTCCAACAGGTGGTTTAGGAATCGGGATCGACCGATTAATCATGCTTTTAACAAATTCTCCGTCAATTAGAGATGTACTGCTTTTCCCGCAAATGAGAAACCGCTAATACATCAATCAAAGCGCCATTTTATCTATGGCGCTTTTTATTTTTCATAAAATGAAACTTTTTTTAAAAAAACTATTGCAAGGAAAGAATCCAGATGGTATATTATTATTCGTTGCCGCAAAACAGCAACGAGGCTAAAAAAAGAAATTGAAAAAAGTTCTTGACTTTAACTGAATCAAAATGTTAAGATGTTAAAGTCGCTTACGAGCGATAACGAAAATGATCTTTGAAAACTAAACAAGACAAAACGTACCTGTTAATTCGAGTTTTTATAAAAAAATCCTATGAAACTTCATAGGTAGTCAGTCAAACTGGCGAAAAGCAAAACTTCGGTTTTGTACTTTTTCGGAGAGTTTGATCCTGGCTCAGGACGAACGCTGGCGGCGTGCCTAATACATGCAAGTCGAGCGGACAGAAGGGAGCTTGCTCCCGGATGTTAGCGGCGGACGGGTGAGTAACACGTGGGTAACCTGCCTGTAAGACTGGGATAACTCCGGGAAACCGGAGCTAATACCGGATAGTTCCTTGAACCGCATGGTTCAAGGATGAAAGACGGTTTCGGCTGTCACTTACAGATGGACCCGCGGCGCATTAGCTAGTTGGTGGGGTAATGGCTCACCAAGGCGACGATGCGTAGCCGACCTGAGAGGGTGATCGGCCACACTGGGACTGAGACACGGCCCAGACTCCTACGGGAGGCAGCAGTAGGGAATCTTCCGCAATGGACGAAAGTCTGACGGAGCAACGCCGCGTGAGTGATGAAGGTTTTCGGATCGTAAAGCTCTGTTGTTAGGGAAGAACAAGTGCGAGAGTAACTGCTCGCACCTTGACGGTACCTAACCAGAAAGCCACGGCTAACTACGTGCCAGCAGCCGCGGTAATACGTAGGTGGCAAGCGTTGTCCGGAATTATTGGGCGTAAAGGGCTCGCAGGCGGTTTCTTAAGTCTGATGTGAAAGCCCCCGGCTCAACCGGGGAGGGTCATTGGAAACTGGGAAACTTGAGTGCAGAAGAGGAGAGTGGAATTCCACGTGTAGCGGTGAAATGCGTAGAGATGTGGAGGAACACCAGTGGCGAAGGCGACTCTCTGGTCTGTAACTGACGCTGAGGAGCGAAAGCGTGGGGAGCGAACAGGATTAGATACCCTGGTAGTCCACGCCGTAAACGATGAGTGCTAAGTGTTAGGGGGTTTCCGCCCCTTAGTGCTGCAGCTAACGCATTAAGCACTCCGCCTGGGGAGTACGGTCGCAAGACTGAAACTCAAAGGAATTGACGGGGGCCCGCACAAGCGGTGGAGCATGTGGTTTAATTCGAAGCAACGCGAAGAACCTTACCAGGTCTTGACATCCTCTGACAACCCTAGAGATAGGGCTTTCCCTTCGGGGACAGAGTGACAGGTGGTGCATGGTTGTCGTCAGCTCGTGTCGTGAGATGTTGGGTTAAGTCCCGCAACGAGCGCAACCCTTGATCTTAGTTGCCAGCATTCAGTTGGGCACTCTAAGGTGACTGCCGGTGACAAACCGGAGGAAGGTGGGGATGACGTCAAATCATCATGCCCCTTATGACCTGGGCTACACACGTGCTACAATGGACAGAACAAAGGGCTGCAAGACCGCAAGGTTTAGCCAATCCCATAAATCTGTTCTCAGTTCGGATCGCAGTCTGCAACTCGACTGCGTGAAGCTGGAATCGCTAGTAATCGCGGATCAGCATGCCGCGGTGAATACGTTCCCGGGCCTTGTACACACCGCCCGTCACACCACGAGAGTTTGCAACACCCGAAGTCGGTGAGGTAACCTTTATGGAGCCAGCCGCCGAAGGTGGGGCAGATGATTGGGGTGAAGTCGTAACAAGGTAGCCGTATCGGAAGGTGCGGCTGGATCACCTCCTTTCTAAGGATATATGGAGCAGCGTACGTTTTCGTCTTGTTTAGTTTTGAAGGATCATTCCTTCAAAACATGTCTCTAGCGAGACAGGATTGTTCTTTGAAAACTAGATAACAATAAGTAATACATTCACATTGAATGCAATGCAAAGTTCATCACACATAGTGATTCTTTCTAAAGTAAGAAATGGTTAAGTTAGAAAGGGCGCACGGTGGATGCCTTGGCACTAGGAGCCGATGAAGGACGGGACGAACACCGATATGCTTCGGGGAGCTGTAAGCAAGCTTTGATCCGGAGATTTCCGAATGGGGAAACCCACTGCTCGTAATGGAGTAGTATCCATACTTGAATACATAGAGTATGAGAAGGCATACCCGGGGAACTGAAACATCTAAGTACCCGGAGGAAGAGAAAGCAAATGCGATTCCCTGAGTAGCGGCGAGCGAAACGGGAACAGCCCAAACCAAGAGGCTTGCCTCTTGGGGTTGTAGGACACTCTATACGGAGTTACAAAGGAACGATATAAGCGAAGAGGTCTGGAAAGGCCCGCCAAAGAAGGTAACAGCCCTGTAACTGAAATGTCGTTCTCTCCAGAGTGGATCCTGAGTACGGCGGAACACGTGAAATTCCGTCGGAATCCGGGAGGACCATCTCCCAAGGCTAAATACTCCCTAGTGACCGATAGTGAACCAGTACCGTGAGGGAAAGGTGAAAAGCACCCCGGAAGGGGAGTGAAATAGATCCTGAAACCGTGTGCCTACAAGTAGTCAGAGCCCGTTAACGGGTGATGGCGTGCCTTTTGTAGAATGAACCGGCGAGTTACGATCCCGTGCAAGGTTAAGCAGAAGATGCGGAGCCGCAGCGAAAGCGAGTCTGAATAGGGCGCATGAGTACGTGGTCGTAGACCCGAAACCAGGTGATCTACCCATGTCCAGGGTGAAGTTCAGGTAACACTGAATGGAGGCCCGAACCCACGCACGTTGAAAAGTGCGGGGATGAGGTGTGGGTAGGGGTGAAATGCCAATCGAACCTGGAGATAGCTGGTTCTCTCCGAAATAGCTTTAGGGCTAGCCTCAAGGTAAGAGTCTCGGAGGTAGAGCACTGATTGGACTAGGGGCCCCTACCGGGTTACCGAATTCAGTCAAACTCCGAATGCCGATGACTTATCCTTGGGAGTCAGACTGCGAGTGATAAGATCCGTAGTCGAAAGGGAAACAGCCCAGACCGCCAGCTAAGGTCCCAAAGTATACGTTAAGTGGAAAAGGATGTGGAGTTGCTTAGACAACCAGGATGTTGGCTTAGAAGCAGCCACCATTTAAAGAGTGCGTAATAGCTCACTGGTCGAGTGACTCTGCGCCGAAAATGTACCGGGGCTAAACGTATCACCGAAGCTGCGGACTGTTCTTACGAACAGTGGTAGGAGAGCGTTCTAAGGGCTGTGAAGCCAGACCGGAAGGACTGGTGGAGCGCTTAGAAGTGAGAATGCCGGTATGAGTAGCGAAAGACGGGTGAGAATCCCGTCCACCGAATGCCTAAGGTTTCCTGAGGAAGGCTCGTCCGCTCAGGGTTAGTCGGGACCTAAGCCGAGGCCGAAAGGCGTAGGCGATGGACAACAGGTTGATATTCCTGTACCACCTCCTCACCATTTGAGCAATGGGGGGACGCAGGAGGATAGGGTAAGCGCGGTATTGGATATCCGCGTCCAAGCAGTTAGGCTGGGAAATAGGCAAATCCGTTTCCCGTAAAGGCTGAGCTGTGATGGCGAGCGAAATTTAGTAGCGAAGTTCCTGATTCCACACTGCCAAGAAAAGCCTCTAGCGAGGTGAGAGGTGCCCGTACCGCAAACCGACACAGGTAGGCGAGGAGAGAATCCTAAGGTGATCGAGAGAACTCTCGTTAAGGAACTCGGCAAAATGACCCCGTAACTTCGGGAGAAGGGGTGCTTCTTAGGGTGTTAAAGCCCCGAGAAGCCGCAGTGAATAGGCCCAGGCGACTGTTTAGCAAAAACACAGGTCTCTGCGAAGCCGTAAGGCGAAGTATAGGGGCTGACGCCTGCCCGGTGCTGGAAGGTTAAGAGGAGCGCTTAGCGTAAGCGAAGGTGCGAATTGAAGCCCCAGTAAACGGCGGCCGTAACTATAACGGTCCTAAGGTAGCGAAATTCCTTGTCGGGTAAGTTCCGACCCGCACGAAAGGCGCAACGATCTGGGCACTGTCTCAACGAGAGACTCGGTGAAATTATAGTACCTGTGAAGATGCAGGTTACCCGCGACAGGACGGAAAGACCCCGTGGAGCTTTACTGCAGCCTGATATTGAATGTTGGTACAGCTTGTACAGGATAGGTAGGAGCCTTGGAAACCGGAGCGCTAGCTTCGGTGGAGGCATCGGTGGGATACTACCCTGGCTGTATTGACCTTCTAACCCGCTGCCCTTATCGGGCAGGGAGACAGTGTCAGGTGGGCAGTTTGACTGGGGCGGTCGCCTCCTAAAATGTAACGGAGGCGCCCAAAGGTTCCCTCAGAATGGTTGGAAATCATTCGCAGAGTGTAAAGGCACAAGGGAGCTTGACTGCGAGACCTACAAGTCGAGCAGGGACGAAAGTCGGGCTTAGTGATCCGGTGGTTCCGCATGGAAGGGCCATCGCTCAACGGATAAAAGCTACCCCGGGGATAACAGGCTTATCTCCCCCAAGAGTCCACATCGACGGGGAGGTTTGGCACCTCGATGTCGGCTCATCGCATCCTGGGGCTGTAGTCGGTCCCAAGGGTTGGGCTGTTCGCCCATTAAAGCGGTACGCGAGCTGGGTTCAGAACGTCGTGAGACAGTTCGGTCCCTATCCGTCGCGGGCGCAGGAAATTTGAGAGGAGCTGTCCTTAGTACGAGAGGACCGGGATGGACGCACCGCTGGTGTACCAGTTGTTCTGCCAAGGGCATCGCTGGGTAGCTATGTGCGGACGGGATAAGTGCTGAAAGCATCTAAGCATGAAGCCCCCCTCAAGATGAGATTTCCCATTCCGCAAGGAAGTAAGATCCCTGAAAGATGATCAGGTTGATAGGTCTGAGGTGGAAGCGTGGTGACACGTGGAGCTGACAGATACTAATAGATCGAGGACTTAACCTATATTCTAATGTGAAGCATGAACATTGTTATCTAGTTTTGAGAGAACATTCTCTCCATCAGGTTTGGTGGCGATAGCGAAGAGGTCACACCCGTTCCCATACCGAACACGGAAGTTAAGCTCTTCAGCGCCGATGGTAGTTGGGGGTTTCCCCCTGTGAGAGTAGGACGCCGCCAAGCTTTTATTAGGATCAGTTCCAGTCGGAACTGGTCTTTTTTGTGTTTTTGAATGACTTGCTTCTATATAATAGGTTCGTAAAGTAAAAATACGTTGTTTCCTCGTTGATTGCTAAATAAATCAAACTTTACTTTCCTTCAATTTAACATTTCAGTCATCATATGAACCAGTAGTTCAAATTATCAAGGGTCAACACTAAAAGCATAAGAAAACCTCTCCTTGGACTAAATAGATGTAAAGAGGTGATGTACAGGGTCACGAGATAGAAAGGCACCCTCACCCCAAAGGGGATAGTCAGCTATTGCTAAATTTTTAACTTAAAAGGAGAAAGAAACAATACTAATATTAATTCTCCTGGTAAAACTTTATATCGATGATAAGACTGTTGAGTGTTTGAAGCAGCAGAAAAATTAATGTGAAACGATTTGTTGAAAAATAGTAAAGACCAGTAATTATTTTTACACTTTTTTAGGCAAAAAAGATTTCTCAGAAAAATAAAATAATAATAGAATTTCTTTTTTGGATGTTTTTTATCCAGAGATATATGAAATAAAACAAGGATATGAAAGCTTCGAAATTGCTGTTTTTGCAATGATAGAGCCATATAAGCGCTCTTTTTAACAAAAAAACATAAAAAATGAAAAAAAGGCTTTTAAAATGATGAGACAAGTGGTAAACTTCTTTAGGTGCCTTAACGAAAAGGTGAAAAAACAGCTTTAAAATAAATTCAAAAATTATTTTAAAAAAGTCTTTACAAACAATATCTTATCGTTATATAATACTATTTGTCAGATCGAGAGACACTTCGAAACGACACAATATGGAGGATTAGCTCAGCTGGGAGAGCATCTGCCTTACAAGCAGAGGGTCGGCGGTTCGAGCCCGTCATCCTCCACCATATTTATTCTTACATAATGTTAGGATAGATAAAGCCGGTGTAGCTCAACTGGTAGAGCAACTGACTTGTAATCAGTAGGTTGGGGGTTCAAGTCCTCTTGCCGGCACCACTTTCATATGGTAAGATAGACAAGTCGCTTTTAAAGCGAGCCATTAGCTCAGTTGGTAGAGCATCTGACTTTTAATCAGAGGGTCGAAGGTTCGAGTCCTTCATGGCTCACCATGTTTCATGCGGGTGTGGCGGAATTGGCAGACGCGCTAGACTTAGGATCTAGTGTCTTTATGACGTGGGGGTTCAAGTCCCTTCACCCGCATTGCCAAATAAAATAAAGAAATCCTGTAATGCGGAAGTAGTTCAGTGGTAGAACACCACCTTGCCAAGGTGGGGGTCGCGGGTTCGAATCCCGTCTTCCGCTTATACCATCCACGCCGGGGTGGTGGAATTGGCAGACACACAGGACTTAAAATCCTGCGGTAGGTGACTACCGTGCCGGTTCAAGTCCGGCCCTCGGCATTATAAATAAGCGCCCGTAGCTCAATTGGATAGAGCGTTTGACTACGGATCAAAAGGTTAGGGGTTCGACTCCTCTCGGGCGCGCCATTAAGATCGGGAAGTAGCTCAGCTTGGTAGAGCACTTGGTTTGGGACCAAGGGGTCGCAGGTTCGAATCCTGTCTTCCCGACCATCTTTTATGGGGCCTTAGCTCAGCTGGGAGAGCGCCTGCCTTGCACGCAGGAGGTCAGCGGTTCGATCCCGCTAGGCTCCACCAATATGATCTTTGAAAACTAAACAAGACAAAACGTACCTGTTAATTCGAGTTTTTATAAAAAAATCCTATGAAACTTCATAGGTAGTCAGTCAAACTGGCGAAAAGCAAAACTTCGGTTTTGTACTTTTTCGGAGAGTTTGATCCTGGCTCAGGACGAACGCTGGCGGCGTGCCTAATACATGCAAGTCGAGCGGACAGAAGGGAGCTTGCTCCCGGATGTTAGCGGCGGACGGGTGAGTAACACGTGGGTAACCTGCCTGTAAGACTGGGATAACTCCGGG
This sequence comes from Bacillus sp. FSL H7-0578, assembly GCF_038630855.1. Taxonomy (NCBI): domain Bacteria; kingdom Bacillati; phylum Bacillota; class Bacilli; order Caryophanales; family Bacillaceae; genus Bacillus; species Bacillus sp. FSL H7-0578. Next base: position 99,722 of record NZ_CP152045.1, read on the forward strand.
AAACCGGAGCTAATACCGGATAGTTCCTTGAACCGCATGGTTCAAGGATGAAAGACGGTTTCGGCTGTCACTTACAGATGGACCCGCGGCGCATTAGCTAGTTGGTGGGGTAATGGCTCACCAAGGCGACGATGCGTAGCCGACCTGAGAGGGTGATCGGCCACACTGGGACTGAGACACGGCCCAGACTCCTACGGGAGGCAGCAGTAGGGAATCTTCCGCAATGGACGAAAGTCTGACGGAGCAACGCCGCGTGAGTGATGAAGGTTTTCGGATCGTAAAGCTCTGTTGTTAGGGAAGAACAAGTGCGAGAGTAACTGCTCGCACCTTGACGGTACCTAACCAGAAAGCCACGGCTAACTACGTGCCAGCAGCCGCGGTAATACGTAGGTGGCAAGCGTTGTCCGGAATTATTGGGCGTAAAGGGCTCGCAGGCGGTTTCTTAAGTCTGATGTGAAAGCCCCCGGCTCAACCGGGGAGGGTCATTGGAAACTGGGAAACTTGAGTGCAGAAGAGGAGAGTGGAATTCCACGTGTAGCGGTGAAATGCGTAGAGATGTGGAGGAACACCAGTGGCGAAGGCGACTCTCTGGTCTGTAACTGACGCTGAGGAGCGAAAGCGTGGGGAGCGAACAGGATTAGATACCCTGGTAGTCCACGCCGTAAACGATGAGTGCTAAGTGTTAGGGGGTTTCCGCCCCTTAGTGCTGCAGCTAACGCATTAAGCACTCCGCCTGGGGAGTACGGTCGCAAGACTGAAACTCAAAGGAATTGACGGGGGCCCGCACAAGCGGTGGAGCATGTGGTTTAATTCGAAGCAACGCGAAGAACCTTACCAGGTCTTGACATCCTCTGACAACCCTAGAGATAGGGCTTTCCCTTCGGGGACAGAGTGACAGGTGGTGCATGGTTGTCGTCAGCTCGTGTCGTGAGATGTTGGGTTAAGTCCCGCAACGAGCGCAACCCTTGATCTTAGTTGCCAGCATTCAGTTGGGCACTCTAAGGTGACTGCCGGTGACAAACCGGAGGAAGGTGGGGATGACGTCAAATCATCATGCCCCTTATGACCTGGGCTACACACGTGCTACAATGGACAGAACAAAGGGCTGCAAGACCGCAAGGTTTAGCCAATCCCATAAATCTGTTCTCAGTTCGGATCGCAGTCTGCAACTCGACTGCGTGAAGCTGGAATCGCTAGTAATCGCGGATCAGCATGCCGCGGTGAATACGTTCCCGGGCCTTGTACACACCGCCCGTCACACCACGAGAGTTTGCAACACCCGAAGTCGGTGAGGTAACCTTTATGGAGCCAGCCGCCGAAGGTGGGGCAGATGATTGGGGTGAAGTCGTAACAAGGTAGCCGTATCGGAAGGTGCGGCTGGATCACCTCCTTTCTAAGGATATATGGAGCAGCGTACGTTTTCGTCTTGTTTAGTTTTGAAGGATCATTCCTTCAAAACATGTCTCTAGCGAGACAGGATTGTTCTTTGAAAACTAGATAACAATAAGTAATACATTCACATTGAATGCAATGCAAAGTTCATCACACATAGTGATTCTTTCTAAAGTAAGAAATGGTTAAGTTAGAAAGGGCGCACGGTGGATGCCTTGGCACTAGGAGCCGATGAAGGACGGGACGAACACCGATATGCTTCGGGGAGCTGTAAGCAAGCTTTGATCCGGAGATTTCCGAATGGGGAAACCCACTGCTCGTAATGGAGTAGTATCCATACTTGAATACATAGAGTATGAGAAGGCATACCCGGGGAACTGAAACATCTAAGTACCCGGAGGAAGAGAAAGCAAATGCGATTCCCTGAGTAGCGGCGAGCGAAACGGGAACAGCCCAAACCAAGAGGCTTGCCTCTTGGGGTTGTAGGACACTCTATACGGAGTTACAAAGGAATGATATAAGCGAAGAGGTCTGGAAAGGCCCGCCAAAGAAGGTAACAGCCCTGTAACTGAAATGTCGTTCTCTCCAGAGTGGATCCTGAGTACGGCGGAACACGTGAAATTCCGTCGGAATCCGGGAGGACCATCTCCCAAGGCTAAATACTCCCTAGTGACCGATAGTGAACCAGTACCGTGAGGGAAAGGTGAAAAGCACCCCGGAAGGGGAGTGAAATAGATCCTGAAACCGTGTGCCTACAAGTAGTCAGAGCCCGTTAACGGGTGATGGCGTGCCTTTTGTAGAATGAACCGGCGAGTTACGATCCCGTGCAAGGTTAAGCAGAAGATGCGGAGCCGCAGCGAAAGCGAGTCTGAATAGGGCGCATGAGTACGTGGTCGTAGACCCGAAACCAGGTGATCTACCCATGTCCAGGGTGAAGTTCAGGTAACACTGAATGGAGGCCCGAACCCACGCACGTTGAAAAGTGCGGGGATGAGGTGTGGGTAGGGGTGAAATGCCAATCGAACCTGGAGATAGCTGGTTCTCTCCGAAATAGCTTTAGGGCTAGCCTCAAGGTAAGAGTCTCGGAGGTAGAGCACTGATTGGACTAGGGGCCCCTACCGGGTTACCGAATTCAGTCAAACTCCGAATGCCGATGACTTATCCTTGGGAGTCAGACTGCGAGTGATAAGATCCGTAGTCGAAAGGGAAACAGCCCAGACCGCCAGCTAAGGTCCCAAAGTATACGTTAAGTGGAAAAGGATGTGGAGTTGCTTAGACAACCAGGATGTTGGCTTAGAAGCAGCCACCATTTAAAGAGTGCGTAATAGCTCACTGGTCGAGTGACTCTGCGCCGAAAATGTACCGGGGCTAAACGTATCACCGAAGCTGCGGACTGTTCTTACGAACAGTGGTAGGAGAGCGTTCTAAGGGCTGTGAAGCCAGACCGGAAGGACTGGTGGAGCGCTTAGAAGTGAGAATGCCGGTATGAGTAGCGAAAGACGGGTGAGAATCCCGTCCACCGAATGCCTAAGGTTTCCTGAGGAAGGCTCGTCCGCTCAGGGTTAGTCGGGACCTAAGCCGAGGCCGAAAGGCGTAGGCGATGGACAACAGGTTGATATTCCTGTACCACCTCCTCACCATTTGAGCAATGGGGGGACGCAGGAGGATAGGGTAAGCGCGGTATTGGATATCCGCGTCCAAGCAGTTAGGCTGGGAAATAGGCAAATCCGTTTCCCGTAAAGGCTGAGCTGTGATGGCGAGCGAAATTTAGTAGCGAAGTTCCTGATTCCACACTGCCAAGAAAAGCCTCTAGCGAGGTGAGAGGTGCCCGTACCGCAAACCGACACAGGTAGGCGAGGAGAGAATCCTAAGGTGATCGAGAGAACTCTCGTTAAGGAACTCGGCAAAATGACCCCGTAACTTCGGGAGAAGGGGTGCTTCTTAGGGTGTTAAAGCCCCGAGAAGCCGCAGTGAATAGGCCCAGGCGACTGTTTAGCAAAAACACAGGTCTCTGCGAAGCCGTAAGGCGAAGTATAGGGGCTGACGCCTGCCCGGTGCTGGAAGGTTAAGAGGAGCGCTTAGCGTAAGCGAAGGTGCGAATTGAAGCCCCAGTAAACGGCGGCCGTAACTATAACGGTCCTAAGGTAGCGAAATTCCTTGTCGGGTAAGTTCCGACCCGCACGAAAGGCGCAACGATCTGGGCACTGTCTCAACGAGAGACTCGGTGAAATTATAGTACCTGTGAAGATGCAGGTTACCCGCGACAGGACGGAAAGACCCCGTGGAGCTTTACTGCAGCCTGATATTGAATGTTGGTACAGCTTGTACAGGATAGGTAGGAGCCTTGGAAACCGGAGCGCTAGCTTCGGTGGAGGCATCGGTGGGATACTACCCTGGCTGTATTGACCTTCTAACCCGCTGCCCTTATCGGGCAGGGAGACAGTGTCAGGTGGGCAGTTTGACTGGGGCGGTCGCCTCCTAAAATGTAACGGAGGCGCCCAAAGGTTCCCTCAGAATGGTTGGAAATCATTCGCAGAGTGTAAAGGCACAAGGGAGCTTGACTGCGAGACCTACAAGTCGAGCAGGGACGAAAGTCGGGCTTAGTGATCCGGTGGTTCCGCATGGAAGGGCCATCGCTCAACGGATAAAAGCTACCCCGGGGATAACAGGCTTATCTCCCCCAAGAGTCCACATCGACGGGGAGGTTTGGCACCTCGATGTCGGCTCATCGCATCCTGGGGCTGTAGTCGGTCCCAAGGGTTGGGCTGTTCGCCCATTAAAGCGGTACGCGAGCTGGGTTCAGAACGTCGTGAGACAGTTCGGTCCCTATCCGTCGCGGGCGCAGGAAATTTGAGAGGAGCTGTCCTTAGTACGAGAGGACCGGGATGGACGCACCGCTGGTGTACCAGTTGTTCTGCCAAGGGCATCGCTGGGTAGCTATGTGCGGACGGGATAAGTGCTGAAAGCATCTAAGCATGAAGCCCCCCTCAAGATGAGATTTCCCATTCCGCAAGGAAGTAAGATCCCTGAAAGATGATCAGGTTGATAGGTCTGAGGTGGAAGCGTGGTGACACGTGGAGCTGACAGATACTAATAGATCGAGGACTTAACCTATATTCTAATGTGAAGCATGAACATTGTTATCTAGTTTTGAGAGAACATTCTCTCCATCAGGTTTGGTGGCGATAGCGAAGAGGTCACACCCGTTCCCATACCGAACACGGAAGTTAAGCTCTTCAGCGCCGATGGTAGTTGGGGGTTTCCCCCTGTGAGAGTAGGACGCCGCCAAGCTTCTATTAGGATCAGTTCCAGTCGGAACTGGTCTTTTTTGTGTTTTTGGGAGGTTTGACACCATATAAATGTGGAAATAATATTGTTAGTTGAGCGATTATCTTGAAAAATTGATCGAAAAAATTTATAGTAAGATTAAAGTCAAATATAGTCAAAGTCAATGGAGGAGGAGGCGGAGTGGCACAAAATATTTCTGATATCATCGAGCAGTATTTGAAGGAAGTCTTGGATCAGAACGGTCGAGAAATATTAGAAATTAAACGCAATGAAATTGCAGATAAATTTCAATGCGTACCTTCACAAATTAACTATGTTATCAATACACGCTTTACGAGCGAGAGAGGCTATATCGTTGAAAGTAAGCGTGGCGGCGGTGGCTATATCCGCATCATTAAAGTCAAAATGAATGATGAAGTCGACTTATTGAACAATATTATTTCCCAAATATATCATCGGTTATCACAGGCTGCATCTGATCATATCATCATGCGTCTTGTTGAAAATAACATATTATCTGAAAGAGAAGCTAAGATGATGATTAGTGTCATGGACCGTTCTGTATTGCATATTGATTTACCTGAACGAGATGAACTGCGGGCTCGGATGATGAAAGCGATGTTAAATGCTTTGAAATTAAAGTAAAGCGGGTGAAAAGATTGATTTGTCAAGAATGTAATGAGAGACCAGCCACTTTTCACTTTACGAAAGTTATAAATGGAGAAAAACAAGAAATGCACATATGTGAACAATGTGCAAAAGAAAACAGTGATTCATATGCTATGAGTGGAAACCAAGGTTTCTCGATTCACAACTTATTATCAGGCTTATTGAATATTGATCCTAGCTTCACCACAAGTGCGAACAAGGGCTCGTCTATTTTTCAAGAAGCGAAAGAAGTGGATCAATGTCCTAAGTGTGGCTTAACCTTTCAGCAGTTCAGAAAAACAGGCCGATTTGGCTGTGCAGAATGCTATCGTACATTTGATCAGTATCTGAACCCTGTTTTACGGAAAGTCCATAGTGGAAATACAGTCCATAATGGAAAAGTACCAAAACGAATTGCCGGCAGCCTGCATGTTCGCCGGAAACTTGAGTTAATGCAGCAAGAGCTGAAGCAGCTGATTGAACAGGAAGAGTTCGAAAAGGCAGCGGAAGTTCGAGATCAAATTCGTGCATTAGAGCATGAGCAATCTCAGCAGAGGGAGGGAGATTAACGTCATGTCGCTCCAGCATTTTATTCAAGACGCTCTTAGTCAGTGGATGAAACAAAAAGGACCAGAAAGTGACATTGTTCTAAGCAGTCGTATCCGGCTAGCGCGCAATCTAGAGCATGTTCGTTTCCCAACTCAGTTTTCTCAAGCTGAAGCTGAAGCTGTTCTCCAGCAATTCGAGCAAAAGTTTGCTAGCCAGGAAGTGAAGGACATTGGAAACTTTGTTCTGATTCGAATGAATGAAACGCAGCCTTTAGCAAAGAGGGTACTTGTTGAAAAGCATTTGATCAGCCCCAATTTAGCTGAATCAAGATTTGGCGGCTGTTTGCTTTCTGAAAATGAAGAAATCAGTGTGATGCTGAATGAAGAAGACCATATTCGAATCCAGTGCTTATTCCCAGGTTTTCAGCTAGCCAATGCACTAAAAGCGGCTAATCAGGTAGATGACTGGATTGAAGAGCAAGTGGATTACGCGTTTTCTGAAAAGCGAGGATACTTAACAAGCTGTCCGACCAATGTAGGTACAGGTATCAGGGCTTCGGTCATGATGCATTTACCAGCATTAGCGCTCACAAGACAAATGAATCGGATTATTCCGGCCATTAATCAATTAGGTCTTGTGGTCAGAGGAATTTATGGTGAGGGCAGCGAAGCAATAGGGAACATCTTTCAAATTTCAAATCAAATGACACTTGGTCAATCAGAAGAAGACATTGTAGATGACTTGAATAGTGTGACCGCTCAGCTCATTGAACAAGAGCGATCTGCACGAAAAGCGTTATATCAAACATCTAAAATTGAACTTGAGGACAGAGTGTACCGTTCCTTAGGAATTTTGGCCAATTGTCGTATGATTGAATCAAAGGAAACAGCGAAGTGTTTGTCAGATGTGCGGCTTGGAATTGATTTAGGTATCATTAAGGGGCTTTCAAGTAATATACTGAATGAACTCATGATTTTGACTCAGCCCGGCTTCCTTCAACAATATTCAGGAGGAGCCTTAGAGCCAAATGAACGAGATATAAAACGAGCAGCGATTATTAGAGAAAGGCTGCGCTTAGAAATGCATAGGAATGGACAGGAGGATGAAACGATATGATGTTTGGAAGATTCACTGAAAGAGCTCAAAAGGTATTAGCACTTGCACAAGAAGAAGCCATTCGCCTAGGCCATAAGAACATAGGTACTGAGCACATTTTACTTGGCCTTGTACGTGAAGGTGAGGGCATCGCTGCCAAAGCGTTAGAAGCACTGGGCCTTGTTTCAGATAAAATCCAAAAAGAAGTCGAAAGCTTGATTGGAAGAGGGCAAGAGGTGTCTCAAGCTATTCCTCATTATACGCCTAGAGCGAAGAAGGTCACTGAGCTTTCAATGGATGAAGCAAGAAAGCTAGGTCATTCCTATGTAGGGACAGAACATATTCTATTAGGTCTTATTCGTGAGGGAGAGGGTGTCGCTGCCCGTGTCTTAAATAACCTCGGAGTGAGCTTAAATAAAGCACGCCAGCAAGTCCTGCAGCTGCTTGGAAGCAATGAAACAGGTGCATCTGCAGCTGGCTCTAATAGCAATGCAAATACACCAACACTTGATAGCCTGGCAAGAGATTTAACAGCTATCGCAAAAGAGGACAGCTTGGACCCTGTCATTGGCCGAAGCAAAGAAATTCAACGTGTCATTGAGGTCCTAAGTAGAAGAACAAAAAATAACCCTGTGCTGATTGGTGAGCCTGGTGTTGGTAAAACAGCCATCGCAGAAGGTCTTGCACAGCAAATTATTCATAATGAAGTGCCTGAAATCCTGCGTGATAAACGAGTAATGACCCTGGATATGGGAACTGTTGTAGCTGGTACGAAATATCGTGGTGAATTCGAGGATCGTTTGAAAAAAGTGATGGACGAAATTCGCCAGGCAGGAAATATCATTCTCTTTATCGACGAGCTTCATACACTTATTGGTGCTGGTGGAGCAGAAGGTGCGATTGATGCGTCTAATATCTTGAAGCCATCCCTAGCACGTGGAGAGCTTCAATGTATTGGGGCGACAACGTTAGATGAGTACCGTAAATATATTGAAAAGGATGCTGCGCTTGAACGACGTTTCCAGCCAATTCAAGTAGATCAGCCGTCTGTTGATGAAAGTATTCAAATCTTAAGAGGGCTTAGAGACCGGTATGAAGCACATCACCGTGTGTCTATTACAGATGAAGCGATTGAGGCGGCGGTGAAGCTGTCTGACCGTTATATTTCTGACCGATTCCTTCCAGATAAGGCGATTGATTTAATTGATGAGGCAGGTTCGAAAGTCCGTTTACGTTCGTTCACAACACCGCCTAACCTAAAAGAATTAGAGCAAAAGCTGGATGAAGTACGCAAGGAAAAGGATGCGGCAGTTCAAAGTCAAGAATTTGAAAAAGCAGCTTCTCTTCGCGATACAGAACAGCGTTTGCGTGAAAAAGTAGAAGTTACAAAGAAATCATGGAAAGAAAAGCAGGGACAAGAGAATTCAGAGGTATCTGTAGATGATATCGCAATGGTCGTTTCCAGCTGGACGGGAGTGCCTGTTTCGAAAATTGCTCAAACGGAGACAGATAAGCTTCTGAATATGGAACAATTGCTCCACTCTCGCGTGATCGGACAGGATGAAGCGGTTGTCGCTGTAGCAAAAGCGGTGAGACGTGCGCGTGCTGGCCTGAAAGATCCGAAGCGCCCAATCGGTTCCTTTATTTTCTTAGGTCCAACAGGGGTTGGTAAAACGGAGCTTGCAAGAGCACTTGCTGAGTCTATTTTCGGTGATGAAGAAGCAATGATCCGTATTGATATGTCTGAATACATGGAGAAGCACTCTACATCCAGACTTGTTGGGTCACCTCCAGGCTATGTGGGCTATGATGAAGGTGGACAGCTGACTGAAAAAGTGAGAAGAAAACCTTATTCTGTCGTTCTTTTAGACGAGATTGAAAAGGCGCATCCAGATGTATTTAATATCTTACTGCAAGTGTTAGAAGATGGTCGTCTGACTGATTCTAAAGGGCGTACCGTTGACTTTAGAAATACGATTTTGATTATGACATCAAACGTTGGAGCTAGTGAGCTGAAGCGCAATAAATATGTTGGCTTTAACGTGCAGGATGAAAGTCAAAATTACAAGGATATGAAAGGCAAAGTGATGGGCGAGTTGAAACGTGCGTTTAGACCTGAGTTTATCAACCGTATTGATGAAATCATTGTCTTCCACTCGCTTGAGAAGAAACATCTAAAAGAGATCGTGTCTCTCATGTCTGATCAATTGACAAAACGATTAAAAGAACAAGACCTATCAATTGAATTGACGGAAGCAGCAAAAGCGAAGATTGCCGACGAAGGAGTAGATCTTGAGTACGGTGCGCGTCCGTTAAGAAGAGCGATTCAAAAGCATGTAGAAGATCGACTTTCTGAAGAGCTTCTGAAGGGGAATATTGAAAAAGGTCAACATATCGTATTAGATGTGGAAGATGGAGAGATTGTCGTAAAAGCGACGGCTGCTACGAACTAATATAGTAAGAAAAAAGTGTGAGGCATACCAGTAAGGTGTATGCCTCCCTTTACTTATTTTCTGACCAGTATAAGGAGTTGTATTCTTCAATCTATGGCTAAGACAAAATCAAAATTTATATGCCAATCGTGCGGTTATGAGTCAGCCAAATGGATGGGGAAATGTCCAGGCTGCGGCACGTGGAACAGTATGACAGAAGAGGTCGTTCGCAAAGAGCCGGCAAACCGTCGAAGTGCTTTTAATCATTCTGTTCAAACCATTCAAAAACCTTCACCTATATCTGCAATTGAAACATCCGAAGAACCCCGAATTAAAACAAATTTAGAAGAATTTAATCGAGTATTAGGAAGTGGAATTGTCAAAGGTTCTCTTGTTCTCATCGGCGGAGATCCTGGGATTGGGAAGTCCACATTATTATTACAAGTATCAGCACAGCTCTCAGACAAAAATCAGAATGTGTTATACATATCTGGTGAGGAGTCCATTAAACAAACGAAGCTAAGAGCGGACCGCCTTGGCATTGAAAGCGCCTCTTTACATGTTTTGGCTGAAACCGATATGGAGTATATAACGTCTGCTATACAGGAGATGAAACCTGCTTTTGTTGTGGTGGATTCGATTCAAACCGTTTACCAAAGCGATATCACGTCAGCTCCCGGCTCTGTATCTCAAGTTAGAGAATGTACAGCGCAGCTGATGAAGATTGCCAAGACAAATGGTATTCCTATTTTTATCGTTGGTCACGTGACCAAAGAAGGCTCGATCGCAGGTCCACGCCTTTTAGAGCATATGGTGGACACAGTTCTTTATTTTGAAGGCGAGCGTCATCATACGTTTCGTATCTTACGGGCGGTCAAAAACCGATTTGGTTCAACGAATGAATTGGGAATTTTTGAAATGAGAGAGGAAGGGCTCACGGAAGTATTAAACCCATCAGAAATCTTTCTAGAAGAGCGGTCGGCAGGTGTATCTGGTTCGTGTGTTGTTGCCTCAATGGAAGGAACAAGACCCGTACTTGTCGAGATACAGGCGTTAATTTCCCCGACAAGCTTTGGGAATCCGCGAAGAATGGCCACTGGCCTTGATCATAATCGAGTATCGCTGCTCATGGCAGTTTTAGAAAAACGCGTGGGGCTGCTGCTGCAAAACCAAGATGCGTATTTAAAGGTCGCAGGCGGTGTGAAGCTTGACGAACCGGCGATTGACTTAGCTATTGCCGTCAGTATTGCATCAAGCTTTAAAGATGCAGCGCCGCATCAAGCGGATTGCTTTATAGGAGAGGTCGGTCTGACGGGAGAAGTCAGAAGAGTATCAAGAATTGAACAGCGAGTGCAGGAAGCTGCAAAACTAGGATTTAAGCGAATGTTTATTCCTCAGGCGAATATAGACGGATGGAAAAAGCCGAGAGGGATTGAGTTAGTTGGTGTAGAAAATGTAGCGGAGGCACTTCGAATTTCACTAGGGGGATCATAGAAATGGAAAAAGAGAAAAAAGGAGCGAGAGAACTCGATCTCTTAGATATTGTACAGTTTGTGGCACCAGGAACACCTCTGCGGGCAGGGATTGAAAACGTCCTGAGAGCCAATACTGGCGGGCTCATTGTTGTTGGTTATAATGACAAAGTAAAGAGTGTGGTAGATGGAGGATTTCACATTAATTCGGCCTTCTCCCCAGCACATTTATATGAATTGGCGAAGATGGACGGGGCCATTATTCTTAGCGATTCTGGTCAAAAAATCTTGTATGCGAATACACAGCTGATGCCAGATGCAACCATCCATTCATCGGAAACAGGCATGAGGCACCGGACGGCTGAACGTGTAGCAAAGCAGACAGGCTGCTTAATCATTGCCATTTCTGAACGGAGGAACGTCATTACCTTATACCAAGGGAATCGTCGTTATACGCTGAAAGATATTGGCTTTATTTTAACAAAGGCCAATCAAGCCATTCAGACACTTGAGAAATATAAAACCATTTTAGATCACGCCATTTCTGCGTTAAGCGCTCTAGAATTTGAAGAGCTTGTGACCTTTGGTGATGTATTATCCGTGCTGCACCGCTACGAAATGGTACTCAGAATCAAAAATGAAATCAATATGTATATCAAAGAGCTCGGAACAGAAGGGCACTTGATCCGTCTGCAAGTCAATGAATTGATTACAGATATGGAGCAGGAAGCAGCTTTATTTATTAAAGATTACGTGAAAGAAAAGATCAAAGATCCGTATGTGCTGCTCAAACAACTTCAAGATATGTCGAGCTTTGAGCTTTTAGATGATTCCATTCTGTACAAGTTACTTGGATATCCAGCTTCTACAAATATTGACGAATATGTGTACACAAGAGGATATAGATTGCTCCATAAAATCCCTAGACTGCCAATGCCAATCGTCGAAAATGTGGTTGAAGCATTCGGTGTGCTAGATCGAATTATGGAAGCAGATGTACAAGAATTGGATGAAGTAGAAGGAATTGGAGAAGTAAGAGCGAAAAAGATAAAAAAAGGATTAAAAAGGTTACAAGAAAAACATTACATTGACCGTCAGCTTTAAGAAGAGAAATTTTTCTCTATTACGGTTAAAAATGGATGAATATGGGTATATTAATGATGGTTTTGTTTTCTGTTGCTCATGATAGGAAACTTAAACATATATTAATGTCAGATGAAGGTGGATTGACAGATGAAAAATAAAGGAGGTGAAGGTATGTTAAAAAGAATCGTTCAGGCGTTTTTTATCATTTTGGGTGCAGTTGTAGGGATTTTTATCATTCCAGAGTTATTTCTGCTTTTAAATGTAAAGGACATACCTTTCATAACAAATGCTTACTCATCAGCACTAATAGGAGCCGTTGTGTTCTTCATCATTGGTAAATGGTGCACAGGTTATGTGGTAAATTGGGTGAAATGGATCGAGGATTCTCTATTGAAGGCGCCTCTTCCTGATCTTATATCTGGAAGTTTCGGATTAGTATTTGGACTTATTCTAGCATATCTTATTGTAAACGTGATCCCGCTAAACAATATCCCATATCATATTTTTGGTACCATTATTCCGATTTTCCTGGCTTTCTTTTTAGGATACCTTGGATTTCAGGTAGGATTTAAGAAGAAGGATGAAATGATAGGGCTGTTCTCCCGATCTGCAAAGGTCACAAAGAAAAAGGGAGCAGCTGATGATGAACCTGAAATAGAAGATAAAAAGCTGAAAATTTTAGACACAAGTGTTATCATTGATGGAAGAATCGCAGATATTTGTCAAACTGGATTCTTAGAAGGCGTCATGGTCATTCCTCAATTTGTACTCGAGGAATTACAGCATATTGCAGACTCTTCAGATGTATTAAAGAGAAATAGAGGCCGAAGAGGTCTAGATATTTTAAATCGTATTCAAAAAGAATTGGATATCAAAGTTGAAATTTACGAAGGTGACTTCGAAGACATTCAAGAGGTTGATAGCAAGCTTGTGAAGCTCGCTAAATTAACTTCAGGTGTTGTTGTGACCAATGATTTTAATTTAAATAAAGTATGCGAACTTCAAAAAGTAGCAGTGTTAAACATCAATGATCTAGCCAATGCCGTTAAACCGGTTGTACTGCCTGGGGAAGAAATGAAGGTACAGGTCATCAAAGATGGAAAAGAGCATAACCAAGGTGTTGCTTACTTAGATGACGGTACAATGATTGTGGTAGAAGAAGGACGCAATTACATTGGAAAAGACATCGATGTGCTCGTCACTAGTGTGCTGCAGACTGCTGCTGGAAGAATGATTTTTGCGAAGCCAAAACTTCTGGAGAAGGCGCTCTAAAGGGAGAACGAACATGTATTATGAAGTAGTTATTCCGGCTGCGGGGCAGGGGAAACGAATGAAGGCCGGCCGCAATAAGCTTTTTATTGAGCTGAAAAGAATGCCGGTCATCATTCATACACTAAAGGTGTTTGACGCTCATGCGCAATGCAAACGCATGATCCTAGCGATCAATGAAGAGGAGCGTCAAGACTTTGAAAGGCTACTCAAGGTACACGCTTTTCAAACGCCTGTTTCACTTGTCACTGGCGGTGAAGAACGTCAGCAAAGTGTATACGAAGGATTAAAGGCTGTGAAAGATGCGGACATCGTGCTTGTTCATGATGGAGCAAGGCCTTTTATTAAGCATACACAGATTGACTTGCTCGTTAAAGCAGCGATTGAAAAAGGCTCCGCAGTTGTAGCGGTACCAGTGAAAGACACAATCAAACGCGTTCAAGAAGGCAAAGTGGAACAAACCATTGAACGTCAGAGCTTGTGGGCAGTCCAGACCCCACAAGCTTTTCGTCATTCTATTTTAAAAGAGGCGCATGAATATGCGGAGCGGACAGGCTTCTTTGGAACAGACGACGCCAGTCTTGTTGAACAATTACAGGGTGAGAATGTGTATATTGTCCAAGGAGACTATACCAATATTAAGCTGACAACACCGGATGATTTATTGGTTGCCAAGGCAATTATGGATGCGGAAAGAGGGTACTAGATCATGTTGAGAATAGGACAAGGTTTTGATGTACATCAATTAACAGAGGGGAGACCTCTGATTATTGGCGGGGTCACCATCCCTTATGAAAAGGGACTGCTAGGTCATTCAGACGCTGACGTACTGCTTCACACAGTGGCAGATGCATGCCTGGGTGCGATTGCTGAAGGAGATATCGGCAGACATTTTCCAGACACAGATCCTGAGTTTAAGGATGCAGATTCTTTTAAATTATTGCAGCATGTGTGGGCACTTGTGAAAGAAAAGGGCTACACACTTGTGAATATTGACTGCACCATCATGGCGCAAAAGCCAAAAATGGCACCTTACATTCAACCAATGTGTGAGAAAATTGCAGAAGCGCTTGAGGCAGATGTCACACAGGTGAATGTCAAAGCAACAACGACAGAGAAACTCGGATTTACAGGAAGAGGCGAAGGAATTGCTTCTCAGGCAACAGTGCTTCTTCAGAAAAAGTAAAATCCATTTTGATGAGAATGGGTTTTGATGATAAAATACGTTTATAAAAAATTGGTGTCAGACAACATGATGCAGATGAAAGGAAGTTAAACTCATGGGAAATGAAGTGCGTGTTCGTTATGCACCGAGTCCAACTGGTCATTTACATATTGGGAATGCTAGAACGGCTCTTTTCAACTATTTGTTCGCACGCAGCCAAGGCGGCAAATTTATTATTCGAATCGAGGATACGGATCAAAAGCGTAATGTAGAGGGCGGGGAGGAAAGCCAGCTTCGCCACCTGCAATGGCTCGGTATTGATTGGGATGAGAGCATTGATAAAGATGGCGGCTACGGTCCTTACAGACAATCAGAGCGTAATGATATTTATAAAAAATATTATGATGAGCTGCTAGAGAAGAACTTGGCGTATAAGTGCTATTGTACGGCAGAAGAGCTAGAGGCAGAGCGTGAAGCACAAATCGCCCGCAGCGAAATGCCTCGGTATTCTGGTAAATGCAGTCATTTATCAAAAGAAGAAGAGGACGAGCTGATTGCTGAAGGAAGAGAGCCAAGCATCCGCTTCCGAGTACCAAAAGGAGAAATCATCAAATTTGACGACATGGTCAAAGGTGATATTTCATTTGAAACAGACGGCATTGGTGACTTTGTTATTGTGAAGAAAGATGGCACGCCAACTTATAACTTTGCAGTTGCCGTGGATGATCATTTGATGAAAATGACTCACGTTCTTCGCGGAGAGGATCATATTTCAAATACCCCTAAACAAATCATGATTTTTCATGCATTTGGCTGGAATGTTCCCCTATTCGGACATATGACGCTGATTGTGAACGAGAACCGCAAGAAATTAAGTAAACGTGATGAATCGATTATTCAATTCATCGAGCAATATAAGAATTTAGGCTATTTACCTGAAGCCCTGTTTAACTTCATTGCATTACTTGGATGGTCTCCAGTAGGCGAAGAAGAACTGTTTACAAAAGAGCAATTCATCGACATTTTTGATGTGAACCGACTTTCTAAGTCACCAGCTCTATTCGATATGCATAAACTAAAATGGGTGAACAACCAATACGTGAAAGCACTTGATCTTGATCAGGTTGTGGCACTAACACTTCCGCATCTTCAAAAGGCAGGCAAGGTAAGTGAACAGCTGACTGAAGAAGAAAACACGTGGGTACGCAAGCTTATTTCTCTGTATCACGAACAATTAAGCTACGGAGCAGAAATTGTTGAGTTGACAGAGTTGTTCTTTAAGGAGCAAATTGAGTATAATCAAGAGGCAAAGGAAGTTCTAGCAGAGGAGCAAGTACCAGAAGTCATGGCATCTTTTGCAGGTCATCTTGAACAGCTTGAGTCTTTCACACCTGATGAAATCAAGGCTGCCATTAAAGCGGTACAAAAAGAAACAGGGCATAAAGGCAAGAAACTATTCATGCCGATTCGTGTGGCTGTCACAGGACAAACGCATGGCCCAGAACTTCCGCAAAGTATTGAATTACTAGGTAAAGAAACGGTATTAAACCGCATTAAACAAATATAAGGAAATCGTTGCGAGGGAGAAGTACAATGTACTCGTCCATCACAGAAAGAGTCTCCACCGGCTGAAAGAGACTTATGGGCAGATGTTGGAAATGCACCCTCAAGACCCTTGAGGAACACGTACGTTAGTATGCAAGGGCGGTACCCTCCGTTATGGGATTAAGTTGAGAAGGCTTCAAGATAAGTGGCTTTCTAAACAGAGTGGAACCGCGTTTTCAAAACGTCTCTGTCATATGGCAGAGGCGTTTTTTATTTGTCCAAAAAAGAGAGCAAGTCCTAAGAGAGATTCATGGGGAAGAACGGGGGGAGCATGTGTTTTTCAAAATGCTGAAAGAAGATATTGATACTGTGTTTGATCAAGATCCTGCTGCTAGAAGCTATATTGAAGTAGTGCTAACCTATTCAGGGCTTCATGCGATTTGGGCTCACCGTATTGCGCACGCATTTTATAAGCGGAAGCTGTATTTTATTGCGCGGATCATTTCTCAGGTCAGCCGCTTTTTCACAGGGGTGGAAATTCATCCGGCGGCAACCATTGGCAGGCGGTTCTTCATTGATCACGGCATGGGCGTCGTGATCGGGGAAACATGTGAAATTGGAGACAACGTCACTGTTTTCCAAGGCGTGACATTAGGGGGAACAGGGAAAGAAAAGGGAAAGCGGCATCCGACCATTTTAGACGATGCCCTCATTGCGACAGGTGCCAAGGTGCTAGGTTCCATTACAGTTGGAAAAGGAGCCAAGATTGGAGCAGGGTCAGTCGTGTTAAAGGACGTACCCGACCATTCCACCGTTGTCGGTATACCTGGGCGAGTCGTCGTTCAAAATGGAAAGAAAATCAATCGTGATCTCAATCATCAAGATTTGCCAGATCCAATTTCCGATCGTTTCAAAGAATTGGAACGAGAAATGGAAAAGCTAAAAGGTGAGCTGGCTTCATTGAGCAGAAAGGAAGAACAATCATGACAATCAATATTTATAATACATTGACACGTAAGAAGGAAGAATTTGTCCCGCTTGAGCCAGGAAAGGTCAAGATGTATGTGTGCGGACCAACCGTTTATAACTACATTCATATCGGGAATGCTAGACCTGCTATTGTTTATGACACTGTACGTAAGTATTTAGAATACAGCGGTTACGATGTGAACTTTGTATCAAACTTTACAGATGTGGATGATAAACTCATCAAAGCAGCCAACGAACTCGGAGAAGATGTGCCGACAATTGCTGACCGGTTTATCCAGGCCTACTTCGAAGACGTCAGTGCACTCGGCTGCAAAAAAGCAGACCTTCACCCGCGAGTGACGGAAAACATGGATGATATCATTGCGTTTATTGCCACATTGATTGAAAAAGGCTACGCCTATGAAGCAGATGGCGACGTGTATTACAGCACACGCTCATTTGAAGGTTATGGAAAGCTTTCTCACCAATCAATTGATGAACTGAAGACAGGTGCCCGTATTCGAGTAGGTGAAAAGAAACGAGATGCACTGGACTTTGCTCTTTGGAAGGCTGCAAAGGATCAGGAAATCTCTTGGGATAGCCCGTGGGGCGAAGGACGCCCAGGCTGGCACATTGAATGCTCGGCAATGGTCAAAAAATATTTAGGTGATACGATCGATATTCATGCTGGCGGACAGGATTTAACATTCCCTCACCATGAGAATGAAATTGCCCAATCTGAGGCTTTGACAGGGAAGCCTTTTGCGAAGTATTGGATGCATAACGGGTATATTAATATCGATAATGAAAAAATGTCAAAATCACTTGGCAACTTTGTGCTGGTGCATGACATTGTGAAAGAACAAGATCCTGATGTGCTTCGCTTCTTTATGTTGTCGGTGCACTATCGCCACCCAATTAATTACTCAATGGATTTATTAGAAAGTACAAAGAGTGCGTTTAACCGACTCAAAACATCGTATGCGAATTTACATCACCGTCTAGAGAGCAGCACAAATATCACGGAAGACAATGCTGAATGGCTGGCAAAAATTGAAGAGCAGCGTGCAACATTTATTTCCGAAATGAATGATGACTTCAATACGGCAAATGCGATCTCTGTTTTATTCGAATTAGCGAAACAGGCGAATTATTATATGGAAAATGATCATACTTCGGAGGAAGTGATCAAGGCATTTATCGGCTTGTTCCAAGAAATTACGTCTGTTCTCGGCTTCTCATTAGAAGAAAAGCACACGCTTGACGAAGAGGTAGAAGCGTTAATTGAAAAACGCAATGAAGCTAGAAGAAATCGTGACTTTGCCCTATCTGATCAAATTCGTGATCAATTAAAGAACATGAATATTGTGTTGGAGGACACTCCTCAAGGTACTCGCTGGAAAAGAGGAGAATAGGCAATGTTGAATTTTGAAAAGCTGAAAGACGGTAAACAGCTGAACGGACTTGCGCTGGCTTATATGGGTGATGCCATTTTTGAAGTATATGTGAGGCATCACCTCCTCCAAACGGGGGCGACAAAACCAAATGAGCTGCACAAACGAGCAAGCAAAATTGTTTCAGCTAAATCACAGGCTGCTATTTTATTTACGCTTCAGCAGCAAGGCTTTTTCACTGAAGCAGAAGAAGCGGTGCTGAAAAGAGGAAGAAACGCAAAATCAGGCACAGTGCCTAAAAACACAGACGTTCAAACGTATCGTTATAGTACAGCGTTTGAAGCGCTCATGGGTTATTTATTTATCGAAAAGCAGGACGAACGCTTAGAAGAGCTGATTGGTCAGGCGATTGAAATCGGAACGTCAGGGAGGAAGACAAATGAGTCAGCAACATGATTATGTCATTGGGAAAAATGCAGTGATTGAGACACTGAAGTCAGATCGGGAGTTATACAAGCTCTGGATGGCAGAAAACACTGTAAAAGGACAAGCCCAGCAGGTCATTGAACTCGCTAAAAAGCAAAATATCACCATTCAGTATGTTCCGAGGAAAAAGCTTGATCAAATGGTTACAGGTCAGCACCAGGGAATCGTTGCACAAGTAGCAGCATATGAATATGCAGAATTGGACGACCTGTATCAAATCGCTGAAAAGCGGAATGAACAGCCTTTCTTTCTGATTTTAGATGAGATTGAAGACCCGCATAATTTAGGATCTATTATGAGAACGGCAGATGCTGTAGGTGCACACGGGATTGTCATTCCGAAAAGGAGAGCGGTCGGTCTAACAACAACAGTTGCTAAGGCATCCACTGGAGCAATTGAGCATATTCCTGTTGCAAAAGTGACCAATCTTTCAAGAGCCCTTGATGAAATGAAAGAAAGAGGAATCTGGGTTGCGGGAACAGATGCGTCTGCTAAACAGGATTACAGACAATTTGATGGCACGATGCCGCTGGCTCTTGTGATTGGCAGCGAGGGAAAAGGAATTGGCCGATTGATTAAGGAAAAGTGTGATTTTCTGATTAAACTGCCTATGGCCGGGAAGGTTACTTCGTTAAACGCATCAGTTGCCGCTGGTTTATTGATGTATGAAGTGTATCGAAAACGTTATCCGTTAGGAGAATAGAGATGGATATCCTCTTAGTCGATGGATACAACATGATAGGTGCATGGCCTCAGCTGCAGCACTTAAAGGAAAACAGCTTTGAAGAAGCCAGAGACGTACTGATTCAACATTTAGCAGAATATCAAGCATACACAGGGTATCGAGTCATTGTCGTATTCGATGCCCATATGGTCAAAGGAATTGAAAAGAAGCGGACCAACCACCGAGTAGAGGTCATCTTTACGAGAGAGAATGAAACGGCGGATGAGCGGATTGAAAAGCTGGCGCAGGATTTGAATAATATCCGGACGCAAATTCATGTGGCAACCTCAGATTTTACGGAACAATGGGCTATTTTTGGACAAGGAGCTCTTCGGAAGTCGGCTCGTGAGCTTTTAAGAGAGATTGAAGTGATAGAACGAAAGATTGAAACGAGGGTCAAAAAGATTACTTCTGATAAACCAGCATCTAAGATTGAATTGTCAGAAGATGTATTGAAAACGTTTGAAAAATGGCGGCGCGGGAATCTGGAATAGCTTGACGATATTTCAACCATTAATGTATAATATTTCTATCTAGGTGCGGTCGGGGGGATCGAAGTGAATCTAAACAACAGCAAGGGTAAGTCCATCAGAGAGCAATTTTGCCAGTTGGAAGATGAACAAGTCATTGAAAGGGTTCATGTCGGAGATAGTGATGCGCTAGATTATTTAATAACGAAATACCGCAATTTTGTACGTGCGAAAGCAAGATCTTATTTCTTGATAGGAGCGGATCGAGAGGACATTGTCCAAGAGGGAATGATCGGACTTTATAAGTCTATCCGCGATTTCAGAGAGGACAAGCTTACTTCATTTAAGGCTTTTGCAGAATTATGTATTACCCGCCAAATTATCACCGCAATTAAAACAGCTACTCGCCAAAAACATATCCCGTTAAATTCCTATGTATCATTAGACAAGCCGATCTACGACGAAGAATCGGACAGAACATTATTGGATGTCATTTCCGGTGCTAAAGCGCTTAACCCAGAAGACTTAATTATTAGCAAAGAAGAATTTGATGATATCGAAATGAAGATGGGGGAACTGCTAAGCGAGCTGGAAAGAAAAGTACTTGTGCTTTATCTTGATGGCAGATCCTATCAAGAGATTTCTGAAGATTTAAATCGTCATGTGAAATCAATTGATAACGCACTCCAAAGAGTAAAGAGAAAATTAGAGAAATATTTAGAGCTTCGCGAGATTAGTCTCTAATCAAACCTATATTGACAGCTTTTTCGACACTGTGATAAGGTACTAATGAAATGATGTCGAGAAAATAGGTGTAAATATGAGGAAAAAGATTACTCTAGCCTGTAAAGACTGCGGAAGCCGCAATTATACGACAATGAAAAGTGTTGCTTCAGCAGCTGAAAGATTAGAAGTTAAGAAATATTGCAAGACTTGTAATTCACATAAAACACATTTAGAAACGAAGTAAGATTTGCGTTCTTTAATCTGTGGAGGTCTTTTACATGCGTATTATCAGTTTCTTAAAAAGTGTCGGAAAAGAAATGAAAAAGGTCAGCTGGCCAAAGAAGAACGAAATGGTCCGCTACACAATCACTGTTATTTTAACAGTCGTATTCTTTGCCATCTTTTTCTCTTTTCTTGATATAGGAATCTCACAATTAATCGAATTAATTCATTAATACTTGAATAATGGTCTGCTGAACGTGCTATAATAGATCATAATATGACTTGCCAAAAAACCCGTTTTACGGGTTTTTTCAATTGCTTGAAAATATTTACCGGTACTCGAGATTCGTCAAATAGACATTATGAAATGTGGGGAGGGAAGGACTAAATAGTCCTGAACGAAAATGGAAAAGAATTGGTATGTTGTGCATACGTACTCTGGCTATGAAAACAAAGTAAAAGCGAACTTGGAAAAGCGTGTTGAATCAATGGGCATGCAGGATAAAATCTTCCGCGTAGTCGTACCAGAAGAAGAAGAAACGGATATTAAAAATGGTAAGAAAAAAGTTGTCAAAAAGAAAGTATTCCCTGGCTATGTCCTAGTGGAAATCGTGATGACTGACGACTCTTGGTATGTCGTTCGTAATACACCAGGTGTCACTGGATTCGTTGGATCAGCTGGATCAGGCTCAAAGCCGACTGCGCTGCTGCCAGGCGAAGCTGAAACCATTCTGAAGAGAATGGGTCTTGAAGAACGCAAAACAGAAATCGACTTTGAACTGAAAGAAACAGTTAAGGTCATCGATGGACCATTTGCTAACTTCACTGGCTCTATTGAAGAAATTGATTACGATAAAAGCAAAGTCAAAGTATTCGTTAATATGTTTGGTAGAGAAACACCTGTTGAACTTGAGTTCACGCAGATCGATAAATTGTAATTCAAAAGAGCTTGAAATGAGTGTATAGAAGTGGTAATATAGCAAAGGTACGTCTTGAGTTCGCTCAAGATCGCTAGCTAGTTATTTCGTCATTCATATAAAGAATGAAGTTGTTGAGTGGGAGGGGGATTCCCCTATTACCACATCACGGACTTTAAGGAGGTGTGTCTCGTGGCTAAAAAAGTAGTTAAAGTTGTTAAATTGCAAATTCCTGCTGGAAAAGCTAACCCAGCTCCACCAGTTGGACCTGCACTAGGTCAAGCCGGTGTTAATATCATGGGATTCTGTAAGGAGTTTAACGCTCGTACAGCTGACCAAGCTGGTCTTATCATTCCTGTTGAAATTTCGGTTTTTGAAGACCGTTCATTTACATTTATTACTAAAACTCCACCCGCTGCAGTTTTACTTAAAAAAGCAGCTGGTATTGAGTCTGGTTCTGGTGAACCTAACCGTAATAAAGTGGCAACTGTTAAGCGTGATAAAGTACGCGAAATCGCGGAAACAAAAATGCCTGACTTAAACGCTGCTAGCGTTGAATCAGCTATGCGCATGGTTGAAGGTACTGCACGCAGTATGGGTATTGTCATCGAAGATTAATTTTTGTCTTGTTGGGTTGCGAGTTTGGTTTTGACAAGTTCGCAACCCTTATTCGTGGGAGGTTATTCCGCTAAAACCACATAAGGAGGATTTTTATAATGGCTAAAAAAGGTAAAAAGTATGTAGAAGCTGCTAAGCTGATCGATCGTACTAAAGCGTATGATGTAGCTGAAGCTGTTTCTCTTACAAAAAAAGCAAATACAGCTAAATTTGATGCGACTGTAGAAGTTGCTTTTCGTTTGGGCGTAGACCCTCGTAAAAACGACCAACAAATCCGCGGTGCAGTTGTACTTCCTAACGGAACTGGTAAAACTCAACGCGTTCTTGTGTTCGCTAAAGGTGAAAAAGCAAAAGAAGCAGAAGCTGCTGGAGCAGACTACGTTGGAGATTCTGATTACATCACTAAAATCCAACAAGGCTGGTTCGAATTCGATGTAATCGTTGCGACACCTGACATGATGGGTGAAGTTGGTAAGATCGGTCGTGTACTTGGACCAAAAGGTCTTATGCCAAACCCTAAAACAGGAACTGTAACGTTCGAAGTTGAAAAAGCAATCAATGAAATCAAAGCTGGTAAAGTAGAATACCGCGTTGATAAAGCTGGTAATATCCACGCGCCAATCGGAAAGGTTTCTTTCGAGGACGAAAAGCTTGTTGAGAACTTTGCAACAATCTATGACACAATCCTTAAAGCAAAACCTGCAGCGGCTAAAGGTGTATACGTGAAAAACGTTTCTGTTACATCTACTATGGGCCCTGGCGTGAAAGTGGATCCATCTTCTTTCTCTGCAAAATAATTCTTGACTTATGACAACCATTTTGATAATATCAAAATGTTGTAAAATAGAATAATGTCCATTTATACCGTAGACAGCAGGGGCCTTATGGCTTAAATAACCCGCCGAGGTGTATATGTCACAGTCTTACGTTAACGTATGCTTGTATATACAGCCTCCATGTCTTAATGGAGGCTTTTTATATGGAGAACCGTTCGTTAGGAACGTGATGGCCTGATCGGTATAAGTGTTACACAAAGAATGTACAGGAGGTGTAACCATGAGCAATGCAATCGATACTAAAAAAGTTGTCGTTGATGAAATTACTTCTAAATTTAAAGATAGTATGTCTACTGTCATTGTAGATTACCGCGGTCTTTCTGTTTCTGAAGTGACTGAACTTCGTAAACAGCTTCGTGAAGCTGGCGTAGAATTCAAAGTTTACAAAAACACTTTGACTCGCCGTGCAGTTGAACAAGTTGAACTAACGGGTTTAAACGATTTCTTAACAGGTCCAAACGCTATCGCATTCAGTAACGAAGATGTTATCGCACCTGCGAAAATCATCAACGAATTTGCGAAAAGCCACGAAGCTTTAGAAATCAAAGCTGGTGTCATCGAAGGAAACGTAGCGACTGTAGAAGAAGTGAAGGCTCTTGCGGAACTTCCGTCTCGCGAAGGCTTACTTTCTATGTTGCTTAGCGTTCTTCAAGCTCCAGTTCGTAATCTTGCTCTTGCTACTAAAGCAGTTGCAGATCAAAAAGAAGAACAAGGCGCTTAATGCGTACTTTACGTTTACGTAAAAAAACTTAAAATGGAGGAATTACAAATGGCTTTAAATATCGAAGAAATCATTGCTTCAGTTAAAGAAGCAACTGTACTTGAGTTAAACGACTTAGTAAAAGCAATCGAAGAAGAATTTGGCGTAACTGCTGCTGCTCCTGTAGCTGTAGCTGCTGGTGGCGGTGCTGCTGCTGAAGAAAAAACTGATTTTGATCTAGTACTTTCTGGTGCTGGAGACCAAAAAATCAAAGTTATCAAAGTGGTTCGTGAAATCACTGGTCTTGGCTTGAAAGAAGCTAAAGAACTTGTTGACAACACTCCAAAACCACTTAAAGAAGGTATTGCTAAAGAAGAAGCTGAAGAACTTAAAGCTAAGCTTGAAGAAGTTGGCGCTTCTGTAGAAGTTAAGTAATCTTCGCCTAATCTTTTGGGAAAGCTCGCTTTTACTGGCGGGCTTTTTCTTTTCTAATCTCCTGAAACGATTGAATCCAGAGGAGGTCCATTCACCATGAGTGACCACTATTATACGGAAAAGCCATCAGTGAAAAGCAATAAACAGACATGGGACTTCACCTTGAGAAACCGTACCTTTACTTTTACAAGTGACAGTGGAGTGTTTTCTAAGAAAGAAGTCGACTTTGGTTCAAGGCTTTTAATTGAAGCTTTCGAAGAACCTGATTTGGATGGCGATGTCTTAGATGTCGGTTGCGGTTATGGACCGATTGGCTTATCGTTAGCAAACGAAATGACTAGCCGTACCATTCATATGATTGATGTGAACGAAAGAGCAGTCGAACTTTCAAAGGAAAACGCTAAACATAATCGCATTGATAATGTCCGCATCTATCAAAGTGATTTGTTCTCGAATGTTCATTCCTCAGCTGCTTTTGCCTCTATACTGACCAATCCCCCAATACGGGCAGGGAAGAAAGTTGTACATGCGATCTTTGAAAAAAGTGCTGATCATTTATTGCCGGAAGGTGAGTTGTGGGTGGTTATTCAGAAAAAGCAAGGTGGACCATCTGCGATTGAAAAATTAGAGCAGCTCTTTGAAGAAGTCGAGGTTGTGCTGAAAAAAAAGGGCTACTATATCATCAAAGCTAAAAAAGTTTGACGCAGTTTCCTAGCTGTGTTAACATTATAAAATGCCAATGTGTATATTTTGCTTGATAGGCTTAAAAAACAACTATTTTGTATAAATTATGCATACTTGGGAAAACTAATAAAATCGGTATTTGTTTTTGGATGTGGTTTTCTTATTTTAGAAACCCTTTTTTCTTTTGTCTTGTAAAAGTATTTCTTTACTGACATTTGAAAGACAGAAATACTTTTTACACATATAATACGCATGATTTGAGGGGTGAATCAGTTGACAGGTCAACTAGTTCAGTATGGACGACACCGCCAGCGCAGAAGCTACGCACGCATAAGCGAAGTGTTAGAATTACCAAATCTCATTGAAATTCAAACCTCTTCTTATCAGTGGTTTCTTGATGAGGGTCTTAGAGAGATGTTTCAAGATATATCCCCAATTGAGGATTTTACTGGTAACCTTTCTCTTGAATTCATTGATTACAGCCTAGGGGATCCTAAGTATCCTGTAGCAGAATCAAAAGAACGTGATGTAACTTACTCTGCTCCACTAAGAGTAAAAGTTCGTTTAATTAACAAAGAAACTGGAGAAGTAAAAGACCAAGATGTGTTTATGGGTGATTTCCCAATCATGACAGACACAGGTACTTTTATCATTAATGGTGCGGAACGTGTAATCGTTTCTCAGTTAGTGCGTTCTCCAAGTGTATATTTCAGTGGTAAAGTAGACAAAAACGGTAAAAAAGGTTTTACTGCGACTGTCATTCCAAACCGTGGCGCATGGTTAGAATACGAAACTGATGCGAAGGATGTAGTCTATGTACGCATCGATCGCACACGTAAGTTGCCGGTTACGGTTCTTTTGCGTGCTCTCGGCTTCAGCTCTGATCAAGAGATTCTTGACCTCATTGGCGAGAATGAATACTTACGCAACACGCTGGAAAAAGACAATACAGAGAATGCCGATAAAGCACTTCTCGAAATCTACGAGCGCCTCCGTCCTGGAGAGCCGCCAACTGTTGAAAATGCGAAAAGCTTGCTAGACTCTCGCTTCTTCGATCCGAAGAGATATGACCTAGCAAATGTTGGACGCTACAAGATTAATAAGAAGCTTCATATTAAAAATAGACTGTTCAATCAAAAATTGGCTGAAACGCTAGTTGATCCTGAAACAGGTGAAATTCTAGCAGAAAAAGGTCAAATTTTAGACAGAAGAGTTCTTGATAAAGTTCTTCCATACTTAGAAAACGGCATCGGATTTAGAAAGCTTTATCCTAATGGTGGCGTAGTAGAAGATGAAGTAGAACTTCAATCTATTAAGATTTATGCACCGACTGATCAAGAAGGCGAGCAAGTGATTAACGTGATTGGAAATGCATATGTAGAGGAAGCTGTGAAAAACATCACGCCTTCTGACATCATTGCATCAATCAGTTACTTCTTCAATCTTCTTCATGGTGTAGGTGACACAGATGATATCGACCACCTTGGTAACCGTCGTCTGCGTTCTGTAGGTGAACTTCTGCAAAACCAATTCCGTATTGGTTTAAGCAGAATGGAGCGTGTTGTTCGTGAAAGAATGTCGATTCAAGACACAAACACGATCACACCTCAGCAGCTGATCAACATTCGTCCTGTGATCGCTTCTATCAAAGAGTTCTTTGGTAGCTCTCAGCTTTCTCAGTTCATGGATCAAACAAACCCGCTTGCTGAATTGACGCACAAACGTCGTCTGTCAGCGCTTGGACCGGGTGGTTTGACACGTGAGCGTGCAGGAATGGAAGTTCGTGACGTTCACTACTCTCACTATGGACGTATGTGTCCGATCGAAACACCAGAGGGTCCAAACATTGGTTTGATCAACTCTCTATCTTCATTTGCAAAAGTGAATCGCTTCGGATTTATCGAAACACCTTACCGCCGGGTTGATCCTGAGACTGGTAAAGTAACACCGAGAATCGATTACTTAACTGCTGATGAAGAGGATAACTACGTAGTAGCACAAGCGAACGCTCAGTTAGCTGATGATGGTTCGTTTATCGATGATAATATCATTGCTCGTTTCAGAGGGGAAAACACCGTTGTTCCTCGAAACCGCGTTGACTACATGGACGTTTCGCCAAAGCAGGTTGTTTCTGCAGCGACAGCATGTATCCCATTCTTAGAAAACGATGACTCTAACCGTGCTCTAATGGGAGCGAACATGCAGCGTCAGGCTGTGCCTTTGATGCAGCCAGAATCACCGATTGTTGGTACAGGTATGGAGTACGTATCAGGTAAAGACTCTGGTGCTGCTGTCATCTGCCGCTACCCAGGTGTTGTAGAACGTGTAGAAGCAAAAAATATTTGGGTTCGCCGTTATGAAGACGTTGACGGACAACAAGTCAAAGGAAACCTAGACAAATACAGCCTGCTGAAATTTGTCCGCTCTAACCAAGGGACTTGCTACAACCAGCGTCCTATCGTAAGTGTTGGAGATGAAGTCGTTAAAGGGGAAATCCTTGCAGACGGTCCTTCTATGGAAAAAGGTGAATTGGCTCTAGGACGTAACGTCATGGTCGGCTTCATGACTTGGGACGGTTACAACTACGAGGATGCGATCATCATGAGTGAGCGCCTTGTAAAAGATGACGTCTACACGTCTATTCATATTGAAGAATATGAATCAGAAGCTCGTGATACAAAGCTTGGACCAGAAGAAATCACTCGTGATATTCCAAACGTTGGGGAAGATGCTTTACGCAACCTTGACGAGCGCGGAATCATCCGTATTGGTGCAGAAGTAAAAGACGGAGACCTTCTTGTAGGTAAAGTAACGCCTAAAGGTGTAACTGAACTAACAGCTGAAGAACGTCTATTACATGCAATCTTCGGTGAAAAGGCTCGTGAAGTTCGCGATACGTCACTGCGTGTTCCACACGGCGGCGGAGGAATTATCCACGATGTAAAAGTCTTCAACCGTGAAGATGGAGATGAATTACCTCCAGGTGTAAACCAATTAGTCCGCGTATACATCGTTCAGAAACGTAAGATTTCTGAAGGTGACAAAATGGCCGGACGACATGGTAACAAAGGGGTTATCTCTAAAATCCTTCCAGAAGAAGATATGCCTTATCTTCCAGACGGAACACCGATCGATATCATGTTGAACCCTCTAGGGGTACCATCTCGTATGAACATCGGTCAGGTACTTGAGCTTCATATGGGTATGGCTGCACGTTACCTTGGCATCCACATTGCGTCACCAGTATTTGATGGTGCGCGCGAGGAAGATGTTTGGGAAACGCTTGAAGAAGCAGGTATGTCCCGTGATGCGAAAACAGTCCTTTATGACGGTCGAACTGGTGAACCATTCGACAACCGTGTATCTGTCGGAATCATGTACATGATCAAACTGGCTCACATGGTTGACGATAAACTTCACGCTCGTTCAACTGGACCATACTCACTTGTTACGCAGCAGCCACTTGGCGGTAAAGCACAGTTTGGTGGTCAGCGTTTCGGAGAGATGGAAGTATGGGCACTTGAAGCTTACGGTGCAGCATATACACTTCAAGAGATCTTAACAGTTAAATCGGATGACGTTGTGGGTCGTGTGAAAACATACGAAGCCATCGTCAAAGGGGATAACGTACCTGAACCAGGTGTCCCTGAATCATTCAAAGTGTTAATCAAAGAACTTCAAAGTTTAGGTATGGATGTGAAAATCCTATCCGGCGATGAAGAAGAGATAGAAATGAGAGATTTAGAAGACGATGAGGAAACGAAGAAAGCAGACGGATTAGCGTTATCTAATGACGAAGATGCTGCAGACCTCGCACCTGTCGATCTTGAACGTGACGCAGTCACAAAAGAATAGCAGAAACGATTAGAGCAAGTGACTAGGGTATAACCCGAAGATTAAAAGGGAGGTAGGCCCCTTGCTAGATGTGAACAATTTTGAGTATATGAACATCGGTCTCGCATCACCTGATAAAATCCGTTCTTGGTCTTTTGGTGAAGTGAAAAAGCCTGAAACGATTAACTATCGTACACTGAAACCTGAAAAAGATGGTCTCTTTTGTGAACGTATCTTCGGACCGCAAAAAGACTGGGAATGTCATTGTGGGAAGTATAAACGCGTTCGGTATAAGGGTGTTGTATGTGACCGTTGTGGTGTAGAAGTAACACGGGCAAAAGTCCGTCGTGAGAGAATGGGGCATATCGAACTGGCTGCCCCAGTTTCCCACATTTGGTATTTCAAAGGTATCCCAAGCCGTATGGGTCTTGTTCTTGATATGTCACCACGTGCGTTAGAAGAAGTGATCTACTTCGCTTCTTACGTCGTGACAGATCCGGGCAACACACCGCTTGAGAAGAAACAACTTCTTTCTGAGAAAGAATTCCGTGCTTATTTAGATAAATACGGTAATACATTCCAAGCAGCTATGGGTGCAGAAGCAATCAACAAACTTCTTCAAGATATCGATCTTGTAAAAGAAGTAGATACACTGAAGGAAGAGCTGAAAACTGCTCAAGGACAGCGACGTACACGTGCGATCAAACGCCTTGAAGTGTTAGAAGCCTTCCGTAACTCAGGAAACAAACCATCTTGGATGATTCTTGATGTACTTCCGGTTATTCCGCCAGAATTACGTCCAATGGTTCAACTTGATGGTGGACGTTTTGCTACTTCTGACTTGAACGACCTTTATCGTCGTGTCATCAACCGTAACAATCGTCTGAAGCGTTTATTAGATCTTGGCGCGCCAAGCATCATCGTTCAGAACGAGAAGCGTATGCTTCAAGAAGCTGTCGATGCCTTGATTGATAATGGACGTAGAGGCCGACCAGTAACAGGACCAGGAAATCGACCATTGAAATCTCTTTCTCACATGCTGAAAGGGAAACAAGGACGTTTCCGTCAAAACTTGCTTGGTAAACGTGTTGACTATTCTGGACGTTCCGTTATCGTCGTAGGACCACATTTGAAAATGTATCAGTGTGGACTTCCGAAAGAAATGGCTCTTGAATTATTCAAACCATTCGTGATGAAGGAGCTTGTTGAAAAAGGATTAGCTCACAACATCAAGAGTGCGAAGCGTAAAATTGAGCGCGTGCAGCCGGAAGTATGGGATGTTTTAGAATCAGTTATTCGTGAGCATCCAGTCTTACTAAACCGTGCACCGACTCTTCACAGACTTGGTATTCAAGCGTTTGAACCTACACTTGTGGAAGGACGCGCAATTCGTCTTCATCCACTTGTATGTACAGCCTACAACGCTGACTTTGACGGTGACCAAATGGCGGTTCACGTACCATTATCTGCTGAAGCTCAAGCTGAAGCTCGTATCTTAATGCTTGCTGCTCAAAACATTTTGAACCCGAAAGATGGAAAACCAGTTGTTACGCCATCTCAGGATATGGTGCTTGGTAACTACTACCTTACACTTGAGCGCAAAGGTGCTATCGGAGAAGGTATGGTCTTCAAAGATACTGACGAAGCCCTTCTAGCTTATCAAAATGGTTATGTGCATCTTCATACACGTGTAGCTGTTGCAGCTAGCTCGTTGAAGAATGTGACATTCACTGATGAACAGCGTTCTAAATTGTTGATTACAACAGTTGGAAAACTGATCTTTAACGAAATCTTACCGGAATCATTCCCATACATGAATGAGCCGACAAAGAGCAATATTGAAGAAAAAACACCTGATCGTTTCTTCCTTGAAAAAGGTGAGGATGTAAAAGCTGCGATCGAGAAACAAGAAATCAATGCGCCGTTCAAAAAAGGTATTTTAGGGAAAATCATTGCGGAAATCTTTAAGAGATTCCATATCACTGAGACATCTAAAATGCTTGACCGCATGAAAAACCTTGGTTTCAGATACTCTACTAAAGC
This sequence comes from Bacillus sp. FSL H7-0578, assembly GCF_038630855.1. NCBI lineage: Bacteria > Bacillati > Bacillota > Bacilli > Caryophanales > Bacillaceae > Bacillus > Bacillus sp. FSL H7-0578. The sequence goes on from NZ_CP152045.1 coordinate 130,721, forward strand.
CGGTATTACGGTTGGTGTGTCTGATATCGTCGTATTAGATGATAAGCAGCAAATTCTTGAAGAAGCACAAGCAAAAGTAGATAACGTCATGAAGCAATTCAGACGTGGTTTGATTACTGAAGAAGAGCGTTATGAGAGAGTTATTTCAATCTGGAGTTCTTCTAAAGATGTCATCCAAGGTAAACTGATGAAGTCCCTTGATGAAGTCAACCCAATCTACATGATGAGTGACTCTGGAGCGCGTGGTAACGCGTCTAACTTCACTCAGCTGGCTGGTATGCGTGGTCTGATGGCCAACCCGGCTGGACGTATCATCGAACTTCCGATTAAATCTAGTTTCCGTGAAGGTTTAACCGTATTGGAATACTTTATTTCCACTCACGGTGCGCGTAAAGGTCTTGCCGATACAGCCCTTAAAACAGCTGACTCAGGTTACCTCACGCGTCGTCTCGTTGACGTTGCACAGGATGTTATCATCCGTGAAACAGATTGCGGTACAGACCGTGGAATCTTGGCGAAGTCCATTAAAGAAGGAAATGAAATTATTGAGAAACTTGAAGAACGTCTGATCGGACGTTTTGCGAGAAAACCAATTGTTCATCCTGAAACAGGCGAAGTCATTGTAGCCGAAAACGAACTAATTGATGAAGATAAAGCACTTGAAGTAGTTGAAGCAGGAATTGAGGAAGTATGGATCCGTTCAGCATTTACATGTAACACGCCTCATGGTGTATGTAAACGATGCTACGGCCGTAACCTTGCAACTGGTACTGACGTTGAAGTCGGTGAAGCGGTTGGAATCATCGCTGCACAATCAATCGGTGAGCCAGGAACACAGCTTACAATGCGTACGTTCCACACCGGTGGGGTAGCAGGAGACGATATCACTCAAGGTTTACCTCGTATCCAAGAGCTATTTGAAGCGCGTAATCCGAAAGGGCAAGCGACAATTTCTGAAATTGATGGTGTCGTTGCTGAAATTAACGATGTTCGTGACAAGCAGCAGGAAATTGTGGTTCAAGGCGAAGTTGAAACTCGCTCATACACAGCTCCTTACAATGCACGTCTGAAAGTTGTTGAAGGTGACGCAGTCACTCGTGGTCAAGTACTTACAGAAGGTTCGATCGATCCGAAAGAACTTCTTAAAGTGACTGACATGACAGCTGTTCAAGAATATCTGCTTCATGAAGTACAAAAAGTATACCGTATGCAAGGGGTAGAAATCGGAGATAAGCACGTAGAGGTAATGGTTCGCCAAATGCTTCGTAAAGTGCGTGTCGCTGATGCAGGGGATACAGATGTATTACCAGGCACACTTCTTGATGTACATCAATTCACTGAAGCGAACAAAAAAGTACTATTCGAAGGCAAACGTCCTGCAACAGGCCGTCCAGTTCTTCTTGGTATTACAAAAGCTTCACTTGAAACAGACTCATTCTTGTCTGCGGCATCCTTCCAAGAAACGACTCGTGTCCTAACAGATGCGGCGATCAAAGGAAAACGTGATGAACTGCTTGGCTTGAAAGAGAATGTTATCATCGGTAAACTTGTTCCTGCTGGAACGGGAATGCCAAACTACCGTAAAGTTAAGCCGGTTTCGCAAGTGCAGCCGTCTGACGACATGGTTCCTGTAGAGTAATCTTTCTCGTGAGATTCCTATAAAATCATCAAAAAATGGTGAAGGATGTCAAGATAATCTGTCATACGATATTGACATCCTTCTGCCATGATGATAATATAACCAAGGTGCTCAAAATAAAACCTGTTACTTTGGAGGATATTCGATGTCTTATGATAAAGTATCACAGGCTCAATCCATTATTATTGGTACGAAGCAAACAGTAAAAGCTCTGAAACGAGATTCAGTTAAGGAAGTCGTCGTAGCGAAAGATGCTGATCCTGCTTTAACCGCTAGTGTATTGAAACTAGCGCAAGAGAAGGGTGTAGACATCTTAGTGGTAGATTCCATGAAAAAGCTCGGCAAGGCCTGCGGAATTGAAGTTGGGGCAGCAGCTGTTGCCATTATGTTATAGCGTACTTGTTTTGTTTTTGCATGTATAAAATGCAAAAGCATTGTTTTTTGCCTTTTGATGAACCACCTGGGTATGTGGGTTATAAAAAAAGTAATGAAGGGAGGAATAACAACATGCCTACAATTAATCAGCTAATACGCAAAGGACGCGTGAGTAAAGTTGAAAACTCAAAGTCACCTGCACTTAACAAAGGATACAACAGTTTCAAAAAAGAGCACACTAACGTAACATCTCCACAGAAGCGCGGGGTTTGTACTCGTGTCGGTACAATGACACCGAAAAAACCAAACTCAGCACTACGTAAATATGCTCGTGTACGTTTGTCTAACCTGATTGAGGTAACAGCTTACATTCCTGGTATCGGACATAACCTACAAGAGCACAGTGTAGTACTTATCCGTGGCGGACGTGTAAAAGACTTACCGGGTGTACGTTACCACATCGTTCGTGGTGCGCTTGATACTGCCGGAGTTGACGGTCGTATGCAAGGACGTTCTAAATACGGAACAAAACGCCCTAAACAAAGCAAATAATACAAACAAACATAAGGGTTTTTAGAAGTTGATATCAGATCAGTGGAGTCAGGCAGCTGACAATGATATTGAGATGAGAGACAGATAGAAATCCTTTTAAAAGAGAAGGGAGGCTATTCAGATGCCACGTAAAGGTCCTGTAGCAAAAAGAGACGTATTGCCAGATCCAATTTACAATTCTAAACTTGTATCTCGTTTGATCAACAAAATGATGATCGACGGTAAAAGAGGAAAGTCACAAACAATCCTCTACAAGTCATTTGATATCATCAAAGAACGTACTGGTAATGAAGCGATGGAGGTTTTCGAACAAGCCTTGAAAAACATCATGCCAGTTCTTGAAGTTAAAGCACGTCGTGTAGGTGGAGCTAACTACCAAGTTCCTGTAGAAGTTCGCCCAGACCGTCGTACTACTTTAGGTCTTCGCTGGTTAGTAAACTATGCTCGTCTTCGTGGAGAAAAAACGATGGAAGAGCGTCTTGCTAACGAAATCCTTGACGCAGCTAACAACACTGGTGCTGCTGTTAAGAAACGTGAAGATACACACAAAATGGCAGAAGCGAACAAAGCATTCGCTCACTACCGCTGGTAGGATTTATACCAAACTAAAAAAACTATTCCCTAATGAGGAAGGAGAAATTACCCAATGGCAAGAGAGTTCTCCTTAGACAAAACTCGTAATATTGGTATCATGGCTCACATCGATGCCGGTAAAACGACAACGACTGAGCGTATCTTGTACTACACTGGTCGTATCCATAAAATTGGTGAAACTCACGAAGGAGCTTCACAAATGGACTGGATGGAGCAGGAGCAAGAACGTGGTATTACAATCACTTCTGCTGCTACTACAGCACAATGGAAGGGTTACCGTGTAAACATCATCGATACACCAGGACACGTAGACTTCACTGTTGAAGTTGAACGTTCTTTACGTGTACTTGATGGTGCGGTTGCTGTTCTTGATGCACAATCAGGTGTAGAGCCACAAACTGAAACAGTTTGGCGCCAAGCAACAACTTACGGAGTACCTCGTATCGTATTCGTTAACAAAATGGATAAAACTGGTGCGGACTTCCTTTACTCTGTAAGCACATTAAGAGATCGTCTTCAAGCGAACGCTCATGCAATTCAATTGCCGATCGGCGCTGAAGATCAATTCGAAGGAATCATCGACCTTGTAGAAAACGTAGCATACTTCTACGAAGATGACCTTGGAACTCGCTCTGATGCTAAAGAAATCCCTGCTGAGTATAAAGACAAAGCTGAAGAGCTTCGCAGCAGCCTAATTGAAGCTGTTGCTGAGCTTGATGAAGAGCTTATGGAAAAATACCTTGAGGGTGAAGAAATCACAATTCCTGAATTGAAAGCTGCAATCCGTAAAGGAACATTGAATGTTGAATTCTACCCAGTTCTTGTTGGATCTGCTTTCAAAAATAAAGGTGTTCAGCTTGTACTTGACGCTGTGCTTGACTACCTGCCTGCACCAACTGATGTTGCTGCAATTAAAGGTATCCTGCCAGATTCAAATGAAGAGGTTGTTCGTGAGTCTACTGATGACGCACCATTCGCAGCTCTTGCATTTAAAGTTATGACTGACCCTTATGTTGGGAAACTAACTTTCTTCCGCGTATACTCTGGAACACTTGATTCTGGTTCATACGTGAAGAACTCTTCTAAGAACAAGCGTGAACGCGTTGGACGTATCCTTCAAATGCACGCAAACAGCCGTGAAGAAATCTCTACTGTATATGCAGGGGATATCGCAGCAGCTGTAGGTCTTAAAGATACATCTACTGGTGATACTCTTTGTGACGAGAAAAATCTTGTTATCCTTGAGTCTATGGAATTCCCAGAGCCAGTTATCGATGTAGCTATCGAGCCTAAATCTAAGGCTGACCAAGATAAAATGAGCATCGCTTTAGCTAAACTAGCTGAAGAGGATCCAACATTCCGTACACAAACAAACCCTGAAACTGGTCAAACGATCATCTCTGGTATGGGTGAGCTTCACCTTGATATCATTGTTGACCGTATGAAGCGTGAGTTCAAGGTTGAAGCTAACGTAGGTGCTCCTCAAGTTGCGTACCGTGAAACATTCCGTTCTGGTGCAAAAGTTGAAGGTAAATTCGTACGTCAGTCTGGTGGACGCGGTCAGTTCGGACACGTTTGGATTGAATTCGAACCAAACGAAGAAGGCGCAGGATTCGAATTTGAAAATGCAATCGTCGGTGGGGTTGTTCCACGTGAATACATCCCAGCAATTCAAGCAGGTCTTGAAGATTCACTTGAAAATGGTGTATTAGCTGGATTCCCATTAATCGACATCAAAGCAAAATTATTTGATGGATCTTACCACGATGTTGACTCTAACGAAATGGCGTTCAAAATTGCTGCTTCTATGGCATTGAAAAATGCTGTCAGCAAATGTAACCCAGTTCTACTTGAGCCAATGATGAAAGTGGAAGTTGTTATCCCTGAAGAATACATGGGAGACATCATGGGTGATATCACATCTCGTCGTGGACGTGTAGAAGGTATGGAAGCTCGCGGTAACGCTCAAGTTGTTCGCGCTATGGTTCCACTTTCTGAAATGTTCGGATATGCTACTGCACTCCGTTCTAACACACAAGGACGCGGTACTTTCACTATGCACATGGATCACTACGAAGAAGTGCCTAAGAGCATCAGTGAAGAAATCATCAAAAAAAATAAAGGTGAATAATTGATTTTGCCTTTAAACTAAAGTATAACTACTATTGAAGATCAGAAAGTGAGAGGTAACTCTTCACTTTCTATCACTCTATACCAAATACAATGAACCTTTAAGGAGGATTTTTAGAATGGCTAAAGAAAAATTCGACCGTTCCAAATCGCATGCTAACATTGGTACAATTGGACACGTTGACCATGGTAAAACAACTCTAACTGCTGCTATCTCAACAGTTCTTCATAAGAAATCTGGTAAAGGTACAGCTATGGCTTATGACCAAATCGATGGTGCTCCAGAAGAGCGCGAGCGTGGAATCACAATCTCAACTGCACACGTTGAGTATGAAACTGAAACTCGTCACTATGCACACGTAGACTGCCCAGGACACGCTGACTATGTTAAAAACATGATCACTGGTGCTGCTCAAATGGACGGCGCGATCTTAGTAGTATCTGCTGCTGATGGTCCAATGCCACAAACACGTGAGCACATCCTACTTTCTCGTAACGTAGGTGTACCATACATCGTAGTATTCCTTAACAAATGTGACATGGTTGACGATGAAGAGTTACTTGAACTTGTTGAAATGGAAGTTCGTGACCTTCTTTCTGACTATGACTTCCCTGGTGACGATGTACCAGTTATCAAAGGTTCTGCTCTTAAAGCTCTTGAAGGAGATGCTGATTACGAAGCAAAAATCTTTGAACTTATGGATGCGGTTGATGAGTACATCCCAACTCCAGAGCGTGACACTGAGAAGCCATTCATGATGCCAGTTGAGGACGTATTCTCAATCACTGGTCGTGGAACAGTTGCTACTGGTCGTGTTGAGCGTGGACAAGTTAAAGTCGGTGACGAAGTTGAAATCATCGGTCTTCAAGAAGAAAACGGTAAAACAACTGTTACAGGTGTTGAAATGTTCCGTAAACTTCTTGACTACGCTGAAGCTGGTGACAACATCGGTGCACTACTTCGTGGTGTATCTCGTGAAGATATCCAACGTGGTCAAGTACTTGCTAAACCAGGTACAATCACTCCACACAGCCGTTTCAAAGCTGAAGTTTATGTACTTTCTAAAGAAGAGGGTGGACGTCATACTCCATTCTTCGCTAACTACCGTCCGCAGTTCTACTTCCGTACAACTGACGTAACTGGTATCGTACATCTTCCAGAAGGTACTGAAATGGTAATGCCTGGCGATAACACTGAGATGGAAGTTGAACTTATCTCTACTATCGCTATCGAAGAAGGAACTCGTTTCTCTATCCGTGAGGGTGGACGTACTGTAGGTTCTGGTGTCGTTTCAACTATCATTAAGTAATAAACATACAAAAGAGACTCCTTGCAAAAGGGTCTCTTTTTTTGCTTTTCCAGATCAGAACGGCTACTATAAGCTATAGAATCTAAATGGAACCGAGAGGATCGCTGGAATGGTAAAGACATATTTGAAAAAATGGTCGATCGGCGGGATTGACCAATGGATTATGATGAAAGAAGACCAGACGAGTGAAACGGAGCCTGTCCTTTTATTTTTACACGGCGGGCCCGGCTCGGCTCAAATCAGTTATATTGATTCCTTTCACGGGGAACTTGATCAGGACTTTACAGTTGTCCATTGGGATCAGAGAGGTGCAGGACTTTCCTATCAAGAGAATCTTCCCGATGCATCGATGACCATTCAGCAATTTATTGAAGACACGATTGAACTGACAGAGAAGCTTCTAACTTATCTAGGTCATTCAAAATTGTATATCGCAGGATACTCGTGGGGATCATTAATTGCCATACAAGCAGTACATAAGCGTCCAGATCTTTATCATGCATATTACGGGATTAGTCAGGTAGTAGATGTGTTAAAGGAAGATATCGTATCGTACGAGCTCCTTTTGAAGAAATATCATCGCAATCGTCTGTTTACTGGGTGTCTGCGATTACTGACGCCCCCTCCATGGAAACGGACATCAGCTCATGCCTTGTTTTCTCTATATAAAGAGTTTGCGAGCGTAGGTCTCACACATAGATGGAAACCGGTTTTTCAAATGCTAAAAGGGTTTCTTTTTAGTAAGCAATATCAGCTTAAAGATAAATGGAAGTTCATGAAAGGACAGAAGTTTAGTCAAGACAAGCTATGGGATCAGCTAATGAATGAGAGTATTCAATTCCGAGTTTCTACTATATTAATACCGTGCTACTTTCTCATTGGCGATCACGACATGATTACACCAGCTGCTGTATCAAAACCATATGTTGATCAATTAAAAGCACCAATCAAAGAATGGTTTACCTTTAAAGACTCTGCACATTCCCCGCACATTGAGGAACCAGATGAATTTATACGTATCATAAGAAAGACTGCTATACATCATCTTCAGGGAAAGCTTGATTTATAGGCTGAATCCCTGTATAATATGAAAAGTGTGCAAATCATAAATTTATCCGATTTATTATTGCAACACGCAGGCCAATTTGGTACAATAGTGCATGTTGGTCTTTGACTGCGATGAAGTGAGAGGTTGCTGACACACCCGGCCGCTTTGCCATGGCGAGGTGATCAGGTTTTTCTCACGGAGAACTGTCTAACGTAAGTAGGCGAAAAGGAGGGAAAATAATGGCAAAACAAAAAATTCGTATTCGTTTAAAAGCATATGATCATAGAATTCTTGATCAATCTGCTGAGAAGATTGTTGAAACGGCTAAGCGTTCTGGTGCTAGTGTATCTGGTCCAATTCCGCTTCCAACTGAAAAATCAGTTTACACAATCCTTCGTGCGGTGCATAAGTACAAAGATTCTCGTGAGCAATTCGAGATGCGTACTCACAAACGTCTAATCGACATCGTGAATCCAACTCCGCAAACAGTTGATGCACTTATGCGTTTAGATTTACCATCTGGTGTAGATATCGAAATCAAACTTTAATTCAAATAGAAAACACATATTATAGGAGGTGTGACGAATGACCAAAGGAATCTTAGGTAGAAAAATTGGTATGACGCAAGTATTCGCAGAAAACGGTGATCTTATCCCTGTAACTGTTGTTGAGGCTGCTGCTAACGTTGTTCTTCAAAAGAAGACTGTTGACACGGATGGCTATGAAGCAATCCAAATCGGTTTTGATGACAAACGTGAAAAGCTTTCTAACAAACCAGAGAAAGGCCACGTTGCTAAAGCGGAAACTGCTCCTAAGCGCTTCGTAAAAGAATTACGCGGTGCGGAGTTAGATGCGTATGAAGTTGGTCAGGAAGTCAAAGTTGATATTTTCGCAAATGGAGATATCGTAGATGTAACAGGAACATCAAAAGGTAAAGGATTCCAAGGGGCTATCAAACGCCACGGACAATCACGCGGACCAATGACTCACGGTTCACGTTACCACCGTCGTCCTGGTTCAATGGGACCTGTTGATCCAAACCGTGTATTCAAAGGTAAACTTCTTCCAGGTCGTATGGGCGGAGAGCAAATTACTGTCCAAAACCTTGAGATCGTTAAAGTTGATGCAGAACGCAATCTTCTATTGATCAAAGGAAACGTACCAGGAGCTAAAAAATCTCTAGTAACTGTAAAGAGTGCAGTTAAATCTAAATAACTCTCTTAGGAAAGGAGGAAACAAGTCATGCCAAAAGTAGCATTATATAACCAAAACGGTTCTACTAACGGTGAAATCGAATTAAACGCTTCTGTGTTTGGAATCGAGCCAAACGAAAGCGTAGTATTCGATGCTATTCTTATGCAAAGAGCTTCCTTACGTCAAGGAACTCACAAAGTAAAAACTCGTTCTGAAGTACGTGGCGGAGGTCGTAAGCCTTGGAGACAGAAGGGTACAGGTCGTGCTCGTCAAGGTTCTATCCGTTCACCACAATGGCGCGGAGGCGGTATCGTATTCGGTCCAACACCACGCAGTTATTCTTATAAATTACCTAAAAAAGTTCGCCGCTTGGCTATCAAGTCAGTATTGTCTTCTAAAGTAATCGACAACAACATCATCGTTCTTGAAGATCTGACTCTTGATGCAGTGAAAACGAAAGAATTCGCAGGCATCCTTAAAGGATTATCTGTCGAGAAGAAAGCGTTGATCGTCACTGCGGATGCAAACGAAACAGTTGCTTTATCTGCTCGTAACATCCCTGGAGTAACAGTTGTTGAAGCTAACGGTATCAACGTTCTTGACGTTGTCAACCACGACAAACTTCTGATCACTAAAGCAGCGGTTGAAAAAGTAGAGGAGGGACTTGCATAATGAAAGATCCTCGTGATGTTCTAAAGCGCCCTATCATTACTGAACGTTCTGCTGATCTAATGACAGAGAAGAAGTACACGTTCGAAGTTGATGTCAGAGCTAACAAAACAGAAGTGAAAGACGCTGTTGAAGAAATCTTTGGAGTGAAAGTTGAGAAAGTCAACGTTCAAAACTACAAAGGAAAATCAAAACGCGTTGGACGCTACACTGGTATGACTAGCCGTCGCAGAAAAGCGATCGTGAAATTAACTGCTGACAGCAAAGAAATCGAAATTTTTGAAGCGTAAATCTTAAAAAGAAGGAGGGAAATTCAAAATGGCGATTAAAAAGTATAAACCAACCAGTAATGGTCGTCGTGGCATGACTACTTCAGATTTTGCTGAAATCACGACTGACAAACCAGAAAAATCGTTGCTTGCACCGCTACACAAAAAAGGCGGACGTAACAACCAAGGTAGATTGACTGTTCGTCATCAAGGTGGCGGTCACAAACGTCAATACCGTATCATCGACTTTAAGCGTGATAAAGACGGTATACCTGGACGCGTTGCTACAATCGAGTATGATCCAAACCGTTCAGCTAACATCGCTCTTGTAAACTATGCAGATGGTGAGAAACGTTACATTCTTGCTCCGAAAGGAATCCAAGTTGGTACTGAAGTTACTTCTGGACCAGAAGCTGACATCAAACCAGGTAATGCTCTTCCACTTATCAACATCCCAGTTGGTACAGTTGTGCATAACATTGAATTAAAACCAGGTAAAGGTGGACAATTAGTTCGTTCTGCTGGTACTTCTGCTCAAGTTCTTGGTAAAGAAGGTAAATACGTTCTTGTACGTTTGAACTCAGGAGAAGTTCGCATGATTCTTTCTGCTTGCCGTGCGACTATCGGTCAAGTTGGAAACGAGCAACACGAATTAATCAACATCGGTAAAGCTGGACGTTCTCGCTGGAAAGGCGTACGCCCAACAGTTCGTGGTTCTGTAATGAACCCTAACGATCACCCACACGGTGGTGGTGAAGGACGCGCTCCAATCGGACGTAAATCACCAATGTCTCCATGGGGTAAACCGACTCTTGGATTCAAGACTCGTAAGAAAACCAACAAGTCTGATAAATTCATTGTACGTCGTCGTAAAAACAAGTAACGGGGTTGTCTACGGTTCATTTAGGACCGTAGTTCAATCACGAAGGGAGGTTCCACAATGGCTCGCAGCTTAAAAAAAGGACCATTTGTTGATGATCATTTGATGGCTAAAGTCGAGAAATTGAATGAAACTGACAAAAAGCAAGTCGTAAAAACTTGGTCTCGTCGTTCTACAATTTTCCCACAATTCATCGGTCACACAATCGCTGTCTATGATGGACGCAAACATGTACCTGTTTTCATTTCTGAAGATATGGTAGGTCACAAATTGGGCGAATTCGCACCAAGCCGTACTTACAAAGGTCATGCTAGTGACGATAAAAAAACAAGACGCTAATGAGAGGAGGCTTTTAAATGCAAGCTAAAGCTGTCGCAAGAACAGTCCGTATTGCTCCTCGTAAAGCACGTCTAGTAATGGACCTGATCCGAGGTAAGCAAGTAGGAGAAGCAGTTTCTATCTTAAACCTTACACCTAAGGCTGCTTCACCAATTATTGAAAAAGTATTAAAATCTGCTATCGCAAACGCTGAGCACAACTACGAGTTGGACGCTAACAGCCTAGTGATTACTCAAGCATTCGTTGACGAAGGTCCAACACTTAAGAGATTCCGTCCACGTGCTATGGGTCGTGCGAGTGCAATTAACAAACGTACTAGCCACATTACAATCGTTGTATCAGAAAAGAAGGAGGGATAATCCGTGGGTCAAAAGGTAAATCCAGTAGGTCTTCGTATTGGCGTCATTCGTGATTGGGAATCTAAATGGTTCGCAGGAAAAGATTACGCTGACTTCTTACATGAAGACTTGAAAATCCGTGAATTCATCAGCAAGCGTTTGTCTGACGCGTCTGTTTCTAAAGTAGAAATCGAACGTGCTGCAAACCGCGTAAATATCACAATCCACACGGCTAAACCAGGTATGGTAATTGGTAAAGGCGGATCTGAAGTTGAAGCACTTCGTAAAGCTCTTAACAGCCTAACTGGCAAACGTGTACACATCAACATTCTTGAAATCAAGAGAGCAGATCTTGATGCTCAGCTAGTTGCTGAAAACATCGCTCGTCAACTTGAAAACCGTATTTCATTCCGTCGTGCACAAAAACAAACAATCCAACGCACAATGCGTGCTGGAGCACAAGGAATCAAAACAATGGTTTCTGGTCGTCTTGGCGGTGCAGATATTGCTCGTTCTGAATATTACAGTGAAGGTACTGTTCCATTGCACACACTTCGTGCTGACATCGACTATGCTACTGCTGAAGCTGACACTACTTATGGTAAGCTTGGCGTAAAAGTATGGATCTATCGTGGAGAAGTCCTTCCAACTAAGAAGAATACTGCGGAAGGAGGAAAATAATATGTTATTGCCAAAACGCGTGAAGTATCGCAGAGAACATCGTGGAAAAATGCGTGGTCGTGCAAAAGGCGGTACTGAAGTACATTTCGGTGAGTACGGTATCCAAGCTCTTGAAGCTTCTTGGATCACAAACCGTCAAATCGAAGCTGCTCGTATTGCTATGACTCGTTACATGAAACGTGGCGGTAAAGTTTGGATTAAAATTTTCCCTTCTAAGCCATACACAGCTAAACCTCTAGAGGTCCGCATGGGTTCCGGTAAAGGTGCTCCAGAAGGATGGGTAGCTGTAGTGAAACCGGGCAAAGTTTTATTTGAAATTTCTGGTGTGTCTGAAGAAGTTGCTCGTGAAGCTCTTCGTCTTGCATCTCACAAATTGCCAATTAAAACGAAGTTCGTAAAACGTGAAGAAATTGGTGGTGAATCAAATGAAAGCTAATGAAATTCGTGACCTTACCACTGCTGAAATTGAACAAAAAGTAAAGTCTCTTAAAGAAGAACTTTTCAATCTTCGTTTCCAATTAGCGACTGGGCAGCTTGAAAATACTGCTCGCATTCGTGAAGTGCGTAAATCAATCGCACGCATGAAAACTGTGATTCGTCAAAGAGAAATCGCTGCTAATAAATAATAATTAGAGGGGAGGCCCCGCAAACATGAGCGAACGTAACCAACGTAAAGTGTATCAAGGTCGTGTTGTTTCTGACAAAATGGATAAAACCATCACTGTTGTAGTTGAAACATACAAAAAGCATTCACTTTATGGCAAACGTGTAAGATACTCTAAGAAGTTCAAAGCACATGATGAAAACAACCAAGCAAAAATCGGAGACATCGTAAAGGTCATGGAAACTCGTCCTTTATCTGCGACTAAACGCTTTCGTCTAGTTGAAGTTGTCGAAGAAGCCGTTATTATCTAATAAAGTTCGGATTTCTTTTTCCGAAAGGAGGTAACATTAATGATTCAACAGGAGACTCGTTTAAAAGTAGCTGACAACTCTGGCGCACGCGAAGTACTAACGATTAAAGTTCTTGGTGGCTCTGGACGTAAAACGGCTAACATCGGTGATGTCATTGTTTGTACGGTTAAACAAGCAACACCTGGAGGCGTTGTCAAAAAAGGTGAAGTTGTGAAAGCAGTTATCGTTCGTACTAAGAGCGGAGCTCGCAGAAACGATGGATCTTACATCAGTTTCGACGAAAATGCATGTGTCATCATTCGTGACGACAAGAGCCCACGTGGAACTCGTATCTTCGGACCAGTAGCACGTGAACTTCGTGAAAACAACTATATGAAAATTGTTTCTCTAGCACCAGAAGTACTTTAATGAATACAATCCGCGACTCAAGGAGGTGCGATTAAATGCATGTTAAAAAGGGCGATAAAGTAGTGGTTATCTCTGGTAAAGATAAAGGTAAACAAGGTGTCATCCTTGCTGCTTTCCCTAAAAAGGAACGTGTTTTAGTAGAAGGTATTAACCTTGTGAAAAAACACTCTAAACCAACCCAAGCTAACCCTCAAGGCGGAATTTCTGAACAAGAAGCGCCGATCCACGTATCAAACGTAATGCCGCTTGATCCTAAAACGGGTGAAGTGACACGTGTTGGGTATAAAGTTGAGGACGGAAAGAAAGTCCGTGTAGCGAAAAAATCTGGGCAAGTTCTAGATAAATAGTAAATAAGGAAGGGAGGTCTTTCTCATGAACCGCCTTAAAGAAAAGTATGTAAAAGAAATTACACCTGCATTAGTTTCTAAGTTTGAATACAAATCAGTAATGCAAGTGCCAAAAATCGAAAAAATCGTGATCAACATGGGTGTTGGTGACGCTGTTCAAAACGCTAAAGCAATCGATACTGCTGTTGAAGAATTAACGTTTATCGCTGGTCAAAAACCTGTCGTTACTCGTGCGAAGAAGTCTATTGCTGGATTCCGTCTACGTGAAGGAATGCCAATCGGTGCGAAAGTAACACTTCGCGGAGAGCGCATGTATGATTTCCTTGATAAACTTATTTCTGTGTCTTTACCACGTGTACGTGACTTCCGCGGGATTTCTAAGAAATCTTTCGACGGTCGTGGAAACTACACGCTTGGTATTAAAGAACAGTTAATCTTCCCAGAAATTGATTACGATAAAGTAACAAAGGTCCGCGGTATGGATATCGTTATCGTTACTACTGCCAATACGGACGAAGAAGCACGTGAGTTATTAACTCAAGTAGGTATGCCGTTCCAGAAATAATCAATGAAAGGGAGGCGAAATCGTGGCTAAAAAGTCTATGATTGCGAAACAACAACGCAAACAAAAGTTTAAAGTTCAAGAGTATACGCGCTGCGAACGATGTGGTCGTCCACATTCAGTTATTCGTAAGTTTAAACTTTGCCGTATTTGTTTCCGCGAACTTGCATATAAAGGACAAATTCCTGGCGTTAAAAAAGCCAGCTGGTAATCCCCATAAATGGGAAGGAGGTTATTAAATAATGGTTATGACAGATCCGATTGCAGATTTGCTGACTCGTATTCGCAATGCGAACATGGTACGTCATGAGAAGCTAGAAGTACCGGCTTCAAAAATCAAAAGAGAAATTGCTGAAATCTTAAAGCGTGAAGGTTTTATCCGTGACGTTGAGTACGTCGAAGACAGCAAACAAGGAATTATCCGTTTGTTCCTTAAATACGGCCAAAACAACGAACGTGTTATCACTGGTCTTAAAAGAATCAGTAAACCTGGTTTACGCGTATATGCGAAATCAAATGAAGTACCACGTGTACTTAACGGACTTGGAATCGCAATTATTTCTACATCACAAGGTGTTTTATCGGACAAAGAAGCCCGTGCTAAACAAGCTGGTGGAGAAGTACTTGCTTACGTATGGTAAAAAAAGTTTAAGATGAATGGAGGTGCTTGGTATGTCTCGTATAGGTAAAAAACTAATCGAGATCCCTTCAGGAGTTACTGTGACAAACAACGATAACACAGTGACAGTAAAGGGACCAAAAGGTGAACTAACTCGTGCATTTCACCCTGATATGGAAATTAAAATTGAGGACAACGTCTTAACTGTAAGCCGTCCGTCTGAAAATAAAGAACACCGTGCATTACATGGTACAACACGCAGCTTGATTGCAAACATGGTTGAAGGTGTATCTAAAGGTTTCGAAAGAGGTTTAGAACTTATCGGTGTCGGTTACCGTGCAGCTAAATCTGGAAACAAACTTGTTCTTAACGTTGGATACTCTCATCCAGTTGAAATCGTTCCTGAGGCTGGAGTTGAAATCGAAGTTCCATCTCAAACGAAAGTAATCATTAAAGGTATCGATAAAGAGCGTGTAGGAGCTCTAGCTTCTAACATCCGCGCTGTCCGTGCTCCAGAGCCTTACAAAGGTAAAGGAATTCGTTACGAAGGTGAATTCGTTCGCCGTAAAGAAGGAAAAACTGGTAAGTAAGATCGCTTAATGTGAAGAAAGGAGTGACTCGGATGATTACGAAAACTAGCAAAAACGCTACTCGTCTTAAAAGACATGCTCGTGTTCGTGCGAAACTTTCAGGTACTGCTGAAAGACCTCGCCTTAACGTTTTCCGTTCTAACAAGAATATCTACGCTCAAGTAATTGATGATGTTAACGGTGTAACACTTGTAAGTGCTTCTACTCTTGATAAAGAGTTAAAGATCGAGAATAGTTCTGACACTGCAGCTGCTACGAAAGTTGGCGAACTTGTTGCAAAACGTGCTGTTGAAAAAGGAATCTCTAACGTGGTATTTGACCGCGGAGGATACCTATATCATGGACGTGTAAAAGCTCTAGCTGAAGCTGCTCGTGAGGCTGGACTTAAATTTTAATAAAAGAAGGAGGGACACATCCGAATGAGTCGTATTGACCCAAGCAAATTAGAGTTAGAAGAACGCTTAGTTACGGTTAACCGCGTAGCGAAAGTTGTTAAAGGTGGACGTCGTTTCCGTTTTGCAGCTTTAGTTGTTGTCGGTGACAAAAACGGTCATGTAGGTTTCGGTACTGGTAAAGCACAAGAAGTACCAGAAGCGATCCGCAAAGCTGTTGAAGATGCGAAAAAGAATTTAATTGAAGTACCAATGGTTGGAACTACAATTCCACATGAAATCATCGGTCGATTCGGTGCAGGAAACGTTCTATTGAAGCCTGCTTCAGAAGGTACAGGAGTTATCGCTGGAGGCCCAGTTCGTGCGGTACTTGAGCTTGCTGGTCTAGCTGATATCCTTTCTAAATCTCTAGGTTCTAATACACCGATCAACATGATCCGCGCAACACTTCAAGGTTTAAGTGAGCTTAAACGTGCTGAAGATGTAGCGAAGCTTCGTGGAAAATCTGTAGAAGACCTGTTAGGATAAGGAGGGAACAATAATGGCAAATAAATTAGAAATTACCCTCAAACGCAGTGTAATCGGTCGCCCTGAAGATCAGCGTGTCACTGTTCGTACTCTTGGTCTTAAGAAAACAAACCAAACAGTCGTACATGAAGACAATGCAGCGATCCGCGGCATGATTAACAAGGTGTCTCATTTAGTTTCTGTTAAAGAACAATAAAACATTTTTAATCGATAAGGAGGTGCCCAAATGAAACTTCATGAATTGAAGCCTTCAGAAGGTTCACGTAAAGTACGCAACCGTGTTGGTCGTGGTATTGGATCAGGTAACGGTAAAACTTCTGGTAAAGGTCATAAAGGTCAAAACGCTCGTTCTGGCGGCGGTGTACGCCCTGGTTTCGAAGGTGGTCAGATGCCTTTATTCCAACGCCTTCCAAAACGTGGTTTTACAAACATTAACCGTAAAGATTACGCGGTAATCAACTTAGACAGATTAAACAGTTTTGACGAAGGAACGGAAGTAACTCCTGAACTTCTTCTAGAGACTGGTGCAATAAGCAAGTTAAAAGCAGGAGTAAAAATTCTTGGCAACGGTAAATTAGAAAAAAAATTAACTGTAAAAGCCAATAAATTCTCTGCTTCTGCGAAAGAAGCGATTGAAGCTGCTGGCGGTACAGCCGAGGTGATCTAACTTGTTTAAGACAATCTCCAATTTTATGCGCGTGAAAGATATACGGAATAAGATTATATTCACACTTTTAATGTTAGTCGTCTTTCGTATAGGTGCTTTCATCCCTGTGCCTAATGTGAACGCCGAAGTTCTCCAGGCACAGGATCAAATGAGTGTTTTCGGAATCCTCAACACGTTTGGGGGCGGGGCACTTTTCCAATTCTCCATTCTTGCAATGGGGATTATGCCGTATATCACTGCTTCGATCATCATTCAGCTCTTGCAGATGGATGTTGTTCCGAAGTTTACTGAGTGGTCAAAGCAAGGAGAGGTTGGCCGCCGAAAATTAGCACAATTCACAAGGTATTTTACAATTGTTCTAGGATTTATCCAGGCGCTAGGAATGTCATATGGATTTAACAATATGGCAGGAGGCATGCTGATTGAAAACCCTGGTGTTTCAACGTATCTCTTAATTGCGGTCGTACTCACTGCGGGAACAGCATTTTTAATGTGGCTGGGTGAGCAGATTACTGCTCACGGTGTTGGTAACGGTATTTCGATTATTATCTTTGCCGGTATCATCGCTGGTATCCCTCAAACATTAAAACAAGTGTACGCTCAACAATTTGTAGGTGGAGATGGACAGCTGTTCATGCAAATCCTTAAAATTGCCCTTATTGTCATTGCCATTCTTGTCATTGTTATCGGTGTTATTTACATTCAAATGGCAGTGAGAAAGATTGCAATTCAATATTCAAAGGGAACTGGCCGTGCACAAATGTCTGCTAGTCAAGCAACGCACCTTCCATTAAAAGTGAATCCAGCAGGGGTGATTCCAGTCATCTTTGCCGTTTCTTTCATTATTACTCCGCAGACGATCGCATCGTTCTTCGGAACCAATAATGTAACAACTTGGATAACCAACAACTTTGACTATACTAAGCCAATCGGTATGACGATTTATGTAGCACTGATTGTTGCTTTCACATATTTTTATGCCTTTGTCCAAGTCAATCCTGAACAAATGGCTGAAAATCTGCAAAAGCAGGGTGGCTATATCCCGGGAGTTCGTCCAGGGAAAATGACTCAAGATAGAATTACGAGCATTTTGTACCGACTCACGTTTGTGGGCGCCATTTTCTTAGCCGTGATTTCAATACTTCCTATCTTTTTCATTCAATTCGCTGGATTACCTTCCGCTGCACAAATTGGCGGCACAAGTCTTCTCATTGTTGTAGGTGTTGCACTTGAAACAATGAAACAGCTTGAAAGCCAATTAGTGAAACGAAATTACCGTGGATTTATGAAATAAAACAGAGGGCTGGGCAGCTGCCCAACCTCTCTAAGTAAGGAAGGGGAAATCCGAAATGAACTTAGTCTTAATGGGGCTTCCGGGTGCTGGTAAAGGCACTCAGGCAGAACGAATTGTTGATGATTATGGGATCCCTCATATCTCAACAGGAGATATGTTCCGCGCTGCTATGAAAGAGGAGACACAACTTGGGCTCGAAGCAAAATCCTTTATCGATAAAGGAGAGCTTGTTCCTGATGAGGTCACAATCGGTATTGTTAGAGAAAGACTTGGCAAAAATGATTGTGAACAAGGTTTTCTTCTGGACGGATTTCCGCGAACAGTCGCTCAGGCTGAAGCTTTAGAAGAAATTCTAAAGGACCTTGGCAGAACGATTGATTATGTCATTAATATTAAAGTCGATAAAGATGCTTTGATGGAGCGTCTGACTGGCCGAAGAATTTGCAAAAATTGCGGAGCAACATATCATTTAGTATTCAATCCACCTGCGAAAGAAAATGTTTGCGACAAGTGTGGAGGCGAGCTTTATCAACGTGCAGATGATAATGCAGAAACCGTTTCGACTAGACTTGAAGTAAACTTAAAGCAGACTGAACCTTTACTGAACTTCTATTCAGAAAAAGGATATCTTGTAAACATTGATGGTGCGAAGCACATTAACGATGTGTATGCAGATATCAAGGACCTGCTTGGAGGATTAAATAAATGATTATCTGTAAAACTCCTCGCGAGCTTGAGATTATGAGAGAAGCTGGACGTATTGTCGCACTGACTCATGAAGAGCTGAAGAAACATATAAAACCAGGTATTTCGACAAAAGAATTGGATCAAATTGCCGAACGTTTTATTACAAAGCAGGGTGCAATCCCATCTTTTAAAGGGTATAATGGTTTTCGCGGGAGCATTTGCGTTTCGGTGAATGAAGAACTCGTTCACGGTATTCCTGGTAAACGGGTTTTACGTGATGGTGACATCATTAGTATCGATATTGGCGCAAAGTTAAATGGCTATCATGGTGACTCTGCTTGGACTTATCCAGTTGGGGTAATCAGTGATGAAGACCGCAAACTACTGGAAGTCACAGAGGAATCTCTATATAAAGGCTTACAGGAAGCAAAGCCAGGCGAACGTCTGTCGAACATTTCCCATGCCATACAAACGTATGTTGAAAATGAAAATTTTTCAGTTGTTAGAGAATATGTTGGACATGGGGTCGGACAGGATCTTCATGAGGACCCTCAAATTCCTCATTATGGTCCGCCCAACAAAGGCCCGCGGCTAAAACCTGGGATGGTGTTGGCCATCGAACCGATGGTGAACGCAGGCAGCCGATATGTGAAAACATTGGCTGATAACTGGACGGTTGTAACGGTTGATGGGAAAAAGTGTGCTCACTTTGAGCATACGATTGCGATTACAGATACAGGTTTTGATATACTGACTAAGATTTAGGTCTTCACTGAAGCCTTTCAGGCCCAAATCGGGCAGGTTGTCTGTATAGTCCAAAGAAAGAACAAGATCAGTATACAGGTGTCATCGGCATGTTCGTTGGCTGCCATGTACTAATCGCAGACGGAGAAAAGCGTAAATTTCATTCTCCTAAGAAAAAATATCAATCATATAACCTTTTATGATTGCGTATCTCCGGAAGTTCAGAACAGTATATTCAAAACAGGTCGGGTGATAGATGAACAATTGAGAGATTCTCATTTGGGCATTTGTCAGAGAGCAAGTTACTGATTTGAAGAAGGGAGAACACTTGAATGGCGAAAGACGATGTAATTGAAGTGGAAGGTACTGTAGCAGAAACTTTGCCAAACGCAATGTTCAAAGTTGAACTAGAGAATGGTCATACAGTTTTGGCTCATGTATCAGGAAAAATCCGTATGCACTTCATTCGCATTTTACCTGGAGACAAAGTTACGGTAGAATTATCTCCATATGACTTAACTCGTGGTAGAATTACGTACCGTTACAAATAAAGCAACTCCGGAAGAAGGAGGTTGGAAACACATGAAAGTGAGACCATCTGTTAAACCTATCTGTGAAAAATGTAAAGTGATTCGCAGAAAAGGAAAAGTAATGGTGATCTGTGAAAACCCAAAACATAAACAAAAACAAGGCTAATAACAAGGAGGTGCCCAAATCATGGCTCGTATTGCTGGTGTAGATATTCCACGTGATAAGCGTGTTGTCATTTCTTTAACATATGTTTTTGGAATTGGTCGTACGACTGCGCAACAAGTCCTTAAAGAAGCAGGTGTTTCTGAAGACACTCGCGTTCGCGATCTAACTGAAGACGAACTTGGTAAAATCCGTGATATCATTGACAAACTTAAAGTAGAAGGTGACCTTCGTCGTGAAGTTTCACTTAACATTAAGCGTCTAATTGAAATCGGAAGCTACCGCGGAATCCGTCATCGTAGAGGACTTCCTGTTCGTGGACAAAACACAAAAAACAACGCGCGTACTCGTAAAGGTCCGCGTCGTACTGTAGCTAACAAGAAAAAATAAGTAGAGGAGGTAGTTAAAGAATGGCTGCTGCTCGTAAACAAAATACGCGTAAACGTCGCGTGAAAAAGAATATTGAAGCTGGAATCGCTCATATCCGTTCCACTTTCAACAACACGATTGTAACGATTACTGATGTTCATGGAAACGCAATTTCTTGGTCAAGTGCTGGTGCATTAGGATTCAGAGGTTCTCGTAAATCTACTCCTTTCGCTGCACAAATGGCTGCTGAAACTGCTGCTAAAGGTTCTATCGAACATGGTCTTAAAACACTTGAAGTAACTGTTAAAGGTCCTGGTTCTGGTCGTGAAGCTGCAATTCGTGCACTTCAAGCTGCAGGTCTTGAAGTTACTGCAATTAGAGACGTAACTCCAGTTCCTCATAACGGATGCCGTCCACCAAAACGTCGCCGCGTGTAATTTGTTTGTATAGATTTTGTGTCCCTGTCAATAATGGGTTATGATACAGTTATTTATGAGACGAATACACGACTCGTTGCCTGAGCACATACGGGACTAAACAATGAGGAATTTCGGATGGAATCTCATATGATTCTATTCGAGGTTTCGACGTTTTGAAGGAGGGTTTTATTAGATGATCGAAATTGAAAAACCAAAAATCGAAACGGTTGAAATCAGCGACGATGCCAAGTATGGCAAGTTTGTCGTAGAGCCACTTGAGCGTGGATATGGTACCACTTTAGGGAACTCCCTTCGTCGTATCCTTTTATCCTCACTTCCTGGTGCAGCTGTAACATCGATCCAGATAGATGGTGTCTTACACGAATTCTCAACGATCGAAGGCGTGGTTGAAGATGTTACAACGATTATCTTAAACATTAAAAAGCTTGCACTCAAAATCTACTCTGAAGAAGAGAAGACGCTTGAAATTGATGTACAAGATGAAGGTACTGTAACAGCTGCTGATATTACACACGACAGCGATATTGAAATCTTAAATCCAGATCTTCACATCGCAACTCTTGGCAAGAATGCGAGCTTCCGTGTTCGCTTAACTGCACAAAGAGGTCGCGGGTATAATCCTGCTGATGCAAACAAAAGAGACGATCAGCCAATCGGTGTGATTCCGATCGACTCAATCTATACACCTGTATCTCGTGTGACTTATCAAGTGGAGAACACCCGTGTTGGGCAAATCACAAACTATGATAAATTAACACTAGATGTATGGACTGATGGAAGCACAGGACCGAAAGAAGCGATCGCTCTAGGTTCTAAGATTTTAACTGAACACCTGAATATTTTCGTTGGGTTAACTGACGAAGCTCAGCATGCTGAAATCATGGTTGAGAAAGAAGAAGACCAAAAAGAAAAAGTGCTTGAAATGACAATTGAAGAGCTTGATCTTTCTGTTCGTTCTTACAACTGTTTGAAGCGTGCGGGTATTAACACTGTTCAAGAGCTTGCTAACAAGACAGAAGAGGATATGATGAAAGTTCGTAACCTTGGACGTAAATCTCTTGAAGAAGTGAAAGCGAAACTAGAAGAACTTGGACTGGGTCTTCGTAAAGACGATTGACTAGTTTCATTGTGAACTAGGATTTTCGTGTGTTTTTTATTCATACAGCATCTCTAATTAAGGAGGGGACATCACATGGCATACAGAAAGCTAGGACGCACTAGTGCACAACGTAAAGCAATGCTTCGTGACCTAACGACTGATTTGATCATCAACGAACGCATCGAAACAACTGAAACACGTGCGAAAGAACTTCGCTCTGTAGTTGAAAAAATGATCACTCTTGGCAAACGCGGAGATCTTCATGCTCGCCGTCAAGCTGCAGCTTACATTCGTAATGAAGTAGCTAACGCTGAAACAAACCAAGATGCACTTCAAAAATTATTCGCTGACGTTGCAACTCGCTACGAAGATCGCCAAGGTGGATACACTCGTATCATGAAGCTTGGACCTCGTCGCGGCGATGGCGCACCAATGGCTGTCATTGAATTAGTTTAATCACATATCGTGTATCTAAGAAAGGGCGGGACAGTTCATAACTGGATCTATGCCCTTTTTTAGGTACTACGGCTTTTTTAAGAATAAGCAAAGAAGAGGTTGAGCTGAGAGGAGGTCCGGTAGAGATGGGGAAGACATTAATTGACGTAAAGGACATTGTATTTCGTTATCACAAGGATGTGGACAAGCCCGCTTTAGATCAAGTGTCACTGCATGTGAATCAAAATGAATGGCTCGCCATTGTTGGTCATAACGGTTCAGGTAAATCCACACTTGCCCGTGTGCTGAATGGGCTCATTTTACCGGATGCTGGTACGGTCAAGGTTGGAGAGATTGAGCTTAAAGAAGAAAGTGTGTGGGATATTCGCAAAAAGGTCGGAATGGTCTTTCAAAACCCAGATAACCAATTTGTGGGCTCAACGGTTCGTGATGATGTGGCTTTTGGTTTAGAAAATAACGGGGTTGAGCGGGAATTGATGATAGAACGTTTAGATTGGGCTGTCAAACAGGTCAATATGCAGGAGTTTCTTGATCAAGAGCCGCACCATCTATCAGGCGGGCAGAAGCAGAGAGTCGCCATTGCAGGTGTGCTTGCCGCAAGCCCTGACATCATGATCTTGGATGAAGCAACATCAATGCTTGATCCGATTGGCCGTGAAGAAGTGTTAGAGACTGTTAGACTACTGAAGGAACAAGGAACGGTCACAGTCATTTCCATCACACATGATTTAGACGAGGCTGCCAAAGCAGACCGCGTCATTGTGATGAATGGCGGGAAGAAATTTGCCGAGGGAACGCCAGAGGAAGTATTTGAACTAGATGAACAGCTGGTTCAGATTGGACTTGATCTGCCATTTTCCTATCGATTGAGCAAGCAATTGAAGCAGCAAGGTGTGCCGCTTGCAAATGCCCATTTGACACAAGAAGGATTGGTGAAAGAGCTATGGACATTACGATCAAAGAATTAGAGCATCGTTATCAAATGAAAACGCCGTTTGAGCGTCTCGCTTTGTATGATGTCAATGCTTCCATCAAAGAGGGCAGCTATGTCGCTGTCATTGGTCATACGGGCTCTGGTAAGTCTACATTGCTGCAGCATTTAAATGGATTGCTCAAACCAACGAAGGGGAGCATTGCGCTTGGAGAGACAGTTTTACAAGCCAATAAAAAGCAGAAGGATATGAAACCCCTCCGGAAAAAGGTAGGCATCGTGTTTCAGTTTCCTGAGCATCAGCTCTTTGAGGAAACCATCCTCAAGGATATCTGCTTTGGCCCGATGAACTTCGGTGTTCCTCAAGAGAAGGCAGAAGCGAAGGCGAAGGAGATGCTGAAACTGGTTGGTCTTCCTGAGTCCCTATTATCTCGATCTCCCTTTGAACTAAGCGGTGGTCAAATGAGACGTGTGGCGATTGCAGGCGTTTTAGCGATGGAGCCAGAAGTGCTTGTGCTTGATGAGCCGACTGCTGGGCTGGATCCACGCGGGCGGAAGGAAATCATGGACATGTTCTATGACCTTCATCAAAAGGCAAACCTCACCACGATTCTGGTCACACACAGTATGGAAGATGCCGCTCATTATGCGGATCAAATGATTGTGATGCATAAAGGGACAGTGAAGGCGACAGGCACGCCGAGAGAGTTGTTTGCCAATCGTACAGACATGTCTTCGTTTGGTCTCGACCTCCCAGAAACGATTAAATTCCAGCAGACTGTAGAAGAAAAGCTTGGTATTACGTTTCCAAGGCCGCTTCTGACCATGGATGAAATGGCAGAAGCCTTAACAGCTCTTTATCAGGAGGACACGACATCATGATGGATAGTATGATTATCGGCAAATATGTGCCAGGTTCATCCTTTGTCCATCGTCTTGATCCAAGGACAAAGCTGTTATCAATTTTCTTTTTTGTCTTTATTGTTTTTTTTGCTAATAATTACATCACTTACGGGCTTTTAGGTGTCTTTACCATCCTTGTGGTGATGGTTTCTCAGGTGCCGCTATACTTTATTCTCAAGGGAATGAAGCCGATCCTATGGATTGTCCTGTTTACCTTTATTCTGCATATTTTCATGACAAAGGATGGCGCCTTGCTATTCCACTTTGGTTTTCTGAATATTTATGAAGAAGGTTTAAAGCAAGGAATATTCATTTCACTCCGTTTTGTCTATCTCATCATGATGACGACACTTCTTACGTTAACCACAACGCCTATAGAAGTGACAGACGGGATGGAGAAGCTTCTGCACCCATTCCGTAAAATCAAACTGCCTGTTCATGAGCTTGCTCTCATGATGTCCATCTCTCTTCGGTTTATTCCGACGTTATTAGAAGAGACGGATAAAATCATGAAGGCACAAATGGCACGAGGTGTTGATTTTACAAGCGGGCCTTTAAAGGATCGCATGAAAGCCATCGTTCCTTTGCTTGTTCCGCTTTTCGTCAGTGCGTTTAAGCGTGCAGAAGAACTGGCGACCGCGATGGAAGCGAGAGGCTACCGCGGGGGAGAAGGACGGACGAAGTACCGTCAGCTTGTCTGGGGCATGAAGGACACGTTCACGCTGCTTTTATTCATCCTGTTAACAGCACTCCTTGTGCTGCTTAGAAATTAGGTGATTCCTAGATGAAGGTCAAATGTACCGTATCCTACGATGGGACACATTTTAAAGGCTATCAGGTGCAGCCAGGGCAGCGAACCGTTCAGACGGAGATAGAGTCAGCCCTTGCAAGAATGCACAAACAGGATGAACTGATTCCGATTGTGGCTTCCGGCCGGACGGACAGCGGTGTCCATGCAAAGGGACAGGTCATCCATTTTGACACCCCGCTCTCGATCCCGATGGAGAGATGGCCTTTTGCCCTTAACAGCTTGCTGCCGGATGATATCCGTGTTCTAAAGGCTGAGGAGGTCGATGACTCGTTTCATGCCAGATTTGGTGTTGTTTCGAAGGAGTACCGTTATAAGGTCTCAACGGAAACACACCAAAATGTGTTCACGAGACAGTATGCCTGCCACTATCCTTACCGGCTGGATATCGATAAAATGAGAGAAGCCGCTGAGCACCTGATTGGGACGCATGACTTTACAAGCTTCTGTGCGGCCAATACGGAGGTTCAGGACAAGGTGAGGGTTATTTATGCCCTTGAGTGGAAAAACGTCTCAGGTGGGCTTGAAATGCGTGTGAGAGGGAATGGCTTTTTATACAACATGGTGCGGATTATCGCTGGAACGTTGCTTGAAATCGGTTCTGGTAAATTTCACCCTGAGGAGATAAAAGCTATGCTTGCCGCCCGAAATCGCGAAGCGGCAGGCAAGACTGCGCCTAGTCACGGACTGTATTTATGGGAAGTTTTCTATGACAACTAAACCAGGTGTAACATGTTCTTGACACAGGAAGCAGAAAGTTATAAGATATCATATGGTATGTATTTCAACCCCACAAATAAGCCCCGGAAGACTTATCTTGTGTTTTGAAATAGAACGTAGCATTTGATTCAAGGAAAATTCATTGATTTATTTAGGAGGGAAACTCATGCGTACAACACCAATGGCGAACGCAAGCACAATTGAGCGCAAATGGCTAGTTGTTGATGCGGCAGGCAAGACTCTAGGTCGTCTTTCTACTGAAGTAGCATCACTTTTGCGCGGTAAGCACAAACCAACTTATACACCACACGTTGATACAGGTGATCACGTCATCATCATCAATGCTGAGAAAATTGAATTAACAGGTAAGAAATTGACGGACAAAATTTACTACCGTCACACGATGCACCCAGGTGGTTTGAAACAAAGAACTGCTCTTGAGATGCGTACAAACTACCCTGAAAAAATGCTGGAGCTTGCTATCAAAGGTATGCTTCCAAAGGGTCCACTAGGTCGTCAAATGTTCAAAAAATTAAATGTGTACCGTGGTTCTGAGCATCCACATCAAGCACAACAACCTGAAGTTTACGAACTTCGCGGTTAATTATAAGGGAGGTTAACAATTTGGCACAGGTTCAATATTACGGTACAGGTCGTCGTAAAAGTTCTGTAGCGCGCGTTCGCTTAGTTCCAGGTGAAGGCCGTATCGTCGTTAATAATCGTGAAATTACTGAATACATTCCATTCGCTGCTTTAATCGAAGACGTGAAACAGCCTTTGAACATCACAGAAACAGCTAACAGCTACGATGTTCTTGTAAATGTTCACGGTGGTGGATTCTCTGGTCAAGCTGGAGCAATTCGTCACGGTATCTCTCGTGCTCTTCTAGAAGTAGATCCTGAGTACCGTACATCACTTAAACGTGCTGGACTTCTTACTCGTGACCCACGTATGAAAGAGCGTAAGAAATACGGTCTTAAAGGCGCACGTCGCGCACCTCAGTTCTCAAAACGTTAATCAATTTTATATTGTATGGACGTTTTACAAAGGTTTGTTACAGACAAACCTTATAAAAAAAGCATCAGCATCCTGCTGGTGCTTTTTTATTTGTGTTTTTTTCTGTTTGGAAACATATAAAATAGGATCATAGCAAGGTTTCTATTTAAAAAACGAAGTCTATGGAGGGTGTCATATGAATCTAACAACAGAAAGGTGTATCATTCGATCATTTGCTGAGGATGATTGGCAGGATGTCTATGCATATACATCTAATGAGACGGTGATGAAGTATATTCCGGAAGATGTATTTTCTAAAGAAGATGCGAAGGAATTTGTCAAAAATAATTGTCATGAAGATGCTAAGTATGTTGCTGTCCTTTTAAAAGAAGATCATACATGTATCGGGCATATCGTGTTTCATCCTTACTTTGGTGAGCACACATATGAAATTGGCTGGGTTTTCAATCCTGCCTATCAAAACAAGGGCTATGCATCAGAAGCGGCTTATGCCGTTCTGCATCATGGTTTTCACACAATGAATTTACATCGAATCATTGCGACTTGTCAGCCTGAAAATGTGTCATCGTGGAGAGTGATGGAGAAATTGGAGATGAGGAGAGAGGGGTATTTTAAAAAATGTATACCACAAGGAAATGAGTGGTGGGATGAGTTTTACTATGCCATCTTACAAGAGGAATGGTTCGTGAAGAGGGCTTGATCAGTTTTCATGGTATGAAATACTTTGATGAAAAAGCAGCTGATCAAATCTTATATGAACACTCTTAACTGGTATTTTGGTAAGTGAAAACAATCTTCCATCCATCATAGGAGGTGCTTTCATTGAATTTAAATCAATTGACATTGAGAGAAGCCGTGCAAGAAGACCTCGACAAAATCGTCTTCATGCTTTCAGATGATAAGTTAGGTCAAAAGAGAGAGCGTTACACTCGCCCATTATTAGAAAGTTATATCAAAGCCTTTCGTTCAATCGATGCTGATCCAAATATTGAACTCATTGTTGCGTGTGACCAGGAAGAAGCAGTTGGTGTTCTTCAGTTAACCATGACGCCATTTCTTACACATCAAGGGGGATGGAGAGCATCCATCGAAGGAGTTCGTACGGCTTCGAGTCATAGAGGAAAAGGAGTCGGTTCGCTGCTTATAAAGTGGGCCATTCAACGCGCAAGCGACCGCGGCTGTCATATAATTCAACTGACAACAGATAAACAGAGGCCAGAAGCACGCCATTTTTATGAGAAATTAGGATTTGAAGCCACTCATGAAGGAATGAAGCTGCATTTGCCTCATGAATAAGGATATCAAGAAGCGGAGGATTCACGTACCTCTGCCTTTTTTGTGCCTTTATTAGGAATATTTGCTATATTTAATATATAAATCCTCTGTTATTTGGAAAGGAGAAACATGTTACTCAAAATCGGTCTAGTTGTCATAGGTGTGGTCATACTTTACGTGGTGGTTCAAGTCTTGCTGTATAAAAGAGATATGAAGAAAACGAAGGAAGATCTTTTGACATTTGTCGCAAAAAACAAAAAGGATGTTTCAGTGACAATCATTGAAAATGATGATGTGGTGTTAGAATGGAATGCTGATCAAAAAACACCACTTGCAAGTACGGTGAAATTAGTAGTTTTATTTCATTTTGTTAAAGCTGTATCGAGCGGCGCCATCAAGCTAGAGGAAAAAGTGGCATTGTCTGATATAGAGCGGTTTTATATTGATAGAACAGACGGTGGTGCGCACGCGTACTGGCTGGAGGTCAATGATTTTTCTGAGCATGCGGCTTTATTAGATGTTGCCAAAGGGATGATGCAATTCAGTTCGAATGCTTGTACGGATTATTTGATTGACCGGCTGGGCTTAGAAAAGATCAATGATCAGATGAAACAAGCAGGTCTTACAGAACATGATGAACTCATGCCGCTGACGCCAATGATTTTGTGGTCCGCTTATGTATCTGATCGTCGGCGGGATGCATTCAAGAAAATGAGCGGTGTATCCGAAGAACAATACAAATCTCTAATGAATGAGATTTTTAATATCATGAAAAATGACCCAGAGTATAAAAAGGCGTTAGAAGAAAAAATGAAAAAAAAGAACTTATTAGGCTGGCGTATACAATCATTACTGACGCAAAAGCTGACAAAGTCTACAATCAATATGCACAATTTATGAAACGTCTCCAGGATGAGCTGTTAACAATAGAAGAAAAGAGTCTTTTTAGCCAAATCGTACTGGGAGAAACATTGAAAAAGGAAACAGATCAATATCTTTGGTATAAAGGCGGAGCAACATTGTTCGTTTTCACAGGTGCTTTATATCGAAGAACAGATACATCTTCTATATCCATTTCTCTTTTTATCAATGATCTGAAAGCGAACAATTCTCACTGGATTGGGGGAGTATTCAACGAATTTATGCTTACTGCAGCAGTGGATCAAAACTTTCGACAACGATTGATACAGGCTTTCACTACATAAACATTAAAAAACAGAGGGAAACACCCCTCTGTTTTATTATTTCTGCATTGGAAACGTTTTGTATACATCTTGGCGTTTCTCTTTTGACTTCACAACTCCATCAACCAGTTCCTTTTGCCAAAGTGTTGTATCGTCTTTGTACTTTTTAAAAGGGTGAGGGAGTTTTTTTTCTATCTGTTTTCTTTTAAACGTGACGGACGGCTCGTCTTTCGAGCTCATGTTAAGTGTCACTTGCTCTACGTTATCGACAAGAATAAAAAGTGCGATGGCGTTGTATAAATACGTTTTTTCGATCGTATCCTTTTGATCAAACCAGAAGGCGTCAAACTGTTCTTCTGTATAGCCTGCATTTTCTTTTACTCCATACGTGACGTCTAATGCTTTCCCATCGATGATTTCAAATTCACGTATTACGCCTCCAGGAAGATCTGATAAGATTTCACGAATGGCTGAATTGTCACCGAGATACGTGTTTTTGTGTGTTGAAAGTTGTTTTAAGGATATGTCTTCTATTCCTTTTATACCGCTCTTTTTCTCTGCGGCTTGACTGCTGCATGCAGATAAGACGACAGTTAATAGCAGCAGGATATACATCCATTTCTTCATTGATTTTGCCCCTTTATTGTTTCTTTCTATATGTAAATATCTATTTTATCACAATTTTCCATTCCGATCGTTCACTGACCGTCATTTCCATTTACTGAACTGCATGTTTTGTTCAAACCAACGAACAATACAAAGAAAAAAGGAGTTCAGTCCATGGCAGAAGTGCTTTCATTTTATCAACTAAAAACAAAACGAGATGTCACGCTTGAAAAGAAGCTTTTGCGTACATTGTCTCTTCAACAAGTAACGGCCGCTTCTGAGAAATTCACAAAGAAGCTGTTTCCATTTGCAGATGATCCAGCCGGTATAATGAGTGATGGCTGCATCGATTTCGCCATTGAAGCTTTCTTAGCTGGCGGGAGATACGGTGAGTCGAGTAAATACGGCGAATCATTCGACGATATCAAAAAGCGGTCCTCCCAGGAGGAAGCTGAGCTGATTGAAGAGCTCGCAGGGTGCTTGCAATCGTGGGGGAATATGTTCCGTATGGAGCGGAAGATGTCATGTTTATATCCATTTGCGAAGGATTTTTTAAGCATGTGGTGGCAGGAAGGCTTTCGTGAATCAGAAAAAAGACACAAGCTTCGGCTGCACTAAGCATATTTCCAGTCCTTGTCCCATATCTATAAAATAATGGTGTATGGGAGGGACAGGGATGAAAAGAAAGCTGAAGTGGACAGGGTTTTTAATTGGGTTTATTGTCCTCTTATTCTTATTCAGGTTTCAATTTCTAAATGATGATTCATGGAAATCGTGGAATTTGCCTCTAAGCGGGAAGATCATCTATTTAGATCCGGGTCACGGCGGTCCAGATGGAGGGGCTGTAGGAGGAGAACTGCTTGAGAAAGAGATTGCACTGGATGTATCCATGAAGATACGTGACTATTTGCAGGAGCAGGGAGCGCTTGTTCTCATGACCCGAGAGGATGATTCTGATTTATCATCAAAGAATACAAGGGGATATGCCAGAAAGAAAGCGGAGGATTTAAGGAACCGCGTCAAAGTCATCAATGAATCTGAAGCGGATCTCTATTTAAGCATTCATTTAAATGCGATACCATCAAACAAATGGAGCGGGGCTCAGACGTTTTTTTATGGAAAGTATGAAGAGAATGAAAAGGCAGCGAAGTTTATTCAAGATGAATTACGCAGAAATCTTGAAAACACGGATCGAAAGGCGAAGCGGATTAATGGCATTTATTTAATGCAAAATGTCACAAAGCCAGGAGCTCTTGTGGAAATTGGATTTCTCTCCAACCCGAAAGAGGCTGGCCAGCTGGCAACACCTAAATATCAGGATCAAATTGCTGCCTCTATTTATAAAGGGATTTTAAGATATTTAACAGAGCAAAAAGAGCCTCCTGAATAAGGGGCTTTTTCCTTTTGATCGCAGGCAAACAGGACAGACATTGTAAGGATATGTATGATATACTTGGATTGTAAACGAATTCAATAAAGGGTGAGGTTCTGCTATGATCGGACAAGATGATGTGAGAAAACTAGTTGGGAAGATGGACGAACCTTTCCTTCATATACCGCTTGGTGAGCTGGATGCCATCAAGGAAATCAGCCTAAAGCCTGAGAAAGAGCATGTGAGCCTAAAGGTGGCCATTGCTAAAACAGGCACTGCTGAGCAGATGAAGCTGCAGCAAGACATCGTACAAGCCTTGAAAGCAGCAGGTGCTAACACAGTAGGACTTCGTTTTGAGGAACTGCCTCAGGAAACACTTGAAAAGTTTATGCCATCACAAGATGAGGAAGAAACTCTGCTTAACTCTAAAAATCCGCCTGAGTTCTTAGCGATTGCGAGTGGAAAGGGCGGCGTTGGTAAATCGACTGTTTCTGTTAACCTTGCTGTAGCGCTGGCTCGTCTAGGGAAAAAAGTCGGGCTGATTGATGCTGATATTTATGGCTTTAGTGTACCGGATATGATGGGAATCACTGTCAGACCAACAGTTAAAGGGGAAAAAATTATTCCTGTGGAGCGCTTTGGTGTCAAAGTGATTTCAATGGGCTTTTTTGTTGAAGAAAATGCACCGGTTATTTGGAGAGGACCGATGCTTGGAAAAATGTTAAATAACTTCTTCCATGAAGTTGAGTGGGGAGAATTAGATTACTTACTATTAGACCTTCCGCCTGGAACGGGAGATGTGGCGCTTGATATTCATACAATGCTGCCTAGCTGTAAAGAAATCATTGTCACTACACCGCATCCGACAGCTGCCTTCGTTGCAGCAAGAGCAGGCGCAATGGCACTGCAAACAGATCATGAGGTGCTCGGGGTCGTTGAGAATATGAGCTATTATGAAAGCAAAAAAACAGGTGAAAAGGAATACGTCTTTGGAAAAGGCGGCGGGGACAAGCTGGCTGAAGAGCTGCGTGTATCAGTCCTTGGCCAAATTCCTTTAAGACAGCCTGATTGGAATGAGGATGATTTTGCGCCTTCTGTCTATGATGCAAGTCATCCGACAGGAGAAGTGTATCAACACATTGCGAATAAAGTCATTGAACAATTAGCAGTGAAAGCATAATGAAAGCCCGAGTGGATGAATGCCACTCGGGTGATGTTTAACTAATCGCTTCCTTCGCTATCTTTCGAGCCGGAATCACTGCCGCTCTCGGATGCTGCCTTTTTGAGCTCATCTTCGAATTTCTTCTTATAAAGAGGGCTGCTTAATGTTTCCGTAATGACTTTTTCTAAGTGTTTTCTAAACTCTTTGCTTTTTACCAATTCACCGTATTTCTTTTCCATCTCAGGATCCTTGAGAATATCCATCATCAGCTGTTGATAGTCAGGATCCTTCATTAGCTGTTTTAACATTCTTTCATGCTGTTGCTGCATGGATTTTGCGAAAGTCTCGGCAAATTTAGAATCCTCAAAGACCTTCTTCCAGAACTCTTTGCCTTTATCAGAAGTCAGTGTTTTCTCTATCGTTTTTTTCACAGTTTGTTCATCCATTACCAAAGCTTCATTCATTGCCTCGTCATTTAATAACTGTTGAATGGCCTTTTTACCGTCATCTGTCTTTAATATATCGACGACCATTTTTTTTGTTTCGTCATAGTCCATATTAGATGAGGATTGGGTTTTGGGAGCACAAGCTGTTAGAGATAAAAGAAGAAAACAGCTCATTATACGCAAGATGCCTTTTGACATACTGTGGCTCCTTTCGTTACATGTCTTACTTTTAATATGAATGTTTCACGTAAATTTATACATAACAAAAATAGGGGTTGGATCAATTCAATGAAAAGTCGGGATTTAGTTCGTTTTTTCTTCTCTGTGCTAGCTGTTGGAGCGGTCATTACAAGCGTGGTAGGCTTTGCGCTGGAGTGGGGGAAATATCAGAAGCTTTTTATATCGTTTGAAATTCTAGAGATCGCATCTGTGTTGTTTTGGTTCATTGGTGTAGGGATGATCTTTAGTGTCATTAGCCAGATGGGGTTTGTTGTCTTCTTGACGGTGCACCGGTTTGCGTTAGAGATTTTCCGGTCACATTCTTTATGGAATACCATTCAGCTGTTTCTTGTGATTTTTGTGCTGTTTGATTTAGCTTACTTGCGATTTTTGTTTTTCGGGGAGAATGATTCATTTCTTCCATACTTGTGGCTGCCTGTTTTTATCGGTGTGTTTGCATTGATCGTGGCTTATTTTAAACAGCAGCAGTCCTCTAAGAAAACATTTGTTTCTGCAATGTTTCTCATGGTTGTCATCACGTCGTTAGAATGGTTCCCGGCGCTCAGAGTCAATGAAGAGGACTGGCTGTATTTAATGCTGTTCCCGCTATTAGGCTGTAATGCGTTTCAGCTGTTAGCGATGCCGCGGTTTTCAAAAGCGAAAGCTACTTAACTTCTGATGACTTTGTTTTCGTGTTGGAGATCAGTTCGCCAACCGTCACATTTTTTAAATGCTTTTCTTTTATTTGTTTCAAAATAGCTGGTAAGGCTTGAGCGGTTTGGGTTGCTGAATCTGAGGCGTGAAGGAGAACAATGTCTCCGCTTTTCATTCGATCATTTACATTTTGAACAATTTGGTCGACACCCGGATTCAGCCAATCCTGTGAATTGATGCTGTAATGAACAACGGTATAACCGTACTGTGTGGCAATTTTCAGTGCTGTTTCGTTAAACTGTCCAGTTGGCGGTCTTAATAGTTGAATGTCATCTAGTCCAAGCTTTTGAAATGTATTTTGTGCACGGACAAGATCTTGCTTGATTTCACTATCTTCAAGCTGGCTATAATTTTTATAAGCATAGCCGAGGCTTCCAATTTGATGGCCGTCCTCCCTAATTTGTTTCACGATATCAGGATGACGCTCAGCCCAAGAAGCAGACAGAAAGAAAGTGGCGTTCTTTATACCGTACTCTCGAAGGACATTTAAAATAGGAACAGCCTTCTCATCCCCCCAGCCAATATTAAAAGTGAGAGAGACATGTTTTGATGAAGTCTCTCCTTTATAAATGGCTCGGGGTCCATGTTCAGTTTTAAATACCGACAGCGGCGGTGCCTTTTGTACATAAAAAAAGGTTGCAGCTGCAAGGGCTGCTACAAGAATAATGACAACTTGCTTCAGCCGTTTAATAGGCAACACATATAATCGACTCAATTCAAACACTCCTGCCTTGTCCAAGATTGTTACTTGATTGTATGCAGGACAAGGGTTTAAGATGCTTAATAAAACTATTTCAAAAAAAGTTTCGAAAAGGCGTTGACCGATAGAATGTTTTCGTGATATATTATTAATCGTCGCTGACACACAGTGACAAACACAAAACGCTTCGGGAAATAAACTTGAAAAAAGTTGTTGACATAAGATGAAGCGAAATGTTATATTATTAAAGCCGCTAAGAACGGCGGAGATGATCTTTGAAAACTAAACAAGACAAAACGTACCTGTTAATTCGAGTTTTTATAAAAAAATCCTATGATACTTCATAGGTAGTCAGTCAAACTGGCGAAAAGCAAAACTTCGGTTTTGTATTTTTTCGGAGAGTTTGATCCTGGCTCAGGACGAACGCTGGCGGCGTGCCTAATACATGCAAGTCGAGCGGACAGAAGGGAGCTTGCTCCCGGATGTTAGCGGCGGACGGGTGAGTAACACGTGGGTAACCTGCCTGTAAGACTGGGATAACTCCGGGAAACCGGAGCTAATACCGGATAGTTCCTTGAACCGCATGGTTCAAGGATGAAAGACGGTTTCGGCTGTCACTTACAGATGGACCCGCGGCGCATTAGCTAGTTGGTGGGGTAATGGCTCACCAAGGCGACGATGCGTAGCCGACCTGAGAGGGTGATCGGCCACACTGGGACTGAGACACGGCCCAGACTCCTACGGGAGGCAGCAGTAGGGAATCTTCCGCAATGGACGAAAGTCTGACGGAGCAACGCCGCGTGAGTGATGAAGGTTTTCGGATCGTAAAGCTCTGTTGTTAGGGAAGAACAAGTGCGAGAGTAACTGCTCGCACCTTGACGGTACCTAACCAGAAAGCCACGGCTAACTACGTGCCAGCAGCCGCGGTAATACGTAGGTGGCAAGCGTTGTCCGGAATTATTGGGCGTAAAGGGCTCGCAGGCGGTTTCTTAAGTCTGATGTGAAAGCCCCCGGCTCAACCGGGGAGGGTCATTGGAAACTGGGAAACTTGAGTGCAGAAGAGGAGAGTGGAATTCCACGTGTAGCGGTGAAATGCGTAGAGATGTGGAGGAACACCAGTGGCGAAGGCGACTCTCTGGTCTGTAACTGACGCTGAGGAGCGAAAGCGTGGGGAGCGAACAGGATTAGATACCCTGGTAGTCCACGCCGTAAACGATGAGTGCTAAGTGTTAGGGGGTTTCCGCCCCTTAGTGCTGCAGCTAACGCATTAAGCACTCCGCCTGGGGAGTACGGTCGCAAGACTGAAACTCAAAGGAATTGACGGGGGCCCGCACAAGCGGTGGAGCATGTGGTTTAATTCGAAGCAACGCGAAGAACCTTACCAGGTCTTGACATCCTCTGACAACCCTAGAGATAGGGCTTTCCCTTCGGGGACAGAGTGACAGGTGGTGCATGGTTGTCGTCAGCTCGTGTCGTGAGATGTTGGGTTAAGTCCCGCAACGAGCGCAACCCTTGATCTTAGTTGCCAGCATTCAGTTGGGCACTCTAAGGTGACTGCCGGTGACAAACCGGAGGAAGGTGGGGATGACGTCAAATCATCATGCCCCTTATGACCTGGGCTACACACGTGCTACAATGGACAGAACAAAGGGCTGCAAGACCGCAAGGTTTAGCCAATCCCATAAATCTGTTCTCAGTTCGGATCGCAGTCTGCAACTCGACTGCGTGAAGCTGGAATCGCTAGTAATCGCGGATCAGCATGCCGCGGTGAATACGTTCCCGGGCCTTGTACACACCGCCCGTCACACCACGAGAGTTTGCAACACCCGAAGTCGGTGAGGTAACCTTTATGGAGCCAGCCGCCGAAGGTGGGGCAGATGATTGGGGTGAAGTCGTAACAAGGTAGCCGTATCGGAAGGTGCGGCTGGATCACCTCCTTTCTAAGGATATATGGAGCAGCGTACGTTTTCGTCTTGTTTAGTTTTGAAGGATCATTCCTTCAAAACATGTCTCTAGCGAGACAGGATTGTTCTTTGAAAACTAGATAACAATAAGTAATACATTCACATTGAATGCAATGCAAAGTTCATCACACATAGTGATTCTTTCTAAAGTAAGAAATGGTTAAGTTAGAAAGGGCGCACGGTGGATGCCTTGGCACTAGGAGCCGATGAAGGACGGGACGAACACCGATATGCTTCGGGGAGCTGTAAGCAAGCTTTGATCCGGAGATTTCCGAATGGGGAAACCCACTGCTCGTAATGGAGTAGTATCCATACTTGAATACATAGAGTATGAGAAGGCATACCCGGGGAACTGAAACATCTAAGTACCCGGAGGAAGAGAAAGCAAATGCGATTCCCTGAGTAGCGGCGAGCGAAACGGGAACAGCCCAAACCAAGAGGCTTGCCTCTTGGGGTTGTAGGACACTCTATACGGAGTTACAAAGGAACGATATAAGCGAAGAGGTCTGGAAAGGCCCGCCAAAGAAGGTAACAGCCCTGTAACTGAAATGTCGTTCTCTCCAGAGTGGATCCTGAGTACGGCGGAACACGTGAAATTCCGTCGGAATCCGGGAGGACCATCTCCCAAGGCTAAATACTCCCTAGTGACCGATAGTGAACCAGTACCGTGAGGGAAAGGTGAAAAGCACCCCGGAAGGGGAGTGAAATAGATCCTGAAACCGTGTGCCTACAAGTAGTCAGAGCCCGTTAACGGGTGATGGCGTGCCTTTTGTAGAATGAACCGGCGAGTTACGATCCCGTGCAAGGTTAAGCAGAAGATGCGGAGCCGCAGCGAAAGCGAGTCTGAATAGGGCGCATGAGTACGTGGTCGTAGACCCGAAACCAGGTGATCTACCCATGTCCAGGGTGAAGTTCAGGTAACACTGAATGGAGGCCCGAACCCACGCACGTTGAAAAGTGCGGGGATGAGGTGTGGGTAGGGGTGAAATGCCAATCGAACCTGGAGATAGCTGGTTCTCTCCGAAATAGCTTTAGGGCTAGCCTCAAGGTAAGAGTCTCGGAGGTAGAGCACTGATTGGACTAGGGGCCCCTACCGGGTTACCGAATTCAGTCAAACTCCGAATGCCGATGACTTATCCTTGGGAGTCAGACTGCGAGTGATAAGATCCGTAGTCGAAAGGGAAACAGCCCAGACCGCCAGCTAAGGTCCCAAAGTATACGTTAAGTGGAAAAGGATGTGGAGTTGCTTAGACAACCAGGATGTTGGCTTAGAAGCAGCCACCATTTAAAGAGTGCGTAATAGCTCACTGGTCGAGTGACTCTGCGCCGAAAATGTACCGGGGCTAAACGTATCACCGAAGCTGCGGACTGTTCTTACGAACAGTGGTAGGAGAGCGTTCTAAGGGCTGTGAAGCCAGACCGGAAGGACTGGTGGAGCGCTTAGAAGTGAGAATGCCGGTATGAGTAGCGAAAGACGGGTGAGAATCCCGTCCACCGAATGCCTAAGGTTTCCTGAGGAAGGCTCGTCCGCTCAGGGTTAGTCGGGACCTAAGCCGAGGCCGAAAGGCGTAGGCGATGGACAACAGGTTGATATTCCTGTACCACCTCCTCACCATTTGAGCAATGGGGGGACGCAGGAGGATAGGGTAAGCGCGGTATTGGATATCCGCGTCCAAGCAGTTAGGCTGGGAAATAGGCAAATCCGTTTCCCGTAAAGGCTGAGCTGTGATGGCGAGCGAAATTTAGTAGCGAAGTTCCTGATTCCACACTGCCAAGAAAAGCCTCTAGCGAGGTGAGAGGTGCCCGTACCGCAAACCGACACAGGTAGGCGAGGAGAGAATCCTAAGGTGATCGAGAGAACTCTCGTTAAGGAACTCGGCAAAATGACCCCGTAACTTCGGGAGAAGGGGTGCTTCTTAGGGTGTTAAAGCCCCGAGAAGCCGCAGTGAATAGGCCCAGGCGACTGTTTAGCAAAAACACAGGTCTCTGCGAAGCCGTAAGGCGAAGTATAGGGGCTGACGCCTGCCCGGTGCTGGAAGGTTAAGAGGAGCGCTTAGCGTAAGCGAAGGTGCGAATTGAAGCCCCAGTAAACGGCGGCCGTAACTATAACGGTCCTAAGGTAGCGAAATTCCTTGTCGGGTAAGTTCCGACCCGCACGAAAGGCGCAACGATCTGGGCACTGTCTCAACGAGAGACTCGGTGAAATTATAGTACCTGTGAAGATGCAGGTTACCCGCGACAGGACGGAAAGACCCCGTGGAGCTTTACTGCAGCCTGATATTGAATGTTGGTACAGCTTGTACAGGATAGGTAGGAGCCTTGGAAACCGGAGCGCTAGCTTCGGTGGAGGCATCGGTGGGATACTACCCTGGCTGTATTGACCTTCTAACCCGCTGCCCTTATCGGGCAGGGAGACAGTGTCAGGTGGGCAGTTTGACTGGGGCGGTCGCCTCCTAAAATGTAACGGAGGCGCCCAAAGGTTCCCTCAGAATGGTTGGAAATCATTCGCAGAGTGTAAAGGCACAAGGGAGCTTGACTGCGAGACCTACAAGTCGAGCAGGGACGAAAGTCGGGCTTAGTGATCCGGTGGTT
Organism: Bacillus sp. FSL H7-0578; assembly: GCF_038630855.1. NCBI lineage: Bacteria > Bacillati > Bacillota > Bacilli > Caryophanales > Bacillaceae > Bacillus > Bacillus sp. FSL H7-0578. Next base: position 170,162 of record NZ_CP152045.1, read on the forward strand.
CCGCATGGAAGGGCCATCGCTCAACGGATAAAAGCTACCCCGGGGATAACAGGCTTATCTCCCCCAAGAGTCCACATCGACGGGGAGGTTTGGCACCTCGATGTCGGCTCATCGCATCCTGGGGCTGTAGTCGGTCCCAAGGGTTGGGCTGTTCGCCCATTAAAGCGGTACGCGAGCTGGGTTCAGAACGTCGTGAGACAGTTCGGTCCCTATCCGTCGCGGGCGCAGGAAATTTGAGAGGAGCTGTCCTTAGTACGAGAGGACCGGGATGGACGCACCGCTGGTGTACCAGTTGTTCTGCCAAGGGCATCGCTGGGTAGCTATGTGCGGACGGGATAAGTGCTGAAAGCATCTAAGCATGAAGCCCCCCTCAAGATGAGATTTCCCATTCCGCAAGGAAGTAAGATCCCTGAAAGATGATCAGGTTGATAGGTCTGAGGTGGAAGCGTGGTGACACGTGGAGCTGACAGATACTAATAGATCGAGGACTTAACCTATATTCTAATGTGAAGCATGAACATTGTTATCTAGTTTTGAGAGAACATTCTCTCCATCAGGTTTGGTGGCGATAGCGAAGAGGTCACACCCGTTCCCATACCGAACACGGAAGTTAAGCTCTTCAGCGCCGATGGTAGTTGGGGGTTTCCCCCTGTGAGAGTAGGACGCCGCCAAGCTTTTTGTTTATATCCTTCCAATGGAAGAAGTTACTTTATCATTCCGCAGTAGCTCAGTGGTAGAGCTATCGGCTGTTAACCGATCGGTCGTAGGTTCGAGTCCTACCTGCGGAGCCATGCTTCCATAGCTCAGTAGGTAGAGCACTTCCATGGTAAGGAAGAGGTCAGCGGTTCGAGCCCGCTTGGAAGCTTTCCTCTATATGTTGATATGACAAGGTTTCTCGATGATGAGAAGGCTTTTTTTGTTTGTTTACATATATATTGAACTGCTCGATGATCAGTAGACTGATGACTTTAGGAAAGCGAATAAAACGGCTTGCACAGCATTGTTGCATCGCTTTTTTACTTATCTCCTTCTTTTTGATCTTGATTCTTCAGTCTCTTTCTTTTATTCTTACTAAAGTGCTATCCTCTATATCAAAAGACTCTGTACGTTCCTCTTTTCCCCCGAAAGTGAAGTATCGTTTGTTTTTCCTTTCTTCATCTCCAGGTATAGTTGATCTTCTTTTTCCATGTACGGAATGTATATAAAAAGGAGTAGATGGTTTGAAAGATTTATTTGTAAAGCAAGAATGGTTTGGACATGTACGTCAGGACGTTCTTGCGGGTATATTAGTCGCACTGGCTTTAATTCCTGAAGCCATTGCGTTTTCGATTATTGCGGGCGTTGATCCGAAAGTCGGGTTGTATGCATCGTTTTGTATTGCGATTGTGATTTCGTTTGTTGGTGGACGCCCAGGCATGATTTCGGCTGCAACAGGGGCTATGGCTCTCGTCATGGTTAACTTGGTTGCTGATCATGGGTTGCAATATTTGTTTGCAGCTACGATTTTGACGGGTTTGATTCAAATTGTGTTCGGATTGTGCCGAGTATCTCGTTTGATGAAATTTATTCCGAGGTCCGTCATGGTTGGCTTTGTCAATGCGTTGGCTATTATGATCTTCATGGCTCAGCTTCCACATTTCGTTGGGGAATCATTAGCCATGTATATGATGACAGGTGGTGCCCTGCTGATCATTTATTTATTGCCTATGGTGATAAAGGTGATACCTTCCCCACTCATTGCCATTATTGTAATGACGATATTGGCTGTATTTGGACATATTGATGTTAGAACAGTTGGAGATATGGGAGAGCTTCCAAGTTCTTTGCCTGTTTTTCTGATTCCTCAAGTTCCGTTTAGTTGGGAAACACTTGCTATCATTTTTCCTTATTCTTTAGCACTTGCGATGGTTGGTTTACTTGAGTCTCTTTTAACCGCACAGATTGTCGATGATATGACAGAGACGTCTAGTAATAAGAACAAGGAAGCGAGAGGTCAAGGGATTGCTAATGTGGTTGCAGGATTCTTTGGTGGTATGGCTGGCTGCGCGATGATTGGTCAATCTGTGATTAATACGAAGGCAGGTGGACGAGGCCGGCTTTCTACCTTTGTAGCGGGTGCTTTTTTAATGGTGCTGATTTTTGTACTAGGTGATGTTGTGGTTCAAATTCCGATGGCTGCTCTAGTGGCTGTGATGTTCATGGTTTCCATTGGCACATTTGATTGGAGTTCTTTTCAGCAGCTAAAAAAGAATCCGAAAACAGATTCTATTGTGATGGTTGTCACGGTCGTGACGGTGGTGTTGACTCATGATTTATCAAAAGGCGTTTTTGCAGGTGTGCTGCTTAGTGCGGTGTTCTTTGTCGCAAAGATATCGAAGCTTCATATTACTTCTAAAGAAAGCCAGGCAGGTACTTGGGTATATCGAGTTAAAGGGCAAATTTTCTTTGCTTCTGTCACGGACTTGATCCAAGCTTTCCATCAGGGGAAAGATCTCCAATCTGTTGTGATTGATTTGTCTGAAGCGCGTATATGGGATGAATCAGGCGTAGCAGCGATAGAACGTATAAAGGAGAGGTATCAAGCAAATGGCGTCCAGGTGGACGTAGTTGGAATGGATACATCAAGTCGAAAGCTTGTGAAACAAGTGAATGGTTCTTAAAAAGGCCTTTCTGTCTGTTACAATAGAGAAGGAAAGAAAGTGAAGGATGGAGGTGGCCGGCATGCTTGTGCGTTTGAATCAAGTGCTCGGCCGGATGATGCCGCTCATTACACCTTTTAGTGTGTTACTCGGTGTTTTATTGGCGGCCTATTTAAAAGATTTTACGTTTTTAGTGCCATGGGTATTTGCTGTTATGACCTTTGCTGGGAGCTTGTCTTCAACTTTTTCAGCGTTAAAGCATACGGTGATGCACCCATTGCCTTTGATTTTATCGTTTATGATTTTGCACGTGTTGATGCCTCTTTATGCTTGGTCAGCGGGACATCTCATATTTGCGGGTGATGCCATGACGATCACCGGTTTGACACTTGCAATGGTGATTCCCACAGGAGTTTCTAGTTTGATATGGGCGGCAATGTATAAAGGGAATGTTGGGTTAACGTTATCCATTATTTTAATTGATACATTGCTTTCGCCATTGATTGTGCCAGCCAGTTTGTCACTTTTGGCCGGTACACAGGTTCATATGGACATGGTCGCGATCATGAAAGGGCTGTTTGGGATGGTGGTGCTTCCATCTATTTTAGGGATGCTCGTTCGTCAATATGCAAAGCCTGCTGTGACAAAAATGATTAGTCAGACACTGTCACCTTTTTCAAAAATAGGCTTGTTTGTAGTGGTGTCGATTAACAGTTCTGTTGTTGCGCCATACTTGCGTGAACTGGATGCCGCATTTTTTAGCAAGGCAGCGACTGTGTTTCTCATTGCGATGAGCGGATATGCGTTTGCATGGTTGATTGGAAAGACGATGAAATGTACTCAAGGAGAGATTGTGGCTATCGTGTATACGGGCGGTATGAGAAACATTAGTGCGGGGGCTGTGCTTGCCATTAGCTTTTTCCCGCCTGCTGTCGCTGTTCCTGTGGTGATTGGCATGCTGTTTCAGCAAGTGCTTGCTGCCTTGTTTGGTTTCTTACTCAATCGTTTTGAGCTGAAAGCACCTGCTGTGACCAAATCTTTCTCATGAAAAAAACCTCCATCCTTTGATAGATGGAGGTTTTTTCTGTGATTTAATAGATGAGATATTTTTTTCGTTTCTTTTCGAATGTTTTGAGGTCGTGATGATAGCGTTTCATCATATGTTTGACGGAAGTTCCTTTATTGATTTCTTCTTTCATCCAGCCATTCCCGATGAGTTTGTCAAAGCTGCCTGTTTGAAGGAACTCAAAGTCATTAGGGTATAAATCATGTATTTCTTTGATGATGGATAACCCCGTTTTCACCGCTTCGAAGGATGAGCGGTCTGTGACATATAACTGCACACCATGAGATAGTGTACCGGCATGTTTAGAAAATGTGGGGGTGAATGACACAGGTCTAAATTGAACGCCTTTTAGTTTTAGCTGATTTAAGTGATCTGCCAGCTCGCTGCTATTGATATATGGTGCACCAATGAGCTCGAATGGTTTTGTCGTTCCTCTGCCTTCAGAGACATTTGTGCCTTCAATTAACCCTGTGGCAGGATATACAAAGGTACTATCCACTGTTGGCATGTTAGGAGAAGGAAGGACGAACGGCAGCTTTGTATCATCGAATGTCATGGACCGCTTCCAATTTTTCATTTTGATGACTGTTACATCAGCATTGATATGAAACTCTTTGTTAAACAGTTTTGCAAGCTCACCAGTAGTCATTCCATGTCTTAATGGGATGGGATAGAGCCCTACAAATGAGGCGTGTTCAGGCTCTAAAACAGGTCCTTCTACTTTTAGTCCGCCAATGGGATTTGGGCGGTCTAGGACAACAAAGGGAATGTTGTTTTCTTTAGCGGCTTCCATCGCATAGGCCATCGTGTAAATATAGGTGTAATAACGAGTACCAACGTCTTGAATATCAAACAGCAGGACATCTACATTTTTCAGCATTTCAGGAGTTGGTTTTCTTGTTTTTCCATAAAGAGAGTAAACAGGAAGCCCTGTTTTTTCATCGGTATAGGATTCGACGCCTTCTCCTGCTTGTGCATCGCCGCGTACGCCGTGTTCAGGTCCATATAAAGCAGTGAGCTTGATATTTGGATGTTCAAATAGGAGATCGACACTGCTTTTCATATTTGCATCGATGCCAGTCGGGTTTGTAATGAGACCAACTCTTTTCCCTTTTAGCCATGAAAGATTGCTTGAGAGTAGTGTTTCGATCCCTGTTTTGACTGATGCTTTTTTCCCTTTTGTGACTGTTCGTTCTTCTGCGGGAGAGGCAGCGGTCAATGTGCTCATCATGAGAAAGCTTGCGAGTATGAAACTGACTGTTTTCTTCAAGAGAATCCCTCCTATTTGATCTGTTTCCCTTTCAAGTTGAGGCCATAGCCGAATGGGTAAAGGGTTTGATTTGGATGAGTGACAGATGGGATATCAACTGGCAGTTTCCCTTTAGGTGATGCAGCTCCAAATATCACTTCTAGTCCAGCAGGAATATTTGGCTGATTGAATTGTCCGTTTGAGTAGCCTTTAAAACCGTACACAGCTAGTAAGGCATCGGCTTCTTCAAAATTTGCCGCATCATAAGGATTTCTAAGACTCATGATGACCATTTTTTTGTTTTGTGCTGCTGCTTCTTTCATGACAGCACGAGGGAAGGCGGTTGCCCATTTTTTCGGATCCTGGACATTGTCATCAATTACGCCATCATTCACTGCTGGATCATTTTGGACAACGTAAGAGCCAGTGATGACATAGTCAGCTTCTTGAATCAGTTTGGCTGTATCTTTGGTGAACGTTTTATCCGCAAAAGCATATGACTGGATGCTTACAGACTTGATCTTTTTTTGTTTCATGAGAGATTCGACTGTGACAGACATTGCTTTTGTCTGATCTTCGTAAGGTGCCATGACCACGATTTTGTCATTCTTTTTAGGCTTGAAAGGTAAGGTTTTTTTGTTGTTTTTAAGCAGGGTGATCCCTTCACGTGCCATTTTTTGTTCTGCTTTAAGGTGCGACTTTTTCCCAACGACTTGAGTGGCTTTTTTGATTTTTTTCTCAAGATTGATTGGTTTTTTGGAGGAAATAATGCCGCGTTTGATTTTCAATTGAAGATTTTTTTCGACAGATTCGTTGATCTGCGACATCGGAATCTCTTTCTTTAAAATTGCTTGTTTGACAGCATTGAATACATTCTCTAGGTTTTTCTCTGTTTTTAATGAGGTGACTGGTGCTGGCATGAGAGCGATGTCGACGCCTGCTTTAATGGCCATCACGACGGCTTCTTCCTGTCCGAAATTATCTGCAATCGCTTTCATATTTAGAGCGTCTGTCACAACAACACCTTGAAAGCCCATCTCTTCTTTTAATAAGTGTGTGATGACTTTTTTTGATAAGGTTGCTGGAACCATGATGTCCTCGCCATCTTTTTTGCTTCGATACGTTGTGTCATCAATGGCAGGAAATTGCACATGAGCGGTCATGACCATATCTGCACCAGCATTGATCGCTTGTTGGAACGGATACAGCTCAACCTTTTTTAAACGATCTAGGTCATGCTCTACGAGCGGCAAGCCGTAGTGACTATCGACGGCAGTATCACCATGTCCCGGGAAATGTTTTAGTGTGGAAATGGTCTTTTCCTTTTGAAGTCCTTTCATGGTTTGAAGGCCAAGTATAGAGACAAGAGCAGGATCAGAGCTAAAGGAACGGACACCAATGACGGGGTTGTTTGGGTTATTATTCACATCAAGCACAGGAGAGAAGTTTGTATTGATGCCTAAGGCGTTTAATTCTTTTCCGATGATTTTTCCTGTGTCATATGCATTTTTTTTGCTTCTAGAGGCACCAATCGACATATTTCCTGGGAAATGTGTTCCCTTTTGTAACCTTGTGACGATTCCGCCTTCTTGATCAATGGAAATGAGTAAAGGAATGTTTGGTGATGCTTTTTGAAATTCATGGGTGAGTTTCACGGTTTGTTTTGTATCAACGACATTCTCGGCAAATAAGATGACACCGCCTAGATGATATTTTTCTACAAGGTGAGATACTTCGTTATTCATCTTTGTGAAGCCTGTAGATGCGGATTCATCTTTTGTTTGCCAGTTGCGAAAGTCCGGCATGAGCATTTGACCTATCTTTTCATCCAGTGACATGTCTTGAACCATTTGTTTAGCGGTTGGCAGAGAGGCAGAGCTAACCTTTTCCGTTGGAATGGAAGAGGTTAGCAGGGCTAAAACCAGTGCAGCGGGGAAGAGAGCTTTCAACATCGAATTCCTCCTTTTACTGAAAAGATTCGTAGATTGCGGTCATGATGCTTCCATAAGTACCAGTTGGGAACAGGTCGCCTTCAAATTGATTAGGATTTGTTTCTGGTGAAACAACGGGTGAATGTTTCTTATTCGTCAGCAACACGACACCTAAATTGTGTTTAGGATCAATCAACGTCATGGTGCCGGTCCAGCCAGTATGCCCATAGGCTTCGTTACTTGCATATTTTCCAAACATCCATTCCATGTCAGTATGACCGTTTTTTCGCCAGCCTAGCCCGTAAGTTGGGTTCGTATCAGATGAGGCTGTAAAGAGATCGATAGAAGCCTGATCAAAGATGGTTGTTTTTCCATAGCCTCCTTTATTAAGCATCAGCTGAAGCAGCACGGCCATATCTGAGGTATTCGAGAAAAGTCCAGCGTGGCCGGAGATACCTGCCATTGAGTAATATGCTTTCTCGTCGTGTACTTCACCTAGCAGGGTGTACCGTCGGATGTTTTCAAAATCGATGACACCGTCTCGTGAATTGCCTAAACGTTCAGTTGCTGCAAAATGCTTCGGCTTGAACCCTTTTTGCAGCGGATTGAACATTGTATGTTTGAGACCTAGCGGCCGATAAATCGTTGACTCGACATATTGATCAAGAGGCATGCCTGTTTTCTTCTCGATGATCATGCCTAGCAGCATGTAATCAATGTCACTATAAATGTGCTGGGTACCTGGCTTGTATTGCAGCGGTATCTTTGGCAGCCATTTCATCGTTGTTTTTCTGTCTTGAGAATAAAAAGAGCCAGCTGTTTCTTTGCTATAAAATAAGACACTGGAAGGGAGACCCGCAGAATGGGTGAGAAGATCTTTTACCCTGAGCTGGTCTTTACCGGTTACTTTTGCATCAGGTTCATCCTGAAAATCTGGAAGGATGGTCTGTATTTTTTCGTTGACATCAAGTTTTTTCTCGTAGACAAGCTTTTGCAGGGCATAGTTGGTCGCATACATTTTTGTATTGGATGCCAGATCGAATAGTGTATCCTTTTTCATTTTTTTATACGATTTGAGCTCTGTTGTGCCATCGTATTTTTGCCGGTAGCCATAGGCTTTTTGATGGACGATTCTTCCGTCCTTGATAATGATGAGAGCGGCTCCTGGAAATCCTGCTTTGATGTCATTTTGAATCATTTGATCAACCTTCCTCAGCTGCCTGGAAGAAACACCTACTTGTTCCGGTCGTTTTGCTTTTTTTAAAACGGGATATTCTTCAGGTGCTGTTTTAGACAAAGACGATACAGGATGGGAGCTAGTTGCAAATGTTTGTACTGGTAACCCAAGGAGCATGAGCAGACATGTGATCAAAAGAAAACATTTCTTCAAGGTCTAAACCTCCTTATTGATTGTGATCCTCGAATTCAACAGCCATATCATCATGAAATCCAAATAAGTATGTGAAGAAAAATCCAGCAACATATGCGATAAATAGTCCAATTAAGTAAAGAAGCATTTGATGTGTGTTAACAATAAAGGTTAATGGAAGACCGGATACCCCGATGGCTTTCGTCGCAATTTGGAAGTAGGCTTGAAATGCGCCGCCGATTCCTGCACCAAGACAAGCGGTGAGAAATGGTCGTCCCAGCGGGAGTGTGACACCGAAAATGAGTGGTTCGCCAATGCCCAGCATCCCTGAAGGAAGTCCGCCAGCGATGGCTCTTTTGAGCTTTTTCTTTTTTGTTTTCATATAAATGGCGAATGCAGCGCCGACCTGTCCTGCACCGCCCATAGCGAGAATTGGCAGAAGCGGGTCATCTCCAATTGAATTGATGAGTTCCATATGAATCGGTGTCAGCCCTTGGTGAAGTCCTGTTACAACAAGTGGGAGGAAGGTAGCACCAAGAACAAATCCTGCGAAAATTCCGCCCATATTCAATAGATAAGTCAGTCCTGAGGTGATGGCATCAGATATAAATCCGCCGACTGGCATGAAGACAACGTACGTGAAAATACCTGTAATGAGCAGTGTGATGGTTGGTGTGACGATGATATCAAGTGATTGCGGGACGAAGCGTCTAATTCGGGTTTCCACAAGTGCCATAAAGATGGCGGCTAGAAGAACACCGATGAGTCCGCCTCTGCCTGGTAGAATATTTGTGCCAAATAACATAATGTCTGCGGAGGCTGGGTTAATAATGAGGATACCAGCTAATGCGCCTAATGCAGGAGAGCCTCCAAATTCCTTTGCGGCATTTGTTCCGACTAATATCCCGAGATAAGCGAAAAGTCCAGAACCGATAACCGTTAAAATAATCGCAGCTTGAGATTTTTCGTCAAGCCAGCCTGCTTGCACGATTGCTTTTGTTATTCCGGTAATCAGACCTGAGGCAACTAGTGCCGGAATAATTGGAATGAAAATGCTGGCAATCCGACGTAAGAACAGCTTGAACGGTGTGCGGTTCTTTTGTGAAATGGCTTGCTTGTTTTTTTGTGCTTCGTTGTTTAAATCATAAGAGCCAGAGGCATTTAGCAGCTCTTCAAACGCACTTGATACTTGGTTGACAACGCCAGTGCCTAAAATGATTTGAAGCGTTTCTGCTTCGACGACGCCAATGACGCCATCGAGTTCTTTGATTGCTGTGACGTGAACTTTTTCATTGTCCATCGGTGTAATTCGGAGCCTTGTCATACAATGTGTATGGGAAGAGATATTTTCAGAACCACCACAGAGTGAAAGAATGTCTTTCGCCAACTGCTGATATTTCTTTTGATGACTCATGTTGAATCCCCCTTTGATTTTCGTTTCATGGAGCGGATGGCATGCCTTGTCTTGTCAATATATTGGGCTGTCTCTTCATATTGACGAGAAGCTAAACTGAGGAACAAGACATCAATTAAGTAGAGCTGTGCCATTCTAGAGGAAGTGGCAGCACTGCGAAAAGGTGCTTCATTGGAACCGGACGTCGATAGGTGAACATCACATAAAGCAGAAACGCTTGTATGACCTGGATGTGTTAAAGCAATGGTTTTCACTTGGTTGTCTTTTGCAAGCTGAAGGGCTTGAATGATGTCTAACGTTTCTCCTGAAAAGGAGATACCAAACACAATGTCATTCTCTCCCGCATTTGCAATGACCGTAGATGCAATGTGCATGTCAGTGAAGGCTGTCGCTGCATAGTTAATTCTGAGAAATTTCTGCTGGGCATCAGCTGCGACGATGCCAGATGCACCAACACCGATAAAATGAATTTGGTTTGCATGCAGCAGTAATTGAACAGCCTTTTCTAAAGCATCTGCATTTAAAATAGAAGCGGTGTCCTTAATCGATTGAATCGAGTTTCCTGCTGTTTTTTGAATAATGGATTGAAGCGGTTCATCTTGTTCGATATCTCTGTAGCCTTGTTTATCGTCATGCATCAAGTCTCCAGCGATCCGCATTTTTAAATCGTGATAGCCATCCAGCCCGAGAGATTTACAAAGGCGGATGACTGCAGAGCTGCTTGCGCCGGCTGCCTGACTGATTTCGTGTACTGTACTTTTAATGACTTTGTCAGGATGGGCAAGGATATAGTCTGCAATGATTTTTTCAGATTGGGGAAGCTTTGATTTGATTGTGTGTAGTAGGGTAAGTCCACCTGCTGACATGAGCTCTGCCTCCTTTAGGATTGATAACGTGAGATCGCTTTGTCGATGTGGCCATTCGTTTTGTTGAGTAAATCTTTGGCTGTTTTCTTGTCTGTGTTTGTTTGGAGCATGACGATGGCCGTTTTGACTTCTAAGTCTGCTGCTTCAAGAGTCTTCACGGCTTGTTCGTAGGAAGCGTTTGTCACATGTTGAATGATGGTGATGGCGCGTTCTTTTAATTTATGATTGCTGACTTTTACATCAACCATCAGGTTTTCATATACTTTGCCTTGTCTAATCATGACAGACGTGGAAAGCATATTTAAAATCATTTTATGAGCGGATGCTGCTTTCATTCTTGTTGACCCAGTGATGGCTTCTGGTCCTACAATGACCTCAATGGCGCAATCTGCAAGCTCGCTAATTTCTGCTTGTTCATTGCAGCTGAGTGCTACTGTTTTAGCTCCAATCGACTTTGCATAGTTTAAAGCGCCGATGATATAAGGTGTCCTGCCGCTTGCGGCAATACCGACGACTGTATCTTTTGATGTCAGGTGGATGTGTACTAAATCCTGTTTGCCGGCTTCTTCACTGTCTTCCACATCTTCGGCAGCTTGAGAAAAAGCTGAGTCTCCGCCTGCCATGATGCCAACAATGACATCAGGTGAGACGCTATAGGTTGGGGGACATTCGACAGCATCCATTACGCCAATTCTGCCGCTTGTTCCGGCGCCTAAATAAATGAGTCTGCCTCCATTTGAGATGGATTCATAAGCAAAGTCACTTGCTGTTTTGACATGTGGAAGTACAAGGTTGACTGCTTGAGCGACCTTCATATCTTCTTCATTGATCATCTGGAGTATTTCAAGCGGATCTGCTTGAGAAATTCCCATTGTGTTGGGGTTTCTTGATTCTGTTGTCAAAGAACGCAGTTGAGATGGCTGCATGTGACATACCTCCTTATTTCTTCATTTTCAGTATATTGAGTATGATATGAAATTTCAATATTATATTTGAATATTGAAATTATATTTCAGTCAAATTGTTGAACGAATAGGGAGTAAATAGTTAGAAAATAAAAAAAATAAAAATCCCCTTTACAAAAGGGGGACAACCTGTATATAATAACTTTTGTCAGCTTCACGGAAACAACAAACTTGACAAACTGGCCCGTTGGTCAAGCGGTTAAGACACCGCCCTTTCACGGCGGTAACACGGGTTCGAATCCCGTACGGGTCACCATGATGTGGAGGATTAGCTCAGCTGGGAGAGCATCTGCCTTACAAGCAGAGGGTCGGCGGTTCGAGCCCGTCATCCTCCACCATATGCCGGTGTAGCTCAACTGGTAGAGCAACTGACTTGTAATCAGTAGGTTGGGGGTTCAAGTCCTCTTGCCGGCACTGTTTTTTCTTTATCAATTCCATATGTGGAGGGGTAGCGAAGTGGCTAAACGCGGCGGACTGTAAATCCGCTCCCTCCGGGTTCGGCGGTTCGAATCCGTCCCCCTCCACCATTTTTGGGCTATAGCCAAGCGGTAAGGCAACGGACTTTGACTCCGTCATGCGTTGGTTCGAATCCAGCTAGCCCAGTTAAGACACCTTTTTGAAAAAGGTGTCTTTTTTTATGTTGGCAGAGGGACTGTATAACTATTCAAAATGTTGTCGAGTTGAGTCAGAAGGCATCAAGAAAGTAAAATATAAGCATGAACGGAAAGGGGATGTACATATGGGAGAGCAAAAGAAGGTCACGATTATTGGAGTTCCAATGGACTTGGGTCAAACGAGAAGGGGCGTCGATATGGGCCCGAGTGCGATTCGTTGTGCAGGCGTAAAAGAAAAATTGGAAACGCTCTCATTTGATGTAGAGGATCTTGGAGATATTCCAGTTGAACAAAGAGATGATGAGAAAGGTTTATATACAAGTGAAAAGCTGAAGAATTTGACGGAGAATGCTGGTGCAAATCAGCTGCTTGCTGAGAAGGTTGACAGTATTGTGCAATCTGGTTCGTTTCCGCTCATTTTAGGCGGTGATCACAGCATTGCGATAGGCACACTTGCTGGGGTAGCCAAGCATTATGAAAACTTAGGTGTCATTTGGTATGATGCACACGGGGATTTGAATACGGAGGAAACCTCTCCTTCTGGAAATATTCATGGCATGCCGCTTGCTGTCAGTCTCGGTTTTGGACATGCAGATTTAACGAACATTGGCGGTTATTCGCCTAAATTGAAGCCTGAAAATGTCGTTATAATTGGTGCTCGATCTTTAGATGAAGGAGAGCGGGCATTGATTCGAGAGAAAGGCATTAAAGTGTATACGATGCATGAAATTGATCGTTTAGGGATGACAAGGGTGATGGAGGAAGCGATTGCGTATCTAAAGGAGAGAACCGATGGTGTCCATCTGTCGCTTGATTTAGATGGATTAGATCCAGCGGAATGCCCTGGTGTAGGTACTCCGGTAGCAGGCGGCATTAGTTACCGGGAGAGTCATCTCGCAATGGAGCTTTTAGAGGAGGCGGGTATTTTAACGTCTGCTGAATTTGTTGAAGTAAATCCGGTTTTAGATGAGAAAAACAAAACCGCTGAAGCGGCAGTTGCGTTAATTGGTTCATTAATGGGTGAAAAGCTATTGTAGGTAGAGCGGGACTTGTTCCCGTTCTTTTTTGTTTTGGGAAAATTTAAGGATATGTTAAGGTTTTTACCGGTTGATAAGCGTAACACACTGTCAAAAATTTGTTACACTATTTTTTAGAGGAGAATGAAACCTTTTGGAAAGAGGTTCGTATACATAAAGACCGGTGAAGGCAGAGGTTGAATATACTATGGACACAATGATTAAAAAGAGAATTAAGCAAGTGAAAAAAGGCGACCAGAACGCATTTGCAGACATCGTAGACCTGTATAAAGACAAAATTTATCAGCTGTGCTACCGTATGCTTGGGAATGCACACGAAGCGGAGGATATTGCGCAGGAGGCGTTTATTCGAGCCTATGTGAATATCGAAAGCTTTGATGTGAATCGTAAGTTTTCCACGTGGCTGTACCGCATTGCAACCAACCTGACCATCGACCGTATTCGCAAAAAAAAGCCGGATTATTATTTAGATGCAGAGGTGGCAGGAACAGAAGGATTAAATATGTATTCTCAAATTGCTGCTGATGGCATTTTGCCAGAGGATGAGGTGGTATCTCTTGAATTATCGAGTACCATTCAGCAAAAAATTCTAAGGTTACCCGACAAATATCGTTCGGTCATCGTATTAAAGTATATTGATGAACTCTCGTTAAAAGAAATTAGTGAGATTCTCAATATACCAGTTGGTACGGTGAAAACGAGAATACACAGGGGTAGAGAGGCTCTCCGGAAACAGTTGAGAGACCTTTGAGTGAGGTGATTTTGATGAGCTGTCAGGATAAAATCGTCCAGCTTATGCATCAGTATTTAGACGGGGACATTGAGCCCCAAGACGAAAAAGAATTAAAAAGCCATCTGCAATCGTGTGAGGAATGCCGTACTCATTTTCAACAAATTGAGAAATCCATCGCGCTAGTGCAGAGTACATCTCATATAGAAGCACCATCTGATTTCACTGCAAAGGTGATGGCAGGTCTTCCAAAGGAGAAAAAGCGTGTGTCGGTTCAAAGATGGATCAAAGCTCACCCGCTGATGGTAGCCGCTGCCCTCTTTCTCATTTTGATGGGAGGCAGTCTGTTTACAAGCTGGAATACCGATCATAATTTCAGTGTGTCAAAGCAGCCGAATCTCGTCGTTGAAAATGATACAGTGACCGTACCTAAAGGGGAAACCGTAAAAGGTGACATCACTGTCAAAAATGGCAAGCTGATTGTAGAAGGCAAGGTTGATGGAAATGTCACCGTCGTCAATGGGGAACAGCTGACTGCTTCTGCCGGACAAGTCACTGGTCAAATTAATGAAATTAATGAAGTGTTTGATTGGATCTGGTACAAAATGAAATCAACAGCACAAAACGTGATGCGGGTCATTGGTCCAGAGGAGCAAAAGTAACTCAAGCGGTTTAAGAGCAGTCTCTAAGGGGGGCTGCTCTTTTTCTATACATTGCTGAGATTCAAGCATACTAGCAAGTCAGCCAGATATGGCAACTATTTTCCTTGCTGAAACAAAATGTGGTATAATAGCCACGCTATGTATTGATACATAGGCTCTTTTTTTATTAAAAAATGCATCAAACGAAGAATAACTGAAAATTCTGGAGGACGAGGAAATGGCTTTAGGGGATATTCCTTTTTTGCAGTACCTCGGTAATGCTGTTGATATTCTCGTTGTTTGGTATGTGATATATAAATTAATGATGGTCATCCGCGGAACAAAAGCGGTTCAGCTTTTAAAGGGAATTGTGGTCATTGTTCTCGTCAGGATGGGAAGTGCGTATCTCGGTCTTAACACACTTCAATGGCTGATGGATCAAGCGATTACGTGGGGATTCCTTGCGATCATTATTATTTTTCAGCCAGAGCTAAGGAGAGCGCTTGAGCAGCTTGGGCGCGGCCGTTTCTTCTCAAGAAGCGGGACACCTGTAGAGGAACAGCAGCAGAAAACGATCGAGGCAATTACAAAAGCAATTAACTATATGGCGAAACGCAGAATCGGCGCGCTGCTGACAATTGAGCGCGATACCGGAATGAATGATTACATAGAGACAGGAATTCCTTTGAATGCAAAGGTGAGTTCAGAGCTGCTCATTAATATTTTCATTCCGAATACACCGCTTCATGACGGTGCTGTCATTATGAAGCGGGATGAGATTGCAGCTGCAGCTTGCTATTTACCGCTGTCAGAAAGCCCTTTTATCTCTAAGGAGCTTGGGACGCGTCATAGGGCGGCAGTTGGGATAAGTGAAGTGACAGACAGCTTAACTGTCATCGTTTCTGAGGAAACTGGCGGTATTTCTGTCGCAAGGAATGGTGATCTCCACCGAGAATTGACAGAAGAAGCGCTTGAAGAAATGCTGATTGCTGAATTTAGTAAGAACAGCAAAGATGCTTCCTCGACCAAATGGTATTGGAGGGGCAAGAAAAATGGATAAGATTTTGAATAATCGCTGGGCCGTTAAGCTTCTTGCATTGGTCTTCGCTTTATTGCTGTATGGTGCAGTCAATTCAGCGCAAGCGCCCACGCCGAAAAAAATCGGTGAATCCTTTTTCCCAACATCGACGACAGATGAAGCAACTTTAACCGACATTCCTGTTAAAGCGTATTATGATGACGAGAAATATGTCGTCACTGGTGTGCCGCAGACAGTCAATGTCACGATTAAAGGATCAACTAGTGCTGTGAAAACAGCAAGACAAACAAAGAATTTTGAAATTTACGCAGACATGCAGAACTTATCGACAGGTACACATAAAGTGGAGCTGAAGGCAAGAGATGTATCGAAGGGACTCACACTATCGATTAATCCATCTGTGACGACTGTGACGATACAAGAAAAAACGACAGCTGAATTTCCTGTTGAAACCGAGTTTTATAATCAAAATAAAATCAAAGACGGCTATTCACCTGAACAGCCCATTGTGAATCCGAAAAAGGTCACAGTTACTGGATCAAAGGACGTCATCGACAAAATTTCTGTCATTAAAGCTTTTGTAAACTTAGAAGATGTCGATCAGCAAATTGAAAAAGAAGCGAAGCTCACTGTGTATGATAGCAGCGGGAATGAGTTGCCAGTTGAAGTAAGTCCGTCCGTGGTGGATATTACGGTCCCAATCTCTAGTCCAAGCAAAAAGGTTCCTTTTAAAATTGAGCGGACGGGCAGCTTGCCAGAAGGGATCAGCATCTCAAGCATTGAGACAAGCCCGAGTGAGGTCACAGTGTACGGCTCTCAAAAGGTGCTGGATGCACTTGATTTTATTGATGGCGTCAAGCTGGACTTAAGCAAGATCAAAGATGATAAGGAGATTGATGCCGATATTCCCCTGCCAGATGGTGTGAAAAAGGTATCACCCGAAACTGTTAAGATCAAAGTGAAGGTTGCAACAGCTGAAGAAAAAAAGATCGATAATGTACCGATTTCTGTCGTGGGTTTGAGCAAGGATCTCACTTCTGATTTTGTGAGCCCCTCTTCTGGACGGCTCACGTTAACAGCAAAGGGATCAAAGAGTGCGATTGATAAACTAAAGGCTTCAGATGTTGAAGCCTATATCAATGCAGGGGACTTGAACGAAGGAACCCATGAGGTCAAAGTTCAAGTGAATGGTCCTCAAAATGTGACTTGGACATTATCGAGATCAAAGGTCAAAGTGAAACTCACTTCTACTGAAACAGAGGATCAGCCGGCTTCGACGAATGATCGGAAGAATCAAAAAGATCAACAAGATCCATCAACTGATGACGATGATCAGGGTGAGAAGAGTAAAGAAGAATCCACGCAAGATAAAGCAAAGAAAGAATCGAGTCAAAGACAGCGGGTCAAAGAAGATAAAAAAGAGGACGAAGCGTCCTCTTGAATGGTAAAAAAGGAGCGATTGAAACATGGGCAAGTACTTTGGAACTGATGGTGTAAGGGGTGTAGCGAATAGCGAATTAACGCCAGAGCTCGCATTTAAGGTTGGGAGATTTGGCGGCTATGTGCTCACGAAGGATAAAGAACGTCCAAAGGTACTCGTTGGTCGAGACACACGTGTATCTGGTCATATGTTAGAAGGAGCGCTTGTTGCAGGCTTACTTTCAATTGGAGCTGAAGTGATGCGTCTAGGTGTGATCTCAACTCCTGGTGTGTCTTATTTAACGAAGGCAATGGATGCTGAAGCGGGTGTCATGATTTCTGCTTCACACAATCCAGTTCAAGACAACGGCATTAAATTCTTCGGAGGTGACGGCTTTAAGCTGTCAGATGAACAGGAAAACGAAATTGAGCAGCTGATGGATCAGCCAGTCGATCAATTACCACGCCCGGTTGGAGCCGATCTTGGAACGGTGAACGACTACTTTGAAGGCGGTCAGAAATACCTGCAATTCTTAAAGCAGACAGCGGACGAGGATTTTACAGGTATTCACGTGGCGCTTGACTGTGCACACGGTGCAACCTCTTCTCTAGCGACACATTTATTTGCAGATTTAGATGCTGATGTGTCCACAATGGGAACATCTCCAAACGGATTGAATATCAATGATGGTGTAGGTTCCACTCATCCAGAGGCACTTTCTGCTTTTGTGAAGGAGAAGGGTGCAGATATTGGTCTTGCGTTTGATGGTGACGGTGACCGTTTAATTGCAGTCGATGAAAAAGGTGATATCGTAGACGGCGATCAAATTATGTACATATGTGCACGTTATTTGAAGGATGAAGGCCGGTTAAAGGATGACACCGTCGTGTCAACGGTCATGAGTAACCTTGGTTTCTATAAAGCGCTTGAGAAACAAGGCATTAAGAGCATTCAAACAGCTGTTGGTGACCGCTATGTGGTCGAAGCGATGAAAAAGGACGGCTATAATGTCGGCGGTGAGCAGTCAGGCCATTTGATTTTCCTTGATTACAATACGACAGGTGATGGCATGCTTTCTGCGATCATGCTTGTGAATACGCTCAAAGCGACAGGGAAAACATTATCAGAGCTTGCAGCGGAAATGGAAAAGTTCCCGCAGCTATTAGTGAATGTGAAAGTGTCTGATAAATATAAAGTAGAAGAAAATGAAAAAGTAAAAGCGGTGATCCAAGAGGTCGAAAAAGAGATGAATGGTGACGGCCGCATTCTTGTTCGTCCATCTGGAACAGAGCCGCTTGTACGTGTCATGGCAGAGGCGAAAACAAAAGAGCTGTGTAATGAATATGTGGCTCGAATTACAGCTGTTGTGAAAGAAGAAATGGGTATTGAGTAATAGATGAAAGCAAATCGCTAACAGCGGTTTGCTTTTTTTTCGAATAAGCGACATAAATGGATGGATTTGTACGAATCTTATAAGCGAGGGCAATTTGCCGCTGTCTTCATACATAGGAGAGCACATCAAAGGTAGAACGAGACAAGCCTCATCGCATATAGTGTATGGAGGTCTCACTTTCTCAAATGAAGGGGATCACCCGCACATTGTGATTGACGGAGGTCAGACCTTATAGTACAATCATCCTTGTGTTACTGGATTTTTATTCTATCAGGAAAGGCAGGGTAGATGTTCAGAAACTCTCTTATAATTATAGCGCCCGAACTAAGCGATCGGACGAAAGATGCTTAGTTGACGAGGATGGAGGTTATCGAATTTTCGGCGGATGCCTCCCGGCTGATCAAAAAAAGAGATCACAGCCGTAAGTGTTTCTTTAAAGCAAAGAGGTGACTCTTTGTACAAAGGGAATACACATGATCTCCCAAATTAAACATGTAGAGAGGGACGAAGAAATGTCCCTTCTATTTTAGTAGGCTTTCTTTGTCCCTTTCACATGATCGGGAGGAAGAATATTTATGTGTGGAATCGTAGGTTATATTGGTCAGAATGATGCGAAGGAAATCTTATTAAAAGGTTTAGAGAAGCTTGAGTACCGCGGGTATGATTCAGCAGGTATCGCTGTGGCAAACGAAGATGGCGTGCATGTGTTCAAAGAAAAAGGACGTATCGCTGAGCTTCGTGAAGTCGTGGATGCAAACGTGGCATCTTCAGCAGGAATCGGACATACACGCTGGGCAACTCACGGTGTACCAAGCCATCTAAATGCGCATCCGCATCAAAGTGCTTCTGGCCGTTTTACGCTTGTTCATAACGGTGTCATCGAGAACTATGTACAATTGACACGCGAATATTTACAAGACGTCACACTAAAAAGCGACACAGATACAGAGGTTGTTGTTCAAGTCATCGAACAATTTGTAAACAGAGGTCTTGATACAGAAGAAGCTTTCCGTCAAACGCTTCTTCAACTAAAAGGCTCTTACGCAATTGCTCTTTTCGATAACGAAAACAAAGAAACAATCTATGTGGCGAAAAACAAAAGCCCATTATTGGTTGGTTTCGGCGAAGATTTCAACGTTGTGGCTTCTGACGCAATGGCGATGCTTCAAGTAACAAACGAATATGCGGAATTAATGGATAAAGAAATGGTCATTGTTACTAAAGACGAGGTTATTATTAAAAACCTTGACGGTGATATCATGACACGTC
The DNA here is from genome assembly GCF_038630855.1 of Bacillus sp. FSL H7-0578. Classification (NCBI taxonomy): domain Bacteria; kingdom Bacillati; phylum Bacillota; class Bacilli; order Caryophanales; family Bacillaceae; genus Bacillus; species Bacillus sp. FSL H7-0578. The sequence continues at coordinate 189,804 of NZ_CP152045.1, forward strand.
CTTCTTATATCGCTGAGCTTGATGCAAGCGACATTGAGAAAGGCACATATCCTCACTACATGTTAAAAGAAACGGATGAACAGCCGCTTGTTATGCGCAAAATCATCCAAGAATATCAAGACGAAAACGGCAAACTGTCAGTCGCTGGCGATATCGCAAGCGCAGTAGCAGAAGCAGACCGCATTTACATTGTGGCTTGCGGAACGAGCTACCATGCTGGACTTGTCGGTAAACAATACATTGAAGACTGGGCAAAAGTACCTGTAGAAGTCCATGTAGCAAGTGAATTCTCTTACAACATGCCGCTTCTATCGAAAAAGCCGTTGTTCATCTTCCTTTCTCAATCTGGAGAGACTGCGGACAGCCGTGCTGTACTTGTTCAAGTCAAAGAACTTGGTCATAAAGCATTAACGATCACAAACGTACCAGGATCTACGCTTTCTCGTGAAGCGGACTTCACATTGCTTCTTCATGCAGGACCAGAAATCGCAGTGGCTTCAACAAAAGCCTACACAGCACAAATCGCTGTACTTGCAATCCTTGCATCAGTTGCAGCTGAATTAAACGGTCAATCTCTTGACTTTGATCTTGTCAAAGAGCTTGGTATTGTAGCAAACGCAATGGAAGCCCTTGTCGATCAAAAGGATGAAATGGAACAAATCGCTCGTGACTTCTTCACAGTGACACGTAACGCATTCTTTATCGGAAGAGGACTTGACTACTATGTGTGCCTTGAAGGTTCATTAAAACTAAAAGAGATCTCTTACATCCAAGCAGAAGGCTTTGCTGGCGGAGAACTCAAACACGGCACAATTGCTTTAATTGAAGAAGGCACACCGGTCATTGCCCTTGCAACACAAGAGCACGTGAACCTTAGCATTCGCGGTAACGTCAAAGAAGTCGTTGCACGCGGAGCAAACCCATGTGTCATCTCACTAAAAGGCCTAGAAGACGAAGGCGACCGTTTCGTCCTTCCAGCTGTACACCCAGCACTTGCACCACTTGCATCTGTTGTCCCATTACAGCTGATCGCTTACTACGCAGCCCTTCACCGCGGGTGTGATGTGGATAAACCACGTAACCTTGCGAAGAGTGTGACGGTGGAGTAGGTTTTAAATAAAATCGGATTTTTGATACCCCTTTAGATATAATTGTCTAAAGGGGTATTTTTGTGTCTAAAGAGCTGAATAAAATGAAAGATAGATTCGATAAAATCGTATATTTTCAAGGGAGCGGGTTCATTATGAGTGAATATTTAAATAAGGAAAAACGGGGAATTGTTTTTTTCTTCATCGTTTATATCGCATTGTTTATAAGCTCTTATTTGTTGATTGGCGGTCCTGCTACCATCGAAGGACCGGTTTGTGTATTTCTAGGATTCTGTTTCGTTCAATTTCATAAATATAGATCTTTCAAAAAAGATGCAGGTAATAAAAAGAGAATAGGCATACTAAGAGAGCAGCATATAGAGAAGGCCATACAGCTTGAATATTTTATAAAGAAAGAGAGAAAAACAAATGACCAAACATAAACTTTACACAATGAGTTTTGCAAAAGTATATCCTCTCTATATCGCAAAGGCAGAGAGAAAGGGAAAAACGAAAGCTGAAGTCGATACGATTATTTGTTGGTTAACAGGCTACAGTCCAGAAGAGCTGGAGGAACAGGTAGATAAACAGATAGACATTGAAACTTTTTTTGCTGAGGCTCCTGAGCTTCATCCTTCCCGTAGTTTAATCAAAGGAGTCATCTGTGGTGTACGGGTAGAGGACATTGAGGAAGAAACCATGAAAAATATTCGTTATCTAGATAAGCTGATTGATGAGTTAGCGAAAGGAAAGACGATGGAGAAGATTTTGCGAGGTTCATCATGAGAATAACAAGCAAGCCCAATGAACTAACCTTCACTGGGCTTTTTTATATCTTATAGATCAATCGATCGATAAAAATAAAATCCGTTTGAACGAATCCCCTCTTCATGTCGTCAAAAGAAGTGATATCAAAATAAATTGGTGTTTGAAAAGGGAGTGGCGTGGATGGATATGAAGATGATACTACCTCTTATTTTGCTGCAAGCGATTTTGATGGTGATTGGTTTGTTCGATTTGCTGAAAAGAGATCCATCGAGGATCAGAGGAGAGTTGAAGTGGGTTTGGGCTTTGGTGATTGTGTTTGTGGCCAGTGCCGGCCCTATTGCGTATTTCATTTTTGGTCGTAAACAATCTTAGTAGGGGGGATTCGCTTGAATATGTTGGAGTGTCACGGGCTGACGAAATCGTATGGACGGCATGAAGTGTTAAAAGATGTCTCGTTTTCTGTTGGGGAGGTTGGATGTGTCGGTTTTTTAGGAGCCAATGGAGCGGGGAAGACAACGACGATCCGGATTTTGACGGGGCTTGCTCGTCCTACTTCTGGGGTCGTGAAGGTGGCTGGTTTGGATGTCACAAAGGACATGGATCAAATCAGTCATGTGATTGGGTATTGTCCGCAGCATCCTGCATTTTATCAGGATATGACGGGGCAGGAGTGGATGCATTGGGTTGGCGGGTTATTTCATTTAGAGAAAAAAATCATTCGCTCCAAAACAGAGGAGCTGTTGAAGCTTTGCCGCATATATGAGGCGAAGGATCGTGCCATTGGCAGCTATAGCGGAGGCATGAAGCAGAGGCTTGCCATTGCGCAAGCGCTTATCAACAGCCCGAAGGTTCTCATCTTGGATGAACCTGTGTCTGCACTTGATCCCATGGGGAGAAAAGACGTTCTGACATTGATCGAGCGTCTGAAACAAGAGATGTTAATCTTTATGTCGACCCATATTTTAGATGACATTGAACGTGTGGCAGATCATATTATCATGATCAACAGTGGCAAAATTGAGATGTCTTCTTCCATGAAACAGATCAAAGAAGACTATATCCAGCCAGTGATTGAATTTCAATTAGAACAACAGGATACGAAATTATTGGCTTTGTTAAAGGAGCGGGATTGGGTGGAGGAATGCTTTGAGACAGGAGATGCTTATCAGGTGCGAGTGAACAATCAACAAATAGCATTGAAGGAGCTGCCTCGTCTCATCACTGAATCTGGCGGTGTTCTCCTCCATTATCGACTATCTAAGCTGACGCTTGAAGATATTTTCATGAAGGTTGTGAATGCATGATGATGTTGAAAAAGGAATTTAGGGAGTTATTCACTAGTTATAAAATGTTGTTTGTGCCAATCATTTTTACGATTTTAATGATTACGCAGCCTATTACGCTCAAAATGCTGCCGGATCTTCTATCGAAATCAGCTAATTTACCTGAAGGATCTACATTTTACATACCAGAGCCTAGTGCAGGAGAGGCTTTGGCGAGTGCATTGAGTAAATTTGATTCGCTAGGTGTGTTTATCCTGATTATGATCGTGATGGGGACGATCGCTGGAGAGCGTGCCTCTGGAGTAACCGCGATGATTATGGTGAAACCGATCAGTCGAACGAGTTACTATGTCTCGAAAATATGCGCCTATGCCTGTTTGACTTTGTTTAGTCTGGTGGTGGCGGTGCTTGCTTCTGTTTATTATGTGGACATTCAATTTGGTCATGTGGATTGGGTCAATGTGTTAAAAGGAACACTTCTTTATTATCCAAATTTATTGCTGATTGTGGTATCGACCATTTGTGCTTCGGCGTTCTTTCAACGTTCTGTCACAGCTGGCGGTGTGTCGCTTTTGATCAACCTTATTCTGTTTACCGTCCCTTCATTTTATGAAGAGACATTAGGGAAGTTTGCGCCTAAAGGCGTGACAAGTGCAGCCGAAGAGGTGATTCATAAGGGGACTTATTCGGATCAGGCATTTACAAGTTTTCTAGGTGTATCGGTATTGATTGTTTTCTTTTTTCTCATCGGATGGTTTCTTTTTAGAAAACAGGAATTATAGCAGGCTGTTGCGATTGTTTCTTCAGGTTTACCATGAGCATAAAAGTCTGAATACGGTAGAAAGTTTGATATGATGATAAAAATTGACTGTATTTTCAGAAAAGGGGTTTTTATTCATGAGAATATCACGTAATCCTGAGACCATTCACCCGCCACTTGCACCATATATCCATCAAATAGAGACAACTGGACCACAGCGGTGGCTAACCCTGTCAGGTCAGGTGGGAATAGAGGCGGATGGGAAAATCCCCGAAAGTCCGTTGGAGCAGCTCGAATTAGCGTTAGAGAATGTGAGACGAAATGTAGAAGCGGCAGATATGGCTGTGGAAGATATAACGAAACTAGTATTTTATCTCGTGGGAGAATTCGATGCTGAGAGCAGGAAACAAATTTTGGGGCAGTTTTTAGGCGATCATCTGCCTTGTATGACGATGATTTATGTGGTGGCATTGGCTTTTCCTGCTTTAAAGGTAGAGGTGGATGCTTGGGCGTGTCAGGAGATCGTTTTGGGTGAATAGATAAAAGATTGGGATGCTGCAACCCAATCTTTTTTTATTTTGTACATAATCTATTTTATTTTCCCGTTGTATATAGAATAGATTACCTCATTCCTATTACCTTGTTATTCTCTATATGGTAATATTAGGGTTAGAGATTAGTAGGTCTAATGACATTCGTTTTTTGATTTTATAACACACCATAGATAAGCATACATCACTCTAATCAAAGGGAGAGATTTGATGCCATTCATGGAGGTTCAGAATGTAAGCAAACGATATAGCAATGGTGATGGGGTAGAGGATTTGTCGTTTTCCATCGAAGCAGGTGAGGTTGTGGCACTGCTTGGGCCTAATGGCGCCGGGAAGACCACAACGATTCGGTGTGTAACGGGTCTATATAAACCAGATGGAGGGGAAATTCTCATAGAGGGTTTCCCGCCTGGTCATTCCCATGTTCAAAAACAAGTCGCGCTTATTCCTGATCACCCCTATTTGTATCCAGACCTAACGGTTGCTGAACATGTTCAATTCCGTGCACGTGGATATCATAAAGGCTTAAAACAGATCAAGGAAAAAGTATATGAAGCATTGAAAGAAGTACATATGGAAAAGAAGATGAATGAACTGTGTGGAAGGCTTTCAAGAGGCCAAAAGCAGCGTGTCGTCTTAGCAGGAGCCATTGTTCAAGATGCCTCCCTTTTTATATTAGATGAACCGACTGTTGGGTTAGATATACCGTCAAAACAGTGGCTGTCGGATTGGCTGAGACAAAAAAGCAGTCAAGGTGGGGCGGTCTTTGTGTCGACTCATAGTCTGGAGTTTGTCCTTGATACGGCCAGCAGGGTGGTATTGATCCGAGACGGTGCCATCATGAAGAGTATGGATGTTCCTCAAATAAAGGAAGAACAGGTTGAGTGGAGGGCAGAAGTTATTCAACTTTTGGGGGAGTGGTCAAGTGAATAACACACTCTCCCTTTTATGGATGAAATCTCAAAGGCGCTTGATCAGTAAAAATCAAGAAAAGAAAATGCCTTTTCTGATCTTACTTCTTTTCATAGCGGCAATTGGTTTTCAGCTAAGCGCAATTTCAAGTATGGGTGATTGGGATACAAGTGCAGCAGGATGGATCATTGTCTGTTTGTTTGTTCTTTATACGGGTTTTGGTTTGTTTACGAATCGGCTGCCTAGTCAGATGAACGATATCATTTGGTTATATGGAAATGGCACTTCTTTATGGACGGTTGTTATCAGTGTGTGGATGTATCATATTTTCTGGCGAGGGGCTCTTCTCATTATCTCTGCTTTGGCTGCGGATCTTCTTCTGTTTTTTATGACGCAGCAGTACCCGTTTCTGCTTGGCAAATCACTCATCCTGACAGGGCTGTTATGTTTGGTCGAAACTTGGATGATTGCGGTGTCTTGTGCTAGAACCATTAGAGTATACAAGCGACTGCTCTTACTCGGCTTTGTATTGATGTTTTTCAGCTATGCACTGCTTGTTTTGAATCAATTAATGATGAAACAGCCCTCATTGATGAACATTGCTGATTCTTTGATGTTTCAAGCTGGACGTATGATCGAAGAGTTCTCCATTCTTTCTGTCTTCATCTTTATTGGAGTGATGTTCCTATCTTTCATGATGATGTACAGGGCTAGTCATCGTTTAGAGATGAAGGAGTCTTTAGTCAAGGAGGCAGTATTTTGGGAGGAATTTGAGGGAAAACATATTCAATCAAGTCCAATGGTTCAAAAAAAGGGCAAGACATGGTGGGGACTTCCGGCATTAACGGGCATTTGGGCTTTTCTTTGGATTGAATTATTGCTGATAAAAAAATATATCACCTTCCATGTGCTATTTACCATGCTGTTAATTGGTACTTACTATGTCGTCTTTACTTATTTTTCAGATTGGCTGAATCTATTCTTGATCGTCATCGCGGCATCCGTTCTTTTTAGTTCATATTATGCAGGGATTGTAAGACACGCACAAACAGGAGTGCTCTACCTTTTTCCAGGTGCTTTATATCAAAAAATCATTCTGTTAGAAGTGTTTCAAACCTTTTGGCTGTATGCGTTCTACTTGATTTCTCTTTATTTGGCTGAAATTCAGGATGTATTGTATTGGACCTTATTTGGTGGAGGAGTTTATATATGGTTTTTGGCCATACGGCTCTTTGCCTTTATGCAGCCTCTGAGACGAGAAAGGAGTTTTGCTTTGGCCACCTATTATCGATCCTTGCTATTTGCGTCTGTGATCAGTGCTATGGTCATTATTATCGTTCATCTCATCACTGAAGGCTTGTTGACTACAATTGTATCCCTAGTGGCTGGGGCTGGATTTTATGTGCTTTGTTATCGATACCGTGCGGTTCATTAAAAAGAGGAGTTGATTGTAAATGAAACCAGAAAATAAGCTGTCTCAATCCGTTCAACAATTGGCCAATACAAATGAAGTAACGATCGTTCAAGCAATAGGTGATTTAAGAAAATATGGAAAAGATGCAGTGCCCGTCCTTGTTGAGGCTTTAAAAGAAAAAGGCTCTCTGCGGAACATTGCAGCAGCTGTACTTGGTGAATTTGGAGCAGATGCGGGGGACGCAGCAGAACCGCTAGCTCGGCTATTAGAAAGTGACGAAGAAGATACAAGAATGGCCGCTGCCATGTCACTCATGAGGATTGGGAAACCTAGCTTGCCATTTCTTCTGGCACTTGCTAAACGTTATGAGGGACCTACTTGTTTCTGGGCATCATGGTGTATCTCTTGGATTGATCCATCAAAAATTGAAAAAAACATGTACGAATGCTTAAAACAAGAACAAGAAAATCCAACAGGCAGCGTCACTCCTTTTGCTGCTGAGGAAGCATTAGGAAAAATCATCGCCTTTCAGCTAAAAGATAAGGGGGATGTATAGTGGGAACGCAGAAACTCAACTGGCCTGAGAATCTTCCTTGGATTTACCCTTCAGATCAAAGGAGTGTACCTAAGGGACAGCATCAGCTTCTTTATTTTTGGTCAGTCAATTGTCCTCATTGTGAAGAATTAACCAATCATATCCTACAACGTGTGAATGAGCTGGGTATTCATTTAACCTGTGTCCATGTTCCATATACAGAAGAGGAAAAATCGGCAGATGTTGTTTCAGAGTATGCAGAGGAAAAGAATATGAACGCTCCTATTGTATTGGATCAAGATTATGAGATTGTTTCAAAGTATAAGATTCAAGGATTACCTAGCTTTTGCCTCTTTGATCAAGAGGGGCAGTTAATAGATCGAAAAATGGGAGATACCGGCTGGGAAAGAATATTGAAAAAGTTAGAAAAACATTCAATTGGATAAACAGTGGAGGAGAGAGTGTTGTTTCAATCAAACAAAGAATTAAAAAGAAACGGCATTTTTTTCGCAGGTGTTGAAGCGGTTTTGCTAATTTTAATGATGCTGAAATGGTTGCCGATTTCTGCAAACTTGGAAATGGCGTTGATTTTATTCGGTTTGGGAATTTTGTTTTATTTGAAGAGTGTGCTGCGGGAAGAAGAAAGTCATAAGTTATAAGTATTCAGTATGATACCTAGAATATAGATTCTAGGTTTTTTTATTAAATTTACCTTAAAACGCACTTTTTCACATGGGGATGGAAACCATTTTTTTAAAAGTGTGGTAGGATAAATATGCTTTATCTTTATATTGTCCGAAGGAGCTGTCGTGTTGAAGGGATCTAGGGTTGAGTTGATTGATAGTTTACGTGGTTTTAGTTTATTAGGTATTTTGATCGTGAATATGCTTAATTTTCAATATGATTATGATTTTGAAAAAATGTTTGATTCGAGTTTTTGGGGGCAGGAATTCGGTGTATATGTGACGGAAATTTTGTTCCAAGGGTCTTTTTATCCGATCTTTTCCTTTTTGTTTGGGTATTCTTTTATCAAGCTGATTGAATCGACGAAGGCCAAGGGATTAAATACGAATGCCATAGTCGTTCGCCGAGGTTTTGGTCTTATTGTGCTTGGGATGCTGCATTACATCTTTATTTGGAATGGTGACATTCTTCTTTATTATGGAGCTTGTACATTTTTCTTGATGATGTTTTTGAGAAGCCGGATTAAAACAATGCTTATTTGGTCTGGTGCGTTAGGGGCGTTATCTTTAGTCGTTGTGCCATATATGATGAACCTCGTTTATGGGAACGATGAGCTTTTAACTGATGTGTATGCGAAGGGGGCTTATGGGGATATTTTGGTCAGCCGGATTACTGTTGAAGACGATATGATGATTGTGACTATTATTCTGGCGATCGTGACCATTGTGTTCATGCCAATACTAGGGTTTCTTTTCGGTACTATGATGGTGGGACCGTTCACCTTGCTAGGCATGGTGATTGGTAAACGAGGGCATCTCACAGAAGAAGATCGAGGGATGACCTATCGCAAAGGCTGGGTCTGGGTCATTGTCGTCGGCCTTGCACTAAAATGTGCGACGTTCATTGATGCGCCTTGGAGTGAATTTGTGATGATTCTTGGTGGTTATGTGCTGGCGATTGGGTATATTCAGGCTTTTATTGTTTTCTACTATTCGAAGGCAGCCGACGGCCTCAAACGTCTGCTTGCAGGGCTTGGCCGTTTGTCTCTCTCAAACTATTTGGCGCAGTCGATTATTTGTACAACGATTTTCTATTCTTATGGACTTGGTCTATTTGGACAATTGGGATCAATGTTTGGGCTGCTGCTTGCTGTCGGACTGTACACAGCACAGCTGTTCATCAGCTATCTCTATTTGAAAAAATGGAGAAGAGGTCCTGTGGAGTGGCTTATGGGAAAATGGGTATATTGGAAATAAAGCATTTTGTTAAAGAACCGCATGGCTTAAGGGCTGTGCGGTTTTTTATTTTAAAAAAATGAGGAGAACACTTTTTAAAATGCTTGAATATTCTTTTAGTGTGTATATAATGTATATATAGTGTATATACAATATTTTGTTTCAACTATCTGAAAAAAGAGGTTTTTATATGCAAATTACGATTTCAAACCATTCTAAGGAGCCTATCTATGAGCAAATTACGAATCAAATCAAATCGATGATTTTAACGGGTGAGCTTGCGGAAGGTGCAGCGCTGCCGTCTATTCGAAAACTGGCGAAGGATCTACAAATTAGCGTGATTACAACAAAGCGAGCGTATGAAGAGTTAGAGAAAGCGGGATTTATTTATTCGATTGTAGGCAAGGGATCTTTTGTTGCGGAACAAAACCTAGAAGTGATGAGAGAGAAGAAGTTGAAGGTGATCGAGGAACAGCTTGGAGCAGTAGTCACAAACGGGAAAGAATTAGGCTTATCTTTTGATGAATTGCAGCAGTTATTAAAGTTCTTATATGAGGAGTGAGATGAGTGGAGCATGTGATTGAATTCAAAGGAGTATCGAAACGATTCAAGGATTTTTCCGTTCAGGATATTGATTTACAGGTCAAGAAAGGCTTTGTCACAGGGTTTATTGGAGAGAATGGAGCGGGTAAGTCGACCACCATTAAAATGATCATGAATTTGTTAAAACCCGATTCAGGTGACATAAAGGTCTTTGGATTGGATTATCATACTCATGAAAAAGAAATTAAGGAACGAATCGGATTTGTTTACGATGCCAATGTTTTTTTTCCAGGGCTGAATTTAAAGGACATCAAACGGATTGTGGCACCAGCCTATAAACGCTGGGATGACCGGCTTTTTGATCAATATATTGAACAGTTTGGTCTGCCGCTGAATAAAGCGATTAAAACATTTTCAAAAGGGATGCAGATGAAGGCTTCACTAGCGATTGCGCTGTCACATCATGCAGAGCTGATTATCATGGATGAACCAACTGCTGGTTTAGATCCGGTTTTTAGAAGAGAGCTGCTCAGCACGTTACAAGAATTGATGATTGATGGAAATAAGACGATCTTTTTCTCGACGCATGTGACGACTGATTTAGACCGGATTGCGGATTATATTGCGTTTATACAAAATGGAAGATTGGTCTTTCAACAGTCGATTCATGAAGTGGCAGAAAGTTATGCGCTTGTGAAAGGGAGCCTGGAGTTGTTGGATCGAGACACAGAAAAGGCCTTTGTCCATATCCAGCGTACAGCAGCCGGATTTGAAGCATTAACCGATCGTGTTGATGAGGTGAAACTTATTTTTGGGGATGCTGTTGTGATTGAACCGGCGTCGCTTGAGGATATCATGTTTTATTTGAAAGGCGGGGTTGCGCATGTTTCATTTAATTAAGCGTGATGTGATTTTGCAAAAGAAGCAGTTACTTATTTTTATTCCGTTTATCTTATTTTTTATTTTCATGGATGTCCATCCAGTATTGACGTTTCTAGTCGCTAGTGTCTTCATTCCATTTAACACATATGCGTATGATGAAAAGGCAGAAACGAATATTCTATTAAACTCCTTGCCCTATACACGTAAAGAAATTATCGCATCACGTTATCTTGGCGCCATTTTCTATATGAGTATTGCGATCGTGCTGACAAGTGCTGCATTACTTGTGTTTGGGAAGCTGTTTTCGCTGTCAGATATTGCGATTGGCAGCGGGTTGTTTTTATTGTTCGCGGCGTGTACGTTTCCATTGTTTTATATCTTAAAGCCTGGTTATATCACAACGGCAGTGATCATTGGCTTTATCGTATTATCTGCTATGGGACCGCCTGTTGTTCTCTATTTGGCAGAGCAATTTAGTGGGATCACTGATTTTATTATGAATTTATCGATCCCTGTTTTATATACGGGGTCAGCTGTGCTGATTATGCTCTTCTACTTGCTGTCTTGGGGACTTTCTACTGTGATTTATCAGAGGAAAGTGTTTTAGGAAAGCAATTGCTGATGTTCCTATAAATTTACAGTTTGAGCTTAGAAGACCGTGTGAGCGGTCTTTTTTTGAAGATTTTTCTGGTTATTGATTATATCAATATAAAAAAATTTGAACTTAATTTTATGTCAGAATATTTTGTTAATAGTGTTTTCCTCAAAAAAACAATTGTTTTTTAAGGGTAGATTTATTATGATAATATACATCGAAAGATTGATGTTTCTCAATCAGAATGAAAATTCTGATTTTTATTTTTTATGTTGTTTTGTTGATGAGGGGGAAGAAAAGTGGCTCAAAAGGAATTAAAGAGAGGGTTAAGTGCCCGCCATATTCAAATGATCGCTCTTGGCGGCACAATCGGTGTTGGCTTATTTATGGGGTCAGCGAAGGCCATTCAGTGGACAGGTCCATCGGTTCTTCTAGCGTACGCAGTGTGTGGTATTTTTATCTTTTTTATTATGCGTGCGATGGGAGAAATGTTATATCTTGAGCCGAGTACAGGGTCATTTGCTACATTCGGGCATCAATATATTCATCCGCTTGCAGGGTATATGACGGCTTGGAGTAACTGGTTCCAGTGGGTCATTGTCGGAATGTCTGAAATTATTGCGGTTGGGGCTTATATGAAATATTGGTTCCCAGAGCTGCCTGCGTGGATTCCAGGGTTAATTGCGATGATCATTTTAGGAGCAGCCAACTTGATTTCGGTTAAGTCGTTCGGTGAATTTGAATTTTGGTTTGCGATGATCAAAATTGTGACAATTATCTTGATGATTATTGCAGGTTTAGGCATTATTTTCTTCGGATTTGGAAATGGCGGAACTCCTATTGGGCTGTCTAACCTTTGGGCGCATGGCGGGTTCTTTACAGGTGGGTTTAGCGGATTCCTGTTTGCGTTGTCTCTAGTCATTGCTGCTTATCAAGGTGTCGAGCTGATTGGGATTACAGCCGGTGAGGCGCAAAATCCTCAAAAGACGCTGACAAATGCCATCAAAAGTATCATCTGGCGTATTTTGATTTTCTATATCGGTGCGATCTTTGTCATTGTGACTGTGTATCCTTGGGATCAGTTGAATACCCTTGGCAGTCCATTTGTGGCGACGTTTGCGAAGATCGGGATTACAGCAGCAGCTGGTATTATTAACTTTGTTGTCATTACAGCAGCGATGTCCGGCTGTAATAGTGGTATTTTCAGTGCGGGACGTATGCTTTATACATTAGGAGTGAATGGGCAGGCGCCTGCTTTCTTTACGAAAATTTCGAAGAACGGTGTACCGTATTTTGGGACATTCGCTGTGCTGATTGGTTTAGCGATAGGAGTGGTCCTGAATTATGTTTCTCCGCCAAACATTTTCGTCTATGTGTATAGTGCGAGCGTCCTTCCTGGGATGGTGCCTTGGTTTGTCATTTTGATTAGTCATATTGGCTTCAGAAAGGCAAAGGGGGCAGCACTTGATCAGCACCCGTTCAAGATGCCGCTAGCACCGTTTTCTAACTATCTTACAATCGGATTTTTATTGATGGTTCTTGTGTTTATGCTCATTAATCAGGATACGCGTATTTCTCTTATTGTAGCAATTGGATTCTTGATTTTAGTGGCACTTAGCTTTTTTGTATTTGGAATTGGAAAACGAAAGCCGATTGAAACAGCTTCTTCTGATCAAACGGTGAAATAATCAAAAGCCTTGCGTGATGGACCGCAAGGCTTTTTTTATTTAGAGTGAGCCTTTTACACGGTTAAAGACATCTGGATAGTTGGTGAAAAGGCCGGTGACGCCGTATTGCAGTAGACGGATCATGTCTGCTTCGCTGTTGACTGTATATGGATGAAGGAGGAGTCCGTGGCTTCTGACCTGCTGGACGTTTTCAGGTGTTAATGCTCTGAAATTCGGTCCAACACCCACGGCGTACGTTTTGATAAAGTCGAGCTGATCGTCTGTGATGGATGTCATTTGGTTTCTGTCTAATAGCTGTACTTTTGGCAGGCGTGGAGCTAATTTCTGCAGCTTTATCAGGCTGTCCTGACTAAAGGATTGTATGATAACCTGCCCTTTTCTTGTGTGTTTCCCAAGAAGATGATGTTTCTTTAAGGCGGCCAATAGTTTTTCTTCCATTTGCGGATAAAGGTCTGGTTTTTTTGTTTCAATATAATAATTCTCTCGTTTTCCGAAATAGCGCAGCACCTCATCTAATGTAAGGACTCTCTGTCCGATATAGTTGGCATTTTGTCTGTCGGGATTGGCTTCGTTAAACCAGGTACCAGCATCAAGCTGTTTGATTTCGGCAAGTGTGAGGTCTTTGACCCAGCCTGTTCCGTTTGTGGTTCGGTCAACGGTTTCATCATGCATCACGATGAGATGTCCATCCTTTGTCATTTGAAGGTCGAGTTCGAGGTAATCTGCATTCATTTTTTTGGCGAGCTTGTAGGAAGCCAGGGTATGCTCTGGTGCATACCCTGATGCTCCGCGGTGTGCAACGGTTAAGATGCGATCTGGAGATAAAAGGTTTTCATGTGCCGATACGGTGGCCGGCACCCACGCAAAAGACAGTAAAGCAAAAGAGAGCAACACGAAAGCAAGTAATCTACTTTTCTTCATATTTTATCCTCCTTTTACGGTAACTGCCTCCATCGTAAGAAATAGATGTAAAGAGCATGTTGGGCGGATATGAATCTTTTATGTGATTTTCATTAAGCTTGCTCTACGCGCTTTCCTGTATTCCATGTCATGGCGAGGAAAACAATCGCAAGCACACAAGAACCAACCAGTAAAATGAAGCCTCCTGTCCAGTCATAGTGATCCACGACGACACCCATCATGGCATTGGCAAAGGCAGAGCCGCCAATGTAGCCGAAGAAGCCTGTCAGTCCGGCAGCAGTGCCAGCCGCTTTTTTCGGAGCGAGATCAATGGCTTGAAGTCCAATGAGCATGACAGGTCCGTAAATCAAAAAGCCGATGCTGATAAGGGCAATGTTATCGACCATTGGATTGCCTGCAGGATTTAGCCAGTAAACGAGAACGGCAATTAACACCCCGGCCATAAAGATGACTCCAGCTGGTGCGCGGCGGCTTCTGAAGAACCGGTCACTAATCCAGCCGCACAATAATGTACCGGGAATGCCTGCATATTCATAAAGAAAATAAGACCAGCGTGAATGCTCTGGTGAAAAGCCTTTTGCTTCTGTTAAGTAGGTCGGCGCCCAGTCCACGACACCGTAACGGACGAAGTACACAAAGACGTTGGCAATGGCGATATACCATAGGAATTTATTGTTGAGTACATATTTAAATAAAATTTCTTTCACTGTTAATTCTTTTTCTTGATCCTCATAGTTTTGTGCCGGATAGTCATTTCGATATTCCTCGATTGGCGGAAGACCAGTGGATTGCGGGGTATCCCGTACAAGAAGAATGATCACGAAGGAGACGATAATGGCAATGATGGCAGGGAAGAAAAAGATGCTTTTCCACGTCGCAAACAGTACAATCCCTAATGTGATAAGCGGTGCAAGAATCCCCCCGCCGATATTGTGAGCGACGTTCCAAATGGACATTTTCGTACCACGTTCACTAACCGAAAACCAGTGCGCCATCGTACGTCCGCATGGCGGCCACCCCATGCCTTGAAACCAGCCGTTTAAGAACATGAATAAAAACATGATCCATACACTGGATGTGACCCATGGAAATGAGACAAATAGGATATTGATAAGAGCTGATAAAAAGAGTCCGGCAGCTAAAAAGTATCTGGGGTTACAGCGGTCTGAGATCATCCCCATGATGAATTTACTAAAGCCATAAGCAATGGATACGGCTGCGAGTACAAAGCCTAATTCACTTTTTGTGAACCCCTCTTCCTGTAGATATGGAATAGCAAAAGCGAAATTTTTGCGCAGCAAATAGTAGCCCGCATACCCGATAAAGATGCCTAGAAAGACTTGCAGCCGCAGCCGCTTATACGTCTCGTCTGTTTTGGCATCATCAAGCCTGTCGATATACGGAGCAGGTTTAAACCATTTGAACATAATGATCCTCCTTTTGTAGATGTCCGATTGACTGAAGCAAAAGTACGAGAATGGCTTTTGATCCTGTACCTTTTCAGAGACAAAAGAATTGTTAGCGCTTTCTTTTGTACTCCCATCATATCGGATGGAAGAGACGTTTATGATGAGGCTTTTGTCATAAATTTGGAAAAATAGTTCATGAAGTAACAAAAAAATCCGCACAATGGCGGATTTTTTCTTAGCGGTTATAGAGAAACATTAATTTTCGCAGATTTCTTTAGTTTTTCAATTTCTTTTTGGACTTCTTTTTGCTTTTCTTGAGATTCTAGCTGTTTTTTAATTTGTGATTTAACCTCTTTGTATTCTGGTGCTTTTTGCTTTTGTTTTTTCATTTGGTCTGCGTATTGATCATAGTACGCTTTGACGTCTTTCTCAGAGACGGAGGCTGATTTGATTTCTTTATCGACATATTGGCTGTATTTGATGCTGTCGGCAATGTCACTCTTCAGCTGATCCAATGTGAGTCCGCTCTTTTTAAGTGCTTCTTCGAATTGAGCGTTGTCTTTGAACTGTTTCTTTTCTTCCTTTAGCTGCTTATCTACCTCTTTGTCAGAGGCTTTGAAGCCCTTCTTCTCAGCATCTTGCAGGATGAGCTCTTGTCCTACGAGCGCATCAATGGTTTGTTTCTTGACTGCTTTCTCGCCTTCTTTAGAAGTTGGGTCTTGCCCGGATTGCTGAAGCTGGCCTTGAATGGTAGATAAGGCGCTATTGTATTCACTGCCTGTGATTTTGTCTTTGTTGACGGTCGCAACGACCTTTTGATCATCGATTTTTTGTGCGTCTAATTTCTTTTGCATTTCTTCCATTTGCTTTTGCTGCTCTTTTTGATCAGCCTGTGTTGTTTCCTTGTTTTTGGCTGCGTCGTTTTGCTTATCTTGTTTGGCATCGTTTGACGAGCAGGCTGCAAGTCCAACAGATAACAAACAAGCGATGAGTGTGTATGATACCTTTTTCATCATTTTCTCTCCCTTCGGTATGAGAACGTCTAGTGCGCATTCTAACCGTTTTTTAGGAAAAATAAAACCGTACAGACAATTTGTTAGCGGATTGACATGTTTTTTATCTGTTTGTCCTCATTTTGTCTTCTCATAGTCATCTCATGACAAACTCAATTGTGGAATAATTGTTCCATCACTTCGTCGATATCGGTGATTGGCTGGCGGCAGCTGTAATTTTCACAAATATACACGGTGGTTTTGCCATCGATTGTTTTGTAATCTTTTGTAAAGGGCGCGAGCTTCGCTAATTCTTTCCCTGTTTCGGCAGTCAATATGATATCAAATGGAACGAAGCGTTTTTGAAGCGCCTGTAAAAGCTGTTCTTTTTGAGGGTCGCCGTTTTTTCCGAGAATGATGATTTCTCTTTTCGCCGCATATTGACTTAGGAGCCCTTGCAGAAACGCTGTGTGTCCGCTTGGGTAGGAAGAGACATCCACATAAAAGGCTTTGAACATCTGTTCTAATGTTTTCAGCCAGTCTTGACGTCCTGTCATTGTGCTGAGTTTCAAAAGCTGATGGAGTGCGGTGCTGTTACCAGAAGGCATGGCGCCGTCGTACACTTCTTTTTCTCGAACGAGGAGCGCTTCCGCATCTGATCCCGAGAAGAAAAAGCCCCCTTTTTCCTTGTCCCAAAACAGCTCAAACATGTTCTCGGCAATGGCTGCCGCCTTTTCCAGCCACGCTAACTCAAAGGTCGCTTCGTATAAAGACATATACGCTTTTAGCATATGCGCATAATCCTCGATAAAGCCGAGATGCTTCACGTCACCTTCTCTGTAGCGGACCATGAGCCGCTCATGTTGAACAAGATGTGTTTCTAGAAAAGACATCGCCTGCTTCGCCATATGGATCGCTTCCTCTGCATCAAAGACCCTTCCTGCTTTGGCGAGAGCTGCGATCATCAGCGCATTCCAAGATGTAAGCACCTTGTCATCGACAAGCGGCGCGGGTCGCTGCTGTCTGACTGATTGTAAAATATGCCGCGCTTCTTGCAGCTTGGATTGAAGGGTTTTATCGTCGATCGAAAAAGAGGCTTTGATGTCCTCAAAAGAGGTAGAAATGGTATGAGGGATGTTCTCCCCTTCAAAGTTCCCCTCTTCTGTGATGTGATAGACGTCGCAAAATAAAGCGCCAAGCTCCTCCCCTAAATGGGTGATGATCTCATCTTTTGCCCAGACGTAATATTGTCCTTCTTTCCCTTCAGAATCTGCATCTATCGCTGAATAAAAGGAGCCGCTAGAATTCATCATATCTTGTTTAATGAATTGAATCAGGCGTTGGACAAGTTTTTCATACTCAGGTTTTGAGGTGAGCTGATACGCTTCTGTGTAAGCTTCCATCAGCAAGGCGTTATCATACAGCATTTTTTCAAAATGCGGCACAAGCCATTTCTCGTCTGTTGAATAACGAGAAAAACCGGAACCAATATGGTCATATATACCGCCATTTGCCATCCCATCTAACGTTTTCGTGACTGCATACAGCGCATTCTCCTGTCCTGTCCATTCGTGATAGCGCATCAGAAATGAGAGCATATGAGGTGCAGGAAATTTCGGTGCGGAGCCGAATCCGCCATACAGTGTATCAAAGCTGCTCATGAGCTGGTAATAGGCTTTGTGAATTGCCTCTTGTGACAGCGTGTTTTCTGTCTGCCCTGCTGCTTTGATCCGCAGGTTATTTGTCGCCTTCTCTGCCAATGATTCAATATGATCTCGGTCATTATGGTACGCATCCAGCAATTGTGTCAGTGCTTCGATGAAGCCAGGACGCCCGTATGCACTTCTTTTTG
Organism: Bacillus sp. FSL H7-0578; assembly: GCF_038630855.1. NCBI lineage: Bacteria > Bacillati > Bacillota > Bacilli > Caryophanales > Bacillaceae > Bacillus > Bacillus sp. FSL H7-0578. The sequence continues at coordinate 207,916 of NZ_CP152045.1, forward strand.
GGAAATATGTCCCAGCATAAAAAGGCTTTTGATCTGGCGTCACAAACACGTTCAACGGCCAGCCGCCTTGCCCCGTCATCATCTGACAAACAGACATATAGATCGAGTCGATATCTGGACGCTCCTCACGATCGACTTTGATTGAAATGAAATGCTCATTTAAGATGTCAGCGACTTGTTGATCTTCGAAGCTTTCGTGTGCCATGACGTGGCACCAGTGACAAGTGGCATAGCCAATGCTGACAAGCACAGGTTTATTTTCACGTTTGGCTTTATCGAATGCTTCTTGCCCCCATGGGTACCAGTGAACTGGGTTGTGAGCGTGCTGAAGTAAATAAGGAGACTTCTCAGCGATTAATCTATTGGGCTTATTGTTAGTGGGCATTGGATCACCTTCTTTCACTTTTCATTATTTGTTTTTATGTTTACTGTACCATAGTGCAGTTTAGTTTATATCTTATTAGATTATCTAGATTAGATTTTATCTACTGGACTAAGGATCACCAGTCATTTTGCGCACAATTTTTTTGAAAAATAAAGACTTAAAAACATTTTTGGTTTCTTGTAAAGTTGTACTTAATAAAGATTTAGTGAAGTAAACCTATAAAGGTTTAATACAGTTTTTTAAGTCGTTGATTATTTATACAGGAGGAGAGAGTAATAATGGCATATTTATATTTATTGCTCGCAATTATTGGTGAACTTATTGGTTCTTCTATGCTCAAGGCTGCAGAAGGCTTCTCAAAACTTTACCCTACTATTGGTACAATTATTTCTTTTATAGGCTCCCTGCTCTTCTTATCACTTGCAATGAAGACCATACCTTTGAATACCGCCTATGCACTTTGGTCTGGTATAGGTATTATTCTTACTACAATAATCTCGATTTTGATTTGGAAAGAAAAAATTAACGTTGCCAGTGTTACTGGGATTGTTTTGATACTTGTAGGAGTTGTAATATTAAATCTTTTCGGGCCAGGTCATGGTGAAGCACATAGTGTTGAAAACGCAAGCGCTACAACAAACAATGAAGCTGAGTGATTAGAAAAGCATGAACATAAATATCAAAGCGGAGGATAACTTTTGTTATCCTCTTTTCTTTTTTTTGCATTTCAACATCTATCATGTCAAGACATGAAAGTATTGCTATTGCAGCAAAGAAATGCAATCAAATTGCTTGCGCGTAGCCAAAATGTACCTTTTTACATTAAGAATTGTTAATGGCTTTTTGATCTAATATATTACAATAAATGTAAATATAGTATAATATTATAAATCTGTGGGGTTAATATATCAGATTGAGGCCCTTCATAATTCGTCTGTGAGGTATTCCCAAAATAAAAAAATCAAGGGCTATAAACCCTTGATAGCTACATCAATCGTAATGCTTTAACAAGATGGCTGAATTATGTCCTCCAAAACCAAAAGAATTGGATAGCCCGTATTTCAAAGGAAGCTGTCTCGCTTCTAATACAACATCTAAGTTGCAGTCTGGATCTTGATTCTCTACATTAATAGTTGGCGGAATCATTCCTCGTCTCAAACTTTCCACTAAAGCAATGGCTTCTACTCCGCCGGCAGCACCAAACATATGCCCTGTCATTGATTTGTTTGCCGTTGTTGGAATTTCACCTGAACGTTCACCAAATAATTTCTTAATAGCTAGAACTTCTGAACGATCACCTACTTGTGTACTTGTTGCATGTGCACTAATAACATCAATATCATCTGTTGATATGTTTGCACTTCTCAACGCCTTTTTCATGGCTAAGTAGGCACCTTTACCTTCTGGGTGGGATGCTACCATATGATGAGCGTCTGAACTAGCTCCGTACCCCACTACTTCACATAATATCGGCGCATCTCTAAGAATCGCGTTTTCTAATGATTCTAATACTAAGATACCTGCGCCTTCACTCATCACAAAGCCATCTCTATCTGTATCGAATGGACGGCTGGCCCGACTTGGGTCTTGGTTTCTAGTAGATAGTGCATGTGCGTTTCCAAAACTAGCCAAAGATATCTGTGAGACGGCAGCTTCTGCTCCTCCGGCAAATATAATATCTGCATCATTATTTCGGATCGCATTGAAAGCTTCGCCAATAGAGGTGTTCCCAATAGAACAAGCTGTGACTGGTGACAATGATGGCCCTTGTGCCCCTAATTTAATGCTGATTTGGGCCGCAGCTGCATTTGAAATCATCATGGGGACAAGGCTGGGGCTTACTCTTGAGGGACCACGTTTATCTAATACATTGACATTATCAACAAGCGATTGGATTCCCCCGATTCCTGAACCAACATATACGCCTAAACGTTCAAGATCAACTTGATCTAACTGTAATTGCGAATTTTTTAATGCTTGTTCGGCTGCTGCTAAGGCAAACTGGCTAAAACGATCTAAACGTTTTGCTTCTTTTCTTCCCAATATTTCATCTGCATCGAAATCACGAACGATTCCAGCTATTTTTGTTTTATAATCAGTTGTATCAAAAGAATCAATGAGAGATATTCCCGATTGTCCTTTGATTAGTTGATTCCAAAAGCTATTTACATCATTTCCAAGTGGAGAAATAATTCCCATTCCAGTAATGACAACTCTTTTCATGATCATTCCCTCCTTGTTTTTATTAACTTTATCCATTGTGTTATCCTATTACAAGTTGTTGTTTATCCTAGTATAATTAATACTCTTTTAAAGGGAGATCTAAATGAAACCTGAAACTAGACTTCAAGCGTTATCAGAATTTCTAAAAAACCAACGTTCGAAAATTACGCCCCAAATGGTTGGTTTACCTGTAGGAACCCGCAGAAGAACACCAGGACTCAGAAGAGAAGAAGTGGCTCAACTAGCCGGTGTGAGTCTTACTTGGTATACATGGTTAGAGCAAGGCAGAGATATAAAAGTATCCACTTCGGTATTAGATGCTATTTCTCGAGCATTACAATTAAATAACGATGAAAGGAGATATTTGTACGCTTTAGCGTTAGAGGAAGGAGTGAAACAATCCTTTATCATTGAGAATGAGCAGGAAATCAGTCCGGCTTTAGTGAAAATGTTGCAGGAGCTTCGTTATTGCCCGACGATTGTATCTGATAGAAGAAGTCAGATTGTTGGCTGGAATCAAGCAGCAGCTAATGTATTTTTGGACTTTGAACAAATCAATCCGGCTGAAAGGAATATCATACGCTTACTATTCGCAAGAAAGGAATTTAAAAGTTTAGCGGTGAATTGGGAGCATTTTGTTAGAGGATATATAGCCATATTTAGAACGTATTATGGACAGTATGTGGCGGATGACTGGTATGAGCAATTTATAGAAGAAATGGAGCAGGCATATCCGGAGTTTCGTAAAATTTGGAATGAAAATGAGATCAGCTATGCACCTGAAGTATTAATTGAATTTCGTCATGCTAAGGCAGGTAAAATGTTGTTTAATCTCACTTCATTACAAGTGTATGGGGATACTGATTTAAGATGCAGTGTCTATACTCCGGTTGAGGATACTGATACGGAGCTTAAGTTAAAACGTTTAATTGAAGGGTAGATATCGTTTGGATGAAGTTATTGAGTGTATTTAATATAAAATAGATCCTATGCAAATCAGTGACAAGGGGCATAACCGATGCTGACATGCACCGGTTTATTTTCACGTTTGGCATTGTCGAAAGTCTTTTTGCCCCCAAGCCTATATCATTTCTGGTAAATGATGTTTATACATCTCAATAGCATCTGTATGTTCTTTTAAAACGCTCATTGTCTTTGGATGTGGTTTAACATATATCAAAGGATAGTCGACTTCATCTAATTCTTGTTGGGTATGAAAAGCTAATCTTTCATGATCAAGTGAAAATTGAGCATCAATTCCTGTTTTGTTGCCGCGAGAGTCTAATCGAATCCATTTATTAAGTGATTGCAGAAATACTGCATTTAATGCATGAATACAATATCCTTTATCTGGCGTATCGAACAACATTAATCGCTGGTAACAGAAACCTGTGGGTATTCCTTGTGAGCGCAATAGAGCAGCTAATAGGTTGGACTTTGCGTAGCAAATTCCCTCTTTAAATGTTAATACCTCTGATGCATGACAAGTCACTCGTTTGGATTGAATATCCCATGTATGGGGAATTTCATCTCGAACAAACTCATAGGCTACTTTTGCTTTTTCTATTTCTGTCTGCAAAGGGTTGAAAAGTTCATTTGATTTTGCTCGAATAAGAGGATGAGAATAATCAACTTCAGCTAGTTCACATAAATAATCATCAAAATTTTTAGATTCACATGTCAAGTTCATTATAATGTCCCCTTTTCTCTATACTTTTACCGCAGGAGGTCTATTTCTTCACCAACACATATTGTAAGTTTTCTAATTCAAACATATCAATCAGTTCATCGATCTCTTTAAAATCGATATGTTTTCCAAACCGTTTTTTGCTTAGGTCAATTTCTACATCCAATTGATCGTCCTTTTCTTTCGTTTCCAGTTCATCTAGACAAGAATAGATTTCGATGCTTTCTCCTTTTGACAGCTCTTTTTCAATGAATTTAAAAAGTGCACGAAGAGAATGAATGATGCCTAATTCATAAACAAAAGGATGCGTGAATTTGTTTCTTACCGCTTCATAGACGGGATCTAGATAATCAATGTGAATGCCTTCGAAATCCTCTTCTGTTTCAAATACTTCTATCAAAAGTTCTTCTTTTTGATAGGTTTTTGGCTTTTTTTGTTTTTTATCAAACATGTTGATATTGAGTTCAGAGAATGGTTTATAGGTAGGATTTTGACCAATGGTACCAAGCGGCAGTTCTTTGTTTGATCCAATATAATGATGTAAAGTCATGGGCTGTCCTCTTTTCTTCAATGATTTCTCGTTCGTTGATTATTTTCTTTTTATCAATAAATGGTGGAATGTGCAATTCTTTTCACATACATTCTCTACAAAAGAGTAGGGCAAGTCGTTTGACTAAATACCTCTTAGGGTATACTATCTGTTCATAGAAAGAATAGGAAGGGGTACTTGTGCATGGAATATAATCAACAGATGAAGAACCGTCTTCGTCGGATTGAGGGGCAGATTAAAGGGGTTCTTGCGATGATGGAGCAGGGAAAGGATTGCCGCGAGGTGGTGACGCAGCTGTCTGCATCACGCAATGCCATTGATCGTGCAATGGGTGTAATTGTGAGTACAAATCTTGAGCAATGTGTCCGCGAAAGTCTTGAACAAGGGAAGGATACGGAGGGTCTTGTGAAAGAAGCGGTTGAGCTATTGGTGAAAAGCCGGTAAGAAATTCTTCAGCCTTTGGAGGTTGACGGATTTTTTTACTTGTTATAATATACCCTTACCGGTATATGTATATATTTTTTATTTTATATATACCCCCAAGGGTAATTGAAAAAGGAGGAGCAGAATGGAAGAACAGAAAAAACGCACGACGATTGTGCTATTTAGTGGAGACTATGATAAAGCGATGGCGGCTTACATTATTGCCAATGGTGCAGCGGCCTATGATCATGAGGTGACGATTTTTCATACGTTTTGGGGGCTGAATGCCTTGCGCAAGGATGAGATGGTGCCAATGAAAAAAGGTTTTTTAGAAAAAATGTTTGGCAAGATGATGCCGCGCGGGGCTGATCGAATGGGCATTTCAAAGATGAATTTTGCTGGAATGGGCCCAAAGATGATTAAGCACGTGATCAAAAAGCACAATGCCATGACTTTGCCGCAGCTTATTGATATGGCGAAGGAACAGGAGATTAACCTCGTGGCATGTACAATGACGATGGACCTTTTAGGGCTGCAGGAGAAAGAGTTATTAGATGATATTCAATATGCTGGTGTGGCGGCGTATTTAGCAGAGGCTGAAATTGGGAATGTGAATTTATTTATTTAGTGAGGTGATGAAATGATTCAAACGATTTTGTTCATCCTGGTGATTGGCTTACTTATGAGCCGTTTCCTGCCGGCACGAGGTGTGAACCAAATAGATGCAGCCGATATGAAAAAAAAGCTGAAAAGCAAAGGTCAACAGCTCATTGACGTACGATCTCCAGTAGAATTTCAAACAAACCATATAAAAGGATTTCGAAACATTCCTTTACCTCAGTTAAAAGAACGAGCTTCTCAGCTTGAGAAAAATGAAGAGATCTATGTCGTATGTCAAAGTGGAATGAGAAGTATGCAGGCAGCGAAAATATTGAAGAAGCAAGGATTTACTCATATTACAAACATCAAGGGTGGTATGAATGCTTGGCATTAAGCACGCATAAAAATATACCCCCACCCCTATATAAAGGAGGACATCACATGCAGCAACCAACAGTCATTTTAGATGCAAAAGGCTTGGCATGCCCGATGCCGATTGTGAAAACAAAAAAACAAATGAATGAGCTTTTGCCAGGAGATGTGCTTGAAGTGCAAGCTACCGATAAAGGATCAGCAGCGGATTTAGCGGCTTGGTCAAAAAGTGCCGGTCATGAGTTTTTAGGAACAAGAGTAGAAGGACAGGTGCTTCATCATTTGATTCGTAAGGGCGGAGCGCAAGAAGAAGAGGGGGAGCCCATGATTTCGGAAATATCTTTGAATGCCTTTCAACAGAAGGTAAAAGAAGATCAATCTCTGTTTATTTTGGATGTAAGGGAGCTGGATGAATACGAAGCGGGGCATATCCCAGGAGCCGTTCATATCCCGCTTGGTGAGGTGGAAGATCGTGCAGAGGAGTTAACAAGAGAATCGGACATTTATCTCATCTGTCATTCAGGCAGAAGAAGTGAATTAGCTGCGCAAAAGCTAAAAGAGAGAGGATTTCAACAATTAATCAATGTGGTGCCAGGCATGAATAGCTGGACAGGAGCCATTGAAAAATAGGAGCTGAATAAAACATGACGGTAAAAGCCATGACTGCAGAGCAGTTAACAAAAAAGATCGTGGGCAAAGAGCCGCTCTTTTTGCTAGATGTGCGAAACCAAGCAGATGTGCAGGACTGGAAGATTGAAGGGGAAGCAATCGTTGATATGAATGTGCCTTATTTTGATCTGCTTGACGGAGTAGAGGGCCTTTTACAGCACATTCCTAGTGACCGTGAAGTGCTGGTGGTTTGTGCCAAGGAAGGTTCTTCTATCCTGGTGGCGGAGATGCTGTCAGAGGCTGGCGTGCCTGTTCGTTATTTACAGGGCGGCATGAAGGCATGGAGTGAGCATCTAGAGCCAGTGAAAATAGGTGATTTAAGCGGCGGCGGAGAGCTGTATCAATTTGTACGGATGGGCAAAGGGTGTCTGTCCTATATGATCATGTCCAATGGAGAAGCCGCGGTTGTGGATGCAGCTCGAATGACGGAGGTCTATATTGATTTTGCGAAAAAGCATGATGTCTCTGTGACGCATGTGATGGATACTCACCTTCATGCAGATCATATTTCTGGTGGGAAAAAGCTGGCTGAACAAACTGGTGCTACCTACTGGCTGCCGCCAAAAGATGCAGAAGAGGTAACCTTTGAATATGAACGTCTTGAAGAAGGACAGCGGATAACGATTGGAACAGCTTCTATTGATATTCAACCCATTTATTCCCCGGGACATACGATCGGCTCAACATCTTTTATCGTAGACAATCAATATCTTCTTTCAGGTGATATTTTGTTTATTGATTCAATTGGAAGACCTGATCTTGCTGGAATGGCGGAGGACTGGGTAGATGATTTGAGAGAGACGCTTTATGAACGGTATATGGCGTTTTCAAAGGAATACATCGTTCTGCCTGCGCACTTCATGACCAAAGAAGAAATGAATGAAGACGGCAGTGTTTGGAAGGAGCTCGGCTCACTTTTAAAAGAAAATCATGGGCTTCATATTGAAGATCAACATGTGTTTAGAAAGATGGTGACGGAAGGTCTGCCTGCACAGCCGCATGCCTTTCAAGAGATTCGTCAAGCCAATATGGGGAAGCTGAACCCAGGTGTGGAAGAGCAGCGGGAAATGGAAATGGGTCCAAACCGTTGTGCGATTCGGTAATGTCCAATAAAATAAGAGAAGAGGAACAATCAAATGACATCAGATCAAATTTTAGACGTAACAGGGCTCGCATGCCCAATGCCGCTTATTCGAACGAAGAAAAAAATGAACGACTTGGCGAAAGGTCAAGTTTTAGAAATACATGCAACAGATAAAGGGGCTAAAGCTGACTTGGCCGCATGGGCGAAGTCAAGCGGACATGAATTGATCACGCAGACAGAAGAAGGTCACGTGCTGAAGTTCTGGGTGAGAAAAGGGTCCTAAAGGATGTAGGGGTATCTGCTGAAGATCCCCTTTTCCTTTTGCAAAGGAGGAGACCAGCGTGGATTTTGCATTTTTGATTACACTTTTTATCATCGGATGTATTGGTTCCTTCTTATCAGGAATGGTGGGGATCGGCGGATCTGTGATCAACTATCCCATGCTGCTTTATATCCCGCCTCTTTTTGGTGTGATGGCACTATCAGCACACGAGGTATCAGGGATTGGCGCCATTCAAGTGCTTTTTTCGACGCTGGGTGGTGTACTCGCTTATCGGAAAAGCGGATTTTTACATCGCTCGCTGATTTTATATATGGGAAGCAGTATATTGGCGGGCAGCTTATTAGGCAGTTATGTATCACATTTTATGCCGGAGAAAGGGATGAACCTCGTCTATGGATTACTCGCCATTGTGGCGGTTATTCTCATGCTGATTCCGAAAAAAGGACAGCGTGCAGACGCAGAGGGAGAAGTTACTTTTCATAAAGGGCTGGCATCAGCTATTGCCTTTGTGATTGGCAGTGTTTCCGGGGTATTAGGTGCAGGCGGCGCATTTATTTTAGTGCCTGTGATGCTGTCTATTTTAAAAATTCCTGTACGGATGACGATTGCATCGTCACTTGCGATTACGTTTCTTTCTGCGATAGGCGCATCGACTGGAAAGGTATTGACGGGTCAGGTCATGCTTCTTCCTGCTGTTGTGCTGATGGCGGCAAGTTTGGTGGCAGCTCCGATTGGTGCGAAGGTCGGTCAGAAAATCAATGCCGTCTATTTGCAATGGGCCCTTGCTGTAATGATTACAGCGACAGCGGTCAAAATTTGGCTGGATATTTTATAAAAGAAAGACCAACAGAGCAAACATGTTGGTCTTTTTTATTTGACGTCATCGTGCTCGATATACGTTTCTAGTGCGGGGTGGTACTCTTTTTGATAATGAAGGTTGGGACATGTTTTCACGACTTTGCCTTGCAGGGCATTGGACTTTGAGACTTCTAATGCTGTTCTACATTTAGGGCAGCGTTCGGCAAAGAATGAGGGCCAGCGTTTCATATATCACCACTCCAGTTAAAGTCTTAAAAACCGATTATATTAATATGAATTATAGGGGATCATGCAGGTGAGGTCAATGGGTGTTTGGGTCTTTTTAACAAAAAAGAAGCATCATGAGAGATGCTTCTTTATCGTTCATATTCTTAATAGGCTTTCGCCCAGAACACCATATCAGATGCAGGCTTTCCGCAGCAGACACATGTGTCAGAAATGGTTTCCTGTTCGAATGGAATACAGCGTGAGGTCGCACCTGTTCTTTCTTTAATGTCGTTTTCACAGGCTTCGTCACCACACCACATGGCTTTAATCAATCGGTTTTCTTCCGCAAGAATTTGCTCGATGTCTTCGATTGTGAGGGCTTGTGATGTTTTTTCATGTAATCGTTCCTTCGCCTTTTCGAACATGGTCCGCTGGATGTCTTCAAGCGTTGCTGTGATGGTTTGTTCAAGTGCATCTAATGTGACAGCTTGCTTTTCACCAGTGTCTCGTCGTGCGAGCATCACTTGTCCTTTTTCGATGTCCTTTGGTCCTACTTCTACACGTAGCGGAATACCCTGCATTTCACATTCGTTGAATTTCCAGCCTGGCTGTTTATCGCTTGCATCGATGTCAGCACGTGCGATGCGGGCGAGGCGATCCTTCAATTCGTAGGCATGATCCAGCACCCCTTCTTTATGAGAAGCGATTGGCACGATACGCACTTGGGTTGGTGCAATATTTGGCGGGAGGACGAGCCCTCTGTCATCGCCATGCACCATGATCATAGCGCCGATAATTCTTGTTGTGAAACCCCAAGAGGTTTGCTGGACATGCTCTAGTTTTCCTTCACGGTTTAAGAATTCGATGCCAAATGCTTTGGCAAATCCGTTCCCGAAGAAATGAGAAGTGGCAGTTTGAAGCGCTTTTCCGTCATGCATCAAGCTTTCAACCGTATAGGTGAAGCGAGCGCCAGCGAATTTTTCCTTCTCTGTTTTTCTCCCTTTAATGACAGGAATGGCGAGGAGATCTTCGCAAAGAGAAGCGTAAGTGTGAAGCATTCTTTCTGTTTCTTCAATCGCTTCTTGCTCAGTCTCATGGCACGTGTGTCCCTCCTGCCATAGGAATTCAAGGGTTCTAAGGAAGGGACGTGTTGTCTTTTCCCAGCGGACGACATTGGCCCATTGGTTATATAGCTTTGGTAAATCGCGGTAGGAATGAATAATGTTTTTGTAATGCTCAGCGAACAGCACTTCAGAGGTTGGTCTGACGCAGAGCCTTTCTTGTAATTTGGATTCACCGCCATGTGTGACCCACGCCACTTCAGGAGCAAAGCCTTCGATATGATCTTTTTCCTGCTGCAGCAGGCTCTCTGGGATAAAGAGGGGCATATAGACATTCTCATGACCCGTTTCTTTAATCTGGCGGTCAAGTTCGTCGCGAATATTCTCCCAAATTTTAAAGCCGTACGGCTGAATGATCATACTGCCTCTCACGCTTGAATAATCGACGAGCCGCGCTTTTGTGACAACATCTGTATACCACTGGGCAAAGTCGTCTTCCATGCTTGTAATTTTTTCAACAAATTGTTTTTTTGACATTGCAGGTTCCTCCTTTTTTAAAACAAAAAAGCTGTACTTTAAGTTAGGGACCATTCCTGGTGGTACCACCCTAATTTAAAGCACAGCTTTACACTCAATCATGATAACGGTATGAACCGCTGTATGAAACAGAACTAAATCGGCAGGTTCACTTGAAGATGTCAGTAGGAACTTCTCAGCACCGTTCCCTCTCTGTTAAAGATCGATTCAAGCTACTATTCCAGATCTACGTTGATCCTTGTTCGTTGATTTTCCATCAGTTTACCTGTAAATGGGGGAGAAAGCAAGCTGTTCTGATTCCTTTTACAGCGCCTTTTGTTTAGGTAATGGAATGGCAGTATTTTTCTGTTTTTACAGCTTGCGAGTTATGTAAGGCTGTGCTAATATATGTGAAGAAAAAAATAGACTTGTATAACCTCAATAATATGGTTTGAGGGTTTCTACCAGGATCCGATAAATCCTGATTACAAAAGCGCGCTTTCCTTTTTTGTAATCAGGGTTTTTTGTTTGTCTGCACCCTGTATCAAAAGTGAAAGCGATGATATACAGAAGGGATGTTAGACATGAACTGGAGAGTATATTTATTAGCCGTTTCTACTTTTGCGGTTGGATTAGTTGAGCTTGTGGTTGGTGGCATTCTGCCAAGTCTTGCAGAGGATTTGAATGTGTCTCTTGCAACAGCCGGACAGCTCATTACGGTATTTGCGATTGTGTATGCCATTTCAGCACCCGTGCTGCTGACTGCGACAGCCAAAATCGAACGAAAGCGCCTTTATTTAATCGCGTTATTGGTGTTTACAATAGGAAATGTGTTCACTTATTTTAGTTCGACCTTTGCCCTTGTCATGATATCTAGGGTGTTGATTGCGATGAGTACAGCGCTTGTGGTGGTGTTGTCTTTGACGATCACTGCCAAATTGGTGGAACCAGCGCATCGTGCGAAAGCATTAGGGCTGATTTTTATTGGTATTAGCTCCTCACTTGTTCTCGGTGTACCGATCGGTATTTTTATTACAGAGAGCTTTGGCTGGAGAGTGATGTTTTTAGGAATCAGTATTCTTTCTGCCATATCGATGGTGCTGATCTATTTTCTATTGGAAAAAATGCCTGTTGAAAAAGTGACGCCTCTTAGAGAACAGATTCGTTCTTTAGGGCATCCGAAAATTTTTAGTGCACACTTGATCAGTTTGTTTATGCTTGCAGGCCATTATATGCTTTATTCTTATTTCACTCCATTTCTGATGGAAGTTCTGCATATGCCCCCGTTTTGGATTAGTATTTGTTATTTGATCTTCGGACTTGCGTCTATAGGCGGGAATGGGTTTGGCGGCTGGCTCAGTGACAAACTGGGTTCAGGAAAAGCCATTTTGCTTGTGACTATGGCGTTTGCGATCGTCATGTTTATCCTTCCTTATACAGCGGGGGTGTTCGCGCTCTTTATGGTCATGGTTGTCCTTTGGGGAGCACTCAGCTGGGCACTGACGCCTGCTTTGCAGAGTTATTTGATTCAAACAGATCCTGTCACGTCTGATATTCAGCAGAGCTTAAATACATCTGCCTTGCAAATCGGCATTTCGATTGGATCAGCGGTTGGCGGAGTCATGTTTACAATGACCGGTTCATCTGTTGATCTGGCTAAATTCGGTGCTGTGTTTGTACTGATTGCCTTTAGCTGTGCGGTGATTTCGCTGAAGAGACCGCCGCTTTATATGGATCGTCAGCATCATGCTGAATAGCTGCCTATCTTTAGGCAGCTTTTTTATGTTCATTTCAAATTCACACGAAAAGTACCTTTCTATTCAAAGACGGCCATTTCGCCGATTGCTTGGAAGCCGGCACGTTGATAAATATTTTTACCGTCTGCTGATGCTTGTAAGATGACACATTTTTGTTTATTCTCTGTCTTGGTCAGAAGGTAATGGAACATGTCACTGCCAAGTCCTTTTCCGCGGTGTTCTTCCCTCGTCATGACATCATAAATACCGTAGCTGTCGTTTGTCTCGAATAATAAGCCTGTTGTGACCGGCTTGTGGTGTTCATACCCCACGAACATGCGAGCTTTTGAGTGTAATTTTTTAATCGAAAAATGCTGGAAATAGTCTTCTAAGGCGGCGGCCTCAGTCGATCCTTTGAATAGTTCAATAAAGATATGTGTGTAATCAAATAGTGTCTGCTCATCAAGTACTTCCTTGATTGTAAGTGATGAGGATGTGACTGGATCAATGTCACCTGTATGCTCAAGCATCATGATGGTATTGCGTTCGACCTCTTGAAGGTGATAGTCCTTTAATAAATCAGCCCAATCAGGATGGAGTAAGCGGTGATCGACCCATGTGCTGAAGATGAGTTTCTGTGACCGCATGTGTTCAATGGCAGCTTTCACTTTTTTTGGATCTTGGATTTGAGCTGATGTCGGTAAGAGCAAATTGAACGTGTCAGTCGATATTTGAGTATTGGATAGAACGAAATCGTCCGATGCAAGGAAGATTCCGTTTACAGCAGAGGAAAACAGATGTATCTTTTCTTCTAATTGGCGAATGGCCATTAGTTGTTCAGGTTTCATTTAGCTCACCTTTTCATTATGATAAATTGAATGACATCCCCATGATTATAGCATGTGACAGGATGAGGGGAATCTAGTATAAAAGTACATATACAATTTTAAGGTCTGATGACCTATTATTTTACTAACAACCACATTTCTTTTGACTCCTTTCTTCATTATTAGTACCATTTTATTAACCAGTTAAGAGTGGAGGTTCAGATGGAAACAAAAGAGCAGATTGTATTAAAAGCGATTCAAGATCTGATTATGCATAGGGAAAAGAGACGGAATGATCCAACAGATCCACTGATTACCACGACTGATACACTCAAACAAGAATGGACACTCACACAGCTTCACATTTTATCGATGATTCAAGCCAATCCAAACGAATCAAACAATACATTTCTATCTCAACAACTAAAACTATCAAAGCCAGCTATTACAAAGGCTGTGAAAAAACTAATTGAAAAAGGCATGGTGGACTATTGCCACCGGCAGGGTGATAAGAAATCTGTCTATTATTCTTTGACAGAGGAAGGCAAGCAATTGGCAGCGCTTCATGATGAGCTGCATGAAAAAGCAGTCACGTCCTATTTAGAATTTCTTCAGCAGTTTCATGAGGATGAATTACAAGTAATTGAACGCTTCTTAAAAGCTTGGAAAGAAAAGATATAGATAAAAAACCGAAACCATCGTAAAAAGGAGATGGTTTCGGTTTTTTATGGTAAAATTAACATATATTGATGTTATTTGAAGCCATGAAGAAAGGGAGGGAGCTCATTGGAGAAAGAAATGATAGAAAATTATAAAAAATACGTATTCATCATGCCATTTGTGGGATTGTTTGTCAGCTTGATATTATTTGTTTATTTTTTTGGTATTGCAGGACCTGGAGAACCAATTTGGGCTGCTGCTTTGTATTGTGCTCTGCCCTTTTTGGTGAATACGATATGTTTCTTGCCTGTATGTATTTATTTTAAAGTCAGCAAAAAAAATGAGGAACATACATGATTGTCGTCAGTGCTTGTCTTGCTGGATTGAAGGTTCGTTATAATGGCAGCCATCGATTAGATCAGCGAATTGAGGAGCTTGTTGAGGAGGGAAAGGCAGTCACAGTTTGTCCTGAGCTGCTTGGCGGCCTTTCCACGCCAAGGCCTCCCGCAGAAATCATTGGCGGAGACGGACATGATGTATTACAGGGCCTCGCCTCCGTGATCGATGTACATGGAAATGATGTTACGGAGATGTATGTAAAAGGCGCGAAGGCCGCGCTGGAACAGGTTCAGTCTTTGAAAGCGACGGCGGTTGTGTTAAAAGAGTACAGCCCTTCCTGCGGCAGCCGGATGATTTATCGCGGAGATTTTAACGGGGGGACAAAAGCTGGAGATGGAGTGACATCCGCCTTGCTTAAACAGCACGGAATTCAGGTATTTTCTGAGGAGGATGATTGGACTTCACTGTTTTTATAAGTGTGGTGTGAATAGAAGGAGGAGTTAGGTTGAAAAAGTGGATGATTGGTTTAGTCGTCATTATTTTATTAGGAATTGGTATTTATTTTCTAATCAATGCAAAAACATACTCTTTTGATAATGTGGCCTCAATTGATCAAAACAAGGTGACTTCGATTCAAATTGAGCATGATAATGAGCGTGTTATGGTGGAAAAGAAAGCAGATATTCAAAAGTTACTCAAGGAATTTTCGGGTATGAAATTAAAGAAAACGAATGAAACTAAAAAAACTTCAAAAGAGTCTTATTGGATCAGAGTGTATGAGAATGAGAAGGAAACATATGGTCTGACTTTTTACGATCAAACATTTTTAGAAACATATGATTTTTCTAAAACAAAAGATCAAACCAGCGAATATCAAATCGTTGACACCAATCAAGTTGATATAGGAAAATATATCAAATAGCTCAGCCAGAATGTCATGCATGATCAATCGAAAATTCGGGTATAGTGCTTGGTAAGTAAAAAGGAAGCGGAGGTTTGTTTGATGAGTGGATTAACAGATACAGTCACATTAGCAAACGGAGTAAAAATGCCGAAGCTAGGCTTTGGTGTATGGCAGGTAAAAGATGGAGATGAGGCTGTAAATGCAGTCAAAGACGCTCTTGAAGCGGGCTACCGCAGCATTGATACAGCAGCCGCCTATCAAAATGAAGAAGGGGTAGGCAAAGCCATTCAGCAATCAGGTATCTCGCGCGATGATCTATTCATTACGACAAAGGTCTGGAATAATGATCAAGGCTATGAATCAACACTCGAAGCCTTTGAAACAAGTATGAACAAGCTGGGATTAGATGTATTAGATCTTTATTTAATTCATTGGCCAGTTGAAGGCAAATATAAAGAAACATGGAAAGCGCTAGAGAAACTATATAAGGATGGACGCGTTCGAGCGATCGGAGTGTGTAATTTCCATCAGCATCATTTAGAGGATTTATTGGAAGAGGCAGAAGTTGTGCCAATGGTGAATCAAATCGAGCTGCATCCGAAGCTGACGCAGGAGCCTTTACGAGACTACTGCAAATCGAAAGGAATTCATGTAGAGGCGTGGTCGCCATTAGGCAGCGGGAAGCTTCTAAACCATCCTGTTCTCCAGGATATCGCGAAAAAACATGACAAGTCAGTAGCGCAAGTGATTCTTCGCTGGGACTTGCAGCATGGCATTATCACCATTCCAAAATCTGTGACGAAGAGCCGAATCATCGAAAACACACAAGTTTTTGATTTCGAGCTGTCCGCACGTGAGATGGGTGTCATTGATCAGCTCAATGAAGATGAGCGCACAGGTCCAGATCCAGATAACTTTGATTTTTAATCGAAAGAAAAGCACAGGTGCGATGCCTGTGCTTTTTTATTTCCCTCATCTTTAGACAGATTTTTGGGGGTGATAGGTCTCAATGATTTGAATGGCGTCAACAATCTGTTCTTTAGAATAGTCTCCAATTAAACA
The DNA here is from genome assembly GCF_038630855.1 of Bacillus sp. FSL H7-0578. Taxonomy (NCBI): domain Bacteria; kingdom Bacillati; phylum Bacillota; class Bacilli; order Caryophanales; family Bacillaceae; genus Bacillus; species Bacillus sp. FSL H7-0578. The sequence goes on from NZ_CP152045.1 coordinate 224,323, forward strand.
AAAGGTTTCATCTTTACGTGCCGCATGGTTTGCTACCGTAAGGGCCGCTTCTTCCAGTTGAGTTGTCATACCAAGATCGCGCATATTTCTAGGTAATCCGAGAGTTTTGTAGAGTTCAAGTAATTCCTCAACCTCGGACATTCGGTTTTCTGCGGCAAGCTGGACGAGGATGCCATAAGCTACTTTTTGTCCATGTAACACATGATGCGTTTCTTCAATAAATGTCAATCCATTATGAACGGCATGGGCTCCTGCCATTCTTCCATAGCGTCCCCCATAGCCGCCGACTGTTCCTGCTAACGTAATAATCGTATCTGTCACATCCGCGAATGCTTGGGAAAGCTGACCTGTTTTTAAGCTGTTGACAGCTTCTTCACTATGAGAAAGAAGAATGTCTCGAACATATACCGCCTGCTTTAGTGCTGCATGTACCATGAGCGGCAAGGCGCCTTTTGTGTTACGAATAATCGCTTCTGCTTCATACCATTTTGCCAGCGTATCACCAATTCCGCTTTGAAAGTAGGAAAGAGGAGAGGAAAGCAAAAAAGTATGATCAATTAAGGTGAGGTAGCTGGATCGTTTATGATAATCAACTCTCATGAAGTTTCCTTTGTCATCATAAATGACGCTGAGAGGTGTAGACGCAGCACATGTGCCGGGAATCGTTGGCACCATGATGACTTCGATTTCAAGAGCGTCTGCAACTGATTTTGCGGTATCTAAAATCGTTCCGCCCCCGATGCCGATGATCACATCTGACCCGTTAAGCTCTTCTGCGATCTGTGTGACCGCATTAGGTGAACTGTATCCTTTGTGCTGAATGAAAGGCCACTCGGACGGCAGCTTTGTGTATTGTGAAAAAGCTTGGTATGAATCATATCCTGTCACTACAGCAGGTGACTGAAAAGGAGAAACAAGGGATTCAAGTTCATGATAGATTCCCTTTTGAGAAATAAATTGGTTAGGGCCGCTTCTGACAATATCTTCTGGCTGGATCATGGATCATTGCTCCTTTACACATCATATTGTTCATAAATCATCTCATTTTACAGAAAGTTCTGTCAAATAGTCAAATATATGAGAAGAAAGGCCCTTCCGTTTTATGGAATTGAGCCGCCGACATTGCCTTTAGGTATGTATTTCCTGTATGATAAAGAATGGTATGTTTTGATTAAATTTAAGAGGTGTTTATATAGATGGAAAAACAATATCGCGTTTTACTTTACTATCAATATGTCCCCATTGAGGACCCAGAGACGTTTACAGCAGAGCATTTAGCATTCTGTAAGGAGCTTGGTTTGTTAGGCCGTATCCTCGTATCAGCAGAAGGCTTGAACGGAACGGTTTCTGGAACTATTGAGCAAACGGACAAGTACATGCAAGCGTTAAAAGAAGATCCGCGCTTTGCGTCTATGCCGATCAAAATTGACGAAGCAGATGGTCATGCGTTTAAAAAAATGCATGTCCGTCATCGGAATGAACTAGTGAACCTCAGCCTTGAGGATGATGTGAATCCGTTGGAATTAACGGGGAAACATCTTAGCCCGGTTGAATTTTACGAGCAAATGCAATCACCTGATACTGTTGTGATTGATGCGCGTAATGATTACGAGTTTGATGTTGGGCACTTCAGAGGGGCAGTTCGTCCTGATATTGAGACATTCCGTGAATTACCTGAGTGGATTCGTGACAATAAAGAGATTCTTGAAGGCAAAAAAATCCTGACTTATTGCACAGGCGGCGTACGCTGTGAGAAGTTTTCAGGCTGGTTAAAGCGTGAAGGCTTTGAAGATGTCTCTCAGCTCGACGGCGGAATTGTCACTTACGGAAAAGACCCAGAAGTACAAGGGAAGCTATGGGACGGTCAATGCTATGTATTTGATAATCGCTTAACAGTACCAGTGAATCAAACAGAGCATGTGGTTGTCGGAAAAGATTTCTTCACTGGTGAGCCTTGCGAGCGTTATGTGAACTGTGCGAACCCTGCATGTAACCGTAAGATGATTGCCACTGAAGAGAGTGAGCATAAGTATATGCGCAGCTGCAGTCATGAATGCCGCACAAGCGAACGGAACCTGTATGTGAAACAGCACAATTTATCTGAAGAAGAAGTTCAAGAAAGACTAGCTGTTATTGAAAAAGAACAAGCGATTTCACAAGGATAGAGGGAACCCCCTTTATCCTTTTTTTCTTTACATGGCGTGGGTTAGAAGGGAGAGGAAGTCATTTCCTCTATCTTTTTTGTTTTGTTTTTTTCAAAATAAGGGTAAAGGTAGTTATTCAGTCTAATAGATTGAACAGGTAAAAAAGCGCTTTCTTTTGAAATAAGCATGTTCGACTATTTCAGAAAATGAAGAATTGAGAGATAATATAACAGGCGAAAAAATGAACAAGAGTAAAGGTTCATTAGAAGAAATATTTGCCAGTAAAATGAAAAGTGAGCTGCTTTGAAAGAAAGACGCTTGCTTGACACATGCTCTGTATTTTAATCGAAAGGTGTTATGAACATGAATCATTTGCATCGTAGGATGGGAACTTTCGCTTTAATGATGGTAGGTCTTGGCTCAATCATTGGTTCAGGATGGCTCTTCGGTGCTTGGCGTGCTGCTCAAATCGCCGGTCCTGCTGCTATTTTATCCTGGTTGATTGGGATGGTTGTGATTTTATTTATCGCTTTGTCTTATAGTGAACTCGGATCGATGTTTCCAGAGGCAGGCGGAATGGTGAAATATACGCAATATTCACACGGATCTTTTATTGGGTTTATTGCAGCTTGGGCGAACTGGATCGCCATTGTCTCGGTGATACCTGTTGAGGCGGTTGCTTCCGTCCAGTACATGAGCTCTTGGCCTTGGGAATGGGCAAAGTGGACATCTCATTTGGTTACAAAAGGGGTATTGACGACAGAAGGTCTTATGGTTGCCAGTGTGCTTCTTGTGATTTACTTTCTGCTTAATTATTGGACAGTTGGGTTATTTTCAAAAGCAAATACATTCATTACCGTGTTTAAAATTGTCATTCCAGGATTAACAATTGGTGCGCTCTTATTCGTAGGTTTTCATAGTGAGAATTTTACTTCTGGAACAAGTATTGCCCCTAATGGCTGGGCGAGTGTGCTGACAGCTGTTGCGACATCTGGGATTGTGTTTGCTTTCAATGGCTTCCAAAGCCCGATTAACATGGCCGGTGAGGCAAAAAATCCAGGCCGGTCGATTCCAATTGCCATTGTCGGATCGATTTTCATTGCGACTGTGATTTATGTCCTTTTACAAGTCGCCTTTATCGGTGCTGTTGATCCATCTATGATCGTGAATGGATGGGGTTATTTGAATTTCAACTCGCCATTTGCGGACCTTGCCATTGCGCTTGGTATTAACTGGCTTGTTCTGATTTTATATGCGGATGCGTTTGTGTCGCCTTCTGGTACAGGAATTACGTATACCGCAACGACGTCTCGTATGATTTATGGAATGGAAAAAAACAAATACATGCCAAGTGTGCTTGGCCGTCTGCACCCTATTTACGGCGTGCCTCGTCCAGCAATGTTTTTTAACTTAGCCGTATCGTTTATCTTTCTGTTTTTATTTAGAGGCTGGGGTGTACTTGCTGAAATTATCTCGGTCGCTACACTCATTTCTTATCTGACTGGACCAGTGACCGTCATGACGCTGAGAAAGACAGGGACAGATTTATATCGACCGCTCCGAATAAAAGGACTTAGCATCATTGCTCCTCTCGGTTTTGTCTTTGCCTCATTGACGCTGTATTGGGCAAGATGGCCGTTAACAGGTCAGGTGCTGTTCATTATTCTCATTGGTCTTCCTATCTATTTTTACTATCAAGCAAAAGCGAAGTGGAAAGGCTTCGGCCGCAACTTTAAGGCGGGTGCTTGGATGGTTGTGTACCTGCTTGTGATGATGACGATTTCCTGTCTTGGCAGTGATAAATTCGGCGGTTATAACATCATTCATTATGGCTGGGACATGGCACTGATTACGGTGGTAGCTCTGCTATTTTATATGTGGGCACTCAAAAGTGGATATGAAACAGAGTTTTTAGAGGATGCGAAAAAAATCAATGATGAGCTGCGTGCTTCTCAGAAAGAAGCTGCAGCAACCAAAGAATAAAGAAACGGCTGCCTGAACATTCCGGGCAGCCGTTTTTATTTGGCTGAATGATGCATCACATGCCGTTTCAGCCAAGTGGTGACGCCGCGCAAAACGGCCGCTGTGACAAGTGAAATGAGCACATATCTCCAAAGCTGGCCTAAGCCTTGTCCACTCAGCCAGAACACGATGCCTAGAATGATGAGGGTAAACATGAGCAAGAATAAAAATGATGCAGACCAGAAAAAAGATTTCACAGAAGGTCACCTCCTCAGGAGTATTGTATGCAGGCAATTGAAGGAACAGACCATCTATGAAAGGGTAGAATCATGGTGAAATCTATTGCAAAAGTCAGATAAAAGCACCAAGTGATTTGACAATTGTGTTAAGATGAGAGCATATTTTGAGTAAAGTTGTTGGTCATAGACGGAGGTGTTTGGAAATGCAGATTCAAAAGGTTCTAAACAATAATGTCATTAGTGTCATAGATGAACATGGAAAAGAAATCGTTGTCATGGGGAGAGGCATCGCTTTCCAGCGACGTCCCGGGGACCCGGTGGACGAATCGTTGATTGATAAAGTCTTCCGCTTGGAGGATCATTCCGTTCACGAGCGGATGAAAATGCTGCTTCAAGAGGTTCCGTATGATGTGGTCAAGGTGACCGAGGAAATGATCCAATATGCACATACAAAGCTGAACCGAAGATTAAACGAAAGTCTGCATGTATCGCTGGCAGACCATATTCATTACGCCATCGAACGGCTGAAGAAAAATCATCTGATTGAGAATTCGCTTATTTGGGAGATTAAACGCTTATACAAAGATGAATTTCTTGTGGCAAAGGACTGTCTTGAGATGATTGAAGAGCGTCTTCATATTGAACTGCCTGAGGATGAAGCGGGTTTTATTGCCATGCATATCATTAACGCAGAGCTCAATGAGGATATGAATACGACGGTCAATATCACAAAGGAAGTCAATGCCATTCTCACCATTGTGAAATATCACCTCAACATGGAATTTGATGAGGACTCACTCAACTTCTATCGTTTTCTCACGCATTTGCGCTTTTTCGTCCAGCGTCTGATCAATGAAACACTCCTTGTCAGCGAAGATCAGGACTTATATCAGCTCATCAAAGTGAAATATCCGAAAGCATACGATTGCGCAAAGAAAATCGCAGAATATGTCTATCAAACCTATCACCGGGATCTCACATCAGAGGAGATGCTGTATCTATCAATTCATTTGAATCGACTGATCAAACGAGAAAAATAAAGATAGATTTTAAAAGAAAGCGTTGACATGAGAAAAGGTGAGTGGTACTATTTGCTCATAAACATAAAAGAATACGGTTTCACAATGATCGTCTTAGAGGATTGTGACTGTTCGGCAGGCAAAACCTAAACGTTCACTGAAAAAGCGCAACAGCAAGCTGCGACTATTTTTGGTGCCCGTTTAGGTTTTTATTTTGCCCAAAAACGTATTTTTTTGAAAAAAAGGGGGTTTTTGCATGAGCTATCGTCAGTTAGCAGAAGACATTATCAAACACATTGGCACAGAGAAAAACGTTCATTCATTGGTGCATTGCGCCACAAGGCTTCGTTTCACCTTAAATGACAGATCAAAAGCAGATAAAGCGGCCATTGAAAAATTAAATGGCGTCGTTACCGTTATGGAAAGCGGCGGCCAATTTCAAGTGGTCATTGGCAATACCGTACCAGAGGTATATCGAGAAATTGGAGAGTTTACGAATCTATTAGAGGATTCCGCTGCTTCATCTGTAAAATCAGGTGAAGAGAGCACAAGCCTTTTCGGGAAATTCGTCGACATTGTATCGGGGATTTTCACACCACTTCTCGGTGTCATGGCGGGTGCAGGTATTTTAAAAGGTCTCTTAGGCATCTGTATCAATGCGAAATGGTTATCTCCTGAAGATACGTCGTATCAAATTTTATTTGCTGCATCTGACAGCTTGTTCTACTTCCTGCCATTATTGCTCGCATTCACTTCTGCTAGGAAGTTTAAAGCGAATCCGTTTGTCGCTGTGACGATAGCAGGTGCACTGATTTACCCAACCATTCAAGAATTGTCAAAAGGCGGCGGAGATGTGACATTCTTCGGGATTCCAGTCGTCTTAATGTCTTATACATCTACGGTCATCCCAATCATTTTGGCAGTGTTTGTCATGGGATATATCGAACGTTTCTTTAATAAAGTCATTCATGAAAGTGTCAAAAACTTTATTACTCCACTGATTTTGCTTGTCACGGTTGTTCCGCTGACACTCATCGTATTTGGACCATTTGGTGTGTATGCAGGAAATGGCATTGCAGCTGTTTTGCTGAAAGTCTTCTCCTTTAGTCCTACACTTGCAGGTGCTTTAATTGCGATGGCTTGGCAGATTCTTGTCATCTTCGGTATCCATTGGGGACTTGTGCCAGTGATTTTAAATAATATCGCAGTCCATGGGAAAGATCATATCAAGCCGGCCACTGCGCCAGCTGTATTTTCACAAGCCGGTGCTTCCATCGGTGTTATGCTGAAAACAAAGAATAAAAAACTGAAATCACTGGCTGGATCGACAGCAGTTTCTGCTGTGTTTGGGATCACAGAGCCAGCTGTATACGGGGTCACGCTTCGTTTGAAAAAACCATTTATTGCAGCCGTTATCTCTGCTGGGGTCGGCGGTGCGATTATCGGTTATTCACAAAGTATTGCAATTGCGTCAGGCCTTCCAAGTTTACTGACACTGCCGATTTTCTACGGTCAAGGATTTACAGGGTTCATCATCGGAATTTCGGTCTCGTTTGTCCTTTCTATCATCTTAACTTATTTGATTGGATTTAAAGATCCAGTAGATGAAGATGAAACGCCGGCCGCTTCTGCACCGGTAATTGAAAACGAACATGGGGTCAAAGCCGCTCATGTGAAAAGTCCTTTAAAGGGCGAGGTCATCAAGCTGGAGGAAGTGCAGGATAAAGCATTCTCATCTGGTGCACTAGGAAAGGGCGCAGCCATCATTCCATCAGAAGGCAAGCTGTTTGCACCAGTATCAGGAGTTGTGACAACGGTTTTCCCAACAGGCCATGCGTATGGTCTAACCTCTGAAAGCGGAGCAGAAGTACTCATTCACATTGGACTGGATACCGTACAATTAGGTGGAAAGCATTTTACCCCGAAGGTTGTTCAGGGGCAAACCATCACAGAAGGCGAACTGCTTGCTGAGTTTGACATAGAAGCCATCCAAGCTTCAGGCCTGTCAGTCACAACACCAGTGATTATTACCAATTCAGGTGAGTTTAGCGATATCATTGAAACAGAAGAGAAACAAATCACACCAGGGCAATCATTTTTACATCTAGTTTAATCAAGAGGAGGAAGAAATCATGAGATATTCAACACTAGCATCATTTCCAAAAGACTTTTTCTGGGGCGGATCTACTTCCGCCTATCAGGTAGAAGGTGCGTGGAACGAGGATGGCAAGGGGCCTTCTGTCATTGACATGAGAGCAAGTTATCCTGAAGGGACAACGGATTTTAAAGTCGCAAGCGATCACTATCACCGTTATAAAGAGGATGTGAAGATGTTTGCGGAAATGGGCTTGAAGGCTTATCGCTTTTCCATTGCGTGGACACGGATCATTCCAGATGGAGATGGGGAGATCAATCAAAAGGGGATTGAATTCTATCATTCTCTCATCGATGAATTGCGCCGCTATGACATTGAACCAATCGTGACAATGTATCATTTTGATCTGCCTCATGCGCTTCAAGTAAAGGGCGGGTGGTCTAACCGCGGGACAGTGGATGCGTTTGAACGCTATGCAGAGGTGCTATTCAAGGAGTATGGTCAGAAGGTAAACTATTGGCTGACCATTAATGAACAAAACATGATGATCTTACATGGATCAGCGCTCGGTACACTTGATCCAAATTTAGAAAATCCGAAAAAAGAACTGTATCAGCAGAATCATCATATGCTCGTTGCACAGGCAAAAGCCATGACGCTTTGTCATCAAATGCTGCCTGAAGCGAAAATTGGACCAGCGCCAAACATCGCGCTCATTTATCCGGCTTCTCCAAAGCCTGAAGATGTGCTTGCTGCGGCGAATTACAATGCGATCCGAAACTGGCTTTATCTTGATATGGCGGTGTTCGGCCGTTATAACAACCTTGCTTGGGCGTACATGAAAGAAAAAGACATTCTTCCTGTCATCGAAGAGGGAGATATGGATATATTGAAAAGCGCGAAGCCAGACTTCATTGCCTTTAACTACTACACTTCTCAAACGGTTGAAGCGAGTAAAGGAGATGGCAACGACGAATTTGCACGCGGCGGAGATCAGCATTTGAAATCCGGTGAAGATGGCGTCTACAAAGGCGGCAACAACCCATTCTTAAGCAAAAATGCGTTTGGCTGGGAGATTGACCCTGTCGGCTTCCGTTCAACGATGCGCGAGATTTATGACCGCTATCAGCTGCCGCTTATTATCACGGAAAACGGATTGGGTGCTTTCGACAAGTTAGAAGAAGATGGATCAATTCAGGATGATTATCGAATTGATTATTTAGAAAAACATATCGAGCAAATCAAATGGGCGATCACAGACGGCGTCGAGGTATTCGGATACTGCCCGTGGTCAGCCATCGACTTAATCAGCACACACCAAGGATGCTCCAAGCGCTACGGGTTCATCTATGTCAATCGCGACGAATTTGACCTAAAAGACCTCAAAAGAATTCGCAAAAAGAGCTCTTATTGGTATGAAACCTTGATTCAGCAAAATGGAGACAACATCGGGAAGTAAATGATGAAAAAGCCAATCACCTTATGCGGGTGGTTGGCTTTTTTTCTGTTCACTTTATTGGCAAGATCATATTGTTCGAGTTGTTCTAACATGATAGTCTGATGATATATTGTAAAAATTGGATAAAAATCCATTATCAGAAAGGGATTGTTTATATGATGACGATTTTTTTTATGTTCTTCACATTGTTTTTGATTTTTTATGGTTTGAATTATATAGGACAGAAATTAATTGCGAAGGAATATCCAATGAACCATAGATTGATTGTGATACTGTCAGCTGTGGAAGGTATTCTTGTTTTCGTCATTGTTGGTGTGAATGCGAAATTTCCGTTTTTATTTACAGTACTTATGTCTGTTCACATCTAACTCTCTACTATCATTATACCCCGAATTTAATGAAATTTATAGACTGTTTCTCGCCCAGATCAGGCCGTATACTGTTATACGCACGTCAAAAACGATAAGGGGTGTGGCTGTATGAATGACAAGCAAAAGGTGTTAGATCCCGGGCCGTTTTTTCATGGGACAAAAGCGGAATTGAAGATTGGAGATCTGCTTGAACCGCTTTATTTATCCAATTATCAGGATAAAAAATCGAACCATATCTATTTCACCGGAACACTAAACGCGGCCAAATGGGGTGCTGAATTAGCTAGGTCTGATGCGAAAGAAAGAATTTATATTGTAGAACCGTTAGGCGAGTTTGAAAATGATCCAAATGTGACTGATAAAAGATTTCCCGGCAACCCAACACGTTCTTATCGATCGAAATCTCCGTTGAAAATAGTCGCAGAATTAGGTTCTTGGGAAAGACATTCCGATGAAGAAATCAATCATATGTTGAGCTCCCTAAAAAAATTAAGTGAAGAAGGAAAAAATGTCATCTACGATTGATGATGTATATCTAAATAAAAAGGCCGCCTCATGAACTGGGCGGCCTTTTGTTTGATCTTATTGGAACAACGCATCCATCAGCTCATCAAATGTGTTGGCTTGCTTGAGGGAGTGAATGCGGTCTGGATTGTCTAGTAAATCGACGGCCTGTTCAAAGAATTGGTTCATGCAGGCAGCGTCATCCTTATGAATCGCTAATAAAAAGACAAGTGAAACTTGGTCTCCACGCCAGTCAATTGGCTGTTTTAAGTGTGCGATGGCTACAGAGGAGGTGCCTTCATTTGTGATAAGCGGGTGCGGCATTGCAATGCCGCTGCCAAGATAGGTAGACGACATTTGCTCACGCTCAAGCACCGAGGGCCGAAAAGAAGACGATACTAGCTGATGCGCCTCTAAACGGCTGCATAATATATCTAATACCTCATCCTTGCTGCTTAGATCAGTATTCATGAAAGTCAATCGCTCTTGAAAAAACGCCATCAGCTCTTTTGAGGGTGCCCCGTGCCCATTTAATAAATGAATGACTTCATTCACACGCTGTATATCATGATGTTCAAAAAAGGCGCTGACCTGAATGACTGGTTTCCCCTTTGATGTGAGTGGAACGGTTGTGATGATGACGTCACACGGCAAAGAGGTGCTCATGAGATAATCCTGATAGGAATAGAGCTCAACGATGTCAAGCTCGTGCTGAAAGGCTGCCTTCAATTTAATTTCAAGCAGTCTGGCCGTCCCTAGTCCAGACCCGCATACGATAATAGCTTTCTTTTTTTGCGAGGTGTCGAGCTGACTTCTTTCAATTGAAGCAGCGATATGCAGGGCAACATATGCCGCTTCATCTTCATTTGGCGTCCGCACCAGCTGTAAGGCATTTAGTCCGCTGACAGCCAAATCAAACGGGTAAGGATAGGATGATTTGATCTCATGCAAAAGCGGATTTTGTAATGATACGCCATATTGGATGCGATTTAATAACGGCTTCATATGAAGCATCAAGTCTTGCTGCAGGATGCTGTCATCAGCAAAACGATGGCCGCTTGTTTTTTCAATGTGCTGTAGAAAGACTGTAACCGCCTGTTGAACTTCCACTGTCGTCTGATGCTGGGCGGCTTCTTTCCACGTTTGGTTCGCCAATAGATGCATGACTAAGTAATCTGTTTCATCCTCTGATAAGGTCACATAAAAAGTGTCACTCAACTGCTGTATGATTTTTTGTGCAATTCTCATCAAAACTGGTAATCTTTGTGTGCGGACGGTACTGGCGGATATCCGCTGGTTTTTTCGTGTTTGCTGAATCGCAATGGCTAAGTGAATGACTAAATTTTTTAAGGCAATGTCTTTAATGAGCAATGACTCTTGATGCAGGTTCGTCAACACAATAGATCGAATGGTTTCAAGAGATATATCAGGAAAATGGAGCTGCTCCCGCTCGGTGATATGAGAGAGAGCAGGCTCTTCTTCAAGAAGTAAGTCTGCATAGCACGTTCTTTTTTGCAGCTCATCTCCTTCAATCTTTAAGCCAAATCCAGGCTTTGACACAAGGGTCATGCCGTAACGGGCTAACATCTCTCGTCCTTTTTTTAAATCACTGCTGACCGTCATGCGGCTGATAAACAGTTCTTCAGCCAGCTGGTCAATTTTTAAGTAATCTGATTGAAGCAGCAGCTTTCTCATCATAAATCGTACACGCTCTTCTGGCATGACGGGGACAAGAGAGCGGGCAGGAAGCTTTTGCTGATGAAGCCAAAGTAAGAAAGCGTCTTGATCACTCGTTAAAAGAGTATATCCCTTTCCTCGGATCGTTTTAATCATGGCTCCTGCTTCCTTTAAATACTCATTTGCTTCCTTGATTAAATTGCGGATAGAGCGGTCAGATAAGCGAAAAGAGGAAGTGAGCTCCTCCAGCTTCACGAACCCCTTCGTTTCAAAAAGCCGCTGAATCAGCTGATAGGTTCGAGGATCTGCCGTCATCATCATTGCGCGGCTCCTTGCGCCTGCAAGGCATCAGTTCCAAGAGCGATGGCGCCCATTAAACCAGATAATCCATCAAAGGATGGTTTTGTGATAATTTCTTGTAAAGGCTTTGGCAGCTGCAAATAGCCGCGAAGCCGCTTGTCTGTTTCATCAAGAATAAGCGGCAGCATAGCCGGCTGTTTCATCACACCTCCACCTAGAATGATGCGTTCTGGTGAAAGGGTGAGCAGCAGGTTAGCGGTCATTTGCCCGAGATAGTAAGCATGAAGTGACCAAGCAGGATGATCCTCTGGCAGCATGGGTGCCAGTGTATGATAGCGTCCTTCTATGGCAGGTCCAGATGCCAGTCCCTCTAAACAGTCATGATGTATAGGGCAGCAGCCTCCGTAAGTGTCATGAGGATGCCGCTGAACGGTGATATGACCCATTTCTGGATGCAGCAATCCGTGAATCAGGCGATGTTCAATATAGGCACCGCCGCCTATTCCAGTCCCAACAGTAATATAGACCAAGGAGGCAGGCTTTTCTGCTTCAGTTGAAAAACGGGCTTCTCCGAGTGCTGCACAGTTTACATCGGTATCAAGCTTCATCGGGGTTCCGAGGGCTTGTTTTAAGGTAGAGAGGAAAGGGAATTGGCGCCAGGCTGTTTTTGGTGTGTCTAAAATCGTCCCGTAGCTTGGGCTTTGCTCTTTCACATCGACAGGCCCGAATGCCCCAATTCCAATGGCATCGACACGATGCTTTGTAAAGTAATCGATCACTTGCCGGCATGTTTCATCTGGATTCCCTGTTGCAAAGGAAGTCATGTGTTCAATCGTTCCGTCTGTAGTTCCGTAGCCGCAGACAAATTTCGTTCCGCCTGCTTCAATGCCTCCAATTCGCATGATCAATGCCCTCCATTAAAGAGGGGCGGAATCCATTGGATCCCGCCCCTACATGTTCATTTTTTCTTTACAATGTAGGTTTGTACCTGACAAGGTGTAAGCGGTTCAATGTGTAATGATCCATGTTGTGCTTTGAGTATATGTCCTTCAGGTGTTTCTCCTAAATTCGCTGTTTCTCCGTGTTGTAGAGATGAACTATTGATTGAAGCGGCTGTTTGACGCGTTAAATATGGATTGAAGAGACGAATGACAATGCCTGTTCCGTGCTCTTCTTTTTTCAGAGCGCTTAGAATGGCTCCATCTGTCTCGATGTCAAGCAGGCTATAAGTAGATTGTAAGTCTTCTTTTTCATCTCGGAAAGAGAAAATTAAACGACCGTTTAAAAAGTCTGCCCGCTCGTAGCATTGAACAGGTGTGGTATACCGTTTGGCAAGCTGCGCTAGGTGTCCCTCGCTGACTGCATCCTTGCTATAGTGCATACCAAATGTGAATGACAGTGCACCTTGCAGCTGAGCGTCAGGCGTATCCACAATTTTTTCCCCAGATGCGCGTCCTGGACGGTAAAGAAGGTTTTCTTTCCCCATTTTCCCGAAACAGCGGAAGAGCGTATATGCAATCGTTGTATAGCCTTCTCCTGTGATCTGATATTCTCTCACGCAGTCGGTCAACAGAGCGGCACCATATGCTTCATCACGAAGTGCGACAAAGGATTGCATCGGTTCAATGGTGATCGGTTTTTCTTCCCAATGTTCATTGTTCCACCATTCAAGCTCTTGTGTTAGCTCTGTTGGGCGTTCGATTGTACCAAACTGTTGATCGCTCAGTGATACGTTTGATGCGATGCCTGTATCAAAAAGAACGCGCAGGCGATGATCTAACGCATGGTTGTCCACATCTACATGAAAACGGATGACAGCATCGTCTTTGTTTAATGCCACCTTCGCTGTGATCTGAAGTGAAGTCCCAGCCAATTGCTTAGAGCGCTCCTCTAGGTCGTAAGGGACAGTGAGCTGAAGCTTGATGGTCAGCTCTTGCTGCAGGCCGCTTTTAGCCACTGAGATGTCTGCTGATGAAAGATCCTTGGATGACACATACAGGTCCTCACGAGGGGGGGAATAGTTGTAGGAATCCCCATCATCTCCGTTGTCTTCAAAGATCATTTGCTCAGAGAATGTCCGGCCAGTTTGCTTATCTGTGATGTCCAGTGATCCGTTGCCATTTGCCGCAATGCGGTAATACGTATTTTCAATCACTCGTCCTTCAGTTTGTTCCCATGCCGATTCGCTTGATTCATCGAAGACCATGCTGACCTGTGTATAACCAACTGACGGTAAGTTGATGGCTTCAATCAGCAGAATGGCTTTCCATACTTGCTTTGGCATGTACACTTCTTTACTTGGGTTAAGAGAAATTTGCTGTGCCAGCACATAATCTGTGACATCGGTTTTGCTTTTCACTGTGTACTGAAGCGTTCGTCCATTTGCATCCTTTAGCGTAAATGGACGTTCCGTGATAAAGGTTTCGACTTCAATGACTTCAGAACGCTTTGAAGGCAGTGTATTGAACAACGTGAATGTGATTTCTTGCTCTGTTTGCAGTCGAATTGTGATGAGACGCATGTGCAAGTCCACAAGATTCTCGGCGATTTCCTTTGCCTGCTTGTAGCGGAAGAAGACATCTTGGTTTGTCGTGTCACTATTACAGCCGCCAATGCTGTCATGCGCTGCATTTTCAAACATGAGGTACCAAATATCACGAACCGTATCATGCGGATAGTCGTGTCCAAGCGAATAGCTAATCGTGAGGATGGGCTCCATCACATTCACGAGATAGTTTTCAATTTGGTTGTTTAAGATTTTTAAATCCGCTCGTGTTGAAAAGATAGATTTATGAATCCGCATATGCTTCGCATGAATGAGCTCTCCGTGTAATGTCTCGAAAGATGTCCGCTCTTTTTTTACTGCTGCAATATAATCTTCTAAGCTGCTGATTTGATAGTGGTGCTTGTCAAGTTCATTGGCTTTTTCTAATAAGTCAGGCAGGTTTTTACGGATGGGTGCTTGGTCAAAGCCATTCGGGAAATAGACATTCTTTGTGGTTGCCTTTGCTTGCAGCGCACCAATCTTTTCAGATAAAAAGGCTTGTAAGTCCTCATCTTTCTCAGGGATATTTCCACCGTAGTAGTAGCCGAATGGCAGATTCACAGCAAAGACTTCACTGCCGTCAGCACCGCGCCAATTGAATTCAGTATGGTTCGTCATATGGTCAGAAACGCCGCGCCAAAATGCCGTATCGACAATGCCGAAGCCGCGATAAATTTGAGGCATTTGTGCGGATTGACCGAAGGAATCAGGGACATAGCCGACTTTCATCACGTGGCCGAACTGCTGACAGCGTTCAATCCCATATTGCAGGTTCCGCACAATCGATTCACCTGAAATGACGAGCTGGTCGGTTTGGGTATACCATGGGCCGATGATGAGACGTTTCGCTGTGACAAGCTTTTTGATTCGATTCTCATCCTCTGGACGCCATTTCAAATAATCATCTAATAAGGAAGCTTGGGCATCGAGCATGAAGTAATGGAACCTTTCATCTGTTTCAAGGGTATCTAAGATGTCCATTACGCTTTTCATTAAGTAAATACGGGAGCGGGAGGTGGTGAAATACCATTCCCGGTCCCAGTGAGTATGTGGAATCACATGTACATTGACAGTCATTGATCAACGACACCTTTCTTCGTTCAAATTATCCTTCTAGCACAAGGTCAAAATCGTCTTCTTCTTTCTGCTTCTGATCATGTTCCGGCGTTTTTGGCTCTTTTTTCTCAGAGAAATTCACAAGCAGGTTGGCGCCAATACCGATGACAAGTGCGCCAGTAAGGGCTCCGATTAAATAAGCCCACCAGTTTCCGACTGAGAAGAAGCCGTATAGCCCGCCAATTGGCGGCATGATGTCATGAACTCCTAATAATGCAGCGACCCCGCTTCCAGCAGCACATGCGACAACATTGAGCGGAATCAATTTCAAAGGATTGACGAGGGTAAAAGGGATCGCCCCTTCCGTAATACCGATAATCCCCATGACAAGGCCGCCTCGTCCGGCTTCTCTAAAGGTTGGGGAGAAGTTGCGTTTTCGAATCAATGTCGCAAGCCCGTATCCAAGCGGTGGAATGACAATCGCAATATTGACGAGAATGGCAGGGAGGTAGACACCTGATAGGAAGAGGGCGTTACCAGCCATCCACGCTGATTTATTCACCGGTCCGCCAAGATCGAATCCAATCATCGCCCCTAAAATGAGAGCGAGCGCGAGTGTGCTTGTTCCATCAGCGACCATACCTTTAATCCATTCAATTAATGCCGTGTTCAAAGCGCCTAATGGTCCGCCCAGCAGAACTGACATAAGAAGTCCGGTTAAGCCAACGGTAATGAGCGGCAGGATGAGCAGAGGGACGAGCCCGGCTGCAGATCCTTGAATTTGAATTTTTCTTTTTACAAAAAGAGCAACATATCCTGCGAAGAAGCCTGCAATGACGGCACCAATAAATCCAGCATTGGTTGAGCTGGCGAGGGCACCGCCGATAAAACCGGCTGCAAGGCCTGATTTATCCGCTATGGAATAGGCGATAAATCCAGCAAGCAGGACGTTCATTAAGCCAATACCTGTCCAGCCGACCTGCTCCATTAAATAGGCGCCGTGCAGTATGCCGCCAGCATCCTTATAGGGGTTTAAATCTGAAACGCCAAACCCTAATCCGACCAGTTTTGCTAAACCAACGATTAGTGAGGCGCCGATGATTACAGGAAGAATATAAGAAATACCGGTCATAAGATGGCCTTCAATGACTTTTAATTTTGCTTTCATTTTCTTTGCTCCTTTCTATATGGCATTGCTCATGTTTATTGAGATTCAGACTTTTTCTTTTCAACAAGTGCTACAGCTTTGGTGATAATTTGCTCGGCATTTTTTAAGGCACGTCCGATCTCGACACGTACAGTGGGAATGCCTGAGAAGCGTTCCGCATCGTTGATATGCTGATTTGAGGCAATGATGCATAGGTCTGCCTGCTGTGCTTCCTCTGCTGTAATGCCGTTCACCTGTCCCATAATCCCCTGCTGTTCGATTTTGATCTCGTGTCCGAGTTGTTTACCTGCATTTTCTAACGCTTTGGCTGCCATTGGAGTATGAGCTAACCCTGCTGGACATGAAGTGACACCGACAATTTTCATTGTGTAATCCCCTCTTTCAATTGTTGTTCAATGACGTCGTAATAGTAATCAGCTGTTTGACCTGGTTGAATCTTCTCGATAAAAGCAGGTTCCATTAGACTGGTCGCAATACCTGACAGTAATTTCAGATGTGTGACATTAGCTTCTTCTAGTGGAACGAGCAGTGTAAATAAATAGCTTGTGGGCAAATCGTCGAAGCTTCCCCATTCAATGGGTTGTTCAAGTTCTAAAAAAAGAAGTGAAGCCGTTTGTACAGCGGAGCTTTTTGTATGTGGAATGGCGAAGCCTTGCTGAAGTCCTGTTGAGACTTCGTCTTCGCGTGTCAACAAATCTGCTAATAGCCCCGCCTGATTGTTTGTAATCTGAAGGTCTTCAGCTTTCTCGGAAATGTATTGTAAAATCTCATTCTTTGATCGTTCGTTTACTTGTGTGAAAACATGATCTTTTTGGAACAAGCTGATCCCTTCTCTCTTGTTTGTTAAGCGCTTACAAGTTGATTGTAATGTACTTTTCCGCATGGTTAAATAGCATCATTTTCCGTTTGAAATGGCAAAAAGTTTATGAAGCTATCCGTCTTGCTGACTGAATATCTCAAATCCTAGCTTAAAACGAGTTTAATTATGTAAAAAACAGATTCTACTAAATGTATTTCTGTGATATTCTTCCAAGGTATCATAAAAGATAAGGGGGTCTTTTCATGTTCAAAAAGCAGGTCAAATCCTGTGTGATCGTACTCATGGCCATCATTCTATGTATGGCAGCATTACCTGGATACGAGGCAGCAGCTGCCACTCAAGGAACAAGTGTCAATGAAGCCATTGGGTTAAAAAATGGTGAAGTCATCTCCGGTACATTACAGAACGAAAAGGAAGAGTCGTGGTATCAAATCACGCCATCTGCACAAGAGGTGGCAAAACATACACACATGCAAATTTCTGTGAAAAGTAAACAAGTGCTGTCCGTATCGGTCTATCCAAGCAAGGACAGAGCGATGAAGGATGACACATATTCAAGATATCGCGTGGACACAGCAAGCGGAGAGACAGAGATCAACTTCCCGCATGCATGGTCAGGTCCCTATTATGTCAAAGTGCTCTATTTAGGGTCTGAGGAAGACAGCCGTGATGAGGAAGAGGATGCGGCATATAAAATCGGATATAAAGGAGCTAACCTTCCGCCTTCTGAACCTGTTTTTCCTGAAGAAGATGAGCCTGAAATCATTATTATTGAGAAAAAGTACGGGCGTGAAATTCTTCAATCGATTCGTACAATCGAAGATAAACGATTCAATGAAACAGCAGAAGGTCAAAAGCTTTCGCGTCTGCTCCAAAAGACAAAGCCGTTTCTCAAATCAAAGCTCATCAAACATCAAAAAGAGCAGCAAAAGGTATACAACCATCTGCTCACATTAAAAACACTGCTAAGTGACGTAGAGAAAAATGGTGCATTTAGTGGTCATATCGTAACAGAAAAAGAACAACAGGCGATCGGGTCCCTTTTTGATATGCTCAAAGAAGCAAGTCCGGCATATTTAAAAAAGGAATTAGAAGCCGTCAGTCAAAAAATGGGCATCGATCAGCTTGAAGGAAAGTCAGTTGGTTATGTATTAGAGAAACAAAAGCTTGTAAAAGAAGAGAAGGTTAAAACGAATAAGATCATTTTTAAATTAAAGGATGGCCAAACACTTCAATCTGCGAAAAAGAAAATGAAAAGCTACGGCATCCAAGAAAACCGTGTGACCTCACAGTCAGTTAGTCCTTTATTCAAAGGAATGTATGTCTATGATGTGCCAGCAGGGCAAGAATCAGCTGGAAAGACACTAAAAGCAGGCAAAGCGGTCATCAAAAGCACGGCAAGAAAGCTTTCCAGCATGCCGAATGTTGAATTTGCAGAGCCTGTTCAAACCTATCGTGCGCTAAGCAGCGACGCGCAGTATGGTTATCAGTGGCCGCTGAAAAACAGTGCGCAAAACAGCGGGAAAAAAGGCGCTGACGTCAAATTTGAACAAATGAATACACTGATTGGCACAAGCAAAATGAAGCAGACATTAATTGCTGTTGTGGATACAGGTGTAGACAGCCGTTTGACAGATTTAAACGGGACTGTTCGTACAGACTTAGGTGCGAATCTCATTGGACGAAACAAAGATGCGATTGATGACAATGGACACGGTACGCATGTGGCAGGCATCATTGCCGCAAAATCCGATAATCATTATTCAATGGCAGGCCTTAACCAACATACGGGCATCATTCCGGTGAAGGTGCTGGATGCCTATGGCTTTGGCGATACAGAGCATATTGCACTTGGGATCAAACATGCAGTGGACAAAGGCGCAAAGGTGATCAACATGAGCCTTGGCGGCTATTACAGCAGAGTGATTGAATATGCAATGAATTATGCTGCACAAAGAAATGTACTAGTGGTCGTGGCAAGTGGAAATGATGGCGTACCAGAAATGGGCTACCCTGCGACGTCAAAATACGCAATGGCGGTTGGCGCAAGCAACCGTATGGATATTGCCGCTGAGTTTTCAAGCTATGGCAAAGGACTGAGCATGTCAGCACCAGGGTCGGATATTCCGAGCCTCATGCCTGATGGGAATGTCTCATACCTGAGCGGGACATCAATGGCGACACCATATGTAGCAGCAGCAGCAGGGTTACTGCTTTCTAAAAATCCATCCTTAAAGCCAAATCAAGTGAGAAATCTTTTGCAAAGTACAGCAGATGACATCTCATTTAAATCGATTGATGGAAAAGACGACGTTTTCTATGATGAAAACGAGGAGCCAATTGTCGATCCGAAAATCCCAGGAATTGATTGGATGACAGGACATGGCAGACTGAATGCATTTGCTGCATTAAGTGCTGTCGAATTGAATGCATCAGTGAACAAAGTGGAAGATCAGCATCAAAAGGTGACAGGTAAAGCAAAAGCCGGTGCTGCTATTTCTGTGTATAGAGGCAAAACGCTGCTTGGAAAAGGCACAGCAGGCAAAAAAGGAACCTTTAGTGTGAAGATTAAGCATCAGAACAAAAACAAGGTCCTTCACATTAAAATGTCAAAAGGAAAGGCCGCTACGACGCTCAAAACCGTCGTGAAAAAAGGCAAAGCACCAGCTAAGCCGAAAGTGAGCAAAGTAACCATTAAAAGTAAAGCGGTCAAAGGGACTGCGGGTGCAGGCTTGACCATTAAAGTGAAAAACAAATCAAAGAAAGTCATCAAAACAGTCAAAACCAATGGCAAGGGTGCATTTACTGCCCAAATCAAGCCGCAAAAAGCCAAAACAGTTTTGTATGTGACCGCATCAGATGTGAGAAAAAGAGAAAGCAAAGCGGTAAAAGTGGTTGTGAAAAAATAAAAAAAGGACTTCCCTTTCTAAAAAAAGGGAGGTTTTTTTGTTTTTAACTGGAAAAATACCAATTAATGTCGATAGTAATATAGTAGGAAAAAAAAGGAGGATTTATCGATGAAAAAAATCATGTTTGCTTTCTTTCTATCATTGCTTCTCGTATTCCCAAGCTTTGCACATGCTGAAGAAACAGGTGCAGTACCAGCATCCGTTCAAGTAACAAGTGTCACAGCAGCCGATAGTGGAATAGTGAATTACGGCTATGGCAGTAAATATCGCGTGGGTTCTTATTATCCAGCTACGTTTAAAGGGACACTCAAAGATGCAAGCGGAAACCTCATGCCTAATCAGCCGATCAAGCTTTATTTTGAAGCAGCCATCAAATCTTATGCTCAAACAGCGACAGGCACAACAGACGAGAATGGACAGTTTTCACTGACGTTTCAAGTTCCTGCAGGTGCAGGCTACCAATCATACAATAATGCAGGCTGGTCAACACATTACTACGATATCGTTCCAGTGACGTTCACGTCAAACGACATCAAACTATCTTCAAATGTCACAAGTGTGTACCATTTGGCATATACTTCACGTTATTAATCTCATAGAAAAAAAGGATGTCATCAGGTGACATCCTTTTCTTTTTGTTAGCAAACCTGCTGGGCGGCAACCGAATGAGTCGATAAACAAACACTCATCAGCCGTTATTCCCAGATTCGATCGAGCATTTAACTTTTAACCTTGAGCTTTGATAGATAAGAACTTTCACACTTGAACTTTGATCCTTGAACGTTCAGCTTTGAGCTTTTATCAAGGATCATCCTAAGATGATCATCAGATGAGGAGGGAATGACCTTTCCCTCGGAGGTGTTTAGTCCTATCGATTTTCGGCTCACTAACAAAATCAATTAATCCATCTGTATTTTCGTTAGTGTATTGCTTTCAGACAAGGAAAAATCAACTTCCATTTGGAAATCTTCAATTTCTTTCGAAAGCTGTTCAATTTTCACTCGAAGGCGAAGCGGATCGATGATCACCGCCTCATTTTCAGCTAGAAAAGACTTCACGATCTCTTGGTTGGCGGCCGCTTGTGTCTTTCCATCTTTCCCAAACAAGGTCTCTAAATGCTGATCAAGTCTCATTTTCACATCTTCATTCGTTTGTTCAGCTTTGTCGACCAGCTCTTTGTACACCTGTTTCATTTTCCGTAAATAACGAATATCGTAGTCTATCGACGTCTTTCGTTCAATCGCCTCTGCCACCGTCATACGGACACCCGCCACATCAATCATTGTGGTTGCATTTGATACAACGATGGCTGATTTGATGGCATTCCGGCGTTTGATTAAAGCTCGAATCGATTGATCATCAGCCTTTGCCTTTTTTTCAATCTCTTCTTGATTCTGAAATCCGTGCTGTATATGTTTCCCGATCATCAATCCACCGAGTACGGCTTCATCAACGGTTCGGTTGATTCTTTTATCTAACATTTTCAGTTCACTTAATGCTCTTGTAATGGTCATTTCCATATTCACGACAACTCCCTTGGTTCATCCTGAAATCATAGATTCCTATCATATACCAAAGTGTGCTTCTTTTACTAGCGATATCCTTTTTTGTCAGATGAAAAAACCCTGATGTTTATACACCAGGTTTTTCTCGTTTTTTCTGAATCCAAGCTGTCACGTAATAGGCAGCATAGCAGAGCGCAATGAAAGGAATGCCGCAGATGAGGGCAATCCGCTGATTTGGATCAAAGGCAATGCCGATGACAGATGCAAGACATAGGAGGAAGGCTGCAATCGGAACTACTGGATAGAGCGGTGTTCGAAAGGATAAATCATGAAGCTGTCCGCCTTCCTGTAAAAATCTTTTCCGGAACATAAACTGTGAGGCAGCAATCCCCATCCATACAACCACAACGGCCAGTCCAGAGATTGACACTAGGACAAGGTATACCGTTTCTGGTGCGATCACGCTCGATAGCAAAGAAAGAATACCACCGATCATACTTAAAATGAGTGCATTCAAAGGAATGCCTTTTGACGTCAGCTTCGCCAGTTTTTTAGGAAGTGTCCGTTCCTCAGAAAGCGACCAAAGCATACGAGATGATGCGTATAATCCTGAGTTTGCGGCAGATAAGATCGCGGTCAGGATGACAAAATTCATGAAATCTGCGGCATAAGGAATCCCGATACGATCAAATACCACGACAAATGGGCTTTTGATCACCCCGGCTTCTTCTACTGGAATCAAGCCAGCCAACACAACAATCGTTCCAACGAAAAACAGGACGAGACGCAGGACGGTTGTGCGAATTGCTCTTGGAATGGTCTCGTCAGGATTGACGCTTTCACCCGCAGCAATCCCAATCAACTCCGTACCTGAAAAAGCAAAGTTGACCGCAAGCATCGTCATTAAAATTGGTAAAAAGCCGTTTGGGAAAAGTCCGCCTTCGCCAGTGAAATTAGAAAACAACGGAGCGGCCTCACCGCCCTTTAATGGGATCAAACCAAACATGGCAGCTCCGCCAAGAATAATAAAGAGAATAATAGCCATCACTTTAATACTGGAAAACCAAAACTCTGATTCTGCAAAAAACTTGACTGTAAATGCATTCAGTAAAAAGATGAGAAGAGCAAAAACACCACTCCACATCCAAACTGAAGTGTCTGGAAACCAGCGCTGCATTAATAGTCCTGCGGCTGTAAATTCCGAACCGAGTGCCACTGTCCATGTCAGCCAGTATAGCCAAGCAACCGTATAGCCTGTACCAGGTCCAATGTATTTTGTTGCATACGTATGAAAAGCCCCTGTGACCGGCATTGCGACAGACAGCTCACCTAAACAAAGCATCACGAGGTAGACAATTAAAGCCCCGACAAGATAGGCAAGAATGGTCCCCGCAGGTCCGGCCTGATTGATGGTATACCCAGAGCTTAAAAAGAGCCCTGTTCCAATGACGCCGCCTAGAGAAAGCATGAACAGGTGCCGGCTCGTCATTTTTCGTTGATATTGTTGTGACTGATCTTTTGCTTGTTCCATGTCTTCCCGCCCTTTTGCTTAGAAGTATGTGTGATGATTCATGATGCTACGATGTGGTTCGTTTTAAGATGTCATTGATATCTTCTGGGGTCGTCCGGCAGCAGCCGCCGATGATATTCGCGCCGTCTTTGTACCATTGATGCGCACATTCCCCAAAAGTAAGATGAGACGTATCTCCGTTCCATACTTTTTCTTCAGGATCATATATTTCACCTGAGTTTGGATATACCACAATCGGTTTGCTCGTTCCCTTTTTCATTTCTTGAATAAGAGAAGTAATAAATTGCGGCGGCGTACAGTTCACGCCGACGGCAGCGATTTGTTCATAAGGCTCAAGCGCTTGTACACATTCTCGAATGGAATCACCTTCACTAATGTGCAGGCCATCCTTTGCGCTGAATGTGATCCAAGCAGATACCCCGCTGAATTCATCCTGCAGCAGCTTTGCAATGGCAGTTGCTTCAATCAGACAAGGAATCGTTTCGCATGCAAGAATATCTGCACCCGCTTCTACTAATGCCTGAATTCTTGGTCTGTGAAAATCAATAAGAGCCTGCTCTGAGAGTCCATAATTTCCTTTATATTCTGAACCATCAGATAAATAAGCGCCGAATGGCCCCACAGATCCAGCGACAAATGGTTTTGTCCGTCCTTCACGACGCGCTTCATCCTGCCAAAAAAGATCGCGTGCCTCTTTCGCAAGAGTGACAGAGCGTTTCATGAGTTCAATCGCTTCTTCTTTTGTATAGCCTTTTTCAGCAAAGCCTTCAATCGTTGTTTGGTAGCTGGCGGTTGTTGCGCAGTCAGCACCTGCTTGGAAGTAGTCCAAGTGTACTTGCTGAATCAATTGTGGCTGTTCAATAAGTATTTTGGCTGACCATAAACGATCGTTTAAGTTACAGCCCTTTCGTTCAAGCTCTGTTGCTAATGCACCGTCTAAAATCAAAGGTGCGTGAGCCTGTAAACGGCTTTGAATAGGATTCATCGGAATCAAACAGCCTCCTTTTTAGATCGGAAATGATGGATATGATATGAGGCAGTAGTTTAAATGACTAAAGTGTTTTTGTCAAGGAGAGGAAAAAGCATCATAGGGCGGAAAAACCCTGAAAACATGCGGGTTTTGATGCATAAAAATGCAGTCAAAATAATAGAAAACCAAGTCATTGACAGCCTCTGAAAAGAGATATATATTATGGAAAGATTGATTTCAGAAAGCTTCATCAAAAGGCGCCGTCTTTTGATTTTTATGTTGTCCAACGACTGTCTTCTTTCGTGCAGAAAGAGGGTTTTTTATATGCTTAAAAAAGGAGGAAAGAAGAAATTGAAAAAATGTGTAAAAGATATAGCGATGATTCTAGTTGGTTCTTTTTTATTTGCCGCAGCAGTGAACATGTTTGTCATTCCGCTTGAATTTGGTGAAGGCGGCGTCACGGGGCTGTCCATTATTTTTTATTATTTGTTTGAGATTGCACCGTGGCTGACGAACCTCGTGTTTAATGCCATCTTACTGCTTGTCGGCTATAAGTATTTAGACAAGAAGACCACGATTTATACTGTGGTTGCCGTCGCAAGTAACTCTCTATTTTTGCACCTGACCACAACATGGGTCGTGAATGTTCATGAATTGATCATTGGAGCGATTTTTGCAGGAATTATCATCGGAATTGGGATTGGTCTTGTGCTCAGAGCAGGTGGAACAACGGCGGGTTCTGCCATTCTCGGAAGAATTGCCAACAAGTATTTAGACTGGAACGTGAGCTATGCCATTTTGTTCTTTGATCTGATCGTTGTATTTGCTTCCTATTTTATTATTGGTGCGGAAAAATTAATGTTTACCATTGTGATGCTGTACGTGGCGACAAAGGTGATGGACTTCGTGATAGAAGGACTTAACACGAAAAAGGCAGTGACGATTATTTCTTCATGCAAAGATGATATTGCGGAAGAAATCAATCACACCTTAGATCGAGGCGTAACGATTTTAAACGGACGCGGTCATTATTCAAAGGAATCGAAGGAAATTCTTTACGCGGTCATTCAAAAGCAGGAGCTCATGCGCCTTAAGAAAATTATTAAGAAAATAGATCGAGACGCATTCGTTGTTGTCCATGACGTACGCGATGTGTTCGGAGAAGGATTTGTGAATATATAAAAATGAAAAGACCCTAAAAAGGGTCTTTTTTTTATTCTCTATACCTCTTGTCACACAATACTATGTAATGTATAGTATAAATAGTTAGGAGTTGTAAACATGAATGCACAATTAAAAAAAGGATTACTGGAATTTTGTGTACTGGCGGTATTAAAGAAAGGCGATTCCTATGGTTATCAAATCATTAAAGATATGTCCCATTGTATTGAGATTTCAGAATCGACATTGTATCCGATTTTAAAGCGTTTAGAGCAAAACAATTATGTGGAGACCTATTCCCAGGAACATAACAGTCGATTAAGAAAATACTACCGCATGACAGAAAGCGGGCGGGAGCATATGGCGCAGTTTTTAGAGGAATGGGATCAGGTGATGGCGATTTACGACTTTATTTCTGGAGGACAGGGCAATGAATAAAAAAGAATTTTTGAGCAGCCTAAAGAAGCATCTGCATCTTCTAGGCGAAAAAGACAGTGATCGGTTTATCGAATACTACGATGAAATGATTGAGGATTATCAGGAAGATGGCTATAGTGAACAGGAAGCGGTTCAGCAAGTCGGACAGCCTGCTATGATCGCTGAAGGGATTATGAAGGAACAAGGTATAAAAACCGTTCAGGTGCCGACGTTTGGAGAAAAAGCCACAAGACTCTCCATTCTCATTTTAGGCTTTCCGTTATGGGGCAGTATTCTAGCAACAGTCTTCCTGCTGATTCTTTCTGTGTATATGGTGATTTGGTGCATTCCACTCGTGACAGGTGCATTGACGCTTACTGGTCTGCTCGGCGGTTTTTGGAGCATCATTGGTTCTCCATTTATTTTTCAGGACGGTTTGCATGTGGTGGTGACGCAGGTTGGCGTTGGTATTCTTCTATTAGGTGTCGGATTATTAAGCGGCATAGCCACGGCGTATTTGACAAAGCTATTTGTGCAAATGACTATTCAAACAACTAAGGCATTCATGGGAATGTTTAAAAAGAAGGTCGTGAGAGTATGAACGTGAATGATTTAAAAAAGCAATGCATCAAATGGGGGATCATCTTCACCGTTGCCGGAGGAATTGTCATGACAATTGGTTTTGGACTATCAGGCTTTGATTTAGATGCATATCACAACAATGACCAGAGTAACGTGTTCCGCACCATCAATTGGAGCAAGCCATAATAAATGAAAAAACCCGCTTATGCGGGTCTCAGCGTGTAGACAAACCCTGGCAAGATTGCCAATACATTTAAGGTGAACAAATCTGTGTTCATGATGGATCTTGTAAAGTGAAATTATAGAATATGAAGACAACAAAAAAAGAGCTTGCATAAGCTCTTTTTTATTCTGCCTTGACTGAAGGCAGATAACCTGTCTTTTTTTGTTTGTTTACTTACTTTAGTATTGCTGGTGTTAGGATTAAATACCAAGAAGGGATAGTTGAATTTGACGACGAATTTATCAAAATAAAACACTTTGTGAATTCCAAGATAGGCAGTCATGGGAGGAGGGGAATAGTGATGAGTGAGGAATTGAATAGTGAACAGATACTATATCTTAAGAGCTACGAAAGAGAAAAGAGATTATTAGCCTTTAACAGTGTGCAGGCTGGGGAAGAGTTCGAAGGGAACTCTAGTTTAAAGCTTGAATCACTAATAGGCAGATGGGTACTCATTGATTACATTGACAATGGTTTTGTCAATTCAGATACCCGGTGTGAATGTGGAAGACCATTAAGGTATCAGTACATTGTAAAACACAACCAGACTGGTAAAAGCAAAAGGCTAGGAATAAAACATTTTGAAGATCATATTGGATTGAAGAAAGCTGTTGTCAATCGAATTAAGAAAGAGTTTGCTTCCATACAAAAAGAGGTTGAAGAAATTTCTAATAGAAGAACACAATTAACTTGGTCCTTGGTGAATGAATTGGGTTATGTTCCAAGCATGAGTGAAGATATGAAGAAACAAGTCAAACTGGGTTTATCTCTTTCCAACAAGCAAATGAAAAAAATTAAACTGGAAATGGAACAGAAACATCAGTACAAAGAGAATGATCAATATAAAACTAATTTTGATCGAGATCTGTTCAGCTTTGATTCAGTCATTGAAACTGGTGAGCTAACGACAATCCAAAAGGAGAATATCCTGGCTTATATGGGAAAGGGAATAGAAAGTCCAAAAATCATTACTGACATGCTAATCGAGTATAACTTGATTAGTAATGAAAGATATTCTTCGGGTACACCCAAGGCTTATCCTTATGTATGCAAGTTCATGGGGAAAAAGGGTTTTTATTAAATTAAACGAGAAAAATGGTATTTAGGAAGTAGAATCGAAAATGAAAGAAGTGGCCGACAAACTAATCACTTGAAGTGTGAAAGAAGGTCAAGTACTAACATTATAATGTGTTACCGTTGAATGATCCCTCTGGTGTCTTTTTTTATTGTAAAAATGTTATTGAAATACAGGTCACTGTACAATACCTGAATTCAATTGAAACTAAACAGCCAGTCATCGAAAGATTTTCGACAACTGGCTGTTTTTATAAAGGTATATTTATCCCTTAGAGAGGATTTACTTTTTATCACTTAAGTGATTCAAACGTTTTCGAAGAACTAGGGATGAGACAGTGAAAACTGTGAATGCGCCAGCTGAACCAGCAGCAAACATCAGCACAAAGTTTTCGTTTGGGTCTTTGAATAACAAAGAGACCGAGAGAACTAAAGCCGCACCACTAATTCCTAATCCTAATATTGACATCGCTAATAATTTATTCATAGAAACACCCTCAGACTCACAATTTGAAACAAGCAACTACTGCACCCATCCCACCAGCTCCAAGAACTGCATATGCGCCAATACATGCTGCACATATTGGAGCAGTAACCGGCGTTGGAGCTGCACATGAACCAGCACAACCAACCGCAATTAAATAAGCCGCACCACTACCAATTCCAAGCACTGATGCAATGCAAGCTGCTTTTGCTTTTACGCCCTGTGTTTGAATTTCAGGAGGATTTTCTGCAAGTAATTCTTCATCTGACATATAAGATAGCTCAGTATCAACTGACTTTACAAGAGAACCATCCACATAAGTCTCAACCTTGAAATTACCCTTATCATTCTTTGTCACCAACATTTCATTTGCCTGTAAGACGGTATGATCCTCATCAATGAAAAGAGTGATATTACTAGGAAGGCTATAATCTCCATTTATAGGAACTGTAACAGCTGTAACTCCACCACCCACTTTATAAACACTGGATTTTTTCAATCCGTATGTATCTACAGGTGCTATAGCTTTAACTCCCCCGTTCTCTATAGTATCAAGCGCTATA
Source organism: Bacillus sp. FSL H7-0578 (assembly GCF_038630855.1). NCBI lineage: Bacteria > Bacillati > Bacillota > Bacilli > Caryophanales > Bacillaceae > Bacillus > Bacillus sp. FSL H7-0578. The sequence continues at coordinate 253,101 of NZ_CP152045.1, forward strand.
TTGACCATTTCAGCGGCAGCATCTCCCTTGATTGGAACAATTGAAGAATCACCTTCTTTCGCAGAAACCCCTGCAGTTGAAGAAAAACTAAAACAAATCAGGGAAAAAATCAATATTAATTGCAAGAATGATTTTTTCTTCTTAGACATAAAAATTTCCTCCTCTTTAATATTTTTGTTGCATTTAACTATTTATATGTAAATATTACATTTACCTTCCTTATTTGGTATTTTTGCAAAAATGAGTAATAACACCTAATTATTGTCCGTACAATCGACATTATTAATAGTTTTTGCTTTTAAGAGAATAATTCTAAATCACTAGTAAAAGGTGTAGAGGTCACAAAAATTATGTGGGGAATATAATTTGTAATGATTCAGAAGAGTTGTGGAAAGAGAAAAGAGCGCTGTAAAAAAAGACATGTTTATGAAGTACTTAGACATGTTAGGGGTGTATCGATAAATACCATGATATTTCTTTAAAGAGAAGTAAAAGGAGACTTTTAAACTTCACAGCTGCAAAATGGAGATCAAAACTCGCTATATTCTTTCTTCAGACGCAATTTTAAATTGCGACCTAAATTAGCGAGATAGCTATTGATTTGCCAGTAGAAACTCAGTATCCGTATATGATATATGGTGTTTCGCATTCTTTGTCAGTTCTGCGCTCCGATGCTCGTCCTTCCTAGACTTCAAAGGTTTTCTATCACGCTGAAAAGAAGACAAAGAGCTAAAATCAAGATCATTTTAGCCCTTTGTCAATAGTCTTTAAACCCGCTTATTCGGGTCTTTTTTTCGCTCGGGCCACAAAGAAGAAATAACAGCAAAGTGCGCCTAGATCACAAAGCATAATGATCAGACCCATTGGAAAGGCTGTTTGGCTTCCGGCTAGTCCGACAAGAGGTGTCATGCAGGCGCCTAGCAGCATTTGCGCCACACCGATCAGTGCAGCTGCACTTCCTGCATGCGCTCCGTGATGCTGCATCGCAAGAGACGGGGCAGAGGTGCCGACAATTCCAACGCTTGAGACAACAAAAAACAGTGGAATCAGAATACCGTACAATCCTGCATCAATTGAGATCATGAAAAATAAAGTGACTCCCCCTAATGCAGCTGTCAGCAATCCAATGCGAAGGACTTTCTCTTCACCAATTTTCGCAGCAACTCGGGCAAATACTTGTCCAGCCGTGATGATCCCAAGACTATTTACCGCAAAGGCCGCACTAAATCCTTGTGGAGAAAGGTTGAAAATATCTTGAAGCACAAACGGTGAACCAGAAATATAGGCAAACATCGCTGCGAAGACTAGACCTTGTGATAGGGCATATCCAACAAAGAGACGATCGCTCGCTAGAATTTTCATCGCACCTAGGATCTGTTTGAAGCCCCCAGTCTGTCTGCGTTCCGCAGGTAAGCTTTCTTTCAATGAAAACATTGATCTTAGGAGCATTAGCGCTCCGAGGATTCCTAGAAGAACAAACACACCCTGCCACGTCGTGAACCGTAACATTTGTCCGCCCACGATAGGTGCCGCTGCCGGAGCAACCCCATTGACTAACATCAGCAATGCAAAGAATTTCGTCATTTCTGATCCTTCATAATGATCTCGTACGATGGCTCGTGCAATGACAATGCCTGCTGATCCAGCAAGTCCTTGAATCAATCTAAGAAGAATGAACGTCCAAATCGATGTGACCACTGTACAAAGAAGGGATGCCGCAATAAAGATGGTCAAGCCAATCATCAGCGGTTTTCTTCTGCCGATCGTATCGCTGATCGGGCCTGCAATCAGCTGGCCAAGCGCCAGTCCAATGAGACAAGCCATCAGACTTAATTGAGACAACGCCGTGCTTGCTTCAAAGTCACGGGCGATATTAGGTAAAGCAGGTAAATACATATCCATTGCCAGCGGAGCAAGGGCGGTTAAAGATCCGAGCAATGCGGCAAGGAGAAATCGATTTTTTTTCGATTCTTGGGGATAAGATAAAGAACTCATATGATGACAACACTCCTCGTATACTTCCTCAACACAGCATAATGAATCAAGCGTTCCTTTTCAATGAAAATTTTTCAAAGATGATTTCGTGCAAAATGATTGATCTTTCGAATGAGACTCTTTACATTGAATGAGTAGAGAAAAGAGTAAGGTGATCGCATGCAGTGATTGCATGATACGTATATCCACTAATAGAGAGCAGGAGGTGCTGACATGAAGCAGCAAGAGCTGATCATTCGTCAAGCAGTCAAAGAAGATCATGAGGCTATCACACGCGTGCTGATCAAATCCTATGCACAGTATGAGCCTCAATTTACAGAGGAAGGCTGGCAAAATTATTCTGCCGCGCTTGCAGCAGCTGTAGATAATCCGAACATGGAGCTGATGCTTGTGGCGGAGCTTGGCGGCAAAGTCGTAGGGACGCTTCAAATGTTCCGCTCATCAGAGCAAGCGTATGATAAACCCGAAATGGGCATTACATCAGCCATCGTCCGGTTTTTAGGAGTAGATCCCGATGTGAGGGGAAAAGGCATTGCAGAGTCATTGCTGCGTAAAAGTATTGAACTGACGCAATCATGGGGCGAAAATGTCCTGTATCTTCATACATCTGATAAAATGCAGGCCGCCATTCGCTTATATGAACGAATGGGCTTTGAGCGTGCGCTTGATAAAGAATTTGTGAACCAAAATGGGACACATGTCAAGAGCTATCAATATGTGATCAAGAAAGAACAGCCGGCAGGTTCATCAAATCACGCGTAAAAAAAGGAAGAGCAAGTCCTGCACGGGAAGCTCTTCCTTTTTTCAATTTACGCCCACAGTGCCAGCGCCCAATAGGATACCACCCACGAGATGAAACCGAACATGACAAAGAATTTTAACATGCGCTCGTAAGGAGACAGCTTTCGTTCTCTCTTCGTTTTCACCAGCTGCCAATAAAGGACATAGCCGCAAATCATGAGGATGATTTGTCCAAGCTGTGTAAAGTTTTCAAGAATCGTGATTCCGTTCATTTCTTTCACCTCATCATAGGTCTTCCATAAGTAAATACGGCAATCCTTTATTTCTTCAGAAAAAATCGGTGTATACTGGAAAGAAACGAGATGTTTAGAGGGAGTTGTGACATGTTGTTTTCGCTGCATGCGGATCGTTGGGATGAAGTCATCGAGAGAAAAATCAAATACGATCAGAAAGTTGTGGAACATACCTGTCAGCTGTTAGATGCACAGGGACAGCAGGCTGTGCTGTTTCACAAGATTGAAGACCCATTTACGATGAGGGCAGGTGCTGGTTTTCTGACCATTCCAAAAGGGAGCTATACGACCGCCTATTATTGGAAGGATCGTCCTTATAACATATATTTCTGGAGAGATGATCAAGGAAAGGAACTAGGATCTTATTTGAATATGGTGGGAGATACACAGTTCAACGGGCAGCTGGTCATGTTTGAAGACCTCATTATTGATCTTCTCGTTCTTCCGAATGGTGATGTCTTTGTGCTGGATGAAGATGAATTGCCGGAGAGTTTAGTGGATTTTGAGAACGGCGCAGTACGGCGGGCATTAGAAGGCGTGACGGCTTCGTTAGAAAGCATTCTCGATCAAGTGAGGGCAGATGCCGAAGGGAAATATCATCACAGCTTGTTTGAGCCAATGTTGAAATAGAAAAAAACGATTCCTCGCTGAAAGGAATCGTTTTTTCTGTTAGACCTTAATACGGTTTAATCGTTTTTGTAAATTGGTTTTTGTTTTGGAGGCTTTTAGCTGTTTGACAGCGCTTTGAGCCGCTGCTTTTGTTTTCTTTGTTCGTTTGGTTTCCGCTTTTTTGACCTTTTGTTTAGCATCTGTCACTTTCTTTTGATAAGCGACTTGTTTTTTTACTTTGTCAAGCCGGTTTTGCAGGCTTGTTTTTTCTTTGCCTTTGTTTAGTTTTTTGATGGCCGTTTGAGCACTTTTAATAGCGCTCTGTGTTTTGTTCTTTTCGGCTGCTTTGACCTTTGCACGTGCCGAGCGGATATCAATGGCTGCTTGGACTTTCTTCACCCGTTCTGTGAGTGCTGTTTTTTGCTTGCTTGCAGTGAGCCGGCCAATTCTCGTTTTGGCTTGATTGACATCTGCCTGCTTTTTAGATGTTTCGGCTTTTTTGACAGCACTTGCCGCAGCCTTTAAAAAGGTGGATTGCGGCACATATTGCACGCGGCCATAGCCGAATTGCGGATCCTTCCCTTTTGCACCAAGATCCACTGTATAGCTGCGCAATAAAGTGCGAAGCTGTGCATTTGTTTTCTTCGGATGAAGCTGCTTTAACAGTGCCAGCATTCCTGTGACATGCGGTGCAGCTTGTGATGTCCCCGTTGCATACCAATATTCATTTTTTAAATAAGTGCTGATGACGTTCTCGCCAGGGGCAGAAAATTCAATCCCTTTCCCTGTATTCGAGATAGACGCAAGTTTGTCTTTGTCAGTCGTTGCAGATACGGCAATGACACTATTGTAAGCGGCAGGGTAGCTAATATGATTCTTTTTTCCATCATTTCCGCTTGCAGCAACCACGAGCAGTCCTTTTTTATAGGCTTCATCTACTGCTGAACGCAAGATGGGGATATTGTCTTCAAAGCCTAAACTTAAATTAATAATGTCCATCTTGTTGGTAATCGCCCAATCGATGCCTCGAAGCAGACTATACAGGTCGCCTTCTCCCTTTTTATCTAACACTTTCACAGCATACAGCTTCACACCAGAAGCAACGCCGACTGTTCCATAATCGTTATTAAGCGCACCAATCGTGCCGGCGACATGTGTGCCATGTCCTTCATCATCTTTATAAGAGGATGTGTAGTTCACGAATGATTTACCGCCGGATACCTTTAAATCCTCGTGTGAGAAAATGCCAGTATCTAAAACGGCTACTTTTACATTTTTACCAGTGACGCCTTCTTTTATTGCTTGCTTGATATTTAGTTTTTGCAGATTGTAAGATTTTTGTACCAATGCATCCTGATTAGTAGCAGCGGCTGTTTTCTTCACAGTAGAAGCCGCGAGTTTAACCTTTACGTTTTTTGAGACGTAAGCGATGTTTGGGTCTTTTTTGAGTGAGGTGACCGCTTGTTCATCTGCTGTCACAGCGACAGCGGGAAGATGTATGTACTGTGCGTTCACTTTCTCACTTTCCTCAATCGCTGTTTGTTTTCCTTTTTGATTTTTATAGACGATGATGACATCTGTTTCTTTTGGCGGTGCAGCTGCCTGCGAATGGAAGGGCAAAGCAGTCGTCAACGCAAGAAGAAACGCAATGACGATAAGTAATTTCCTTTTCAATGCGTGGCTCCTCTCATCCGATGATCTCGGTCTTTTTTTCTCTATTATATCGGAGAAAGCAGAGGGATGGGATAGTAGAATTGTCGTCTTGTTCAGAAAGTTATTTTTACAAGTAACCTGAAATTGAAATTCATAGAATTCTAGTAGACAATAGAGACATCATGATAAGAGAAAGAAGGACATGCTGATGAACGTAAAAGAGTATATGACGTATGATGCGGCTGGCTTGGCAGCACTTGTGCAGAATAAGCAGGTAAAGCCCGAGGAGCTTATGCAGGCTGCATTTGATAGATTGAATGAGGTCAATCCAGAACTAAACGCTGTGATACGGACGAGACAAGAACAAGTTTTAAAAGACATCAAGGAGTTACATGAGTATCAGCCATTTGCTGGTGTTCCGTTTGTGCTGAAAAATATATCGCAAGGGATTAAAAATGAATCGCTGACAGCAGGAGCTTTGCTGTTAAAGGATGTAAAAGCAAATTCGGATTCGCACTTTGTTGATCGGTTGAAGCAGGCTGGTTTTCTCATGATCGGACATACAAATACACCGGAATTCGGTTTAAGAAATGTGACAGAGCCTGCTTTACATGGTCCAACGAGAAATCCTTGGAATACGGACTATTCTCCGGGCGGCTCAAGCGGCGGGACAGCAGCAGCTGTTGCAAGCGGCATTGTACCTGCTGGCGGAGCAAGTGATGGCGGTGGTTCCATCCGGATCCCAGCATCCTTTACCGGTTTGTTCGGCCTTAAGCCCACGCGGGGAAGAACGCCGGTAGGCCCAGGCGCAGGAAGGCAGTGGCAAGGGGCTTCCATCGACTTTACACTCACAAAAACAGTACGGGACAGTGCAGCCCTTCTTGATCTACTTCAAGTCATTCAACCTGAAGCTGCTTTCCAAACTCCGTTATACGATGGCAGTTACCAAGAGGATCTGGCGAAACGTACATCTTCTATGCGAATTGCTTACAGCGTAGAATCTCCAGTTGGCACGAAGGTCAGTGAGGAGGCGAAGCGGGCGGTTCAGCAAACAGTGAAATGGTTGAGTGAGCAGGGTCATCAAGTAGAAGAAGCCAAGCCAGAAATTGATGGGGTTCATCTCATGCAGCAATATTACGTGATGAACAGCGGAGAAATGTCTGCGTTATTCACTTCCTTGGCTCGTTCGTTAGGGCGTCCAGTAAAGCCGGAGGAAACGGACATCGTGGCATGGGTGCTGGCGGAGGCTGGCAAGAATGTGACCGCTGCTGCTTATACAGAAAGTCTTGATGCGTGGGATCGGGCTGCTGCACAAATGGCATCATTTCATCAAACCTACGATCTCTATGTGACACCAGCTACTGCCTATTCAGCTCCAAAGGTAGGTGAGCTTATGCATTCAGATCAGGAAACAGCCGCACTTTTACGTGTGTCATCCCTTTCAATGCAAGCACAGCAGGATCTTATTTATGACATGTTCCTCAAGAGCTTGACCTACACCCCATTTACACAGCTTGCCAACTTAACAGGTCAGCCATCAATGAGTGTTCCTGTTCATCTGACTAGCGCGGGCATGCCTTTAGGGGTACAGGTGACAGCACCTAAAGGAAAAGAGGACTGGCTGCTCAGGCTTGCGGCGGAAATGGAGACATCCTCGATTTGGAAAGGAACTAGTCAATTAAATCGATAACGCATGATAAGCGACTTTGGTCTATGGAGGGAAAAGAGTGTCACACGTGAGTACGAAGGACAAAATCATTCAAACGGCAGCACTTCTTTTACGTAAACAGGGATACCATGCGACAGGATTGAATCAAATTATCAGAGAGAGCGGCACACCTAAAGGCTCTCTTTATTATTACTTTCCAAATGGAAAAGAAGAGCTGGCTATTGCATCTGTTGAACACATTAGTCAAAAGGTCATTAATCAAATTGAAGAAGGCTTTGCCTATTCGGATGACCCATATATCGCCATCGATCGTTTTATGACAAAGATCATTCGAGGATTTATGGAGAAAGAAAGTGAAAGAGGGATTCCAATTGTCTTGCTGGCGGCAGAGTCCAAGCCTGAAAACGCGCAGCTTCATGCTGCATGCAAACAAGAAATGATCCGCTGGCAGGAGCTTGTAAAAGAAAAGCTAATGAACAGCGGGTATGAAGAAAACAAAGCGGATGAGCTGGCTTCTCTCCTTCACTCAATGGTCATCGGGGGTTTATCGATGACCACTGCACTCAAACAAACGACCCCTTTAGAACACGTAAAAAGTTACCTTAGACATTTATTTATGCGAGATGAGTAAAATCTCTCGCATATTGTCTATCTATTATATCAATTGGTCTATATAATATAGATAGTCAATTTGTCACGAGGAGTGATGGGATGTCGGAGCAACCGCAATCGATGAAGCAATCCAAAGGTACCTCTTTTTATACCGTGTCTGGTTCCGGAAAGCTGTATGGGCTGGAGAATCAGCTTGTTCATATGCTGGCAGAAGCAAATCAAACGAATCAGCTGTTTGAGCTTGCCTTAATCACAGGGGGGAAAGGAGCTTATTTCCCGCTGCACTGTCATGAGCACTTATTTGAAACTATTTTTGTACTGGAAGGAAAGCTTGAAGTGATGCTGGACGGTAAAAAATACATGGCCACAGCCTTTGATTATATTCATATCCCGCCCAAAACGATTCATGGCTACAGAATGCATAGTCATAAAACAAGATTTATTTCATATACGCTGGGCGGAAAAATGACAGATGTCTATCAGCAAATTGGAAAGAGGCTTTTTCAGAATGAATGGTCTATGACTCATCATGCTTTCGATGCAGCCAGTTTTCAGCAGGCTGAAAAAGAAAGCGATATCATCCTGATGCATGGAATCAGAGAACTGTCTAATACAACGAGGCCCTCCGTTTTATTTCATAGTCAGCTTCCTCACGAGGTACAGCCTTATGTATTAGAGGCTGGTGAAGGGAAGCAATACATCATTGATGGTCAGATTCATGAGCTGATTGCAACAGTAGAAACAACAGGAGGCGGATTCAGTCATTTTGTGGTTGAAGGAGCGAAGAAGAAATATTTCCCGCCGCATTATCATCAAGTTCATACAGAAGCAATCTATTGTGTTGAAGGGAAGATGAACCTTCATTTGAACGGAGAGGATATTTGCTTGATGCCGGGTGACTTTGCCTATATACCGCCGGATACGATTCATTCTTATGAATTTGTGTCTCATTCAAATAAAATGTTGGTTTTGCTGCTTCCAGGAGAAATTGAGCAGGTGTATGAACAGTTTGAAGAATCTCCAAGCCCAAGTATATGTCCTTATTTTATTCAAGAAGGGAACTTCATGTTCGATCGGGAGACTTCAACTCAATATGATTTGTTTTTTGTCGAAAAGGAATAAGTGTGTAACGCGTTACACAACGTCATGAGTCTGTCGAAACAATCGACAGGCTTTTTTTGTTTTTTGCCTCCTCCACATAAATTGTTCCTTTGATGAATGAACCATTCATTCAAGGTGAAGCTATGTAAAGATGATTTGAGCTAAAGGAGGAAGTGCATGTGAGAGCTGTTACTTATCAAGGGAAAAATAGCATTGCAGTGAAGAAAGTAGATGCACCGTCGATTCAAGATCGGGAAGATGTGATCATACGTATTACATCAACAGCAATTTGTGGATCAGATTTACATTTGTATCAGGGGAATTTCCCGCTTCCAATCGGCTATGTGATTGGGCATGAACCAATGGGGGTTGTGGAGGAAGTTGGCCCGGATGTCACAGCCGTAAAAAAGGGAGACCGTGTCGTCATTCCATTTACAGTTGCATGTGGTAAATGCCAATATTGCGATCATCACTTAGAAAGCCAATGTGACAACTCAAACCCGCACTACGATTCGGGTGGACTCTTTGGCTATAGTGAGAAATATGGGAATTACCCCGGAGGACAGGCAGAGTATTTACGCGTACCTTTTGGCAACTACACCCCGTTTAAGATTCCGGAGGATTGTGAGCTGGAGGATGAACAATTGCTCTTCTTATCAGATGTCCTGCCAACCGCCTATTGGAGCGTAGAGCACGCAGGTGTGAAAAAAGGCGATACGGTCATTGTGCTAGGCTGCGGACCTGTTGGGTTAATGGCGCAGCAATTTGCTTGGCAAAAAGGAGCAGAACGTGTGATTGCCGTCGATTACATTGATTACCGCCTGCGGCATGCAAAACGAATGAGCGGCGTTGAGGTCTTTGACTTTACAGAAGATCCCGACATGGGAGAAACGTTAAAGGAGCTTACCAAGGGCGGGGCTGATGTTGTGATTGATTGTGTGGGAATGGATGGAAAGAAGTCGCCGCTTGAAAAAATTGAGCAAAAGCTCAAACTCCAAGGCGGAACGATCGGACCCATTCAAATTGCCACAAAAGCCGTTCGCAAATGTGGAACAGTGCAGATGACGGGTGTATACGGCGGCCTGTACAACATGTTTCCATTAGGCGCTTTTTTCGCAAGAAACGTCACCCTGAAAATGGGCCAAGCCCCGGCGAGAGGATACATGTCAAAGCTCTATCAAAAAGTGACAAGCGGTGAAATTGATCCTAGAGCGATTATTACTCACAAATTGCCATTAGATGAAGCTGCTCATGCGTACCACATCTTCAATGACAAACAGGATGATTGTATAAAGGTCGTTTTAAAGCCATAAAAAAAGAAGGCTTAGGAGTATTCCTAAGCCTTTAATGTGTGCTCGTCCATCATTTTTTCGATTAATTCAAAAAATGTTTTTTTATCTTCCTCTGAAAGGTGGTTGAACAATTGATTCACAAGCAGCTGGCGATTGTCGATCATTTGTTTAGCAATTTGTTCACCCGATTCAGAGAGTTCAATCCACACAGTACGGCGGTCATTATTATTTCGAGAGCGGATGATCAGCCCTTCGTCTTCTAAGTGATTGAGAGCGGTTGTTGTTGCAGAGGGAGATAATGAAACTTCCTGCAGAATATTTTTCACAGTACATGATTGATGGCGGTAGATGATACGTAAAATAAACCCTTTAACATTCGTGACGTTTTTCGGAATATTTTCTTCATCTATTTGTTTCGTCGCTTTTAAATACTTTGTCAGTGCATGGTCTAACAAACTTGCCTCTAGCTCGAAATGTTGCATTCTCCATACCTCTTTTCCTATTGCATTCGCATTTCCGATCAATTACTAGGTCTATCTTATCATAATAATCAACATGATTTAAACCAAAATGGAAGACGGCTATAAAATTACCTATATTATCAATTAATATAAAGAACAATTCCAAAATGAAATGATTTTACTTTCAGCTGTTTTTATTTTAGAATGTGAATGAGATAAAATCTGCCAACCCAATTCGCTGGAAATTGGCTATTGGAAATCAAACGTTTGGAGATGAAGATATTGAATACTTTACAGGCATTACTCAACGACAGAATGGAACGCTCTTCACAAATTGAGGCGGTAACTGGCGGAGGGGTGTCTTATACATTTGAAGAATATGCAAAACGCATCGACCAGCTTGCTCATTACTTACATCAAAAAGGAATTCGAAAAGGTGACCGCGTTTGCTTTATTTGTCAAAACCATCATCACTTTTCAACGATTATGCTGGCAGCCATTAAAGCAGGTGCAGTCGCAGTTCCGCTTAGCTGGCAGCTTACTTCTTTTGAGCTGGAAGGTATTTTGAAAAAAGCAGAGCCAAAGGCTTTATTTTTTGACCGAGAATTCCGTGACATGATTGCTGCGGTGAATGTGTCTTTAGACAACTGTCTCATGGTGGAATCTGGTGTAAATGCGAAAACAACGCAGCTGTTTGAAGACATATTGGCTTCAAATGATGGCAGTGATCTTGCGGAAGAGGTAACAGAAGAGGATCTAGCGATGATCTTATTTACCTCTGGGACAACGGGGAATCCAAAAGGCTGTATGGTCGGACATGGACGAATCTATCAATTTTTAACAAGACGCGGGAATCGAGGATTTGACTTGAAAGGGAAACGGTACTTGGCGAGTCACCCTCTCTATCATATGAGTTCAATTAATCATCTGATCGCCGCTGCCATTGAGGGGTATACGCTAGTTTTCTTACATGATGCAACACCGAAGCGCATTTTAGAAACGATCGAAAAAGAAAGAATAACGTTCATGATGGCTTTCCCATCAGCTTATACGTACATGCTGGAAGAAATGAAACGCGGTTCGTATGACCTTTCATCCTTTGAAATTGCGATTTCTGGCGGTACGAAGGTGCCGGTCCGTTTGATTAAGGACTACAAAGAAGCAGGCATTCAGATGATGCATGGCTACGGAAGCACGGAAGCATGGGTTGTCAGTGCGTGGCATCCTGCGATGGGCGAGGATAAAATGGGCTCTGCTGGTAAAGTGGATCCAGATGTAGAAGTGAAAATCGTTCATCCTGAGACTGAGGAAACACTGCCAGCTGGAGAAATTGGCGAAGTCGTCATGAGAAGCCCATTTTATTTCTTAGGCTATTATCATCAGCCTGATGCTACTGCGAAGGTGCTCAAAGATGGCTGGTTCCATATGGGAGATGCAGGCTATCTAGATAAAGACGGGTTTCTATTTATCACAGGCAGATACAAAGATGTGATTTTATACGGTGGAGATAATATCTATCCTGATCAAGTAGAAGAAGTCATTGAACAAATTCCAGGTGTGATTGAATCAGCTGTCATCGGGGTGCCGGACGAATTGTATGGTGAAGTGCCAAGTGCATATATCGTAAAAGACGAATCCGCCGATTTCTGCGAAGAAGATGTGGTGAACTATTGTCAGGAACGCTTGGCAGATTACAAAGTGCCATCCATTCATTTCATCAGTGAGCTGCCAAAAAACAAGCTTGGTAAAATCATGAAGAAAGATTTACGTGAATTGGTTGTGAATGCTTAGTACCTATTCTGCTATAATGAAATTTGAATGATTTTTTGTTTTTCTAACGTTTTGGAGGGAAAGGGTTTGCGACATATTCTTCGTAAGAAACACATTCACGATTTGTTGGAACAGAGCAGACAGCAAAAGGTAAAGAAAACGCTGGGCGGGCTCGATCTCACGCTTCTTGGTATAGGGGCAGTGATTGGTACAGGGGTTATGGTGTTAACTGGAATTACAGCGGCTAAGGATGCAGGACCAGCTGTCATTTTCTCCTTTGCGATTGCAGCCATTGTGTGCAGTTTGGCAGCACTTTGTTATGCAGAAATGGCTTCAGCGCTTCCTGTATTCGGCAGTGCATACATTTATTCATATACGACCATGGGCGAGCTTGTAGGCCATTTAATGGGATGGACCTTATTATCCGTCTATATGCTGACTGCTTCAGCTGTTGCCAGCGGCTGGTCGAGTTATTTCAACAGCCTGCTCGAGGGATTTGGAATTTCGATTCCGCATCAATTTTTAGCGGGGCCGGAGCAAGGCGGATATATGAATCTGCCGGCGATTATCATTGCTTTACTGATTGCGTGGATCTTATCTAGAGGAACGAAGGAAAGTAAAAAATTTAATAATATCATGGTGTTTGTGAAACTCGGTATTATTGTTCTTTTCATTGTAGTAGGCGGCTTTTATGTACAGCCATCCAATTGGCAGCCGTTTATGCCGTTTGGCGCAGAAGGTGTCATTGCCGGTGCTGCTGCTGTGTTTTTTGCCTTTTTAGGGTTTGATGCAATTTCTGCTTCAGCAGAAGAGGTGAAAAATCCGCAGCGGAACCTGCCAATTGGGATCATAGGTTCATTACTTATTTGTACGATCATTTACATTGTCGTTTGTTTGGTCATGACAGGCATGGTGCACTATACACAGCTGAATGTCACAGAGGCTATGTCATATGTTCTGCAAAGTGTACATCAAAATAGTGTGGCTGGTATTATTTCGGTTGGTGCGGTCATTGGATTGATGGCTGTGATTTTCGCCAATAATTATGCGGCAACTCGAATTGCCTATGCGATGGGCCGAGACGGACTTTTGCCTAAAGTGTTTTCAAAAACAAACAAAAGTGATACGCCTGTTGCTAGCATATGGATGATTGGCGGAATGACAGCTGTTATTTCAGGCTTTATTGATTTGAAGGATCTGTCCAACTTAGCGAATATCGGTGCGTTATTAACGTTTGCCATGGTCAGTTTATCTGTGCTTATTTTGAGAAAGACACATCAGCAGCTTGAGAGGGGCTTCAGGGTTCCTTTTGTGCCGGTTTTGCCGATTATATCAATGGGCTGCTGCTTGTTCCTTATGCTCAACTTACCAGGCCGGACATGGCTTTACTTTGGGGTTTGGCTGTTAATCGGTGTCGTCATGTATGCAGCGTATTCAAACAAACACAGTGAATTAGCGAAATCTTCATGAGAAAAAGGTGCAAATCCGTTGACGATTTGTGCCTTTTTTCATACGATTTGGGATAAGCTATAAAAGAGATAATGGACGGAACAAGAGGAGGATGAGGGATATGATTAGTGTTAGTCCTTATATTGTTGTAGAAGATGTGAAAGAATCTCTTCAATATTATCAAGGGATTTTTGGTGGGGATATTCAGATCTTAAATGAACACCAGGACCGTGTCCTGCATGCTGAATTGCATCTTGGGGAATCACTGCTTCATTTTTCAGATACATTTGGACGCACGCCAAAGCCAGAGAATCTCAGATTGATCATGCAGTTTGACAATGAAGAAGAACTAAAGGCTGTCTATGAAGCACTGGAAGCTGATGGAGATGTACTGGTCGAATTACAGGATACCTTCTTTGGCGCACTTCACGGACAAGTACAGGACCGGAAAAATGGGTTGATCTGGGTTCTGAATTATATGAAATAGACGAAGACCTTCACGAGTGTGAAGTTTCAGCGTGTAGACAAACCCTCGCATTCGGTGTCAGGTCTGCGCTCCGGTGCTCACGAATGTCCAATTCGCTCCGCTCCGGTACTCGCCCTTCCTAGACTGCAAAGGTTTTCTATCACGCTGAAAAGAAGACAAAGGGCTAAAATCAAGATCATTTTAGCCCTTTGTCAACAATCTGTACCTTCACGAGTGTGAAGGTTTTTTTGTGAGTGTTTTTATTTTCTGAAAAATGGAAAATATGCTATGTTGGAAGAATAAGGACAAGGAGAAGGGTGGCAAAGGAATGGAACAAATTGAGTTTCAATCAATCCAAACAAATGGTGTAACACTTCATACAGCAATGGCTGGACCGGAAAATGGCCCGCTGCTTGTGCTGCTCCACGGGTTTCCTGAGTTTTGGTACGGCTGGAAAAATCAAATCATCCCCTTGGCTGAGGCAGGCTATCGTGTTGTTGTTCCTGATCAAAGAGGCTACCATCTAAGTGACAAGCCAGGAGGAGTCGAATCTTACGTATTAGATAAACTGAGAGATGATATTGTGGATTTGATCAAGACGCTGAGCCCGAACCAAAAGGCGATTGTCGGCGGACATGACTGGGGCGGAGCTGTTGCTTGGCATTTGGCTTCAACCCGTTCTCAATATGTCGAGAAATTAATCATTGTCAATATGCCGCATCCACGGGTGATGATGAAGGTTCTTCCTTTTTATCCGCCGCAGTGGAAGAAAAGCTCCTATATCGCTTTTTTTCAGCTTCCGAATGTTCCAGAGGCAGCACTTCAAGAAAATCACTTTCAAAAGCTGGATGAAGCCATTGGGTTGACGGCAAGACCGCATTTGTTCACGAAGGAAGATGTCTCAAGCTACAAGCTCGCTTGGACGCAGCCAGGCGCCTTGACCTCCATGCTGAATTGGTACCGAGCCATCAAAAAAGGCGGCTTTGAAAAGCCGATTTCCAAACGAATTCTCGTCCCTGTTCGCATGATCTGGGGGATGGAGGACAAATTTTTAAGCAGAAAGCTGGCGAAGGAAACGATCAAGATCTGTCCAAATGGCCAGCTGATCTTTGTCGATGATGCCTCTCATTGGATCAATCATGAGAAACCAGAGGTCGTCAACAAACTCATACTTGAATTTTTGACATAAAGAAAAAAGCTCTGATCAGTTGACCAGAGCTTTTTTGATTTATCCGATTTGATTCTTTTTCAATGTAGCAGGTTCGTCGTCCCAGCATTCAATTTTCTCATTGTTTGGAACGGCATTTTTATAGAAAACAGGATCTTTGCCTTCTTTTTTCTGTCTCGTGTAGTCCTTCAGTGCTGCGAAGGCAACCTTAGACAGCATGGTAATGGCGATGAGGTTGACGATGACCATGAGTCCCATGAAGAGATCGGCTAGACCCCAAACGAGAGGAACAGTGGCAACCGCACCGAACAGAACCATTCCAATAACAGCAATTCGATAGATGTTCAGCCAAATTTTATTCGCTCCAAGGAATTCAATGTTCGTTTCCCCATAGTAATAGTTACCGATCAATGTACTGAACGCGAATAGGAAAATCATGATGGCAAGGAAGCCAGAGGCCCATGGTCCAATGTGCTGACTAAGAGAAGCCTGCGTTAATTCAATTCCTTGCAGGTTTGTTGTTTTATACGCATCAGAAAACAGAACAAGGAAGGCAGTGCTTGTACAAATAATTAACGTATCTGTTAACACGCCGAATGCTTGGATTAATCCTTGTTTAACAGGGTGGCTGGTGACAGCTGTTGCTGCTGCGTTAGGTGCACTACCCATACCGGCTTCATTCGAGAAAAGACCGCGTTTAATTCCTTGTAATAAGGCACCGCCTAGCGTACCGCCAGCGAACTGTTCAAAACCGAAGGCGTGTTTCACAATCGTGCTGATGACACCAGGAAGTTCCGTGATATTTGTGACAATGACAAAGAACGCAATTCCGATATAAGCAACCGCAAGCACAACGACAATGTATTCAGAAGCCTTTGCGATCGCTTGGATTCCTTTGAAAATGATCGCTGCAAAAATGACAGCCATCACAATACCGACGGTTAAACGGTCTAAACCAAAGGAGTTTTTAAAAGCGACAGTGATCGTATTTGATTGAACCGCATTAAAGACGATTCCAAAAGAAATCGTAATCAGGATCGCAAATAAAATCCCCATCCAGCGCTTGTTTAACCCTTTTTCCATGTAATAAGCAGGTCCACCGCGGAAGCCTGTTTTGTCTTTTACTTTATATACTTGAGCTAGTGTACTTTCAACGAAACTTGAGGCAGATCCAATAATGGCTACGATCCACATCCAAAAAATTGCGCCAGGGCCGCCAATGGCAATAGCGATAGCAATCCCTGTGATATTCCCTGTCCCCACACGTGCTGCCATACTGATGGCAAATGCTTGGAACGGTGATATTCCCTCTTTTTCTTTTCTTCCTTCCTTCAGGACACGCAACATTTCTTTGATCATTCTCACTTGCAGGAAGCGTGTTCTATATGTGAAGTACACCCCAACACCAAGTAACAGAGCAATCACAATATAAGTCCAAATAAAATCATTTGTATGTGTTAAATAAGATAGCAAAGCTTTTTCGTTCATAACATCACCTCTTCGAATTCATCACTGTTCTTTTTAAAAAATACTGAGATCCCACTCTTTGGCGAGCTTTTTCAGCATCATGACACCGGTAATACTATTTCCGCAATCGTCAATGGCGGGACCGTAAATGCCAATTCCACAGCCTGTCTGAAACGGGAACTCTCTTCTTGCGCTTGGCGGAACGCAAGCCATAATGCCTCCAGACACGCCACTTTTGGCTGGAACGCCTACGAAAGCAGCAAAATTCCCAGACGCATTATACATGCCGCATGTCAGCATCAATGCCTTTGTTAGTCTGGCGATATCCTTTGGGATGACTTGGACTTGTTTAAAGGGATGGTAGCCATCACTTGATATAATCAGTCCAATCAAGGCGATGTCCTCTGTTGTGACCTCGATGGAACATTGCTTTAAATACACTTCTAACGTGTCCTCGACATCCGATTCTAAATAATTGGTTTCCTTTAAATAATAAGCAAGTGCCCGATTTCGATGTGCAGTTGCCCATTCTGATTGATAAACCTCTTCATTAACAGAAGGACGCTTACCTATTAAGTTTTCGATTAAATCGAAAATATATGCTAGCTTTTCTGTAGAAGTCTTTCCGGGAAGGATGGAGGATACGGTAATAGCTCCAGCATTAATCATTGGATTAAAGGGCTTCCCTGGTTTGTGCATCTCAAGACGGTAGATGGAATTAAATGCATCACCAGTTGGCTCTACATCTACCCGATCCAAGACGTAAGGTACGCCTCTTCCTAAACAGGCAGCTATAAAGCTGATGACTTTTGAGATACTTTGCAGGGTAAAGGGAACGTCCCAATCACCATATCGTACAGATGATCCATCTGGGCCTATCACGCTGATACCAAGTTGAGAGGAATTCACTTTTCCAAGTGCTGGAATGTAGCCAGCATTCTGCCCGTTTGTGTAATACGGACGTATTTCTTCTGCCCATTGATCAACAGAAGACTGGCATGCGTGTTGTGTATTTTTAGAAATTGCTGTTTTCATACGATTCCTCCAATCAAAAATCAAAAAGTACCCTATTGAATTGGCGGATGACAAAAAATGCGATCAAATAGGCACGAAAACATGTTACACATCTTCAAAGAACTTGTCATGCGCTGCTTGCACCACTCCTTTACACCTAAATATATGTACAAATGAAGGCATTGTCGGCGGAAAAACAAAAAGGGTTTTTAGTGAAAATTCAGAAAACGCTTACATATAGTTTCACTAAAATTGTTCATTCAATTTATCTTGGAAACTACACAATCTGACGTAAATCTACAGAAAAACTTACAAATAAAAATCAGTCTGTCGATTATTGTCGTCAATGCTCAAAACACTGAATAGCTGAAAGGTCACCTTGCTGCCCCGGAGAATAGTCATAAAAAAGGGTTTTGAGGATAAAAGGAGCAGTGAAAATTATTTTTTTGTACATTGTGGAGAAAAGAGACTCCTTGTATACTGTGGCTATGCAAACAGGGGAAGGGATGTCAGTCATTTGAGTTTAAATCAGCTTGTCAAAAAGGACGCATTCATTTTAATTTTTATGATGGTCATTGTGCCGCTTGCAGGAGAGCTGAAGTTTTATCCTGTGAATGAGACGTTTCGCATCAGCTTTGGCGCACCTGCGTTTTTCTTTTGCTTATTACTCTTAAGAAAATCTAGACCGCTATTGCCGGGATTTTTAACAGGCGCAGCTATTGTACTTTTTCGGGTAGGCTTAGATTTGATTCAGCAGAATGCTGATCTAGCTTCTTCATTTTATCAGCAATTCCCAAGCTTCTTTTTCTATTTCACTTATGCTTTCCTGTTTTTTGCCGTCCGTACGGGACGCTTTAAACAGCGCTCTATTTTCATTGGGATCATCGGTTTGATGATCGAATTAGTTGCTGATTTTGTCGAGCTGTTTGTACAATTTTTAGTGTTTGATACAACGATGACCTTATCAAAGCTGAGCGATATGTTCCTCATTGCGTTTGCTCACAGCTTTGTGGTGATCAGTTTTTTTAATATGATGAAGCTGTATGAGGCGCAATCAAGAGAAAAGCAGATCATGAAACAAAATGAGCATATGATGATGGTCATTTCGAATTTATACGAAGAAACGGTGCATTTAAAGAAAACGTTAAAACATACAGAGCATATTACACAGGAATCATACCGGCTTTACCGTCTGCTGCATGAACACGAAGCAGGGAAAAAATTGAGTCAGGAGCTGTTAAAGCTTGCAGGAGAAATTCATGAAGTGAAAAAGGATAATCAGCGTATTTATGCTGGGCTTTCAAAGCTGATTTCGAAGGAAAATATGCAAGACTATATGAAGGCGGAAGAGCTCGTTCAAATTGTGATCCGCATTCAAGAGAAGTATGCTTTATCTCTTGGGAAAAACATCTCCTTTACATCTGATATAAAGGGCATTCATCTGCATGATTATCATGTGTTTATTTTCTTATCGCTGATTAATAATTTAATGGCCAATGCAGTCGAAGCAATAAAAGATACCGGGATGATCTCACTCGAATTGAAAGGAAGTCATGATAAAATAGAGATTCGGATTGAAGATGATGGACCAGGGATTCCTAAAAAAATGAGAGAGATTGTGTTTGATCCAGGGTATACCTCCAAATTTGATGCATTTGGAACACCGTCTACTGGGATTGGCTTATCCTATGTGAGAGAGCTGGTACAAGAGCTTGGCGGTCATATTCAAATCGAACCAAAAGAAACAAAAGGTACAGCATTTCTGCTTGTCCTTCCTATACAAAATTTAATACAGAGAGGGTGAGTGTATGCGATTCTTCATTGCAGATGATGATCGTGCAATACGCTCGATTTTAGGTCAAATCATTGAGGATGAGGATTTGGGAGAGGTCGTAGATGAAGCGGGTGACGGAGTTGGATTAGAGGCACATTCACTGAACCTCAAGAAAGTAGACATCCTTTTGATTGATCTTTTAATGCCTGCTAGAGATGGCATTCAAACCATCCGCCATATCCACCCTGAATTCAAAGGCAAGGTCATTATGATTTCCCAAGTAGAGGCGAAAGAGATGATGGCAGAAGCCTATGAACTAGGGATTGAATATTATATCCATAAGCCTGTCAATCGCATTGAAATCGTCAGTGTGATTCGAAAAGTCATGGAGCGTATCAAGCTGGAAAAATCGATTTACGATATACAAGCCTCTCTTCGCCACGTGCTGCCATTAGAGCCTGTGATTTCTCAAGGTGCGGGCGCTGAGGCGAAGAGAAGGACGATGAAAGAAGCTGGGGAATTCCTCTTATCTGAGCTGGGAATTGTCGGCGAGAGCGGCTCTAAGGATTTACTGGAGATACTCATCTACTTACATGAAACACAGTCAGCCAATTCTCATGAGGTCAATTTCCCGCCGCTAAAGCAGCTGTTTATCAAAACAGCAGAAAGAAAACTGGCTCATGATGCAACCGATGTAGAGGTGATGCGGGAAGTGAAAGCGGCGGAGCAGCGGATTAGACGAGCTATTCATCATTCCTTGAATCATTTTGCCTCACTAGGATTAACAGATTTCTCAAATCCTAAGTTTGAGCACTACGCGTCGAAGTTTTTCGATTTTACCGATGTCAGCCAAAGAATGAAAGAAATGCAGAAGACATCTTCTCCCGCAGGATCGACGGGCAGAGTCAATACAAAGAAATTCGTACAAATCTTTTATTTTGAGGCAAAGCAGTTATTCGAAGGAATGAGCTGAGGAAAATCTGTTGGTATGATTGGAGAAAATAAACAGAGGAAGTCTGTCTATCCTATGATCTATCGTGATCTGCAGGTGTTTTTATAATTTAACTGATCATTCTGATTTTTCTTTTTTCTTGAAAATAAAACCCTCCTGTGCAATCGTTTGTTAAAATAGTGAGGTTAGACTAGAATGTCGGAGGTTTTATTTTGGGAAAAATTAAACGAAATGCGCTCTGCCCTTGCGGAAGCGGAAAAAAATATAAACATTGCTGTGGTCAAAAATCAGGCGGAGAACAAACGTCTGAGCTTGTGTTTAAGGAAGCTGTACAAGTTCAAAAGGATTTAATGAATTATGCTTTTTCTAAGCATCAAAGAGCGATCAATCAATTCATTAATGAGTTTTCTTTCCTTGCAGATATGGATAAAGAAACGCAACAAATCTCAGTTTTCCATTTGAGTGTATGGGGCATCTTCTTCCGTCCATTAACTGATCAGAAAGAGACCATTTTCCAAGAATTCCTGACGAAGAAGGCAGAGGATATTACCCGTCCGAAAACAAGACAAGTGGTCCAGTCTTGGACAGACATGGAGCCATCATTGCTTTTATTAAATGAAAAAACGGACGAGTCTCTTTACTTTGAGAATATGATAACAGCGGAGAAGGTTGAAGTAGATGTAAAACCTGATCAAACGGTACTGCCTGAAAAAGGAAGTCTCGTGCTCGGTTTTCCTGTTCAATTTGAAGAAAAGGCAGAGTTTTTCATTCAATATACGATGTTTGCGAAAGAGTTTACAGATACTCTTCTTCTTCAGGTCCGCCAGCTTGTTGACGCATATGAAGCAAATGGAGGAGCGCGCAGCACATTTATGAGAGAATCATTTCCTGATGTGCTGAAGTGTATGTTTGCGAAGCAAGAAGTAGAAGAATCAGAGACACCTGCTCAAACAGAAGGCGATGCAGGTCTATCAGCAGATCGTATGGACTGGGCAAATGACGTCCAGCTGGAAACTGCTAAGCTGATTGAAGACGGAATGAAGGAGCACGGTGACCAAAGCCTGACAGATGGTGCTTTAACGGTTTGGAAAGCCTACTGTGATCAGAAATCACCTGTGATCCGTAAAGCAGCGTCATTTGCTGCCGGAATCGAATACTACATTCATTCACTTGCAAGCGATGCCCCGCTATCTCAAGCACAAGTAGCGAAAAAGTATGGTATTAGTGCGTCGACTGTATCGAGCCGTTTTAAAGATATCGAAAAAGCGGTGAAAGAAGAGCAAGAGGCGACAGTATAATCTAAAAAAAGACGCGGCTCCTTCAGAGGCCAGCGTCTTTTTTAGATTATCTCGTTTTAATAAAACCACTCATGTACTGCTCTGTATTATAATCATTGAGGTCAATTTTCCATTGACCCTCCCCATTACGTTTCATTTTCACTTCATATTCAGCTGGGCTGGAAACGGGAGGAAGTTTTTCGAATTCAGATGCGTACATGTTTAAGCTTTTTTTATACAATTCTTCTTTAGAACGGATTTTCCCGTTGTAAAACTCGTCTCTTTGCTTGTCTAGCTTGTCTTTTAAGTTAGAAGCATCAATGCCTGTTACTTGAGCGACAACCTTTGCTTCGTCATCAGAGATGGTTTTCACACTTGTTTCTACTTTGGCTTTATCCTTCATGGTGTTTTGAATGCGTTTGTACATCGACAGAATATCTCGGTCACTCACTTCATTTCCGTATATTCCTGCACTTCTTTTGAAGTCTTTTACAAACATCTCATGGTATTTATTGACGACATCCGATTGGTTGTCACCCGTTAAATCTGCGAATTCATCGTTCTTTTTATCAAAAACAATAATATCGGTATAAGCGGATAACGCTTTTGCTGGGTTATCCAGCTTTTTTGCTGAATCTAGTATTTTGTTTCCATCTAGGTCGATTTGGATGGAATCACTGTTTTTCTTGATGCTGTCCTGATAAACAAACTGATATTTTTTCCCTTTGTCTACTAGGAAATAAAGTGCTCCTGAAAGTGACTTGCCTTTGTTCAATGAACCAAGGTCAAGACGGTCTTTGCTGCCGTAGAATTTTAAATCAGATACTTTGGCATCGTCCTGATAAAGGGAGAAGTCAGAGTTATATAATGAAAGGGCTTTGTCACCTTTATTTGTGATCGTCAGATTGACTTTTAGTACCAATTCATTGTCTCTCAGGGTAGTTGTTGAGTCTTCTGGTAACGTATATTCGTAGCTATTAACTTTTACCTCTGCTGTTTTCGTTGACTTTTGATCAGCGTCGGTTGATTTGGCTGAGCTCTGGCAGGCTGCAGAGATGATCATCACGAATGAAATCATGAGGAGTGCACTTATTTTTTTAAGATTCACAGTTGATGCTCCTTTGCTTTTCTTTCGTCATTTCATTCCCGCTATCTGACTAAGAAAAAAGAAACAGATAGAATGGTATATTCGGGTGTTAAAGGGGAAAATATCCTAATGACGATTTGCACTATTCATTCTATCGAAATTCATTCATGATGAGGAATAGGTTTTAGTCCCTATTTTTGATCATTTTTAACACAATCATCTATAAAACAAGGAATTAAATAAGCACAATATACTAGTTAATAAGTATTGATTTATAGATTTATTTTAGGTTTTAAATGTTTTTTGTATAAAAATCTTGAAGTGAAGGTAGTTTTTATTTCACGAGGCGGTGCCGGATGGCGAAGACGACAGCCTGTGTACGGTCTTGTGCATTGAGCTTTTGTAAAATACGGTGCACATGCGTTTTTACCGTACTTTTGCTGATAAATAATTGATCAGCAATGTCTTCATTCTTTAAGCCATAGGCCATTTGCTGTAATACATCGCGTTCACGTTCTGTGAATGATTCGTGAAGCAGATGAGTGTGATGTGTATCATTTGCCTGCTGAAGAGCTCGTGCCATCATGTGCTCAGAGGCTGCCGTTCGAAAGACAGATTCACCAGCAAAGGCGGTGCGGATGGCCTCAATTAATTCCTCAGGCATTGTATCCTTCAGCAAATAACCGACTGCCCCTGCACGAATTCCGTCAAAGACGTATTCTTCCGTATCAAAGGTCGTGAGAATCACAACTTTTACATCTGGATGCTTTTTTAAAATGTGCTCTGTTGCTGTGATGCCATCCATTCCAGGCATTTGTACATCCATCAGCAGTACGTCTGGAGTGTTGGTCGAGCAAAGCGTAACCGCCTCCTGACCGTCTGACGCCTCCCATATGACGTTAATATCCTCTTGAGCGCTTGCAATATAACGAAATCCTTGGCGGATCAGCGGCTGATCATCAATAATGCCAATCTTAATAGGGTTTGTCATGCCTTGGAGTCCTCCTTGATAGGAATTTGAATATGAATACAGAAGCCGTGCGGCTCGCGTATGGACGTCTTGAGGGAACCGCCTGCTGCGTCACACCGTGCCTTCATGCCTGACAGCCCAAAGCCAAATGAAAGATCTTTTTCGCTGGTCAAATATCCATCGTCTTCAATGTTCATCATCAGCTCATGCTGGTGGTTATATAGTGTAATGGTCATCGCGGTCGCCTTGGCATGGCGAATTGTATTGGTGATGGCTTCTTGTAAAATGCGGTAAAGCAGTTCAGAAACGGAGAGCGGCCATTTTTTATACGTAAGCTGCTCTGTATGAAAGTGAATGTCAAGCTCACCCGATATCTCTCCTTGCTTGATGAGGCTGCGAAGTCCGGCAAGTCCGAGACCTGCATCATCTGACGCCATATGATGAACCACAGAACGAACCTCGGTGAGACAATTTTTGGAAATATTGATCAGCTCCTGAAACGTCTGCTCCATCTGCTCTGGTTCTTCCTGCTTTAAACGGTAGGGCAAAGACTGCAGCTGGACAATCATCGAGGTTAATTGGTGTCCGATGCTGTCATGCAGGTCACGTGCAATTCTGCTTCGCTCCTCCAGCACTGCAAATTGGAGAGATTGAACGGTCGCTTCTTCAAGCTCCATATGCGCCTTTTTCAATTGTTCATGGGCTTCTGATAATTCCTTGTGAACCAATTGCAATTCTCCGAAGTGTTCTTCCTTTAATTCCTGTTCACGCCGCCGCATTCTAGAAATCAAAACAAGTGTATACACAAGCAGCTGGAATAGCGGGAGAGTGATCACCATGTTCCAAGA
The DNA here is from genome assembly GCF_038630855.1 of Bacillus sp. FSL H7-0578. Lineage (NCBI taxonomy): Bacteria > Bacillati > Bacillota > Bacilli > Caryophanales > Bacillaceae > Bacillus > Bacillus sp. FSL H7-0578. The sequence continues at coordinate 277,769 of NZ_CP152045.1, forward strand.
AAAATCGTTTACATAATAGCTGATCCCACTAGTGAAAAAGATGATGGCAAATAGATAGGGGTGATGCGCCTCTGAAAAACGAAAAGCGATAAAGCCAATCATAAAAAAGGTCAGCCCAATACTGTCTTGAATCTGACCTGTCACCAGCCACAAGAGATGTGTCAGAATCCACATTAAGAAGAGCATAGAAAATTGCTTTTTAGGTGACAGCTTGCTTTTTGGAAAAAGACAAAGGAGAAACACCAAATAGACGAAGGTTCGAAACACCAATTCGCCTATTGAAAGGGGCTCATACATTTGAATATACATATAGATCAATACAAGGCCTAATACGAATTTTCGCCTTATTTGACCTAAAAGCTTGAGTGGCTGCTGAAGGTTCATATCAAAAACTCCTGTCTGTCAGTTAATAGCAGCAGATGCCTTGATGTTCATATATTTTTTTAAAAGAATAAAACGTAATCCGATCATACTGCCGATTGGAAGGAAGGTCAGGCCATTTGCGAAAATAATCAGGGAATGACCGCCATCCTGTACAATTGAACCTACTGTCATCCGGATAAGGATGATTCCGATGAAAAAAAGTGTTCCATAGAGTGAGCTGGCGGCGGTGATACGCCCCGACTGTTGATCATATGTTACTTTGTATAGTTTACCTCTCCATAGCCCGATTGCAAAACCTGTGAGTGCAAAGACAATCATTGCAAGCAGGCTCATCGCCGTAATTTCAATATGCTGGGTAAAGGAATAAGAGAGTGTGCCTAATAAAATGAGCGGTCCTATGAGAAGCCTGATGGGGCGGATTTCTTTTTCCTTGCCCGTTCTTAAAAGCAGAATAATCATAATGATGACAATTTGAATGGTCATGAGAAGATCTCCTTTTCATTTTAGTCTATCTTCATCATACGCATCTTCTATTTTCGCAGCGTCCACCTGCAGGTTGATTTTTAGAGAGCGGTATACTTGAATGTTGGAAATGATTCGTGGGAAAATAAGGATGATTATGTAGATAAGGGAGATGAGCTTTTGAAAAAGGTAACGCTTGGACGAACTGATTTGCAGGTAAATCCGATAGGGCTTGGTACGAATGCAGTAGGGGGGCATAATTTATTCCCGAATCTAAGTGAGGATGCTGGACGGGAGCTTGTGGAGACGGCTCTTGATCAAGGTGTCAATTTCCTAGATTCTGCTTTTATTTATGGGCTGGGCCGTTCAGAGGAATTAATCGGTGAGATCATTGCCAAAAGAGGCGGCAGAGAAAAGCTTGTCCTTGCGACAAAAGGGGCTCATAAAGAAGTAAACGGCCAAATTGAACTTGATAACAGCCGTGATTTCTTAAGAGGGCAGGTCGAAAATAGCCTGAAACGGCTGCAAACTGATTATATTGACTTGTACTATATGCATTTCCCGGACGGACGCACGCCGCTCGAAGAAGTAGCAGGCACATTAAAGGAATTGAAGAATGAAGGGAAAATCAGGGCAATCGGTGCATCAAACCTTGATTTTGAACAGCTTCAAGCCTTTAACCGAGATGGCTACTTAGACGTGCTTCAATCGGAGTATTCTCTGCTGAAACGTCAGGCAGAGCAGGATCTTCTTCCATACTGCGTCGAGCATGGGATCTCCTTTATTCCTTATTTCCCATTGGCATCAGGCTTGTTGACCGGGAAATTTACAAAGGATGCGACATTTGAAGATATTCGAGCAAAGGACCCGCTTTTCCAAGGCGATGCATTCCTTTCAAATCTCGAAAAAGTAGACAAGCTGAAAGCCATTGCCCAATCAAAGAATGCAGAAACAGCACACGTCGCACTCGCTTGGCTCTTAGCGCAGGATGGCATTGATGCTATTATTCCAGGGGCAAAACGAGCAGACCAAGTGCTGCAAAACCTAAAAACAAACGATGTTCAATTAACAGAAGAAGAAATCAATCAAATTGATAAAATCTTCTCTTAACACTAAAAAAAGGTGCAGCTATGCACCTTTTTTTTATGACATGGTGAGAGGGATTTTGATGACGAGCCGCAAATTTGGAGAACGGTAAGTGAAATCAAGTGTACCGTCTGCCTTTTCAACAAGCTGTTGAATGATATACGTCCCCATGCCTTGATGATCGCCGCCTTTTGTCGAACGGCCAAAAGTTTTGAATAAATGATCTAGCACGTGTTTTTCCATACCTTTTGTGCTGTTTTCACAATGGATTAAAAATAGTCCGCTCCGAATAGAGGTCGTGACCGAGATGCTGCCCTCTTTTCCGGCTTGCTTCGCTTCAATCGCTGCATCTAGGGCATTATCAAGCAGGTTGCCAGTAAAACTAACCTGATCCGCCTTTGAAAAGGGAAGCGATGAAAAGGGTGCTTGAAGGTCTAGTGAAAGTGCAATGTCCTCTTTCTCAGCCCGCTCCAAAAAGGAGTGTAGGGTAGAGGCCAAATAAGCATTTTCGCCTTTCATCCATGGGAAATGTTTGACGTATTGCTGAATCAAATCTTTGATCTCACGCTCGTCGTTCGACGAGGAAAAGGCATTTAAATGTCTGGCTGTTTCATGATGTTTACTGCGCATCTCAAGAAGTAATTCGTTGGTTCTTGATTCTGCTTTTATGAGCTCTTGAAGCCGTCCATTTAACTGTTTTTCTGTCTGCATCACCTTCAATGAGAGGATATCAACTGTCACCATCATGATGAGCGCCAAAAGATAGGTCAGCCCATTCGGTTGCGTTACAAACAGCAAAAGACCTGCGCAGGTGATGAGTAGAAAAGCGCCTAATATCACATCACCACTCGTATGAGGCAAAAATCTTTTGTACATGAAAAATGTATAAACACACATCGCGCAAAAGGTAAGAAGCCACAACACAATGGATGTTAACGGCAGAAAGGCTTCAGCAGCTGCATGAAACGCAAGACCTAACCATATGAGGGCATAAATGCGAAATCCAAGATAGAAAGCGTTCACGTTCGTTCTCCTTAAAAATAGTATTTCTTAAAGAATTCTAATTGCTGCTTGGTCATCATGGCTTTTTTATCTGTACCTTCAAAAGACACGATATACGAATTTTTAGCATACGCCGAGAAATTCTTAATGTAATGAATATTGATGATAAACGATCGGTGGGAGCGGATAAAATCCTTTTCAGCCAGATCGCCCTTTAACTCGTTTAATGTCTGATAGGTCTGAATATCTCCTGTCGTTGTCACGATAGTTGTTGAGCGGCCCGTTCGTTCAACAAAAATGACATCCTTTTTCTGCAGCACATGAATATCTGACTGCTGTTTAATGAGAAGCCGTCCATGAATGCTTTTCTCCTGCTTGGTGGACATATAACGCTCTAAGCATTTGGCAATTCGATCAGCTTGGTAGGGCTTCATAATATAATCATGTACATTCAAATCAAACGCATGGACCGCATATCCACTGTTTCCTGTCACAAAGACCACATCGACATTCAGTGCGTGAGAGTGAATGAGGTCCGCTAATTCATAGCCGGACATTCCAGGCATTTCAATGTCAGCAAACAACAGATCAATGTCTCCTTTTTTGACCTTCTCATATGCATCCTCTGCTGACTGCGTGACAAAGACAATGTCCACAGCCTCCATCCTGCCTACAATGGCGTGCAGCTTTTCTAAATCTACTCGGTAATCGTCGACGAGACCTACTTTTATCATAAAAATCACCTATGACTGTTCTTATTATTTGTCTATTTTACCATTTGTTTTTTTGAAATAGATCATTTCAAGACAGAAAAAGGACGTTTCGCGACATTTTTATATCAGGCAGGCATTATTTTTTCTATCATAGACTTAGAAAGTAAAGTTGAAAGGGGCGAACCAAATGATTACTCTCAGCGATTGCAGCTGCTGGTTTAAAGATAAGAAAAAAGTCGTGAAAGCGATGAAACATATGACGTTCTCCGTGAAGGAAGGGGAAGTCGTTGGTATCTTAGGAGAAAATGGTGCAGGAAAAACGACATTATTGCGCGCCGTAGCCACATTATTAGAGCCTACACACGGATCAGTCACTGTCGCAGGCTTTGATACAGTGAAAGAAGCAACAGAAGTGAAAAAACGAATTGGTGTTTTGTTTGGCGGAGAGACGGGACTTTACGACCGTTTGACGGCAAGAGAAAATCTTGAATACTTTGGCAAATTATATGGCTTAGATCAGCATGAAATCAAAGCAAGAATAGAGGATTTGGCAAAGCGTTTTGGAATGAGACAATATATGGATCGCAAGGTGAAAGGATTCTCAAGAGGAATGAAACAAAAGGTGGCGATTGCCAGAACGTTAATTCATGATCCTGACATTATCTTATTTGATGAGCCGACAACAGGCTTAGATATCACGTCGAGTAATATTTTCAGAGATTTTATTCATCAGCTCAAACAGCAAAATAAAACGATCCTCTTTTCAAGCCACATCATGGAAGAAGTCAGCCAGCTTTGCGACAGTGTGATGATGATTCATCAAGGAGAGCTTGTGTACAAAGGGACACTTCCAGAATTATATGCACAGGAACAAAGTGAAGACTTGAACTATATCTTTATGTCGAAGCTCGCTAGGGGGATTTCATAATGTGGAAAACCGTCTTTTTAAAAGAAATGACAGATGCGCTGAGGGATCGAAAAACGTTGCTCTTAACTGTACTGATTCCTCTTTTGACGATGCTTGGGCTGGTGTTCTTTTATGAAAGCATGATTGCAGATCCAGGGGATAAAGCCTATACAGTCGCCATCAATGAACAGCTTCCAGCCGAAATGAACCAAATGATCAAAGAGGTCAAAAACCTAAACCTTGAAACATTTGATGATCCGCAGCAAGCCGTCAAGGATGGGGAGGCAAATGCTTACCTGGAAATGCCGAAAGAAGCAGGTGATATGCTCAAGCATCAAAAGCCATTCGCCATTAAAATTCATGGATATACGACAGATGATGATTCGGTGATCACGGTTCAAATGCTGCAATCATTGCTGGAGCAGTATCAAAACCAAGTAGTCGAGAAGCGTTTAGCAGCGGATCAAATCGACACGTCCGTTATACATCCGTTTGAAGTGCAGTCCGTTGATGTAGAAGAAGGTGATGAAGGGGAAAACGGAGTGACCGCTATGCTGTTGTCGATTCTCCTTCCAATGATTTTGGTGACCTCCGTGATCTCAGGAGCTTTGCCGGCAGCGCTTGATATTGTAGCAGGTGAAAAAGACCGAAAATCAATTGAAGCCTTATTCCTGACACCGGCCAGCAGACTCCAGATTCTCATCGGAAAATGGCTCGCTGTCTCTATGTTCGGTATTTTAAGTGGGATTGTGGCGATCGGCATGCTGCTTCTATCCACTTTGCTCTTTACAGAAAAGCTGAAGCAAGCTCTGAACTTTGGTGATCAAATGTGGAGCATTATCGGCGTCATGTTTGCGGCGTTAATCATTTTCTCCTTCATGGTATCCATGATTGAATTGCTGCTCAGCGTGATATCGGGCTCAGTCAAAGAAGCGCAGTCGTACATGTCCATGATCATTACACTAGGTGTGCTCCCAATGTTCTTTACCATGAGAGCAGGTGCTACGCAGCTAGATACGTATTACTTTGCCATCCCATTCCTCAATATTCATGCGCTGTGTAAGCAATTGATGTTTGGTATCATCGATCCAATGTCAATCACCCTGACACTCGGCTCCTCAGCCTTGGCAGTCGTCATCCTGTTTGTCATCGTCAGAAGCTTGTTTATGAAAGAGAAATGGATGCTTGCGAAATAAAGAAACGCCCTCTTTGATAGAGGGCGTTTTCAAGTGAATGCCGATCATCGTATTTTTCAGTTTAAGAAACCGAATTGATCCAAGTTCTCTAAATAAAATTGAAAATACTCGTCATGAATACCATCAGGATATTCTTCTAACCCATTTTCGATAAGTGCACCTTCAATTAAAGCATTTATATACCTATTAAGCTTTTCGCAACTATCTCTTACGGTAAATTCTGAAACATATAATCCATCTTTACTTTCTAAAATGATATCAATTCTTCTACCTTCTTGTTCATCAAGCAATAAGTGATTATACTCCCATTCTTTTACTCTTTTAGGGTTTAACGGATGAAGACGATTATGAAGTACTTGTTCACGATGATCCTTTTTTTCCTCATTCGAAAACAATTGAATCAATATACTCGGATCATCAATGACAAAACATTTATATATCTTAGTATATTCAAAGTGATCATCATTTACTAAATCTAAAATCTTTGTTTTTGAAAATTCTCTAGCTTGAAATTTAGACGTTATCATTTCAACGACTTGTTCTTTAGTAAAAATCAATTGATCTTTTTTATATAAATATTGTTTATATAGCTTTTCGTAATTATACATTATTCACCTCTATTAACTATTTAACAGGACCTCCGTAGAATGAATGAGCCTTTGGAGTTCTTTTATAGGGATGCCAGTGATAATAATAACCTTTCTTCGGCTTACCTTTGTATCTATCTACTTCTTTAAATGGTTTACCTTTTGTATTAGCTCCAGCTGCAACAACTTCTGCTTGACTAGAAGAAATAGACCAAATATCCTTTTTTGACTTCATTCTAGCGATTGCTTGCGATTTACTTAGTCCTTTTCCAACATATACTCCGCCTCGGATAACAGCTTCATAATGATTATATTTTTTTTTGCTTTTAGACCTGTGCTTGTTGGCTTCTGTAGCAATTACATAACCAGCTCCTGCAACAACAATCACTGCACCAGTATGAAATAAAGCAGTCATAACTGCAGGTGTTATTGCTATTCCCACCGGTATTAAAAAGGCGAATGAAGCTGTACCTTCCTCTGAATTATAGGTGAAAATTTCCTCTGTTTCAACATCTTCAAAAGTCGCTTCAAACTCATCGTCTTTAAATTGGTTAATTTTTATTTCATATTCCTTTGATATTTCTTCACCAACTTCATTGAATTCTCTTGTAGTTAAATTAAAACTATCTGCACCAGGTTCTACATTGAGAGTAGCTTCAACCTTATTTCCTTCCGCGTCATTCATTGAAGTATCTAAAACCAATTCATCATTTGATATTTCAAAATTATCAACAGAAATATTTTCTTCAGACAAACTATCTTCTAACATCTCTGAAACAACTTCTTCATCAACAATCATATTATTATCAATTTCTTCTGCCTTGGTATGATTGTTTGGAAATAGACTAGCAACTAAGAAAAACACCAGTAATATTATAATTTTACTTTTAACTTTTAACCACATATAACAATTCCTCCGTTATTTTTTAAAATTGAAATCCTGAATAATCTTACTTTTATTATCCAGCATTTCCGTAGATGAACTCTCCAGATAGGTATAAACCTGTGAAAAGCTCTTTTCATCTTTATTAATTTTCTCTTTATAAAGATAATCGGCAATTACGCCCGTTATGTAAGCTGTCGAATAAGAAGATCCTGTATAAACAGAATTTCCTCCTTTATTATTTAACGATAAAACATTAACACCGGGGGCAAAAAAATCAACTTTTCCTATAGCAGAGAATTGTGGTACTTTATTCTTTGAATCAATTGCCCCGACAGAAATAACATTATCGTAGCGAGCTGGAAATTGACTATTTAAACCATAAGTATTACCACTAGCAGCAACAATAATAATTCCTTTTTTTACGGCATCGTCCACTAACTCCCTTAATTCGGGGAAATCCTTTTGAAAACCTAAACTTAAATTAATAATATCTACATTTTGAGATATAGCCCACTTAAAACCATCTATAAAACCCTGTCTTTCAATCTTTCCATCATTTTTGATCACTTTAACAGAATATAGTTCGACATTTTGTGTAACGCCAGTAACTTCACTGTTAGTGTTGTTTGCTGTAATTATTCCTGCGATTGATGTACCATGACTTAATTTATTTTCAGTCTCAATGGATGAATCTATCGGATTAAATTCTTTTACAATCTTACCTTTTAAATCTTTATGATTCTTATTTATTCCACTATCTAAAACCGCGACTTTAATTTTTTCATTTAATTCTCTCGTACTAATAGTTTCATTTTTTAAATTATCTTTTAGCAAAAAACTAAACACTCCAAAGAATAAAATCACCATTATAAAAACAAATAAAATCAACCATTTCTTTAACTTTAGAATTTTATCAATCATATCTTCTCACTCTTTCAATAATCATTTCCTCCTAGCCTTTTTTAATAATCGATCGTACCCCCAATAAGTCTTGGTATGTTTCTGAATTTTCATGAAAGATATCACTAATGTATCTCTAAATAAGATTTTTTCGACAACATCAGATAACTCTTTTTGTAAATCGAGTATTTGATAACATAACTTTTTTCTCTTTTGTCAACTAACTTATAGTAGTCTAATAATATTTTGAGATTTGAATTGTTGGATAAACAATATTATTGAGTTCACATTAGTATCTATACATTCGAAGGTTTCAGAAGCTAAGACATTTTATTAGACAAAATCATTTTCCATGGTAAATTTTCTCTTTGATGTGGTTACTAATTCTAGCATAATAATAATGATAAAAAGTTTAAAATTACCTTAAAAATGAGTATAAAGAACCTTTTTTTGAATACATTATAAAAATGAAATTATTTATATCTCGAAGAGTTTTATTAAGGAATAACTTAAATAGAAAAAGAGTGGGTGAATGAAAATGATGGTTTACTTTTATAATGAGTGGCTAGATTTATAATATAGTTCAATAGAAATAAAGAGTGAGGAGAACCTTTTTTTATTTTGAGTTTACATGTCATATTTAACACAAATAAGCAGAAAAAAATCTTAAGTACAAAAAAGAATAATCAGGATTGAATATCTCATAGTGATCAAGCTAAAGAAATGGAACACTGATTATAGAAAGAAATGTTGTCAAGGGTAAGATAACTTGACTATATTCTGGTTTTTGATGATAGAGGGGGTTCACGATCACCAAACCAGGTGATAAATCATAACAAAAAACCCCCGGAATCGGGGGTTTTCCTTTAGTTCTTGATGAATTTCTCAACTAATGAGCTTGTTTTGTAGTCGTTCAAATCAAGTTTCCATTGGTCGATATCATTTTTCTTCATGTTGACTTCTACTGTTTCTTCAGAAGACGATGGTCCTAATTTTTTAAACTCATCTGGGTAAATTGATAGTAAGTATTTTTGCGCTTCATCATAAGAAGCTGAACGGTTTTTGCTGTAGAACTCAGTTGCTTTCTCTTTCAAACGATCGACAAGCGGACTTGCATCGATTGGTGTAAGAGTCACAGTCACGACAGCTTTATCACCACTGATGGATTTTGTTTTTGTTGAAACTTTTGATTTTTCAGCTAATGTTTCTTTCACAGCTTTCAGTAGCTTATCAAGGTTTTCGTCCTTCGCTGAGCTAGAAGAAATACCTGATGAAGTGATGTAACCTTGTTTGAATGATTTATCAAATTCGTTCACAACAGTTGATTTGTTATCACCTGTTAGTTTTTCGAAATCATCGTTTTTCTTACCAAAAATCATCACATCAATATAAGAAGAAAGAGCTTTTGCAGATGCTTGTAGTGTATCTGCTTTTTTCATTAAGTCTTTTCCTTTAATATCGAATTCTAATGTCTTGTCATCTTTTTTCGATCCGCTTCCTGGCTCTGTGTAAACAAGCTGATAGTCTTTGTCTTTGTCAACAACAAAGAAAAGACCGCCTTTAGTCACTTTGTCTGCATTTAAAGAGCTTGAAGATAATACTTCGTTATAGTCATCTGGAGAGATTGTAGATACCTGTGCGTCATCTTGGTAAAGCGTGAAGTTGCTTTTATCAACATTGAGAGGCTCTTTGCTGATATTTTTTACAGATACATTCACTTTTAGTACATACTGATCATCCTGTACAGATGTATCGTATTGAGGTGGTAATGTGTATTCAGCACTTTCTACCTTTACCTCTGCTGCATCAAGAGATTTTTTGGTATCGTTTTCTTTCGCAGCTGTTTTGTCTTTTCCACCACTACAAGCAGCAGCGACAACAGTTACACACAAGATCAGAAGAAACAGGGATAATTTCTTTTTAAACATGGCGTGTTTTCCTCCTCGGGTTTATGGTGAATTTCATTGAAAAGCTGTAGTTCATATCATTCTTTTTGCACAAAAAGAAAAATACTGTATGTTTTTTACTGTAGAATGAAGCGAAAGTACTGTCAATACCTCAGTGCGTTTCCGAGGTTGATTGGCTTCAAGTAGTAAAAATGACACTAAGTTGAGAGGAGAAACTTGTAATTTATTATTTGATATCTCCTGTAGAAACTCAACATTTTATATTTTAAGGTTTTGAGTCGGATTATTGAATAGGTTTAAATGACTGTTTTTGAAGATGATGTCGCAATTAGAAGGATTTTTATGACTTGTAAATGAGTATATAGTAATGAATATTTCTTCCTGTTATGTATATGGTCACTTGGTTTGAGTGTTGTTGGCAGCGAGACACATGTCCAGCAAATTTAGACAGGCTGCCGACACTGAACGTGCTTTTTCATGTCAAAATGGCAGTCATCTACACAGAAACGCTACATAAAATAAAAGAGAAACGAACTGGAGGTGGATGTATGGCAGTGGTAAGAGCGACAAGCTCTGATATTGATTTAATGGCCAGACTGCTGAGAGCGGAGGCAGAAGGTGAAGGGAGGCGAGGGATGCTGCTCGTAGGAAACGTGGGCATCAATCGTTTGCGTGCCAACTGCTCTGACTTTAAAGGGCTGCGTACGATTCCACAAATGATTTATCAGGAGCATGCATTCGAAGCGGTCACGCATGGTTACTTCTATCAGCGAGCACGAGAAACGGAAAAAACACTTGCGCGGAGAAATATTAACGGAGAACGTTTTTGGCCGGCAAAATTCAGCCTTTGGTATTTTAAACCGCCTGGCGATTGTCCGGCGACTTGGTACAATCAGCCGTTTGTGGCAAGGTATAAGTCACATTGCTTTTATCAGCCAACCGCCGAAACGTGTGAAAATGTTTATAACACCTTTTAGCTTGATGAAACGCACAACCCTCTTCGAGTACAAATGCAGAGGGTTGTGTTTTTGTTTTTTCCAAAATGGGTAACCATTGTGTATCAGCAAGATGAAGCACGTGAATGGAGGAAATGAAGATGTATCAAGATTTAAAAGGGAAAACAGCCATTGTCACAGGCTCTTCAAAAGGAATTGGACAAGCGATCGCATTGCGGTTTGGACAAGAGGAAATGAATGTGGTTGTGAACTATAAAGGCGATGAAGATGGAGCTGAAGAGACCGTACAAGCCATTCAGAAGCACGGAGGTGGGGCGGTGAAAGTACACGCAGATGTCTCCAAAGAGGAAGGCATCCAAGCCATCATGGATACAGCACTGGAGCATTTCGGTACAGTAGATGTATTCGTCAATAATTCAGGCTTCAACGGGGAAGAAGCGCTGCCGCATGAGATGACGCTGGAGCAATGGCAAAACGTCATCGATGTCAACATAACAGGTGCATTTTTAGGCGCAAAGGCTGCGCTCGCCTATATGATGGAGCATGACATCAAAGGGTCTATTTTAAATATTTCCAGTGTCCATCAGGAAATTCCGCGCCCGTTCAATGTTCATTATTCCACTTCAAAGGGCGGAATGAATATGATGACGAAGACGCTGGCTCTTGATTATGCCGAAGCAGGTATTCGAATCAACGCGATTGCGCCGGGTACCATGGCAACCGAATCGAATGATGATTTACAGGATGAATTGAAAAAACAAAAGCAGCTTGAGAAAATTCCGATGAGAACCTTTGGTGAACCGAAGGAGATTGGGGCCGCTGCTGCATTCCTCGTTTCTAAGGAAGCGGCGTATATCACAGGCACCACCTTATTTGTAGATGGTGGAATGACACTTTATCCTTCTCAAATCAATGATTAATCCAAAAAACATCCGCCTGTTCATCCGGCGGATGTTTTTTGTTCGTAGCGTTGAGCGGCTTTGGCCGGTTTGCCGAGCAGCATCGGGTATTTGCTCAGGAAGGAGATACATGGCACCATGAGCAGCAATGTGCCGATCGTATAAAAAAGTGTCCAAGAGAGCTGTGCTGTATCAGCAATATTGATACCGAGTCCATAAAAAACAAATGCTTTCATGATATCGATGCCGGCAAACTGCAAGACAAGAATGACAATAGAATTACGTCCTAGATACGTCAAAATAGGGGATGTTTTCAATTTAAAGCTTAAATAAATCACGGCAGCTGAACCGAGCAGAGCACATGCGTAGAAAATAAAGAGATCACCGTAGTCGTTGACGCGCATATCGATCCGTGAATTAAAGCTTTGCATGTAAGCTGTTAGCACAAGCAGACCTGTACATAAAAGAAGGGTTGGATCTGTTTTTAATTCCACAAACCATTGCTTTGCTAAAAATCCAATCGAATAAAATACAACAGCCGTCAAGGCGACATTGGCGTTCCAAGGAAGACTTTGATCTAAAAGCAAGGTAGAGGCATATCCAGCACCTCCGCAAAGAACAGTCAGCAAGATCACGGCAGCGGGTTTTCCTTTAGAAAGACGATGCATAAAGAAAAATAAAATTTCCACTAAAAAGAGCGTCGTTAAAAACCAAATCGCTGGGTTATGTGTGAGTCTTGCTTCATCTGCATTGGATATGAAAATACCTGTAAACGGAACGAAAGGATCAATATCCGTTTGTCCCTTGAATGCGAAAAAACGGGTAACGGAGAACCAAAATACATACGTAATGATGGAGAAATAGAGATAGGGCAAGAGTAAGCTTTTGGCTTTTTTCTGAATAAATGACAAAGCAGGGGATGAGGATGATCGAAACATCATGCCTGATAGTAAAAAGAAAAGCGGCATATGAAAAGAGTAAATGAATTGCTTGAGCGAATCTGGAATGGGCACATGCGCCATGACCACGAGCAGAATGCCAATTCCTTTAGCTGCATCAACCCAATCGAGTCTCTTTTTCATGTCTGTCATCTCCTTCTTTCTCAGCGTTGTAAACCGTTCATTGAATATGTACCTCTACTATATAAAAGGTACACCTCTTATGCGTTTACAGTTCGCTAACGATTAGAAGACACATTTGCGATCAGATGACAGACGGAAGGATTTTGACATCTTGATGTTACATTTCCCATTTTTTATGACAATGTAAAAAAGAAGCCTGGAAAGCTGGCTTCAAAATAATTCTGCTATTCGCTTGAAGGAACGTTGCTTTTCGATCGGATCAAAGGAATTGTTCAGAATCATGATGTCATCCGTTTGATAGCGGTCCATCAAGGTCTGTAATTGCTCTTTCACCGTTTTCTTCGAGCCGACAATCATCCGCTGGCGGTTTTGCAGCACTTTTTTCTTTTCCTGAGTGGTGTAGTGATAGGCGCTTGCTTCTTCTATAGAAGGAACGCGGCTGTCCAGTCCCTTTTCAACACGAAGCAGCCATAAATCTGTACTGCTGGCGATCCTGTCTGCTTCTTCATCTGTTTCACCGCAGATGACAAAGACGGCAAACATAGATTGTGGCTGCCTAGAAAAGACAGATGGAGAAAAGTGTGATCGATACGTCTCAAATGCTTGTGTGCCGCGTGCAGGATGGATAAAGTGGCCGAAAATATAGTTGATTCCAAGCTCCGCCGCCTGCATGGCACTATTTTCTCCCAGCCCAAGCAGCCAAACCGGCGGATGAGTATCAACAAGCGGAGCAGCTTTCACGCCTGCATGCGGATGACCAGAAGGCAGGCTGTCTGATAAGTAAAAAAGAAGGTCCTTCAGCTGGCGGTCAAACTGAGACAGGTCTTTATGCACGCCGTCCGTCAAAGCGAGCCTCGTCCTTTCGATCCCGCCTGGAGATTTGCCGACACCAATCTCAATCCGTCCAGGATAAAGGGCTTCAAGCTGCCGCGTGACCTCTGCTACTTTAAAAGGACTGTACTGAGGAAGTAAAATACCGCCAGATCCGGTACGCAAGGTCGTTGTATGAGCCGCAATATGAGCCATTAATATTTCAGGCGCTGTACTAGCGAGCCCTCTTGTGCTGTGGTGTTCAGCGAACCAATAGCGCTCATACCCAAGCGTTTCAGCCAGCTGAGCCAGCTGCGTTGTATGAATCAATGTCTCCTGAGCAGACTGACCTTTAGGAATGGCGACTTGATCTAATATATGAAGTGATGGCATCATCAACATCCTTTCATCAACATGCTGAATATAAGTATAAAGAAATCCATGGATGGAAGGAAACGAAAGGGTTTATCCTTTGATCCCTTGCTTTTATCTTTTCTATATCAACATATGAAACCACATCAATACACTCCTTATCAGCAAGAGCTGTTCATCGGGAATTTTCGACAATGTTTCACATGAAACACTTCATTAACGACATGAATCATTTCCAATGTGCATCTTTCGTTAAAAAAATATAAAGTGTTTGAAACCTATCTTGAACATAGATCGTATATACTAGTAAATAGAAAAAAGAGTAAGAGGCTCCAATGTCATTTCATGAATTTTGTCGAATTTTCATGTATGATGATTTTAATAGGGTCCATCGCTTAATAAATAGATTTTTATTATGCTGGAGGAGTGATTGATTTGGCGATTACATTAGAAAAAGGTCAACGTATTGATTTAACAAAAGGGAAAACAGGGCTAACAAATATTCTTGTTGGACTTGGCTGGGACCCTGTATCACAAGGCGGCGGATTTTTAGGAAAGCTGTTTGGCGGCGGAGGCGGCGCTGATGTTGATTGTGATGCTTCAGTGCTCATGCTGAAAAATGATAAGTTTACGGAAAATAAAGATTTGATTTATTTTGGCAACCTAAAGAGCAAATGCGGCAGTGTTGAGCATACAGGTGACAACCTGACTGGTGAAGGAGACGGAGATGATGAACAAGTCCTCGTCAACTTGAGCAAGGTGCCGGGTAATGTGAATAAATTGGTGTTTGTCGTGAACATTTATGATGCCCTTAGAAGAAACCAACACTTTGGTATGATTCAAAATGCTTACATTCGCATCGTTGATCGTTCAAACAATCAAGAATTAGTGAAATATAATTTAAAAGATGACTATGCAGGAAAAACTTCGTTAATCGTCGGAGAACTTTATCGCCACGAGAATGAGTGGAAATTTGCGGCGCTTGGAAATGGTACAAATGATGCGAAGCTTGCCGATATTACGAGAAACTATATTTAAACAGAAGGGAGAGGTTCCTAGTGGGAATTTCTTTAGCGAAAGGTCAAAAAATTGATTTAACAAAAACGAATCCGGGCTTAACAAAAGTAGTCGTCGGTCTTGGCTGGGACGTCAATAAGTATGACGGCGGACATGACTTTGATCTAGACGCAAGTGTATTCCTTTTAGATGCGGCAGGTAAAGCAAGCTCTCCATCTGACTTTGTCTTTTACAACCAAACAACTGGCGGAGGCGGAAGTGTCGTACATACAGGCGATAACCGCACTGGCGAAGGGGACGGAGATGACGAGCAGGTCAATGTTGACCTTGCAGCTGTACCAGCAAGTATTGAGAAGATTTCATTTGTCATTACGATTCATGATGCAGAAGCACGCAGTCAAAATTTCGGACAAGTGTCTAACGCATATGTACGTATTTTAAATGCAGCATCGAATGAAGAACTCATTCGCTACGATTTGGCAGAGGATTTCTCAATTGAGACAGCCATTATTGTAGGTGAATTATACCGTCATGGCGGGGAATGGAAATTCTCAGCTGTCGGATCAGGCTATCAAGGCGGTCTTGCCCGCATTGCAACGGACTTTGGCTTAGATATCGGATAACGATAACTTCCTATTTTCAAAGACAGGAGAGATACGAATATGGCGATTCAGCTTTCAAAAGGACAACGTGTCGATTTAACCAAAACCAACCCAGGGCTGACGAAAGTGATGATCGGTCTTGGCTGGGATACGAATAAATATTCTGGCGGAGCCGAATTTGATTTGGACGCTTCGGCTTTCTTGGTGGATGCAAATAATCGTTGTCAGCAAGATACAGATTTTGTGTTCTATAATAACCTTCAGCATCCGAGCGGCAGTGTCACTCATACAGGTGATAACCGTACAGGTGAGGGAGATGGAGACGACGAGCAAATTCTCGTTGATTTCTCGAAAATTCCTGCTAACATTGATCGTATCGGAATTACAGTTACGATCCATGATGCAGAGGCGCGCAGCCAGAATTTTGGACAAGTCTCTAATGCATTTGTTCGTGTTGTAAATGAAGAGGGCGGGGAAGAATTGATTCGCTTCGATTTAGGCGAAGACTTCTCAATTGAAACAGCTGTTGTGGTATGTGAATTGTACCGACACGGAAGTGATTGGAAGTTTAACGCGATCGGAAGCGGATTCTCTGGCGGACTTGCAGCTCTTTGTCAAAATTATGGGTTAGAAGTGTAAATAAGAGAAACAAATCAGTTCAAGAGATGCTGTCAAAAGCTCATATGAGGGCCTTTTCCTAAGTGAGAAAGAAACAGCGATCAAGAATAGCAGCAGGCGAAAGCCTGCTGATGCTTCTACACTTATAGGAGGAAAACCAGTTGGACATTTTGAAACATATGTTGGATACATATGCCTCGTTTTTTGATTGGCATATGTGGGCAGAGGTATTAACAGACCCTGTCTCTTGGGGGCTTATTGGGACGCTTGTCGTGCTTGAAGGATTGTTATCTGCAGATAACGCACTTGTATTAGCTGTAATGGTGAAACATTTACCAGAAAAGCAGCGTAAAAAGGCATTAACCTACGGATTAATTGGCGCTTATTTCTTCCGTTTTCTATTCATTGGCGTAGGGATGCTGCTTATTAAGTTCTGGTGGATTAAGGTCCTCGGAGCAGCTTACTTAGCATGGCTTGTTATTAAGCACTTCTGGTTAGGTGACGGCGATGATGAAGCGAAGGAACTGAAAAAAGAAGGCTGGATGGTTCGTGTCTTTGGTGTGTTCTGGGCAACCGTTATTTCTGTTGAAATTATGGACCTTGCCTTCTCGGTTGATAGTATTCTTGCAGCATTCGCTGTATCTGAGGAAGTATGGATTCTACTATTAGGCGGAATGCTTGGAATTCTCATGATGCGTACAGTCGCGCAGTTATTCCTTGTTCTCATTGACCGTATTCCAGAGCTCGAGAATACAGCGTTTATTCTCATCGGGATCATTGCGATCAAAATGGGCTTGAGTGCTGCTCACATTGAAATTCCGCATCTTGTATTCTTTGCGATTATTATCCTAGCATTTATCGGAACGTTTATTGTTCATAAAATCAATAAGAAGAAACATCAAGAAGTGACAAACGAAGCTGCGGCTTCAAAAGAAGAATAGGACGATCAAAAAGGAATGGAGTTGATTAGCGGCTCCATCCTTTTTTGAATCATCAAGTCATTTGTTCGATTTTCTCTCAACAACAGGAGGTGGCACAGCATGCGGTATTTTCAGTTTTTATCAGAGGCGAGGCAGCACGATATTTTTTTCAAACGGCCGGGGGCGATGCATTTGATGACGCCAAGGCACGTACTTGCGCATGCATTAGGTGCTACTTTGTATATGCCTGCGACAAGACAGGATATAGCAGACATGCTGCTGTCGCAGAAATATGAAGCGCTTTGCTCTGTTGTATTTTGTTTAGAGGATGCCATCGGTGATCAAGAAGTGGAAATGGCTGAACAGAATCTAGTGGTACAGCTCGCCAAACTGTCGGACAAATTAACGCATACACCTGAAATGGCTGAACAAATGCCGCTTTTATTTATTCGGGTTCGTTCGCCGAAGCAGCTGCTGAAAATGGCAGATTTGCTTGGTCCATCTCTTCGTTTATTGACGGGTTTTGTATTTCCAAAGTGTTCTATTCATAATGCGAAGGATTATTTGGACAGCTTGAAACAGGCGTCCGCACAAACGAAGACAACGCTGTACGGTATGCCCATTTTGGAAACACCCGATTTATTGGAAAAAGAAACAAGATATACGGTGCTGTCTAAGTTAAAGCAGATCATGCTGAATGATGAAGAATATATTTTGAATATTCGTATTGGGGCAACGGATCTTTGCGGCTTATATGGCATTCGCCGTGATCGCGACATCACCATCTATGAAATCAGATTGATTGCTGATTTGATCACAGATATTATCAATTATTTTGGCCGTTCCTTTGTTGTATCAGGTGCTGTATGGGAGCATTTTGGCCCTGCACGAAAGGAACAAAAACCTTTCATCCGTGCGCTCTCTAAGGGCGGTGAGCTGCCCTTATCTGAATTCGATGACGTACAAGGTTTACTCAAAGAGACAAGACTCGATGTAGCCAACGGCATACATGGAAAGACAGTGATCCATCCAACACATCTCAAGCCAGTGCAAAGCATGTACGTTGTGACAAAGGAAGAGTACTTGGATGCATTAAGCATTCTGGAACATGCTGACGGTACAGTTGGCGTGATGAAGAGTGCCTTTTCTAATAAGATGAATGAAACGAAGCCCCATTACAGGTGGGCAGAGCACATATTAATTAAGTCAGACATTTACGGGGTGTTTCATGAAAATAGAAGCTATATCGACATACTCACAGAATCAGAAGCGGCATACGCTGAACATCTTGGAACATATGGAGGTTGAGCTTGACCTCAAAGAAGGTGCGCTTCAGCTGGAAAAAGAGCATCTTTTTGAGATGGCGGCAAGGGTGAACAAAAAAAGAGCCTTTTTATTCGTTAGTAAGGTGCTTGGAAAGCATATTCCTGTTCATCCAGTAAAACCGCTCCTTGTCTCGGGTCTTTTAGCGATGGCATATGCCAAAGAGCAAACGGGAAAGACGCCCCCGCACCAAGATCTTATCGTCGAGGCACTCAAGACGGATGATCACAAGGTGTTAACGGCAGCCTATGAAACACTCAAAAAAGAAAAGCTTTCAGCTGGCAATGAGCCTGTCGTCATCGGCTTTGCGGAAACGGCAACAGCCCTTGGACATGGTGTGTATGATGTGATAGAAGGCGCATCATACATTCATACGACACGTGAACAGCTGCTGGGTCTTGACCCGTCATTGGTATTTGAAGAAGAACATTCGCATGCAACAGATCAGCTTTGTTATGCAGACGAAGCATTACTTCGCACAGACCGCCCCATCGTGTTAGTAGATGATGAAGTCACGACAGGCCGTACCAATATCAACATCATTCGTGACCTTCATGCAAAGTATCCAAGGCATTCTTATACCATTCTTTCCATTTTGGACTGGCGGACGGAGGAGCATGAGAAAGCCATGTGCCAGCTTGAAGAGGAGCTTGGAATTCACATCACATCATTGTCTTTATTAAAAGGGCAGATGATTTTTCGAGGCAAAACGCTCGATGAGCCAGCTTATTCGTATGAGATTGCGGAGCAAGAGAATCAGCCAAGTCTCTCTTTTCACTCTCTTCAATCTTTCTTTAAGCAAGTGCCGTATTCATTTTCTCATGCAGCGAATTCGGCGGGTCATTCGCCATATATACATGAAACGGGCCGTTTTGGTTTAAAGGCAGCAGATACGGAAGCGCTCGACCAAGCAGCTGCTGAAGCGGGATTGAGGCTGCGGCAGGAACGCAAAGGAAAACAAACACTCTGCTTAGGGACAGGTGAGCTGATGTATGTGCCGATGAGACTGTCTGCACACATGGGGCAAGGTGTTCTCTTTCATTCAACAACGAGAAGTCCTATTCACCCAGTCGAAAAGGATGGATACGCTGCCCAAAATGGGTTTACCTTTATGAATCCAGAGGATGCCCGAATTCAGCACTACGTGTACAACATTCCAAAAGGTGAATATGATGATGTATTTCTCTTTTTTGAGAAAAAGGTTTCTCAGGAGGCATTGCTTCCGCTTGTTCACTTATTTGCTGAGCGGCATGTGAAGCATGTGCATATTGTGACTTTATCAGACGAGGTGAAGGTGAATGGCTAATGTGTATACAAAGATGGGGAGTTATCCAGAGCAGGATGTAACCTTCTTACTCAAAGATTTATCCTCTATTGAGATGGAGAAAAGTACAGAAGAGCGGGAGCGTTCAATTCAGAGCGGTGCACATTATTCAGAAATGCTGCCAATTGAGTACAAACCAACGGCATCTTATATGACTTTATTCTATCAGTCTCTTGAAGAAAGTAAGGAAAAGGTAGCAGAAGCAGTAGCTGTTGTAGCAGAACAGATTGTGAAGAAGCGAGGCTTCCAAACCGTGCTTTGCAGTTTGGCGCGTGCGGGGACACCGATCGGGGTGCTGATCAAACGATATATTCGAAAGACGTATGGTGTCGATCTGCCTCATTACAGCATCTCTATTATTCGCGACCGCGGAATAGACGAGAATGCACTGCATTATATGCTGAAAGAACATCCAGGTTTTGAAATTGCTTTTATCGATGGATGGACTGGAAAAGGTGCGATTTCGAAAGAGCTCCAAAAAGCTGTTTTTGATTTTGAAAAAAAGTATGGTGTACGTCTCTCGAGTGAGCTGGCTGTGCTGGCAGACCCCGGCTATTGTACACATGTATACGGAACGAGAGAGGACTTTCTCATTCCAAGTGCCTGCCTGAATTCGACGGTGTCTGGACTTGTCAGTCGTACGGTACTAAACAACCGCTGGATCAATGCCGATGATTTCCATGGGGCAAAGTATTATAAAGAGCTGCTCGATGAGGATGTGTCCAATCTGTATGTGGATACGATTGAAGAAGCATTTTCCAGCCTTGAACCAAATGTACAAGAGAAAGCAGAAACCATCCTTACGCAGGGGACGCCGGCAGATTGGCGGGGAATGGCATCCATTGAAGCAATCGGTCAGGAGTTTCAAATTGAAAATACCCATTTGATTAAGCCGGGTGTTGGTGAGACGACCCGCGTGCTGCTTAGAAGAATCCCGTGGAAAATCTTAATTCAGCCTGGATCTCAGGAGAAGCTGAAGCATATTTTGCTTTTGGCTGAGGACAGAGGTGTTCCTGTCATTGAATATGCCAATATGTCCTACACGTGCTGTGGATTAATTCGTCCGCTGGAGCAAACGTCATGAAGACATATGCATTTGCCAGTGATTTAGACCGGACGCTGATTTACTCACATCGAGTGCTTGAGCAGTATGCGTATGAAGGAGAGTACGATTTAGTTGAGGTGCTGGACGAACGGCCGCTTTCCTATATGTCTGTTGAAACGAAAAAATCTTTGCAGACGATTCATCAATCAGGCTGGTTCATTCCAGTGACGACAAGAACAACTGCACAGTATGAACGAATCACCTTCTTTGAGCAAGAGCTTAAACCGGAGTATGCTGTCACAACAAACGGGGGCTGTATTCTTCATCATGGCAAGCCGCTTGAGGATTGGCAAGCCATTGTTGATGAGAGACTTAGGGAGTGTATGCCAGTCAGAGAGATGCTGAGGGCGATCTCCGAGCTTCCAGTTGCGGCATGGGTGAAGCGTACCCGTACAGCAGAGGGAAGATTCCTTTATTTGATTATGAAAGAGGAGTATCTATCTCACATTCCGCTTGCTGAATTGAAGCTGTGGGGTGAGGAGAGAGGATGGCAGGTTTCTCTTCAGGGACGGAAGCTTTATTTTATTCCCCAGCCGCTTAATAAGTGGGATGCTGTTGCTTTTCTAAAGGACAGGCTGCAGCTAGAATACGTCTATGGTGCGGGTGATTCCCTGTTAGATGCGGGGCTCATTCGTCAGTCAGATATGGGCTTTGCCCCAAGGCATGGAGAAGTTCTCGGCTTTGATCCAGAACTTGAGCCGACAGCAGCATCTGGCATGGCCGCAGCAGATGAAATCACCGCTTGTGTCATCAAGCATATGATGAACGTAAAAAAGCCTTCGATTCGATAGCAGAAGTAGAAGGCTGAATGATATGATAGTAGTAGCTTTCGAGAAAATATAGGAGAAAGGAAGGAGCGGCGTGAGTTATAAAGAAATCAATGTCACCCATACACGGGCGGAGCAGGAAGCCTGGAAAAACGTGCTGAAAAAGCCGCTCCCTGAAAGAGACGGTTATGTAAAGGACGAGCATACGTTGTCCTTGCCGCGTCTCGCCGCCCGGGTCCTTGGAACTCCGCATGATGCAACCGATTATTTTATTTATTTACATGAATTATACGAAACAGACGGCATGCATATTTTAAGTGAAACACTCAATCGCCATATTGAGCCGGAGCATTTTCAAGCACTGCAGCGTATTCATTTGATTAACCAAGAAGAAAAGGGATTGTCCGTAAATCGCTTTGTGGCTTTTTTAGATGGTGAACAGCTGATTGTACGCCATCCAAACCCTGTGATGAACCGGCATATCCGTCTTTCATTGATCAAGGTGTTTGAGCATTTCAAGCAGCTGCACGAGGGTGGATTTCAGCATCCTGATTTCCGCCGGGTCCTGCTGGATGTCGTGAAGTTTTCAAATAATCATCTAGGTCCATGGCTGAAGGAAGTCAATATCGAAGAAAAAATGCCGGCTGTTATTTGGTATGGAGAGGCGAATAAAAGTCAGCTTTATTTTCTTTACTATGTCATGCTGATTGGCTGTGATGTTGTCCTATTTCATCCAGAAGGCAAGGATTCGTTCCGCGAATTAGATCCAGAAGAAAAGCTGACTTTTATTGATCAGTACCCGGGAACTTCAAAGCTTGAGCCGTTCCCTGCTGAAAAGCCTGAGAGGAAATCAACGGTGGCGTACCGCTCGACAAGAGAGCTTGAAGAGGTGCTTCACACGGAAGATTCAATGCTCTATAAGCCGTGGCAATTCAGAGATCATACTCCTCATTCCATTACACTCAAGACAACGTATGATGAGCTGTTTTTAATTGCAAAGGAACGATCCTTTATCCGCCCGAATTTCAAAGCAGACCGAGACACGATACAGATTCCAAACCTCTTTGCGAAAATGATGGGTGTCACACGAGACAAGCGTGAATACTGGGATCGCATTCACACGTTAATGGAAGGGAAAGAGACGAAGACCATTCGCCATTTTCCTTTTACGAAAGAAGTGACATCGAATTATCAATTTCATTATCAGCATGCACTTTCTTCTGCTGGAGAGATTGATCCTGACTTATTAATGAAAAGCAATGTGTGGCAGTTTTCTCATCTATATGAGGGTACGCAGCGTGCGATTGCAGAGGCGATATCTCGAATCTGTCAGCATCCGAAGCTATTAAAAGAAGGCAATGAAACCGAATTAGATGTCCGTATTTATTTATTCAAGCAGGTTCTGCATTTAAGCCAGGATCTCATTGAACTGATTCAAACCTTTGATTACGCACAAACCGTACCGAAAGTGATTTTATACCATACAGAATATAATGGTGAGCTGACTCGCTCTGATGCTGCCGCCCTGATTTTCCTAAATGAAATGGGTGTGGATCTCTTCGTATATCATCCGGCGGGATATCAGTGTATCGAACGGTATATCGATGACCAATTATTTGATACCCATTGGCTTGATGAGATGGTCATGAACCAGGAGTTTAAAGAGCCGTCCATCGTTAGAAAGTTATTTCAATCCATTAAAAACCGATAAGGAGATCAAAGCTTATGACAAATACAAACGGAAATGACATCATTTCAATTGATAAAGAGGAAATCACGATTGAGAAGGCAGACGATATTCGCGTTCAGCTTCGAAACGAACCAGAAGTGCAAAATATTGCGAGACAGATCGATGCGAAAAATCAGCTTGAACTTCTTGAATACGGAAAACAGCCGGCCGTTGAAATCTCTAAGTTCTCTGATCGTATCCTTTCAATGATGCGTTCAACAAGTGTCACTGACTCAGGAACAATGCTGACGCAGCTTGGCAAGATTATGGATCGCTTTGATAAAAATGACTTTGACGAACCGAAGGGTGGTTTGTTGTCAAAAATCTTTAAGCGCGGCGGCAGCATGATCGAAAAGATTTTTAGTAAATATCAAACCCTCGGTGCAGAGATTGAAAAAATTAATGTAGAAATTAGCAAATATAAAGATGAAATGACCAAATCGACTGTGACACTTGAAGAAATGTATGAGCATAACATTCAATACTATATGGAGCTTGAAAAGTATGTCGTAGCCGGTCAAATGAAAATCGAAGAATTAAAGCAATTGGTTCCTTCATATGAAGAAAAAGCAGCTAGTGGAAACCAGCTGGCGCAGATGGAGCTTGATACGCTTCGTAATGGCATTCAAGCGCTTGAAGAGCGTGTGTATGACCTTGATATGGCAAGAATGGTGGCGCTTCAAACAGCACCGCAAATCCGTTTGCTTCAGCGCGGGAATACGAAATTAATCGGGAAGATCAACTCTGCCTTCATCATCACGATTCCAATTTTCAAAAATGGGATCATTCAAGCTGTTACAGCGAAGAGACAAAAGCTTGTGGCTGATTCTATGAGTGAGCTGGATAGAAGAACAAATGAAATGCTGAAACGAAATGCTGAAAACATTTCAAGTCAAAGTGTGGAGATTGCCAAATTATCTGGCCGTC
The DNA here is from genome assembly GCF_038630855.1 of Bacillus sp. FSL H7-0578. Lineage (NCBI taxonomy): Bacteria > Bacillati > Bacillota > Bacilli > Caryophanales > Bacillaceae > Bacillus > Bacillus sp. FSL H7-0578. Next base: position 302,250 of record NZ_CP152045.1, read on the forward strand.
CAAGCATCGACATTGAAACGATCGAATCTTCCTTTAATACAATTGTACAAGGGATGAAAGAGACGAAACAGATCGAAGAAGAGAACAAGCGATTACGTGAAGATGGAACAAAACGTATGCTTGAGCTTCAAGATAATATTAAGCGGGCTGCCCTGGAGTCCTAAAAAAAACAAGCTGTCTGTAACTAAAGTTGCAGGCAGTTTTTTTATGAATTTAAATAAAATTTGAGAAAGAAGGTTTTTATGTGACCATTTTCGGGTAAATCCTGTTCAGGGGAATGGTTCGCCCATGATTCAAAAAACCGCTATAACGAGGATTCGACTTATTTTTTAGCACAATTAGGAATTTCCAGTAAAATATTGTCTGATGAGAGGAAATACCCCGTAAAATATGTAGTTTATGAAGCATTCTATAGGATTTACGAGTAATACGGCGTATAAACTCTAATGACCAGACCTCTATATGGAATTCATACATATTGTGGGGAAATAAGCGAATTCTAAAGATTGTTCGCATCATAACGCTTATGTTACGGTTATAAAGATGCTAATTTGGAGGGAAAATATGAATTCTGAAGAGAGAAATATCAAAATCAAGATAAATAATGTATCTAAAATTTTCGGTAAAAATGCTAAAAAAGCATCTCAAATGCTTGAAAAAGGGAAAACAAAAAGAGAAATCCTAAAAGAGACCGGCGCAACAGTTGGGGTCAATCGAGCAAATTTTGATGTTTATGACGGCGAGATATTTGTCATCATGGGGCTATCAGGGAGCGGAAAGTCCACACTTGTGCGGATGCTAAACAGGTTAATCGAACCAACCTCCGGTGAAATATATATTGATGGGGATATGATAACAAATATGTCAAAGGATCAATTGCGTGAAGTCAGACGGAAAAAGATCAGCATGGTTTTCCAAAACTTCGCATTGTTCCCGCACCGTACAATTCTTGAGAACACAGAGTATGGTCTTGAATTGCAAGGTGTAGATAAAGAAGAGCGCAGATCAAAAGCGCTTGAATCTTTAAAGCTTGTTGGACTTGAAGGTTTTGAAGAGCAATACCCAAATCAATTAAGTGGTGGTATGCAGCAGCGTGTTGGATTGGCACGTGCTTTAGCAAATGACCCTGACATTTTATTAATGGATGAAGCATTCAGCGCACTAGATCCATTAATTCGGAAAGATATGCAGGATGAATTGCTTGAGCTTCATACATCTGTAGGAAAAACGATCATTTTCATTACCCATGATTTAGATGAGGCGCTTCGTATTGGTGACCGCATTGTACTCATGAAGGACGGAAATATCGTTCAAATCGGAACACCAGAAGAAATTCTGATGAACCCATCGAATGAATATGTTGAACGCTTCGTTGAAGATGTTGACCTTTCTAAAGTATTAACCGCTGGTCATATTATGAAACGTGCAGAAACAGTTCAGATCGATAAAGGGGCACGTGTTGCGCTTACGCTCATGAAAAACCTTGGGATTTCGTCTATCTATGCAGTAGATAAGAAAAAGCATTTATTAGGTGTTATTTCTGCACAAGCAGCGAAAAAAGCAGCAGAAACGGGAGCGTCGCTTGAAACTGTTCTTGATAAAGAATTTACCACAGTATTGGAATCAACGTATTTAACAGAAATCTTTGATGCAGTGTCTGATGCGGCAAACATTCCAATTGCAGTTGTAGATGAGAAAAACAGAATGAAGGGCATTGTGGTCAGAGGTGCATTGATTGGTGCATTATCAGGTAATGATGAATATATCAACATGTCTTCTAACAAGCTAGAGGAAATTAAGACACAAGAGCCTTCTGCACAGGAGGTAGAATAAGATGTTTAGTATGAGTGATTTACCTAGAATTCCGTTCGCGGATTATATCGATCGATTTGTTGACTGGTTAACATTAACGTTTGGTGGTTTCTTTGATGGCATCACAAATGGATTAGCTGGAACAGTAAATGGAATTGTAGCTGCACTTGGCGTCATTCCATCCATTATTTTAACCCTTATCTTTGCCGGCATTGCTTGGTGGATCAGTACAAGAGGAGTTGCTCTTTTCACACTTATTGGATTTTTACTGATCGACTATTTAGGCTACTGGCATCCAATGCTTCAAACACTTGCGCTCGTTCTGACCGCTGTGGTCATTTCTATCGTGATCGGGGTTCCGATCGGTATTTGGGCATCACAGAAGGAAACTGTGCGTAAAATTGTGACACCTATCTTAGATTTAATGCAGACAATGCCTGCATTCGTTTATCTATTACCAGCGATCTTTTTCTTTAACATTGGGGTTGTTCCTGGGGTTGTGGCATCGGTTATTTTCTCCATGCCGCCAACGATTCGTATGACCATTCTCGGTATTAAACAAGTACCAGCGGATTTAATTGAAGCAACTGAAGCTTTTGGTTCAACGACATTCCAGCGTTTATTCAAAGTTCAGCTTCCACTTGCAACAAAAACCATCTTAGCTGGTATTAACCAAAGTATCATGCTGGCTCTATCCATGGTCGTTATTGCGGCAATGGTAGGTGCACCAGGACTTGGTTCAGAAGTATATAGTGCGGTAACGCAGCTGAAAACAGGTATTGGTTTTGAAGCAGGTATTGCCATTGTTATTGTGGCGATTACACTCGACCGTATTACACAAAACATTAAAACGAAAAAAACCAGGGGGAATGCTTAATGTGGAAAAAGTCTCTCTACATTGGGATGACCGCCCTGCTCGTCTTTTTACTAGCCGCTTGCGGTGCACAATCGGATTCAAATGCAAGTGCAGCACAGCAGGTCAATAAAACGATTATTGGGATTGATCCGGGTTCAGGTATTATGGCCCTAACCGATCAGGCCAAAAAGGATTATGGCTTAGAGGATTGGACGGTTGTGTCTGCATCAAGTGCAGCCATGACGGCAACGCTCAAAAAATCATACGACCGTAAAAAACCAATCATTATCACTGGCTGGAATCCACACTGGATGTTTTCCCGCTATGATTTAAAATATTTAGATGATCCAAAAAAATCTTACGGTGAAGCGGAAGAAATTCATACGATTTCACGTAAAGGCTTTGCGAAGGATCAGCCGGAAGCAGCTAAAATGCTTAGTCAGTTTAAATGGTCTCAAGATGACATGGGCGAAGTCATGATTGATATCCAAGATGGTGTGAAACCAAAGGATGCCGCCTTAAAATATGTGAAAAAACATAAAGACCAAGTAGCGAAATGGACAAAAGGCGTGAAAAAGTCGAATGGTGGAAAAGTGAATCTTGCCTACGTTGCATGGGATAGTGAGATTGCAAGTACCAATGTTGCAGCAGAAGTATTGCGTGAACTCGGGTTTAAAGTAACTTTGACTCAGGTTGAAGCAGGTCCGATGTGGACAGCAATTGCAACCGGAAGTGCGGATGCATCATTATCCGCTTGGCTGCCAAATACGCATAAAACGTATGCAGCGAAGTTTAAAGGAAAATATGATGACCTTGGTACAAGTATGAAAGGTCTTCGAATGGGGCTAGTTGTCCCGACATATATGAAGAACGTAAACTCCATTGAGGATTTGAAAAAATAGTCAATGATGTAATGGTTCCCTTATAATAGAAGGGAGCATGTTGAAAAAGCAGTCTGCTCAAAAAGCAGTCTGCTCAAAAAGCGGCTGCTTTTTTCTTATATAGAAGGATGGAGTTGTCGGGCGATGGATAAGTCAATCATGATTTTTCTGCATGGTGGAGGAGTAAGCAGCTGGATGTGGCAGGAGCAGGTTGAAATATTGAAGGACACGTATGAATGCTTTGCCCCTGATCTCATTGGACACGGGACAAGAGCAAAAGAACAGATATTTTCAATGAATGAAAGCACCCGTGAAGTCATCTCATGGATCAAGGAAAACGCGAATGGCCGTCAAGTGATTCTGATTGGATTTTCTTTAGGTGCGCAGATTGCCGTTGATGTGTTATCAAGAGAGCCGGATATCGTAGACATAGCCGTCATCAATAGCGCCCTTGTGTTGCCTTTGCCATGGCTCCATTTCATGGTGAGACCCCTTTTGCCACTGACGTATCCATTATTAAAGAAAGATTGGTTTATTCAGCTCCAAGCCGAAAAGATGGGGCTCCCGCAACATGTACTGCATCATTATGCGGCGGAATCGAAACATCTGCAAAAGAAAACCCTTCTTACGATGTTTCAAGAAAACCTCCATTACAAGCTCCCAGACACGTTTCAGCAAGCGAAGGCACGCATTCTTGTCACAGTGGGAGAAAAAGAAAAAGGCATCATGAAACGGTCAGCAAAAAAAATAACGAATTCACATCCGAAGGCAACAGGCGTCGTTGTTCCCGGTATTGGGCATACATTTACTTTTGAAAAGAAAGAACTTTTTACAGAAATGGTCATAAGCTTTATAGAGGCACGTGCATTACCAGTCGAATTAAAGGAAATCCAGTAGCTGCGCCAATCAATAAGTGAAGACGAGCATAAAAGGGGCGCCGGTCTCTTAGAATCTGTATGATATAGGTATAAAACGCTTACAGTTTGTGTGTCCTAGAAGGAGGAGCTATGAGTAAAAACTATATCATATTCGGTGCAAGTCAAGGGTTAGGAGATGCTTTTGTAAAGGGGCTTCCATCAAGTGGAGATACAGTTTGGATTGTGTCGCGAAGTGAACCAAGCAGTTTGAATATAGATGACGGTGTACATAGAATTTGGCTGAAAATCGACTTATCAAGCCAAACACATATCCCTTATATGCTCGAAGCACTTGGGAACAAGACGATTGATGTACTCATCTATAACGTCGGTTTATGGGAAAAACGAGGCTTTGAAGACGATTATTCCTTTGATCACGATCAGCCAGAGGATATTGCACATTTAATCAATGTGAATGTCACCTCAACCATTACGTACATCCAGGCACTGCTTCCTCACGTAAGGAAATCGGAGAATGGAAAAATCATCGTCATTGGCTCAACGGCGGGTCTCGATCATACGAACCTGCCGCAGGTCTCGTTTGTTGCATCTAAATTTGGCCTGCGCGGAATTGTGAATGCACTGAGAGAGCATGTGAGGAAAGATAAAATATCCGTCACCTGTATCAATCCAGGAGAACTTGCGGCGGAGGTTCCGTATGAAGATGGAGCCGAAAAGGCCATCACTCTTTATGATGAAACGAGAATCCCTGTTCAGGATATTGTGGAGCTTGCGAGATGTGTGATTCATTTATCAAGGGTATCTTGCGTGAAAGAAATCAACGTTCCAGCCATGGCAGATCTGAATGCGTAATATAAAGCAGACCACCCGCCCTGAAGAGAAGGCGGGTGGCTTTTTCATTTATGATGAATGCTGCTGGAGTGTTTGATAGACAGCCTCGGTCAAAATCTCAATGCCAGTAAAGATAGCAGAGCGGTCGAAGGTCATATACGGATGATGAAGACCGGGCTTTAAATCACAGCCTAAACCGAGCATCGTGGATTTGATATGCGGAAGCTTTGCTGCGTAAAAGTGAAAGTCCTCTCCACCTGTTGTGACGATCGGGGGATCTAGCTGCTCTTTTCCTAGAACCTGTTCAATTGCATGAGACATGATCTGGGCAGCTTCTTCATTTAAGGTGGCGGCAGGCAGACGATGGTCTGTTGAAAGTGTAATGGAAGCGCCAAAGGCATCCGCTACAGAATGAACCGCTCTTTCAATTTCTTTTTCTAGTTCATCCATCACTTCGTTTGTTTGTGCCCGTACATCTAATGTAAAAGAGGCTTTGCCTGGGATGATGTTTGAGCTGCCCCCGCCAGCATGTAAATTGGTCATTTTGACAGAATGCGCGACTCTTGGATCGACATGGATATGCGCGAGTCTCTGCACGAGGGTTGAAGCCACTTCTATGACGTTGACGCCAAGGTGTGGACGTGCACCGTGCGCTTCCTCGCCAATAATGGTGCCGACGTAATGATTACTTGATCCGTGCAATATAGCAGGAGCGCAGCGTCCGTTTAATGTTTCTTGGATTGGGCGCACATGTACGCCATATAAGTAATCGACATCTGCGAGCACACCTTTTTCAATCATTTTCAGCGCACCGCCGCCTCTTTCCTCGGCAGGCTGAAAGATGAAACGGATCGTGCCGTTCGGGCGTTCTTTTTCCTTTAATGCCATGAAGGTGCCGAGAGCCATTGTCATGTGTGCATCGTGGCCGCATGAATGATTGGCTTGAAACTCACCATCTACTTCCTGCCAAAGTGCATCAATATCGGCTCTCACAGCGACCACTGGTGCGCCTTCTCCAATTTCACCGATCACCCCTGTACAGTCGTCAAATGTTTGAGTTTTGCAGCCCAATTTTTTCAATATATCTTCAATATAAGCAGTCGTTTCTGTTTCTTCCCAGCTGATTTCTGGATGGGCATGCAAGTGTTCAAAGATGTCTGTCACGGTTTGTTTCATTTCGTTTGTCAAAGTTGTCATGAGAAGCCTCCTTGCTGACAGATAATCTGTCAAAACATTATTTTAGTGAAATAATATTGATCTTAAATATCAACAGTGTTTATAATATAACACATCATTTGATTATTCTGAAAATTAAGTGAAATTCCGATCGGGACAAAGGGGTTTTGACACATGAAAACAGCGACAGTATCAGCACCAGAGAAACAAAAACGAAAACTTCAAATGCCGGATGCGTATGTTCTCTTATTTATGATTGCACTGATTTGTACAATAGCAACGTATTTTGTACCAGCGGGTGAGTTTGACCGAAAGACATCTGGGGAGATCACAACAGCCGTTCCTGGCAGCTATCACCGTATTGATCAATCACCAGTGAGTCCAGTTGGCTTTTTCACAGCGATACAAGAAGGAATGGTAGGGTCCTCTTCTATTATTTTTCTGATTCTATTTACGGGCGGAACCATTGCCATTTTGGAGAAGACAGGTGCTATTAACGGGATGATTCACCATGTCATCAGCCGATTTCAAACGAAGCAATTATTGTTTATTTGTATTGTTGGGGGATTATTTTCAGTCCTTGGAACGACCGGAATTGTCGTGAATTCTGTCATTGGGTTTATTCCAATCGGCATCATTGTGGCACGATCCTTGAAATGGGATGCTGTAGCAGGAGCCGCTGTCATATACATCGGCTGTTATGCAGGGTTTAACGCAACGATTTTATCTCCATCTCCATTAGGTTTATCACAAACAATTGCAGAGCTGCCGATCTTTTCTGGCATCGGCCTGCGTGTCATTATTTATCTTTGTTTTCTTATTTCTAGTATTGTGTACATCTATTTATATACAAGACGTCTGAAGAATAAAGAAAAGGGAAGCATTCTTGGCGATCAATGGTTTCCTGCTAAGGGGCTTGGCGGAGCCGATGCGGAATCTGTGGACAAGCCTGCATTTACTGGCAGACATAAGCTGATTTTAGCGGTGTGCGGATTGTCACTTGGAGGTTTCTTATATGGCGCACTTCAGCTTGGCTGGACCGATAAGGAAATGGCGGGTGTGTTCATTTTTATGGCTATCGTCGCTGGACTGCTCGGCGGATTAGCTGCCAATGATATTGCGAAAACGTTTATTATCGGGTGCCAAAGCCTTGTATACGGCGCACTTATTGTTGGGATGGCACGCTGTATTTCGGTCATTTTAGAAAACGGGAAGCTGCTTGATACAGTGGTCAATGGCTTGGCGAGTATGCTGACAGGCTTTAGTCCCATCGCTGGTGCGATCGGGATGTATATTGCGAGTGCGCTTCTTCACTTTTTGATTTCATCAGGTTCAGGAGAAGCCGTTGTCTTTATCCCGATTCTTGCGCCGCTCGCTGATTTAATGGGCATCACAAGACAGGTCGCTGTAGAAGCGGTAATGCTTGGTGAAGGGGTGGTCAACTGTATCAATCCGACTTCCGGTGTGTTGATGGCTGTACTTGCTGCAAGTGGTATTCCTTATGTAAAGTGGCTGCGTTTTATGGTGCCGCTTGCCCTCATTTGGTTTGTCATCGGTCTTGTGTTTATTTGTATCGGGGTCATGATCAACTGGGGACCTTATTAAATATGTAGGAAGCTGCCGACGAGCGTTTGGCAGCTTTTTTCTTATGGAAATATGTATGGAGCGGGCGCTTTGAAAGCACAATAAATGTGTTCACAAATTCGCTACATATTTTTTTTGAGCAGCCCCCTTGCAAAAGTTTGTGAAATGTTGCACAATAAGAATGTGAAATACTTCACATAAGAAAAACAGCCTAGTTTTACTCAGGAGGATGAGATAAATGACAAACGAAAAAGTAAACAAAGTAGCCCTTATTGGAGCAGGTTTCGTCGGCAGCAGTTATGCCTTTACATTAATAAATCAAGCAATCACAGATGAATTGGTTGTCATCGATTTGAATCAAGACAAAGCAATGGGTGACGTGATGGATTTAAACCACGGAAAAGCATTTGCGCCGCATCCTGTGAATACATGGTATGGAGATTATGAGGATTGTAAGGATGCAGATATCGTCTGTATCTGTGCTGGTGCAAACCAAAAGCCAGGTGAAACAAGACTTGACCTTGTTGAGAAAAATTTAAATATATTTAAAGGCATTGTAGAAAACGTGATGAAAAGTGGATTCGACGGTATTTTCTTAGTGGCCACAAACCCAGTCGATATTTTGACATATGCGACTTGGAAATTCAGTGGTCTTCCAAAAGAACGAGTGATTGGCAGTGGTACGACGCTTGATACGGCAAGATTCAGATACATGCTCAGTGAGTACTTTGACGCAGCGGCACACAACGTGCATGCGTACATCATTGGTGAGCATGGAGATACAGAGCTTGCTGTTTGGAGTCATGCAAATATTGGAAGTGTGCCGATTACAGAATTAATGAAGAGAAATGATCAATACAAACAAGAAGACTTAGATGAAATCATGGAAAATGTCCGTCATGCCGCTTACCAAATCATTGAGAAAAAAGGCGCCACTTATTACGGCGTAGCAATGAGTTTAGCCCGCATTACAAGAGCGATCCTGCACAATGAAAACAGCATTTTAACTGTCAGCACTTACTTAGATGGAGAGTACGGAGCAGAAGATGTCTACATTGGTGTACCTGCCCTTGTGAATCGAAATGGCGCAACAGAAGTAATGGAGCTCACACTGAACGACACGGAGAAAGAAAAATTTGCACACAGTGTGAATGTGTTAAAAGAGATTTTGGCTCCTCATTTTTAATCAATCAAAAGCAACCTATCTGAGCAGAAAAGGATGAATCACTATGTGGCAGCAAATATATGATCCGTTTGGTAATGAATTCGTCAGTGCATTGGTGGCAATGCTCCCAATCTTGTTTTTCCTTCTTGCATTAACCGTTTTTAAGCTAAAAGGTGTTTTAGCCGCTTGTTTTACCTTAATCGTCAGTTTTGTAACAGCTGTTTTCTTCTTTCATATGCCAGTTGAAAAGGCATTATCTGCTGTGCTGCTCGGTATATCTAATGGGCTGTGGCCGATTGGATATATCGTCATCATGGCGGTATGGCTCTATAAAATTGCCGTGAAATCTGGTAAGTTCGATGTCATTCGATCTAGTATTGCAGGAATTTCTCAAGATCAACGTCTTCAGCTCTTATTAATTGGTTTTAGCTTTAACGCATTTTTAGAGGGAGCTGCTGGTTTTGGTGTACCGATTGCGATCAGTGCCGCTCTCTTAACAGAGCTTGGGTTTAAACCGCTGAAAGCTGCGATGCTCTGCTTAATTGCCAATGCTGCGTCTGGTGCATTTGGTGCTGTAGGCATTCCAGTGATTACAGGGGCGCAAATGGGCAATATGACGCCGCTTGCGTTATCTCAAACCCTTGTATATACGATCCCGTTTATTTCATTCTGTATTCCGTTCCTCCTCATTCTGATTGTAGATGGATTCAAAGGAATCAAAGAAACGCTGCCAGCCTTGCTTGTTGTGAGTGGAACCTATGCCATTTTGCAAGCTGTCACAATGGTGACGATGGGACCTGAGCTTGCCAATATTATTTCTGCCTTGGCAAGTATGGGAGTTTTAGCTTTATTCCTTCGGAAATGGCAGCCAAAACACATTTATCGTGAAGAAGGAGCGCCAGATATTGAACAGAAACAAACGTATCGCGGCGTTGAAATACTGAAAGCATGGTCTCCGTTCTATATTTTAACTGCTGTTATTACGGTATGGAGTCTGCCGGCATTTAAAGCATTGTTTGCTGTAGGAGGACCGCTTAACTGGACGACCATTTTAGTGAAAATGCCCTTTTTACATCAGCAAATTGTGAAATTACCACCAATTGCCCAAATGGAAACACCTATTGATGCGATCTTTAAAATTGATGTCATCAGTGCAACGGGTACTGCCATTCTGATTGCGGTCATGCTGACAGGGCTGTTTAGCAGACATATTACATTAACAGAAGGCGCTGTCTGCTTAAAAGCAGCGGTGAAAGAGCTTTGGGTTCCTGTTCTTACTATTTGTTTTGTCATGGGCTTTGCCAACCTGGCAAACTTTGCTGGACTAAGTTCAGCCATTGGACTTGCTCTTGCCAAAACAGGCGATTTGTTCCCGCTTGTCAGTCCGGTGCTTGGCTGGATCGGCGTGTTTATTACGGGATCTGTCGTGAGTAACAACGCCTTATTCGGTAACCTTCAAGCGGTCACTGCTTCTCAAATCGGCTCACAAGCAGGTTTGTTAATTGGGGCGAATACGACCGGTGGTGTGATGGCGAAATTAATTTCTCCACAATCTATCGCTATCGCTACAGCAGCTGTTGGAGAAACAGGGAAAGAATCTGAGCTCTTCAAAAAAACCGTGAAGTACAGTTTCATTCTGCTCGGTATTGTATGTATATGGACATTCATTCTTGCTCAATTTGTATAGGTTGATAGACTAAAAAAGACTGAGAGAAATCTCAGTCTTTTTCTTTATGTAGATTCTCTTGTCACGAGCCGGGTAGGTAGCTGGATATGTTCACGCTGCAATGGTTTTTGGTCTTGCAGGAGTGCGATCATTTGCTGTACAGACCGCTGGCCAAGCTCTACGATCGGTATGTCAATCGTGGTGATCGTTGGAGCTGTCACCTCACATATGTCTTGGTTGTCATAGCCGATGACCGCTAGATCCTTGGGGATTTGATAGCCATATGAAATGGCCTGTTTAATGAGTCCTGCTGCGACTTGATCATTGCCGGTGAAAATGGCATCAGGCGCTTCCTTCATGTGATGGATGACCTCCATTAAGCGAAAGCCGTCTTCAATGGTAAAAGCCTCTCCAAACAGCCAATCGTCTTGAAGCGGCAAACCGTGAGCAGAGAGTGCATCAAGATAGCCCTGTTTCCTTTGCTTCTGCGCTTCACTGCTTTCTGTATCAAAACAAAACCCAATCGATTTTCGCCCCGACCGAATCAAATAGTCCACCGCTTTATAGGCGGCTTCCCGTTCATCGTAACCAATAATCGGGATGTTTGCTGTTTGATGATATTCATTTGCCATGACAATGGGGCCGTTTGTTAAAAATGGCTCGATCTTTTCCCACTGATTTTCTAATGCCCCCAATATGACCCCATCTACTTCTTTTCTTTTTAATAATTGAAGCCCTTCAAGCTCCAATGCTTCTTGATAAAACGTCTGAAGCACGATGGCTTTATATCCTTGATCAAGGGCTTCTTTTGAAATGCCTTTAATCAATTGTGCAAAAAAAGGATGATCCACAGCTGGAACAGACACAGCAATGGTTTTTGTCTGATGTGACCTTAGTGTGCGGGCTGCTGAACTCGGTGTATATTCCATTTCTTTCATCACCTGTAAAATGAGCTTCCGCTTTTCTTCTGACACATATGGGTGATGGTTTAGCACTCTGGAAACGGTGGTGGTTGAAACCCCGCAGCGTTTGGCAATTTCATAAATTGTACACATATTAACAAATCCTTTACACAAAGTTATTGTTCTGAAATCGATAACATCATTTACAATGTGAAACAAGTTAAATATTAACAAAAGGAATTGATTAATTGGAGGGAATGGAATGCAAATATTGACGAAGATATCAGGTAAAAGCAAGGATTATCTTCCTTTGCTGGATATGATCAATCAAGGTGTTCAAGTAAAGGCCGATTCAGTTGAAAAGCATCTAGCAAATGAAAAGCTGGTGACGTTCCTTGAGCAAGATATAGAGCGCACAGGTTTGGAAAAAATTCTCTTCCATTATAAACAAAATAAGGAAAAAAAGATACCGTTTCTGCCAGTTGACAAACTGATTTCAGAAGATGAAATCGATGATATTATGCAGGTGCTGAAGGAAGTATTGAGCTCTGGCCGTTTTACTTCAGGGCCATATATTCCGACGTTTGAAAAGGCGATTGCTGAGTACTTAGGGAAAAAATATGTCATTGCCACGTCAAGTGGAACAGATGCATTGATGATCAGTCTCATATCAGCAGGCGTCCATCCAGGAGACGAGGTGATTTTGCCGGCCAACAGCTTTGCTGCAACAGAAAATGCAGTGCTCGCCATTGGGGCTGTTCCGGTTTATGCCGATATTGATCCTGAAACCTACTGCCTCTCACCGAGCGAAATAGAGAAGCATATTACAGATAAAACGGTATGCATTCTACCGGTTCATTTATATGGAAAGCAAGCGGATATGAAGGAGATTTCGGCGATTGCGAAACAGCATGGGCTGAAAATCATTGAAGACGGCTGTCAAGCGATTGGCAGCAGCGGCCTTGGCGCTTATGGAGATGGACTTGTTCTCAGCTTTAATCCATACAAAAACCTTGGGGTCTGCGGAAAGGCAGGAGCCATCGCTACAAATGATGAGGCCCTAGCGGAAAAATGCATGGAGATCAGCTATCACGGCTTTGAAGCTGGAAAGAAAAATGTCAAACGCAGTGACTACGGCTTTAATTCGAAAATTGATAATTTGCAGGCAGCGATCGGACTTGAACGAATGAAGTATTTAGGATTGCAAAACTTTAAACGTTTTTATTTAGCCAAGCGGTACATTGACCAGCTGCAACCGCTTGAGGATGAAGGATACATGAAGCTTCCGAAGCTGACGGATGATCATGTCTGGCATCTATTCCCGATCAGAGTGCTGAAGGGAGACCGCGATGAACTGGCAGCGAAATTGCTGGAAGTGGGCATAGAGACGGATGTTTATTACCCGGTTCTATCGCATCAGCATCAAACAAATCTTGTTTCTCAAAAATATAGACAAACGACACTTCCACACACGGAAAAAGCAGCACAGCAATTACTTCACTTGCCGCTTTATCCAGGAATGCCGCTGCAAGATCAGGAGAAGGTCATCGAGGGGGTTCAACATGTTATCAAGTCTTCCATTCAATAAAAAACTGCTGAATCAGCCGAAGAATCCGCAGTGGATCGTCTTCTGTGACTTTGATGAAACGTATTATTCTCACGGAATGACAGAGGAGCAGAGAGAGGATATCAAGCGGCTGGAAGCCTTTGTAGAAGAAAAGAGTGAAGCGGGACAGCTCTTGCTGGGCTGGGTGACGGGAAGCAGTCTCGATTCTGTCACGAGCAAAATGGAAAAGGGCGGTTTTCATCAATTCCCGCATTTCATTGCGTCGAACTTAGGGACTGAGATTGTATATACGTCGGATGCTCATTTTGGACAGCCAGATGCAGAGTGGATGAAGCGGCTGGATGCGCAGGGCTTTTCAGATGAAAAAATCGAAGACATCCTAAAAACTATCCGAGAAAAGGGAATTTCCCTTAGGCCGCAAACGCAGCTGGGCAGCTCAGGGTATAAGAAGAATTTCTATTATCAGGAGCAGGATGAGCGGACGGATCTTCATCATCTATCATTTATCCAAACACTGGCTAAAGAGCGAGGCGTGGCGGTCAACATCAACAAATGCAACCCGCTTGCAGGAGATCCTGCGGATTGCTATGATGTCGATTTTTTACCAGTCGGAACAGGGAAGGATGAAATTGTCCGTTTTATGCTGAACCAATATGATTTATCGAAAGATCAAGGCTTTGCCTTTGGTGATAGTGGGAACGATTTGCGGATGCTTCAATCCGTCACACACGGTTTCCTTGTCCAAAATGCGACAGCGGAAGCCAAACGGCACCATCACCAAATTTGTCATCATGGGTATGCAAAAGGAATTTATGAAACTCTGAAAACAGTGATGTATAAACATGAGGAGGCACATTCATGAAGAAAATTGGAATTGTTGGAGCAGGGAATATTGCAAAAGCACATGCAAGAGCATTATCAACGATCAAAGGTGCAGAATTATCCGGTGTCTATGATTTGCATGAGTCGGTCGCACAGGGATTCATTAAACAGTACGGCGGACGTGTGTATTCAAGTATCGAGACACTGGCAGATGCATCTGATGGATTGATCATTGCTTCTCCTAATTTTTGTCACAAGGACCATGCCCTTCAGTCGCTAAGAGCAGGACAGCCGATTTTATGTGAAAAACCGATGGCTGTGTCGCTGAAGGAAGCGAAGGAAATGGTGGAGACAGCCAAACAGTTCCAAGTTCAAGCCAGTATGGGCTTTAACTATCGTTATTTATCCTTTGTGAATATATTGAAAAACTTGATTGCCAACGGTGAATTAGGCCGCATTTTGACCGTCAGAACTCATTTTAAGAAAAACAGTGCCCTCAGAAGAAAGACATTTTCATGGAGAGACAGCGGCGAAAGTCTGCGTACGAGCGGTGCACTAGGGGACCTTGGCATTCATTTGATTGATATGCTGTGGTACTTATTTGGCAGTGAAATGAAGAAAGAATCACTTAACACCAAGATGCTGACACATGTAAAGGAAAAAGAAGAGAAAAAGGTTCAGGTGGATGATCATACCGAAATTTTCGGGCAGATGGAGAATCAAGTGTTCTTTCATTTGGTGACATCCAAAAGCACGCAGCCTGAGGAATGTGGATTTAGTGTAGAAGTCGTTGGACATGACAAGGTATTCAAATACCATACGAACATGAAAAACGAATATGAAATCAGTGATGGATTGTGTGTGGAGCGTCATCAAATGCCGCAAACTCTGCTGACAGATCCGCCAAATGAATTTTACGGATGGTCCGATACATTCCGCGATCAGCTGATGCATTGGGTGAATACTGATCCATACCCATCTCATATGAAGGTCGCTGATTTTGAAGATGGTTATCGCGCGCAGGCTGCGCTCAATACATGCTTTGAGAGGGAAGAGGCAGTCGTCTCTGCCCAGGCATATTAAAGAGGTGGAGCGGAGGATGTGATGACTCCGCTCCTTTTTAGAGGAAGTGAAAAGATGAAAAAGGTATTTTATTTTGGCTGTGTCTTTTATTTTTTTATTGGGACCATTCATGTGTTTTTTGGCAGCTTAACGCCTTATTTGCTGTCGAGTTACGATAAAGGCCCCGGGGAATTATCATCTTTAATTTTTTTTCAGTTTATTGGTTTTTTGACAGGCGTTCTGTTATCCCCCATTCTAGTGAGAAAAAAAGGCTATGGCGCTGTGCTGACCATGGGTCTTTTGCTGATGATCGGCTCACTTCTGCTGGGGCTATTGGTGCCGGGCTGGACAACGCTTGTGCTGGCAGGTTTTTTTCTTGGGAGCGGCGCAGGCAGTCTTGAGACAACAGCTGGGGCATATGTCATTTCGATGGCAAATAGTGCAAAGCGAATCAGTATCATGGAGGTCTTTTTTGGATTAGGTGCGCTGTTATTCCCGCTAGTGATTCTGCTGACTGTCACAGAACAGACATGGCAGTATGTGTTTTTATTTCAGGTGGGTGCGCTGACATTTTTCCTTATGCTTTGGCTTGTTTTTATGAACAAACTGCCTCACGGACAGATGGATGCTCCTTCCACAGAAGGGACGAGGAAACCGTCCTTGCTTGTTGATCGAAATAATCGAATGATTGTGGTGATCATGATTTGCTTTGCCTTTTTCTACGCAGGGATTGAAACGAACTTTGCGAATTTTTTGCCGTCGATCATGCTGGAAAAAGGGGGAGAAAATTGGGGCCTCTTTGCGGTCTCTACTTTCTGGACAGCGATCGTCATTGGCAGAACCGTAATTGCGAGAAAAGCCGATCAGCTGCATCCGCTGCGTTTTTTAAAGCTAAGCGCATCTCTGATGATTCTGCTGCTTGTGATATTCGCTCTGACAACCCACATCACCGCGCAGTTGATTCTCATCTTTTTCATCGGCCTTTGCGCAGCGGGCATGTTCCCAATCGCACTGACAGCATCTGCCTTAATGATTGAAAATGCCATCGATGAGGCGACGAGTTATTTTATTGCAGCCGCAAGCT
The DNA here is from genome assembly GCF_038630855.1 of Bacillus sp. FSL H7-0578. Classification (NCBI taxonomy): domain Bacteria; kingdom Bacillati; phylum Bacillota; class Bacilli; order Caryophanales; family Bacillaceae; genus Bacillus; species Bacillus sp. FSL H7-0578. Next base: position 318,536 of record NZ_CP152045.1, read on the forward strand.
TAGGCGGAGCCTGCTTGTCCTTTTTGATTGGATTTAGTCTGGAATGGGCAGGAGCGGCAAGTGCCGTCTTTGTATTTGCCTTCTTAGCTGTTCTTCTGTTTGCAGCTGCGATTCAAATGAATCGTTCTAAGAAAAAAGAAACAATACACGCGCAGCAGTCGGCACTGAAAGCAGACCGCTAAGCATCCGCCTGAAATGATGACAAAGGACTTGTACTAAAACGCAGAAAGTTTGAATAACATGTACAAGTCAGCATCAAAAGGAGGACGTCTATGTGGCGGTGTTTTTTGGTTATATCTTTTTAGGGTTGTCACTTTCAGCGCCTGTTGGGCCAGTCAATGCAGCCCAAATCGACAGAGGGATTAAAAGTGGATTTTGGCATGCGTGGATTTTTGGTGTAGGGGCTATGGCTGCGGATATTGTCTATATGCTTCTCATCTATTTTGGTGTCGCCCAGCTTTTGACTGCACCTCTTGTAAAAACCTTTTTGTGGCTGTTCGGCTTTTTCGTTTTGACCTATACCGGCATTGAAAGTCTGCGTAAAATCAATTTGCAGGAGAGTCCGAAAAAAGACAGCGAAAACACATCAATTGGCAAATCGTTTATGACCGGATTTTTCATTTCTCTTTCTAATCCGCTCAGTATTTTGTTTTGGCTTGGCATCTATGGCAGCATCTTAGCCAATACGATCGAAAAGTATGGAGCTTCCCAAATGCTCATGTACAGTATGGCTATTTTTATCGGCATGCTGATCTGGGATTTCAGTATGGCGCTGCTTGCTAGTTCGTTTAGGCGTTATTTAAGTGAACGTGTTTTACATGGCTTATCCGTCCTTGCAGGTCTATCGTTACTTGGTTTCGGTGCCTATTTTGGGTATCAAGGGATTATGGCGTTGATTGGGTAGAAAAACAGACTGACACATTCAGTCTGTTTCAGCGTGTAGACAAACCCTCGCATTCTTTGTCAGGTCTGCGCTCCGGTGCTCACGAATGTCAAATTCGCTCTGCTCCGATGCTCGCCCTTCCTAGACTGCAAAGGTTTTCTATCACGCTGAATAGAAGACAAAGGGCTAAAATAAAGATCATTTTAGCCCTTTGTCAATAATCTGAAGCAGACTGACACATTCAGTCTGTTTTTTTGTAAGGATTGACAGACATAACACATTCTTGAATAATGGTGGAATATTAAATGGTTTGAAGGAGCTTCTGCTATGCGTATGTTTTTGCCAGTATTCAACTATGTGTGTATGCTGATTTTATCAGTCATCACAGCAACATTCGTTTATACGTTTTTATTCATGCCGCCTGAAGTGGGCTTTAGTTATGTGGAGATGACCAGCCTGTTCATTTTGTCAGCTTATGTCATTTTTGCTGCACCGATTCAGTTTGTTTTACACCGGCATCCTAAGAGGTTTCGAAGCCGTGACTTACTGATTTATTTTATTGCGGCATGGCTGGTTTGTTCGGCTTTGGCTTTATGGATTGATTATGGGCTTGTTGTGTTCATGAGCTATAAAGTCTATCTGTTTAGCTTCTGCGCAGCCCTTATTTATTGGGTGCTGGATTCCGTTTTTTTGATGAATAATCGATCGTAGGTATGGCGAAAGGCTCTCTATTAACTTACACTAGTCTGATCATACATAATAGAATTAAAGAAACAAATACCTGCTCAATTTGAATAGAAACCCCATTTTGTCATGCGCTAGGAAAGTCGTGGAAGGACAGTCACCACAGCCATTTGCACCTCATAGGCTATGGAGAAGACGCTAAAACGAGGTGTAAAGAAATGGCCCAGCTGTATGCAAAAAGTTGCCTTGATCAAAATCTACGATCACTAGAAGAATGGAAGCAGGATGCTTTCACACGATTTGGCAAGATGGTAGGAGATGAAGCCGATACATTCCCATGTGTACCCGGAAGACAGGGATTTTTTCTCGATCATTTACGCTATGGGTTTGTCGGTGACCCTAGGAAAGAGGAAGCGGTTGATGAATTAGCCCAGCTGCTGAGAGAATATCAAGGCTGTGCGAAAGAAACCGGTCAATATGCTTCATTTATCTGTTTTTTTGAAACACCGCAGGACTTACAGGAAAGTTCGCTTGAAGAGTTTGAGCAGCAGTTTTGGTCGCTGCTTCAGCGGCTGCATCATAAAGATGAAGAACCGTGGCCTGAGGAGATCCCATTAGATACTCATCATCATGAGTGGGAGTATTGCTTCCATGGTGAGGCGTATTTTATTTTGTGTTCCACACCTGCTCATAAGCTCAGAAAAAGCCGCCACTTCCCTTATCTCTTGATGGCATTTCAGCCTAGGTGGGTGTTTGAGAAAATGAATGGATCGACCAAGTTTGGACAAAAAATGAGCCAGCTCGTTCGCAAGCGGCTCAAAGCATATGATGAGGTCAGTGTTCATCCATCATTAAAATGGTACGGGGATCCGACCAATCATGAATGGAAGCAATACTTTCTCCCAGATGAAGAGGCGGAGAAACCAGCCTCCGCCAAATGTCCATTTACTGCATTAAAAAACATGATGAAATTATGATGCGGTCTGATCCTGCTTCCACTTTTTCCTCATAAATAGCACCATGATGGCAATCACTGCAATGATCCCAAGGCTGATAAAAAAGCCAGGTCGTCCGCTTGCCTCCGTTAATGTGCCTGATACAGCGGCTCCAATTAAGAGCAGCGCAAGAATCATTTCGCACGTTTGGCGGGTGGATGGCTTGGATAGCTTTTTACTTGAGAACAGAATAAAAATCCATGTGTACAGCAGGGTAAGACCGGCTGCTGTTGTGAGATGCTCGTAGATGTGTTTGGACAAAAAGAGTGCAAGCAAAATTGAGACAATTAAGCCAGCAGCAGTTAAGATAATCGAAGACCATCTCACATGCGATGGATCTTTTTGTTTAAAACAAGCAGGTGCATCCTGATGCTCTGACATTGTGCCGAGCAGCGTTGTGACCGCATAGAGAGAGGCAACCAATGTCGAAAAACCAGCAATAATGAAAATGCCATTAAAGATATGAAGAAAGATCGATAAATGAAACGGCTCTAATGAAGTAATAAATGGACTGCTGTTCTCATTAAAGGCTGTCACTGGGACAAGCAAGAGAGCAAGTCCGATTGAGACGATATAGATGACTGCTAGAATGATCAGCATGACACGTCCAGCTTTTGCCGCATCCTTCGGGTCCTTTAAATGAACCGCCATCAGCCCCATGACTTCAATTCCCCCAAATGCATAAAATGCGTAAATCAATCCATTCCAAAGACCAAGTGGACCAAGAGGCATCCATTCGTGATCCTTGTTAGGCAGATGAAGGGTCGGTTTATGTTCTGTCAAAATGCCGAATAATACAAGCACCGCAAGAATCATAAATAGAAAAATCGCCGCTGTTTTCAGTACCGCAAGAACATTTTCTGTCTTTTGAAAAGAAGAAAGCCCAATGATAATCACGAGCAGGGCAAGAGCGGAATAAATCGCAGAAAACACCCAAAGCGGAACAGAAGGAAACCAGTGGCGGGTAAACAGAGAAATGGCGGTTAACTGACTTCCTGTAATCAGCATTTCTGCAAACCAATACACCCAGCCATTGCTAAACCCTGCCCAGCGTCCGTATGCTTTACGAGCATAGGAACAAAATGACCCTTTATCAGGATTATCAGCTGTCATCGCAGCTAAATGTTTAAAGACGAGATATGTTCCGACTGCAGCAAGCAAAAAAGAGATGCAGACGGAATAACCGGATTTTGTAATGGCGATGCTGGAACCAAGGAAGAACCCAGTGCCAATTGTACAGCCGACTCCGATGAGAGAAAGCTGCCACCAAGATAAAGATTGTTCTTCTTTCAATGCAAGTGCAACACCTTTCTATTTCAATGACATTAGCTTGTGACCGCCTCTTTTTTTTATACATGATCAAGGGGACATTTTGGGCATACTGTCATGGAAAGGAGTGCATGTGATGAACGGAGAACACGTCATTTTACCAAAGGGTAGACTCGGCTTTCGTTTAGGAAAAGGCCAATGTATGCGAGTGGTTGATGTCGAAGGCCAGCAAGTAGCAGATGTGATGGCCTATCATGAAAAAGATTTTTATGAAAAATTTGACCAAGGTGCGACGATGGACAGTTTGTTCTCGTCTAAAGTGAAAAAAGGCGATAAGCTTTATTCTAATTTATATAAACCGATGTTTACGATCATTGAAGATACAGTAGAATGCCATGATTTATACATGCCCGCCTGCCGGCAAGAGATGTATCAGCTTTTATACGGCCGGACGCACTTAGAGGTCATGCATACATGCTACGACAATTTGCGGACTGCCTTTGAGCCCTTTGGGATTCCAAAGGAGGATATGTACTATCCTTTTAATGCCTTTATGAATACAGTCATTGATGAAAAAGGAAAGCTGTCTGTCGAGCTGCCAAAATCGCTGCCCGGTGACTACATTCGCCTGCGGGCTGAAATGGACCTCATTGTGGCCGTGTCTGCATGTCCTGCTGATATTGGGAAGTGTAATGGATCAAGCTGTACATCCATACGAGTAGAAATCGATTAAAAAAGAAAAGGACCAGTCCATAAAGACGTGGTCTTTTTCACTTGTGAATGTTTGATCATCTAAGAAATAGGGGAACGTCTAACAAAATGTTCTTGATGAAAACATGGTATAATGAAGATTCAAAAAACGTTATTAAATCAATGAATTGTGAGTAAAACCTGTTCTCTTTATGTAGAGGATGCTTAGGAGGAAAAGTGTATGAGTTTGCAGAAAAAGATCAGCCAAGAGTTGCATGTGCAGCCCTCAATTGACCCAAAGCAGGAGATCGAAAAACGGGTTGGATTTCTAAAAGAGTACTTGAAAAAAACCGGGGCAAAAGGATTCGTACTCGGCATTAGTGGCGGGCAGGATTCAACGCTTGCTGGACGTCTTGCACAGCTTGCTGTAAGTGAGCTTCGTCAAGAAGGAAAAGAGGATGCGGTCTTTATTGCGGTACGCCTTCCGCATGGTGTGCAGCAGGATGAAGATGATGCACAGCTCGCCCTATCATATATTCAGCCAGACAAGTCGTGGAAATATGATATTGCACCTGCCGTGTCAGCATTCAGTGATCAATATCAAAAGGAAACGGGTGGACCATTGTCTGACTTTAATAAAGGGAATGTCAAAGCACGCATGAGAATGATCGCGCAATATGCTGTCGGTGGTGAGGAAGGATTGCTTGTCATCGGTACAGATCATGCAGCTGAAGCAGTAACCGGCTTCTTCACGAAGTATGGTGATGGCGGTGCAGATGTTCTTCCGCTCACAGGTCTGACAAAACGCCAAGGCCGGGCGCTTTTAGAAGCGCTAGAAGCACCGGAACGCCTGTATTTAAAGAAACCAACAGCCGATCTGCTGGATGATAAACCTCAGCAAACGGATGAAACAGAGCTCGGCATTACGTACAATGAAATTGATGATTACTTAGAAGGAAAACCAGTCTCAGATCAAGCAGCAGAAGCGATTGAAAAGCGTTATGTTCAATCAGAGCATAAACGCCAAGTACCCGCTTCCATGTTTGATGACTGGTGGAAATAAAAAGAAACCTCTCCGATGATGGAGAGGTTTTTTTTATGTCGAATTTCAAGTGGATTTGACAAAATAACCAAAAATTCATTAAATTAGTAGAACGATATACTTAAGTCCATTTAACTAAATACGATTTTTTTGATCAAAAAAAGCAAACATAATTAGTTCGATTCACTTAATTTCACTTCTATTGACAGTATTTTCAGAAAAAATAATTGACGAACAAAAAGAATGCGCTTACAATGAAACCACATTCCGAAAAGTGAAATTAGATTCCACTGAATGGAATAAAGGGGTGATTCACCTCCAAATAAGAAGCTAAAGGAATGATTCACACAATGAAAAATCGAAGTGCACTGGAAATTTACAAAGAGGGAGGCGCATGGTGGGAGACTGAGATTAGTCATATTCAAAAAAATTCAATTGAACTACGAGGGTATCCGATTGAAGAACTGATTGGTGAATTGTCGTATCCACAAATGCTCTATTTACTGCTTGTTGGTGAATTATTGGATGATTCAAAAGCAGCTCTTTTTGAAAGTGTTCTTGTCGCAGGTGCGGACCATGGACCAAGAGCGCCATCTATTGCAGCAGCTAGAATGGCGGTGACTTGCGGCATTTCGTTTAATTCCTCTGTTGCAACAGGGGTGAATCTATTAGGTGACATTCATGGCGGAGCCGGAGAGAAGGCCATGCGTATGTTATACGAGGCCAAAGCGGTCTACGATGATCAAAAGGATATACAGGCTGCGGCAAAGCAAGTGTGTCAAACATGGTTAAATCGCAAGGAAAAAATTCCGGGAATCGGCCATCAGCTTCATGATGATGATCCGAGGGTGAGACGTCTATATGAGCTGAGTCACACACATGTCCAGCAAGGTCTTATCAGTGGCACATATTTACGGTTGGCCGAAGCGATTAGACATGAGCTTGAACAACTGAAAGGGAAGAAAATCACGATGAATATAGATGGTGTATCTGCTGCCATTCAATGTGAATTAAACATTCCAGCAGAAGCAGCAAAAGGCATTTTTTCCTTATCCAGAGGAATGGGCATCGTGGCGCATGCATATGAGGAGCTGACAAAGGGAGCCCTCGTGAAGGGACCTTGTCCGAATGAAGAAAGATTGGTTCGTTATGCAGGACATGGAACGCGGCACTTGAAGGAGGGAGAAAAAATTTGAGTGATTTAAAAGCGTTGTCATATATAAACGGCGAGTGGCTGGATACCGGTCGTGTCAAAACAGATATCATCAATCCTTACTCAGGAGAAAGGATCGGAACATCTTATCTCGCCTCATCAGAAGACATAGAAGAGGCACTTTCTATTGCGCAGCAGGCTAAAAAACAAATAGCGGAAATATCGGCTATCGAACGCTCAAAGCTTCTAACAAAAGCAGCCACCTTGCTTGAAGAACAAAAAGACCATTTTGCAAAACTGATTTCGCTGGAATTAGGCAAACCGCTTAAAAATACAAGAGATGAAGTATCGCGATCAATTGAGACGCTGGCGCAGTCTGCGGAAGAAGCGAATCGATTAATAGGTGAGACCATTCCTGGCAATGTATCATCACGCGGACAGGGAGCAATGGCCATGACATTTAAAGTACCAGTCGGAGTTGTGCTGGCGATTACCCCTTTTAATGCACCGCTCAACTTAATTTGCCACAAAGTCGGTCCGGCCTTTGCGGGAGGGAATGTCATCATTTTGAAGCCCGCACCGCAAACATCAGCTGTTGCCACAGCATTTGTCAAACTCCTTCTCGAAGCAGGATTTCCTGAGGCTGGTTTGCAGCTTGTGATTGGCGGGGTCGAGGCCGGGAAACAGTTAGTCACTGATGAAAGAACGAATCTCATCTCTTTTACCGGCGGGGCTGCCGGAGGCGAACACATTACAACCTCTGCGGGATTGAAAAAGGTATTGCTCGAACTCGGAGGGAATGGCGCGACGATTGTTCATCACGATGCAGATATTGAACAAGCCGCATCCCTTTGTGCCAAAACAGGCTTTAGTAATTCCGGTCAAAGCTGTATTTCTGTTCAAAGAATTTATGTCCACCAGGAAATCATGCCGACGTTTACTGAGGTATTAAAACAAAAAGTAGAGCAGCTTGTCGTTGGAGATCCGCTGTCTAGTGAGAGTGATATCGGCTGTATGGTTGATGTCCAGGCCGCGCGGCGTGTTGAGGCATGGATACAAGAGGCAGAGAGCATGGGTGCCCACCTTTTATGTGGGGGGAAAAGAAATGGAGCGAGCATCACACCGGCTATTTTGCTAAACCCTCCGAAACAGGCCAAGGTCGTCTGTGAGGAAGTGTTCGGCCCAGTTGTCAGCATTCTCCCTTATGAGGAGCTGGAGGAGGCAATTAAAGAAGCAAATGATAGCCGATATGGTTTGCAGGCAGGGATCTTTACGAATCAGCTGGATGTGGCGTTGCACGCAGCAAAAGAGCTTGAAACTGGCGGGGTTGTCATCAATGGGACATCGAATTTTAGACTGGATCATTGGCCTTATGGCGGGATTAAGCGAAGTGGCCTTGGAAGAGAAGGTCCGCGTTTCGCCATTGAGGAGATGACCGAAACCAAAATGGTCGTGCTTCCACAGGGTCTGTGAAAGGGGCGTATGGATGTGAATGCATTTCAGCAAAAGGTAAAAAGTGTGCAGGCAGGCGGTCAGCCAATGATTTGTACGCCGCTCATCGGACAAACAAAGGAAGAATTATTTCATGAGGTCGAGGTGTTAACTGAGAAAAATCCTGATGTGATAGAGTGGCGGGCGGATTTTTTTCATCACCTTCATGACAAGGAACAAGTGATAGAAACTCTTAAGGGAATGGTAGAAAAGGCAAAGGGTATCCCATTTTTATTCACGATTCGCTCTGAAAAGGAGGGCGGCGAAAGTATATCACTCTCAGAATCTGAGAAGGTTTCTCTGCTTGCCGAGCTTTGTTCCACTCAGCTTGTGGACGCCGTTGATTATGAATTGATGCATGATGTGACACATATACAGCAAGTCAGTCAGGCGGCTAAAAGAAATGGGATCACCTTGATTGTGTCGTATCACGATTTCCAGCGTGCCCCTGAGGTAGATCGTCTCGTGCAGCTATTCGTCAATGCAGAATCAGTCGGCGCCGACATCGCAAAGATCGCAGTGATGCCGTATTCCTATGACGATGCATTAACACTGCTCTCGGCGACCAGCCATGCGAAAAAGCAGCTGTCAATTCCCGTTATTTCAATGGCAATGGGAGAATACGGGGCTTTTACAAGAATGATTGGCGGACTTTTTGGATCTGTCATGACCTTTGCTGTAGGGAAAGAAAGCTCAGCTCCCGGGCAAGTGGCGATACAGGATTTGAACAATGTTCTATCTATTGTGTTTTCAAAGAATAAGTGAGTAGCAGATTCATAGCTGCACCGTGAGAGGAGAGAAACATGAAGAAGAATATTTCTACACAGGTTATTCAGTACTTAGAAAATCGGGGAGTCGAGCATATTTTCGGTCTCTGCGGTCATACGAATATTGCTTTTTTATCAGCGCTTGAAAAAAGCTCGATTCAATTTGTCAATGTCAGGCATGAACAGATAGCGGCACATGCAGCTGATGGTTATGCGCGGGCAAAGAAACAGACGGCTGTTGTTCTCAGTCATCTAGGACCCGGACTCACCAATGCGGCAACAGGGGTAGCGAATGCAGCACTTGATTCCATTCCAATGGTTGTCATTGCAGGAGATGTCCCAAGTCATTATTACGGAAAGCACCCGCATCAAGAGATCAATCTTCATTCCGATGCCTCTCAATACGAAATTTACCGGCCGTTTGTGAAAAGAGCATGGCGAGTCGATATTCCAGAATTATTTCCAGAGATTTTATCAAAAGCATTTCAGTTAGCTGAAAGCGGCCGTCCTGGCCCGGTGCTTATTTCTGTTCCAATGGATGTGTTCTCAAAGGACCTAGATGTGTCCTTGTTTGAACAAATCAACCATCATACACACACCATTGAAAAACCTTCTATTGATGATCAAACGGCCAATCGGATATTGGATCGATTGCTGCAGGCAGAAAGACCGCTCTTATATGTAGGGGGAGGCATTATATTAGCTGATGCAGCTGAAGAATTAAAGGCATTTTCTGACCATCTGAGTATCCCTGTCGCCCATTCTTTGATGGGGAAAGGAGCCATGCCGGATGATCATCCAATGACTCTTGGAATGACAGGGTTTTGGGGGACAAAATTTATCAATGATCAGTGCAAAGAAGCAGATTATATATTGGCTTTAGGCACCCGTTTTGCTGAAGCTGATGCGAGCTCGTGGGAATCAGATTATACGTTCCGCTTCCCATCAACAAAGCTCATTCATATTGACATTGACCCGAATGAAATTGGACGTAACTATCCTGTTGAAATTGGAGCAGTAGCCGATCTTAAGCAAGCCTTGACTGTACTCAATCGAGTGGCGAGAGAGAGACTGCCAAAAGGGCTGGATCGTCCTGAATTGAAAAAGGAAATTGCGTTATATCGTAAGGATTTTCAGGCTAGCAATCTGACGAATGTTCAAGATGAATCCTTCCCAATGAAGCCGCAGCGTATTTTGCAGGAAGTACGGGAAGTATTGCCGCCAGATGCCTTTATTACAACGGATGTTGGCTGGAACAAAAATGGGGTCGGACAGCAATTTCCTGTGCTCACGCCAGGTACCATTTTAACGCCAGGCGGCTTTGCAACGATGGGATTTGGAGCACCTGCCGCACTTGGGGCAAAGATTGCCCAGCCTGACCGTGTTGTTGTGTCACTCGTTGGAGACGGCGGCTTCGGTCAAAATCCATCCGTTCTTGCAACAGCAGTTGAAGAGAACATTCCTGTTGTGTGGATTGTGATGAATAACAGTGCATTTGGAACAATAGCCGGTTTGCAAATGGCGCACTATGAAACGACGTACGGCACTGTTTTCAGAAAAGGTGGAGAAAGCTATTCACCGGATTTTGCTGCCGTTGCGAGAGGTTATGGGATGAAGGGGATTAAAATCACCTCTGCTTCTGAATTCAAAGAAGCTTTAGCTGAAGCCATTGCTTCTCAGGAGCCTTGCGTTATTGATGTAGCGATGAAAAATGATCCTGTTCCTACGGATGGACATTGGAATATTAATGACATTTATTCACCAAATTCAAAGCGCTCACATGTCAGCGTGAATTAAACAGAACGAGGGAGGAATTAACAATGAAAATTAAAGTATTGAATCCGTTTCAAGATGGGAACCCATTATGGTTAGGCTTAGATCGTCCAGAGGAGCAAATGATTCGAAAGGTATTTCAAACCATTACACCAGATACTGTTGGATCAGAGCATATGATGGCGGGTCTCACCATTTTTGAACCGGGGGAAGCAAGTTCAGTGCACAATCACCCGGGTTCAGAGGAATTTGATTTTGTGATTAAAGGATCTGGCGAAGTCATTTGTGATGGAGAAAGGCAGTCCTTTAAACAAAATGATTTCATGTTCATTCCAGACGGAGTCCCGCACCAGCATGTCAATACAGGAGATGAACCTTTATGGCTCATTTGGCTCTACACACCGCAAGGGCAGCTTCCAAAGGATTAAAAATCTGCACCGGTAAGCCCTCCTTTTGGATCATCAGGGCTTTCCGGGTCAATCAGAAAGATGAAAAGGGCTAAAATTAGGAATGATTTTAGCCCTTCATCACTTGAATGAAAGGGAGTCAAGCAATGAATATGAATACACCGCTCGAAGGAATAAAAATATTAGACGTCTCTACGATGATTGCTGCACCCTATGGCGCGGTGCTTCTAGGGGATTTTGGCGCAGAGGTCATCAAAGTCGAAATTCCTGGTAAAGGCGATACGCTGCGGCATGTCGGCCCTTTTGCAGATGGAGAACCACTTAGATGGTCAGGTCTCTCACGGAATAAGAAATCCCTTACACTGGATCTGCACAAAGACGAAGCAAAGGACATTTTTAAAAAACTTGCGGGTCAGGTCGATGTGCTGATTGAAAATTTCCGCCCTGGAACACTGGAAAAATGGGGCGTTGGGTACGATGTGTTAAAAGAAATCAACCCTCGTTTAATTATGATTCGTGTATCGGGTTATGGTCAAACGGGCCCGTTTAAGGACAAAGCCGGATTTGGAACACCAGCGACGGCGTTTAGCGGCTTTACATATATTCAAGGGTTTCCAGACCGGCATCCAGTCAGCCCTTCCTTTTCTCTCACTGATTATATTGCTGGCATCTATGTGGCGTTTGCTACTGTGACAGCGATGTATTACAGGGATACACATCCAGAAGGAACTGGGCAAATGGTGGATTTGGCCCTCTATGAATCTGTGTTTCGTATGTTAGAGTTTTTGGTTGCAGAATATGACAAGCTTGGGAAGGTGCGTGAGCGTTCACCGGGGCTGAGCGGACATTCAAGCCCTGCCGGTACCTATGAGACAAAGGATGGTCATTATTTGGTTCTTGTGACGAGTACAGATTCGACCTTCAATCGATTGGCAGAGGCGATGAATCGATTAGATTTACTAGAGAATGAAAAATTTGCAGTCAATGCATCCAGGCTGAAGCATAACAAAGAAATGGATGCGATCGTCTCTGAATGGATCGCGTCGAAAACAAGGGATGACGTATTAGAAATTTTAGATACACATGGCGTACCTGTGAGCCCAATCTTAAGTATTCGAGATATTTTTGAGCATCCACAATTTAAAGCACGAGAGAATATCGTCGAGGTGCATCACCCTCGTCTTGGAAAAGTGAAGGTGCCTGGGATCATTCCGAAGTTTGAAAAAACACCTGGAAGTATCCGTCACATTGCACCTGATTTAGGCGAACATAATTATGAGATTTTAACAAATATGCTTGGCTTAACAGAAGAAGAGTGTAAGCAGTTAGAAGAAAAAGGGGTAATTTAATACGCTCAACCGAACCGCACGCTGCGGAAACAAAGGAGGATGGTTATGAAAGTGCATTCAGAACTGAAGGGGAATGAATTGCAGCCCGCATATGTGAAACCAACGAAAGCCCGTTTTGGCATATTGATTCTGTTGTTTTTTATTACTGCTATTAATTATATTGATCGAGCCAGTGTATCCATTGTTGCTCCTGCGATTCAATCTTCATTGCAATTAAATCCTGCCTTATTAGGCTTGATTTTTTCGGCATTTAGCTGGACATATACAGCGATGCAAATACCAGGCGGTTTTATTCTCGATAAATTTGGCTCAAAGGTAACGTATGGGATATCACTCGTTACTTGGTCTATTTTCACAGGCTTACAGGCGTTTGCGAACAGCTTTGCCTTTTTATTCGGCTGCCGTTTGTTTATTGGGATTACAGAATCTCCCGCTTTTCCTGCAAATAACCGTATTGTCACCACATGGTTTCCAAGGCGGGAACGGGCTTTTGCAACAGGTGTTTATACTGCTGGAGAGTATGTGGGTCTTGCCTTTGCGACACCTCTTCTTTTTTGGATCATGACGACTTTCGATTGGAGAACCGTCTTTATTACGGCAGGTGCGCTCGGTATCATATTTGCTTTCTTTTGGTACAAGTATTATCACGAACCGAAAGAGCATCCGAAGATAAATGAAGATGAGTTAGAATTAATCCGGCAAGGCGATGGGCTGACAGTCGCATCACAGGAGAAGCTGAAATGGGCGGACTTTGCCGCCCTTCTAAAATATCGTAAATTGATCGGGCTTTATATTGGGCAATTCTCTGTTGCGTCTACCCTTTTTTTCTTTTTAACGTGGTTTCCGACCTATTTGGCAGAGGCGAAAAATATGGCGTTTCTCAAGGTAGGTTTTGCTGCTTCTCTTCCTTACATTGCTGCATTCTTTGGGGTCTTGTTTGGAGGTTATGTGTCTGATTGGCTGCTCAAAAAGGGCGTATCAGTGAATGTAGCGAGAAAGCTGCCAGTAGTGGTTGGCTTGCTGATGACGAGTACCATTGTTTTAGCAAACTTTACAACAAATATCCCGCTTGTGCTGACCATTTTATCCATCGCTTCATTTGCGCAAGGACTGTCTAATATCTCTTGGACGATGCTGTCTGAGGTGGCACCGCGGGAAATGGTTGGGCTGGCTGGCGGCGTATTTAACTTTTTTGCTAATTTAGCTGGGATCATCACTCCGCTGATTATCGGATTCATCGTGTCGGCGACAGGCTCTTACAATGGAGGAATTTTATTCGTCAGTTTAGTCGCTTTAGGCGGGGCATTGTCGTACATTTTTATTGTAGGTAAAATTGAACGAATTCAATTGAAACCATAGTGAGAAAGCAAAAGAGAACTCAAAGGTGAGTTCTCTTTTTTATGTATAAAAGATAATGGTGATGATCGCTGCACATGCGATGCCCATGCTGATATAAAGGCTGGCAAACCATATATTCCAGCGAGTGATACGGTAAGGGTTGACCTTCATCAAATCAGCCAATAAGGAGACAGAAACATTAAAAGGGCTAAACATAACAGTTGATGTGCCAGCAACGATCAGCATGATTGCGATCGGAAGAGCAGGCAGTTCATGGATGACTGGTGCCATCATGCTGACTAACAAAGCAAGCGAGACAAGCGGGTGAAAACCGCAAAGGGCGGTGATCAGAAAATACAACCCAATGACACAATAAACCCAAATGGCATGGTCTGATATACTGACAATAAATGCTTGAATCGGCTGCATACTGTTTGTCGCAAGGAGCATATCGACAAAGAAGCCTGCACTTAAAAATAGACACATATAGTTGGAGAGCTGACGGGTTCTTTCTTTCCAATGAGGCACAGAGACAGCGATATATTGTTTTCTTTTTTTGATAATAGAAGAGAATAATAGAGCAAATGGAATAATCGTCAGTACTACAGCGAATAAATAGCCTTTCCCAATCCATGCATCGACAAGTGAAACGACTGTCATAAAACCTAGCAGCATGAAAGCGAGCTGAAGGGTTTTTCGCTTAATTCGATGAGGATTGGCGTTTGTTTCTGAAGACTGAATGATGTTTGGTAATCGTTTGCTTTGACGAGAAAAAAGCATCCAATCTATCGCCAGCACGACGACCATTAAACCAAAAGTAATAGGTGCAATTTGATAATATTTTAGTTTGGTTGCATCAATGGTGACGCTTACCAGCACTTCAACAGGACTCCAGCTTAAACATAATGCATATGATCTTAAGAGGTTCCGTGTATAAAGATGTTGCTTCACTTGTTCTTTTAAAGATTCGAGCGACGGTTTGAGCGATGTATATAGTAAAGGAATCGTCGCGATATTTAAAAACATGCCGAGAATATGAGTGACAAATGAACTCTTGCGATAAAGCTGGTTTGAGCTCGTTGTATGCAGTGTGAGCAGTTTATTTAATTGTGTATCGAAATGTCCAACATGTATGAGAGAATGAATAAAAGGCAGCATGAAAAAGAGAGAAAGCAAGCCCAGCATGGAATGAAAGTGAAGAAAAAACGTGTGCAATGGCTGGCCGGATATGAAGAATAAGAACAACCCAATGATGAGAAATACAGCACCTGTTTTCAAATAAAGCCCATTTGCTTTCTTAAAAGAAATGGTGAGCGAGGCAGCGGCCAGCAGACCAACAAAATAGGAGAGTATAGGAGCAGGAAATAGTTGATGAACAATATATAGACTGATAAGAAGTGTAAAAACGAGCAGGTACATTCAAATATCTCCTCCATCAAATATCTTCAAGTGATTTTATTCCGACTGGTGGAATTTGTTTTCTTTTAGTGGAACGTTTAAAATGGATTATAGCAAAATCGATCGTTGATGTCGATAAGAAATCAAAGGGGAAAAGGAGAAAATGAACATGGCTGATAAAAAGTCAAAAGAAGAATCAGGACTGCGTACAGTTCAGCGTGCTTTGGATATTCTGTATTGTTTTAGTGAAGAACGTCAAGAGCTGACGCTAACGGATATTTCAAAAGAGATGAATTTAGCAATGTCTACGACAACGAGACTGCTCAAGGCGCTTGAAATGAATCATTTTGTGGAGAAGAATCAAGAAACAATGAAATACCGATTGGGTCAAAGGCTTTATCTCCTTGGATACATTGCAGGAAAGTCCATTAAATTGAGGGAACTGGCTAAACCACTCATGTACTCACTTCGTGATGAAACAAAGGAAACCGTCAACCTGTATGTACTGGATTCAACAAGCAGGGTTTGTATCGAACAAGCGGAAGGGCTGCAATCGATTCGCCATCTTGTCAAGATTGGTGAGAAGCTGCCATTGTACGCAGGTGCAGGCGGAAAGGTATTATTGGCTTTTCAAAGTGAAGAATTTCAACAAAAAGTATTAGCGTCTGAGGCTGATCATGTGAAGAGAGATGACTGGCAAGAGGAACGTAAACATATTCTTGACACGTATACTTCTTGCAGTATCGATGAACGAGAGGTAGGATCTGCGGCAGTAGCGGCACCAGTCTTTAACATTCATGGGGAAGTGAAGGCTTGTTTATCCATATCTGGTCCAACCCATCGGTTTACTGAAGAAGTCATTCCTAAGCTGCAGCAAAAAGTGAAAGAACAGGCACAGAGGCTTTCTGAACAGCTCGGCTACGTCGTCAAACACAATTTTTAAGATTGCCTATCTTTTCGCGCTCCATTTATCATATAATAGAAACATTATGTAGCATTCCTTGTCGTAGGGAGGACGTGTCACGACCATGAAAATCAATAGAGAAATTCCTGTAAGACAGCGGAATATTGTCCTCATTGGCTTTATGGGTGTTGGGAAAACAACCATTGGGCAGCTGGTTGCCAAAAAGCTATATAGAGATTTTATTGATGTCGATCAGGAGATTGAGAAAAAGTACAACATGACGATTCCAGAGATGTTTCAGCAAAAAGGAGAAGCATTCTTCAGGCAGGCTGAAAAGGATTATATCGTCGATTTATGTGAACATACACAGCTCAAGATCGTTTCCCTTGGAGGCGGTGCATTCAAACAGGAAGAAATCAAACGCGCCTGCTTGAAGCATTGTACCGTTCTTTTCCTTGACTTGTCTTGGGAGAATTGGAAGCAGCGGCTTGATATTTTAATTGAAAACCGCCCTGTTCTTCACAACCGGACGCTTGATGAGATGAAAGAGCTGTTTGAAGAGCGCCGGGAGATTTATTCTCTTCATAACTCAAGAGTGGAAACAGATCATTTAGAGGCTGAGGAAGTCGCCAATTATATTGTGGACACACTCAAGCTTGGCTGGGATTTATATTCGAAATAAAAAAAGTCTACCGTGAGGGTAGACTTTTTTTCTATTGAATTCTTTTCCTTCGTACATATGATGATGCTTTGACAACCAAAATGTATTTATCCTTTTTTTGGTGTGCAGCCGTTTGGAAAAAGCGGTGATCCTCCTTCAATCAGTTCATGATGATGAGGTTTTTGATCTAGATCATTTTCTTTTTCGGAAAAATAAAATAGTATCTAAATTTCAATAAGAGTTTATTGAATTATTATAATCTTTAAAAAATAATGTTGACAACTTCCGTGAGGACATTCTATGATTGTTTACGTAAACGCTTACGGTAAACGTTTACTATAATCGAATGGGGAGGAATTTGTTGATGAAAAATAAAGAAAAATGGAGCGGTGTATTCCCGGCGGTCTTAATTCCTTTTAAAGATGACTATTCAATTGATGAACCTGCTTTTCGTAAGCTTGTTCGCTGGGTGGCGGAGCACGAAGGAATTAACGGGATTGTTGTCAATGGACATACTGGCGAGATTATGACTTTGCTGCCACATGAACGAGCTGAGGCTGTGCGTATTGCAGCCGACGAATTAAAAGGGGAAGTACCTGTCATTTCCGGGGTTTCAGCTGAAGGGACAATTGAAGCGATCCAGCATGCAAAAGCAGTTCAAGAAGCTGGTGGAGAAGGTATCCTTCTCATGCCGCCGCATTCATGGCTGAGATTCGGTATGCAGCCTGAATCACCTGTCCAATTCTTTAAAGATGTTGCAGAAGCGATTGACATTTCAATCATCGTTCATCAATATCCAACGTGGACAAAAACCTCATATACAACGAATCAATTACTAGAAATGTCGGAAATTGAAAATGTTGTCTCATTCAAAATTGGTCAAAGGGACATGGCACAATATGAAGTCGATGTGCGCGCACTGAAAAAGCATGCACCAGATGTATCGCTGCTCACATGTCACGATGAATATTTATTGCCAACATTAGTTCAAGGGATTGATGGGGCGCTTGTCGGTTTCGGCTGTTTTGTGCCAGATTTGATCGCTGAACTTGTGAAATGTGTGGAAAAACAAGACCTTGCAGCAGCTAATAAAGTGTACGATAGAATCTTTGAATTAAAGCATGCTGTATATAAAATGGATGAACCTTCATCTACCTCTCATCTGCGAATGAAGGAAGCGATGTTCCAGAGAGGCTTGATCAGCAGTTCGCTTGCTAGAAAGCCGGTATTACCTTTAACTCAAAAGGAAAAAGAAGAGATTCGCCAGGGCCTTCAAAGTGTTGGTTTGCTTAAGGAAAACGTCAGTAGATAACAGACCATTGATTTCATGATGAAGGTGAGTCAGGTTATAATAGGGTATAAAACAACAGACTCCCGGAGGTATGAAATGTGTCAGTAAGTATTAAAGATGTAGCATTGAAAGCAGGAGTGTCTATAGCCTCTGTTTCCCGAGTATTAAGTGGTAAACCAGGAGTAGGTGCTCAAACGGCTGAAAGAATCAAACAAGTGATTGATGAGTTAGGCTACCGCCCTAATTTAGGAGCGAGAGGGCTCGTGAAAAGAAAGACTGGGAATATTGCTGTAGTGGTTCCCCGCGGTTCATATATTTTGAATAATCCATTTTTTTCAACGATTTTAGATGGAATAGCGAAGGAATTAGATGAGACCGAATTCAATATGCTGATGTCATTTACATCTGTTCAGCAGCAGCGGTTACTTGAGACGCAGGCTGTAGATGGTGCCATTTTATTTTCTCCAAGAAATGAAGAATTGAGCATGGATTGGTTAAAAAGTTTGGCTATTCCCATTATTGTTGTCGGAAGTTACTTAGAGGATTCACCATTTCCATGTGTCAGGCCAGATGATGAAGAAGGTGTTTGTCAATCTGTAACGGCCTTATTTGATAAAGGTCATCGAACCATTGGGCTGGTCAATGGTCCAATGAGTTCGATGCATAGTGTGAGATATTACAAGGGGTATGAGCGCACACTGAAACGTTTAGGATTAACAATGAACAAAGAGCTTGTGTTTGAGTTAGATGAATTTGATGGGGGAAAAGTAGTAGAAGTGGTTTCTCAATTTCTCCAAGGAAACCAGCACATGACTGGAGTTGTTTGCTCTTCAGATTTTTTGGCGATAGGGGTCATGAAAGCGGCAGAAAACGCAAATGTGTCAATACCTCATGATTTGTCTGTCGTTGGTGCCGATGATGTGCCCATTGCAAGTTTTCTAACCCCTTCTTTATCTTCTGTTCATGTTGATTTAGTTGGAATGGGAAGAAAAGCTGTTTCTTTACTAACACAGTTGTTGGAAGGACAACAGTTAGAGGCGATGGAGCATATTTTCCCTATGTATTATATAGATCGGGGCACCACGGGAACGCCAAAAAAGATGTGATAGATGCTGAAAACTCGTAAGATCGCTTGAGAATTTCTCTTGATTTAAAATGTAAGCGATTTCTTTAGCGCTCTTCGGCATGTACTTTTGCATCATTTCCTCCAATAAGGAGGAGATACCATGACGTTAGAACTCAGCGGAAATTCAAATTCTCATGATGAGCAAGTTGTTGATAGAGCTTCACAACTATTGACCAGGATGGAAAGTGTACCTTTTTCGAGGTGGCATTTAAAACCTCGGATCATTATGGGATCTGCTACCTTTTTTGATGCTTTTGATGCACTATCTTTAGCGTTTGTTCTCCCGGTCCTCATCGGCATGTGGAATTTATCACCTGCACAGATTGGTCTTCTTATTGGGTCTGGTTATATAGGACAAGCGATTGGTGCTATTTTCTTTGGATGGTTAGCAGAAAGGCGCGGCCGTGTTTTTAGTGCAAAATGGACGGTATTCCTCATGTCTATTATGAGTATCGCTTGTGTATTTTCAGGTAATTTTATGGCCCTTTTTATTTTCCGCTTTATTCAAGGGATTGGAGTTGGAGGAGAGGTGCCGGTAGCAGCCTCATATATTAATGAGTTGTCCCGAGCCCAAGGGAGAGGTCGATTTTTTATGCTTTATGAGATGATTTTTCCTTTAGGATTAATGATTTCAGCACAAATTGGCGCATTCGTCGTACCTAGCTTTGGGTGGAAATGGATGTTCTTGATTGGAGGCATTGGAGGTTTAATCGTCTTTGTATTCTTTTTCATGCTGCGTGAATCGCCAAGGTGGCTTATTTCGAAAGGCAGGTTAGATGAAGCCGAAAGAATTATTGAAGAAATTGAAGCCAGTACTGACAAACGAATGCCTGTCGCAAATCAAGTATCCAGCAGTACTGAAAAAGGCGACTGGAAAGAGCTATTTTCAACTTTTTACCGTAAAAGAACATTGGTCGTATGGGGACTATGGTTTTCTGCCTACTTTGTATCGAATGGTTTAAATAACTGGTTACCAAGTCTTTATAATACGGTTTACCATTTGCCAGTCGGAGATTCATTAAGGGCAGCATCTCTCACAAATATTTTACAGACCATAGGGGTATTCGCTTGTGCGTTTTTAATTGATAAAGTAGGACGAAAGCGCTGGGCAACCATTGCATTTGTATTAACAGGTGTTTTATTAACGGCTTTATGGATCAGCGGAGCGACTTCACCAGAAAGCGTCATCTATTTAGGGTCTGCTGCTTACGGAATGATGGGGACAATTACAGTTCTCCTCTATCTATATAC
Organism: Bacillus sp. FSL H7-0578; assembly: GCF_038630855.1. Classification (NCBI taxonomy): domain Bacteria; kingdom Bacillati; phylum Bacillota; class Bacilli; order Caryophanales; family Bacillaceae; genus Bacillus; species Bacillus sp. FSL H7-0578. The sequence continues at coordinate 339,008 of NZ_CP152045.1, forward strand.
ACCTGAAATTTATCCGACCCGTATGAGGGTGATTGGAACAGCATTTGCTACAGCGTGGCTTAGGCTGGCCTCAGCGATCGCTCCTATTATGATAGGTTTTATTTTAGAGGTAAGCGGTGTTTCAACTATTTTTATTCTTTTTGCAAGTGTGACTGTAGTGGGAGCAATTCTTGCTTTTAAAATGATAGAAACGCGCGAGAAAGTATTAGAGGATATTGCACCGTAAGTTACGCGTGCAGTGAAGAACTTATTCCAAAGAGGGTAGGTTCTTTTTTTATTCAGAGGATCTAAAATGCCTCACCTATCTTCGTTCATTTATCATATAATACAAACATGACTAGCACTCCTTGTCGTAAGGAGAGACGTGTCACGAACATGAAAAGCAATACCTGTGAGACAGTGAAGATTAAAAAAGTCTACCGACAATGGTAGACTTTTTCTATAAGGTCAATTCTTGATTCCCTGAATCATTGCAGCTTTTAAACAGAAGGAAATGGGCTGATGCTGTGCATCGAATTGAAGCTGAAACAGCTGCTTTGTGTCAGGGTCTGCGGCTTGAAGGTGGGAAACGATCTCCTTTTGAATATTCTCTGGCGTGCGTCCACGTATAATCCAGTCCTTATAATCAATATGCAGGTCCCAGTAACGAATCTCTTTCTGAGTCAATTGGTTGTCATCGAAAAGCTCTTTCCATTCTGATAACGAGCTTTCCCGCACATGAGAAGGGTCTCTCAGTCTATTTAAGTGATTAATAAATGAATCCTGTGCAGGGTTTTCAGGTGCATAATGATCGACGAGCAGAAATTGGCCGCCTTTTTTTAAGACTCGGCTGATTTCAGACATGGCTGCCTGAAGGTTTGGAAAGTGGTGAGCAGCAAATCGGCACGTCACTAAATCAAATGATTCATCAGAGAAGGGCAATGCTTCTGCGGCTGCCTGCTCAAAAGTAATGTGGTTCAGGCGGCGTTCTTCCGCAAGTGCTGCTGCAATCTCGATCATTTTTTGCGTGACATCAATGCCGACCCCTTTAGAGATAACGTCTGAAAAGGAAAAAACGGTATGTCCTGCCGCGCAGCCAATATCAAGTAAATGCTCATGTCCCTTCGCATTTGCAGTTGTTTTCATCCATTCCAGCTCTTCTCCGGCCGCAAATATAGGTGAATCTCGATAGTTCTCGGCATTTTGTGAAAATTGGTTCTCGGCTTTAGCATATGGATTCATTTCTTTTCCCCCTTTGTGGTCTCTTTATCGTAGAATTCCTTCTGTTATTTGTCTAAGACATAAAAGATATGACATGGATAGTTAAAACCTATGAGGTGATGAAAGTGGATATACGAATGATGGAATATGTCATGGAAGTGTACCGGCAGCAAAGTTTTACAAAAGCAGCGGATCAACTTCATATTGCACAGCCTTCTTTAAGCCAGCAAATGAAGAAGCTGGAAGAGGAATTAGACACACCGCTATTTATTCGAAAGTATGGACAAGTAACGCCCACACCTCAAGGGAGACGATTCATTAAAAGGGCTGAGAATATTTTGAAGGAAAGAGATGATTTGCTGCGTGAAATAGGAGAGGCAGCTTATGAAATCGGGAAAGAGCTGAACATTGGAGCGCCAGCAGTGACTGGGGGCTATGTCTTGCCCGGTTTATTAAAAACTTTTTGTCAAACGTATCCTCATGTTCACGTTCAACTGATAGAAGAGTCTCCTCGTGAGCTCGAAAAACGTCTATTGGCTGGAAAACTGGATTTGGCTATTTTATCTATGCCTGTCGAGCATGAATCATTGAAAACGAAACAAATGCTGACAGAGCCGCTCCTTCTTGCAGTTCCGCAAGCTGCTCAGCCATGGTTATCAGAGGAATTGAACGAGATTATCAAGCAAGCAGGGCAAAAAGAGTCCGGTCACGAAATCGTTCCCTTTCAGCTTCTTGAAGGTACCCCATTTATTATGCTGAAAGAGGGATACGGTTTTCGGCAAGTGGTCATGGAGCTGTGCCGTCATCACGGTTTCCAGCCAAAAGCGGCTTTTGAAACAAGTCATATTCAAACAGCACAGGCATTGGTCAAAAACGAACTAGGTGTGACCGTTGTGCCGAAAATGGTGGCGCAAGAGGATAGGAACGGGGTCATTTATTTACACATTGATTCATGCCCAACCCGCACACTTGTGTTTGCATATGTGGAAGAAAGGTATTTAACGAAAGCCGCTCAAGCCTTCATGGACCTTTATCAGAATGAAGGGAAGGCTTAAACAAACGTTTAATTAAACGCAAAAAGCAGGGGAGCACCCTGCTTTAAGATTGGTGACAAAGGGCTAAAATGATCTTGATTTTAGCCCTTTATCTTCTTTTCAGCGTGATAGAAAACCTTTGAAGTCTAGGAAGGGCGAGCACCGGAGCGGAGCGAATTTGACATTCGTGAGCACCGGAGCGCAGACCTGACACCGAATGCGAGGGTTTGTCTACACGCTGAAAGCAGGGGAGCACCCTGCTTTTTAATATAAGTCGAGACGCTGATCCGTCATAACCGGAATTTGCTGTCTGACTTCATCCACTAGCTGAAGATCAATTTCCGCATAATAAATATCTTCGTCATCGTTTGTTTCAAGCAGGATGCGGCCGAGTGGATCAATCACCATAGAGTGTCCAGGGAATGCCGTGTCTCTGCTTGTGCCTGTTCTGTTAACAGCAATCATAAATGACTGGTTTTCAATCGCTCTTGCGATGAGCAGGCTGCGCCAATGGTCCACTCTTGCTGACGGCCATTGCGCCGTATTGACGAGCACCTTCGCTCCTTTGTTCACAAGTGTTCTGGAAAGCTGCGGGAAACGGAGGTCATAGCAAATCATTGCACCAATCGTCACATCTTCCCCATAGTCAAATAAACCAAGCTGATCACCAGCGGTTAAATAGTTGTGCTCATCCATTAAGCGGAATAAATGAATTTTATCATAATCTAACAAAAGCTCCCCTTGGCGGTTAAAGACATACATCGTGTTGGTGATATTTTCATCTTCTGTCCGCTTATTTAATACACTGCCTGCGATGAGATACACTTGATGCTTGCGGGCAAAGGAGGAAAAGAGCTGTTTTGTGCGTTCACCGTTTACATCCGCAAGCTGATCGGCTTGTTCAAGGGCGTAGCCGGTATTCCACATTTCGGGTAAAATGATCAAATCAGGCTGCTCGCGAACCGCTTCTTCTAAAAACGCTGCTGCTTTTTTAAAATTCACTTCTGGTTCTCCAATTTGTACGTCCATTTGGACAAGGGCGATTTTCATACGAGTTCCTCCTTTATTTGCTATATGTCATGTGAAAATCATGAATGTATGTAATGGTTTATTTTAGTCTTCAAGGCCAGTTTCTTTATCATAAAGGTTTCCATCATCTTTGCCAATAGAAATGTCAGAAGGTTTTGTTAAATGGCTTTCTCACTCAAGAAATCGGTGTTATGATACATATAATGAATAAAACAAAGGGGGATACTCGGATATGCAATTGTACGATTTACCACTTGAAGAGCTAAAAAAATATAAACCAAAGAAAACAGCACGCCCTGATTTCTCAGATTTTTGGAAGAAATCACTCGAAGAACTGCGCCAAGTGGAGGCAAAGCCAATACTTGAACCGTATGACTATCCAGTGAAAGGCGTCAAGGTGTACCACCTGACGTATCAAAGCTTTGGACATTCTAAAATTGAAGGCTTTTATGCTGTACCTGATCAAACTGGCCCGCATCCAGCGCTCGTTCGTTTTCATGGCTATAATGCCAGCTATGACGGCGGCATTCACGACATCGTCAACTGGGCGCTCCACGGCTATGCCACATTTGGTATGCTCGTCCGCGGTCAAGGCGGCAGTGAAGATCAGACAGTGACACCAGGCGGTCACGCTTTGGGGTGGATGACAAAAGGCATTTTATCAAAAGAGACCTACTATTATCGCGGTGTTTATTTAGATGCGGTTCGTGCACTCGAAGTTATTCAGTCCTTCCCTGAAGTGGATAAACACCGGATCGGCGTAATTGGTGGGAGCCAGGGAGGCGCATTAGCGGTAGCAGCTGCAGCCCTTTCAGATATTCCGAAGGTCGTCGCGGCAGATTACCCTTATTTATCAAACTTTGAGCGTGCAGTGGATGTGGCATTGGAGCAGCCTTATTTAGAAATCAATTCGTACTTTCGGAGAAATAGTGACCCGGAAGTGGAAGAAAAGGCATTTGAGACATTAAGCTATTTTGACTTAATTAATTTAGCTGGATGGGTCAAACAGCCAACATTGATGGCGATCGGTCTGATTGACAAAATTACCCCGCCATCTACTGTGTTTGCGGCATACAACCATTTAGAAACAGATAAAGACCTTAAGGTATACCGCTATTTTGGACACGAGTTTATCCCGGCTTTTCAAACAGAGAAGCTCTCCTTCTTACAAAAGCACTTGCTCAAATAAAAGAACAAAGAGGCCGCTCTAGGAGGGCCTCTTTTTTAATAACTCGTATTTTGTCTCGTTTTTTCATCAGGTACTAACGCGGTGATAATAAGGGCAAGAGCTGTGATGATATGAAGGATGAATCCAAGTATCGGAATCCAGGCGAGGCAGGATGTGATAATCCCAATGATGCTGCCAATCATTGGTCCTTGGTCTCGCTTCGATAAGACGAGTGTGATAATATGCAGAATAAGCATGACCATGAGCGGTGAATAGCCATTGCTAATAATAAATAGTCCTCCGATGACAGGGATGGCAAGACAGGCTTCAAAAATTCCGGTGATCCATTTCATGATGCGAGATATAGACATGAGATCCAACTCCTTTTTCATATATGTCTTATTCGTATTTTACCAAAACGTGAAGAAGTCATGCAGATTTCTATAGAAAGAGTTGATGGATGATGAGAGAGAGAATCAAGGAAGAGCTGAAAATCATCGAAGAAACGTATGACGTGAAAATTTGCCTCGCGGTCGAATCAGGCAGCAGAGCATGGGGATTCCCCTCGACTGATAGTGATTACGATGTTCGTTTTTTATATGTTCCTCGAAAAGAATGGTATTGGGCAATGGAAGAACATCGTGATGTCATTGAACGGCCGATTGATGATGTGCTTGATATCAGCGGCTGGGAGCTTAGAAAGGCACTTCGCTTATTCAATAAATCGAATCCGTCCATCATGGAATGGCTGTCGTCTGACATCATCTATGCTGAATCCTTCTCTTTGGCAAAGCAGCTAAGAGAATTAAAGGATCGAGCGTTTTATCCTGCCGCATTGATGTATCATTACCTCAATATGGCGAAGCGGAATGAAAGCCGGCATTTACGAGGAGAGCAGGTGCGAATCAAGAAGTATTTCTATGTGCTTCGTCCGCTGCTTGCCTGTCAGTGGATTGAACGATACAGGACGGTTCCGCCGATGGACTTTCATAAACTGCTCGAGGAACTAGTGGAGGAAGGTCCGCTTTTAGCGGAAATCCATGAGCTGCTCAAACGTAAAATGGACGGCGAAGAAATGGATGTAGAGAACCGCCTCGCTTATGTCCATCCATTTATCGACAAAGAGCTCGCGCGATTTGATGAATTGGTGAAAAGCTACAATCAGCCGAAGGACAGCCTGTTGCAAGAATTAAATGAGCTGCTGCAGTCTACCCTTGATGAGGTGTGGGCGTAAGCAGGGAAGAGCCAGCCGGATCACGGCAGGCTCTTTTTTATCTCTTATTGTGATAAAACCACAAAAAAAGTCAGAATTTTTGTCATCTTCAAATATTGTAGCGGACAGCTTATGAGCTTTACAATAAAGACATAGCTTACAAAGAGTGGGAGGTGCCCTTTATGGAGTCGGTCACAAGAAATTTCTTCTTGTTTTTGTCAAAGAGCAGTCTCTTGAACCATATTGCTCGTAATTGGGGAAGTGCTGTTGCATCTAAGAAAATCATCGGAGGGAAGGACTTTGAGAGTGCCATCCCTGTTATCAAGCGATTAAATGACCAAGGAATGGCTGTGACAGTTGATCACCTTGGTGAGTTTGTTACAAAGGCAGAGATTGCCAATGAACGGACGACTGAGTGTATTCAAACCATTCAGCGGATTGCTGAGGCGGGACTCAATTCCCATGTGTCACTCAAAATGACATCCCTTGGCCTGGATATTGACGATGACCTTGTGTATCACAATATGAAACGTATTTTAGATACGGCAGAGAAACACCGTATCATGGTGACAATCGATATGGAGGATGAACAGCGCTGTCAAAAAACGCTGGACATTTTTAAAGAGATGAAATCTCAATATGAGTATGTCAGTACGGTCTTGCAGGCGTATTTGTACAGAACAGAAAAGGATCTTGATGACCTAAATGAGCTGCAGCCATTTTTAAGACTTGTAAAGGGTGCCTATAAGGAATCCGCCGAAGTGGCGTATCCAAACAAAATAGATGTCGATCTGAATTATCAAAAGCTGATCGAAAAGCAATTGCTCTCAGGGAACTATACAGCCATTGCGACACATGACGATCAAATGATCGAGTTCACAAAAAATATTGTGAAAAAACACAATATACAGACAGGTCAGTTCGAATTTCAAATGCTGTACGGCATGAGATCAGAAACGCAGCAGGCACTTGTGAAAGAAGGCTATCAAATGAGGGTCTATACTCCGTATGGACGAGAGTGGTATGGCTACTACATGAGACGCCTTGCAGAACGGCCGGCAAACATTGCCTTTGCTCTAAAAGGGATGACGAGAAAATAATTTGAAACGGGAGCGTGACAAAAATGACAACACCTTACAAACATGAACCATTCACGGATTTTAGCCAGGAAGAAAACCGCAAAGCGTTTGAACAAGCATTAGCTAAAGTAACAGAATCACTTGGTCAAACCTATCCGCTCGTGATTAATGGAGAAAGAATTGAAACGAAAGACAAGATTGTTTCGATCAATCCAGCGAAAAAGGATGAAGTGGTTGGAACCGTATCAAAGGCCGGGAAGGAAGAGGCAGAGCAGGCGGTTCAAGCAGCAGCGAAAGCATTCGAAACATGGCGCTACACGTCTCCAGAAGAAAGAGCTGGCGTATTATTCCGAGCTGCGGCAAGCATTCGCCGTAAAAAGCATGAGTATTCAGCCCTTCTTGTCAAAGAAGCAGGTAAGCCGTGGAATGAAGCAGATGCAGATACAGCAGAAGCGATTGACTTCCTAGAATATTATGCCCGTCAAATGCTGGAGCTGGCGAAAGGCAAACCAGTGAACAGCCGCGAAGGCGAACGCAATCAATATGTTTACACACCAACTGGCGTGACGCTCGTGATTCCGCCGTGGAACTTCTTGTTTGCGATCATGGCAGGAACAACAGTAGCGCCAATCGTCACTGGGAATACAGTTGTTTTAAAACCAGCGAGTGCGACGCCTGTCATTGCAGCCCGTTTTGTGGAGGAGCTTGAGCAAGCCGGTCTTCCAAAGGGCGTTGTCAACTTTGTACCAGGAAGCGGAGCAGAGGTCGGGGATTACTTAGTAGATCATCCGAAAACAAGCCTGATTACATTCACTGGATCAAGAGAAGTAGGGACACGTATCTTTGAACGCGCGGCAAAAGTGCAGCCAGGCCAGCAGCATTTAAAACGTGTCATTGCTGAAATGGGCGGTAAGGATACAGTGGTTGTTGATGAGGATGCAGATGTTGAATTAGCAGCTAATGCCATTTTCACATCAGCCTTCGGGTTTTCAGGTCAGAAATGTTCAGCTGGTTCTCGGGCTGTCGTTCACGAGAAGCTGTATGACCAAGTGGTTGAGCGAGTGAAGGAAATCACAGAAACGAAAACAACAGCCAATCCACTTTCTGCGGATGTTTATATGGGACCTGTCATTGATCAAGCGTCCTTTGACAAGATCACGGATTATATCGAGGTTGGCAAACAGGAAGGCCGCTTAGTCACTGGCGGAACGAGTGATGATTCGGAAGGATACTTTATCCACCCGACCATTTTTGCAGATCTTGAGCCAACTTCCCGTTTAATGCAAGAAGAAATCTTTGGACCAGTCTTGGCTTTCTCGAAAGTCTCTAGCTTTGATGAGGCACTTGAGGTAGCCAACAACACAGAATACGGTTTAACAGGTGCTGTCATTACGAATAATCGTGATCACATCAACCGTGCGAAGCAGGAGTTCCATGTAGGGAACCTTTACTTTAACCGTAACTGCACAGGTGCCATCGTTGGTTACCACCCATTCGGCGGCTTCAAAATGTCAGGAACGGATTCAAAAGCAGGCGGTCCAGATTACCTAGCTCTGCACATGCAGGCAAAAACGATTAGTGAAATGTTTTAATATGGAAAAAGCATGAACCTGCACTGACGGGTTCATGCTTTTTTTGCCTGCTTGCGACTTGTTTCTATACAAATCTGACTGGAAAGAAGTATGATAAATGTATCACTTAATCAGGGAGCAATCGGGATGGAAGAGATATTAGAAAAGCTTCATACATTTTTTGATGTCGATAAATTAATTGCATTTATTAGCGGATATTTAAAAAAACCAGTCATTTTAGAAAGCACAGAGTGTCAGCTCCTTGCTTATAATTCTTACAGCATTCAGCAGTTTGACCCAGTCAATCAGCAAACGATTTTCTCCAAGGAATGTCCGGGGTCTGTGGTCGATTGGTTAAAGAAAACAGGGGTAATTGAGCGGCTTCACAAGGAGTCAAAGCCTTTTTATGTGAGCGGCCATGACGAGCTCGGATTTAATCGGCGGGTGGCTGTGAGCGCCAAGCATAAACAAGAGGTAGTAGGCTTTATTTGGGTGCAGGACATTGAGGACTCCCTCTCTCAGGAGGAGCTGCAATTTTTACACGAAGCGTCCTTTCAGGTTGGAAAAGTGATTTATAAGAATAAGAAACAGCTTGAGAAAAAGGAAGGGAAGATTGAAGAGTTTTTCAAAAAGGTCATGGATGATCATTTTTATACAGAAGAAGAGCTGAAATGGGAGGCTGAGAACTTAAGCATTCCACTGCCAGCCGTATTTACCGTCATGGTCGTGCACGCTGCCGATAACAAAAGTGAGACGGCAGAAGATGTGAAGGATGTCATTCGAACGTATTTGCAGCTAGAGGATAAAGTGAATCACGTCTATTCAGTTCAAGCAGATATTGTCGTTATATTAGGCAGCCTGTCAGACCGGCACTCACCGAAAGCGACTGCCGCTGATGTCATCGCACATCTGCAATCAAAAACGCATGCCCATCCTTCCCCTTTGTATATCGGGATGGGAAGAGAGTATCGTGATGTCATGAAAATGAGTACAAGTCGATTTGAAGCGATAGAGGTCGTGAAGGCAGTGAAAATTGTCGGAGGACAAGAACTGATTCCATATGATTATGAGAATTTAGGGGTCTTCCGGTTTTTAGATTCCATTTACAGCCATCAAAAAAAGAAAAACGACTTCAATCCAGATTTGTTACGCTTGAAGGAAAAAGACCGCGAGAGTCAAACCTCGTTTTTAAAAACGCTGGAAGTCTACTTATTGAATAACTGCAAGCTAAAGCCAGCAGCGGAGCAGTTGTTTATTCATCAAAATACATTAAACTATCGAATGAAACAAATTTTTGACATGACCTCGATCGACTTAAGTCATTTTAGCCAGCGGTGTGAGTTATTTATTGAATTGATGCTGATGAAAAAAGATCAATAATGATGATGGAATCCGCAGGTGCACGGGATCACCTGCGGATTTTCATGTGACATGCGAAAATGGCATACAACGGATGCATTTCGTTGTATGATAGATAAAGATTTTATGAGAAAAGTGAAAGGGGGGCCACCTTTGGGATCAGTCACCTTAGCCATTTTGATTTTCATCATGACCCTCGTCCTTGTCATTTGGCAGCCAGGACGTGTCACCATAGGATGGTCAGCGTGTGGAGGCGCCATTCTTGCACTTGCCTTTGGTGTCGTTCATCTGGGCGATGTGTGGGAAGTCACGCAAATTGTATGGAACGCCACATTTGCCTTTATTGGCATTATTATCATATCGTTAATTTTAGATGAGATCGGCTTTTTTGAATGGGCTGCACTGCATATGGCAAAAGCCGCAAGAGGCAACGGTGTCCGCATGTTTATTTATTTAACATTGCTAGGCGCTGTTGTGGCTGCTTTTTTTGCCAACGATGGAGCGGCACTGATCTTGACCCCAATCGTTTTATCTGTGGTGAGAGCGTTGAAGCTGGATGAGCGCATGGTGCTGCCTTTTGTGATGGCAAGCGGTTTTATTGCAGACACAACCTCCTTGCCATTTGTCATTAGTAACCTGGTCAATATCGTATCAGCCGACTATTTTCATATTGGTTTTCTAGAATATACAGCGAATATGTTCGTGCCAAACCTTGTGTCGCTTGGAGCGAGCATGCTGGTTCTGTATGTATTTTACCGAAAGCTTATTCCAAAAACCTACGATCTGTCTCAGGCAAAGGAACCGGCATCAGCTATTCGAGATATCCGTATGTTCCGTTTGTCTTGGTATGTGCTCGGCTGTCTGCTTGTGGGTTATTTTGCGGGGGAGCTGATCGGTATTCCAGTGTCCATCATCGTAGGCGGGATTGCCCTTGCTTTCTTGTGGCTGGCGAGAAGAAGTCCGCAAGTGGCGACAAAGCGAGTGATCAAAGAAGCGCCGTGGTCCATTGTGTTTTTCTCGATCGGCATGTATGTTGTCGTATATGGACTGAAAAATGTCGGTCTTACAGAAATATTGGCGGCATGGATCCAGCAAGGGGCTTCACATGGCTTGCTTGCAGGAACGATGTTTATGGGCGTGCTTGCCGCAGTGCTGTCCTCTGTGATGAACAATCTGCCGACCGTTTTAATTGATGCGATTGCCATTGGACATACAGATACAGCAGGTGTCATGAGAGACGGACTGATTTATGCCAATGTCATCGGCTCCAACCTTGGACCGAAAATGACCCCAATCGGCTCATTGGCGACATTGCTGTGGCTTCATGTCTTAAAGAAAAAAGGCGTCCATATCTCTTGGGGAGCGTACATGAAAGCCGGAATCCTCCTGACCATCCCAACCTTGATTCTCACTTTACTCGGGTTATATGTATGGTTATGGCTCATTCATTAAAAAGAAAAAAGAGCAGATCTCATGGATCTGCTCTTTTTTTGCTACAGATATTTCGCATAGCGTTTTTCTAAAAAGTCCTGAAGCAATGAGACGACACTGCAAATGCCCCAGTAAATGAGTGCGACCAAAATATACATGGTCATATAATCGAATTCTCGTCCGCCTACAATTTTTGCTTGCTGGAAGAGCTCTGGTACAGTAATCATCGCTGCCAGTGAGGAAGCTTTGATTAAATCGAGCATGACATTGGTCAATGGCGGCAGGGCGATGCGGACGGATTGGGGCAAAATGACACCACGCATCGTTTGCCAATAGCTGAGACCTAATGATTTAGCGGCTTCCACCTGTCCACTTGGAACAGAGGAGAGGGCTGCCCGGTTAATTTCTGCAATATAGGCAGCACTATTAAAGCTGAACCCAATAATGGCGGCAGTGACCGCTGTGAACTCTATGCCGATATAGGGGAACCCAAAATAGAGAATAAACAAAATCACAAGAATGGGCACGCCTCGCATGAATGAGATATACAGCCGTGCAGGCAGCCGAAGAATCCAAGAATTCGCCATTCTGGCAAGAGCGATAAAAAAGCCAAGAATGGTACCAAAAAACATGCTCACAAAGGAAATGAGCAGCGTCAGCCAGATGCCTTTCATAACAAACGGAAATGACGCCTTTGCCAGTGCAGGATTAAATATATATTCTAAATGAATATCTCCCACGATTGCGGCTCCTTATTTGGAAATGTCGACATCTTCGACATCAGCATCAATTTTCTTAGAGACGTCTGCATGATTAAAGAATTTCTCAGAAATCTTTTTCATTGTTCCGTCTTTTTTCATGTCGCCTAATACACGATTTAATTCTTTTTGAAGCTCTTTGTTGTCCTTCTTCATAACAAAACCTTGTTCATTCGGCATGTACTTCAAGTCAGGGTGAATCGTAATATTTAGTTTAGGAAATGCAGCAAGAGCCAGTGTCTGCAAGTAATAATCATTTAGAATGACATCTGTACGGCCGTTTGCAACATCCTTTAGGTATTGCTCGTTTGTCGCATTATCATAAATGACTTCCTTTGCACCGTACTTACGAGCAACATCCATATAAATCGTTGTGGCAGCCCCTGCTGCTTTCTTTCCTTTTAAATCTTTTAAAGTTTTAATGCCAGATAAATCATCTTTCCGAACGATAGCCGTTCCGTAGGAATATTTATAAGGGGTTGAAAAGGCAAACTTGTCTTTTCTGTCATCTGTGATGTCGATATCATTTGCAGCGGCATCCACTTGACCAGAATTAATGGCGCTCAGCATCCCATCATAGCCCATTTCTTTAAATTCTACTTTCACATCAAGACGTTTAAACGCTTCTTTGACGACTTCTACTTCATAGCCAGTTAATTGATCCTTGCCATTAGAAGTATCATGATAAGAAGTTGGATAAAGGGTGCCTGAAGTTGCAACCACGATTTTCCCTTTCTTTTTAATCTGATCCCACTTTGTGTCTTCAGATTGAGATGAGCCTGATTGACTGCAAGCAGACATGATAAGGATGAAAGCAGATACAACAAGCATGATCCATATAGGTTTTTTATGATAAAAACGACTCATTTAAGAATCCTCCTCTATTTTTTATACAAAACAAAACATAGCACGCTTTCTCTATAAGGACAACGTTTTCAGAAGAAAAGTGAAAAAGTAAGAATATTATAAGCAATTTGCGTGTTAGAAATAATGTATAAAAAAGGAAAGCGAGCGCAAAATAAAGGCGAATAAAGGAGGGAACAACAATGATGAAAAAAATAAGTAGTTTGATCATCTTGTCGATGATGCTGTTATTTGGTTTTCATATAGAAACGGCTCATGGAGAAACACCTCAAATGGAAAAGCGCCCGGTGACACATCAAGTGAAATTAACAGCAGAACAACAAAAACAAATTGAAATCCTTGAGCAGCAAATTCTTTCTAAGCGAAAAGAAGTCATTAAGAAATATGTACAGTACGGCGTGTTAACAAAGGAACAAGGCACACACATCACGAAACGAATGGATGAGCATTACACTCATTTGAAAAAGAACGGATTTGTTCCATTGCTGAAAAAACCACAGCACCATCGCCCATGATAATGATGAAACCGGCAGCGAAGTGCCGGTTTTTTATTGTCGATCAGAAGGTGAGACTTTCCCCATCTTGAGGGACAAAAATGGCTTGATCTGCATGATGTTCTTGAACGTAAGCTTCTAAAGCAGCTCTTGTTAACAGGCAATGATTCACTGCTTCAAGATGACAGACGACAATTTGAGCTTTTGGCTGAGAACGGTGAATGTCTAGAATCTCTTCCTTGGTCATTGTAATGGGATCGCCTTCTAAAAATTGAGCAGCCCCGCTATTGACCACAATGACGTCTGGCTTGCTTGTATTCACAACCTCTTTCGGTTCATCACACCAAATGGTATCACCTGCAATATAAAGGGTAGGTTCATCAGGGTGAGAGAAAACAAAACCGCTCACCTGCCCCATCCGCTTCGCCGTTTCTCCCGTCCCATGCTGTCCGTCTGTACGTTTAATATGAACGCCGCAAATGTCCATTTCATCTTCAATGCACGTGACATGCTGAAATCCAGCTTCTTCAACTTCTTTTCGATCCTTCTCCGATTGAGTATAAATTGGTTGATCCTGAGCTAATTTCCTTTTGGCTTCGTCGTCAAAGTGGTCCACATGTAAATGAGAGAGTAAGACAGCATCTGGGTGTAACAGACTGTCTAAATCTATATTTACAGGAAGCTCCACAATAGGATTGTTCAAATGTTGATTGGCTGTATGAGGGAACGGTGGATATGTTCCTTTTGCTGCTAAAAAGGGATCGATTAAAAAAGTTGAATGACCATAGTGAAGGTATAAAGTCGCATTGCGAATGAGTGTAATTTTCATAAAAAGGCCTCCTTTTTTTCTGATTAAGTTTACAGTATATTAAAAGAGTTCTACGTGACAGAGGATTATGAAAGTCTTTTGGCAGAAGGGCTTGATTTTTGAAAGAGGTGGGCCAATGCTAGACCAAACAGATATGAATATTTTAAAAGAACTATCAAAGAACAGCCGATTAACGATGAAAGCTCTAGGTGAAAAAGTTCATTTAACCGGCCAAGCTGTTGCAAATCGGGTGTTAAAGCTAGAAGAAGAAGGTGTGATTGAAGCATATACCATTTCAATTGATTGGCAGACACAAAAGTCGATTCAAACCTTTTTGCAGCTATATACCCGTAGTCATCATCATGAACCACTTCTGTCGTTTCTTTATAAAAAGGAAGAAATCAAGAATTTGTTCAAAATAAGTGGTGAAGGCTGTTATATGGCTGAAGGACATTTCTCCAGTCATGATGAACTTGATCAGTTTTTAACGGAGCTGACGAATTACGCAAATTACAAACTGTCTATTGCGGTTAAACGTCTCATTCATCAGTAATAGAAGAGACGCAGGAGGAAAAGGAACGATGCAAAAATTAATCGAAAATCAAGCTGAACCGATGACAAAGGAAAGAATCAAAGCAGACTTGGTTCAACTTGGTGTAAAAAAGGGCATGATTTTATGTGTTCATTCATCTTTATCATCAATCGGCTGGGTAAACGGAGGCGCTGTAGCCGTCATACAAGCATTGATGGAAACCTTAACAGAAGAAGGGACACTGATTATGCCGGCACAAACGTTAGAGCTTTCTGATCCCGCCGATTGGATCGATCCGCCTGTTCCTTATTCATGGTGGAAATCGATCAAAGAAACAATGCCCGCATTTGACCCAGCTTACACGACACCAGCAGCAATGGGAAAGGTGGCGGAAACATTTTGGAAATACCCAGGCGTGGCGAGAAGCAATCATCCCCATTTTTCATTCACCGCCTGGGGGAAAAGAAAACATGAAATTCTGCAACACCATGCACTTTCCTTTGGATTAGGAGAGCAGTCACCTCTTGGCCGCATGTATGATCTTCATGCTCAAGTGCTGCTGCTTGGTGCATCATTTGAGAGCATGACAGCTTTTCATCTAGCTGAATACCGAATCCCTCAGCAGGACCTCATGACAAGAGGGGCCCCTATTTTAGAGAATGGGTGGAGGGTATGGAAAGAGTACCAAGATATCATCACAAGAGAAGAACTATTTGAACAGATTGGCCGTGATTTTCTGCAATCAGGAGGCATCCATCAGCACAATCAAATTGGACTTGCCAGTTCATATTTACTGCCCATGAGAGAATCGGTAGACTATGCGGAACAGTGGCTTGATCTATACGATCAGTCGTAATCTACACTGTTTGGAAATTTACATAATAAACGTCTTGATCAGGCTGCTGTGAGGTGTAGCAGGTAAGCTGATAGTTTCCTTTTGGAATGGAGAAAGACAGCACATTGGCCATGACGCTTGTGATATAAACTTGATCATTTGTAAGCGTAAAGGGAACTGTTATGGCTCTATCAACCGAGACTTGGGGCTCATCGCTATTTAATGTCACAATAATAGACGCCTTTCCATTATTGATTCCTTCAAAGGAAACTCCTTGATCTCCTGTTGCAAATCCTTGAAGAATGTCCTCATCTGTCCAATCAATAACAGGTGGTGTTTCGCTTCCGGTGTATACCGTGATTTGGTGGTAGGAGATAGATAGGGAATAGGCTTGATTTAAGTGATTCATATAAAAAACTCCTTTATTTATGGATTTTTGTTGGAACGTGAATGGTTAAAGAGTGATTCTTGAGGAGAAAGTTAGGCAGCAAGACGATTGTCGCCGTCTTGCGCTATTTGGTGTGGGATCTAGATGTGAAATTGCGAGACCATTGCTTTTAAATCTCCTGCTAAATGGGCAAGCGCTTCTGATGAAGCTGTTACTTCTTCCATTGCAGCAAATTGTTCTTCTGTTAAACCGGCTACTTGCTGTGAATGTTCACTCGTTCGTTTCACGCCTTCTGTAATAGACGCAAAAGACTGTTTCGCATCGTTTGTATAAGCTGCGATTTTTTGTGATGCACTTGATAAATGTTTAATGCCATTCGCCATTTCTCTCATCGACTGCTGGATATCATGAAATGATTCCTCTGTATGAGAGATAAGGACAGCCCCTTGAGCCGCTTCCTCTCTTACTCGTTTGATGGCATTCGTCGAATGAGTCATCTCTTTTTGTATTTCAGAAATGAGATGGGAAATCATGTTTGATGATGCTTGAGATTCTTCTGCGAGCTTTCTCACTTCGTCTGCGACAACAGCAAATCCTTTTCCGTGCTCACCTGCCCGTGCTGCTTCAATTGCTGCATTAAGAGCTAGCAGGTTTGTCTGGCTGGCGATATCTGTAATGACTTTGGAAATATGATCGATTTCAGCTGAACGTGTTTCCAATGCTTGAATCGCTGTACCATTTTCTTCAATTGATTTGGCAATAGACGTCATTTGTGAATGAACTTCACCGATATTGTGTACACCTTTTTGGGCCACTTCTTGTGCGGAGTGACTTCTTGAAGCCATTTGTCCTGCATTTTCAGTGATGTTTGCCAGCTCGTTTGATACTTGAATCATTTTGTGCTCACTAGCTGTCATTTGAGCGGACTGTTCTTCTGAAGATTGTGCCACTTCTTGAATCGTGTAGGTGATTTTTTCTGATGCTGCACTCGTTTCTTCTGCGCTAGCTGACAGCTGCTCAGAGGATGTGGCCACTAATTCAGACGTGTTCATGACATTTAGAATGGTTTGATTTAGTTTTTCACGCATCTTATTGAAATGGCCAGCCAGATCAGACAATTCATCACCAGCAGTATCCGTCACATTGATGGTTAAATCACCTTCGCCTGCACTCTTAATGGCAGAAGCCATATGCTTGAGACGTGCCTGAATCCGCTTAGTGAAAATAGAAATAATGATGACCGAAACGATCAGACTTAACAAAAGGACGATGACAAATTGTATATAGAATGACTGAAGCATTTGTGAAATCATGCTTTGATTGGCGCCAGTATAAAAAATACCAATTGTTTCGCCTGCTTCATTTTTGATCGGCATATAAGCCGTTTGATAGTCTTTCCCGGCAACATTTGCTGTGCCGTAATAGTTTTCTCCTTTATCTAAAACAGTGGTCTTCACTTCAGGAGAGACTTCTGTACCTACAGCTCGTTTCCCGTTTAACATGACATTCGTAGCAACGCGGGTATTTCCTTGAAAAATCGTGATGGTATCACCGGTATATTCGGCTAATTGGTCAACTAATGTGTCATGATCATTGATTTGCGTATTTCCTTTGAATAGCTTATCCTCTTTAATCTGCCACGAGCCTTCTACTTTTCCATTCAGGTAGGCGTAGCCTAGTTTTAAATCACCTTTTGCTTTTTCAGTTGCCATTTGCTTGATGTTTTCTGTCATCTCGCGATTCACCACATAACCAACAACTGCGGAAAAGATGATGAGGACACTTAAAAAGATCAGCAAAATTTTGGCACCGAGCCTCAGTTTTCCCTTTTTCTTCATGCTTTTTAACTCCTTTAGGTATAAGGTAGGGTATCCCTCCTTAAGGATTATCGGCATGAAAAAAGTGTTTAAAATACCTGCATGCAGTCATGTGAAAATTTTTTTAATATAGAAAAGGGAAAGGCTGCTAATCGATGATAAATTGGATTCTTGTGCCGTCTGGATCATCCGATAATTGATGACTTACCCACGAGCCTGCGCCTCTATTATCAGAAGGGCGTACATATTTGACAGAAGCTCCTGTGCCTCCTTCTTTGCACATCGCCATTGGCCATTCGTCACGATCATACCCGCGCTTTGTTGGAACGCCATGTAATGATCGATCCCTCTGCTCATCACTATGTTTACGGTCAATTGTACAAATGGACGAATGACCTTCATCAATGGCTTCTTCTATGTGCTTGGCTGTTTCGGGATAGCGGTCTGATGGAAAATGAATCGTTTTGTCATAAGATGAATTCGCTGTCTCTTGTTTCCCTTGCTCCAGCTGGATATAGCCTGTTGCTACACCAATAACAATCAATAAAAGCAAGAGAATCATTTTAAGAAGTTTCATAGGTGCTGGCTCTCTTTCTTGTTTGCGTATTTTGTAAACAGAAGTATAGCAGAATTACTTACCAATTTCCCCTGGTTTTGAAAAAACGCCTTTTAAAATTCAAAAAACAGATTTTACAAGATTTCATGCTTTTCATTTTTGTAGAAATTCATAAAAATTTTAATTTTGTAGATCATAAAACGAATATGCTCATTCAAAATGGCTTTATCACTGCTTTTTGAGCTAATTTCAAGAATTTAACACACAGAAATTTCAAAAAAATAAAATTGACTAGACCGATCTGCTTTAATAATATGGAGTCAAATATCAAAAAATGTCGTAATTTATCAAAATATGATTCTAATTACATTGTAGGAGGGAAGTACAAATGGCGGATGTCTCATACCGGCTCGGAATAGACATAGGCGGAACATTTACTGATTTATCGTTGATAAATGAAGCAACAGGGGAGCTGACTGAACTCAAGACACCCACAGTGACTGATGACCCAGCCCAAGGAATTATCAATGGGTTAAATCTTCTAAAAAAAAGAGGTGTTGATTTATCCAACATTCAATACCTCGTTCACGGAATGACAATTGGTCTTAATACATTATTGCAGCGAAAAGGAGCAGGTTTAGCCCTTTTTGTGACAGAAGGATTTCAAGATATATTGTCACTTCAACGTTTACGACTACCCATTCCTTATGACTTCAATTCTCGTTTGCCAGAACCATTGATACCTCGGAAACATGTATATCCAATCTCTGAAAGGTTGATACACGATGGTACGATCAAAAAACCTCTCCATCTGCAGCAGTTAGATGATGCAGTCCAGCATGCTATATCTAAAAAGCTAGCAGGTATCGTCATTTCTTTTTTACATAGTTATCAAAATCCAGTTCATGAATTACAGGCAAAAGCCTATATCAATCATCATTATCCACAGTTAGAAGTCCTTACCTCATCTGAATTATGGCCTCAAATGAGGGAATACGAGCGTACAGTGATGTCTGTTGTTAATTTGTACATTCAACCAAAGGTGAAACAGTATTTGCAAACACTGAAAAGTCGTTTGAAGGAAGAAGGTGTACCAATTTCTCCATACATTACACAATCAAATGGTGGTTTAATGGATGCAGAAAGTGCGGCAACCTCGCCTGTGAAGACTCTCTTTTCTGGTCCGGCAGCCGGTGTCATCGGTGCGGCTAGAATTGCAGCATCATCTAGTGAACCCAACCTGATCACTTTTGATGTTGGGGGGACGAGTGCAGATATCTCGATTATTCAAAATGGACAGCCTACAATGGCGCAATCGAATCAGCTTTCTGGCTTCCCAATTATTCTTCCATCTGTTGCGATGTATTCAATAGGAGCAGGAGGAGGTTCGGTAGCATGGATTGATCAGGGAGGACTTCTAAAAGCGGGGCCAGAATCAGTTGGCTCAAACCCGGGACCAGCTTCGTATGGAAAGGGAGAAAAAGCAGCTTTAACTGATGCGTTTCTCATATGCGGTTACCTCAATCAAGAACGTTTTGCCGGAGGACATTTACAATTACAGTTGTCTGCGGCGAAAAAGGCTTTTCAGCCAATTGCTGATCAGCTCAACAAAACGGTTGAAGAAGCGGCTGACCAGCTCATTCAAGTAGCCGTAGCCAATATGTACACAGAATTAAGCAATGTGATGGAGCAGCAAGGGTTTGACCCTAGAGATTTTAGTTTGCTGGCGTTTGGCGGAGCAGGGCCGGTTGTGGCGAATTTCCTTGCGAGAGAAATTCATGCGAAAAATGTGGTTGTTCCTCCAAGTCCGGGTACATTATGTGCGTTAGGTGCTCTGACTGCTGACTTTATTCATGATGCGGTGCTGTCGAAGAAAATATGCTTACAAGACTATTCGATCAACCAACTAAAACAAGATTATGAGAAGCTGTCGCGAAAAGCGACTGATTGGGTCAGCCAGCAAAACATTCAGCATATCAATCAGACATCCATTCTATTATTAGCAGACGCACGTTATCAGGGACAGGCATTTGAGATTGAACTGCCATTATCGATTGATTGGCTAAAGCAGGAACAAAATATCCACCAACTCATTGAAGCCTTTCACAAATTGCATCAGCGTCAATATGGTCATAGGGATGATCAGGCAAAAATCGAATTTACTCATTTACGCGTTCGAGTCATAGGCGAGACGCCTCCGCTGCCTTTTTCACCTGTTCATGAAAACAGCGGACAGTCTTTGAAACCATATGAATATAGACGAATTTTTATTGAAGAAAAAGAATACGAAGCATCGGTTTATAACCGGGATACTCTGTCAGTAGGTTCTATTGTAAATGGGCCAGCAGTTATTGAGCAGGATGATACAACAACATTAATTTTGCCAAACTGGGCAGGCAGCATTGATCCATCAGGTAACTTAGTGATTTCAAAGGAGGCGGCTTTACATGAGAACTGACCCAGCAAAGCTTGAGATGATGCGCAGTTATTTTAATGCGATTGCATCAGGTATGGGGCATGTCATTGAACGGACGTCATTTACGACCTTCGTCAAAGAATCTGCTGACTTTGCGACAGCATTAGCCACGCCTTCTGGAGATTTCTTTGTTTATCCGAAGACAGTGGGTGTGACGATCTTTTTAGGGCTGAGTCTAAAAAAAGCGATTGAAGAAAGCGGGCCGATGCAGCCAGGAGACATTATCATCACTAATGATCCTTATACGACAGACGGTTTGGCGACTCACCTTCCAGATGTCCATATCATTAAGCCGATTTTTGTAGATGGTGAAATCGTAAGCTATGCTTGGTCTTTTGTTCATGTCAGTGATGTGGGTGGGCTTGTGCCTTCGAGTATTTCACCGACAGCAACGGATGTTCATCAAGAAGGATTAAGAATTCCGCCAGTGAAAATTTATGAAGGCGGGAAAGAGAATCAGGTCGTACGTACCTTTTTAAGAGCGAACAGCCGCGCTAGTCATCTAAATGATGGTGATATTAATGCGATGATTGCAGCAGTTAATACAGCAGATATTCGGTTAATAGAAATGATTGAGAAATTTGGAAAATACGAAGTGAAACAAGGAATGATAGACTTGCTGAAGCAAGCCGAGGATCGTGCTGGAAAGGTCATTGAAGCTATACCGGATGGAACGAGTGAATTTGCTGATTATTTAGATGATGATATGATCTCAGACGTCCCTATTCGGTTGAAAATCAAGCTAACGATTAAAGGGAAACGGCTGACGCTCGATTTTTCTGAGTGTGACCCGCAAGTGAAAACAGCCTTTAACCTCGTTACCAATGGTCAGAAGCATTCCTTTCTTTATCAAGGATTGATTAATTACATCATTAGTAAGGATCCTTTTATACCGATTAATGGTGGAATAACGTATCCAATTGACGTGATCTCTCCTAAAGGAACGCTGGTGCATCCAGAATACCCGGCTTCTGTCGGGATTCGTCATTCGATTACGATGAGGCTGTACAATGTCGTGCTAGGCGCCATTGGTAAGCTGTTACCTGAAGCGGTGCCGGCAGCAGGTGCAGGTCAATCTGCTATTGTGGTTCTCTCAGTACCTGATGATCAAACGGGTGGCAGGAAAATGTCCGTTGTCGAACCTTTAGGCGGAGGCGGCGGTGCTCAAAATGGTACTGATGGAGTGGACGGTATTGATCATTCGTCAGGCTTTTTGAAGAATACCCCAATTGAGAGTTTGGAACAGCATATTGATATTCATGTTCACCGATATGAACTTCTGCCGAATACAGGTGGAGCTGGTGAAAATCGAGGCGGACATGCAATTGGTTTGGAATTTGAAATGATGAAGCCTGAATCAATGGTGACAGCACGAGGAATGGAACGGATGAAGTTTCAGCCTTGGGGATTAATGGGCGGCCGAGCAGGATCGGTTGGTGAGGTCAAGCTGATCACGGCTAATGGTGAGAAACAAGACCAGCCCAAAATAGATGTTCTGCGACTTGAAAAAGGCGATATCGTTCAATTGATTTCACCAAGTGGAGGCGGCTGGGGGAATCCATTTGCCCGAAAGAAAGAAAAAGTCCTTCAGGAAGTGGAAGCAGGTCTATTAAGTGAAGAAAGAGCGCTGCAGCAATATGGTGTGAAAGTGTATTTAGACCAAAATAAATGGAAGATTGATGAGGAGCAGACGAGCAGGGTGCGAGAAAAGGTTGATGTTTCTGCATCTACTGACGTGTGGGATTTCGGAGAACAAAGAGCAGCTTATGAGAAAGTATGGACGGACGAAGCCAGCAGTGAGCTGGCCGTTCAGCTTCGTTCCTATCCGGCTAATGAACGTACGCACTATAAACATGCAGTTCATCAAAATTTCAGTCATAGAAATGAGCCGTTAACAAAGGAAGATATTACTCAAGCACTTTGTCAAATGAATGGACAAAAAGGGGGAAATAAATCATGAAAAGAAGATTAATTGCTATTTTTGCAGGCATCCTATCAATCGTTGTACTGCTGGCCGCTTGTGGTGGAAATGGAAAGGATCAAGGCAAACAGCAGCAGACTGTGATTGTTGGCGTATATGGAGGCGATTGGGAAAAGAATATAAAACCAATCCTCGAAAAGTTTGAAAAAGATACAGGAATTAAAGTGCAAACCGTCTCTGGGGCGGATTCTGAATGGTTTACAAAATTAAAAGCGTCAAATGGGAAAAATCCACCATATGACTTACTAATCTTACAGCCCGATACGATTCAAAGAGGTATCGCAGCAAACGTTCTTGCGCCTATCGATGAAGATCAAGCGCCGAACGTCAAAAAACTTTACCGTTCTGTCCAAAAGAAGCTTACTGTTAATGGAAAACAATATGCAGCAGGTTTTAGTATGGGACAGCTTGGAATTGCTTATAGAAAAGACCTCGTCAAGCAGGAACCAAACAGCTGGACTGACCTATGGAGCAGTCAGCTGAAAGGGAAGGTAGCCATTTCATCTCCGACTTATTCAGCCGGTTTGCAATTTTTCTCTGCACTTGTTCATGCGCAAGGGGGGACAGAATCAAATCCTAAGGATATTGATAAAGCATTTAAAAGTCTCGCGCAGTTAAAAGGTCATGTAGCTGCTTTTCCAGATAACCCAGGATCGATTCAAACTTTGTTAGAACGTGGGGATGTTGCGGCTGTTCCATATTGGGACGGGCGAGTATTTGCACTTGAAGAAGAAGGAATGGATATTGGTTTCTCATATCCGAAAGAAGGCGCTGTTGCAGCTGTTGCGAGCTGGGCTTTAACGAAGGGAAATCAGCACGAAGAAGCGGCGTACAAACTATTAAACTACTTGAGCGGAAAAGAAGCTCAGGAGGCATTCTCAGAAAAATCTTATTATGGCATGTCGAATTCTGATGTGAAATACAATGACAAGATTAAGGGGAAAGTGAAAGTTGGAGAAAATTATTACAGCAAGCTGACTTGGGTAGATTATGAAACAGCGACCTCTGAGCTTGGCAATTGGACAAATCGATGGAACGAAGTATTAGGCGGAGGAAAATAGGTGATCGCATGAGTGGAATTCATTTAGAACACATCAGTCAGCACTTCGGTGAGCAAATTGCTCTCAACGATGTCAGTCTTACGGTGAATGAGGGAGAGTTTTTCTCCCTTCTTGGTCCTAGCGGCTGCGGAAAATCAACATTATTAAACATCATTGGCGGTTTTTTAGAACCAACAAAAGGCGTCGTCTATATTGGTGATCAGGATGTGACAGCTTTGCCGCCTTACCAAAGAAAAACAGGTATGGTTTTTCAAAGCTATGCACTTTTTCCACATCTGACTGTATATGATAATGTGGCATACGGGCTAAAGGTTCAAAAGAAAAAGAAGGCGGAAATCAAAGAGAAGGTGATGGAAAGCTTGTCTCTTGTTCAATTAGAGGCATTTGCGAAACGGATGCCCCACCAATTAAGCGGTGGTCAACAGCAGCGGGTAGCGATTGCAAGAGCGCTGGCGATTCAGCCGTCTGTTCTCCTTCTTGATGAACCGCTCAGCAACTTAGATGCCAAACTAAGAAAAAACATGCAGACAGAGCTGCGAAATATTCAAAGGAATGTCGGGATTACAACCATTCTTGTGACACATGATCAAGAGGAAGCCTTAAGCCTTTCTGATCGGGTTGGAATTTTAGGTGAGGGAAGAATACAGCAGATTGGGACGCCTTTAGAGGTGTACCGCCAGCCAAACAATCGATTTGTAGCTGAATTCATCGGACAGGTGAACCTCTTTGAGGCCGTGTACAATGAAGCTGATGCGGCATTTACAGTTCCTCATGTCACCCATTCAAGCGGTCAGCATCTTCAGCTGCAGGCTGCGGCACATCAAGAGAAGAGGGAAAAGCAACTGCTTATGCTGCGTCCTGAAAGAATCAGCATCTCTTCTGAGCGGGAGGAAGTAAAGCCGAACCATGTATCAGGCGTGCTGTCAGATGTGAGTTATATTGGGCATTCATTACGTTTGGTTGTGGGACTTGATCATGGTGAAATCATTGTCCATGCTTCTGATGCGGCATTTCCCGAGCTGCCTGAAGTTGGAGAAACCGTCCATATCCATTGGCAGCCTGAAGATATCATTTTCTTAGATTCGAAGGTGCATACGTGATGCGAATCAAGAAAAAGAATCAACGATTTCATTGGTTTATGCTGCTGCCAGCCTGTTTGTTTCTTGTTGTATTTTTACTAGCTCCTCTGGTGATGATGCTCGTTCTCAGTTTTCGCGATGTCGATTCGATGATGAATACATTACAAACGTATAGCTTTTCTCAATATATTCATGTGTTCACGACAGATGCATATGTAAAGGCGATTGGAAGTACTGTGTGGGTGGCTTTGCAGACAACGGTGATTTGTTTATTGATGGCATACCCCGCAGCATACGTGCTCGTCAAAGCACCTAATCCGCGTCTGCGGGCATTTTTCTATATCCTACTTGTGTCGCCGCTTTTGACAAGTGTTGTGATTCGGACATTTGCATGGATTGTTCTTCTTTCGCAAAATGGCCTGATCAATGGCATGTTACTAGATTTACATGTAATTGAGAAGCCGCTCTCGATGCTGTGGAATATGAATGCGGTCATTATTGCCTATGTCCAAGTTATGCTGCCATTTGCAGTACTGCCGATCGCAACAAGCTTAACCGATATGGATCGTCACTTAAGACCGGCTTCTATGAGTCTTGGAGCTGGCCGGATTCGAACCTTTTTTCATGTCACCTTACCACTGACCATCCCAGGCATGGTGACTGGCGCGATCATCGTCTTCTCACTGGCAGCAGGAAGTTATATCACCCCGCTGTTAGTCGGCGGACGGATGCAGCCGCTGCTGCCGCTGTCAATTTATCAGCAGGTCATGCAGGTGTATAATCTGCCTCTTGCTGCAGCTATGTCCTTTACATTATTGGTTTGTGTGCTTGTGGTAGTCAGTCTATTAAGCTATTTATTGAAGCGTTGGGAGGCGAGGATGCATGCGTAAAAAGTCAATAGGTGACCGCTTGCTTTCCATCCTGATTTGGACTGCTGGGTCATTGGTTTATCTTTTTTTAACCATACCTGTTCTTGTGATCGTCCTATCTGCTTTTAGTCCAAATGCCTTTCCTGAATTTCCACCGACTTCGTTCTCTGTGCGCTGGTTTCATGAGGTCGTGTCAAATCCAGAATGGATGGAATCTCTTCGGATCAGTGTGATTCTGCTGTTCATCGTGACGCCTCTCACGGTTCTTTTAGGGACAATGGCTTCGTATGCTTTAGCAAGGCTTTCCTTTAAGGGAAAGGAGGCTGTCCAAGCTTTCATTCTGTCACCTCTCATGATTCCTCAGGTGGTGTTAGGGATTGCGATGCTTTACTTGTTTACGGCTATGGGCTTTACAGGGTCTTTGTGGGCGCTCGTCATTGGTCACGTCATCATTGGTTTTCCCTATGTGGTTCGAACGGTAGGCGTGAGTGTTTCGAATTTAGATCCGCGGCTTGAGCTGGCTTCAATGAATCTTGGCGCAGGACCCATTCGCACGTTTTTTCGAGTCACATTGCCTTTGATTAAGCCGGGAATCATTGCAGGAGGGGTGTTTTCAGCTGTGACGTCATTTGGGGAAATATCGATCAGTTTGTTCGTTTCCTCTCCTCAAACCATTACAATCCCCGTCAGGACCTTTAATTACATTGAGCAGACCTTTGATCCGAGTGTCAATGCGATATCTGTCATATTTATTATCATTTCTATCATTGCGCTGCTCATTATTGAGAAAACGATTGGTCTGTCTAAGGTGATGTAAATATAATGAAGAAACAAGGAGTTGTCATTTGAAATGACAGCTCTTTTTTTGTTGTTTTTACAGTAAAAAAAATTCATTTTTTTAGGGAATATAGTTCTTAAGATTTAAGAATTTGCGGGGAACGCAAGGAGACCTCTATCCTACATTTTCGGTCATATTTTCAAAATTTAAGGGAAAATATGAAATTTTTGCGGTATTTAGTCGATTATTTTCGGTTGAACGCAACTATTATTAGTTATTTTCGGTAAATATCGTCAATTCTCACAGGATCCCTTCGGTATAACGCATGAATCTTTACACCCATTTTTCGGTGAAAAAAACAATATTTTCATATAAAGTGGACGTAAATAGAAAATATCTAAAAGAAAAGAAGAAAAAGGCAAATCTATGGAAACATAGAGACGCAAAGCCATGTCCTAAGGTAAATGATTCTTTTTTTGCTAAGGTCGGCAGGCTACCGAATGAAAATGGGAGTCCCTCCGTTTTATTCGGGGTGGGCTCCTTTTCGGTTTAACCGTCTATTTTAATGAAATAGACTTGGTTCTTTTGATATAGAGGGTGCAGGGTGAAATTGGTGGAGAAAACATAGAAGAGGCGGAGGATGAGAATGAATACAGTTTATTACCCCTTAACACATGCGCAAAAGCGAGTATTCTACACGGAAAGATTTTATCCAGGTACAAGTATTTCTAATTTGGGTGGATTCGCCAGGTTGAGATCAGCATCTGGTCTCGATCCTTCTTTGGTCGTCGATGTGCTTCAAGCGTACATTCGACAAACTGACTCTCTTCGGCTGAGGCTCGTGTATCGAGATGAAAAGGAGGAGCCTGTTCAATATATCAAACCTTATGAAAAACAGCCGATTCGCATGGAAAAGGGCTGGAGTGAAGAGGAAGTAAGGGTTTGGGCAAACGAGCAGATTCGTGAGCCGATGCCATTGATTGACAGCCCTTTGATTGAATTTACGGTGTTTCAAATCAGTGATCAAGAGTGCTGGCTGTTCTGTAAAGCACATCATATTGTCGCGGATGGTATTTCCATCATTTTAATGGGAAATCGCATTATTGACTTATATCATGACATGCTGCAAGGAGTAGACATCTCGCCAGTTGAGGAGATTTCCTTCGTTGATCACATCATGAGTGAGCAGACCTATGAATCTTCTAAACGTTTTCAAAAAGACCAAGCTTTTTGGAATGAGCAATTTGCTCATATTCCAGACTTCGCATCTTTAAAACCGCATAAGGGATACGAGATGAGTTTGCATGCGGAGCGATTTTCAGGGGATGTTCCAGATTCTTTAAAGGAGAAGCTTCGTGTTTTTTGTGAAGAACAGAAAGTCAGTATGCTTTCGATGTTTATGTCCACTGTCTATATTTACTTACATCGCTTTAGCGGTATGGAGGATGTCGTTCTTGGAACCTTTATGGGCAACCGGACGAATGCCAAAGAAAAAAAGATGATTGGGATGTTTGTATCCACGATTCCAATGCGTGCATCTGTTCAAGGATCGCAATCGTTTCTTGATTTCGTAAAGAAGGTCATGGCAGATCAAATGAAGATCTTGCGACACCAAAAGTACCCTTACAATTTGCTCATGAATGATTTGCGGGAAAGAGAAGGGTTTACAGGACGCCTTTTTGATATTTCTTTAGAGTATCAGGTGATGCAGTGGCAGAAAAAAGAGAATCTGTCGTTCATTACTGAACCGATTTTTAGCGGGAGCGGAATGAATGATATTTCAATACATGTGAAAGACCGCTGGGATACTGATACATTGACCATTGATTTGGATTACCGTACAGATGTATTCACAGAAGAAGAAATGAGTAAGATGTTTGATCGATTCTTGATATTACTAGAAGCGGCCGTCTCTCAGCCTGATCAGCTGATCGGGACACTGCCTTTACTTTCAGCAGGTGAACATAAGGAGCTGCTGCAATTATCTGAAGGAGAATCGTTTGAAAGGCCAGCAGCAAAACCGGTTCATCACATGTTTGATGAGACAGCCAACAAATATGCAGACCGGACAGCCGTTGTAGCAGAAAATGGAACAATTACTTATGGAGAGCTGCAACAACAGGCAGAAAAGCTGGCACGTTTTTTACAAATGAAAGGTATCTCACGTGATGTGCCTGTTGCTGTTTTGATGGAGCGGAAGACAGATGCCATGGCAGCAGTCTTCGGCATACTAAAGGCTGGCGGGGCATATGTACCAATTGATCCGGCATTACCTGAGGAGCGCATTCAATTTATTGTGGAGGATTCAGGTGCTTCTATTGTGTTAACAGAGGAATCGTTCATTCAAGATTACCCAGCCCTTTCGGAAAAATTGATCGTGCAGCAGCAAATATTATTAGATGATGGCCGGCTGCCTGAGCTTGTAGATCAGACGGCGCCGGATGATTTAGCCTACATGATTTATACATCGGGTACAACTGGAAAGCCGAAGGGCGTCATGATTGAGCATCTTCAGCTTCATCATTTGGTCCATGCTTTGCATCATGAGATTTATCAAGGGGCGAATGAGCTACAAATGGCGCTTCTAGCCCCATTCCATTTCGATGCATCGGTCAAACAAATCTTTGCTGCCCTTTTATTTGGACATACGCTTCATATCATCCCGCGAGAAACGACGAGAAATGGCATGCAGCTAGCGGCTTATTACAGAAAACATCAAATTGAAGCGGCAGATGGAACACCGGCGCATGTGCAGCTTTTACTTGCTGCGGATTTGGACGGGCTGTCATTGACGCACATGTTGATTGGGGGAGAAGCGCTGCCTGCGAAAGCAGCACGTTCACTCATTGAAGCAGTTCGTATGAGTCAGCCTGATTTTACTCTGTGGAATGTGTATGGTCCAACTGAGACGTGTGTGGATGCGGCGGTGCATCGTCTAGATCTCAGTGAGCTGAGCGAATCCACTGAACA
This sequence comes from Bacillus sp. FSL H7-0578, assembly GCF_038630855.1. Taxonomy (NCBI): domain Bacteria; kingdom Bacillati; phylum Bacillota; class Bacilli; order Caryophanales; family Bacillaceae; genus Bacillus; species Bacillus sp. FSL H7-0578. The sequence continues at coordinate 368,358 of NZ_CP152045.1, forward strand.
GCGCTATGTGACGATTGGAAAACCGCTTGGTCATCATCGTATTTATATTTTAAATGAATATGATCAATTACAGCTGCATGGGGCAGCAGGAGAACTGTGCATTGCCGGTATAGGTGTTGGGCGAGGCTATGTGAATCAGCCTGAATTGACGGAGAAGGTATTCACAGCAGACCCGTTTTCTCCGCATGAGCGGATGTATCGAACGGGGGATCTAGTCAGATGGCTTCCGGATGGCACGATTGATTATCTTGGCAGAATGGACGATCAAGTGAAAATAAGGGGTTACCGGATAGAAACAGGCGAGATTGAAGCTGTGATGGAGCAGGTAGATGGAGTTGATAAGGCTGTCGTGCTAGTGGTTGACGAAGCGGATGGAGAAAAGGCGTTAAGTGCTTATTATCAAGCTCGTCATGAAGGTGTGTCTGTTGACATGCTGCAAGCGGCTATCAAACATCAGCTTCCAGCGTACATGATGCCTCTTTATTTCAAACAGCTCGATGCTTTTCCACTCACAGTCAGCGGCAAAGTCGACCGTCGTGCACTTGCTGCATTAAAAGGTGATAGAGCGGTACATGCTGTTTATACGGCACCTAGAAACGATATAGAAACGAAGCTTGTTCATTTGTGGGAAGACATTCTAGATCAAGAGAAGATCGGTGTGTATGATTCTTTCTTCGATCGAGGCGGGCATTCGCTCAAAGCGATGACCGTACTTACCAAGGTTCAGCGAGACTTTGAAGTGGAGGTGCCGCTCTCCGTTTTATTTGAACAGCAGACAATTGCTGCTCTAGCTGCTTATATTGAGCAAGCAGAAAGGTCTTCTGAAACGGTGATACCAAAAGCGCCGGCTGCTGATCATTATCCATTGTCGCCTCCACAGCAGCGCGTCTATATGGTGAGTCAATTGGAGCAAAGCACTGCATATCATATGCCTGCTGTTGTGAGGTTAAAAGGAACTCTGCAGCTTGAGAAGCTGACTGAAGCCTTTGACAGGCTGATCTCACGTCACGATATGCTGCGTACTTCTTTTCATACGATAAAAGGTGTTCCTCGTCAGCGGATTGTTTCATCAGTGTCCTTTCAAATAGAACAGCTGACAGGCGGTACGGTGGAAGAAAACATGCAGCAATTTGTCAGACCTTTTGATCTTGAGTGTGCACCGCTTCTTCGAATTGGTTTGCAGTCATTGCATGATCAGGAGCATTTGCTCTTTTTCGATATGCATCATTTGATTTCAGATGGTCTTTCGATCGATTTGATGCTGCGTGAGCTGTCAGATGCTTACGAGGGATCGGTTAAAGCACCATTGAAGCTTCAATATCAAGATTATGCTGTTTGGCAACAGCACCAAGGCTTTCAAAAAGAAGAGGCATTTTGGCTGCAAGAATTTTCGGGTGATATTCCGGCTTTACAGCTGCTGACTGATTATCAGCGTCCAGCTGTCCAGTCTTTCGCAGGTGATCGTGTCATCAAAGAAATAGATGAAGCGTTAAAGAATCAATTACAGGAGCTTGCAGCAAACCATCACACGACACTGTATACGGTCTTGCTTTCTGCTTACTATACACTGCTTGCGAAATATACGGGTCAAAAGGAATTCGTGGTCGGAACACCGGCGGCAGGGCGTGTGCATACAGATTTGAATGACATGATCGGTATGTTTGTCCAGACACTTGCTTTGCGGTCGGAGGTAGATCCGAATGGAACCATGTCTCAGCTGATTGAGCAAGTAAAGGAAAAGACGATGCAGGCATTTGAGCATCAGCAATATCCATTTGAACGGCTGCTTGAAAAGCTGAATGTGCCAAGAGATTTTAGCCGTCATCCATTGTTTGACACCGTCTTTACACTCGCGCCGGATCATGGAGCAGCTCAGCATATTGGAGACATGCTGGTCGAGGTTGAAGAAACCAATTTCCATATTGCGAAATTTGATTTAACACTGCAAGCGATGGGGTCAGATCAAGGTTTATCCTTTGTACTTGATTACAGTACGGCGCTATTTAAACGAAGTACGGCAGAGCAGATGATGAAACATTATGTTTATCTGCTGGAGCAGATGGTTCAAGCGCCGCAGGAAGCTATTCGATCCTATCGATTACTGTCTGAACAAGAAGCAGAAGCTCAGTTAAATAGGTGGAATCCGTTACCTTCGCCTTATCCAGCGGAAGAGACCATTGTGACGCAGTTTGAAAAACAGGTGCAGCAGCATGGTCATCAGCCTGCATTGCAATGTGAAGATGTGGTTCTTTCTTATCAAGAGCTGAATGACCGAGTGAATCAGCTGGCTCATTATTTGCGTGAAAATGGTTTTGAAAAAGGAATGAAAGCGGCCTTATTCTTTGAACGTTCCAATGAAATGGTGCTCTCTGTTTTGGCTGTGCTTAAGGCTGGCGGTGTCTATGTACCAATTGACCCCGATTTCCCTGATGAGCGCGTGAAGCACTTTTTAACAGACAGCGGTGCACAATTCTTACTGACACATCAAGTGCTGCGCCATCGCTCGGTGCTCACTGCATTTGAGGGAACCATCATAGAAACAGAAGATCAAGCGATTGCTCAGCAGTCAGACAGCCCTATAGATGTTCATATTTCACCTGAGGACTTAGCGAATTTGACCTATACATCTGGTACAACCGGTAAGCCTAAAGGAAATATGGTGACACACCGGAACATATTGAGAACGGTGAAGCAATCGAATTATCTCACCATTCATCCTGAAGACACAGTGATGAGCCTCTCAAACTATGTATTTGATGCCTTTATGTTTGATGTGTTTGGTGCTCTATTAAACGGAGCGAAACTCATTGTTCTGCCAAAGGATCATATTTTAAACATGAATGAGCTTTCTGGAGCGATTGAGAAGGAAAAAGTCAGTATTTTAATGATCACGACAGCTCTTTTTCACTTACTCATCGATATGAAAAAAGACAGCCTGAAAAACGTAAGAAAAGTGCTGTTTGGCGGAGAACGTGCTTCTGTGCCTCATGTAGTGACTGCACTTGAGACAGTTGGGAAAGACAAGCTTGTTCATATGTACGGACCTTCTGAGAGCACAATTTTCACCACATATTATCCTGTGAATCACATTGAGAAGCAGGCGTTATCCATCCCAATCGGAAAGCCAGTGAGTCAAACGGCTGTTTATATTGTAGATGAGTTTGGACATGTTCAGCCGCCGGGTGTGGCGGGAGAGCTATGTGTCGCTGGTGATGGACTGGTGAAAGGATATTATAAGCAGCCAGAACTAACAAGCGAAAAGTTTGTCAACAATCCTTTCCGCCCTGAAGAAACCATTTATAAAACGGGCGATCTTGCACGCTGGCTGTCAAATGGAGATATTGAATTCATTGGACGGATCGATCATCAAGTGAAGATTCGCGGACAGCGTATCGAGCTTGGGGAAATTGAACACCAGCTGCTGCGGCATCCTCAGGTGAAGGAAGCTGTCGTCATTGCTGCTCCGAATGACACGTTATGTGCGTATTTCACAGCAGAAGGATCTGTCTCATTAACTGATTTGCGCGAGCAAGCAGGACGTGAACTGCCTGTATATATGATGCCGGCATTTTTCATGCAATTAGACGAGCTTCCTTTGACGAATAATGGCAAGGTCGATAGGCGGGCGCTGCCGGCACCTGATCTCAGTGAGCAGGGGGCAAATGAATACACCTCTCCTCAAACAGAAACAGAGCGTCTGCTGGCGAACATTTGGGAGGAAGTTCTTGAAGTGCCGCGAATCGGCAGGCATGATCATTTCTTTGAATGCGGAGGCCATTCGCTGCGCGGCATGAAAATGCTGAACAGGCTGTATGAAGAGATGCAGGTGGAGCTCACTTTGAAGTCTTTATTTGAATCCCCAACATTAGAAGCGTTCGCCCTTGCGGTTGATCAAGCGGATCAAACGGAGATCAAGCGAGTAGAAGTTGCCAAAGAGGCGGCCTATTATCCAGTGACATCTGCTCAGAAAAGACTGTTTGTTTTGGAGAAAATGACTGATGCGGAGCAAAGCTATCATATGCCGGCTGCCTTAAAGCTAGAAGGCGCCTTTGATGAAAAACGATTTGAAAAGGCAATTGATCAGCTAGTCCAACGTCATGAAGCTTTCCGAACGAGCTTTGATTTTGTTGAGAATGAACCTGTTCAACGGATTGAAACAAATGTCTCTATAGACATTGAAAAAATTGAACAGAACGGCCGAGACATACAGGAATTAATGAATGACTTTATCAGGCCATTTGATGTAGAAAAAGCGCCTTTACTCAGAATAGGGCTAGTTTCCGTTTCCGTAAATGTCCATTATTTACTGATTGATATGCATCATATCATTTCAGATGGTGCGTCTGTTGGCATTTTAATTGAGGAGCTATCAGCCTTGTATCGGGGAGACAAACTAGAGGAATTACCTGTTCAATATAAGGATTATGCAGTTTGGTCAAAAAGTGAGGCATCTGCTGCGCAAAAAGCAGCTGAAGAGGCATTCTGGCTGGATCAATTAGAAGGGGAACTGCCTGTACTGGCACTGCCGGAAGACCTGCCAAGGCCAAAAGTGCAAACATTCGCAGGAGATCGTGTCTCATTTACAATCGAAGGTTCGCTTAAAGCGAAATTGGACGAACTCGTTAGAGCGCTCAACAGTACGACCTATACAGTCCTGCTTGCTGGCTACAGTATTCTTTTAAGCAAGCTTTCAAGACAAGAGGATATCATCATTGGTTCTCCGGTTGTTGGCAGAACCCATCCTGATATTCAATCTGTGATCGGCATGTTTGTGAACACGCTGGCACTTAGAACAAGACCAGCAGGACATCAGACAGCTGCTGAATTTGCGTCAAATGTGCATCAGCTTGTGTTAGAGGCAAACGAGCATCAGCTGTACCCATTTGAAGAATTGGTAGATCAGGTGCAAACGGTTCGAGATACAAGCCGCCATCCAATTTTTGACGTGGTATTCTCAATGGAAAATGCGGATATTCGCGATTTATCAATGGATGGGCTTCACATTGTTCCACAGCCATTCGAAGAGAAGAATGCCAAATTTGATTTGACCTTAACTGGAAACGAATCCGCAGATCAAATTGAGCTCGTGTTTGATTTTAATTGTTCTATCTTTCAAAAGACGTCAATTGAAAAGTGGAAAGAATATTTCCTTCATTTGCTGGAACAAATGGTGTCAGCACCAGATCAATCGTTAGATCAAATGCGATTATTGTCACCACAGCAGCAGCAAAAACAGCTGAACGAATGGTCAGGACCTATCCTAGACGTCCCATCAAATCAAACCGTTCATGCCCTGATTAAGGCTAAGGCGCTTGAAGCACCGCACCAAAAAGCAGCGGTCTTCTGCGGAACGAGCTGGACGTATGATGAGCTGAACCATCGGGCGAATGTAGTCGCTTCAAGACTCATCACAAACGGCACAAAACCAGGCGACCGCGTCGGCATTCTCACTCGTCCGTCCCTTGATATGACAGCCGCTGTCCTTGGTGTCCTCAAGGCAGGTGCGGCATTCGTCCCGATTGATGCAGACTATCCAGCGCAGCGTATTGCATACATGTTGGAAGACTGCGGGGCAGAGGTACTTCTAATGCAAAAAGGACTTACTGCACCATCTTCATTTACAGGTCATGTGCTGTTCATAGAAGATGCCGTAGAAGGAGAAGCTCACGAAATTCAGGTTCATATCAAACCAACGGATCTTGCCTACATGATTTATACCTCTGGGACGACAGGACAGCCGAAGGGTGTCATGGTTGAGCACCAGTCCCTTGTGAATCTTGCGTTCTGGCACAATGATGCCTTCCAAGTGACACACGAGGATCGAACTGCGAAATATGCCGGCTTTGGCTTTGACGCCTCCATTTGGGAGATGTTCCCGACGTGGATCGCCGGCGCAGAGCTGCACATTATCGACGAAGCGATTCGCCTCGATATGATCAAGCTCAATGCTTATTTCAATGAAAAAGGCATCACCATTTCCTTCCTGCCAACGCAGTTATGCGAGCAGTTTATGTCAATGGACAACCATTCTCTGCGTTATTTACTAACAGGCGGAGACAAGCTGAAACAGGTAAAGCCGGTTCCATACAAACTAGTGAATAACTACGGTCCAACTGAAAATACAGTCGTAGCGACAAGCGGAATGATCGATCCAGAAAAAGGCACGCTTCCGATAGGAACAGCCATTGCCAATACACGTTTTTACATCATGGGTTCTTTATACGACCTGTCGCCGCCAGGCGTACCCGGTGAGCTCGTCATTGCAGGAAAAGGGCTAGCTAGAGGCTACTGGAATCTTCCAGAAGAAACAGACAAACGATTTGTCCCAGATCCATTTTATCCAGGCGAGCGCATGTACCGCACAGGCGATTTAGTGAAATGGACAGAGGATGGCGAGCTGATCTATCTCGGCAGAATAGACCATCAGGTCAATATCCGCGGCTTCCGGATTGAACTGTCAGAAATTGAAGCGCAGCTCCTGACGCTGGATTCGGTCAAAGAAGCCGTCGTGACAACGGTCAAAGATGCGGGTGATCAAGACGCCCTTGCCGCTTACGTAATCACGAAGAACGATACAGATACAGAGAACTTAAAAGAAAGCCTAAAACGCACGTTACCAGAATACATGGTGCCATCATGGATCATAAAACTAGATCAATTTCCAATGACGGCCAATGGAAAAGTCGATCTCAAAGCATTGCCAGCACCTGATATCGAAGCGAATCAAACGGTATACGAAGCACCAAGAGACGAAGTGGAAACACTGCTTTGCGGCATTTGGGAAGATGTCCTTGGCGTCAGCCAAGTCGGCATTCACGATCACTTCTTCTTCCTTGGCGGAGATTCCATTAAAGGCATCCAAATGGCAAGCAGACTCACGCAAGCGGGCTGGAAGCTCGATATGAAACTTTTATTCCAGTACCCAACGATTGCGGAGCTGCGCCCATATATCGAGGAAGCTGATCAAATGACAGCTGACCAATCACCTGTCGAAGGAGAAGTCATTTTAACACCGATTCAACGCTGGTTCTTTGAACGAAACTTTACGAATCAGCACCATTGGAACCAATCGATGATGCTTCATGCGCCAAATGGTTTAAATGAGAAAAACGTTCAGCAAGTACTGGAACAGCTCATGATTCATCATGATGCCTTGCGAATGGTGTATCCGCTCGAAGAAGGGCGCGTCATCCAGCGTCATCGAGGAATCGAGGAAAATAATGTGGCAATTGATGTGGTGGAAGTAACAGGAGAGCTGTCGCAGCAAATCCAGCAGGTAGAAAAGCTGGCAAATGAAGTGCAGGCGAGTATATCGCTAGCAGACGGGCCTTTAGTGAGACCTGCCATTTTCCGAACGGATCAAGGGGATCATTTATTGCTGGCTGTACACCATCTTGTCATTGATGGTGTGTCATGGCGCATTTTCCTTGAAGATTTCATGGCTCTTTATGAACAGTCGAAGCGCGGGGAAACTCTTACCCTTCCTGAAAAAACACACTCCTTCCAAGAATATGCCCAGAAGCTGACTGAATACGCTGTGTCAGATGAGCTGCTATCGGAAAGAGATTATTGGAAAAAGGTGCTTGCGCATTCCGTTCCTCCACTTCAAAAGGATCATGTCACGGAGGATCAACGAATGCTTCATACACAGACCATTCGTTTTACATTGTCTGAAGAGGAAACACGCAGTCTGCTGACGGATGTACATGAAGCCTACCAAACAGAAATCAATGATATTTTGCTGACGGCATTAGGGTTGTCCATGAAAGAGTGGACAGGTGAAGACAGGCACTTTATTCATCTTGAAGGACACGGGAGAGAGGACATCCTTCCTGCAGTCAATGTATCACGGACCATCGGCTGGTTTACTAGTATGTATCCTGTGTTATTGGATATGTCGCATGCAGACGATCTTTCTTATCAGATCAAGTATTTAAAAGAGGAACTCAGACACATTCCGAACAAGGGCATCGGCTATGGCGTTTTAAAATACTTAACACCTGACAAGATGAAGGACGATATCGATTTTCAAGTCACACCAGATATCAGCTTTAACTATCTTGGTCAGTTTGATGAACAGATCGGCGGCGGTGAATTGAGGCGTTCTCCATGGCATGCAGGACAATCGCTGAGCCCTGAATCTGAGAAACCTCATGCGCTGGATATTGTTGGTTTCGTAGAACAAGCAATGCTCCATGTGACGATTTCCTATCATCACCTTGAATTCGAAGAACGTACGATCGAACAGTTCAAGGAACTCTTAGAAAAGAATGTGAAGGCACTGATCTCACATTGTCTATCACAGGATGAGAGTCAGATCACACCTAGTGATGTGGGGGATGAGGATCTCACCATGGACGAACTTGAAAAGCTAATGGATCTATTTTAAGCAAAAATGAAGAGGTGGACTTATGAGCAAGCAGAAAATTCAAAAGGTATATCCTTTAACACCAATGCAAGAGGGCATGCTGTATCATGCCATGCTAGACCCTAATTCCTCCTCTTATTTCACACAGCTTGAGCTTGGAATAAGCGGAGATTTTGATCTCGATCTTTTTGAAAAGAGTCTCAATGAACTCGTACGGACATATGACATTCTGCGTACAGCCTTTGTTTATCAGCAATTACAAAAGCCTCGTCAGGTTGTACTGGCTGAACGTCATATAGATGTGTATAGAGAAGATCTATCTCATCTGAATCATCAAGAGCAGAAAAAGGTATTGGATCAATATAAAAAGCAAGTGAGAAAGCAAGGATTTCACTTAACGAATGATCTGTTGTTGAAAGTCGCTGTTTTTCAATTAAATGAAACAAACTGGCACCTGATTTGGAGCAACCATCACATTATTATGGATGGTTGGTCCATGGGTGTGTTGATGAAAAAACTGTTTCATTACTATGAATCTTATCGGAACGGCCGAACACCGGATCGCTCACAAGGTAAGCCTTATGCGGACTATATCCAGTGGCTTGGAAAGCAAAACAAACAAGAAGCGGAAGACTATTGGAAGGAGCGGCTGGATGGTGCTGTTCAGCACCAAGGGCTGCTGCAGCAAAAAGAAGCGAACGGACAATATGATCATCGGGAATGGACGTTTACATGGGACGCTCAAACCGTACAAGCCATTCAAGATGCGGCAAGACAATGCCAAGTGACAGCACCGAACCTTTTTCAGGCTGTCTGGTCCGTTCTTTTAGGCACCTATCATGCAGCAGATGATGTCACATTCGGAACAGTCGTATCAGGCAGACCTCCAAGTGTGTCTGGGATTGAGCGGATGGCAGGGCTGTTTATCAATACGATACCTGTTCGAGTGACATTAGATCAGGAGCAGACCTTCAAACAGCTGTTTCAAACGGTTCAGCAGCATGCACTGGAAGCGGAAAACTATGATTTTATGCCGCTTTATGACATTCAGCAGAAAACAGTTGCTGGAGGAAAGCTCTTTGATCATTTGGTTGGATTTGAAAACTATCCTTTAGATCAAGAGCTGTCTGGTGACACCATGTCTGCACGTCTCGGTTTTGCCATTGATGTAAAGGACGGATTTGAACAAACGAATTTCGATCTCAATATTCTTGTCTATCCTGGTGAAACGTGGACATTGACATTCAAATACAATGCGATGGCTTTTGAAGAAAAGGTCATTGAAAACATATCAAAACATCTGACCAACCTCATGAAGCAAATCATTCACAATCCTGACGTACGTCTTCATGAAGTGACATGTATTACAGAAGAAGAAAAGCAGCAAATTGAAGCATGGAACCAGACGGAGCGAGATTATCCGAAGCATCTGTCCATTCCTGAGCTGCTCGAGGAACGTATCAAGGCGCAGCCTGACCATCCGGCATTAGTCGAAGGCGAGCGAACATTCACATACGAGAAGCTTGGACAAGAAATCCGTCGTTTAGCCAGCAGTCTTGTTAAAAACGGCGTTCAGCCGGGGGATGCTGTCGCGGTATATATGAACCGATCAGCAGATGCGGTGATCTCTATTTTGGCCATTTTACATGCAGGGGCTGCTTATGTACCGATTGATCCAGCTCAGCCTGAGGAGAGAATCCGTTGGATGCTTGAAGACAGCGGCGTATCCGTTTTGCTCTATGCTGACAGCCAGCCGCCAGTTGATGAAAGCATCAAAGCTGTTTGTGTGACCGGCTTGTCTCATCACTCACAAGCGGAGTTATCAGTCGAGACGTCTCCATCTCAATTGGCATATATCATGTTCACATCGGGATCAACTGGACGGCCAAAAGGAGTTCAAATTGAGCATCAGCATATTGTGAGGTTAGCATGCTCTCAGGAAAAAATAGGCTTGAACACGTCGGATCGTATGGCGCATACAGGAGCTGTCAGCTTTGATGCGATTACCCTTGAAATCTTCACTACGCTTCTGAATGGGGCGACGCTTTATCCTGTTGACCGTGATACTTTATTGGATATTCACCGATTCGAACAATTTATCCAAACACAACAGATCACAGCGCTCTTTTTAACGACTGGTTTATTTAATCAGCTCGCTCAGCAGCGGCCGCAGATGTTCAAAGGGTTAAAAACATTATTCACCGGCGGTGATGTGATCAATGTAAAAAGTGCGGAGCTTGTGAAAAAGCATCATCCGTCAATTACCTTGCTGAATGTCTATGGCCCAACTGAAAATACAACCATCTCGACCATTTACGAAGTAAGAGGAGATGAAGCGGGCCCGATCCCAATTGGTCAGCCGATCAATCATACGTCAGCTTATATTTTAGATGACTATCAAAGACTGCAGCCGATTGGAGCGCCAGGAGAGCTGTATGTGGGCGGAGATGGTGTTTCAAGAGGGTACATCAAACGTCCAGATTTGACTGATCAAGTATTCATGGCAGATCCTTTTAAGCCGTCAGGACGGATGTATCGAACGGGGGACTTGGCTAGATATGGTGCAGATGGTCAGATTGAATTCCTCGGCCGTGCCGATGATCAGGTGAAAATTCGTGGCTTCCGTATTGAGCTTGGTGAAATTGAATCAGTGCTTCACCAAGAAGCGGGGATAGATGAAGCAGTTGTACTTGTTCAGCAGCTTTCTTCAGATGAAAAGGAAATCATCGCTTACTTCACAGGGTCACTGACAGAAGAAGAGGTACGAGATGTATTCAATCAAAAACTGCCAGCTTATATGGTGCCGCACCATGTGATGAAGCTGGATACCTTTGCACTGACTTCGAACGGGAAGGTAGATCGAAAAGCTTTACCTAAGCCTGACGATGTGCATCGCGAGGAAATCAAAATCATTCTGCCTGAGACTGAGACAGAAAAGGCACTCGCTGACATTTGGGAGGAGCTTCTTGGGAAAACGGTTGGGGTAGACGAGCATTTCTTTATGGCTGGCGGGCACTCGCTTAAAGCGATGATGATGTCTGCAAAGGTTCAAGAAGTGCTTCAAAAGGAAGTGCCGATTCAAGTGATTTTCGAGAAGCCGACGATTCGCTCATTAGCGGCTTACATCGATCAGGATGGTCAAGAAGAAGCCGGACATCCTATTTTGCCAGCAGAGCAGGCGGACGAATATCCGGTATCACCAGCTCAGCGCCGTTTATATATTTTGCAGACACTTGAACCTGACAGCACGAATTATCATATTCCGATCGTCTTAACGCTTGAAGGAACACTCGAATATCAGCGGCTCAAATCAGCATTTAATCAGTTAATCCAAACACATGAAATCTTAAGAACGAGCTTTCATATGAACGAGGAAGACATTGTCCAAAGGGTGCATGAATGGACTGAATTTGACCTTCCTGTTCATGACATCAAGGAAGAAGAGGCGGAGGCATTTCTTGCTGAACGTCAATCGCCATTTGATTTAACTGCAGCACCCCTTTTGCGAGCTCAGCTGCTGAAAGTCAGTGAGCATCGTCATCTTCTCGTCTTGGAAGCACATCATCTCATTACAGATGGCAGCTCCATGAAGACATTCATTCAAGATTTGGCGAAGGCCTACGATGGAGAAGCTCTTGCTGAACGAGTCCTTCATTATAAAGATTACGCTGTCTGGCAGCTAAGTGAAGAAGAAACGGAGAAACAGAAGGAGCATGAAGCGTATTGGCTGAAGCAATTTGAAGGAGATTTACCGGTTTTAGAGCTGCCAACTGATTATCCGCGTCCAGCGGAACGTGATTTTTCGGGAGAACGATTCATGTTTGGCTGTGATCAAGCAACGACTCAGCGCATTCATGAGCTGCTTCAGAAAACCGATACGACCATGTATATGTTCTTGTTATCTGCCTTTCAAGTGCTTCTTGCCTCCTATAGCGGGCAGGAAGATATCATTGTGGGTTCGCCTGTTGCTGGACGGACACACCCTGATATCCAGGACATGCCGGGGATGTTTATCAACACCATTGCGATGCGCGGAAAACCAGAACAAACCAAAACATTTTTACAGCTGCTTGAAGAAATAAAAGAAACAAGTGTTGACGCTTTTGCACATCAAAGCTATCCGCTCGAAGAGTTAATTGCACATCTTCCATTAGACCGTGATACAACTCGGAGCCCGCTTTTTAGCGTGTCATTTAACATGCAGAACATGGAGGTACCGGCGCTAAAGCTCGGCGATCTGCACATTTCGCCTTATGCCATTCAGCATCACTCGGTCAAATTTGATCTATCTTTAGAAGCATTTGAACGCGAGGGAGCATTAAAGCTGAGCTTTGACTATGCAGCGGCGTTATTTAAAGAAGAGACCGTCCGCAGGTTCGGAACTCACCTCCTGGCTATTATTCGTGAGGCGGTTCGTCATCCAGAGGAACAGATCGGCTTGCTCCATATACTAGATCAGCATGAACAAATAGAACGTTTGGAGAAAAAAGGCGAAGGGCAAACGAATCGTCATGAGCCATTCCATGTCCAATTTTCACGTCAGGCGAAGGAAACACCGGATGCTATCGCCGTCATGGATGATCAAAGAAAACTCACCTACCGCGAGCTTGAGGATATGTCATATGCACTTAGCTGTGAGCTTAAAAAACGAGGCGTAGAGAAAGAACAAACTGTGGCACTGATTCTTGACCGCTCTGTCTATGTCATCGTCTCTATGCTCGGTGTGATGAAAGCAGGAGGAGCGTTTGTTCCAATTGATCCAGCCTTTCCGGCTGAACGAATCCGCTACACATTAGAGGATTCAGGTGCACAAGTCATCGTGACAAATGAGTCTCTAGCAGATTCCTATCAAAATCATAAGTCGATTCAAGTGGTGCAGGTTGAACAAGCAGTGCATCAAAGCCATCCACTAGAATTGCCGGAAGTATCGGTTGATCAGCTTGCTTATGTGATTTACACATCTGGGACAACGGGGAAGCCGAAGGGTGTACAGCTCACGCATCGTAATCTATCACACTATGTCAGCTGGCTGATAAATGAGGTGACCTTGCAGGAATGTGATCGGACGGCACTGCTTTCTTCTTATGCATATGATCTTGGTTACACAAGCATTTTCCCTGTTTTAAAAGCAGGGGGGACACTCTATGTTCCTCGTGAAGACGTGTATACAGACCCTGTACGTCTGATGCGGTTGATTGATGAACAAGAGCTGACTTATATCAAAATGACACCATCCTTATTTCATATGATGGCAGATTCTAAGGAACATTCATTTGACGCTTTACGTCTGGTGGTACTTGGAGGAGAACCGGTGATCCCTGAGGATGTTGAGACATTTATGATGCAGCATCCATGCGTGGCAGTCATGAACCATTACGGTCCGACTGAGACAACCATTGGTACAGTGACCAAGCTGATCACACCGCAAGAGCTGGACGCTTTGAAGGAACGATCTTTGATCGGACAGCCAATTGCTCACACAAGAGCGCTCGTATGCAATCAGCAGCAGCGCCTTGTCCCTTATGGCGCGCCGGGAGAGCTTTATATATCTGGAGAAGGCGTGTCGAGAGGATATTTGAATCAGCCTGAATTAACAGCGGAACGTTTTCTTGAAAATCCATATGATCCTCAAGAGAGAATGTATCGCACAGGGGATTTGGTCAGACAGCATGCAAATGGAGATATTGAGTTTCTTGGAAGAGTCGATGACCAAGTGAAAATCCGCGGCTATCGCATTGAGAAACAGGAAATTGAGCATGCCGCACGTGCACTGGCATCTATTCAAGAAGTCTATGTAAAAGTCCTGCACCTGTCCGGGTTGCCGGAGCTTGCACTCTATTACACAGCGCCTGAACACATTGGAACACTGACGTTTAGAGAAAATCTTGCGGAGACACTGCCGGATTATATGATTCCAACATACTTTGTGAAAGTCGATTACATTCCACTTACCCAAAACGGAAAGGTGGATGCGAAGTCTCTGCCGCTTCCGCATGAGGTGCATATGAACCGTACGGCGCATGCGGCACCAGAAACGGAACTTGAGCAGATGCTGTGTGACATTTGGTCAGAAGTTCTTGGAGTTGAAAAAATGGGCGTTCTTGACCATTTCTTTGAATTGGGAGGTCATTCCCTCAAGGGCATGGTGCTCATTTCGAAGGTGCAAGCAAAGCTGAACAAGCATGTGCCGCTCAAAGTCCTTTTTGAAAAACCAACCATACGGGCAATGGCAGCCTACTTGGAAGAAACAGATTCTTCGGTGGTGACATCCATTCAGCCAGCGGAAAAGCAAGATTTCTATCCCGTCTCTTCTGCTCAAAAACGGATGTATGTCCTGCAGCAGCTGCATCCAGAAGCAGTCACTTATCATATGCCAGCCGTGTTAATGATGGAAGGTAGCCTTGATGTGAAGCAGCTGGAAGTAGCGCTTCAAGCCTTGATCGACAGACATGAATCACTCCGGACAGCCTTTGTAGAAATTGACGGCGTACCCGTTCAAAAAGTCTATCGCCAAGTGCCGTTTACATTAGAAGCTGTTGAAATAGAGGGCGATCAGGAGCAGTCTGTCGTCGAGTCATTCATTACACCATTCTCATTACATCAAGCACCATTAATGAGGGCAAAAGTGGCGAAACTTTCTGATGAGAAATATGTATTCATGATGGATATGCACCATATCATTGCAGATGGTGTCACACGCAGTCTGCTCATTCAAGAACTCGCAGAGCTGTATGAGAAAAAGACGTTACCGCCAGTTCAGCTGCATTACAAGGATTTTGCGGTATGGCAGCAGGAAGAAAAGCAGCAGGCGCTGCTTGAGAAACAGCGGCAGTATTGGCTGGAGCAATATGCACAGCCGCCGGAAGACTTAGCACTGCCCCTTGATTTTCCGCGTCCTCAAGTTCAGTCATTTGAAGGAGGGCGAGTCGATAGATGGTTGTCTGCTGAAAAGGTGCAGTCCATCAAAACGCTCATGGCGGAAAAAGGTGTGAGCTTGAACATGGTGATGCAAACGGCATTTGCTATTTTCCTTTCCAAGTTAACTGGGCAGACAGATATCGTCATAGGCGCAGTGACCGCAGGACGTACGCATGCTTCAATCGAGCGGGTTCCAGGCATGTTTGTCAATACACTGGCTCTTCGAAACGAAGTGCAGCCAGAAGAAACGACAGCGCAGCTGCTTGAAAAAATGAAAGATCGCAGCCTGTCAGCCTATGAACATCAAGAATTCCCGTTTGAGGAATTGGTGGCTCAGTTAGATCTTCCGAAAGACACGAGCCGCAATCCATTGTTTAGTGTCATGCTGACAACAGATGACCGTGACCTGACGTTACCGGATTTGAATGGACTCAAGCTGTCGCAAAAGCAGCAAGATACCGTTCATGCAAAATTTGATATAACGCTCGGTGTATTTGAAGAAAATGACCAAGTGGGCTTGCGCTTTGAGTATGCGGCGGCCCTGTTTAAAAAGAGCACCATTCAGCGCTGGAGCATGTATATTGAAAAAATCATAGACGATATGCTGGCTAAGCTGAATCAGCCGATTTCAGCGCTATCTCTCATTACTGAAGAGAAAAAACGAGAGCTGATCAATGAATGGTCAGGACCAAACCTTGACGTCCCATCAAATCAAACCGTTCATGCCCTGATTGAGGCTAAGGCACAAGAAGCACCGCACCAAAAAGCAGCGGTCTTCTGCGGAACGAGCTGGACGTATAAAGAGCTGAACCATCGGGCCAATGTAGTCGCTTCAAGACTCATCGGAAACGGCACAAAACCAGGCAACCGCGTCGGCATTCTCACCCGTCCGTCCCTTGATATGACGGCAGCTGTTCTTGGCGTTCTCAAGGCAGGTGCGGCATTTGTTCCGATTGATGCAGATTATCCAGCGCAGCGCATTGCGTACATGCTGGAAGACTGCGGTGCAGAGGTACTTCTGATGCAAAAAGGGCTCACTGCACCATCTTCATTTACAGGTCATGTCCTGTTCATAGAAGATGCGGTAGAAGGAGAAGCTCACGAGATTCAGCTTCATGTGAAGCCAACGGATCTCGCTTATATGATTTACACGTCTGGGACGACGGGACAGCCGAAGGGTGTCATGGTTGAGCACCAGTCCCTTGTGAATCTTGCATTCTGGCACAATGATGCGTTCCAAGTGACGAAAGACGATCGAACTGCGAAATATGCTGGCTTTGGCTTTGACGCTTCCATTTGGGAGATGTTCCCGACGTGGATCGCCGGTGCAGAGCTGCACATTATCGACGAAGCGATTCGTCTTGATATGATCAAGCTCAATGCGTATTTCAATGAAAAAGGGATCACCATTGCCTTCCTGCCAACGCAGCTATGCGAGCAGTTTATGTCAATGGACAACCATTCTCTGCGTTATTTACTAACAGGCGGAGATAAGCTGAAACAGGTAAAGTCGGTTCCATATCAACTCGTCAATAACTACGGTCCGACTGAAAATACAGTCGTAGCGACAAGCGGAATAATCGATCCAGAACAAGGCACGCTTCCGATAGGAACAGCCATTGCCAATACACGTTTTTACATCATGGGTTCTTTATACGACCTGTCGCCGCCAGGCGTACCTGGTGAGCTCGTGATTGCAGGAAAAGGGCTAGCTAGAGGCTACTGGAATCTTCCAGAGGAAACTGACAAACGATTTGTCCCAGATCCATTTTATCCAGGCGAGCGCATGTATCGCACAGGGGATTTAGTGAAATGGACAGAGGATGGCGAGCTGATCTATCTCGGCAGAATAGACCATCAGGTCAATATCCGCGGCTTCCGGATTGAACTGTCAGAAATTGAAGCGCAGCTTTTGACGCTGGATTCGGTCAAAGAAGCCGTCGTGACAACGGTCAAAGATGCGGGTGATCACGAGGCCCTTGCCGCTTACGTGATCACAGAGAACGATCCAGATACAGAGGACTTAAAAGAAAGCCTGAAACGCACGTTACCAGACTATATGGTGCCATCATGGATCATAAAACTAGATCAATTTCCAATGACGGCCAATGGAAAAATCGATCTCAAAGCATTGCCAGCACCTGATATCGAAGCGAACCAAACGGTATACGAAGCACCAAGAGATGAAGTGGAAACGCTGCTTTGCGGCATTTGGGAAGATGTCCTTGGCGTCAGCCAAGTCGGCATCCACGATCACTTCTTCTTCCTTGGCGGAGATTCCATTAAAGGCATCCAAATGGCAAGCAGACTCACGCAAGCAGGCTGGAAGCTCGATATGAAACTTCTATTCCAGTACCCAACGATTGCGGAGCTTCGCCCATATATTGAAGAAGCCGATCTTCTCACAGCCGACCAATCACCTGTCGAAGGAGAAGTCATTTTAACACCGATTCAGCGCTGGTTCTTTGAACGAGCATTCAGCGATCAGCACCATTGGAATCTCTCGATGATGCTTCATGCACCAAATGGATTTGACCTTTCCATTACAGAACAAGTCATGAAAAAACTGCTTTCACATCATGATGCACTGCGTATGGTATATAAGCAGGAACATGGCGGCATCCTGCAATACAACCAGCGGGAGCTCATGGAACCGCTGGCGATTATTTCTCATGATGTCTCAAAAGAGCACGACGTGAAAAAGGCTGTTTCCACATATGCCAATGAGTATCAGCGTCAGCTGAACCTCGAAACAGGTCCGTTAATGAAAGTGATTTGTTTCCATGCAGAAGATGGCGATCATTTACTCATCGTGACACACCATTTAGTCATTGACGGTGTCTCATGCCGGATTTTACTAGAGGACTTTATGTCTCTATATCAGCAGGCAGTTCAGGGACAAAAGCTTGTCCTGCCGCTGAAAACTCATTCCTTTAAAGAATGGGCAGAGGCCATTGAACGTTATGCACAGTCACAGCCTTTAAAAAGTCAGCAGGAGTATTGGGCAGAAATTGAAAGCAAACCATTAACCGCATTACCTGTTGATCATAAAGTGACAAAAAGAAAAGTTGCCGAAACCAAATCAGTTCAAATGCAGCTGACAGAAACAGAAACTGAGCATCTTTTGACCGATATTCATCTGCCGTACACTACGGAAATGAACGATATTCTTTTATGTGCTCTCGGTCTTGCTGTTCAAGAGTGGACAGGTGAGTCCCATGTACATGTGCAGCTTGAAGGTCATGGTAGAGAGGATATTTTATCAGGGCTGGATGTCTCTCGCACGATTGGCTGGTTTACGAGTATGTATCCAGTTGTTCTTGAAGCGAAGCCGGATCAGACCATAGCTGATGCTATTAAAGGAACGAAAGAAATGCTGCGGCGTGTGCCAAATAAAGGAATTGGCTACGGGATTTTAAAATACATGACAGCCGCTGAACCGTCAGGACAGCACGTACATCCTGAAATCAGCTTGAACTATCTTGGACAGATTGATCAGGAAGTGACGACAGAACTCTTTGGGCCGTCGACTTATGATATGGGACGACAAGCAAGCCCTGATTCGGAAGCTGTTTATAAGCTGAACCTTAGTGGTCTTGTTCAACAAAATCGATTCATTTTATCTTGTTCCTATTGTGCAAGTGAATATGAAGAACAGACGATACAGCAGTTCATGGCATTGTTGAAGGGGAAAATTCAATCCATCATCACTCATTGCTTAGCGCAGCAAGAACGGGAATTTACGCCAAGTGACTTCTCTGCGGCTGACCTTGAAATGGATGAAATGGACGACATTTTTGACATGCTTGAGGAGAAATTGACTTAACAACACGAGATGAATCATAAAAAAGGAAGGGAGGATGAAATAGATGAGTCAATTTAAAAGGGATCAAGTTCAAGACATGTATTATCTGTCACCGATGCAAGAAGGAATGCTGTTTCATACCCTCCATCATCAAGAAAAGGGCTTTTATGTAGAGCAAATGGATATGAACGTTAAGGGCACACTGCGTTATGACTTACTTGAGAAAAGCATGAATATCATCGTGGAGCGGTACGATATTTTTCGTACCGTGTTTCTCCACGAAAAAGTAAAGCGCCCTGTCCAAGTTGTACTAAAAGAACGTCCTTTTACACTTGATGTTGTGGACTTGCAAGATCTTTCTGAAGACGAACAGCTTGAACGTATAGAGAAATTCAAACAACAGGATCAGCTGAGAGGATTTGACCTCTCGAAGGATTCTCTCATGCGGGCATCTGTTTTCCAAACGGGCCCTGCCAGCTATCGCTGGATATGGAGCTATCATCATATCCTTCTGGATGGCTGGTGCTTTGGACTTGTGGTGCAGGAGTTATTTGCGATTTATCATGCACTTTTACATGACGTCCCTTACAAGTTAGCGCCGGTCAAACCATATAAAGAATATATAAAGTGGCTGGAAAAACAAGATAAGCAAGCATCACTTCAATATTGGCAGCAATCATTAGCGGGGTTTGATGGACAATCGACCTTTAAAGAGCAGCGGAAACAGACGAATGAACATGAATTAGGCGAAATTGAGTGGTCCATGAGCAAAGAAGAAACGGCCGCTTTATCAGAGTTAGCGCTGCAGCAAAATGCGACGTTAAGCAGTGCGCTTCAATCAGTCTGGTCGGTTCTGCTGAGCAGGTATCAGCGGTCAAATGATGTGCTGTTTGGAACAGTTGTGTCAGGACGTCCGGCAGATTTGGCTGGTGTTGACAGGATGGTTGGATTGTTCATCAATGTCATCCCAAGAAGAATTCAGCTGACAGATCACATGACATTTCGTGCGCTCCTGTCAGAAACACAGCAGCAGTCTCTTGCAGCCGAGCCGCACCAATATATTCCGATTTATGATATTCAAGCAAAGACAGGTCAGCAGCAGCTCATTGATCATATTGTCGTGTTTGAAAATGTCCCAGCTGCAAAGAAGGACGAGCAAGAGGCACGGTTAGGGTTCACGGTGGAGGACATGAATGTCTATGAAAAATCAAACTATGATCTCAATCTGCTCGCATCGCCTGGAGAAGAATTACTATTGAAGCTTGCCTTTAACCAAAGAGCGTTTGATCCTCAATTTGTTCACACGTTAAAGGAACAGCTCAGCCTATTGATCAATGAGGCGGTCATGCATCCCGATCAATCGATTCATACACTCCCACTCGTCACAAAACAGGAAAAACAGCTGATTCTTGAGGAATGGAATGCACCTGAGCTTGAGCATGACCAGCTGTATTTATCGAAATGGTTTGAGCATAATGTCCGCAAACAGCCAAATGCAGTGGCGCTATCAGCAGAAGAGCAGACGATGACATATGCCGAGCTGAATGAACAGGCCAATCGATTGGCAAGGCATTTGCAAAAAAATGGAGCCGAACATCAAACGGTCATCGCCATTTTAGCCGATCGAACGCCTGAACTCATTGTCAGTCTGCTTGCTGTTTTAAAAGCAGGCGCAGCCTATGTGCCAATCGATCCTGATTATCCAGAAAGCCGCATTCAATACATGCTTAAAGACAGCGGAGCAACGCACCTTCTGACTCACTCATCCTTTATTGGTCAGGCGAAGGGACTCGCGTTTGATGGCACGTATCTGTTTGCAGATGATCAGGAGATTTCACTAATGAGCTCAGAGAATCTGCCGCTGGAAGCAGGTTTACACGATACGGCATATATCATGTATACATCAGGCACAACAGGTCAGCCAAAAGGCATCATGACAACCCATTCCAATATTGCCCGGGTGGTCAAAAATACGAACTACTTAACCATTTCAGAAACAGATACACTGCTGTCGCTATCCAACAGCGTATTTGATGGCTTTACCTTTGATGTATATGGTGCGCTTTTAAACGGAGCAAAGCTTGTCCTGCCGAAAAAAGACACCATTTTAGATATGCACGAACTGACGGAGCTGATTAAAAGAGAAAGCATTTCTGTCATGTTTGTTCCAACTGCTTTATTTAATCTTCTCGTTGATGAAGAAACTGATTGGATGCGCAGTGTGCGCAAGGTGCTGTTCGGAGGGGAACGTGCATCTGTACAGCATGTGAGAAAAGCCTTTGATGTCATGGGGAAAGGCAGACTAATCAATGTCTACGGCCCAACTGAATCAACGGTTTTCGCCACCTATTATCCTGTAGATGGAGCTCCGCCGATCGAAGCTTATTCTATTCCAATCGGAAAGCCGATTAACCAAACGGGTGCTTATATATTGAGCCAGCAAGGACAGCTTCAGCCGATTGGAATGGTCGGAGAACTTTGTCTCAGCGGCAAAGGACTTGCGAAGGGATATTTGAACCGTCCTGATCTGACAAAAGAAGCCTTTATCACACATCCATTTGCTGCGGGAGAAAGGCTGTATCGTACGGGTGATTTGGCTTATTTTCGAGCAGACGGTCTGATTGAGTATGTAGGCAGAGTGGACGATCAGGTGAAAATTCGCGGACACCGAATTGAGCTGACAGAAATTGAAGCCCACCTTCTCATGCATCCAGGCGTAAAGCAAGCTGCCCTTATAACGGATCAGCATGGCTCGTCGCAGCATACAAGACTGCTCGCCTATATGACGTGTGAGGATGAGTGGAAGGACAAAGTGGATGTGATCAAGTCAGGGCTGAAGGAGAAACTTCCGGCATACATGCAGCCTCATGAGCTGATCAGACTTGAGAAAATGCCGCTGACACCAAATGGAAAAGTTGATAAACGTCAGCTGCCAAAGCCAGAGGCGCCTCAAGGAAACAGCCATGTGAAGCTTCCGGCCAATGAGGTAGAACAAAAGCTGCTTGTCATGTGGCGTGAAGTGCTTGAACGAGATGATATCAGTACAGATGACCATTTCTTTGAGATTGGCGGACATTCTTTAAAAGCGATGTCGCTTTTATCAAAGGTGTCGAAGGAATTCGATGTTCAGGTGCCTATTCACTTGCTGTTTGAGACGCCGACAATTGAAGCCATCAGCCGTTATATTCAACAGCAGGATCATGAAGCTGCCGGCTATCTTGTATTCAATGAATCTCAAACTTCAACAGTCTTTGCTCTTCCGCCATTACCTGGCTACGGCTTTATCTATCAGGAAGCCGCCAAAACGCTTGATAGCGTTCGTTTGATCGCCTTTGACTTTATTGAAGCTGATCACCGCATGACGCAATACGTTCATCATATCCAGCACCTTCAGCCTGAAGGACCGCTGACTTTGATGGGCTACTCTGGCGGCTGCTATCTGGCCTTTGAGCTCGTTCAATCGCTTGAACAAGCAGGACGGACGGTGGAAAAGGTCATCATGATCGATTCCTATAAGAAAATTGGAGAAAGTGATTTAGAAGGACGATCCATCGATGACGATATCGCAGCGATTGTCCATCAATCAAAGCAAAGTGAACTTGCCCAAGGAGAGCTCGTTCAAGAAGCGCTTGCTCAAAAAACGAGGGCCTATTATGAAACATTTGTTAAGGGGGTGAATCAAGGAAAGATACAAGCAGATATTGATTTCATCCAATCAGAAGAGCAAATTGAGATTCCAGATTGGATGGATCATTGGGAAGAAGCGACCACCGGTGCTTATCGCTATTATCAAGGCTACGGTGAGCACGCTGACATGTTCAAAAACAAAGAATGTGCAGCTCAAAATGCCCAGCTGATCCAAAAGATAATTAATCAAAAAAATAGAGAAGCCGTTTTGTAAACTTTAGTTCAGGCAGGGGTGCATATTGGCAGCCCTGCCTGTCAAAAAAGGAAAGGAACTCATATGAAACCATCAATTATGAACGAACCAAATGTACATGAAACAATGGATACGATTTTACAAGATGTACAGAGAACCATTTCACAAACCAACGAAATCGAACGCTTCGCTGTTTTTTCTCGTGAAAAAACCATTCGACCGCGGCCATATCACCTCTCTCATTTATTTCTCGACAATCACATGGAGCAGGAGGCCGCAGCTGAATCGATACAGACGCAAACGGCTTCCCCTGCTTTAGCGGACATGCCGCCCGCCCTTTCCTATGGAGGGGATCTAGATGTTAACGCAGGAGCCCAAACCTTACAGGACGCCTTAACAGAGGCGGCAAAAACGACAAATGGTCTGACTTATATCGTCAATAGTGAGAATGAACTCACGCAATCCTACACGCAGTTAAAGGAGGACGCTGAGCGGGTTCTGACAGGTTTGAGGGCATTAGGACTTGAACCGGGTGATCCTGTGTTCTTTCAGTTTTCATCCAATCACGCGATGATAACAGCCTTTTGGGCGTGTGTGTTAGGCGGATTTGTTCCAACACTAGTGTCCGCTGCACCGACCTATCGGGAAATGAATGCCTCCGTGAAGAAACTTCATCATGCGTGGCACCTGCTGGAGCATCCGCTCATTTTAACAGATGACTCGCTGATTGATGAGGTGCAAGGCTTAGCTTTATTGTGGCATACAGACAAGTTACGTGTTGCAGCCGTTGAGCCGATGCTTTCTTTAGCAAGAGATATAGAAGCTTATCCCGCGTCACCGGATGATTCAGTCTTTTTTATCTTAACGTCTGGAAGTACAGGGATGCCCAAATGCGTAGAACATTCTCATCGAAGCGTGCTGGCGAATGTCAAAGGAACAGTGGCAGCCAATGGGTTTACACAAGAGGATGTGTCGTTAGACTGGATGCCTTTAGATCATATTGGCGGTATTGTGATGTTTCACCTAGTCAATGTGTACACGGGCTGTGAGCAGGTTCGGGCAAGAACAGATGACTTTATCGCTCAGCCGCTGCGCTGGCTTGACTGGATGGACCGCTACCGTGCAACGAAAACATGGGCGCCTAACTTCGCATTTGCGATGATCAATGATTATGAGAAAGACATTTCGTCAGGATCTTGGGATCTTTCTGCTATGACTTGTATGATCAATGGGGCAGAAGCGGTCGTACCGAAGACGATTCACCGATTTTTACACTTGCTGGCTCCGCACGGCTTAAAGGGAGACGTCATTAGACCGGCATTCGGCATGTCTGAAATCTCTTCAGCCGTTGTCTTCTCTTTTGCGATAGAGCGGGGAGATGAAAGCAGCGGGGTTCTAACCTTTGAGGAAACATCACTCACAGAGCAGCTAAGACCAGCGGAGGCACGTGAGACAGGAACCGTCAGCTTTACAGAGCTGGGAAGACCGATTCCGGGTATCACGATTCGTATCGTGAATCATCAGCATGAGCTTCTTCCCGAAGATCATATTGGCAGTGTGCAAATTAAAGGGCCGACGACAATGAAGGGCTATTACAAGAATGACGAAGCGAATCAAGAAGTCTTTCAAACAGACGGCTGGTTTCACACGGGGGATTTAGGTTTTCTGCACGAAGGAAGGCTGACATTAACCGGAAGAGAAAAAGACATGATCATCATCAACGGGAAAAATTATCACAACTATGAAATAGAAGTCATTGGAGAGGAAGTACCCGGCGTCGAAACGAGCTTTGTAGCGGCCTGTTCCGCCCGGATGGAAGCATCTGCATCCGACGAGCTGATTCTCTTTTTTACACCGAAGCTGTATGAACCTTCTTATATTATGAGGGCAAGTCAGGATATTAAATCCCATATTGCGACAAAAATGGGGCTGTCTGCATCGCGCGTGATTCCTGTCCAGAAGCATGCCTTTCCGAAAACAAGCTCTGGAAAAATAGAAAGGGCACAGCTTAAGAGGCGATGGCAGGAAGGCGAATTTGATGAAATCATCAAGGAGCTGGACATTAGACTTGAAAATGAACACACCTTGCCTGATTGGAGTTTACAAAAGGAGTGGACACCTGCTCCGCTTCATGAAGCTGAAAAACAAACAGCAGGGAACATGGTGATCTTTGCAGACACATTAGGGCTGGCAGATCAATTAAAATCCCTTTCAAGCAATGAACAAACGTATATTACGGTTGAACCGGGTCAAGCATTCACACAACTCACACATACACACTTCATCATCCACCCGAATCGGCCGTCTGACTACGAACAACTCTTTGAGACACTCCGTTCGTATGGCGTTTCGGTGAAACAAATCATTCACCTTTGGAACTACACAACTCAAGAAGACACACTTCATGCAGCGTTGGCAAAAGAAGCACAGAAAACTGGCAGCATGAGTGCCTTATATGTAACAAAAGCGATCGCTGCCTATGAGGAGCCGGTAGAGATCACCTTTGTCTCTGCTCATGCGATGAACTTGCCGGAAGATCAAACACATGATGTGGAGAAAGCAACGACAGCAGGACTGATGACAGCTGTTCAGCATGAATGGCCATTTATCAAGGTGCGGTGTCTTGATTTTTCTCTGACAGAACCCGATGCTGGCCGTTCTCATGCATCATCGATCATGACAGAGCTTACACATGACACAAGCCATCATATCGCTGCTTATCGCGAAGGTGTTCGTTATACTCCTCTTTTAACACCGCTTCATCTAGAAAAAGAACAAAGGGTGAAGAAACCGCCATTTGAATCTTCCGGGCTTTATGTGATGACAGGCGGGCTTGGCGGCATTGGACGAATGCTGAGTGAGCACCTGCTGACATCCTATCAAGCGCATCTTGTGCTGGTTGGAAGAAAGGCGCG
This sequence comes from Bacillus sp. FSL H7-0578, assembly GCF_038630855.1. NCBI lineage: Bacteria > Bacillati > Bacillota > Bacilli > Caryophanales > Bacillaceae > Bacillus > Bacillus sp. FSL H7-0578. The sequence continues at coordinate 394,244 of NZ_CP152045.1, forward strand.
AGAGGCTTTATCTGCGGAGCAGCATGACGTATTGATTTCACTTGAGAATCTAACGGAAAAGCGCGGCGGCACAGTTCTTTATGAAAAAGTAGACATTACTGACGCAAAAGCCATTGAAACCCTGATTTCAAAACAGGAGACGGCTTTAGGCAAAAGGCTGCATGGCGTTATTCATTTCGCTGGCATCATTCAAGAAGAGCTGCTTCGTGACATGACGTCTGTTTCATTACATGCGATGTACGAAGCGAAGGTATATGGCACGATTTCGCTTCATGAAGCTGCCTCTAAACGGCACAATGTCTTATTCCTTTCCAGCTCGTCAGCTCGAACGTTAAAGGGCGGGATGACCGTTGGCGCTTATTGCGCGGCCAATGAGTTCGTTGAACAATTTGCTCATTATCAGAGGCTGACATCTACTGTAAAGCCGTATTGCTTTAGCTTTAGCATGTGGGATGAGACCGGAATGAGTGAAGGCTCAATGATCAAAGGCATGCTAAAAGAAAGAGGTTATCTCCCGATTCCAAAACGGGCGGGCATTCAAACAATGCTGGCATGCTTGATGACAGATGCTCCTCTCATTTATATCGGGCTGGATCGGTCGAAGCAGGAAATTCAAGAGATGATACAAGGGGAAATACAAACAGAGCAGGCCGTATATGTCTTTTTCAAAACCGATCAAACAAAGGCTTTTGAAGAAAGGCTGTATCAATCCATTTATACGTGTATACAGTCTCGTCTCTCTGGTGAATATTCCGTCCATCTATATCCTGAAGAATACTGGAAAGAAACAGAGGATGGGATGCCGGACGAAGTGCATTTCAATGAATTAATAGAAGAAAGTGGACAGGGTTCAGAGGACAGAGCACCTCAAACTAAGACGGAGAAACTTTTGGCACATATTTGGTCCGAACTGCTTGATGTCTCAAACATCAGCTGTGGTGATCATTTCTTTTTACTCGGAGGTCATTCGCTCAAGGCAACGCAAATGCTGTCTGCTGTTAGACAGAAAACGGGATTTGACGTGCCGCTCGCTGTTCTTTTTGAGCATACGAGACTTGGAGAGTTAGCCGACTGGATTGATTCACATGCCAAAGCCGATGAAGCGATTCCGATACGGAAAATAGAAAAGGGTCAGGAGCTTCCGATGTCCTATGCTCAGCAAAGACAGTGGTTTCTCTATCAATTACAGCCTGATCTGCCATTATACAATAATACGATTTCCTTTCGGATGAATGGACCTTTAGATGTAAAGGTGCTTCAGCGCAGCCTGCAGCAAATGGTGCAAAGGCATGAATCACTCAGAACATCCTTTGCAATGAACGGCGATGAACCGGTACAGATCATACATGAGCATATGACTCTTCCAGCGCTTGAGGTTGTCGATATATCAGATCTTTCATCACAGGAAGAAAAAGAACAAAAAGCGGCTGAGTGGGCGAAAAAAGAAGCGGGCACACCTTTCCGCTTAGAGCATGATGCACTTTTTCGCGCGAAACTAATTCGGCTGTCAGACACAGATCATTTGCTGCTGATGTCCATTCACCACATCGTGTCAGATGGCTGGTCGATTGGCATTGCCGCAAAGGAGCTGTCCGAGTGGTATACAGCGATGATCGAAGGGAGGGAGCCTGATCTCTCACCGCTGCCGATTCAATATGCAGATTACGCACTTTGGCAGAAGGAGTATTTGACGGGAGAAACGCTTCAGAAGCAGCTTTCCTATTGGAAGGAGCAATTTGCGGTACCTGTGGAAGAGTTGATGCTGCCGTATGACTACACGCGTCCGGCCGTTCAATCCTATAGGGGAAAAACGAAAAAATACCGCTTGTCGAAGCCGCTGTCTGACCAGCTGGCTGCTCTTTCTAAAAATACAGACAGCACCCTTTATATGACATTACTTTCGGCTTTCTCTATCTTGCTGCATCGATTGTCTTCACAGGATGAGTTTGTCATTGGATCCGTCATTGCCGGGAGAAATCGGACGGAGATGGAGCAGCTCATCGGATTTTTCGTGAATACACTGGCACTTCGGATTGATCATAGCGGCAATCCGGCTTTCACAGAGCTATTAGAGCGAGTGAAGGAAACAACAATGGGCGCCTATGCGCATCAGGATGTGCCGTTTGAGATGGTGGTAGATGAGCTGAATATTGTACGTGAGGCTGGCAGGCAGCCGCTGTTTCAGGTCATGTTTGTTCTGCAAAACCTGCCCCTTGAAGCTCCTCCGATGGGTGAGGCGACATCCGTTTTAGCCATTGAAGATAATGATACGGCCAAGTTCGATCTATCCCTGTTTGTTTTTGAAGGGGCGGAGGGTCTTCAATTAAAACTGGAGTATGATGCAGACTTATTTTCTGACGACACGATGGATCGGTTCCTTCTTTACTACGAGCAGCTGCTTGCGTGTATTTGTGAAAATCCAGCACAGCCAATCAGACAAATGAATTACCTGCCAGAGAAAGAGAGGGATCAGCTGCTTTATGAATGGAGCGGCAGCACAGAACAACCAGCAGGCCCGCTTCTCATCACAGAACGGTTTGAAGCGCAGGTGAAAAAAACACCTCATGCGATCGCCCTCGAATCTGGGGAAAAACAGTGGACGTATCAGGAGTTACAAGAGAAAGTCGACCGGCTTGCCGCTTATCTGCAGCAGCGAGGAGTGAAGCCGCATGAACCAGTAGGGCTTCTAATTGACAGGTCGCCTGAAATGATTTTTGGGGTGCTGGCGATTGTGAAAGCAGGCGGGGCCTATGTCCCAATTGATCCTGAATATCCAGATGCACGCATTGATTATATGCTGAGGGATACAGGTATTCAGCTGTTACTGACAAAAAATGAATGGCTGAAACAAGTCTCGATCAGTCAAACCGAGCTCATTTGTCTTGATCAGGGGTATGAAGAGTTTTTATCAGAGGCAGAACTCAAGTCTGCTGCTTTAAAACCTGATGGACTCGCTTATATCAATTACACATCAGGATCAACCGGTCAGCCAAAAGGAGTTTTAATTCCGCATCAAGCGGTCATCCGGCTTGTATGTGAAACAGATTATGTCACCCTTAATGAACAAACGCGTATTTTGCAAATCGCGAGCTTCTCCTTTGATGCCTTTACGTATGAAATATGGGGAGCCCTGCTCAACGGCGGAAGGCTGATACTGACCGATCGAAATACGATCTTATCAATGGATACACTGGCTGACACGCTGACATCTTACAAGATCACAACAGGATTTCTGACAGTACCGCTGTTTAACCGATTAACAGAGGAACATCCAGAAGCTTTATCTGGATTCGATGCCTTATTGGTCGGTGGTGATGCTTTGTCAGCTGCTCATATCCGTAAAGCGCTGCCGTATTTACCTGAAGGCCTATTAAACGGCTATGGACCAACTGAGAATACGACGTTCTCCTGTGTGCATCACATTCGGGCAGTGGATGAGGGGCAGACTTCGGTTCCTATCGGTCAGCCAATTGCGTATTCACAGGCCTATGTACTAGACGACCAGCTGCAGCCGGTTCCGCAAGGTGTCATTGGAGAGATCTACGTAGGCGGTACAGGGCTTGCACTCGGATACATTGGAGATGAAGAAAAAACATCGCAATCATTTATCCCGCATCCTTTCCAAGAAGGAGCGCGTTTATATAAAACAGGCGATATGGGCCGCTGGCTGCCAAACGGCATCATCGACTGCCTTGGAAGAATTGATCATCAAGTAAAAATTCGCGGACACCGCGTCGAATGCGGAGAAATTGAAGCCGCCATGCTGCGCTTTGAAGACATCATAGAATGTGCGGTCATTCCGCATCAGCATGAGAGTGGTCACAAGCGATTGATCGGTTATTTTGTCCAAAAGGGCAGCATGACCACGCAAGACATTCGTTATCAATTAAAAGAAATACTGCCAGATTATATGGTGCCAAGCCTATTAATAGAGCTGGAGGAACTCCCGCTCACGGCAAATGGCAAGGTAGACCAAAAACGTCTCCCGCCGCCAGAGTGGAGACAGGAAGAAGTGGACAAACCGGCTGACATGGCACTCAGTGAGGAAGAACGCGTACTGGAAAAAGTGTGGACTCAGCTGCTCGGTACGCCTTCGATTGGCGTACATGATAACTACTTTGAGCTTGGCGGAGATTCGATTATTGTCATACAAATGGTGGCGCGCTTAGCACAGGAAGGCTATGTCATTCAGCCGAGAGATGTATTTGAAAAACAGACGATTTCACAGCTGGCACTCGCTATGAAAAGGTCAGATGCTGCTGCGTCCTATGATCAATCGCCTGTCACAGGAGATGTTCGTCTGCTTCCAATACAATCATGGTTCTTTGAGCAATCAATGACAAACCAAGATTATTGGAATTTATCAGCGCATATGGAATTCAAGCAATCTATACAGCTAAAGCAGCTGACACAGGTTCTCTCAAAAATTGTCGATCATCACGATATGCTGAGAGCGATGTATACAAAAACAGCAGATGGATCATGGATTCAAACCATTCGTGCGCCTGGCATCACCCCTTGTGTCACCTTCTTTGATTTGACGAGTGTTTCTCATGAGGAAGCGCTGGAACAAATCCGCATGGAGACCGCCGCTTGTCAAGAAACGTTGTCATTAGAGCGGGGAGAAGTAATCAAAGCCATTCTTTTTCACACAAGTAATGGTACGTCTGAACTCTTTATCGCTGCCCATCATCTTGTGATGGATGGAATCTCATGGCGCATCATACAGGAAGACCTATTAAATGGACTGAAGCAGCTTGCGGCAGGGCAGGAAATCGCGCTTGCAAAGAAAACTGCGTCCTATCAGCAGTGGGCAGATGCTCTTTATGAATACGCACAAACCGATCAATTACAAGAGCAGGTTCCTTTTTGGCAAAAGATCACGAGCCAAGAGGAAGAGGGTTCTCCTTTTCAAACACCTGCACTTTTCAATATAGAAGAACATGCAGAGATTTTGTCTATTCAATTGACGAAGGATCAAACAGATATTTTACTAAGGCAGGCATCACAAGCGTACCGAACAGAGGTAAACGATTTACTCTTATCCGGACTCACGCAAGCCGTTGGAAAGCCGCTGCTCATAACATTAGAAGGGCACGGACGCGAGGATTTATTTGAACAGATGGATTTGTCACGAACAGTCGGATGGTTTACAAGCTCTTATCCTATTTTTATTCCTTTTATTCAAACCGATATTGAGAGACAAATCAAAGATGTCAAAGAAACCTTAAGAGCTGTGCCGCAAAAGGGAATCGGCTATGGCTTGCTTCAATACATGACAGCATCTCGTTTACTCAAAAAGGCAGCGCCGCAGATGAGCTTTAATTATCTTGGACAGTTAGATCAAATAGACGGTGAAGCATATCTTTATTTAGCAGATGAACGAAATGGACTTGTACATGATCCAAAAGCAGAAAGACAGCATTTGATCGATGTGTACGGATATGTTGTGAACGGTCAGCTTCAGATGAATTTTATGATCCATCGTGAACTGCTTCAGTATGAAGAGGTGCGCCTGTTACCTGAAAGGTTCAAAGAAAAAATGGAGGATATTCTGACGCATTGTGTAGAGACAAAAGGCGGCTTTACGCCATCTGATTTTCCAATGGTTCAGCTGACGCAAAAGCAAATCGATGAGCTTCCAGATGGTGTAGTGGATGTGTATCCACTATCTCCAATGCAGCAAGGGATGCTGTTTCATGCATTATTAGATCAAGCGTCACAGGCGTATTTTGGTCAAGTGCATATGACGCTCGAAGGCTTAACGGACGGCGCAGCCTATGAAAAGGCATGGAATCTGCTAGTAGAGCGTCATTCGATTTTGCGGACAATATTTGCTTGGGAAGGGCTAAAGGAGCCTGTTCAGTTGATTCAATCAGAAGGAAGTATTCACCTCACTCAGCACGATGTGCGCCACCTGAGTGAAATGGATCAGAAGGAAGCCATTCAGCAATATTTGCAAACAGATCGGTCAAAGGATTTCAAACTAGAAGATACGGATGAACCGCTGATTCGTATTGCTTTATTCCATCGTGATGAAAACACATGCACGTTTGTTTTTAGCTTTCATCATATTTTAATTGATGGCTGGAGCTTGTTCAGCTTTATTGAAGAATCCTTTTCTTTGTATCGCTCTCTTGTGGATGAACGGGAGATGGATCTTCCTGCTTTACGTCCATATAAAGATTTTATCGAGTGGCTGCAAAAGCAGGATCAAGAGAAGGCGCTAGAGTTCTGGAAAGGTTATATGTCAGGAGTAGAGGAGGCTACACCGCTTCCAGGAGACGGCGGGCATGCTTCGGATCAAGAAGCAGGTGTTGATCAGCTAAGTATCAAACTAACGCCCGAGATGCAGCAGAAACTCGAAGAGATGACAGGCACGCAGAAGGTGACAATGAGCACCCTGATTCAGACAGCATGGGGGCTGCTTTTGCATCTTCATTCAGGATCTGAGGATGTCGTGTTCGGAGTGACAGTATCAGGACGGCCGGCGGATTTACCACAGGTTGAAAGCATGACAGGGCTCTTTATAAACACATTGCCGCTCCGTTTGCCGATCACGCCAGGGTGGAGCATTTCCAAGCTGCTGGCACATACACAGGACACAGTTTTTCAGATGCGGGAATTCGAATATACCGTACTGCCGGATATTCAGCAGCTGACCCACATTCCGAATGGAGATTCATTGTTTAACAGCATTGTCGTGTTTGAAAACTATCCGATTGAATCTATCGAGCCATACGGCGTACGCATTTTAGACATTGAGAGTCATGAAGAAACGAACTATGACCTGACCCTTGTGGCAGTTCCGGGAGAGAGGCTGGAGCTGCGGGTCACATACCGCTTCAATCAATATACAGAAAAGCAAATACAATCGCTGATGCAGCAGCTGATCCACACACTTGAAGCCATGACAGAACAAATGGAGACACCCCTCTCTTCCTTCACGATCGTCACGAATGAAGAAAAAGAGCGGATGATCACCGATTGGGCGAAAAATGCACAAGTCAGCGTGCTGTACCCAGATCAAGAAGAGGTCTATTCAGGTGTGCATGATCCTTCCTGTGAAACGGAAATATATGTCCTGAGCGAAGCGCATCAGCTCATGCCGGTAGGATTTCCTGGAGATATTTTTATCGGTGCAAAGGACATCAAAGCACTTTGCGGGGAGCTTGCCGATTGGATGGAGACGCATAAAATTCCGCATCCATTCAAACATCAAACTGGTGAATACCTCTATCCGACAGGGGATGTCGGCGTTTGGACTGAAGAAAACAAGATTCAGATTTTGGATTGGATGTAGGAGGAGAAGAAACGATGTTAGTGAGTAGACGAAAAGGACATGCAGCAAATCATATCGTCAGAATCAACGGAAAACGATTGGATCTCAAAGCATTAGAGCAAGTCATGATGCTTCATTTTCCGCTTAAGGAATGTGCAATCATTCCGAAGAAAAATCAAGAAGGCAGTCTATCGCTTGTGCTATTTGCACAGGCGAAGGACCCTTCGCTGACAAGAGAGGATCTGATGAAAGGTCCGCTTCATCCTCATGAAGTGCCAGCCGCTCTCGTCTTATTACCTTCTTTGCCAAAGACAGAAAGTGGAGCAGTCGACAAAGAGGCACTGCTTTCAATTGAAATCATAGATCAAGAGGAATTAAGAAAGATAGAAGAGCGCACCAAAGCTATAGATGGTGTAGAGGAAGCGGCTGCTTTCATTGAAAGTCAGCCAGAAAAACGAACGCCCTATCACTTAGATGATCTGTTTCCTGATCGACAGCGTACCCAAGGGAACGGACCGCTTTCGAAAAGTGAAGCGAGCGAAACAAAACCATCATCTCTACATGAGAAGCCGCCCGCACTTGTGTATGGCGGAGATGTGATCAAAAAACCAGGCACACCTGTCACACTGACAGAGGTGCTGATTCGATCAGCCTTTATGTCACCAGACCGCGGGGTGACCTATATGAAAGAAGACGGGCGTACGTTGACCCAAACCTATCCTGAATTACTAACAAGCGCTGAACGGGTTCTGTGCGGTTTAAGGGCAGCAGGACTGACAAACGGTGATCAAGTGCTACTTCAATTGAAAGATCATCAAGATTTTATCACGGTATTCTGGGGCTGTATTCTCGGAGGAATCATTCCGACCCCGGTCTCTGTGCCTCCTGTTTATGATGAAATGAATCAAGGTGTGAATAAGCTGAAGGGCGTGTTTCAGCTGCAAAATGAACCTTTCATTATTACGAATGAAGCAAGTGCTGAGGACATTGCTGGGCTGCGTGAGACATTTGAAGCAAAGGTCATGCCTATCTTAACAATTGAAGCATTGCTGGCGTATGAACCAGATGAACAGCATTATGAGCCGGAGCCGGATGAGCCTGTGCTGCAGCTCCTGTCTTCAGGAAGTACGGGTGTTCCAAAGTGTATCCGTCATCATCATCAAAGCATTTTATCTAGAATTATTGCTTTTGAGCAGGTTAACGGCTTTACACATGAGGATGTGTCGCTTAACTGGATGCCGCTTGATCATGTTGGTGGAATTGTCATGTTTCATGTACATGACGTCTACCTTGGCTGCCAGCAGATTAGTCCATCTATCGATCAATTTATCGAGCGGCCGATGGTGTGGCTGGATTGGGTAGAAACATACGGTGTCACAAGGACATGGGCACCAAACTTTGCTTTTGCCATGATGAATGAATATGAGGACGACATTCGCAAGGGGAGCTGGGATCTGTCTACTCTGACTTATATTATGAATGCAGCCGAAGCGGTTGTTCCGAAAGTCACGCAGCGCTTCATGCATATCATGGGGCAGCATGGATTAAGCCGTCATGCGATGGTACCTGCTTACGGCATGTCAGAAACATCCTCAGCCATTGTTCAGTCAAAGAAATTTATGCGGAACAGTGAACAGGATGGACAGCTGACGATCGATCAGACCTCGTTAACAAGTGAGATCGAATATGTGACGCACGATCATCCGAACAAGATGACGTTTACAGAAGTCGGCACGCCGATTCCTTCTGTATGGATTCGAATTGTAGATGAGCATCACGAGGTGCTGCCAGAAGATCAGGTTGGGCGCTTGCAAGTGAAGAGTCCAACAATTATGATGGGCTACTATCAAAATGAAGAAGCCAATCAAGAAGTTTTTGCGGAAAACGGCTGGTTTCACACAGGGGATTTAGGTTTTATTCATGAAGGGCGTCTCGTTCTGACAGGTCGAGAAAAAGACATCATTGTTATCAACGGCGCTAACTATTTGAATTACGAAATTGAAGCGGTTGTTGAAGAGGTGGACGGGGTTGAAGTCACCTTTGCCGCTGCGTACGGCATTTATAATCCCGAATCAAGCAATGACACGCTTGCCGTCTTTTTTGTCTCACAAAGGGATTCAATAGAGGAACAAATCACGATAATTCAACAGATGAGAGAGGCCATCATTCGAAAAATCGGAATAGAGCCTGATCACATCATTCCGGTGAAAAAAGACCAATTTCCAAAAACGGAGAGTGGGAAAATCCAGCGTGCCCAGTTAGGCGCAGCACTAAAAGATGGAGCATTCCGTGACATTGAACAGGCACTGGATCTTGCTTCTGAAAATGAACAAACACTCCCAGACTGGTTTTTCAAACGCATTTGGGCTAAGGAGCATATCGGTCCAACTCAGCCTTTTGCTGACCATGTTCTCGTTTTCGAGGATGAAAAAGGACTATATCAATCGCTTTACGCACAATTTGAGCAAAAGAAACAGCCATATATTTCTGTGAGAAAAGGGCATGAATTTTTGCGTCTGTCCAAAGGGATGTACCAGATAAATCCGAGAATCAAGGGGGATTACGTCAGGCTCGTTGCCGCACTTGAAGCAGATGAACTAAAGACCGGGCGCATGCTCCATCTGTGGAATGTGTCAGACAAAGAAGACATCGTGGATCCTGCGCAGTTCAAAGAGCTGCATGCCAGCACGGGTCAATCCATTTTGTACTTGTATCAAGCATTGAGACAAGCAAATAAAGAGCCCATCCGTCTTGTCGTTGTGACAAAAGGCGGTCAATTTGTGAAGCCTGGAGACGATCTTCATGTGGAGAAAACGCCGCTTGTCGGTCTGCTAAAAACCATTCCGCAAGAATGGGAAGGAGCAGAGGTGTCTCATCTTGATATTGAAGCGGAGGATGTAGAACAGGATGCCAAGCATATTGCGGAAGAATTGTCTGCGATTCATATAAAAGCAGAGGTTTCTTACCGAAATGGGGACAGATTCGTACCAAAGCTGGAAAAAGTCAATATGATTGAAGCGCCTCAAACAGGAGGATTTTTAGAATATGAAGGTCTTTATTTATTGACTGGAGGACTTGGCGGAATTGGGTTTGAGCTGTCTAAGCAGATGCTCCAATTTGGCTTAAAGCTCGTATTGATTGGACGGACATCTCTGGAAGACAGCTTGGAAAAGAAAGAAGCCTTCTCACAGCTAAAAGATGTTGGTGACGTCATTTATATCCAAGCAGATGTGACCAACTTACGTGACGTCGAACAGGCGATTTATCAAGCAGAAAAGCATTTTGGACAATCGATCCGGGGTGTGCTGCATTTGGCCGGTGCTGGTAATGTGTCTGAGCATTTTCAGCAGGCGGACAAGTATACACTGGCTCATACGTCAGAAGAGGATTTCACAAAAGAAATGTCAGGGAAAGCAGACGGGGCATGGGTCCTGCAGGAAGCCTTTAAGTATGATCCGACAGTACCGTTTGTCTTTTTTGGATCGGTCAATGGCTTTTTTGGCGGCACAACATTTGGGGCATACTCTGCGGCCAACAGCTTTTTAGATGGACTCGCGCACGCTCTCACCTTTCAAGAAGGAAGACGAGCAATCTCTTTGAACTTCAGTATGTGGGATAATCTCGGTTTGTCTAAGGGGCATACCGGAGCAGCTCTCACCGTTCGCAAGGGATTTCAATTGATTGGAAAGAAACAAGGTCTCCATTCATTATGTTTAGGTGTCCGGCTCAATGAAGCGCATCTATTTATTGGTCTGGACGGAGCAAACCCAGACATCGCCGGGTATCTTCAGCCAGCTCCAATACCGGTCTTTGAGAAAAAGCTTTTTTACACCGTTCAGCCTGGCAAAGAAGTGCATGTTGAAGAGATCACGAGCGCCGCAGCAGGCAAATGGGACATTCAGCAAGTACAGGAAATACCGAAAAAACAAGATGGCTTTATTGATCATGAAGCCCTCAAACTGAATCATCACAAAAATGGACAAAGTCTTGAAAAGCAATTACCAGAAACGAAGACAGAGCAGGTTCTTGCCGCCATATGGCAGGACATTTTAGATGTAGATCGCGTGTACAAAGAGGATCAATTCTTCGACCTTGGCGGACATTCACTAAAAGCGACTCAAACCATTTCCCGGATCAATCATGAATTTTCAATGAAGGCGCCTTTAAAAATATTATTTGAAAGCAAACATCTGGCACATCTGGCGCAAATGGTTGATGACATCAAAGGGGCGCCAGCCGTTCAGGAGGCTGAAATTCCAAAGCTTGAAAAGCAAACAAGCTATGAATTGTCTCATGCCCAGAAGCGTATTTGGTTCTTATCCACATTAGAAAAGAGCCATCATTACAATATATTAGGTGCTTGGAAGCTGACAGGACCATTACACATTCAAGCATTAACAAAAGCGATTGGTCTTTTAACAAAACGGCATGAAGCACTTCGGGCAGTATTTAAATCACTTGGCGGCAAGCCGGTTCAACTCATTCGTGAAGACCTTCCGCCATCTGTGACAGTGGCCAATTTCTCGTTATTTAATGAAAAAACAAGAGCGAGAAGACTCAAGCAGCTCATTCAGCAAGAGGCAGAACGTGTCTATGATTTAGAAAGAGGGCCTCTTGCGCAGTGGACGATAGTAGATATGGGCAAGGAGGAGTATTATCTCCTTTGCGCGCAGCACCACATCATTTCAGATGCATGGTCACTCAGCCTGCTCATTCAGGAATTAGAAGTGGCATATGACGCACTGCTTGCAGATGAAACGCCGCAGCTCCCAGCCTTAGAAATCGAATGGACAGACTATGTACATTGGGAGAATGAACAATTAAAGCATCATCAAAAAGACCAAACCTATTGGCTCAATACGTTACAAGGTGAACTTCCAGTGCTGGAGCTGCCGTTTGACCGTCCTCGTCCGCCGGTTCAAACATTTAACGGTGCTACAGAGCAAATTGTACTGGATGAACCGCTTATCCGACGCTTGCAGGCTTTGTCCAAAAAGCAGGGCACGACCTTGTTCATGACGATGCTGTCCGCGTACTACGTCCTGCTTCACAAGCTGTCCGGACAGACGGATATCATCATTGGATCGCCTATCGCGGGCCGGGATGCCAAGCAATCAGAGAAGCTTGTTGGGATGTTTGTGAATACACTTGCGCTGAGACAGGACGTCTCAACAGCAGAGACGTTCGCTGATCTCTTGGAAAACGTGAAAGAGATGACGTTAAAAGCCTTTGAACATCAGCATTATCCATTTGATAAGCTTGTCGATGACCTTTCGTTAGATCGAGATTTAAGCCGGTCACCTATTTTTCAGGCGGCTATGGGGTATGTCACCGATTCGCTCGATGTAAACCTTAAAGGGCTGACAAGTGAACATGTGATGGTCCATCATACAGTATCTAAATTTGATCTCACCCTTCATATATTTGAACAGGAAGAGCAGCTGTCGATTCATGTGGAATACAATACGGATTTATTTGATCAAGAGACCATTCATCGTTATATGAACTATTATCTCCATGTGCTAGATGGCATGACGGCACAGCCTGAGCGTACATTTGCTGATTATTGCTTAATGGACAAAGTGGAACAGGCGGCCATGATTCTAGGAAAAAATCAAACAGATACGCCATATCCAAAGCGGACGCTTCAAGAATTGTTTGAAGAACAGGTGAAGCGTGATCCTTATCGTATTGCCTTGTCCTATATGGATGAACACATGACGTATGAAGCCTTGGATAAGAAGGCGACAAAGCTTGCTGCTTACTTGCAGTCAAAAGGAATTGGACCAGGCTCCCTTGTCCCGATGCTATTTGATCGCTCCTTTGACATGATTGTGTCGGTACTAGGAATCATCAAATCTGGTGCTGCATATGTTCCGATGTCACCTGAATATCCTGATGCACGCATCCGTCTCATCGTTCGTGATACGCAAAGCGATGTGATCATCACTCAGTCTCATCTTGCAGATCGTCTAGTAGGCTTTACAGGTACAAGGATTATCATGGACAAGCCAATACGAGAAACAAATGCAGTGTATCAAAGAGAATCATCGATTATAGGTGAAGACCAGATCGCCTATGTCAATTACACATCAGGCTCAACAGGTACACCAAAAGGCGTGATGCTCCCTCATGCAGGAGTTATCCGCTTAGTGAGAGAAACAAACTATATCAAGCTCGGTCCAGATGACAAAATGCTACAGCTCTCAAACTATGCTTTTGATGCCTTTACATTTGAATTATGGGGAATGCTGCTGAATGGCGGTCAGCTGATTCTGCTCCCAAAATATGCAGCACTGAATATGGAAGAATTAACGCAATTCATCAAAACGTATCAAGTGACAGCCAACTGTCTGCCAACCGCATTATTTAATCGACTGGTGGAGCACGATCCAAAAAGTGTGGCAGGCTACCGCACATTACTCGTTGGCGGGGAAGCCATGTCTAGTGAGCATGCACGAAAGGCACTGCCGCATATGGAAGGTGTGCTTGTCAATGCTTACGGTCCAACAGAAAACACGACATTAGCCACAACACATCAAGTCACACACGTGCCAGCAGGCGCAAAATCAGTTCCAATTGGTGTGCCGGTGTCGAACTCAACTGTTGTCATACTAGACGAAGCGCTCAATCCAGTACCAGCAGGCGTCAAAGGAGAAATTTATATCGGCGGAACCGGCCTTGCGAAAGGCTACCTTCATGATCCAGAGCAGACAAAGGAGCGGTTTATTGACAATCCTTTTCCTGAACTAAAGGGAGACAAGCTGTATCGTTCAGGCGACCTTGGTACATGGCGGTCAGATGGCACCATTGAATATCTCGGCCGAAAGGATCACCTGGTGAAAATTAGAGGCTACCGTATTGAATGCGGAGAAATTGAGACAGCCCTGCTCAAGCATCCACAAATCAAAGAATGTACAGTCATCGCCAAAACGTATGGCAGCTCAAAACGGCTGGCGGCCTACCTTGTGACAGATGGAGAAAACCCTGTTCCGAGCTGGAAAGCCTTTTTGCAGGAAAGCCTGCCAGGCTATATGATTCCAAGTTACTTTGTCGTACTGGATGAAATGCCGGTGACAACGAACGGGAAGGTTGATCAAAAAGCACTGCCAGAGCCAACAGAAACAATCACCCTTTCACATGATGACGACAAACCGGTCACCGAAACGGAAGAGCGGATTGTCGCCGCTTTCAAGGAAGTGCTTGGTGTGAAGCAAGTAGGTATGTATGACTCCTTCTTTGATTTGGGCGGCGATTCCATTATGAGTATTCAGGCTGTGGCCAAATTAAAAGAAAAAGGTGTTCGAGTTGATCCAAAATGGATTTTCATGCACCCGTCGCCTGCGCAATTAGCCGCACATTTGGACGCAGTGCCAGAAGCCGCTGAGAACGTCGAAAGGTCTCCGAAGGACTACGTGATCGAGCTGAAAAAAGGCGATCCAGCCGAACCGAGAATATTCTTTGCACCGCCTGCTGGTGGAACGGTGATGGGCTATATTGATGTTACTAAGCTCATGACACATCAAGGTGCTGTGTATGCCTTGCAGTCTCCTGGCCTATATGAGGATGAAGAGCCGCAATTCCTCCATTACACGGAGCTTGTAACCCTTTTTATTGAAGCTATTGAGACGTTCTACCGTCCGGGGATTGACTATCTCGCAGGGCATTCAATGGGCGGGCATCTTGCCTACGGAATGAATCAGCGGCTCTGCCATGCAGGGAAAGCACCGAAAGGGCTCATCATTTTAGATACGGTGCCAGTGCTAAGAGATGAGGCAGATCAGGCACTTCATGCCGATATGAACGAAGAAGAAGTGAAAATGCTCGCGCTTGTCCTTGGAATGGGGAATCTGGTCGGCATTCAGCCAGAAGCTTTACAAGGATTGACCTTCCAAGAAGTGAAGCAGAAAATTCTCAAAGAGGCAGAAAAGGATGAAGTTGTTCATCAATTCATGAATGATCAATATTTAGATAAATATTTGCAAATGCAAACGCATAATACGATCATGTCACAAGCCATTGAATTAGAAAAAGAACCATTCCCTGTGCCATTTTATATTGTCCAAAGCAGTGATCACGCAAGCGATTTCCAGAAGAAGTTCGCAGACTGGGAGGCTTATACGAAAGAGTCGTGCTCGTATTACCACATCAAAGGCGACCATGTCACCATGATGAAAAGACCGCAGGCAGATGAACTGGCACGGATTCTTCAAACGATTATAAAGGGGTAAAGACGTATGAATCAGTTATTGAAAACCTTTGAAAAAAAATCAGATCTCATTCAGCTTATTTGTTTTCCTTTTGCCGGCGGATATTCCGCCTCATACCGTCCGCTTTTTGAACAGCTAAAAGACGTGGCCGAAATCACAGCAGCAGAGCCCCCAGGGCACGGCACCAATCTCATGCCGCTTGAATCAAGCATTGACCGGCTGGCAGAGCTGTACAAAGAAGGACTCACGAACAAATTGAACCGCCCATTTATTCTGTTCGGACATTCAATGGGTGGGCTTGTGGTATACAGACTAACCCAGCTGCTAGAAAAGGAAGGAATTTATCCTGCAGCAGTGGTGATCTCAGCCATTCAGCCTCCACAAACAAAACGGCAGATGCTGACGCATTTATCCAACGAAGCATTTGTACAGCATATTGCCGAAATGGGCGGGATTCCAAAGGAATTACTAGAGAACAAACCAATGATGGATTACTTTACACCGTCATTGCGTGCAGACTACCGGGCACTGGAAACCTTCCAGCACACAGATCAATCGATCATCGACACACCTGTTTATTTATTCAATGGGAAGCAAGATGAGAAATGCATGCAGGATGCAAGCGGCTGGCTAAAATGGGCAAAAACCATCGAGCGCACTAATTTCGATGGAGGCCACATGTATATCAACACACACCTTGAGCAATTTGCAGAAGAGATGAGACATGTCATTGAGCTTACAGCCAAGCAGCAATTGATCAACAATTAAGAAAAAACGACCCATCAATAGGGTCGTTTTTTACTGAGGAATCATACTTGAAAACGCTGATATGGCTAATGAAAATAAGAATAATAAAACGAAAGGAATGAAAAATTTATAGCTTCTATTTTCTTGATTTTTTACGTAAGAATAGCACCACACACTAAATGATACTATGACGAAAATATTGATGTTCCATAAAAATGGAAGTGTAATCGTTCGTTCAGCATTAGATACTTTTAGTAGGTATAAAATAATAACAATCAAGTTGCCTAGCAAAATGTAATAGTAAGCTAATATCCCTTTTTTAAAAATATTTTTATAGGAATCTTTTATTCCGAAAATGATAAAACTTAAAAAAATGACTAATGAAAAAAATAAAACCTCAACCATTGGCTTGAATATTTCTCCAATCACAGCAAGTGAAATACCTATCCACTTACTAACTTCAATTACATCTTGATTCCCATCAAGTTGTAGTTCCAGTAGGTTTTTGTTTATTTCATCCATTTTTATTATAGAAAGGATGAAAGCTATTATACCAGAAAGCATACATACTAATAAAATGTGTTTTTTCATAATAGCACCCTTTAACAATATCAAATTTTTATAAAATAAAATTCAATCATCGAAGCAATAAATAATAAGAAAACGCCGGTTATAAGCTGACTAGCATAGATTTTCCCTTTTGTTTTAAATGAAATTTTGTTTTTAGATATGATATATCCTATAATCTGTCTTGATATATCAAAAGAGACAAAATAAAAAAGGAACAAACCGACAATCTCCATCGGAGCGTGGAAAATAATATAGTATAATGCTATATCAATTCCATATATATAGGTATACGATATAAAAAATGCACCTAGGAAAAAACCATTTAGAAAAATAATCATGCTAGATAACAAACCTAAACTAACTATTCCAGATATTAATATTAGGAGTGACACAAAAAGGTTATTTAAAAAAATTTCTAGATAGCTATGAATCTCAATGTTGTTTTTAAAATCTATACTATCTATAAATGTTGAAGCAAAAATACTTAAACTAAAACCTCCTAAAAATAGTATGATAAAAACTGAAAAATTTTTAAGATAATTTTTCAAAAAATTTCTTTTTGAGTTGATCTTCATGAAAAGTCACTCCTGAAGATTTTTTTTCTGAGTGAATAATACTACCATTATCAATAAAAAGGATTTCATCACATAAGTCTGCAGCAAATTGAATGATATGTGTGGAGAGCAAAATGATTTTGTTGGCATCTCTGAAATTTCTTAAATGTTTTTTCATGTCAGCCATGTTTGTAGGATCAAGACCTGTAAATGGCTCATCTAATAAAATAATGTTTGGATGATGTAATATTGTTAAAATAAAAGACATTCTTTGTCTCATGCCTCTTGAAAGAGCAGAGGAACGGCGGTGAATTTGCTCTTCTAATCCATATTTGCTCAATAAATCCTTGATTTGTCCATTTTCTAAAGGTTCTTCTACAAGCATAGATTGATATTTTACAAGTTCAAAACAGGTTAAGTTTTCAAATAGAGTTGGATCGTCTTCCATATATCCGACAGAAGAAAAATTTTGCTTTTTATGATTTATTAATATTTGACCTTCATCAGGATTTATTAATCCAGCTACCATTTCTAAAATAGTCGTTTTTCCAGCACCATTTTTACCTAATAGTCCGATTATTCTACCCTCTTGGAAATGCATCTCAGGGATCATAACTTTAAAGTTAGACTCTTTGTATTCTTTAATTAGACCATGAATTGATAACATACAATCCCTCACTCAAATAATGTTTTAAATGATTTGTAGTTTTTATTGATTGTTCTATCCCAAAATTTAATCATTAAAAATAAAATGATGAATGAACAAGCAGCCATAACAGAATTTGTTAAAATGAGATATACTGTGCTGTATGAGGAAATCACTGATAAAGCTAGAATGAAACCATAACAAATATTTAAAGTCAATTTACTAAGAGAACTTGGAACTTGATAAACAAATTCCCAATTAAAATAAGGAAATACAACAGTAGAACCGACAGTACAAATACTGACGAGAATGCAAGTGTTTATTAAAGTAATCATCACGTAAAAAGGCTGATCTAGTTTTAATACAAAACTTGAAAAAATGATATATAAAATACAAAAAAACAAGTGTAATATAATAGATAAAATAATCTTATTTTTAATTTTATTTTTCACTAAGTTAGGTAGATTCTGTTTCAAAGGAAGAATGGGGCCATCAATATCAAAAGAGACATATGGTTGTATGGCATTCGATATAATAATCATTGGAAAAATTACACTAAAAATAAATAAAAAATCATTTTCTATATTCAATGTTTCAAGTTGATTTGTATTAACACCATAAAGAATGAGACCAAATAACCCCCCAGATAATGTTAATATAAATAATAATACTGACCATTGAATAGGAGGATTTCTCAAGAGAAGTGTAATTTCATAAAACAAGATATGATTAAACTCTCTAGATGTTCTTTTTCGTTTTTCTTGTAATTCTTTTTGGGAATTAAAAATTGGTACATTACGAACATTTTTCTTCCAATTCATCAATAACAATAAACTAATGAATGTGAAGATTAAAATAAAATATATTGAATAACTAGATAAAGAATTTGTTAATAAATTGAATCTAAATACAGTGAATACCCATAGAGCAATGAGGCCTGTAGTTATATAACCAATGCTCGATGAAATTGAGAAAAACTTTGGATTAGAAAGTAGCAACAAGACGTGTAATCTAAGTAAGTAACCAAAAATAAAAGAAGTGGCAGCCAGAGCTGCTATTGTAAAAGATCCCTCGTACCCATTTATAATTAAATTTGCTAAGTAAGACCCTAAAATGAAGAATAATACACCCACAATAGTGCTGAGAAACTTACTCATATCTTTGCCGAAAATATATTGATCTAGATGAACTTTTAAAATAGCCATCTGTTTTTTATCAGAGGAGAAAAGTATTCTCATCAAACTCTTATCAATATTAACTGTAAACATAAATATAAACAGCGATAAATAAATTATTGATAAATCCTTAAAGAAAAAAGGAGTTAATATACCTAGTAATAGTGGTGTTATTATGTATAAAAAAGCAAAAAATACAAAAATGAGAGCATCTTTCCGATGATGTCTTCTTAAATCATTGATTAACAAGATTTTTGTATATGTTAAATATTTATGCATTTACAACACTTCCATTTTAAAGGTGTATAGAGAAGGCTGTTACACCTTCTCTATTAAATCTTTTTTAGAAAGAAATAGCGTATTTCACTCCGTATTTTCTAGCATAACTAATGACCAATGAAGCAATAGCACCAAGTCCAAAAGTACCTAAGACAGCAGCAACAGCACCCACTGTACCTGCTGCATTTAGAATTGCACTAACAGAAGTTATAGCCCAGCCAGGTATTTGAGGATAGTTTGCTACTAGATTTGCAAAAGGTGTAACTGGTTCAAGAGTCAATAAAATCATAGTTGTTAGAGTTAGAGTGAAAATAAGACTCAAGCCTACAATTGCAAAAAATCTATTTTTTAAACTCAATTCCATAATGAACACCCCCTCCCTTGCTTATATGCCCATATTATACAAAAAAAGGATATTTAATAAACGGGTTTTTTATACTGTATTTTATTTCTCTGTAACGAAAGATTTAGTAGTATTTTGATGGAATGAGAAAGGGTAGTAAAATTACTCGAGAATTAATAGCTCCTAAATCGTATTTTTTATATTGATAATGACATTACTTGAGTAACTAGCTATGAAATACAAGGTGAAATTACTTATTATATTAAATATGATATTTAATTTGGACGAAAAAAGATGCTTATACAAGACAATCAACAATTGATTAGACATTAAAAAGAAAGCGGCCCTCTTTAATGAGGCCGCTTTTACTTATGAATGCTGTTTCTTCACCACATTCCCGCCAATCACCCCGCCAATGACCAGCACCCCTCCGAGGAGATGATACCAATCAATCGTTTCGTGTAAAATGAGAACCCCGGCGGCGACCGTGATAAACGCGGATAAATTGTTAAAGATGCTGACCTTTGCCGCTTCAAGCTGCGAGAGTGCATAGTTTGATAAATATGCGGTAAGAAGAGATGAAAGAATACCTAAAAAGAGCATCGACCATACAAAGGATGCTTCTGTAAATGGACTGAAAAACTCCGGCAATGACCCATTGATCGAATGCCGGGTAAGCGCGGCGGCATTGAAAAAGACAAAGCCAAAGAAGGTTATCACAAAGGTGAGTTCGATCACATGGAATCGTTTTGTAATCACTCTGGCAAACACACTATATGCACTGGATGACAGGGCTGAAAGTAAAATCAGCACATAGCCGATGAAGTGAGAATGCTTGACATCAATTCCCTTCATGACAAAGAGAAGCATCACCCCGCACACAGAAAGAAAGGTAAACAGCACTTGTATCCATGTCGCACGTTCCTTTAAAAACCAGGCTGCCAGCAGCATTGTCAGAATGGGAATCGTCGCTTGAATGATGCCAGCCTCTGAAGAAGATGTATACATCAATCCCCACACTTGAAAAGCAAAGAACAAAACAGGATAAAGCAAGGAAAACGGTACGATATAAATGAGATCACGCCATTGAATGGATATGCGATACTTTTTTCGTAGAAACGGATACAGCAATAGAGCGGCAGCAAAAGAAACGGTAAAGCGGTGTGCCAATAAATCGATTGGGTTTGCTGATTCTAATGCTATTTTGACAAACAAAAAGGAAAAACCAATGATAGAGGCGTATGCGATCGCAGCAGCATACGCTTTTTGTTTTGACATATTCACAACGTGACTCCTTACATGAGCATGCATGCTTCAAATGAATTGACCGGTTCTGTTCTTCTATCGTAATCGGATCATCTAACGTGTACAATAAGAGAACATGATATCTGTACCGGTACAAGGAGGAAAAGGTGTGAGGAAATATGATCAGCTTGTCTTGAGCTTAAAAGAAAAAATGGATTCTGGTGAGTACAGTGCTGGGATGAAAATTCCATCCATTCGCCACTTAGCTGCTCAATATGCAGTGAGTAAAAGCACTGTCATCAAGGCGCTGGATACATTGGAGCGTGAACATCTGCTGTATTCTGTAGAAAGAAGCGGTTATTATGTCGTGAAAACGAAGCAGCGAGCAGGTAAGCAGGACGGCACATGGATTGATTTTGCTTCATCTGCACCTGATCCCGTTGTGTTTCCATATGTCGATTTCCAGCACTGCATCAACCAAGCGATCGATTTATATCAAAATGACTTATTTATTTACGGCACAGCCAACGGCTTACCATCACTGCTGCCAGTCATTTCAAAGCGATTAATGGATTATCAAGTGTTTGCTCATCCAGAACAGATCGTCATGACCTCTGGTATTCAGCTCGCTTTATCCATTTTAAGCACCATTCCTTTTCCGAATGGAAAACAAACCATACTAGTCGAACAGCCGGGTTATCACTTATACCTCCAATATTTAGAGAAAAACCAATTGCCTGTGCGCGGAATTCAGCGGACGGAAAAAGGGATCGATCTTATCGAATTAGAGCATATCTTTCGAGAAGAGGAGATTCGTTTTTTCTATACGATGCCAAGATTTCAAAACCCGCTTGGAACGAGTTTATCAAAACGAGAAAAAAGAGCGATTGCAGCCCTTGCTGAGAAATATGATGTCTACATTGTTGAGGATGATTATATAGCAGATTTAGAATTCGACACAAAAAGAGACCCGATCTACTCGTACGATCAGGCAGGAAAGGTCATTTATTTGAAAAGCTTTTCTAAAATCATATTTCCGGGGCTGCGGACAGGAGCGGTCGTCTTACCTGAAGAACTGATTCGGCCTTTTAGCGAACACAAACGGCTGATTGATATCGACAGCTCTATGCTGTCCCAGGCAGCCTTAGAAATATATTTAAAAAGCGGGATGTTTGAGCGGCATAGAGACAGGATGCGGGCGACCTATCGAAACCGCTCCAAGCAGCTCGTGGCAAGATTAAAAAATGATCAGAGCGCTTATCAGCTGGGAGAACAGGAGCCGGCTACCCATACACATTTACGTGTCGACCGGTCGATTCCCATGAACCAGATTATTCAGCAGCTGAAAAAGGCATCTGTTTCCATTCAGCCAATTGACCGTTATTACCTGTCGGCCTATCAAAAGGACCCCATTCTTCAGCTGAACATTTGGCAGGTGAAAGAAGAGCAGATCACACGCGGAGTCGATCTATTAAAGACGGTATTTCAGCAAAGCACGCGTTATTAAAGGCGGGACAGTACATCGCTGCAAGTGAGTCTCTCAACGCTTTCAGCCGCAGCAGGTTTTCGTGTGCATACCGCCATTTGGTAGGCAGGGTCAAGTGAGTATGTTTGAACAAAGCAAGGCGCTTCATGATCAGGTAATGTTAACGCAGCCTGTCCATCCTCTGACAGACGGGCTGTAAAGGACGAAAGCCCATAGGATAATCCTTTTCCAGTCAGCTTGATAAAGGCCTCCTTCATTGACCAAAGATGAAAGAAATAGGCTTCCTGCCGTTCTGCCGGCTGTGAGAGTAAATCCTGATACTCATCCGCTGAAAAAAATCGTTTGGCAATCGCCAGATCAATAGGCTTGATTTCCTCAATATCAATGCCCACAGGTGCATCATCTACTGCGCAAACGACCCAATCGCCAGAGTGAGAAAGATTAAAATGAAAAGAAGGAAGTTGCCGGACGACAGGTTTGCCATTGCCCTCTGTTTCAAAAACGATCTCGTCCATAGGCAGCTCGTACATATCATGGATCGTTTGACGAACCAGCACTTCACCTAACAAGGTCCTTCTTGCGTCGATTAAAAAACGAAAGCGTTCAGCGGCAGCACGCTTTTCAGCTGAAACAAAGGGTTTCAGACGATCTATTTGTTGTCGTTCATTGATTTCATCTAAGTGTTGTAATTGGATAGCAAATATCTTCATAACAAACCTCTAATTTTTTACATTGATTGTACCATTGGAGAGCGGCGTGCAAAAGGGTCCATTAACGATTTACGATGTGAACACCATTCGGATCAGTTGTATCAACTCCATCAACATCCGTCATGATCACGTCAAGCAGGGAAAGCCGTTCTCCTTTTTGCCAGTGAATGGGCTGATGCAAAGGTGATAGCAGCTGATCGACTTTAGGTGTCTGTGACAAATCAGGAACAGCAATTGTCATAGCATGCAGCGCATCGGTTCCAGTTTCAATGACATCTGTACGGCGCTGTAATTCAAGCCTTAAACGAAGAGGTGTCGAAAGAAACGTTCTCCGTTCCCCAGCTTGGATTGGCCAGTTTAGTTCTTTAGCTTGTGCAAGCAGTTGATCATATTTTTCGTCTGAGACAAGAAAGCCGATGTGATCAAAAAGGACTTTTTTGCTATAGCCAAATGTGATATTGATCTGTCCTTTTCTCATTTCGATGATTCGAAAAGTCGGCTGCTCTTCTCTAAAATCATCCCATGTCAGCGGGGGATGATAGGAGCCATCCTTTGTGAAACGGCCTTTAACCTCAAAGCCTAGCGAACGATATGTTTGTTCTGTCTCTTCAACAAATGGTGTCCAGTAATGATAGTGGAAAAGCTGCATAGGTCTCATCTCCGGTATGTGAATATTCTGTTTATTTATTTTAGCACAAGAAAAGCCATTCTAATTATAGAATGGCTTGCTTTCATCTTGTAAGGGTTTGAACAGGTTTTTCTGCTGTTTTTGTAATGAGCAGCTGCAGGAGCCGTGTTGATTGCGGCAAGGAGAAACGAAGGACAAGACCTGTGAAGATCGCAGTCAAAATCGTTCCAACTCCAATCGGTCCACCGAGCATCCATGCAAATAAAAGCACTGTTAACTCAATGCCATTTCGCACCCACTGCACGTTCAATCCTGTTTTCGCTGAGATGAGCAGCATTAATGAATCCCTTGGCCCGGCGCCAAGATTCGCTGAGACATAAATGCCAACACCATACCCTGAAACCACAACGCCCGTAATAAACACATATAAAGCGGGTAAATACCCGTGTGGTGCAGGCAATACCGCATTAAAGAAATCTATAAACATACCAATCAGCACCATGTTCAGTAATGCGCCGACCTTTGGAAATGATTTCGTAAAAACAGAAGTCAGTGTCACAATGAGTGCACCAATAATGATGGACCACTGTCCAATCGTGAGTCCAAAATGCTGAAACAGTCCGTAGTGGAAAGCGTCCCAAGGACCAATCCCAAGGATCTTCCCTTTCACTGTCAGCGATAGTCCAAAAGCTAGTACGATCAATCCAACAAAATAAAAAAACCAACGTAAAAGATGTTCCCGCTTCAAAAGCTTTCCCTTCTTTCTTAAACACTCGAATTCAATCGTAACATACTCCCACGCCCCTTTAAATGGCTTTGCTCAATTGTAATCGCTTACTCCTCAAAATAATTTTTTCACATCGTAAAACATCAAAACAAGCAGTAAGACTTTTGGTTTGTTTTTTTTAACAAAGTGCACCAATCATTCCCTTTTTTTAAGATAAAATGAAAAAATTTCAATATATACTGACAAAAAATAATCATCACCCAATTAAAGAATATTTATCATTAAATAGAAAGGATTGTATGTAATTCACAACATAAGACCTGTTTAGAAAGATAGATAGATGATGAAATTCGGGATGGAAAAAGGCTGTTTTATTGGAAAAAATATAAGCAAGTCAATCATTGATAGGTATATAGTTCAAAATGTCTATTTTTGTCGAAAATAGTCATTTAGTCCTGTTGAGGCTTTTGAAATCTTACTGATATTCTTTACCAAAGTGTGGGGGGTGAACTGGTACATACCATATGATTTAGAGCAGGGAAAAGGGGATGTCAAAAAATGAATATATTAAAAAGAACGAGTCAATTATTTCTTATATTGGTGCTGATTGCTGGAAATATATTAACAGTTTCACCACCTGTTACAAAAGCCGCTGGAACAGTGGTTGTGAACAATACGGATTCCTACATGATTGGGAGTAGACCACTAGTTCTTCAGCAACTCGATGGAAACAATCCAACAAATGTAAAAGCTAGTGTAGAAGTGAAAGGAATAGATGTAGCCGCAGTGAATGGTGTTGCTGTAAGCGATCGAGAAAATGTAGTGTATGCAACTGCAAATGGCACTAGCCGTGCTCTATATAAAATAAATGCGACATCAGGACAAGCAGAAATCGTAACTAAACTACCTGAAGGCGCTACTAATGCCGTTGTGTATCAAGATAAATATATATATTCTTATCCTTCTAATGGTGATTCTTTCCTTGGAACGTACGATTTAATTACGGGTCAAAAAACGTCCAAAAAAATTGTCGGTTATGACGTTGGTTCTGGAATTGGTGGAGACATTGGCGGAGACCTTGTAGTCGATAAGGATGGCTATCTTTGGTTCGCATCTAATAGCAGTGGGGCCATTGCGCAAATGAATCCTGAAACAGCCGAAGTGATTCGTGTCATTCCGATTACAAATGCGGATGGTAAAATGATTGACGGAGGCGTTCGGGGGATTAGCTTCTTGCCAAATGGACAAATGCTATTACAATCAGGAAAAGATGAATCTATCGGTCATTCTACTTTTTTTACACTTGATGCGAAAACATTAAGTACAACGTATATAGGCACTGCAGGTGATTCATTAACTTACGACTTAGCTTCACGTGTGAAGCCTGAATTTGATCCATTCCCTCCAGAGCTTGAATCAGAAAAAACTGTTGCCTTACAGAAAAAAGCAGAGGGCAACACAGATGAGAAGCATCCAGAAGTAGGCGACACATTGCTTTATACAATTAGAGCAAAAAATACGGTGCAATATGGCATTCTTAAGAATCTGACGATATCAGATAACCTTCCGAGCAGTTTAACCTATGTTTCTGGGTCTCTTAAGGTAGATGGCACAAGCGTAACAGATGCAAAGGATCAAGATAAAGGTGATTATACAAACGGTACTGTGACAGGTCAAATCGGGGATGTGAAAGATACCGATTGGCACACGGTGACATTTGAAGCGAAAGTAGCAAAAGGGCAAGCGGGTAAAGATATTCAAAATACAGCGAATGTCAAAGGGGAAAACACACCGCCAGACAATCCAACAACAAACATAGAGATTTATCCTCGTGATCCGAAGCTTGAATCAGAAAAATCAGCGGTCTTACAAAAAAAAGCAAATGGTAATACAGATGAGAAGCATCCAGAAGTAGGCGACACATTACTGTATACCATTCAAGCCCGTAACGCTGTTGAAGATAGTGTGATTGAAGATCTTGTGATTTCTGACAAGTTACCTCAAGGGTTATCATATGTACCAAATTCACTTCAGGTAGATGGAAATCCAGTCACAGATGTAAAAGATGATGATAAAGGTGATATGACAGACGGAACTGTCACTGGAACGTTCGGTGAAGTGAAAGATGCGAAATGGCATACCGTGACGTTTGAAGTCACAGTTGAAAAAGGTCAGGCAGGCAAAGACATTCAAAATACAGCGAGTGTCACAACCGGTAACACACCACCAGACGAGCCGACAACGAATGTAGAAATCTATCCTCGTGACCCGAAATTGACTTCTGAAAAATCTGCCGTCTTGCAGAAAAAAGCAGATGGTAATACAGATGAGAAGCATCCAGAGGTCGGTGACACACTTCTTTATACAATAAAAACCAAGAATACGATAGAAGACAGTCTCGTTGAAAACTTAGTGATCTCAGATGAACTGCCGGAAGGATTGGCATATGTGTCCAATTCACTTGAGGTAGACGGACAAGCGGTGACAGATGAGCAAGATCAAGACAATGGCGATGTCACAAACAGAACCGTCTCAGGACAATTCGGTGACATTAAAGATACCGATTGGCATACCGTGACGTTTGAGGTCACGATTCAAAAAGGACAGTCTGGTAAAGACATTCAAAATACAGCGAGTGTCACAGGTGAAAACACACCACCAGACGAACCGACAACAAACGTAGAAATTTATCCTCGTGATCCGAAACTTGAATCAGAAAAATCAGCGGTCTTACAGAAAAAAGCAGAAGGCAATACAGATGAGAAGCATCCAGAAGTAGGTGACACCCTCCTTTATACGATTAAAACAAAAAACACGATAGAAGACAGCCTTATTGAAAATCTAGTCATCTCAGATCAATTGCCAAAAGGGCTGAAGTATGTCACTGGGTCTCTTGAAATTGATGGAGATTCTGTCACAGATGTGAAAGACGACGATAGCGGTGACTACACAGATGGAAAGGTCACAGGTTATTTTGGTGATGTGAAGGACACGGACTGGCATACTGTGACGTTTAAAGTGACAGTTGAAAAGGGACAGGCTGGTCAAGACATTCAAAACACAGCTGAAGTAACAGGTGAAAACACGCCGCCAGATGATCCAACAACAAAAACAGAAATTTACCCTCGTGAGCCAAAACTAACATCAGAAAAGGCAGCGAGCATTCAGAAAAAAGCAGAAGGTAACACAGATGAAAAGACACCACAGGTAGGCGATACCCTTCTCTACACGATCAAAACAAAGAATCTTGAAGAAGACAGCATCGTCAAAAATTTAGTCATCACAGATCAACTGCCACAAGGTCTTGAATATGTCGAAGGCTCATTAAAAGTAGATGACCAAGCCGTCACAGATGCAAAAGATGATGACAACGGAGACTACACAAAAGGTACGGTGACCGGTCAATTTGGCGATATCAAAGATACGGACTGGCATACAGTGACCTTTGAAGCGAAGGTCGCTAAAGGCCAATCAGGTAAAAGCATTCAAAACACAGCGAAAGTAACAGGTGAAAACACGCCGCCAGACGAACCAACAACCGAAACAAACATTGATCCAAGAGATCCAAAGCTTGAATCAGAAAAAACATCAGAAATCTCTCAAAAAGCAGAAGGCAATACCGATGAAAAAGAAGTACAAGTAGGCGACACCCTGCTTTACACGATCAAAACAAAAAATAGTGTAGAAGACAGTGTCATCAAAGACTTAGTGATCGCAGATAAACTGCCAGAAGGTCTTGAATATGTCGAAGGTTCACTAAAAGTAGATGGACAAGCCGTCACAGATGCAAAAGATGATGACAACGGAGACTACACAAAAGGCACAGTCACCGCTCAATTTGGCGATATCAAAGATACGGACTGGCATACAGTGACCTTTGAAGCGAAGGCTGCCAAAGGATCTGAAGGGAAAACCATTCAAAATATCGGAGTCGTGAAGGGTGAGAATGTAGATGAGCCAGACAAACCTGAAAACTCAACGACAGTAGAACCACCAAATGTGCCAGAAGTCCCAGCAAATCCAGATCAACCTTCTGATCCACAACAGGATACATCTGGACATCATCTTCCGAATACTGCAACTGCGATGTACAACCTTTTACTAGCAGGATTTGCACTCGTATTAATAGGTGTAGCCCTGATTTTTTGGAATAGAAGAAAAAGAAACGGATAACCAGTCATGTTTCAAAAATTCATCTCAGCGATAATGATCATAGCAGGGCTTTGTCTTGCGATTGTAGGATATTTGAATATCGTTGATGGACAAAAAGAAGTAGATCAGTCATTTCAGTCTGCACAAGCAGCCATTCAGCAAAAGGGGCAAACAGATTCCCCTTTTGCACCGCAGACTGGTGAAGCGATTGGGCTTTTGCACATCCCAAAGCTAAAAGCTGAGTTACCGATTGTAGAAGGAACAGATGCAGATGATTTAGCAAAAGGCGTTGGTCACTTTCACGAGAGTTATTTTCCAAACGAGCACGGACAAATCGTTCTATCAGGGCATCGTGATACGGTGTTTAGACGAACAGGAGAACTTGTGAAAGGAGATCAATTGATTGTCGAGCTTTCATATGGACGTTTTGTCTATGAAATCGAGAAAACAAAGATAGTGAAGAAAGATGATCAAACAATTATTACTTTACAACAGGAAAAGGAAGAACTTGTCCTCACCACATGTTACCCTTTTTCCTATATTGGTCCTGCACCAAACAGATATATCATATATGGGAAGCGTATTTAGTCACTGGAACAGCCTGCAGATTAACCGATTTGATCGCTTAATCCCTTCATAAAGAGGGAATCTTTTATATCATATCTAGAGATGCAGGAGGGGGCAATTTGTTAAATAACGATTATGTTAAATATATAGATAAATTTGGAAGGATCGTCCTGCCGACAGAGATGAGAAAACGGTTGAACATTCATCCGCAAGATTTTATGGAGATTTATCGAGAAGAAGACCAAATTGTGATGAAGCCGTATTGGCAGGACAAACCTTGCATCGTAACAGGACAAGTGACGTGTTCCAATAAGGTGCTATCCGGCGGGCTGGTTATCAGTCCAGAGGGAGCGAGACTGCTCCTGCAAGATTTACTGGCACTTCGCCTGCAAAAAGAGATATAAAAAAAGGCTGTTCTCACCACGTGAGAACAGCCTTTTTTCATCATACTGGATTCAAAATCCGGTTTAAGAATTGTTTTGTTCGTTCTTCCTTTGGTCGTTTGAAGATTTCCTCTGGAGGACCTTGTTCGACGATGACGCCGCCATCAATAAAAATCACTTCGTCTGCTACTTCTTGGGCAAACTTGATTTCATGTGTGACAACCGCCATGGTCCAGCCTTCCTTCGCTAGATCCTTCATGACCTTTAAGACTTCTCCGACAAGCTCAGGGTCAAGCGCAGAGGTAGGTTCATCAAAAAGCATGAGCTCTGGCTGAATGGCAAGTGCACGGGCAATCCCGACACGCTGCTTTTGACCGCCTGAGAGCTGGAATGGATACAGATCCTTTTTATCTTCCAGACCGACCTTTTGCAAGAGCTGAATGGCTTCTTTTCGAACCGTTTCCTTTGGACGGCGCTGCACTTGGACAGGGCCTTCCATCACATTTTCAAGCACTGTACGGTGAGGAAACAGGTGATAATCCTGAAACACCATTCCTGATTTCCGGCGTAGCTTCAGCAGATCAGCTGATTTATTTTTTTTCGAAAAATCAATCGAGAAATCATCGAAGGTAAAGGAGCCGCCATTTGGTATTTCAAGTGCATTTAAACAGCGAAGCATCGTTGTTTTTCCTGAACCAGATGGACCGAGGATGGCCACAACCTGCCCTTTGTTGATCGAAAAATCAATCGACTTTAAAATCTCATTTTCACCAAAGGATTTCTTTAAGCCTTTGACTGTTAGCATGTCGTTCCCTCCTTACCTTGCGACATATCGATCAAGTCGTTTTTCAATTTGATGCTGAACGAGCGATAGAATGAAGCAGAATACCCAATAGATGAGGGCTGCTTCCATATAAATAAACAAGATCTGATCCAAGTTCGCCGCAGCAATCTCCTGTGATTTACGGAACATCTCTGCCACGAGAATTTGGGAGGCAAGGGATGTATCCTTCACCAAACTAATAAATGAATTAGAGAGCGGTGGAATCGATACACGCACAGCCTGCGGTAAAATCACGCGGACGAGCGTTTTGCGATGTGTCATCCCAATGGAATAACCTGCTTCCCATTGCCCTTTTGGAACAGACAGGACGGATGCACGGATAATTTCCGACGCATACGCACCTACGTTTAATGAAAAAGCAATAATGGCACTTGGATATGGATCCAGTGTGATATTAAATGTCGGAAAGAAATAGAAAATAATAAACAATTGCACAAAAAGCGGCGTTCCGCGAACGGCCGACACATAGATGGAGAAAATCCATCTGAGGGCTTTCATTTTAGACATTCTAGCAAGAGCTGTCACAAGCGCGATAAAAATACCAATAATAAAGGCAATGATGGCGAGGGGAATTGTATAATAAATCCCCTGCATCACCATTGGCCAAAAAGATTGCTGAAGAAGATCCCAAGGAATGACGACTCCTAGGATGTTATTTTGTAACATCTTCACCAAACCATTTCTTAGAAATCTTAGCGAGTGTACCGTCTTTTTTCATTTCTTTTAATGCGCCATTCACTTTGTCAACGACTTCGCCGCTGCCTTTTCTGAATGCGAAATACGTTTCTTGAGGATCTCCTGTTTCAAATGCAACTTTTAGGTTTTTGTTACCGCTTGTTTTCAAGTAATTCAATACAGCCAATTTGTCATTGAACGTCAGATCAGCACGTCCTTGCTGAATCAATTGAATGGATTGTGCAAGACCTTCAACGCCTTCAATCTTAGCGCCAGCATCTGTTGCTAGTTTATTGTAGTTACTTGTTAATGATTGTGCTGCTTTTTTGCCTTTCACATCAGATAGTTTCTTGATGTCGTTGTTATCTGATTTTGTCACAACAATAGCTTGAGATGTCGTATATTTATCAGAGAAATCGTATTGATTTTCACGTCCAGTTTTCCCAACTTGGTTCGCTACCACGTCAAAACGTTTTGCATTCAGTCCAGCAAACATACTGTCCCATTGTGTTTCTTTGAATTCAGGTTTTAAGTCAAGACGTTTTGCTACTTCTGTGATGACTTCTACATCATAGCCAGTTAATTTATCTGTCTTTTTGTCATGGAAGGTGAAAGGAGCATAAGTACCCTCTGTTCCGATGGTTAATACACCTTTATCCTGAATGGATTTCCAAAGGTCTCCTGATTCCTTAGACCCAGATTGTTTATTCGCGTTGTCGCTTGCACCAGATCCACATGCCGTGATCAATGCAACACAAACGCCTAACATAATGGCAAAGAACATTTTTTTCATTTTATTCCCCACTTTTCTTGTTGGTATTTACAACATATGATCTTACAGAGAAGCAACCTAAAAGTAAAGCATTTGAAACTAGCTTGAGCGAATCTCACCAACTTTATGCCCTCAAACGGTCGAACGGACAAACGATAGAACTATACCCAAGTTAAAAGGTGAATAAAACCATACACAAGTTCAAGATGATTAAGATGATTTGATTGGTGGAACGTTAGATAAACGATTCGGGTAAAATATGCTATGATCATCCCAACGAAATTTTCCAATCGATTCAATTGACTTCTAAGAAACAAAAGGGAAGTGTGAACATTTGCATACATCGAAACAAAAACCTGTCATGATCTTAATACACGAAATATACGGAATAAATGATCATATGAAGAGTATGATCCATTATTTCGACAAAGCTGGATTTGAGGTTTATTGTCCTCATTTATTGGGACAGGCGAAGCACTTCCCTTATGTCAGTGAAAATGAGGCTTACGACTACTTTATGAATAAAGTTGGTTTTGATAAGCCGGTAAAGAGTGTACTGAATCTGGCAAAAGAGTTAAAGACGAAGAATGCCGCGATAGATATATTTCTGCTAGGTTTTAGTGTGGGGGCAACAATTGCCTGGCGATGCAGCCAAAATGATCAGCTGTTTAGAGGAGTTATTGGATTTTATGGTTCAAGGATCAGAGATGACGTCGATCTTGCGCCCGCCTGCAAAACGCTGTTATTTTTCCCGGAGATCGAAGCATCCTTTCATCCCAGGGAGATTGCGAGTGTTTTGGAGAAAAAGAAAAAGCTTTGCGTGACAATAGTAGAGGGAGAGCATGGATTCGCCAATCCTTATTCTGCGGCTTTTCACGCTGAATCTAAAAATCGCTGCTTTCAGGAAATAGATGAATTTATCAAAGTATGTTTGCTAAAAGCAGAATGACTTGTGACAAAAGTGATCATAAGAACTGTCTAAAATGAGACTCGAAAAGAATGAAACGAAACCAGTGTGCAACGATAAAGTTTCATGCTGGTTTTTTTGTGCAATATTTTAGATATATGGCATCCTATCAAATGGTTTGATCCACCACATAGTTGTGCGAACATTACTAAAATAAAGACTTTGAGACAGTGACCATAGAAGGAAGCATATTTATTATAAAAGATGTATAATTAGTAGGTTGTTTTGAAAATGGAATGAATCACATGGAGACATGTTTTGATAACAGAGCATCTTAGAAGAAGGAGGGCATCATTGTGGATGTTGGACAAAATCAGCCTGAACAATTGAAAAGGGCGATGACCTCCCGCCATTTATTTATGATTTCACTTGGCGGTGTCATTGGGACAGGCTTTTTCTTAGGAACGGGCTATACGATTGGACAAGCAGGGCCAGTCGGAGCTGTTCTTTCATATATTGTGGGCGGATTGATCATGTATTTAACCATGCTGTGTCTTGGTGAGCTGTCGGTTGCACTTCCTGTGTCGGGGTCGTTTCATACGTATGCGACGAAATTTGTCAGCCCTGCAGCAGGTTTTGCTGTCGGCTGGATTTATTGGCTCGGCTGGGCAGCAACGGTCGCCCTTGAGTTCTTATCAGCAGGGCAGCTGATGAGGCGCTGGCTCCCGCAAGTGGATGTGTGGATTTGGTGTCTCATATTCGGACTCTGTCTTTTCTTATTAAATGCCCGGTCAGCGAAAGCGTTCGGGGAGTCGGAGTTTTTCTTTTCCACCATTAAGATTATTGCGATTTTACTCTTTATTGGCGTAGGTGGAGCGGCGATGTTTGGGTTTATTGAAACAACGAGCGGTGAACCCGCCCCATACTTCAGCCATTTTGTGAGTGACGGGCTGTTTCCAAATGGCCTGCTCGCTGTTGTGGTTACGATGATAACAGTAAATTTTTCGTTTCAAGGAACAGAGCTGATCGGGATTGCGGCAGGAGAAAGTGAAAACCCTGAGAAAACCGTTCCCCGTTCGATCCATCAGACCGTATGGCGTACACTTGTCTTTTTCGTCTTATCGATTTTCGTCTTAGCCGGTATGGTGCCTTGGAAGGAAGCTAGTGTGCTGCAAAGCCCATTTGTTACTGTGTTTGAGAGAACGGGCATTCCTTTTGCGGCAGACATCATGAACTTTGTCATTATCATTGCTTTATTATCTGTTGCGAACTCTGGCTTGTATGCATCAACAAGAATGCTGTATTCCTTATCGAAGGAAGGAATGGCAGGAAAAGCATTTAGACGCGTCAATCAACGCGGTATTCCGATGAATGCCTTACTGCTCACCTTCCTATTTACAGGGATTTCGCTGTTATCCGGGTTCTTTGCTGAGAAAACGGTATTTGCCTGGATCGTGTCCATTGCCGGCATGAGTGCCCAGACAGGCTGGATCACGATTACATTATCACAGCTGCTTTTCCGTAGAAAATACTTGAAAGCAGGCGGAAAGCTGGAAAACTTAAAATTTAAAACGCCTCTTTATCCGGTGCTGCCGATCATTGCAATTACACTGAATACCATCGTATTGGTCAGTCTTGCCTTTGATCAAGAGCAGCGCATCGGGCTATATGTCGGTGTACCGCTTATGATCATTGGATATGTTGTCTATCACCGCTATGTGAAAAAGCATCAGGCACAAAGTGAGCCGCTGAATCTGCAAATCCATGGAGATGACGAGATCCGGTTTTAAACCATCAAAAAGAAGCCAACCCAATCGGGAGGCTTCTTTTTTTAATTCAATGAACGCCTTTCATCGCTTTCTTAATCACTGGTGTCAGTAATAGCATCACACCGCATAAAACGATGGCAAGGAATCCGATGATACCGAAATAGACGGTTTCCGGCACTTTATCAAACAGTTTGACTACTTGCGCATTGATCGCTTGTGCCATTGCATTTGAAAGGAACCAAAGGCTCATCGTTTGCGCTGAGAAGGCAGCAGGGGCCAGCTTTGTTGTCGCTGACAGTCCAACTGGTGATAAGCAGAGCTCTCCGATCACGACGAGGAAGAAGCTCAGAACGAGCCATAATGGGCTCACAAGTGTGTTCGGACCGGACATGTATGCAGGAATGATCATGATGATGAAGGATAACCCTGCAAACAGAAGACCGAGTGAGAATTTAATCGGGGTAGACGGCTGTTTCTTCCCAAGTCTGACCCATAACCAAGCAAACACTGGAGACAGCAGCACAATAAAGATTGGGTTCAATGATTGGAACCATGAAGACGCTAGTGTCATCCCAAGGAAATTCAAGTTTGTTCGTTGATCTGCATATGTTGCTAAAATGTTTGAGCCCTGCTCTTGAATTGCCCAGAACATCACGGCAGCAAGGAACAATGGAATATAAGCGAGAACCCTGGATTGTTCCACTGCGCTCGTCTTTTTACTGAAATACATGACAATGAAATAAACAATCGGAATGAGTACACCAAGGGCACTGACAAACCAAGTGAATAGAATAATTGTGAGTGCGCCTGTTTGAATGCCAATGACAGCAAAAACCGCAAGCAAAATCACAACCAATGATCCGTAAATTTTGAAGTTCTTACGTTCGGCAGCTGATAATGGATTTGTCACATACGTGCCGGCAAGACCAAGGTTCGGTTTTTTTGTGACGACAAATGTAATGAGTCCAACAAGCATCCCAACGGCAGCGAGTGAGAACCCGAGGTGGAAATTCACTTTTTGACCGAGTGTTCCGACAATTAATGGGGAGATAAAGCCACCCATGTTGATCCCCATGTAGAAAATACTAAATCCAGAGTCCCTGCGCGGGTCTGTTTTTGTATACAGGTCGCCAACAATGTTTGAAACGTTTGGCTTGAGAAGACCTGTCCCGATAATAATCAGTCCCATACTAATAAAGAGCGCTGTTGCTCCGCTTGGCAAAGCCAAAATCATGTGGCCAAGCATAATGAAAACTCCGCCATAAAAGACCGTACTGGATGATCCAAATACCCGGTCGGCGAGCCATCCGCCAATCACTCCTGACATATAGACAAGCGCACCGTAGACAGACATGATCGAATTGGCTGTCGTCTGATCAAAGCCTAGACCGCCTTTTGTCACCTCTGTGTACATATAATAAATAAGCAGTGCACGCATGCCATAATAGGAGAAACGCTCCCAAAATTCA
The DNA here is from genome assembly GCF_038630855.1 of Bacillus sp. FSL H7-0578. Lineage (NCBI taxonomy): Bacteria > Bacillati > Bacillota > Bacilli > Caryophanales > Bacillaceae > Bacillus > Bacillus sp. FSL H7-0578. Next base: position 430,384 of record NZ_CP152045.1, read on the forward strand.
GTGAAAAACAGTGTGTAAAGTCCTTTAGGATGTCCAAAAAACCCTTTTTGAGGAACACTTTTAACAATTTTATCGTGATCAATTGTAGACATGGCATAGATCCTTTCTTAAAAAAAGAGATATGAGAAAAATGATATTCTTGTATAGTTCTTGTGTCAATATAAAACTATTCTAAAACAGGAAAATGTTAGTTCAATAGGCGTAAAGACTCAAAAAATTGAAAAATTCTTTGAAGTGAAAATTATCGGAAAGTTATTCCAAAAGAATTTATTTAAAATTTGAAGGAATGTACAAGCAAACCTTTACCACATGCATAGGATGACAAGAGAACATGTGTGAAAAGGAGTGATTAGGTTGGGGGAATTGAATGAATCTGATCTAAAAAAACCAGTTGTCAATGTACTAGATTTTGGCGTAATTGCTGACGGGAAAACGGATTGCACAGCTAAGCTCAATGAATGTTTAGAGTGGACAAAAGCACAGGGATATTCCCATATCTGGCTGCCGAGCGGCACATATTTAATCGATGCGGTGTACAGAGGTGATCCATTTTTTCCTTTCCGAGGTGCAGGTATACGGGTGCCAAGTCATATATGCATTGAGATGGCGTCAGACGCTGTAATAAAGGTGAAACCAAATGATTCATGGGGGTATGCAGCTTTTTATATAGGAAAGGTTGAGCATGTGACCATTCGAGGCGGGCGTATTGAAGGGGATCGTCATGAGCATGTATACAAGCCGCTCCCCGCTGAACGAAAAACCCATGAATGGGGCTTTGGGATATGTATTGAAGGTGCCTCCCATGTAGAGGTCAATCATGTCCAAATAAAAAATTGTACGGGAGACGGCATCATTGTCAGTCCCCACGGTTTGTTGACAGAGGGGGAACCATACTCGCCTGCTGCATCTATTGATATTTCTGGCTGCACCATCACAGATTCGAGACGAAACAATATTTCGATTACAGGCTGTGATGGGGTTATTGTGGAGGACTGTCTCTTGGAAAGAGCAGGAGTAAATGGGGTCGAGCCAAGAATGGGCATTGATATTGAAGGCTATGGAGAAAATGCCGTTAATATGGAGGAGCCTCTGAATATTCAGATTCGCAACAACATCGTCAGAGGAGGTGCTGCAAGCTCCATCTATAACTTTAACGGCTATGGTGTGATCATTGAAGGCAATCATACAGATAGCAGTATCTCCTATGGCTTCTCCACCGAAACGATCATTGCCAACAATTTGATTCGTGCAGTAGGAGGAGGTGTGACAAAAGCAGGGATTACGAGCTTAGGCGTCTCACTTGGTCAAACGGAAAACAATGTGGTGATTATTGGCAATATGATTGAGGGGTTTGAAAAAGGGATTGATGTGAGGGGAGACAGTGTTCACATTACAGGCAATAAGATTAGTCTTTTTGAAGATGCGGCTGTGTCCGTTTATATGGCGAATCGTATTCTAATAGAAGGAAACCATATTGAATCAGGAACGAATACCGGAAAAAGAAGCGCCTCGCTGCGTATCTATCAATCGGATAGTGTCGTCTTTTCAAACAATACGGTCTACTCTGTTATCGATGCGGCCGTGGTGAGAGGAACGAATATTCTCATCCAGCACAATCAATTCAAAGAATTCAGCAGAGGAATCTGGGTGCAGGAAGGGGAAGTCGGGATCAACGGCAATCACTTTATTCAAGAAGGACATCCGGAGCTAGATTCTTCCTATACGATCAGTGTCACCGAAAATGCAAAGGCTTTCATCTGGCAGAATCGCTTTAAAAACTATCAAAACTACGCTGTATACAGCAGCACGACGGGGGCATTAGAGATTAAAGATAATTCCTTTGAAGAAACATCCTTATATGTGGTGATGTATATTAAAAATGGTTCGCCACAAATTGGAGATAACCGTTTCTATTTAAATCGATCGATCGGACAGCCGACGGCGATCTTTATTGACCAGGCCGCCTCAGCCCGTGTGCTGCGCAATAACATCATCAATCTATCTCCTCAAAAAGCGATTGCTGTCCGCACCGCAAATTCCACTCATTCTGTCATCGCTCACAACATGCTGGAACGCAGTCAATTGTTGACACATACCACAGACCGGCTCATCGGAAATATTGAGATTGATACACCATCATGAGCGTTTGAAATCCCTTATTTTGGAGGTTCAGAAGGCGGTTGACAATCCTGTAAAAAGGGCATATAGTAATAATTATTTTTCATTTTTCGCAACATTTGCCCTTTTTTTATTAATAAAACCGATTAATTCAATCAGAAAAATGTATCTTCTAAGACTTCAGTTTGATACATGTAGGATATAGAAAGGATGAAGAACAAGTGTCACAGCCGAAAAGGAAGCTCAAGCTAGGCGTATTCATCGCAGGAACTGGACATCACGTTGCCTCTTGGAGACATCCGAATGCAGTACCAGATGCAGCCATGAACCTAGATTATTTTAAACAATTAGCGAAAAAGGCAGAGGAAGGAAAGCTGGATTTGCTCTTTTTAGCCGACAGTTTATCCATTAATCAAACCTCTCATCCGAACGTATTAACAAGATTTGAACCGCTCACGCTGCTTTCATCTATTGCTGAGTCTACTTCAACCATTGGTTTAGCAGCAACAGCTTCCACTACATACAGTGAGCCTTTCCATATTGCAAGGCAGTTTGCCTCCCTTGATCATTTATCAGGCGGAAGAGCGGCATGGAATGTGGTCACATCTTCTATTGAAGAAACAGCGAAAAATTTTAGCGGAGAAGAGCATTTAGCACACCATAAACGATATGAGCGGGCAGAAGAGTTCGTCGAGGTCGTCAAAGGTCTCTGGGATTCTTGGGAGGAAGACGCCCTTGTCAGAAACAAGGAAACGGGAGAATTCTTCGAATCTAGTAAGCTTCATGAGCTCCAGCACAAAGGTGAGTTCTTCTCAGTAAGAGGTCCTCTCAACGTATCACGCACGCCGCAAGGGCAGCCCGTGATCATTCAAGCAGGATCTTCTGAAGATGGCCAAAAGCTTGCAGCAAAAACAGCAGAGCTCATTTTCACTGCACAAAACGATCTCGATAAAGCGAAGGAATTTTATCAAAGCTTGAAGGGGAAAGTAGAGGCTGCTGGCCGTGCTAGAGAGGACGTCAGCATCATGCCGGGTATCTTTCCAATCATTGCTGATACAGAGGAAGAAGCCCAAGCGAAATATGAAGAATTACAGGAGCTGATTGTTCCTGAGATTGGACTGAGCATTCTGCAAAATTACTTAGGCGGGATTGATCTGTCTCAGTATCCTTTAGACGGACCGCTTCCAGAGATTGATCCGAGCACGTCAAATGCGGTGAAAAGCCGTTTTGATCTCGTGATGAATATGGCGAGAAAGGATAACCTGACCATTCGCCAGATTTATCAATCGGTTGCCGGCTCACGCGGTCATAATATTTTCATTGGAACGCCGCAGCAGCTGGCAGATGTGATGGAAACATGGCTTCGTGAAGAAGCAGCAGACGGCTTTAATGTCATGCCGCCGCTCTTGCCAGAAGGGCTGGATGTGTTCGTAGACCGCGTCGTCCCAATCCTTCAGGAGCGAGGCTTATTCAAAACCGATTACACAGGACAAACCTTACGAGAAAATCTTGGATTAACAGAGCCAAAAAATCGCTACACGACATAAGGGTGAGGTGACTAACGTTGGGATACACGTTTCGTCTGGCAACAGAGGCAGATATAGAGGCGCTGCTTGAACTGACAACAAGAGCATACGAGCCAATTCGTGAGCTAGGCATCCAGTTCCAAGCAGCACATGCCGATTTCGCTCTCGTTCAGAAAAATGTACAAAAGAATCTTTGCTATGTGATGGAAGAAAACGGAGAGCTTCTATCCACCTTATCACTCCGTATGCCTTGGGGAGAGCAGCCAGGACCGTTCGGCGTCCCTCATATCTGGTGGTTTGCCTCAGAACCAGCCGCCAAAAAAGGCACAGGCTCAGCCTTGCTGGAATGGGTGGAAACCGAAGTGCTAAGGGATACACTGAAGGTGCCGTACGTGTCGCTCGGTACAGCTGATAAGCATCCATGGCTGATAGAGATGTATGAGCGTAAAGGCTATGTCAGAGCAGGAGAAAAAGATTTAGGCAAAGGTCATATCACGGTTTATTTCAAAAAACAATTAAGATCAGATATCACACAACCATAAGAGGAAGAAGGGTTTACAAACATGAAAAACAAAAAGTGGCTAGTCGTTCTATTTGCAGCAATGCTGGCAGTTTTAGCAGCTTGCGGCGGCAATCAGAGTGAAGGCAAAGACGAAAAAGTGTTAAAAGTAGGCGCTACAGGACAAAGCTATCCGTTTGCTTATAAAGACAATGGCAAGCTTGTCGGATTCGATGTTGAAGTAACAGAAGCCATTGCGAAAAAGCTTGGCTACAAACTAGACTGGCAGCTGAGTGAATTCAGCGGACTGATGGGACAGCTGACGTCTGGTAAGCTCGATACAGTGTCAAACCAAGTTGCCATCACAGACGAGCGTAAACAAACATTTAACTTTACAGATACGTACGCTTACGCAGGAACACAAATCATCGTGAAAAAAGACAACAACGACATCAAAGGTCTTGACGATTTAAAAGGAAAAACAGTGGCGGCGGTTCTTGGCTCTAACCATGCTAAAAACTTAGAGAGCAAAGACCCGGACAAGAAAATTAAGATTAAAACATATGAAACGCAAGACGGCGTATTAAATGAAGTGGCAAATGGCCGCGTAGATGCTTATGTCAACGGACGAAGTGTATTACTTGCTCAAATTGAAAAAACAGGTCTGCCGCTGAAAATCGTAGGCAACCCAATTGTATATGAAGAAGTAGGCTACCCATTTGCGAAAGATAAAAAGCATGACAAACTAAGAGAAGAATTTAACAAAGCCATCAAAGAATTAAGAGAAGACGGGACACTTAAGAAATTGTCTGAGAAATACTTCAAAGACGATGTCACAGTGCCAATTAAAAAATAAAGACAGCGGCGGTGAAGAGCAGACATGAACAAAATTGATTGGCAGTATATGGTGACGGTGTTTCCGACATTGCTTCAATACTTGCCGATAACGATCTTCATGGCGATTGTCTCCATGGTATTTGCCATTATTATTGGTGTGGTATTCGCTCTCATTACGAAAAACCGGATACCTGTTTTATACCAATTTGCCAAGCTGTATATTTCTTTCTTCAGAGCGGTTCCAACCTTGGTTCAGCTCTTTCTCATTTATTTTGGTCTCCCGCAGCTATTCCCTGCGATGACCTCAATGGATGCTTTAACAGCGGTCATTATCGGATTAAGTATTAAAAACTCGGCATACTTAGCAGAAATTTTCAGAGCAGCTCTGAACTCAGTGGATGAAGGGCAGCTGGAGGCATGCTTATCTGTCGGTATGACAAGATGGCAGTCTTACGTTAGAATTATTTTCCCGCAGGCCATTAGAAATGCAATTCCAGCGACGGGGAATACCTTTATTGGTCTTTTAAAAGAAACATCTCTTGCCTTTACGATTGGTGTGGCAGAAATGTTTGCACAAGGGAAGATGATTGCATCGGCGAACTATAAATACTTTGAAACCTATTTAGCCGTAGGGATCGTGTATTGGGTGATGACGATCATTTATAGCTTCCTGCAGGACCTGTTTGAACGAAAAATCAGCAAACCTTACCGGAATTAAGGAGGTGTGGACATGATCAAGCTCACCAATTTGAAGAAATCATTCGGCGACCTTGTCGTCTTAGACGGAATCAATCTCGACGTGAAAAAAGGGCAGGTTGTGGCCATTATCGGACCTTCTGGCTCCGGTAAATCCACCTTGCTCCGCTGTTTAAATTTATTAGAAACACCAGATGAAGGCACGATTGAAATTGGTGATGCAAGGCTCGATGCGTCCAAATATTCACGTAAAGAAGCCCATCACCTGCGTCAACAAACGGCCATGGTGTTTCAAAACTATAATTTATTTAAAAACAAGACAGCACTGCAAAACATTACAGAATCGTTGCTTGTGACGAAAAAAATGACGAAGCAGCAGGCGAATGAAATCGGTATGAAACTGCTGAAGCAGGTAGGGTTAGAGCAAAAGGCTGACAGCTATCCAGTCACATTATCTGGCGGACAGCAGCAGCGGATTGGGATTGCCCGCGCGTTAGCGGTTGATCCACATGCGATTTTGCTGGATGAACCAACGTCAGCGCTTGATCCAGAGCTTGTCTCAGGTGTGCTTCAAGTCATTAAATCCATTGCGATTCAAGAAACAACAATGATTATCGTCACACATGAAATGGCGTTTGCAAGAGAAGTGGCAGACCATGTGATTTTCATGGCGGATGGTCATATTATTGAGCAGGGCACGCCAACTGAGCTATTTGATGAAACAAAGAATGAACGAACGAAACGATTTATCCAAAAAGAAGCAGCGGCTGAAGAAGCGTAAGCTGCTTTTTATTCTTTAGAGGGGTGAGTGTCTAGTGAAATCAATAGGAAATGAAGCTTTAAACAAACGTTTGATCAACATTCGCCGATCGCTTCATGAGCATCCAGAGCTGGCGTTTGAAGAATATGAAACGACAAAGAAACTGCGCCACTGGTTAGAAGAGGAAGGGATCACTGTACTTGATATCCCAGCCCTTCAAACAGGCGTTGTCTGTGAAATCAAAGGAGAACAAGAGGGGCCGACAATTGCTTTGAGAGCCGATATTGATGCACTTCCGATTGAAGAGGCATCTGGCGAATCATTTTCTTCAAAGGTACCGGGTAAAATGCATGCATGCGGTCATGATTTCCATACAGCTTCTATTTTTGGCGCGGCTCTTTTATTAAAAGAGCGGAAACACGAGATCAAAGGAACGGTCCGTATTTTGTTCCAGCCGGCTGAGGAAGTTGCTCAAGGGGCGAAACACGTCATAGAGGCAGGCGTTTTAAATGGAGTCGATGCGATTTTCGGTATGCACAACAAGCCTGACCTGCCAGTTGGCACGATTGGCATTAGAGAAAAAGCATTGATGGCGAGTGTGGACCGGTTTGAAATCGATATTAAAGGAACGGGTGGCCACGCCGGTATTCCAAATCACACGGTAGACCCCATTGCCATCAGCGGGCAGATCACAAGCGCCCTTCAGCAAATCGTCAGCCGCCGCATCAGCTCCTTGCATCATGCGGTTGTCAGTATCACACGCATCCAAGGCGGTACATCATGGAATGTCATACCCGACCGTGTTGAGATGGAAGGAACCGTTCGGACATTTGAGCCTGAAGTAAGAGCGATGATTCCAGAGCTTATGAAACAAATCGTCAGCGGAATTGCAGAAGGATTTGGAGCAGAGGCTGAAGTGAGATGGCATCCTTATTTGCCTTCTGTCATGAATGATGAGCGTCTGACAAAGGTGGTTGAAGAAACGGCTGGCTCGCTTGACTTACATGTTGTACAGGCAGAGCAGTCACCGGGCGGAGAAGATTTTGCTCTTTATCAAGAACGCATTCCAGGATTTTTTGTATGGATGGGGACTAGTGGAACGAGGGAGTGGCATCACCCTGCGTTTACATTAAATGAAGACGCACTTCCAGTTTCCGCTGCCTTCTTTGCTGAGCTTGCCGTTCGGGCATTGGAGTCTCGATCATGGAATTAACAAAACAACTGGCAGAAGCAGTGCTTTCTGCTGATCCGCTTCAAGATGAACGGGCCATTCAAATGGCGAGAAATGCACTGTTAGACGCTGCGGCATCAGCGCTTGCTGCGAAAGAGGATGAAGGGATTCAGAAGCTGATGCAGCTTCTTGAACAGGAAGGCGGAACCGCTCAGATTCCTGTCATTGGACAAGGAAAGAAGGTGAGCCGCCAATCCGCAGCGATGCTGAACGGCTACCTCATCCATGCCCTTGATTATGATGATGTGCACTCAGATGTGAGAGGACATCCAAGTGCGGTCATCATTCCGGCGCTGCTATCACAGCTGACAGACGGCAAAGGGTATGGCGAGCGGTTTTTAGCTGCCTATATCACTGGTGTTGAAGTGATGGCAAGACTTGGCGAATCCATCGGCAAGGCGCATTATGAGCGGGGCTGGCATAATACAGGAACACTCGGAGCCATTGCGGCAGTATGTGCGATTGGTTATTTGAAGCAGGTCACACGAGAAGAACTGATGAAAGCAATCGGCTTTGCCGGAGCGCAATCAGCCGGAATGCGGAAGCAATTTGGCTCTGATATGAAACCATTACAAGCCGGCTTAGCTGCTAAAACAGCCGTTTGGTCTATGGACTTAGCTTGTTCAGGTTTTGGCGGGAATGACTCGGTTCTTGATGGCGCACTTGGTTTCTTTTCACTCTATGGAGATCTGGAACTTGCGGAAAGCCGTTTACTAGAGGGCTATGGTTTTACATGGCGTATCGTTTCACCGGGGCTGTGGTTCAAAGTATATCCATTCTGCTCAGCAGCCCACCATGCAGCAGAGGCGATCCAATCTTTAACGAAAGAGCGGGCTTTCTTGCCGGAGCAGGTGAAACAGGTCGATGTCATATTCCCGCCAGGCGGAGATGCAGCGCTTATTGAGCAGACACCTTTGACTGGAGAAGAAGGACGTTTCAGTGTCGAATACGTCATCGCACTGGCAGTGTTTGGACAGACGCTTACGCTGGATGCCTTTACGAAAAAAACCATTCCATCAGACATGCGGACATGGATGAAGCGGGTAAGCAGAGGATATGATCAAACGATTGTACCTCATTCCGATGCTGTTCCAAAAGACCGCTTTACGATTGTGAAGCTCACCTTATCTGACGGCACCACCATCAGCAAACGTGTTGATGTTCCGCAGGGAGCACCCGGACACGCGCTATCGACAGATGATATCATGAAAAAATTAAACAGTGTGACAGACGATTCTCATGCCCAGCTTATACGGCAGGCAGTAGAAGAGGGGAACGATTCTTCCTTTTTGCAGCTTTTGGTATGATCACGAATGAGGCTCATCCATCGGGATGAGCCTCAGCGTGTAGACAAACCCTCGCTTTCGTTGTCAGTCCTGCGTGCCGGTGCTCACGAATGTTTCATTCGCTCCGCTCCGGTACTCGTCCTTCCTAGACTGCAAAGGTTTTCTATCATGCTGAAAAGAAGACAGAGCTAAAATAGAGATCATTTTAGCTCTTTGTCAATAATCTGAGGCTCATCCATTGAGATGAGCCTTTCTTTATGGAGTCACAAAATCACAACTTATTCATTCTTGGTAAACGTCAATCCAATATGAGCAAGTGCCTGTGGTAAGTCTTTCCGGATGGTGATGTCTTTAAACGATATATTGGATTGAATCGCACTTAAAGCAAGGTCTTGCTTAATGCCCGTTAAAACTGCCGAAATTCCTAAAAGTCTCAGTGTTTGTGCATAGCTGACCAAATATTGAATGCTTTGTTCATTCAGGCTTTTTGTTCCCGATACATCAATGACCAAATGAGAGAGCGACAGCCTGTAGCTTTCCTGTAAAATGGTTTCCAAAATATGCTGAGCACGTGTCTCTTCGATATCACCAAGCAGAGGAAGCACGGCGACACCATCAACAACAGGTACGATCGGTACAGACAATTGCTTAATCTGCCGGTTAGCACGGTCTAGTTCGAGAACGTAGCTTAATAAAGAAGCCATCGTTTCAAACATATACACATGCTCTTCTGTGAACTGCTTCGGTCTCAAATCAAGTCCGCAAATCGTCCCGTAGTTCGTCCCATCTGTAAAATCAATGGGAACCCCAATAAACGAGCCGCTTTGAAGGTGTTTCGTGACCCCTAAGTATTTAGAACGGTCATCCCTCGAAATGTCAGGGATCACAAGTGTATCCTGATGATCGACCGCCAGTTTGCAAAATGTTTTTTCGTAAGGAAGTTCTTCTCCTTCTTCAAGAAGCTGCTCGTCATGATTTAGCACCTTTACAATCTGATTGGTGTTTTGATCATTTTTAGCAATAAACAGTGTATTCACATCAATGAATTGACTCATCATGTTTAAAATACTAGTAGAAGCATCATGAAAATTGCGAAACTGTTTTAATAGTTGTTGACGAGGCATTGTTTTAGGACTCCTTGTAGCTCCGAACATAGGCCGGAACGTGTAGTTGATTTGTCTCTATCATACAAAATCAAATAAGAAATAGATACACTTTAATGCGCAAAAACACTCTGATCGTCGAGATGAAAAAGACTGCCGATCCAAAGATCTGGCAGTCTGCTGATTAAAGAGAGACAGGGACAGTAGACATGGAGAAAAATTCCTCATACAAGGCTTGGACAGCTTCTTTTTCTTGCGCCGCTTTGACGCCAAACATCATGCTGACCTCTGAAGAGCCTTGATTGATCATTTCAATATTGACCTTCGCTTTTGACAGCGCCTTTGCCGCTCTTGCTGTTGTGCCAACATTATGACGCATCGCTTCTCCTACAACCATAATCAGCGAGAGATTTCGCTCTAAAACGACCTCATCTGCATCAAGCACGAGCTTCAAGCGGTCTAGCAGCTCCTCTTCAATATGCTGCTCCTCCAGCTGATCCTGCCGTAAAATAATGGTCATATCATCAATGCCAGAAGGTACGTGCTCATACGTAAGCCCGTATTCCTCTAATGTTTGCAGCACCTTACGTCCAAAACCGACTTCTCTGTTCATCAAATATTTACTAATGTAAATGCTGCAAAATCCATTGTCTGAGGCAATTCCAACAACAGGTCCATTTGTATGGTCCCGCTGATTTACGATTTTTGTCCCTTTTGCCGACGGGTTATTGGTGTTTTTAATCTGAACTGGAATACCTGCACGGAAGGCAGGAATAAGTGCTTCATCATGGAACACAGAAAAACCAGCATAGGACAGCTCGCGCATTTCCCGGTATGTCAGCTCTGTAATCTCTTTCGGTTCATGAACGATTGTTGGATTGACGGCATAGACAGCATCGACATCTGTAAAGTTTTCATATACATCTGCCTTCAGGCCATTCGCCAAAATGGAGCCGGTAATATCGGAGCCGCTTCGCGAAAAGGTGACGATGTCTCCCGCGAGACTAAAGCCAAAAAAGCCAGGGAATATAATAATGCCAGAGCGCTCTCTTAATTTGTACAAATGATCATAAGACTCCGGCAGAACTTGCGCTTGGCCAGGCTCATCGCTCACAAACAAACCAGCTTCCTTTGGATTCACATAATGAGCTTCAACACCCTGGTGGCGGAAATAGGCGGCAATGAGCTTAGCGTTATTGTCTTCACCGCTTGCTTTAATGGCATCAAGATAGCACTCAGGGCGGGATGAATCAGCCTGTAATAATGTGTCTAGATCTTGCCTGATGGTATCGATAATGTCTTGACCTAATCCGAGTTCATCCGCTATTGAGGCATACCTCTCGATGACTGCTTCCTTTAAATCATGTGCTTCGCCTAAACGTAAATATTGTTCACCGCAGCTAATTAATAGATCGGTGACCTTCGTATCCGTTGAATGCCGTTTTCCTGGTGCGGAAACAACGACTGCTTTTCGAGCTGGATCTGCTGTTACAATGTCAAATACCTTTTGCAGCTGCTTGCCAGATGCAAGTGAACTGCCACCAAATTTAACGACCTTCAATGCATACATCTCCTATAGTAAAAATTTTCTCACAAATTGAATAGTTCCTATTATCAACTCTTTTCCTTAAATTATCAAGGTTTTTCTTTACTAGAAATACAAATGTGTTTTCAGAGAGGACGATATTGTATGAGTATATGAAAAAAGAGCCGGCCATATGCCGAGCTCTTTTTCTTATGAAGAAGACGAGGAGGAAGATAGCTCCTGCTTCATCACTTTATTCTCACGTTTTTTTTCCTTTAAGAAAAAAGAGAGGACGAGTCCAATGACCGCAATCAGACCAGAAATGAAGAATGACGTATTCATTCCATGAACGGCCGATTTTAATGGATTGGCCAATTCTGCATTTGCAGCAGAGGTGCTCATGATGGAAACAAGCACAGCCGTTCCAATGGAACCGCCTATTTGTCTCATCGTGTTATTCATCGCTGTCCCATGAGGGATCAAATGAGGCGGTAAAGAGTTAATACCTGCGGTTGTCAGCGGCATCATGATCATCCCAACCCCAATTAAGCGAAGCGTGTAGGCGACCGTAATGAGGGCGATTGATGAATCAAGGGTGAGCAGCATAAACGGCAGGGTGGTAACGGTGAGTATCGTAAAACCGCCTAATGCCAGCCCTTTTCCGCCGACTTTATCAAAAATCCGTCCAATAATCGGTGACAGGAGTCCCATGAAGAGAGCACCTGGCAGTAAGATAAGCCCTGTATCAAGTGCAGACAGCCCTCTGACATTCTGCGTATAAAGCGGCAGAATCGTCTCTGTACCAATCAATAAAGCAAAGACAAGCATCCCAAGGAAGGTTGTTAAGCTAAAGATCGCAAATTTAAATACACCAAACTCAAGCATCGGTCTTGTTAAGTTCGACTGGCGCAGGATAAAGAAGAACAAGCTCACAGCGCCGACAATCAGCGAAATGAGAACAGTCGCACTCGTCCATCCATATGTGCCGACACTAGAAAATCCGTAAAGCAGCCCGCCGAAACCGAACGATGACAAGATGACAGATAAGACATCAATACGTGTCTCTCTTTGCTGCGTCACATTTTTCATTAAAAAGAAAGCAAGAATGAGATCAATGATACCGATTGGCAGAACAATATAGAACAAGAACTTCCAGCTGAAGGAGTCAACAATCCAGCCGCCAAGTGTTGGCCCAAGTGCAGGTGCGAACGAAATGACAAGTCCGACCATGCCCATTGCCTGCCCGCGTTTTTCTTTCGGGAAAATGGTTAAAAAGATCGTTTGCATCAGCGGCATTAAAATCCCTGCACCGGCTGCCTGCACGATACGCGCAGCAAGTAACACCGGGAAATTCGTTGCAAATGAAGCAAGAATTGTACCGGCTGTAAAGATGCTAAGTGCCGTTAAAACTAAAGAACGGCTTGAAAATTTCTCAATGAGGAAAGCCGTAATAGGGATGAGAATCCCGTTTGTCAGCATAAAGGCTGTTGTAAGCCACTGTCCTTTGCTGACCTCAATATTGAAATCTTCCATGATATGCGGGATCGCTGGAATGAGAAGCGTTTGGTTTAAAATCGCAACGAATGCCCCAACGAGGAAAATCCCAACAATCACAGATCGATTATACGATGTAGTTGATTGGTTCATGTTATCCCTTCTTTATCTATAAAATGATGCTTTTCAGCTGTGACACGTTTTGTGATAAAACGCTGTTTTTGCCTAAATAATCGAGCAGTGAGCTGACTAAAAAGGTCCTCGGTTCATCCTTTGATAATTCTTGATTGAGCAGCTCATACGCAGAGAGGAGATCGTCCTTTTCTTCTCCGTTTGACAGTGCGTGAAGCTCTTGTTTGATCTTCGTTAAGTACGAGATGACAAGTTTTTCTTCATCATATCCGTCCTGTGAGGAAAACAAATAAGATTCCATCAGCTGATCTGTTAACACAGGCTCAATTGAGCAAGGCTTTTTCGATACACGGTCCATCACACCGATAATCATCTCGGCAGCATTTTCTAATTTGATGTTCTTGTGCTCAATCGCCAGCATTAAGATGAATTCTCTCATTAATCCATTGAGAACAATCACGAGATCCCAGACATAAGGAGCGACGGATTCACCATATGTGCTCAAAATAATGTCTCTGTGCCGCTGCATGATAATGGAGCGTGTCTCGCGTAAGTGTTTAATGACAATAGGCGAATGCTGAGAAAAAGCTTCAAAGGACAGCATGTTCAAAAATTTATGATTCTCTTTAAACTCTTCAAGCTCAAGCTTGATCTTCTTTGTGAATTTTTCCTTTTTGGACAGCGTCGTTTCTGAATGAATGATGCGGGAAATCTCTCTCATTTTGCGCTGATTGTATTTAATCAGTTCTAGTAGAAGAGCTTCCTTTGAATCAAACAGTTTATAAATAGACGCTTTTGATATTTTACAGGCATCGGCAATTGACTGCATGGAGACACTCATATAGCCTTTTTGAGAAAATAATTTCTTTGAAACCCGCAAAATCTCTTCTTGCTTTTCGTTCATCTTCATAAGTCCTTTCCGAATCGGCAAAACCATAGGGTCACAATGGAAACCGAGTGGTCACTTTTGCTATGATAACAAAACCAATGCCCTAAGACAAGAAAATGAACTTAAAAAAATACCCGTCTGCATGACAGGTATTTTATCCTTCCGCATGTGCGGTATATATTTTTGTTTTGCCGTGAAGTTCGATGACCAAAATGTCTTCTCTCTCTTTCACAGAGTAAATAGCGGTCCCTTTTTGCAGCCTAGAAGCTGTACCATGTTCAAAATTTTTGACGGCTGTTTTCTGAATGACACCTACTTGCTGATGTTTTGTGACGTGTAAGGATGTCGTCCAATCTACATTTGTTTCATAGACCGTTCCTTCCCATTGAAATAAATCTGCCTGCTGATCCATAGCTAATAACTCTTCCGCACTAGGTGGTTTTGACTGAGAATATTGGACGGACTGGCAGGCGCAGAGGAAGATCGCGAGAATCATCATCAATAAACTAATCCATATATTATGTTTCAAAATGGGTTCCTTCCCTTCAGACAGTCTCATGAATAATGGACGTTTGTGAAGCCATATCGTTACTTGACTAGTGCTTCAGGTGAATGAGATTGTATGTTGGCACAAAATACGATACATTTATTGTATGACGAATCCAAACCATCCAAACAAAGAAGATATGAGACTGATTTCTGTGCTGCACGCATTGGCTGATCCAATCCGGTTAGAAATTGTCCGCTGCTTAGCAGAGGCGGGGGAGAGGACATGCGGCACGTATGAGATGAATATTGCCAAATCCACGCTTTCCCATCACTTCAAAGTGCTGAGGGAGGCAGGCGTCGTGAAAGTGAGAATTGACGGGAAGCACCGTTACTATTCTTTAAGAAAAGAAGACATCGAGACCGCTTTTCCTGGACTCATGTCATCGATTCTAGCTATAGATAAAAAGCGGTGGTAAGCCAGCTGTCTGTGAAGGGCAGCTGGCTGTTTTATTTCCCGAAAATGGCGTCATACAGCCGTTTCACTGCCGGCTGAATATCCTCTTGCTTCATATGTGAGAAGCCGAGGACGAGCGGAACAAAGCCTGGCTGATGCCCCGGCAATTGCTCATCAAGGGTAAAGCGATCCATTCCGTACATTTTCAGCTTTCTTTCTTTCGCTCGCTGTAAAATCTCATGCTGCGTTCGATTTGAGCGAAACTCTGCAATAAAATGAAGCCCGGCATTTTCTCCAATAATCCGCACATTGTCAGCAAAAACCGTATTGAGCTCTTCAATGAGCTGCTTCCGTTTTTCCTCATATAAACCATTCATTCGTTTAATATGCCGTTGATACGCCCCATCTTTTATAAAATGAAGAAGGGTGTATTGTGTAAAAAGATTAGCTGTTTGAATGAAAAAATGCTGTTCCTCCTTATAGCGTCTCAATAAATGCTGAGGCAGCACCATATAGCTTAGCCGCAAGCCGGGCAGCAATGATTTTGAAAAGGTGCCCATATAAATGACTTTGTCATATCGGTCAAGACTTTGCAGCGCCGGAATGCTGTCTGTGCCATATTTAAATTCACTGTCATAATCATCCTCAATGATATAACGATCTGGCTGATCGGCTGCCCAGTTTAACAGCTGAATGCGCCGGGAAATCGGCATAATCACCCCTGTTGGAAATTGATGTGAAGGGGTAATGATCAACACATTCGGCTGTTTTTTTAGAATGTCGCTCATCCGCACACCTTTTTGGTCAATGCCAATCGTTTCAATTTGGTGATGATTGTTTTTCAGCATTTGATAGAGCCGGCGGTAGCCAGGGTTTTCTAGCCCGTATACTTGATCGGCCGGAAGAATGCTTGATAACGAATGGATCAGTGACTGTGTGCCTGCACTTAAAATGAGCTGTTCTGGATAGCATTTGACTCCTCGCGCAAGTCCGATCAGCCGGGCAATCGTTTCCCTCAGCTCATACACACCTTGTGGATGCGGAAGCTCACCGAAGGCATCTTGGTGGAGATGGATCGCCTTTTGTTCACTTTTCAGCCAGCTTTTAAATGGAAAGTTCGCTGTATCGACGGAGATATGTGAAAAGGAATACCAGTCGTCTCGTGCAATCGGTTCTTCCTTTAAATCTACAGGAAGAGAAGAGGGTTTTAGCTGACCAGATTTATGAAACGTTTCTAGTGATTCCACGAAAAACCCTTTGCGTTCAACCGAATATAAATATCCCTCGGCAAGCAGCTGCTGATAGGCGCCATTCACTGAATTAACGCTGACGTTTAATGTATCGGCTAACTCTCGTTTGGACGGTAATTGATCATGCGGCTGAAGGTTGCGGTTTAAGATTTCCCCTTTAATTTTCGTATAAATTTGATGATAAATATATCCGTTTTGCCCTGTTTGATCTAGTTGAATTGTCAGCATCTCATCATTCCATCCTCTCTGATACCATGAAAAAAATGATATTGGTACTTTCTATCATACCAAAAAATATTCAGAATAATAAAAAAGGATATAAAGGGGATGGATGACCATGAGTCAAACGACAACAAACCGTTTTTCAACTGAAGAATGGCAGGGGAAAAGAGATCAATACGTCGCAAGAGGCGTAAGTAATGGCAACCGTCATCTTGCAGCGAAGGGGAAAGGAGCCGAGCTGTTCGATATTGATGGGAACCGATTTATCGATTTTGCAGGCGCCATTGGCACATTAAACGTAGGACATTCACATCCAAAGGTCGTGGAAGCGGTCAAAGCACAGGCAGAGAGCCTGATTCACCCAGGATTCAACGTGATGATGTACGAATCGTATATCGAATTGGCAGAGAAGCTGTGCCATCTCACACCAGGGGATCATGATAAGAAAGCCATTTTTCTTAATTCAGGTGCAGAAGCTGTTGAAAATGCGGTGAAAATTGCACGTAAATATACGAAAAGACAGGCCGTTGTGTCGTTCACAAGAGGTTTTCACGGCAGAACGAATATGACAATGAGCATGACGAGCAAGGTCAAGCCGTATAAATTTGGCTTCGGGCCATTCGCATCTGAGGTGTACCAAGCACCGTACCCTTATTACTATCAAAAACCTGAAGGATTAAGCGATGCTGCTTATGACGAGTACATCATTGATCAATTCAATCAATTTTTCGTCGCGACCGTTGCACCAGAAACCGTTGCTTGTGTGGTCATGGAACCAGTCCAAGGGGAGGGCGGATTCATTGTGCCATCGAAGCGCTTCGTTCAGCATGTCGCTTCCTTCTGTCAGCAGCACGGGATTGTCTTTGTTGCAGATGAAATCCAAACCGGTTTTGCAAGAACAGGGAAATACTTTGCGATTGAGCACTTTGATGTGGTACCGGACTTAATTACTGTGTCAAAATCTCTTGCAGCTGGCTTACCGCTGAGCGGTGTCGTTGGCAGAAAAGAACTGCTTGATGCGGCAGATCCAGGAGAGCTCGGGGGAACATATGCAGGAAGTCCGTTAGGCTGTGTGGCTGCACTGGCTGTCCTTGATATCATTGAAACAGAACAACTGAATCAACGATCTGAACACATTGGACAAGTCATTGAGGACAAAGCCAATGAATGGAGAACAGCGTATCCATTCATTGGAGAAGTCCGCCGGTTAGGGGCAATGGCGGCAATTGAAATTGTGGAAGATCAAACAACGCGTACACCAGATAAGAAAAGAGCCGCAGCGATTGCAGCATATGCAAATGAGCACGGGCTGCTTCTTTTAACGGCAGGGATTAATGGGAATATCATTCGCTTCTTAACACCACTTGTCATCACAGATGAGCTGCTTCACGAAGGACTAGGGATCATCGAGGACGCCTTCAAAGCACGCTAAACAACAAAGGGGGATGGTTGTATGCAAAAACAACAAATGGCAAAAACCATGTCGCAGTCTGACGTACTGTTTTTGTCCATTGGTGCAATGCTTGGCTGGGGCTGGGTTGTACTTTCGGGAGATTGGATTTTAACAGCTGGATTTTTAGGCAGTGTGATTGCTTTCGTTATAGGCGGTATTCTCGTCATCTTTATCGGACTTACGTATGCTGAGCTTTCGTCTGCGATTCCAGAGACAGGCGGAGGGCTCGTTTTTGTCCAGCGGGCATTTGGGATGAAAGCAGCGTTCGTCTCAGCATGGGGCGTATTGTTTGGTTATGTGTCTGTGATTACGTTTGAAGCTGTCGCCTTGCCGACCGTCATTGATTATGCGATTCCAACACAGCATGCTGGCTTCTTATGGAATATAGGGGGATGGGACGTTTATTTCACGTGGGTATTGATTGGATCTGGCGGTGCATTGTTTTTAACAGCGCTGAATTATATTGGGGCGAAGCCTGCTGCCATTTTTCAGTCCGTGTTCACAGTGGCGATTATTCTGACAGGTTTTCTCCTTTTAGGCGGCGCAACATTTAATGGAGATTTTGCAAACCTTGAGCCGATGTTTCAAGGCGGGGTTGGCGGTCTTATGGCGGTGTTAGTCATGATTCCCTTTTTATTCGTTGGGTTTGATGTCATTCCGCAAGTAGCGGCGGAGATTAACGCACCAAAAAAAATCATTGGGAGAATCTTGATTATTTCCATCGTGAGTGCGGTCATTTTTTATCTGCTTATTGTTTTTGGGGTAGCTGCTGGAATGTCAAAGGGACAGCTTGAAGCCTCTTCATTAGCAACAGCAGATGCGATGGTTCAGCTTCTCGGTCATCAAGCGTTTGGAACAGTGCTGGTTATTGGCGGTGTAGCAGGGATTGTGACGAGCTGGAATGCTTTTATTATCGGTGCAAGCCGTATTTTATATGCTATGGCGGAAAGAGGTATGATTTCCAAATGGTTTGCGTATATTCATCCAAAGTATAAAACACCGACAAATGCCATTTTATTTCTTGGAGCTTTGGCTTTTTTCGCTCCATTATTAGGGCGCCCTGCCCTCGTATGGATTGTCAATGCGGGCGGTGTCGGAATCATCGTCGGGTACTTAATCGTGTCCATTGCCTTTATGAGACTTCGGAAAACAGAACCTGAGCTGGAGCGTCCATACAGCATTAAATATTGGCGGACGACAGGTGTTTTAGCCATCGGACTGAGTCTTCTTTTCCTTTCATTTTACTTTCCAGGAATGCCGGCCTCCTTATCTTGGCCAGCTGAATGGATATTGCTTTTAGGTTGGGTACTCATTGGGTATATACTATATGTAATGAATCCAAGAACGAAGGAGACGGTAGAGCATGACAAACGAACTCAAAGTGTATAATCCTGCAACAGGAGAAGAAATTGCTTCAGTTGCTCAGCATACAAAAGAACAGATCGAAGATGCAATTTCCCGTTCACACAAAGCATTTAAATCATGGGCAAAAACGTCAGCACATGAACGTGCCAATATCATTCGCAAGTGGTTTGATCTGATGATTGAGCATAAAGAGAGGCTTGCGAAAATCATCACAGAAGAAAACGGAAAGCCGTATCAAGAAGCATTAGGAGAAATCGTCTATGCGGCTGGTTATATTGAATGGTACGCAGAAGAAGCAAAGCGAATCTACGGCAGAACCATCCCGTCACATACGACGAACAAACGCCTTTTCGTCACAAAACAGCCAGTTGGTCCTGTTGCTGCCATTACTCCGTGGAATTTCCCTGCGGCGATGATTACGAGAAAGGCAGCTCCTGCGCTTGCAGCAGGCTGTACGTTTATTGTAAAACCTGCTGAAGACACACCGCTGACAGCTATAGAACTAGTAAAATTAGGTCATGAAGCCGGCATTCCAGAGGATGCACTGCAATGGGTTGTGGGAGATGGCAAAGAAGTGGGTGAAATCTTCACAGATAGTCCATTGATTCGAAAAATCACGTTTACAGGCTCAACGCCCGTCGGGAAGCACCTGATCAAAAACAGTGCCAGTACAGTCAAACACGTATCAATGGAGCTTGGCGGTCATGCTCCGCTCATCGTAGACAAGGATGCGAATCTTGAACTAGCTGTCAAACAAGCAGTGGCATCTAAGTTTCGGAACGCAGGGCAAACCTGTGTCTGTGCCAACCGCTTAATTGTGCATGAAGACATTCATGAAGCATTTGCGCAAAGATTCAGCAAAGAAGTAGAAAAGCTGAAAGTAGGAAATGGCTTTGAAGAAGGCACATCCATCGGTCCAATTATCAACAAGCGCGGTTTTGATAAAATTGTCGGCCAAATTCAAGATGCAGTGGATAAAGGGGCGAAAGTTCTTGTAGGCGGCGATACGTATTTCGACGATGACAAATCATATTATTTTGTCCAGCCAACGGTTCTTACACATGTGGACCCTTCGATGAACATTATGCATGAAGAGACCTTTGGTCCAGTGGCACCTATTACGACATTCAAAACGTTAGACGAGGCAATTGAATTAGCCAACGATACACCTTTTGGCCTTGCAGCTTATTTCTTTACAGAAAATTATCGGAACGGACTCTACATTTCAGAACATCTCGATTATGGGATCATTGGCTGGAATGATGGCGGTCCATCGGCTGTCCAAGCACCTTTTGGCGGTATGAAAGAGAGCGGAATTGGCCGAGAAGGCGGCATCGAAGGGATCGAGCCTTATTTAGAAACAAAATATGTATCCATTGGTTTAGACGAATAAACGTGAAAAAGACTGTCAGAGGAATCTCGGCAGTCTTTTTTATGTTAAACAGCAGGCGGGAAAAGCTGATCCACCGTTTCTTTCGTTTCTTTCAAAATTTCATGTATGTAATCTGCAGATGCCTGCTCCATGCTGCTGAACAAAAGCCGTTCGACAGGCTGAACGCCAATAAAATTGAAGACTTCAGTATCGGTTGTCATGTGATGGGAGGAGGTGGAAATCTTATTGGAATTAAGAAAAGTCCTCGGTGCATCGTGGGTGTTGATAATGACACCTTTTTTGTGCCGAAGCAGATTTTCAATCTCTCCATCCTCACTGATCTGATAAGCAAAACCTTCAGAAAAGACGCGTTCTACATATCCTTTTAGCATAGCCGGCAAGCCTGTCCACCATATTGGAAAAATAAACGTCAGCACATCCGCTTGCTGAATCAGCGTCTGCTCTCTTTGAATGGCAATCGGGACATCACCGCATTTGATGGCAGCCTTTTCTGCAATGGTGAGCTCTGGCGAAAAACCTAGGGCATAGACATCACGAACAGTCACTTTATGACCATTGTTCAATAGAGTGCTCACAACAAGATCTAATAAGGTTTGATTTAAGCTTTGCTGGGGATGAGCAAATATGATTACATGGTTCATCTCATAGCCTCCTATGTGGTCATCTGTCTCATTATGTCACGCGGCTTTATCCTATTCAATCCTATATTGGTAATAACAAGTTGGGAAAATGGAAAATAATTGATCGTCATAAAAGTAAACAGTGCGATTTGTACATGTGTAAAGGAAGAAAAAGCGATCGTTTCTAAGAAAACGATCGCTCATACAGCTTTTATTTCTTTCTAAAAGCAAGTCCAAGTGCAATCAGTGCCACGACTAGAGCAGCAATGGACAGACCAAGGACAAGTGGTGAGGAAGAAGCAGTGGCTGTTTCAGAGGCCTTTTCTTCTTTTGGTTTTTCCTGGCCATGTGAATCCGTTACAGTATTAGATGCCACAATGTTTGTGATGGAGTGAGGTTTATCAGCATCTTTATCGCCAGTCCATTCAACGACTGTTCCATCCTTATAATATTGATACGCATCCCAAGCAGCTTCACCTGCTTTTTCAGGGTTTTTCGCTACAAAAACGAATTGCTGGAATTGTCCAGCAAGCACACCTTTACCTGTTGCTTCCCAAGTCACTCTTGTTACCTTGCCATCTTTCTCTTCAGTTGATGTTTTCCAGCCAGGTACTGGCTCATATTGCTGGAATTCTACGCCTTTAGGAATTGTCACGACAACCTTAGTCGTCGGGCTGTCACTCTCAGAAGGAACCTTTAATGTATAGGTCTCCCAAGCATTTGTCGCAGATGTATCAGGCTTGACTGTTACGTGCGCACTCACAGGAATTGCCAATAAAAATGAAGCGAGAAGCATTGGTAATAAAGCTTTAACGTATTTTTTCATATGTGATAACTCCTTTTAGTTTCTTCTAATAAATGTGGTATCGATATTCTTAAAAGAACCAGTTAACGCATGGATTTCAATTTTCCATGTGCCTTTTTCATTTAATAAGAGATTTTCAGCAGAGAAATGCCCATTTTTTAATCGTTTCAGCTGAAATTCACTCGGTGTCTCATCACCGAATAAAGCCACCTTATGGATCTTGGCTGTTACAGATTGAATATCAGTGATCGTTTCGCCATTCTTCTTTGTAAATGCCACTTCGAATGAGTTTTTCCCCGGGGCATTCGGAGTAATGCTCAAGGACACAATATCACGATGCTCGACCTGATTTGCGCCAAAGAAGGGCTCTGGTGCAGGCGGAGGAGGGCTCGGAATATTGGTAAAGACAGCCGTTAATAACAAAATGGCGATCCCGATCATCCATTCGGCTCGTAAGGAAATGCTGCGTTTCTGCTTCTTTTCCCATCTCAGCATCAAGTAATGCATAAGCCCAAGAAGGCCCATGATGATAAATAAACCAAGCTTGATTAAAAAGGTGCGTCCGTATGCTGATTGGAAAAGAGCGTCAAACGATTGCAAAATAAAGATGGCATTCACAAATCCTGAAAACACAATGAGTCCAACGGAGAGCAGTGCCCAAGGATGAAACGCTGCTAGCGTACTCCGTATGAGCGGCTCATCTTCATTTGGCAGTTTCTTTATCAATAGAAGGACAATGGCTGTTAAACCACCGACCCAAATCGAAGCAGAGATGAGATGGATGAAATCAAGTGATGTTGTGAGTATTTTATTGTCTGTTGCGGCTGGATGTCCGATTTGTGCCTTCAGCCAAAGAAGCACTATGAAGAGAAGCAGTGGAAACAGCCAAACTCGAAAAGAAGAGAAATCCCCTTTTCTCACCGCCACAATTGTCCAGATGGTGAGAAGAACAAATGACGCCATAAGCATCATCCACAGACTACCGCCAGAAGTGGACGCAATCGTTTCTTGTAAAAGCGAAGGCTGAAATGCCCCCCAAAAGGACACGTCTGCCGCTGATTTTGTCTGAATCGGCAGCTGGAACACAAGTGCTCCGCCCATCATGATCAATGACACGGTCAAAAGCCGCTTCATTCGTTTCTCCAATACAGGTGAAATCGTATTCTTAAACCAAAGCAGTCCAAACAAAATGGTCCCAAGGAATAAGCTGAATGACGTATAAAGAAAGGCTTTATCAATAGTTGAAGCCATATCTATGGATTCATCCGTTTGGCCTTGCTCTAATTGGTCAAAACCGCCATCCGCTTTTCCAATACTAAACGGAATCATGCCAGAGACAGAGTGTCCGTCCGCTGATACCGCATTCCACTGAATGGTGTAAATCCCTTTTGGTAAATTCTTTTTTAAAGCTGCTTCCATGATCTTTTGATCTTTAATGACCGTATCTCCTTTATCCACACGATCACCTTTTGCATTTAGCACCTTAATGGCATGAAAGCCGCTTTCAATTCCTTCACTAAATGTGATCGAGACTGAAGGAGGCTGATGATCCAGCTCTTCATTTGCTGCTGGGTTCGAGCTCACGACGTATGCGTGAGCGAATGCTTCCTTTGGAATGAAAAAAGCGAACATGACCATAAGAAGCAGAAGCCACTTACTATTTTTAAACAAGGTGAATAACCGCCTTTCTACCTATGAAAATGTCTCATGTATCAGAAAGAAAGCGGCAGTAAACTGTGAGTCACAGAAAAAACCGCTCTTCCTATTGTACCGCCCTCTTTAAAAGGTAAACGAAACAAACAGCAAGATGGTTCACTTTTTCTGTGTCATGTCTGCGCAGACATTTCTTAATTGAATAGGTTTGATCAATTATAAGCCTATTCGATTTAAGAAGAGGAAACAAGAAGAGACCATTTGAAAGTTGTGAAATTCCCATGAATTTTGTTTCAAAACAACGGCAGATCAACCTTTTCACCCCTTTTGTATTAGGATCTGAAGGTATTTTCACATCATTTTTCAATTTTGTCACACACTATGTGACAAAGTGACATTTAGTTTCAATTGAAGAGAAAGTGAAAGCGTTTTACGATAGGCATAAGGGCTTCACTGAATCTTGTTCTTATATCTTTTGACCTATAAAGCCCTAAATAAAGGGAGAGAAGAAAGGAGTTTTCATAGATGCAGGAAAAAAGCGGATTTCGAGTAAAAGTACAGCGCTTTGGAAGCTATTTAAGCGGTATGATCATGCCGAATATTGGAGCGTTTATCGCTTGGGGACTCATCACCGCATTATTCATTCCAAGTGGTTATTTTCCAAATGAACAATTAAATACACTTGTTGGTCCAATGATCAACTACTTGCTGCCGCTCTTAATCGGTTACACAGGCGGGAAGCTCGTATATGACCATCGAGGCGGGGTACTCGGTGCAACCGCTACGATTGGGGTTATTGTCGGTTCGGACATCCCAATGTTTTTAGGCGCAATGATCATGGGACCGCTTGGCGGTTATCTCATTAAGAAAATCGATCAGCTGTTTAAAGACCGAATCAAATCAGGTTTTGAAATGCTGATTAATAACTTTAGTGCAGGTATTCTAGGTGCCATTTTAGTCGCCATTGCTTTCTACGCCATCGGTCCAGTGGTACTAGGCCTGAATAAAGCTCTTGCGGCAGGTGTAGATATCATTGTCAATGCACATTTACTTCCGCTGGCAAGTATTTTCATTGAACCAGCGAAAGTATTGTTCTTAAACAATGCCATTAACCAAGGAATTTTAGGTCCATTAGGGGTGGAGCAAGCGGCGAAGACAGGCCAGTCCGTTCTGTTCTTGCTTGAAACAAACCCAGGACCAGGTCTAGGTGTTCTTCTAGCCTACATGTTCTTTGGGAGAGGGACTGCAAAGCAGTCTGCACCGGGTGCGATTGTCATTCAATTCTTAGGGGGAATCCATGAGATTTACTTCCCATACATCTTAATGAAGCCAAAGCTCATTTTGGCGGTTATTGCTGGGGGAGCGAGCGGCGTTCTGACCTTTACACTGTTAAATGCAGGCTTAAAGGCTGTGCCGTCACCAGGAAGTATCATCGCTCTTATGCTCATGTCACCAAAAGGCGGCCACCTTGCCGTTCTAGCAGGTGTTGTCGTGGCAGCGGTCGTATCATTCCTTGTCGCTTCTGTCATTTTGAAAGCGTCTAAAGCAGTGGACGAAGACTTAACAGCAGCAACTGAAAAAATGCAAGACATGAAAGGCAAGAAAAGTGCAGCAGCAGCTGCTCTTACAGCACAAAAAGAAGGTGCTGAAGCAAGCGAGCAAGCAGCATCTCCAGATGAAATCAATCCAGATAACGTGAACAAAATCATCTTTGCCTGTGATGCAGGAATGGGCTCAAGTGCGATGGGTGCGTCCGTTTTAAAGAATAAAGTCAAAAAGGCAGAGCTAGATATTGATGTAACAAATACATCCATCAGCAACATCCCAGATGATGCCGATGTGGTCTTTACTCATAAAGATTTAACAGATAGAGCCAAGGCAAAACTGCCAGGAGCTGTCCATATCTCAGTTGATAATTTCTTAAACAGCCCGAAATACGATGAGCTGATTGAGAAATTGAAAAAATAACATGACGAAACGGGTTGAGTCCAATTTTTCCTAATTGAACTCCCCGTTTTGGTTGTTTTCTGATTTTCCATTCTAAAAAAGGTGTGTGATCTTTCATGAAACAAGTACTTTCAAAAGACAATATTTTTCTAAACGAACAAGCGGGCTCTAAAGAAGAAGCCATTAAAAAAGCAGGCGAAGTCTTAGTGGCAAACGGTTATGTCACAAGTGATTATGTGGACAAAATGTTTGAAAGAGAAAATATTTCTTCTACATTTATGGGCAACGGAATTGCCATTCCTCATGGAACAGAGGATGCGAAAGCGGCTGTCCTTCATTCAGGAATTTCCATTATCCAAATTCCAGATGGCGTTGAATATGGCGAGGGGAATATTGCCAAAGTTGTATTTGGTATCGCTGGTAAAAATAATGAGCATCTCGATATTCTTTCTCAAATTGCGATTGTCTGTTCAGAGGAAGAAAACGTAGAGCGTATCATTCATGCAAAGGATCAGGATGAACTGATCGCCATCTTTAACGAGGTGAACTAACATGAAGGCACTTCATTTTGGAGCAGGCAATATTGGCAGAGGATTTATCGGATCTTTGTTAAAAGCATCAGGCTTTGAGCTCGTTTTTACCGATGTAAATGAAGCGGTGATCAACGAGCTGAATGAAAAAAAAGAATACACAGTGGAACTCGCAGCTCCAGGGCAGCAGCAAGAAGTAGTCGGTCCTGTGTCCGCCATCAATTCCGCAAAAGATCCAGCTGCATTAACTGAGGCAGTTGCAACAGCTGACCTCATTACAACAGCTGTTGGACCAGCTGTTTTGAACATCATTGCTTCATCGATTGCTGAAGGTTTAAAACAGAAAAAGCCTGATCATATCATCAACATTGTGGCGTGTGAAAATATGATTGGCGGCAGCTCTCATTTAAAGGAAGCTGTTTTCTCTCATTTAACAGCTGATGAACAAGAAGCGCTGTCACACACAGTTGGTTTTCCAAACGCTGCGGTTGACCGCATTGTCCCCATTCAGCACCATGAGGACATTTTGAAAGTATCAGTCGAGCCATTTTTCGAGTGGGTCATTGATGAGACAGGCTTTATTGGAGACGTTCCACAGATCGATGGAGCGACCTTTGTACAAGATTTGACGCCTTATATTGAGCGTAAGCTCTTTACTGTCAACACAGGACATGCACTAGCTGCTTATGTCGGGTACGAGAAAGGCGTTCAAACGATTAAAGAAGCTGTCGATACACCAGAGATTCGTCAAGTGGTCGAAGGTGCACTTCACGAAACGGGCAGTTATTTAATCGACACATATGGTTTTCAAAAAGAAGAACATGATGCGTATATCCAAAAAATCATCAAACGATTTGAAAATGCCTTTATCTCTGATGAAGTCACGCGCGTCGCACGTTCCCCGCTTAGAAAGCTTGGAGCAGATGACCGTTTAATCGGTCCAGCGAAAAAGATCAGACAGCCACAGTATTTAATTAAAGGCATTGTGGCAGCTTTGGCTTACGACTTTACTGAAGACGAAGAAGCTGTTCGTCTGCAGGCATTAAGAAAAGAAAAAGGCATTGAAGGTGTGCTGGAAGAGGTATGTGGACTCTCACCATCAGACGATCTTTATCAAGCCATTCTTAAAGAAGCAGCTCATTAATCAGAAAATCCCTTTCCAACGTGTGAAAGGGATTTTTTCTATGACTTTTTTAATACTTTTCCCTGCTTGACGATATATAAAGTAAGGGGGAATTTGTATGAAAAAGAAAGCGTTTGCGTCAAGAAGTGTCTTTTTTCAATTAATGTCTGCCATTATTGTGATCACGATTTTAACGGGCGGACTAGTTGGAACAACGGGGTATTTGTTAGCGAAACATGTCTTAATTGATGCAGGGAAAGCAGATTTAAAGCACATCGTCAGCGGAGCGATGGCCACACTTGAACAGTTGAATGACCGTGTGGAGAAAAAAGAACTGACGCTTGAGCAGGCGCAAGAACAAGCCCGGCTTTACTTGAGCGGACCCAAAAATGACAACGGGAAGGGATATCAATCTCAAAAATCAGATTTTATCTATAAAAATAAAGGCTATCTGATCGCTTATGGCACTGACTATTCTACCCAGGTTCATCCTGTCAACGACATCGGTGTCATTCCAGATAACACGACCAATCGTGAAAAAATGGTCGCTGGCGCCAATGCAAAAGGCGAGGATGCACACTATGTGACCTATATGGATAAGGACGATGCAACCGGCGAAGAAAAAGAAAAGCTCGCCTATATGAGCCAGTTTACACCGTGGAATTGGAGTGTAGGTATCGCTGTCTTCCAGGACGAATTTTATAAAGAATTAGAGCAGATGAAGCTTTATATTATTCTCATTACAGCGGGTGTCGCCCTTCTGAGTCTAGGCGTCTTTTATTTAGCTGCTCGAGGAAAAGTCAGACTGCTGAAGCAAGTCACTGCTGCTTCAAAGGAAATTGCGGCGGGGAATATTGAACGCACCAGCTTAAAGGAAACAACGGATGAAATCGGACAGCTGGCAAAAGGCTTTAACCATATGTCAGGAGAGCTCAGAACACTGGTGAGCGGTTTACAGGAAACGAGCAGTCAGCTTGTTGAATCAGCGACAGATTTATCGGCGATATCTGAAGAAACCTCAGCCAGCAGTGAAGAAATTGGACGAGCCATCGGAGACATTTCGACTGGAACACTTCATCAAGCATCTGATCTTGAAGAAGCCAATCAACAAATGACCCAGTTTAATCAATCGATTGAGAATGTCAAAGAACAGAGTGATCAAATTAAACGGATTTCCGACCAATCGAGTCAATCATCACAGCAGGGCCAGCAAATCGTACAGCAATTAAAACAATCGAATGAACAATCGATTCAGGCGTCTCAAGGCATTAGAGCAGGAATCGAGCAGTTAAGTACAAAAGTACAGGATATCTCTCAAATCACAGATACGATTGAGAGCATTTCAAATGAGACGAATTTACTGGCACTGAATGCAAGTATTGAGGCAGCACGTGCAGGAGAGCATGGCAAAGGCTTCTCAGTTGTGGCGAGTGAAGTGCGGAATTTAGCTGAACAGACAAAACAATCAGCCGTTCAAATTCAGCAAATGATTCAAGGCATTAAAGAAGAAACGACGGCAACAGCCGGCATCATGTCGAGCACAATGGATCGTTTTGCCGAGCTGGATGAAGCGGTGCATGCAACAGAACATGAATTCAATGCCATCTCTACATTGATTTCACAAACCATCGTTGAAACAAACGCGATGGCAAAAGAGCTGAATACACTGCTGGAGCAAAACGACCTCATCACAAAAGCCATGCACGGCGCAGCACATGTTTCTCAAGAAAATGCGGCGGCGATCGAAGAAATCACTGCATCCACAGACGAACAAGTGACAGCCATCTCTAATGTGGCAAAAGCAGCAGAAAGACTTAATGAGCTTAGCATGCGATTGAATCAGGACATTGCGCGTTATCGTCTATAAATCATTTTGACGATGTATCACCTGTCAGGTACGATGAAGTTAATCAAAACCTTGCTCACGCAAACAAAAGGAGTGTTTCGGTCATGAAAAAGAAGATATTAATGTTCTTACCTTGTGGCTATGGATACTCCACTGCTGTTTTCTTTTAGGATAGATAGAAATTGGTGAAGTCTGTCTACCAAACGAAGAAACAAGCAGAAAAATAAACGTGAGTGAGGGATATAACATGGAAAAAATCACGAGAAAAAACCCAGAAAGTATGCCGAAACCTGTTGGTCACTACAGTCATATCACAAGGGTGCCAAAGGGTGCGGGATTATTTGTTACATCGGGTCAGGTAGGGACAGATATAGATGGGCAGATCCCATCAAGCTTAAACGACCAAGTAACGAATACGTTTGAAAACATTAAAAAAATCCTTGAATCAGAAGGATTGAATGAAGAACATGTGATCAAGGTCAATATATGGGCAACAGAAGAAATCGACTGGGACCATCTATATCCTCAGTGGAATACGATCTTCAAAACAGCTTACCCATCAATGACGATTGCTTATGTATCAGCTTTAGGATGGCCGGAGCTGAAAATTGAAATTGAATTATGGTGTGCGGATATATGATTCAAAAAAAGAACAGTGAAAACTGTTCTTTCAAATTGTTGACAAAGGGCTAAAATGATCTTGATTTTAGCCCTTTGTCTTCTTTTTTCAGCGTGATAGAAAACCTTTGAAGTCTAGGAAGGACGAGTACCGGCTCGGAGCGAATTTGACATTCGTGAGCACCGGCACGCAGACCTGACACAGAATGCGAGGGTTTGTCTACACGCTGAGCCGCTTTGTGATCCATCCAGCAAGGAACGTAAAGACGGTGTAGACGATGACCCAAATGAGAAAAGATACGTTCCCGCCAATAGAGGTGAACATGAAGATCAAGCTTGCTAACAGCACAATCAAAGTAGGCATCCAAACATTCTTCAAAAAGAGCGTGCCCAAAATGCCAATCAGCACAGAGATAATAGGAAAGCCAAATACAATGAATAGAATAAAAACAGCCATATTGCTAACTCCTTTTAATAAGTGTTTATATCAAAACATAACAGACCGAAGCAGCCATGTGCGGAAGTGCAAAAATCATCACAAGAAAAGCCGTATCAAGGCGCCACATGCGGTGTTCTTTTGTTTCAGAATGATAGGCTGCTCGTGTCTCTTCTCCACTTGTCCAAGCACCCATTAGCACCCCAGACATCACGACCCCAATAATAGAAATCCCGCCGCTGACAAACTTAATCCATTCAAGGTGCTGCAACATCATAGCGGCGCTGCAAATCACAATCATTGAGCAAACACCGGCGAAAAAAGCATGTTTTTTTCTCATTCTGGTTCACTCCCTTCAAAGACAATTAGGAGACCGCATCACATATTTCAATGAAATGACCATCAGGATCAGACACATAAGCGACCGTTTGACCCCATGGTTTTTTTGCAGGTTCTTTGATGATCGAAACCCCTTTTTCCTTCATTGATGCAATCGTTTGCTCCACATCATCCACAACAAAGCCAATTTCAAACGTTTGAGACGCTTGATTTGCATCAGGAACAGGCAATCCGAGTGCTTCTTTGACATCCTGGCGTGAATTAATCGATAACGTCAC
The DNA here is from genome assembly GCF_038630855.1 of Bacillus sp. FSL H7-0578. Classification (NCBI taxonomy): domain Bacteria; kingdom Bacillati; phylum Bacillota; class Bacilli; order Caryophanales; family Bacillaceae; genus Bacillus; species Bacillus sp. FSL H7-0578. The sequence continues at coordinate 461,301 of NZ_CP152045.1, forward strand.
GTCTCCAGTATCAAACTCAACATAGGATTCAACCCTCAATTTTATTGGGAAACCAAGTACTTGCTGATAGAAATGAATACTTGCCTCCACATCGTTTACATATAAAATGGTATATTTCATTTTCATGTGAAAAACTCCTCTCTTCATATACGTGTCAAAAACGGAAAGGTTTCCCACTCATTGTACCATATAGGAAATAATGTTTATTTCATGCCAAAAAAATCAAAATATTTAGCTCAATAGTCTTGAAAAACAAAAAGTGGTGACATATGATAAAAATGTAAAATTAGAAAAAATAGGGGGATCTTACATGTTGAAAAAAATCATGGTGGCTGTCTTGTCTTTAGGTCTTTTACTAAGCTTTACACAAGTCGACACCCACACAGCAGATGCAAAAACGGTCAAGTCTTACAAAAACTGCAAAGCGCTGAACAAGGTATATAAAGGCGGCGTAGCAAAAAGCAAAAACACGAAAAACAAAGGCGGAAAAACAAAGTACAAGCCATATGTATCAAAAGCACTCTATCAAAAAAATATGCGGCTTGACCGCGACAAAGACGGCATTGCGTGTGAACGCTAAGCACATGTGAAAAGACCTATCACAAGGTCTTTTTTCTATGGGATCAAACTCGTCCCTTTGTGCCAGCTTCATCTTTATATTAAAATAAAGATAGTTTCAAAAATCGATACAAAGTGGGGTCTCAATTTGTCAACACAAGCTCATAAGAAAGACATCCGATTGATTGCCATTGATATGGATGGCACGCTGTTAAACAGTGAGCACATCATTCCAGAGGAAAATAAACAAGCCATTAAAGAAGCTGAAGCAAAAGGGGTCCATGTGGTCATTAGCACAGGGCGGACACTGATGACATGCCGAGAGCTGGTTGAGCCGCTCAAGTTATCGTCTTACCTCGTGACAGCAAACGGAAGTGAAATCTGGGATTCAAATTTTCAGCTGATCGAACGAGATCTGCTGCATCCTGATCACGTCCAAATGATGTGGGATTTAAAAAATAGGTACGAAACCGATTACTGGGCTTCGACTGTGGATAAGGTGTGGAGAGGTGAATTCCCTGAACGGATTCATGACCATGAATGGCTGAAATTTGGCTTTGATATTCATGATGATGACGTTCGTGAGGAAGTACTCAATACATTGAAAACAAATAAGCACCTAGAGATCACAAACTCAAGTCCAACGAATATCGAAGTGAATGCAGCCGGCATTAACAAAGCGGCAGCTCTTGCAAAAGTAGCAGAACGCATTGGCTGTACGATGGACAACGTCATGTCACTTGGCGACAGCCTCAATGATATGGCCATGATTCAAGAAGCCGGATTAGGCATTGCGATGGGAAATGCTCAGGAAGTGGTGAAAGAGGCAGCTGATTGGATTACGGCTCCTAACACAGAACACGGTGTTGCAAAAGCCATCCAACATTGGGTGCTGTCTAAATAAGGTGCATTTCATTACAGAAAAAGTGAGAGGACTTTGCCTCTCGCTTTTTTTGTTTTCTCCTAGTTCGAATGTTATGTTTTCTGCCAATTTCATGTGCAGTCTATCCAAAGTTGGTATAATCAATATAAATTCGAATATTCGGACTTTATATTCCGTATTTCGGAACAACAAGGAGGGATTCTATGTATCAAGTGGATATCAACTGTGATTTGGGAGAAAGCTTTGGTCAATACACAATCGGTGCAGACGAACAAATCTTAGAATACGTCACATCAGCCAACATTGCTTGCGGTTTTCATGCAGGAGATCCAACGGTCATGAGAAAGACAGTTAGAATGGCACTGGATAAAGGGGTCAAAATTGGTGCGCATCCGGGTTTGCAAGATTTGGCCGGCTTTGGCAGACGTCCAATGGCTATCTCCGCAGAGGAAGCCTATGATCTTGTCATCTATCAAATTGGCGCTCTATCAGCCTTTCTCAAGGCCGAGGGCGGCACGATGCAGCATGTCAAACCACACGGCGCCCTCTACAACATGGCGGTTGAAAATACTGAATTATCTGAATCAATTGCGCAGGCTGTGTATGATGTGGATCCAAACCTTGTGTTATTTGGTCTGTCAGGCAGTGAACTTGCGTTAGCAGGTGAACGAATAGGTCTGCAAGTGGCACATGAAGTGTTTTCTGATCGGACGTATCAAACAGACGGGACGCTGACATCCCGCCGCGAACCACATGCACTCATTGAAGAGGATGAACGGGCCGTCCACCAGGTTGTTCGTATGGTGAGAGAAGGCAGGGTTCGTACAGTTCAAGGAGAAGATATCGAGCTCAAAGCAGATACGGTCTGCATTCACGGAGACGGCAACCATGCGCTTCAATTTGCAAAAACCATTACAGCGAAGCTAAAAGAAGCCGGGATTCATCTCAAGGCCTTTCAATAAAAATCGTCATCAAAGGGGGAAACAGCATGAAAACAGAGAAAGTCAAACACATGAAGGCACCAAAGGGGAATCGGTCTATGCTGATGGGCGCTGCCTTTTTAATGGCGACGTCCGCGATCGGACCGGGATTTTTAACACAAACAACCGTCTTCACACAGCAGCTTGCGGCTAGCTTTGGGTTTGTCATTTTGATCTCAATTTTATTAGATATTTTTGCACAAACAAATGTATGGCGCATCATTGCCGTTTCAGAAAAACGAGGTCAGGATATAGCGAATATGGTGCTCCCGGGTCTCGGGTATGTGCTGGCCTTTTTGATTGTCATTGGAGGACTTGCCTTTAACATCGGAAATATCGCTGGAGCTGGTCTCGGTTTTCAGGTGATCTTCGGTGTCGATCCGCGAATCGGCGCAGGGATCAGTGCTGTGATTGCCATTCTCATCTTTGTGATCAAAGAGGCTGGGAAAGCGATGGACCGTTTTACGCAGGCAGCAGGCTTTGTCATGATTGGCCTGATGCTGTACGTGGCGATTTCAACAGCGCCGCCAGTTGGAGAAGCAGCCGTGAGAACATTTGTCCCAGAGACGATTGATATTTTATCCATTGTGACACTTGTGGGCGGAACGGTAGGCGGCTATATCGTCTTTGCTGGCGGGCATCGCTTGCTGGATGCAGGTATTAAGGGGAAGAAAGCACTGCCGCAAGTGACGAAAAGCTCTATTTTCGGTGTGTTAATTACATCTGTCATGCGTGTGGCACTCTTTCTTGCCACATTAGGAGTTGTCTCAAAAGGCTTGCAGATAGATCCATCCAACCCGCCTGCCTCTGTTTTTCAATTAGCTTCAGGAAATATCGGATATAAAATGTTCGGGATTATTATGTGGGCTGCGGCGATTACATCCGTCATTGGAGCAGCATACACATCTGTTTCTTTCTTCAAAACCTTCTCACCAAAAATTGAGCAAAACCAGCGTGGTATCATCATTGGCTTTATTGCCCTCTCGACCCTTTGTTTTATTACGATCGGAAGACCAGTGAACATCTTGATATTAGTTGGAGCGATCAATGCATTGATTTTGCCGCTCGCCCTTGGCACATTACTCGTTGCGGCGTATAAGAAAGACATTGTCGGAGATTATCGGCATCCATTCTTTTTGACAGTGACTGGTGCATTTGTTGTGGTCATTATGGCGATGATGGGCGGCTATACCATCATTAATGAAATCCCGAAACTATGGAGTTGATTCAGATGAATACTTATCAAACATATGAGCCATCACAGATGAGAGAATTGATTCGCGAAAAAAAGATCACAGGACCAACGGCTGGCTTTGCAGAGGGGTTTGCTCAAGCCAATTTAATGATTGTCAAAAAGGAACTTGCCTTTGATTTTCTTTTATTTTGTCAGCGGAATCCGGCTGCATGTCCCTTGCTTGATGTACTGGACCCAGGTGATCCAGTACCAAGACGGTCGGCCCCTCAAGCGGATATTCGTACGGACTTTCCTAAGTACCGTATTTACCGAAAAGGGATTCTTGAAGAAGAGGTGACAGATATCACTGCTTATTGGGAGGATGATATGGTTGCCTTTCTCATTGGATGCAGTTTTACGTTTGAGCACGCGCTTATGCTAAATGACATTCCTGTCCGCCATATCGAAGACGGTCATAACGTACCCATGTATCAAACGAATATAGCTTGTGAAAAAGCAGGAGTCTTTCATGGCCCGATGGTGGTCAGCATGAGACCCATTCCGGCGCATCAAGTCACAAGAAGTGTTCAAGTGACATCTCGATTTCCATCAGTCCATGGCGGACCGATCCATATAGGGGACCCAGCGGTGATTGGCATTTCCGATATAGGTCAGCCTGACTTTGGAGAACCATCTGTGATCAAAGAAGGAGAAGTCCCGGTGTTTTGGGCATGTGGTGTGACGCCGCAAGCCATTGTCATGCATACAAAACCCGATATTGCGATCACTCATGCACCCGGTCATATGTTCATCACAGATCGAAGAGATCAAAAGCTAGGTGTACTGTAGAAAGAGAGGTGTTCTCAAGTGGCTTTTTCAACGATAAAAGACTCCATCACCTACCACCCGCTGGGAGATGCAGCGATCGTCATCCAAGCTGGAGCTGACATACGTGAGGAGATTCATGCACGTGTTGAGCAGCTGTTTGCATGTATTGAACAGCACCCATTTGAAGGATATGTAGAAGCGGTTCAAGCCTTTACTAATGTGACTGTTTTCTACGAGCCTTATACCGTTCATCAATCGGCCCAGCTTCAAACACATGACCTGTCTCCATATGAATGGGTCAAAGGCTATATTGAACAACTTCTTGAAGACAAATGGCAGGAGGGAGTTCAGGTAAAGCGACGCATCGTTGACATTCCAGTCTGTTACGGGGGAGCGCTGGGCCCTGATTTAGAAGAGGTTGCCCGTATCAATGGTTTAACGCCAGAGGAAGTCGTGCGTATTCACACTGCTGGCACGTACCTTGTCTATATGATTGGATTTGCCCCAGGGTTTCCGTTTTTAGGCGGGCTGTCTGAAAAGATCGCAGCACCACGCAGAGAAACACCAAGAATGTCCATTCCAAAAGGCTCTGTTGGTATTGCAGGAAAGCAGACAGGCGTTTATCCAATTTCTACACCCGGGGGCTGGCAGCTCATTGGGCAAACCCCGCTGCCGCTTTTTCGCCCAGACGAGGAAGTTCCGAGTTTATTGAAAGCAGGGGACGAGGTCAGATTTGTCCAAATGTCTGAAAAGGAATTTTTCAGCATGAAGGAGGCAGAACGTTGAGTATTCATGTCATCAAGCCAGGAATCTACACAACCATTCAAGATAAAGGGCGGCAAGGCTATCAAAAGTATGGCGTCTTAACGAGCGGCGGCATGGACCCGCTCTCACTTAGAATCGCCAACATTCTCACCGGTAACCAAGAAAACGAAGCAGTGCTGGAAGTGACGTTGATGGGGCCGGGGCCTGTGCTCACATGTGAGAAGGATCAGCTCATTGCCGTCACTGGTGCTGATGTTGAGATTGATATTGATGGAGAGCGGGCACCATTATGGAAGCCGCTTTTTGTCCGATCAGGAAGCACGATCACCTTTGGTCCTTGTAAGAGAGGCTGCCGCGTTTATCTTGCTGTGGCAGGTGGATTTGATGTGGCACCAGTCATGCAGAGCAAAAGCACTTATGTCAGAGCAGGAATCGGTGGACTGAAAGGACGACCGCTTGAAAAAGGCGACATTCTGCCTGTTGGAGAGCCGTCTATCGTAGCGGATCATTTGTTTGATAGGCTGAAAAATAAAGTGAAACAGGCGGGATACGGCGCACCCGATTGGACAGTGAGTCATGATCATTTTTTGCCGCTGCTGAAATCGCCAGTGATTCGCGTGCTGGCAGGCAGGCATCTTTCTTTTTTTCAAGAAACATCTCAAACCGCTTTTTTTGAGCAGCCTTATCAGGTCACACCCCAATCAGATCGTATGGGCTGCCGGCTGAAGGGGGAGCCGGTTCATTTAAAAGAAAAGCTGGAATTGATCTCAGAAGCTGTCGCCTTTGGATCTATTCAAATTCCACCCGATGGCCAGCCGATTATTCTGCTGGCAGATCGGCAGACGACAGGCGGATACCCGCGTATTGGAGAAGTAGCAACTGTTGATCTGCCGCTTATTGCACAGGCGATGCCTGGGGCAAAGCTGTATTTTGAACAAATAGATCACCGGGATGCAGAGCAGGCGTTATTTAAGCAAGAAGCCGAACTGAGGGAGCTGGCCGCAAGAATCAAGCTGGAAGCATTCTCGTTTAGAAAAGGTGAAGAAGATGAAAAACACAAATAAAACGGTTGTGAAATCAATGGAGATTTTGCGGCTGTTTATCGCTCACGATCAATTAACATTAAATGAAATGATCGAGCTTTCCGGTATGCCGAAAACATCTGTTCATCGTATGGCGAGCTCTTTAGCTGATATGGGGCTGTTAGAAAAGCAAGAAACGGGTGTTTATCGATTAGGCTTGATGTTCCTTGAATACGGTCAGCTTGTGGCGGACCGCCTTGATATTCGAAGGATTGCAAGACCATTTATGGAAAGCTTACGGGATGAAGTAGGTGAAGCTGTACAGCTCATTGTTCGTGAGGGCGACGAAGCCATTTACGTGGAAAAGATTGAAGGTACGCAGCCTGTTCGTCTCTACACCGCCGTCGGCAGACGGTCCCCCCTATATGCGGGTGCCTGTGCGAGAAGTATTCTCTCCTTTTTGCCAGAGAGCGAGAGACTTGCCTATATTGACTCAATTGAGCTGGGGAAGATCGGAATTGGGACCATCACAGATAAAGAGGTTCTAAGAAACATGCTGGAAGAATCAAATGCGCGGGGATATACACTAAGCTATTCTGAGCTTGAAAACTATACAGCTGCGATTGGAGCCCCAATTTTCAATCATCTGGAGGAAGTGGCAGCAGGTATTAGCATTGCAGGATTTGAAGCAGGATATCAAAAAGAACGCTTACCTTACTTAATTAAACAGGTGAAAAAAGCCGCCAGTGATATTTCGAGGGAATTAGGATTTTCATCTGAACAAATAAAAAGCCAATGACCGTAAAGATCATTGGCTTTTTGCGTGCAGTTATTAGAAAGTTTTTCCTAAAGCTTTCGCACGTTCGATTGCATCTGCTTTAATTTGCTCTGCTTTCGCAGGCTCAGCATTGTGACCTTCAACGATAAGACCTTCGAAAGAAGGAATTCCGAAGAAGTTAGCGATTGTACCAAGGTAACGGTGACCTGCTTCAAGTTCAGCAGCAGGACCTTCAGAGTAGTATCCGCCACGTGCTTGGATGTGAAGAGCTTTTTTGTCTGTTAATAATCCAACAGGACCTTGCTCAGTGTATTTGAATGTTTTACCAGCTACAGCAACAGAGTCGATGTATGCTTTAAGAACTGGTGGGAATGAGAAGTTCCAAAGTGGTGAAACAAATACATATTTGTCAGCAGAAACGAATTGATCACTTAATTCGTTTAGACGAGCAACTTTCGCTTGCTCTTCAGCTGAAAGTGTATCGAAACCAGCGCCAGATTGAAGTTTGCCCCAGCCAGCGAATACATCTGCATCAATGTGAGGGATGTTTTCTTTGTACAAATCGATATGTACAACCTCGTCACTTGGATTTGCTTCCTTATAAGATTCGATAAATGCCTTAGCAGTAGCCATACTGTAAGAAACTGTTTCATCATGCGGATGTGCAGTGATGTATAAAACTTTTGCCATGTTCATTCAATCCTTTCTGTTTCGGTTATTTTTTTAGCGTATCCCAATGATACACTGAATATGTGGCATCTTTAATCATATTGGAATGCTATGAAAAAGATGTAACAAGCACAGTTACATGAAAACTGATATTTTCATTGTAATCACAATGTAGTTTGAAGTCAAGGTATAAAGTCTCGAAATCAAGATAAAAAGTTTGTAAATTTTTCTGGAACGCGTAAACACGCAGTTTTCAGCGCAAAAAGCTTACTCTTATTGAACAAAAAATCGTTCGATATCGCAAGTAAAGAGTTTGTAAAGGCACTGCATCTCAAAAATAGATGGATGCCCCTAAGTCATCTGCTACAAGCAACTGTTCTCCGAATTCGTATATATAAGAGAAGGCAGGAGAGAGTGAGGGATAAGAGTGGGACGATCCTATGTTGCGATTGGAGATTCCTTAACAGTTGGGGGGGGGGCACGTTTATTTGGCGGAGGATTTGTTCAGCGATTTCGGTGGATGCTTGAAAAAAAGACACATGCACCAGTCGAGCTGTCCGTATTTGCAAAATCAGGGTTAACGACTGAACAGATTTTACAGCTCTTCAAACGGTCAGAGGTGAGACGTGCGATTGCAGCAGCAGACATCATCACCATCACAGGCTGTGGGAATGATCTTGTTCAAGCTGTTCAGCAGTATGAAGAAGGTGAAGATGAAAAGAAACTGCTGCAAGCAGTCATACATTGTCAGGCGAATTTTAGCAAGATGATTCAAGAAATTGCACAGATCAAAAAAGGGCAGCATCAGCCTTACTACGTATATTTCATGAATTTATATAATCCATTTCCGCAAATACCAATAGCCGGGCGGTGGCTTCAGCAATATAATCAACAACTTCGTTTGCTTGCTGCGAATCCGCATGTAGAAGTTGTGGATGTGTACCGAGCGTTTGAAGGGCATGAAAGAGCCTACTTATCGATTGATCAATTTCATCCGAATCCTAAGGGGTATGAAGCGATGGCAGAAGCATTGTTTAAGGCATACTGTAAACAGCTGTAATCCGTGGGATTGCAGTTTTTTTCATCCTTTTCAATAAATGACGGTTTCGATATGATAAAAGAAACGAAGGCGAAAGAGGTGTGCAGGCATGGAGGAGATTAGTGCATATTTTCAAGAGATGACTGGAACGGCTTATGAAGTGGGAAAACAGCAGGCTGTCTGGCTTAAGGAGAACCCGCTGCTAAAGACACAATATATTCGAACAGAACCGGTAACACAACAGGCTGTGAAAGAAACGAAGCAGCTGATCCGTCCCTTTCTTCCTCAATTAGATGAAGAGTTTGCTGGTTTTTGTGATGAAATGCAATTAGATGAGTGTTATTTGACCTTTTTCTATTCATCTCATCTTCAGCCAGGCTGTTCCCACTGTGTGAGGCAGGGGAATATGGCGGCAGGCCAACAAACGGTCATGCTTCGTAACTATGATTTCTCCCCGATTTTTGATGATATGCGTCTTGTGACGACACATGTAAAAGGCTCGGCATATCATACAGGCTCGTCGCTGCTCTTGTTTGGCAGATCTGATGGGATGAATGAGCATGGTCTTGCTGTGACTTTCTCTGCTTGCGGTCCGCCGGTTGGCAATGAACCCGGTTTAAAGCCCCCAGCAGTCGCCGGTTTGCAGGTGTATCATGTGATTCGCTCTGTTCTGGAAACCTGTCAAACGGTCGAGGAAGCCATTCGCTCTATCGAGGAAATGCCCGTTGCCTCAAATGTTCACATCATGCTTGCGGATCGAAAAGGAGAGGCCGCTGTGATTGAAATCATTGATGGTCAAAAAATGGTGAGAAGACCGGAGAGAGGTTATATTGCTGCAACGAATCATCCGGTAGCTGATCAAACAGCAAAAGGGATGACCAAACATCATTCTGTTGTCAGATACGATATGTTAATGGAAGCGTTAAAAGAACAACGATCAAGTGATTCTCTTGCGAAACTGTTCCAGACAGAATATCCTGATGGTCTGGCTGTGCACAATTATGAGGAGCTGTTTGGAACGATGCGAACCGTCATGTTCCGTCCGGAAGAAGGCACAATCGATTATTGCTTTGGCTCTCCAGTATACAATCCGACTTATTCTTTAAAAGCGGGGGGTTCACTGCCTTTTCAAGAACAAAAGGTTCAATTTCATCAAAAGGATTATGGACCTTCATTTTGGAGAAGTGTCTGATGATCCCTTGTTTATATTTTGTCACAGCCGCTGTGCCAAATTCAGATCAACTTAAGATTGCAACGCTCGTTGAAAGCGTTTTATATTAAGGTGTGACAATAGACCTATTTATACAGAAGGAGGCATTTCATGTACATAACGGCACGAGAACAGAAAGTCATTAAATACATCATTCAGCAAAATCGTTATGTCACCATTCGTGAGATAGCCGATTCTGTTCAGGTAAGTACTAGAACGATCCATAGAGAACTAAAATCCATTAAACCAATATTGAAAGATTATCATCTTTCATTAGATAAACAGCCGGGGAAAGGCTTGAAGGCAGTCGGCGAACAGGAGGATAAACAGCGGCTTCTTGCTCATATGTCAAATGAGGATCAAATCGAATATAGCTCAGATGAACGAAAGCTCTTAATTCTATGTGCGCTGCTTGAAGCGAAGGAACCGGTGAAATTATACACACTCGCAGCTGACTTGCAGGTAACAAATGCGACGATCAGCTATGATTTAGATGAACTGACGGAGTGGATTGCTCCATACGGTTTGCAGCTTATCCGCAAGCGCGGGTACGGCATTGAATTAAAAGGGCCGGAGGAAGCAAAACGAAAAATTGTCGGCAATCTCATTGTTGACCGGCTCGACATTCAATTGTTTTTAGAAACGATTGAAATGAATATCAAACATCGAACGAAAGCAACGGAAAAGGTGTTTGGCGTTGTCAGCAGAGGACAGCTGCTAAAGGTAGAAAGGCTGCTCTTTCATTTGAAAGATCGACTGTCACTCTCCTTATCTGATAGTGCCTATATTGCACTTGTTGTTCACTTAACCTATGCTATCGAACGTATTCAGCTTGGGGAAACCATTCGAATGGAAGAGGAGGAGCTGCTGGAATTAAAGCGGACGAAGGAATTTGAATCATCACTTCGAATGGCAAGAGCGCTTGAACGCATGTTTAATGTGGAGATCCCTGAAGCGGAGGTCGGATATATGACCATCCACCTTCGCAGCGCAAATCGCAGCTTTCAGACTGAATACCGTATTGATGAAATTGAGCTGGATATAGCGCTGAGAACGAAAAAGCTCATTGATTTTATTTCAAATAAAACCGGCTATCATCTCAATGAAAATGATTCATTGTATGAGGGGCTCGTGTCTCATCTTGAGCCTGCCATGAACCGTCTAAAGGAAAAGATGAGAATCTATAATCCGCTCACACAACAAATTAAAAAAGACTACTTTTTGCTGTTTATGGCGATTGAAGAAGGAGTCGAGCGTTTCTTTCCAGAGATTGAATTTCCAGAGGATGAAATTGCCTTTCTTGTGCTTCACTTTGGCTCAGTGCTTGAAATCAAAAAAGAAGAAACAAAAATTCATGCGCTGGTTGTTTGCTCAAGCGGGATTGGTTCCTCGAAAATGCTCGCCTCCCGGTTGAAAAAAGAATTGCCGGAGATCGCCAAATTCGATCTATCCTCTTTGATGGAGCTAAAGGAAATCGATGCATCGAGCTATGACATGATTGTCTCGACCGTTCCAATCCCATATGAGCATATCGATTACATCATGGTCAGCCCGCTTTTAAACGAGGATGATGCTATGCGTGTGAAGGCTCATATTAAACGGAAGATTCCTTATATCATCGAGAAAAAAAGAATAAAAGAATCTCCTAAAGAATTGGTGCAAGAAACCGTTGATATGATGGCGGTTGCAGAGCAGGTGACGAACTATATGTTTGTGATTCGCAGCATCCTGTCCCATTTTACCATCGAAAAAAGAGAGACGATGCCGCAGCATGATGAAACCATTAGGCAGCTGCTTCGTCAGCTTGAAGAGGAAGGATTTATCATACATGCAGATGATGTGGCGGGCGGCCTTTTGGAACGTGAACAGCAAGGCGGCTTAGGCATACCTGGCACTGAATTTGCTCTTTATCATTTAAAGCATACATTCATCAAGGAACCAATCTTTCATATTTATGATCTTGATCAGGCATACGAGGTTAAAAGCATGGATGGCGGGCAGCAGCAGATGTCACGAATGCTCATGATGCTGGCGCCGCAAGAGCTTGGCAAGGAAGGGTCAGAAATGTTTAGTCTGATCAGTTCATCCATCATTGAAAGTGAAGAAAGCATGGCGCTTTATGGACAAGGAACAAAGGAAAACATTGAACAGAAATTACATCAGCTTTTCTATCAATTTGTCAAAGAGGCAAAGTGGTAAGAAAAAGGCCGAGAGCTTATTCGCTTCTCGGCTTTTTTGCTGTGACACAGACGGCAAGGGTAGGGCGAATTTCTTCATACTCAATAGAAAATTCGTCAAACCCTGCAAACTGCAAGTCATTTAATATGTTTTCACCCATCTCTTTTGTCCGATTGGCGTCAGCTCCTTTTTCTCTTGGCTGCATCACAATAGCGAGTGTCCCGCCTGGTTTTAAGGTGTGATAAAGATTGAGTAAGCCCGTTTTTGGATCATCCCAAATCGTAAAATTGTTAACAGACAGTACTTTGTCATACTGCTCTCCGGGAAGACGTGTTTTCTCGATTTTGCCGACATACAGACGAACCTGTTTGTCTTTTGCCCGTTTGCTGACGCGGGACTGTGCTTGCTCCTGCATGGTGGAAGAAGCATCCAGCCCATCAATGTGAAGGTCTTGATAATGCTTGAGCATATGTTTGATACTGTAGCCGGGTCCATAGCCAATTTCCAGAATGTTTTCACCATCTGTCAAATCTAAGTGGCGGATGGCCCACTGATTCAATGCTTTATTTTCATTTGCCATAATGAGTCCAGCAATGCTTCCGAGCCAGCCTTTTGGTCTGCTAAAGGTTTTCGAAATAGTAGACAGCATGTGAGAACGCTCCTTTTTGATGATCATGTAACCGATTTTTCCCCTCTTCAAACATGCTGATTTTCGGGAACACATCAATACAGCTTCATGATGTTTGAGTGAAAAAATGAGGTGGTAATGAAAGGATACATCAACAAATCAAGGAGGAGCTTACACATGGATTTACGTGAATATTTAACAAATGGCATTCCGCGCCAAACGCAGGATCAGCAGCCAGGCAGTGAAAGAGAAATGAATCCAGCGCCGATCTTTGAGGATGAATCATATCAAGGTTCTGGCAAGCTAAAAGGAAAAGTGGCACTGATTACAGGTGGAGATAGTGGAATTGGACGGGCAGTATCTGTTGCCTATGCAAAGGAAGGTGCACATGTTGCCATTGTGTATTTAAATGAACATGAGGATGCAGAGGATACGCAAAAACGTGTAGAACAAGAAGGCGTTAAATGCTTAACGATTGCAGGAGATGTCGGTGACGAAGCCTTCTGTGAGAAAGCAGTAGAAAAAACAGTTGAAGCCTTTGGTCAATTAGACATTTTAGTAAATAATGCGGCTGAACAGCATCCGCAAGAACGTATTCAAGATATTTCGAGTGAACAGCTTCACCAAACCTTTAGAACCAACTTCTATTCCTATTTCTATTTTACGAAAAAGGCACTGGATTATTTAAAACCGGGAAGCTCCATTATTAACACAACATCCATTAACCCATATAGAGGTAACCCAGTGCTGATTGATTATACGGCAACAAAAGGAGCCATTAACGGCTTTACGCGTTCTATGGCACAATCGCTTGTGAAAGATGGGATTCGGGTGAACGGTGTAGCGCCAGGTCCAATTTGGACGCCGCTCATTCCATCTACATTTGATGAAGACAGTGTGGAAAGCTTCGGAGCAGAAACTCCGATGGGAAGACCAGGACAGCCTGTTGAGCATGTCGGCTGCTTTGTCCTGCTGGCTTCTGACGAATCGTCTTATATGACAGGACAGACACTTCATGTCAATGGCGGTTCCTTTATGAATACATGATCTACCGCGGCACCGCCCAGCTTTGATTGGGCGGTGTTTTTAGTATTTCTTGCGATTTTTCTGCACAGATATGACAGACCATACGATTATGCCTACAACAACTGCCGCAATGACAAGTGAGCTCAAATGAAACATCGTTTCATGATGCATGTTCAATTTCTCCCTTCATTGAACCTGTTTTTTATAGCATCAGCCAGAAGGTCTCTTTTTATGAAAAACACATTTCTTTGTTTAATGAATGGGCTGTCGTGGAAACCTACGTATACGGATGAAATTTTGAAGGAGTGAAACGATATGTCTCAAGGAGAATTAAAACAAAAGGTATTAAACCTGTTAGATGAACAAAAGGTGGGAACACTAGCGACTGTTGAACAGGATAAGCCGCATACCCGCTATATGACTTTTTTTCATGAAGGGCTGACGTTATATACACCAACGAGTAAAGAAACACATAAAGCAGAAGAAATTGAAAAAAACCCGAATGTTCATATTCTCATTGGATATTCAGGCGAAGGATTCGGTGATACGTATGCAGAGATTGCAGGCACCGCAACATTAACCGACGATCCGGAACTGATTGACCGTCTTTGGTCTGATGAGATGGAGAAATGGTTTAAAGGAAAAGATGACCCAAATCTAGTGATCCTGAAGATTGACCCAGCCTCCATTCGTTATATGAATGAAGGAAGCCGTACACCAGCAGAATTATCACTTTAACACTTGCGCAAGCAGGGGGAATGTGTTATAGTTTGATATTAAGTGTTGAAATAAGCAAATAAATAAAGAAAGTAAACTTTCTTTTTTCTATGACATAATGAGAAGCAATAGAGCTTCTACTTGATAAGAACGAGACGCTGTCAAAGCGAACAAACTTATTCTTTTCCTTCTGCCACCGCCCCCCTATAAGAGCGGAAGAATGGAAAAAAGACGTTTTGATTTACAATTCACACTGGCACGGCTTCGGAGCCGTAAGGACGAATGAGAGGTAGGGCTTTCGTTGTCTTGTTATCCAGAACTTCCATGGCGTTTACTTTCAAACGTAGGTTCACTCGGAACACATATGACACACTGATATGATCGAATCTTAATTCATACACTCCGTAACGGAGATTAAACATTGATTATTTATTTGCATGAAAAGAGTAAGGAAAAGGCTGCCATCTATTTGGCAGCCTTTTTCATTAGGTCAAACAATAGAACCCCGAAACCAATGAGCACAAGGAAAAACAAAGGTCGCAACCATTCGCATAGCGTCCGCCCCAAAAGGGTTTGACACTAAAAGCAGGCCGATAAATGCACAAATAATCAGAGTGAATAAAGCGAGCTTCATGATCATTTACTTTGTCCTTTTTTCTGATACCGCCAAATCCGCTCAATAAAAAAGAACATGACCGCAAACAAAATAGAAAACATGAACATATCCAGCAGTGTCACGCCTCTATTTGGATGCACAAGACCAAACCAAATGAATTGAAGAACAAAAGAGATCGCAAAATATAGAATCAATTTTTTCATCATTTTCCTCTTTTCACTTATTTTTTTGCCTCTTAAGCCACATCAGCCAAATGATGAAGGAACCAATCACACATGAGAGCAATGTGACAGGCGGCAAGGTGTGCCAGCTAGTCAGCCCCTTTACAAAACACATATAAAAAAAGAAAATGGAAATGGATACGAGTACCCATTGCTTGAACCAGCGAGGGACACGCAGCCAAGCCGCTAGAATGATTGATGATAGCTTATCCAATGAGATAACTCCTTTTTTGAATCTGATTGGATTTTATCGTAAACAACAAAGTTTGTAAAATATGGATTTCAGAGGCTTTGATGGTATTCTTCTAGCATGAAACATTTTCGCTGTACTGACGTATAAGTTTAAGGAACCTCATGAAAGGAAGCGATCAAGTGAAAAGAATACCAATCATCTTCCTCAGATATATTGTCTTCTTTATTCCAGCGATCATTCTTAGTGTCTTGGTGTGGAACCATTACCAAGATGATTTGTCAGATGGGAAAGTAACAGAGTATGACGTCAAAGGAATGTTTACATTTGATGAAGGAAAACGAGTGGTGAGTGCTGTATCAAAAGACCAGCAGCTCCATTTTGCAATGTATGATCCTCAATCAGGAAAAAGAATTAGTGAATGGACCACAGAAAGTGATACGTTTCATGAAATGCTACCATCCATTCAAGGAAACAATCTCTTACTGACTTTAAAAAATAAAGACGGGCAGCTGTTGATCGAGAAACTAACACCAAGCGGAGAAAAGAAAAAGCTCGTTCAAAATACCCTGCAGATTCCCTCATTTCTAAAAACGAATACATACCAATGGAATGGACGGCTCGTATTTACAGGAGAAATGGATGGTGCCGCTGCAGTCATCGGTGAGCTGAAGGATGGTCAGTTTCATGTGCACAATCTAAACGATCTAAAGCTGCCAGCAAGACCCGTTTCTATCGATGTCGTCATGAATTCCTTTAGAGGGCAGACGCCAATTCCTATGTTTGAATTGGCTTTGAAAAATGACCAGAAGGCGTATGTCAGCGGAATCTCAAACGAGAAGCAACAGCTTGGGGTTTATGTCTCCAAAAACGCTGAACCGTTCAGTCTCATTGAAGATAAAGTGGAGCAGCAGCTGGAGAAAACAATCGGGACATCACAAAACTTTGCAGTCGCTGTCGAATCTAACTATCCAAAAAGGGCAAGGAAAGTGAATGCAGAGGGAAGGCTTGGGGAAGTCGTTCCAACACCAAAGCCGATTTATCAAACCTTTATTTACCAGCTTAATGAAGAAGAAGTTCTTCTTGCAGGCTCTACAGCAAAGGACGAAGCAAAAGGCAATCTGACAGGTTATATATATAACCATCGCACGAATAAGGCGACGTCTGCCAGCAAGCTTTTGCAGTCGTTTTCATATGAATCTTTACAAAGAGAAGGGCTCTCTTTCAATAAAAATGTGAAGAGCGACTGGCTCTATTATTCATTTGACAATCAATTAACGGGTGCATTTGAGACGAAAAGCAAAGAACTAAAGGAATTTCCTTTGCAAAAGGTCATCTCAATTGAAAACGCCAGTCGGGCCCACCAAACGTCTGTTGATACCTTTACGCAATATGTTATGAAGGGCGGACCGCTCATTCTTAACTGGGCGATATGGATCTTGATCCCGCTATTATTATTTGTGCTAGCGATCTTCCTGCCGCCGATTTTGAGACTGGTGAGGAGAAACAAGATAAAGGACAGTGTCACATTAGAAGCCAATATTGTGTCTGTTAAAGAAACGGGCACCTACATTAACGAACAGCCAGTTGTCAGCATGCGGCTTCAATTTGAATATGAAGGGCAGCGCATAGAAAAGACGGTTAAAACGGTTGTATCCTACACCCAGATACCACAGCCGGGACAGCGTATTGTCATTCACTATGATCCAAAGAAGAAAAAAGCGATGCTCTTAAAAGAGGGTGACTTCTCGCAGCCAAGCGAGCCAAAGTTTATCAAAGGCGCTGTTTTAAGAAACATAGAATCATATGGAACTGTAGGACGAGGCACCGTCTTATCACTCACATTTGAATTAGATCAGAAAACGTATATCATTCCGATGATTCAAGCCGCCGGTTTTGAATTTAGAACAGGAGAAAAAGCCGATCTTGTCGATATCAACGGCCAGCTCAAAATGGCAGCCTATGGCTATGAAGTGAGGAATCGATCGGGGAAAGATGTGACGTTAACAGGAACGATTCAGCGTGTGAAGCAATATCCAGTGGCCATCCATGAACAAAAGCCTATTCAGCTTGATGTGTCGGTTTCAAACGGCGATGAGTCCATCACAAAAACGGTCAGCCAATTCATCCCTGATCATATGCAGGTCACAGCCGGCACTCAAATCACGATCCAGACAAAAAAAGAAGAGCTGGATAGAGAAATGGGTCTCATGCAAGAGAAACAAGGAAGTGCAAAAGTGACCAATGTTGAATTTGCTGGCGTCATCGGCAATCTGCCGTTAGCAATCATTCAGGTTGAGAGAAATGGCATGATGTATGAAGTGAAACAGCCAATCGATCCAATCACTAGCGTCTTGCCTGGTGATGAATTATGGGTGGCGTATCACGACATGACGCGTCAAGCAGCCATTGTGAAATATGCATCGATATAAAAAAGCGTTCCCCAGCGTGGAAAAAAAGGGCTAAAACGAATGTCGTTTTAGCCCTTTTTGATTAAGCTTTTGTATCATATTGGCGGAGCATCTTATCGTAGGCGAAGTTACCGAAAGGAATGAAAGCCGCAAAAAAACCGGCGATGGACCATTTCAAATGCCAGCGAACTTTAAAAGTCACATATGCCAAAACGAGCATATAGATGACAAACAATGCGCCATGAAGAGAGCCTACAATAGTGACTGCCATCGGAATATCTGCAAAATATTTTAGAGGCATGGCAATTAAAAGAAGGGTTAAAAGAGACATACCCTCAATAAAACCCGCCTGTCGAAGACGGCTAATACTTGTATGCATATACAAATCCTCCTGTATAAAAGCTAGTTTCTCATCTTCTAATATAAACGAAAGATCGTCTGGACATGCTAAAATCTACGAAAAATTCAAAATATGTTCATGGAATGCTTAAAAAATGGGAAAAGCCCTTTATTCTTTGTTTGTTTTAGAGAGTACTTGCTTTAAGTGCATAACATCATGTAATAAGTGCTCTGTCATTGCTTGAACCGCTTCTATGGAGCGGCGCTCTTTTATTTCAGAATAGATGGCTGTATGCTCTCTTTGAATGGTTTCAGCACGAGCCCCGCCGCTAAAATGGAAGATGCGGCAATAGTGAATGAGTGCATTCACGTGATTCAATTGTTTGGATAAGCGGTCATTGTGACTCGCCAAAATGATTTTTTGGTGAAAGGCTTCATGTAACTGGACGATCTCTTTAGATGGCAGCTGCTGCTTGATCGCTTCGTCCGCCTGCGTGAGAACCTGCTCAATTTCATCCATTTCTCTTTGCGAGGCTTCCTTACAGGCAAGCTCAACAGCAAGTGTTTCTAAGGCCGCCCGAATTTGATAAAGCTCCTCGACATCTTTTTCTGTTAACGTATAGACGGAATAGCCTGATCGATGATCTGCGATTAAGAGCTCGTCTTTTTCTAACAGTCTCATCGCCTCTCTTACCGGTGATCGGCTTACGCCAAATTGTTTGGCAAGCTGTGTTTCATTGATGCGCTCTCCTGGCTGAAACTGGCCATCAAATATCATTTGCTTCAGCTGTTCATAAAATTGCATGTGATACGGTGCTGGTCTTTCCATCTCGAATGAATTCATCCCATCATTCCCTCTTTTATTCATCATCTTTTGTCTCATGTTATCCAAGTTTTTCCCTCTAGGCAAGCCTGCATCGAAAAGTCAATATCGTACAATCCAAGAGAAAAAGGGTGTGCTACACTAATGATCAGTTCAGTGAAAAGAGGGATCGACATGAACACACAAGAGGAACGAACTGTACATTTTGATCAAGACTTGCAAATAGAGGCGTATCGCTTTCATGGCATCATGCAAAAGTTCCCGAATCATTTTCATACATATTATGTGATTGGATTTATTGAAGATGGTCAAAGACGTTTGATCTGCCAAAATCAAGAATACATCATTGAAAAGGGTGATATCCTTCTTTTCAATCCGTATGATAATCACGCATGTGAACAAATTGATCACAGGACACTCGATTATCGCTGCTTAAATATTGAAGCTGAGGTGCTGGAAAAAATCTTTCAGCACAAGCCGCATTTTAAAGCCCCTGTGTTTTCACAAAGTGAACGAACAAAGCCGTTATATGATCTACATCAAATGATCACAGAAGAAGCGCCTGCTTTGAATAAACAGGAAACCTTCTATTTCTTTATGAAACAGTTGATTGAAGCCTATGCTGATACATCAGAGGAAAAAGCATCACCCGCACGTGCCAACGAACGAAAAGTCCAAGACGTACAGCAATATATCGAAACACATCTCACGGAAAATATCTCGTTAGATGACTTAGGTGAGCTTGTGTCCATGAACAAATATTCATTGCTGCGTGCTTTTACAAAGTTCAGAGGCATCACGCCGTATCGTTATTTACAGACAATCAGGGTGAACTATGCGAAGGAGCTTCTCGCCCAAGGAGTGAAGCCTGTAGATGCGGCTGCCTCCGCTGGATTTTCTGATCAAAGTCATTTCAGTCATTTCTTTTCAGAATTTATTGGGCTCACGCCAGGGCAGTATCAGCAAATTTTTGTAAAGCAGGTAACAGCTGATGAAAAATAAACAGCTGCTTGGTCATTTAGCGGCCATGTTCACCATTTTTTTATGGGGATCCACCTTTATCTCTACCAAAATATTATTAACGGCTTTTTCTCCAACAGAGATTTTATTTTTCCGTTTTTTTATAGGGTACTTGGCTCTGGTGATCATCTATCCAGTCACCATGAAGGTGCGAAATAAAAAGCATGAAGGGATGTTTGCGCTGGCAGGTTTATGCGGTGTGGTCTTATATTACTTTTTAGAAAATGTCGCACTTACTTATACGTTTGCTTCGAATGCAGGTGTCATCAGCTCCGTTGTCCCATTCTTCTCTTTTCTATTGTCTTATTTTTTATTAAAAGATGAGCCGCTGCACAGCCGGTTTTTCATAGGCTTTTTCATCGCAATGACGGGAATCGTGCTGATCAGCATGAATGGAATGACCACGTTTCAATTGAATCCACTCGGTGATGCGTTAGCTTTAACGGCTACCATCGTCTGGGCATTCTATTCCATTTTATCGAAGATGATCAACCAATATGGCTACCATATCATTCAGGTAACAAGGCGTGTCTTCTTTTACGGACTGCTATGGATGATTCCACTGATCTGGCATTTTAAAATTCGTTTAGACTGGGAACGGTTGACGAATCCATCGTTTGCCTTCCACTTGCTGTTTCTAGGCTTTTTCGCATCTGCCATTTGTTTTCTGACATGGAGCTTTTCCGTGAAAACGATCGGTGTGGTGAAATCGAGTGTGTATATTTATGGAGTGCCCATTATTACGATGGTCATTTCAATGATCGTTCTTCACGAGAAATTGACCTTCATGTCTGCGCTTGGAACGGCACTGACCTTAGGAGGTTTGCTGCTTTCAGATAAAAAAAGTACGGGAAGAAAGAAACGTGTGCTGATGCAGGATAAAAAGGCGCTTTGATCAAAAAAGCGTCTTTTGTCCATTGTAAGAACAGACACTCTCTAGTAAACTCGAATTAAATGGTCGACGGTCGACCGATGACGAAGGGGGAAAAATCAATGAAGCATGTTTCAATTGCAGCAATTCCAGGAGACGGGGTTGGAAAGGAAGTTGTGCCTGAAGCCATCCGAGTTTTGAAAGCGATATCAGATGTGCATGGCGGGCTGTCTTTCACCTTTCAGGATTTTCCGTGGAGCTGTGAATATTATTTAGAGTATGGCGAAATGATGCCAAAGGATGGATTGGAACAACTGAAAGCCTTTGACAGTATTTTCTTAGGGGCAGTCGGAGATGCCAATTTAGTGCCGGATCATGTATCGCTTTGGGGATTGCTGATTAAAATTAGACGTGAATTTGAGCAGGTGATTAACGTTAGACCTGCAAAACAGCTGAGCGGTATTCGCTCCCCGCTTGCTCAGCCAAAGGATTTCGATCTTCTTGTTGTAAGAGAAAACGGTGAAGGCGAATATAGTGAAATCGGAGGCCGCATCTATCAAGGGGAAGATCAGCTTGCCATTCAAAATGCTGTTTTCTCCAGAAAAGGGACAGAGAGAGCCATGCGCTTTGCTTTTCAATTAGCAGAAAAAAGACGAAAGCATGTGACAAGTGCAACCAAATCGAATGGAATTGTTCATACAATGCCATTTTGGGATGAAGTGTTTCAAGACGTAGCAAAGGATTATCCAGAGGTGACAGCAGACTCGCAGCACATTGATGCGCTCTCAGCCTTCTTTGTGACAAGACCAGAGAAATTCGATGTGATTGTTGCCAGCAATTTATTTGGCGATATTTTAACTGATCTTGGGGCTGCGATTATGGGAAGTATTGGCGTGGCGCCTGCCGCCAACATCAATGTAAATGGCAAATATCCATCCATGTTTGAGCCTGTACACGGATCAGCCCCAGACATTGCAGGGAAAGGAATTGCCAACCCAATCGGTCAAATTTGGACCGCTAAACTCATGCTTGATCATTTCGGAGAGGAAGAACTAGGTACACACCTGCTCGAAATCATCGAGTCAGTCACAGCAGACGGCTTTTTAACGGCAGACATCGGCGGGGCTTATCAAACACAAGAAATCACAAACGAAATTATCACGCGTTTGAAGAAATAATCCGTCATTAGAACCGCATCTCCACGTCTGCTATAATAAAAGGATGGATAGAAGAAAGAGATGTGAAATCTAGTGTCAAAAACAGTTGTATTAGCAGAGAAACCTTCAGTAGGACGTGACTTAGCGCGTGTATTGAAGTGTCATAAAAAAGGAAATGGTTTTTTAGAAGGAGATCAATACATTGTCACGTGGGCCCTTGGCCATTTGGTCACACTGGCTGATCCAGAAGGCTACGGAAAAGAATTTCAATCCTGGCGTTTAGAGGATTTGCCGATCATTCCAGAGCCGCTCAAGCTTGTCGTCATGAAAAAGACAGGAAAACAATTCCAAGCAGTAAAAGCACAGCTTGCAAGAAAAGATGTAAAAGACATTGTCATCGCAACAGATGCTGGACGTGAAGGGGAGCTTGTCGCAAGATGGATTCTTGAAAAAGCGCATGTGAAAAAGCCGCTAAAACGACTATGGATCTCATCTGTTACGGACAAAGCCATTCAAGAAGGCTTCAAACGACTAAAAGACGGCAGAGAATATGATAATCTGTACCGCTCAGCGGTTGCACGTGCTGAGGCAGACTGGATTGTAGGGATCAACGCAACAAGAGCGCTGACGACCAAGTTCAATGCGCAGCTTTCCTGCGGACGGGTACAAACACCAACGATTGCCATGATCGCCAAACGAGAAGAAGACATTCAGCAATTCCAGCCGAAGCCGTTTTATGGAATGACTGCACAAGTAGATGGACTTACCTTGACGTGGCAGGATGCCAAAACAAAGCAAAACCGCACATTCCAAGAGAATGTCATAAAAGAGCGCTTGGCAGGCTGCAAAGGAAAACCAGCAGTGATCGATGCATTGAAAAAAACAGCGAAAAAAGCTTTTGCTCCAGGGCTGTACGACTTGACTGAATTGCAGCGTGATGCGCATAAACGCTACGGCTTCTCAGCAAAAGAAACATTATCTACGCTTCAGCGGTTGTATGAGCAGCATAAGCTTGTAACATATCCGCGTACAGATTCACGATTTATTTCAGCGGATATCGTTCCTACATTAAAAGATCGATTAAAAGGAATGAATGTCAGACCGTACGCTCAGCATGTGAACCGCATTTTACAATCAGGCGTGAAAGCACACAAAGGCTTTGTCAACGATGCAAAAGTGTCAGATCACCATGCGATCATTCCAACCGAGGAAGAACTGTATCCTGGTGCATTAAGTGATAAAGAGCGTAAATTATATGATCTGATTGCCAAACGATTCCTTGCTGTACTCATGAATCCTTTTGAATACGAGGAAACAACGGTGATCGCCAAAATAGGCAGTGAAACATTCACAGCAAAAGGAAAAACTGTGCAATCAGCCGGCTGGAAAGCTGTGTACGATGAATCCTATGAAGACGAGGAATCAGCCGAAGCAGATCAGCATCTGCCGGTACTTTCCGAAGGGCAATCACTTGAAGTACGCCAGCTGAAAGAAACAAAAGGAGAAACGAAACCTCCTGCTCGTTTTAATGAAGCAACCCTGCTATCTGCTATGGAGAACCCAGCTGCATTTATGCAGAATCAGGAAAAGGATTTAGTGAAAACCCTTGGTGAAACAGGCGGACTAGGGACAGTGGCCACAAGAGCCGATATCATTGAAAAACTGTTTAACAGTTTCTTAATTGAGAAAAAGGGCAAAGACATTTTCATCACATCGAAAGGGAAGCAGCTGCTCTCCTTAGTGCCTGAAGACTTAAAGTCTCCTGCGTTAACAGCGGAATGGGAACAAAAGCTTTCTAAAATCGCAAAAGGACAGCTGAAGGCTTCTCAATTCATGAGTGAAATGAAGTCCTATGCAAAACAAGCCGTATCTGAAATCAAACAAACGAACCAAACCTTTAAGCATGACAATGTCACTGGCACCCATTGTCCGGACTGCGGAAAACTGATGCTGAAAGTAAACGGAAAACATGGCACAATGCTCGTGTGCCAAGACCGAGAATGCGGCCACCGTAAAAATGTGGCGAAGAAAACAAACGCACGCTGCCCGAACTGTCATAAAAAGCTCGAGCTGCGCGGAGAAGGCGATGGCAAAATCTTTGCTTGTGTGTGCGGCCATAGAGAAAAACTGTCTGTTTTCGAAAAACGCAAATCACAATCCAATCAAAAGAAAGCCAGTAAGCACGATGTGTCTAAATATATGAAGAAACAAAAGAAAGTGGAAGAACCAATCAATAACGCACTGGCTGAGCAATTAAAGAAATTAAAATTAGATCAATAGTATTATAAAAACCCATGCGGAAACGCATGGGTTTTCCAATGTAATCAAGCATATCGACATATTGTTTTTCTGAAAATGGGAATGTCTATGCGAAAAGACTCGTAATTTGGTATAAAATATTTATTTAAATTTAAACAGAAACAATCTATAATAAATCGTTAGAATGCTAAGAGAACGGGAGTTGAAAGGGGACACGAATGGATACACCCATACATCGCATAGGTATTGTTTTACTCATTGTCATTCTACTAGGTGGATGTACCTGGAATCAGCAGACGGAATCAGCTTATCCAGTATCACCACAGCCAGTATTGCCCGGAGAATATTTTATTACTCATCACCTCATGACAGATCAAGGCTTGATCCGCACTTCATTTGCAGAGCAGCACATCTACTTATCCGAATCGCTGGGGCTTTGGATGGATTATCTTGTTCGAAAAAAAGACCAAAATTCGTTTGACCAACAATTTGGTGTCCTGCAAGATGAATTTTTACTAGACCATCATCTTCTCAGCTGGCAAATCGAATCTGATCAAAAAAGTAAGGCTAATGCTCTAGTTGATGATTTACGGGTAGTGGCGGCACTTCAAAAGGCAGATCGTTTATGGAAGAATACAGCGTATCAAACAACAGCAAAAGAAATCGCACAAGCGTTAAAAGACAAAAATATGTATAGAGGCATCTTGTCCGATTATTATGATGCATCAACAAATCGAACTTCACACACAATCACACTCTCATATTTAGACCCAAAAGCAATCAAAGAATTGGAATCCCTCAAAATATTCACGAAACAAATGACGAGTAACCAATTGGCCATTCTAAAACAAGCACCGAGAAAAAAAGGATTCTTTCCTAAATCCTATGACATAAAGAAAAAAGCCTATTCATTTGATCGAGAAATCAATATGATTGATCAACTCTATACGGCTCTACATGCCGATCGTGCAAAGGTGAATACGTCCGCGATCATGAAATGGCTTAAAACGACTTTTACAAAAGAAGGAAAATTGTACGGTAGATATAAACTGAGCACATTGCAGCCAGCAGTGACGTATGAATCGCCTTCTGTATATGCGCTGGTCATCTTGTATGCTCTTAAACAAAACGAACCGGAATTCGCAAAAGAGGTGTATGACCGCATGAAAGAATTACAAATTCAAGATCCTCTCAAGGATTATTATGGAGGGTACATGAACGAAAAAGACACACACTCATTTGACAATTTATTGCCTCTCATTGCAGAAAGGGAGCTTTTTAATGAATCGGTTATTCAGTAATACGTATCGTTTATATTATTCTCTGCTCCTCACGTTTGCAGGTCTTATTTTGTTTATGGGCTACCTTGGCGTACATGATGCAGAGAGCTTTTTGATGATCACACTGACTTTTGTCGTGTTAGGATGCGGGATTTTATTTGGCATCTTACCAGCATTAATTTTTACCTTGCTGATGTTGTTCTTTATAGGAAGTGCTATGTTCTTTACAGAGCTTGGCCACACAACCCCCTTCTTTACCAATCAAACATTGCAAGATGTGGTGATTTGGGGCGCAGCCCTCCTCTTTTTCGCGATTTCAGCAGGAAGCTTGCATGAGCGGATTAAGACGATGCGGCAAACCATTGAACAACAAAAGCAGGCTATGAAACAATTTGTGGCGATTGACTCCACCACTGGATTTGACAATGCAGAACGGATGAGGCTGGAATTGTCTGAGGAAATGAAACGGGCAGAACGCTACAAACAGCCATTCGTATTTATCCTTCTTCACATTCATTATGCAGCAGAATTCAAATCGTTATATGGAGAAAAAGAAATGCAGCACCTATTTCAGCAATTAAGTAACAAGATTCGCGAAAGTGTCAGAGAAACCGATAAGAAATTTCGATTATCTGAAGAACGAATAGGCCTGCTGCTTACTCACACACCAGAAGAAAATGTCTCTGTCGTCCTTGAGAAGCTAAAGGATAAATTGAAAAAGCATGTGCTGTTAAACGGCCGTGAAGTCACCTTGACATTTCATGTCTGTCATTTAACAAGCAGTTCGGATTATCGCACGCCAGAACAATTTTTAGAAGAACTAGAAAAAGAGATGATGATGAATGAACTTTAATTCTTTGATGAAATGCTGCTTGATGATTGCTCTCTTTTTGATTCTTTCGTTTCAATACATGGCTTCAGCCGACGCTCTTGCCAAGCCAGATACCCTGATCGTTTATTCAACAGATTCAGGAGAAGCGACTCCAGCAGTGCATATGCTGGATCTACTCGCTGGACATTTTTCCAAACAGACGACGATTGTATCTGATGAACATTTGGCTGAAAAGAAGATCAGCGAATTTCAGCAAGTCATCTATCTAGGGGAAATAAAGAGAACCTTACCAAAACAGACCATTCGTGTAATGAACGAAGCACAGAAGATCATAGCCATTGGATACAATGCTGAACAGCTGCGCCCATTTTCCGCGCTTACTTTTCACAAACAAGATCACACGAGTCAAATCAAATATACAGATGATAAAGCATACCGTCAGCTAGAGAAAAGGATCAGTGCGTTAACGGTTCAAGGGGCAGACTTGCAAAGGGAATTTCTATTGAAAAAACATAAAGCTGATCTTCCATTTGTGATTCAAACAAAGGAAGGTGCCGCCTATATTGGAATCCTAAATGTCGTGCAGCACAGCGAGCTTCTTGCAGAAGTGCTAGAAAAACGCCTTCCTTCTTCTAATCAACTGACCACAAAATACTTAAGGCTTGGGAACATCAGTCCTGTCACTGACGAAAAGAAGCTGCTTGAGCTTGGACAATACGTATCCACTCAGCATATTCCGTTTCTAATAGCGGTAACCCCTGTTTGGGTGGATCGAACAACAGGCGATGAAGTGACACTGAGTGACCGCCCGAAGCTTGTAAAAGTGTTAAAACAATTGCAAAGCGATGGAGCCAGCATCATTCTCCATGGATTTAGCCGTACGTATCGCACGGAGGATTCTGGTCAGGACTTTGAGTTCTGGGATGCAAAGAATGATCAGTCCATTACGTCAAATGACCCTAAAAAAGCTGAGAAGAAGCAAAGTGAAAGCCATTTTTCGAATGAAAAAGACTTCCATGCTTATACGAGATCGAATCAGCAGCAAGAAACCATCTATACAGAAGAAAAACTGACAAAAGGCATTGAGTTTCTTGCGCAGCAAGGTCTCTATCCACTGGCATTCGAGGTGCCGCATGATGCCATATCTCAACAAGGCTACGAAGTGATATCAAGGCATGTGTCCAGTCTGTTTGGACAGGTACAGCTGTCGGATCATACTTGGAAAACAGCCGGTGCTCCGCCGCTCGTGACGAAACCCGACATGCTTCATGGCATGACTTTATATCCTCAGCAATCAGTAGAGCCAGCGTCTGACGAAGAAGGTTCAAATATTTTAACAGAACAAAAGATTCAATCCATCCAGCATCTTCAATCAGCCGCAATCGGGCTGTCCTATGATGTGGAATCCGGAATAGCTGGATTGCAGAATCTGATGACGCAGATGGATGCAATTCCTTCTAGTGAATGGCTGGATTTAAAGAAAACAAAACAGACAGTCCAAACACCACATGTACAGATCAAAACATCAGGGGATGGACATATTCATGTAGAACAATCCAATAGAGCGGAAACCACAACAGTTAAACGAAGCGGCATGGAAAATATGCTGCGAATTCTCACCGTCGTGGTGATGCTGTTTATTGCGGCATTTGCTTTTTACACATTGTATTTAAGACTGACAATGAAAAAACGTATTTTTAAGGAGAGAAAATTAGGTGGCTGATGTCTTATTTTATCTTTCATTAATACTGATTTGGATCATGCTCCTATACCACATGTTTCTCATGCAGGGCGGCTTTCAGCACTACCTGACCTACGAAAAAGTGCTGCCTGAATGGACGAAACAAGGGAAAGAACTGCCGACCGTCAGCATTCTGATTCCTGCTCATAATGAAGAAGTTGTCATTCGGCAAACGCTAAAAGCAATGGTCCAGCTATCCTATCCTAAACATCTCCTTGAAATCATTGTGATTAATGACAATTCCTCCGATGGCACAGGGGACATCGTGCAGTCATTCAGTGAGCAATATGATCATGTCCATATGATTGAAACGAAACCGCCATTTGCAGGAAAGGGAAAATCAACTGCACTGAATGAAGGCTTAAAGGCTTCAACAGGAGAAGTCATCTGCGTATACGATGCAGATAACATGCCTGAACAAAAGGCCGTCTATCATTTGGTTCTTGGTTTATTGAATGACCCAAAGGCAGGCGCTGTTGTCGGGAAATTCAGGGTCATCAATGCAGCCAAAAATCTGCTGACCAAATTTATTAATATTGAGACCATCTGCTTTCAATGGATGGCGCAAGGCGGAAGATGGAAGTGGTTTGGCATTGCGACAATACCGGGCACCAACTTCGCCATCCGCCGGCACATTTTAGAAGAGCTTGGCGGCTGGGATGTTCATGCGTTGGCTGAAGACACCGAATTAACGATCCGTGTCTATAACCTTGGCTATGTCATTCGATTTTTCCCAGCTGCGATTACATGGGAACAAGAGCCTGAGACATGGAAGGTCTGGTGGCGGCAAAGAACGCGCTGGGCTCGAGGCAATCAATATGTTGTCCTCAAATTTTTGAAACAGTTTATGAAGCTGAAACGAAAACGAATGATTTTTGATTTGTTTTATTTCTTCTTTACGTATTTCTTATTTTTCTTCGGTGTCCTGCTCTCAAATGGCATCTTTATCGTGAACCTATTTGTTGACCTTCACTTATCTGTAGGGGCTGTTGCACTGATCCTGTGGGGATTGGCCTTCTTCCTCTTTCTAACAGAAGTGATGATTACACTAAGTATTGAGAAAACAGAGCTCACCAAACAAAATATACTCATTGTGGCGCTCATGTACTTCACTTATTCTCAAGTATGGATTGCGCTAGTCGTGTACTCCTTATGTGTAGAGGCAAAGAGCCGTTTATTCAAACAAGAAGTGAAATGGTACAAAACTGAGCGTTACGATCAACAACAAAAGAAAAGCGGGTGACAAATTGAAATCGGTAAAATGGATGATTTTTATATTGATGATATCCCTTGCCATTCAGCCTTTTTTCATGGCGGGTCAAGCAATGGCGCAATCAAATCGAGTACAAGTGAAAGATGACTGGATTCGCTCATCTAAAGGAAGTCAAACGGAAACGCAAGCATTATCAGAAGATGTAGTAACCTTGTATGGACAAGAAGACCGCACTGAATTTTCCTATCAAATAGAGAGAGGAAAAGTTGAGTCTAGCA
Organism: Bacillus sp. FSL H7-0578; assembly: GCF_038630855.1. NCBI lineage: Bacteria > Bacillati > Bacillota > Bacilli > Caryophanales > Bacillaceae > Bacillus > Bacillus sp. FSL H7-0578. The sequence continues at coordinate 491,007 of NZ_CP152045.1, forward strand.
CCCTTACATTAAATATAGAGGCTTCACCATTACTTATTTCGCCATCTTCGTTCACAGTCATGATTGATGGAGAGATTGAAAAGACCATTCCCGTATCAGGGAAAAATCAAAAGAAATCAATTCAAATCAAATTGAACAAAGCGCAATTGAAAAAAGGTTCTCATCAAATTCAGCTCACATTTTATGGCGTGTTAAAAGAAGGTGTGTGTATCAACCAAGAGACACCTGCCAATTGGCTGAAAGTATATCCTGAAAGTGAGCTGGATTTCAAAGGAACTCAAACGAAAGACGTGACGTTAGACAGCTTCCCTTCATTTTTCATTCAAACAGGTGATCAGAAAGAACAAACAGATATTGTGATTCCAAATTCACCGGAAGCAGCTGAATTAGAAGCGGCTATGAAAGTATACCGGACGTTGAAAAACAAAGACCGCCAAGCAGACCTCAAACTCGTCCAAGAAAAGGACCTCAAGCAAATCGCTCATCCAACCATTGCTGTGGGAGCAAAAGGAAACTGGGATGGACGAGTGAAATCGATCGAGCAAGCTGCAAAGATGAAAACAGCAAGCGATCAGCTCACGTTAGCGGTGAGAACCTTGACAGGAAAGAAAAAAGAACAGCCCATTTTATTTGTCACTGCTAAGCAGCCAAAAACAATTGCTGAAAAAATCAATGTCCTGACTCAACCAGAACTGACAGGTCAGCTCACTGGGACAGATTTACTCCTTCAAAAGGTTACTGTTAAAACATCAAAACCATCTCATCAAATTCGTTTAAAAGATTTTGGTGGTGATGATGTCACGGTTGGAACCAAAAAGACGGCATCTGATCATTACTATTATCCAAAGGCATTGATCGCTCATCAAAAATCAGGAGCTAAACTAAATCTATCATTTAAAAAATCTGATACAGCGAACAAAGCGGAACGCTTAACAGTCATGATCAATAACGAACCGCACGACGTACCGTTAACAAAACTAGGAAACAAAGATGAGAATGGATTCTATCATGTGTCAATTCCAGTAGATTCACAAGTACTCCAAAAGAACGAATATATTGATTTGCAATTTGTTACTACAGGCTTTAAAAACATGGAAGCCTGCAGACATACGGATGAAGAAGGCTGGATTTACATTGATAAGAACAGCTCTCTTCAAATACCAGAAGGGACGACTAGTGATACACCGGATTTAGCTGCATGGCCGCTTCCTTTCACATCAAAAACGCAGCAAGGAAAAACATTGATCATCATGCCAGATCAAATCAAGCAAGAAACGATCAATCAAATGGCGATGCTGACAGAATCATTTAGTCAGCCGGAAGCTGCCCAATATCATTTGATCGAAGCTTCAAATGTGACAAATGATCAATTGAAAGATCACTCTCTCATTTTCATCGGGGGCATTCAAACGTTCTCTCTTTTAAAAGAAAAGGCAGACGATCTCATCGTTCCAGTGAAAAAGGATCAGTATGATGTATCCTCCTTTGGCATGATCAATGAAACGACTGCTCGTATTGTATGGACGCAGCCATCTGTATGGAATAAAGAACAAACAATGACCGTCTTTTCCGGAATGAATGCAGCTGACGCTGATCTTTCACATGAAGTGATTCATTTCCTGCAAACAAATACGGAAACGGCAACAGTTGCAATCGAGAGCAAAAACAAAGACATGTTCTCTAATCATCAAACGGTCAGCAGCACAACAAATGATCTCCCAAAAGATGAAAAGCAAGGCATCAATGATTCTTGGATTTACTTTGCATGTATCGCTGCACTGATTATTTTTGTGGTCGTGATGATTATTTATTTCGTGCGAAAAAACCGCAAAAAGACTGATTGATAAACGATCAAAAGACCTTGAAAAAATGTCTTTACTTTGGTGTTAAACGGGAGTATGATCTCTTTTATAAAAGACCAATCGCTGAATCATTTCGATGAGCGGGGGAACCATTGGTGGTGCAGGACACCACGTGGGGTGAATCCTTTTTAGGTAGGGCAAAGTCTCATGCGCCCGAATCCGTCAGCTAACCTCGTAAGCGTTAAAGAGAGCAAAGACCAACCTGTGATCTAAACAATAGACGCAGGGGCATTCTATTGCCTCTGTGTCTTTTTGGCGATCCATCTTTTGTAACTTAAATCGTTTGACACTAAAGGAGCGGGCATCACATGTACAGTTTGATGAAGCGTATTTTAATTGGGAAACCATTAAAATCACAGGCAGCAGGAGAACAAAAACTATCAAAAATCAAAGCGTTGGCATTATTGTCATCAGACGCATTGTCATCCGTTGCATACGGTACAGAACAAATCTTGATAGTTCTTTCAGTCGTTAGTGCAGCAGCATTTTGGTACTCACTCCCGATTGCAGGTTGTGTATTAATTCTTTTAATGGCGTTAATTCTATCTTACCGCCAGATTATTTATGCTTATCCAGAAGGCGGCGGAGCCTATGTCGTCTCTAGCAGAAACTTAGGTGAAAAACCAGGACTGGTCGCTGGCGGATCATTGCTTGTAGATTATATTTTGACTGTAGCAGTGAGCATATCAGCGGGTACCGATGCCGTCACATCGGCTTTTCCGGCACTATATCCATATCATGTGCTGATTTCAATTGTATTGGTCATCTTGATTATGGTGCTCAACCTTCGTGGATTGACAGAATCGGCATCTATTTTGGCTTATCCCGTATACTTGTTTGTCATATCACTCCTTATATTAATTGGAGTCGGCGGTTTTAAATTATTAACAGGAGGCGTTCCTCCAGCACCTGAGCATACAGCGATAGGCACGCATGTACCTGGCATTACATTGTTTCTTTTATTAAAAGCATTTTCGTCTGGCTGTTCTGCACTGACTGGGGTAGAAGCCATTTCAAATACCATTCCATCCTTTAAAAAACCAGCTGCACAAAATGCAGCGAGAACATTATTGATGATGGGTGGATTACTAGCTGTATTATTTGTTGGCGTGACATTGCTTGCGTTTGGTTTTGGCATCTCACCAAAGCCAGAAGAAACGGTTGTATCACAAATTGCATCAGATACATTTGGACGTACATTTTTCTATTATGTCATTCAAGCTGTCACAGCTTTAATCTTGATATTAGCGGCAAACACAGGCTTTTCCGCCTTTCCTTTATTGGCGGTCAACTTAGCAAAGGATAAATATATGCCGCGCATGTTTACTGTAAGAGGGGATCGACTCGGTTATTCTAATGGCATTATCTTTTTAGGTGTAGCTTCTATGCTGCTCATTTGGTTGTTTGATGGGAAAACGGAACACCTCATTCCGCTATATGCTGTAGGTGTATTTATTCCATTTACGTTGTCACAGACCGGTATGTGTGTGAAGTGGATTCGTGAAAAACCGCAGGGCTGGAAAACGAAAATGCCTATCAATATAGTCGGAGCACTGATTTCTTTCACCGTTCTCATGATTCTCATTTTGACCAAGTTCCATCTTGTATGGCCAGTATTTGTTTTCATGCCAATTGTGCTATTGATCTTTCATTCCATTAAAAAGCATTATCTGTCTGTTGGAGAACAACTGCGTTTAATGAATGAAACAGAGCCTGTTGAGATTAAAGGAAATGTGGTCATCGTGCCAATTGCCGGTGTAACACGTGTCGTCGAGCAATCTGTTCAATATGCAAAATCCTTATCAGATCAAGTCATAGCAGTTCATGTATCCTTTGATAAAGAAAAGGATAAGAAAATTGAAGCGGATTGGGAAAAACTGAACAGCGGTGTGCGGCTTGTGATATTGCATTCGTCTTATCGAAGTCTTATTCATCCGCTTGATAAATTTCTTGAAACGGTTGAGGCAAAAGCAAATGCGCATCAATATAAAGTGATGGTGCTCGTGCCTCAATTTATCCCGAAAAAAAGATGGCATACGATCTTGCATAACCAATCTGCCTTTTTATTAAGGTTCCGTCTATTATGGAAACGGGATATTGTGGTCGCCACCCTTCCATATCATTTTAAAAAGTAGCAGCAAGTTGAAACGTTTGATCAAAAGGGTGCGGTGGTATGGAGTAAGAAAAAAGGAGTTTTCTCACATGCCGCAAAGAACCGCAGGAAAAGAAGTAACAGCGCTACTGGAAGAGTGGGGCGTAAAACATATTTATGGAATGCCCGGCGACAGCATAAACGAATTGATTGAAGAGCTTAGGCATGAATCAAGCCAAATACAATTTATACAAACGAGACATGAAGAAGTGGCGGCACTCTCAGCGGCGGCTGATGCCAAACTAACAGGTAAGCTCGGTGTCTGCTTATCCATCGCTGGACCGGGTGCTGTCCACTTATTAAATGGACTATACGATGCAAAAGCAGATGGCGCACCCGTTTTAGCAATTGCAGGGCAGGTTGCGTCGAATGAAGTAGGAAGAGACACATTCCAAGAAATCAAATTAGAGCGGATGTTTGACGACGTCGCTGTCTTTAATCAGCAGGTACAAACAGCAGAAGCTCTGCCTGATTTATTGAATCAAGCCATTAAAGCAGCTTATACCCATAAAGGGGTGGCTGTTCTCACCGTATCAGATGACTTATTTTCTCAAAAAATTAAGCGTAAGCCAGTTTATACATCTCCTCTTTATGTTGAGGGAGAGGTACGGCCAAAGAAAGATCAACTGCTAAAGGCAGCACAGCTAATTAACAATGCGAAGAAGCCGGTCATCTTAGCAGGTAAAGGATTACGAAATGCAAAAGAAGAGCTTCTTTCATTTGCAGAAAAGGCTGCTGCACCTATCGTCATCACACTTCCTGCAAAAGGGGTTGTGCCAGACAGGCATCCATACTTTTTAGGAAACCTAGGTCAAATTGGAACGAAGCCAGCTTATGAAGCAATGGAAGAGTGTGACCTCTTAATTATGCTTGGAACTTCTTTTCCATATAGAGACTACTTACCAGAGGACACACCTGCCATTCAACTGGATATTAAACCAGATCAAATCGGTAAAAGATATCCAGTAGACGTAGGAATCGTGAGTGACAGCAAGAGTGGTTTGCAGGAACTGACCTCCTACATTGAATATAAAGAGCAGCGTGGTTTCCTTGAAGCTTGTACAGAGCATATGATGAAATGGCGGGAAGAAATGGATAAGGAAAAATCCGTTGCCACATCACCGCTTAAACCGCAGCAAGTCATTGCTAGACTAGAAGAAGCAGTTGAAGACGACGCCATTCTTTCTGTTGATGTAGGGAATGTGACCGTATGGATGGCACGCCATTTTGAAATGAAACAGCAGGATTTCATCATCTCCAGCTGGCTTGCCACAATGGGCTGTGGTTTGCCTGGAGCGATCTCTGCTAAGTTAAATGAACCGAATCGTCAAGCGGTTGCTGTCTGCGGCGATGGTGGCTTCACAATGGTCATGCAAGACTTTGTGACAGCGGTAAAATATAAACTGCCGATCGTTGTTGTGATCTTAAACAACAACAACCTTGGAATGATCGAATATGAACAACAGGTAAAAGGAAACATCAATTATGGTATAGAGCTGGAAGATATTGATTTTGCTAAGTTCGCAGAAGCATGCGGCGGCAAAGGAATCTCCGTGTCATCACATGAAGAACTAGCTCCAGCTTTTAGTGCAGCCCTTCAATCAGATAAACCCGTCATTATTGATGTTGCTGTCACCAATGAACCGCCGTTACCTGGGAAAATTACGTACACACAAGCAGCTGGTTTTAGTAAATACTTACTGAAAAAATTCTTCGAAAAAGGCGAGCTGGATATCCCTCCACTCAAGAAAAGTTTAAAACGCTTTTTCTAAACAAAATGTAGTCGGTCCTCTCAAAAGAGGACTGACTTTTTTTAATGAAAGGAAAAAACATTTCAATTATCACTTGTTTTATTTCCTCTAAAAATATATGGAAATTATTTTTGTAACTTAAAGCCTATTTTTCCAATTCGCTGAGAAAGGTAAAATAGACTTTATGATCAATAATGGGGGGAGTGACTTCTTCTGGGCAAGATACTTGATGCAAAAGCACTAACAAGTGCCATGGACACAAGGGCAAAACACTATCAAGAACTCCGCGAACAAATGGTAGATTTAAAAAAGGCATTACAAGGTGTTGCCAACCTCGGTGATGATTTCACTGGGAAAGGTGCCGATAATATTAAAAGTTTCTATAAAGAGCTCGCTGGAAATGTAGACATGTTTATCAGCTTCATTGATAAACAAAAAGCCTTTCATGAAGGTGTTTCTGGGACACTGGATGATACGAGCTTTGGCGGCGATACCTTTATAGAGGAACACTTTTTAGACAACGCAGTACATATGGGCATCAAAAACGCCAAAAGCATTGTAAAGGATCAAAAAAAGGCACTCAAAACGATTTTTCAAGACATTGATGACCTCATTTCCCTAGAGGTATTTGATAGCCAAACCTTTGATGAAAAAATAGAAGATGCGGAAGATGAACGAAAAAAAACGGTCAAAGAACTGAGAGAGCTTGATCAAAATTTAAAAGATGAATATGCTTTGTCAGAGACGGAACAGCAAGCTACAATGGCATTGTACGCTGAAATGATCAATGCGACAAATGACGGAAAAGCGATTTCGCCTATGAATTTTGACAAGAAAGCGTATCAAAATAGCGACATCTACAAGGCAAAGAGCGATATTGAGAAGCAAACTGCTGAATATCTGAAAATCAAAAAAGAACAAGAAGAAGCCCGCAAGATCGCAAAGGAACAAGAAGCACTCGCCAACCGCCCTTGGTATGAAAAAGCCCTCGATTACAGTGGAAATATTGTCAATGAACTGACAGGTGTGAACGATGCAAAACGTGCAGCAACAGGCGTTGATCCAATCACGGGCGAGGAACTCACCGCAGGCCAGCGAGTCGCGGCAGGCGGCATGGCAGCCGCAGGCTACATCCCAAGCGTCGGCTGGGCAGGCCGTATTTTCAAAGGCGGAAAAGCTGTCTATAAAACGACCCAAGCCACATCAGCCGCAGTCAGGGCGGTCGATATTTACAAGACATCACAAAAATCCTTTGACGCCTTAAAAACATCGCAAAAAGGCTTATATGGTCTCACCGCCACCAACGGTTTCAGCGAAGCGATCACAGGCCGAGACATGTTTGGAAATAAGATCTCGAAAGAACAGCAGGAAGCGAGTATGAACGCGGCTCTGGGGATGCTTTTGCCGTTTGGGGCTAAAGGGTTTCATGGGAAGATGGGCATTAAGAGTACGAGAGAACTTAAGCATCCAGTTTTAGATAATCCACGAGTAGGTAGTGCATTAAAAGATGATTTTTATCATAGCTTTAATGATATAATTGACAACTACGCAGTTCATTCTAAGAGATTTGATTTACCAAATAGAAAAGGCCATATGGATTCGTTGTATCAAATAGAGGGCTCGGTGGTTAAGTACGAAACCAAATATGTAAAAGTAAAGAACAACGCCCCTGAAATGTTACAGTCGAAAGAAATAAGGAATGGCGTGTTTGAATGGGTGGTAGATCCAACAACGAATACAGTAACCCATAGAACTTTTATACCTGGTGGCAAAGTGACAGGAAAAATAAATCAATGGGGGAAATAGAAAATTGTATAAAACGGATATAATCACGAAAAATGGTTTTGATTGTAACTGGTCTACACTGTTTGTTGGTAGACAGTTTAATTTAATTTCGGCAATAGAAGTAACAAACTATGCTGTTAAATATCTAGAAAACAACCCTAATGTTAACAATGAATTAATCCTTGAATTAGCTTGGGAACAAGAAGAAGTTAAAGTAGATCATATACTTGAGAGCATAGTCTCTGACAAATCATCGGAAGACATGAAGAGAGAGTATCATAAGTGGCTATATAGCACTATGAAAGAGGTTTATACTAATTCAACTGATGAAAACATATTTGAAGAAATTGAAAATATTTTTTCAATCTTTCATACGCCCGAAAATATGTATGATTTTTTTAGAAAAGTTTCAGACGCATTTTATTACCCTCACGATTCACAAAATACAATTAAAGAACTTGTAGAAGAGTTTTTAGAAGATGAAAAGGAATTGATTTTATAACTAGAGAGTTTAATAGAACGATGGACTAATGGTCCATCGTTTTCTTTCATTCATTGCTGGTAAAGAGATTGGTATGATAAAAAATAAAGTAGATTTGTTAGAAAGCAATTGAGGAGAAAACAATGAGTGACCATAAAATAAGCATCCTGTCTGAGAAGTTTGAAAATGAAAATACTGGTGAACTCGTAGAAGGAATTACGATTATGATAGACGGTAAATTAAAAAGATGCTAAAAAATACAACAAACCTGAATGAAACAGTCACCTTGATTTTTACCTGCACAAGCCATTTCATTCCAGTCAGAAATTAATATGTTAAAATAAACCAATAAAAAGGAGCTAAAACCATGCTATGGATTTTCACACAAAACCAGCAAAGTTTCGTTCATGTCCACGAAGTCACTGTAGCCGGCAAAAAGATTGAAGGGATGATCGCAGGAAGCGATACTTGGGTGAAGACGCTCGGTAAGTATGACTCAAACGATCGTGCAGCAGAGGTCCTTCAAGACATTGTGAAAACGATTGAAGCCAATCAAGATGCCACTGTGACTTACAGAATGCCAAATCAATAAAAAAGAAACCACCTTTCCATTGCGAAAAGGTGGTTTTTGTTTATGATGGTGTTTTTGTAAAGGCTAAAAATAAAGGAATGCCTGTGCCGACAAGGGTTGTGGCAAATAGGAACATACCGCAAATGAATAGAAAATGGCTGGCTGAAAAGACAAGTGCCAGAATGAGAAAAACGATGCTGAGTCCTGCCATGCTATATGATGGGACAAAGCGGCGTTTGTAGGTGGCTTTCTTTGTTAAGAATGAGAAGAAAATGCCAAATAATAAAGGGACAATCCATAAGTAAAATAAAATAATAAGAGACATACTTCATACCTCGATTTTTCCTTCTATTTTATCAGATGCTGATCGCAACCGATACTACAAAGCTTCACTTTGTAAAATAATTCATGCAATCGACACAATTACGTGGGCTGATTCATAGAATGCGTTTTTTCTTTCATATATTCAGGCTGCAAAAGGGCGTATACACAATGATCCGTAAAGCGGTCGCCCAGCCATTCACATTGTCTCAAAATGCCTTCAAGCGAAAAGGATAAACGCTCTGCGATGCGTCTGCTCTTCAGGTTATCGACAGCAGCCCTGATTTCAATGCGGTGCAGTCCACAATCTTCAAATAAATAATGAATGACTGCTTTGCACGCTCTTGTCATGATGCCTTTTCCTTGATAGCCTTCTCCGAGCCAATAGCCAATTGAAACAGTCCTGTCGATCCAATGAATTTGGTGGGTGCCGATGATCCCGACAAGCTCTCCATGTGACCAGATGCCCGCTTGAAAACCGTTGTTCTGCAAGGCTTGCTGCATTGCGCCTTGAATGAACGCCATGCTGTCTTCCTCTGTTTTCGTTGAATCCACCCAAAGCATCCATTCACGTAAATGCTCTCTTGACCGCTGGATGAGCAAATATAGACTTCTTGCGTCTCTTGGCTCAAGCAGCCGCATAGCTATCTCTTGATCCTGATAAAAAAACATGTGCCCACATCCTCTCAGGGGAATTTTACCATAACCATATGAAAAGAAAAAGACAGCATCACTACTGTCTTTTACATAAACGTATCCACAATTAAAAAGAGATTGAGTGCGACAACAAGAGCTGCTATCACCCAAGATATTCCTGTTACCCAGCGGGCATTCGTTAATTCGCCCATAATTCGTTTTTTACTTGTAAATAAGATGAGCGGAATTAAAGCAAAGGCAATACCAAAGGATAAGACCACCTGACTCATCACAAGTGCAGATGTCGGATTCACCCCAGATGCAATGATCACAATAGGGGGAATAATAGTAATCAGCCGGCGGACATACAGCGGAATCCGGTATTGAATAAAACCCTTCATAATGATATCGCCTGACAATGTACCGACAGAAGAGCTTGATAGTCCGGCTACAAGCAGTCCTACACCAAATAAGATAGCTGATACAGGACCTGCGAGTGTGCTAAAATGCTGGAACGCAACATCCAGATCTTCAACAAAGAGACCATTTTTATAAAATAAAGCGGCTGCCACAATCAACATACTGGCATTGATGGCTCCAGCGACTAGCATCGCAATAAGGATATCTAAAAACTCAAAGCGGAAAATCTGTTTTTTCTCCTTTTCCGTTCTGCCGACGACTCTCCTTTGGGTTAATGCTGAATGTAAATAGATCGCGTGCGGCATCACAGTGGCACCTAAAATTCCAGCTGCAAGCAGCACACTATCTGCACCATCAAATTTTGGAATGAAAAGCCCGCCTGCGACACTTGCCATATCAGGCTTGGCGACAAAGGTTTGCACAGCGAAAGCGATCACGACAACGAATAGCATGCCGGTGATGCCGGCTTCTAATGCGCGATATCCCCGTCTTTGCAATTCTAAAATCGCAAATGATCCGATGGCTGCAATAATGGATGCTTCAAGCAGCGGGATCCGAAAAAGCAAGTATAAACCAAGTGCAGCCCCGATAAACTCGGCTAAATCTGTGGCAATAATGACGAGTTCGCCCTGAATCCATAAACCGATGGAGACGGGTTTTGGAAACTCTTCACGTGCGATTTCAGGTAAGTTTTTACCTGTCGCTATTCCAAGCTTTGCGGACAAGGATTGGATGAGCAAAGCCATGAGATTTGATATGAGAATGACCCATAAAAGGAGATATCCATATTTAGAGCCAGCCGCAATGTTGGTGGCAAAATTTCCTGGGTCAATATAAGCAATGGCAGCGATAAAAGCAGGGCCTAGAAAAGGAAGAAGCCTTCTAAATCCTTTGACCTTACCTTCAAGTGCACGCTCAGCTGCCGCTGACATGTGTGCCTGTGCCTCGATGTATTTGTTTGTCATATGTCATCACCTAGATTCTACAAAGTTTTGCTTGGGCACAAAAAGTTTCCTTGATGCAATTTTTAATCATCATATGCCCATATTCATGAAAAGTCAACTATCTGAACTAATAGGTTTGTTTATCATATGTAAGTGAAAAAAATAGATACCTTGTCAACGAGCAACATAAAAAACACCGCCTTTTAGACGGTGTCCCTACTGCTTCCTCTGTTATTTGTTTTTTAAGATACCCTTGATCCCACACTGCGGAAGATCAGGCTTAAAATAATGACAAAGATCGCTGCTCCTAAGATTGCTGGAATGATCGCAAAGCCTGCCAGACTAGGACCCCACGTTCCCAGTAATCCATGACCAATCCAAGCGCCTACAAACCCGGCAATCATTGAACCGATCCATCCTCCTGGTACACTGCCCCCAGCGAGTGCACTCCCAATGAGACCGATGACAATCGCCACAACTAATGAAATTAGAAATCCTAACATGTTGACCACTCCTCTTTTGTTTGTTTATTAAGCAATAACCGTTTTGAAAAAGTTTAAAACCTTTCGGAACCGCTTCAATGTTCTATACGTATGATGGACAAGGATTGTGTATAATAACAGACAAATACTTCAGCGACATCTAAGGAGGCATATGCATGGAGGAAAGAGAGTGGCTAAAAGCACAATTAAAGGAGATTGAAAAATGGGAGAAAGACCAGCAAAAGGTATGGTTTTGGGAGAAACTCAGCCGCCTTCCATTTCAAATGCTGGACAAGCTGACGCCTGCTTTTATTCAGAAAAAAATCGGTGTGCTGCTAGATGAAATGGGTCATTACATTCAGTCTGGCGGTGCCTATTTGACGTCGGAAAAAGGCATCATTCATCAATTTCAAAAGAAGTGTGAGGGCGAATCCATCCAGCGTATAGAGGATATTGGAAAGGCACCAATCGAATTGATGGATGCCATTAGTGAACATATGGGGAAAAACAGAACGAATCTCGCGACGGTACAAGGCGCGACAACTGGTGTCGGCGGAATGTTTACGCTAGCTGCTGATATTCCTGCGGTCCTGGGCCTCTCTCTGAAAACATTGCAGGATATTGCCGTCACCTATGGCTATGATCCTAAAAACAAAGAGGAGCGGGTCTTCATCATTAAATGCTTGCAGCTGAACTCTGCTGATGTCGTTGGAAAGAAATCGATTCTAAAAGAGCTGAAAAGCTATCATGCATCCGAAGGGAAGCATGAAAACATGATTTCTCAAATCCAAGGGTGGCGTGAGGTCGTCTATAATTACCGGGATTCGTTTGGCTGGAAGAAACTGTTTCAGCTTGTGCCCATTGCTGGGATTTTGTTTGGTGCCGTTTCGAACCGCTCACAATTAAAAGGAATTGCCGAAACAGGCATGATGCAATACCGAAAACGAAGAATTTTAACAAGATTAGAAGAGCTCACGCAGCAAGAACAGAGTGAGTCCGGCGCATAAAAAAATCCCTTATCAAAGGGATTTTTTATTTGCTCTCATCCTCTTCCTGAAAAGCATGAATAGGTGAGTGTTCATAACGTGCACGCAGTTCGCGGATCTGTTTGATGAGGGTGGAGCCGATCGTTTTTTCGGCTTCATCATACAAAGGATCAAGGGCTTTCATCCATTTTTGTCTTTCTGCTGGCGTCAATTCATGAATGGCAATCGGCGATTCACGTTTAATGTCCTCCAGCTGATCTTTGTTCATCTGTTCTGCATGCTTTTCATTCCAAGCCGTTGTTTCTTCCATGGCTTCAAGTAAAATTCGTTTCGTTTCGGGTGTCTGGCGGTCAAAGAAGGATTGATCTGTTAAGACCACATAGCCTAAATACCCGTGATTGCTGATCGTCATATAGTCTTGTATATGATAGAATTTTTTTGAATAAATATTTGAAATGGTATTTTCTTCACCGTCTACTTTTTTAGTTTCTAATAGCTGAAACGTTGAATTAAATGATTCCTGATAGGGCTTTGCGCCAAGGAGTTTGAATTGTTTTTCAATCATGTCGCTTTGCATAATGCGGAGAGACTGGTTTTTTAAATCAGCCGGCTGTTTGATGGGCCCTTTATTAGAGGTAATTTGCTTAAAGCCATTTGTCCAATAAGCCATTCCCTTTAATCCATCTTTTTGCAGCGTGCCAAACAACCTTTGTCCAATTGCACCGTGCAGGCCTTCTTGAACCGCGCTGTAATTTGAAAAAGCAAAGGGAAGATCAAGTGCCAGCCACTCAGGAGACAGCATGCCGAGCTTCGAGGTAGACGGAGCGATAAATTGAACTTGATTCTCTTTGAGTGCATTAATTTCTTCAATATCAGAATAAAGGCTTCCGTTGGAGAAAATTTGAATGCTGATCTTTCCATCGGATTTTTCGTGCACGAGCTCAGCAAATTTCTTTGCGGCAAGTCCTTTAGGTGTATTGTCTGCCACGACATGGCTGAATTTGAACACAAGCTGGTCCTTCAGTCCTGTCTGTTCATCATCAAAGGTTGTCGCTGATTTTGGCATCATATGATAAAAACCAAAGTATAAAGCGGTTACAAAACCGATCATGAGCAAAAGTGTATAAGCGAGTAAATTCTTCATGCGTCAGATCCCCCTTATGTCAAGCATACTTGACAGAGGAAGAATTCGTAAAGATACAGGTGAAAAAATGATGAGAAATCGATTGAAATTACAACAATTATCTATTAGATGGAAGCTTACCATCCTCACATATTTCGTTGTCATTTTCGCCCTTTTAATCGGAGGAATTGTCCTTGTTGGGGGAATTCAGCAAACAGAGGAACGGGAGCTTCGAAAAAGACTCATGAACACGGCGAGAACTGTGGCTGAAATGAATGAGGTGAAGCAGGCGTTAGCTGATCAGACAAAGGAACGTGATCGATTACAGCATGCGATCGAAGAGATTCGGATTATTCAAGACGCTGACTATATTGTTGTGATGGATATGGATCATGTGAGATTAACGCATCCAGTGAAAACGAGGATTGGCCAGCGCTCAGAAGGAACTGATGAAGAGCCGGCTTTTGCAGAGCATATTTATTTCTCAGAAGCAGAGGGAGAGCTTGGAACAGCCATCAGAGCTTTTTATCCAGTCAAGGATGATCAATTTAATCAAACAGGGGTTGTGCTTGTAGGAAGAACTCTGCCAAGTATGGCAGATATATTAGGAGAAATGAAGCGCGATATCCTCATGATTCTCCTCTTGACGCTCAGCTTTGGGCTTGTGGGTTCATTTTTGCTCGCCCGTCATATTAAACAGCAAATGTTTAAGCTGGAGCCGCATGAGATTGTGAGAATGCTAGAGGAACGCACTGCAACCTTTCACTCTATTAATGAAGGGGTTATCGCCATTGATAATCAGCACATGATTACCATTTTTAATGAGAAGGCGAAGCAGATTTTTGGCGTGACGGGTGATGTCGTGGGCCGGAATATTTGGGATGTGCTGTCTGATACAAGACTTCCTGAAATTATCGATCGCGCAGAACCCGTCTACAATGAAGAAATTCATATGAGCGGAAAGCGGATCATGAGCAGCCGGATTCCGATTGTGATGAAAAAGAAGATCATCGGAGCAGTTGCCATTTTTCAGGACCGGACGGAAGCGGCAAAATTGGCGGAGGAGCTCACAGGGGTTAAGAACTTTGTGGACGGTTTGCGGGTGCAAAACCATGAGCATATGAATAAGCTTCATACGATTGCCGGTCTGATTCAGCTGGGTAAAGCCGATCAGGCGCTCGATCTGGCCTTTCAAACGACAGAGGAGCAGGAACATGTGACGGACTTTCTTCACCGCGTCATAGAGCATGATGCTGTCTCAGGGTTATTGATGAGCAAAATCAGAAGGGGCAAGGAGCTTGGCATCATGGTCGAAGTAGATGAACATAGCTGTCTGCGTGATTTCCCTGAACGGCTTGATCAGCATGATATGACGAAGCTGCTCGGAAATCTCATTGAGAACGCCTTTGCTTCGTATGATACTGTAGAAAGAGACACAAAAGTCATTTCCATTAGTATCGATCAAACGGAGGATGTCCTCGCGATTTTAATTGAAGACAATGGCTCCGGGATCGAAGAAGAAATGATTCCTTCTATTTTCGATAAAGGCTTCACACATGGCAAAGAGGGCGGAACAGGCTATGGCCTGTATATTGTAAAAACGATTATCGACAAAGGGATGGGAAGTGTAGAGGTCACATCAAGCATCGGCATTGGTACCACCTTCTCAATCGAATTCCCAATGACCATAGAGGAGAGAGACAGATGACTCAGATTAAGGTGCTGTTAATTGAAGATGACCCGATGGTGCAAGAAGTGAATAAAGAGTTCATTATGAGTGTTCCTGGCTTTCAAGTAGCAGCTGTCGCTGGAAATGGGGAGCAGGGCATCCAGCTGATCAAAGAGATTCGTCCAGACCTCGTGGTACTTGATGTATATATGCCAAAAAAGGATGGCGTCAAAACGCTGCAAGACATCAGAAAACAGAAGATGAAAGTGGATGTGATTGTCATTTCAGCAGCGAAGGACAAAGAGACCATCGGCATCATGCTTCAAAATGGTGCGCGGGATTATATTATTAAACCATTCAAATTTGAACGAATGAAAGAATCACTTGAAAGCTATAAGGCGTTTAAATCAAAAATCCAAACCGCAGCAGAATTTTCTCAGGAGATGCTCGATGATATCATACGAAAGCCTGCTGTTAAGCAGGAAGATACTTGGCTTCCTAAAGGGCTGAATGTGCATACGATGAACGAAATTAAAGCTTATATGGGCTTGCAGGAAGGCGCCCAGTCTGCAGAGGAAGTTGCTAATGCACTTGGCATAGCCCGTGTCACGGCACGCCGGTATTTAGACTTCCTCGTCAAAGAAGGCGAGCTGAAATTAGATATGCAATATGGGGGGATTGGACGGCCTGTGAATAAATATATCGTACATTCTGACTAAGAGACCAAAAAGACCAAAATGTACGATATGTCCATAAGCTTCACAGCCTTTGATGAAATCGCTATCATTTATCTACAGATAACAGTTAAGCGTTTACATCAAAGGGTGAGGGAGTTGATTTTTTATGAAAAGGCTTTTGAAGAACCTGACATTTCAGGTGATTGCAGCTGTCATCATCGGGATCATTGTCGGGATGGTTTGGCCAAACGTCGGAAAAGAAATGAAGCCGCTTGGTGACACCTTTATCAATGCCGTTAAAATGGTCATAGCACCAATTATTTTCTTAACCATTGTTCTTGGTATTGCCAAGATGGGGGATATGAAAAAGGTTGGAAAAGTTGGGGGAAAAGCATTTATTTATTTTGAAGTCGTCACGACACTTGCTCTGGTCATCGGTCTTTTTGTTGTGAATATCATGAAGCCAGGTGCAGGTCTTGACTATAGCAAGCTTGAAAAAGGGGATGTCTCACAATATACCCAAAATGGCGGACAGGGTATCGACTGGATGGAATTTGTTACACACATCGTGCCATCTAACATGGTTGATGCTTTCGCAAAGGGTGATATTTTACAGGTCTTATTCTTCTCTATTTTATTCGGTGTTGCGCTCGCTGCTCTTGGCGAGAAGGGGAAAGGCATCATCGAATGGCTTGATAAGCTGTCACTTGTTTTCTTTAAAATCATTGGATATATCATGCGTGCTGCGCCGCTCGGTGCGTTTGGGGCAATGGCTTATACGATCGGACACTTTGGTTTGGCATCGATTAAACCGCTGGCGAGTCTGATGCTCTCCGTTTATATGACCATGTTCTTGTTCATTTTCGTTGTACTGAACATCATTTGTAAAATGTATGGCTTCAGCCTGCTCGGTTATCTGCGGTTTATCAAGGATGAAATTTTAATTGTACTTGGCACAAGTTCTTCAGAATCCGTGCTGCCAAGAATGATGGATAAAATGGAACGCTACGGGTGCTCTAAGTCTGTTGTCGGTCTTGTCATTCCAACAGGTTATTCCTTTAACCTAGACGGAACTTCAATCTATTTATCAATGGCCGTCGTCTTCTTGGCGCAAGTGTTTGGTGTAGACCTGTCGATCGGTCAGCAGATCACTATTATCCTTGTTCTGATGCTTACATCAAAGGGAGCTGCTGGGGTGACAGGAAGCGGATTTATCGTGCTTGCATCTACTCTTGCGGCACTACAGGTCATTCCGTTAGAGGGTCTAGCACTGCTCCTTGGGGTTGACCGCTTCATGAGTGAAGGAAGAGCGATTACAAACCTCATTGGAAATGGAATCGCAACAATTGTTGTCGCGAAGAGTGAAGGTGAATTTGACGAAGCGAAGAGCAAAACAGCACTTCAGGAAATGCGGAATATGAAGCAGGCTGTTTAGTATAAAAACAACCAAAAACCGAAACCTTATGTTCTACATGGGTTCGGTTTTTTTGTGTAAAAAAGAAAAAACAATAAAATTAATACAAATCGTAAGACCTCTTTGACCTTTTATTATATAATTTACAGAAAGATCCGATATAATGTATATCAGATACGATGAAAAATAGACTTTAGTCCTGGCAGGTGTGTAACGTAATGACGGCATTTTTAAAATTGTTCGAAAAACCCGGTGTTAAGCGGTTTTCAGTATTTGTAGTATTAGCCACAGCATTATATCTATTAAGAGGAATGATGAATTTAATTCTTTTGACCTTCATTTTCACCTTTTTGATGAATCGGTTGGAAGAGGTCATTAGAGGCTTTTTAAATCGCTTCCTGAAAATAGGACAGAAATCGGTCATTACCATTTTGTATATTCTTCTGGCTGGCGGATTGACATTTGGCGGATTCGTTTTTGTGCCAATCATCGCCAAACAGGTAGAGCAGCTATTTCATTTAGGAAAGAAAATTGCAGATCATCCACAAGATTTACCCTTCTTTGACGTCATCACGAACGTATTCGGAGATTTCAAAATATCAGCTTTCTTTGAGAAAGGGTTTAATTTCCTCTATACATACATAACCGATTTCAGCACATTCAGTATCCAGGTCATTATGTCCTTAATATTAAGCATGTTCTTCCTGTTCGAAAAAGAACGCCTCATTCAATTCATGAACAAGTTCAAAACGAGTAAAATCTCCGTGTTCTATCATGAAATTGCCTTCTTTGGACGTAAATTTTCCCGAACGTTTGGAAAAGTACTTGAAGCTCAGTTTATTATTGCAACCGTTAATTGTGTGCTAACGACCATCGCGTTAGGCATTATGGGTTTCCCGCAGTTATTTGGATTAGCGGTCATGGTTTTTTTGCTAGGCTTAATCCCAGTAGCGGGTGTAGTGATCTCTCTTATTCCACTCAGCATCATTGCGTATACACTCGGAGGCGGAATGTATGTCCTGTATATTGTGCTGGTGATTGTCATTATCCATGCCATTGAGGCATACTTCTTAAATCCGAAGCTCATGTCAGCTAAAACAGAGCTCCCTATTTTCTTCACGTTTATTGTGCTGATCTTCTCTGAACACTATATTGGCATTTGGGGACTTATTATCGGTATCCCAATCTTTGTGTTTATTTTAGATATCCTTGAAGTGACAAATAGGGAAGAAAGTAATTAAAAAGTTCATATGAACCTGTTTACAATTTTCTAAAAATAAGGTATAAATGGTATGAAAATATCATATTACCACACGCTTAATCCTTCTAAAGGAATGGGGGACCCATGTTTTTGGGGTGAATTTTTCTTATCTGAGAAAAAAGGACATCTCTTCGTCCTAACCCGTCAGCTAACCTCATCAGCGTGAAGAGAGTAGACAGTGGTACATGTATGGACACGCAGGCCCACGAGAAGACTCTCTCGTGGGCTTTTTGACGAGGAAGGGGAGATTTTATTGAAGCTGGCGACGAAAATTATTATTGCCTTGTTTGTAGGTGCAATCACAGGATTGCTGCTCAACCTTTTTGCTCCAGATGTATTCAAAGTGTTAGACCCTTATTTATTTACACCTCTAGGTCAAATCTTCTTAAACCTGATTAAAATGCTGGTTGTGCCCATTGTATTCTTTTCGATCACGCTCGGTGTAGCAGGCCTTGGTGATCCGAAGAAGCTAGGCAGAATCGGCGCAAAAACCATTACTTATTTCCTGCTCACTACGACTTTTGCCATCATCATTGGCATCTCATTAGCCTTATTGATCAAGCCGGGAGCCTTCGGCAATTTTGATACAAAAGCGGCTGATTATTCCGCAGAGGAAGCCCCATCAATGGCAGACACACTACTCAACATCATTCCAACCAATCCAGTCCAATCGTTAGTTGAAGGAGACATGCTTCAAATTATCGTCTTCTGTGTATTTTTAGGTCTTGGCATAGCCATGCTTGGTAAAAAAACGGAAGGCTTGCTGAAGCTGTTTGAACAAGGAAATGAATTAATGATGTATCTTGTCGGTGTTGTGATGAAATTTGCACCGTACGGGACATTCGGTTTGATTGCAACGGCAATCGGCAGTCAGGGGCTGGATGCCATGAAAGCGATGGGACTTTACTTCTCGGTCGTGTTAATTGCGCTTATCCTGCATTTCTTCCTGACATATGGATCAACCATTGCTATCTTAGCTAAACGAAATCCAATGGCATTCTTTAAGGGATTTTCACCAGCGATGGTTGTTGCGTTTAGTACATCAAGCAGTAACGCAGTACTGCCGGTATCAATGGAAACAGCGCAAAAGCGTTTAAAGGTGCCAGAGCCGATTTCAAGCTTTGTGCAGCCGCTGGGTGCAACCATTAATATGGATGGCACAGCCATTATGCAAGGTGTTGCGACCATTTTTATCGCTCAAGTGTATGGGGTTGAACTGACGCTTGTTCAAATGCTGACGGTT
This sequence comes from Bacillus sp. FSL H7-0578, assembly GCF_038630855.1. NCBI lineage: Bacteria > Bacillati > Bacillota > Bacilli > Caryophanales > Bacillaceae > Bacillus > Bacillus sp. FSL H7-0578. Next base: position 510,785 of record NZ_CP152045.1, read on the forward strand.
GTCTTAACAGCTGTTTTAGCAAGTATCGGTACAGCAGGTGTCCCAGGGGTAGGGCTCATCATGCTGGCCATGGTGTTAAATTCCGTGAATCTTCCTGTTGAGGGAATAGCGCTGATCCTTGGCATAGACCGCTTATTAGATATGGCAAGAACCGTAGTTAATATTACAGGTGACGCAGCATGTGCGGTGATTGTTTCTGAAACCGAAAAGAAGCACGAGAAAGAAGCACCGACACCTAACTTATCACTGTAATAAGCAAGAAGGGCTGACTGGATCAGTCCTTTTTTTCATGGATTGATTTGTCTCGCGTGATATACTTTTTACAGGATGAGCGGTCATAACTGCCGCCACAGGCTTTACATCAGAAGGAGGAACCACTTTGCAGTCTGCTGTTTTAAAAGTAGAGAAAGTCGATAAACTAATTGGCCGGAAAATGATCTTGCAGGATATTTCTATAGACATTGGGCAAGGAGAAATTGTCGGATTACTTGGTCCCAATGGGTCTGGAAAAACAACTTTGATTCGATTGATCGTTGGCTTGATGAAAAAAAACAATGGCAACATCATGATCAATGGATATTCACAAGATGACGATTTTCTTAAAGCGATGTCATCTGTTGGTGCGATCATAGAAAACCCAGAATTTTATTCGTATTTAACAGGCTTTGAAAACCTTGAAATGTATGCAGCGATGCACGATGGCGTGACGGAGGAACGCATTCAGGAAGTGGTGGAAAGAGTTCGTCTGGAGGATGCCATTCATCAGAAGGTCAAGACGTATTCACTAGGGATGAAACAAAGGCTTGGGATTGCACAAGCTATTTTGCATCGGCCGAACCTGCTCATTTTAGACGAACCGACAAATGGACTGGACCCTGCAGGAATGAAGGAATTCCGGGAGCACTTACAAATGCTTGTAAAGGAAGAAGGAACCTCGGTGTTATTTGCGACGCATTTATTGCATGAGGTAGAGGAGCTATGTGACCGAATGATTATCATTCAAAAGGGACAGATCAAAGCTAGTACTCATCTCCGGGATATGGAGGGGAAAGAGCAGGTGCTGATGAATGTTCAGCCAGTAGAAAAGGCGGTCTCATGGCTTGACGCACACGACTATACATATGAACGAAATGGAGCGCGTGTACTGCTTCAACTGAACAAAGAACGTGTGCCAGAGCTGAACAAACAGCTTGTGCTGGCGGGGTTTGATGTACTTGAATTGATGCCTCAAAAGCAGTCAATTGAAGAGGCATTTATGAAATGGACGGAAGGCGGGACGACAGATGCTTAACCTCATCAAGAATGAGCATAAGAAAATCATGAAGAAAAAGATCACACTCATTGCTCTTTTATTGATCGTTGTATTTCAACTGGCCATGGCTCTAACCTTAAAACGAGTCATATCAAGCTTTGGTGGACAAGACACAGTCGCGAACTATTTTGCTTATTCCACGAACGTCGTGTTTATTTTGCAGGTGCTTGCTGTTGTTATTGGCGCGACCTTGATCTCAACAGAGTTTCAGAAAAGGACGATCAAGTTTCTATTGATCCGGCCAAAAACAAGACTGCACATTTTTCTGTCAAAATACATCACACTTGTGCTGACAGTCATTTATTTGTTTGTTTTTTATTATGTTTTGGCTTTTCTATTTGGTCTTATTTTCTTCGGTACTGATTTTGGTGAAAGAACAGGGCAATTATTTCAGCATACGTTTGCCGTCATTGGATCTCAGTGGGTGGAAGTGATCATGATGGCAAGCTTTGCTTTTATGTGTTCCAGTTTGTTTAGAAACAGTCTTGTTGCCCTTGTGACCTCGTTTTTTGTTTTATATGCGGCGAAATCACTTGTGCCGATCATGTCTCTCTTAGAAAATCAGTGGGGGAAAATCCTCCTTTTCGCGAATACGGACTTTACTCAGTACAGCTTTCAAGGACCGCCGCCTTTTCATGGGATGAGCCTTTTGTTTTCTCTATTTATAGTAGGGGCGCATTTTGTTTTCTTTATTGGATCGGCTTGGATTCTTTTTTGGAAACGTGATGTAAATGTGTAAAAATTGTGTCAAATAACAAGGAAAATTCGTGACATCTTTGTGAAAACGAGTCTGTATTTCACGATAACCGGCTGATTTTGTCTTATAATAAGAGGGAGTCATGGAGGTGGCACTATCGTGAAAAATTTCATTACGGCTTTACCAATTTTGCTGCTGCTGTCGTTTTCGTTTGTGTCTTTTGCCTTCCAATTTGATCATCTTGTTTATTTCAGACTAGCGCTGGGGATTTTTTCGTTAGCGGGTCTTTTCTTTCTGTATACACTTAAAAGAAATATGAAATGGTTCATGGTCTATTTATATGCGAGCTGGATCGTTCTTGCTGCCGTCACGACATTTGAGGAACCAGTCTTTTCTCAATTTTTCTTCGGTGGTTTAACGATGACAATGGGTTATCTCACATATATGCTCATTTATTTAGGTATGAAGCAGGACCGTGTAGCGAAATCACATTAAAACAAAAGCCGATAAAATCGAATAACAGATTTTATCGGCTTTTTTATTTTGTTGAAGCAGACAAAAGAGCAGTCAGTGATGACTGCTCCTCTCTCATAGTTATGATTCACGCCCAGCAGCTGCAAGCTGCTTCTGGTGTTTTTTGTCGATGGTTTCGTATATACTTTCCATCATTTGAGGATCGCGCATGATGGCCTTTTTGTTCTCTTCAATCAATTGCTGGTAGGTTTTAATTTTCTTCTTAGACATGTGACTCATCGCTCCTTAATAAGAATGGACGTCTATAGGATTTCACATAGATGAAATTGATAATCATTTTCAATTAGCAATTCCATTATACAAAGACAAATGTCAGAAGTAAAGATTCAATTCAGAAAATTCACGTAACCGACATATTCCAAGCTGGTTCGACGCTGCATTCTTTCCCAGGAAATAATGTTGTCGTGACTTGTCGTAAGTGAAACATCAATTTGAAACGTTTTGGCTGTGCAGCTCGTCTTATGAAGAGATTTAAAAAGAAAAAAGACATCAGCAAGAGTTTGCTGATGTCCTTCGTTTCATCAATTAAGAAACGTGCTCTTGAAGAAATTCTGTCACTTCTTCAGGCGATTTTGCATTTGCACTGTGTAAATGACCTGTTTTTTCACCATTTTTGAAAATTAACAGGCTTGGAATGCCCATTACCTGATACGTTTCAGCTAATTCAGGGAAATCATCTTTATTTATTTCAAACCATTCATGGTGAGCATAAGCTTCTAGGATGTCTGGAATGAACATGTCCATTCTTGTACAGTCAGGACACCATGTTGCAAAGAATTTAACGATGACTTCTTTGTCTGATTGAATCATTTCATTGAATTGTTCAGTACTTGTGATTTTTTTCAATTTGTCACAACTCCTTTTCAATGTCATTTTAATATAAAATAAAGGCGAATGACATACAAATGCTCGGGAGGCGCTTACAACCTTTACAAATCATTTCAATTACGTAACAACAAAAATTAATTAGAGCATTTTTGCTTGAAAGTGATAAGATAGTAAAGATGAATTTTAGTGGGGGGAGTATCCATTGAAAATAAGTTTAGGATTGATTTACGGCGGAAAGTCAGCCGAACATAATGTATCACTGCAAACAGCCCTTGCAGTTACAAAAGCACTTAACACTGAGAAGTTCGATATACATCCAATTTATATTACAGAAGAGGGTGAATGGTTAAGAGGAGAAAAACTCACTGAACCAGTATCAAACGTCAAAATGCTTCAATTTGAACAGAACGCAAAGACGTTTTTACCAACTTCTTTAAATGAAAGCATGTTTCCACAGCCTGCATCGGCTGATGAGAAAATTGATGTTGTCTTCCCGTTGCTGCACGGACCAAATGGAGAAGATGGCACAATGCAAGGATTACTTGAACTGTTAAATATCCCGTATGTCGGCAACGGCGTTCTCGCGTCTGCCGCGGGTATGGATAAAGTCATGATGAAAGATGTTTTTGCACAAGCAGGACTTGCACAAGCAAAGCACCTTTCTTTCAATAAAAAAGACTACGAGAAAGCGACACGAGACAGCTTAGAACAGGTTGAAAAAGTACTGGGCTATCCATGCTTTGTGAAACCTGCCAACATGGGATCAAGTGTTGGAATTAGCAAATGCCGCAGCAAAGAAGAACTGCAGACTGCATTTGACCTCGCTTTCCAATATGATCGTCGTGTGGTCGTAGAAGAAGGCGTCGTTGGAAGAGAAATCGAGATTGGTGTATTAGGCAATGATGAGCCGAAATGCTCTGTCGTTGGTGAGATTGCGCCTAAAACAGATTTTTATGATTACAAAGCAAAATATGAAGATGGCGATACAGATTTGATCATTCCGGCGAGTGTGTCAGAGGATGAATATAAAACGATTCATGACATGGCGATTAAGGCATTTAAAGCCCTCGATGGATCTGGTCTCGTACGTGCAGACTTCTTCCTTACAGAAAAAGGTGAAGTGTTGATCAATGAAGTGAATACAATGCCTGGATTCACACCATTTAGTATGTTCCCATTACTTTGGAAGCACACTGGTGTAGAGTATCCAGAGTTAATTGAAAAGCTGGTGTCACTTGCAATTGAACGCCATCAAGAAAAACAAACCATTAAAACAACTTTTTAATGTGAGCAGCAAGCAGACACTATCCTTAGGTAGTGTCTCTTTTCCTTCAAACGTGAAATGAGAAAGAGAGGCGAAAAATCATGATCAAACGTACAGTGAAACAAATCGCCCAAATGGCTGGTGGAACCCTATCTAATCAAGCTTTTGGCGAAGAACAGATTCACGGAGTGACAACAGATACACGAAAAGTATCAAACGACGCCCTGTTTATCCCGCTTATCGGAGAACATTTTAATGGTCACACATTTGCTTCGAAAGCAGTGGAGCTTGGAGCATCAGCTGTTCTTTGGAATCAAAAAGAAGCCAATCCGCCAGAAGGCGTTCCGGTAATTCTTGTAGAGGATACACTAGCTGCCCTTCAACAGCTGGCGAAATCATACTTAAAAGAAGAAAACCCTCGTGTTGTCGGTATTACAGGAAGTAATGGGAAAACCACAACGAAAGATATGATTCATTCCGTCTTGCAAACAGCGTATCGAGTTCATAAAACAAACGGTAACTTTAATAATCATATCGGTCTTCCGCTCACCATTCTTGCAATGCCAGAAGGAACCGATATTGCGGTTTTGGAGATGGGCATGAGTGCAAAAGGCGAAATCGAATTTTTATCAGATCTGGCTGAGCCTGATGCGGCAGTCATCACAAATATCGGGGAATCACATATGCAAGATTTAGGATCAAGAGAAGCCATTGCTGATGCAAAATGTGAGATCGTAAAAGGATTAAAAGAAGACGGCATCTTTTATTACTTAGGTGATGAGCCTTTGCTTCGCGAAAGAGCAAGTTCACTTTCTCAGCGTGTGAAAACCTTTGGAGAAGCAGAGGACTGTGATATCAAGGTAACGCACATCAACCAGCTTGCAGAAGGAACAGAATTTCAGGTCGAAGGGTATGCCCAAGGTTTTCTCATTCCTGTATTAGGGAAACATAATGTGAAGAATGCACTTGCTGCTATTGCTATAGGCCAGCATTTTGGGCTGAATGAAAGACAAATTGCCCAAGGGCTGATGCAAACGAAGTTGACGGGGATGCGTCTTGAGCTGATTAAAACAGACAAAGGAATCACTGTCATCAATGATGCATATAATGCAAGTCCTACTTCTATGAAAGCAGCCATTGATCTTGTGGGAGATATGGACGGCTTCGCCAATCGTATTCTTGTACTTGGAGATATGCTCGAAATGGGCAGCGAAGAAGAAACGTATCATTATGAATTAGGCCGTTACATCAAGCCAGAATTTATTGATCATGTCATGACGTATGGCCGTCTAGGTGCATTCATTGCTGAAGGAGCGAAAAAATCATTCGGGGCTGAGCACGTCTTCTCCTTTATGGACAAAGAGGACCTGAAGAAAAAACTAGCTGAAGTGGCAGGGCCTGACGATGTTGTGCTTGTCAAAGCCTCACGCGGTATGAAATTGGAAGAAGTCATTACTGCACTATAAAAGTGAGAAGGTGACAGAATGATTGGCTGTTTATGTATCCACGGTTTTACTGGTGCCCCTTATGAAGTAGAACCGCTGGCGCAATATTTAAAACAGGCGGCAGATTGGAATGTGCAGTCTGTTACGCTTCCGGGGCATGGAGAGGAGCTTCAGTTAAAAGGCATTCTTTATCAAGAATGGATAGCGACAGCTGAACTCGAACTTCTATCCCTTTATCGAACTTGTGACACCATGTATTTGATCGGCTTTTCTATGGGCGGAATGATTGCTTCTTATTTAGCAGCGAAGTACCCAGTTGCCCGTCTCGTCCTATTAAGTGCTGCGGCTAAATATGTGAACCCAAAACAAATGATGCAAGACACAAGGCAGATGGTAAAGGAGTCCCTGTCTGGGTTAATTGATACAAACCCTTTGTATGATCGATATCGTCATAAGCTCACAAGCACGCCGCTGTCAGCTGCGATAGAATTTATGAAGCTGGTAAAGCAAACGAAGAATTCGCTTGAGAAGCTTCATCTGCCTGTGTTAATTGTTCAAGGTGAAAGCGACGGAATTGTGCCCGCTTCAAGTGCAGAATTTATTTATCATAAAGTCCCGTCTCGCCAGAAAGAAATGTTTTATTTGCCCGATTGTAAACATCATGTTTGTCATGAGCCATGTGCCCAGCAATTGTTTGAGAAAGTAGAACATTTTTTAAAAAAAGCAATTTAATCTATAGAAAAGCTAAAATGTGGCTAAACTAATATAAATTGAATCCCACTTGTTAAAATTTGCATCATTTTTGTCGAATGAGTGACAGGCATATGGTACAATAGGAAAGAAAAGGTGGTTGATTCGGTTGTTTCAATATGACGGAAAAACCTTTGTCCCGCAGTCTAATTCGAGTAACGGAGAAGTATCAGCAGGAACCATATTTCAATATCGTCAGGACGGGAATATATTAACGGGCACATATCAAGGCGGCAGTATTATATCTGGCGTACTTGTAGGAACTGTGAATGAGGATGGAACACTTCATTTTAGATATCACCATGTAAGCAAGGACGGCAGCATGAGAAGCGGGACTTGCAATTCCACTCCAAAGCAGCTGGATAACGGAAAAATTCAACTGTTTGAAAAGTGGAAATGGATGGACGGAGATCAAAGTGAAGGTGAATCTGTCATTGTAGAACAGTAGATATATCCATTTCTGTCTTGTTGAAAAACAAATAGGGTAATGGTAAGATATAAGGTAGGGTAATTCGGGCTTTGTATATAATGGACCTGTCCTTTCGGAAAAGGGCAGTTTTTAATGATCATTCACGAGATTACTGAAACAGCAATTAGAAGGAGTTTGAATAATTTGACTATAACGTTTCAAGATTTTCAATTAAGCGAAAGTCTCATGAAAGCTATTAACCGCATGGGATTTGAAGAAGCAACACCGATTCAAGCGGAAACAATTCCTCTCGGTCTTCAGAATAAAGATGTCATTGGACAAGCACAAACAGGTACAGGAAAAACTGCAGCATTTGGTATTCCTCTTGTAGAAAAAATTGACCCAGCTTCTCCAAACATCCAAGCGATTATCATTGCGCCAACAAGAGAATTAGCGATTCAAGTATCTGAAGAGCTATATAAAATCGGCCAAGACAAGCGTGCGCGCGTACTTCCGATTTACGGTGGACAAGATATCGGCCGCCAAATCCGTTCGCTCAAGAAAAATCCTCATATCATCGTAGGGACTCCAGGACGTTTACTCGATCACATTAACCGTCGTACAATGCGTCTTCAAAATGTTGAAACAGTTGTGCTTGATGAAGCAGACGAAATGTTAAACATGGGTTTCATTGAAGACATTGAATCGATCCTTTCAAATGTACCAAGTGAACACCAAACACTTTTATTCTCTGCGACAATGCCTGCACCAATTAAGCGCATTGCAGAGCGTTTTATGACAAACCCAGAACACGTAAAAGTAAAAGCGAAAGAAATGACAGTCTCTAACATCCAACAGTTCTACTTGGATATTCACGAGCGTAAAAAGTTTGATACATTGACTCGTCTTCTTGACATTCAATCACCTGAGCTTTCAATTGTCTTCGGCCGTACGAAACGCCGTGTTGACGAATTGACTGAAGCACTTAACCTTAGAGGTTATACAGCTGAAGGAATTCATGGTGACCTGACTCAAGCAAAACGTATGGTTGCGCTTCGTAAATTCAAAGAAGGTTCAATCGATGTGCTTGTAGCAACAGACGTTGCAGCACGTGGACTTGATATCTCAGGCGTCACACACGTGTATAACTTTGACGTACCGCAAGATCCAGAAAGCTACGTTCACCGTATTGGACGTACTGGACGTGCTGGACGTACAGGTATGGCGATGACATTCATCACACCACGTGAAAAAGATATGCTTCGTGCGATTGAGCAAACGACTAAACGTAAAATGGATCGTATGAAAGAACCAACACTAGATGAGGCAATCGAAGGACAACAGCAAGTAACCATTGATCGTCTGCGTACAATCATCAGTGAAAACAACTTGAACTTCTACATGACAGCTGCTGCTGAATTGCTGGAAGATCATGATTCTGTGACAGTGGTTGCGGCTGCCATCAAAATGATGACAAAAGAGCCGGATGCAACGCCTGTTCGTTTGACAGATGAAGCACCAATGATTTCAAAACGCAATCGTAACAACCGCAGCTCTTCTAAACGTAGAGACGGTGGCGGCGGAGGCGGCTATCGCGGGAAAGGCCGTTCATCTTACGGTGATAAAAAGCGTTCTTCAAATGACCGCAATCGTTCTTCTAACGATCGTCGTCAAAAGAAATCTTATAACAATTAATTCTAAAGCGAATCCTTTGCAGGGTTCGCTTTTTTTAACAGGCTGAAATTGAAACTTTTTAGGCTTTGTTACGTAATATATTGATAGAAAAGTAAGAGAATGGGGGAAGAATGTGAGAAAACAGCCGCAACGTCAAATTAGTTTAAATGGTTTAAAGGTATGGCGTCTTCAAAATGGAATTATCTCATTGATTTTTTTACTCATCATCATTGGGGTATTTGTTGCCAGCTACTATTTTCAATGGCCATATTGGATTGGAGCGATCCTTTCTGGTTTATGGGTCTTACAGGTCATATTTGGCATTTGGCTCATACCAAAAATCCGCCATCACATCTGGCGCTACGAAGTATTCGAAAATGAAATTGAAATACAGCATGGACTCATTCGCGTCACACGTGTAATTGTGCCGATGGTTCGTGTTCAGCATGTTGATACATCTCAAGGGCCGCTTTTAAGGCGCTACCGTTTGGCATCTGTTCAAATTTCGACTGCTGCCACAGTTCATGATATACCGGCGCTAGAATTAGAAGAGGCAGATGAGCTTCGTGATTACATATCTCGTTTAGCAAGGGTGACAGAAGATGATGTCTGAACCAAAACGTGTACATCCCATCTCGATGTTCATTGATTTTATATCAGATGCTGTATCCATGATCAAAAACTTCATTATCCCTTTTTTCGTGCTGATTTTTGTGAACTCGAATTCGAGCATTCGCTTTTATGCATTTATCATTCTTGGTGTGCTTCTTTTGTGGAAAGCCGTTTTTACCATTTTAGAATGGAGACGATTCACTTACCGGATGGAAGACGATGAATTTCGTGTGGAATCGGGTGTGATTACGAAAAAGAAAAAATATATCTCGTTAGAACGAATTCAAACGGTTAATACAAGTGAAGGCATTTTTCAGCGGATTTTCGGTTTAGTACGGGTCCAAATCGAAACGGCAGGCGGAACGGATGGTCCAGAAGTGAGCCTGACCGCGATTACAAAAGCAGAAGCGGAACAATTAAAGCAGTCGATTTTCAACCGGAAGAAAAGCTTGCAGGAAGAAGAAATGACGGATGAAGCGGGTGATCTGCCTGGCCATTTGACTGTGCAAAAACCTGTGCAGGAAGAAATCAATGTCTCCTATCGTATGGGTGTGCCAGAATTGCTTTTGGCTGCGACCACTTCAAGCGGTATCGGAGTCATTATATCCGGGTGTCTCGCCATCTACACGCAAATAGATGAAATTCTTCCTTTGGACGGGTTCTTCAAGCAGTTCTCTTTTTTAAGTCATGCGAGCGTTGAAATCTATGCGATTTTGATATTTCTTGCTGTATTGATCGCATGGATCTTGAGTGTTGGGGTAACAGCACTTCAGTATGCGAATTTTGCTGCAAAGCGGAAAGGGAATGACATCATCATTACAAGAGGGCTCATCGAGAGACATCAAATGACCATTCCACTTGCGAGAATTCAAGCAGTGAAAATCAAAGAGAATATGATCCGTGAGCCTTTTGGTTTTGCGACGGTGATGCTTGTTAGTGCAGGAGGTTCGATTACAGAAAAAGAAACCTCTTCCGTCTTATTTCCGCTCATTCGGAAGAAAAAAATAAATGAATTGCTGTCACAATTCACCGATCATTATCATGTAGCACCAGAAACAGAGCTGAAAAAAGTGCCAAAACGTTCGCTCAAGCGCTACCTGATCTCATATGGCTTTGTGCCGTTACTTGTAGGTATCATCCTGTCGGTACGCTTTCCGCCATGGGGATATTTGGGACTCATTCCGTTACCGCTTGCTCTATTCTTTGGCTATTTAGCTTATAAACAATCAGGATATACAATCAAAGATTCATTGATTCAAATGACATCAAGAGGCATTGGCAAGACCACTGGCATTGTCTTGAGAAAACGAATGCAAAACTATACGATGACGCAATCTTTTTTCCAAAAGAAAGGCCGGGTCGCCAGTATTCACACCTTTGTGAAATCCTCTGCGCTGCTTGATTCCTTTGGTGTGCATCACCTTGAGGAAGAAGATGCGGCACGTGTATTTGATTGGTACTCGTATGAAAAAAATCAATCGTCTTAAACGAAAAATGTCGATCAGCTCCTGCTTGAGGAGTGATCGACATTTTTTATGAGATTAATAGCGTCTTTTTTTTGAATGGAAAAGCAGCGTAATCGGTGCTAGAATCATACCGCCGATCAATCCAAATAAGTGAGCCATGATATTGATGTTCGAATTGACGAACGTCATGATGACAGAAACAGCAAGAATCGTTAAAATCACTTGTGAATTCCCGCGGTCCATCATGTGCGGTTTAAACAGGACAAGGTATAGATAAACCCCAAACAAACCGAAGATCGCACCGGAAGCGCCAACATGTACATACTCTAAAGGCTCCACCCAATAGGTTCCGAGATTGCCAATGAATCCTGCACCGAGATAAATGATTAGAAATCGAACCTTCCCAAGCAAATGTTCAAGCGCTGGGGCGAACAAGAAAAGGGACATGGAATTGAATAAAATATGCGTGAGACTCCCGTGCAGAAAAATAGGTGTGACGAGACGCCACCATTCCCCAGCTGCTACACCATAATTGAAACCGACGAGATGATCCTGTCCAAGCTGTATAATAGGGATAGGAACCGCAAAAATAAGCCACAGGCCGATTTGTAAAGCAAGGATCGCTGTTACGATTGGATACGATCTAATAAATTGTTGAAAGCTCTCCGTTCGAATAAACATAACAAACCCCTTTTGACTAGATAATGGTAAGTTTATAGTAACACGTTTATGAAGCGAACACTCAAATTAGTACGAGTATCATAGGAGGTACCTCATGATCAAAGGAATAGGCATTGATATTGTAGAGATCGACCGTCTTTCGCGGGTGCTCAGCAGACAGCCCCGTTTACCGGAACGAATTTTGACTTTAAGTGAACAGGACGTCTTTCTTACACTCAGTGAAAAAAGACAGCTGGAATTTTTGGCAGGACGCTTTGCGGCAAAGGAAGCCTTCGCTAAAGCATACGGAACGGGAATCGGTGAGCATTTAAGCTTTCATGACATAGACATTCAAAAAGACGATAAGGGGAAACCCTTCATCAAAAGCGAGAAAGCAGAGGGAGATCAGGTCCATGTGTCGATAACCCATACAAAGGAATATGCTGCTGCACAAGTTTTAATTGAAAGGTTGTCAAGCTAGTCTGCATATTGTTTGTCCCCCCTTCATATATTGGGTAGTGCGATAAGGAAGGGCGAGTTGCTAACAGGCTTTGATGGTTCGCGGTACGCAGTTAACTCTTGAGGCGTACTGTTAAAGTCAAACAAGCGGTTTCTTCCTTTTAACACAATTAACGAAGGGGTTGAAAAGGGTGAGAAAAAGCTTTGTTTTGCTTGTAACGGGAATCCTTTTTGTACTGATTCTCTCCGCATGCGGTCAAAAATCTCAGAAGGATATCGTTGGAGATTTAAACAAAAAGGCAGAGGAAATGACATCATACAAAGCCAAAGCAAAAATGACCATTGAGACAGGAAATGACCCGCAGGAGTACCAGGTAGAAATTTGGTACAAAAAGCCGGAGCTTTACCGTGTCTATTTAGAAAATCCGAAAAAGGATCAGAGTCAAGTCATTTTAAGAAATGGCAATGGTGTGTTTGTGCTGACACCTTCATTGAACAAGAGCTTCCGTTTCCATAGTGATTGGCCGAATAATAGCAGTCAGGTCTATTTATTCGAATCACTTGTGAAGGACATTAAAAATGACAGTGCAGCTCAGTTCAAAGCGAAAGAGTCAAAGTATGTGTTCGAAACGAAGACCAATTATCAGCACAACCAAATGCTGCCTACCCAAGAGATTACCTTTCATAAGAAAACAATGGCGCCTGCCAGTGTGAAAGTGCTGGATAGCGACAAAAAGCCAATGGTGAAAGTGGAATTCTCTCACTTTGAATTCAATAAATCCTTTGACAAAGATGCATTTGATGAGAAGAAAAACATGACACTCTCTCAAATGGATGTTGCCACAAGTGCAGACCCATCTGACAGCTTTGCGGTGAAAACACCAGTTGATATGCCAGAAGGCGTGAAGAAGATGGAAGAAAAAGAAATGACGACAGATGCTGGGAAGCGTTATGTGATTACTTACGGCGGCAAGAAATCCTTCACACTCATCCAGGAAAAAGCGAGAGTAGCTGAAGCATCTACGCCTGTCACGATGAACGGCGAGCCGGTCGATCTTGGCATGACAGTAGGGGTTCTGACAGATCAATCCCTCTCATGGACATCTGACGGAGTTGACTATTTAATTTCCTCAAGTGATTTATCGAAGGAAGAGCTTTTGATGGTTGCAAAGAGTGTAGAAGGCCAGTCAGCTAAATAGGCGAGAGCCTTAAAAAACAACATATCAGCCCTGTGCAAGGGCTGATTTTCTTTGATTTGTTTCACATTATTCTTGATTTTTAGTATCATATGAGGGGATTGAATCATTCAATAGGGAAGTGTGACTGATGGACACAAATGCCTTTTATAGAGACACATGGGCAGAAATTAATTTAACAGCAATCAAGCACAATGTTTCACATATGAAAGATCATATCGGTCAAAATGTTCAATTGATGGCTGTTGTGAAAGCCAATGCATATGGACATGGAGATATAGAAGTGGCAAGAGCTGCCCTCAAAGCAGGTGCAGACTTGTTAGCTGTAGCCTTTTTAGATGAGGCCATTTCTTTAAGAAATCAAGGCATTAAAGCACCGATTCTTGTACTCGGCGCTGTGCCGCCGGAGTATGTCAAAACCGCCGTTCGATACAATGTGGTCATGACCGCTTACTCCACCAGCTGGCTGAGGGAAGTCGTCGATATGATGAAAGGGCAGATGGGACAACCCATTCGTTTTCATTTGAAAATAGACAGCGGAATGAACCGTTTAGGTGTGAAAACGTTGGAGGAAGTGAATGAAGTAAAGAAGCTTGTCAGCGAGCATTCTTATTTACAGCTGGAAGGTGTATTTACTCACTTTGCGACAGCAGATGAAAAGGATGAGAACTATTTTGAGCGGCAAATCGACACCTTTCAAACCCTGCTTCAGCCGCTTCATACGGAAAAGCTGCTCGTTCATTGTGCCAATAGTGCAGCAGGTTTGAGGTTTAAAGAAGTGTTGTTTAATATGGTTCGCTTCGGCATCAGTATGTACGGGCTGTCACCATCAGAGGAAATCAAAGATGAACTTCCTTTCAAGCTGGAAGAAGCCATGTCTCTTCATACAAAGCTTGCCCATGTGAAGCTCATTCAAAAGGGTGAGAGTGTCAGCTATGGGGCGACGTATACAGCTAATCAAGATACATGGATCGGTACGGTACCAGTCGGCTATGCAGACGGATGGATCCGGAAGCTGGCAGGCACGGAAGTACTTGTTGGCGGAAAGCGCCGGAAGATTGCCGGAAGGATATGTATGGATCAATTCATGGTTGAACTGAAAGAGAACCTTCCGGCAGGGGAGCCAGTCGTTTTGATTGGTGGACAAGGTGAAGAAATGGTATCAGTCGATGAAATTGCAAAAAGGCTTGAAACCATTAACTATGAAGTCACTTGCTCCATTGGCCACCGCGTCCCAAGAGTTTATATAGAGGACGGCAAAAGGGTGCATGTGCGGAATCCGCTGCTTCAAAGCGGGCCAAGCTTTTTCTAAACAGCTTACACAGGAACGATCGTCAAACTGACATCGTTCCTTTTTATTCTACAAAGAAGGGGTAAACATTCTCCCTTTTTTAGAGATTTTGGAAATACCGTATGATTTTCGGAAAAAAGCGTATAATGTGAAAGAGGAACTCCATTATCATCTTTGATTTACGGGTGAACAGCCGCTTCATGTTCTAATAAGAAATCATGAAAAAACAGCTTTGCTTGCGCATTGAATAATGGTATGATTAGTCTTGGAATGGATCGAAACGGTATCCGTAAGTTTTGTGGAGGTGTATGTTTTTTGTCTGAATCCAGCGCAACAAACGAAATGAAGATTCGACTACCGGAGGCTTTGATGTCTGAAATCGAACGAGTAGCAGAGCAGGATAAGGTAACAAGAAATGAATTGATCTACCGAGCGACAAAAACGTATATTCGTGAACGTAATATTCGACAAAATCGTGAATCGATGAGACGCGGCTACATGGAGATGGCGAAAATTAATCTGAATATCTCTTCAGAGGCACAATACGCAGAATTTGAGGCTGAGAATACAGTTGAGCGATTAGTCAGCGGGGGTTAAACATTTGATTGTTAAACGCGGTGATGTTTACTTTGCTGATTTATCTCCTGTTGTTGGCTCCGAGCAGGGCGGGGTTCGCCCAGTATTGGTGATTCAAAATGACATTGGAAATCGCTTCAGCCCGACTGCTATCGTTGCAGCCATAACAGCCCAAATACAAAAAGCGAAATTACCGACTCACGTCGAAATTGATGCAAAGCGCTACGGCTTTGAACGAGATTCTGTCATTCTCTTGGAGCAGATTCGTACAATCGATAAACAAAGATTGACAGATAAAATCACACATCTTGATGATGAGATGATGGAGAAGGTTGATGAAGCCTTACAAGTTAGTTTGGCTCTTATTGATTTTTAATATGGTGATACTTGGTTGCTCTGTTGGGAGCAACTTTTTTTGTGTTCAATTTTTATTAACGTTATAATGAAGAAAGACTAAAAGAAGTGCTGTTTATGTACGTAGGGGGTAAAACATGTCGAATCATATCGTGTTAGCTTTTGCAAGAGAGCATCGAGAGGAATTACAAAAAGAGTGGACGGACATTTTTAGACGACTCGGAGAAAAAGAAACGGACATGATGCTGAACGACAATATGTATGAAACCATCTGTTCGGAATATGTTCAATTAATCATTACATCTCTTTCAGAAGGGTATGCTGAAGATTTTGAAGAAAAAGTGCAAACTTTTGCTTTAAAAATTGTTCAAATGGGTATATCACTTAAGTTACTGGCAAATGGTCTAACAGAAATCCGTTCACATTTATATCACAAAATGAACGATGACAAAGATACAACAGAAGAAAGTCATGACCTCATCTGGCAAATTGATCGATTCATCACACCTATTCATAACGAGATCTTAAACCAGTATTCCATCTCATGGGAGAAAACAGTCAACCTTCAAAAAATCGCGCTGCAGGAACTTTCTGCCCCGCTGATCCCAGTATTTGAGCACATTACCGTCATGCCGCTTGTTGGAACAATTGACACAGAACGTGCCAAAAAAATTATGGAGAATCTGCTCAACGGTGTCGTCAAACATCGCTCACAAGTCGTCTTAATTGATATTACGGGTGTACCTGTCGTTGACACAATGGTAGCGCATCATATCATTCAAGCATCAGAGGCTGTGAGATTAGTAGGTGCGAAGTGCTTGCTTGTCGGTATTCGTCCAGAAATAGCCCAAACCATTGTGAACCTTGGAATTGATTTATCTCAAGTTACAACAAAGAATACCCTTCAAAAAGGAATTCAAACTGCTTTGGAAATGACAAATCGAAAAATTGTTTCATTGGAGGGATAACCTAGTGAGAAATCACCCGAAGATTCCAATCTTAAAACTATATAACTGTCTTCTGATTTCGATACAGTGGGAGCTTGATGATCAAACAGCTCTCCACTTTCAAGAAGACTTGCTGAATAAAATTCATGAAACAGGAGCAAACGGTGTTGTCATTGACCTCACATCCGTTGACATGATTGATTCCTTTATTGCAAAGGTATTAGGTGATGTGATCACGATGTCCAAGCTCATGGGGGCGAAAGTTGTATTAACAGGAATACAGCCGGCAGTCGCTGTGACGCTGATTGAACTTGGAATATCGCTTGAAGAAATTCAGACAGCACTAGATCTTGAACAAGGGCTTGAGACACTGAAGCGGGAATTGGGGGAATAGATATGAAAGACCAATCCTGTGTAAGAATATTGACGGAATGGGACATAGTCGCAGCAAGACAATTGGGGCGCAATGTTGCAAAAGAACTTGGATTTGGAACAGTTGACCAAGCAAGAATTACGACGGCCATTTCAGAATTAGCTCGAAACATCTATTTATACGCTGGTAAAGGTCAGATTTGTATAGAAGAAGTGATGGAGCGCGGAAAGCGTGGACTCAAAGTCATCGCAGCAGATGAGGGGCCGGGTATCATGGATATACGTAAAGTAATGGAAGACGGATTTTCAACATCAGGCGGACTCGGAGCAGGTCTTCCGGGCGTCAGACGGCTGATGGATGAATTTAAATTAGATTCTGCACCAGAACAAGGAACGGAGATACAAGCTGTTAAGTGGCTTCGCTAGGAGGGAAACCATGGATTTTAAGGAGGTAATGGAGCAGCGGTACCATCAGCTGCTCAGTCGTTATATCAGTGATTTAACTGAAACATCGCTTTATCAAGCTCAAAAATTTAGCCGTAAAACCATTGAGCATCAAATACCTCCTGAAGAAATAGTGAGTGTTCACCGAAAAGTGATTCAGGAGCTTTACCCTGATTTGCCGGAAGATGTTTTTCATTCACTAGACTTCTTAATTGAAGTCATGATTGGGTACGGACTTGCCTACCAAGAACATTTAACACTCAGAGGCATCCAGCAAGAAATAAAATCTGAAATTGAAATTGCTGCAAATGTTCAGCAAACCCTTCTGGAAACGAAAATTCCAGAAGGAGATACCTTTGATATTGGTGCAATTAGTGTACCGGCAAAACAGATGAGTGGAGATTATTACCACTTTGTAACAGATCACGATACAATCAATATCGCGATCGCAGATGTCATTGGAAAGGGAATCCCGGCTGCGCTCTGTATGTCGATGATTAAATATGCGATGGATTCCTTGCCAGAGTCAGGGAGCGGCCCAACAAAGGTGCTGAAAACCCTGAATCGTGTTGTCGAGCAAAACGTAGACCCAAGTATGTTTATCACGATGTTCTATGGCAGCTATAATAAAGAAACGCATGAGTTTAAATACGCATCGGCTGGTCATGAGCCGGGCTTTTTCTATTGCAAAAAAGAGAACACATTTTACGATTTAGACGCAAAAGGGCTTGTCCTTGGGATCGCACCAGAATTTGACTACAGACAGTACGAGAAGCATTTGGATGCAGGAGACATGGTGATCTTATTCTCTGATGGGGTCACAGAATCCAAGTCAGAGGATGGTTTCTTAGAGAGGGAGGACATCAAAACACTCATATCAGAGCACCTATCCTACTCAGCTCAAGAAATGGTGGATGCCATCTACGCCAGCTTACTCAAACTGCAGGATTTTCAGCTGCACGATGACTTTACTTTACTTGTTCTCAAAAGAAAGGTTTAGAAAGTGAACATGCGGGTATATAAAACTTTAGGAAACAAGAATTTCGAGGTGAATGCATAATGAATATGTCTGTAAAAGAGCATCAAATAGATCAAAAAACGAAAATCAGTGTCAGCGGTGAAATTGATGTGTACTCCGCTCCTGAGCTAAGAGAAACGCTCATGCCTAAAGCTGAGGCGGGAGAGCATCTTGAAATCTGTCTAAAGGATGTTACGTATATGGATAGTACAGGTTTAGGTGTATTCGTTGGGCTGTTTAAAGCGGCTCAAAAAGCAGGTGGCACATTAAAGCTTGAGAACTTGTCAGAACGGCTTGTAAGGTTGTTTGAAATCACTGGATTAAAGGACATCATTGACATTTCTGCAAAGTCAGAGGGTGGGGTACAATGAACGAATCAGTAGATCTAATCGAGATGAAAATACCGGCAAAACCAGAATATGTAGGCATCATTCGCTTGACTCTGTCAGGCGTAGCGAGCCGGATGGGCTATGCCTATGAAGAGATTGAGGACTTAAAAATTGCCGTCAGTGAGGCCTGTACAAATGCAGTTCAGCATGCCTACAAAGGTGAAGACGGCGAAGATGGAGAGGTGGCTGTTCGCTTTCTTGTCTACGAGGATCGTCTAGAAATCATTGTCGCTGACAAAGGCGGTAGCTTTGACTTTAAGCAAAAACAGGAAGACCTCGGACCGTACACATCTGCTCATACGGTGGATCAATTGGCAGAAGGAGGTCTTGGTTTATACTTAATGCAAACATTGATGGATGAAGTCGAGGTGCAAGCAAACTCCGGAGTTACCGTGGCGATGACAAAGTTTTTAAACAGGGAGCGAGTTGACCATGACACAACCATCCAAAACTATGAAACTAACTAAAGATGAAGTAGACCGCCTCATCCAAAGCTATCAAACCAATCAAGACGAGCAGGCGCAGCTCACGCTGGTCGAATGCTATACAAACTTGGTTGATATGCTGGCGAAAAAATATTCTAAAGGAAAAAGCTTTCATGAGGACCTTAGACAAGTTGGAATGATAGGTTTACTTGGCGCTATTAAACGATACGACCCGCTCGTCGGTAAATCATTTGAAGCCTTTGCTATTCCAACCATCATCGGGGAAATCAAACGCTTTTTACGAGATAAGACATGGAGTGTCCATGTACCAAGGCGGATTAAAGAGCTTGGACCAAGAATCAAAATGGCAGTTGATCATTTGACAACAGAGACACAGAAATCACCTAAAGTCCAAGAAATTGCAGAATACTTAGATGTAACAGAAGAAGAAGTACTTGAAACCATGGAGATGGGCAAAAGCTATCAAGCGCTGTCTGTTGACCAAGGCGTAGAGGCTGATTCTGAAGGAAGTACTGTGACGATTTTAGACGTTGTCGGCTCACAGGAAGAGGGCTACGAACGTGTGAATCAAAAAATGATGCTTGAGAGTGTGCTTCATGTGCTGTCGGATAGAGAAAAAGAGATTATCAAT
This sequence comes from Bacillus sp. FSL H7-0578, assembly GCF_038630855.1. Lineage (NCBI taxonomy): Bacteria > Bacillati > Bacillota > Bacilli > Caryophanales > Bacillaceae > Bacillus > Bacillus sp. FSL H7-0578. The sequence continues at coordinate 530,559 of NZ_CP152045.1, forward strand.
CTGACTTACTTGCAAAATAAGAGTCAGAAAGAAACAGGCGATTTGCTTGGTATATCCCAAATGCATGTATCGAGACTGCAGCGAAAGGCAGTGAAAAAACTGCGAGATGCATTATCAGAAGATGCGTCTATGGAGCTAGGGTAATGAAGCAGATTGAACAGCATGAGCATGTAAACGCCATTATTTATCAATCGAATAAAGAAGGAAAAGCATGCTGCGGGGACAGTTTTTTTATTAAAGCAGATGATGAAGAACTAATTTGTGCTGTAGCAGACGGATTGGGCAGCGGCCAGTACGCCAATGAATCATCTTCTTTAGTCAGCGAAATTGTCGAAGAATATGGACATGAGGATGTGGCGGCCCTCATCGACAGATGCAATCAGGCTATGAAAAATAAACGCGGGGCCACTGTGGCCATATTAAAGGTGAATTTTTCCCAGCAGCAATTTACCTATTGTTCGGTTGGTAATATTCGGTTTATCTTGAATGCACCTTCTGGCGACTATATTTATCCACTTCCGACATCAGGATACTTATCAGGGAAACCTAGAAAATATAAAACATACACCTATTCCTACGAAAAAGGATCGATATTCATTATGTATTCAGACGGACTGAATGTGCCAAACATGCGCATGTGTTTAAAGCATGGACATTCAGTTGAAGACATCGCCAAACAGCTTGAAACATACACACAAGACAAAAAGGACGATCTCACCTATGTACTTGGTCAGCTCACGTAAAATAGCTGACCTTTTTTCTGTTTTGCCGGTTTTTTTGATACACTAAAAGAGAAGACACAGTGAGAGGATGCAAAGTATGAAGACATCTGACTTTTTATTGAAACAAATTGCGACAGAATTAAAGCTTTCAACAAAACAAATTGAAAGTGTGATCAAGCTTTTAGAGGATGGCAACACCGTCCCGTTTATTGCCCGTTATCGGAAAGAGCAGACAGGCTCACTGGATGAGGTGCAAATTCAAACCATTTCAGAGCGCTATACATATTTCCAAAATGTCACGAACCGAAAAGAAGAAGTCATTCGCTTAATTGCTGAACAAGATAAACTGACCGATGAATTAAAACAGAAAATTGAACAAGCTCATAAACTGCAAGAGGTCGAAGATTTATACAGGCCATTCAAACAAAAGCGCAAAACAAAGGCGAATGTAGCCAAAGCAAAAGGGCTTGAGCCGCTGGCAGAATATATACTCACGCTGCCAAGTGATGAGATCGAGAAGAAGGCCGCTTCTTTTATCAACGAAGAAAAGGAAGTAACAAGTGTAGAAGAGGCACTAGAAGGCGCTCAGCATATCATTGCTGAACAGCTGGCAGATGATCCTGATATGCGGAAATGGATTCGCAGCGAAACGTACCAAAAGGGCAGTCTGGTCACATCAGGAAAAGACGTCGAAAGCGATGAGAAAAACGTCTATGAAATGTATTACGATTATCAAGAGCCAATCAAAAAGATTGTCCCTCACCGTGTACTAGCGGTCAACCGCGGGGAGAAAGAAGGCATTTTAAAGGCAGCCATCGAACCACCTGCTGAAAATATTCGCTTCTATCTCGACAAACAAGTTCTAAAAGGCAGACAGACGACGGCGAGACCGTTTATTGAAGCGGCAATCGATGATGCGTATAAACGCCTCATTCAGCCTTCCATCGAACGAGAAATACGAAAAGAGCTGACAGAAAAAGCAGAGGAACAAGCGATTCATATTTTTGCTGAAAACTTAAGAAAACTGCTGCTTCAGCCGCCGATGAAAGGGAAGCGTGTACTTGGAGTCGACCCTGCATTTCGGACAGGCTGTAAATTAGCTGTCGTGGATGATACAGGCAAAGTCCACCATATTGGCGTCATTTATCCGCATCCGCCCGTGCAGAAAAAAGCGGAAGCGAAACAAAAAGTGAAAGAGATCATTCAATCATCAAACATTGAAGTCATTGCGATTGGAAACGGAACAGCTTCAAGAGAGACAGAACAATTCATTGCAGACTTGATTCAAGAGCTGGATCAGCCGGTGTCCTATTTGATCGTGAATGAAGCAGGAGCAAGTGTTTACTCCGCATCAGCGCTGGCACGAGAGGAGTTCCCAGATCTGCAAGTCGAAGAACGGAGCGCCATCTCAATCGCTAGAAGATTACAAGATCCTTTAGCAGAGCTCGTGAAAATTGATCCAAAGTCTGTCGGTGTGGGCCAATACCAGCATGACGTGAGTCAAAAGCAATTAAACAGCTCGTTAACCTTCGTTGTTGAGACAGTCGTCAACCAAGTCGGTGTAAACGTCAATACAGCCTCACAGGCGCTGCTGCAATACGTATCAGGCCTTTCAAAAGCCGTCGCAGGGAATATCATCAAGCGCCGCGAAGAGATTGGGAGATTCACAAGCAGAAAAGAATTGAAGGATATTCCAAGACTCGGTGCTAAGACATATGAGCAGTGTATCGGCTTCCTTCGCATTACAGATGGACAAGACCCGCTTGATCGTACAGGTATTCACCCTGAGAGCTATAAAGAAACAAAACAGTTTTTACGCATGATCAACATGACGCCAGACGATCTTGGCACAGAGCAGTTAAAAGAGAAGATTGCTGAAGTTAAACTGGACGAAGCAGCCCAGCAGCTGGACATTGGGACAATTACACTTCGAGATATCATTGATCAGCTGACAAGACCTGAGCGTGATCCGCGGGATGAAGTGCCAAAACCGCTGCTCAAAACAGATGTGTTGAAATTGGAAGACTTGAAGCAAGGAATGGAGCTGCAAGGAACGGTGAGAAACGTTGTAGACTTCGGCGCATTCGTTGATATAGGAGTAAAGCAGGATGGGCTTGTGCATATTTCTAAGCTAAGCAACCGTTTTGTGAAGCATCCGCTTGATGTTGTATCAGTTGGTGACATTGTGACCGTATGGGTGGACTCCGTTGACCAAGCAAAAGGCCGCGTTGCCCTCACCATGCTGAAACCAGAGTAAACAAAAAAACGAGGCGCACCTTAGGATGGGGTGTGCCTTGATGTGACTGAATGTTTTTTTCTATAGAAGTACCAGCATTGATTCAGCAATTTGATTTGATAATGATTTTTCTCATAAAATGCCTTCTGCATCTGATTTTTCAGCCAGTTGGGCATCGCCCATTCCTCCTTTGGTCGAAACAGTGGATGTACCTTCAATGTATGCATAGGGGAAATTGTCCCGTTCGAGGTTTTTATAGAAAGGAACGATCTGATTGAACGAGAAAGAGCTACAGCAGTTAACAGAGCACATTTCCCAGCAGTTCTTTGGCAAGACATTCCGCCATCAGGCTGTTTTTAATGACCGGTTAAAAACGACAGGCGGGCGATATTTACTTGGTACACACAACATTGAACTAAACCGCCGATACCTAGAGGAGCATGGACGAGAAGAATTAATCGGAATCATCAAGCATGAGCTGTGTCATTATCATCTGCATCTTGAAGGAAAGGGCTATCAGCATCGCGACCGTGATTTTAAAGCGTTATTAAAGCAAGTAGGAGCCCCGCGTTTTTGTACACCGCTAAAGACCGTACAAAATAAGCGCCGTGCGGGGAAACGCCATGAATATATTTGCACAGGATGCGGCCGGTCTTTTATAAGGAAAAGACGGTTTGATACCTCTCGTTATGTATGCGGCGTCTGCAAAGGAAAATTAAAGTGGCTGCGCACAATCGATTCATTGTGATAAGCATTCCTCTACGGGGATGCTTTTTTTTGTTCCAATTGATGTGTGGACATATTGAGACAAAAAGAGACGCATGTCTCATTTTGTCTCTTTTTTCATCAGTGTGATTCGGTCAAAACCTAAGTGTTCATGTGTCTTCATGTTGGCACGATTTTTGCTTGTATAGAAGTGCAAGCAAAAAAGGATAGGAGGTTTTACTAAATGGAAATGGCATTGAGTAAAGAAAAAGCCGTATGGATGTATCAAAAGATGCAGGAAATCCGCCAATTTGAAGACCGGGTGCACACGCTTTTTACAAAAGGAATTTTGCCGGGGTTTGTCCATCTTTATGCTGGCGAAGAAGCTGTTGCCGTAGGAGTCTGTGCTCATCTGAATGAAAAAGACAGTATTACAAGTACACACCGGGGCCACGGCCACTGTATAGCGAAAGGCTGTGATCTAAAAGGAATGATGGCAGAAATCTATGGGAAAGCCACAGGTCTCTGTAAAGGCAAAGGCGGATCCATGCACATTGCAGATTTTGATAAAGGAATGCTCGGTGCCAACGGAATTGTTGGAGGCGGCTTTCCTCTTGCGTGCGGGGCAGCCCTCACAGCCAAATATAAAAAGACAGAAAATGTAAGCGTTTGCTTTTTTGGAGATGGTGCAAACAATCAAGGGACTTTCCACGAAGGAATCAATCTCGCGGCCATCTGGAAACTGCCCGTCATTTTCATTGCAGAAAACAATGGATACGGGGAAGCGACACCATTTTCTTATGCTTCAAGCTGCAAATCAATCGTGGATCGAGCGGCCGGTTATGACATTCCTGGGATTCAAGTAGATGGAAAAGATGTGATGGCCGTTTATCAAGCCGCAGAACAAGCAATTGAACGAGCAAAAAATGGAGAAGGTCCAACATTGATTGAATGCATGACATATCGGAATTATGGCCATTTCGAAGGAGACGCCCAGCGTTACAAAACCAATCAAGAAAAAACAGAACACCAAGAAGAGAGAGATGCGATCGCTCTTTTTAAAAATGAATTAATCAAGCAGCAGCTGCTGACGAATGGGGAGCTATCAAAGATTGAAGCGGCTGCAGCAGAAGCGATAGATGAAGCCGTTACATTCAGTGAAGAAAGTGAATATCCAGATCAGACCGAATTATTGACCGACGTATATGTTTCGTATCAATAAATCAGAAGGAGGAGAGGAAAATGACAAGAGAAATCAGCATGTCTAGTGCATTAAATGAAGCGATTAAACTTGCCATGAGAAGAGACGAGGATGTCATTTTAATGGGGGAAGATGTTGCTGGAGGTGCTCATGTCGATCACTTACAGGATGATGAAGCATGGGGCGGTGTGCTTGGTGTAACGAAAGGAATCGTTCAGGAGTTTGGACGTGAGCGAGTTCTTGACACACCGATTAGTGAAGCTGGCTATGTAGGTGCGGCCATGGCAGCAGCTTCCACAGGGTTAAGGCCAATTGCAGAACTCATGTTTAATGATTTTATCGGCACCTGTCTGGATCAAGTGCTGAATCAAGGAGCAAAATTCCGATATATGTTTGGCGGAAAAGCAGAGGTGCCGATCACGATCAGAACGACACATGGGGCGGGTTTTAGAGCAGCTGCTCAGCATTCGCAAAGCTTGTATGCGCTATTTACAAGCATCCCTGGATTGAAAGTAGTGGTGCCTTCTTCACCATACGATGCCAAAGGATTGCTGCTGGCAGCCATCGAGGATCAGGACCCTGTCATCTTTTTTGAAGATAAAACGCTTTACAATATCACAGGAGATGTTCCAGAGCGATACTACACGCTGCCGCTTGGTAAAGCAGAGGTGAAAAGAGAAGGCTCAGATGTGACCATTTTTGCTGTAGGCAAACAAGTTCATACAGCACTCGAAGCGGCAGAGCAATTAGCTACACGTGGAATTGAAGCAGAGGTCATTGATCCAAGAAGCTTGTCGCCGCTCGATGAAGAAGCCATTCTAACTTCAGTAGAAAAAACAAATCGGCTTGTCATTGTAGATGAAGCAAATCCAAGGTGCGGAATTGCCGCAGATATTTCTTCTCTGGTTGCGGATAAAGGATTCGATTTACTTGACGCTCCAATCAAAAAAGTGACGGCTCCTCATACACCGGTTCCGTTTTCACCACCGCTTGAAGATATCTATTTGCCGACACCTGATAAGGTTGTGAACACCGTATTAGAGATGGTTGGAAAGAGTCATGACAAGATCTTGAACTAAAGAAAGGAGAGAGGGAGATGGCTGTCGAGGTTGTGATGCCGAAATTGGGCATGTCAATGAAAGAAGGAACGGTATCTGTCTGGAATAAAGAGGTCGGAGAAACCGTAAATAAAGGGGAAAGCATTGCAAGCATCAACTCTGAAAAAATTGAAATGGAGATCGAATCACCTGCAGAAGGAACCATATTGGATATAAAAGTGCCTGAGGGAGAAGGTGTACCGCCTGGCACGGTCATCTGCTATATCGGTGAAGGAAATGAACAGGTCGAGGAAAAGAAAGAAAAAGACCTGCTGCCAAAACAAAAGAAAGTGAGAAAGAAAATCTCCCCTGTGGCACGTAAGATTGCTCAAAGCGCTAATCTGGATATTCATACTTTAGTGGGAACAGGGCCAGATGGGAGAATCACGAAAGCGGATGTGCTTCGGGCACTTCCTGATGAAAAAGAAAACCAACAAAATGAACCAAAGCATCAGCCAGTCAACATGATGCGGAAAACCATTGCCTCGCGAATGATGGAAAGCCTGCAAACAAGTGCACAATTAACAATAACGATGAAAGCGGATGTGACAAAGCTGACAGCATTACAGTCTGAGTTGAACGAAACAGCCGCAGCACGACACGATATGAAATTAACCATGACCGATTTTGTAGCCAAAGCAGTGGTTCTTTCCCTGCTAGAGCATCCTGCAATGAACAGTCAATATCAGAATGATAGAGTCGAAACTTTTGAGCATGTACATCTTGGAATCGCTGCTGCTTTAGATCACGGTCTGGCAGTGCCTGTTATTCGGCATGCGGAAAAACTTTCACTTATTGAGCTGGCGAAGAGCATCAAATCGTATGGCAAAAAAGCACGTGAAGGCAAACTTCTCCACGATGAAATTGAAGGCTCTACCTTTACAATCACTAACCTAGGCGCCTATAGTGTGGAACATTTTACACCGATTTTGAATCCACCGGAAGCGGGTATTCTTGGCGTTGGCAAAGCGGATCACATGCCTGTATATCATGGGAATGAATTATGTAAAGGGACGATCCTGCCACTCAGTCTGACCTTTGATCACCGCGTGCTAGACGGAGCGCCGGCTTCACAATTTTTATCAACTGTTAAAACGTATTTAGAAAATCCAGTATCCATTCTTTTATAGGAAGAAGGTGAAATGAATGACGCTTGTCATTATAGGAGGCGGGCCAGCAGGATATGTGGCGGCAATAACTGCCGCCCGTTTTGGCAGAGAGGTTGTATTAATCGACCAAGGCCTGTTAGGAGGTACCTGCCTGAATGAAGGCTGTATTCCAACGAAAGCACTTTTGCAAAGCGCCGATATGTACGAGCATGTGAAATCAGCTGGACATTTTGGAATTGAGCTTTCAGAAAAGGAGCCTGTTATTCATTGGGATGCCGTTCAAAAGCGGAAGCGGTCAGTCGTCAAGCAGCTGACTGATGGCGTTCGTTATTTGATGAATAAAAACAAAATCAGCGTGTTAAATGGGAAAGCATCATTTCTTTCAGCCCATGAGCTATTGATAGAAAGTGAAGGGAAATCTGAAATCATTCAAGCCAAACAATTCATTATTGCTACGGGATCAGAACCTGCTGCTTTACCTTTCGCCCCATTTGACAGAGAGTGGATCATTGATAGTAAGGATGCCATGACGCTCCCTTCAATACCAGATTCGCTTTGTATCATTGGTGGAGGGGTGATCGGCTGTGAGTTTGCAAGCATCTTTAGCAGAATGGGATCAAAGGTTGTCATGGTGGAACAGGCAGCACACATTTTACCTGAAGAAGATCACGATACAGCTAACTGTCTTCACGATCAGCTTCAAAAAGCAGGTGTAGAGATTTTGACATCAGCAGCAGTCAAACAGCTTGATGCAAGCTCAAAAAAAGTGGCCGTTGAGAAGGTTCATGGGGAGCGCTGTGACATCCAGTCTGATCATTGTTTAGTCGCCATTGGCAGAAAGCCGAGGCTGGAAGAGCTGAATCTTGAGCAGATCGGCATTGAATTTGACAGGAACGGCATCTGCGTGAATGAGCATATGCAAACCAATCTCCCGCATATCTATGCGTGCGGTGATGTGACAGGCGGCGTTCAGCTTGCTCATGCTGCTTTTCATGAAGGAACGATTGCGGCATCACATGCATCAGGGGAAGATGTAAAGGTCAATGAACACGTGATTCCAAGGTGCATCTACACGTCTCCAGAAATCGCTAGTGTCGGTTTAAATGAAGAGAATGCTAGAAAACAATATGGGGAGATTCAGATAGGGAAATTTGCATTCTCTGCAAATGGAAAAGCACTAATTTTAAATCAGCCAGCTGGTCAAGTAAAGGTCATTGTCGAACCGCAATATCAAGAAATTTTAGGTGTATCCATCATCGGACCGAATGCCACAGAACTGATTGGACAAGCGGCGGTGATGATGCATACAGAGTTGACAGCTGATACATTAGAGCAGTTTATTGCGGCACATCCGACACTCTCTGAGGCGATACACGAAGCCTTGCTGCAAACAAATGGACGAGCGGTGCACTGCTGATAGAGAAACCTTCTATCCGATTGACTTCCTGGGTCAGCCAATAATTGAAAGCGTTTTTATAATTATCTATAATGGATAAAAAGCCCCCAGAGGAGAGGATGGAATGAATCCGACGCCTTGTTATTTAAATACTTGGAAACGTTTTGTTCATGAAGGTTTGCTTGATAGGTCTCGTCTGGATAAGAGAGTGATGGAGTCATGGCACAGATGTAAACAGGCAAATGTGAACCCGTATTTAGATAAAGGACAGTCGTTGTTAGAAAAGGAATTATTCAGTGTTCAAAAAAAGAAGTACTCACTCTTTCTAAATGCCGCTCTTCCTTACTTAAATAAAATCAGTCAGCAATTAAAAGAATCTGACATGATGGCTTTACTCATCGATGCAGATGGTTATGTGCTAAGTCTGACAGGAAGCCAAAGGACGCTGGTAGAAGCGAAAAAAATAAATTTTATGGAGGGTGCGCGCTGGACCGAAGCCGATGTGGGGACGAACGCTATTGGAACGGCACTGGTCATTGGGGAAGCTGTAGCGATCAACGGAACTGAGCATTTTTCAGTCGCTTCCCACCATTGGAGTTGTTCAGCGGCCCCTATTCGTGATGCAGACGGCACGATCATAGGAGTCATTGATATTTCCTGTATGGCGGATCAAAGGCATCCTTTTATGCTTGGAATGGCTTCAACAGTTGCATATGCCATAGAGAGAGAAATTCAGGTCCAGCAAAAAAGGAAAGAGATGGAGCTGATCAGTCATTGTCTCCAGCAGGTAGAAGCGGACGAGCCGTATGTTGTCTGTAATGAGAAAAAGCAGATTGTTTTGGCAAGTAAGCCGATTAGAGACCGATTTTCAGACTGGTATGGAATGGATGTTGAGTTGCTCACGGGTGATACATTTGTTACACGGGACAAGCAGATCATTCAGTCAGAGCAGGACGGAAAGATGCTTGGGATGTCTTTTTCGCTTGAAGAAGCAGCGAAGAGCAATATAACCGTTTCTTTTGCTCAATTTCCCGGGGAATCTGGAACAAGTACGGTATTTCAACAGACGCTCAGCAAAATAAAACGAGCGGCACAAACAGATGCAAATGTCTATATTTGGGGAGAAACAGGTACAGGGAAAGAACTGGCCGCTCGAGCGATTCACTTAGCTAGTGAAAGACATGAAGGACCGTTTATTGCCGTTAATTGTGGAGCCATACCTGAAAGCCTGTTAGAAAGCGAACTATTTGGTTATGCTGAAGGTGCTTTTACAGGGGCAAAACGTCATGGAGCAAAGGGGAAATTTGAACAGGCGCATAAAGGAACGCTCTTTTTAGACGAAATTGGCGAAATCCCTTATGCGATGCAAGTGGCGCTTCTTAGGGTCATTGAAGAAAGGAAAGTCGTACCGCTCGGCGGGACAAACGAAATCCCCTTGGATATGAGAATCATTACAGCGACACACCGGAATATGAACGAACTGCTGAAGGAAGGAAAAATACGTGAAGATTTGTATTACCGTCTTCATGTCTATCCAATCAACATCCCGCCGCTTAGAGAAAGAAAAGAAGACATTGTTGATTTATATCGTTATTACCAAAAGAAACACCAATGGAATGCGACATTTCCTGAATCTTTTTTTCGTAAGCTAGAAGCGTACCATTGGCCAGGAAACATACGAGAGCTTTTTAATCTGTTTGAACATATAAGGGTACTGTTTCCTAAAGGAGGATGGATTGGTGAATCGCAATATGCGGCGGTATTAGAGGCGATGGATCAGAAAAAGCAGAAGCTGCATCTACCAGAGTATACCGAGAATCCAAAAGAACTCACGTTTAGGGAACGCATTCAAAAGCAAACAGTGATAGACGCACTTCACAAAACGAAGGGCCATGTGTCAGAAGCAGCGAGGTCAGCAGGCGTGCCAAGAAGCACCTTTTACAAGTGGATGCGGAAGTATAAGCTGTCATGAACCCATAGAGAGCGCAGCAGCAAGGAGGCCTTGGTCTTTCAATTAGAGGTCGGGGTCTTTCTGTCATGTCTAAACAGAAAACAAAAAGGAAGGAAGAAAGGCTTGACTGTTATATTAGTATATGTTAAATTATAAAAGCCGTCGCTAATGAGACAGGAATGAAACACTTAAAAATTCTTGACACATTTTTCTGGCATAGATATAATGAAACATGTCTATTATTCCGCAGTAGCTCAGTGGTAGAGCTATCGGCTGTTAACCGATCGGTCGTAGGTTCGAGTCCTACCTGCGGAGCCATAATGGAGAAGTACTCAAGTGGCTGAAGAGGCGCCCCTGCTAAGGGTGTAGGTCGCGTAAGCGGCGCGAGGGTTCAAATCCCTCCTTCTCCGCCATTATTGTATGGCCCGTTGGTCAAGCGGTTAAGACACCGCCCTTTCACGGCGGTAACACGGGTTCGAATCCCGTACGGGTCATGTTTTGTTTTTTGATTCGTTGGGCTATAGCCAAGCGGTAAGGCAACGGACTTTGACTCCGTCATGCGTTGGTTCGAATCCAGCTAGCCCAGCCATTTTTTATATGTTTTTCTGCATAGCAGATGAGCCATTAGCTCAGTTGGTAGAGCATCTGACTTTTAATCAGAGGGTCGAAGGTTCGAGTCCTTCATGGCTCACCATTGTCACGCGGGTGTGGCGGAATTGGCAGACGCGCTAGACTTAGGATCTAGTGTCTTTATGACGTGGGGGTTCAAGTCCCTTCACCCGCATTGTTTTTTCAAACAGTGCACTTATGAATATATGAGCACATCATACATGCGGTCGTGGCGGAATGGCAGACGCGCTAGGTTGAGGGCCTAGTGGGTGAATAACCCGTGGAGGTTCAAGTCCTCTCGGCCGCATCAATGATACCAAGGGTTGTAGACCTTTGGTATTTTTATTTTATATAACTTCTAAATAAATCTGTCCAAAATCTGTCCACTCACCGTAAGTAAGTGGACTTTTTTTGTTAGAGATCGATATTTTTATATAATGTCGTCCAATTTTTCAGCCATAGCCTTTTGTTTGTTAGGAAATAAGTGACCATATACATCTATTGCTGTCCGAATAGATGCACGTATCCCCCATTGAGCGCCAATTTCAATAAGCTTCCTCCAGTCAGATAATCTGTTCTTTTTTGTTTTGTTTCTGGTAGGAGGAATGCTCCTTTCCTGGTTAGCTCAGTCGGTTTTTTTACAGTGCGGTATAAAAATGTAGCAGCAACTTCATGAGGATTCGAAATAAAAAGGTACCGCAGCACAAGGATACCTTTTTAAGATCAGCATTTATTTTTAAAGACTACATACAAGCATTTTAATTGGCAAAGGTTGATTCCATGGAAATTTCATATCGTATCGACTGATTAATATGAAGATCCCTGACTCACTGATTGTGCAACAATCTGCCGTACTTCCCGAGCTAAATGTGTAGCATGTAAGGTAGCCTGCCAAATAACCGGACTAACTGCAGATTGACTGATGGATAATGCCTGTTGAGTGGATGGAACCATTGGACTCAGCAGTCTTTCTGCCTCGTCTACTGAAGATGCATATTGTTGGCCTGCTGCTCTTCGAAGGTCAGCTATCGCTGCAGGAAAGTTTGACCATAGACGAAGTATTGAATTCATACAGCCAATCATAAGAGCAAAATGAGGAGCTCGACCTTGTCCTGCGGCAAGAAGCTCAGCTGCACCTAAGGCAGAATAAACGTGATAACTCAATGGAGTTAGATATTTTGCGTGTACAATATGAAGCTCACGTAATCCCAAGTATCTGGAAGGAATCTGAATTCTGAACTCATACCGCATCCAAGAGCAAGTGCTCTACTGACAACTTGCAGATGTTTCACTACGGTAGCCATCGAGCGTTGGAAAGAGGATGAGTGTACAGGGATATGTTGAATCGTAGATAAAAGGCTACGCATTTTTTCATTTGCCTGACTCAAATCAGGTTGTTGTCTAAAATTATCGAGATAATACGGATCAGAATAATAATACATATCTAAACTCCTTTTATTAAATGTCTTTTAGGAGTAGGTTATGCACCTAGATCATTTTTTGATAAGGGTATTCGTCTAATTTATCGATCATGCAGTCGGGGAAGACTGATCAATAAAAAAATGTCTTCATTGAAATGAAGGGCTTAATAAGAAGATTCCATAGATTGTTTTTCTTTTAAACGCTTTTCTAATACATCTGTCATATATAGAAAGTGATTTGCTTCACGCAAAACATGATCTGCTAGTAGAGGATTGATCACATTTTTGATTTGACATGATTTAATCATCTCTAATCCTGCTTTTTTGAAGTTTCTAAGCTCTGTCGTAGCGTCCTCGCTATCATCATTGAGCTTAGCAATAATAGGGTAAGTTGGTTTTTTTCTAAACAACATGGATTCAACATCTCTAGCCTGATTAAGCAAAACCTCGAAATTATCTCCAAATTCACTGGCTTTATGAACAAGTTTACGTTCGGATTGGTCTAATAGTGAGGCAATAAATCTGGAATGTTCCATCATAATTCTCAGCCAGAAAACATTTTCACTAATAATGGCGTCTTGAATAGGGTCAAGTATGCCTTTGTTAAATTTTTGAAGTGTTCGCACGAAATATTCTGCTTCACGAGCGATGTGATCAACCAGCAATGGAAAGTTAAACCCTGAAACCTTGCAGTTAATGATCAATATAAGTAAATTTCTTTTGAAATTTCGAAAACCATATGCTAGATCAATACTATCTTCATTTAGTTTACGTACAGCTTGGACATTGTTAGGCGTTTTATAGGCTCGTTGTTCTTGTTGTTCAAAATAATAATGAAAACGGTCTGTTTGTTGGATAAACTGTTTATCTTTACGATTAAATCCTTCGCCAAGAAATAAAGCATGTTCTTTCATAATACGCAGCCAGAACTTATTTTCAATTAATGAACGTTCAATAAATGTTTGTTCTGTTAAGGATTCAGATGGTGCTGCTAATCTTTCTGGTGGTTCCAACATAGGATTATTCGATTGATACTCCTGATCTAGAAATTGATTGTTCATGACATCCCCCCCTATAACTTATACTTTTCTAGAAATATATGAGGCATTGAATCTAAGTATGAGGGAAGGTGGAAATAAAGACTTTTAAATTCGGGTTTATGTGAATGTGAAAGAAAAGGTGAAAACGGAATTTAGAGAGTTCAATGAAAGGAAGATTGGTATCGGTTCACAAAGTTGAGGGCCTAGTTGGTGAATAACACGTGGAGGTTCAAGTCCCCTCGGCCGCATCTAAGGAACCAAAGTTTGTAGACCTTTGGTTTTTTTGTATCCTCTAAAGTATAGTTGCCAGTCATGATGCGGTTGTTGTCCATAAGAACATCATGAATAAATTCTTTTATTCAGCTTCTAGCTTCCTTTCATTTTTTATATTGTTAAATAAAGGTTTCGATGAGATAATTTGATAAAATGGAATTAAGTTGCATAAGGTCAACTTCAAAAAATTTATAAGCTCATGACCAATTCATGATTATCCAGAAAATACAGCGATTTGTGTCAACATAAAAATTGGTTGACTAAATTAGCCTGTCCCTATAAAACTATTCAATATGAAAAAGGAGTTATAGCATGATAAAAAGGTTTTCTCTAGTTTTACTTACTCTAATGATGTCTATAGTTGTTATGCTAGTGGCTGCCCAAAATTCCCCTGGAGATAATGTCATTTCATTTGATCAGCCTCGCATCTTAATAATATCAATTGGAATAGTGGTTTTTTTATTCATTCCTCCGTTGGTGATGTCTTTTTTCAGTAACTTGATTGTGAGAACTATATCTGGTGTATACCAATGTTTTATTGTTCTCTCTTTTCTGGTACTAATTCCAATAGGATTTTTTATTCCAGATGGCTTTTTGACAATTGTTGTTTCTATCGCAGGAACTTTAGTCAGCGTAGCTAGTCTTATAGTAACTTTAATAATAGATAGGAATAAAAATGTTGAATATTAGCTGAAATAGAAATGACATCAATTTTCTAAGAGTACAGTAATGTTTTCGTTATTACCACTTTTAAATAATACTGACAGATGTCTGAAAAATGGAATGACGTTATGAACTTGTTTATTCCTTTCGAGATTGAACGTCCATTTTTTAGAAAAAATTATCTTAAAGTCAGAGAAGAACAAAATTATGTGGGATCGTTGATTTTGTTCTTTTAAATCCTAAATTGCAATTATTTCCGATTCATGCTACAATAAGAATAATTATTTTTGTTCGGCGTAAAGGATAGCATGAAGAAAGACTTTTCGTCTTGAGGATACTTTGGGCAAGGATAGTATAATACATTGTGTGGTATACGCACGAGGAGGCAACAAACATGGAACAAGGTACAGTAAAATGGTTTAACGCAGAAAAAGGTTTTGGATTTATCGAACGTGAAGAAGGCGACGATGTATTCGTACATTTCTCAGCTATCCAAGGTGACGGATTCAAATCTTTAGACGAAGGTCAAAAAGTAACATTTGACGTAGAGCAAGGTTCTCGTGGAGCTCAAGCTGCTAACGTTCAAAAAACTGCTTAATCTTCATCCTTTTAAAACAGGTTCTCTGTAGAGAGCCTGTTTTTTTATGCTTTCACGCATTTTTTCAATAAAAAACCCTACTCAGCGTACAAGTAGGGAGGTGTTACAAGGTAATCGTAAAAAAATTCATGCTTCAAAGGTTTATCAACAGTATAGCATATTGGATTTACAATATGCGGAATTTGCCTAAATAAATTCTTTTTTTCTTTAATAAATTGAAGGATGGAAATGTTCGTAGAGAACATGTATTCAAAAATGGTGAGTGTGGAAGAGGTTCTTAACAGAAACTTTTAATTTGTTTTTCTGTAATCCCTTTGATGACTTCTAATTCACTTAGCAAAAATTCATGGGCATCATCCAGCATTTTCTTTTCACTTGCATTGAGTGCTTTCTCTTTCTTCATACGCATCAGATCACGCACAACTTCAGCACCTTCTTGGATGTTACCCGTTTTTATTTTGTTTGTGTTAATTGTATGCCGTTCTTTCCATGTCAGTAATTGATCTGATTTGCCATGCTGGAAAATGTGCATTACATTCTTTAAAGCCAGTATATCTGTAACAGGTCTAATACGTGAACCTGACATTTTCCGTGTTGGAATCATTACTTTCATATGACTGATTGACATTTTAATCACATAATACTGTTGTTTTTCATCAGAGAATTCTTTTTCTTCTATGGCTTCAATTATACCTGCTCCGTGCATTGGATAAACAATGTTATCACCAATTTGAAACATATCATCCACCTCCATATAATGTATCTACTTTAAGGGTACCACACTTATGGGGAAAATAATCAAATTTTCAATAATAACATGTTTATTTATTTGTTGTCAATAAATTTTGTTCTAAAAAAGGGGGGTTATTTTGTGGGAATTTTGGATGTGTTTTTTTTCATTTGAACATATCCTCCTCGCTATAAGAAAAACAGGAGATATCCACAATAACAGCTCGGGTGCCAGCCTTTATATCCGTATCAAGTCATTCAAACGTAAACAGCTGTTTATGAGGAAATCATGTTAAAAAAAGACCAGCCATTGAGCTAGTCTTTCAAAAAAGAATCCGATCACAACGTCGAAATATCAATCACAAACCGGTAACGAACATCACTTTTCAGCACTCGTTCATACGCTTCATCAACTTGATTAGCATTGATGACTTCAATTTGTGGTGCGATGTTGTGAGCAGCTGCGAAATCGAGCATTTCTTGTGTTTCTTGGATGCCGCCAACGAGTGAACCAGCTATGCTGCGGCGGCCGGAAATTAATGAAAAGACGTGGAATTGATCCGGCTTAGGCGGTGCACCGACGTTCACCAAGGTTCCATCTACACGGAGTAAGGACAAATAGGCATCCACATTAATGTTGGCAGAGACCGTATTGAGAATAAGGTCATACTGTCCGGCTAGTGTCTGAAACGTATCAGGATCACTTGTAGCAAAATAGTCTTTTGCGCCAAATGACAGTGCCTCTTCTTTTTTATTCAAAGAGCGGCTCAATACCGTCACATCAGCGCCTAGAGCACTCGCGAATTGAATAGCCACATGACCGAGTCCGCCCATTCCGACAATCGCAACCTTTTTGCCAGGGCCTGCCTTCCAGTGCTTTAATGGAGAATAAGTTGTAATGCCAGCACAGAGAAGAGGGCTTGCGGCATCAAGGGGCAGTTGATCAGGAATGCTGACAACAAATCGTTCAGTCACGACAATTTTTTGACTGTAGCCGCCATAAGTCGGCTCCCCGTCATAGTCACGGCTGTTATACGTTTGGACGACCCCTTTTGTGCAATACTGCTCGTCTCCATTTTGACAATACTCACAGGTGCCGCAGGAATCCACAAAGCAGCCAACACCTACACGGTCTCCGATCTCAAACTTCGTCACATCATCCCCTACAGCTGCAACGACCCCAGTGATCTCATGACCTGGAACCATCGGGAAAATGCCGCCGCCCCATTCATCAAAAGCGCTGTGGATATCTGAATGACAGATCCCGCTAAATTGAATATCAATTAAAATATCATGTGGACGAAGCGCTCTTCTTTCAATGGTCGTCCGTTCAAAATTCGCTTTTGCATGTGATACACTTAAAACGTTTGATTGGTGCGTCTGACACATTCTTGATCATCCTTTCAAAAATAAGATTCGATTCTTTCCTCTATACTGTACGTCTTAAAGTGAACTATAAGTCAACAGAAAACCTTCTGTAATAATAAATCCAGGCTGTTACAACATTCTGATATCAAGAATTGAGCCAAAAGCATCTTGCTTTCTTTTTCAAAATGGAGATGATGAGGAAAGGGAGATCGGAAGGTAAGAGAAAGAAGGAGGGCACAATGAAAATAGCACAAGCAGCAAAACAGCTTGATTTATCCACTGCGACACTTAGATATTACGAAAATATTGGTTTGATTAGGGAAATCAAACGTGATGATCATGGGATTCGTGATTATACAGAGGATGATCTTCAATGGATTGAATTTATCAAGTGTATGAGAAATGCAGGGCTCTCGATTGATGCGCTTAGAGAATATACAGCCTTATTTTTTGAGGATGATGATCATACGTTATCTTCGCGAAAAAACATTTTGGTCAATGAACGAGAAAGACTCGTTCAAAAACAAAAGGAAATCGAAGAGACCATTAAACGATTGGATTTCAAAATAGAAAGTTATGAAGATATTATCCACAATCATGAGAAAAAACTCGCTCATCAGCTGAAAACTCATTCTAATTAAACGAAGAAAAACCTGTGACTTGTCACAGGTTTTTTGATAGAGTTATCTTTTTGTGTAACGCACCCAGTTATAATGTGCGTGGAGCGGGGTAACACCGTTGTAGGAGCCGAGCCATTCATCGACACCTGCACCATTCCACAGGTTCATCATAATTTTCCCTGGTGTTTGAGGAATTTGAGTGGTGGCGGTATGCTTTAATTGTCCATCGACATACCATTTGATAGAGTTTGGCTGCCAGTCAAATGCATACGTGTGATAAGAGTTCGCTGCATCGAAACCAAGGTTGACGATCTTTTCATGATTTCCTACACCATTGGTATAGTAGTTAAACTGTACCTTTGTCGTATCTTTTCCTAGAAATTCAATGTCAATCTCATCCCAAGGCGTGCCATCAGTCGGTCCCGTATAAGTGAAGAAAGAAGAGACGATCCCCACATTTTTGGCTGGCTTCATGTTGACTTCATATAGCCCATAGCCGTAAGTTTGTGTGGAGCGGTTTTCTCCGCAGTCAAATTTATTATAGGCGGGACTTGTGAGCGATAAACGCATTTCACCTGATGAGGTCATCGACACGTTATTTGCACGCCACGTACAGTTAAACATGTTTCCATTCGAGTATCCATCGGCTTTTTGCCATAACCCCGTATTATAGTTGTTAAAAGGTTCATAAAACGATCCACCCGTTTGTGCCGAGGCACCCGCTGTAAATGTGGACAAACTCAAGACTAATCCAGTGACAAGCAGCATCAACATTCGTTTCATACGGTACATATTCGCATTCTCCTCTCCTTTTATGGAAGCGCTTTCTTTATTGATCATACATGATTCTTTCAAAAGGGAAAATCGGTCTAAATAATGATAAACAGTGTGCATTATTTAATAGAATTGAAAGAAGGATCATAAGTAAAAAATAATGATTGACATTGCGGACAGTTGTCCGTAAGATAATATCGGGACAATTGTCCTAAGAAAAACCTAAAGTGTTTTGATTTAACACATAGAGATAAGTGTCATGTGGATGAAGGTAAAGAAGGTGAGCATGGTGGAAAAGGATATTGGGGAGGAAATTGAAGAGATTGCATTCTCCTTGTTTCAAGAATTTGGTGTAGAAAATGTCAGCATGCATAAAATTGCGAAAACAGCTGGTGTTGGGCAGGGTACTCTTTACCGCCGCTACGCCAATAAAAGTGATTTGTGCCTTTCTATCCTTGGGGAGAGATTTGAACAGCTGATACCAGCTTTGCATCTTTACTTGAGCAAAATAAGTGATCAGCCGGTCCGTGAACGTTTGCGCTATGTTCTCGAAGAAATTCATCTCATCGTCGGTCACCATCTAGACTGGATTCGGATACTTACAATATCTGGGAATTTAGAGCAGACAAGTAAAGTGTATGAGAGTCATTACAGTCAATCACTTAGACAAATCATTCGTGATTTGCTTGAGGAAGCGAGAGAAAAGGGAGAAGCGAATATACAGGACATAGAACTGACAACGTTATGTATGTCCTCTCCAATGACGCCTGAGCTCATGTTTTATATACATGAATCTGGCTATTCAATCGAAAGAATCGCTCAATTTGCTGCAGAAAAACAGATTTTATCCGTCTTTCAATAGACATGAAAGTGGCTCATTTCTGACCACCCTGACTTCCTAAGGTTCATCTAAATTGAAAAAGAAAAGGAGCCAACTTAATATGAACAAACAGAAAGCAGCAGCTTCTGACATTCGAACGCTGCCCATAATTATTTCTTTTATCACGGCTGGATTTATTGGCCTGTTCAGTGAAACGGCATTAAACATGGCGCTGAGAAGTTTAACGTTAGACTTTGGAATTGAAGCGACGACTGCTCAGTGGCTGACAACAGGATATTTATTAACACTTGGTATTCTCGTACCGATTTCAGGACTCATTCTTCAATGGTTTACGACAAGACAGCTTTTCATTACATCGCTCGTCTTTTCAATCATCGGAACATTTATTGCGGCGGTTGCGCCGGTCTTTAGTATTTTAATGGTAGCACGTGTCGTGCAGGCAGTCGGTACAGCATTGCTTCTGCCATTGATGTTTAATACGATTTTGGTCATCATCCCGCCTCATAAACGAGGCAGATCGATGGGGATTATTGGTCTTGTGATCATGTTTGCACCAGCAGTCGGTCCAACCGTCTCCGGTCTTATTCTGAAATCGCTGACGTGGCATTGGATTTTCTGGATTTCACTTCCTTTATTAATGGCTGCACTCGTATTTGGTTATATCTTTATGCAAAATATTACAGAACCAACAAGACCGAAAATCGATATCTTATCAATTGTGCTTTCAACCATTGGTTTCGGCGGAATTGTGTATGGCTTTAGCAGTGCCGGTGAAGGCGGCGGCTGGAGCAGTATGCATGTGATCGTGGCAATTGTAGTAGGTGTCATAGGGATTCTTGTGTTCTCCTTAAGACAGTTGAACATGAAAGAACCAATGCTGAACTTAAGCCCGTTTAAATATCCAATGTTTGTCATTGGGTTACTTCTGATTTTAGTGTGTATGATGGTGATGCTGTCTGCTATGATGATTTTACCATTGTATCTGCAAACATCCTTGGCGCTTTCTACATTTACAGCAGGTTTAATGCTATTGCCAGGTGGAATTATCAACGGACTCCTATCTCCAATCATGGGTGGTCTATTTGATAAGTTTGGTCCAAAATGGCTTGTCATTCCAGGTCTTGTCATTGTCGCAGCGACGATGTTTGGCTTTACGAATCTAAGTGTGAATACGTCGATTGGATTCATTGTCACCCTTCATATTACCTTAATGATCGGAATCGCGATGATCATGATGCCTGCTCAAACAAATGGATTGAATCAGCTGCCGCCAGAGCTATATCCGCATGGTACAGCGATTATGAATACATTGCAGCAGGTGTCAGGAGCCATTGGTACTGCGGTCGGTATCTCGATCCTTTCTTCAGGCGCCCGCAGCTTTATGGAAAATGTGTCTGATCCCGCAAATCCGGTGAATAAGCTGCTCGCCTTTACAAATGGCGTCCAGCACGCATTTATCTTTGCAGTAATCATGACCATCGTTGGTTTAATTATTGCTTTCTTCATTAAACGAGTGAAGGTAGAACAGCAAGTATCATAAGAGAAATCAAAAGCACTGAGGACATAGCGCCGCAGTGCTTTTTTATTTGCTCAATGCTTGTTTCAAAGAGAGAGGAAAAGGGGAGATAGGTAAAAAGTGAACCAATGAAAATTGCAGTAGGAGGAGAAGAGGAAAAAGGAACGAATGAGTTAGAAATGAATATGAAAGGAGTCTGAGATCATGAACTTAGAAGAACAAATCAAAATCGCTGCGTCATTACGCCAGCCATCTGAAGGTTCATTACCGAGTCAATCGGAACTAAAACCGGTAAATCCTCCTGAAGTGAACAAAATGGAATATGACATTCCAACAAGTGCTGGCGAAACAAAGGTGTGGGTATTTAAGCCAGTGAACACACAAAAACAGCTGCTTCCTGTTTTTGTGAATTTACATGGCGGCGGATTTATCATGGGCAGTGCTGAAATGGATAATCCCTGGTGTCCAGTCATTGCAGACCGGGCGCAATGTATCGTCGTCAATGTCGAGTATCAGCTTGCACCCGAGCACCCTTTCCCAGCCGCTCTTCATGAATGCTACGATGTACTGAAGTGGCTGTATGAACATCCTGAGGAGCTTCAAATCGATCGGAATGCATTAGCCATTGGCGGACATAGCGCAGGAGGAAATTTGGCAACGGCTGCTTGTCTATTGAATATTCAAAGAGGAAATACACTCCCAATTGCCTATCAAGTGCTTGATTATCCGCCGCTTGATCTAGCCACTGATCCAGCACAAAAGCCAGCGTTTAAAGAAGCGATCCCAGTTGAATTGGCGAGGCTCTTTAATGCCTTCTATCTGCAAGGCCAAGATCCGCACAATCCGCTCGTTTCTCCGGTTTTTGCAGATCGTTCATCCTTAGCACAAATGCCTCCAGCTCTCGTCATCACAGCAGAGAGGGATTCGCTGGCTGAAGAAGCCGAACAATATGCTGCCAAGTTAAAAGAAGCTGGGGTAGACGTCACGTACAAACAATTTAAAGGCGTTCCACACGGCTTCACGCACGCCGGAGATTTAGCCATAGCTGAAGAAGCTTGGCATCTGATGAGTGATCAATTGAAGAAGGCGTTTGAATAAGAAAAGTAGAGTGATTCAAAAGCACAGGAGACAATGGGCCTGTGCTTTTATTACTGTTTCTGAAAAAAAAGTGAATGTAAAAAGGGTCAGATATCTTTCCTCAAGGAATTATCCCTGGCTACTATATGAATAAGACTCATTGGAATTCCATTTACCTTGATGCAGACATTCCATCCTCATTTGTAGAGGAGTTAATCGAACATTCCTACCAATTGGTTTTTCAAAAATGAACAAAAAAATCTCAACATGATATCCTCCAAAATGATTCAAAAGGAAATGACTGAGGAGCTGTCCTAAGTTAGACATGCTGCCCTTTGACTCTCTTCAAAATTGACTTGAGCGAAACGCTGTCGTTATAATTTAACCAGTTAGAAGACGCGAATAGGGGGATATAAAATGAGTTATACAGTCATTACAGGAGCAAGCTCAGGTATTGGATATGAGGCGGCTCTCGCCTTTGCAGCACGAGGGAAAAATCTTATATTAGCTGCACGCCGGCTCGATAAACTCCAAGAATTGAAAAAGAAGATTCATGATCAATATCCCAATATCAAAGTAGTCATACAGTCAGTCGATTTAACAAACATAGAGCAAGTGTATTCATTTTATGAGTCATTGTCTGATTATGAGCTGGATACGTTCATTAATAATGCAGGGTTTGGTCACTTTGGCTCTATAGGAGAACAAGATTTAAGTAAAATTGGGGATATGCTTCATCTGAATATCGAAGCATTAACGATTCTATCCACCTTATTTGTCCGTGATTATGAGCAAGTAGAGGGAGCGCAGCTCATTAACATTTCTTCACGAGCTGGCTATACAGTCGTCGGCAATGCCGTCACCTATTCGGCCACGAAGTTTTACGTGAGTGCCTTTACCGAAGGACTGGCACTAGAGTTGAAAGGAAAAGGAGCCAAATTACAGGCGAAAATATTAGCACCTTCCGCGACAGAATCAGAATTTGCAAAGCGTTCATTGGATGTAGACGAATTTGAATATGAAGGCAATTTCAAGAAATATCATACATCAAAAGAAATGGCAGCTTGTCTGCTTGAGCTTTATGACAGTGAAAAAACAGTCGGTATTGTGGACGGAAAGACATTCGAATTTGAATTAAAAGATCCGATCTTTTCACATGCTGGTACAAGTATGAAATAACGATTCCCATCACTGAGGTAGATTTCCTTAGTGATTTTTTTATGGCATGATTGGCTGTGTGGTCAAGCATAGGAGAAATGTAACAAGTGAAGGCGATTAAGCATTAAAAAATTGCCCTTTGTCACTTTACAGAAAAGGATTTTGTACGTCCTAGGAAGATCGTTCAAAATGGATACCGATTATTTGATGAGAAAAATGCTTTAAAGAAACTAATGAAAAAAACACCTTCGCGTTAGGTGTTTTTTTCATGCATTCTTTGATAAAACAAAGAATCACAAGTCCAGTAGATAAGACTGCTCATGATGATGATGGGTAAAGACGCTTGACTCCCAATTCCATCAATGAAAAAGAGCATGACAACCATTGCAATCAGTAAATACGCAGCTAAATAAAGAGGATGGAAAGCCTTTGGCTGCAAAGAAAACAATAACTGCAAAGGAACCGCAAAGACGAAATAAAAAACAAAAAAGATAGGAATATAAAATATCAGAAACGTAGGCTCAGCTTGAATAGGTGGAAATAAGCAGACAAACAAGCCGAGTAAAATAGAGCTGATGAATAGAGTGATTAGGATTTTGTAAAAGGGTTGAAGCGAATGCAAAATGTATACTCCTTTTTTGTAAAATTTACTATATTTTATCATAAATTCATTAACAAGCATCAGTTATTTTTAAAATACGCCACCTTCAATACTCAACTTAATTACAGCAAATTTAGGTAATAAGAATTGAATAAATCATTAATATAATGCCCTTTTTACCTTTATTTGGTTCTATATCTTTAGCCTCATGCCGATGAATGAAGGTATGGTATAAAGTAAAGCCTATAGAAAGAGATTTAGCCATGAAATCCATCAAATGAGGAAAAGAGATGATCCAATGAACATGACAAAATGGTTAGGTGCTGTCCTTCTTTCTGTTTTATTATTGGTGACAGCAGCCTGTGCGAACACAGGCACTCAAGAGAATACTCAAAGCGAAAAAGAAAACGTATCCAATGAAACAAAAGAGAAAAACAAGGCGGTTGAAACAGGGAATAAGTCCTTATCAAATATTAAGGTATTAGCCACGGGCGGGACGATTGCTGGCAGTTCAGACAGTGATACAGATACGACGGGCTATAAATCTGGTTCACTCGGCATTGATAAAGTCATTGCTTCCGTTCCACAGCTGAAGGATATTGCAAATGTCACGGGTGAGCAGGTTGCGAATGTCGGCAGTGAAAATGTTGATAACGCTCTTCTTTTAAAATTAGCCAAGCGAGTGAATGAACTATTAAAAGATGATCAAGTAGATGGCATTGTCATCACGCATGGAACAGATACACTTGAAGAAACAGCTTACTTTTTACATCTGGTTGTTAAAAGTGATAAGCCTGTGGTGGTCGTTGGCTCAATGAGACCAGCATCCGCAATCAGTGCGGATGGTCCGCTTAACTTGTATCATGCAGTGAAAATTGCATCAACCAAAGAAGCAAAGGGCAAAGGGGTCATGGTCACATTAAATGACCGAATTGCATCAGCTCGATTTGTTACGAAAACAAACACGACTACAACCGATGCGTTCAAGTCACTTGAGCAAGGATACATCGGAGAAGTTACTGGTGAAGTGGTGTCCTTTTATAACGAACCGACAAGAAAACATACGACTGAAGGTGAATTTGATGTATCAAAGATAAAAGAATTACCGCAAGTCGATATTTTATATGGCTATCAAAATGATCAAAAATATATGTATGATGCAGCAGTAAAAGCAGGTGCGAAAGGGATTGTCGTCGCTGCAGTAGGAAATGGAACGATGTCAACAGAAGCCATCAAAGGGGCAACAGATGCAGTGAAAAAAGATGTGGTTCTTGTGAGGTCAAGCCGTACGGGTAATGGAATTGTCACCCATGAAAAAACGGATGATGAACATCACTTTGTGTCGTCTGATTCATTAAACCCGCAAAAAGCACGTATTCTGCTCATGCTGGCACTAACGAAGACAAATGATCCAGATAAAGTGCAAAGGTATTATGAACAGTATTAATGGAGAAAAAGACCCGAAAGACATCGGGTCTTTTTTCATGCATTTTCAGCACGTTCCTTTAAAGAGAGTAAAATATCTCGCCAAATATCGTCTACATCAGTAAGAAAGTGCCCTGCTTGATCGATATAATGGGTTTTGACGTTTGGAATCGACTGAGCTATTTTTTCTATTTCTACAAATGGAGCCATCGTATCTTCTTTTCCATGCCAGACATCAACAGGGCTTTGAATATCTTTCATATCGAATGCCCATGGCTTTGAAAGTAAAATGGGTTCACGAATACATTCATCCACCGATTGACGAGTCGCTTCGTATAAATGGGTCATCATCATCTCTAACTGCTCATCGGTTTGAAGGAATTGCCGATCCCACGGATGTAAATGCTTGTTCCCGTTTTTGGCCAACTTCTTAAATTTCTCTGGTTTGTTCTCAATCATTTTCTTCTGGGAACGATAGCTTGCTTTCAATAGCCAAGGAAACTTCTTACTAAGGAAAAAAGCCAATTTGTTTTCTTTCAGCATACTTTTAGGCGGTTTCCCGTTCTGAAAAGGGGTTGTACTTGAGATCAGTGCAGCTGAAAGGACGCGCTCCGGCAATTGATAGGCACAACCAGCAGCGAATGCGCCGCCTCCAGATACACCCATCACTGAAAAATGTTGAATACCAAGATCATCTGCCACTTCCAGCACGTCTTTTGCCCAGTCTAAAATTGTACGGTCAGGTAGAGGGGTAGATAAACCAAATCCAGGTCGATCAACACAGATGAGACGAATGCCGAGTTCTTGAGAGATTGGATCATCATCTAAAAACATCACTCTTGATCCAGGTGTCCCATGAAAAAAGAATACTGGAAACCCCTCAAGATCACCGTATTGAGTCAAACCGATGTACCGGCCATCTTGTAAATGAATGCTTTGCATATTTTCATCCCCTTAATAGTTTAGATAACTTAAATGTTGATGAGAGAAACACCGTATTAAGGCGCTTCTTTTGCAATCTGATAGATTTTTTCGTATAGAGATAGTAATGTTTTTAAATCTTCTTTTGGAAGCTTTGCATAGTATTTTTGTATAAGGTGCAGTTGAATGTCTTCCGTATTCTTGTGATAGTCATGGCCCTTTTGAGCACAATCAACAATGATTTCTCTTCGGTTATGTGGATTAATTTCTCGTTTGACATAGCCGAGCTTCTCAAGCTTTGATACAAGCTGGCTAGCTGCGCTGGCAGAAATCGAAAAGTAATCAGCTAATTCATTGATTGTTCTCGTTTTCGTGCGCAATAGCTCAAGTGTCAGCTCTTGTTTGGCTGATAAATCTGCATACTCATGTTTTAAGAATCGCTGATACTCTTCTACATAAATTGAGCCTAGAGCATTCGAGTATTCAATGATCTTTTTACCGTAATGAATGATTTCCTCATCCAATGACATCACCTCTTTTCTATTATAGGCAATCTTGATATTTAAGTGAAGTTAAATATAAAGAAAAGTTAAATGAATGACGGATATACTTGAAAGGGAGATCACCGGTATATCCACTTTTTCATCAAAAAGGGACAAAGAATACTTCCCATGATTCCCGCACATTCATAAAATGTCGTTGGCTTGAATTTGAACACGTAGTACGCCAAAGTAGCCATGAAAAGGTCGCAGAAGAAAAATACGTATAAGTCCTTTTTGGTGATAGCGCAAATGACTGTTCTGTTTGTTTTCACATGAATCACTCCTTATGAAGTCCAATGCCTTTTTCATTGTATTATGAGGAAAATCCATTTATAATAAAAAATAAACCAACTGGTCGGTTTTATTTTTTCCGCATGAAGAAATGCAGGGTAGAAAGGGATTGTGACACATGACAAGTACACAAAGCGGGGCTGGAAAGAGTGAGAAGACGAAGCAAAAAATCGTCACCGCTTCTCGTGATTTATTTGCGAAAAAAGGATATTCAGAAACATCCGTGCGCGATATTTTAGAGGCTGCTGAGGTGAGTAAAGGCAATCTCTATCATCATTTCAAAGGAAAAGAGTTTTTGTTTCTTCATATTATGGAAGAGGATCATCGTTTGATGATGGAAACGTGGCATGAGGAGAAGAAAACACAGCACCGGGCTGTCGATAAGCTCGCTGCATTTGCAGAGATGCTCAGTCAAATGGGCATTAACTACCCATTAATGAGAGCGAGTGAGGAATTTTGTGCCAGTGCTTTTGCATCAGACGAAGTCATGGAGCGGCTGAACAAGATTGATGTCGATTTTGATGATGTGATGAGAGATATCTTACTTGAAGGAAACAAAGATGGCAGCTGGTCGATCCAGCATGTGGAGTCAAAAGTGAAAATATTACTTTCCGTTTTTTATGGATTAGACGTGTTATATAAAAATGACACCATTGAGCAGAAGAAAGAGTTACAAAAAGAGGCGATCTCATTGTTTATTCACGGAATCAACCATCATGAGTAACAAGTGAGTCAGTAAAGGGGAAACAAACATCATGCAAAAACCGATTCGTGAGCAAAAAGCAGTACTCGTGATTTTATTAAGTAATATATTTATTGCGTTTTTAGGCATCGGTCTCATTATTCCTGTCATGCCGCTATTCATGAATGTCATGCATCTAACAGGGAGTACGATGGGATACCTTGTGGCGGCGTTTGCCGTTGCCCAGCTCATCGCATCACCTATTGCAGGGAGATGGGTAGACCGCTACGGAAGAAAGATTATGATTGTGTCTGGGCTGTTTCTATTCGCGTTATCAGAACTCGTTTTTGGTCTTGGTACACACGTGTATGTTCTGTATTTTGCAAGGCTTCTAGGCGGTATTAGTGCGGCATTTATTATGCCGGCTGTCACTGCGTATGTCGCAGATATTACGACCGTTCAAGAAAGATCAAAGGCAATGGGCTATGTCTCTGCGGCCATTAGTACTGGTTTTATCATCGGTCCGGGAATTGGCGGGTTTATAGCAGAATACGGCGTACGCCTGCCATTCTTCTTTGCGGCAGGGATTGCGTTTATTGCCGTCATTTCGTCTATGTTTATGCTAAAGGAGCCTTTAACAAAAGAAGAGCGAGAGAAGCAAATGAATGAAGTGAAAGAATCGACTTTCTTTAAAGATTTGAAAAAATCAATTCATCCAAGCTACCTCATCGCCTTTATCATTGTGTTTGTCCTCGCATTTGGACTATCTGCATATGAAACAGTCTTTAGCTTGTTCACAAATCATAAGTTTGGATTTGGTCCAAAAGATATTGCCGTGATCATTACCGTCAGCTCGATTGTGGCTGTCATCATACAAGTACTTGTGTTTGGTAAACTGGTAAATGCCCTAGGAGAAAAAAGAGTCATTCAGCTATGTCTGATTATCGGGGCTGTCCTTGCTTTCGTTTCAACTGTTGTTTCAGGCTTTTTGGTTGTTCTGATTGTCACATGTGTCATTTTCCTTGCCTTTGATTTATTACGTCCAGCATTAACGACCTTCTTATCTAAAATCGCTGGCAACCAGCAAGGATTTGTCGCAGGAATGAACTCCACCTACACAAGCCTAGGTACGATTTTCGGGCCGGCACTTGGCGGCATCTTATTTGACCAAAATATTCACTTCCCATTTCTATTCGCAGGTGTTGTCTTATTTCTTGGATTAGGCTTAACCCTGATTTGGAAGGGAAAAGTGTCAGAAGAGGCAGCGGCAGAATAATGTCATGCAGAAGAAAGAGACCTTTTAACTAAGGTCTCTTTCTTTAATTGCGTGATTGATGCAGAAGAATTCCTTTTGCTGAAAAGAGACCTGAATGTCAGCAGCTTTTTCTTTATAATGGAAGGAAAGGAGGAGAATTCGTACATCTCTTAGAACGGCAAAATACACCATCAATGAAAAAAGGAATTCGGCAGATTGATCCGGCATATCCAGTGTTTGTAGATGCGGTCATGGATGGTTTTATTCAAGGAAATCTTTATGTAGATAATGAAGCGCATCCGCTTGTTTATTTTCTCGAAGCTTCATGCGGCATTTATTATGTAGCAGGAAGGAGTGAAGCGGAGCTGTTACGTTCCTCAGCCTTTATCGTGGATGTGTACGAAAGGCAGAAAAGACAAAACGGCCGATTTACCATATTTTCAGCAAATCCATTAACAGATGCGATGATGAAAAAATGTCTTGGGTTACATCTGAATGAAATGGAAAGACATGCGTACGTTTATTCACAGGCATATTCTCATGCCACTCAGCCTCATCCAGGCTATAGAGTAGAGCGGACAAATGAGCAGGTGATGACTGCAAGCAGTGCTTTCCCTCCTAGCTATTACGAAGCCTATTGGGGAGAAACAGCTCGTTTTCTATCAAAGGGAATCGGGATTGCCATTTTAAATGGAGAGAACGTGGTAAGTGAATGCGTCTCTATTTTTTCAAGTATGGATCGTGCGGAGATAGATATTTGGACAGATGAGTCTTATCGCGGAAAAGGTTTGGCGCTGCTGGCCGCTCAGCATATGATCAGCATCTGTCTTGAAAAAAAGAGGACACCGCATTGGGATTGCGATGTCCATCACCTAGCTTCAATCAAACTAGCAGAGAAGTTAGGCTTTCATAGGCTCAAAACCTATCGATTGTTTTATGGTTCAAGATGAGAAGGTTTTGAGATACCAAGCATCCATTGCAGAATGCTCAGAGCCTTCAAGCGGTTCTGAAAGAAGAGAAAAGCCATATCGATGATAAAGGCCTATAGCTGCTGTTAATTCCCGGCGGGTTTCTAAATAACACGCTTCGTAGTATGCAGAGGCATATTCCAGCGCCGTATCCATCAGTTTTTTGCCCGCACCTTTTCCTTGTGCTTTTGGACTTAAATAAAGCTTTTGTAATTCACATACTCCCTTTGTAAATGGAGCAATCCCTACACCGCCCACAATCTCACCCTGCTCTTCAGCAATCCAATAGGCTGCATGAGTCAATGATTGATAGTATTCGAAAAGCTGGTCAAGTTGGGGATCAGTGTAGGCTGTTCCTTCAATCGCTAGATTCGCTGATTCTAGTGACTGGCGGATAATCGCTGCGATATACGGGTTGTCTTTTTGCTCAATGGGTCTAATGTTCATTTGAAGTACCTCCATTGTTATGGGTTAGGAGTTGATATCACATGTTCTGGCTGCAAACCGCCTTTTTTACAATCGTTGTCTTGTGTCTCTCATGGTGGGCAGGGAAAAGACGCCGGCAGCGCCATGCGGGGTTCATTGTCCCAATATGCTTGATTTTATTTGGTTTGGTTTTATTGATTGTTAGTTTTTTTATTGGCAGATGGGAAGGCATGGTGCTTAGTCTAGCGAGTATCTCTATCGTTCTCTCTTCCATTATTTGTTTAATCATCGTCACTGGAATTCAATTTTTTAAAAAAGATGACCCTTCTTAAGCAGGAGCATCTGTATTCATCATGTTTTTATATTCTTCACGAAGGATGCCCATGATGATGACATCTGAGTATGTACCGTTGAAATAGAGCGCTTGGCGTCTTTTTCCTTCGTATTGAAATCCGGCTTTCTCATAGCTTCGAAAGGCCCTTGGATTGTGGGAAAAGACTTCAAGCTCAAGACGGTTGAGTTCTAATGTGTCAAAGGCAAATGCTTGAACCATCCGAACAGCTTCAGTGCCATAGCCTTTTTGAAAATGCTCTGGCCCGTGAAGCGCAATGCGGAAGCTTGCCGTATGATTGATTGGATCAATGTCCACAATCGCCGCATCTCCAATCATCTCTTTCGTGTCTAGCAGACAAATGGCGAAATCTCGTCTGCTGTCATCTTGCAAAAAGCGAGTATAGGCGGAGCGAATTTCTTCTAGTGTGAACGTTTTGCGTGTGCCAGTCATATAAAGTGTTTCTGCATGCTGGCATCCTCTTTGAATACCAGGATAATCTTGCTCTTCAATCGGTCTCAAAAATATACGAGTCATGACGGATCACCCTCCTCTATATATCGAGAGATTTCAATTAAATTCAGATCAGGATCACGGATATAAACAGATTCAATTGGACCTAATGTACCTGTGCGTCTGACCGGCCCCTCTTCAATGGGGACCACTTGCTTCCGGAGGTGCAGCAGCAAACTGTCCATGTCTAAATCGGTGATAAAGCACAAATCATGAGATCCAGGAAGAGGATGAGCTGCTTTTGGCTCAAATTCATGACCAGCTTCATGAAGGTTGATCTTCTGTAAACCAAAACGAAGCGCTTTACGGCCTTCACCAAAAGTTTCTTCCTTCATCCCTAATACGTTTGTATAAAAGCGAATGGTGTCCTCCATATGTTGTACAGTCAACACGATATGATCAAGTCGTCGTATCATCAGTCTCTCCTCCAAGTATGATCATTGATTGAACTGACTCTATTATATCATCACCTGAAGAGGATACCTTATTTAATCACGGTTTTATAGCTCCAGCTTTCCAAGGACACTTCCTTTCCACGCAGTACCCTTTCATCAAACTCCATCCAGCCATTTTTTCGGTAGAAATGACGATTGGCCTCGTTGTGTGTCATCAGTGTAAACAGTCCGCCGCCTTGCCGGGCGATAAAGGGAAAAAGGCATTGCTTTAACATGCGGCTTCCGAGTTTTTTTCCTTGCTGGTCTTTTGCCACGACAAGTGCTTCTAAATACCAGTAAGGCTGCTTTAAGGAAGAACATGCCTTTTTCGCCTCCTTTAACACACGGAACACATGCTGAACCGCCGATATACCGCCAATGAAGAGCAGCTTTAACCCACCTGATAACACATAATCCATGAAGCTTGGTTCAGGAAGACGCGGATGCTTTAAAAGGGCAGCAGACACAATGTTCTCGTTTTCAACCCCGACCAAACAGATTTGATGCTGAAAATACACCTTTGTATTGACCAAATGCAGCTGACGAGCGAAAGCAGACCGGTTTGAGACCTTTTCACATAATAGGTCAAAAAATGAATAGTCATGAAACGAATCATCTAACAACTCTGCCACTTGAGGCAGTTCATCCTCTCTAGCAAGTCTAAAATGAAACATATAATGGTCCTCCTTTACTGAACACATATAGATTATTGAACATGTGTTGAGTATAATAAGAAGTAAACCAATCGAACATCGGCAATGGATGAGATCCTGTTCATAAATAGACATTTGGCGCCTGATTGTTCAACAATGGAGGGGATGTCATGAAGGACAGACGAACAATCAAAACAAAAAGAGCCATTCGGGAAAGCTTCCTTGAGCTGTTAAAGGAAAAGGAAGTGCAGCAGATTACGGTATCAGAGCTATCAAGGAAAGCGGATTTAGGCAGGGGAACCTTTTATTTGCACTATCAAGATGTGTTTGATTTATATGAACAGCTTGAGAAAGAACTATTCGATCAGCTCGGGGGGTTATATGATGAAACCTTTCCAAGTCAGGACCCTCTTGATATGCTTTCCTTTTTAAACAAAACGACGGAGTACTTGAAAGAGAATCAATATATGTTGACGTTATTTGTAAAACCAAATGGTCCAACGACAAACCAATTCAAAGCATTTTTCAAAGAAAAAATCATGAAAGAATGGCAGCTTGATCAGCGGCCGATTACAGAGAATGAGCAAATAGAGGCCTCTTTTGTCGTGTCTGGTGTCGTGGGTGTACTCGAGGAATGGATTCACGAAGAAATGACCATTGATGCCGGCAAGCTCGCGCATAAATTATACGAACTTCTTCTCAAGGTGGAACAGGAATCGTAAAAAGTTATGTAGCCTTTGTCTTTCCTTTTTGATAAAATAGAATATATGTTCTTATTTGAAGTAAGGGAGTGGTGGGAGTGAGTGAGAAAAGGAAGCTGCTTTTTTATGGGGCGATGAGTATCGATGGATATTTAGCGAGAGAGGATCACCGGCTCGATTGGCTGATAGGGACAGAGGGCGAAGAAGAAACGAGCTACGACACCTTTTATGCGTCAGTCGATACGCTGATCATGGGGCGCAATACATATGAACAAGTGCTTCAGCTGTCACCAGATGAGTTTCCTTATGAAGGAAAGACATGTTATATCATGTCACGTACGTTACAAGACAGTCTGGAAGGAACCCATATCATTCGCGAAGATGTCTTATCATTTGTGAAAAAATTAAAGAATGAAACAGGCCGGAATATTTGGATTGTCGGCGGCGGGGGACTGCTTCAATCTTTCATAAAAGAAAGATTGGTTGATGAGCTTTTTCTTCAAATCGTACCTGTCATCATTGGAAGAGGAATTCCTCTCTTTTCGCCGGCGGATCTTGAATCCAAGTTTTCATTACAGGAAGTAAATCAATATAAACAAATTGCTGAAATGCATTTTATCTTAAAAGAAGAGGATCACTGAACCAAGGTGGTCTTTTTTTTATGAAATAAACTCGTTGACAAGAAAAAATCCTAGTGTTAGGATAAATTTATCCTAACACTAGGATTTCTTGAAAAAGGAGTAGTTGCCATGGTGCAGCATGATCATGAATTAGATTTAAGGCTATTCCGCGTGTGGATGAAAGCCTATCAAGCCCTTTTTACAAATATCCAAAAAGACATTGAACGTTATGATATCGGATTTGAAAACTTTCAGATCCTTGAATTGCTCTACAGTAAAGGGCCTCAGCCTGTTCAAAAAATTAGCGATATCCTCTCAATCCCAAGTGGAAGCATGACATATGTCGTGAACAAACTAGAAAAACAAGAACTGGTGAAAAGGCAATGTGCGCCTTCAGATAAGCGGGTATTTCATGTACGGCTGACGGAAAAAGGGAAGCAATTGTTTGACGATATTTTCCCTAAACACACAGAGGTCATTTCGCAAAATCTAGCCTTTATTGAAAAAGAAGAAAAAGAGCAGCTCATTGAATTACTGAAAAAAATCGGTTTAGGTGCAAAACAACTTCGCGAAAAGGGGAAACAAGATGACACTCAGCTTTGATACGTTGGTACGTGAAAGACGATCCGCATCAAATTTTTTGCCAAATATCTCGATTTCGAGAGAAGAGCTTAACAGCATATTTGAAGAGGTCAAGCTGGCACCATCAGCTTTTAACTTACAGCATACACAATATGTTGTCGTCCAAACAGAAGAGCTGAAAGAACAAGTAAGAGAAGCGGCATTTGGACAATATAAAGTGCACTCTGCTTCAGCAGCGATCATCGTACTCGGAGATCCAAAAGCTTATGAGCACGCAGGGAACATATATGAAGGCCTAAAAATGCTAGGCATTATCAATGCGCAGCAATATGAAGAAATGGTCAGAGAGACCATGAGCTTTTATGTGCAGAGAGGAGCCGATTTCCAGAAGGAAGAGGCGATCCGCAATGCTTCCTTATCTGCCATGCTGTTTATGCTTGCCGCTAAAAATAAAGGCTGGGATACTTGCCCGATGATCGGTTTTGATCCCGAAGCAATGAAAAAGGTATTAAACATTCAATCAGATTTGGTTCCTGTGTTAATGATTACACTCGGAAAAGAAAAAGTAGAGAGCAGACAAGCGAGAGGCTATAGAAAGCCAGTTTCTGAATTTGTGACATATTTATAAGACAGGGGGTTCCCATTATGGAACTAGGAATTAGTACATTTGTTGAAACAACACCCGATTTTCAAACAGGAAAAACAGTCAGTCACGCACAGCGTATTCGAGAAGTAGTAGAAGAAATTATTTTAGCAGATCAAGTCGGTCTCGATGTATTTGGCGTAGGTGAGCATCACCGTGAGGATTTCGCCGCATCGAATCCAGCTGTCGTCTTAGCGGCTGCAGCCACACAAACAAAAAATATTCGTCTGACAAGTGCTGTGACAGTTCTTTCATCAGCAGATCCTGTTCGTGTATTTCAGGATTTTGCAACGCTAGATGGACTATCAAACGGACGTGCAGAAATTATGGCAGGCCGTGGTTCATTTATTGAATCATTCCCGCTCTTTGGCTATGACCTTGATGACTATGAAGAATTATTTGAAGAAAAGCTTGATTTGCTGTTGAAATTACAGCAGTCAGAGCGTGTAACATGGAGCGGAAAGCATCGCCCATCCATTCAGGATGTTGGGGTGTACCCAAGACCTGTTCAAGATCCGCTTCCAATCTGGATCGGCAGTGGAGGAAACCGTGAATCTGTCGTACGTGCTGGATTACTAGGGTTACCGCTTGTACTTGCCATTATTGGCGGAAGTCCTAGACAGTTCGCACCGCTCGTTCAGCTGTACAAGCAAGCGGCAGTGCACGCTGGACATGACCCTGAGAACTTAACTGTAGCATCACATTCTCATGGATTTGTTGCGGCAGAAACAGACATGGCAGCAGATCAATTCTTCCCATCTACACAGCATGTGATGAACACATTAGCGAGAGAGCGCGGCTGGGGACCTTATACTCGTTCTACGTTTGATGCAGCGAGAACTTTAGAAGGCGCGCTGTATGTAGGAGATCCAGATACAGTGGCAGAGAAAGTCATTCACCTTAGAAAAAATGTAGGCATCACACGTTTTATGCTTCATGTACCGGTTGGTTCAATGCCGCATGATCAAGTGCTGAAAGCCATTGAGCTATTTGGAAAAGAAGTGGCTCCTAAAGTAAGAGAAGAGGTTGCCCGCTGGGAAGCAGAGCAAAAATAAATAAAAAGGCCGATCAAGAGAATAGGCTTGATCGGCCTTTTCTTATGCTTAAGGATCAGTGATACATGGTTTTACTGTAGGGCATTTGGCAGCAGAAGCAAACGGTGTGATCGCCAAAGAGAAGAGGAAAACAAGTTGAAAACAGATGAGCCATTTTTTCATGAAATCACCTCCGTTCACAATTGTTTCACTAGATTGAGATGAGGATAAATGCATAGAAGTATGTAACACTCTCTATCCAGCATAAGACAATGATATCATAATTTTCTAAAAAATGAAAAAATAAACTTACAAAAGTTCTAAATTATGGTATAGTTTATACGTTCAACAAAAAAGGGAGGGATTTTTTTGTGAAAAAGGTCATGTCTTCTGTTTTGGTTGGAGCAATTGTCTTAACGGGTGCTGGGGTCGCAACTGCTCCAGTGGAAGCAAAGGAGCAAACAAAAAGTGAAGTAACGGCGCAGGCCAGTCGAACTGTTTCAGTAACAAGAACATATACGACATCAAACATCCCAGAAAGTATTGTATATGCAGAGGATGGCTGGGTAGGGATTTTAAAACAAACCTCTATTGAAGAATTAGGATTAGGAAAATATAGAGTCACATTTACTGGAACAGTGGTACGCGATCCGGGATTTAATTAAATAAAACGCAAAGCTGACAGGTGGACAAGCCTGTCAGCTTTTTTCATGAGGATAATAAAGAATCATTTGCATCCGTACCATTTGTTCTCCGGTTTGTTTATACGTGTGCGTCCGGTCCGCTTTAAAACGAATAGAGTCTCCGGCTTTTAAGGTGTATTGTTCATCACCAATGGATAAATCAAGGACTCCCTCAAAAACAGTGATCAATTCTTCTGTTCCCCCAATGTGTTCACTCGCACGAAGCGACCCGCCTCGATCAATTTCCACTCGGTACATTTCAAATTTCCCCCGGTCGTCGAAAGGGAAAGTCGTGTATACACGATATTTTCCATCATCTTCAGTTAAAACCTGTGCATCTTCCTTGCGTACTACCTTGATTTCAGGCTGTGGTGCGTGAATGAGCTCACTAAAAGATACCTTTAATCCGTTGGCGATTTTCCACAAAGTCGTGATGGTAGGGGTCGATTCTCCTCTTTCAATTTGTCCAATCATCGTCTTGCTGACACCAGTTAATTCTGCCATCTTTTCTAGGCTCAATTTTTTTTGATCTCTAAGAAGCCTCACATTTTTCGAAATAATCGATTGTACGTCTTCCATGAAAAAACTCCTTTCTCTATTTACTTTATAAAGATCAAACGGTACAATAAAACGCATCATACGTAATAAAGTAATTAAAGTCTATATAACGTATAAGGGAGGTTTCATCTTGATTGTATCTATGTTGATCTATGCTTTTGTTAGCAGCTTTACCCCAGGGCCAAACAACATCATGGCCATGGTCTTTACGAATAAATATGGGGTCAAGCAAACATTTCGATTTTGTTTAGGTGTGGGGATCGGATTTCTCGTTATTTTGTGTTTGAGCTGTTTCTTTAATATCATTCTTTATCAAGTGATGCCGAAAATAGGCTGGGTCATGGCGTTCATCGGAGCTGCATACATGATTTATTTAGCGGTCAAAATCATGAAAAGTAAAGGCGGGAATGACGAAACACTTGATCGCTACAATCATTTTATCCCTGGTATGATGCTGCAATTTATCAACCCAAAAGCGATCTTGTATGGATTGACTGTGATTTCAACATTTGTTTTGCCATATGGACAATCTAATATGCAGTATGTCATATGGACGCTGATTCTCGCACTCATTGGCTTTCTCGGTACATTCAGCTGGAGCTTATTTGGCTCTTTGTATAAGCGTTTTTTGACTGCTTACGAAAAACCGTTCCAGTATGTGATGGGGCTGCTTCTGATATACAGTGCGATTTCAATGATATGGGACTATGTGATGTAAGTAGTCAGGAGCTTGGCCGCTGTCTGCCCATCACAACAGTATCATAATATAATCCGTCACTCAGCCGTTTATCGTTTTTTAATACGCCTTCAATCAAAAAGCCGTGGTTCTCATATAACCGAATGGCTTTTTTGTTCGTTTCCAGCACTTGAAGTGACATCTTCTGAATACCCTGCTGATCTGCCCAGTCGATCGAAGCGGCTAAAAGCTCTTTCCCGATGTGATAGCCCCAAGCATCTTTCTGGATGGCAACGCCAAATGTCACTTTGTGAGCAGATCGCTTGAGTAAATGGCCCTCGCATCTTGAAAAACCGACAATTTTTCCTTCAATAGCAGCGACCAAAAATAAATGCCGGCTTTGTTTAGTATCCTCTTGAATCAAAGCCTCAAATGCTTTTTCATCAAGAAAGGCTTCGCCTGGTTCACGGTCTAAATATTCTGTTTCACCATCGATTTTCAGTCTGAGAGCTGATAACTGCTTGGCATCAGCCGCTGAAGCGGACCGAATATGATAGGTCAACCCACGAACTGTGAATATCTTTTTAGAGATGATCATTAATGAGAACACCCACCCTTCTTTCCAGTATGTCTATCATACCTGAAACGTGTACATCGCACACTCAGATGTTTTGTATCTTTCAAAAAGGCTAAATGAATAGTATCAAACGTGGAGGTGGAACAAATGAGTAAAGAAAAAGGACATATGGATAAAGCGAAAGGAAAAACAAATCAAGTCAAAGGTCAAGTCAAAGAAAAGCTTGGTGAAGCAGCCGATCATCAAAACTTGAAAGCAGAAGGGAAAAAGGATCAAGCAAAAGGAAAGCTTCAAGATAAAAAAGGGGATGTCAAAAATAAGCTGAACGAGTAGAACCGAAACTAGTAGGTTGCTTCATGTATTCCTCATCACATGTCTTTCATCAAAAAAATGAATAGATGTGTGAAAAGAATTGATTATACGTTCTCACGATCATCATATAGACTTGATATAGAAGACATGATCAAGGGAGATGGATGAAATGGAGCACGTGTGGGAGAACGTCGACGAGTATATCACAGACAAGCTGATCCCTAAAGATGATGTATTGGAGCAAACCCTTACTCATAATAAGCAAGCGGGTCTGCCAGAAATTGATGTGTCACCAGCCCAAGGGAAAATGCTTTATTTATTAGCAAAAACGAAGAATGCAAAGCGCATTTTAGAAATCGGGACACTCGGTGGATACAGTACTATTTGGCTGGCGCGTGCTCTTGAGGAGGATGGGGAACTCATCACATTAGAGGCTGTCAGCCATCATGTACAGATCGCACAGCAAAACATCAGCAGAGCGGGCTTATCGGAACGGGTGAGCATTTTGGAAGGAAAGGCATTAGATACGTTATCTCAGTTAAAAGAGAAGGCTGCGCTTCCATTCGATTTCATTTTCATTGATGCAGATAAACCGAACAATCCGAAATATCTGAAGTGGGCGTTAGATTTCTCGAAAAAGGGAACAGTGATTATTGCAGACAATGTCGTCAGAAATGGTGCAGTCCTTCATAACTCTGATGAGGATGAACGAGTACAAGGAACTCGTGAATTTTTCGATTTGCTCAAACAAGAGCCGAGAATAGAGGCAACAGCGATTCAAACTGTTGGGGAAAAAGGTTATGATGGATTTGTATACGGAATCGTCAAATGAAACAAAGCTTAACCACATGTGGTTAAGCTTTTTCTTTTAGAAAAACCATCTAGCAGTGCCCATCAGCATGACGCCGACAAGAACAGTAAGTGACAAGCTTTTGGTCCAAACAGCAATGAGTACAGTAGGAGTCAAGACAGCCAGATACATCCAGTGGATAGTGACGCCTGTGCCTGTTGTTGTATGGATGAAGAGATGCTCTGCAATCAAAGCTGCAAAGATACAAATAGGAATAAACGATAACCATTTCAGCACCACTTCAGGCAGCTGAATACTCCGTACAAATATAAAGGGTACGACTCTCGGAATGACGGTGACGATCATACAACCAACAATGAGCCATAACATAAAGCTGCTGATCATTTATCTGTCACCACCCCAATGGTTGCGACAAGTACAGTAGCTATGAGAACAGCCACATGTGATGGAACAAAATGAAGCAGAACAAACATGGCAACGACCATATACAAGACAAGCGACAGGCGATGAGTTAACTTATTTTTGGGTACTGTCTGTAACGAAAGGACTAGCAGTGCGGCAAACATCGCTGATAAAGCAAAATCAAGACCAAGCGCTTCAGGATTTGAAATCCAGTGTCCAAAAATGCCGCCAAGTATGCAGGCTGCAATCCAGCATAAATACGCCGTTATGTTCAGTCCGTGCATCCACCTGTTATTCAGCTTTCCTTGCTGCGCTAATTTATTCATCGCTACACCGAAGGATTCATCAGTCAGCAAAAGACCGAACCCAATATTTTGTTTCACAGAGTAGCGTGTAAAATGAGGAGCAAGCGTCAGGCTGAGCAATAAATGACGCAGATTCACAATAAATGTGGTGAAAATAATAGCAGAAAGGGGACTCCCTGTCACAAGCAGTGCACAGATAATAAACTGTGAAGCACCTGCGTAAATAAAAATCGATAAAAGCGCAATGTCCCATATACTTAACTGTGCGCTAATTCCAACAATTCCGAAGGCAAACCCAATACTCATATAACCGAGCAGGGTTGGCACACAATCTTTTATTCCCTCAAGAAACGGTTCATGTTCCGTGCTGGGAATGTGTTTCCTCGCTTCAATATCCAACGTCCTCTACTCCTTTTCTCCGTGGCCACCAATAGTTTTACTTACTATATGAAAACGAATTCAGCATGTCAATACCCGTTTATCTTCTATTATATGAAGAAAAATGGTGACAAAAAAGGATTGAAGTCAACCAGAATTTGTTATAAAGTAGTCTGAAAATAAAAACAAATGAGGTGACGACAATGCTATGGAAGCCTTTATTTGAACATGATGTACCAAACACCCTCCGTCCATAACGGAGAGTGATCTCCGTTTGTGGATATGGCGGTCAATATATCCAGTAACGGAGGGGAAAAGATGAAGGAAAAATATATAGGCGCCCTTTACCTAGCAATCGCTGCAAGTATTTGGGGCGGCATGTACGTTGTTGTCAAAGTAACAGTAGCGGTGGTTCCGCCGCTTGAGCTTGTATGGATGAGATATGCTGTAGCAGGAATCGTGCTGGTGTGCACCATTTGGCGCTTGGGCTATTCCTTTCGATTAGATAAAAAAGATATCCCGCTTGTTGTCATGATCGGATTGATCGGAAATTTCCTATCAATTGTGACCCAAGAAATTGGCACCATGTATACGTCGGCACAAATGGGGGCTGTGATTACATCTGCGACCCCTGCTTTTATGGTGCTGTTTGCGTTCTTTCTATTAAAAGAAGCTATGACTGTTCGAAAGTGCGCATCCATCCTGCTTGCGACAGCAGGTGTATGGCTCATGATTGGACCAGTCGCAGTGCAAACAGATGAATTTGTTGGCGGTCTTTCATTAGTTTTCGCTGCTTTAACTTGGGCGCTGATGTCTGTTTTGCTGAAACGAGTTCCAGGAAAATACCCTCAAGTCGTGACGACCACATATGCGATCATCATTGCATTCATTGTCTTAACACCACCTGCTTTATTTCGTTTACCTCATCTAGATGTGGAGCAGATGGCCAGGCCAGAGATTTGGGGCGGTATTCTCTATCTAGGCATCATCTCAACAGCTCTAGCATTCTTTTTGTGGAATAGAGGGCTTCAATTGATGGATGCCTCGAGCGGCGGTCTGTTCTTCTTCTTTCAACCGATCGTAGGGACAGCTCTTGGCTGGCTGCTTTTAGGTGAAGAGATGGGGATACGCTCATTCATTGGGATTCTGTGTATCTTTGCAGGAGTCTATACTGTATTGCGTCAAAAGGAATAAAAGAAGATGTCCCTTCTAACAGGGGCATCTTCTTTATAAATGAGAGAGGGTAGGGAAACAGGATGATACAATTTCCGCATTTGCAAAAAGGACAAACAATTGGCGTCACAGCACCTTCGTCAGGTGTACAGCCATCTTTGCATGACATGTTTCAGCTTTCATGTGAACGAATGAAACATAGAGGCTATGATGTTATATGTGGAGAGACGGTCTGGCATCAGGAAAAGGCAAAATCTGCCCCTGCGATAGAACGAGCAAACGAACTTCAGTACATGATGACATGTGAGGAGATTGACCACATCATCCCGCCATGGGGAGGACAGCTGCTTATGGAAGTGTTAGAGCACCTCGATTTCTCATCCATGCAAAAAAAGTGGATTCTAGGATACTCAGATACGAGTGCACTCCTGCTGGCGTTGACATTAAAAACAGGCATTGCTACAGCGCATGGGCCGAACCTAGTAGATCTTCAGGGAGAAGAGCTTGATCAAACGACTGTCATGTGGGAAGAGGTGCTTTCAACAAAAGGGGAAATGGCCATAAGCCAGTTTTCTTCATCTATGTATCAAAAGGAATGGAAGCGTGACGATCCGATTAAACATGTCTTTCATTTAACAGAATCTACTGCATGGCATACGGTTGATCAACAAGAAAAGATGGTAAAGGGAAGACTGCTGGGTGGCTGCATTGATGTCATACGTCATTTAGCAGGGACACCTTATGGGGACGTCAAAACTTTTCAGAAAACATTCATAAACGATGAACCAATTCTCTGGTATTTCGAAAACTGCGAATTAAATGCTGCAAGCGTGAAGAGATCGCTTGTGCAATTAAAACTAGCAGGGTGGTTTGATCACTGTTCAGGTATGATGTTTGGGCGAAGTGCAGTAGATGTGCCTGTTGAAGGGTATCAGTATCAGGATATATATGAAGAATTACAAAAGGAACTACAAATCCCCATTTTTTACGATATAGATTGTGGGCATGTCCCGCCGCAAATGACGCTGATTAATGGGGCATATGCAGAAGTACAGCTGCAACCTCAAGGAAAAGCCGTACTTAAGCAAACATTTTTAGCATAAAAAAGGAAAGGGTGAACCCTTTCCTTCATATAACATTACATCCCTTTTGTTTCTTCACCCGCTTTAGGAACTTCCCACGCTGACTCACGGAATACTTTTTCCCATTTAGATACGACAATACATGCTACGGCATGCCCTGGAACATTCACGCCTGTTCGTGCCATATCCATAATTCGGTCAACACCGGCTATGATGGCAACGCCTTCTGCTGGAAGACCGACTGCATGAGCGGTTGCCAAAAGAACAACGAGTGAACCGGATGGCACAGCTGCAATACCTTTACTCGTTAACACAAGAACAAGCATCATCAAAAGCTGCTGTGACAGACTCATGTCGACACCAAACGCTTGTGCAAGAAATACGCAGGCAACCGATAAATATAAACTTGATCCGTCACA
Source organism: Bacillus sp. FSL H7-0578 (assembly GCF_038630855.1). Lineage (NCBI taxonomy): Bacteria > Bacillati > Bacillota > Bacilli > Caryophanales > Bacillaceae > Bacillus > Bacillus sp. FSL H7-0578. Next base: position 573,661 of record NZ_CP152045.1, read on the forward strand.
ATTGAGAGAAAGACCAGATGGAATTACAAAGGAAACGATTCTTTTTGGACACCCGTATTTCTCCATTCGTTCCATCAATTGAGGAAGGACAGTTTCAGTACTCGTAGTAGAGAAGGCAACAAGGAACAAATCCCAAATCATTTTTAATACTTCGAAGTAGTTAAAACGGAAGATCAGTGCGACCAGAGGGAATAAAGCAAAGAGAATAATGAATAATCCTAAAAATACAGTCCCGACAAGCTTCATCATTGGGATTAATAAAACAATGCCATATTGGCCGACAGAAGCAGCCATTAATGCAAGAACCCCAATAGGTGCTGTCACCATCACCATCTGTGTGAGCTTAAACATGATTTGTGCCACTGATTCAAAGAAGGTGAGAACAGGAGCAGAAGCTTTACCGATGCCGCTTGCCGCTACACCAAATAAGATGGCGAAGAAAATGACAGCAAGTAAATCATTCTGAGCCATAACATCGACGATATTGGTTGGAATGATATCTAATACCATTTGTTTAAAGTCAACGACCTTCTCAGTATAACCATCTAATTCCCCAATATCTTTCTTAGCTAATTTAGAGAAATCGAGGCCAACCCCAGGCTTTAGCCCGTTTGCCAATAATAATCCGATCCCAAGAACGATGGTTGTGATGACCTCAAACCAAATGATCGTCTTTAATCCAAGGCTGCCCATTTTCTTCATGCCGCCGCTGCCGGCTGCACCAATAACAATGGTAGAGAAAACGATTGGAACAACGATCATTTTAATCAGCCTGATGAATCCATCTCCAATTGGCCTGAGTGCCATTCCGAAGTCAGGGAAGAAATGGCCGATAAGAGCTCCTATCACCAAAGCGATCATGATTTGAAAAGCGATAAACTTTTTCATCATCTCCTACCTCCTTTAAATGTCTGGAAAAGTATTAAGAATTTTCTAATAAATAAAAATTCTATGTGGCCATGTTTTGTCCTCCTTTGTATTTAGAAAGATTTTATTTAAGAATCATTGGAATTATGAAGAAAGAGAAGAAAATAGGGCTATTACATGTCTATTGATCTAAGAAAAAATCAATTTTAAAAAACATGAAACTTTTTTAGAAAAATGTATTGACCCTTTTATGTGATTCATGGTATATTTTTATTCGTCGCTGATGACGTATTTGAAACGCAGACGTTCACACACATGCGGCAAACAAATTTTAAAAAGATGTTGACTTAAGAAAAACGATATGTTAAGATAATTAAGTCGCCTGATTAAGCGCCCGTAGCTCAATTGGATAGAGCGTTTGACTACGGATCAAAAGGTTAGGGGTTCGACTCCTCTCGGGCGCGCCAATACAAACCACGCGGGTGTAGTTTAGTGGTAAAACCTCAGCCTTCCAAGCTGATGTCGTGAGTTCGATTCTCATCACCCGCTCCATTTTGAACATGATCTTTGAAAACTAAACAAGACAAAACGTACCTGTTAATTCGAGTTTTTATAAAAAAATCCTATGAAACTTCATAGGTAGTCAGTCAAACTGGCGAAAAGCAAAACTTCGGTTTTGTACTTTTTCGGAGAGTTTGATCCTGGCTCAGGACGAACGCTGGCGGCGTGCCTAATACATGCAAGTCGAGCGGACAGAAGGGAGCTTGCTCCCGGATGTTAGCGGCGGACGGGTGAGTAACACGTGGGTAACCTGCCTGTAAGACTGGGATAACTCCGGGAAACCGGAGCTAATACCGGATAGTTCCTTGAACCGCATGGTTCAAGGATGAAAGACGGTTTCGGCTGTCACTTACAGATGGACCCGCGGCGCATTAGCTAGTTGGTGGGGTAATGGCTCACCAAGGCGACGATGCGTAGCCGACCTGAGAGGGTGATCGGCCACACTGGGACTGAGACACGGCCCAGACTCCTACGGGAGGCAGCAGTAGGGAATCTTCCGCAATGGACGAAAGTCTGACGGAGCAACGCCGCGTGAGTGATGAAGGTTTTCGGATCGTAAAGCTCTGTTGTTAGGGAAGAACAAGTGCGAGAGTAACTGCTCGCACCTTGACGGTACCTAACCAGAAAGCCACGGCTAACTACGTGCCAGCAGCCGCGGTAATACGTAGGTGGCAAGCGTTGTCCGGAATTATTGGGCGTAAAGGGCTCGCAGGCGGTTTCTTAAGTCTGATGTGAAAGCCCCCGGCTCAACCGGGGAGGGTCATTGGAAACTGGGAAACTTGAGTGCAGAAGAGGAGAGTGGAATTCCACGTGTAGCGGTGAAATGCGTAGAGATGTGGAGGAACACCAGTGGCGAAGGCGACTCTCTGGTCTGTAACTGACGCTGAGGAGCGAAAGCGTGGGGAGCGAACAGGATTAGATACCCTGGTAGTCCACGCCGTAAACGATGAGTGCTAAGTGTTAGGGGGTTTCCGCCCCTTAGTGCTGCAGCTAACGCATTAAGCACTCCGCCTGGGGAGTACGGTCGCAAGACTGAAACTCAAAGGAATTGACGGGGGCCCGCACAAGCGGTGGAGCATGTGGTTTAATTCGAAGCAACGCGAAGAACCTTACCAGGTCTTGACATCCTCTGACAACCCTAGAGATAGGGCTTTCCCTTCGGGGACAGAGTGACAGGTGGTGCATGGTTGTCGTCAGCTCGTGTCGTGAGATGTTGGGTTAAGTCCCGCAACGAGCGCAACCCTTGATCTTAGTTGCCAGCATTCAGTTGGGCACTCTAAGGTGACTGCCGGTGACAAACCGGAGGAAGGTGGGGATGACGTCAAATCATCATGCCCCTTATGACCTGGGCTACACACGTGCTACAATGGACAGAACAAAGGGCTGCAAGACCGCAAGGTTTAGCCAATCCCATAAATCTGTTCTCAGTTCGGATCGCAGTCTGCAACTCGACTGCGTGAAGCTGGAATCGCTAGTAATCGCGGATCAGCATGCCGCGGTGAATACGTTCCCGGGCCTTGTACACACCGCCCGTCACACCACGAGAGTTTGCAACACCCGAAGTCGGTGAGGTAACCTTTATGGAGCCAGCCGCCGAAGGTGGGGCAGATGATTGGGGTGAAGTCGTAACAAGGTAGCCGTATCGGAAGGTGCGGCTGGATCACCTCCTTTCTAAGGATATATGGAGCAGCGTACGTTTTCGTCTTGTTTAGTTTTGAAGGATCATTCCTTCAAAACATGTCTCTAGCGAGACAGGATTGTTCTTTGAAAACTAGATAACAATAAGTAATACATTCACATTGAATGCAATGCAAAGTTCATCACACATAGTGATTCTTTCTAAAGTAAGAAATGGTTAAGTTAGAAAGGGCGCACGGTGGATGCCTTGGCACTAGGAGCCGATGAAGGACGGGACGAACACCGATATGCTTCGGGGAGCTGTAAGCAAGCTTTGATCCGGAGATTTCCGAATGGGGAAACCCACTGCTCGTAATGGAGTAGTATCCATACTTGAATACATAGAGTATGAGAAGGCATACCCGGGGAACTGAAACATCTAAGTACCCGGAGGAAGAGAAAGCAAATGCGATTCCCTGAGTAGCGGCGAGCGAAACGGGAACAGCCCAAACCAAGAGGCTTGCCTCTTGGGGTTGTAGGACACTCTATACGGAGTTACAAAGGAACGATATAAGCGAAGAGGTCTGGAAAGGCCCGCCAAAGAAGGTAACAGCCCTGTAACTGAAATGTCGTTCTCTCCAGAGTGGATCCTGAGTACGGCGGAACACGTGAAATTCCGTCGGAATCCGGGAGGACCATCTCCCAAGGCTAAATACTCCCTAGTGACCGATAGTGAACCAGTACCGTGAGGGAAAGGTGAAAAGCACCCCGGAAGGGGAGTGAAATAGATCCTGAAACCGTGTGCCTACAAGTAGTCAGAGCCCGTTAACGGGTGATGGCGTGCCTTTTGTAGAATGAACCGGCGAGTTACGATCCCGTGCAAGGTTAAGCAGAAGATGCGGAGCCGCAGCGAAAGCGAGTCTGAATAGGGCGCATGAGTACGTGGTCGTAGACCCGAAACCAGGTGATCTACCCATGTCCAGGGTGAAGTTCAGGTAACACTGAATGGAGGCCCGAACCCACGCACGTTGAAAAGTGCGGGGATGAGGTGTGGGTAGGGGTGAAATGCCAATCGAACCTGGAGATAGCTGGTTCTCTCCGAAATAGCTTTAGGGCTAGCCTCAAGGTAAGAGTCTCGGAGGTAGAGCACTGATTGGACTAGGGGCCCCTACCGGGTTACCGAATTCAGTCAAACTCCGAATGCCGATGACTTATCCTTGGGAGTCAGACTGCGAGTGATAAGATCCGTAGTCGAAAGGGAAACAGCCCAGACCGCCAGCTAAGGTCCCAAAGTATACGTTAAGTGGAAAAGGATGTGGAGTTGCTTAGACAACCAGGATGTTGGCTTAGAAGCAGCCACCATTTAAAGAGTGCGTAATAGCTCACTGGTCGAGTGACTCTGCGCCGAAAATGTACCGGGGCTAAACGTATCACCGAAGCTGCGGACTGTTCTTACGAACAGTGGTAGGAGAGCGTTCTAAGGGCTGTGAAGCCAGACCGGAAGGACTGGTGGAGCGCTTAGAAGTGAGAATGCCGGTATGAGTAGCGAAAGACGGGTGAGAATCCCGTCCACCGAATGCCTAAGGTTTCCTGAGGAAGGCTCGTCCGCTCAGGGTTAGTCGGGACCTAAGCCGAGGCCGAAAGGCGTAGGCGATGGACAACAGGTTGATATTCCTGTACCACCTCCTCACCATTTGAGCAATGGGGGGACGCAGGAGGATAGGGTAAGCGCGGTATTGGATATCCGCGTCCAAGCAGTTAGGCTGGGAAATAGGCAAATCCGTTTCCCGTAAAGGCTGAGCTGTGATGGCGAGCGAAATTTAGTAGCGAAGTTCCTGATTCCACACTGCCAAGAAAAGCCTCTAGCGAGGTGAGAGGTGCCCGTACCGCAAACCGACACAGGTAGGCGAGGAGAGAATCCTAAGGTGATCGAGAGAACTCTCGTTAAGGAACTCGGCAAAATGACCCCGTAACTTCGGGAGAAGGGGTGCTTCTTAGGGTGTTAAAGCCCCGAGAAGCCGCAGTGAATAGGCCCAGGCGACTGTTTAGCAAAAACACAGGTCTCTGCGAAGCCGTAAGGCGAAGTATAGGGGCTGACGCCTGCCCGGTGCTGGAAGGTTAAGAGGAGCGCTTAGCGTAAGCGAAGGTGCGAATTGAAGCCCCAGTAAACGGCGGCCGTAACTATAACGGTCCTAAGGTAGCGAAATTCCTTGTCGGGTAAGTTCCGACCCGCACGAAAGGCGCAACGATCTGGGCACTGTCTCAACGAGAGACTCGGTGAAATTATAGTACCTGTGAAGATGCAGGTTACCCGCGACAGGACGGAAAGACCCCGTGGAGCTTTACTGCAGCCTGATATTGAATGTTGGTACAGCTTGTACAGGATAGGTAGGAGCCTTGGAAACCGGAGCGCTAGCTTCGGTGGAGGCATCGGTGGGATACTACCCTGGCTGTATTGACCTTCTAACCCGCTGCCCTTATCGGGCAGGGAGACAGTGTCAGGTGGGCAGTTTGACTGGGGCGGTCGCCTCCTAAAATGTAACGGAGGCGCCCAAAGGTTCCCTCAGAATGGTTGGAAATCATTCGCAGAGTGTAAAGGCACAAGGGAGCTTGACTGCGAGACCTACAAGTCGAGCAGGGACGAAAGTCGGGCTTAGTGATCCGGTGGTTCCGCATGGAAGGGCCATCGCTCAACGGATAAAAGCTACCCCGGGGATAACAGGCTTATCTCCCCCAAGAGTCCACATCGACGGGGAGGTTTGGCACCTCGATGTCGGCTCATCGCATCCTGGGGCTGTAGTCGGTCCCAAGGGTTGGGCTGTTCGCCCATTAAAGCGGTACGCGAGCTGGGTTCAGAACGTCGTGAGACAGTTCGGTCCCTATCCGTCGCGGGCGCAGGAAATTTGAGAGGAGCTGTCCTTAGTACGAGAGGACCGGGATGGACGCACCGCTGGTGTACCAGTTGTTCTGCCAAGGGCATCGCTGGGTAGCTATGTGCGGACGGGATAAGTGCTGAAAGCATCTAAGCATGAAGCCCCCCTCAAGATGAGATTTCCCATTCCGCAAGGAAGTAAGATCCCTGAAAGATGATCAGGTTGATAGGTCTGAGGTGGAAGCGTGGTGACACGTGGAGCTGACAGATACTAATAGATCGAGGACTTAACCTATATTCTAATGTGAAGCATGAACATTGTTATCTAGTTTTGAGAGAACATTCTCTCCATCAGGTTTGGTGGCGATAGCGAAGAGGTCACACCCGTTCCCATACCGAACACGGAAGTTAAGCTCTTCAGCGCCGATGGTAGTTGGGGGTTTCCCCCTGTGAGAGTAGGACGCCGCCAAGCTTGTTATCTTTATATCATCGCGGGGTGGAGCAGTTCGGTAGCTCGTCGGGCTCATAACCCGAAGGTCGCAGGTTCAAATCCTGCCCCCGCAACCAAAATGGTCCGGTAGTTCAGTTGGTTAGAATGCCTGCCTGTCACGCAGGAGGTCGCGGGTTCGAGTCCCGTCCGGACCGCCATTTTTATGACTTGTAAACGAAAACGTATAGTTTCGTTTTTTTTTATGTCTTTTTCTTTCTACAAGTACCCAAGTTGCAATGAAATGATTTGTGTTTGGCTACACTATAAGAAAGAATAGATAGATTACCTCAACTCAGCCTGGTTTTTTCACACCAGGCTTTCTTTATATCATTTTTAGTTGGAACTGAGACTTATATTCGCTACACTAATACTAACTGTGTTTGACCTCATGTCTACTTAACCAATTGATTGCAAGAAGGGGCTGTCTTTTTATGGATGAATTTGATCTTATTCGCCGAATCACACCAAAAGATACATATCAGCGCTCTTTGATCATGGGCATCGGTGATGATGCAAGTGTTTATCAACCTCATTCACATTGTGAAGAGGTCGTTTGTGTTGATACAATGGTGGAGCATGTTCATTTTCGTTTTGACTTTTCCACACCATTTGAAGTTGGCTTTAAGGCAGTGGCAGTCAATGTCAGTGATATCGCTGCAATGGGAGGGACCCCAAAGTATTATCTTGTTTCAATTGCGATCCCGCCTCATGGTGATGAGACAATCGTCACGGAACTTTACGAGGGAATGAAAGCGTTGGCTGACTCTTATCATATGGATTTAATTGGTGGAGATACAGTGGCCACCCGCAGTGACTTTGTTATTACCGTGACGGTGATTGGTGAGGTTTCAAAGGGAAAAGCTTGTTATCGTCACAGTGCTCAGACTGGAGACGTTGTCTTTGTCACAGGTGAACTCGGTTCATCAGCTGCTGGGTTATCAATCTTAATGAACAAAGCAGCCCCTTCTAAGGCGGTCGATGCTGATTTTTTTCTTAAGCGTCATAAAATGCCTCAGCCTCATATTGCTGCTGGACACATTTGTTCAAGTTTCCCGCGGGTCACCTTGAATGATGTGAGTGATGGATTAGCGAGTGAGTTGAATGAGATAGCCGAAGCGAGCTGTGTGATGATCGAGATAGAAGCTGATAAGCTTCCAATTCATCCAGATTTACAGGTGCTGCGCAAAGACTGGCTTGAATGGGTGTTATTTGGAGGAGAAGACTTTGTTTTAACTGGTACGATACCAGAATCTGATTGGGAAAGCTTTGAATCGCAATGTCAAAAAGAAGGCATTCAGATCACACGTATTGGACAAGTCAAAGATGATCAAGCAGCCAGTGTTATGTTAAAAGACAATGATCAACAAACAATGTTAATGAAAAAAGGATATAATCATTTTAAGAAATGAGGTGACATCACCGGTGAAATTAACATGGACGACAAAAGGTGCGGATGAGACGAAACGAATTGCCGCTGCTTTGGCCAAACTTGTGATGCCAGGCGATGTATTGACATTAGAAGGAGATTTAGGTGCAGGCAAAACCACTTTTTCAAAAGGTTTTGCGGAAGGCTTAGGAATTACCCGTATCGTCAACAGCCCCACCTTTACAATTATTAAAGAATATACTGATGGCAGACTGCCACTTTATCATATGGACGTGTATCGCATGGAAGATGCAGATGAAGAGATCGGACTCGAAGAATATTTTGAGGGTGAAGGTATATGCTTGGTTGAATGGGCACATCTTATTGAGCCTCAATTGCCTTCTTCCTATTTAAAAATAGAAATGCTGAGAACAGAACGTGAAGAAGAACGGCATCTCACGTTTGATGCAAAAGGGGAGCGTTATGAGACCCTTTGTAAGGAGATGAAAGAATTTGACCATACTGGCCATTGATACATCAAACCATACACTAGGAATTGCTCTTGTAAGAGATTTCACTGTGATTGGCGAGAGCATTACGTATTTAAAAAAGAACCATTCCGTCCGAGCGATGCCTACTGTTGAAGCATTGATGAAAGAATGTGGTGTATCACCAAGCGAACTAAGCAAAATCGTTGTAGCAAAAGGACCTGGTTCTTACACTGGCGTCAGAATCGGTGTTACCATCGCAAAAACACTTGCGTGGACGCTGTCTATCCCGATATCAGCTGTTTCGAGTTTAGAAACACTTGCGGCAAATGGCCAATATTTTGATGGATATATCTCACCTCTATTTGATGCGAGAAGAGGCCAAGTTTATACCGGACTATATATGTTTGAAAAGGGTAAGATCAAAGAGGTAGAACCAGATCAAAATATCCTGCTCACGGATTGGCTTCATGAACTGAAGCAGACAGGAAAGCCTGTTCTATTTCTTGGACAAGATGTGCATCTTCATGAAGATAGCATAAGCTCCATTTTAGGAGAAACGGCTGTACTGGCAGAGGGGACATTTCATAACCCAAGACCTGCAGTGCTTGCATTTTTAGGCGCAGATCGTCCTGCTGAAGATGTCCATCAGCTTGTTCCTAACTATATTCGTTTGGCAGAAGCGGAAGTGAAATGGCTTGAAGGACAAAAATAATCTTAACCTAGCAGAGATTCGACAAATGACAGTAGCAGACATTCCAGAGGTGTATACGATTGAAGTGCATTCGTTTACAGCACCCTGGAAAAAGGAATCGTTTGTGTATGAGATTCTCCATAACCAATACAGCCATTATTTCCTCATCGAAGAAGATAAGAAGCCTGTTGGGTATTGCGGGGTCTGGATTGTCATGGACGATGCACAAATTACGAACATTGCCATTCTCCCTGAGCATAGAGGAAAAGGCTACGGGGAAGCATTGCTTCGACATGTCATGGAATTTTGCAAAGAAAAAAAGTCAGATCATCTTTCTTTAGAGGTGCGGGTTTCGAATACACCAGCACAATCCCTCTATGAAAAGCTCGGTTTCAGACCAGCTTCAATTCGAAAGAATTATTATACGGATAATGGAGAAGATGCATTAGTCATGTGGGTGAATATAAATGAGTGAACAAACAGATCGATTCATATTAGGTATAGAAACAAGCTGCGATGAAACAGCTGCGTCCATTGTCAAAAATGGAAAGGAAATCGTGGCAAATGTTGTGGCCTCGCAAATAGACAGTCATAAACGATTTGGCGGTGTTGTACCCGAAATTGCTTCAAGGCATCACGTGGAGCAAATCACCATCGTATTAGAAGAAGTGATGGCACAGGCGGGTATGAGCTTTAAGGATTTAGATGCGATTGCTGTCACAGAAGGACCTGGCCTCGTCGGTGCTCTGCTGATTGGTGTCAATGCAGCAAAGGCACTGAGCTTTGCCCATCAAATTCCTCTTGTAGGTGTTCATCATATTGCAGGGCATATTTATGCAAACCAGCTTGTTGATGAATTGGAGTTTCCGTGTTTAGCTCTTGTTGTCTCTGGCGGACATACTGAGCTTGTTTTAATGAAGGAGCACGGATCTTTTGAGGTCATCGGAGAAACATTAGATGATGCAGCTGGAGAAGCGTACGATAAAGTGGCCCGGACGATGGGTCTCCCGTATCCAGGCGGACCTCACATTGATCGGTTAGCGCATGAAGGGGAGCCGACAATTAAGCTTCCTCGTGCATGGCTTGAAGAAGGGTCCTATCACTTTAGCTTCAGTGGTTTAAAATCAGCTGTGATCAACACCTTACACAATGCGTCACAAAAGGGTGAAACGATTGCCCCAGAGAATTTGGCCGCAAGTTTTCAAGCAAGCGTCATTGAGGTGCTTGTTGGGAAAACATTGAAAGCAGCAGAAGCCTATGGTGTGAAGCAAGTTGTTCTAGCTGGAGGAGTCGCTGCCAATAAAGGACTAAGAGAAGCTTTAACCTCAGCATTTACGAAGCTGCCAGACGTGAAGGTCATTATTCCGCCATTATCTCTTTGTACAGACAATGCAGCCATGATCGCTGCTGCTGGAACCGTTGCATTTGAAAAAGGAATCAGAGGCGATATGACGATGAATGGCCAGCCAGGGTTATCACTAGTCTCATATGAATGAAAACTCCTGTGGATTACAGGGGTTTTTTATTTTTCGATGAAAGCGATTTATTCACATGTAAACGTTATATATCCACAATTGTTAGAAAATTTTGTTTTAAAATGAAGAGGGTGTGTATAAATATGATCTTTTTTGTGGATATGTGATTAAAACTCTGTGGATAAAGTGGATAAGTCCAAAGTATTTAAGAATAATCAAGAAGTTATTGTGGGTATCATTGTGGATAATAAATTTTCATTGAAAGAAAAAAGAGTACCCTTAGGGCACTCTTTAAGCTTCTGACAGCTCTTCCCACTCCGCAAAAAGTGATTCCAGCTCTTGATTGAGCGTATCATTTTCTGTCTGAATGTCTTGGACCTTTTCGTGATCTTGAAAAATTTCAGGATCACATAGAAGCTTTTCATTTTCACTGAGCTTTTCTTCAATGACAGCAATACGTTCTTCAATTTCTTCGATTCTGCGCTGCTTTTGTCTTTCTTTCTTTTTCAGCTCTTTTTCTTCCGCATAAGAAAGCTTTGCCTTTTCTGCTTGCTGTGCAGCTTGTATTTTAAGCGGTTCATTTTCTTGAAGTGCCTCCAGCTCTAGTTGTTCATTTTTCTTTTCAAGATAGTAATCATAATCACCGAGATATTCTCTTGTTTCTGTAGGCGAAAGCTCAAATACTTTCGTGGCGAGACGATTGATAAAATAACGATCATGCGAGACAAATAAGATGGTTCCTGGATAATCAATTAGTGCATTCTCTAAAATTTCCTTACTATCTAAGTCCAGATGGTTTGTAGGCTCATCGAGAATAAGAAAGTTGGCTTTTTGGAGCATCAGCTTTGCTAGTGCAAGGCGTGCTTTTTCTCCACCGCTTAATGCATGGACAGGCTTTAAAACGTCATCACCGGAAAATAGGAAGTTTCCTAAACATGTCCGAATTTCTTTTTCATTCATATGAGGATAATCATCCCAAAGCTCATTGAGCACTTTTTTCGAGGATGTCAGTTTGGCTTGCTCTTGGTCATAGTAGCCGATCGTGACATGAGATCCAAAAGTGATCTCGCCTTTTACTGGTGTTAATGTGTTTGTTAACGTTTTTAAAAGGGTTGATTTCCCGATCCCGTTAGGACCAATGAGTGCCACACTATCCTCTCGTTTAATCTGAAAAGAAAGAGAGGATAGGAGCGGTGTTTTTTCATCATAACGAATATCGAGATCATGCACCTTCAGCACATCATTGCCGCTTTGTCTCGTAATATCAAAATGAAAGTTTGCGGATTTTTCGTCTCCTAAAGGCTTATCTAAACGATCCATCCGTTCGAGCTGCTTGCGTCTGCTTTGAGCGCGCTTTGTGGTCGAGGCTCTTGCCAGGTTGCGATCCACGAAATCCTGAAGCTTTGAGATCTCTTCTTGCTGCTTTTCGTAGAGTTTCATATCACGCTCTAGCTGCTCTGCTTTCAGCTCAAGATACTTACTATAGTTTCCTGCAAACTTTTTCATCGAAGTTCTTGAGACTTCATAGACGTGGTTTACGACTTTGTCTAAGAAATAGCGGTCATGGGACACGATGAGAATGGCACCTGTATAATTTTGCAAATACTGCTCCAGCCATGATAAGGTATCAATATCTAAATGGTTGGTCGGCTCATCCAAAATTAAGAGTTCTGGTTTCATTAATAAGAGCTTTCCAAGCGCTAGACGGGTTTTCTGGCCGCCGCTTAAGGATTGGACGGTTGTCTCATCTTCAAAATGACTAAAGCCGAGTCCATGCAGAATGGAGCGGACATCTGCTTCATATTGATAGCCGCCTTGATCTTTAAATTCCTGCTGCAGCCTGTCATAGGTTTTCATCAAGGCATCCAGCTCAGAACCTGTGGAAGAAGCCATTTTCTCCTCAATGGTTCTCATTTCTTGTTCCATCTCTTTTAAATGATCAAAAACCGATAATAATTCGTCTTTTAACGTACGTGTAGACGTTACATCGGTATGCTGTGCTAAATAGCCGATCGATAGGTCTTTTGGTTTGATGATCTCACCTTGCTCGTAAGACATTTGACCGGCAATGATTTTCAAAAGCGTGGATTTGCCTGCGCCGTTACGACCTACAATGGCAATGCGATCCCTTGCTTTGACTTCCAATTTTATATTCGTTAAAACGGTATCAGCGCCAAACGATTTGGACAGCTGATTCACTTGTAGAATCATCATGTAACTTCACCTCTGCTATAATATGTTAAGTGTAGCTTATCAGCAGTAAACCGGCAAATGTTACATACAATCGCCATATTCAAATGAAAGACAGATAGGAAAAAATAGTGTATCATTTGAGTAAGGGAGCGTTGAAAGATGAGTCAATTTAGCCACTTTAACGAACAGGGAAGAGCAAAGATGGTCGACATTACTGACAAATCGTCTACAGTGAGAACCGCCGTTGCTGTTTCAAGTGTTCGTATGATAAAAGAAGTGTTTCATAAAATAGAGCAGCGTGAAATTGGAAAAGGGGATGTGCTGTCTGTTGCACAGGTTGCTGGCATCATGGCAGCAAAGCAAACATCTACCATCATTCCAATGTGTCATCCGCTTGCACTAAAAGGCGTGGATATCTCCTTTCATTGGGAGGAAGACGGAAATGCGCACATCCTGAACATACAAGTACAGGTAAAAACAAAAGGAAGTACGGGTGTGGAGATGGAAGCGCTCACTTCTGCTTCAGTATGTGCACTGACCGTTTACGACATGTGCAAAGCGATTGATAAAGGCATGATCATCGGTCCTACCTATCTAATTGAAAAGACAGGCGGGAAAAACGGTGATTTTCACAGAGCATCTGATATTTAAGTTGGAGGACCTTATATGAATATAGATCAGTCAAAAATTCCACAAGCGACAGCCAAACGTTTGCCGCTATACTACCGTTTTTTAAAAAATCTGCATGCATCAGGAAAACAAAGGGTGTCATCGGCAGAGCTTAGTGATGCAGTCAAAGTGGATTCTGCCACCATTCGCCGAGATTTTTCGTACTTTGGTGCACTTGGGAAGAAAGGGTATGGCTATAATGTCGATTATCTCTTGACCTTCTTCAGAAAGACCCTTGACCAAGATGAAATGACCAATGTCATGCTCATCGGTGTCGGGAATTTAGGGACTGCTTTTTTACACTATAATTTCATAAAAAATAATAATACAAAAATTTCAATGGCTTTTGACGTCAATGAGAGTAAAATAGGAAGTGAGATAGGCGGCGTGCCTGTCTATGATTTGGATAAGCTTGAAGAGCATGTTCAAGAGGTAGGAGATATCCCTGTTGCGATTTTGACAGTACCTGCCGTAGCAGCTCAATCCATTACAGATCGTTTGATTGCCCTTGGCATCAAAGGAATCCTTAACTTTACGCCGGCTCGATTGAATGTGCCGGAACACATTCGAATTCATCATATAGATTTGGCGGTTGAACTTCAGTCTCTTGTGTATTTCTTAAAGCATTACTCTGTTACGCAGGAGGACTGACGAAAAGGGGTAAAGGGGGTGGAGCAAATGGGTCCGATCGGTCCTGGGAGTTTGATTCTGATTGCGATTGTAGCGCTCATTATTTTTGGGCCGAAAAAGCTTCCTGAATTAGGAAGAGCAGCAGGAGATACACTACGTGAATTCAAAAATGCCACAAAAGGCTTAGCTGATGATCAGGAAGAAAAAAAGAAAAAAGAAGATCAGTAGAATAGGATGAGCTTCATGAATGTCAAAGATATGCCGCTTATGGAGCATATTGTGGAACTGCGAAAACGCTTAGTGATCATTGCGATGTTTTTTGTCGCCTTTATGGTGGCTGGTTTTTTTCTCGCGAAGCCGGTCATTGTGTATTTACAAAATACCGATGAAGCGGCAACACTCACGCTGAACGCATTTAAGCTTACAGATCCACTGTACGTGTTTATGCAGTTCGCATTTGTCATTGCTTTGGTTTTGACGTGTCCCGTTATTTTATATCAGCTGTGGGCGTTTGTGAGTCCTGGCTTATATGAAAAAGAAAGAAAGGTGACACTTGCTTACATTCCGATTGCACTGCTTTTATTTTTGAGCGGTGTGGCTTTCTCTTATTTTATTTTGTTTCCGTTTGTCGTCGACTTTATGATGCGAATGTCGAATGATTTAAATGTAGAGCAAGTCATTGGGATTCATGAGTATTTTACATTTCTGATGCAGTTAACACTTCCATTTGGCTTTTTGTTTCAGATGCCCGTCGTGTTGATGTTTCTCACAAGACTTGGTATCATCACACCGATGTTTTTATCAAAAATACGGAAGTATGCCTATTTTGTCCTCCTTGTCATTGCCGCACTTATTACACCGCCAGAGCTTGTTTCTCACCTCATGGTCACCTTGCCAATGCTCGTTTTATATGAAGTGAGCATTATCATTTCGAGAGTGACCTACCGCAAAATGCAGCAAACAGAGGAGAAAGAAAAACATTATGTTTCATAAAAAAGCATCATGATCCAATGAGGATCACGATGCTTTTTCTATTGTATAAGAAATTGATTGATCGCGTGAAAGAGGTGCTCATAATAGGCGGGCACATGCGGGACAAAATCATGAACACCCACTTCGATGCTTTCCTCACGTCGTTCTTCGTTTGCATCAACTTGAAAGCCCTCGATTCGAATTCTTTCACATGTCCCTGTTAACAGCTGCTGCGCATCAAGCAGCTTTGCTCTGTACAGACCAGCGACTTCTTCTTTCTGTAGATGAACTTCCATGTGCTCAACTTGATTCATATAAAGGTACACATGGCAGAACTCACGATCGATGAACGAAGGCATATGGATTTCATCCTGTATGACACCTGCAAAGGTGAGGTTCTCAAAAGGGATGGAAAGACCAAGTTCTTCTTCTACCTCTCTTAAGCCACCAGAAGGCTGTTCATCTGCGAGAAGATGGCCCGCTGCGGTGATATCAAACAGAGAAGGAAAATCCTTTTTTGCGGGACTTCTTAACTGAAAATAGAGATACATGGTGTTATGCTCTTTTTTAAGAAGCCAGAAATGAAATGTTTCATGCCAATGGCCTTGGGCGTGGACAACTGAACGAGCGGCAGCTCCAATTGTTTCATGCTGATCATTGAATATACGAAGTTTTTCATGTTCCATGAAGATACATCCTCCATAAAAAAACCATTTTCCAACAGTGGAAAATGGTTTTTCATTTATTTTTGCTGCTGTTTTTTGAGTTTGACAGAGAAGGCAAACATTTTAAGCGCGATATTGATATTATAGGCCGCAAACACCATCAGCAAAATACTGTAAAATGACCACATGTCACCTGGGTTTTGAATGGCCATATAGGTGAAAGCCACACCTACGGCAAAATAAATGATGCCCCATACGACTGGGTTTCTCATGAGAAAAAGCCTCCAATAATCATTTGCATGGTTTGAGATTGTTCTTCAATCATTTTTTTCACTGGCTCAATCTGCACAAGAACGACAAGTGAATTCATCAGCATGTGAGCGCCGATTGGAACAATGATTCGTTTTGTTTTCGCATATAAAAAGGCAAAGGTAAAGCCCATTGCGGTATAGAGCAAGATATGGGGAAAATCATAGTGTACAGCAGCGAAAACCACTGAACTGGCAAGTGCTCCAATGAAGAAATTCGTTTTTTCATAAATCACACCAAAGATGATTTTACGGAAAATGATTTCCTCTAAGATTGGACCAATCAGGGCGATGACAATGACAAGCCAAGGAACGGCATCCATAATGGATAAAATGGTTTGCGTATTTTCTGACTCACGGCCAATGCCGAATCCATATTGTTCAATCGCCCCCGCAATCGATTGTGCAAAGAGAGAAAGAAAGAAACCGCCAATGATCCATGCGATAGCAGAACCGATTGAAACTGGCGCTTCATTTCGCAGTGAAGCTTTTGGGACGGTTCGAAGGATGAGCAGAATAATGATCAATCCGATACAAAAACTGATGATTGTCCACGTTCCTGATAATTTTGAAAGCTCTGTTTGAGTCATCGGTGATTGAATGAATCCCAGCCATTTCATAATGAGCACATAAGGAAACGCAGAAACCTGCACCAATATATACGTTAAGATGATGTACCAATATTGTTTTTTCAAGTAACGAAAACCCCTTTACTAAAAGAACTAGATTTATTGTAACACAAGTCTCCTTTTTCGATGAAAAGGAAAGAATCTGAGATCAAAAAAGATCGTGAAAGCGTAAAAATTTTTAAAGGTTTTTACTTGAAATTGCAGAAGACATTCTTTATTATAATAAATGTGTTAGCACTCTCTGGTGATGAGTGCTAAAAAAGACTACATATAAAAATTGAGGAGGTTGTTTCTTATGTTAAAGCCATTAGGCGATCGCGTAATCATTGAACTCGTTGAATCTGAGGAAAAAACCGCTAGCGGTATTGTTTTACCGGATTCTGCAAAAGAAAAACCGCAAGAAGGTAAAATTGTTGCAGCAGGTTCAGGGCGTGTACTTGAAAGTGGTGAGCGCGTTGCGTTAGAAGTAAGCACAGGCGACCGCATTATCTTCTCAAAATATGCAGGCACTGAAGTGAAATATGAAGGCAAAGAATATTTAATCCTTCGTGAGAGCGACATTTTAGCCGTTATTGGCTAATCACATAAAAAAATTGAGATAAATTTTTAAAAAGACTGAGGAGGTTTCGTTATTATGGCAAAAGATATTAAGTTCAGTGAAGAAGCACGTCGCGCGATGTTACGCGGTGTAGATGCACTTGCAGATGCTGTAAAAGTAACTTTAGGACCTAAAGGACGTAACGTGGTTCTTGAGAAAAAATTCGGTTCTCCACTTATCACAAATGATGGTGTAACGATTGCAAAAGAAATCGAATTAGAAGATGCATTTGAAAACATGGGTGCAAAACTTGTGGCTGAAGTTGCAAGCAAAACAAACGACGTAGCT
This sequence comes from Bacillus sp. FSL H7-0578, assembly GCF_038630855.1. Classification (NCBI taxonomy): domain Bacteria; kingdom Bacillati; phylum Bacillota; class Bacilli; order Caryophanales; family Bacillaceae; genus Bacillus; species Bacillus sp. FSL H7-0578. The sequence goes on from NZ_CP152045.1 coordinate 591,043, forward strand.
GGTGACGGTACTACGACTGCAACAGTTCTAGCTCAAGCGATGATCCGTGAAGGTCTGAAAAACGTAACAGCTGGTGCAAACCCTGTTGGCGTGCGTAAAGGGATCGAAGAAGCAGTGAAAGTAGCACTTGAAGGCTTGCACGAGATTTCTAAACCAATCGAAGGCAAAGAATCAATTGCTCAAGTTGCGGCTATTTCTGCAGCAGATGAAGAAGTCGGCAGCCTAATCGCAGAAGCTATGGAACGTGTAGGTAACGACGGAGTTATCACAATTGAAGAATCTAAAGGATTCACAACTGAGCTTGAAGTGGTTGAAGGTATGCAATTTGACCGCGGATATGCTTCACCATACATGGTGACGGATTCTGATAAGATGGAAGCGGTTCTTGAAAATCCTTACATCTTAATTACGGATAAAAAGATCACAAACATTCAAGAAATCCTTCCTGTACTTGAGCAAGTTGTACAACAAGGAAAACCATTATTGCTCATTGCTGAAGATGTAGAAGGCGAAGCACTTGCAACTCTTGTTGTGAACAAACTTCGTGGTACATTCAACGCAGTGGCAGTAAAAGCACCTGGATTCGGTGATCGTCGTAAAGCAATGCTTGAAGACATCTCTGTTCTAACTGGCGGAGAATTAATCACAGAAGACCTAGGACTTGACCTGAAATCAACTGAAATCGGTCAGCTTGGCCGCGCGTCTAAAGTTGTTGTGACAAAAGAAAACACAACAATCGTAGAGGGCTCAGGAGATTCTGCTCAAATTGCAGCACGTGTGAACCAAATCCGTGCTCAAGTAGAAGAAACAACTTCTGAATTCGATAAAGAAAAATTACAAGAACGTCTTGCAAAACTAGCTGGCGGCGTCGCTGTCATCAAAGTTGGTGCTGCTACTGAAACAGAACTAAAAGAGCGTAAACTACGCATCGAGGATGCACTGAACTCAACTCGCGCAGCAGTTGAAGAAGGTATCGTATCCGGTGGTGGTACAGCACTTGTGAATGTATACAACAAAGTCGCTTCAATCGAAGCTGATGGTGACGTTCAAACAGGTGTGAACATCGTTCTACGTTCTCTTGAAGAGCCAATTCGTCAAATCGCTCACAACGCAGGTCTTGAAGGATCTGTTATCGTTGAGCGCTTGAAAAATGAAGAAATTGGCGTAGGCTTCAACGCAGCAACAAACGAATGGGTAAACATGATCGAAAAAGGAATCGTTGACCCAACAAAAGTAACTCGCTCTGCACTTCAAAACGCAGCTTCTGTAGCAGCAATGCTTCTAACAACTGAAGCAGTCGTTGCTGACAAACCAGAAGAAGGCGGCTCAGGCGGCGGAATGCCAGATATGGGCGGCATGGGTGGAATGGGCGGAATGATGTAACACCCTCGAAAACCCCTTGAAATATAGGGGTTTTTGTTATGTCTTCATGAATTTGATCACATGCAATAAAAAGTATCAGGGCTGCTGAATTGAAACCTTTTCTGCTTTTCAATCGTTAAAATAAGAGTAAGTGATTTCATGGGTTTTTACCCGATACGGTATTTTAAAAAGAAAAGCGGTGATCATATGGGCTTCACTACATGGGTAGCGATTATTGTTGCACTGGCCGTCGTGTTTGGAGTGTTTGGATCAAAGAAGCGTGATAAATAAAAAACCCACTTCCAATTGGAGGTTGGGTTTTTTATTGCAAATACAACATTAATTGGTTATACTAATTTTAGTTGTTTGTTGTAAATGCAATAAAAGGAGTCGAGGTACATGAAAGAGATTTTGCGGGAGATCGGCGTGATTGCTCGCGCGCTTGATTCCATAAGTAATATTGAATTTAAAGAGTACGATTTAACGAAGGGGCAGTATTTGTATCTTGTGCGTATTTGTGAGGAGCCTGGTATCATTCAGGAAAAGCTGGCGGAAATGATTAAGGTGGATCGAACTACGGCGGCTCGGGCTATCAAAAAGCTAGAACTGCATGGGTTTATTGAGAAAAAAGAGGATCGTGTGAATAAAAAAATCAAAAAGCTGTTTCCAACTGAAAAAGGGGAAACGGTCTACCCAATGATCAAACGAGAACATGATTATTCGAATCAAGTGGCGCTCAGTGGGTTTTCTGAGGAAGAAGCGGAACAGATTTATGAGTATCTTCTAAGGGTGCGAAAGAATATAGAAAAAGACTGGGAAGATGTGAAAAAAGGGATAAAGAGAAGCTACTAATTAATAAGGAGGGCGACTTTATGACCGTCAATTTCATTCGGTGCAATGTACAACATGTAAAGGAGCTACAGAAAATAGGGATCAATACGTTTAAAGAAACCTTTCTGGATCAAAACAAAGTGGAACATATCGAAGCTTACGTGAAGACAGCTTTTCACCTAAACCAGCTGTTAAAGGAATTACAGCACCCTTCTTCACAGTTTTATTTTGTTCAAGTGAATGGGGAAGTAGCTGGTTATTTGAAGATCAATATGAATGATGCCCAATCAGAAGAGATGGGGAGTGACGCGTTAGAGATTGAAAGAATTTATATCAAGCAGTCCTTTCAAAAGCAAGGATTAGGCAAATATTTAATCGATCAAGCCATTGAAATTGCGAAAAATCATCATAAACGGGATGTTTGGCTTGGGGTGTGGGAGCACAACAGAGCGGCCATCGCTTTCTATCAAAAGCATGGGTTTGTTCAAACAGGGGTGCACGCCTTTCTCATGGGGGACGAAGAGCAAATGGATTTCATTATGACCAAAACTTTGAGCTGATCAAAAAGGAGGAAGGGTACATGCATATCCCATCATTTTTTCGAGTGAAAGATATGGAGAAAATCAAATCATTTATTCAATCTCATTCATTTGCAACAGTTGTGACGACATCGAATGGAAAGCCCATTGCGACACATATTCCGGTGAGTTTTCATCAAGTTGACGATTCGTATGTGATCTCAGGGCATATGGCGATTGGGAATCCTCAGTGGAAAACGTTTGAAGAGAGCGAGAAGACGCTCGTCATCTTTCAAGGGCCGCATGCCTACATATCCTCTTCATGGTATGAAAAAGAAGCAGTACCAACATGGAATTACCAGGCTGTTCATGTTTATGGAAAGGCGGAACTGCTTGAAAAATCGGAACTGGTTAAGGAATTAACCACAATGCTGGAGACATACGAAACTCACAGAGAACAGCCGGTGTTATGGGATACGTTGTCTGAGGAACTGTTAGAGAAGCAAATGAAAGGCATTGTAGGCTTTAAGATCATCATTGATGAAGTTCAGGCTGCTTTCAAATTAAGCCAAAATCGCCACGAAAGGGATTATGACCGCATCATTGAAAAGCTGGAGGCAGAGGGTGAAGTGGAAATGGCTGAGGCGATGAAAAGAGAGTTCCGTGTAAGAGGCTTCTCGAAAGATCAGTTATTCTTATGAAGCGCTAAAAATGAATGAGAACGTTACATAAACACTTTCTTCTAGGAAAGTGTTTTTTGTGATGATAAATAAAAAAGCCCTCATCATTCAAGGGCTTTAATGAAACAAATTATTTTACTTTAACTGTGAAGGTTACATCTTTACTATTCATGTAATCGTCAGTTGTGACATTTCCAAATTTCAGCTTTAATTCTTTGATATTTTTAATGTTGATCTCTTTGCCCTCAGGAGCTAAGAATTGAATAACACCATCTTGTTTAACGCCACCTTCAACTTCGCCACCAATATCACCATCAGTCATAAACATATTGGCATCTAATTGCATGCTTCCAGCTACAACTTTACCTTGATCTGGATAGAAGTTTAGAACTTTATCTGTTGTATTTTCGATATTCATCCCAACATTGATTCTATCCTTCATAATTTTAATCTCGCCAAGGTTTACTTTCATTCCTTGAGCAGTTGTTTTGTGTTTGCTCGCATTTATTTTCTTTGAACCATCGTCTTTTTTGTTTTTTGATTGTGTTTTTGTGCTTGTAGACTCTTTTTCTTTAGATGCACCTGTAGACACATCTTCTGTTGAGCCGCAAGCAGCCAGTGTAAATGTTAGCCCTAAAGCTAAAAATAAAGCATAGAATTTCTTCAAAATGAAAATCCCCTTTTGTTTAATTTATATAAGCGTCCTGTGCTTATATATTGATCATGACTATTATAATAGGATAAAAGTACTTGTAAATCAACAAAAAATGATAAAAATAGAAAATAATTGTTTTGGATTGTTTTTTATAAACCAGTTAGCTTAAAATTACATAAAATCCACTTCTTGTGACTTAAAACGAACTTGAATTTCCTTATAATAGAATTATTATAAGGGATTGGGAGTGATTGAGATGGAAGGTTCGTCAATCAAGACGGTTAATAGAGAGGATCAACATGAATTCTTGTTTCTGAATATATCTTCAAATACAGTTGGGGCTCTTTCGAAGGAATCTGCTGAGAGGATTCTAAGTGAGAGGGATACCGATGAAATACACCAATTGATGTATGTTCCTATTGAAATTCATGAAGATCTCAAATGGCTGATTCATTCTTTGCATAAAGCCATCATGGATGAAAAAGATGTACGTGTCGTTCTTGAATTGGCTGATCTACTCTATTTCTTTGTTGTCCCTGCTTACAAAGAAGAATTGATGAGCCAAGAAGATTTGTCACACATGGTGAATGATATATTATTTATGTTGGATCTTTGGACAGATGAAAACATAATAGAGTTAGTTGATGCCATTCAATATGAATTACAAAGAGTAGAGAGAAAAGGCTTGTAGAGCAATCTCTACAAGCTTTATTCTCTATTTTTATGCAGTTGTGTTATTGACGACAGGCTCTTTTCTAAACACGCCCATGCAGCCTGCAATGATGATTAATACAGCTGGAAGGATGAAGAACATAGAAATAGAAATAATGCCGCCTACAGCAGATACTAATAATAAAATTCCACCAAGCTTTGCTTTTTTCTTTACAATGACAGATGAGACAATGGCAAGAATAGAGAAAAGCATTGCTGCCCAGCCTAATCCTGTAATTTCACTCGTGCCTGAATCGCTAAATGCTGCATCGATTCCTCCGAAAGCAAGAGCGAACATTGCGCCGAAAAATCCAAAAATACCTCCAATTAAACCTAAAACAAATTCAGTTGTTCTTTTCATGATACTTTCCTCCGATATGTAAATAAGAATTATTGGTACTTAAGAACCAACACAATCTTACTAATCGGCATTCTTTTCATAAAGTTAATAGTTTTGTTAAAAAAAACAAGAAAATCCATAAAGGATTTTCTTGTCCAATTATTGGGCTCTCTCCCAAGTGATTCTTGTTTCATTGGTTGTTTTCTTTCCCTTTGCCAGCACCTTGCCGTTTTCTTGTTTTACGGTGATGTTTAGGTCATAAAAGGAATAGAGGGCGCCGAGGCTGTCATTTTCCGGTTTATGAAGATTGTTTTCTTTTTCAGTTGATGCTCCAATGGCCAGCGTTTTTGCAAAGTTTAAACCGATGACTTCAGCGTAATCACTATTGGTATCAGAGGAAGCCGTTACGTTTAAAGAAATGACTTTTTTCTTTTGATCAACGGTGATGTCAGTGTCTTTGATGAGTTTAGACTGTTCCATCACTTCTTTCGTTTCCTTTTGAATGCGTTCATTAATCGTTGGAAGTGCCTTAGATTCTGGTTTTTGTTCTTTTGTCGTATTTGAGCAAGCTGCTAGAATGGAGAGACTTGCAACTAGACTCATGAAAACAAGTAGACTTTTTTTCACGTTCGTTCTCCTTTTTTCTTCGAATGATGTATGTTTATGTTACCACGAATCGTTGTTTTGATTAAAAGAGAAGTGTTGATAAGCTGTGAACAATAAAAAGCACCCAATGGAGGGTGCTTTTTTCTTATTGTGCTGAAAGGCTTGTACTTAATGGGATAGAAGAAATGACGGTGAATTTAGGAGCTGCGGCACCGGATTCTAAATTTTTACGTAAAAGCGATGATTTGATTGACCCATCCCAATTTTTATAGACACTTCCTGATGTATTTGCGCGAAGTTGTACATTCGAAAAGCTTGCTTGTGAATAGCTGTTTGTTCCATTATCCTGTACGCCATGTACCATTTTGACAACATCAAGGTTTTTCAGACGGCTAGGGTTGTAAACAGGCTGCTTATAGCGCAGTTTCCCATTGACATATAGTGACACCGTGCCATCACCATTGTTGATGAGCTTTAAGTTGACACGTGCGCCATCTTTAATACTTGTATCGTATTCGCTGTTCCAGTATTTACTGCCGCCTTGTGAGCCGCTGCCTAGAAAAACTTTATAGCCAGAAGACGTTTTTGAAATACCGCTCTCTACTACAGCAGAGCCGAGACCGAGATACCAGTCCGCATAGCCGTTTTTAATGGTGGCTGTTTTCGGAAGGACAATATCAGCAGAGATACCTGACCATTTGGCTTCATCTGTTTGCGTCACAATGGCGCCGTGACGAGGACTAGCCGCTGAGGCAGGAAGACTTGAAAACATCAAAACGAAGGCCAAACTTACAATCAAAACGGTGAAACACTTTTTCATGAAAATTCCCCCTTAAATTTGATTCACTTTTATTATATAAAATGAAAGAGGGGGGCTGCTTACCATGTTCTGACTGTTTATGGTAGTATTTATGAACTTTATCGGTCATAAAGTGGTCAACTTGTATTTGAATTGTAATGTATCTGTAAAATAACTGGGTTCATCTTCATGTATAATGAGTGCAGAAACCAAAAACGGAGGATTTCTTAATGAATAAAAAGCTTATCACGACAATCGTAACAGTAGCTAGTTTATTTTTAGCATTCAGTTTCTCACATGGAGCAAGTGCAAAAAAAGTAAGCGGCAATATTACTTGGTATAATGGTGTCGGCAAAAAAGGCGCAGATGGAAAAAAACTCGGTCATTGGGATGCAGCAACTAAAATGGGCTTTGACGTACCGAAAAAAGGTACAAAACTAAGAGTGACAACAAAAGCGAAACCACATAAAGTGATTACAGTATATAAATATGATGTAGGCAGAATGCCAAATGCTGTACTAGACGTAAGTCCAAAAGCATTCAAAGCACTTGGGTATAAAACAAGTAAAGGTGTCGTAAAAGGGCATTACACTTATTAATACATAGGCATGCAAAGAAGCGGGAAAAGTTCATTTTCTGGCTTCTTTTCTTGTAGAGAGGGTCTGAAAGGCAATGAAAAAATCAACATGGTGGATCATCACAGTCATTGGCGTCGCAGTGATTGCGGCAGTTATTTTCTTCATGATGAAGCCTGGACAAGAAGCGAAACATACAGGAAAAGTCAAAACAAATCAAGATGCAAAAGACGAATTGCTCGTTTCATTTACAGATCAAAAGTTAAACAATACTTATTACTTGCATGATCGGGCGCTTCATACGGAGAAACTGACAGCATATCCTTCGATTGCTTATGATTCTACGAAACAAGTTTTATATTACACGTATACGGATGAAGACACGCAAAAGGTGAGTATTCGGGAATTAAATGTGAAATCTGAAGAAGAAAAAACACTGTTTACGAGTGATGATTCTATCGACAGTATGAGGCTGTCTGGTGACGGAAAGAAGTTATTTCTAAGGTATAACAAGGATTCTGGAGAGCAATTTTTTGTCGCGTCTTTTGATTTGAACACACACAAAATGAAGGAGCTGTATCCAGAAAAAAGCAAGGATGATACGGTGAGTTCTTTTGCATATGATCCGACTTCAAATGATTTGGCGATCCAGCATTATTCTTTAAAAGAAGATTATCAAAAAACCGATGAAGCGAATGAAAAGGGAAGAGATCCTGAACCAACGACCATGAAGATCACCCTTCAAACAGGTGAGAAGGGGAAACGCATTGCACGTATCTCACAAACGATCAATGATATTTCATTTTCTCCAGATCATAAGAAATTGATTTATACAGAAGTAAAGGTTCGTAAAGAAAAAGAAATATCCTCGATTAAGATGCTTGATGTAGAAACAGGAAAAACGACGACACTCGTTAAAAACAGCCAGGATGTTCATATTTTAAGTGCTGCACAGCCGCAATTTTCTACGGACGGGTCGTCTGTTTATTTCTTAGGTGTTGCAAAAAACGCAAAAGAATTAAAGGATGACACCGGACGAAAGGCGAAGGTAAGAACGATTTTTGAATACAATATGAAGAAGAAAACAGTGGAAGCCGCTTGGGAGAAGGATGGCGGAATCGTTAACAATTTCACTGTCAATCGATAAAGGAAACGTTCAGTTATTTATATAACTGGACGTTTTTTTATTTTGTCACTTGAAATGCTGAAGAAATGGTGGGTTTATAGATGGAAAATCAGTTTTTAAGCAGGGATACGAGGGCTATTTTCATATTTTACTTATGTGACAGAAGAAAAGAAAAAGAGTAGTATGAGTGAACATAAAAAAACGAGAGGATTGTTGACATCTCGTTTTCTCTGTTTTATTTGTTTTCATCTAATAAGTTTTGAAAGATAAACAGGGCATTAATGGAGTGAGGGAAACCAGCAACCTTTGTACAGTGTTTAATAATCTCCATAATCTCTATAACAGAAAGTCCGATATGTAATGCTTGTTCAAAATGAGTCTTTAAGTCTTCATCACAATTGCCTTTTGTGATGAGGGAAGATAATGTGCTGATGGCCTTTTGTTTTTCATCTAATATGAAGTGATTGAATTCTTTTTGTTCACTGAGTTCAATGGTTAGTTGTTCAATGTTTGACCGAATGCTCTCGTTCTCATGGATTGAAAGCTTCTCTCTGTTACCTGCCGCTGTTTCTTGTTTGACCTGGCAAGTCTCTTTTTCTTCATTCAAATTGAACTCCTCCGTTTTTTATCGCAATTTTCCATTTGTTCGTTCATTATGGCTTATGTGCCTTTTGATAGATGTAATGGGTATATAGTAGTATTATCGGTTTGCTGCGTCAACTTTTTAAGTATGGAACGCTCTTCAAAGGAATGATTCATGCGATTTATTTTTCCATTTTGAAATGGATCATAAAAGGGCTAATGAATGGATGTCCGTTAGCCCCTTTGTAATCAGCAGTTTCATAAGTTCTACGCATTTAGTGGAAGAGTGGTTTCATTTTTACTGAATGATATCCATCGGCCTCATCATGTCATAATCTTCATGTTCTAAAATATGACAATGCCACACATATCGGCCGCTGTATGGAACAAATCGAGCAACGATCCGAATGACTTCACCTGCATGCGCCTGAATGGTGTCCTTGTAGCCTTGTTCATGTAAAGGAGGCGCTTCGTTTGGTCCTGTATACACGATTTCTCCTGTCGATTGATAGACTTCTGTATCAAATGGCCTTCTGTCTAAAACCCTAAATTGAACAAGATGCAAATGAATAGGGTGTGTCCCTCTGGTTGGATTGACGATAGACCAAACCTCTAGACTGCCAAGACGAGGATTTTCTGTGACAGGGTCATTCCAAAATTGGTTATCGAGCAATAGGATAGGGCGGCCGTATTTATCCTGCGTGCCGGTAAGTGTGAGTGTACGCTCTCTATCAGCTCGACTTGGCCGAAGCGGTGGCAGCGGTTTGAAAATCGGACGTAAGGTTTTAGGTACTCTCCCTTTTAGTGGACGTGTGACTTTGAATTGCATAATGTTCGCATCTGTTTCAGGATTCACATCCTGTCCGCAGCCGGCTGTATTTTTGAGAGTGATCGTTTTGTTTTCGTAAGCTGAAAAGTCGATGATGACATCGAAACGTTCAGCAGGCGCGATGCTAAAGGATTGATGGCGAACGGGTCTTGGCAAAAAGCCCCCATCGGAACCAATTTGCAGGATTGTAGCGTCGTTATCTAGATGCAGCTCGTAAGTTCTAGTATTGGACGCATTTAATATACGAAAACGGTATTTTCGCGGCTCTACTTCTAAATATGGCCATACTTTTCCATTGACTAAGATCGTTTCTCCACAAAAAAAGGGCACGATGGATGGGTCTGGAATGTCACTGTCCTCTGGCGTGTCGTTTGGTCTGCTAGGATAAAACAGTGAGCCATCCTCCTGAAACGTACGGTCCATAATCATTAAAGGAATGTCATAGTCATCTTTCGGAAGCTCTAAAGACTTTTCAAATGGATCTGAGATCAAATAAAACCCAGCTAAACCGGCGTACACATTTAGTCGTGTCAGTGCCATTGCATGATCGTGATACCACAATGTGCAGGCTTGCTGATGATTTGGATAGACGTAAGTCTCTCTTTCAAAAAAAGGACCGGTTGCTTCAAAGTCCCGTGAAAACCAGGCCTCTGGGTAGCCGTCACTGCTTGCTGGTGTGACGCCGCCATGCAGATGAACGACTGTTTTCACCTCTGGTTCATCGTGATGACCGGAGTGGATGGTGTGATCGACAGGCAGAAAATGTTTCAATGGCAATTTGTTCATCCATTTCACTTTGACCTTTTCATTTCGATTGGCTTTAATGGTTGGACCAGGCAAGCTGCCATTATAGGTCCATAGCTTGGTTGGGGGCAGGTCTCTATGAACTTTTAAGAATACCTCCTCCATAGCAATTTCATAATACGTTTGTCTTGGGTTCTTTTTGACGGGCTCCGCGACTTCTGGAATTGGAAGCTCGTCAACAAATTTTTCTAGGTTCATGTTGACTAATCCTCACTTAAATTCAATTTGATACAGTATAAGTGCGGACATCCAAATAGGTGAATAAAATAAAAAAACCCGCTTTTCAGCGGGAGAATTACGGGTGTTTATTTTCAAGCGCCGCATTTGCAGGCACTTTTTTATTCGGTTTAAAGATGAAATAAGCAGCCAGTACGCCAAAGGTAATGATGCTCGTCAAAATGAGCTGTGGCCGCATGGATTCGATAAACAGCATCGATGCCAAGATGGCGCAAATGACCAAAATGGTAAAGTACGTGAGGTATGGGAACAGCCACATTTTGATTTTGAGCTGTTCTGGATTTTCTTTTTCGATTTTGCGTCGCATTCTTAATTGTGAAACGGCAATGACCAAGTAAACAAGAAGGGCAATGGCACCAGATGCGTTGACTAAGAACAAAAAGATGGTTTCAGGATAAAAGTAGTTCATCATGACGGCAATGTAGGAAAAGAAGGTACCTGCGACTGTAGCCGCTACAGGAACACCACGTTTGCTGATTTTCATAAAGCGTTTCGGCGCTTCGCCTCTTTCTGCTAATGAATAAAGCATTCTGGACGTTGTGTACAAACCGGAGTTTAAACAAGATAGAACAGCTGTTAAGACAATGACGTTCATGACTTGAGCGGCTGATGGAACACCAATGTATTCTAATACCGCAACGAACGGGCTTGTTAAAATACTTGCGGAATTCCAAGGAAGCAAGGTGACAACGACAGCAATTGATCCGACATAGAATACGATAATACGCCATACAACAGAGCGGGTGGCTGTCGTCACAGATTTGACTGGGTCTGCTGATTCACCGGCCGCTATGGCCACAATCTCCGTTCCCATGAAGGAAAAGATGACGACGACGATTCCGAGTAACACAGAGCTGAATCCATTTGGAAGAAAACCGCCGTTCCCTGTTAGATTGGCAAGACCTGAAGTATGATGACCGCCAAAACCAAAGATAAATGCAAAACCAATGAGTAGAAAGAGAATGATGCTGACGACTTTAATTAATGAAAACCAATATTCAAATTCGCCAAAAGATTTAACAGAAAAGATATTTGTTAATGTTAAGAGGATTGTGAGGATAAGACTTGTGAGCCAAACAGGTGCATCTCCATACCAATATTGAATAATGGCAGCACCGGCAATGGCTTCGATGGCGATGACGATCACCCAGAAGAACCAGTAAAGCCAGCCGATTGTAAACCCGGCCCATGGACCGATGGCATCGCTCGCATATTGTGAGAAAGAACCGCTTGTCGGATAGGCACATGCCATTTCTCCAAGCATTCTCATAATAAAGATCACCAGAAGTCCGGCAAAAGAATAGGAAAGAATGGATCCAGGCCCTGCAGAATGAATGACAGCGCCACTACCAACAAATAGCCCTGCCCCAATGACCCCAGCAATGGAGATCATCGAAATATGTCTTGTTTTAAGGTTTTTTTGAAGACCGTTTGTCATGTTGGACATTTCTTTACCTCCAAACATTTCTCATGAATAGAGAATTTGTTTTTAGAATATTTTAAATTTTATCATACTGAATTGTCATTCAGCATTGGACAGGTTATCAAACTGACATTTCAAACCTCTTAACACGATGTTAAAAAGTAGAAAGGATTTGAGAGATTATGTTCCCTCTTTTCCCTCTGTTTATTTTTAAAATAGCATAAAAAAGGAAGGAGGGAAGTTGTGTCTCGAAATAAAATTATTCTGATAATTTACCAGAGAAGAGTGATTTGACGATATGTCCATTTCGAAGAGAATTGGAAAAAGGTTGATGGGAGTAGGTCTTGAGGTCATTTGACCTTGTAAAAATAAGTTTACTTAGGTCAACACATTTCTATTTATCCTATTTTGCTGACATAAGCGAATCATGTTGCTGTAGACCCACACGGGCTTTGCTTTGTAAGATAAATAATAGAAAAGTGATGTGTGAGGAGGCGCGGTTCAACATGGAGCGCTATAACGAATTAAGACAAGGTGAAACAGGTGCTTGGGTCAGCATCATTGCCTATGTGATCTTATCTGCGGTCAAACTCATTATTGGGTATGTGTTTCATTCAGAGGCTCTTTCAGCAGATGGATTGAATAACACGACGGATATTATTGCATCCCTTGCTGTGTTGATTGGGCTGCGTATTTCTCAAAAGCCGCCTGATGAAGATCATCCGTATGGTCATTTTAGAGCGGAAAATATTGCGTCTCTTGTGGCTTCCTTTATCATGATGCTTGTTGGACTTCAAGTTTTGCTGAGTGCAGGCCAGTCGCTCTTCTCATCTGAGCATCAAACGCCGGATATGATCGCGGCTTGGACAGCAGCAGGAAGTGCTGTTGTGATGTACGGTGTGTATATTTATAACCGCAATCTGTCCAAACGAATTAATAGCCAGGCTCTCCATGCGGCAGCTGCTGATAATAAATCAGATGCGTATGTGAGTATTGGAACATTTGTAGGAATTATGGCCTCTCAATTTCAGCTGGCATGGATTGATACGCTAGCAGCCTTTGTCATTGGCTTAATTATTTGTAAAACTGCGTGGGAGATTTTCAGAGATGCCTCTCATTCGTTAACAGACGGTTTTCATATCAAAGATATGTCTAAATATAAAGAGACCATTGAAGCAACACCAGGAGTAGGCGATTTAAAGGATATAAAAGCGCGTTATCTTGGAAGTACAGTCCATGTGGATGTAGTGGTTGAGGTCGAGCCTAACTTGAACATAGCAGAAAGCCATGATATTGCAGATGAAATTGAACGAAGAATGAAGCAGGAGCATGATATTTTACACTCTCATGTTCATATGGAGCCAGCAAGTAAGTCAAAAGAAGAGAAGAAGTCTTTCCCATCGTGAGAAGGCTTCTTTTTTATACGTGCTGATGTTATATGCAAATGCGCGTTGTATGGTAAAGTTAGACTATATGAAATTTGACAGAAACGTGATAGGAGGATCAGGATGGCATTTGATGAACCGATGCATTCAGATTTACAAAAAATCGTAGATAACATCAATAAAGTCATGGTTGGGAAAAAAGACATTGCGATATTAAGCCTTGTTGCGATTTTGGCGAAGGGGCATGTGCTGCTAGAGGATGTGCCTGGTGTAGGGAAGACGATGATGGTTCGTGCTTTGGCAAAATCCATTGGCTGTGAGTTTAAGAGAATCCAATTCACTCCTGACCTTTTGCCTTCAGATGTAACAGGCGTGTCGATTTACAATAAAAAGACGAATGAATTTGAATTTAGGCAAGGACCGATCATGGGGCAGATTATTTTAGCTGATGAGATCAACCGGACTTCTCCTAAAACACAATCAGCATTGCTTGAAGCGATGGAGGAAGGCAGTGTCACAGTGGACGGAGAAACGATGCCGCTTGCGGATCCTTTTTTTGTCATGGCGACACAAAATCCAGTGGAATATGAAGGAACTTATCCGCTGCCAGAAGCGCAAATGGACCGGTTTTTATTCAAGCTGCAGATGGGATATCCGACCATGCTCGAGGAGCTGGAGGTTCTCAACTTGCAGGAGAAGCAATCCCCGATTGATACGCTTCAAGCTGTCATGACAAAGGAACATATCCATGCGTTGCAGCAGGCTGTTCAGACCATTCATGTGGATGCATCCATTAAAGAATATATTGTTGAAATTGCTCAAGCGACGCGTAAACACCCATCTGTTTATCTAGGTGTGAGTCCAAGGGGATCGATCGCCTTGATGAAAGCGGCACAGGCGTATGCACTTTTGAATCAGCGCGATTATGTGATTCCTGATGATGTACAGTATTTGGCGAATTATACATTACCGCATCGTATGATTTTGACATCAGAAGCGACATATGAAGGGAAGAAGGCGGAGACACTGCTGCGGCAAATGCTTGAGCAAATTGGCGTGCCAGTTCAAAAGTCGATGACTCAATGAAGTCACGTCATCGTGTAGCAATTTCATTATGGTTAAGGGTGATGATGCTCATCATTCTCACTGCGGCAGCCTTTTGTTATGCCATGTTTCAGGGAGGGTTTGTGAGTTGGTTCCTTTTTTATGCATTTTTACCATATGCTTTGTATGCATTGCTGTTTGCACTTATTCCGCTTCGCGCGACAGCCAAGAGGACAATACAGCAAACAAGCTTAAAGGCGGGGGATGTGCTGTCCGTTGACCTTGAAATCAAGCGGACACATCCATTTCCGTACGTTTACGTCATGATAGAGGATGCTCCGCCAGATACCTTTCACTTACAGGAACAGATTGAAATGAAGCAAATGCTTTTTCCTTGGTTTCGGAAAACTTGGCGATTTTCCTATCAATTGAATGATGTCATGCGGGGAGAGCATCATTTGACAGCGGTTAGAATCAAAACGGGTGATATGTTTGGGTTTGTTGAGAAAGAAATCATCATTCCGTTAGAGAAGAAGCTGCTTGTCTACCCCAAAGTGCTGGATATCCCGGTGGAGCCTGCTGAGTCAGTGAATGAAAATGGAAGCAAAGCGGTTCACTCTTGGTTAAATGAACCGACCCATGTGACAACAGGCGTAAGGGAATACCAGCAAGGAGACCGTTTTGCTTGGGTGGACTGGAAGACGACGGCCAGAAGAGGCCAGCTGATGACGAAGGAATTTGAACAGAATCAATCAAAGGACCTTGTCGTGTTTGCTGATTTTACCGATCAAACTGTTTTTGAAACAGTCGTCTCTATTACAGCATCTGTTCTTCAAACGGCTGTGAAAAAAGGCGTGCCGTCAGGTCTTGTCCCTCTAGGAGATCAGCATGCCTTTCGAGTCGATCAAGGAGAACTTCATTTACAGAACATGCTTTATTATTTAACAAGGGTGCAGCATCAGCCTTCCCGCGCACTAGAATATAAACCGTTAGCAGCGAGTGAGTACCAGCACTCAGGAAAATATGTCGTCACGGGTCAGCTGCAGGAGGAGCTTGCGGCAAGTCTTTTTGGAAATCGAAACAGAAAGAACATCACCGTGCTTTTAGTGAAGAAAGCCGTTGACCATTTGACGACAAAAGAAAAACAGCTTGTAGACCGGCTCAAGGCCTCTGGAATACGCACCACCCTTTTATTTGAAGACCGGCTGCACGAAAGAACTGTGAGGTGACAAACATTTATGCTGCATACGCATCTGCGGCAAAGCCGTTTTGAATTGTTCATCTATTATGCTGTAGCTTTTCTGCTACTATGGGAGTGGCTTCGTCCACTTCAGGATTTTACAGAGACGAGCCATACGTCTTATTTCATCATTTTTATCGGGCTTACGTGTTTGTTTACGTTCTTTCGTCTGAAGTGGTATGTGACGTTTCCTATTTGTGCTGGACTGATTTTTCTCGCCTTATATTTGATCTTTTATCAATCAGCGCCAGGTTATCCGGCTGCTTTGTTTGCTGATATCAAGGATAATATCACGTTAATGAGCATGGGCATGTGGAGTGACATGTATCCGTCTTTCCGCACATTGTTGTTTTATATTTTGCTGTGGCTGCTTGTCTATTTGCTTCATTATTGGGTGGTCTATCAGCAGCGTATCTTTTTCTTTTTACTGATGACGATTGTGTATGTCACGATTCTTGATACGTTTACGCCATATGATGCGACCTTTGCGATCGTTCGTATTATGGTATTTGGATTTTGTTTGCTTGGATTGCTGTATTTTGATCGACTGCGTTCGGCTGAGGGCGTTCGGGTGTCACAGAAAGCGCGCCTAAAGTGGTTTTTGCCCATGCTGGTGCTTGTCCTTCTATCAGCGTCACTCGGCGCTTCTTTGCCAAAGTCTGATCCGAAATGGCCTGATCCTGTCCCGTTTTTTAAGGCAGTGACGAATCAAGATGGGACAGCCGGGCAGAATAAAGTGGGATATAGTGCAGATGATTCGGCGCTTGGCGGACCATTTAGTGAGGACCGCACACCTGTCTTTAAATGGAGCGGAAAGGAGCCGTCTTACTTTCGTGTAGAAACAAAAAGTATTTACACAGGAAAGGGCTGGGAGGATGCTTCAAATGATACGAAGTCTACTCGGTTAAAGGACGACACTGTGCCGAATCGGTGGTTTACTGAGCGAGTGAAAACAGAGGTACATGAAACGAGAGTCGATATGGAATCGAACTATCGATTTAATCATGCCGTCTATCCGATTGGTACGATTACGCTGACACCAATGGAAAATATTCCGCTGCAAATCATGGGCAAAACGGAGAAAATTGTCCCGTCTATGCAAAACCCACCTAAAAATTTAGGGAACTATCAAGTCAGCTTTTTATCCCCTACATTTATCCTGGAGGATTTACAGAGAATCAAAGTACCGACAAAGAAGCAGGTGAATCAGCAGGTAGGCCGTGAATACTTGCAGCTTCCATCCTCACTCCCAGAGCGTGTGAAAACTTTGGCAAACAGCTTAACGGAAACGAAGGACAATATGTATGATAAAGCCAAAGCAATCGAGGATTATTTAGGATCTGCGAAGTTTTCATATGAAACGCAGAATGTCGCTGTGCCTGGTCGTAATGAAGATTATGTGGATCAATTTTTATTTGATACGATGATCGGCTATTGTGATAATTTTTCAACCTCTATGATTGTGATGCTTCGTTCGATCGGAATTCCGGCGAGATGGGTGAAAGGGTATACGTCTGGCCAGTTATATGAAACACAAATGGATGGAAACAATGTGTATGAAGTGACCAATAACAATGCGCATTCATGGGTAGAGGTTTATTTTCCAAACAGAGGCTGGGTCACCTTTGAACCGACAAAAGGATTTACAAACCCAGAGACATTTACGAATGAAGCTGTTTCAAGCGATCAAACGGATGATCAAAAGGAAGAAAAAGATCAGTCTAGTTCTGATGCAAGTGAAGAAAAGCAGCAAGACCAGCCTCGGCAGGAGACAGAGCAGCCGGCACAACCAAAGGAACAAACAGCGCAGGCAAAGCCAAATATGGTGCATGTTGGTTGGGTTATAGGTTATGCGGCAGGAGCTATTGTCCTGCTTGGATTCATCAGCTGGATGCTTTATCGATTTAGAACAAGATGGCTGCCATTCTTTATTGTAAGAAAGGTGAAACGTCTGCCAGAGGATGAAGCATTCTTCTATGCGTATGCAGCTCTATTAAAGCAGCTAGGGCGCAGAGGAATCGAGAAAAAGCCAGGTATGACGCTAAGAGAATTCGCTTCGTTGATTGATGAGAAGAATGGAGATCATCATATGTCAGAGCTGACGCAGTTTTATGAACGTGCGCTCTACCGGCGAGAGGATGCCTCGGCGCTTTGGCAGCAATCGGCAAAGTTATGGGAAAATTTAATAAACAGGAGATAGTCTTGACCGCGTACCTTCCTGTTGTTAGAATAGGTGAATATTAAAACCTTCTAAAATACATGAAATTGAAGCGTTCGGATGTGAGTCTGGGCGCTTCAAAAGCGTGATTCACACTGAGAGCAGGTTTTCTCCTCTCATTTTTTCTGTGCGTTTATAAAAAACTATATTGGACATAGAGGTGACACCATGACAAATTTAGTAAATGAAATGATTTTGGTTCTCGATTTCGGCAGTCAGTACAATCAGCTGATCACACGCCGTATTCGTGAATTTGGTGTGTACAGTGAGCTTCATCCGCACACTTTAACTGCTGAAGAAATTAAAGAAATGGCACCTAAAGGAATCATCCTTTCTGGTGGACCAAACAGTGTTTATGATGAAGGATCTTTCCGCTGTGATGAAAAGATCTTTGATCTAGACATTCCGGTTCTAGGCATTTGCTACGGCATGCAGCTCATGACTCACTATTTAGGCGGGAAAGTAGAAGCGGCCAGCCAACGTGAATATGGAAAAGCAGATATCCATATTAACGGAACACCTGCTTTATTCAAAGACCTTCCAACTGATCAAGTCGTTTGGATGAGCCATGGTGACCTCGTTGTTGAAGTACCAGAAGGCTTTACAGTCGATGCAACAAGTGCACATTGTCCAAACTCAGCCATGAGCTTAGCTGAGAAGAATTTCTATGGCGTTCAATTCCATCCAGAGGTTCGTCACTCTGAGTACGGAAATGACCTATTGAAAAACTTTGTCTTCGGCGTGTGTGATTGTGATGGCAAATGGTCAATGGAGAACTTCATTGAAATCGAAATGCAGAAAATCCGTGAAACAGTAGGCGACAAGCAAGTATTGTGTGCACTAAGCGGCGGTGTGGATTCATCTGTTGTGGCGGTATTGATCCACAAAGCCATCGGCGATCAGCTGACATGTATTTTCGTTGACCACGGTCTTCTTCGCAAAGGCGAAGCAGAAGGGGTTATGAAAACATTTAGCGAAGGTTTCAACATGAACGTGATTAAAGTAGATGCGAAAGATCGTTTCTTAAACAAGCTAAAAGGTGTGTCTGATCCTGAGCAAAAACGTAAAATCATCGGTAACGAATTCATTTATGTATTCGATGATGAAGCGGACAAGCTAAAAGGAATCGACTACTTAGCACAAGGAACACTTTACACAGACATCATTGAGAGCGGAACAGCAACGGCGCAAACAATCAAATCTCACCACAACGTAGGCGGTCTTCCAGAAGACATGCAGTTCGAATTGATTGAGCCACTCAATACGCTATTCAAGGATGAAGTTCGTGCCCTAGGTTCAGAGCTTGGCATTCCTGATGACATTGTCTGGAGACAGCCATTCCCAGGTCCAGGACTAGGTATCCGTGTACTAGGTGAAATTTCTGAAGAAAAACTAGAAATCGTCCGTGAATCTGATGCGATTCTACGCGAAGAAATTGCCAACTTCGGCCTTGAGCGCGACATCTGGCAATACTTCACGGTTCTCCCAGACATCCGCAGCGTAGGTGTCATGGGTGACGCAAGAACATACGACTACACAATCGGTATCCGTGCTGTTACTTCTATTGATGGTATGACGAGTGACTGGGCAAGAATCCCTTGGGACGTGCTTGAAAAGATCTCAACTCGTATCGTCAATGAAGTGAAGCATATTAACCGCGTGGTGTATGATATTACGAGTAAGCCGCCTGCTACGATTGAGTGGGAATAATTGTAAAAGAGCTAAAAACCTTTGTGTATCAAGGGTTTCTAGCTCTTTTTTATTATTAACTGCACTTTTCCCTTCCGTCTTCATGTGTTAATGAATCATTCCATCCCTTACACACATCAATCCATTGTGAATAACCGGAGTGTTTTTCTAATTGTTTTATTGTGAGTTCAATAGCACTGTTACTGCTCCCGCAGGCTGGATAGACTGTCTCAAAACGTTTGAGTGAAATATCTAAATAAACAGAAACGCCATTCTTTATAGCAAAAGGACATACTCCGCCAATTTCATGACCGACCAAGTCAACGACCTCATGAGGAGAAAGCATTTTAGCTTTTGTTTTAAAATATTCCTTGAATTTTTTGTTATCAACTTTTGCATCGCCAGAGGTCACAATTAAAATAGCTTGTCCATTTACTAGAAAGGAGAGTGTTTTTGCGATTCTTTCAGGTTCGCAGCCCAATGCAGAAGCAGCCAAGTCTACAGTTGCACTAGATACTGAAAATTCTTGAATTCGAGTATCCATATCATATTGTTTAAAATAATCTTTTACTTGTTTGATTGACATGATGATTTCTCCTTTTTATTTGTATTGATTGATGTTTGCTAGACTTTATTATTTAAACGATATTGATGTGGTGTTACGTGATACTTTTTCTTAAATAAACGAATGAAATGCTCTACATTTTGATAACCAACGGCTGCCGCAATATGATCTACTTGTGAATTGCTGCCAGTGAGCATTTCGCAGGCTTTTTCCAATCTTATTTCTTGTCGAATCTCACGAAATGATTTGCCAAGCTTACGAGATATATATTTTGACAGGTAAGACTGTGAAAGGTTAAATTCCTCTGCCATCTCCTGGATTGTTATATGCTCACAACATTGCTGAATATATTGGAGCATTTGAATAATACGTATTTCACGATATTGTTTGACCTGATTTACGTTCATATGACTTGGTTTGAACCTTAATAAAAGACATAATAATATCTCAAACAAATTATTCATAATCAACTGGTAACTAGGAAACCGATTATAATTTTCTGTAAATAGTTGAAGAGAGCAGTCTAGCAAATGTTTATCCAAGTGACTATGGAAAATAAGAATATTTTTATTTTCTTTTATATACAATGCATTCAAAAAGAACTCTGAAATGACATTATTTCCTTTTAACATTTTAAAAAACACTTTTTGAAAAGTACTCTTACGGATCATGATTTGCATGGCGATTGTATTCTCCATTACAATTGGCTTGTGTAGGGTGTCAGGTGGAATAAAGGCAATATCTCCTGATTTTAAAGTCATTTTTTTATCTTCCACTTCTAAACACATCTCATTTTCCAGAACATAGATCATCTCAAAGAAATCATGGATAGCCGACAATTGAGGCATAAAACGGCTATACTTTCTCACTTCGATATCTTTCTCCTGACCTAACCACATGGTATCTTCCTTTTCAAATTCGTTCTGCCCATTTTGCAAAAATTCTTCTATATATATTTGCTTATGCATTAAATTGTGTTTATCATAATCCTTCAAAAATAATTGCAATGATTGATAGTCCTGCTTTTTCTGTTGGTATTGTAGATAAAAGATTTCTTGCTCGTTATATTCTCTTAAATATTGCATCACTTCATGTTTTTCAAGTTTATCTTTTTCCATCTACATCCAAACCTCTAGTTTATTTACTGCAACCATCAGGGCTTTCACTGTTGCTTCTATAATATCTTTATCAATTCCAGCACCCCAATGCATTTTTCCTTGATATGAAATTCCAATCTGTGCACAGGCTTGTGCTTGGGAATCCTTGCCTAAAGAATTCTGTTCATAGACTTCTAAAACATATTCGAGATGAAAATATGCTTTTAACGCATTACTGATTGCATCTAAACTTCCAGTGCCAGTTCCTTGTATTTTAATTTGTTGATCATCTCTCAGCAAAGTTAAGGTAACTTCCTGCTTCTCTCCTTTATGAAATTGATAATCAAGCAGCTTGAAATGAGGGTGAAAATCAACATACTGTTCTTTTAAAACATGATATATTTCTTCGATAGACAAATCCCTATTTGTCTGATCAGATACTTTCTTCGCTGCATATCCCATGGCTTCATTCATTTGATAAGGAAGTTGAATGCCATAATTTGTTTCTAGTATATAGCCTATGCCGCCTTTTCCAGACTGGCTGTTGATTCGAATCACATCCGTTTGATAATTCCTCCCCAAGTCAACTGGATCTACTGGAATATACGGAACGTCCCATTTATCAACATGATTTTCCTTTCTATATTTCATACCTTTAGATATCGCATCTTGATGTGACCCGGAGAATGCGGTGAAAACCATCTCCCCAGAATATGGCTGTCTCTCATGAACAGTGGTTTTTGTTAGTTTTTCATATTTTTTACGAATAGCTTCTAGGTTATTGAAATTCAATTTTGGATCATAGCCTTGTGAATACATATTCATCGCCAAGGTAATCAAGTCTACGTTCCCTGTACGTTCACCGATACCAAATAATGTACCTTCGACTCTTTCTGCGCCAGCTAGAACACCAAATTCTGCATCACTCACCCCAGAGCCGCGGTCATTATGAGGATGAACAGATAATGTCACACTGTCTCGATAAGATAGATTTTTGTGTATATACTCAATCTGACTTGCAAAAATATGAGGCATTGAATATTCAACTGTGGTCGGAATATTGATGATCGCTTTATGATTTGGTGTCGGTTTCCAAATATCTAAAACACTATTACAAATATCTAACGCATAATCAACTTCTGTTCCTGGAAAGCTTTCAGGACTATATTGAAAATAAATATTACTATTTGTTTTTTCGGCAAGTTCTTTTACTAAAATAGCTCCATCAATGGCAATTTGTTTAATTTCATCTTTTGTTTTCTTAAATACTTGTCTGCGCTGCGCTTCTGAAGTCGAATTATATAAATGAACAATCGCTTTCGGTACTCCCTTAATGGCTTCGAAGGTTCGGCGGATAATATGCTCTCTCGCTTGTGTGATCACCATAATCGTGACATCGTCTGGAATCATATGATGATCAATCAGTGTCCGTAACAGCCTAAACTCCGTATCAGAAGCAGCTGGAAATGCGATTTCAATTTCTTTAAAACCTATCTCTACTAGTAACTGAAACATTTCTAATTTTTCTTCTAAGTTCATAGGAATAGGTAATGCTTGATTTCCATCCCGTAAGTCCACACTGCACCATATCGGAGCACTTTCTAATGTTTCTTTCTTCACCCAATCATACGTAAGGTTCGGTGGCAAAAAGTATTTCTTTTCGTATTTTTTGTGGTTAAACATCATCGATTCCTCCTAGAAAATAGAATATAAAAAAAGCCTTTCATCCCCAAGATTTAACTTGGAGACGAAAGACTTCTTCTTACGCGGTACCACCCCTGTTTCATGATAACCATACATTATCATGCCCTTATTCGGATACAGATTGTTTGATCTGTATCCTTCCCATATAACGGTGGGGGGGGCCGTCCTTAACTACATTGATACTTTTCATTTCACTAAGGCTACTCTAAGGTGAGTTCCCTGCCTTTTTGTTATTGCTTCTCATCAACCAGCAACTTTCTGAAAACATTTCGGCAAGTACTATTCCTTATCATCGCATTCTCATTTTTCTGATTTTTTCTATTATACCAAGTCTATAAAAAAGAGATAGTGATAGGGATATCTTTTTTAATTGATTTTTTTTGTTCTATGGGTGCTTATCTTTAATCCTCTTCACCAAATAAAATTCCAAGGCCACAAATAAAGGTGAGTGAATTCATAGCGAACAATAAAATCGCACCAATTTTTTTCATGGCAATGAACCTCCTCTTAAATTCAGTCTGCTAGCCTTCAAAATTTAAATTCACTGGTTCATCCTCTAGATGATCCACAGTATTTTGTTCTGTCACTGGCACGCTTTCATCTACAATTTTAAAACTAAGTTCGTCCATCCAAATGTGACCTTGACCATGTAGTAATATGCCAAACGCAATGACTTCACTTTTGACTGGAACATCCAATACTACACTAAAATGATTCCAGCCGTTTGTTCCTGTAATGGGGCGGTTCATCATGTTGTCAAACGCAAGAACTTCACCTGAAGAATGGTCAATCCTCATCCATAAACCAGCTGAACCTTTCACCTCTTCGCTTTTGACAAAAGCAGAAAATTGAAGGCGTTCTCCACGGTAACGATCAGACTTAATTTGCTGCATCAAGGTCGCGAATCCTCGTGCTTTTTCATCCTTGGATTTCAGGTAAGCTGAGGTAGTACCACTGTGTACAATTCTGTCATCCAGACCTGTTTCATAATCAGATGGTGTTTCTCCCGTCATAATCCAGCCAGTAGGTGTGTTCTTATTTTCAGCCATATTTGTTTCCTCCTTATCAATGACATTCCTTAGTAATCTCCGATAACGTGCGGGTGACATATCATATATCTTCTTAAAGGCTCTAGTGAAGGATTCCTGTGAACTAAATCGATACTGCAATGCGATATCGATCGCCCTTTGGTTCGTATGAATTAAATCCTTCGCCGCTTGGGTCATTCGACGTTCCCGTATATAATCAACAACTGACTTCTTAATCACTTTTTTGAATATACGGTGAAAGTGAAACCTAGAATAACCAGCGTGTTTCGCTAGAGTTTGAAGCGGTAAATCATCTTTCAGATGCTGTTCAATATAATTTAATGTTTCTTGAATCGTTTTCTCATGTTCTTGATAGGACAACCGAGCACCTCCTTGCCTTACGAGTTTAGTATAGCGGAAATGATCTTTAGGAAACTTGACTTTTTGTGCTGTGTTGCAATTTTAGAATGGACCTTTTAGTCCTAGGTTCAGGACTGGGTATCCGTGTACTGGGTGGAGTTTCTGAAGAAAATCTAGAAATCATCCGAGAATAAGATTTAATTCTACTCGAAGAAATTGCCATCTTGGGCTTTGAGTGAGACATCTGACAATATTTTAAGGTTCTCCCAGACATCCGCAACAAAGATGCCATGGATGACGCTAGAATATACGACTAAACAATTGGTATCGGTGCTATCACTTTGATTAATGGCAAGACGAGTGATTGGCCTAGAATTTTTTTGGAATGTGCTTAGAAAACTCAATTCGTATCGTGAATCAAATGCTGTGAAATAAATTTTTTTAGTTATTCTCATGGAGAAGCCCTCTAAGTCAGTTTCACCAACTTATAAACAAAATTATGAGTCTTAATAGTAGCAGGCATTGCTTTCATTTGATACAATTAATTATAGTAATTATTCCCAATATAAAATGAATTGAAATAAATCTACCTAGTAAGAATAATCAATTTATATTCAAAGGAATACATACTTCAAACGATGTTAAAAAAATATCCGTGATAATGATTTAATTACAGTTTCAGCAGAACTGCAAAAAATATTTAATTAGATAAATGTAGGTTGAGGGATATTGAAAGAAAATCAGGTGTGAGGGAATACAATGAATGAACAACTTAAAATTATTATTGATCTCATAATTAAAGCAGATAATACAATTGAAAAGAATATCATATTCGAAAAATTTTTTAGTAAATCAGATAATATAAAAATATTTTTATTCGATGAAAAATATTCAAATATTAATGAAAGTTTTAAAAATAGGGAAATTAACGGATATAAAATATTTGGTCCTACTGACTATACAAAAATGTGGATTCTTGATAGTAAATATATTGGAGAGGATTACCGAGAATTAAAAGTTGGTAAAGTTGTACATTTTGATTTGAATATTTTGACGTATTTAAACAGGTTATTAAATGATTATAGACTAAAAATTCAGAAGAAGGAATTTCTCGATTATCTAAATTTTTTTAAAAATAATCAATTCAATTATAATATTACTACTGCATTAATGGAACGCTCAATGTCCAATATAAGTGGTGTTGATAAGAATATTTGGAGCGAAATTATTCTTTCATACGTTAAATTTTCAAATATAAAGTTTGATATAAACGAACCAGATATGTTTTTGTTATCTGAAGCTGACTATAGCTGGGCTAAAGAAATCTATTATAGTTTACTTGAGTGCAGAAATCAGCAAGATGTTAAATACACCGCATTATGTTGCTTGTTACTTAAAGCATTTTTGGTGAAACAAGATAAGAAAATCAAAAATAAACTAGAAGTTATATTGCAGTATTCATTAGATGTATTGAATGTTTATTTAGAATTGGAGACTGTACTTATCAATTTTTATTTAGAATCTGATAAATCTATTGAAAAAACTTTTCAGAAAATAAAAGGGTACTCTAAAAAAACTGTTGAGCGCATTTTAAATACAGTTTGGGATATTTACCATGTAAGATTAATAGAACAATCTTTTTTTATAGATAATAGTAATAAGGAAGAGATATTTTTATCATATTTCAGTTCAAGAGATGATGCTTTTAATGAGTTATCTAAAATAAATCAAATAAAGATTTTTGTAATTAATGATGGAAGACCGCTTGCAATTCGAGAGGTAGGTATAAAAGATATTTGTAACGATGAATTTTTATTAAATAAAATTGAAAGCGAAACAAGTAAACGTAAAAATAATGTCACTAAAATAGATTTTAAAAATGAAAAATCTAAATTAATCAGTGAAATTGAAAATGGACAAAAGTTATTTTTTGGAATATGAATTATTGCAACTAAAACAGATTAAAGAATAGGCTATTTTTATTTGAATTTTGTACCTAGAAAAGAAAAGTAAGTGAAATAGTGTAAACTATTAAATTCTATCAAAGAATTTAAAATTATTGATTACTTAAGTGTGGATCTGCATTTTGTCCAAAAATTTTTACTATTACTGATACAATAATTATAGAAAGGGTGTTGAATATTGCTGGAATTGTAAGTAAATTAGAAAGGTTACCATGCAAAGAAATTTCTAGTCATTAATTTGACTAGAGGTTTCTTACTGGGTAATTGTGCAATTTTAAATCGTTCACTTTAACGCTTCTGTTTAAATATCATTCAGTTTATTTGAAATCCCTCTTCAAAATCGAATACATAAACACATCATCAAACCCATTCTGACCAAGATCATACTCCCGCAATAAACCCTCTCTTACAAAATCAAATTTCTCCAATAATTGAACGGAAGATGTATTTTCTGGATCAATAATCGCTTCAATCCGATTCAGATTCATTTCCTGAAATCCATATCGTAGCACCGCAGCAATCGCCTCGCTCATGATGCCTTTTCTCCAATGATCGTGGTGTAATTCATAGCCAATTTCGGTGCGGAGGTGCTGTTTTTCTAAATTGAGAAATCCGCAGCTGCCGATGATGGCTGGATTGTCTTTTAGAGAAATGCCCCAGCGGATCCCTGTTTGTTCTTTGAAGATGTCGTGATACCACTTGATTTCTCCTTGTGTGTCTTCAATCGTTTCATGAGCATCGATTCCCATGTAGCAGCACACGGTTTCATTGGATAAATAGATATGCATATCCTCAGCGTCTTCGGTCGTCGCTTGTTTTAAGATTAGTCTTTCGGTATGTATTGTTGGAAATGTTTGTGGAAAGTTGATTTTGTTCATTTGGTTATCCTCCATGAGATGTCTTTTGTTCTGTACATGCCTTACAATAAAAAACCCCTTCATTCCTCAGCCAAGCCTTCACCTCTGTCATTCCTTTTCTCTTTGGATAGATCAGCTTGACGTACACTTCTTCGTTTCCTTCTATCTTTTTCTGACAGCTAGCACACGCGGGTTCTTCAAATAGAAACAATAGACTTACTCCTTTTTGTACATATTTCTTCCATTATATCAAATGTTCGACAAAATCTTTGCGGCTCGTTCTTCACTTTCTCTATTTTTATCCGACATATGCTAAGTAAAAGAAATTTCCATTTGTTGAAACCGTTTGAGAGAAAGCTTGCTCTAACAGGTGTAGGAGGTGTGGATGAGATGAAGCAAGTGCGTCTAATTAAAAAAGCACAAAAAGGGAATGTCCCGGCATTTGAGAAATTAATGCTGATGTATCAGGAGCGTTTATATAAAACGGCTTTTCTCTACACAAGAAATAAAGAGGATTCGTTAGATGCTGTTCAAGAGACGGTATTTAAAGCGTTTAAGCATCTATCTGGTTTGAAAGAACCGGCTTATTTTTCTAGCTGGCTGACGAGAATTTTGATTCATACAATTTTTGCGATGAAGAAAAAACAGCAAGATGTTGTTCCGTTTGAACAGCATCATGAGAGCGTTGAGCGACATGATTTTTTAGAAGACAAGCTCGATTTAAAACATGCACTTGAAGTGTTAGATGAGCAATATCAGCTCGTGATTCAGCTATTTTATTTTCAAGATTATTCAATTTCGATGATTTCTGAGCAGATGGGTGTGCCTGAAGGAACGGTTAAAACTCATTTGTATCGAGCAAGAAAGTTATTAAAGCAAACATTGGAGAAGGAGGAGAGTGTCGATGGAACGAAAAGAAATGAAAAAGCTTTATGATGAGATTGATGTACCAACAGTTGAAGTGACCTCTGCGATTCGCCAAGCCATTGGGGATGTGAAAGCGGAACAGAAAAGACATTGGTTCAATTGGAACTGGAGAACGCCAATATACTCTGCCATTGTTCTCATCGTCCTTTACTTTTCATCAGGTTTCCTTTTTCCTTCTCTTAATACAGCGATGGCACGTGTCCCGATTATTGGGCAATTTTATATGATGTTTCACGATAAAGTAGGAATGGCTCTTTTTCAGAGTGATTTGGTGAAACATGTCAATGAGGGGGCTGAATCAAGAGGAATTACTGTGAAAGTAAACAGTGTATACTATGATGCCGGGCGTCTTGTTTATACGTTTACTGTCGATCATTTGAATACAAAGGAAGATTCTGTACCATTCATCGTCAGCAACTTAGATCATATAAATGAAAATTTCCGACCGAGTTACGACAATCAGGAATTGAAAAAATTAAAGGATGGCCGATATGTTGGACAAATGGAAGTCTATACAAATGGACAGACAATTAAGCAAGGTCAAAAAGCCCCACTCGTCATTTCAAAAATTGGAGATATTGTAGGGAATTGGCGTTTTGAATTACCTGTGGTCAAGCAAAAAACCACCTTACTAGCGGGACAAAAAGACGTGTTTATTTTAAATGGACGTTATCAAATAAGAAATGTAAAGGTAGAAAATGGAGTGAATGGCTCTGCTATTCAATATGCCATTGATTACAATGGTTTTGCCAAAGATGATAAAGTTAGTATACATGGGATGAAAGATAATTTAGGAAATGAGTATGAGCTTGAGATTGGAACTGTTTTAAGGAAAAAACAACTGACTTCTGATAAAAATAGAAAAGAACATTTGACGATTTTGAATCAGCCGATCAATCCAAAGGCGACCGAATTGACATTTGACACATCTGTGGATATCGAACGAGAATACAGCCACATCATTCCTCTCAAGACAAAGCTGCCTGTTCAGTTCAAAACAAAACACCATGGCATCGGAATCAAAATCAATAAGATAAAGCAAAAAGACCGTTCTGTGATTGTTGATTATCAATTTACTGGAGTAGATCGAAAAGAATTAGATCAGGATGTGATGGAGAATATAGGTGAATTCATTGGATTAGGCGATGTTGAAAAGATGAAATCATGGCCCGATCCACAAGCAGACTATGAAAACGGATATTACTTGAAGGGGAACAATGCGAAGGTAACCAATTTGAAGTCAGCTTCGATGCAATCCACCTTTGAATTTGATAATAAGGAGTTAGAGACTTTATCATTAAACCATTTTTCATTTAAGGATTATGGGCTTTATCTTAATTTGTCAGATTTGAATCTGTTGGCACCGCAAAAAGAAATAACGGTAACCATTCCAGTCAAAAAAGAAACTTCAAAAGCTAGTCGATAAATAAGAAAGCGAACATGGTTATACATGTTCGCTTTTTGTCTGTTGTTCCACCAGTCGATGACGATTGAACGAATACCTGATCAATATCAACGCCACAAAACTAGCTAATCCACCAATCCAACTTAAATTCGTGACATTTGTATACTGTATAATCACGCCGCCCATTGACGATCCGAGCATCATGCCGATGTTCATAATCGCTGTATTAAAGCTCAGCACGGTTTCTGATGCTTGGGGTTTAAGGGAGATCAGATAGTATTGCTTCGCTGGTGTTGTTGTCCATGTGGCGATGCCCCAAATGGCAAGTGTGATCAAGACGCTAATTGTAGAGAATTGCGTAAAGAATAAGGCAAAGAGAGCGAACATCTGGATCATGATGCTGATCGTGATGGTTCGGTTTGGTCCCCATTGATCGACGGCAAAGCCGCCAAAGCGTGAGCCAATAAAAGCAGAAATGCCTAAGAAGAGCAAGGCCATGCTTGTCATTTCAAGTGAAAAGCCGGCGGTCTGTCGCAATAAAGGAGAGATATAAGCAAAGACCATCGTGTAGCCTAAGATCCAAAAGACGGTTGTGGCTAAGCCGCTGATCACCCTGGGGTCTTGAAGAATGTGTAATTGCTGCTTTAATGGCAGATGTGAATGTCCCTCTATGCGTGGCAGCAATTGATAAAGAAGCAAGAAGAGACAAGCAGTACCTAGTGCAATGATGAGAAAAATATAGTGCCAATCCACATGACCTGATAGAAATGTTCCAATCGGTACACCAAGTACGAGTGAAACGGTGAAGCCAGTGATGACGGTCGCCATTGCACTTCCCTTTTTTTCTGGCGGGGCGATCTGCGCTGCATAATTCGTGGCAACGACAATATATAAGCCGCCGCTCATGGCCATGATGACGCGAGATAGCAGGAGCAGCACAAAATGATGGCTGAAAAAGGCGAGCATATTGCCTAAAATAAACACAAAAATAGCTGATAACAAAACCTTTTTTCGGTTCAGCTTCGACGTTGCCATGACTAAAAAGAGAGCGCCTACTGCATAAAAAAGAGAATAGACGGTGATGAGCTGTCCGGCAGCAGGAATAGAAATGTGTAAATCAACAGCAATGATATCTAGAATGCCAGACACAACGAATTCTGACGTGCCTGTGACAAATGAACCGACAGCTAAAAGAATAATCAATAGCTGATGAGATGTGTTTTTCATTTTGAACCCTTCCTTCATGTTGATACGTTGTCTTTAGTTTAAATTCCGTGCTAACATAAGTAAAATTGATGTTTTTCATGAAGGAGATGAGTAAATACTCATGAGCTTTGTTCGCTTTGATATTATCGCAAAAGTTGTGGAGCTTGGCAGTTTTACAGCAGCAGCTGAAGCATTAAATATGACGCAGTCAGCTGTCAGTCATGCAGTGGCGAATGTAGAGTCAGAGTGGGGCGTGTCTTTATTCATTCGTGACCGAAAAAAGGGCATTATGCTGACGGACATTGGTCAGACCCTTCTCCCGCATATTAGAGAAGTGTTAAATAGAGTGGAGAAAATCCAGCAAGAAATTGCGCTAACGAAAAATATTGAAACAGGTATGATTCGTATCGGCACATTTGCCAGTGCCTCTGCTTGTTTATTGCCTAAGCTGCTTGTAAGCTATCAGAAAAAACATCCAAAAATCGAATTTAAATTCTATGAGGGAACGTATGAAGAAATATTGGAGTGGCTGGATTCGGGCATCATTGATGTTGGATTTGTTGTGAAAGGCCATGCGGATGAAGCCTTTGATTTACTGCCGCTTATGAAAGATGAGATGGTCGTCGCCTATCACCCAAATCATCGATATGAACAGCAGCCCATTGTAGATATAACAGATTTGGCGGGTGAACCATTTATTATGCCGATTGGCATGTATCAATCACATGTAGAGGATATTTTTTCGGAGGCGCAAATGAAGCCAGCTGTTTTATTTGAAGTTCATGATTGTACGACCATTGCCCGTATGGTCGGGGAAGGGCTTGGTATCACAATAGGCCCTGAGTTATTTTTAAAAACGCAGCAGCTTGTGCATATTCGCCAGCTGAATATCTCTCATCATCGTGAGGTTGCGCTCGCCTGTCCGTCTCTCTCTCAAGCTTCTCCGGCAGTGAAAGAGTTTTTTCGTGTAGCTGAAACGGTTTTTGCAAAAGAGAAGGATTTGGGGAAGGGTGTATAAAGAACTAGATATGATTTTCCAAATTCGTGTAATAAGACGAATGAAGCGGACATTTCTTTGAAAAATGTTCGCTTTTCGTATTGTGTTTTAAAAATGAAGTTGGTACAATAGACACAGAAATCAAATAGATAGAAGTCGTATAATCGCGGGGATATGGCCCGCAAGTTTCTACCAAGCTACCGTAAATGGCTTGACTACGTCAATTCACACTCGTTTGATATAAATCATGCATTGTTCTTGTTTTATGTCACAGTCTGAATTCACATATGTAGTCAAGCGTCCCAAAACTGTTGGGGCGTTTTTTATTTGACTAGTGAATGGGGCAGGCTAAAGCAAAAGGACATGAAGGGAGTCAGTTGGCTTGAAACAGTTTTTTCAGTTTGATGAGTTAGGTACGAATTACCGCAGAGAAATCATCGGTGGTTTAACCACATTTTTGTCGATGGCTTATATTCTGTTTGTCAATCCGATCACACTTGCATTAGTGTCGGTACCGGATTTTCCAGATAAATTACGTATTGATCAGGGAGCAGTCTTTACAGCGACGGCGTTAGCTTCTGCTGCAGGGTGTATTCTGATGGGATTGATCGCCAGGTATCCGATTGCGATAGCACCCGGTATGGGTCTGAATGCGTTCTTCGCCTTTTCGGTTGTGCTTGGTATGGGCATCAAATGGGAAGCAGCACTTTCAGGTGTGTTTGTTTCAGGATTGATTTTCGTTGCTCTTTCTTTAACAGGTTTCCGTGAAAAAATCATCAATGCCATTCCGGCTGAGCTGAAGCTGGCAGTTGGTGCAGGTATTGGTTTGTTCATTACGTTTGTCGGTCTGCAAGGCTCTGGCATTATCGCCAATAATGATAATACGCTCGTTTCGATTGGAAATATTCATAGTGGTCCGGTTCTGTTAACGGTGTTTGGTATCGTAGTGACTGTTATATTAATGGTTCTTCGTGTGAATTCAGGTGTCTTCATTGGGATGCTTGTGACTGCTATTGCCGGGATGATTTTTGGTCTTATACCAGTACCGTCTCAAATTGTGGGCAGTATTCCAAGCTTGTCTCCAACCTTTGGTCAAGCCTTGATTCACTTACCAGAAATATTCTCCATTCAAATGCTTATTGTGATTTTAACGTTCCTTTTCGTTGGATTCTTTGATACAGCTGGTACGCTTGTGGCTGTGGCAACACAGGCTGGTTTAATGAAAAATAATGAGCTGCCACGTGCAGGAAGAGCACTCTTGGCGGATTCTTCTTCAATCGTTGTAGGTTCTATTCTTGGTACATCTACAACAACGTCTTATGTTGAATCTAGCTCAGGTGTTGCTGCTGGTGCGCGTTCTGGTTTTGCAGCTGTCGTCACAGGGATTTTCTTCTTGCTGGCGATGTTCTTCTCACCGCTTTTATCCATTGTTACACCTAATGTGACAGCACCTGCTTTGATTATTGTTGGTGCGTTGATGGTTGCTCCGCTGGCGAAGATTGCATGGGATCGTTTTGAAATTGCGGTACCAGCTTTCTTAACGATGATTATGATGCCACTGACTTACAGTATTGCAACAGGTATTGCGGTTGGCTTTATTTTCTACCCGATTACGATGATCTTTAAAGGGAAAGCGAAAGAAGTACATCCAATTATGTATGGATTGTTTGTCATCTTTATTCTATATTTTGCTTTCTTAAATCATTAATTGAACATCTGAAACAGCAGCTCATGGAAGCTGCTGTTTTTTTGTTAAAAAAATCAAAACATAGTTGACTTATAGGAATTATGTGTTTATGATAAAAAGACATAATTCGCTGATTGGATCACCAAAGGCGCTTTGATTTCCTTTTTTAATAGAAGGTTTCAGGGTGCCTTTTTTTCTTGCAGACATTCAAAAGGGGAGGAGATGTCTTTTGTCACGCTGGCTTAGACAGGTGATTGAACGAAAAAAGCAGGTGCTGATTCAAAAGCTCCTTTTATGGGGGCATGAAGAAAAGCAGGAAGCGCTCATGCATTATACAATTCATGAGCTGGAAAATGAGGTTCTCTATTTAAAAGAGCGAAAACAAAAATAGGGGGATGAGCGATGGATGAACAAAAGCTGAATTATATTTTATCTGCCTTAAAAGGGATCGACTATGGATCAGTGGTCATCACCATTCATAATGGACATATTACACAGGTTGATACGACCAAGAAGACTCGGTTCCCCGCTCATCAGGAGAATCTCCGGGTCCAGCAAGGAAAGCGGAGTCAATATCGTTGACCATGAATTTCAACATTGATAAAAAGCTGATGGAGGCCGTCAGCTTTTTTGTTTTGTCTTATTTTCTCTCCATTTTAAAACCTCTGCTGCCTTTTATCCGTCTATTCGTATGAACGTCAAGGAATCTTGACTGAATAGAGAGACTCCGCTACTTTAAGAGGAGTCATCCGAACAGTTCATGCACTTTTAGCACTGTAAGGATTGGATAGGAGTTGATATGAGATGTTAGAGAAAGATCAAGATCAGGGGACATCTGAAAAGAAAAACGAAGAGTCATCAATAGATCAAGAAACAAGGCAATCCCGCCTCAGCCGCAGCGCTGCAAAACGAGGAAGAACCTCAAAAACAGCGGATGATGAGCGCCCAGCTATCCAGCGTATACTGCAAGGTGTAGGAGGCGCGTTTAAGCGTTATGGTTCATATGGACTGGCGATGTTAAAATCACCGAGCCAGGCCATTAATCAAGCGGAAACATTGCGTATGAAGTACGCCTGGATCTCGATTGTGTTATTCAGCGTGTTTTTTGCTTTAGGCAACTATGTTCAATTAAAGGCGTCAAAGACCCGTTTATTAGGCTTTGGCATTCATTATTCTTTTGGCGACGCCTTTTTGAGAGTGGCAGTCTTTACACTCATTGTGTTGACATTGATGATGCTTACCGTCTGGCTGCTCGGAAAGTACATGCTAAAAGGCAACATATCACTGAAAGAAGTGATCATGAAGTTTGGTGCTGCGCTTGTGCCGGTTTTGGTTTTATCCATCCTTTGGCTTGTATTTGCCATGCTGAATATTCCATATGTGACCGTCATATTATCCGTGATGATGTTTGTCGGTCTTCAGTTGATTGCGGTCGTGCTCTTTCGCTCGATTCAGTCGGAGCATGATGCCGAACGAGGAGATTTGATGTATGCGGGCTGGGTCTTTTTATTGGTTGAGCTTGTCATTATTGCGCTGCTCTGGGGCATAGTCGGGGAGTATTTGATTCCATCACTTGTTCCTGTTCGATTTGGATAAAAACACACTGAAAACCTCCTTTTTTGAAAAAGGGGGTTTTCATGTTGAGAAGTGAAAAAAACGGGTAAACTCTTGGTAACAAACACCATCCTTGTTGTCGAAAGATATATGTGTTTTGATCGCGTAAATTTGATTGTATCAAGGTATGTTCTCTAGTAGAATATGGGGTGCTTTATTTGATTTTTTAGTGCAGGGGGTTCGAATCGTGCTTCAACAACTTTTATCCAATGCGTTCACCATGGTTTTAATCATTTTAGTGATTAATATTGTTTATGTTTCTTTTTCCACCATGCGTTTAATTTTAACGATGAAAGGCAGACGGTACGCAGCTGCTTTTGCGGGTACGATCGAAATGCTCATTTATGTCATTGGGTTAAGTATCGTTTTAGATAACTTAGATCAAATACAAAATGTCATTGCGTATGCGCTAGGTTATGGGATGGGGATCATTGTCGGGATGAAAATTGAAGAGAAGCTGGCACTTGGCTACACAACTGTTAACGTGATCACAAAAGAA
The DNA here is from genome assembly GCF_038630855.1 of Bacillus sp. FSL H7-0578. NCBI lineage: Bacteria > Bacillati > Bacillota > Bacilli > Caryophanales > Bacillaceae > Bacillus > Bacillus sp. FSL H7-0578. The sequence goes on from NZ_CP152045.1 coordinate 626,607, forward strand.
TTGGATGTCGATCTCCCAAGACAATTGAGAGAAAAAGGATATGGTGTCACCAGCTGGGTAGCAGGCGGTCTTGAAGGAGACCGGACAGCATTGCAAATTTTAACACCGAGAAAATATGAACTGCAATTATATGAAACGATTAAGACGCTGGATTCAAAGGCGTTTATCATTTCATATGAGCCCAAATCGATTCACGGCGGCTTCTGGGTGAAGGCTGTGAAGAAAAGGAGAATTAAAGAATGACCGCAAAACCAAAGAAGAAAAAATTCTATGTGGAAGACAACATGACGATTGATCAAGTGTTGTCCCAGATGGCAGCGGAAGGCTACTCGCCTGTCCGTCGAATGGAGGAACCGATTTTTCAAGAAAAGAAGGAAAATGGGTCGATTCAGATCATTCCGATTGGGAAAAAAATCGTATTTGAAGGAAAAATAGTCTAAATCCGAACATTAAAACGACGACTTCATAGATTGTTCGATAAATCCGTTGACATCATGAACATCCGTTGTTAAGATAAACATGAAATCAAAACACGAGCCTCATATAATCTTGGGAATATGGCCCATAAGTTTCTACCCAGTTACCGTAAATGACTGGACTATGCAGGATAGTGAACAAAACTGACATGGCGTTTCAAAAGCGAACAGCGCTTACCATGGCCCGGTTTGTGTTGCTTCCTAACATTGCAATACAGACCGGGCCTTTTTGTTCGGCGTTTGACAAGCTGCTTAGGTTTGGGAAGCGTGTCAAACGATACAAAATCGAATAACAGCTTAAAGGTGGGGACAAAATGAAGCCGCTTGTAGGTGTCATCATGGGAAGTACATCTGATTGGGAAACAATGAAAAATGCGTGCGACATCTTAGAGGAATTAAACATTCCGTATGAAAAACAGGTAGTATCCGCACACCGGACACCTGACTTGATGTTTGAATATGCGACTGAAGCAAGAGGTAAAGGACTAAAGGTCATCATTGCCGGTGCTGGAGGCGCAGCACATTTACCGGGGATGGTCGCAGCAAAAACGACACTGCCGGTCATTGGTGTGCCTGTACAATCAAAGGCACTAAACGGGCTGGATTCCTTATTATCCATCGTTCAAATGCCAGGCGGTGTACCAGTTGCTACAGTAGCCATTGGCAAAGCCGGTGCAACAAATGCAGGCCTTCTTGCCGCACAAATGATTTCAGCATTTGATGAAACGATCGCAGCTCGCCTTGAAGAAAGAAGAGAGCAGACAAAACAGACTGTACTAGAAAGCAGTGATCAGCTTGGCTAAGCAGACCATTTTTCCAAACGCAACCATCGGGATCATTGGCGGCGGACAGCTTGGCAGATATATGGCTGTCAGCGCAAAGCAAATGGGGTACCGGGCAGCAGTTCTAGACCCAGTCACACAATCTCCTTGCGGACAGGTTGCCGATAAAGAAATCACAGCCGCATATAGTGACCTTGAAGCGATTCGAAAGCTGGCAGACATCAGCGATGTGGTGACTTATGAGTTTGAAAATATTGATTATGATGCACTCAATCAGCTGAAGGAAGAAGCCTATTTACCACAAGGAAGCGACCTTCTCCTTTTAACTCAAAATCGTGAGACCGAGAAAAAAGGAATTGTAGACGCAGGCTGTGAAGTAGCGCCTTACCGCATCATTCATGATGAAAAAGAGCTGGAAGACGCAGTGGACGTGCTCGGTTTGCCAGCCGTGCTGAAAACATGCAGAGGCGGCTACGACGGAAAAGGACAGTACGTCATTAAAGAAAAAGGACAGCTTCAGGAAGCAGCTGCACTGCTCACACATGGAACTTGTATTTTAGAAAGCTGGGTTCCATTTCAAATGGAGCTCTCGGTGATCGTCACTCGTTCTGTTCATGGAGAGATTTCAGTATTCCCAGTCGCTGAGAACATTCATAAGCATAATATTTTGTTCCAAAGCATTGTGCCTGCAAGGGTAGAGAACCGCATTCAGGAGAAGGCGAAAGAATTGGCAACAACACTAGCTGAAAAGCTGGGGCTGGTTGGTACTCTTGCTGTAGAACTGTTCCTGACAAATGACGGAAAGCTGCTCGTCAATGAACTGGCACCGCGCCCGCATAATTCTGGTCATTATACACTCGATTTATGTGAGACAAGTCAGTTTGAACAGCACGTCCGCGCTATATGTGGTTTGCCGCTTGGCGGTACAGCCCTTTTATCAGAGGGAATGATGGTGAATTTATTAGGCGATGAAGTGGACATTCCAAAAGAGCATCCTGAGCTTCTCAAAGAAGCGAAGCTTTATCTATATGGAAAGCATGAAGTAAAAGCCGGCCGCAAAATGGGGCATATGACGTTTATGAAACAGCTCGATGATGAGTGGATGACAAACATCACAAAGATATGGACTGAAAGAGATGGAGGAAACGGGAAATGATCGAACGTTACGCACGACCAGAAATGTCAGCAATCTGGACAGAGGAAAACAAATTTAATGCATGGCTTGAAGTAGAAATTCTCGCTTGTGAAGCTTGGGCAGAGCTTGGCGTCATTCCGAAAGAAGACGTTGTGACAATGCGCAAAAATGCAAGCTTTGATATTGGACGTATTTTAGAGATTGAACAAGACACGCGCCACGACGTGGTTGCCTTTACGCGTGCTGTCTCTGAATCTCTAGGAGAAGAAAGAAAGTGGGTTCATTACGGATTAACATCGACAGACGTAGTGGATACGGCGCTTTCATATCTATTAAAACAGGCGAACGATATCTTGCTCAAGGACATTGAGAGATTTGTTGACATACTAAAAGAAAAAGCAAAAGAGCACAAATATACGGTCATGATGGGCCGTACACACGGTGTACACGCTGAACCGACAACATTTGGCCTGAAGCTTGCTCTTTGGTACGAAGAAATGAAGCGTAACCTAGAACGTTTTAAACAAGCAAAAGCTGGCATTGAATATGGCAAAATCTCTGGAGCTGTTGGCACATATGCGAACATCGACCCGTTTGTTGAGCAATATGTATGTGAGAAGCTTGGCATCAAAGCTGCACCAATTTCAACCCAAACCTTGCAGCGTGACCGCCATGCAGATTACATGGCTACTCTTGCTTTAGTCGCAACGAGCATTGAGAAATTTGCTGTTGAAATTCGTGGTCTTCAAAAGAGTGAAACACGTGAAGTAGAAGAGTTCTTTGCCAAAGGACAAAAAGGGTCATCAGCGATGCCGCATAAGCGTAACCCAATCGGTTCTGAGAATATGACGGGAATTGCCCGCGTGATCCGTGGATATATGCTGACAGCTTATGAAAATGTACCGCTTTGGCATGAGCGTGATATTTCTCATTCATCTGCTGAGCGCATCATTTTACCAGATGCAACGATTGCACTGAACTATATGCTCAACCGTTTCTCAAACATCGTGAAAAACTTAACGGTTTTCCCTGAGAACATGAAACGCAACATGGACCGCACCCTTGGCTTAATTTACTCACAGCGCGTTCTTCTTGCATTAATCGATACAGGTATGGCACGTGAAGAGGCATATGACACGGTTCAGCCAAAGGCGATGGAAGCGTGGGAGAAGCAAGTGCCGTTCCGTTCATTAGTAGAAGCAGAAGAAAAAATCACGTCACGTTTAACACCGGAACAAATCGCTGACTGCTTCGATTACAACTATCATTTGAAAAATGTCGATATGATTTTCGAACGTCTAGGTCTTGCGTAAGAAATGGGCCGCCTGCTTGCCAGGCGCCTAATCCTGAAAATTGCCAACATTCAAATTAGGAGGCCAACCTGAATGACTGTGAAACAAGAACTTCTCTACGAAGGCAAAGCGAAAAAAATCTATCAGACCGATGACGAGCATATTTTATATGTCGAATATAAAGACTCAGCTACAGCATTTAACGGCGAAAAGAAAGCCGAAATCGAAGGCAAAGGCAGACTGAACAACGAAATTTCGAGCTTAATCTTTCAAATGCTGCATGATAAGGGGATCAACAATCACTTTGTGAAACGTCTTTCTGAAACAGAGCAGCTCATTCAAAAGGTGCAGATTGTTCCGCTTGAAGTGGTTGTACGAAATGTAGTGGCAGGCAGTATGTCAAAACGCCTCGGCATTCCAGAGGGAACGAAACTGGACACACCTTTGATTGAGTTTTACTACAAAGATGATGCGCTCGGTGATCCGCTCATTACAGAAGATCATATCCGCATTTTAGATGCAGCGACACCAGAGCAGGTCGAGGAAATGAAACAAATCACAAGACAAGTGAATGAAGAGTTAAAGCAAATCTTCTCAGACTGTCATGTGAATTTAATTGATTTCAAGCTTGAATTCGGAATAGATCACGAGAATCGTATTTTGCTAGCTGATGAGATTTCACCTGATACGTGCAGGCTTTGGGACAAAGATACAAACGAAAAGCTTGATAAAGACGTGTTCAGACGAAACCTGGGCGGCTTAACGAATGCATACGAAGAAATTTTCAAAAGACTTGGAGGCCATAAACATGTATAAAGTGAAAATTTTTGTCAGCTTAAAAGAGAGCGTTCTTGATCCACAAGGAAGTGCCGTGCAGCACGCTTTGCACAGCATGTCTTATCAGGAAGTAAAGGATGTCCGTATCGGGAAATACATGGAGCTTGTCATTGAAAAATCAGATCGTGATTTAGACACAGTCGTCAAAGAAATGTGCGAAAAATTACTTGCCAACACGGTGATTGAAGATTACCGCTATGAGGTGGAGGAGGTTGTCGCACAGTGAAGTTTGCAGTGATCGTCTTGCCTGGCTCTAACTGTGATATCGATATGTACCATGCGATTCAAGATGAGTTAGGTGAACAAGTTGAATATGTATGGCACGACGAAACGAGTCTTGACGGATTTGACGGTGTACTCGTACCAGGCGGTTTCTCTTATGGGGATTACTTAAGATGTGGTGCGATCGCCCGCTTCTCAAACATCATGCCGGCGGTGAAAAAAGCAGCTGAGGAAGGAAAACCTGTTCTTGGTGTTTGTAACGGGTTCCAAATTCTTCAGGAGCTAGGCATTCTTCCGGGTGCGATGAGACGAAATAAAGACTTGAAATTTATCTGTCGTCCAGTTGAACTCATTGTAGAAAACAACGAAACGCAATTTACAAGCGGTTATCAAAAAGGCGAATCCATTACGATTCCTGTAGCGCACGGTGAAGGCAACTTCTACTGTGATGAAGACACTTTAGCGAAGCTCATTGAACGCGGCCAAATCGCTTTCACTTACGGAGACGATATTAACGGCAGTGTGAATCGTATTGCAGGTGTAACGAATGAAGAGGGCAATGTACTCGGCATGATGCCGCACCCTGAGCGCGCGGTTGATTCATTACTAGGCAGCGCAGACGGACTTAAATTGTTTCAATCTATCGTGAAAAATTGGAGGGACACTCATGTCACTACTGCTTGAACCAAGTCACAAGCAAATTAAAGAAGAGAAATTGTATCAGCAAATGGGATTGAGTGATGAAGAATTCGCTTTAATCGAATCCATTATTGGCAGGCTGCCAAACTACACAGAAACGGGCATTTTTTCTGTCATGTGGTCAGAGCATTGCAGTTATAAAAACTCAAAGCCTGTTTTAAGCAAATTCCCGACAAAAGGAGAGCACGTCCTTCAAGGTCCTGGGGAAGGCGCTGGGATCGTTGATATTGGAGACAACCAAGCGGTTGTATTTAAAATCGAATCACATAACCATCCATCTGCGATTGAACCGTATCAAGGAGCGGCGACAGGTGTCGGCGGAATTATCCGTGATGTATTCTCCATGGGTGCGCGTCCAATTGCTGTATTAAACTCTCTTCGTTTTGGTGAACTGACTTCACCTCGCGTGAAGTACTTGTTTGAAGAAGTAGTGGCAGGGATCGCAGGCTATGGAAACTGTATCGGAATTCCAACAGTCGGCGGAGAGGTTCATTTCGATCAAAGCTATGAAGGCAACCCGCTCGTAAATGCAATGTGTGTTGGATTAATCAACCATGAAGACATCAAAAAAGGGCAGGCCAAAGGTGTCGGCAACACGGTCATGTACGTTGGTGCTAAAACGGGACGTGACGGAATTCACGGTGCAACATTTGCATCTGAGGAATTTTCTGATGAATCAGAAGAAAAACGCTCAGCAGTTCAAGTCGGTGATCCGTTCATGGAAAAACTGCTGCTTGAAGCGTGCCTTGAAGTCATCAAAAACGATGCACTCGTTGGAATTCAGGATATGGGAGCGGCTGGCTTGACAAGCTCAAGTGCGGAAATGGCGAGTAAAGCAGGTTCTGGTATCGAGATGAATCTAGATCTTATCCCGCAGCGTGAAACAGGCATGTCAGCATACGAAATGATGCTGTCTGAATCTCAAGAGAGAATGCTTCTGGTCATTGAAAAAGGCCGTGAACAAGAAATCATTGATATTTTTGAAAAATACGATCTTGAAGCGGTATCAGTCGGTCATGTGACAGACGATAAAATGCTTCGTTTACTTCATCAAGGTGAAGTAGTATGTGAGCTTCCTGTTGATGCACTTGCAGAAGAAGCGCCGGTTTATCACAAGCCATCAAGTGAGCCTGCATACTATCGTGAGTTTTTAGAAACAAAAGTTGAAGCACCTGCTATCAAAGATGCAGCCGAAACGTTAAAGCAGCTTCTCCAGCAGCCGACAATTGCAAGTAAAGAATGGGTTTATGACCAATATGACTACATGGTTCGGACAAATACAGTCGTTGCACCAGGCTCTGATGCGGGCGTTTTAAGAATCCGCGGAACGAAAAAAGCCCTTGCGATGACAACCGATTGTAACGCACGTTATCTGTACCTTGATCCAGAGGTCGGCGGGAAAATCGCAGTCGCAGAAGCAGCACGTAACATTGTGTGCTCAGGCGCTCGTCCGCTTGCAGTAACAGATAACCTGAACTTCGGTAACCCAGAAAAACCAGAAATTTTCTGGCAAATTGAAAAATCTGCTGACGGTATTAGCGAAGCGTGCCGCAAGCTAAGCACACCAGTTATCGGTGGTAACGTCTCTTTATATAACGAATCAAATGGAACAGCCATTTACCCAACACCAGTCATTGGGATGGTTGGTTTGGTGGAAGATACAGCTCATATTACGACGCAGTCGTTCCAGCAGGCTGGCGATGTGATTTTCGTCATTGGTGAGACGAAGGAAGAATTCGCAGGCAGTGAGCTTCAAAAGATGACAGAAGGCCGTATTTACGGAAAAGCACCAGAAATTGATTTGGATGTAGAGCTCACTCGTCAGGAAGCCCTTCTTGCTGCGATTCAAAACGGACTTGTTCAATCAGCACACGATGTGTCTGAAGGCGGTCTTGGTGTTGCACTTGCTGAAAGTACATTTGGAACAGATGGTCTTGGCGCTCATATCCAAATTGATCTAAACAGCGAAGCTTCATTATTCAGTGAAACACAGTCACGTTTTGTCGTCACAGTGAAACCAGAGCATCGCGAAGCGTTTGCTGCGGCTGTCAAAGATGCGATAGAAGTTGGAACGGTCACAAATGATGGGGTATTCACTGTCAAAAATCAAGAAGGACAACAATGGATTCATGCAGCGGTCAACGAGCTTGAACGCGCATGGAAAGGAGCGATCCCATGCTTGCTGAAATCAGAGGCTTAAACGAAGAGTGTGGCGTCTTTGGGGTTTGGGGACACGAAGAAGCCCCGCAAATCACATATTACGGATTGCATAGTCTTCAGCACCGAGGACAAGAGGGTGCGGGAATCATTGCAACAGATGGTGAAAACCTGACGGCACATAAAGGCCTTGGACTGATTACGGAAGTCTTTCAAAACGGTGAGCTAAAGGATTTGAAAGGAAAAGGTGCGATCGGACACGTTCGGTATGCGACAGCAGGCGGAGGCGGCTTTGAAAATGTGCAGCCCCTCTTCTTCCGCTCGCAAAACAACGGCAGTCTTGCCCTTGCTCATAATGGGAACTTAGTGAATGCAACGCAATTAAAGCAGCAGCTAGAGAACCAGGGGAGTATATTCCAAACATCTTCTGACACTGAGGTGCTTGCTCATTTAATTAAGCGCAGCGGCTATGTTGAATTGAAAGAGCAGATCAAAAATGCCCTGTCCATGCTTAAAGGCGCATATGCTTTCTTAATTATGACGGAAACAGAAATGATTGTGGCTCTTGATCCGAACGGCTTACGTCCGCTTTCACTTGGTATGCTTGGTGACGCATATGTTGTTGCTTCTGAAACATGTGCATTTGATGTTGTCGGTGCCACGTATTTACGAGATGTGGAGCCTGGAGAAATGCTGATCATTAATGATGAAGGCCTGAAATCTGAACGCTTCTCCATGAACATTAACCGCAGCATGTGCAGCATGGAATACATTTATTTCTCAAGACCTGACAGCAATATCAACGGCATCAACGTGCATAGTGCGAGAAAGAACCTTGGCAAAAAGCTTGCCGAGGAAGCGCATGTCGAAGCAGATGTCGTGACAGGTGTACCAGATTCGAGTATTTCTGCAGCGATTGGATATGCCGAAGCAACAGGTATTCCATATGAGCTCGGTTTAATTAAAAACCGTTATGTCGGACGGACCTTTATCCAGCCGTCTCAAGCATTGCGTGAGCAGGGCGTGCGCATGAAGCTGTCAGCTGTGCGCGGGGTCGTCGAAGGAAAACGTGTCGTGATGGTCGATGATTCCATCGTACGCGGAACTACGAGCCGCCGCATTGTGACGATGCTGAGAGAAGCGGGTGCGACGGAAGTCCATGTACGCATTAGTTCACCGCCTATCGCACATCCATGTTTTTATGGAATTGATACGTCCACACATGAAGAGCTGATTGCTTCTTCTCATTCAGTGGAAGAAATTAGACAGGAAATCGGTGCAGACTCCATTGCATTTTTATCTGTAGACGGTTTAATGGACGGGATTGGCAGGAAGTATGATGATCCGCAGCGCGGTCAATGTTTAGCATGCTTTACTGGGAAATATCCGACTGAAATTTATGAAGATACTGTTCTTCCGCATGTGAAGGAAACAGCACTGACGAAATAATCGAATAAAGGAGCAGCAGTCAAGATGATTTGATATGCTGCTCTTTCATTCTGCTGAAAATAAATGGAAGAGAAGCAGCTAAAAGGAGTGAATGGGATGTCAGAAGCATATAAAAACGCCGGTGTCGACATCGAAGCAGGATACGAAGCCGTCAAACGAATGAAAACACACGTGGAACGTACAAAAAGAGCAGGCGTCATGGGTGCTCTAGGCGGATTTGGCGGTATGTTTGATTTATCTGAGCTGCCATACAAAAAGCCCGTTCTTGTCTCAGGAACAGATGGTGTCGGAACAAAATTAAAGCTTGCCTTTTTAATGGATCAACACGATACGATCGGTGTTGATGCCGTGGCAATGTGTGTGAACGATGTGCTGGCACAAGGGGCAGAGCCGCTCTTTTTCTTAGATTACCTAGCAGTTGGTAAAGCAGATCCGATAAAAATTGAATCAATCGTCAAAGGTGTGGCTGACGGCTGTGAGCAGTCTGGTTCAGCGCTTGTCGGCGGAGAAACAGCAGAAATGCCGGGTCTTTACACAGAAGATGAATATGATATTGCTGGTTTTTCAGTAGGCGTCGTTGAAAAGGATGAAATCGTGACAGGAGAGAGCATCAAAGAGGGGCACTTGCTTATCGGACTCAGCTCAAGCGGAATTCATAGCAATGGGTACTCTCTCGTTCGTAAAGTATTGCTGGAAGACGCTGGTCTGGATCTGCATCAAACGTATGAACCTTTTACAAGACCGCTTGGAGAAGAGCTTCTTGAACCGACCAAAATTTATGTGAAGCCTGTTCTCAAACAAGTGAAAGCCGGCAAGATTGACGGCATGGCACATGTGACAGGCGGCGGCTTTATTGAAAATTTACCGCGTATGCTGCCTGAAGGGCTTGGCGTTGAGATTGATAACGGCTCATGGCCAGTACCGCCAATTTTCTCCTTTATTCAAGAAAAAGGACAGTTAAAGGCTGAAGAAATGTTCAACGTGTTTAATATGGGCATTGGTTTTGTCTTAGCGGTAAAAGAAGATGACCTTGTCGAAGTGATCAGAGGACTTGAAGAAGACGGAGAGAAAGCATTTCTCATCGGCCGTGTTCAAAAAGGAGAAGGTGTCACATTCGGCGGTGGAAGCCTCTCATGAAGAAGTTTGCGATCTTCGCCTCTGGAAGCGGGACGAATTTTCAAGCCATTATGGATACATTAAAAAAAGAACAGTGGCAGGCAGAGGCCGCCATTGTGATTTGTGATAAACCGGGTGCAAAGGTGCTGGAGCGTGCTGAGAAAGAGGGCATTCCCTCCTTTGCCTTTACCCCGAAGGCTTTTCCGAATAAAGCCGCTTTTGAACAAACGATCATTGAACAGCTTAGGCTGCATGAAGTGGAATGGATTTTCCTTGCTGGGTATATGAGACTGATTGGTCCGACATTACTTGAAGCATTCAGAGGGAAAATTGTCAATATCCACCCGTCCTTGCTGCCAGCCTTCCCAGGACTGGATGCCATTGGACAAGCCTATCAAGCAGGCGTCAAAGTGGCAGGAATCACTGTCCATTTTGTCGACGAAGGTATGGATACCGGCCCGATTATTGACCAAGCCGCGATTTATATCGAACAAGGGGAAGAGCTTGAATCGATTGAAAAAAGAATGCATGAACTAGAACACACACTATATCCAAAAGTGATCAAATCACTTTTAGAATTATCTTAATGAGGTGACGAAGGCATGACGATCAAACGCGCATTAATCAGTGTTTCCGATAAAACGAATCTTGTACCTTTTGTGAAAGAATTAACAGAACTTGGCGTTGAAGTGATTTCAACTGGAGGTACACATAAGCTTCTTCAAGAGAACGGCATTGATGTCATTGGAATTTCAGAAGTCACTGGATTCCCTGAAATCATGGACGGACGACTCAAAACACTTCACCCGAACATTCATGGCGGACTTTTAGCAGTGAGAGAAAACGATGAGCATATGGCACAGATTGAGAAGCATGGCATTCAGCCGATTGATCTTGTTGTCGTGAATCTCTATCCATTCAAAGAGACGATATCAAAAGACGATGTGACGTATGAAGAAGCAATTGAAAACATTGATATTGGCGGACCGGGAATGCTTCGTGCAGCATCAAAAAACCACCAAGACGTAACCGTGATTGTCGATCCTCGTGACTATGATACAGTCATTCAGCAAATCAAAGACGGCGGCGTGTCACTCGAGAAAAAACGTGAGCTCGCTGCCAAGGTATTCCGTCATACGGCTGCATACGATGCTCTGATTGCGGATTACTTAACAAACTTTGTGGGCGAAACAGAGCCAGAACAGTTCACTGTCACGTTTGAGAAAAAACAATCCCTTCGTTATGGAGAAAACCCGCACCAAGCGGCGACTTTCTATGAAAATGCTCTTCCAGCCAAAGGTTCTTTGGCTACTGCAAAGCAATTACATGGAAAAGAACTTTCCTACAACAATATCAAAGATGCAGATGCCGCTCTCCAAATTGTACGTGAATTCACGGAGCCGGCAGCTGTCGCTGTGAAGCATATGAACCCGTGCGGCGTTGGCACAGGAGAAACGATTGCAGAAGCATTTGACCGAGCATTCAAGGCAGATGAAACTTCTATTTTTGGCGGCATTGTGGCACTTAACCGTGAAGTAGACAAACAAACGGCTGAGGTGCTGCATACGATTTTCTTAGAAATTGTCATCGCCCCATCGTTCAGCCAAGAAGCCCTTGACGTGTTAACGGCGAAAAAGAACCTTCGTCTATTAACATTAGATGTAGAAGCGGATCTCGGGAAAAAGGAAAAGCAGCTGACAAGTGTCCATGGCGGACTGCTTGTTCAGGATATTGACACGTACGGATTAGAGGAAGCAACCATCTCTATTCCAACGAAAAGAGAACCAACAGAAGACGAATGGAAAGACTTAAAGCTAGCTTGGAAAGTCGTCAAGCATGTGAAATCAAATGCTATTGTCCTTGCGAAAGATCAAATGACAGCAGGGATCGGTGCTGGTCAAATGAACCGTGTGGGCTCAGCTAACATTGCCATTGAGCAAGCAGGTGAAAAGGCAAAAGGAAGCGCACTAGGCTCTGATGCATTCTTCCCAATGGGCGATACAGTGGAAGCTGCTGCAAAGGCAGGCGTCACAGCGATCATTCAGCCAGGCGGATCTATTCGTGATGAAGAATCAATTCAAAAAGCAGATGAATACGGCATCGCCATGGTCTTCACTGGCGTTAGACATTTCAAACATTAAGGGGATGACAGTGTGAACGTACTAATTATCGGCAGAGGCGGAAGAGAGCATACCATCGCATGGAAAGTGAATCAAAGTGAACTTGTCAGCCAAGTATTTGTCGCACCCGGCAATGATGGAATGACAGATGCTGCGAAGCTTGTACCAATCGACGAAGGCGATCATGAGTCATTAATTCGTTTTGCAAAAGAAAACGAAATCGGCTTAACCATTGTCGGTCCAGAGGTTCCTTTAATCGCAGGTGTCGTTGATGCATTTGAAGAAGCAGGTCTAAAAGTATTTGGACCGAATGCAAAAGCTGCGGTCATTGAAGGCTCAAAGGAATTTGCAAAAGATTTAATGAAGAATTACGATATCCCGACGGCTGCTTACGCTGCCTTTACCTCGTTTGAAGAAGCAAAGGCATATGTGGAAGAAAAGGGTGCGCCGATTGTTATTAAAGCAGACGGGCTTGCCGCAGGAAAAGGCGTCACAGTGGCCATGACGCTGGAAGAGGCGGTCGATTGTCTGCATGATTTCTTAGAGGATGAAAAGTTTGGCGATGCAAGTGCATCTGTTGTCATCGAAGAATTTTTAACAGGCGAAGAATTTTCACTCATGGCCTTTGTCAACGGAGAAAAGGTGTACCCGATGGTGATTGCGCAGGATCACAAACGGGCCTTTGAAGATGACAAAGGGCCGAATACCGGCGGGATGGGCGCTTATTCACCAGTTCCGCAAATTTCAGATGAAGTCGTCCAAAAAGCGGTGGAAGATGTCGTCAAACCGGCAGCTCGCGCGATGGTGCAGGAAGGGCGTCCATTTACAGGCATTTTATATGCGGGCTTAATGCTGACACCAGAAGGCTCAAAGGTGATTGAATTCAATGCACGCTTTGGCGACCCTGAAACGCAGGTGGTTCTCCCTCGTCTTGAATCAGATCTAGTCCAAGTATTCCTCGATATTCTTGATGGAAAAGATGTGGACTTACAGTGGAAAGACACTGCGGCTGTCAGTGTGGTTCTTGCATCAGAAGGATACCCAGAAGACTATGCAAAAGGGACGCCGATCGGTGCCTTGCAAACGACTGTCACTGATGTAGTGACCTTTCACGCAGGAACAAAAAAAGAAAACGATCAATTCGTCACAAATGGCGGCCGTGTAGCGAATGTAACCGCATTTGACGACACATTTGAAGCGGCAAGATCAAGAGTGTATGAAGCGGTTGAAGAAATCATACAGCCAGGTCTATTTTATCGCCGTGACATCGGTGCCCGTGCGCTGAAGGCTGCAGGGAAAAACGTTTAATCAAAACACCTTTCTATCTGACGAGATGGAAAGGTGTTTTTTATTCATGAGAAGGGATGATGATTGAATATGAAGAAGTAGTATGGGATGACGAGTTTATGAGGAGGCAGCATGGTCATTCAAGGAATCATTCTATTTGCAATTGTGTTACTTATTTTATTTATACTGTTCTCCAATCTCATCATGTATGAAGCGAGAAAGCAAAACAAAGCCAAAAAAGGCTCAGCCATTAGGTATATGATCATGTCGATTTTTTCTGGTATCGTCATTGTTTCATTTTCCATTTGGATTTTTTTTATTAGCTGATTTATAAGAGAGGATGAGTATATGGTGCAATTGAAGGAACTTGCAAACGAGCGTTTTTCTGCCTCGATCTGTATTGATTCATTTAATGAGCGCATCCGTTTGGATGACTACAGCGGCAGGGTGAGGGATGTGATTCAGTCGGTTCTTCAGGAAGCGGCAGACTGCAAGGCTTCTAAGGTCATTGTGAAAGTCAGGCGTGAGCATATGCCTCTTTTTTTAGAAAACGGCTTTCGGCTTGAAGGCGTGTTTTCTCATTATTTCCTTGGAAGTGATGCGTACGGCATGTCGCTCTTTCTGACGGAGGATCGGATGAACAGCCCGTATTGGCTGAAGGAAGATGAAATTGTTGCGTCTATTCAGAAAAAGCCTCTCAAAAAAGACCAAGGCACTTGGCAGGATGAGTATGTGATGAGGAAAGCCGATCCGAAGGATATTCACAAGCTGGCAAAGCTCTATGATACCGTTTTTGAAACGTATCCTACGCCAATGAATGAGCCAGATTACATCCAAAAGGTGATGGAGGAAGGGACCGTCTTTTATGCCGTTGAACATGACGGGCACATTGTGAGTGCGGCATCCGCTGAAATCAATGCGCCGTATGGTCATGCGGAATTAACAGATTGTGCGACCCTTCCATCATACAGAAAACTAGGATTCATGCATCATTTGATTCTAGCACTCGAAAAAGAACTTCAATCCATGCACATCTATGTCTTTTATTCTCTCGCACGTGCACTGTCCTATGGAATGAACCAAGTGTTTTATCAGCTCGGCTATACGTATACCGGGCGTTTCCAAAACAACTGCTATATTTTTGACAAAATTGAAGATATGAATCTATGGGTGAAAACGCCGAATGAATCATGAAATGGTTCTCATCTGATCAAGCAGACCAGATAGGCGGTACGCCATGATACTGAGCTGCAGCTTCATCCGGTCATCCGTGGATTTGAGGCTGCAGCCTGTTCTCGTTTCAATTTGTTTTAAGCGATAGCTTAATGTATGCCTGTGAATAAACAATTCCCCCGCAGATTTTTGAATATTTTCATTGTGTGCCAAATACACTTCGAGTGTATGGATCAGGTCAGCCCCCTGTTTTTTCGTATAAAGCAAGGGACTTAACAGCTCCACGTAAAAGTCATGCAAATTCATACCCGCTTCATTCATTTCAAGCAGCATCCCGTATAAGCCGAGCTTCTGATAATGAATGATGCATTCGTCTGTCTTTAAAAGTGGAAGAAGCCTTGCTGCATACTGTGCTTCCTTCGCGCTTTTTGCAAAGAGACCGATTTGGTCATAGGCTCTCCCGATGCCAATCACAATCGGATGGACGGGAAAAAAATAAGACCAAGTGCTCCGGCACTCCTCTGCTGCACGATACCACTCTGCTTCTTGAAATGCTTTTTTTCCTGCTGGCGTAAGAACAAAAATGGAATCGAGCCTTGTTTTAAGTAAAAAAGGAATATGTCTGCGTTCAAATATCGACGTGAGCAATTGAGACAGGCGCTGCATCATTTGGTGATCGAGCTGTGTGTGCTGATGCTGAAATTGAAAGTAGATGACCACCTGCTCATCGCTCATATCGTATTGCAGCTTTGTTGCTTGTTCGACCACATAGCTTTCTTCTGTGTATTGCTGCTGCAAAATATCATCTAACAAATGACCTTGCATTTGGTTTTCTGTATCTTGAATGGCTTTTTGCTTCAGCCATTCAATCGCATACACCGCCCCGGCATGCTCGATGGCAATCGCGTCGAGATGATGCCACGCATCCTTTTTCTTTAAAGATACAATAAATCCGAAAATATCGCCCATCGCAATCACTGGACACGCAGCGAGGACAAACGCACCGCACGTGTCATAAACGAGCCTTCCTTTCTCCTCAGCCTGCTTGAGAAGAGGCGTCGTTTCGATTGGTTCATGATCTGTCAGAAAGCCAAAAGCAGGAGCGTACGTCACTTCATCTTTTATGAGATGAGCTGCTGTTTGATGTAAAAAAACATCAAGCACAACGATGTTCGCCGAAGTGAGGTGTGCCAGCTCATCTGTAATTTGTGTGACATTTTTATTGCTGACATTTAAATGGGTTAGTCTTTGGTGAATGGCTGAAGAATATTTAAGCTGATGGAGCTGGCTGCTGACGATTTGCTCTAGGACGGCTTTTGTAATGTCTGAGAAGTTGACATGTGAAGGAATCTCGATGAGTGGAATGCCGCTGTTTTTGGCAGCTTCGATCAGTGATGCCGGAATTTCCGTTAAGTATACGCCTTTATAAATCGCAATGGCCGATAGGCGTTGAGATTGAATCAGCTCCTCAAGCCGGGTGCGCCTTTCCTGATTGTCTGCAAGCCCAAAGCCGGTTGTGACGAGCAGTTCCCCTTCTGAAAGCCTTGAAGTATCTTCGATAATTTCCACGATGGTCACCCACTGAATGAGACGATCCAGTCCATTTTCCCCAGCAAGCAGCTTTGTTTCCTTCATGATATCGAGCGAGAGTGCATCTTTGACGAGAATCGCCATAGACTCATGACCTCCTTTTGAACACTCTTATACACGATGTATAAAAAATACGTGTGAAATTCGGGCATGTGGCGAATGGAGGATGACTGCCCTCTTGATTAAGCTAATCTTATAACAAGTATACAAAATTTTCTTGCGATTCATGAAAAAAGAAAGATGCAGCTGCTGACGAGAAAGGGAGGAATGACAAAGTGGAGACCCGGGATTACTTAATCAAACCGATGTTGAATCAGCATTATCCTGTGGCTGTGAAAGGAGAGGGGATTTATTTATATGATCGGGACGGGAAAAAATATTTAGACGGCTCATCGGGTGCTGTCACGGCGAGTATTGGACATGGCATACGAGACATCATTGATGCCATGACAGAGCAAGCGGAAAAGGTGAGCTTTACGTACAGATCACAATTCACAAATGAACCAGCAGAAGAACTTGCCTATGAATTGAGTACGCTCTGCCCAGGGAACCTGAACTGGTCTTTTTTTGTCGGAAGCGGATCAGAGGCAACAGAAACCGCCATGAAAATTGCCATTCAGCATTGGCAGGAGCAGGGGAAGGCTGAGAAGAATCACATCATTTCAAGATGGATGAGTTATCATGGCATCACACTCGGTGCGCTGTCGATGTCAGGGCATATTGCAAGGAGAGAGCGCTTTGAACCACTGCTCGAAAAACACCCGGTGCTGTCTCCGCCATACAGCTACCGTTCGTGGCTGCCAAAGGAAGAAAGCAAGCAGGTCGAATGGTATGTACAGGAATTTAAAACTGTCATCCAGCGTATAGGAAAAGAGAGGATTGCGGCTTTTATTGCAGAGCCGATTGTTGGAGCAGCGGGCGCGGCGCTTGTTCCGCCAGATGGATATTTTGCGGCGATGAAGCGAGTTTGTGAGGAAAACGATATTTTAATGATTGCAGATGAAGTCATGACAGGCTTTGGACGAACTGGGAAAATGTTTGCCATGGAACATTGGGGCGTCGTACCAGATATTATGGTACTCGGAAAAGGCATGAGCGCCGGCTATTCACCAATTGCAGCAGCTGTCTCAGCGGATCATGTGATTGCACCGATTCTCAGCGGTTCGGGCTCTGTGATGGCAGGCCACACTTATAGCGGCAATCCGCTTTCAGCAGCCGTCTCACTGGCTGTCATTCGATACATGAAAAAACACCAGCTTTCAGAACGGGCTGATCTGTCTGGCCGATATTTAATGAATGCTTTAAAGGATTTGCAAACAAAACATTCCATCATAGGGGATGTGAGAGGAAAGGGACTGCTCATTGGCATTGAGTTTGTCGCAGACCGATTATCGAAAACACCATTTCCTGCCCATGCTCAAATGACGCATTTAGTTGTGGAGACGGCCAAGCAAAATGGTTTGCTTGTTTACCCAGCAAGCGCTGGAGAGGATGGTGTGGGAGGTGCAGCGGTCATGATCGCACCACCTCTTTCCATTACGCAGCAGGAGATGGATGAACTGATTCATTTATTCGGGCAGACAATGACGCAGGTCGAGCAAGAAGTCATCAATCGAGGGTTTTTCCCATCTGCCATGTAGGGAGGAAAAATGATGAACAAAACAGCGAACTTTGATCAAGTCATCACGCATTTTAGAGACGGAATGACCATCATGTTTGGCGGCTTTGGCGGTGTGGGGTCCCCGCCATCATTGATCGATGCCATCCTAGAAGCCAATATCAAAGACCTGACATTGATCGGAAACGATGCAGGCTTCCCGCAAATCGGTGTTGGCAGGCTGATCACAGAAGGAAGAGTGAAGAAAATCATTGCCTCTCATATTGGCTCAAATCCAATTGCTGGGCAGAAAATGCAGGCAGGTACACTAGACGTTCTTTTTTACCCGCAGGGCATCCTAGCAGAAAAGATCAGGGCAGGCGGGATGGGTTTAGCGGGCATTGTGACAGATGTCGGCATGGATAGTCTCAATCTTGATGAGAAACAATTGGTTCAGCTGGATGGAAAGAAGTATATTCTTGAGCCTGCACTGACTGCGGATATCGCGATTGTGAATGCCCTCAAAGCAGATGAAGCAGGCAACCTGATTTTTGATAAAAGCGCGCGGAATACAAACCCGATTGTGGCGATGGCAGGAGACTGGACCATTGCGGAAGTAGAAGAGATTGTGCCTGTTGGTAGGCTTCATCCAGAGGAAATCGTCACACCAGGCGTATTTGTGAACCAGATCGTGCAATCAAAAGGAGTGAACTGGACATGGGCATGGGAGACATCGATTTAAGACACCGCATAGCCAAACGCGCGGCACAGGAAATTGAAGATGGGATGATCGTCAATCTTGGGATCGGCATCCCGACCCTTGCAGCTGAATACATCCCAGCACATTACGAGGTGTGGCTGCATGCAGAAAACGGCATTATGGGAGCAGGCGGTTCACCAGTACAAGGGGAAGAAGATCCGAATTTGTGCAATGCCGGCGGTTTTCCCATTACGTTAACAAAAGGCGGCTCATATATGGACAGCACAACCGCTTTTGGCATCATTCGCAAAGGAATGCTGGATATGACCATTTTAGGTGCACTTGAAGTCAGCAGTCATGGGGATCTTGCCAATTGGATTGTGCCAGGGAAACGAGTGCCGGGTATGGGTGGAGCGATTGAACTTGCGCAAAAAGCGAAAAAGGTGGTGGTCGTGATGAGCCACCTTGATAAACATGGACAATCTAAGATAAAAGCAGCCTGCACGCTGCCCTTAACTGCTAAGTCTTGTGTAGATCTGATTATTACGGATATGGCAGTCATTGAGGTCAAATCACAGCTGCTCATTTTGCGTGAAGTCATGCCGCCGTATCAGCCGGAAGATGTCATGAGGGCGACAGAGGCGCCGCTCATTTTAGCGCCTGATGTCAAATCTGTTGTGTAGAAAGGATGACCGACTTGCAGCCAACCACACGTATCAGAAACTGGATGAAAGAGCATAAGGAGGAAGCCGTGACGCTTCTTCAGCAAATGGTGCAATGTGACAGCACACAAGGAAATGAGCAAGAAGTACAGCAAATCGTAGCAAATAAACTTTCTGCCATTGGCTTTGATGTTGACATGTGGGACATTGGCGGAGATGACTTGCTGAACCATCCGTATTTTTATTCCCCGAGGCGTTCCTTTAACGGAAGTCCCAATGTCGCTGGACGATTGAAAGGTAAAGGAGGCGGCAAATCTATTTTATTAAATGGGCATGTGGATGTTGTCCCGGCAGGAGATCACAAACAATGGACATATCCGCCCTACAGCGGGCATATCATAAACGGGAGACTTTATGGACGCGGGGCAACAGATATGAAAGGTGGAAACGTTTCTTTACTCTTTGCACTTGAGGCACTGCATGCGCTTCAGATTCCGCTGAAGGGAGATGTTGTGTTTCATAGTGTTGTCGAAGAAGAGAGCGGCGGTGCAGGCACCCTTGCAGCCATACTAAGAGGATATACCGCAGATGCAGCCATCATTCCAGAGCCAAGTCATATGAAAATCTTTCCGATTCAGCAGGGATCTAAATGGTTCAGACTGCATATTAAAGGAAGGGCTGCTCATGGCGGAACAAGATATCACGGCGTTTCTGCTATTGAAAAGAGCACGATTGTCCTTTCACATATAGCGGCACTTGAAGAAGAAAGAAATCAGCGAATCACCGAGCCGCTGTTTCAGCATATCCCAATCCCGATCCCAATCAATATCGGGAAAATTCAAGGCGGTGATTGGCCATCCTCTGTAGCAGACCTTGTCACAATGGAAGGCAGGCTCGGGGTGATGCCCGGTGAAACGGTAGAACAGGCAGAGAAGGAATTAGAAAATTGGATGGCAGGACTCGGAGAAAAAGATGAATGGTTCCAAGAGCATCCTGTTGAGGTCGAATGGTTTGGTGCAAGATGGCTTCCGGGTTCAATCGATACAGATCATCCGCTTTTAGGTTTATTGAAGGAACAATATGAAGCGGTCATGAAGCAGCCGCCGAAAATCGAAGCCGCCCCTTGGGGAACTGACGGCGGATTACTGTCACAAGCTGCAGGTATTCCGATCATCGTGTTTGGACCGGGAACAACGGAGCTTGCCCATTTTCCGAATGAATCCATTGACATTGAGCATGTGATTGAAGCAGCTGAAATTATTGCAGGGACAATGGTCGAATGGTGTGAAGCAGTGGAATGAGATGAAAATGATCACAAAAAAGAAGGCTGCCTTACTCAGCCTTCTCTTTATGTGTGTCCTGCTGCTCACACATATATGTCACTGGACAAAAACGAAGAATGCCAGACCCCAGTTTCATACCGCCAAACATGATGCTAAAAAGCAGCATTTTACTCCATGGTTTTCTAGCATATAAGGATCCAGCCACAGTACATATTGTCATTCCGCAGGCAATTCTAATGAGCGCTTCCATTAAGCCGAGATTAGGTTTCATTGAAGGTGAATCTCCTTTTTTAAATTATTTTAAGTGTGATTTCAAGAAATTGTAACGTTTCATTAATGCGTAACGTAGTTCGTTATGTTACGATAGGGCTAATACAAATGAAGGAGAGTATGTGAATGTCCGAACGTACTTTTAATTGGAGAAACAATGACATCCGCACACAAATCGATGTAGTCGACTCAAAAATAGTTCCAACACTCCTTTTAACGAATGGACTCGTGCTTAACCCGTTTTTGAAGCAATGGGTGAAGGCAAATATTTGGATACATGATGATCGAATTGTTTATGTCGGAGCAGAGCTTCCTCAAAATAAATCAGCTAAACGTGTGATTGATTGTGAAGGGAAATACATTGTGCCTGGGTATATAGAGCCTCACGCGCATCCGTTCCATATTTATAATCCCCAATCACTTGCAGAATATGTGTCTCAATTTGGCACAACAACGATGGTCAGCGATAACTTATTTCTTCTTTTGCAAAGCAATGAAAAGAAAGCGCTTTCCACCCTATGTGAATTAAAAAAGCAGCCATTTCAGTATTTCTGGTGGTCCAGATACGATCTTCAAACGGAAGTCAGATATGAAGATGAGATGCTGCCAGTCAACTACCGGAAGGAATGGATTGATCATCCTGACGTCCTCCAAGGCGGCGAATTAACAAGCTGGCCAAGATTGATGGACGGTGATGATCTCATTTTATATTGCATGCAAGAAACAAAGAAGCAGAGAAAACGAATTGAAGGGCATTTCCCTGGAGCTTCTGAGAAAACGCTAACAAAAATGAAGCTGTTTGGCGCGGACAGTGATCATGAAGCGATGAATGCCGACGATGTGTTAAAACGCTTGTCCCTTGGCTATCATGTTTCATTGCGGCATTCTTCCATCCGCCCAGATTTAGTGAACATTTTAAGAGAACTGCATGAGCGTGACTTTAGACACTATGATCACTTTTTCTATACAACAGATGGTGCTGCCCCTCACTTTTATGAGGAAGGCATGATTAACCGTTTGATTTCGATTGCCCTTGAAGAAGGCGTGCCGATCATTGATGCGTATAATATGGCGACATTTAACATTGCAAAATACTATCAAATTGATGATTTATTAGGCGTTGTTGGCCCAGGCCGGCTGGCTTCTTTGAATATTTTAGATGATCCAATGAACCCAAATCCTGAAACGGTCATATCTAAAGGGGTTATTCTCAAATTAGATGGCGAGAACCAGCATCAATTCCAAGAAACAAAATGGGAAAATGGCGGGCTTCTTCCATTAGATTTAAGCTACGACCTCACGATGAGTGATTTGCAATTCTCTATGCCGCTAGGTGTGAAGATGAGAAATGCTGTCATCATGGAGCCTTATACAGTGGAAATTGATAACTCAATCAACCAGCTGTCATGTGACCATGATCAAAGCTTCTTTAGCCTGATTGACCGAAAAGGTGAGTGGCGTGTGAATACGATGCTAAAAGGGTTCGCAAATAAAGTGCAGGGCTTTGTCAGCTCATTTTCGCTCACGGGTGATATTTTAGTGATCGGGAAAAATAAAGAAGATATGATGCTGGCACATAAGCGGATGAAAGAAATTGGCGGGGGAATCGTACTCACAGAGAACGGGAAAATTTTGCACGAAATCCCGCTGCAATTATCCGGCTGTGCATCGGCTGAACCGTTTGAAACTGTTCTTCAGCAGGAACAAACATTACGCGAGCTGCTCATTGAGCGCGGCTATCCATTTGACTGCCCAATTGATACACTTGTCTTTTTCCAAAGTACACATTTGCCGTATATTCGAGTGACACCAAGAGGAATATTTGATGTCATGAAAAAAACTGTACTCTTTCCGTCTATAATGCGTTAAAATATAACAGAGTGGAGCTGTATCATCTTTGCTGCATTTCTGACTGCTGTTATAGGGCAGAAGTGAGCCATGGTTCTCTTCACTGCCATGTAAGTGATCATGATCTTATGTGGAGCTGTTGACAAAGCAGAGGGCTTTGACATGACGAATGAAGTACTCTAATTGTAAAATGAATTTGCCGGTTACGCTGACCGGCCAACATATTTTGAATAACCCGAGCAAGGCGGGGCGCATATTTGTGGTCTCGCCGAGCTTTCCGTAAAGCCTGTATATGAGGGCAGAAGACCTAACCAAGCAGAAGTCATCTTTATACCGGAAGCAAACAAGTTTGTCAGATTGTCATACAAGGAAAATGACAGAACTTGTCGAATTTGTTTACGATAAAGAAGCTTCGGCTTACGAAAGAACCTGACGGCATTTTCAGCGTAGAACCAAACCTGTCATGATCTGTTCAAAGCTCATTGCTGAGGTTTTAAAAAAATTAGTCAGGAAAGATACCGCTTTCTTAGAAGAAGATCGTGCGAAGCGGTGTGGCAATAGTAAAGGAGAAGATGTATTAAGATGCAAATTGATAAATTAAGGGGCAAAAGCTTAGATCAGTTATTCAACTCCATCTTATCCCTTAAAGACCTGGAAGAATGTTATCGATTCTTTGATGATTTATGTACCATCAATGAAATCCAATCTTTATCACAGCGTCTTGAAGTAGCGCGTATGCTTCGTGAGGGAAACACGTATCATAAAATTGAGACGGAAACAGGTGCAAGCACTGCAACCATCTCACGTGTCAAACGCTGCTTGAACTATGGCAACGATGCCTATACGATGGCACTTGACCGCGTAGCAGAACAGCAGGAAAATAACGAAACAAAATAAAGCAGCTTTCACTGTAAACAATCCTTTTTACGAAAAATGGACTTGTTTGCAGTTTTTTTATGAAAAGGCGGGCAGGGGCTGATAAAGTGTCCCTGTTTTTTTACTTTAGCTCGCCCATCAACCATCTTTCTCCTTCATAGGAGATGCCGTCTTCGCTTGAGATGATTTTCTTAAATCCTACTGTTTGCAAACTTAGTACGCGATTGATTAAAAATATTAACAAAAAAGGCGCGTTTCCGCACCTTTTCGAGCTAGACAGATGGCTGTGTGCCTGAGAACATCGGCACTTCGCTTGTCTCGCCATTCTCTTGTCTAAAAATAATATGTTTTTCATTAAAATGAATAGGCGATTCTAGACCCGCAGCTGCGGATAAATTAAACAAACCTTCTCTAAGAGAGAGGATATAATTGCACACTCGGTATTTTTTTTCTTCAATCGATAAACCCTTTTGCAGCTTTGGATCAGTCGTGGCGACCCCGACCGGGCATTTATTCGTGTGGCAGACTTGGGCGCGAATGCATCCGACTGAAAACATGAGACCTCTGGCAATATTCACAAAGTCAGCTCCCATTGAAAGGGCAATCGCAATTTTATCAGGAGAGAGAAGCTTGCCAGAAGCAAAGAGCTTCACCTGATGTCTGACACCGTATTCTTTCAATATTTGATGAACCATTGGGAGCGCCGTGAAAATCGGCAGCCCTGCGGAATCCGCCAATTCATGAAAGGACGCCCCTGTACCGCCTTCTCCGCCATCCACTGTAATGAAATCAGGGTGTTTCCCGCTTTTTTTCATATAGCTGGCGAGCTCTTCAATATTTTCTTTATGTCCGACAACAAGTTTGATTCCAACTGGCTTTCCTCCTATACTCCGCAGCTGTTCAATGAAATCAAACATGTCAGGAATGGAGTGGAACATCTCAAAGCGGTTTGGGCTGTCAATGGATTGGTGAGGCGGCAATTTACGGATATTCGCTATTTCTTCCGTCACCTTTTCGCCGTCAATATGACCGCCGCGTGTTTTTGCTCCTTGTGCCAGCTTGAGTTCAAAGGCTTTGACTTCCTCGTGTTCGCTTTTTTTCTTGAATTCTTCAAAGGAAAATGAGCCATCCTCTGTTCTAACGCCAAATAAACCAGGCCCAATCTGGCAAATAATATCTGCGCCGCCTTTGAGGTGATAGGGAGAAAGCCCGCCTTCACCTGTGTTCATCCACGTCCCGCCGGCCATTTTTAATCCTGAGGATAGAGCTGTAATCGCCCTGTCGCCTAAGGAGCCGTAGCTCATGGCAGATTGACCGATCAGTCCTTTCACATGGAAAGGCTTTTGACATGTGTGTTCGCCAATGACTTGTACATCCTCTTGATGGAGAAAGTAAGGATTTGCTTCGACTTCTTTGACATGTTCACTTCTTCGCAGTAAATTGTCTTGATCAATCTGATACACTTTTGTTTTGATTTTTTCAGATTGATCGATTCGTAGTTCATTTCGCTGCTTTGGAAACAGGACGTTTCGAATATAATAGCCTGGCTTGTCAAAATCACGTTTTGATCCAAAGCCCATCGTCCGGCTTTTGTACTTCCCAGACATGACCGCCTGCTCGTATTCTCTTCTTGAGAAGGGCAGCTCCTCTCGGTCATTCAGAAACAGATATTGGCGAAGCTCAGGTCCTATTTTTTCAAAGATAAACCGCAGCTTTCCAATGACCGGATAATTTCGCAGAACTGAATGTTCTTCTTGTTTTTCATCCCTCATCCAAATCCAGATCAATAGAATGATTGGGATGATCAAACAAATGACTAGCAATGCGCCGATGACAATTAAGGTTGTTGTCACGAAGATCCCCTCTTTTCTCTTTCATTGCTGTTGTTATTCCACTTTTTAATGAAAGAGAAACCACATCAGCATATTGTGACGTTTAGAAATGAAAAGGCGGGGTAACTTACAAATAAGATCATAAGGGGAGGGAACATACATGAATAAGCGTCCAAATGCGTATGTACTTGCAGGATTAGGGGTTGGAGGAGCTGTGTTATTAGCGGTAAAAAATAAACAGCATCTGAAAAAATGGGCAAGCATGTTCCGGTCAGATGAAAAGGTTCCTGAAAAAGCCGGCCACCCAGATCCATTAGATATCCAAGACAACAAGATGGTCGACGAAGGGGCCATGACATCCGTCCATTATTTTAATGAAGTGAGACAATAATTTGAAAAAACCGTTTTGAAAGATCAAAACGGTTTTTTTCTTGTGATGTTATAGCGAAGAGGATCGAAAATAGTAAAACCGATCAGCTCATTGTGATCAGGTGTTGAGAATTGGAATTCAACGCCTGACAGTTGATAGGTTGAGAGAATTTCCTGATCCGTCAAACGTAAAGAAAGCTCATCCTCATAAACCGGTGTGTTCCGCAGCACTTTGGATTCTTCTGAAAATAACTCCAAGCCAGCCACTCGGCCCTCTTGGTCGATATCTACATTGACACATTCATTGACATCTAATTCAATGGTTTTTTTGATTTTCATATGCTTCGCTTGCGGGGTGATATAGATGTATCCGATGTCTATATTTTGTTCATATGTAATCGTTCTTTTCAACTGAGTCACCTCTGCTTAATAGATGGTTTTTAAATCTATAGTAAAATATTCCTTTATTGTATAATAGTATGTGACAAAGTGCCAAAATAACAACCTCTTTCAGCTCCTCTTCTAGTGGATTTTTTATCTATTCTCCAGCAATTTTATGTAAAGTCACGATCACCCATTTTCAAAAGAATGAAACTTTTAGCTAAAGGAGGTTACCCATTTTTTGCGGCCTTTGATTTTGTTATAATATTTAAATGGAATGAAACGAATGGAGGAACGTTTTTCATGTATGATGTTACCGAGTGGAAGCATGTCTTTAAACTCGATCCAAATAAAGAAATTTCCGATGAACAGCTAGAAGCGATTTGCGAATCTGGGACGGATGCCATATTGATTGGCGGAAGTGATCATGTGACAGAGGACAACGTGCTTCAATTGATGTCAAAGGTCCGCCGGTTTCTAGTGCCATGTGTGCTCGAAATCTCCACACATGAGATGATTGTGCCTGGCTTTGATCTGTATTTCATCCCGACCGTTTTAAACAGCTCTCATCCTGACTGGATTGTTGGGCTGCATAAGGACGCAATGAAGGAATTCGGTGATTTGATGTCAATGGAAGAGATTGTGCCTGAAGGTTATGTCATCTTAAATGAAGATTGTAAAGCGGCCAAGCTCACAGAGGCAAATACAGCGCTGGATATCGATGACGTCAGGGCATATGCAAGAGTGGCAGAGCATTTGATGAAGCTGCCCGTTTTTTATCTGGAATATAGTGGAACGCTTGGAGACATAGAGCTTGTCAAAGAAACAAAAGCAGTGCTTGATGAAACAGTTCTTTTTTATGGCGGCGGCATCGAGAACGCTAAGCAGGCAAAAGACTTCTCCCAGCATACAGACGTCGTGGTTGTAGGAAACGTCATTTATGACAATTTCAAAGAAGCATTAAAGACAGTGGAGGCAGTCAAAAAGTCATCATAGTCAAATAAGACGAAACGGGTTAAAATAGAACATAAGTTCGAATTGGCGGTGAATGGAATGAATGAAATATCGAATCATCTATTAGAAGGGCTGAATGACGCACAGAAAGAAGCAGTCAAAGCAACAGACGGTCCTTTATTGTTGATGGCAGGAGCAGGAAGCGGGAAGACACGGGTGCTCACACATCGAATTGCCTACTTAATGGCAGAAAAGCATGTGGCTCCGTGGAACATTTTAGCGATTACATTTACAAATAAAGCAGCACGTGAAATGCGTGAACGTGTCCATGCTATTTTAGGGCCTGGCGCAGATGACATCTGGATCTCTACGTTCCACAGCATGTGTGTCCGTATTTTAAGACGTGATATTGACCGCATTGGTGTGAATCGCAACTTCTCTATTTTAGACACATCTGACCAGCTTTCAGTTATTAAAAACATTTTAAAAGAACGGAATATCGATCCTAAAAAGTTTGACCCGCGCAGCATTTTAGGTTCCATCAGCAGTGCAAAAAACGAACTCATTGACGCAGAGGAATACGCCAAAACAGCTGGTGATTTCTATGATCAAGTGGTCAGCGATGTCTATACAGATTATCAAAAGCGTTTACTCAAAAACCAATCACTCGACTTTGATGATTTAATTATGATGACAATTCGTCTGTTTGAGCGCATTCCTGAAGTATTAGAGCACTATCAGCGGAAATTCCAATACATTCATGTAGATGAGTATCAGGATACGAACAGAGCACAGTACATGCTTGTGAAACTGCTCGCGCAGCGCTTTCAAAATATATGTGTTGTCGGTGATTCGGATCAGTCTATTTATCGCTGGCGCGGAGCGGATATTACAAACATTCTCTCCTTTGAAAAAGATTATCCATCCAGTGAAGTGATTCTGCTTGAGCAAAATTACAGATCGACGAAACGCATTTTGCATGCCGCAAATACGGTCATTCAAAACAATGCAAACCGGAAGCCGAAAAATCTTTGGACAGAAAATGATGAAGGAGCGAAGATTGCCTATTATCGTGCAGATAATGAATTTGGTGAAGGACAATTTGTCGCAGGAAAGATTCGTCAGCTTCATCAGAGCGGAAAGCGCAAATTATCCGATTTTGCGATCCTTTACCGGACAAATGCCCAGTCTCGTGTCATAGAGGAAACGTTAATGAAAGCCAACATTCAATACAACATTGTCGGCGGCACGAAGTTCTATGACAGAAAAGAGATCAAAGACATTTTGGCATACTTACGCCTAGTGGCAAACCCAGATGACGATATTAGTTTTGCGCGAATTGTCAACGTACCAAAGCGCGGAATCGGGGCGACATCTGTTGATAAAATTGCAGCATATGCGGAGATGAATGACCTGTCTATGTTTGAAGCACTTGGTCAGGTGGATTTCATTGGACTGAGTGCACGGGCAGCCAATGCGCTTGATGAGTTCAAACAGCTCATTGATCAAATGACGAACATGCAGGATTATTTATCTGTCACTGAATTAACAGAAGAAATTCTAGAGAAAACAGGCTATCGTGAAGCGCTGAAGCTTGAAAAAACGATTGAAGCACAAAGCCGCTTAGAAAATATTGACGAGTTTCTATCCGTCACTAAGAACTTTGAAGAACAAAATGAAGACAAGTCACTTGTGACCTTCCTGACAGATCTCGCCCTCGTCGCAGACATTGATAAGCTGGATGAGAATGAAGAAGAAGATCAGGATGCCGTCATCTTAATGACACTTCACGCCGCAAAAGGTCTAGAATTCCCTGTTGTTTTCTTAATGGGAATGGAGGAGGGTGTCTTCCCGCACAGCCGTTCATTAATGGAAGATGCAGAGATGGAAGAAGAGCGCCGCCTCGCTTATGTAGGCATCACACGGGCTGAAGAAGAGCTTTATTTATCAAGTGCAAAAATGAGAACACTTTTCGGCCGGACAAACATGAACCTTGAATCAAGATTCATTCGAGAAATACCAGCCGATTTATTGGACAACCTAAATGAGAAAAAAGAAACAAAAACACCGTTTGGTCAAACAAGAGAAAGACCGCAAAGACGGGGACCTGTCTCACGTCCGCAAACACAAACGATTCAAAACACAGGCGGCGGCAGTATTGGCTGGGCTGTGGGCGATAAAGCGGCCCATAAAAAATGGGGCGTTGGTACGGTTGTGAGTGTGAAAGGCAGCGGAGACAGCACAGAGCTTGATATTGCGTTCCCAAGCCCTACAGGCATTAAGCGTCTTCTCGCAGCATTTGCACCAATCGAGAAGCAATAAACTGATAGGACAAAACGGATGAATTGAAAGGAAGAAGCAGATGGATAAAGAAGCAGCGAAACGCCGGATCGAGGAACTGCACCAGATTTTGAATCAATACAACTACGAATATCATACACTTGATCGTCCAAGTGTTCCTGACGCTGAATATGATGCGCGGATGCGTGAGCTGATCTCTCTGGAGGAAGAACACCCTGACTTAAAAGCAGCGGATTCTCCTTCACAAAGAGTAGGCGGCGCTGTTTTAGACGCCTTCCAAAAAGTGCGTCACGGCACACCGATGCTCAGCCTTGGGAATGCGTTTAATGAACAGGACCTTCTTGATTTTGACCGCCGGGTTCGTCAAGCAGTCGGTGACGATATCGCATACAATGTCGAGCTGAAAATTGATGGACTCGCTGTTTCTCTCCGTTATGAAAATGGCGTGTTTGTCCGAGGAGCGACACGCGGAGATGGAACAACGGGGGAGGATATTACTGAAAACCTCAAAACGATTCGTTCCATCCCGCTAAAAATCAAACGCCCTCTGTCGATTGAAGTGAGAGGCGAGGCATTTATGCCAAAACCTTCTTTTGAAGCATTAAATGAAAAAAGAATACAAAACGAAGAAGAGCCGTTTGCAAACCCGCGTAATGCGGCTGCAGGTTCACTTCGTCAGCTTGATACGAAAATTGCAGCGAAACGAAACCTTGATATATTCGTCTACAGTATAGCGGAGCTTGATGAAATTGGTGTTGAAACGCAAAGCGCAGGACTTGATCTTCTCGACGAACTTGGCTTTAAAACAAACAAAGAAAGACGGATGTGCCAAACGATCGAAGAAGTCATCGACCTTATTGAAACATTAAAAGTAAAGCGTGCCGATTTTTCATATGAAATCGATGGAATTGTCATTAAAGTCGATTCACTGGCTCAGCAGGAAGAACTCGGCTTTACAGCAAAAAGCCCGCGCTGGGCGGTTGCGTACAAGTTTCCAGCTGAAGAGGTCGTAACGAAGCTGCTTGATATTGAACTAAGCGTCGGGCGAACAGGCGTGATTACACCAACAGCGATTCTTGAGCCTGTCAAAGTAGCAGGGACGACAGTGCAGCGTGCATCGCTTCATAATGAAGATTTGATCAAAGAAAAGGATATTCGCTATTTTGATCAGGTGATTGTGAAAAAAGCCGGCGATATTATTCCTGAAGTCGCAGGTGTCCTTGTCGATCAGCGTACAGGCGAAGAAAAGCCGTTTCACATGCCAACTGAATGTCCAGAGTGTTATAGTGAGCTGGTGCGAATCGAAGGAGAAGTGGCCTTGCGATGCATCAATCCAGAATGTCCTGCCCAAATACGTGAGGGTCTCATTCACTTCGTTTCCCGTAATGCAATGAATATTGATGGGCTTGGCGAGCGGGTCATTACACAGCTCTTCAAGGAACAGCTCGTTTCTCGTGTGTCAGACCTTTACCGATTAACAAAAGAAGAGCTGATTCAGCTTGAACGAATGGGCGAAAAATCTGTCGACAATTTACTGCGTTCGATTGAGCAGTCGAAAGAAAACTCTCTTGAGCGTTTACTATTTGGACTCGGCATTCGATTTATTGGTTCAAAGGCGGCTAAGACCTTGGCGATGCATTTCGAAAACATCGATCAATTAAAGCAAGCAACGAAAGAACAATTACTTGAAGTCGACGAAATTGGTGAAAAAATGGCTGATGCCGTCGTCACGTACTTTGAGAAAGAAGAAATACTTGATCTGCTGAACGAACTAAAAGAGCTTGGAGTCAATATGACCTATACAGGGCCAAAGCCGGTAAAAGCAGAAGAAAGTGATTCCTATTTTGCAGGAAAAACCATTGTGCTGACAGGAAAGTTAGAAGAAATGGCTCGAAACGATGCAAAAGCAGCGATCGAAGCATTAGGCGGCAAGCTGGCAGGCAGTGTGAGTAAAAAAACAGATCTAGTCATTGCCGGAGAAGCAGCGGGGAGTAAGCTGACAAAGGCAGAAGAACTCAATATTGAAATTTGGGACGAAGCTAAAATGCTCGAGGAGCTAAAGAAATAAGAGGAGTGTTTTCTATTGAAAAAGTTGTTATTGCTGCTGACAATGCTCACACTGGTATTGTCAGCGTGTGCACCTTTTGGGGGAAAGGAAGAGGAAGAGGTCACACAAAAAACGGATGAAACGAAGGAAACAAAGGAAACAGCCATCATCCCGATGTACAATATCTCAGACTCCTATTACAAAATGGTGCTGCCGTTTAAACAAGGAGCTGCGAGAGGTTTAACAGCGGAGCGTCTCAACACACGCTTGGACATTGATGAATTTGAAACAGGACTCATGCGCCTCGCAACAGAGTCATTTAATACAAACGACTATCTTTTCCAAGAAGGACAGCATTTAGATGAGGACACCGTTCTCAGCTGGCTGGCACGCAAAAAAACAGGCAGTGATCTAAAAAAGGCAGAAAAAGAAGATAAAGACTTTAAGAATCTAGGCTTAAATCCTGCTCTTCCAAACTCAGGTTCAACAAAGTCTAAAAATGAAAATAGTCCTATCTACTTAGCTTCGATGCTAGAGCATAATTACTTAATTCGAAAAGACAAAAACAGCTTACAGCTTGGCGGAGTTGTCATTGGTCTTGCACTGAACTCTGTTTATTATTACCGTGAAAAGATCGGTGACCCGCAGCAAGAGGTGACCATCGATTCATCGAAAAATTCAAAGAAACTTTTGGCAGAGGGTGAAAAAATCGCTGAACAAGTGGTTAAGCGCATTCGTCAAATGGACGGACTGCAAAAAGTGCCTGTCATGATTGCCCTTTATAAGCAAGCACCAAAATCATCTATCGTTCCAGGCAACTTTATCGCCAAAACGGATGTGAAAGCAGGCTCTGCTGATATCGGAAATTGGGATACGCTCAATGAGGAGAATGTATTCTTCCCTTCAGATAATGCGAAAAGCAGCTACAAAGATGATTCAGAGCGATTTGACCGCTTCAAGACAAAGGTCGAAGACTACTTCCCGAATTACACTGGTGTTGTAGGAAAAGGCTTTTACAAAAACGGCAACCTGCAAAAAATGAAAATCGAAATTCCAATGCAGTTCTATGGAAAAACGGAAGTTGTAGCCTTCACACAATATTTAACGGGTGAAGTCATGGATTATTACAAGAGTACCAATATTGAAATCAACATCACATCTTCTGATCAACAAGAAGCCCTGATCACGAAAAATGCTGAAGACAAAGAACCGACTGTTCATATATATGACTAAATAAGAGGGATTTCCAAACTCTTGTCAAAATATTAGTAGAAACCAAGAAGAAAGGCAGGTATGTTGATGCTCGTATAATGCTGATTACCGTCAAGAACATTTAAAAAGACGATAAAGGAGAATCAGCATGCATAAAGAAGTAAAAGCACGATACGATGAACAGAAAGTCTTAAAGAAAGCGGCTCACTTGTATAAATTTCAGCTTGACCAAGTCACATTTCTAGCCGATGCAGAAAATTATGTGTATGAATATAAGGCAATGAATGGGGAGAATTATATATTAAAAATCACCCATACCATTCGTCGTTCACCCACATATATTTTAGGAGAAATGGACTGGATTCGATTCCTGTCTCATCATGGTATTTCCGTAGCAAAGCCGATTTCATCAGCAAGAGGAAAAGACGTTGAAACCATTCCTGATCAAGCCGGAGGCGCATTTTTACTCCGTGTGTATGAAAAAGCACCGGGGAGAAAAGTGAATGAAGGAGATTGGAATGGGGAGCTGTTTGAAGCGTTAGGGTCCTATACAGGACGAATGCATCAAATAACAAAACGATATCAAGTAAAAGATCCTCTTTATAAGCGTCAAGAGTGGTATGAAGAGGATCAATTAAAGCTTGATCAATATATTCCGTCTGATCAAACGGTTGTTTTGCGAAGAAAAGATGAACTGATGCAAAAGCTTCACCAGCTCCGAATTTCGAAGGATGTGTATGGGCTGGTGCATGCCGATTTGCATCACGGGAACTTCCATTATCATCAAGGAGAGATTATCGCATTCGATTTTGATGATATTGGATATCACTGGTTTATCAATGATATTAGTATTTTGCTATACAATGTTCTTTGGTATCCAGTGATTCCATATGATGATAAAGCTGAATTTACGGCAGAATTTATGAGTCATTTTTTAAAAGGCTATCGACAGGAGAATGAGCTTGATGACGCGTGGCTGGCAACAATCCCTGATTTTCTCATGCTGCGTCATATGCTTATTTATGGGCTTTTACATCAAGCATTTGATCTCCAAACAATGACTTCTGACCAAAAAGCCATGCTGTCATGTTTTCGAAAGGAAATTGAGCAAAAAACACCAATTACTCCTTTTGACTTTCAACAGCTGGCCCGATAAAAGAAACCCCTTGCTGTGTCAAACAGCAAGGGGTTTTTTATGACTACACCGTATCACACTTCACGCCAACGACGCCTTCTAGATCTTTAATATCAAAGTACACATCGGTTGTATAGCGGTCTTTATGCACTCGTACACGTACTTCCATGATCGGATAGTCCTTTTCTTTTAAATCATCAATTCGTACAGAATGAATGCGGATATTGAGGGCTTTCATTTCTTTTAAAATATCGGTCATGCGGTTTCGGTCAGAAAGAGACATTCTGATGCGGATTTCTTTTTCCTGCAGACGAATCGGTCCGATCCGCTGGAAGAGCCATGGCAGGAATTCGACACTAATGAGAATAAAGAAAAGACTGAGGAAGGCTTCTTTATAAAATCCTGCACCTGTTGCAACCCCAAGTCCTGCTGCTCCCCATATCATCGCAGAAGTCGTGAGTCCTGAGATGACATCATTGCTTTTTCGAAGAATCACACCTGCTCCAATAAAACCAACACCAGATATAATTTGCGCCGGTAACCTGAGTGGGTCCATTTGAAGCTTAGAGACTCGAGGGAAATTGTAGGCTGCATCAATGCTGATGATGGTTAAGACGCAGGAGCTGACAGCAATGACAATACACGTTTTTAAGCCGAGGGGCTTTTTCTTCAGCTCTCGTTCAAGCCCGATAATCAGACCGATTAAGGTGGCCACGGCTAATTTTAAGACTGTATCCCATTCAATTGTCCAAAACATGCGTATCGCTCCTTTCACTTCATGTACGTTTCACAACATGTATATGATCTTCTCACAGCCCATATGGCTGCACAACTCTTATTTTATTCAGTTTCTGAAGAAAGAAAAGCTTTTTATTTTATTTAAAAAGAGAGTCATCCGCATAGGGCAGATGACTCTTCAATTCTTTATTTTGTTTCTTCTTCAAGATGATCTTCCATTTTGTGAAATAGCTGTTTTGATGCTTTTGACGGCTTACTTGTCAATAAGCTCACAATAATGGCAGCTAATCCACTAAGGGTAAAGCCTGGAATCATTTCATAAATACCTGTGGCATGGTTGAGGCCTGTTGTAATCCATGTCAGAACCACAACTGCACCAACGATCATTCCAACTAGGGCACCGTGATGATTCATTCGTTTCCAGTATAGGCAAAGCAAGATGACTGGACCAAATGAAGAACCAAATCCTGCCCAAGCATAACCGACAAGGTCAAGAATGGTGTCACTTGGGTTAAGTGAAAGGCAGAGAGCAATCACAGCGACAACGAGTACAGACATCCGGCCAATCATGACGAGCTCTTTGTCTGATGCTGTTTTTCTAAAGAACGTTCTGTATAGATCTTCTGTCATGGCACTTGCTGTGACAAGCAGCTGAGACGAAATTGAACTCATAATCGCAGCTAAAATGGCAGAAAGTAAAAATCCAGTGATATATGGATGGAACAATACTTTAGAAAAAACGATAAAGATGGTTTCAGGATCAGCAAGATTCATACCCGTTTCATGAACATAGGCAACACCCACTAAACCGACAGACAGTGATCCAATCACTGAAATAATCATCCAGCTCATTCCAATTCGGCGTGCTGGTTTTAAATCTTTAACAGACGTAATGGCCATAAAGCGCACGATAATATGCGGCTGTCCAAAGTAACCTAGTCCCCAGGCAAGGAAGGAAATAATGCCAATGACGCTCGTTCCTCTAAAAATATCAAGCAATTTAGGGTCAATCTGTTGAATATCTTGGAATGTAGCAACAGGTCCGCCTAATTGTGTAAAGGCAACGATCGGCACGAGCACTAATGCTAAAAACATGATAGCTCCTTGGACAAAGTCCGTTAAGCTCACTGCCAAAAATCCGCCGAACAATGTATACAAAATGACAATACTTGACGTCAAAATCAGTCCAAACATGTAGTGAGCACCGAATGCTGACTCAAATAAACGTCCGCCTGATACCATCCCAGACGATGTATACAGCGTAAAGAAAATTAAAATGATGACGGCTGAAACAGCTTTTAATAAAGCAGATGATCCTTTGAATCGTTTATCAAAGAAATCAGGAATCGTAATCGCATCATCCGCAATCTCTGTATAAGAACGTAAACGAGGTGCAAGAATGAGGTAGTTCAAGTAAGCACCAACGATTAAACCAATCGCAAGCCAGGCTGTCGATAAACCTGTTTTATACATCTCACCTGGCACACCCATCAGCATCCATCCGCTCATGTCCGCAGCACCTGCTGAAAGGGCTGTAACGAATGGGCCAAGCCCGCGTCCGCCAAGCATATAATCATTTAAATCATGTGTTTTCCTGAATGCGTACCAGCCAATGGCAAGCATCCCGATAAAATAAATAGATAAGGAAATTGTAACTTCAATACTCATTTTGTGTTCTCACCTTTTTCGTATTAATTTGACATCACCTCAATCAAAATATACAGAAGAGCGATGGCAGCTTTTTTGCTTGACTGTCCCGCTCACTGCTATGGTTACTTAACCTAACAGAGTATTCCCAAGTGATCAACCTGCCTAAACCTCTTCATTTTGAAGAAAAAATGGACAGATCGGTGATAAGAACCAGTATGTAAGCGATTACAAAAATAAACAAAAGTAAAAAT
Organism: Bacillus sp. FSL H7-0578; assembly: GCF_038630855.1. Lineage (NCBI taxonomy): Bacteria > Bacillati > Bacillota > Bacilli > Caryophanales > Bacillaceae > Bacillus > Bacillus sp. FSL H7-0578. The sequence goes on from NZ_CP152045.1 coordinate 663,048, forward strand.
TTTCTGAAAAATAAAAAGTCACCTGATGAATATTTCATTTATTGGTTTGATAAGAAGACGTTTTAAAGAAAACGAACCTTTCACCGCACCTTCGTAAAGTTGCTTTAGAACAGTAAAATTTGATATGATAAAGTGTATATGACTTATGATCATGACCACGAGTACGCATCATTTTTGGAGGTGAACCTGCATGTCAAGAATTTCAATAGAAGAAGTCAAGCACGTTGCCCATTTAGCAAGGCTTGCGATTACAGAAGAAGAAGCTGAGATGTTTACAGAACAGCTTGATAGCATCATTTCATTTGCAGAGCAGTTAAACGAGGTAGATACGGAAAACGTTGAACCTACTACACACGTATTAAAAATGAAAAACGTCATGAGAGAAGATGTTCCGAATAAAGGTCTTTCCATTGAGGCAGTCGTCAAAAACGCGCCTGATCATAAAGACGGTTATATTCGTGTGCCATCAATTTTGGACTAAAGGAGGCCCGAGACATGTCACTGTTTGATCACAAAATTTCTGAATTAAAAGAGCTTTTACATAAAAAGGAACTGTCTGTTTCTGATTTAGTGGACGAGTCTTATAAACGAATCAATGAAGTAGACGGGAAAGTACAAGCATTCCTTGCACTGGACGAAGAAAAAGCACGTGCGTATGCAAAGGAATTGGACGAGGCAGTTGGTGAAAAGGACGAGCTTGGCCTATTGTTCGGTATGCCGATCGGTGTGAAAGATAACATTGTTACAAAGGATTTGCGTACAACAGCTTCAAGTAAAATCCTGCAAAACTTTGATCCGATTTATGATGCAACCGTTGTGAACCGCTTAAGAGACGCAGAAGCAGTCACAATCGGTAAATTAAATATGGACGAATTCGCAATGGGATCTTCTACGGAGAACTCAGGCTACAAAGCGACGAAAAACCCATGGAATTTAAACACCGTTCCAGGCGGATCAAGCGGTGGATCAGCAGCTTCTGTTGCAGCAGGTGAAGTACCGTTCTCACTTGGTTCAGATACTGGCGGTTCTATTCGTCAGCCGGCATCTTTCTGCGGGGTTGTCGGTCTTAAGCCGACATATGGCCGTGTATCCAGATACGGATTAATCGCATTTGCTTCATCATTAGACCAAATTGGTCCGATTACACGTAATGTAGAGGACAACGCATATGTTCTTCAAGCAATTGCAGGTGTCGATCAAATGGACGCAACAAGCGCAAATGTCGATGTCCCAGATTTTCTTTCTTCATTAACTGGCGACATCAAAGGCTTGAAAATTGCTGTGCCGAAAGAATACCTTGGCGAAGGTGTTGGCGAGGAAGCAAAAGAATCTGTTCTTCAAGCGTTAAAAGTATTAGAAGGACTTGGTGCTTCGTGGGAAGAAGTGTCTCTTCCGCATTCTAAATACGCGCTTGCGACTTACTACTTACTGTCTTCTTCAGAAGCATCTGCAAACCTTGCACGTTTTGACGGCATCCGCTATGGCTACCGTACAGATAATGCAGACAACCTGATTGATTTATACAAAAATACTCGTTCTGAAGGCTTCGGAGACGAAGTTAAGCGCCGCATCATGCTGGGTACATTCGCGCTAAGCTCAGGATATTACGATGCGTACTATAAAAAAGCGCAAAAAGTCCGTACATTGATCAAAAAAGACTTTGAAGATGTTTTCGAAAAGTATGATGTCATTGTAGGACCAACAACGCCGACTCCTGCATTTAACATTGGTGAAAAGACAAGCGACCCGCTAACCATGTATGCAAACGATATTTTAACGATCCCTGTTAACCTTGCAGGCGTTCCAGGAATCAGTGTGCCTTGTGGGTTTGCAAATGGCCTTCCGTTAGGACTGCAAATCATCGGCAAGCACTTTGACGAAGGAACAGTGTACCGCGTGGCTCACGCTTTTGAGCAAGCAACAGATCATCATAAAGCAAAACCTGAACTGTAAGGGGTGAATCAGAATGAACTTTGAAACGGTAATTGGACTTGAAGTCCACGTAGAGCTAAAAACACAATCGAAAATTTTCTCAAGCTCGCCGACACCTTTTGGTGCAGCTGCCAACACGCAAACAAGTGTCATCGACCTTGGATATCCTGGCGTACTGCCTGTACTGAACAAAGAAGCGGTGAACTTTGCGATGAAAGCGGCCATGGCGCTGAACTGTGAAATCGCAACAGATACAAAATTTGACCGTAAAAACTACTTCTATCCTGATAACCCAAAGGCGTATCAAATTTCTCAATTTGATAAACCGATCGGTGAAAACGGCTGGATTGAAATTGAAGTAGAAGGCAAAACAAAACGAATCGGTATTACGCGTCTCCATTTGGAAGAGGATGCAGGGAAACTGACGCACACAGGCGACGGTTACTCACTCGTCGATTTCAACCGTCAAGGCACACCGCTTGTTGAAATCGTATCTGAGCCAGACATTCGCACGCCAGAAGAAGCGTATGCTTACTTAGAAAAATTAAAATCCATTATTCAATATACAGGCGTTTCTGACTGTAAGATGGAAGAAGGCTCACTTCGCTGTGATGCCAATATTTCTCTTCGCCCAATCGGCCGTGAAGAGTTTGGTACAAAGACAGAGCTCAAAAACTTGAACTCATTCGCTTTCGTACAAAAAGGCCTTGAATTCGAAGAGAAGCGTCAAGAGCAAGTATTGCTTTCTGGCGGCTTGATCGAACAGGAAACCCGCCGTTATGACGAAGCGTCTAAAAAGACGATCCTGATGCGTGTCAAAGAGGGATCTGATGATTACCGCTACTTCCCAGAACCGGATTTGGTGGAACTGTACATTGATGACGAGTGGAAAGAACGTGTAAGAGCATCGATCCCAGAGCTTCCAGACGAGCGCCGCAAACGCTATATCGATGAGCTTGGACTCCCTGCATACGATGCAATGGTACTCACGCTGACGAAAGAAATGTCTGATTTCTTTGAAGCGACCATTTCAGAAGGTGCAGAAGTGAAGCAAGCATCGAACTGGCTCATGGGTGAAGTATCTGCTTACTTAAACTCTGCTCAAAAAGAGCTGGACGATACAAAGCTAACGCCGCAAGGACTTGCTGGCATGATCAAGCTTATTGAAAAAGGAACAATTTCCTCTAAGATTGCGAAAAAGGTATTCAAAGAGCTCATTGAAAATGGAGGAGATGCAGAAACAATCGTCAAAGAAAAAGGACTTGTCCAAATTTCTGACGAAGGTGCACTGCTCAAACTTGTCACAGAAGCACTTGATAACAACCCGCAATCCATTGAAGACTTTAAAAATGGTAAAGACCGCGCGATTGGTTTCTTAGTCGGACAAATCATGAAAGCATCGAAGGGCCAAGCTAACCCGCCGATGGTGAACAAGATTCTCCTTGAAGAAATCAAAAAACGCTAAATCGCAAAAAACCGCCTGATGAAACAGGCGGTTTTTTTGCTTGAAATGACAGGGTCTTAACATAGATTCAGACCACCGCCGTATATCAATTTAGAGAATCTTTTCTTATAATGAAGCATAAGCGAAAGTGCACATTCGAAGGGGGAAAGGTGAGCTAAATCGAAAAACAGCACGACATGTTACTGAAGAAACAGCTTCAATTGCTCCACTGCTCTTAGAACAGCAGGCTCCTCACACTTTTCTAAATTCGTCAGCATTCCTTGGATGACTGGCTTACGAGGTTCAGCTTTTGCCAGCTCTTCTTCAATCACTTCAATGGATATAACGGTATCATCTGAAAGCAGATGCTCAAGCTTTAACAAGCGAAGCTCCTCTTGAAGGGAAGCAGCACTCGGCGCTTCATCATCCCAAATGCTTTGCTTCAAAATCGGCTTCGTCTGAGAACGAAGCAAGCCGTGAACCAGATCATCAAACCGTTCGAGTATAAAGGATGAGAGCTCATCAAATGATAATTTCATTTGATCCTGTAAAAGCAGAACCTGCACATATGATTGGATAATTCCTTGAATCATGACTGACAGGTCAGTTATATACGGTTCGATTTCCTGTCCATAAGTGGTCAAGATGGAAATTTGAATTTCATCGTTCATTTGCTTTTTCACAGTTTTTGAATACTTTTTAATCTGCTGGTTTTCCGGAATAATGTTCTCGCTGAGGATCAGAATGATAAAATCCTTGTTCTCAGCAAAATGCTGAAACTGTTCAGCGATTTGTTTCTGAAAGATCTCTCTCGGCGCGAGATGCTGATTCTCTTTTCGAATCATTTCGATAGTTTGCATCGAAGTGTCGATATAATATTCAAACGCTCGGTTGAAAAGCTGTTCTTTTGATTTGAAATGTAAATAAAATGCGCCTTTTGATATTCCGCATTCATCTGCAATTTCCTGAATGGTCGTAGAAGAAAAACCCTTTTTCGCAAACAATTGGATGCTTGCTTTAATGATTTTTTCTTTTTTTTCGTTCATGAAATAAGGCCCCTTCAGCTTTAGAATGTTACGTCAAACGCAAGTGAAATGGTTGACGGCATTGTATATCACCGTTTATTATGATATAGAATGACCAGTCAGTCAATACATAAAGGAAAATGGAGGATATAATGAATTCGATCATCAATTTTGTATTAAAGAATAAGTTCGCTGTATGGCTCATGACGATTATCGTAACAGTTGCTGGTCTATATGCCGGATTGAATATGAAACAAGAATCAATCCCTAATATCAACACGCCAGTCATTACGGTTTCTACAACGTACCCTGGCGCAACGCCGGACGAAGTATCAGATAAGGTGACAGATCCAATTGAAAAATCGATTCAAAACCTCAATGGGGTCAGCGTGGTCACTTCTAATTCATTTGAAAATGCATCATCCATTCAAATCGAGTACGATTACAACAAAGACATGGATGAAGCAAAAAAGGAAATTGAAGATGCGATTAGCAATATCGATTTCCCTGAAAATGCAGAAAAACCTAAAATCGCACGCTTTAGTATTAATGCGATTCCAATCCTAGCTCTTAGTGTCTCTGGTGATAAAGAATCATTACAAGACCTTACACAAAAAGTAGAAAATGATCTCGTTCCTTCACTTCAAGGATTAGACGGTGTCTCTTCTGTCGAAACTTCAGGACAGCAAATCAAAGAAGTAGAATTTTCGTTTAAACAAAAGAAATTGAAAGAATACGGTCTAGATGAAGATACCGTCCAAAACATGATCAAAGGCTCTGATGTGAATGTACCATTAGGTCTATACACATTTGGCAACAAACAAAAATCAGTTGTCGTGGACGGCAATATTTTAAGCGTCAAAGATTTGAAAAACATGCGTATTCCAGTCACACCAAGTGCAGGCGGCGGTGCGGGAAGCGCTGGAGCTGGAGCACCTTCTAACGGCTCAGAAAACCCAGGTGCGCAAGGTGCGGAGCAGCAGGCTGGAAGTGCAAGTCAGCAGCAAGCAGGTGCAGCAAGCAGTCAATCTGTAGAGCTGCCGACGATCAAGCTATCTGAGATAGCAGATATTAAAGTCGTAAAAGATGCAGAATCGATCTCTAGAACAAACGGAAAAGACAGTATCGGTCTGCAAATTGTTAAAGGTTCTGATGCCAACACAGTGAGTGTAGCAGAAGAAGTGACAAAAGAGCTTGAGAAATTTAAAAAAGACAACAAAGGCATCAAAGTAAGTACCACATATGATCAAGCAGGACCGATTAAAGAGTCTGTCAGCACAATGCTGAACAAGGCGATCATCGGAGCAATCTTTGCGATCATTATCATTATGTTGTTCCTTCGAGATATCAAATCAACATTAATTTCGGTCATTTCCATTCCGTTATCTCTGTTGATTGCTGTTTTATTATTAAATCAGCTGGATATTACATTAAATATCATGACACTTGGTGCCATGACCGTCGCCATTGGGCGTGTTGTCGATGACTCGATAGTGGTCATAGAAAACATCTATCGACGAATGGCATTAAAGGATGAACCATTAAAAGGCAAGGCACTCGTCAGAGAAGCCACAAAAGAAATGTTTATCCCGATTATGTCTTCGACCATTGTGACAATTGCAGTATTCTTACCGTTAGCATTAGTAGGTGGAATGATTGGTGAACTATTCATCCCATTTGCCCTAACGATTGTGTTTGCGTTACTTGCTTCACTGCTTGTCGCCATTACAATTGTTCCAATGATGGCACACAGTCTATTTAAAAAGAATCTCTACGGCACAGCGAAAAAAGTAAAAGAACATAAACCAAGCAAACTTGCTGGCGGTTATAGACGTGTACTTAATTGGACACTCAACCATAAATGGATCACATCAGGAATTGCCATTCTTATGCTTGTCGGAAGCTTATTCTTAGCACCACTTGTCGGTGTCAGCTTCTTACCACAGGAAGCAGAGAAAACGGCCATGGTGACATACACGCCAGAGCCTGGACAAACGAGAGAGCAAGCAATTGATGAAACGAAAAAAGCTGAAGATTATTTGATGAAACGTGATCATGTCAATACAGTTCAGTATTCACTAGGCTCTTCAAATGCCATGACAGCAAGTGTTGGCGGTAACTCTAACGGTGCATTATTCTTCGTACAATATGATGATGACACGCCAAACTTTGATAAAGAAAAAGACCGCGTGGTCAAAGCTCTGCAAGATAAAGCATCTAAAGGGGAATGGAAATCACAAGACTTCTCATCTGCTGGTGCAAGCAATACGGTGACGTACTATGTGTACGGGGATAAAGCAAGTGATATTGAAGGCACAGTAAAAGATGTTGAGAACATCTTAAAAGATGAGAAAAACCTGAAAAATGTCAGCACAAGCTTATCTGAGAAATACGACGAATATACGTTTAATGCAGATCAAGAAAAACTAGCGAAACTAGGTCTAACTGCTTCACAAATCGCTCAAGCGATTGCACCTCAAAATAGTGAAACAACACTGACGAAAGTCACAGAGGACGGCAAAGAACTTGATGTGAAGCTTCAAACGGAAAAAGATGAATATAAGAGCAAAAAAGATTTAGAAAATAAAAAGATCACCACACCAACAGGGCAAGAAGTCCGTATTGGTGATGTCGTCAAAGTAAAAGATGGTACGACAGCAAATACGGTGACAAAACGTGATGGGAAAATCTACGCAGAAGTGTCTGGTGACATGACAACAGACGACGTCTCAAGTGTAACGCAGGATGTTCAGAAGAAAGTCGACAAGCTTGATCTAAAATCTGGCGTAACGATTGACACAGGCGGCGTAAGTGCGGATATTGAGGAATCCTTTACACAGCTTGGCCTTGCAATGCTTGCAGCGATTGCCATTGTGTATCTCGTTCTCGTCATCACATTTGGCGGAGGACTTGCACCATTTGCGATTCTCTTCTCACTGCCATTTACGATTATTGGCGCACTGCTTGGATTGTTTATAGCAAAAGAAACCATCAGCTTAAATGCCATGATTGGATTGCTCATGCTGATCGGTATCGTTGTAACAAATGCCATTGTCTTGATTGACCGCGTGATTCATAAAGAAAAAGAAGGTCTCTCAACAAGAGAAGCATTACTTGAAGCTGGAACAACAAGATTACGCCCAATCTTAATGACGGCACTTGCGACGATCGGTGCACTGCTGCCACTCGCATTAGGATTTGAAGGCGGAAGCCAGATCGTATCAAAAGGACTTGGCGTAACCGTAATTGGCGGTTTAACAAGTTCTACACTTCTCACATTGGTCATCGTCCCAATCGTGTATGAAATGTTAAGCAAGTTTAGACGTAAGAAAAAGTACGCAGAAGAAGAATAAGAGGAAGCCCCGCTCATTGGCGGGGCTTTTTTTATTTTGAAATCTGACAAACAGCTTTTCTCATAAGCTCTTCAAATGCGTGGAAAAAGGCATCACGATCGACATGGTCAATCACTTGAATTGATTTTCCATCTGGATGCTCTTCGGTGCGTCCTTGCTTTGGCGTCTCGGTATAAACGATCGCATTAACTTCTTTCGAACGGGTAAATGATGTAGATGCAAGAGTAATTGTTGTCAGCACATCCCATAAGTAATACGTCGAGTTCGTTTCATGATGAATGAGCGGCGGGCAAAAGGCGTAGCACTGACCGATAAAATCTATTCCAATATGAGAACGAAGAGAAGCCCAGCGCTGACGTACATCAAGTGTAAGCGGGACTTGATTTGTACTTTCAAGTGCGACCATTTCAATAGGGAACGGTTCCTGAAAGACAGTGCTCACAGCATAAGGGTCCCAAAAGGCATTCCATTCTGCTGTCCCGTCATGCTCGGGTTCTTCAACATTGCCTTTTTCAAGGAACGTGCCGCCCATCCACACCAATTTCTCAATTTTATTAGAGATCGAAGGATCTTCTTCTAAAGCGCGTGCAAGATCTGTGAGCGGACCAGTAAAGAGCAGGGTGACAGGTTCTTTTGCCTTCTTAACCGTTTCAATCAGATGAAGGTGTGCTGGCAGCTTGGACACTTTTGTATCAACAGTGCCTTTTTCATTTAAAATTGGCAGAGCATCTACATAAAAAGCATGCATCCGCCACTCCTTCGGAAATGGATTGACGCCTCTAGAAGTTGAAGCAGCGACTTCCATTTCATAAGGGCTGAATCGATCAATGATTTTTTGAGATGCACTGAGAGCAGGCTCTAAATAACAATCAGCAGGAATCACAGACACTCCGATGACTTTCAGATGTTCCATTTGAAGGAGAAGAAATAAAGAGACGAGGTCATCAACACCGCCGTCATGATTAAAATAGACAGGCTTTTTCATCGCATATCATCCTTTACAGCGTTTTCTTTTATCTTATCAGAATGCTTTCTTGCTGCGGGAAATGTGGTAGGAGATTTCACATATTAGGTGGTTGTTTTGTTGCCATTTTCAAATCTCATAGTATAATTAAAGGTTGTTAGTGGTGAAAATAGATTGCATAATGAATATAGGATGATGATGAATGAAACGTGCTCGAATTATATACAATCCGACATCTGGGCGTGAACTCTTCAAGAAGAATTTACCGCAGGTTTTGCAAAAATTTGAACAAGCTGGCTATGAAACTTCTTGTCATGCGACGACATGTGCAGGAGATGCCACGCAAGCAGCAGAAAAAGCCGCACAGAGAGATTTTGATTTAATTGTAGCAGCAGGTGGAGACGGCACGATCAATGAAGTCGTCAACGGACTAGCACCGCTTGAAAAAAGACCAAAACTAGGAATTATTCCAGTTGGAACAACAAATGACTTCGCAAGAGCACTTGGAATTCCACGAGAAGGTGTTTTGAAAGCGACAGATGCCATTATTGAGGGTGTAGCGAAGCCGCTTGATATCGGTAAAGTCAATGGCCATTATTTTATTAATATTGCTGGCGGCGGCCGGTTAACAGAGCTCACCTATGAGGTGCCTAGTAAACTGAAGACCATGCTTGGACAGCTTGCTTATTATTTAAAAGGCATGGAGATGCTTCCTTCTATCCGCCCGACAGAAGTCGAAATTGAATATGACGGCAAATTGTTTCATGGAGAAATCATGCTGTTTCTTGTTTCACTCACAAACTCAGTAGGCGGCTTTGAAAAACTAGCGCCAGATTCCATTTTAGATGATGGGATGTTTGACCTGATCATTCTAAAGAAGGTCAATCTAGCAGAAGCCATTCGAGTGGTCAGCCTTGCACTCAGAGGCGAGCATATTCATGATAACAATGTCATCTACGCAAAAGCGAATCGCGTGAAGGTAGATGTAAAAGATAAAATGCAATTAAATTTAGATGGTGAATACGGCGGCATGCTGCCAGGTGAATTTGAAAACCTGTATCGCCATATTGAATTTATTGTGCCAAAAGCAACAGCTGAAAAAATAGGGTGAAGACTGAACTTGGTTCCTTATGGCGGCCAAGTTTTTCTTTGCAAATGAGGTGATAAAATTGGTGAAAATGAAACCGCCTGTTGAAAAGAATGAATACTACAATGTAACCTTCGAAGACTTAACGCATGAAGGTGCAGGTGTAGCAAAAATTGAAGGATTCCCTGTCTTTGTACCGAATGCCCTTCCTGACGAACAAGGGCAAATCAAAGTTACACGAGTCAAAAAAGGATTTGCTTTTGGACGACTCATGGAGCTGACAAAGGAAAGTCAGCACAGGCAAGATGCGCCATGTCCCATTTACAAGCAGTGCGGCGGCTGTCAAATTCAGCATATGAGTTATGAAGGCCAGCTGCTATTTAAACAGAAACAAGTAAAGGACGTTTTAGAGCGGATCGGCAAGCTTGATATGAGCCGTGTAAAAGTTCATCCTGTACTCGGCATGGAAGATCCTTGGAATTACAGAAACAAAGCACAAGTTCCAATTGGTGAACGCGAAGGCGGACTTGTTGCAGGATTTTATCAGCAGCGTACCCATGAAATCATTGATATGGAAAAATGTTTGATTCAGCAGTCAGAAAACGACGAAGTGGTACAGGCAGTAAAAGATATATGCAATGCGTTTGGCATCAAAGCATATAACGAAGAGCGGCACAAAGGCTGGCTGCGTCATGTGATGGTTCGCTACGGTATTGCAACAGGTGAAATGATGGTTGTGTTTGTGACTAGAACGGCTGATTTTCCGCAAAAGCAGCAGGTGATTGAGCAGATTATAGCACGCTTCCCACATGTTCGGTCAATTGTACAAAACGTGAATTCAAAGAAAACAAATGTCATTTTCGGAGACGAAACAACCGTTTTATGGGGGGAAGAATACATTTATGACACGATTGGCGACATCAAATTTGCCATTTCGGCCCGCTCATTTTATCAAGTGAACCCAGCTCAAACAAAGGTGCTTTACGACAAAGCGCTTGAATATGCAGAGCTGCAAGGCGAAGAAACCGTCATCGATGCCTACTGCGGAATCGGTACGATTTCCTTATTTCTCGCACAAAAAGCAGGCAGAGTATATGGGGTTGAAATTGTTCCAGAAGCAATTGAAGATGCAAAACGCAATGCTGCCTTAAACGGAATCAACAATGTTGAATTCGCAGTCGGTGAAGCAGAAGCGGTTATTCCGAATTGGTACAAAGAAGGCATTAAAGCAGATACATTAGTCGTTGATCCGCCAAGAAAAGGCTGTGACGAAGCACTGCTTGACACCATTTTAAAGATGAAACCAAAACGAGTTGTTTATGTTTCCTGTAATCCTGGGACGCTAGCTCGTGATTTGCGCATTCTTGAAGATGGCGGGTATGTGACAGAGGAAGTGCAGCCTGTGGATATGTTTCCGCATACGAGTCATGTGGAGTGCTGTTCACTGCTAGTTAGAAAAGATAAATCATTTACAAATTAAGAACCCTAAGCTTGTAGATTAAGTCTGCAAGCTTTTTTGTATAGAGGTGCTCGAACATAATCCAATGTTTAATTGGAATTCATCTTTATGTTCCAAAAAATGAAAACCAAAAATTTAGATAGAGGGATAATTGGTTATATATAAAAAAGTTAAAATAAAGATATTTTCGAATTATCTTTTGCGGAAATTCATTGTAGTTAGAATAAGAAGAAATATATGATCTGAACGTAACGCTTCTCTACTTTATGCCGCTACCTGTTCTAGTTCTTTTTGGATTGGTTAACGTGCATGGCGGGGCATTTAAAAGCAAATTAAAAGGGGGGGTTTATTAATCAAGTAATATAAAGCAACTTTAAATGCTGGGGCGTGTTTGTACTCACTATAGCTATTTTTTGATCATCTTTCAGTAGCTCAATATTCCCTGTCAAACTCAAATACTCCTTTGCATGGGAAAATTAAAGATCAGTTTGATAAAGTGTATAGACTGAATGCGCGTTGCACAGAAAACGCATTGAATCAACTAGATCAATCTAAAAGAATAACGGCTCATGGATTGAGGCACACTCACGGGCAATATGAACTGGATCGGCATTGAAATTAGTGCAAATAGTGACGGGGATTTTGAGAAGGCAGTCGAGAACGCTCAATGGTTAATTCGCCAATTAATGATGGATCACCGCATTCCATTGTCAAATGATTTTAATTGATGCATGGTCTTGCTGCTGAAGGCATCTATGGTTCAAAGACTAAAGCAGTATTAGAAAAAGCGTTGAAATAATGAAAAACCCCTCAATTAGAGGGGGCATGCTGTCGAAAAAATCGACAGTCTTTTTCTTTATCATTGGTCAACTTGACCTTTTTTTATATTTTTTTATTGCAAACATTGCAATCCCTATGAAAATTAAAGTTGGTATACCATAAGCAAATGCTTGGAACACAATATCTCCGACTGCCATTCGATACCCCCATAATCTTAGTAGTAAGTGTTACCCTGTGCTTTAGCTTTATCTTTACCTACGATGAGGGAAACACTTCGTGTTATACTGCCTATTCCTCCACCAATAACCAATGTAGCTGAAAGCCTAGCTTCTGCTTTTTTGAAATCAGTTTCTTTCTTTCTGATAATTCTCATCTTTGGATTACTGTAACTACCTGTTACTGTCCAAATGTTCCACTTTCCAGCACTAGAGATTGAATCAAACCCACCTTTGATAATTGAATAGCTGGCTTTAAAACTCAATGAAAATGTACCACTATTGTTGTAATAAATATTCCTGCCTGAGCAGTTAGTGTAACCTGACCCTCCTTGGCACTTTCCTCCATCAATGCCGATATATGCTAGGGTGGAAAAACCAGGTTCATCAACAGCCGATTGAGTATAGGAACCATCAGAAAAAATGTAAGTTATTTCATAACCAGTAGCTGTTTCTTTTTTAATAGTTTCAATAGCTTTTTCTTCCGGTAAAACAAAAGAATCCAGAGCTTCCCCACTAGCAAGTTTCTTTAATAGCTTATCCTGAGTCTCAAAAGATACTACTCCTTCAGTCTGCATGTTTTGTTTCACTTTATCTAGTTGCTTCTTAGTAAAACCACTCTGATCTTCAGGACTATTGTTTTGAGTTTCTTGAGCAGATACTTGTTGTGGTAAAGATAATCCAATTGTCGCAAAAACAATCACAAATAAAAGAACCGATTTCTTCATTTTTCTCTCTCCCTTAATAATTTTTTTCCAAGAGTTTATACCTACATCACAATCAAATCTATAATCAGAATGCAATAAGTCTATAAGCAACCCTCCCTATTACAAACATTAACATGTAAAATATTCAAAAACAAACATTTTTATCATAAAATAGTTAAAAATTTCTATGTCATTTGAAGTCAATTAATCATAAAGACCCTTCTGATAGTTTTTCGATTTGTAAAGAAGCTATAAATTTTCTTATTCAAGACATTCATACAATCATCACTCAATTTATGTTTGTCCGCATAACCGGGATTAAAAATTTGGACTTCAAATATTTTCATCTTTAGCAAATTCCTATTCATCACTCGTCTTCTTTTCGGGAGTCCTTTTTTATTATTGCGGTTTCTTTTCGGTGTGGTGTTATTCCAAAAATAATAATATGTGTCATTATAAGGGATATTAAGGAAGTAGATAGCGGGAGTGGGGAAAATTCTTTCTTCTCAAGTTGGTATCTTGATAAATGATTGGTATAGATTTATAAGAACATTCAACGTGCCGGATGCAGAGATTTTAAAAGAACAGGTTGAAAGAGAAATAGAGAACATGGAAGAGGATCAAGATTTACTACTTTATTATCAATTAATGGAGTTTAGGCATCGACTCATGCTTGAGAGCCTTGAGCCTATTGAAATGAATCAACAACGCCCCACTTTACCCAACTTACTCAAAGAAATAGAGAACAAACAACCTCATGTCAAAGGAACGCTTGACTACTATTCAAACTTCTTTAGAGGTATGCACGAATTCCATCACAAAAATTATGTTGCTGCTATAAATTTTTATAAGATTGCTGAAGAACATTTAAAGAATGTACCTGATGATATAGAAAGAGCGGAATTTCATTATAAACTAGCTGATGCATATTATCGCATTGATCAACATTTCGTATCGTTAAACCATTTGGAAAAAGCAAAAGAAATGTATTCAACAAGCGAGTTTTACAAAGCAAAAGTAGTCGGTTGTAATATCAAATTTGGAGCGAATATGTACGACTTATACCGCTTAGATGAGGCAGAATCTTATTATAGGGAAGCCTTGAGCATGGCTCAAGAGCTTAATGAGGAAACAGCCCAACGGATTATTGGTGTAATACATCATAATTTAGGTTTAGTGAAAAAAAGAGCCGGAGAAATTGAAACCGCAGAAAATGAATTTCTAAATTCAATTCAAATAAAAGAACATGCCGAAACGATCTCGGGAATTAGAACACTTTATATGTTGTCCTGGGTATTCTACGAACAAGATAAAAAAGATAGAGGAAACCAATATTTCACCATTGGCTTAAATAGAGCTAATTTTGCAGACGATCAAGAATATATAGCTAAATTAAAAATCATTTATGCGCTTTTTGAAGAATATAATGAATCGGAGGTAAATGAAAGCCTCAGTTATTTAGAAAGCAAAAGTTTGTGGCAAGATGTAGCGGAGTTATCAGAAAAACTCGCAGATTATCATTATCAAAAAGGGAATTTTGAATTGAATAGAGAATATCTAAAAAAGACCATTAAAGCACAACAACAAATACTAAAAATGGCGGAGGCGTTATGATGAAAAAGTTATTTATCAGTTTAACAATTTTTTCTGTGTTATTCGCTGCCGGTTGGTCACTTGATAAAATCATTACTTCTAACACTTATCATGTAACAGAAAAGGCAATTACAATTTAAAAAGCCCCTGCATAGGGCTTTTTTATTTGAATATCTTTTCATTAGTTTGCCGGATGCTGTTCCTGCTGCCCGTCGCGTGACACGTTTCCCAGAAGTAGCTTTTGAACGGCGTTTACGTCTCCTCAAATTTTTGATATTTTATAAAGTGTTGATAGTTTTTTGTTCATTTTATACTCCTTTTGCGTTGAATCCTTACAAAAGTATATAATGATAAAAATTGCTGAAAGACTTTATAGAAGGACATGCCCTTTAGGTGCTATGTCATGAGAGGAATTGGATGAAAGATGAGTAAAAATTTCTGGCGTGATTTACCGCGGCCATTTTTTATATTAGCACCAATGGAAGAAGTGACAGATGTTGTGTTTCGTCATGTTGTGAGTGAGGCGGCGAGACCGGATGTGTTTTTTACAGAGTTTACGAACAGTGAGAGTTATTGCCACCCTGATGGTATTCAAAGTGTGAAGGGGCGTTTAACGTTTACAGAGGATGAACAGCCGATTGTTGCTCATATTTGGGGAGACAAGCCTGAAAACTTTAGACAAATGAGCATTGGAATGGCGGAATTAGGATTTCAGGGGCTTGATATTAATATGGGCTGTCCTGTCCCAAATGTCACACAAAATGGGAAGGGCAGCGGCTTGATTCTTCGTCCAGATGTTGCCGCAGAGCTGATTCAAGCAGCAAAAGCTGGGGGATTACCAGTCAGCGTCAAAACAAGACTTGGTTTTACTGAAGTCGATGAATGGCGCGGGTGGCTTAGACATATTTTGGAGCAAGATATTGTGAATTTATCAATCCATCTTCGCACAAGAAAGGAAATGAGCCAGGTGGATGCGCATTGGGAGCTCATTCCTGAGATCAAAAAACTTCGTGATGAAATAGCACCTGATACTCTTTTGACAATCAATGGTGATATTCCAGATCGTCAAACAGGCTTAAAGCTCGCTAAGCAGTATGGAATAGACGGCGTGATGATTGGGCGCGGGATTTTCCATAACCCATTTGCTTTTGAAAAAGAGCCGAAGGAGCATACAAGTGATGAACTGCTTGGTCTTTTAAGGTTACATCTTGATCTTCATGATCAATACTCATCATTAGGTCTGCGTCCATTCAAGGCACTGCACCGTTTCTTTAAGATTTATGTAAAAGGATTCAGAGGAGCGAGTTTCTTGAGAAATCAATTAATGAACACATCATCAACAGATGAAGTGCGTGCAATGCTGGATGAATTTGAAGCGAGAAATCAAGACCAATCATGACCAACAAGAGGAGGGGGAACCCTTCTCTTTTTTATTAAATAGGACTATTAAACTAGTTCTCTTAAATGGTAAAATGAGATAGAAATAACAATTGGAGGTATTTTATTTGAAACCATTTTGGGATAGAGAAAGTGAAGAAACATTTAAGAAAATCAATGAGAAAGGCATTGCAAAAGCGGAAAAGAAGCTAGGCGTCATCCTGCCTGATACATATAAGCAACTGATCCTCGAACAAAATGGCGGGTATACCCTGCATAATGCTTTTCCAACGGATCAGCCGAATGGATGGGCAGAGGATCATGTGTCATTTGATCATTTAAGAGGAATTGCCAAGAATGAAGGCATTATGGATAGTGATTATTTAATAGAAGAATGGGAATTGCCTGAGGGACTTGTGCTCATTTGTGGGGATGGTCATACGTGGATTGCATTGGATTATAGAGAAACAAAGGAGCATCCGCCGATTCACTACTTTGATCTAGAAGATGAGACGGATTTCAAATTAGCGGATTCGTTTGATGAACTGCTTGCTGGGCATTATACCGCTGAATAGGAAAAGGCAGCCGCAAATAGATATATTTCATTAAAACCGTTGTTATACAGTATTTTTTGAGAGAGACAAAAGAGTCTCTCTTTTTTTTGCGAAGCAACATTGAATCTCTCTCCAAAACTGTATCTGTTATGTTTAAGTCCTATTATTCAATTGGTTCACTTTCCACTCACTAAATTTTCTGACGATAATATCTGCCACAATGTAAAATGGCAGAAAGCTGGAGTTGTCTACTTTGTTATATAAGAGAAACGGGGTGCTGCTTACATAGATGTTAAACATGGCATTTTGTGCAAGAAGGTTATTTCTTAATGTGGTCATGCTGATAAATTTGATATGTCTCGTTTTCACCAATTGAATGATTTCATCTAAATTTTTCGATTCACCCGATAAAGAAATGATAAATAAAAGGTCATCCTCACCAAATTCAATGATTCCATCTGTTAAGTCCCGCTTGCTTCGTAATACTTGAGATTTTTTATGCAGTGACCATAGCTGCCGCTGTACATCATTGGCCAAATCGAGCTGTGCTGTTCCTGTCCCATAAATATAAATATACGGTGCACGATCTATCAGTTGATTTAATTGATGAAAGTCGAGCTGCTCCATATATTTCCTTGTCTGCCGGATGTCTTGATCAAGCAGCTCCATTAAATCTTGTGTGGTCTCTTCAGTGAAAGCATTTAATTTCACATAAGACTTTAAGTCGCTGTAGCCGTCGAACCCTATTTTCTTGGCAAGGCGGTGGATGGATGAGATGGAAGTATGAGCATAACGGGCAAGGTCCTGAATTTTCATTGTCTTCATTTCTTCAAGATGATCATGGATCGTTTTAATAATATGCAGGTCATTCTTATTTAAATCTTCGAAGTGTTTATTAACCAGCTTGTCCAGTATCATGCGATGTGCCCTCCAACATGAAAATATTTTCTTCCTGTGAATATATAATCTAATGTTACAACTTGATTTCTAAATACGTCAAACCTATTGGTTTTTGTAAGCGCTCCCTTTACAGTGATGTTATGGATCAAGCAAAGGGGGTATGCTTATGAATGCAATCAAGCGGTTTGGCAGTGCTATGGTTGTTCCTGTACTTTTATTCGCGTTTTTTGGTATTGTTGTCGGCCTCGCGACTTTATGTAAGAATTCAGCGATTATGGGGGAAATGGCTGTAGAAGGTACGATGTGGTACAAGGTTTGGTCACTGATTGAAAGCGGGGGATGGACGATTTTCAATCATATGGAACTAGCTTTTGTGATTGGATTGCCCATCTCACTTGCGAAAAAAGCGCAAGCACGTGCGACACTCGCAGCTTTAATGATTTATCTCGTATTTAACAATTATATTCATGCTATTTTGACACTTTGGCCGTCTACTTTTGGTGTTGATTTATCGCAAGGTGTCGAGAACGTAGCGGGTGTAAAAGAAATTGCAGGTATACCTACACTGGATACAAGTATCATTGGTGCGGTGATGATATCTGGAATTGTCATTTGGATCCATAATCGTTTTTATGATCAAAAGCTGCCTGAGATGCTTGGGATTTTCCAGGGGCTTGTATTTGTTGTCATCATCGGATTCTTTGTGATGATTCCTATTGCTTTTATCGTGGCTTTTGTATGGCCCTATGTTCAGCAGGGGATTCAATCCCTCCAAGGGTTCATGGCACAGTCTGGTTATATTGGTGTCTGGCTGTTTCATTTCTTGGAAAGGGTGTTAATTCCAACAGGACTTCACCATTTTATTTATACACCTTTTGAGTTTGGTCCAGCGGCTGTAAATGGGGGGTTAAAACCATATTGGATTGCTCACTTAAATGAATTTGCGTCCTCCACTTCCGATTTGAAGGATCTTTATCCATACGGATTTTTATTGCATGGGAATATTAAGATGTTCGGCTGTTTAGGGATAGCTTTAGCCATGTATTTTTCTACACCGAAAGAAAACAGAAAAAAGGTTTTGGCATTGGTATTACCGGCCACATTAACAGCCATATTTGCCGGAATTACAGAACCGCTTGAATTTACATTCCTATTTCTCGCGCCTTATTTATTTGTGATACATGCACTTCTTGGAGCGACCATGGTGACAATCATGAATATGTTTGGTGTTGTTGGAATGATGGGTTCCGGGCTTATTGAAATAGCTGCATTGAACTGGATTCCGCTCTCTTCAAATCATGGAGGGACTTATCTGATCCAAGCGGTGATTGGACTTCTCTTTACAGCAGTGTATTTTGTCATCTTTAGATGGATGATTGTGAAATTTGATATTCCATTACCAGGACGAAAACATGAGGAGGAGACGAGGCTATATACAAAACAGGATTATGAGAATGCTCATAAAAAAGGTCATGACCGAAAGGAAGCGCCCGTTTATGCGTCTGAGTATGAAGAGAAAGCCGTTTATTTCTTAGAAGGCCTTGGCGGTAAAGAAAACATTAAAGATGTGACAAACTGTGCCACACGTCTGCGTATTACAGTGATTGACCCTAGCTTGGTGAAAGATAGGGACTACTTTACAAAAAATAAACTGGCCCACGGCATGGCGAAGGGTGGTCAAAGCATTCAAATCATTGTTGGCTTAAGTGTACCGCAAGTAAGAGAGTCCTTTGAGACAAAACTTTCATTAGATTGAAAAAGGAGCTGGATATGATGAAAAAATTTAATATTACCATCGCTGGAGGCGGAAGTACATTTACACCGGGAATCATTTTGATGCTGTTAGACTATCTAGAGGAGTTCCCAATTCATACAATTAAGCTCTATGATAATGATGAAGCTAGACAAAAGACGATTGCAGATGCATGTGAGATTATGTTAAAAGAACGAGCACCAGAAGTGCGATTACTAGCAAGCACGGACCCAGAAGAAGCCTTTACTCAAGTCGATTTTGTGATGGCACATATTCGTGTCGGCAAATATGCAATGCGTGAATTAGATGAGAAAATTCCATTGAAGCATGGAGTTGTCGGACAGGAAACATGCGGTCCAGGCGGAATAGCTTACGGGATGCGGTCCATTCCAGGTGTATTAGAACTTGTCGATTATATGGAAAAATACTCACCTGAAGCTTGGATGTTAAACTATTCGAACCCTGCAGCGATAGTAGCAGAGGCAACACGTAAGCTAAGGCCGAATGCCAAGATTTTAAACATATGTGATATGCCAATTGGTATCGAAGAATTAATTGCAAAAAATTTAGGCTTATCTTCGCGGAAAGAACTAGAAGTCGATTACTATGGTTTAAATCATTTTGGCTGGTGGACAGATATTCGAGATAAAGCTGGAAATAGCTTAATGCCTGAGGTAATTAAGCATGTAAGCCAGCATGGTTATGCAACAGATGGAACATCTGAGCTAGAACAGCAGAAGAGCTGGAACAGCACATTAAAAAAGGCCAAAGATATTCAAGCACTTGATCCAAAAACGGTACCGAATACGTATTTGAAATACTATCTATTTCCAGATGAAGAAGTGGCACATTCAAATATTGAGTTCACGCGTGCCAATGAAGTGATGGAGGGGCGGGAAGCTTTTGTTTTTAGTGAATGTCAGGCCATCATTGATAAAGGAACTGCAAAGGAAACAAAGCTGACCATTGATGAGCACGCTTCTTATATTGTTGATTTAGCAAGAGCTATTGCTTTTAATAAAAAAGAACGGATGCTGATGATCGTAGAGAACAATGGCGCTATTAGGAACTTTGATCCAACAGCCATGGTTGAAATTCCTTGTATCGTTGGCAGCAGCGGTCCAGAAAAATTAGTAGTTGGAGAGATTCCTAGATTTCAAAAAAGTCTCATGGAGCAGCAAGTGGGCGTAGAAAAATTAGTAGTAGAAGCATTTGAAGAAGGATCCTATCAAAAACTATGGCAGGCCATCACATTATCGAAAACGGTGCCAAGTGCTAAAGTAGCAAAAGATATTTTAGACGACTTAATTGTGGCAAATCAAGCATTTTGGCCAGAGTTAACATAACACGAGAATAAGCAATATGGGCGTGACAGCGCTCATATTGCTTATTTGTTTTTTCAACCGATGTATTGTAATGGAGACAAAAAGCTCCCTTACCAAAAGGGGGCCGCCATTCCTTACTCTGCGCTCTCCTCAACCTCACGGCTATCCTCTGTTTCACCAATATAAATAGGGCCGTTAGCGTGGTCGATTCGGATTGGCCATTCGTATGGGATTTGAAGTCGTCTAGCAATGGCTCTCCAGAATTTTGTGGAATCCAATTCGAATTCTTGGAAGTCTTTTAATAAGTCTTTGTAAGACGAGCCATCAAATTGAATGAACATATCTTGAAGGCGCATGAACGCGACGTGTCTCACTTCAAGTGCTGCTGCGGCTTCCATTTCTTCTTCTGTTGCTTCTCCGATGATTGTACCTGCCGGCGGAAGCATGTCGTATACGTTAAATTCCTCTTCTTCTTCGTGTGCTGCATTGTGCTGCTGATCTGACATTTTTCTTCACTCCTTCTCGTTCTCAATCAAAACTTTATTTCGTGCTTACTTCTATTATCGGAAGGAAATGTGAAATGTGGAATGAAAAGTGGAGCAGATTCACAACTCTTGCTTTTTTCTCTTGAATCATCTATGATCAATTACAGATATAAAAGGTCTATAATAGATAGAAAGGAGTTTCCTCATGAAATATTCTAAAGCAACCAACTATGCGCTGCATACGATGGTGTTTTTAACTCTTGCGCCAAAGGGTAAAGCGATTGGCGTTGAGCCTCTTGCTAAGATGCAAGACCTTTCACCAACCTATCTATCCAAAATTTTAACAAAGCTTGTGAAGGCGGGACTGATTGAATCAACACCTGGTGCAAAGGGAGGATACACCCTTATCAAACGAAAGGAAGACATTTCGTTTTTAGATGTCATTCAGGCTGTAGAAGGGCAAACGAATTTATTTCGCTGCTCTTTAGAGCATGACTCCTTCATGCCTCATGATGGCTGTTTGATTGAACAAGTTATGCAGGATGTTGAAACGAAAATGCAGGAGACATTAAGTCAAAATCGGTTAATTGATATTGCGAACCAACTTGAGCAAACAGAAAAAAATCCATTTTTAAACGTGTGATTTTTTTGAACTAATTATAGATATTAAGAGTCTTTAAAATCTTTAATAAAAAAGGAGAGATTGATATGTTATTAGATTGTGCCATTATCGGAGGCGGGCCAGCCGGATTAAGTGCAGCACTTGTTGTAGGAAGAGGCAGAAAGCAGGTCATTGTATTTGATAATGAGCTGCCAAGAAATCGAGTGACGCAGGAATCACATGGATTTATTACAAACGATGGAATGACACCATTTGAGATTAGACAAGCCGGAGAGGCAGATCTTCAAAAATATCCTCATATCCAAATCAAACGAAGTCAAATTGTTGATATACAAAAGAAAGAGGAAAGCTTTACGTTACTAACACACGAGGGGGATGCATTCGAAGCGAAAAAAATCATTTTGGCAACTGGATTGCAGGATATACTGCCAGAGATCGAAGGAATTCATGATGTGTACGGAAAAACATTGTTTAGTTGTCCTTTCTGTGATGGATGGGAATTAAAGGAGAAAGCACTTGCCCTCATTGCAGAGAATCAGCGAGCCTTGCACATGGCTAAACTTCTTTCCAATTGGACAAAGGATTTGATCGTGTTTACGAATGGGCACATGTTAGCTGAAGAAGACAAGACGCTTCTGACGGCACATTCTATTCAAGTCATTGATGTGCCAATTGTGTCGATTGATCATGACAATGGGCAGCTGCGCTCTCTACAGCTTGCGAATGGGGAGATAGTGAATAGGGAAGGCGGTTTTGTCGCAAGTGAATTCAAGCAGTCAGCCCCATTTGCCGAAAAGCTTGGCTGTCAAATGACGAAGAATGCGGGTATTGAAACAGATATTCTTGGACGTACAACCGTCAGTGGTGTCTTTGCATGTGGTGATAATTTAGGCGGTCCTGCTCAGTTAGTTCTCGCAGCAGCAGCCGGAAGCCAGGCAGGAATGGGCGTCATTCATGAACTTGTGCAAGAAGAATTTCAAGAAAAAACATCTCTATGAAAAGAGATGTTCAGCGGAGAGCGGTTTTTCGTTTTGCTAAGACGTGAGCTGTCCATTCAAAAAGTGCGTAGATGACAGAGAAGATCAGGATCCAGCTGCTGACATCGACCCATACATTGGTGATCTGAATGATGTTCGCTTGATCAAGTCCAGCCTGTATCCACATGGTGATTAGTGCTGTAAGGAACACTTGTAAAAACCATTTTTTCAATTGGCCACACCTCCATCTCTTTCTATCATATAAGAAATGACAGTTCATTTCCAATTGTTTTCCTATATGTTTCAACGGTAAAATGAAAAATAAAACGAGTGAAAGGAAAGCAAATGAGTGATCAAACCAATAGATTTTTAAAAAATCATTTTCCTGATCTTATCCTCACGCCGCCGCTTTTTTATGAGTGGCCTATTGGGCTTCGGTTTGAATTGGCAGATTGGTCATTAGGAAAAGAATCGATTGTATTAGAAAAAGCGGGGGATCGTGCTTTAGAGATTGTGAAATATGCTTTTGATCCAGAAGACGAGATGCTGCTTGTAACGGATGTGTATACAGAACATGAACATGAATTAACGAAGCGTCAGCTCTTGGTTTATCAAAAATATGTCAATCGGAAAATGCGTTACCGATTGCGTCATGAGCTTTTGACCTATGTACGTCCAGAAATAGAAGATTCACTGACAATAGAGAGATTTACACTCAAATGCCAGCTGCAAGACATTCGATTGCGTCCGCTTCTCCATGCGATCTGCCAGGAAGACTTCTATGCACCGAATCAAATCTTGAAGGGGAAGCATGGTTATGAAATTTACCTAATGAATCTCTCGAAAAAAATGATTTTTCACTTATATGATGATCGAGGCTGTGATCTCATTGCGGCAGATCCAGAGCGTTTAAGACCAGTCTATGAAGGCTTACAGCACTGGCTATTAGACTATGATCGCCCTCAGATGGACCGCGTGTTTGCAGCGAAATAAGAAAAACCGCACTTTCGACAAGTGCGGCTTCTTTTTATGCTTCTACTTTATTGAAGAACTGCGGCAAATATTCTTTGTGTGCTTCTAGCATTTCATCTAGGATGCTTTTTGCAATGGCATCTGATGGGACAAGCGGGTTGATGGTCATTGCGACAAGAGCTGTGTTGTAATCGCCTGTCACGGCTGCTTCAGCAGCTACACGTTCAAAGGATTTAATTTGAGAAATGAGTCCTTTGACAGCGACTGGCATTTCACCAACAGCAATTGGTTTAGGACCGTCTTTTGTGATAACACAGTTGAGTTCAACCGCAGAATCATTTGGAATGTCACTAATAGCCCCATTATTAATGGTGTTTACAGGCTGAATGTCATGCTTGTCGTTATAAATGGATGCAATTAAGTTACAAGCCGCATCACTGTAGTAGGCACCGCCTCGTTTTTCAAGCTGTGGCGGTTTGATGTCGAGATCAGGGTCTTTGTAAAGCTCGAACAAATCATTTTCTAATGCGCGAACGACCTCAGCACGAGTTCCTTCATTTGCTGCTGCTTTCTTTTCCTCAGCCAGCATATCACTTGTTTTGTAGTAGTAGCGGTGATACGGACAAGGAATGACGCCAAGCCCTTTTAAGAAATCAGCATCCCACGGAATCGCTTGAATGTTGTTCATTGACATGCTGGAGTTTGGATCAGCCATGTCTTCAATGACTTGATCCATGATGCTTTTGCCGTCTAAGAATACATTGAGTCCAAAGACCATATGGTTTAACCCAGCAAAGCTGACTTCGACTCTGCTTGCGTCGACACCAAGCCCTTTGGCGATTCCCATGCGAATGCCGATCGGCACGTTACATAAACCAACGACTTTGCGATGGTTTGAATAACGAAGAACGGCTTCAGTAACCATACCAGCTGGATTTGTGAAATTCACAAGCCATGCATTCGGGCAAAGCTCTTCAATATCTTTGACAATATCAAGAATGACAGGAATGGTGCGAAGTCCTTTGAATAGACCTCCTGGACCATTTGTTTCTTGACCAATGACATCATATTTTAAAGGAATGCGTTCATCCTTCATACGTGCTTCAAGAAGTCCGACACGGAATTGTGTTGTGACAAAATCAGCATCTACAAGTGCTTTCCTGCGATCTAATGTTAAATGAACCTCGATTGGAAGCCCTGCTTTTTTGACCATGCGTTTTGCAAGATTTCCGACGATCTCAAGCTTTTCTTTTCCCGCTTCAATATCAACGAGCCAAAGTTCGCTAATCGGAAATTCATCGTATCGTTTAATAAATCCTTCTACAAGCTCTGGTGTATAGCTTGATCCTCCGCCAATTGTGACAACCTTTAATCCTTTTGCCATGCTCTGCACCTCCGAATAATGTAACGCGCAATGTTATAATAGAGAAAAGTCTTTTTTATTGTGTACATCAATAGCTTATCGTGAGAGCATCGCGTGCGTAAATGACTTCAGCGTCTTTAGGCAAGGGTGCCCTATTTAGAGATTTGTTACATAAAAGAAACACATTGTGACATGTTGTTGGAGAAAGGGGAAGTCAGATGTTTTCAAGTGAGGTCATTTCCAGCTTTAATGAACTAGAAAGCGCTTTATACCGATATATCATGGAAAACAGTGAAAAGGTCGTGTACATGAGAATTCGAGACCTTGCAGATGCTGCACATATTTCCACCTCGTCTGTCCTTCGCTTTTGCCGAAAAGTAAATTGTGATGGCTTTTCAGAGTTTAAAGTGAAGCTCAAAATGTATTTAGAATCAGAGCAGACACCTTCTTTAAAAAGCACACAGCACTTTCTATATGAATTTATTGAACGAACATTAAAGGGGGACTTTGAGGGGAAAATTAAGGAGGCAGCGAAGCTCATTGCTGAGGCAAAAAATGTGCTGTTTATTGGGACTGGCAGTTCTGGCATTTTGGCGCAGTATGGAGCGAGGTACTTTTCAAGTCTTGAGAAATTTTCATTTTACATCAACGATCCGTTTTTCCCGATGAATATGCAGTATTTAGACAATAGTGTCACCATTGTGCTGTCTGTATCAGGGGAGAACAGTATTACGATTGATCATATTTCGAAGTTAAAAAGAGAAGGCAGCACAATCATTAGTATTACGAATAACCAGCACTGCACGATTTCGCGCATTTCAGATTTAAATATTGCCTACTACGTCACAGATGAACGGGTCCACAGAGCCAATATCACCACACAGACGCCAGTTGTGTATATTTTAGAAGCCATGGCCCGTGACATGTTTGCGATGTTAAAAGAAAAGTAAAAGAGCCGCTGCATACATCAGCTGCTCTCTTTTTTCTGCTTCATAAAAGCAAGGATGGCAATGCCGGAACAGACGAGCACAAACAGACCGCCTAGCAAATACACAGACCTCGCCCCGTATACATCTGCAATCAATCCAACAAAAAAAATAGATAAACCGACCGATACTGAAGAAAGGACGTAGTGAGCCGAATACACCTTTGATAAATCACGTACTGGCGTTTCCGTTTGAAGAATGGTTTGCTGCGAAACATCTCGGATTTGATAAGCAGGCCCCATCAAAATACAAAGCAGCAAAGCAAGCCACGGGAGGCTGTTCAGTGAATAGACAATGGTCAGCACTGCATAAATGAATGAACCAGCTGCCATAAAGAGGAGAAGCTGTTTTTGGATAAACTGACTCATCCATGCAGCTAAGAGCCCGCCTATGATGGCACCTGTATAATAAGCGGCATTGATAAATCCCCACCATTCCTCACCTTGCTTTAAATCATGGGTGACAAAAGCAAGCGTAATTGCTCCGATCCACACAGCACCCGCAATATTTTCACAAACATCCATAAAGGTCAGGGTGCGCACCGTTTTATTTCTCCAAATGATCGTCCAGCCATCTTTGAAGCTGTTCATCTTATTTGCTTTTCGAACCGTCTCTTCTTGCTTGAGAAGAGGAAAGACAGGAATGAAAAATAGATAAGACAATACAATCATGACACAAGTGATCCACATTAAATAAAATGGCCCGATCCATAGGACGAGCATTCCAGTGAACGAATAGCCGGCGATTTGAATCATTTGATGAAAAATGGAGGCTGTACTGTTTGCTTTCACAAGCTGATTTGCTGGCACAAGCATCGGCATGATGGCCTGCATTAAAGGACTGATGAACCCGCCTGTGAGGGAAATCAAAATGAGCGCACTAAACAGCCAGATTATATGCTGCTGAAAGAAATGAAATTGGGCTGTAAACACGATGAGCATCCCAAGACGTAAAAGCGGGACCCATTTCAATAGGCGGCCAGCTTGAAAGTAATCGGTTAAAACAGGAGAGAAGAGCCCAGCCAATAGCTGGCATATTGTTCTGATCAGCGGAAATACAGCCGCATAGGCAACAGATTGTGTATCTTGATAAATGACAAACGTGATCGTCATCACAAATAAAATATCACTCAGCATGAGCAGGCTTTTACTGCTTGTATAACACCAAAACTTGTTTCCCATATCAAACCGGCTCCTTTTCAAAAACAAGTTTAGTATAGCATGGTGATGAAGGGTCCATAGGCTTTCCATTGAAAAATACATCTTAAGGATGAGAAGATTGTGATAAGCTAAATGAAGGACATTGTAAGGAAAGGGGTTCAATCGATTGAAAAAATTACCGGCTCATGACTTTTTGGACAAACACGAGATCCCATATGAGATCAAAACATTTTCTGCCGAAACAGAGAAGGGAGCAGCAAATGTAGCGGCAGCTCTTGGTTTTCGTGAAAGACAAATGATTAAAACATTGATTTTTGAAACAGGAGAAGGAGAGCAGCTGCTTGTGATGGTTGGCGCTGATCAGCATATTAAGTCAGGGAAACTAAAGAAAGCCGCCGGCTCCCGTAATATTAAAATGGCTTCACCGGAGAAGGTTCTTGAAGTGACGGGCTATCGAATTGGCTCGATTCCGCCGTTTTGCTGGCAGCCAGAAGGATTCCGCACCATTATTGAGGCTTCGTTATTAGAAGAGGAGATATTAGGTGTTGGAGCAGGCGAATGGGGAAATGAAATCCTCATCACCCCAGAACAATTAGTGAAAGCCTCAAAAGCTGTACCGTTTGACATCGTGCAGCCAGCCGAATAGAAAAAAAGTGCCTGTTTCAGAAGCAGGCACTTTTTTAATTGGCAGCAGGCGTAGTAAATGGACCGATACCTTTCATTTGCAGGAAGGCATCCACGGTTCTATTTTCTTCAAGATCATTCGCCCGTTTGCACACAACAACCGGTCTGACGATCTCAATGCCTTCAATGTACACGCGCCCAATTTCTTGCCGCTTGAGACTGCCATGAACCGCATCACGGGGAACAAGTGTGATGCCATATCCAGCTTTGATCATTTGAATCGCTTCATGAACACCGCTGAATTGTAAATCAACGGTTGGTTTTTTGATCCCTTTCGAGGTAAATAATGAAAAGAGCTTATCTCTTGTGGAACTGCCTTCTTCACGCATCAAAAAAGGCTCCTGACTCAGGCGCTCTAGCGGGACAGTTTTTCCGTTCAATGGATGGTCTGCCGGCACAATAAAATCATAGCTTAAATTCGTTAAATGAGAGGTGAGAATCTCTTCATGGTGCAGATCCTCGATCACAGCGATGGCCACATCTGATTCATATTGAAGCAGGCTCTCTAAAACTTGAGCGGAGTTTCCGCTTTTTAATTCAATTTCTGTCTGTGGTGAAGATGTTTTAAAGGCAGCAAGCCAATCTGGCAGTAAAAAGTTAAGTGGTACATAGGTAGAAGCGATGCGGAGCCGCCCCTTTTTTCCGTTTTGTAAAAGTGTGATCTGATATTCTACTTCCTTTTCAGCCTCGAACACTTGCCGGGCATAAGGGTATAGAATTTTCCCCATTTCCGTAAGTGTAATGCCTCTGCCATTTCGTTTAAAAAGACGGAAACCGATCTCACTTTCAATGCTTCTAAGCTGAGCCGTCACAGCAGGCTGTGTCAATGACAGTACGTCTGCTGTTTGTGTAACGCTTTTTGTCTCTGCGACCTTTGCAAAAATCCGAAGGGCATGTAAATTCAACTTTGCACCACCTATCAATTATTTTGATGGTTTAATCAAAAACATTCATTAGATTTATTATAAGGCATCCCTTATTGTAAAGATAGCGAAGGGGGAAGGGAAATGGATCATCGTCGAAAGCAAGTGGTGTCAATATCGCTTATCACAGCATTTGCACTGATTGGGGATTCAATGCTTTATATTGTTCTTCCGATTTATTGGAAAGAGATTGGTTTATCGTCTATTTGGGAGGTCGGGCTGCTGCTGTCCATTAACCGATTCATCCGCATCCCGCTAACGCCTGTCGTTTGGTGGCTCTATCGGTTTGTCCCAATGAAGACTGGTGTATTGATCGCTATTTTGATTGCTTCAGTGACCACGATGCTATATGGTGTGAGTGGTTTTTGGCTGCTGCTGATTTGCCGCTGCGCTTGGGGGCTGGCATGGACGTTATTGCGTATGAGTGGAATGAGATTAATTGCTGAGATGGAGGAAAGCTCTCAAGGGCATTATACGGGCATTTATAATGGACTTTACCGGCTTGGCAGTTTATTCGGCATGTTATTTGGCGGAATATTCGCCAGCCTGATCGGCTTCCAGTCCATGACGTTAGTTTTTGGTTTACTCACATTACTAGGGGTCATTTTTTATGTCTCTTTGGATGAGATTGAAAAGGGAGAAGAGGGGCAGGTGTATCAAGTCATCAAACAGAGGTGGCTTGCACGGGATGTTGTAAAAGTATTAATGACAGGTATGCTGATCGCACTTGTGATACAAGGGTTATTCGCATCAACATTCAGTCATGTCATTGAAGCAAGGATTGGTCATGGTGAATTTGCTCTGTTCGGCTTTGTTATCGGAGCTTCGGCTTTAAGTGGAATCATTCAAGCGCTCAGATGGGGGTGGGAACCATTTGTAGCACCGAAAACGGGCAGATGGTTTGATGGGCTTGTGATGAAGGAACGAACGCTTTGCTGGATGTTTCTTTCATTTGGAGGTCTCAGTTTTCTGGCGGTCATGCTGAAGGTAAGCGGCTGGTTTCTTGTGATGCTGCTTTTGATCCAACTGCTCTCAACAATCTTAACGACATTAACGGACACGCTTGCTTTTCAAAAAGCGTCTGCTCAAACAGATAAAAACCGCTTCCTCGCAAGCTATTCCTTTGTTCAAGATATGGGAGCGGCTTTAGGACCCTTGTGCGGGTATACGATGATTCAGTTTTTTGGATCAAGCAGCGTCTTTTGGCTGATGCTCATCATAAGCTTATTGCTTGTCAGCATGTGGGCAAGAGGCAGGGAGCTGCATGTTTCTTCTGATCCAGCGTAATAAATCAAGCGTTATACAAAAAACTGCCTCATGCGCTGGATGCAAGAGGCAGTCATGTTTTTTTATTCTAGATCTGAATCATAGGCTTTTTGCGTCAGCTGGCTGACCACCTCTTTTAACCCATTTGGTTTATGAAACTCAACAGGTGTGCTTCCCTTTTCGAAGACGATTTGATCTGCTTCAACGAGCACGACATATCGATTGTTGAGCTTTGCAATATGGATTGATTGGCCGAAGTCTGCTAGAAGACCTTTGATTTCCGTTTCGCCTAGACGCATTTTCATTGTGATATCAGGGGTTTGTTCAACAATATGGGAGGCCGCTTGTGTGACCTGTTCTGTATCGAGTGTTTCTCTAATTTCTCGCTTTTCACTCGCTTCCCATATTTCAAGATCCTCTTCAAACTGCTTTAATTCTTCACTTTCATCCTGTAATGTTTCAAAAACCTGTTCCTGTACCATATTCATGACCTGTGATTTCATGATTTCAGGCATGGATTCACCGTATTCGACGAATTTCAAAAAGTCCTCAAAATAACGAGCGTGTGAAGATTGATGAATTTTCACTTCAGCTTCCTCAGTCATGCCCTCTTCTGGCATAAACGGGTATTGAATTGATTTCATGTTTTTTGTCGTAATGGCCATTTCGACTT
Organism: Bacillus sp. FSL H7-0578; assembly: GCF_038630855.1. Classification (NCBI taxonomy): domain Bacteria; kingdom Bacillati; phylum Bacillota; class Bacilli; order Caryophanales; family Bacillaceae; genus Bacillus; species Bacillus sp. FSL H7-0578. The sequence goes on from NZ_CP152045.1 coordinate 693,627, forward strand.
TTCTAATCAAGGTAGATGTATCAGCGATAGAAGCCACTTTCTGTTCGAAATCGCATTTCATAATAAAGACAAAGGAATCATCGAAATACTTTTTTGGAACAGCAGAAGCAACTAAAAAAACGCCGCCTCTGACAGCACTTGTATCTAAATATGTGCGAACAAACTGTTCACTGCATTCATTAAACAATTCTTTTGTATCTGCAAATCTCGTTTGATGAAATAGGTTGTAGTTGGGATTTGAATCGAGCTCATGACCGGGTTCTACAATAAATCGGCCAATTTTGGTCGGTACTTGTTCAGATTTAGGGTGTCTGTCCACTTTTCGTTTGACGATTTTTTTCAGCTCACCGTCTAAAAAGTCCTTCAGCTCACTTTGTTCAAATTCTTCTTGATCTAGTGTTTGATAATGTTTAAACCGTTTATTTGCTTGTTCATCTTTGCCTTCGATTTCCACGACAAAGAATGAGAGAAAACGTATCGTAAAATCCATTGATAGGTCACCACTTTTTCTTCTTCGGATATGTTGAGTATAGAAAAAGGAGTGAAAATCGTCAACGAATGGAGAAATATCGTGTCATTATTTCCCGAGAAATGTTTATTGAAAAACACTTGATAATAATTATCATTCTTGATAGAATGATAAAAGAAAAGAAGGAACCTGCCAGTTCCTTCATCTCAGAGAAAAATAGATTATTTTGTTTCAAATGTTTCGCAATCAGTTTCAGTATTACGAGTCACTTCAGTCATCGTGTTTTTACCAATTTTAATGGTAGAAGCGGTACAGCTGTTTTCAGCCCAAAAACGGCAAGAGTTCACTTCACAAAGAACGTTTTGTGCCATGGGAATTCACCTCCGTGATTCATATTGAGAATGAAGCAAGCTGCCACTTGAATTCATTCAATCTAGTAGTCTCTTTGTAGAAAGAGGCTGTCTGTGCTGATTATGCACATGTTTATCATACCATCTACCCTGAAAATATACAATTTAAACTTTGGAAGAGCGAGAATATGAATCTCGCTCTTTTTTTATTTGTAAAAATAGTTAAATGCTAGGTGGCACACTCTCTCATTTCGACATATGAATAGAGTAGATTCAAAACCTGATGTCGGACAAAGTATGAGGGTACATGTACTGATTTTCCGCATAAAGATAGGGTTTTAATCAAAAATCTTCATAGAGAGATGAGGGGAGAAGATGAAAGCAGTCATTCTCTGCGGAGGAAAGGGAACGAGAATGAGTGAGGTCACACAAGCGCTTCCTAAACCACTTGCTATGATCGGAGACCGGCCTATACTATGGCATATTATGAAAATCTATCAGTATTACGGTGTAGACGAATTTATCCTATTGCTTGGATATAAAGGAGAGAAGATCAAAGAGTACTTTCTGAACTACGACTGGCAGCATCACAGCATGCAGCTCGATATGACGACAGGAGAAATGAAGCTATTAGGGAAATCGGAGAACTGGAAAATCACCTTTTTAGATACAGGTGAAGATACGATGACAGGCGGACGTTTAAAGCAGGCACAGGATTACATTGGTGATGAGACCTTTATGATGACGTATGGTGATGGACTGGCCAATATCAATATGTTTCATTTGCTGAAACGTCATCAGGATCTTGGAGCAGCTGCGACTGTCACAGGCATTGAAAAGAAGTCCCAGTACGGGACACTGAAGGTGTATAACGGGATGGCACAATCCTTCTCTGAGAAGACAGACAGTATCGGGATGATCAATGGAGGATTTTTTGTGTTGTCTTCAAAGGTATTTGATTATTTGACAGACGATGATCAATGCGTGTTTGAAGCAGAGCCTCTTCAAAACCTGGCGGATGATGGAGAGCTTGCCGTTTATGAGCATCACGGATTTTGGACAGCAATTGATACGTATAAAAACCTGAAGGAAATCAACGACATGTGGACAGATGGAAAACAACCATGGAAGGTTTGGTGACAGCATGAGCGGATTTTGGAATGGAAAGAACGTATTTGTAACTGGATGTACAGGGCTGTTAGGGAGCTATCTCGTCAAGGAATTGATTGATCAAGGGGCAAACGTGACTGGACTTGTGCGTGATCAGGTGCCTAGGTCGAATTTATATCAAGGCAGTCAATTTGAAAAAATGAATGTGGTGCAAGGCGCATTAGAGGATATGCAGACGATTGAACGTGCGTTAGGAGAATATGAAATTGACACCGTCTTCCATTTGGCTGCCCAAGCCATTGTTGGGGTCGCGAACAGACATCCTGTTTCTACATTTGAAGCAAATATCTTAGGGACATGGAATGTGCTTGAGGCTTGCAGAAGACAGCCGCTGATTAAACGAGTGATCGTGGCATCAAGTGACAAAGCATACGGTGATCAAGAGCAGCTGCCATACGATGAAGACATGCCGTTAAACGGGAAACATCCGTATGATGTCTCGAAGAGCTGTGCAGATCTCATTTCTCATACGTACTACAACACATACGGTCTTCCAGTTTGTATTACACGCTGCGGTAATTTATATGGAGGCGGGGATTTGAATTTCAACAGAATCATTCCGCAAACCATTCAGCTTGTGTTAGAAGGAAAGGCGCCGGAAATTAGAAGTGACGGGACATTTATTCGTGATTACTTCTACATTGAAGATGCAGTGAAGGCTTATTTGCTGCTAGCTGAGAAGATGGAGGAAAAAGGGCTGGCGGGAGAAGCCTTTAACTTTAGTAACGAGATTCAACTGACAGTGCTAGAGCTTGTGGATAAGATTTTAAAGGCAATGGGAAGTGAACTGAAGCCTCGTATTTTGAATCAAGGAACACATGAAATTAAGCATCAATATTTGTCAGCAGAGAAAGCGAGAAAGCTGCTTGATTGGAAGCCTGATTACTCCATTGATGAAGGCTTAGAGAAGACGATTGAATGGTACCGCGAATTCTTTCAAAAATAGAGGTGTAAATAGATGAACAGCATATATTGTACGGTTCTTTCAAGTGGAAGACTTTATCAAGCCATTGCGTTTTTCTTATCGTTGAAGCAAGTAGAAGATGATGCTGTCATCAAGACGTTATGTATGGATGATGCTGCATTTGATTTGCTTCATCAAATGAATTTTCCGCATGTGGATCTTGTTCATGTACGGGAGCTCGAAACACCAGAGCTGCTGGAGAAAAAAGAGGAACGGGATGCATCGGAATATTGCTGGACCTTAAAGCCGATTTGGATTGAGTGGTTATTTGAACAGGAGCAGGCAGAGAGCGTGACCTATCTTGATGCGGATTTGTTCTTTTATGAGAGCCCTCAGGTGATTTTTCAACATCAGCCGAATGCTTCTGTTTTAATTTCGAGAGGGGATATTGTCATTCCAAGCTTTGATGCAGAGGAAGTGAAGATGCTTCAGAAGCTTTTAGGACGCTATAACTCAGGCTTTCTGCATTTTAAAGGAGATGAAGCCGGACGAAAATGCCTCAGCTGGTGGAAAGAAGAATGCTTAAAAGAATGTAAAAATGCACCGGGAGAAGGCAAGTTTGGCGATCAAGGATATCTAGATCATATGCCGAGGCTGTTTGACAAAGTAGAAGATATTGAGACAAAAGGCGTGAATATTGGTCATTGGAACTATGGGCAGCATTCTTATCGGGAGGAGAATGGACGTATTCTTCTGGAGGATGGGCACCCGCTCATTTGCTATCATTACAGCGGCTTTCGGATTGTGAGTAAGGATGAGATGCAGCAAATTCATGAAAAGGGACGAAATGACCTGCCGTTTTTTCAAGAAGCCTATCGGCAAGTGCTTCGCCACGTGATTGAATCTGTGGAGCAGGTCGACCCGCTGTTTAACGGCTATGCCAAACGGGAGGAGGATGACGCATGAATGAAAAGCCAAAGGTAAGCGTCATTATTCCAAGCTATAATGCCAAAGAGCGTTTAGAGGGAAGCCTTTTTTCTTTAACGCTTCAGGAAACAGATATTCCATTTGAAGTCATTGTTGCTGATAATGGCTCAACGGATGGCACGATGGAAATGCTCGAGAATATTGAGGTGAACTTCCCATTTAAAAAGGTGCGTATTCCTGTCAATCAAGGAATTGCAAAGGGGCGTAATCATGCCATTCGCGAGGCGGAGGGGGATCTGCTCATTTTTCATGACAGTGATATGCTGGCAGAACCGAGATTTATTCAAAAGCATGCAGAGGCCCATGCTGACAGGGAGAGTCTTGTAATTTGCGGTGTGTGCTGGAAGCGGATTTATCGCTATTTTTACACAGCTTTTGATAAGGATCATATGAAGCGGTTGAAAAAGCAAGGACTGTATAAACGGAAAATGGAGGACAAAACGCCTCTTTTATCATTGGAAGAAGTCGAAAATGGTGCATTTCTAGAGAAAAGCTTCGATTTGCAGTCTGAGTTTATTGATATCCTGAAAGACATTTTGGAAACGTACCACTATGATTTAGGTTCTTATGAGCTGCCATGGCGCTTTTTTATTACAAATAACTCCTCTGTTAAACGTAAGCATGTCATGGCACTAGGGATGTTTGATGAAAATATCGTTCGGTATGGATTTGAGGATTATGATTTAGGAATTCGACTGAATCAGCTTGGTCTCTCCTTTGAATTGCGAGAGGATATCATGAGTGTGCATCAAGAGCATCCAAGTAATTTAACGTCATTTGATGACATCAAATACAACATTTTGTATATGTGTGAGAAGTATAACAATATTGATTCCATTGATGTCCATTTGGCTTTCTCTGGTCCGTTTTCTCACACTGTGACAAATGATATTGTGAAAGAAGTTCGGCAGCTGCGTGAGAATCCAGCATTTGATGACCTGTTATCCTATTTTTTAGAGCTGCTTCATTTGATCACAGAGCGGAATGTAGGCATCAAGCGGGATAAAAAAGATATGCTGACAGCCAAGCATGTTCCTTTGAAAAAGCTGGCAGAAGCGGCGCAGCTTGCACGTGAGGAGTATGGCTGCATGGTGCTTGTAGAAGCCATTCAAGGGCTGACGAAAGAGCTGTTGCGCGTTGATTTGTTCCAAGTGGATGTGTTGTAAATGGCGTCTTATCACTTTACAACCATTGTGTCGAATACCCATGTTTTTAAGCTTTTGGCGCTGATTCATTCGCTTGAACAAAACGCTCATGCCTTTAAGCTGTCCGTTTTATGTGCAGACCCTTTGGCTTATAATGTATTAAAGGAGTTCCCTCACCCGCATGTTCAATATGAACAGCTTGAGGACATTGAAGATGATACGCTGCGAAAGGCAAAAGAAGATCGAACGTTTCATGAGTATTGCTGGACGTTAAAGCCTGCTTTTCTGCTCAACATTCTTGAGTCCTCAGATGCGGATTATCTTGCCCATCTGGATACGGATTTGTATTTTTATCATGATCCGGAGGCGATTTTTGCAGAGAATCCAAGCGCTCATTTATTTTTGACGGATCATATGAATTCCAAGCGGTTCTATCATTTTTATGAGTTGTCTGGCCGCTTTAATACAGGGTTTGTAGGCTGTCGTAACACAGATGTTGCCATACAGGCAGTCACGCAATGGAAAGAAAATTGTCTTGCCCATTGTACAGTAGAAATGGATACAGAAAAAAAGACGTACGGAGATCAGCGGTATGTGGAAAGATGGGTTGATGATTTTGAAGGGGTTCATATCGTTGCATCTAAAGGAGCCAATGCGGCGATTTGGAACATTGAAAACTACAAGCTTTCAGTTGTAAAAGGAGATATGTATCTCGACGAATGTCCACTCTTGTTCTATCATTTTTCTGCCTTTACGATCATTGATGAGAATACCTTTAACCTTAATTGGTATTACTATATGAAAGAACAGAAGCTTGTGGATCATTTGTATATTCCGTATGCCGACTTGGTTCATCAAAAGATTAAACAGGTGCAAAAGGTATTTCCAGAATTTAAGCAAGGATTTATTGCGAAGAAGCATGTGCCTGACACGCATTTTTATGAGAGATGAAAAACCGCTCATTTATTGAGCGGTTTCAGCGTGTAGACAAACCCTCGCATTCTTTGTCAGGTCTGCGCTCCGGTGCTCGCCCTTCCTAGACTGCAAAGGTTTTCTATCACGCTGAAAAGAAGACAAAGTGCTAAAATACACATCATTTTATCCCTTTGTCAACAATTGAAAAAAACCGCTCATTGATTGAGCGGTTTTCTTTTTATGATTCATTCCATTTGGAGATGGTTTGGTCGCTAGGAAGTAAGAAGGCTAGGATGCCTAATATCGGTAAAAAGGCAACACCGATCATGGTAGGCGTTAAGCCGAAGGCATCAATGAATGAGCCGAGGGCAACCGATCCGATTGCACCCATACCAAACGCAAGCCCAACAGTTAAACCAGACATTGTGCCAATTTTCCCGGGAAATAGTTCTTGGGCATAAACCACGGTAACAGAGAAGCTTGATGTCAAAATGAGCCCAATCAGCCCGAGTAAAACATAAGCAAAAACGGGTCCGGCAAATGGCAGCAGCAGGGCAAGCGGGAAGGATGCCAATAAGGAAACTAAAATCACGTTTTTCTTGCCAAAGCGGTCTGCAAGCGGACCGCCTAAAAATGTCCCAATTGCACCTAGAATGAGAAATAAGAAGATATAAGTCTGTGATTCTTTAATCGTCAAACCGTATTGTTCAATCGCATAAAATGCATAGAAATTCGAAATGGCATTTCCATACCAAGAGCGGGCGAAGATGAGAAAGACGATAATGCCAAGTGCAATGAGTGCTGATTTACGATGAATATCAGATCTAGCCGCTTTTGTAGGTGTTTTTTTCGCTTGGGCCCGAATGGTTTGAAGCCTTCCTGCGTACCATCTTGAAATATAAAGAAGGAAACCAACCGCCAACATTCCAACAATCGTAAACCAAGCCACGCCTGTCTGACCGAGCGGGACGAGCATTAATGCAGCGATAAGCGGAGCAAAGGCTTGACCTGTATTCCCGCCTACTTGATAGATGGACTGGGCAAGACCTCGTCTTGGACCAGCTGCCATGTTGGCAACACGGGAGCCCTCTGGATGGAAGATCGCAGAGCCGAGTCCGATAAAGACAACGCAAAGCAGAATGGTGGCAAAGGACGGAGCAAACGCGAGTCCGAATATACCGACAGCACTTGAAAATAAAGCAATCGGAAGTGCATAAGGCATCGGCCGTTTATCTGTGTACCACCCAATAGCAGGCTGCATCACGGAGGAGACCATATTTAATGTAAAGGCAATCAGCCCTAATTGTGTAAAGGTCAGCCCCATTGAGCGTTCCAAAATAGGGAACATCGCAGGAATAACAGCTTGTAATGTGTCGTTCAGCATATGACAAATACCAATAATCAATAAGATGGGATAAACCGTTGAGCCGGTAACAGAATGTTGAGGTTTATCCTTTGTACGAGCAGCAATGGCCAATGAGACTTCCTCCCTTCATTTATCTGTTTTCTGATTTTTGCATTCTTCTCATTTTATTCATAAGGTGAACTATAAAACAATAGCAAATTGTCATGATTTAGAAAAAAAGAGACACAAGCATTTGATTGAGCTTGTGTCTCTAAAGAGTTATTTGTAAAAAGAAGCAATCACAGGCTTCATTTTTTGAACGACAAGCCCACTGCCGCCGCGGTTTTTTACCCCTTCGATCATGCCGACGAGGACGTAATCTTCTTTTTTAGGATTAAACGCAAGTAAAAATCCATTTTCGGTGCCGTCTGTTGCACCTTGTTTGCTTTTTAACTCTGCCGTTCCCGTTTTAGCGGCAATATCCGCTCCTTCGATTTGTAAGGAGTGGGCTGTTCCGTTTGGACTGGTCACGACCTTAGTCAATGCATCTTTCACTGTGTTTGCCGAGCCTTCTTTGATGATTTGTTTTGGTGAAGCTGTTTTTTCATCTTGAATCACTCGAGGATAGACAAGCTTGCCTCCTGTAGCAAATGGAGAATAGGCATGTACTTGTTCAATCGGTGACATGAGTAATTCGCCTTGCCCATACGCCGAGTCAGCCAGTAAGATATCCGATTGAATGCCATCGTTCGATACTTGTGCAGGCTTCATTGTAAATGGCATGTGTAAGTCTTCGCCGAATCCAAATGTTTTCACTTTTTTATCGTAGGTGGCTTTGCCTATTTCGAGTGCTTCCTGTCCAAAATAAATATTGTCTGAGTACACAAGGGCATCGACCATATTTACTTTTTCTTTATCGTGAACCCGGGTGATGCGATAATTTCCCCAAGATTGATCCTTTTGCCATTTCAGTCCGTGAATGGTGCGCACTTTGTCAGGCTTTGTGACACCTGTTTCCAGCCCAATGGCGGCTGTAATGGTTTTGAATGTGGACCCTGGTGCATACCGGCTCGCATATCGAGCTTGGAATGGAAGGTCTGGATTTTCACTGTATGCCTGATATTGCTTAGGTGTAATCCCGTTTGTCATGAGATTGACATCGTAGGAAGGGGTGCTGACAAGTGCTAATAGATCACCTGATGATGGATTCATGATCGTGACGGCCCCTTTTTCACCTTTCAGCTGATCATAGGCTTTTTTCTGTAAAGAAGCATCAATCGTCAGCTTCACTGTTTTTCCATCTTTTCGAGCTGATTTTTGCAATGTTTCTTCAATGCCTGTTTCATCATGGACGATGAGAATGCTTCCGCCATCTTGTCCGCGTAAGTTTTTGTCAAATGTGAATTCAAGGCCGGTTTTGCCGATGATTTGATCCGCTTTTAATGCTGGATTCCTTTTGATATCATCCGCATTTGCTTTTCCTACATATCCGGTGAGATGAGCGGCGGCTTTGTTATATGGATAGTAGCGCATTTCCTTTGATTGATAGGTAACGCCATTGACGTCCTTTGGAATTGGCTTTTGTTTTAACATCGATTTGAGCGGGACAAACGTGTCGTCTGTGACCCATGCTTGTTTCAGCTGATTGTTGATTAGTTCTTCCTCTATATCAAAAGCTTTGCTGATTTTTTTGATATTGCGTTCTTTTTCTTCTCCTGTTCCGAGCTTGCCCGGGATGATGCCAAGTGCGTTTCCACCAGTTGTTTCTGCCAGCGTACGTCCTTTTCGATCGACAATGTTTCCGCGGACAGCAGGGTCTGATTTGACCTTGATGGTATCTCCTTTCTCCATTTGCGGGAAGATGAGATTTGGTTTCCAGTCCACTTTCCACTTGTCGCCCTCTTCAGAGAGAATGCCCTTGTAAGACAGCTTATGCAGCTTGCCAAGAGACGTTTTCATCGTTACATCATAGGAGAATTGATACCCATCTCCTTTGTCCTGTTTTTCAACGTTGAGTTTTGATATGTTCAGATCATAAGCACCAATGCCGTTGAAAATATTGTCGTATTTTTCGGCTAGTTGTTTTTTTGAAAAGTCATTGGCTTTCAAAGATGCACTTGTCACCTCATCTGCCAGCTTCGTAAAGTCTTTCTTCTCCATATGTTTCGTAAAGCTTTGAGCGGCTTTTAAAGCCTCTTTTTCTTTTGAGAAAAGAGTATCTTTTAAGAAAAAGAAAGCAGCAGCAACTACGATGATGCTAAGAAGAGGGATGATGACTTTTTTCTGTTTCCAAAATGATTTTTTTTGACCCGTATACAATGAAAACACCTCAATTTTTGATTAGATCCTCTATATTTTACAGTGATTGGTCGTGATTTGTATAGTTTCTCATAGAAACCTAGCTAAATAGATAAGAAAAACGACCTGTGATTTATCGTTTAGGATACCCAATTTTATTAATAATATCTAAGTCCTCTATTGAAGAAAAAGGTGAAATCATTTATGGTACAGACCTAGCCCTGTATTACTCACAGTAAAAAGACAAATTTAAAATTCTTAAAAGATACGTAGCTAGATATCAGAAGATAATCCTTACAGCCAATTCTTAATTTACATTTATGGCGGGTGTAAGCCAATTAGAACGTGATATTATCCAATGCTTAAGGTCTGCTTGAGATACCATGATGCAGTAAAGCTTTATAAAGAGGAAAATAAAATTGTAAATCAAATGTGTGAAATGACAAATCTGTGTAAAGCTTCAATTAGAAAGATATCGGAAAGAAATTGATGAGTTATACCAAAAATCACAAGTATATCATCGGAAATAAAACTCATATAAAGGTGGAATTATATGCCTAAAGTAGACAATTTGTTATCCATTTTATGGATGCTTCGTTCGGATAAAAAAATAACTGCAAAACAAATTTCAGAAAAGTTAGAGATGAATATAAGAACTGTGTATCGTTATATTGATACACTTTCAACGAGTGGCGTACCTATTATTTCAGAACCAGGACATAACGGTGGATATAGTTTATTGAACAATTTTATAGAGGCCCCTCTATTTTTTGATTTTGAGGAGATGACTTCACTATTTCACGCTGCTGTTTTTGCAGAAGAAGCCGGATATTATGGAGATGAAGCGCTAAAAAGGGCCATTTCAAAACTTAGTAAACACTCAAATCAAGAGCAAGAAACAAAGGTAAACCAACATATAACTAGTCTTGAAGTAATAAGTCGAACCCCTTCAATCTCTTTGGAACCTTCTTTAAAGAAGTTGGAAAAGGCCATAGCAGACGCATACACGGTGAAAATTCTTTACAATAAAAGTGGAGAAAAGCAATTACATCATAGGTGTGTCGATCCATACAGAATAATCTATTGGAATAATAAGTGGTATGTGATTGGATTTTGTCATCTTAGGAATGATATGCGTAGTTTTAGAGTAGATCGAATTGAAAGTCTAATGCTGACAGTAAATCATTTTGACCAGAAAGAAAATTTTTCAGCACGTGACTTTTTTATAAACAGTCTCCTACCAACTTTAGAAGATAAGGAAGAGATTATTTCTTTGGTGATTCATGGGGATAAAAATGTATTGGCTGATATTTGCCAACATTGGTTTTTAGGACATTATTTACAAGAACGGACTTCAGATCAAGCAGTTTTTCTTCTTCCAAAAGATATGATACATACATATGTACCTTATTTACTTTTACCTTATAATAAATCTATTAAAGTTGTTGAGCCAATTAGTCTTAAGAAAAGAGTTATTGAAGTTTTGTCGGATTTGATAAAATTTTACCAAGTATGATAACTTCCCTGACGTTAACTGTCAGGGAAGTTATTTTATAATAGCTATATCAATTGTGAATGGAAGGTGATTGGATGCAAACAAAAAAAGTTTATCTATATGTATTTGATACGATGTCTGACTGGGAATATGGATATTTAATCGCTGAACTAAACTCAGGTAGATATTTCAAAAAAGATTTAGCACCTTTAAGAGTAATTACAGTAGGAGTTAATAAAGAAATAAAGACTACTATGGGAGGTTTGAGCATAAAACCAGATATTTCCCTTGAAGAATGTAATCTTGAGAGCAAAGATCTTTTGATTTTACCAGGAGGGACGACTTGGGGTGAAAAAATTCACCAACCTATCTTGGGGAGAATTGGTCAAGCCTTAGAGCTTGGCACAATTGTTGCTGCAATTTGTGGTGCAACTGACGGGCTCGCGAATATGGGATACTTAAATACTAGAAGGCATACAAGTAATAACTTAGAATATACTAAAATGGTTTGTCCTAACTATAAAGGAGAGAAGTTCTATGAGTTGGCACCTGCGGTATCTGATGCGAATTTAGTTACTGCATCAGGAATAGCTCCTTTAGAATTTGCAATGGAAGTGCTGAAAAAAATAGAAGTATTTGCACCAGATGCCTTACATTCTTGGTATAACCTGAATAAGACACATCAATCTGAATATTTCTTCCGATTGATGAATTCAATAAATAAATAAATGAAGTAACGGAAAAAGCTCAATTTCACTACTTTGATTTGTAGAGAAGTGGAGCTTTTTATTTTGGACTTGTCTTATCGTTTGTGATACTGCCCCGATTGTACTAAAAAGCCGAGCACATTAAGAAGATGAAGGCTTTGATCGAATCGAGACAACCGGTGTTTTTGTTTCTTTTGGCTTCGGTGTTTGTGTGGATTTTTTGATGCATGTGTCCTTTGGCGTGTAATAGGTTGCCCCAATATTGAGCCTGCCTTGAAGCTGGTCAATAGAAAGCTCCCCAAATTCTAAATGGTAGTCAATTTTGTCCACTCGCAGGGATTCGATATGGATGTGTGTATCCTCTGAGACAGGAGCAGCTGGTGCAGACATTTTTTGCTCAAGAGCGGCGAGTCTTTTTTCTAGCTCAATGACAGATGGGGATGGATTGGATTCAATTTTTTTAAAGAGTGATTGAATGAAATGTTTCAAGTAGACCACAACCTTTTCTTCCGCCTTACTCTAGTCTATGGAAAAGCTGCCCCGTATATACTTATAGAGATGACAAGAAAGGGGAGAAGCATATGCTGCCTACTCAGGTTCACATTGCCCATATGAAAACGAATTCGATTGGCACAGGATCATCTATGACGTTTGGCTCGACGTTTGTTCGCAATCATTGCAGTACGATCAAACGAAACAATGGCTTTGGGGAACAGAATGCTGATGGCGTGATCACGATCCTGCCAATTGAAACAATTGATGATCGTGATCAAATAGACGCAGTGAGTATCAATATTCGTCATCTATGATGATAGCCGTCGCTTTTCCTTCATCCTTTTGCAGGCGGATGTAAAGTACACCGTCTTTAAAGGCAGCATTCATTTGACCAAGAATCATTTCTGGAAGGCGGATTTTCTTTTCAAACGGACCATACTTCCCTTGCTTTTGGCGAAAGTCCTGTTCGTTAAAAAAGGAAAAACGCTGTCCTTTCACAACCAAATATTCACCATATGATAACACCTGAACATCTTCCTTTCGGTAGCCAGGCAAATAAATTAAATATTGAATTTCTGCATGGGTTTCCACCATGTCGATTGGAGGAAACGACGCATCTGAACCCCGCTGATCCTGCTGTGTGAATGTAAATGGAGATGGACCGTTTGCCATAAAGGGGGATCTTTGCTCATCATCGAAGATCATTTTCCAAAAATCATCTCCATGCATTTGCTGGGCAATATCCATCCACTGCTTCATTTTTTCGAAGTCCATGTGAAGACCTCCCGTTAACATACTTGATGGGTGCTTGCATATACCTATAAAAAGGAGGTTTATCTGTGGTTCAACCAACTCCGTATATCAATATTAATATTTTCATGTTAAAAATTAATTCCTTTGAAAATGCGTCGGCGGTGAATGTCGGACAAAATTTGTTAGCAGAGTGGCAAAACTCAGATAAAAAAAATCAGGGTTACGGACAGAATTTTGGAGATGCCAGCGGTTTTGTCGGTACAAAAAGCCATGTAGATGATCGAGATCAAGTGGACTCACCTGCCTCTTTTTCACCAGCAGCTAAACCCATTCAAAGGAAGTGACGTGTGATGTTATTCTCACCCTCAGTCGTCAATGTCGGTGCTTTTAAAATCAATGCAATGGATCGGGGTGCATCACTGACGCTAGGACCTTATCAGCAGATTGATTATTTTCTCTCAATGAAAATGAACCAAGGTTTTGGTGAGGACAATGGAGATTGTTCACCGCTTGTCATTCCGATTTCAAGCGTGCTAGATCCAGATATGGTGGACTCAAATTCAGTCAAAAACAGCGTGATTTAAGCAAAAAAAGAGACCGGGAATCCCCGTGTCTCTTTTCTAATGTGTTTCATTGAGATGGCTTTTTCGTCTTGCATAGGTGAAATAGACAACAACACCGATGGCGATCCAGATGAGGAAGGCTCTCCATGTGACCCAAGAAAGTGTTGTCGCAAGTGTGATACAAATGATCGCGCTGATAATTGGAAGCACAGGCACGAATGGCACTTTAAACGCTGCTTTAACATTCGGGTGTTTTTTTCGCAATATGATGACCGCAATGGAAATCACCGTAAAGGCTGCAAGTGTTCCGATACTGACTAAATTCGCAAGCGTCGATAAATTCACAAAACCTACGATACATGCTGCGACTGCCCCTGTCAGCCAAGTGTTGGCAACAGGTGTTTGTGATTTTGGATGAACCTTTGAGAAAACCTTTGGCATAAGTCCATCGCGGCTCATCGCAAAGGTTAAGCGAACCTGTGCATAGACCAAGGCAATGAGTACCGTTGTAATCCCAATAATGGCACCGGCTGATATGATACCCGCCACACTATTCAGACCGACCACTTGAAGAGCAAATGCGACAGGATCACTGACATTCAGTTTCGTATAGTGAACCATGCCTGTTAAGACAAAGGAAACCCCGATGTATAAAATGGTACATACACCGAGCGCTCCCATAATCCCAATCGGCATTGCCTTTTGCGGATTTTTGACCTCTTCCGATGCATTGGCGATTGCATCAAATCCGAGGTAAGCAAAAAAGACTGTTGCTGCGCCTGCGATCACGCCCTCAAATCCCATTGGCATAAACGGTGTCCAGTTTTCAGGTTTGACGTAAGCAAAGCCTGAAATGATAAAGAGAAGGACGATGGCAATTTTGATCAGCACAATAATGTTATTCAGCTTTGTGCTTTCTTTGACGCCTCTTGAGACGATAAAGGTGATGAGCAAAATAATGAGTGCGCCTGGAAGGTTAAAGACGGCCCCGTCAGCGGCTCCAGGTGCAGCTGATAAAGCCTTCGGTATGTGCAGGCCAAATCCGCTGAGCAGTGATTGAAAATAGGACGACCATCCACTTGCTACAGCAGAGAGCGCAATGACATATTCAAGCATGAGATCCCAGCCCATTAAAAAGGCGAGAAATTCTCCAAGTGTTGCGTAGGAATACGTATAAACGCTTCCTGACACAGGAATGGAAGAGGAGAATTCAGCGTAGCAAAAAGCAGCAAGGGCGCATGCAATCGCAGCCAAAATAAAAGATATAATAATCGCAGGTCCCGCATCATTTGCCGCAGCAACCCCCGTAATGACAAAGATTCCAGTCCCGACCACACAGCCAATGCCAAGCAAGATTAAATCAAACGTATTTAACGAACGGCTGAGCCGCTTTGTTTGACTTTCAAGCATGAGCTGGTCGAGAGATTTTTTTCTAAATAAAGAACTCATGTTGACCTCCTAATGGATAAATCTTTTCGTAAGACGAATGTTAGTATATGCGCAAATGACAATTTAGTCAATTGGTTGAAAAACGCTTTAAATCACTAAAGTGTTAAACGTCACAACCGAATAAGTGTATAAAAAGAGACATCCGCCGTGAGATCGAAGGCGGATGTGGTGTCAGACGATCTATGTCTGATCAGCAAATATTTTTTCATTGTACAGCACACTTGGATGAGTCGGATGATGGGCGGAGGAGGCATGGTGATGTATTTTGGCTTGCTCCAGGTCACCGAGCTGATAATAACAGTAGCAAAGCTGAAGGTGAGGATACCACGTTTTATATTGTGTAAGTGTGAAGGCTGTTTCGTTTTCAGGAGCCTTCAGCGCCTGCTCATACCAAAAGATGGCTGCCTGATGTTTATTTTGTATTTTTAGATGATCCCCGATCCGGCAGCAAAATTCTGGCCGGGGCTGATCATATAAGAAGGATCGTAATAAGGAGGATAAGGCCGCTTCCTCAAAGCCTGCCGCATAATAGCAGTCCGCTAAATATTGGCATGTGCGAATTTCATCCTCAATCCAGCACTGTTTTGTGTTTAAAAATTCATGATAAAAACGAATCGCTCTGACATGCTGCCCATTGTCTCTTAATTCATTGGCAAAATAAAAGAGATCACGGGGCGTCATGTCCTCTCCTTTTGCCAGCATGTCTTCATAAATTCGCAAGTTGCGCCCAGGCTCACCAGCAGTTGTTTTCTTGCGTTTTTGATGTGTGACGGCGATATCTGCTGGAAAGATGTTTCCATACACTTGAAGAAACTCATGAACGGCCCCGTACCACTGAAAGTTTAAGGAACGCTTCACAAGGCGATTTCTTCTATATTTGAAATTGACTTGACCGCTTTCATCGAAGCCCACATGATAAAACATCGAAACGGCATCCACTGAGGGATCAAGTGTCTGCTTGAGTTGAAGCAGTTTTTGGCGGTCTTCTTCAAGCAGAACATCGTCAGCATCGAGCCATAAAATATACTCTTTCGCTGCATGTGAGAAAGCAAAGTTACGTGCTTTTGCAAAATGCTGCACCCATTCAAAATCCAGCACCTTTGCTGAAAAGGAATGAGCGATCTCTTTTGTTTGATCTGTTGATCCCGTATCAACGATGATTATCTCATCGACAATGTCTTGAACAGAAGAAAGGCATTCCGCCAGCACTTCCTCTTCATTTTTCACAATCATACATAAGCTAATGGTTATCATCTTTAGATCACCTCTTCATAGTGTATCGAGCATCAAAAGGAAACATTCTTTTCAGCAGCGGGTTTTTTAAAACTAGTTTTCTGCTACTGGCTGATTTAAAATAAAGGAAGAATCTATGTAAGGGCTGATAAAATGAGTTTATTGAATGTTGAAGGATTATATAAAACCTATGGCGAGAAAACGCTGTTTGATCATATTTCGTTTCATATAGAACCGAAGGAACGCATCGGATTGATTGGACCAAATGGTACAGGGAAGTCAACACTTCTAAAGGTCATCGCGGGACTTGAATCGTTTGAGGAAGGTGACATCACGAAAGCAGGGACACTTGATATCGAATTTCTTGAGCAAGATCCTGAAATGACCGGAAATGAAACGATTCTTGACTACATTTTTTCTGGAACGGCACCAATGATTCAAACGATGAAGGCGTATGAACAGGCACTCGCCGATTTAGAGCATGACCCGCAAAATGAGGCAAAACAAGAGGCGCTGATGCGCATGCAAAATCGAATGGATCAGGAAGATGCTTGGGATGCGAACCTTTCAGCTAAAACGATTTTGACAAAGCTTGGCGTGAAAGATGTGAGCCGCTCTGTACATGCATTATCTGGCGGACAGAAAAAACGTGTCGCCATTGCTAAAAATTTAATTCAGCCTGCAGGTTTGCTGATTTTAGATGAGCCAACCAACCACCTTGATAATGCCACTATTGAATGGCTTGAAGGATATTTGAGTCAATACAGCGGTGCTGTCATCCTCGTGACGCACGATCGTTATTTCTTAAACCGGGTGGCCAATCGGATTTATGAGTTAAATCAAGGGCAGCTTTATACGTATAAAGGAAATTATGAAGTCTTTTTAGAAAAAAGAGCGGAGCGGGAAGCAGAGGCTCAGGTGAAAGAAACGAGGCGTCAAAACTTGCTTAGACGAGAGCTTGCATGGCTGAGACGAGGAGCAAAAGCAAGAACGACAAAGCAGAAAGCACGTATCGGCAGAGTCGAAGAGCTGAAAGATCAAAAAGGACCTGATGCGAAGGGAGAGCTTGATTTTGCCATCGGCTCGCACCGCTTGGGGAAACAAGTGATAGAGGCAGAAGACTTATCAATTTCATTTGCTGGCCAGACCCTTGTGGAGCGGTTTACAGATTTAGTCGTGCCGGGTGATCGTATCGGATTCATCGGACCGAATGGAGTCGGCAAAACCACTCTGCTGAACTGTCTAGCGGGTAAGATTGAACCGACCTCAGGACAATTGACCATTGGACAAACCGTTCGTATTGGCTATTACACGCAGGATCACAAGGAAATGAATGATGAGCTGACCATCATTGAGTATATCAAGGAAACAGCTGAGATCGTCAAGACGTCTGATGGCGTTATTGTCACAGCAGAGCAGATGCTAGAGAGGTTCCTTTTTCCAAGATCGATGCAGCGGACGTATATTCGTAAGCTGTCAGGGGGAGAACGCCGCAGATTGTATTTATTGAAGGTCTTAATGGAAGAGCCGAATGTTCTCTTTTTAGATGAGCCGACGAACGACCTTGATACAGAGACCCTCAGTATTTTAGAAGATTATTTAGAGCAGTTCCCTGGAGTCGTCATCACCGTGTCCCATGATCGTTATTTCTTAGACCGAGTGGTTCACCGTCTGCTTGTCTTTGAAGGAAATGGGCGCATTTCACACTTCCAAGGTGCTTACAGCGATTATATGGAACAGGAAAAAGAGCAGAAGCGGACAGAGACAAAGCCTGCTGAGAAACAAGTAGAAGCCGCACCTAAAAAGAGAAAAAAACTTTCTTATAAAGATCAGCTTGAATGGGACGGGATTGAAGACCGGATACAGGCATTAGAGGAAAAACATCAGCAGCTCGAAACCAGCATTGTAGAAGCAGGAAGTGATTTTGGAAAAATTCAAGAGCTGATGGACGAACAAAAAGCCGTTGCGGAAGAACTAGAACAAGCAATGGACCGCTGGACAGAATTATCGCTTATGATTGAGGAATTGAATGAATAAAGATGTGGAAATAAAAAACCTGTAGAATCGCTCTACAGGTTTTTTTGATAGGAGCATTTGGCATACGCATCATGCTGGTGGATGGATTCCTCATTACGGCACTCGATTTGAAAGCTTTTAATCCATGGCTGCTCATATAATTCGATGGCAATTAATCTTGTGATATCTTCTACAAAGCGCGGATTTTCATAAGCCTCTTCCGTCACTTTCTTTTCATCAGGTCTTTTGAGCACGGGATAAAGCGGTGCGCTCGCATTGGACTCGATGATATGTAAAAGAGCGGCCTTGATGTCGTCAGGATGCGATGCTTGTTCAAATAACCCTACTTGAATGGAAACAGATCCGCGCTGATTATGTGCACCATATTCACTGATTTCTTTGGAACAAGGACATAATGTCGTGACCTGTGCATCGCAGCCAACGTGACAGGTCCATCCGTCCTTTTCATGAAAATGGACGTCATATTGGACGGTCGCATGCATCAAGCCTGACTGACCGGTGACTGGGCTCTGTTTTTCCATGTACCATGGAAAGGCAACTTGAATGGAAGCAGAGGGCTGATCCATTTTCCGGGCGAGCGCTGCCGTCCATTCTTTTAGGGCATTCACATTAAGCGGCTTGCTGCTCTCATAAAACGAGTGCAGCTGTTCAGTGAGCCGGCTCATATGAATGCCTTTTTGATGAGCTGGCAGGGAAGTACTCAGTGTAAATTCAGCTGTAGTTGTCTGGCGATGTGGTGCTGTTTTAGATACGATATGCACCGGATAGGACATGCGGCAGATCCCGACTTGTTCAAGATGAAAATAAAAGTTTTGCTCTGTTTTTTGAATGTCCGTCATGTCCTCTTTTTGCCAAGGCTTTGTGCCAAGACTTGGCGGTACAGATCCGAATAGCTGATGCCGTTCTTCTTTAGATGGAAATGAGCGCATATAGTACCTCCTTTAAATCGTAATTATTCCTATTTATTTTGCGATAAAACACGAAGGAAATCAAGGGTTAAAACTTTGACGTTTACGTTAAGGTTATAAAGGTGTATAATAAAACATGAATTGATGAGCAGGAGGCACTGGTGATGGAATGGATGAAAATTGATCAAGTGGCGAAAAGAAGCGGACTGACAAAACGGACGATTCGTTTCTATGAAGAGATTGGTTTATTATCAGCACCAAAGCGGACAGAGGGCGGAGTCAGACTTTACTCAGAGGACGACATGGAAGAGCTAGAGAAAGTGATGCAGGCAAAAGAGGTACTCGGCTTTTCTTTACAGGAGCTTCAATCGTTTATGGAAATCGGAAAGCAGCTAGAGCTGAATAAAGAAGGCTACTTGCTGTCGCTTGATCCGAAGGAACGATTAGAGAAGCTGTTAGATATTGAGGCGCAGCTGACTGTGCAGCATCAATTGATTTCAAAAAAGCTTGAAACCATTCAATCCTTTAAAAAGGATCTTGAAGCGATGAAAGAAAGAGCGGCTCATGCAATTGAGCAATTACAAAAATAAACACCTCTGCGTGTTTATTTTATTTTGTCAACATTTGAAGGAAAGGTTCTGATGGAATGAAGGAAGAAGAAGTGTTGAAACAGCGTACAAGTCTGCTTAGGCAGCCAAAAGCCGTTTGGGCTGTTGCCTTTGCATGTGTGATTTCGTTTATGGGAATAGGACTCGTTGACCCGATCCTGCCAGCCATTGCATCGCAATTACACGCATCTCCAAGCCAGGTGTCTCTTTTATTTACAAGCTACTTACTTGTGACCGGCTTTGTGATGTTTTTTACCGGTTTTATTTCTAGCCGGATTGGTGCGAAATGGACGTTATTAGTAGGACTCATTTTTATTATTGTTTTTTCTGCTTTAGGAGGTACTTCTTCAACGATTAATGAATTAATTGGCTTTAGAGGCGGATGGGGCATCGGGAATGCTTTATTTATTTCAACTGCACTCTCTGTCATTGTCGGTGTGTCTGTTGGAGGAAGTGCGAAGGCCATTATTTTATACGAGGCAGCACTAGGTCTTGGGATATCGGTTGGACCGCTGCTTGGCGGTGAGCTTGGAACAATTTCTTGGCGCGGGCCTTTCTTTGGCGTTGCCGTGTTAATGCTTATCGCTCTTTTAGCGATTACCTTTATGCTTCCACCTATGCAAAAGCCGCAGAAAAAAGTGAAATTATTTGAGGCTGTCGGGGCGTTAAAATATAAAGGGCTTTTAACGATGGCATCTGCCGCTTTCTTATATAATTTTGGTTTCTTTGTGCTTTTAGCGTATTCACCATTTGTGCTCCATCTTGATGAGCATGGACTTGGTTATGTCTTTTTTGGTTGGGGGCTATTTTTGGCTGTGACCTCCGTCTTCTCCGCGCCGGTCATTCATCGTAAACTTGGGACATTGACCTCGCTGGTGGTTTTGTTTGCTTCGTTTGCTGTGATTTTATTCGGCATTGGGGTTTGGACGTCTCATGTTGTGGTCGTGATCTGCGGAATTGTCATTGCTGGGGGAATTCTCGGTATGATCAATACGGTTCTCACGACAGCTGTGATGGGATCAGCACCGGTTGAACGTTCAATTGCTTCATCCTCTTACAGTGCTGTACGGTTTATTGGGGGCGCGATTGCTCCTTGGATTGCCGGAGTTCTCGCTGAATCCTATACAGCAAGTACACCTTACTATGTCGGGGCTGGTGTTGTTCTTCTAGGCATGATTATTCTGCTCCTTGGACGTAAGCATTTGGTGAATATCCAAGCAGGTCATTAATTAGAAAAAAGCCTTATATCTGCAAAAGATATAAGGCTTTTTTGTCGTTATAATACTTTTGTCGTCCAAGATTCGCAATTCCAAGTTTCAGTTGCCACATCTTGATAAAATTCAGGCTCGTGAGAAATCAATAAGACGCTGCCTTTATATTCTTTTAAGGCGCGTTTTAGTTCTTCTTTTGCATCGACATCTAAATGGTTTGTCGGCTCATCGAGAACAAGTAAGTTGGTTTCTTCGTTGATCAGCTTGCAAAGACGGACCTTTGCTTTTTCTCCTCCGCTTAATACAGACACACGGCTTTCAATATGTTTTGTTGTTAATCCGCATTTTGCAAGAGCGGCTCTGACTTCATATTGCGTGTAAGAAGGGAAGGTGCTCCATACTTCTTCAATACAAGTATTGCTGTTTTGCTCTTTTACTTCTTGCTCAAAGTAGCCAATATGCAAGAATTCTCCACGTTCCACCTCACCAGAAATAGGTGTGATTTCCCCAAGAAGACTTCGGAGCAGCGTCGTTTTTCCGATACCGTTAGCGCCGTACAGCGCAATTTTTTGCCCGCGTTCCATTTTCAAATTCAATGGGCGGGAGAGCGGTTCATCATAACCAATGACCAAATCTTTCGTTTCAAAAATCAGTTTCCCAGACGTACGTGCCGGTTTAAAGTGGAATTCTGGTTTTGGCTTTTCTGCTGCCAGTTCAATCATATCCATCTTATCCAATTTCTTTTGACGGGACATCGCCATATTTCTTGTGCTGACACGTGCTTTGTTTCTTGCGACAAAATCCTTTAGTTCAGCCACTTCCTGCTGCTGTCTTTTATAGGCTGCTTCGAGCTGCTGCTTTTTGACTTCGTACACTTGTTTAAATTGGTCGTAATCACCAACATAGCGCGTGAGCTCTTGATTTTCAACATGATAAATCAAGTTAATAACACTGTTTAAAAACGGAATATCATGTGAAATGAGGATAAACGCATTTTCATATTCCTGTAAATAACGCTTCAGCCACTCAATATGCTGCTCATCCAAATAGTTGGTCGGCTCATCGAGAAGGAGAATTTCTGGCTTCTCTAACAGCAATTTCGCTAGCAGGACCTTCGTACGCTGACCGCCGCTGAGCTCCGTCACATCACGGTCCAGTCCAAGATCCGTTAAGCCAAGACCTCTTGCAATCTCCTCGACCTTAGAATCAATGATATAGAAATCATTGTTTGTCAGTGCGTCCTGAATGACGCCAACTTCCTCTAACAGCTTTTCCAGCTCATCAGGATCGGCTTCACCCATTTTGCCATAAATGTCATTCATCGCGGCTTCCATGGAGAATAAATAATGGAATGCATCCTGAAGGACTTCACGGATCGTTCTGCCTTTTTCTAGCACGGTATGCTGATCAAGGTAGCCGACACGGACATTTTTCGCCCATTCGACTTTTCCTGCATCTGGCTCCAGCTTGCCAGTAATAATATTCATAAACGTTGACTTTCCTTCACCGTTGGCGCCGATTAAGCCGACATGCTCGCCTTTTAATAAACGGAAGGACACTTCGTGGAAAATGGCTCTGTCGCCAAAGCCATGACTTAAATCTTTAACAGATAATATCATTTTTTACACCTCAAATAGATTCAAAACGGCTAGTGCCTCTCATGATTATATCGAACTGTCCGGCTCGATAAAAGCATCAAAAGAAAAATTGCGTTTCAAAGCTGATTTTGAGATACTAAAGGATAGATTGAATGAGGATAAAGGAGATCGACATGACGGAAAATTGGGCATTTTTGAAAGAAGCAAAGCCATTTATTCAGGAAAACTTTCAAGCGGCTGGCTTCGAAAAACCAACAGCTATACAAGAAAAAACAGCAGAGTGGATTACGGAGAAGCGTGATGTGATCGCAGAATCGCCAACTGGAACGGGGAAGACACTTGCGTATGTTCTGCCGCTTTTAAATAAAATTGATGTCAATATTAAGCATCCGCAAGTCTTAATCTTGGCACCTTCAAGAGAGCTTGTGATGCAAATCTTTGATGTCGTGCAAGAGTTTAAACAAGGATCAGACATCAAAGCGGTCTCCTTGATTGGTGGAGCGAACATCAAGAAGCAGCAAGAAAAACTAAAGAAACATCCGAACATCGTTGTGGCGACACCGGGCCGAGTACAAGAATTAATCAAAATCAAGAAACTGAAAATGCATGAAGTCAAAACGATTGTATTAGACGAAGCAGATCAGCTTCTTGTGCCAGAGCATATGAAAACGATCCAAGGAATCATTAAGTCCACATTAAAAGAAAGACAAATCCTTTGTTTTTCTGCAACATTGAAAGAAGAAACCGTTCAGCTGATCAAAGAAATGACATCTGAACCAGAAGTATTGAAAATTGCTAGAAGCGAGGAAGAAGCGCAGAAAGTGGGTCACTATTATCTGTTATGTGATCAGCGTGACAAAGTGAAACTGCTGCAAAAGCTATCACGGCTTGAGGACATGCAGGCGCTCGTTTTTGTACGTGACATTACGAACTTAAGCATTTATGCAGAGAAATTAGCGTACCATCATGTCGACCTTGGTGTCCTTCATAGTGAAGCAAAAAAAGCTGAACGTGCTGTGATCTTGAAATCATTTGAACAGCGTGAATTCCCGCTCCTCCTTGCAACAGATATTGCAGCAAGAGGAATCGATATTGATGATCTGCCATATGTGATTCATGCAGATATGCCAAATGAAGAGGGCTACATCCACCGTTCAGGCAGAACCGGGCGCGCAGGAAAAGAAGGCGCAGTCATCAGCCTTGTCACACCTCAAGAGCAATCAATGCTGAAAAAGATGGCGAAAAAGCTGAATCTTTCGCTTGAAGAAATTGTGTATAAGCAAGGCCAGCTGCACCTTGCGCCCAAGCAGGCATAAGAAAAGGACCCTCCATTATTGGCAGGGTCCTTTTTTGTTATGAAATTTTGACAAGCTGTTTTCCGACATTTTCTCCTTTGAATAGTCCAAGGAATGCGTCAGGAATGTTGTCAAAGCCTTCTATGATTGTTTCTTTATATGTGAGTTTGTCTTCTTTTACCCATTGTGCGAGATCCTTCGCTGCCTCTCCAAAACGATCTGAATAGTTGCCAACGATGAAGCCTTGCATCAATGCGCTTGTTTTGATGAGTTTTGTTTGCACACGCGGCCCGATGTCCTCGCTTGCGCTAATATTATAAGAAGAAATGGCGCCGCACACTGGAATACGTGCAAAACGGTTTAAATGATTCATCACCGCATCTGAAATCTCGCCGCCTACATTGTCAAAGTACACATCAACGCCGTTAGGACAGGCTTTTGCAATGGCATCATCTAAATCATTTGTTGTTTTATAATTAATCGTTTCATCAAAGCCCAATTCTTTTAAATAAGCGAGTTTATCATCAGATCCGGCAATTCCAACGACGTGTGCGCCTTTGATCTTAGCGATTTGTCCTACAACAGAACCAACAGCTCCTGCGGCTCCAGAGATGACAACCGTCTCGCCTTCTTTTGGCTGGCCAATCGCAAGCAGGCCGAAGTAAGCGGTTTGCCCTGGCATGCCCAAAATGCCTAAATAATAGGACAATGGCGCAATGGACGGATCAATTTTAGTCAGAGATTCAGCTTTGGCAGTGGAATATTCTTGCCATCCAAGGAATCCAAGGACAAAATCACCCTTTTCAAATTGAGGCGATTTCGACTCAACGACTTCTCCGACGACACCGCCCTGAATCACTTCATTTAGCTTGAACGGAGGTGTATAGGATTTAGTATCCTGCATTCGTCCTCTCATATAAGGATCTACAGAAACATATTTCGTTTGAATCAAGACCTCTCCATCTTGCGGTACAGGTATATCTACTGTTTCAAAATGAAAAACATCTTTTGTAGGTAATCCTTTTGGACGTTTAGCTAATTGAATTTGCTTTTGTTGACTCATGTCAAATCCTCCCTTTCACTTACAGCCTAGATTTACATTAACATGATGCTTCTTTTCGTTCAAAACATACGGTCTTTTCAAAACACACACAAAAAAGCAGCCGCCATCTCATCGAAGGGACTACTTTTTCTGAAAAGATACAGAGAGAAGCGGCGGGAGACAGCCAAACAGCTGATACACATCCGCATCACGTTCTTTTAACAAATATTCGTTTGCATTTTGCATGGAGGCTTTCATCATATCGCGCGTCACAAAAGGAAAAAGGATATTCAAGTATGAGGACAACATGTCTTGTGGATCTTGTTCAATTGACTCGATATCTCCAATGTTAATAATGATGGAAAAGAGATAATCAATTGAGATGTGAAAGTGCTGTTCGGCAAACAATGTAAGCGGCTTTGTATTTGCTTCTTCAGGATTCCACTTTTGAAAAAGCTGTTTCACCAAATCACTGACAACCCAAGCATTAAACTGCTGCTCCGCAGAAAAGTAATACATCAGCTCTCCCTCATTTCTAGCCTCCAGTATAAGAATTGTACAACAAATCAACAGGATTGAACATAATAATTCAGAAAATTTAGTCATTTTTACAGGATTTTTGTCAAAAATAAGTCGATAGACATAGTACGTCTTTCAAGAAAATTGGATGTGCTCGTGGAAGGTTTAATGTCAAAAGTGACGGGTAAAAGATTCGTAAGACGTTAAAGGAGGAATATAAAATGAAACCTGTTGTAAGAGAGTATTCAAATGATGAAACACTTCAAAAAGATGTAGAGCAATTAAAGGCACTCGGTGTTGCAAGAGAGGACATTTATGTTCTGTCCCATGACGATGATCGAACAGAGCGTATTGCAAATAATGCAGATGCCAATACGATTGGCTCAAGAGAAGTTGGACTCAAACATGCGGTTGGAAACATCTTTAGTAAAAAGGGTGATGAGCTCCGCAATAAAATTCATGAAATTGGTTTCTCAAAAGAAGAAGCTGAGACATTTGAAGAACATTTAGACGAAGGGAAAGTCCTTCTCTTTGTCACAGATCATGAAAAAGTGAAAAACTGGGCGTAAACGCCAACCGAAAAAGCCTCTTACTTTTGTAAGGGGCTTTTTTTCATGCTTCCATGTCTGAAAGAGAGACATATATCTTTTTTACGATAATAAGTAAATACAGAAGTATGGAATAAATAGTAAACTCTCTAATTGAAAATGCCGTTATACCAATGAAAATCATGGAGAATCAAAAAAATAGTCGAAATATCACAAAAAACCATTCGGGAAATAATCATTGTATCTTTCTATTTTGATTTAAAATTAAATAAAAACTTGTGTAATTTAGTAGATAAATTTCTTAGTTCTATTGGTTTAAGTTGTATTTTTGTGTAGAAATAAGTGTTTTAAGGTCAAAAAACCACGAAAAATACCTGTATTTTCAATTAGAAATTCATTTTAATGTTTAGGAAATAATTTGTTGACAAAATAAACTAAAAACAATATATTTGGCTTAATCCAGTCATTATGGAATTAGTTGTTAAATTTCTGGCGGGTTTATTCCAAGCATAATCTAGTGAAAGGAGGTGGCAAGAACAAAGGCGTAAGCGCCTCTTAGATACAAAAATGTCTACTAGAACAGAACAAATCGTCGTTTACTTGAAGAAAAAATGATCGCCATTCTAAACAGTAGATTGATCTTTCTACTAAAAGCATAGTGTAAGAGATTGAAAAAGACGTTAAGTCCTTATAAAAAAGAGAAAGCGGTTTCAATAAGAAATGTGAGTTGATCGAACGGTAAAGGAGGTGAACTCATATGAAAAAAAGAGAGAACAAGCTGAGGCGATGCGGCCCTCGAACGGCTGCATATGAGGGTGAATGCTGAAAAAGAAGAGTGAACATGTGGGGTGCTTCTCTCCTTTTTCAGAAAAACAGATTTTCCTAAAAAATCCATCTTTCATTTTAACATAAGGTTTTTGGCTTGAAAACCACCTTTGCCCGAAAAGAAGATTGTGAATTGAAGGAGGTTTCATGATGAAAAAGGCTTTGTACCATGAAGACAGTGGGCTTTATTTAGAAAAGATGCGCATGGCATTCCAAGAGCATTATGAGCAAAGAACAGATATGTGGTCTACTGATCCATCCTTAACAGACGCAGCAGTGATGTCATTAAAGGCATGGCGTTCAAGGGAAAAGAATGCACTTGCTTCTGTGCTGGATATCGGGTGCGGCAACGGCCGTGCACTAGAACATTTAAGCGGGCTTTCCGGATATGTCGGTATCGACCTGTATGAGCATGAGGAGTGGGAAGGGTTACAGAAAAGAGAAACAGTTCCTGTCCATTTTGTTCATCAAGATTTTATGTCATGGTCCATGGATCAGGGACGCGGGATGCAGTTTGATTTAATTTTAGATCATGGCTGCTTTCATCATCAACATCCTGATGATCATGAACGTTATTTAAAACAGGTCTCTTCTTTACTTCATGAAGGCGGTGTCTTTTCACTTGTTGTCTGGGGAGAACAGTGGAAAACAGGATTAATCGGAGAAGATGGCCGTTTCCATTTTTCATTTTCAGATTCTCAGCTTGGCGAAAAAATTTGTACATCAGGTCTTGAGCTTGTATCCATATCACCGTTACAAGCGAAGGCCGGAATCAGCCAGCATCATGTCATTGCCGTCAAAATCTAGTACAAAGGTGAGTGATTCAAAGCTAGCAGAGGTGTTCATGGGAAGAAAGAGCGTCTATCAATCAAGGGCGTTTGCTGCTCTGACAGAAAATAAAGCATATGAACCAAGATTTCTGCTCCTTTGTACTGGAAAAGGACAAGGTCTAAAGCGATGAGAGACACTGCACATCCATTTCTTTCTGCGGGAGCACACAAGCTGAGGGAGTGCGTACACATATTCATCACTCCATCACTGCGCTATGGGAGTCGATTTGGGTGCAGTGATGAATAGGGGGGAGACAAATGAACAAGTTTGTAGATGAATTACAATCAATGATTCATCATTTTACCTTTCAAGAAAAACACTATTTGCTCGTGGGGCCTGTGAATCTGCCAATTTCCATTCAACATGAAGAAGTGCCATTTAAGTGGTATGCCTTTGCGCCTGTTGAACGGGATACAAAACCAACGATCGAATCTATTGTCCAAATGAGTACCGCGCAGCAAACCTTTTCCTCTTGTCTCTTATTTGGCGACTTTGAAAATGAACGGCCGCCGCTTGTGCGAATCCATAGTGTCTGCCAAACAGGGGATGTGTTTGGGTCACTGAAATGTGATTGTGGTCCACAGCTTGCATTATCGCTGAAGAAAATCACCGATTACGGAAAAGGCATGCTTGTGTATATGGCCAATCAAGAAGGTCGGTCTATTGGGCTGATGGCAAAAGCGTTGACGTATAAATTACAGGAGATGCAGCTGGATACTTTTGAAGCCAACCGCCTGATCGGCTGCGGGGATGATGATCGGCATTACGAGGAAGCAGCAGCTGTTTTGCACTATTTAAACAAAGGGAAACCATTGCATTTACTAACAAACAATCCAGATAAAGTCGATTCTATTGCAGCTTACGG
Organism: Bacillus sp. FSL H7-0578; assembly: GCF_038630855.1. Taxonomy (NCBI): domain Bacteria; kingdom Bacillati; phylum Bacillota; class Bacilli; order Caryophanales; family Bacillaceae; genus Bacillus; species Bacillus sp. FSL H7-0578. The sequence continues at coordinate 722,192 of NZ_CP152045.1, forward strand.
TCTTCCTGTTTTGCGGTTTGATCATACGGTCGAAGCCTCTCTCTACAATGAAGCCTATTTAAAGGCAAAAGCAGCCTCAGGGCATATGGTCGATGAGAAGAAATTAATTAATCAATAGACGAGTTTATTGAAAGAAGGCGGGAGAAAAGCGTGAAACCTGATATCAATTGGATTCAAATCCCAAGCGGCTATGCAACGATTGGAAGTAATGAAGAAGATATGAAAAAGGCAGCAGAATTCTGGAAGGACAAGCTGCTCAATCCAACCTACGGCCGTGAGAAAAAATTTCAAAAATGGCTGTACAAAGAATTTCCATCCTATCAGCCGTATATCAACGAATTTTTTATCTCAGATACGGTCGTCAGCAATGAATTGTATCAAAGCTATTGTGATGAAACAGGCCAGACATACCCAGAGAGCTTAACGAACGAAGAGCTTGGCGGAGGAAAAGATCATCCAGCTTGGGGCATGGACATTGAGGAAGCCTTCTCGTTCTGTCAGTGGCTGAGCGGGAAACTTGGGATTGATGTTTCAATTCCTACTGAAGAAGAATGGGAGTATGCTGCCCGGGGAAACACGAGAAATCAATACCCGTGGGGAGATGAGTTTGATCCTTCTTACTGCAATACGCACGAATCAAATATTGAAAAAACGACGCCTGTCCGTCATTACGAAAAGGGCCGATCCTTATTTGGTCTTTATGATATGGGGGGCAACGTCGAGGAATGGGTCAATACCAAATATCACGTATATGAAGGCGGCATCGAGGTCGTCGATGATTTAACGGAAACACTCGGAAATGATTACTACATTTTAAAGGGCGGCTCCTTCGCAAGAGGCGGAGATTTATGCAGAGTCGCAAGAAGACACGGGAAGCACCCAGATCCCGTTTTTCGATTTACTGGTTTTCGTTTAGTGACTCGTCAAAAACAACATATAAAGGTGGGAGTGTAAAACCATGCATAGAGGACCAATTACATCTGTTTTATCAACTCAGCACGACCAAATTGTTTACACTGGCGGCTATGACCGCTGTATTTATCAGTGGAACCGGGCGACGGGAGAAGGAACGTTTATTGGCAGTCACGAGCATATCATTAATTCTATATCTCTTTCTGAAAACGCAAAGTATTTAGCGAGTGCATCGTCAGACTATACGATTCAATTGTATGATACAGGCACAAATACCCGAATCCGCACGTTGTTTGGTCATGCAGATGATGTAGAAGCCGTCGCTTTTGCGAAGCAGGATACTTTGCTTGTATCCGTGTCCAGAGATAGAAGATGCTTAGTCTGGGATATCGAAACGGGCGCTATTTTAAGAGAATTCCATGGCCATAGCAAAGATGTATTAGCTGTATGGATACATGGTGATAAAGCTTATACAACAGGTGATGATGGATATGTCCTTGTATGGCTGTATGAAACCGGAGAAATTGTAGGGGAAATCGGCCCGTTTGATTATGAGCTCGATACGATCAGCGGCAGCAATCAAAAAGAAGTATTCGCACTTGGCAGAGATGATGGCACCGTCATTATTTATGATGCGGGTACTTTACAGGAGAAGAAAATCATTAAAGCCCATTTACAGGGCGTCAAGCGCGTGAATTTTTCCCCAAGCGGCAATTACTTGCTGACAGCAGGCTACGACCATTTAATTAAGCTGTGGAATTATGAAACAGGTGATTTAGTCGATACACTGCTGCCTCATAAATATCAGTGGGAGCGCTCACTTGTCTGGACAGAGGATGAGAAGTCAATACTAGGAGCCAGCTTTGGAAAAACATATTGTGAATGGTCGATCGAAAAGGGCAAAGTCGTATCAGATGAGATCGAAATGGCGACACCATCTATCAATGATATTGCGCTGACTGATGCAGGTGATATTATTACCGCATCCGATGATGGAAAATTCAGAAAAAATGGGATTGAAATTGCCAAATCGACGGGCGTTTTAACAAATGGAGTAGCTGTTGCACGGGATGGAAGCTATTATGCGTGGGGAGACCATGCAAGTCAGGTGCATATTGTTCATGAGTCATTACAGCAAATGGTTTCGTTTGATCTTAACACAGGTCCGGTCAACAGCGTGTATTTCCACGAGGAGGATCGTCAATTTTATATTGGAACTTACGGCGGTTATGTACATGTCATTTCGACAGAACACTTAAAGGAAATCGGCCGTTCCAAAGCACACGATTGTGCAGTTAAAGCATTAAAGGTAGAAGGAGATCTTATCATCACAGCAGCAGTTGAAGGAACCATTTGTCTTTTAGATAAAAAGAGTTTGTCCTTAAAAGCGGAGTACATTGGTGCGACAGAGCTGTTAAATGATGTCTTTATTGATAGTAAACGAGACCGTATCGCCATTGTCAGCCGCGACAAGAATGTGAGATTGTTTGATTTGCATACAGGAAGAATTTTAGGCCAGCATAACGAACACCAGTATTCGATTAAATCGGTCACAGTCACAGACTCAGGCTATATTGTAAGCGGTGATTATTGGGGCTATATCGTTGTGTGGAATCCAGAGCTGGATGTCAACACCGGCCCAATTAGAATTGCCCAAAATGGGATTAGTGCCATCAGACAATTAGGCAATGATGTATACGCAAGCTCATATGACGGCGGGATTTATCACGTTCGAGAAGATGGGACGCATACCGAAGTACTACGCTTATTTGAACAATTTCCGAAAGAAGTAATCTCTCATTAAGAAAAAGAATGTAAGCGGGGGATTCTCATGATAAGTGTTTGCAAGGAACATATGAAAAAAGGTCTGTCTGTACTCAATTGTCCGCATGTGCTCCTCATTAATAAATATGAATGTCGCAAATGCTGTTTTTGTAAACAACGAGCATCTTATAAACTTTTTTATTCCTTGCCTTACTATGATCGATCTGAAAAGAAACGGATGGAAAAAATATAGCACATGAGAATAGAACTCCTTCATTCCCTGAAGGAGTTCTTTCCCTTGAAAGAGAGGAAAGGAGACTTACATGAAAGACGATGTTTTTTATATGAAGCTAGCGATTGCCAACGCAAAGGCCATGAAAGGACAAACCTCGCCAAATCCGCTTGTCGGGGCAGTGGTAGTCAAAAAAGGTGAGATCGTTGGAATTGGTGCTCACATGAAGGCGGGCGAGCCGCATGCTGAAATTCATGCACTGCAAATGGCAGGAGATAAGGCGAAGGGGGCTCATATGTATGTGACGCTCGAACCTTGTTCGCATCATGGAAAAACAGGCCCTTGCTCAGAAGCCATTATAAAGAGCGGGGTGAAACGTGTGGTCATTGCCACTGGGGACCCAAATCCACTTGTAGCAGGTAAAGGGGTCACGATGTTGAAACAGGCAGGGATAGAAGTAGAAGAAGGGGTATGTAAGCGGGAAGCGGACAGCTTAAATCTTCCTTTTTTTCATTCGATACAATCAGACCTTCCTTATGTCATATTAAAAACAGCCATTTCGTTAGATGGGAAAATTGCAACAGCTCATCAAGAAAGCAAATGGATTACAGGGACAGAAGCGAGGAATGAAGTGCAGCAATTACGTCAAGAAGCAGATGCTGTGATAACAGGCGTCGAAACCATTATTCAAGATGATGCAGGTCTTATTGTAAAAGATTCAATCGTGACACAGCCCATTCGTGTCATTTTAGATTCCACCTTAAGGATTCCGCTTCATGCGAAATGTTTAAATGATCATATGGCAGAAACCATCATTTGTACCTCAAACAAGTATGATCAAAAAAAATACCATCAACTGGTGCAAAAAGGACATCAAGTATTTGTCACAAGCGGAGAAAATCGGACAGATCTTCATGCGGTGTTACGTATGCTGAAAAGGCGCTCTGTGATGTCGGTGCTTGTAGAGGCGGGAGGGAGTGTGAGCGCATCCTTTTTAGAAGCGTCACTTGTGAACGAAGTCATTATTTATATGGCACCATTATTAATTGGAGGGAAAGATGCACCTACTTTCTTTGAAGGAGAAGGTACGAAATCATTAAAAGAAGCCATCCGGCCGGTAGATATGGATTATAGTATGGTAGGAAAAGATTTAAAAATGACGATGAGACTTTAATGAAAGAAGGACCTTGTGCATAAAGTGCAAGGTCTTTTGATTATTTTAAAAAAATAAAAGTGTACATACACCTTTCCCAGTCATGATGAATACGATGGATGGGGGTGATTCTATGAAAAGATGTAGGCAATGTGGTAAGACATATCCAACTCATTCGACAGACCACTACCAAAAAGGAAGCTGGTATGATGCGTATAAGGATGATGGCTGGGAATGTGATAGTTGTAAAAAAGGGATATCAGAAAAGCCTAGGAAACCAGTAAAAAATCCTTGCTGCGGAAAAGATCCTTGTGTTTGTGTGATTCAAGGTCCGCCAGGCGGGAGAGGAAGAAGAGGCCCAGCAGGTCCAGCGGGTGCAGTGGGTCCAGCGGGTCCGGCAGGCCCAGCAGGCCCAGCAGGCCCAGCAGGTCCAGCAGGTCCAATCGGTCCAACAGGCGTAGGTTTAACAGGCATCTTGGCATTTGATCCAGCAGTAGCACCAACCTACCCAGTAGGGCAAGTGGTGACATACGATGGCAGTACGTACGTCGTCAATTCAGTACCTCCATTAGGTACACCGGATACGTCGGCAGATTATACATTATTAGCTGCAGCGGGGGAAACAGGTACAGGGCCAACAGGTGTCACAGGAGATCCAGGTCCAACTGGAGCCACCGGCGTGGGTTTAACTGGGGTTGTACCGTATGATGCTGCAGCAGCACCAGGATATCCATTGGGGCAAGTGGTGACATATGAAGGTGGAACGTATCTTGTGAATACAGCATCACCAACAGGTACACCAGATACATCACCAGATTATACGCTTTTAGCCGCTGTAGGCGCGACTGGCGTTACAGGCGCTACCGGTACGGGAGCAACAGGAGAAATTGGTCCAACCGGAGCCACCGGCGTTACGGGAGCAACAGGAGAAATTGGTCCAACCGGAGCCACCGGCGTCACGGGAGCGACGGGAGAAATTGGCCCAACCGGAGCCACTGGTGTTACAGGAGCGACTGGAGAAATTGGTCCAACCGGAACTACTGGCACAGGAGTCACAGGAGCAACGGGTACCACCGGTGCAACCGGAGCAACCGGTGTCACAGGAGCAACTGGTGATACGGGAGCCACAGGAGCCACCGGTGCCACAGGGATTACAGGAGCGACGGGAGTAGGTCTAGCCGGCGTCACAGCGTTTGATCCAGCGGCAGCGCCGACATATCCATTAGGTCAAGTGGTAACATATGAAGGAGGAACTTACCTCGTCAATACGGCGCCGCCAACAGGTACACCTGATACGTCACCAGATTATACGTTATTGGCCGCTGTAGGAGCGACTGGCGTTACGGGAGCAACCGGTACAGGAGTCACGGGTTCCACCGGCGCAACAGGAGTGACAGGAGCAACCGGGGAAGTTGGTCCAACCGGAGCTACCGGCGTCACTGGAGTTACGGGAGAAATTGGCCCAACCGGAGCTACTGGTATTACGGGAGCGACGGGGGAAATTGGCCCAACCGGAGCTACTGGCACAGGAGCAACAGGAGCAACAGGGATCACAGGCGCGACAGGAGAAACTGGTGCAACCGGCGTCACAGGACCAACTGGTGATACAGGGGCAACAGGAGTGACCGGAGCGACAGGTGTCGGTTTATCTGGAGTTGCAGCGTTTGATCCAGCAGTAGCGCCAACCTATCCAGTAGGTCAAGTGGTGACATATGAAGGAGGAACATATCTGGTCAATACAGCGCCGCCAACAGGCACACCGGATACTTCTCCAGACTATACGTTATTAGCAGCCGCAGGCGCGACAGGTGTCACGGGAGCGACAGGAGCAACTGGGGTAACCGGTGATACAGGAGCGACCGGAGCAACGGGCGTCACAGGAGCCACCGGGGTAACAGGAGATACGGGTGTAACCGGCGTCACAGGCCCAACTGGAGCAACTGGGATAACTGGTGATACAGGGGCAACAGGAGTAACCGGTGTAGGATTAACTGGTATTCTGACATTTGACCCAGCAACAGCGCCAACCTATCCAGTAGGTCAAGTGGTGACATATGAAGGTGGAACATATCTGGTCAATACAGCGCCGCCAACAGGCACACCGGATACTTCTTCAGACTATACGTTATTAGCAGCCGCAGGCGCGACAGGTGTCACGGGAGCGACAGGAGAAACTGGTGCAACCGGTGATACAGGAGCGACCGGAGCAACGGGCGTCACGGGTACAGGAGCAACCGGTGTAACTGGAGATACAGGAGCAACCGGCGTCACAGGAGCCACCGGGGTAACAGGAGATACGGGTGCAACTGGAGTAACCGGAGCAACTGGGGTAACGGGTGATACAGGTGCGACTGGAGTCACAGGAGCTACAGGTCTCACCGGAGCAACTGGAGTCACCGGAGCGACAGGAGTGACCGGTGCAACTGGATTAACTGGAGTAACCGGAGCGACCGGTGTCACAGGAGCCACAGGCTTAACCGGAGCAACTGGAGTAACAGGAGCCACGGGAGCCACAGGTTTAACCGGAGCAACCGGAGCAACTGGATTAACTGGAGTCACCGGAGTCACCGGAGTTACAGGTCTCACCGGCGCCACCGGAGTGACCGGCGCAACGGGGGTCACAGGTACAGGAGCAACAGGCGCCACCGGTCCAACAGGAGTGACAGGATCGAGTGCGATCATTCCGTTTGCTTCAGGTACACCTGCTGTCCTGACAACAATTGCAGGCGGTCTCGTTGGAACATCCAGCTTGATCGGATTTGGTAACTCAGCGACAGGTGTCAGTATTTTAGGCGGAGTGATTGATTTAACCGGCGCTGCAGGCACTTTACTCAACATGGCGTTCTCAGTTCCTAGAGCCGGAACAATCACATCATTTGCCGGCTATTTCAGTACGACAGCTGCTCTTTCTTTGCTTGGCACAAGTATTACGGTCACAGCTAGTTTGTTTGCTTCACCAACACCAAATAACAGTTTCACTCAAGTAGCGAGTGTCACTTTAGCACCAGCTTTAACCGGTGTTTTAACGCTGGGTGCAATTGCAAATGGTATCGCGACTGGTCTAAATGTACCAGTCACACCTGAAACACGATTGCTTGTTGTATTCTCCGCATCAGCTACAGGTCTTTCCTTAGTGAATACCGTAGCAGGCTATGCGAGTGCTGGTTTATCGATCACGTAATAGGCATACAGGGACGACTCGATTTTGAGTCGTCTTTTTTGTTTGAAAGAATTTTCTCTTAACTTAGTCAGAAAAAATGATATCATTTTCTTAGAGTCTATTCGGGTGAATCTACTGAATTAGGGGTTGTAGCGGTGAGAATGGGCAAAAGGAAAGTCACTTTACAAACGAAAATTTTGGGGTTAATTATCGGGCTTTTGCTTGTTGTCATTGCATTATTAACCATTTGTTTTGGTTTTTTGCAGACATCAGAAAGGCAGGGGCAAGCTGAACAGCTGGCGGTGCAGACCGCTAGAACGATATCATATATGCCGCCCATTAAAGCATCGGTGGCTCTATCAGCGTCCCAAAATGAAGAACAGGCAGTGCTTGAGCAAATGAAGGAGCAAGTAAGAGCACATGCCATCTTCATTACCAATCGAAAAGGAAAGGTCCTTGTTCATACGAATCATGAGGACGTAGGAAAAACCATCAGTGTATCGGAAGGAAGAAGTACCCTCTTATTTGGAGGAACCTCCATATCAACTGATGATTCTAATGGTGAAACCGTTGTCAGAGGCAGTGCACCCATTATGAAAGAAACAGAGGGGTATGAAGAAATTATCGGCACAGTCACCGTCGAATTTTTAAAAAAGGAAATTGATCAAGCGACAGCTCATCAGCTATTGAAACTTAGCTATATTGCCCTTCTTGTGCTTTTGCCTGGCATATTCGGTGCGATTTTTTTAACGAAGAGTATTCGCAAAGATACATTAGGGCTTGAGCCGCATGAAATTGCTTCGTTGTATCGAGAGAGAGAGGCGATGCTGCTCGCTATAAAAGAAGGGATCATTGCGTTTGACCAGAAAGGCGCGATTACGATGATGAATACATCAGCTGAGCACATGCTGCGCGTCTCATCAAAGCTGCCCCTTCATATTGATCAAGTCTTGCCAAATGCCAAACTTCTTCTCTATTTAAAGGCAGAGATGATTGAACCTAACATCGAAACCGTCGTTAATGATAAAACCTATGTCTTAAATGTGAAAAAAGTAATGCAGGAGAATCGAGTATTCGGAGGGATTGTGAGCTTCAGGGAGAAAACAGAGCTGACGAAGCTGCTGGATACATTAACAGAGGTCAGTCAATATTCAGAAGACCTGAGGGCACAAACGCACGAATTCTCAAATAAGCTGTACGCCATCTTAGGCCTGCTTGAGCTGAAGCAATTCGATGAAGCCATCGACTTAATTAAAGAAGAATATCATCTGCAAAACCGTCAGCACGATTTACTCATGAAGCAGATTCGTTCTCCTAAAATACAAGCCATCTTACTTGGCAAGTTAGGGAAAGCATCTGAGAAAAAAGTCCATTTCCACATTGATGAAAATAGCTCACTAGAGCCGCTCCCAGCTCATTTAAGCCTATCTCACTTTATCACCATCATTGGCAATCTCGTAGATAATGCTTTTGAAGCTGTATTAAATAAGGAGAAGCGCGAGGTAGACCTGTTCATCACAGATATTGGGTTTGATATTATCATAGAAGTGTCAGATTCAGGTGATGGAGTGAATGAAGAGGAGCTGTCACAGATTTTCACAAGAGGCCATTCGTCAAAGGGAGAAGGACGAGGCTATGGGCTTGCAAATGTGAAAGAAGTGTTGGACGAGCTTGGGGGCTGGATTGAAGTTGCGAACCAAAAAGAAGGCGGTGCCATCTTCACTGTATACATACCGAAAGGCACAAAGGGGGAATAGATGGTGATTAAGGTACTCATTGCGGAGGATGATTTTCGAATCGCTGCCATTCATGAATCTTATATACAAAAGATAGAAGGATTTAAGGTCGCTGGAAAGGCAAAGAGTGCAAAGGATATGTGGGAGGCGCTCCAGAGGGAACAAGTGGATCTCATCTTGCTTGATGTCTATATGCCTGATGAGCTCGGCACAAACCTGCTGCCGCTTTTAAGAGAACGCTATCCTGAAGTAGATGTGATCATTATCACGGCTGCAACGGAAACGACGCTTTTAAGAGATGCGCTTCATTACGGAGTGGTTCATTATTTAATCAAACCGGTGACCGCACAAAAGTTTGCACAAGTTTTAACTGAATATAAAGAGAAGAAAGACATCATCAATTCAAAGGATGAAGTCAATCAAACGATGATCGATCTGTTTTTTGGGCAGATGCAGGAAGAGCCAAAACAAAGGGATGACAGAGATCTTCCTACAGGCATCAATTCACTGACCTTGGATAAAGTGAAAACATTGATGGCATCAGAGAATAGCGGAATTACAGCAGAAGAACTCGGGGAAAAGATGGGCGCATCACGTACAACGGCGAGACGGTACGTAGAGTATCTCGTGACAACAGGGGAATGCCGGGCAGAGCTTGCATACGGAATCATTGGCAGACCTGAACGTAAATATTACCCTGCCAAACAAGCGGAGTCATAAAAGATGAAAAAAGGAATACTTTTTGTGATCGTGCTCTGCCTTTGTATGACGCTCACCTTTAATGAAAAAAAGGCCGGTGATTCTTTCCTGCAGCAAAGCTCCTTATATATTGTGGTGTCGGGTGTACCAGAGGGGGGATTTGACCAAACGGCTCAGGTGATGAAATCAGTGCTTGAACAAGAGAAGCTGGTGAACCGGCCTGTGAACATTCTTTATCAAAGAGGCGGAACGGTGGATAAAGGATGGACATACATGATGGAGCGAGAAGCCAACTATATCAGTTTAAATTCAAGCTTATTGTTAAGCCGTAATTTGCTTGGCAGCAGTAACGTGACGATGAATGATGTGACACCGCTGGCAATCCTTGCAGAAGAGTGGCAGGTCGTCGCAGTCCCAGTGGATTCTCCTTTTTCAAATGGGAAGGAGCTGTTACACGCACTTAAGAAAAAACCAGATTCCTTAAAAATTGGATTTGCCCCTGATTTTGGAAATGATGATCAAATCTCATTCGCCCGGGCAGCAGAAATGGCAGGAATTGATCCATATCGCATTCAATTTTTGAAATTTGACAGTGCAGATGATTTATTTCAGGCGCTCATCGACCATGAGGTGGATGCAGCAACGACTACCATTACAGAGGTTCGTCATGATTATGAAAAAAAGAGGCTGAAGCTCGTAGCGACGACAACCAGCCAGCGCTTAGATGGATTTGAAGATGTGCCGACATGGAAAGAGCAGGGCATTCCGCTCATCTTTTCCCATTGGCGCGGTGTGATGGGCCCAAAACAAATGAGTCAGCATGAGGTTCGTGAATGGGATCAGCTTCTTCAAAAAATGACGAAAACGAAGTCCTGGAAAAAGCGATTAAAGCAAAAGGGCTGGACAAGTCGTTATATGAACAGCAAAGAGGCAAAGGTCTTTATGGAAGATCAATTAAGGCAATATGAGCAATTGATACAAGGAGAACAAGCGATCGAGTGAGACCGCTTCCAGCGTGTAGACAAACCCTTGCATTCGGTGCCGGTTCTGTGTGCTGGTGCTCACGAATCTCATATTCGCTCCGCTCCAGTACTCATCCTTCCTAGACTGCAAAGGTTTTCTATCACACTGAAAAGAAGACAAAGGGCTTAAATAAACCCTTTGTTTTTTTCATGGAATTAAAAAGCCCAATGTTTGAACAAAATGAACAAAAAGCATTTATCGACCGAAAAAGAATTAAAATTCATAATATTTACTTCAATTCTCACCTCAGATATGATGACAAAAAGGGTTGGAAATGGGATACCAACACATTAATGAAAGCGTATACAACATAAGGGGTGAACAATATGTTAGCAATCTTAGGATTTCTTATGATGATTGTATTTATGGTTTTGATTATGACGAAACGTATGTCTGTTTTAACGGCATTGGTGTTAACACCAATTGCATTTGCTCTTATTGCAGGTTTTCATTTTACTGAAATTTCAGACATGATTGTTAAAGGTGTGCAGCAAGTCGCACCAACAGCAGTCATGATCATGTTTGCGATTTTGTACTTTGGCATTATGATTGATGCGGGTTTATTTGACCCAATGGTGGCGAAAATTTTAAAAATCGTTAAAGGCGATCCATTAAAAATCGTTGTCGGAACAGCTGTCTTGACGATGCTTGTTGCACTTGATGGTGATGGAACGACAACGTATATGATTACAACAACAGCGATGCTTCCACTATTTACGCTGCTTGGCATCCGTCCAATTATTTTAGCGGGTATTGCCGGGGTCGGCATGGGAATTATGAATACAATTCCATGGGGAGGAGCTACACCTAGAGCGGCGAGTGCACTTGGCGTCGATCCTTCACTTTTATTTGGACCAATGATTCCAGTCATTGGTGCAGGGGTTCTCAGTATGATTATTGTTGCTTATTTTCTTGGAAAAGCCGAAAGAAAACGCCTTGGTGTGATTGAACTTGACCAGCCGATTCATGCAAATGAAATGGCAGCGGCACTGCAAGATGACATCAAACGGCCGAAGCTTTGGTGGTTTAACCTGGCGCTGACTTTGTTATTGGTGCTGCTGCTTGTATCAGGTAAAGTCAGCTTAACTGTTCTATTTGTTCTTGCTTTCTGTGTGGCGATTATCGTGAACTATCCGAACTTGGACCAGCAGCGTGAGCGAATTGCGGCTCACTCAACAAACGTTTTAGCCATTGCTTCGATGATTTTTGCGGCAGGTGTTTTTACAGGTATTCTAACTGGAACGAAAATGGTCGATGAAATGGCGATTTCGATTGTATCTGCAATTCCAGAGCAGCTGGGCGGCTTTATTCCAGTCATTGTCGCATTAACAAGCGGGATCTTTACTTTCTTTATGCCGAATGATGCATACTTTTACGGCGTACTGCCGATCCTATCAGAAACAGCGGCAGCATATGGTGTCGATAAAATTGAGATTGCCAGAGCCTCTATTATTGGTCAGCCGATTCATATGTTAAGTCCACTTGTTCCATCGACTCATTTACTTGTTGGACTTGTTGGCGTATCACTGGATCAGCATCAGAAATTTGGGATGAAATGGGCTGTGCTGGCAGTCGTCGCTATGACCGTCATGGCGGTTCTCATTGGGGCCATTTCCATCTGGTAAATAAAAAAGTGTCTGCTGCGGGCAGGCACTTTTTTTAGGTCATATTGCCGACCAGGCTCCATTCATTTGCCCTAGACAAAGACAAGCCTGTTCCTCCAAAAGATTTATTTTTGAAAAATACTGACACTTTTGCTGTTTTTTTCTTTATAATGCAAATCAACGAAGGGAGAGGATAGCATGTCCAAACGAAAAGGCACGATTCTTTTTGCTGCTGCATGCCTCTTAGCAGGCAGTTTGTCGATGGTGAGCCCAGCTTCAGCTCATGCAGAAACCCCTTATTATGGAAAGAGTTATGAACAGCCGGCTTCAGTGAAAAAGCTATACCCTGAGCCTGACGAGACGTTTGATACCCCTGCCTTTCAGAAAAAAGGAGAAGCATTTACGACCCAAGAAGAGCTTCAAGCTTTCTTACGAGACATTGTCCGCAAAAGTCCTTACGCCACGCAGAGACAGATTGGAACATCCATTGAAGGCAGATCCATTCCGGCTCTGTACTTTACAAAGGATCGCTCCATCACGCCACTTTCAAAAAAGCCAACCATCTGGCTCCAAGCACAAATACACGGAAATGAACCAGCCTCCGGTGAATCTGCTCTCGTTATTGCAAAACGATTAGCAGGTGAAGAAGGAGAGCGTATACTCAATCATGTCAATATCATCATTGTCCCAAGAATCAATCCTGATGGTTCTTATGCGTTTGACCGCAGACTGGCAAACGGATTAGACGGAAACCGTGATCATATGACATTAGAATCTCCAGAACTGACAGCCCTGCATCAAGAATTTAATCGGTATGCGCCAGAAGTGGTCATTGATGCCCATGAATACGATGTGGGTCAAAAGCAGTTTGAAAATATCGGTTCATCAGGCGCTCTCAAATATCATGATTTGCTTATTCTTTCAGGGAAGAATCTAAATATTCCAGAAAGCATCCGGCTGACATCAAATGAGTTGTATGTAAACGGAGTTCGTGAAACGCTGACAAATAAAGGGTTTTCTAACGATTTGTATTATACAAACACAAGAGGAAAGGATGGAAAGATCGACATCTATGAAGGTGGAACGGATGCGCGAATTGGCCGTAATGCCCTTGCACTTTCGCCAGCCCTGTCATTTCTTGTAGAAAGCAGAGGGATTGGGATTGGAAGAGAGGATTTTGCCCGCCGCGTCGCTGCCCAAGTAGCCACCCATGAAAAAATCATTGAAACTACAGTGAAACATGCCAAACAGGTGAAGCAGCAAATGGTGACGGAGCGGCTGAAGCTGGTCAAAAAAGGACTGCTGCCAAATGATGATGATCAGGTAGTCATTCAAGACGATTTCAAAGCATCTGTCAATGACTCGTTGGAAATGGTTGATATTGAGAAGGGACAAACGACTCAAGTTCCTGTACGCTTTCACAGTGCGAGCGATGCTGTTCCCGTCTTAACAAGAGAACGGCCGACAGCTTATCTCATTCTTCCGGGGCATGAAGGAGTAGAAAGGAAACTCAGAACATTAGGATTAAAAAGTGTCACATTGCCGGCTGGCATGAAAGTGCCGGTACAAGCCTATCAGGTGACAAAGCGAGAGGAAAAGAGCAAAACAGATATTCAGCTTGAAACAAAACTCGTTGACAAGAAACGCCAGCTGCCAAAAGGAACAAAGGTATATGTCACGGCACAGCCGCAAACCAATTTGCTCTCACTTGCCCTTGAACCAGAATCAAAGGACAGCTATATGTCATCAGGGTTTATTGCTTCAAAAGCAGGTGATGAACTGCCAGTCTATCGTTTCATGCTTCCAAAAAAGACGTTAGGCATTCAATAAAAAGGACTAAAATGATAGCCCTTTATCAAATGTAAAAGCGGCACTAGGCGTGCCGCTTTTTTTATTTTCGTCCAGCTCTTATTTCATCTGTCATGCCTTCATATGGTGCTTCTGCGATAATGGTTTCGTCATTCACACCTGCATGATGGATATACGTAATGTCCGCAAATTCTGGGACAACATATTTCGGATAGGTTTCGTATTTTTCACGAGATTCTTTCATGAGATCGATGTAGTCATTTTGATAGCAAACTGTGATATCTGGACGTTCATGCACCCATTTAGGGAAGAAGATGACGCCATGCATGCGTTTTTCCTCAGGCATAAAGTTCAGAGAGACGTCTGTCCCAGTTGGTTCTGTCCAAGAGACTTTGTATACGCCTTTTGTCAGCTTCACAATATTTACTTCTTGATCACGGACCCAGCGTCCTCCAACCATTCCGCTATGAATGCGGTAATCAATGGTGTGATCGTTTTTAATGTAAATCTCATATTCCCAGCCATTTTCATACGTATAAATCATATGAAGTCCAACGAATTGATCCATGTTTATTCCTTCTTTCATTAGAATGATGTTTTTTCAAACATGTTGTGATTTACATATTTATTTTAAAGTCTATGGTATACTATTGTCAAAGAATAAGCGTTGGAGGCACATCATGAGAGTACTAAAATATGCCATTCTTGGCTTGCTGGATCAGCATGAGCTGACGGGATACGATATCACGAAACATTTTAAGGATTCCCTTGGACAGTTTTGGAGTGCGAAGCACAGTCAGATTTACCCTGAGCTGAAGCGTCTTACAGAGGAAGGATTTATTGAATTTGATATTCACATACAAGGAAAAAAGCTGGAGAAGAAGGTCTATCAAATTACAGCGGCAGGAAAAGAAGAATTGCGTCAGTGGTTAAAAACAAAAGATCCGATTCCGGAAACAACAAAGGATGAATTCATGCTCAAAACCTTTTTCATCTCCTCCATGGACAAAAAAGAAGCGGCTGACCTGTTTGCCTATCAACTGTTAGAGCGCACCAAGAAAGTAGATGTGCTGGAACAGAAGCTGCACGCTTTGACAGAGGAAGACCCTTCTGCTGAATCGCTGCATTCAGCGCAATTTGGGCATTACTTAGTGCTCACAAGGGCAATTGAAAGAGAAAAAGGCTATGTCCGCTGGCTCCAAAAGACCCTTAAACGTATTGATTCATCTATGATCTAAGGACAATGGTCGGATGATATGATAAAAAATGGTTTGAAACGAGTGAATTTATCAATAGAAACCGCTACAATGGATATATTCGTATTAAAGTGAGGCGAGTATGTTTGAGTAATCAAGAAGCGTTGTGGAATGAAGCAGAAGCTTTTATTTCTGTATGCTATGAAGAATTAAACAAGTCAAATGAAGAGAAAGCAGCACGTCTGCATGAAATAAAAAAAGAAATTGAGTCTGAAGGAATTTATACGCATACACTAGAGGAATTAGCTCACGGGGCGAAAATGGCATGGCGCAACAGTAACCGCTGCATTGGCCGTTTGTTTTGGTCGACCCTGCAAGTGCATGACTGCCGGCATGTAAAGACAGAGGATGAGGTGAAGGAGGCGCTCTTTCATCATATTGAGTATGCGACAAATGGCGGGAAAATCAAACCGTCCATTACGATTTTTCCCCCAGAGAAAAACAGACAGAAGGAAGTCGTCATTTATAATCATCAGCTCGTTCGTTATGCAGGCTATGAGTCGGAATATGGCATCATCGGCGACGAGGCATCTCTTGAATTAACAAAATTATGTCAAGCCTATGGCTGGGAAGGAGAAGGCACACATTTTGATATTTTGCCTCTCATGTTTCAGCTAAAAGGTCAGCCGCCTGTTCTGTATGAGCTTCCGAAAGAAATCGTCCAAGAGGTAGAGATCACCCATCCTGAATATGATGGATTCCGTGATTTGGGACTAAAATGGTATGCGGTTCCGATTATTGCTGATATGAAATTAGAGATTGGCGGTATTCATTACAATGCTGCACCGTTTAATGGCTGGTATATGGGCACAGAAATTGGCGCACGCAACCTAGCGGATGAAAACCGCTACAATATGCTGAAAAAAGTCGCTTCTCTTTTAGGACTGGACACAACCAAGAATGCGTCCCTTTGGAAGGATAAAGCCATTGTCGAATTGAATGTGGCGGTTCTCCATTCTTATCGTGAAGCAGGGGTGACCATTGTTGATCACCATACAGCAGCACATCAATTCAAGCAGTTTGAAAAGCAGGAAGAAAAGGCTGACCGCAAGCTGACTGGGGACTGGACATGGCTGATTCCGCCAGTATCACCAGCTGCTACCCACATATTCCACAAGCATTACGACAATACCATTGTGAAACCAAACTATTTTTATCAGGAAAAGCCCTATCACGGGACAGAAAAAGCCTAGCGAGAGCTAGGTTTTTTTATTATCTTATTCGAAAATCCTGATAATGAGCCAGCTCAGTGAGCGGCTCCATTTGCATGTCGGTGACTTTTGAAAAAGGACTTCCTTTCCGGACAGTCTCTAAGAAATCAATCACTTTCTGCTGCTCACCCTCTACCTTTAACTCGACATGACCTTCATCTGTGTTGCGTACCCTACCCAGCCTTTCATTCCACGATTGACAGCTTCTCCCTGAACAAAATAACGAAAGCCGACTCCTTGCACACGTCCTTTTACAATGGCGTGATAATGAATCATGATCATCACTCCTTTTTTCACATCGTACCATAGCCTGCATCTGATCTTCACGCCTCGACTATGATTTGATTGTCAAACGATGTAAAATAAAAGCCAGTAGACAACCAAAGGAGATGGCCATCGTGGGACAAAAGAGATACGACATAGAAGGAATCCAAGTAGGACAACCTATCATTACCTATGCGAATGGAAAAGAAATCAAAACAGCCATCAACAAAAGGCGCATTCATGAGCCTGTGTATTTAAGTCAGGTCAATTTTGAAGGAGATGGTCAGGGGGATTTGGTTCATCATGGGGGTTATGATAAAGCCGTCTGCGTCTTTCCGTATGATCATTATGCTCACTTTGAACAATTTTTAGGGGTTCCATTACAGGAAGCTGCCTTTGGCGAGAATGTAACAGTACGCCAGCTAGTTGAAACGAATGTGCATATTGGCGATGTGTTTCAGCTTGGGGATGCATTTGTTGAGGTGAGCCAGCCAAGACAGCCTTGTGTGAAATTGTCTCTTAAGCATGGCAACATGAAGCTTGTAAAGGAAGTGCAAAAAACAGGGTATACAGGCTTTTATTTACGTGTATTGAAAGAAGGCATGGTGCCGCCTGATGCATCGCTAGTACTAGTAGAAAAAGCGTCCCATCACATTACGGTCCATGAGGTCAATGAAGTCAAATATCGACAAACAAGTCCAGAGAGACTGAAAGCCGTTCTTGAAGTAGATGCCTTAGCAGATGTGGTCAGGAAGTCTTTAGAAAAACGAATTCAGCACATTTAAAAAAAGCCGTACATCAGCTTAAGATGTGCGGCTTTTCTAAGCTTATGAGCTGCGTTTCTTTTGCTCAAGAAGATTTGCAAGGAAATATGTTTTTAAGCTTTGAAGCTTTCTTCCTTCATGCTTGGTCACACCAAGCTTCTTTAATTCTTCGACATACCAGCCTTTGCTACCATAATGCATGATAGAAAACTCCTTTCAATTGAAACTGCCTGCATTGTAACATCTCAAAAAAGAAGGTGAAAAGCGTGCAGGTGTCAAGAAATGAAAACTGATTCTATCTGCCTATGATCCATGTATATGCTGGAAATATTGATTTATGAATTTGGCGGGTTGAGGGTAACGAGGATCATGCCGACCGTCATAATCATGATGATAACACCAAGATAGGTCATCATGGATTGTTTTTTCTTAATCCCTACAACCGTTAAGATAATACTTTCGATGAAAAAGATAACACCTATGATGATGAACCACATATCAAATAAGACCCCTTTCGCATATCTTTGCCTATTTTACCACAGGCTTTTTTGTTTAGTCGTGACAGATTCGTGAAACGGGCATGAAAAAATCCCCACCTGTGAAGGAGGGGACTCGCTTGGCTTACAGCTTTGTTAAAATAATCGGTTCGTCTTTAGTAATCACAATCGTATGTTCAATCTGTGCCACTAGACTTTTATCTGGTGTTTTAAATGTCCAGCCATCATCAGCCTGATAAATCGATTCAGCATTTGTTGAAATGAAAGGTTCAAAGGCAATGACTGTGCCATTTTTAAACAAAGCATTATCGAATGGATCATAGTAGTTCAAAATATGGTTGGGTGCTTCATGCAGATTCTTCCCAATGCCGTGTCCTGTCAGGTTTTTAATGACAGTAAATCCTTGTTCTTTCGCTGTATTGTAGACCGCGCGGCCAATTTGGTTTTGTCTTTTACCGGCTTTTGCATGCTTTAATCCTTCAAGGAACGCATCCTCCGCACACTTACATAATGCTTCAAGACGAGCATCACCTGTTCCTAAAACGAATGAAATACCTGTATCGGAATAATATCCGTCAAGCTCTGCTGAGATATCAATGTTCACGAGGTCTCCCTCTTGTAAAATGGTTTTTTCACTAGGGATACCGTGTGCAACTTCATCGTTTACGCTGATACAAGTGGTACCAGGAAAGTCATATTCCTTTTCAGGTGCTGAATTGGCACCGTGCTCTTCTAATATTTTTTTCCCAATCAAATCTAATTCTTTTGTAGACATGCCTGGTTTCGCTTGGCTTTTCATTTCTTCTCTTGCCAAAGCGACAATTCGGCCGACTTTTTTTAAGGCTTCTAACTCATGATCATGTTTGACAATCACTGTTCATTCCCGCTTTCTATATCTTCATTCTATTCAATAGCTTACCACATTTTACGCAAAAAGAGTAAAGAGCGGAATTCAAATGGATGTGGACAAATTGGTATAGATAACTAGACGTGCATATGATATATTTTTTATGAACATCATGAATGATTTTGGTCATGATGATGACAAAGGGGGGAAATCAGATGGTGTTTCAGTTTTTTCAAAAGCTAGGAAAATCATTTATGCTTCCAATCGCTGTACTTCCAGCAGCAGGGATTATTTTGGCCATTGGGCGGGAGGATGTATTCAATATCCCGTTTATTCATGCGGCAGGGAATGCAATTTTTGCGAACTTGGCTTTAATTTTTGCAATGGGTGTAGCGATTGGTATTTCAAAGGATGGGAACGGGGCAGCGGCATTATCAGGAGCGATCTCTTATTTTATTTTGTCAGCCGGTACAACGTCGATTAACTCAACCAACAATATGGGGGTATTGGGCGGTATTTTATGCGGGCTTTTGGCAGGTTATGTTTACAATAAATTTAAGGATACGAAACTGCCGGAATACTTAGGTTTCTTTAGCGGAAGGCGGCTTGTGCCTATTATGACCGCACTTTTCACCATTCTATTAGCAGCCGTTTTCGGATATGTATGGCCGCCGATTCAAAGTGTAATCAATGATTTAGGAGAATGGATTTTAAGTCTTGGTGCAACAGGTGCAGGGCTGTTTGGTTTCTTTAACCGATTGCTCATTCCATTAGGACTTCACCATGTCTTGAATAACTTATTTTGGTTTCAATTCGGGGAATTCAGCGGTGCAACAGGGGATTTAGCGCGATTCTTTAAAGGAGATCCAAGCGCGGGTGTCTTTATGACCGGATTCTTCCCAGTGATGATGTTTGGTCTGCCAGCGGCATGTCTAGCCATGGTTGTAACTGCAAAACCTGAGAAGCGAAAAGCAACAGCTGGTCTGATGATTGGGATGGCACTTACATCATTTATAACAGGGATCACTGAACCAATTGAATTTTCTTTTATGTTTTTATCTCCACTTTTATATGGTGTCCATGCTATTTTGACGGGGCTTTCGCTTTTTATTGTAAACACTCTTGGGATTCATAGCGGCTTTGCCTTTTCAGCAGGTGCGATTGATTACGTCTTAAGCTTCGGAATTGCGCAAAAACCGATCTTGCTTCTTGTAGTAGGAATCATTTATGGCGTCGTGTACTTTGTCGTTTTCTATTTCCTCATTAAACTATTAAAGCTGAAAACACCAGGCAGGGAAGATGATGACATGGAAGATATCGCAGCGGATGATACGGTGACGGCAGGAGGAGCGAGTATGCTCGTAGAGGGACTTGGCGGCAAAGACAATATCACCACGATTGATCATTGTGCCACACGTCTTCGCTTAACAGTAGAGGATACAAATTTATTAAATGAAGGTACATTGAAAAAAGCAGGTGCCAAAGGGGTCCTGACTTCTGGAAAAACAACCGTACAAATCATCATTGGAACGAATGTAGAATTTGTCGCAGATGATCTCCGTAAGGAAGTCGATCGAGATTAAAAAAAACGTTCAGCCAGGTCAAATGGGCTGAACGTTTTTTTGTTTACGCTGTTCGATCACCAGTACAATGCTGATGACAACAAGTAAAAACCACGAACTGATTTTACCAAGATGGACGAGAGACCAAGCATGCTGCTGATTTGGATATTGCCATGCGCCTAAAAAGGTCGTGACATTTTCGGCCATCCAAATAAAAAAGCCAATCAGGAGAAATGAAACAACAAGCGGCATTCGAAAGGAAGATGGACCAACCTGAAACGAAACCGACGTTTTCCGAAACACAACAACAAGCAGACATGTCAGCCACCACCTGACATCATAGAGCCAGTGATGCGTAAAGAAATTGAGATAAATGCACAAACTGATGCCAATTGAAAGAAATGGATGAGGCCAGTCGGCCACTTTTACATGAAGTCGTGAAAGTGCCTGATAAATATAACTAGCCACACTCGCATACATAAAGCCGCTATAAAGTGGAACCCCAAATATTTTTGTATAAGCTTCTTCAGGGTAGGACCAAGAGCCCATATGTACTTTATACACTTCTAAACAGATTCCTATGAGATGAAATAGACAAATGACCTTTAGCTCCGCCCAAGTCTCCAGCCGCAGCGTCAGCATCAGGATCTGAGCTGCGATGCAAAGCAGTAGAATGAAATCATACCGGTGAAGAAAAGGAATAGACACCGTCTTTGATAGGGCAAGCGCCGCAAAGATCATGACGGGAAATAGACATGAGATGGCTTGTAAATAAGCAAAATGAAATAGTGTTTTCATACAAAATTAAACCCCTTTTTACTGTCTGAAATGACTTAGACGGTTTTAGCAAGGGAAAAGTTTACCTCAACTAGATATTCATGAACAATTTGTGAATATATATGTGAAAAAGATCACAAATTAGATATAGCATAGTATAATAAGATCATAAAGAAAATGTGAAATATTTCACATAATTTAAAAGGAGGCATCATCATGTTTACAAAATTCTTACAAACGAATGTATGGGCAGCCGTTATCCTTTTGGCAGCAAGACTTTATATCGGATGGACTTGGCTGACATCTGGTATTGGAAAACTAACAGGTGGATTTGATGCGTCAGGCTATTTGCAATTTGCAATATCTGAACCTGTCGTCAAAGATGGTCATCTAGTGTATCCGTTCTATGTATGGTTTTTAGAAAATGTCGCTTTGCCAAATGCCGGACTATTCAGTGCCATGGTCATGTGGGGAGAAATCTTAGTAGGCCTAGGATTAATTGTTGGATTGTTTACAACAACGGCAGCCTTTTTTGGAAGCGTGATGAATGTCTCTTTCTTATTAGCTGGAACTGTCTCTGTGAACCCGCTGCTTCTTCTGATCGCAGTCTTCATCATGGCAGCGAAAGGAAATGCCGGAAAACTTGGTCTTGATTATGTAGCAGGTCCAGTCCTCAAACGAAAATTGAAAAGAAAGCCGCAATTAGAAGTGGCATCATAATAAAAGAAAAGCATCCTGAGTAAACGCTCAGGATGCTTTTTTATTTAAGAATCGGCTTTAATGAGGTTGATATGCAGGACGGTGAGCTCATGCTGACTCATATCTGGATCATGGCCTACGATAAATTCGAGTTCATAATCACCGGTTCGATACACATATTTTTTCTCTTTTGTCTGCGGAATGGTACTCACTGAATCCGCTGGTCCAAGCTGTTTCTTTAGTAACGAAGGGGTCATACCGCCGATATTTGTTTCTTTTTCTACATTTGTACCGAAATAACGGATTTCATCAATTTTGCCTTTCGCATCATAGTGAAAAGCAAATCCAGGATTCCCCATTTCAGCATGATACAAATCAAAGCTGCTTTGACCTGTTTCTGGATATGGATGTCCGAGCTGATGATGAACGTCTTTTTTTGTTTGAATGCCTATTTTCAGTCCCTTCGCATAGTAGGGCATTTGTCCTTTATGTGCCAGCTTATAAATGCTGTTAAGCGCGGCTTTTGGACCTTGAGGAATGGATTGCTCTGCTGCTGGTTTAATCATGGCGTGTGCTGAGACCGCAGGGCTGAAACCGAATAGGGCCGATGAAGCAAGTGAGGCAGTTACGACAAAAGCTGCTGTTTTCTTCATGATAAATCCCTCCTTCTTCTCCTATACCCGGGGCCATCATGATCAAACGTGAAAAGAACCAGCTGATCAAGGATCGGCTGGTTCTTAGCATGAGAACGTTATTTTGAAGAAGAGCTGGATTCATCTTTGGCGGAAGAGGAATCCTTTTCATCCTGTACTTTCTTTGTATAGTCATAATCGTTGCGGTCAATTGGTGTAAAGCCTTTAGGCTTGTAGAAACGGAGTAAATCTTCGGTGACAATCTTATCAGATGTCTCCAGCATCTTTTTCACCGTTTCATTTTCTTGCGATGCCTTGTCAGTTGGCTCGATTTTCTCGCCTGTTTTGTTGCTGTAATAGTTATTGCCTACTTTCGTGTAGTCCTTAGACACGAAGTCACCGTTTCTAAATGGCACAAGCTCTTTAAAGTTCTTCGATAAGATATCAGAACCAGACATTAAATAGTTCTTCGTATCATCGCCAAGCAGGTGCAGAAGAGTTGGTGCGACATCGACTTCACCAGAGTATTTATGAATCTGTCCGCCTTTTACGCCAGGAACATGGATAAAGAGCGGCACACGCATGAGCTGCGCATTTTCATAATCTCCAATTTTTTGCCCTGTCACTTTTTCCATCGCTTCATTATGATTTTCAGAAATACCGTAATGATCTCCGTACATAATAACGACGGTATTGTCATAGAGACCTGACTTTTTCAAATCGTTGAAGAACTGTTCAATCGCTTCATCTAAATAATGAGCCGATTGGAAGTAGTTATCGACGACAGAGTCACCGAAATCACCAGGCTCGAAATCAGTATCACCTTCATCCATTCCAAATGGGAAATGGTTCGATAAGGTAATGAATTTCGAATAAAACGGCTGCTTCATGTTTTTAAGAATTGGCATCGATTCTTTGAAGAACGGTTTGTCTTTCAGTCCATAGTTCTTCGTATCCTGCTCGTTCATATCGTAGTACTCAGAATCGTAAAATCTGTCATATCCAAAGGATTTAAACATTTCATTACGGTTCCAGAAGGTTTTCGTATTTCCATGGAATTCTGCTGACGTATATTGATCCTTCTTCAAAATACCAGGAAGTGCTTGATATGTGTTTTGCGCCTTGTTAATAAAAACAGAGCCCTGTGATAATGGGAATAACCCAGTATCCATCATAAATTCAGCATCAGACGTTTTTCCCTGTCCTGTTTGATGGAAGAAGTTATCAAAGTAAAACGTTTTGTTGTCGTGTGCCAATGAATTAAGGAATGGCGTTACTTCTTTTCCATTGACCTTATAATCAATGACAAAGTTTTGCAGAGATTCAAGAGAAATTGTAATGACGTTCATGCCTTTCGCTTTCCCGTAATAAGCAGGGTTAGGATCAGCGCTGTTCGCTTTTAAATAGTTCTCTACATCTGTCACGTCATTTGAATTTGCCAGAGCACGCTGGCTGTTTGATTTTACATTTTGAATGGCATCAAACACAGTAAAGTTATAAGCGCCTAAATATTTAACTAAATAATTGCGGTCGAACGATCTTGATAAAAGCTCTGGACGATCGATCTCTGCAGCCACTAAGTTTAAAACAAAGATCACAACAGAGGACACAAGGACGAGTCTAAACGATTTTGACTTTTGAACAGGTACAGTGGCTGTACTTGTTTGCTGCTGCCTTTTCATGCGGACTGCAAGTACGATCAAAATGATTGTATCAATAAAGTAAAACACATCAGTCCAACGCATGAGTGAAAATGCACTATCACCTAATTGTCCGCCATTCGTTCCTGCCTGCATCACTGTAGGCAGCGTGATAAAGTCATTGAAGAATCGATAGTACACGATGTTTGCGTATAGTAAAAAAGACATGAAAAAGTGAATCACAATGATAGCGGCAGACTGCCATTTTTTCTTGAACAATAAAGCAAAGCCAAGAAAGAACAAGCTGGAGCTAATAGGATTCACGAAAAGCAAAATATGCTGAAGCACATTTGATATACCAAGTTTAAATTCGATTAAATACGCTGAATACGTTTTGAGCCATAGTAAGACGGCTGCAATCAGAAAGAAGCCGAGACCTCTTTTTTGAATAAATGTTTTCATATAAACACTCCTTTTCTCCGTTAAACGGAAGAGGCGGAACGAAAGAAAACGAACCATTAGAATATACCACGAAATGCACAAATAGAAAAGTCATAACCAGTGAAGAGCCTTTGGAAGCCTGTCCGAGCAATAAAAGGAGAGAAAATGAAAATATTCGCCCATCGAAAAACTTTTTATGAAAATCGACCTATTATTGACAGAAAATTCAGTAATTTTCCAGTTGCTATATCAATAAAACAGGTAAAAAGACACAAGTCTAAAGAATTAATTTGATTTCTACAATGGTCATTTAGAGAGTATTTCCATTGTTTCTTAATGTTTATGCAGGTTAAGCAAAAAAAATGAGCCATGGAATGGAACAAAGCGATGGATAAAAATCCCTCTCGAACAATATATCAATATATTTTTGTGTTTCACGAAAATAATGGTTTTCATGTGTTTTTTAAGGGTTTTATTTATTTTAATAAGTGAACAAATTATCTAAATATACTTAAGTGAACATATTGAGACTATAAACTTCTGAATTGGGGTCGATATAGACAGTGACAGGAAATCTTCCATTGAAAGGATTGATAGTATATGACTGTACGAGCAGAGAACCTCGTTCAGAACTGGTTTCCGAGTGAGGACGGAAATGCAGGAGAGCGTAAAGAACTCATCAAATTGATGGAGCAGATCATTTCAGGGGTCGATGACCTGAAAGATCCCAACCGTGCACACCTTAAAGGTGAAAAGAATCGTGGGGAGGACTTTTACAAAAAGCTCACTGAAACAAGTCAAATTCCGATGAACGGCCAGCAAGCGGAACTTGTGAATGAAGAATTACTGAAGCTTTTACATAACCATCCATACCACACCAAGTATTTCTTCACGAACATTTTGCCAATGGCAAGTACACCAGGAATTTTAGGCATGCTGACAGCGATGCTGGTAAACGGAAACAACCTATGGGATGTTTATGGACCAGCAGGTGCGGAAGCTGAGGTCAGAGTGGTCTCAATGATGTCTAAGCTCATCGGATATGATCCAAATGTGAGCGGGGGATACACAACATGGGGAGGTCAAGGAGCGATTTTTTCAGGACTTCGTTTAGCGATCGCAAAAGCTGCGCCGGAGTCACTGCGAAAAGGAGTTCCGCAAAATCTTTATGCGTTTTGTTCTGATGCTGCACATTACAGCCTATTTAAGTCAATGGAAGCAACAGGACTTGGCACAAACAACTTAATCAGAATTAAGACGAATAAAGATCATTCAATGGATATGGAAGATTTGCGTTGTCAAATGGAACGTGTTGCACAGGGTGGCGGGATTCCCGTTTATATTGTTGCAACAACCGGAACAACAGATGCCATTGCAATTGATGATGTAAAAGGGGTACGTGAAACAGCAGAAACGATTGCTGAAAAGTATGATCTGAAGGTGCCGCATATTCATGCAGATTCGGCGCTGGGTGGATTCTTTGCTTTCTTTAATGAGTATGATGTATCGGAAAACCCGCTGCAATTCTCAGACGGTGTTCTTCGTATGCTAAAAGAAATCAAAGCGAAATTCCAGCATCTGTCTCTTGCAGACTCGATGTGCTTTGATTTTCAAAAGCTTGGCCAAACACCTTACACATCCAGTTTATTCCTAGTGAAAAACGCTGCTGACTTAAAGCGTTTGGACCTGGAAGAACAGGAGACACCATATGTTGGCCATAGAGGCTACGGGGAATACCATACGGGTTATACACTGGAATGCTCAAGAATGGGAAGCTCGATCAGTATGCTGAGTGTGCTGTTAACGTTTGGGATTGAAGGCTATCAGCGCTTGCTTGGTCAATTCTTAGAAGTGAACCTTGCCTTCAGAGAAGCACTTAGTCGGGAAATTCCGCAAGCAGAAGTCGTGAATGATGACAACGTCGGAATGGCTACATTATTTAGAATTTACCTAGACGGCTCACCGCGTTTTCAAGAAGAGATTTCTGGCGAAGCGACTTCAATCGAAATTGAGCGGAACAATGAATTGAACAAAATGCTGTTTGAAAAGCTTGGAGAGAAAAGAGATGAGATGTTCTTTGGCGATACAACGAAGTTTTTACTTGTCAACTCGAAAGAAGGCCAAGAATTCTATCTAAGTGTTAGTAAGTTTTTTGTCATCTCACCTTATACGTTACCAGAGCATATCCCTCATATCGTATCTTATTTAAAAGATGTGATTGCATCTGTTTGTGGACAATTTGAAAATGTACATGCTTAAATCAAATCTGAGAGTGGAGATGTAGGAAAAAATGGCGAAACAAAGGAAATTTGGAGGATACACGATATCCTCTAAAATCATGTCAGTCGTTACCGTAACATTACTCGCAACCGTTGCATTATTCGTTCTAACCTTTTATCTAGTGAGCCAGGATTTATCATCCCAGTTATTAAAGCAATTTGATTATCGATTAACAACAGATATTGATACTGCCAAAAAAGAAATCGATAACATCGATGGAAACGTGCTCAGCATTAGCGGGAAGGATGATCCCATTTATGCCGAGATTAAAACGAAATTCACAGAGCTTCAAAAAGATCATACGCTTGAGAACTTATACGTGTTATCTAATAAAGGCGGTAAAGAAAGAATTATCGTATTAACTGGAGAAGACAATGATTTTGACCAGGATTATGCATTTTCAGATGAGATGAAACAAGCTCTTTCTGAAGATAAAATGGTCAAAAGTGATATTTACAAAGATTCATTTGGTACACATAAATCAGTCTTTTTGCCAATCAAGGATTCAGGCGGTGAGCTGACAGGGATTTTAGGCATTGATTTAGATGCGTCTGTCGTGCCTCAAACAACGCAGAAGCTGACGATCTATATCACAGTGGCATCTGCCATTGTGCTCATCGGTGGATTACTCTTCTCATACTTTATGGGAAGAAGAATTGCGAAACCAGCACGTTCATTGATGGAATCAGCGAACCGAATTGCTGACGGTGATTTAACTGGTGTGGTAGAGGTTGAAAGTAAAGACGAGATCGGCCAGCTTGCCGCATCCTTCCAAAAGATGCAGGGGCGGATCAAAGAGCTCATTTCGAAAATCTCACACTCATCTAGTGAAGTGTCGAAAATGTCTTCACAGCTTCGTACGGTGACGAACGAATCGAGTCAAAGTGCGCAGCAAGTATCAGAAGCCATGACGAATATGAGTGAAGGAATCAATGATTCTGTCGCAAATATTACGGATTGTACGACATCCGTTGCTGAGATCGATACGCAAATCGAAGGTGTCACAAAAGAAGTTGATGAAATGAAATCTGTTTCATCTAACGTACAAGAGCAGTCAGAATCTGGTCAAAAATTAGTGAACCATGTGCTTGATCATCTGAATATGCTACATGACAAGATGACCAACTCAAAGCAGGCAGCAGAAGAATTACAATCTCATTCAACGGAGATTGAAAGTGTCATCTCGATTATTACAGACATTTCAGCACAAACGAATCTGCTTGCACTGAATGCTTCCATTGAAGCGGCACGTGTTGGAGAAGAAGGAAAAGGCTTTGCTGTTGTGGCAGATGAGGTGCGCAAGTTAGCTGAGCAATCAGCGGATGCGGCTAAAACCGTTTCAGACCTTGTCATCGGTACACAGGAAAACAGTCAGCGCGTTCTTGAAAGCGTAGAGGAAAGCAGTAAAGCAGTGGAAGAAGGACGTGAGCAAATGGAAGGCACGTCACAAAACTTCGCTTTGATTTACGACGGTGTGTCCCAGTTTTCAAGAAGAACGAACAATTTGCTTGCTTCTATTAAGCAAGTTGAGAAAGCATATCAAACGATTTCTACATCGATTGAGCAAATTTCTGTTGTATCGGAAGAACATGCAGCCAGCTCTCAAGAAGTGGCGGCAGCAACAGAACAGCAAAGTGCTGGTATGCAGCAAATTTCAAGTGCGATTGAACAGCTCTCTGATATGTCGGATGACTTAGCACAAATGGTCTCAACCTTCAAAGTCGACAATAAATAACGAGAAAGGGCTAAAATATTTTAGCCCTTTTTCTCTTTTCAGCGAAGAAGGGACGAGCACCTGAGCGCAGGATAGACACCGAATGCGAGGGGTTGTCTAGATGCTGAAGCTGGCTCTTGTGAGAGAGCCAGCTTTTTTGCTATGCTTAATCAAATACTTGCGGCGAAAGGAGAAACGCTATGGATTTTGCGCAGAGATTATCAGAAGAACGGATCAAAAAAGCGATGGATAACGGGGCTTTTGAAGGATTATCTGGCTTTGGGAAGCCTCTGCCAAAAGATGATGCTGCTCATGTACCAGAAGAACTTAGAATGGGCTACCGCATCATGAAAAATGCCGGATTTGCTGGGGAAGAAACAGCGCTGAAAAAAGAACTCATGACTGTCAAAGAGCTGCTTCGCTCCAGTATAGACGGAGAGGAGAGAAAAAAGCTGTCTCTCATATGTGAAGAAAAACAAAAACGTCTGGATGAACTTACATCTAAGCGCCAAACTTTTGCCCGTCCAGCTTCCTCCTTTTATAAAAATAAGGTCTACGAGAAATTAACGGAGCATAAAAAAAGATGATGACACGCTGCCTCTCCCTGAGCACATTGAGGGGGCTTTTTTTATGTAAGCGCTGCATTTTGTTGTTGACTACATGTATATACAAATATAAAATAATAATCAAACATGTATATACAAGTTTTTTGGTTCTTTTTTCTTATATAAAAAAACGATCTCGGAGGGGATAGTATGGCTGATTATCAGGCAGCAGCAGATCAGATTGTGAAAGCCATCGGCGGCAAAGAAAATATTGATCAAGCGACACATTGTGTGACAAGGCTGCGCTTTGTGCTGAAAGATGAAGGTAAGGTGGATGAGAAAGCACTTGAACAAATTGAAGAAGTGAAGGGATCTTTCTCAGCGAACGGTCAATACCAAGTGGTGATCGGCCAAGGGGTCGTCAATCGAGTATATGCCGAAATGGTCAAAAGGACGGGGATTGGGGAAGCCACAAAAGAGGACGTCAAGCGTGCCTCTGATCAAAAACTAAATCCATTGCAGCGTGCTGTGAAAACGCTTGCGGATATCTTTATACCGATTCTTCCTGCCATCGTCACAGCCGGTTTATTAATGGGGATTAACAATATTTTAACAGCTCCTGATATTTTCTTCGATCAAAAATCGATTGTGGATGTGTATCCGGCATGGGCTGATTTAGCGAATATGATCAACTTAATTGCAGGCACTGCCTTCACCTTCCTGCCAGCATTAATTGGCTGGTCAGCTGTGAAGCGGTTTGGGGGGAATCCGCTTTTAGGGATGGTCCTTGGACTAATGCTTGTACATCCAGACTTGTTAAACGCATGGGGCTATGGAGCGGCTGAGAAGACCGGTGACATTCCTGTTTGGAACTTGTTTGGACTTGAAGTGCAGAAGGTAGGCTATCAAGGACAGGTTCTTCCGATACTCGTTGCCTCTTATTTACTTGCAAAGCTCGAATTATTTATTACAAAACGGACACCTGAAAGTATTCAGCTTTTAGTTGTTGCACCGATTACGTTATTAGTCATTGGATTTTTATCATTTATCGTCATTGGACCTGTTACCTTTGCAATCGGTAATGTTTTAACATCTGGACTTGTAGCTGTATTCCAGCAATTCGCAGCACTTGGCGGTCTATTATATGGCGGACTGTATGCAGCATTAGTCATTACAGGAATGCATCATACGTTCCTCGCTGTGGATATTCAATTGATTAACTCAAAGCTGCACGGCACGTTCCTATGGCCAATGCTTGCACTGTCCAATATCGCACAAGGATCAGCTGCACTGGCAATGATGTTTGTCTTAAAAGATGAAAAGCAAAAAGGACTTTCGCTGACATCAAGTATTTCTGCTTATTTAGGAATTACCGAACCGGCGATGTTTGGGGTCAACCTGCGTTATCGATTCCCATTTATTTTTGCACTGATCAGCTCAGGATTAGCCGGTATGTTTATCGCCTCTCAAGGGGTGCTGGCAAGCTCAGTTGGTGTTGGAGGCATTCCAGGAATCTTCTCCATTATCCCGAAATATTGGGGGGCATTTGCAATTGGAATGGTGATTGTACTCATCCTCCCATTCATCGGTACTCTTTTATATGCAAAACTAAAAAAGAAGAAGGATTTTTCAGAAGAACTTAACTAGTGGTGGTGAAGGAAATTGAATCAGCAATCAAATGAACCGTGGTGGAAAAAAGCGGTGGTCTATCAAATTTATCCGAAGAGCTTTTTAGATACAACGGGCTCTGGTACAGGGGATATCAACGGCGTGACGAAAAAGCTTGATTACATCAAAGAGCTTGGGGCGGATTGTATTTGGCTCACGCCAATGTATGAGTCCCCGCAGCATGACAACGGCTATGATATTAGTGATTATACAAAAATCCATGACATGTACGGCACAATGACAGATTTTGAACGCATGCTGAAGGAAGCGCATGAGAGAGGAATACGAGTCATCATGGATCTAGCCGTTAACCATACATCCATTTTCCATGAGTGGTTTCAAGCCTCGCGTGAGTCAAAGGATAACCCTTACCGAGATTATTATATTTGGAAGGAGCCAAAAGCGGACGGATCTCCTCCGAACGATTGGCAGTCGAAATTTGGCGGCCCAGCCTGGGAACTAGACGAAATAACAGGAGATTATTATCTCCATTTATATGATGTCACTCAGGCGGATCTCAATTGGGAGAAGGATGAGGTGCGCAGGAAAGTATATGACATCATGCACTTTTGGTTTGAAAAAGGAATTGATGGGTTCAGGCTGGATGTCATCAACAACATTTCAAAGGATCAGCGCTTCTTAGATGATGCCGGACAATCTGTGCAAGGCGACGGCCGCATGTACTATACGGACGGGCCGAGAATTCATGAATTTCTGCATGAAATGAACCAGGAGGTTTTTTCGAAATACGATAGCATGACAGTTGGAGAAATGTCTTCAACGAATATCGCAGACTGCATTCGGTATACAAGACCTGATCGGCAGGAGCTGGATATGACGTTTAACTTCCATCATTTAAAGGTGGATTATCCAAACGGCGAAAAGTGGGCGATCGCACCATTTGATTTTCAAGAATTAAAGTCGATTCTGTCTGAATGGCAGACGAAAATGCATGAGGGCGGCGGCTGGAATGCGCTGTTCTGGTGCAATCATGATCAGCCGCGTATCGTCTCAAGATATGGTGATGATGACACGTATCATCAGCAATCAGCGAAGATGCTGGCGACCACGATTCATCTGATGCAGGGGACTCCTTATATTTATCAAGGTGAGGAAATTGGCATGAAGAATCCTCGCTTTGAGGACATTTCGTCTTACCGTGATATCGAATCACTCAATATGTACGAAGTCATGCTTGAAAAGGGAAAATCAAAGGAAGAAGCACTCGCCATTTTAAAGGTCAAGTCAAGAGATAATGCGAGAACTCCAATGCAGTGGACCTCAGAGAAGAATGCAGGCTTCTCAACAGGAACGCCTTGGATTGAGCCAGCCGATAACGACATTTCGGTCGAAGCTGCGTTAAAAGACCGGACGTCCATTTTCTATCATTACCAAGCCCTTTGCAGACTGCGTAAAGAACTTGATGTGATCACATATGGCAGCTTCTCCTTACTTTTAGCAGAAGATCCAAAGATTTTTGCTTATGTTAGAGAAAGCAAGAATGAGAAGCTCCTCGTGATCAACCACTTTTATGCAGGGGAGGCGGACTTTACGCTTCCTGATGAGCTTGTGCAGGCTGTAGATGAGATGGAGGGGCAAGTCCTGTTATCCAATTATGAGGATGTGCCGGCACATATCAAGGGATTTACGTTGCGCCCATATGAGTCAATCGTTTATCATTTAACCAAACGCTAGAAAATGGGGCGGAGGGAAAATGAAAGAGAATAAGTTTCGAGTGATTTATGATCAGCTCGCAAGACGAATTGAGCAAGGTGAATGGCAGGATAAAGGCATCCTCCCATCAGAGCATGAACTTTCTATCATGTACGACACGTCCCGGGAGACGGTGAGAAAGGCATTAAATATTCTGGTGCAAAATGGCTATATTCAAAAAATCCGCGGGAAAGGTTCTGTATTGCTGAATCGGGAGAAAATGCAGTTTCCTGTTTCAGGTCTTGTCAGCTTTAAAGAGCTTTCCCAAACGCTTGGCCGAAAGACGGTCACAACAGTTCATGAATTTGGTTTAATCAAACCGGATCAGTATATTCAGTCTCAGCTGAAAATTGATGAACAGACAGACGTCTGGAAAGTCATTCGATCTCGCAATATTAGCGGTGAAGAGGTGATTTTAGACAAGGACTACTTTTTGCAAAAGCATGTCGAAGTATTGTCTAAAGACATATGCGAAGGATCAATCTACGAGTATATTGAGGGAGAACTCGGTGTATCGATCAGCTATGCTCAAAAAGAATTTGTGGTAGAGCCATGTACAGAAGAGGACGCCAAGTACCTTGATTTGAAGGGATTTGACCATGTCGTTGTGGTAAAAAATTATGTGTTCTTAGAGGATACGAGTCTATTTCAATACACAGAAAGCCGTCACCGATTAGACCGCTTCAGATTCGTCGATTTTGCTAGAAGAGAAAGAACGGACAGAGCCTAGGCTCTGTCCTTTTCAGGTTATGGGAAAAGTAGATGACGAATAGATCACTACTTTCTGGAGGAAAGATGATGAGAGTAAATAGACCATTAAAATTAAGAGATTTAGAAATATTCAGTGTGATGAAAGATCAGCAGATTTTATGTTATGTCATCATTGAAGATACTCGAAAACCGTTTACGGCAGAAGACAGAAAGCTGGAACCTTTATGTTATATGGATGAAGAAGATATACAAGCGTATTTGAATGTTTTTCATATTTCCATTATCAATGATGAAAAATTAAGTGAAGAGGATTTAACTCTTGTAGAAGATTATTTTGCAGACTTTGTGAATAATACAAACTTAACGAATTTTATTATAAGAGATTATGTTCAAGAGGATTTATATGCCGTCGATGATGAAGATGACATCACATTCTTCAATAGAATGCTGCGTCATATAGGATCAGATGAGGTGAAACAATTTGATAAACGCAATTGGATTTATTTATCCCAAGATTGAGATGAGAAAAGACAGAGCATAGGCTCTGTCCTTTTCTTTTAGGATGATACATTTTTTCTTGTACGCTTGCGCTGGTAGTAATATAGGATACCGCCTGAGGCAAGCATGAGTACGCCAATCAATACAGCTGTATACATCATTGTTGCTGTATTCGGGAGTGTGCCGCCTGGGAGTCCGGTTCCATCTTGGTTTGGATCTGTACCTGTACCTCCGCCTGGCGCTGATGTACCGCCGTCTCCGCCAGTTTGATCTGGCGTTGTTCCAGCTGCCCCGCTTTGGTTGAGTACGGTATATTCGCTGAAGTGTTCAGTTTGACCTGATACGACACCATTTTCGAACGATCCGTTACTTGTTTTTGCATAACGGTTTTTCTTGCGGTCTACATAATATACACCAGGTTTCTTCGCCTTTTGAGGCTCATCTAATGTAAAGGATAGTGTGACAGGATCTTTAAAGGTAGAAACCTTTTTCTGATCTTGTTTGATTTGGAAATCATACGTATCCGTTAATGCATTTTTCACCTTATCCGTCTTTGTCATCCATATATCTGCGCTTTTCTCGGACAAGTTAGAGAGCGGTAATGCGAGTCCCACTTTGTCATGATAGATGGTGACGTTTGGATCTTGCTCTCTTTTCTTCAGCTCGGCTACCTGTGCTTTTGATAGAGACAATTGAACGTTTTTCGCTTCGCTCGCTTTGTCTAAATAGAGCAATGCTTTGTTTGTATGCTGCACATACGTTTGGAATTTCTCATCATCTTGAATGTCATAGGTGCTTTTTCCTTTCGCACGCGGAAGGAACACTTCTTTCACCCTGTGATCGATGACAGGAGAAATATGCCCGCCGTCTGCCTGTTCAATTTGCTCTTTGAAGATTTCATAGTCAACATAGCCTAAGTCTTCGCCGTGAGAGGCTTCTGTAAAGACACTGTAGCCATCTCCGCCTGTGCCGACAAATGCGTTTGTCGCCACGCGGTATGTTTTCTTATCATCAATGTCTGTTAGTTTGCCGTTTTCGTCTTTCAGTTTGACATCAATGAGTCTGCTGCCAGCTGGTTTACTCAGTGTAAACGTATATTCAATGCCAGCTACATGAGGGAATGCGCCGCCGCCTTCCTCAATGCCTGAAAGCCCTTGTTCGAGTGCTTTCTTAATTTGGCTGCCTTTTAAATCTGCGACATAGAGTGTGTTTCCAAATGGCATGACCGTTAAAATATCACCTAAAGTGATATCTCCTTTTTCAATGCTGCCTCGAATTCCGCCGCCGTTTGTGATGGCAAGATCAGCACCAGCAGATTCTTGTGCTTTCTTCAGCATGCCGTCAGCAATAAAGTTCCCAAGGTTCGTTTCCTTTGCACGGACATGCTCGCGTTGTCCATCTAAGAGGACATCAGCAGACCCGACTTTTTCCGTTTTTAAATCTTGAATATCTGCCTTGTACTGATCGAGGATCGCTTTTGCATCAGCATCTTCTTTGACAGAGTCATCGATGGTGATGAGATCAAAAGAAGATTCCTTTGGCTGTACGACTCCTTTTTGATTAAAGGCCACGTCTACTTTTCCTAAAAATTGTCCGTAGTCTTTTACCTGTGCGACAATCGTTGGTTCTTTCTTATTGACGACCTTTAATTTTTCAACAAGGGTGTGCGTGTGACCGCCAATGATTAAATCAATACCATCTACTTTTTGAGCAAGCTCAAGGTCACGGTTATAGCCAATGTGTGTTAAAGCAATGATTTTGTTGATTTTTTCTTCTGTTTGAATCGTGTTAACTGTTTCTTTTGCTTTCTTGTATGCATCCTTGAATTGAATGTTAGGACCGCTGCTGGATGTAATGGCCGTGTCTTCAGTGGTTAAGCCGAATACAGCCACCTTTTCACCGTTTACATCAAGCAGAATGTATGGGTAAATCCCAGCTTCTTTTTTCTCACCAGCTTTAAATGTCGCTGGCTTTTTCACTAAGCCGCTCAATTGTTTTTCCTTAGAGACATCAACGTTTGATGACACAATCGGGAATGCAGGCTTTTCAAATTGGTGACGATTTTTCGCATCTACATCTGAAGCATCACCCGTCAGGAATTGACGAAGAACAGAAGGACCTTTGTCAAATTCATGATTACCAAACGTCATGGCATCATATTTCATTAAGTTCATTAGTTTTAGGTCGGCAAGTCCTTGCCATTTTGTGAAATATAGGTCACCAGAGAAGACGTCTCCAGCATCTAATAAAATGTTGTTTTTGCTTTCGGCTCGAACTTCTTTAATCTTTGTTGCACGTCTTGCTGCATCATCAAGGTGTGCATGTGTATCGTTTGTATGCATCACCGTTAAATTCCAGTTGTCTGATGCAGGCGGTTCTGTTGTGCCATCCTCTTTAAAGGCTAGCTTGTACACGCCAAGACCATCTGTGCTGGCGTTACGAACAAAGTCTATGCTGCTTGATTTTTCAGCAAACGGCTTAGCCATAAGAGAAGATTCGAATGTGACTGTTGCGCCTTTGATTGGTGCAATGGACCAGTTTTGATCCGCACTTGGGTTGATGGTTTTTTGTTCGATAATATAATCCATCAGTACTTGGCGGTTCTCATCAGCTGAGGCTAGCACCACTTTATCTTGCGTCAGATGCGGGAAGCCTCCGCCGCCAGAAGCTCGATAGTTGTTCGTCACGACTAAAAATTCTTGATTGTCAGAGACTGGTTTCCCGTTGAAGGACAGGTTTTTGATGCGGTTTGCATTTGCATTGACAAGGGTGCCTGTTGTGCTGTACTTAGCCGGCTGCGTCACATCGACTTGATAGGTGACACCATCGATCACATCAAAGTTATACGAGCGGTATTCTTCGTTTAAAATAGGCTGTTCATTTGAATCGTTTGGTTTGATTTGATTAAACTGTCCGGCAGACATCTCGAGCCAGTCTTTTACTTCACTGCCTTTGAGTTTAACAATCTGCACGGTGTTATCGTAAAGGTAGAGATCGCCGATATTTTTAATCGCTAAATCACCTTTTGCGATATTCGTATAATAATTCACACCGTTTCGACCGCCGGCTTTAAACGGGGCGCCTGCAGATAAAATCGGTAAGTTTTTGTACGCGGTATCCTTCATTTTTTCTTGTGCATACCATTTTTGTGCATCTGTCACAATTTGAATAGAGGGGTCATCCATCACTTGAGCAAAAAAGCTGTTAATGTCTGCTTCTGTTTTACCGACAGGTTTTCTCACATAATCAAGTGTGTTTTGATGCGTTGTTTGAATGGCATCTTTCACAGTGCTGTTTTGAGAAGTGACTCCTGCAACAGGTTCAATCTTTCCTGTTCCGTCTGTGACCTTCCATTTGCTGCCGTCAGGCTCTAATGTTAAATCAATGACTCCGAGGTAGCTTCCCCAGTTTTTTGACATGACGACTGGAATGCCGTTGATCGTTCCTTTTGAGACATCGAATTTGTCGACGCCGCTATATTCAGCGCTTGGGAATGTGCCGTGCTGGTGGCCGGACACGATCGCATCGATGCCTTTTGTTTTCGTGGCAAGATCAAAGATCATATTTTCTGACCCTTTAGGCGAAGCGGTTTTTTCAATTCCTGTATGGGCAAGAGCGATGATGATATCTGCCCCTTTTTCCTTCATTTCAGGAATGGTTTCATTGGCAGATTCGACGATATCCTGCACTTGAACTTGTCCATCTAAATGTTTCTTATCCCACGTCATAATTTGCGGTGGAACGAATCCTATGTAACCGACTTTTACAGTTTGTGAAGCTCCGTTTGCATCTTTAAAGGTTTTATCTTGGATCACATAAGGCGTAAAACGGTGTTCTCCATTTAACTTTTTGACGTTCGCATTGACAATCGGGAAGTTAGCGCCGGCAATGGTACCATCAAGAAATGATAATCCGTAGTTAAATTCATGATTGCCAAGTGTTCCTGCATCGTACTTTAGTTTGTTGAGTGTATGAATAATGGGGTGAACCTTTGTTTGATTAATGATGCGGTCTTTCTCATTTTTGTAAACGTATTCTCCAAGAGGGGTTCCTTGAATCAGGTCTCCGTTATCAACAAGGAGTGTATTAGGATTTTGTGAACGGTGCTTTTCTATCAGCTCGGCTGTTTTTGCCAAACCAAATTCATTTGTTTCTTTGTCGCTGTAATAATCGTAATTCATCATGTTGGCATGTACATCCGTTGTGGCTAAGATGCTGACTTTTACGGCATCGCCGTTTTCTATTGCTGCATGAGTAGGTACTGCTGGGAGAATGAGACTAATCATCATAATGGAAGTGAGCAGAATAGACAGGTTTTTCCTTCGTTTAGACCTATGTGCTTGCTTCTTCACCTGATCTCCGCCTTTCTAATTTTTTTGACCACAATACCTATTGTAGAAATGTTTCGTTAACTTTTGTAGTTATTTTTTGCAGATTATTGTAAAGATAACATAAATCATACGAATTACCTTGTTGAGGGAATATAAATAAGTCTAAATGCTTATTTTCATCATAAGGGGTTTTCTGATCGGGATAGGATGTTTGATTTCAATGTACCCGGGTATAGTGTGTAATGTAACGATAATCAAGCAGGAGGGTTTCTACATGGGTAAGAAAATTGCAGTTGTATTAACAGATTACTTTGAGGATGTTGAATTCACCGAGCCTGCAAAAGCCTTTAAAGATGCAGGCCATGAGGTCACAGTGATTGAAAACGAAAAAGGAAAAACAGTGAAAGGGAAGCAAGGAGAAGCAGAAGTGAGAGTGGACGCGTCCATTGATAACGTGAAGCCTGAAGACTTCGATGCACTTCTGATTCCTGGCGGGTTCTCACCAGACATTCTGCGTGCAGATGATCGCTATGTCCAATTTACAAGAGCATTTATGGACGAGAAAAAACCAGTATTTGCGATCTGTCACGGACCGCAATTGCTCATTACAGCGAAGTCGCTGGAAGGCAGAGGCGCGACTGGCTATACATCCATTCAAGTAGATATGGAAAACGCAGGCGCAAAATTCAAAGATGAAGAAGTTGTCGTTTGTCAGGATCAGCTTGTGACAAGCCGTACACCTGATGACATTCCAGCATTTAACCGTGAATCATTAAAACTGCTCGCAAAATAAGCAGTTTTGACAGGATAAACAAAGCCAGCACCTTGCGGGGTGCTGGCTTTTTCTGCGCATGGATGGAAGAAAACGGCGTAAACCGCAATCCAGTTTCCTTTGCACGATTATTTTCTTAAGTTTTTTAGCTCGCTTGCGATGGCTTGCATTTCACTTGGGCTGAATGAAGATTTTTTCATCACCATTTGGTGTAGAAATTCAATATCTTCGTACTTGTCTGGACTGAAGTCCTCGGCTTTGATGACTCCAATGTTCAGCATATTTAACTTTTGCGAAATGTCTTCAATCAGCTGATTGACTTCAGCCGCTTTTTGCTCTGACAAGGGCGGCACGTCCTTTCCTGCATATGTGTTGAATAATATGTCTATTTTAACAGAAATGCAAAAGAATAAAAGGGCTATTAAGACGACACCGAGATGTTTTTCTCCTTTTTCTCCTGCTTGATCTTATCAATGATTAGTTTAGATTCAAACACGACAACCCCAGATAAACCGATGAGGCCGATTAAGTTAGGAACAGCCATCAGTCCGTTTAGCATATCAGCCACGCCCCAGACGAAATCATTCTTAAACACGGCACCGAAAAAGACAGCAATAACAAACACAACACGATAATACATCACATATGAATCTTTCGCCAAATATGTAAAGCATTTTTCGCCATAATAGGACCAGCCAATAATGGTGGAATAGGCGAATAAAAGTAAGCCGATTGCAACAATGATTGAGCCGATTGGACCAAGGAAATGAGCAAAGGATAACGAGGTGAGTGCATCACTTTTTTCTGTGACGTACATATCGGCCATGACAATTGTGATCCCTGTAATGGAACAAACAATCATCGTATCAATAAAGACTTGCGTCATTGACACAAGCGCTTGACGAGCAGGCATATCTGTTTTGGCAGCAGCTGCAGCGATTGGTGCAGAACCAAGACCCGCTTCATTGGAAAATACCCCTCTCGCCACACCCCAGCGGATTACGGTGCCGATTGCACCGCCTGCAACGGCTTGACCTGTAAATGCATCCGTAAAAATGAGCCCGACGGCACTTGGGACAAGATCCGCATTCATGACAAGAATGATCAGTCCGCAAATGACGTAGAATAAAGCCATGACCGGTACAAAAATAGCCGTCACACGGCCAATGCTTTTAATCCCGCCTAAAATCACGAGGGCAGTAAAGGCCGTAATAATAATGCCGGTGATCCATGTTGGAATTTGAAAGGTTGAATTCATGACACCAGAAATCGAATTTGACTGCACGAGATTCCCAATCCCAAAGGCAGCCGTAGCGCCAAAAATAGCAAACAGCACCCCTAGCCATTTTTGCTTCAAGCCATGCTCCAAATAGTACATCGGCCCGCCGGACATTTCCCCTTTTTCATTTTTGACACGGTATTTCACTGCGAGAACAGCTTCAGCATATTTTGTCGCCATTCCAAAGAACGCTGCAAACCACATCCAAAACACAGCGCCTGGTCCGCCGGCAATGACAGCAGAGGCGACCCCTACAATATTTCCCGTTCCAACCGTTGCAGCAAGGGCTGTCATTAATGCTTGGAAGTGAGAAATATCACCTTCTGATGTCTTATCTTGCTTTGAAAATGCCAGCTTAAGCGAATAGGGGAGCAGCCTAATTTGAATGAAGAGCACGCGAAAGGTAAGGTAAATCCCTGTCCCCACGATCAAAAACAAAAGCGGCGGTCCCCATAATACATCATTGATACTGCTGACAATCTGTTCTACCCATCCCATATGTATCCCCCTTTATTTGTTTATTTCTCCTAAAGTGTCACCTTTTTTTGTATAATGTGTCAATGCCGATGGGAGTTTTTCTTGCAAAGTTTTCAAAAGAAAAAGGGCTTGATATGATAGAGAAAAGGTTTCCGAAAGCAGTTCTTAGGGAAAAGATAGGAGGAGAATGAAGGATGATTCATGTATTATTCGTATGTCTTGGCAATATTTGCAGATCACCGATGGCAGAGGCCATGTTTAGAAAACGAGTAGAAGATGAGGGGCTAAGCGAGCACTTTGTCATTGATTCAGCAGGCATTGGCGGCTGGCATCAAGGCAGCCCTCCGCATGAAGGAACACGAAAGCTGCTTGATGAAAAAGGGATCAGCTATGAAGGGATGTCCGCAAGACAAATCATAGATGAGGACATCACAGCATACGACTATATCATTGCGATGGATGCTGAAAATGTAGGAGCACTTCGCAGTATAGCCGGATATGGGAAACATCACTTTATTGGCCGTCTTCTTGACTTTGTTGAAGACGACGATCGTGATGATGTGCCAGACCCTTATTACACTGGAAACTTTGAGGAAGTACATAATTTAATTGAAAAAGGAATTGATCGTTTTTTGACGTATGTAAAAAAAGAGAAACACCTTTAACTGAAAGGAGATCAGACGAGATGGAAGAAAAAAATCAAATCATGCTTCGAGGAGCTGTGATAGGAGCAGCTTGCGGCGCACTGCTGACATTATTTCATCGGCCAACGAGAATCGCGCTCAAAGACAAATGGAATGACTGTCAGGAAAAGCTGGCGGAATACCGTCAGGAGCCAGCCAGAATTTCTGCTTGCATGAAAGAAAAAATGGAAGAAACGAAGCAGCTGATGCGAACAGTCTCAGATGATTTGTCATTTTTAAATGAACAAGTCAATCAGTTAAAGGAAACAACCCCAAAAGTATTAGAGATTATTGAAGAAACAAAGGATCACTTTCGATCGAAATAGAAAGATTGATCATTGGAGATGAAGCGTATGGGTTTTATTAAAGCGTTAATTGAACGCTTTTTGCTGCATGAAGGACCGGCAAAATCTGCTGAGCTTGCTTACTTCTTTTTGCTTTCATTATTTCCGTTTCTCATCTTCGTGCTGACGCTCGTTGGATATTTGCCGCTGACGTCGAAGGATGTCCTAAGCGTCATCTCTGGTTATGCGCCAGAAGGAGCGCTTTCGATGATTGAATCCATTGCCGAAGAGACACTGAACAGCCGTAACGGCGGATTGCTGTCATTCGGGATTATTGCCGCCCTTTGGTCTGCATCTAACGGGATTAATGCCGTCGTCAGAGCATTTAACCATGCTTACGAAGTTGAGGAAAATCGTTCCTTCATTCTCGTACGTTTAACATCCATCATCTTAACCATAGCAATGGTTCTTACGATTATTTTTGCCTTAATGCTGCCTGTCTTTGGAAAAGAACTTGGCTTATTTCTCGCTGAATTAGTCGGGCAGTCAGATGCCTTTCTCACCATTTGGACGGCCATGAGGTGGATCATTAGCCCGCTGATTTTATTGATTGTGTTTACAGCCTTGTACTATTTCGCCCCAAACATTAGATTGAAATTGAAATTTGTTCTGCCAGGCGCTATTTTTGCCTCGATTGGATGGATTTTGGTGAGCATGCTGTTCTCATTTTACGTAGGCGAGTTTGCTAATTACAGTGCGATGTACGGAAGTATTGGGGGAATCATTATTTTAATGATCTGGTTTTATTTAACCGGCATCATGATCATTCTTGGCGGCGAGCTCAATGCGCTTTTACATAAGCGTAAAATCGTACCAGGCAAGGTGTGAAGAAATCCGGGCATCCTAAAGAAGAACGAACATGTTCAATCTTGATAGATGGGGGAATCACATATGTCCAAACAATCGAAAAAAGGCGGAAGCAACACGAAACAAAACAAAGGCCATCAGCCAAAGCACAAAACAAGCGGCAGTGCAAACGGGCAAAATGGTTATCATTAAATGAAAAAAACTCCTCTGCATAGATGCAGGGGAGTTTTTATTTCGACAATCGTATATATCGCTTAAGAATAAAAGCTGTATCAGGTTTTGACTGGTAATGAGGATCATGCTGAAACCCTGCGTTTATCGCTACACGTTCACTTCTGACATGGCCAGCAGGACAAAAAATTTCAAATCCATCGACTTTAGGAGCAAAGGTATCTGTCATATATTTCACGATGGCTGTCACAATGCCCTGTCCCTGCGCGTCTTCATCAATCCAATAACCGATATTGCCTAATTGTTGATCAAATGTCAGACGGAACACACCGATTAATTGCTCGTTCAGCTGAATGCCAGCTTCCAACCCTTTTTGTTCATTGTAGGTGGTTTGAGTTGATTGAATAAACGTTTTGACCGCTTCTATGCTTTTGCAGTGATGAACCCAAGGCAGCCACTCCCCTAAATGGGCCTTATTCTTTTGAATAAGGCTAAATAGTGAGTCCGCATCATCTAATTGTAGAGATGCCAAAGTCAATTCATTTGTGATGTGATATGTAAACAACGATTGATCCCCCATTTTAGTGACTTTCCAGCACTGCCTGCGTTCTCCCAAATCGAACGCAGCAAAACACAAATAATATGACGATGCTGACAAGGTAAAGTAAATTCATTCCTTCAAACGTTTGCACAAAGAATCCTCCGAGTACCGGCCCGAGAATACTGCCTGCACTAAACGCCATCCCGCACATTAAATTCCCGGCGGGAAGAAGATGCTTTGGCAATAAGTCGGTCATAAAACTGATGCCAAGCGAGAAGGTAGAGCCTACAGCCATTCCAGCGATAAAGAAACAGATGGCCACAGCCAAAACGGATTGAATGAAAATCCCTGCCAAAAGGAAAAAGAATGATCCAGCGAGTGTCACACATAAAATGATGCGGCGCCTGCCAAACCGGTCACTAAGCATCCCAAGAGGAAGCTGAAAGACAATGCTCCCAATGGCAAACGCAGGTAAAATAAACGCAACTGCATCTACTGTCACACCGCTTCTTAGCGCATATACAGGGAAGTTACTATTAAGCGTCGTTTCTAAAAAGCCGTAGCAAAATGGCATCATAAAGGCGACCCAGCCAAATTGAAAGGCCTTTTTAAAGCGCTTCAAGCTGTTTGTCTGCTCTGACGTTTGCACTTCGCCTGTATCTGGATATGTATTTTTTAAAACAAACACAAGCAGCCAAATACAT
The DNA here is from genome assembly GCF_038630855.1 of Bacillus sp. FSL H7-0578. NCBI lineage: Bacteria > Bacillati > Bacillota > Bacilli > Caryophanales > Bacillaceae > Bacillus > Bacillus sp. FSL H7-0578. Next base: position 766,112 of record NZ_CP152045.1, read on the forward strand.
AAACTAACGGCACCAGAAATAATAAAAGGCAAGGCTGGATTGATCTCAATGAGCGGCGTTAAAAAAGGGCCGGCGGCAAAACCGAGTCCAAATGATAATCCATACAATGAAATATTTCGTCCGCGATTTCTTGATGATGAAGCATAGGTCACCCACGTCTGTGTAGAGAAATGCAGCATATGGTCACCAATCCCGATCATGAGCCGGAGGAAGAACCAGACGACATAAGATTCAAAAAACACAAAGCTAAACAAGCTTAAAAAGACAGCAGCTCCTCCAATGACGATTAACGGCTTAAATCCAAACCGGCGAAGCGGTGCTTCCATAAAAGGAGACGCAAGCAGCACACCGAGATATAAGCCTGTGGCATGCAGGCCGTTTAACGTAGGAGAAGTGCCGGCATGTTCAAAAATAATGGAAATGACAGGAAGTAATGCACCCTGTGAAAAACCGGATACGGATACCAGTAAAATTAAAATCATAAAGTGAATTCTCGACATAAGATGCTCCTTACAAGTTCATGATTTCATCGTACAATGGAACCAGAGGGGTTTCAATAGAAAGGTGGAAAAGGAATGAAGCTGACATACGAAAAGGATCATTGGATCGCACTTATTGAGGACAGGCAGCTGCCTATTTCAGGAACAGAAGAACTGGGGTACCGCCCATCTCAATTGCTCACCTCAGCCATTGCAGGCTGCTTTGGAGAAATGCTCATTCATGTATGCCGTAAAAAGCGAATATCCTATGAAGGGATGACGATCACATCTGAAACGACAAGGGCAGGAGCTGTAAACAAAATTTCCTGCATTCATTTACATATCTTATTTGAAGACATCAATACATCTGATGAACAAATCGATAAAATGATCACCCTTGCATTGAAGCACTGCTCTATGGTGCAGTCCGTGAAAGAGAGTATTGATATCACCCTCTCACACGCGCGAATCTAAAATGTATACGATGACGGCACTCACGAAAGAATAACAGTCAGACATATGTAAAGGAGAATGGCTGTATGAATCGTTTATTTCTTGTGATTGTCGCAATCGGTGTTCCGCTATCGGTGATTGGCAGTTTTCTTCATTTCCCGCAGGTCATCATGTTTACCGTTTATTGTATCGCCATTATTGGTCTTGCTAGTTTTATGGGAAGAGCCACAGAAAGTCTTGCCATCATTGCGGGACCTAGAATTGGCGGACTTTTAAACGCCACATTCGGAAATGCAGTGGAATTAATCATATCGTTTTTTGCCTTAAAACAAGGACTGACGGCCATCGTACTTGCTTCATTAACTGGATCAGTCATCGGAAATTTACTGCTTGTGGCGGGGCTGTCTTTTTTTGTTGGCGGATTAAAATATAAGCGCCAAGTGTTCAATGTCCATGATGCAAGGCACAATTCAGGCTTGCTCATGTTTGCCATCATTGTAGCGTTTGTCATTCCAGAAGTGTTTTCGATGGAGATGGCAGAGAATAAGCAGTTTGTTTTAAGCATTGGGATCAGCATTGTGATGATTTTGCTTTATGTCGCGGCGCTCTATTTCAAACTGGTCAGCCACCGCGGAGTCTATGTTGCTAAGCAGGACAGTATGCAAGGTGAAGCGGAGACGGAAGAAGAAACACCTGAATGGTCTGGAAAGTTTGCCACTGTCATTTTGCTGCTTTCGACGATTGCAGTTGCGTACATTTCAGAGCGTCTTGTTCATACTTTTGATACGGTAGGAGAACAGTTTGGCTGGAGTGAGCTGTTTATCGGTGTCATTATTGTGGCCATCGTCGGCAATGCCGCAGAACATGCCTCAGCTGTCATCATGGCGTATAAAAACAAAATGGATGTAGCAGTGGAAATTGCCTTTGGCTCCACACTTCAGGTTGCCATGATGGTCGCGCCAATCCTAGTCATTAGCTCGCTATTTTTTGATAAGCAGATGCCGCTCATTTTCTCCTTGCCAGAGCTCATTGCGATGGCATCCTCTGTGCTGCTCACGGTCATTTTATCTAATGACGGGGATACAAACTGGTTTGAAGGCGCCACATTACTCGCTGCCTATTTTATTATGGCGATTGGATTTTTCCTTTTATAATCTTTTGTGGATAAGGGACGTCTTTGCGGAAAATACTATGGAAAAATGAATGAGAAAGAGTGATGATATGAAAAAGATGCTCCGCATCATGTTTGTTGTTCTCTTATCCTTAAGTTTTCTATACAGCTTTCCAGCAGAGGCGGCAAAGCCATTTAAAGTGCCATCCTCTGTCGCCAGTATCTCCAAGGAGAATACGTATCCCAACGCGTCACAGGATCAGCCGCTGCTCCAGCCGAGCGAGCTGACGGCTGAATTGTTCAAAACAACAAGTGTACCGATTGAGAATACTCATTTGATTAAAATGCTGAATGAATCCAGCATTTCAGGGACGCCATTAGCTGTTGGATACCGTGCGACCATTTTCCTCGGAAGATGGGCGCTGAGCTACGATTCAAACGAAACGGTCGCCAACTGGGAATACAAAAAAGTGAATACGAACCACATTGATAACAGAGGCGGCAACAAAACAGCCATTGGAAAATACGTTCAAAAGCAGCAAGTGAAAGTAAGTGGCGGCCTCACAGCAAAAGTGCCGAACCCAGAAGATGTGAAAACATTGATGATGCAAAAAGCGATTCAAAAAACAAAGCTGCCCCTCGCTTTTGACACCGTGATTGGTGCAGGAACAAAACGAGATCAGTCATACCACGTCTCTCCGAAAAAAGCAGCATCGCTTCATGCCTATGCACCAGCGATTAACGAAAAAGGTAAGGTCACATACGGAGAAGTGTACCTTGTGCTAAAAGGAAATAAACGAAAACTCGTCGTAAAAAACGTGACCTCACAAGGAATCGGCGCTTGGATTCCTGTTCAGGATCACTTGACGTTTGGGTTTCAAGGGATGAATTAAAACAGTCATCTCCTCTTATCAAAAGAGGAGATGACTGTTTTTTTCTAAGAGGTTTTCTCTTTTTTTCTTTTTAGTTCATTCTTGTAAAAGTCAAAGGCGTTATATAAATACCAAATGATAAAAAGAAAGAAGATAACTTTAGTCAATATCGGTAAGTTGTTGAAAATAAGACATAGGCCAAAATAAGGGATGATCATAAATCCATAATAAGAAAACCACCATGTTTTAAAGATGAAACTCATCTCCTTGAAAATTGTAGACATTAACATCTTTATACATATATTACATTTTTTTTGAGAAAAAAAGCCATAGTAGAAGTTGAATGAACTCAACGACTACTATGGCTTAAATTTTTTATTCCCCTAAATCCACATTATGATAAACCTGCTGCACGTCTTCAAGCTCTTCTAATACATCGATCAGCTTTTCAAATTGTGCTTTCGATTCATCGTCTAATGTCACTTCGTTTTGCGGAAGCATTGTGATTTCAGCGACAGTGAATTCTTCTACGCCGGCTTGTTTGAATGCTTCTTGTACTTGATGGAATTGATCTGGTTCAGCGTACACAATCACCGTTTCATCTTCTTCCATGATGTCACGTACATCAACGTCTGCTTCCATTAATAGCTCAAGCGTTTCTTCTTCGCTTTTCCCTTCGACACCGATGACAGCTGTTTCGTCAAACATGTAGGCAACAGAGCCGCTTACGCCCATGTTTCCACCGTTTTTCCCAAATGCTGCTCGAACATCTGAAGCTGTCCGGTTTACGTTATTGGTGAGGGCGTCAACGATCACCATTGATCCGTTTGGACCAAATCCTTCGTAGCGCAGCTCATCGAAGTTCTCTTCCGCACCGCCTTTGGCTTTTTCAATGGCACGGTCCACAATATGTTTTGGGACACTATATGTTTTTGCACGTTCTAGGACAAAACGAAGTGCTTGGTTTGATTCTGGGTTTGGCTCACCTTGTTTGGCAGCCACATAGATTTCACGCCCGAATTTTGCGTAAATACGACTTGTACTGGCATCCTTTGATGCTTTCTTTTCTTTAATGTTGTTCCACTTACGACCCATCTTATTCACTCTCTTTCACTTAGAAAATACACAGTATGAGGGTCCCCATGCTGCATGAAATCATTCTGCTATCTATTATACATGAATCAGTCAAGAGGATAGAAGTTAGAGGGGCTGAAATGAAGAGAATTGTTAGCGAATGTTCAAGTGTTCCATGTTTCTCACAAGCCCGAGTCAGCCCGGCAACTTGTATATAAAAAAATAACCCCATCATAAATGAGGTTATTTTGCAGGCTGAGGATAAGCGAGATCCTCAAGCAATTTGACATCATGCTGATGAAGTTGTTTGATCATTTCTTTTCGCACAGCGAGGGCGGCGTCGAAGTATTTTTCGTCTTCGACCATTCCCTTTACTGTGATTTCAATCCCGCGATTCAGCTTATTCAGACCCATAATTCCATGAACTTGAAAGGGTTCAATGGCGTTTTGAAATTCGTCTTTTTTAAGAAAATCATGATGCATTTGATTTAAATTGTCACATGCTGTTTCAAGTGCTTGAAAGGCGATATCTGGGTTTTGATTCGCGCTAATTAACACAGATTCCGTAATCCGCATGTAGTGCATGTTATAGTTTTGGATTTGACGGATATCTCCGTTAGAAATGGTTAACAGCTTGCCGCTCCATTCTCTAATTTGCAATGAGCGGAGACCAATCTCTTCAATGGTTCCATTAAAGAGGTTATTCACCGTCACATAATCCCCTTTATGAATCTGGCGTTCATAGATGAGGAAAACGCCTGCTAAAATATCACGAATCAGCGTCTGGGCGCCAAAACCGATGACGATCCCAGCAACACCAGCACCCGCAAGAATTTTCCCAAAGTCATGAAAGAACAGAGAAATGACATAGAGCACAAAGCAAATCGAAGCGGTGTATTGCGTGACCGATTTGACTAAGCTCTCGATCGTTTTCTTCTTCTTGTCCTCTATAAACTCAGTTCGTTTAAAGAAAATTTGAAGGGCTTTGTTAATCATAAAGACAGCAAGCCAAAGAATGAGTCCAACAAGGAGAATTTCAATGTATTTGTTTTTGACCACTGTCAGAAATGTATCGTCCATCTATCGGTTACCCCCTGGCTGTACGAGAAGTAAAATCAACATCTTGATAATAGCTGTTTTTCACTAAAACATTCGGACCGAGGCACTGCACGCTTGGGCAATGACAATTCAATTCTTTTGCTAATTTTGTGTCCATCCAGCGTGTATAGGCTGATTGCAATGTATCAGTTGCGATGTTTCCAAGCGGCGGAGTATCGCCAAAGTCTGTCACAATAATATTCCCATCAAAAATATTCACATTCAACCGTGAACGTCCATCAGGGTCATTTCGTACCGTGACATTTTTCTCCTGGCGCAATCGGTTGAGGAGTCGCTGGTCTTCTTCATCTGTGCTGCATGAATAAAATGGCAGGGTGCCAAACAACATCCATGTGTTTTGATCACGAATATCAAGCAGCTGATGAATCGCATCCCGCATTTGCGGAAGCGTCAATGATTCAAGGGCGCTGGCGAAATCACTTGGGTACATCGGGTGAACTTCGTGGCGCTGGCATTTCATTTCCTCGACGATTTGCCGGTGGATGTGTTCGATATATGGAAGTGTGCGCTTATTCAGCATGGTTTCAGCGGATACGGTTACGCCCGCTTTGACAAGTGCTTGACTATTTTCAATCATGCGGTTAAATAATTTCTCGCGCTGCTCAAAGGTTGGTTTTCGATCCATCATGGCAAAACCGACCGTTGCAAACTCTTCGACAGTGCCCCAGTTATGTGAAATGTGAAGGACATCTAAGTATGGGATAATTTCTTCATACCGCGCCAAATCAAGGGTTAAATTTGAATTGATCTGTGTACGGACGCCGCGTTCATGGGCATACTTTAATAAAGGGACGACATATTCCCGTACAGATTTAAGAGAAAGCATGGGCTCTCCGCCTGTAATACTGAGTGAGCGCAGGAGCGGAACTTCATCTAAACGGCGAAGCAGTAAATCTATCGGCAGCGCATTCGGGTCTTTAGGCTGTAAGGTATAGCCGACCGCACAATGCTCACATCTCATGTTACACAGCGTTGTTGTCGTAAATTCAATATTAGTCAGCTTCATTTCTCCGTAATCCTGCACATCGAGATAGGCTTCCCAAGGGTCGTATGCAGGTGTGATCGGACGAAGTGCTGTTTTTTGGTTCATGGTATCTATCTCCTTTTCATTCGGGCAAACGTAGACCCGCCAACAGTTAATTTTAAGCCTCATCACGGTTATACGCAAGAGGGACACAATTGATTTACAAAGGAAAAAAAGATAAGCTATAAACAAATGCTAAAGGGAGTGTATCGATGGGTAAGGCAGCAGACAGCAAAGAGCAGCAGGTTGATTATTTAAAGAACCGATTAGATATGTTTATGAATGTGATTGATTCATTAGATCCTGAATCAACAGACGTTGAGGATATAGACAGACTGATCCAGATGATTGACGACCTAGAAGCGAAATATGAACGGTTTAAAAATGATTGGAAGGAAGAATAGCTCGCGCGGTGCGGGCTTTTTTCTTTAAATTGGCAGGAGAATCGGTGTATGAGTCTCGGTCTTATTCTGCACAATAGAAGAAAAACCGGGAAGTGACGTAAATGAAAAAATTCATGCTGATCTGTTTATGTGCGCTTTTTGTTTCCATGCCTCTCTCAGAAGCGGAAGCCGTGTCTAATAAGCCCATTAACTGGGGATTTGCGAAAAGTAAAGAGCACAGGCCGCCGGATGCGGGCAAAGAATTGACGGCACTCTTAAAAAAGTATGATGCGTTCTATTTAGGCAACACGAAAAAGAAAGAGATTTATTTTACCTTTGACAATGGCTATGAAAATGGGTACACACCCAAGATCTTAGACGTGCTGAAAAAACATCAAGTACCAGGCACCTTTTTTGTGACAGGTCATTTTGTAAAGGACCAGCCGGGGCTTGTCAAACGTATGGCAGAGGAAGGTCATATCATTGGCAACCATTCTTATCACCATCCTGATTTAACAACAAAGAGTACAAAAGAAATCAAAGAAGAACTGGACCGTGTCAATGAAGATGTGTACAAAATCACAGGAAAACAGGATAACCTCTATCTTCGTCCGCCGCGCGGTGTGTTCAGTGAAAGGGTATTAAAAGAAACAAAACAGCTCGGCTACCAAACCATTTTCTGGTCAGTGGCGTTTGTGGACTGGCATATCCATCATCAAAAAGGAAAACAGTATGCATACGATCAAATGATGAAGCAGGCACACCCAGGTGCCATTTACTTACTTCATACCGTCTCAAGAGACAATGCAGAAGCGCTGGATGATGCCATCACCGCTCTGAAAAAACAAGGATATTCCTTTAAAAGTCTAGACGATCTCATGCTTGAAAAAGTATGGCATCTGCCACAGCTATAGAAAGAAGCCTGCAGAAGACCTGCAGGCTTTTTGATTTTCCCTCTCTGATTTTACGCTGAAACTAAAGAGGATGATGAGGTGAAAAAAGAGTCAAACACTATTTAAAAATCCTAAACCACCCTTTATGTTTAAACCACAAAAGCATCCCCGAGACGAGGAGACCCATAAAAATCAGCACGCCAAAATAGCCATATTTCCAGTGTAATTCAGGCATGTTGTCAAAGTTCATTCCGTACACCCCAACAATAAAGGTTAGCGGAATAAAAATGGTCGATACAATGGTCAATGTCATCATGATCGCATTCATCCGGTTGGAATTCAGCGTCTGATAGCTGTCTCGTAAATCGGCTGTCATATCACGGTTTGACTCAACGATCTCTGTGAGTTTCAAAAGATGATCATAAATATCATTAAAATAAGCATGGCGGTTTGGATCGCTTTTCATCATATTCGTGTTCACAATACGATATAAAAGGTCCCTCATCGGGATAATCGTTCTTCGCAGTTTGAGCAAATCGGATCGAATCCCAAATACTTCGTTCATCAGCGTGCCATACGTTTTATGCCCTTCTTCATCTTCAATTTCATTCAGCCTGTCTTCAATTTGATAAATAATAGGGAAATAATCATCAACAAGCTCATCAATCAGCATGTAGGCAATATGCTCAGGTCCGCTGTTTCTCGCTTTATCAGACCCTTTAAGCTTTCGAATCACACGTTCAACGTACGGCGCTTCTTTCAAATGAAAGGTCACGATATAGTTTTCACCAACAAACAGATCGACTTCCTCAGAACGAAGCGTTTTTTGATTAAGGGCATGCAGCACGAAAAACAAATATCCTTCATAAAAATCAAGCTTGGGCCGCTGTAAATAATGAAAACAATCTTCAATCGCGAGTGGATGGAAATGAAAATATTCCTTTAAAAGCGCTGCTTCCTTTTCCGTTGGCGCATGAAAATCAATCCAATACCAGGCGATATCGGGGCTTGAAAGCTGCTGCAATGTTGCATGTTCAATCAAGTCGCCGTTTTTTGTCACTGCAAGTTTTCTCAGCATGTGCACCCCTCCAGACTTGCATTATATCATGAAGCAGCGCCGGTGAACTTATACGTTTTCTTCATAAAAAAAGCCGATCTCATTTTTGAGATCGGTTCAATGTGCGTGTATGATTGATGGATAAAACCGAGAATTAAGGGCGACGGAAGTTGACGAAACCACCATTACGGTCGAACCAGCCTCTAAATGCCCAGTTGATGTAGCCGCCGTCACCTTTGTTTGTGAAAGATCCATTTTCAAATACCCAGACTCCGTACGTAATACTTCCGTATTTCACAGTAGCAAACGTTTTGACGCCGTTGAAACGAGTCTCATAACCTTGACTTAAGTTAAATACCATGACATTGTATTTTGCGCCGGCAGCATAGAAAGCAGACTCCATTAATCCTTTGACAAAGCCTTCACGGTTTGTGTTAGCATTTGCAGCATTGATTAATGCATTTGCAATACCAAGTACATCAAAGTTAATATTAACGTTTCCTGCAGTTGTAGATGCCTTACCTTCAGCAGCTTTGTTTAAGACAGTTTGCTGAAGTGTAGTAGAAACAGGTGCTGAAGTTTTTGGCTCAGCAGCGTCAGCGAATACTGGCAGTGTCGAAGAAACAGCAGTGGCAAGGGCAACAGAAAGAATTGTTTTTTTCATTGGTCGGATCTCCTTTGTTTTTAAATTTTGGGTCTTCTTTTTTGTAAAATGTGAAACTAAGTGAAGCCGGTCATCAATGAGGTAAATATGTTCCTGCAAGATAAAACAAATGATTGCCTAATCCGCTAATTTCTTTGTTCACCTCCTTGATATGTCATAATTATACAAATATTTTTTGAATGGAAGATATCACCCAGAGGTTCTATTTCTAATTTAAGGAAAATGAGCCTAAAATGTTGAAGGATGCTGTCGAATTTTAGCTGAATTCGACTAAAAACTTTCATCTATCCAAAAGGAGAATGACCACAAATAAGGAAGATATAACTGATAAATTCTTGTACTCTTTATGTTTAAAAGTATTCAATCTAGAGAATCATTCATGCAAAATGAAACAATCACATCTGCGTATGGTTGCAGAAAGGAAGAGGACATGTATGTGGGAAAAACAGCTTGCGGTAGAGCCGCCGTATCATTTCGATCAAGTGCTTAGACGCTTATCAAGTGATCCATTAAAAGCAGTCGATTTGAGTCAAAGAGAAATAAAAGTGCCGATCAGATTAGAGCAAAAACCGTACGTGGTCATCGTTCAAGCTACTGGAACAAAGGATGCGCCTATGTTCCGGGTGCGATCAAACGGCCCAGAGGAACCCCTTCTTTCTGAGGTGAAACGGATATTTGGCATGGAGCATCAATTACACATGATTCAAGACCATTTTTCTCAAACCAATCTAGCGTCCATTTTTGAGCAGCATATCGGAACGCCGCTCATGCTGGATTTTCATTTATATCATTGTTTAATGAAATGCATCATTCATCAGCAGCTTAATCTTTCGTTTGCTTACGAGCTCACGAAACGATTTGTCCATACGTACGGCGAGCAAATAGAAGGTGTATGGTTTGATCCTTTACCAGAAACCATTGCTTCTCTTGAAACAGAGGATTTGAGAAAGCTTCAATTTAGTCAGCGAAAAGCAGAATATGTCATCGATGTATCGAAACGAATTGTGAGCGGCTCTCTTTGTTTAGAAGAATTACACGATTTATCTGATCTGGAGGTGGAAGAGCGATTGCTTCCGATTAGAGGGATCGGCCCTTGGACGGTTCAAAATGTGCTCATGAATGGGCTTGGAAGACCAAATCTTTTTCCGGTGGCAGATATCGGCATTCAAAACGCAATCAAACGGCACTTTGATCTGCCTGAAAAACCGACAAAAGAAGAGATGGCAGCGCTAAGCAAGGAATGGACCCCATATTTAAGCTACGCTTCTTTATATTTATGGAGAAGCATTGAGACAGATAAATAAATGAAAGGCATTTTCTCTCTTTGTCTAAGACGTGGTATACTAATGAGATGGAATAAAATGAAGACAACCTATTAAGGGTTCAAATAGAACGGAGAGAATAAAGTGAAAGAAAAACAGCAAGGTGCCCTTTTGCAAAAGGGACAGCAGTTCCCGCTTACCATTAAACGCCTTGGCATTAATGGTGAAGGGGTCGGTTATTTTAAAAAGCAAGTGGTCTTTGTCCCAGGCGCGCTTCCAGGTGAGGAAGTGGTAGTTGAAGCAACGAATGTCCAAGCAAAATATGCAGAAGGCACAGTCAGAAAAGTGCGAAAGCGTTCCGAGTATCGAGTCAAACCGCCATGCCCAGTATACGAGCAGTGCGGCGGCTGTCAGCTTCAGCATTTGGCGTATGAGCAGCAGCTAAATGAAAAGCGTGATATTGTCATTCAATCAATGGAGCGTCATACAAAGCTATCGGTTGAAAAGCTTGATATTCGGCCAACGATCGGCATGGAAGATCCGTGGCACTACCGAAACAAAAGTCAGTTCCAAGTAGGACGTTCTCATAGCGGAGACATCATTGCAGGACTTTATGGACTAAATTCCCATAAGCTTGTACCGATCAAGGAATGTATCGTGCAGCATCCAAAAACGAACAAAACAACAGGCGTTGTCCGCAAAATTTTAGAGAAATTCGGCGTATCGGTCTACAATGAACGGACAAGAAAAGGCGACGTACGCTCGATTGTCGTGCGTGTCGGTTTTGAAACAGGGGAAGTGCAGGTCGTTCTTGTCACATCAAAACCTGAATTTCCAAAGAAAAAAGAAATAGCCGAAGCCATTCAAAAACGTCTGCCTGAAGTGACGTCCATTATGCACAATATTAATGGTGAAAAAACGTCGGTCATCTTCGGCCATAAAACATCTCACCTAGCTGGCAATATGGTCATTCAAGAATTTTTAGGAGACGTCTCATTTGAATTGAGTGCACGTGCTTTCTTCCAATTGAATCCGAAGCAGACGCTAAAGCTTTACGATGAAGCGAAAAAAGCGGCCAAACTGACAGGCAAAGAAAAGGTTGTCGATGCGTATTGCGGTGTTGGGACCATTGGGATGTGGCTCTCAGATGGCGCCAAAGAAGTACGAGGAATGGATGTCATCAAAGAATCGATTGATGATGCCAAGAAAAATGCCAAAAAACACGGCATGAAAAACGCGACCTATGTAACAGGAACAGCTGAACATTGGCTGCCAAAATGGGTCAAAGAAGGCTTCCGCCCTGACGTCATCGTCGTCGACCCGCCAAGAACAGGCTGCGAGCGCACCTTCTTAGACACCGTCAAACAAGTCAAACCAAAACGCTTTGTCTACGTCTCTTGCAACCCATCCACACTAGCAAAAGACCTTGAATACATGTCAAAAGACTACAAAATCGAATACATGCAGCCAGTCGATATGTTTCCGCATACGGCGCATGTGGAAGTGATAGTTAAGCTTGTTTTAAAAGATACAGTCCATTAAACTGTATCTAATAAGAGAAAAGAGAGAGGGAAGGTTGTAATGTACTTTAATCTTCCCTATTTCTAAATGAGCGGGTTTTTCTACTGTTTTATCCATTTTTTTTAATCACTTATAGTATGCTTGTCAAACAGATTTTTCAAGTGCAGTTTCATATAGCTTCAAATCTTTCTGCAAGTTTTAGAGCCTTTAACTTATCTTTCTTTATCCTCTTACGGATAGTTTGTTTTTGACATATAATACTCCGCTACAGTTTCATCGAAATAAAATTTTCCAAGTTCATTTATCACTATTACCCCAAACCAACATTGATATAAACTTAGTCATTCTGTAGCACTCATACCGAACTGCCTACTTTTAATAAGAGAAATATCATTTGTATTGTTGAGTACATAAACTCGATCTTCAGATAGCTTTAAGATTTTAGCAACCTCAGAAATCTTTAATAGTTCTAATAATTTAATCTCCTATCGTTCTATCTACAACACTTAAAAATGAGGAATAAAAAACTAAAGGTGGTAGAAGATGAGTGAACAAGGTCACTTTTAATAAAATTTAAATGGCTTATTTTGTATGATAATTAAAGTTTATTTTAGACGGTCGTAGCGGATAAACTTATCGATTTCCATGAAATTTCAGTGGTACTTGCTTATTTGTTAAGGTATCTACAGAAGACATTGTGAATTTTTTATGATATTTCACAGGGGGAAGTAAGGGTATTTATTCTTAAGTTGAGATATATTAATATTTGACAAAATTATTCGTGGATAAAGTAGAGATAATTGTTCTAAAAGTGAGATAGTTTATTTAATTGGTAGATGATATTTAGCGGCAATCCATACTAATTATTTTATCTCGCGACAATACTTGTCATTTTTTTGAACTTTCTTTTGATTTAGGAGATGTTTTGTGATTAAACTTTAATTTCTTTTTTATTATTTGATATAGAAGATTATCGGGAGGTTAGACCGTGTGTAAAAAGCTACAAGTATTTGTTTCTTCTACTTACTTAGATTTAATAGATGAAAGACAAAAAGCTGTTGAAGGTATTTTGAGAGCGGGTCATATTCCTGCAGGAATGGAGTTATTTATTCCTGCAAACAAAAATCAATGGACTATTATAGAAAAATGGATTAAAGAGTCAGATATACTCATGTTGATACTTGGTGGTAAGTATGGTTCAATCGAGCCGAGAAGCGGTAAAAGTTATACTCAGTTGGAATACGAATTTGCATTGAAAAATGGAATTCCTGTCTTTGCAGTAGTTTTAAATGAACAATACTTAGCAAATAAGAAGAGTCTTAACATTAATTTAAAGGTCTATGAACATGAGGTTGATAGTCATAATATTGATAAGTATGCAACATTTAAAGAATTGGTTACTTCAAATTTAGTTAGCTTTGTTCAGGATATAAATCAGATTTCGACCGAAGTTACTCTAGCTTTAAATGAATTTATGAAAAATGATGAAAAGGAATATAATTTTAAAGGTTGGATTAGAGGAACAAAAAAATTCAAAGATTTATTACAAGTAGAAAATGGTAAAAATAAGATATTAGAATTAGATGAATCCTTGTTAGATAAGATAATTATTCTTATAGAAGAAGGTAATTTTATTTCTCAAATAGAAACGATAGCTCTTCAAAGGTCTTATGTTCACGAAGGAAGAGAGATTGAGGAGCTGCTGTATTTTGCTGAAAAACCCAGCACCCATTTTTATAATAAAGATGTTCAGAGATTATTTGAAAAAATAATTGAAAAGTTAAATAAATATTTTTATTTTATATCAGTCAATTTTTTTACTTTACGTGGCACTTTAGGAGATAGGAAGTATTTATATCCTGACTTAAATGATAACTTTGGATTTGTAGATGATGAGAAAAGATTGAAATATCAAAAATATTATAAGGAATTGAATGATATAACGAATGAAACTATTGAAGAAATAAAAAATTTTGTTCGTCATTCAAGATTTGTTTTGTATAATTAATACAATTAGAAAATAAACGCTTACATATTATACAATTAATGGAGGATGACGATGATGGAATGGTATACATGGGTGTTTAGTGGGATTGGGGTTTTTGCTTTAACTTTTTTGACTAGTAAGCAGATGTCTAAATCAAAAAAGGTACTACAAAAGCAAAAAGGTGGGAATAATTCCAATAATTACCAATCTTCTGGAAGTATGACGATAAATGCACCTAGAAAGGAGGATTGAATTATGAAGCAAAGTGGTGGTAAGGATAGCACTAACTATCAAGCTCAAGTTATTAATGTTGGTGTTACTGCAGACGAGGCAAGAAATATTGCACTAGATTTGTTTAAGGCGAATTTTTTAGAACTTTCTCAGCAGGCTGCGGAAATTGCTGCTTATAGAGCTGAGAAATTAGTAATTGATACTCTTGAAAAGTTAAAGCAAGAAAATCCTATTGGAATTGAAAAAATGAAAAATCCTGATATGCAATTTGCAATGTACACTGCTCAAAAAGAATTTGCAAGAACAGGTGATGAAAATTTAGAAGAGGTATTAATTGAATTGCTTGTGGAAAGAACAAAAGAAGATGATAGGTCGTTAAAGCAAATTGTATTGGATGAGTCACTATCAGTGGTTACGAAGCTAAATCAGAAGCAAATTGATATACTCTCTTTAGTTTTTATTATCAGAAGAACTGTCAATAATCTATACATAGACTCTGATAAAGAAATTGATGAAATATTAGATTACTATGAGAGAATTTATTGTAAGTTTATTAATGAACTACCAACTGTAGAAGAAGTTACACTTTTAGAACATCTTATCTATGCTGGATGTGGAAGGTTATCAATCGGTCAAACTAAATATGAGGAATGTTTTAAGAAAAAGTATCAGAAGATATTTGATTCTAAAAATAACGCTGAAATAGTTCATAAAATTAACGGTTTCCCTTTATCTTCTCAGATAATGAAATCATGGAATGAAACATCTTTGAAAAATATGGATATCACTTCAGTTGGAATTGCAATTGGCCATACTAATTTAACTAGAAAAGTTGGTTCCTCGTATGGTGATTTAGATATCTGGATTGTAGGATAAAATTTTTGATTTTGATATTCTTATAATAAAACTTGAATAGATTTTTTGTGAATTACTTGTTTTTAATGTACTAATGAAATTTCTGTATATTCTATAACCCAATACTGTGGAGACCGTTGTATCAATGGTGAGAGTGTAAAAAAGTGAAGTGAATAAAGACTGTCCGTGATTTGAATACTGGTGTCTAGCCGGTAGGATAATCACGGATTTTTTATATACTGATCCATAGGTGTCGATCAGAGTAAACCATATGAATGAGGTAGAGGAGGATGGAAATGAGCCAATTCGAGAGTCTAACAAAATACATACCGATGCTCCGCGAGGACCATATCGGAGAATGGGTGATCGATCAAGAAAATGATGGAACAGCTGAACGCCCAATCCAGATGCCTTTTGTCCATTATTCCGAAACGGTCCGTCACTTTATCGAAGATGTCTATACCTTTGTAGAACAACATCAAGAGCTGGAGCTTACCCGCTACAGAGAGATCCTAAAAGATAATGGCATTGAAGGTGGATTGAACGATATCGAGAATGGGGACCTCTCAAATTTAAATGCGCAGTGTGTACTTGCTCTCATCATGGGAGTGGTGAGAGCTGAGCGATTTAGTGAGGGAGCCATATTCAATTTCTTTAAAAGTGGAAACATGTTGAAGTGTCTTGAAAGATTGGATTGTTTGGAGTAAGAGCGGTGGGCGGTTTATTTCAATTATTGGAGTGATCAAATGAAAAATAAAACCGATGTAGTCGATACTTTTCCTCCTTTGAAAATAGAAGAAATTGATCAAATTTTATTATATGAACTTGATGCAATAAAAATTTAAAAAGAAGATGAACGTATAAAATTCATTTTACAAGATCCCTATTGTCCTGATAAAAGTCATATTCACAGTGTGTATGTCATTTATAAGAAGTCTATACTCAATTTACTTGAAGGTACGATTCGTTCTATTCATAGGATGAATTCATGAGTGCTAAGAAAAAAGATCGAACGATTTCTAAAGAAGATATAGAATATGTATTAGAGATGGCTACAGTTGTGGTTCCTGCAAGTGAAAATAATGGAGTATTGACGATTTATTTTTATAGTGGAAATGGAGAAAGGTTAGATAGTATTTTTAATATATGCTTAGGTTATTCAACAGATTTACAAAAAAAAGAGCATAAAGTAAGTTTACAACGATTTATGAATGATATAAAGATTGTTGAACAGATGGGATTGTTAGAAAAACTTTAATCGATATATAGATGTAAATTTACAAAGTAACTCAAATTGTGTGCATGTAATGTAATCAGAATCAAAAAATTAGCAAAACCTAGATTTTAAGAAATCTAGGTTTTTTTACGTAACAGCAGTTATTTCATGGTGACTGAATGCTTAATAGATAATGAATGTGAAGTTGGAGTCTGTATTCTTCAACTTAATCTAATGATAATACGAATGAATATTAAATTCTTCTATTGACTTTCCCCTTTACTGAAAGGTTTATACTTTGATCAGATCAACAAATCGGAGGAGATGCAGGATGTTCAAAATCGGCGATTTTTCTATGTTAAGTAAAGTCCCTGTAAAAACCTTAAGGTATTATGACCAAATAGATTTATTAAAGCCTAAGCAGATCGATCAAGAATCTGGATACCGGTATTATTCAGCTGAGCAGCTGCTTGAGGTCAATCGAATTTTTCTGTACAAGGAATTAGGTTTTACGTTAAAGCAAATGGGACAGCTTCTTCGTGAAGATATTTCTGTCGAGCAGATTCAGGGCATGTTTCTCTTGAAAGAGAGTGAGATTCAGCAATTGATCGAGAGAGAACAACAGAAATTAGCGCGTATTAAGGAGCGGATGCACCTCATCAAACGAGAGGGGTGTGTTGAAAAAGAGCAGGAGGTTATCATCAAATCGGTTGAAAGCAAACGTTTCATGTCTTTTCAATCCAACGGAACTGTTGACGAAATCCCTTCCTTCTTTCAAACGTTTCATCATTTGTTACATCCGCAAGAATTGAACTCTGAGCCGCAAATCGTGCTGTGGAGGGAATCAATTGCTAAAGAAAGTGAGTTCGAATTTGAGGTTGGGTATTCCGCGAAAGCGATAAGGGGCTCTCTGCCTAAAAGCATCACGATACGTACGTTACCAGCCGAAGAAACCATGGCGACGCTCTTATTTCATTCAGATTCTCCATTTGCACAAACTGCTTGTGTTGATCTGGCGACATGGATTGAACATAACGGATATCGCATGAAAGAAGATCAGCCGGGGAGAGAGATTTATTACCCGTTGGCTGAAAATGGAGAAGGAAGACTCATTGAAATTCAAATTCCTATAAAAAATGAAGTCAAATCGTAAACATTGCCCAAAGGAGAAACGTCACGATGAAAAATAAAGCCGTTGTCTATTTACTTGCTTTAGCAGCCTTTTTAATCGGAACAATCGAATATATCATTACAGGAATTATTCAAATGGTCGCAGATGATTTACAGGTCACGACATCAGCTGCTGGTTTATTGGTCACATCACTAGCACTTTCCGCAGCAATTGGCGCGCCGATTGTCATTGCACTGACCATCAATATCGACCGCAGAAAAATATTATCATGGATGCTGATCATTTTTACTTTAAGTAATATCATCACAAGTGTCAGCCATTCGTTTGAAATGGTGCTAATGACAAGGGTTTTACAAGGAATTAGTGGAGGGACGGCCATTGTGGTGGCAATGGCAGTGGCTACTCGTCTTGTCGAACGAGAAAAAAGAGGAACAGCGATTGGCATCATTTTAATGGGATTAAGCAGCTCCTTAGTTTTAGGTGTGCCAATCGGGACGTTTCTAAGCAGCATGATTGGATGGAAAGCATTATTTGCAGCCATTGGATTGATCACGCTCATTCCGCTGATTGTTGTGTATAGGCGCATCCCTTCTATGAAAGAACAAGAAACGGTGACGCTAGGTATGCAGTTATCGATATTAAAGGATAAGAGAATTTTGCTGGCAGTGACAGTGACGCTGTTCTATGTAGGAGGATACTCCACCTTATTTACCTATTTAACGCCCTTCCTGCAAGAATCAGCTAACCTTAGCATCACAGAAATCAGTGGCATTTTGTTACTAGCGGGAATATGCAGCTTTTTGGGCTCCAGTCTTGGAGGGGTTGCAGCAGATAAAAAAGGCCCAACATTCACAATTTTCTCCGGAATTATTCTACAAATCATCATGCTTATGCTGCTGGCATTTGTGACAGGGAAACTCGTGGTCATGGTGGTGGTGATCATGATATGGATGATTGCTACATGGAGCACATCGCCAGCTCAGCAGCTGTATCTCGTCACACTTGTACCCAAATCTCCTGATATCGCATTAAGTGTCAATACATCATTTATTCAATTCGGATTTGCTTTAGGCTCGGGGTTAGGAGGGCTTGTATTGAGCAGGACATCTATATTGCACCTAAGCTGGATCAGCGCTGGAACGGTTCTTCTTGCTTTACTCATGACTATCTTGATGGTGGCGTTTGACCGAATCTCTCAGCAGAAGAGTTTGAAGGTGATGGAGCAAGGTAGATAACATGATCGATTCACTAGTGAACATACAAATTTAGTATTGTATTGTGGGAACTGCTTATTTCGGGTAGTTCCTTGGCCCATTTCGTGGGCTTTTTTTATAAAAATTCTTATCTCTACAGTTCTGCTTTATTACTTCTGTAAATACCTGATCTCCTTGTCATACTTTTGAATGAAATTGACTCAATAGAATTGACGTAAGAACCATGAATAGGTGAAGATGAAATAAACTGTAAGATAAAGGGAGACGGATGATGATACATATCATATTTGGGGCGGCAGCTGCCGGTAGTTTAAAACAAGCAGTACGTGAAATGAAGCAAGATCAAATAGATGATATCATCGCTTTTGATGATATTTATTCGATTGGACCACTTCTACATTTACACGAACATAAAGGACAAGCGAACCGTATAGAGTGGCTGCGTAACGTGATGTCAAATGAATTTGGCTATTTTGACGACATGGTCAACGATCAGCACAGAATGCTTCAGCAAATAAAAGAAATAAAAGCAGGCAGTCGTATTCTCATCTGGACAGGCAGTAATGCCCATGAGCAAATTGGCTTGCGATATGCCGTCTATTTATTAAAAGAAAAAAGGGTTGAATTGTCTGTAATCAATATAACGACAGCATTTGATCAGCTGTTCAATACAAATACAAGAAGAATGGATATTCGACATTCCGGAGAAATTGCATCTGAAAAATTTAAAATTTTGTACGAGAGTAAAGAGCATATTCACCCAGTGACAAAAGAAGAGAGAGAAAGAATACAAAACGAATGGCTTTCACTTGCTAAAGAAAATCATACGCTGCGGATATGGAAAAAAGGGCAAACGATCAGCGTACCAGAAGATGAATTTGATGCTTATTTAGTGAAAATGGCTAAGCGGCTTCATCAGTCCGCGCCAGAAGAAGAGTACATCGTAACTCCACGTCTAATAGGAGAAGTCATTGGTCATTTAGATCAGTATACCGGCGATGATTTTATTGAATATCGACTCAAGACATTAATTGATCAAGGGATTTTTGACATGAAAGGAAAACGAACTTCCATGCGTTATTACTCGATTAAACTGACAGAGTTTGGTCAGAACTTCAAAAAGTGGGTGTGCTGTCGAGAGTTTGTGGATCATCCTTTTGTGAAAATTGAAGGAGATTACGGTAGTGAACCCTTTCATTGCGGGCATTGTCAATGTCATTTAGAAAGAGATGATGTACCAGTAAGCGATACCCTTTTCTCAAAGATTTGGAATTGGAATATACAGTATGGTCGCTGGTTTGACGAAGAAATCGATGATTTACTGCCAAATGGCGTAGACATGGAAAGAAAGTTTAATCAAGAAGGAGAGCGAATCACGAAAGAAGTGAAACGTGAATTATCTCCTGCGTATCAAATTGAATACAGCCCAAGTGAAATGACGAGATATTTTATTTAAAACAATAGAATTAATTAAGTAAATGTAGGTTTTCTAAGAATTAGACATTCGTTGAACTGATGGAAATGAATGTTTAATTCTTATTTTTTATTTATGAAAGAATTTAAGATCCGCAGAAAAACGGAATCTGCAATGGAAAGGGAAAATATTGAAACATTTTTTCGGTAAAATCGTAATAAAGATAGAGCGTTCAACAGAAACATTTAAAACGGAGAGGAGTATTACATGGAACAAGCTGCACTGAAAAAAATGAGGACTAAACAAGTAGTTACCTCTAATTTGCTATTTGGCATGATGATCTTGATTTTTTTTGTTTTGATTCAAAAAGTTGAGATTCAATTTACATATTTCTTTCTTTGTTTAGGAATCTTCATGCTCCTTCAAGGCATTTACGGCTTGATCAAAAAAGGATCAACAAAGTCTATCATTCCCATATTTGAGCAGGTAGCCATTTATGAAAAAGAGAAATTGGGAAAAGAGTGGGAGAAAGAACAAAGAGTGGAAAACATTTGGAAATTGATATTGAGCGGACTAATGTTCTTCCAGTCATTTAGTTTTCAAACGATGCAAGATCCATTTTTTCATATAGAACCTAAGTTTCTCATTTTCTTATTTGTTATGGCTCTAGCCATTATCAATATAAGCATGCTCTTTCGCTTTAGAAAAATCGACCGATCGACGGAAGCGCATGGATTAAAAGGCTTTACAAAGGAATCAAACATGATGGCAATGGCTTTAGGATTATTATCAGTGATTGTCATATTCGGATTTATCGTCATCTTTTTTCTTCCATAAAACAGAATGTTGAGGTGAAACAAATGAATGCAAACATTCAACAACTGATCGATCAGACAAAGGCGAAATTTGGTTTAGATCTTTACTATTTAAAAAGGCACAGTTTTTATCGCTACGTCAATATGTTCAATGAAACGGTTTATACATTGAATATGGAATGGTTTCCCTCTCATGAAGCTGAACCCGAGGACGATGATCTAAACCCGGACGGCACAGCTGTGATTGACGTGAACTTAAATACAGGTCAGATTGAAACGGTCATTTTTGTCATGGACAAAACCTTCGCGAAGAATGGTGTCACATTTAAGAGGCCTTATCCAGCTCATGTCATTCAATGGATCGAAAAAGAAACAGGATTGGTCTATGGTGAGCATTTTCACATGCATCAAAAGGAGAAAGGGGAACTTTTTTTCGAAGAAGCAATAGATGGTGTGAAAGTGACGCCTTCAGGCAGAATCGAAGTGAAATGGGATGAACATGGGCAGCTCATTCACTATATACATCGAGGGCCATTTATGGCAAAAAAACGACTAAAAACTGAAGAATATGTGCTTTCCATTGATAGGATCGAGGATTTAGCTAAGCAGCAAGTGCAGCGGTTTGATTGGCCATCCTTCGAGCAGAATCGAATCCGCCCTATATATGCGTTAGAAGAAATTTATGTCAAGAACGATGGAACAGGAACAATACCGTTTGAAATTGGACGTGAAGAAACGCATTGTATACACATGCATCAGGTCATGGAGTGGAATGAACCGTTAAACAAAGCCTTTGAAAAAAAGGAAATCGATATAAACGAGGACATTACTGCTGAACAAGCCTTGTCACTGGAGCCTTCACCAGATACCTTCCCAATCTCAAAAGAAGAGCAAGCTGCGTGTATCAAAGCGGTTCGAACCTTTTTGGCGCAAAAATATTCAAAGGATACAGGGAAGTGGGTGCTAAAAACACTCCACCGTGATCATGGCTACATCCAAGCGATATTAAAAACGAATGAGCAAGAAGGCTGTGGTTTTATGGATAAGATCAAGGTCTTCATTGACGCCAGCACTTTTGAAGCCATTAATTACATAGATAAAAAAGAGATGTTTCAAGTATGCGGGATACTCAATCCATCTCAAACAGCTAGTGAAATCACCATATCTCCGAAAGAAGCCTTTGAAACATTGAGAGAACGCCTCGAACTTACACCCATCTATGTCTATGACGATGTGCAAAAACAATATGTTTTATGCGGAAAGCTCGACTGTCATGAAGGCGTTGATGCAGTGAGCGGTGAAGTGTTCTCTTTGACAGACCTTTCATAACTTCTAAAAGAACAGTGAGCAGCTGTTCTTTTTTGCCTATTTTCCTCTTTTTAGAATAAAAATGGAATTTTGTAGAAGGAAGTTGTCGTTTCATCACGAAAGAAACAGATAAGAATATGATCATAGGTCCATCGGTTGGAATTCGTATTTCATATAGTAAACGTCATACATATTGAAAACCCATTGCAGTAAAGTTGATCTACAATCTTTTAGAGGAATTCGTGTCTCTAGTAGTAAGCGAAACTAGGCGGACTAAGATCATAGGATGAGTTGAACATGTTTGTTTTTAGGTAAGCTTAAAGCCATAAATAGAAGAAAGTGAGGATATCTACCTTGAGTACATTGGAAGTGTTTCGTCAGTTTTTGGTTGACCATTATCCTGCGTTACAAGATGAGCTTTGGCTGAAAGATGTTGATACCCTTCGAATCTCTCCTATTCTTCATCCTTTTCTGAAAAGCAAGCTGCCAGAAGGAATCGAAAAATTCACTTGTGTCCTATTCACGCAGCAGACAGATCAAACCGCTGCACCGCTCAAAGTTTACCTTTTATTAGATGAATATGAGCAATCGCTTTACGCCATTGATTTGATGAATGAACAAATAGCGCTTCATTAATACAGAAGCAAAAAAGCTGCTTGAGAGCTCCTCAGCAGCTTTTCTTGTGAATATTAGTTTGTCATATCAACCAATCTTGAGTGCAAGTTGTCCAATTCTTTCTTTGTTGGAAAAGAGCTGATCAGCAGTGTAGACCGTCCTAATTGATTAGGAAGCTCAGTATCGGTCACAATCATATCAATCCCAAGTCGATCCATTGTCAGTTCATTTAATGTATTTTCTGGACTTGTGAAAATATGAATGAGAGGAGGCAATCTTAATTTAATTAAATCCGCAATCAACAAACTATGATTATAACCTAATGTTGAAATGACAAAAATGTTCAACACGTTTCTCCGATCCATTTCCAAATGAACAAGCCCCCTCCAGTTAGAAGTAATGATACGAATCAATTCTCGTTCATTTTTCACAAAAGAAGCAAGTATATCGTCTGTTTTTAACTCTTGAATGATATGAGTAATCCTCGAATAGAAGTAAGGAAGCTGTTTTTTTACCTCTGATAAATACCTCGATTTCTTTTTGAAAAGGAATCCATCTCTTACGGTAATTTCCCTAGAATACACATAATATTGGAGAAGAATCAGTGTCATCACCTTGCGATTAGCTATCTCTTGATGAAAAATCAACTCCAATTGATTGATAAAGGAATGAATAGCTTCGAAGAGGTGTGGTGTATGCGATTGAAAGAACGTCAATTTTTCTTCGACAGTTTCAATTGATTTATAATGGCCAATAGCTGGTTCAATCAATAGTAAAAAGACAAATTCGTGACGATCCAACGTAACACCAAAAGTGTCCTTTGTCATTTGGCAAACGTGTTCTTCCAAGTTTTTGATTTGATTATAGATACCTTTAGCTGTAGCTGTTTGTTTTTCCTTATCCATTGAGTACCTATAATTGCGTCGTATTGAAAAATTTTTCCTCACTCGGTGTATGGAAACGGCGAGCCATAGGCAAAATTTATCTATAGCCACATCAGGTAGATTGACTTCGAGCACCTCAAATAGCTTTTGTAAAAAATCAACTGCATCTTGCTTTTGAATATCATCGAATGGCCAAAGCCTGCTTCCATAGACTTCAAACAAAAATTCCACAAAAAATTGACGGATCTCCTTCTCATTTCCATGGAACTGCATACTATCTGGTCGTAACTCAATGTCATACGAGATAAGGAGCGAATTGATTTTATGAATGGTGTTATACAATGTGGATCTACTGATATTCAGCGTGTCCATCCATTCATAGAAAGACCTGTTTTGTTCAAAAAAAACGCCGTCAATCAATCGAATTTCAATCGTATCTTTTAGAATTTCTTTGATATAGTAGTCGACTCGTATCGTCTGTGTATAACAAATGGATATGCCTTGTCTTGGCTTTATGTGGATTAACGGCTCTCCGTTCTCTGTTTGGAACGACTTCATCTGTTCTAAATCGCTTTGAATGGCACGAACCGAACCGATATTTTCATTCGATATCTCTTGTAGGCTCCACCACTTATCTTTTGATACAAGCAGTTTTAAAATGTTTATCCATCTCTTTGATTTATTATCAATGAGCTCCATTAAACAACTAACTCCTTCCCTTGGCTTGCCTCTATATGATGAAGTTCACTTAAAGAACATTTGATTTTCTAAATAGGCATAAAATGATTTTAATGTTTAGGCTAAATCGTTTTGTCTTCACTTTTCATGATAAAAGAGAAAAAAATTAGACGAAAACAAATGTTATTCCCTGTTTCTCCATATATTTCTTTTAAAAGGTGATAAGTAAGCCATGAATCCTATAAAAATGGATCATTTTAGATATTTAAGTTTATTTTTTTGCTGTTGAAACGGTAAATGTAAGAATAAAACGCAGCAGCTTTTTGATTACCATATGAAAGGGAGTAGAAAGGAATGCGATTTATATAATGCTGAACTGACTCACCTTACATACGATATGATACATGCTTGTTTCTTCATATGAACGAACCATATGTGAATACATGCTTATATATGCATGTACACATCGTTTATTGTTCATTCCAGTATAAATATAAAAATTCACATTTAATCTTTTCACGATCCTCTCACTATTCCCCATTTCTATAGACCCCAATCCAGTTACTCTAACCACTACTCATGATGACCTTTCAAGCTCATGATTGATCAACTCATTTTATTCATAGGGTCTTAAGGTGCAATTTTTAGAAAATATTGATCAGAAGCGGAGTGATTGATCTGACAGTATACGAATGATTTTTTTATCGTTGTTGAAAATTAATTTTAGAAAAGGGTGGATGTATTGAAAAGAATATTGTCGCTGGCACTCATTACAGTGCTAGTCATACAGTCTAGTATATTAGGAATCTTGCCTTTAGCAGGGGCACAAGCAAAAGAAATTCATGAAAACATTTATGGGGATATTGAGTTTGCTGATAGCGAAGGCAATAAGTTATCAAGCATGGAAGATCAGCAAGTAAGAAAGGCCACTGTGCATTGGTCTATAAAAGGAATTGATCTAAAAAAACAATATCCGTATGTTCTCACTCTTCCTTCAACCATCCAGGTAGAGAAGGAGCAGAAGGAACCCATTACTGTGGGTGACATAACTGTTGGCGAGTATACCGTTTCAAAAGAAAATGAAGTGACGGTGACATTTAAAGAAGATGTTGAGATCGATCCAAATTTAGAAGGATCAATTGACATCGATGTCACCAGTATAACTCAGCAAGAAGAGAAAACAAAGCAAAATAAGGGTGAAGAAAGTCTTCCAAAAGATGACTCAATCTCATCTGAGAAAGATAAAGCTTCTAACAATCAAGAAGCCGCTCAAACGAAACAAAACGATGAAGATGAATTACTAAAAAACAAAGTGAGCGTGTCCAAGCGTGCAGGGCTGCAAAGTGTTTCAAAACAAATGCTGATACAAGAAAATCTCCTCACTGATGCGAAATTAATATTTGAAGATCAGGAAGGAAATTCAGTTGAAAAGCCTGATATCAACTCACTGATTTCCATTAACTATGAGTGGGCCATCCCGAACGGTCATAGCTATAATGGCGGGGATGAATTCCATTTCAAGGTTCCAGAGGAATTAGTGATTTATGAAAAAATCGATCGTCTTGAGATGAAATTTAATCAGGCAACCATTGGTTATTTTTCTGTAGATGAAAGCGGAAATGCCTCCATCGAGTTCACTGATTTTATTAAACAATATTCAAATATTCATGGAACACTTCAAGTGTGGACGCAATTAGATAAAAAAACTGTCATTACTGAAGAAAAAGAAGTGGTCATTACCCCGATTGAAGGAAAGGATAAAATATCCATCCCGATTAAATACATTCCAAATGGCCCAAATGTCTCTAAAAAGGGAGAACCAAATCGAACTTACAATGCTGAAACCATTCAATGGACAGTAGATTTTAATATGGATTTAGAAGATGTGAAACAAGCGAAACTGTTAGATCCGATTCAAGAAGGTCAGGCATTGAAAAAAGATTCAATTAAGCTTTATCGTATTGATACAAAGCTAAATGGCGAAACATCGATTGGTCAGCTGCTTGACGAAAACCACTACACAATTGGCCAAACAGCAGATGGTCAAGATTTCACGATTGAATTTAAAGATGACGTTCATCTAGCTTACCGTTTAATGTATGAAACGGATATTACGAATCAGGATCAATCTGCATTTCGTAATAAAGCGTCCCTTGTTTCTGGTGATAAAGTGATCAGTTCAGCAGAAGGAACAGTGAATGTGACAAGAGGCAGTCCTTTAAATAAAAAAGCCGCTCACTACGATCCAGTCACACAAACAATTACATGGGAAATTCGATATAACTATAACGAAAAAAAGCTGGCTCAAAAGGACGCTTTGTTAGAAGACTACTTTAACGGCACCCAGGCGCTGATTTCTGATTCATTTCAAGTCAAAGAAGTCACAATTGATCAAAATGGCAACGAAGCAGGGACTAAAGCGTTTGAAAATTATGTAGTTCAACCTCAAAAAAAGGATGAACAAAACGGGTTTACCTTGCAATTCAATCAAGATATTCAATCAGCTTATCTCATCACCTATCAAACGAAAGCAACCGAGCGGATTTTTGAAGCTGAAGAGATTATCAATACTGTAACAGCTGGCAAAGAGAGCAAACAAGGGAAGCAAAGAATTGACCAGCAAATCCTAACGAAAAGTCATGGAACACCGAATTACAAGAACAAGACCATTCCATGGCGTATCACCTTCAACAAAGATCAACAAACGATGAACAATCTAATATTAAAAGATACGTTTACAAACGAAGGATTGACGCTGCAAAAAGATAGTTTAAAAGTAACGACAGGCAATTCAGTGCTTGAAGAAGGCACAGACTATCTAATCGTTGAACATGCAAATGGATTTGATATTCAATTTATGAAAGAAATAAACACAGAACATACCGTCACATATACAACGGCTTTTGATTATGAAAAAAGAGCAGATAAGGATCAAAAGAACCTGCGTAATCATGTAAAGCTTGAATGGGTAAATGAAGATGGCAAGGATTTGACGAAGGAAAATCAATCTGTCTTCACGCCTGACACATACACGCAGTCAAATGGATTCAAGAACGGAACTTATGATGCAAAGAAAAAAGAGATCACATGGAATATCGGTGTGAACTATAACTTGAAACATTTAGAAGAGGCGAAAATCGAGGATTTCATTCAAGGAAATCAGCGTTTGCTTAAAGATTCAATCACCGTTTACTCGCTTGATTTACAAGGCGGGGAAAATGGAGCAGAAGAAAAAGAGGTATTAGCGAAAGAACATTATGACATCAAATTCCTTGAAAATGAAAAGGGAGAAACAGGCTTCGAAGTCATTTTCAAAAAAGCCATTGATTCCCCATACAAAATCACGTATCAAACAAGTGTTGAAGGAATGGATTTAGTACAGAAAACCTACGATAATAAGGCGACCCTTTATGATGGACAGACAAAAGAATCAGACGTGAATGCTGTAGTGTCCATTCCAAATGGAGGGAAATACACGAGCAAATCAGGAAATCAACAAGGGAAAGTCATTGATTGGAAACTGAATATCAACTTTGGTCAATCAACCGTCCAAGATGCGACGATTATAGATCATCCAAGCAGTAACCAAGCCATAATAGAAAACTCATTTCATCTCTATTCGACGACAATAGATGAAAAGGGGCAAGTGGCAAAAGGAGAAGAGCTGGAAAAAGGGAAGGATTATGAGCTAGACCTTGAATTCGATCCAGATTCTTTTCAAATTAAATTTAAAGAAGAAATCACGAGACCATATATTTTAGAATACCAATCTCTCATTTTAGATAAAGTGGGAAGTACACTTCAAAACGAAGTAACGTTTAGAGGTGAAAATGTAAAAGAAATCAAAAAGGAATCCGAAGCCTCAATTGTGGTCAAACGCACAGCTGGCATGGGAGATGGCACAGGAGCGATTGGTGCTTTAACCATTAAAAAGGTAGATGCAAGTACTGGAAAAGCGCTAAAAGGAGCAAGCTTTTCTCTGACAGATGCTGCGAGTGGTATCGTCATTGGAACAAAGGCAACAGATGAAGAAGGAGCTCTTCGATTTGATCGTCTTCTGTATGGTGACTATATCGTGACAGAAGAGAAAGCACCTGATGGTTATATTAAGACGAAGGAACCGATCCATGTAACGATTGATCAGCCTTACGAATCAGGAGATCAAGCGAAAACAGGAAATAGCATGACGGTGCAGAACCAAGAAATACGCCAGCATGTCAAATTAATGAAAAAAGACAAAGAGACAGGTGCTGCATTAGAGAATGCAGAATTTGAACTGAAAAATGAATCTGGAGAGACCGTCCAAACCCATTTGAAAACGGACGAAAAAGGAGAAATTCTTTTCAAACATCTTGAGCCAGGTTCCTATTATTTTGTGGAGACAAACGCACCGAAAGGCTATCAATTAAATCAGCAAAAATGGCCGTTCACCATTAAAGAAAATCAAACAGAAACAACAACTGTAACCGCCGTAAATGACATCATCAAAGGCTCTGCAGAATTGAGCAAAATAGGTGAAGGCGGAGAGAGACTAGAAGGTGCACAGTTCAAGCTATTAGATCAAGACGGGCATGAGTTAAAAGGTTCGCTTGTCACAGGAGAAAATGGCAAGATCACGATAAACGAACTAAGACCGGGTACGTATCAGCTCATTGAAACAAAAGCACCAGATGGTTATGTGTTAGATGAAACACCAATCAAATTTGAAGTACCACTTGATCCAAAGGAACCAGTCGTTATTTCGCAAAAGAACCTATATGAAACAAGTGCATTAGAAGTGATGAAAGAAGGGGAAGATGGCGAGAAACTTCAAGGTGTTCGCTTTGAAGTCAGGGATCAAAATGACGAAGTTGTGCGTAAAGATTTGACAACAGATGAAGATGGGAAGCTTTTTGTCGATAACCTCAAACCGGGCAAATATCAGCTCGTAGAGACAGAGAGTATTGATGGTTACGAAAAGAAAAATAAACCTTATCCGTTTACCATCGAAGTCGCACAAAAAACACCAGCAGAGATCAAAGTGATCAATGATCTTAAAACTGGAGCTGTCCAGCTCACAAAGCTCGGTGAAAAGGATGATGTGCTTGAAGGAGCCGAATTTAAGCTTGTAGATGCAAATGGAAAAGAGATAAAAACAGGTCTCGTCACTGATCAGAACGGGAAGATCATCGTCAACGATCTGAAACCTGGAACCTATCAGTTTGTTGAAACGAA
Organism: Bacillus sp. FSL H7-0578; assembly: GCF_038630855.1. NCBI lineage: Bacteria > Bacillati > Bacillota > Bacilli > Caryophanales > Bacillaceae > Bacillus > Bacillus sp. FSL H7-0578. The sequence goes on from NZ_CP152045.1 coordinate 795,587, forward strand.
GGCTCCATTCGGTCATGAGCTTGACGAAACACCTGTCACTTTTGCTATTCCATTTAACCCTGAGAAGCTGGTCAGTGTGACAAAAGAAAATAGCCGCACTACAGGCGGAGTGCTGTTACACAAAAAAGGAGAAGATGGGAAATCATTAGAAGGAGTTGTCTTTGACCTATCTGATGCCAAAGGAAAGATAGTGGCAGGAGGAGAAGGGATTACAACCAATCAGGATGGAAAGATCACCTTCACAGGTTTAAAACCTGGAACCTATCAATTTGTTGAAAGAAAGAGTCTTGAAGGCTATGAATTGAGTACGAAACCACTTGCCTTTCAAGTTGAATTAGGTCAAAAAGAATTGATTCAAGTGGAGGCCATCAATCAGCTCAAGAAAGGTTCTGTAGAACTCACCAAAATAGGGGAAGAAAAAGAGAGATTGAAAGGCGCAGAATTTACCCTTTTCAATGACGATGGTAAAGAATTGATGTCGGGTTTAACAACAAACGAGAAAGGCATCATCACTGTCAACGATTTGAAACCAGGCGCTTACCAATTGGTTGAAACGAAGGCTCCTTTTGGACATAAACTAGATACAGAACCAGTAGACTTTAAGATTGAATTCAACCCAAATCAACTGGTGAAAGTGACAAAAGAAAATATTCGGACGACAAGTGCTGTGCAGCTTCAGAAAAAAGGAGAAGATGGTCAGTTGCTCAATGGAGTGACCTTCGATCTGCTTGATGAGCACGATCAACGTATAAAGAAAGACTTAAAGACAGACAAAAACGGTCAACTGACAGTCGATCAACTGAAGCCAGGCACCTATCGATTTGTCGAAACAGCAAGCATTGCCGGCTATGAATTGGATCAGACACCTGTCACCTTTACGATTCGATTAGGTCAAGACAAACCATCAAAAGTAGAAATGATTAACAAGCTGACGCCGGGAGCAGTGGAACTGACCAAAGTGGATGATGAGGGACATACGCTGGAAAATGCAGAGTTTGCTCTTCTGAGTAAAGAAGGAAAAACGTTGAAGAAATCACTTGTAACGGACCAAAAAGGCAAGCTTCACATCAACGATTTAAAACCGGGACAATATCAATTCGTTGAAACGAAAGCACCTCATGGCTATCAATTGGATCATCAGCCGATCCTATTCACAATTGAGAAAAATCAGCAGAAGCCGCTTCAATTAACAGCGAAGAATCACTTGATCTTAGGAAGTCTGCGTATCATAAAGGTAGACCAGCAGACAGATAGAACCTTAAAAGGGGCAGCCTTTGACATTCGTACAAAAGCCGGGAAAACCATAAAATCTGTGACAACAGGAAAAGACGGAGAAGCGATTGTCAAAGGGCTTACACCTGGAGAATATATACTCACAGAGACGAAAGCACCAGATGGTTATGTAGCTTTAAAGAAGCCGCTCGCTTTTACAATTCAAATGGGCGAAGTGAAGATCAAGACAATGATTGTGAAAAATGCACCTGTGAAGAATGAAGAGGATCACACGAATCCTCCAGCTTCAGATAAAGGGGATCAGCATCCGCCTCATGACTCAAACGGTGAGCTGCCAAAGACTGGAGAAGAATGGCTGCGTTATATGATGTATGCAGGGATTTTACTAGTAGTGTCTGGAACTGTTCTCCTTGTTCTTAGAAGAAGAACCATTCAGTAAAAGGAAGGAGTGTATTGATGAAAAAAAGAACCTTATTAGGCAGCTTTTTGGTGGTCGCGGGGCTAATGCTCATCTCCGTTCCTTTTCTATATGAGTGGCGAACTTCTCAAGAGACAGCGGCAATGGAAGAGGCATTAAAGATGATTGCAGAAAATGACAGTGATGCCCTTTCTTCTATTCCACATTTAACTGTGTCAGAAGAAGACCTGCGAGATGTGATGGAGCTAGAGATCCCGTCAATTGATTTAAACGAAAAAGTGCTTCCTGTTACAACAAAAGAAAATTTAGGTATTGCACTGACTCAAATTAAATCTCATCAAATGCCAGGTGAAGGGAATTTCACGATTGCAGGGCATAGAGGGTATAGAGGCGACCGGCTTTTCAGGCAGCTGCCAGAGGTGCCGAAAGGAGAAAAGGTCGTCTTACATCATCAAGCTGAAACATACGAATATAAAATTGTCAGCTCAGCTACGATTGAACCGACGGATGTGGATGTACTAAAGGATCGCGGGAAAAATGAACTGACATTGATCACTTGTACACTTGATGGTCAGAAACGATTTGTCTTAAAAGGAATACGAATCAACGCTTCAAAGGGTGAGCTGCCATCGAATGTATAACACCAACATAATAAATGATGGATACGATGGAAAAGCAGCGCTCACGACCGGCATGTTACACCAATTGTTATCAGAGCATTATCCAACTTTAAAAAACGAACGTTGGGATGTTGATGTAGATACAATTCGGGCTTCGCCTATTCTTCACCCTTTATTAAAAAGAAAGCTGCCAGTTGGTATTGAAAAATTCACCTGTGTTTTGTTCACGCAGCAGACAGCAGCTTTTGGAGAGCCATTGATTGTGTACTTTTTATTGGATGAGAAAGGCGAATCGATTTACGCAATGGATTTCTTGCTTGAGCAGCAAGATACCCATTAAACGAGAAATAAAAAAAGAGGCTTTGATGAACGGGTTCGATTTTAAGGTAGAAAAATAAAATCAGTCATATCATGAGGACTCTAATTCGGATAAGAATTAGAGTTCTTTTATTTATATATAGGCATTTTACTAACTTTATTATCTACTAAAATTAGCATATCAATTGGTAGAAGTCCGCTGCCTAGCAGATAGTCTCCAATGACTGCTCCATATTTTAGATGATAAAGATTTTATAAAATGGATTGAAAACAGAGGTCATAATCACGATTGACGACCAAAGAAGATCATCTAGTTTTTATCCCTTCCCCTGTTTCTTCAGAAGAAATATCAGAAAGTGCTAAGGATAATAATGTGTTGACTCCAAAATACTGATAAAATTTATTTAGATATTCCCTAATTATAGGTGTGGAGGTAGAAGAATGCTAAAAGAAGACCCCCAATATATTTTTCATCATGATAAACGACCAGAAGTTGCTCATGATTTAGCCGATGTAGATGAAAATTCCACTGAGTTGTTAATCACAGGAAAAACAAAAAATATTGAAAGGTTGAAATCTTTTTCTAATCTGACGAAATTGTGGATTTACAAAGTGAACCAAAAGGAATTCAATACGATCTTGAGCTTAGTTAATCCCAAAATGCTCTATATGCGTGAACTGAGAGTAGAAGATTTATCAATCATCAGTTCTCTTAAAGATGTTGAGGTATTGGCACTTGAATGGAATACAAAGGCACAAAGTTTATGGGATTTATCAAAAAACACTTTTTTAAAAACTTTATCCATAACAGATTTTTCAAAGTTGAATGACATAGCCCCTTTGCAGAAAAAAACTGATTTAGAATGGTTAGAATTGTCAGGCGGTCTTTTTAATTCATTAAACTTAAATACTCTTCAACCTTTAAGATACCTCAAGAATTTAACATATCTGTGTTTATCAAATATAAAAGTGAAGAACGAGTCTTTAGAGCCGATATCGGAATTAGTGGGACTCAAGGAACTTGAAATTTCGAACCAATTCCCGACAGAAGAATATGCCAGGTTATCCGTAACCCTCCCAAATACGAAGTGTGATCGTTTTGCGCCATACATCTTTTTATCAAGTCCTATTGTAGATAAAGATGTGATGGTGATTGGAAAGCGAAAACCGAAATTAAATTCAAAAGTTGATGGGGCAAAGCTGCAAAAATACGAAGAACAATTTAAAGCGTACCAAGAAAAGTATATAAATTAACTTAAAAAGCAATGGAACATCAATTCCATTGCTTTTTCTATTGCTACTGTAATGGCAATACCATCATAAATTTTTTCTTTCTTGTGATTCAATTACGCAAACAGCTTGAGCCCAACCACACCAATCACAATCAGCAGCAAACTTAGTATACGAACCATGTTTTTCGGCTCTTTAAATAGAATCATATTAAACAAGACAGAGCCCGCTGTTCCAAGTCCAATCCAAACCGTATAGGCAACGGAGACTTGAACGGAAGAAAACGAGGCGTATAAAAACAAAAAGGATAAGGCAAACCCGCCGACAAATAAAATGCCTGTCGTGAATTGCTTTTTCTTACTAAACATATTGAGGCCAATGGTGCCGCCGATTTCGCAGGCAGAGGCCAACAGTACAAAAAACCAGCCCATTTATACCGCTTCTCCTTTCTGCTCATGTGCATCTCCATCAGACACTTTCAGTCCGATAATTCCGAGAATTAAAATGCCCATAAATAAGAGCTTTTCTAATGAAAACGAACCGCCGAACAGCGCATAATCCATCAATGACGTACCAATCGTTCCAACTCCGGCAAACACGGCGTACACAGTCCCTGTCGGCAGCTTCTCGCAGGCCTTCATTAAAAAATAAAAATCAACCGGGATCAGGCAGATAATGACCGCCCATTCCCACACAGCATCAGCTCTATTTAAACCAAACACCCAAAGTAATTCGAATAAACAAGTGAGTGCAACATACATCCAGCTTTTTTTCATCGTATTTCCTCCTAAAACTTAAAAATGACGATTCGTCATTTTGAAACCAAAAAAGAGCGTACAGCAAGTGCTGTACTAAGTTAAGGTGTCTCTAAGCCAAGTGCGTAAAGAAGAAATTGCTTCACCTCTCGCTTTTGAATCAGAACCTCTTCTGTATCTGTTTCCGTAAATAAGTACATTTGCTCAGCAGAAGATTCGAGTAAACCGATAATGAATTTGGCTGCATATTGACAGTTCAAATTCGCACGGACCCTTTTGTCCTGCTTTGCTTTTTCTAAAAAAGCAGCGACCCATTTGTAAATTGGCTCATAAATATCTTCCCATTCCTTTAAATGCTCGGTGGCGGCTAAGCCTGAGTAGGTCAGGGCAAGGACATCACGGTATTGCCTTGTAAAAGCGAAAATGAATTCAACAAGCGCATCTGCTTGATCGAGGACATCTGCATGCTGAGTTAATTCCTTTTCGATCGCAGGCACCATCTGTGCGATCAAATGTTCAGCGATAGCAGGCATGACGGAAAGCTTTGAAGGAAAATATAAATAAAACGTTCCTTGCGCTACTCCTGCTGCTTTCACAATATCCGAAATGGTCGTCTTTTCGATTCCTTTTTCTTTAAACGCATCAATCGCAGCAAGCATAATCTTTTCTCGTTTCGACATATCATCACCGGCCTTAACTGACTGAATGTCATTCAGTTTAGCGAGAAAATGACGATTTGTCAATATGGTTTTCTCTTCATTGAATGTGAGAATAAGTGATGAATAGATGCGGGCAAGCCTGAATAAGCTGTAAATATGGTCAAGCATCATCATGTGAGAAAGGGGCAGCTTTCTGTATGACATCCAGTGCTATGTTTTCCATTGCTTATTTTCTCCTGCTCGTCCCGCTCTATTTACATATGAGATACAGACAGGCAAAAAAGCACAATCGTTTTATTTATTTGCGGACAGAATTGGTTCTTGCCAGTCTGTTTATTTATACGAATGTTTTATTATATTTGACGGTCTTTCCAAATCGTTTTTCCGCCCCAAGAGATCAGGTGAGTGTTAATCTCTTGCCTTTGCAGTCCATTTATCAAAATCTTCACGCCTACCATCACGGCTATCCAAATCTTGTCTTTTTAAATTTAGCAGGCAACATATTGTTATTTGTACCACTCGGTTTTTTTCTATATCAAGCCTTTCGAACCATGCGCTGGCAAAAGGCGGTTCTTGGTGGCTTTCTCCTGTCAACCATGATCGAATTGCTCCAATGGATGTTCTCACAATCTGGTATCATTACAAGAAGCAGCGATATTGATGATATTCTTTTAAATACACTTGGCACAGCGCTAGGCTGTATCGTGTATCAGATCTATCGAAAAAGGAAGGAGAAAACCTGAGTGAAGCGAGTTTGTATCATTCCATGTGGCGCGAAGAAAATTTGGGACGTCGATCCAGAAGCAGGGAGCCAGCCGGCGAACCTCGTTTATTTAAGTCCGCTGCATCAGCGTACGAAAAGCTATGCCCAAACGTTTTTTTCAGACTGGATGATCTTATCAGCGAAGCACGGGTTCTTAAAGGCAGATGATATCATACATGAAAATTATGATGTTGCTTTTGGTACACCGCATGCTAAGCAGATCACACGAGAAGAACTGAGCCAGCAATTTCATCAAAAAAATCTTTTCGCATATGATGAATTGGTGGTACTAGGTGGAAAGAAATATCGAAAAGTGATCGACCCTTTATTACAGCCTCATCAAAAAGCAAATTATCCGCTGGCTCCATATAAAGGAATTGGCTACATGCTTCAGGCGTTACATCAAGCAGTGGAATCAAAAATAGAACTTCCGCCGCATATTTAACACATTCACATCTACCGGTAAGCAGGGTTTTGATCTTTAAAAAGAGAATAATTGAAATAGCGATGCTGATTGTTTCATATCTTTTCAGCAGCCACTAGGATGCCCGTATCGCTCGGGTGAAGTGGCTCAATGAAAAAGGGAGGCGTATGAACATGACAACCATCTATTTAGCTGGTGATTCGACCGTTTCATCATATCCAGATCGTCCTGTTCAAGGAGGATGGGGAGAGTTTTTACACCGCTATACAGCGCAAGGGGTGAACGTCGAGAACCGTGCCATTGGTGGAAGAAGCTCAAAAACATTCATTGAAGAAGGACGCCTTGATGACATATTGGCTGACATTCAGCCAGGAGACTGGCTTTTCACACAAATGGGGCACAATGATGCTTCCAAGGAAAAGCCTGAGCGGCATACAGATCCTTTCACGACGTATAAAAGCTACCTGTCTCAATATATTCATGGAGCAAGAGCAAAAGGGGCAACACCACTTTTACTCACGCCAGTCGGCCGTTTTCATGAAAAAGACGGAGAATTTATCAATGATTTTCCTGATTACTGTGCCGCTATGAAAGAACTAGCTGATGAAGAAGAAGTCCTTCTTGTTGATTTAAATACGGTAAGCCTTCAGTTTTATCAAATTTCCGGTATAGAGAAAACGACTTCTTACTTTATGCTGTCAACAGGAATTGAGGACCGCACGCATTTTACAAAAGAAGGCGCAGATGCGATTGCAAGACTTGTTTCTCTTGAATTAAAAGACCTTGGTTTAACCATTGTGTGATGGATGACAGGACGAGTGAGCGCTCGTCCTGTTCTTTTTTTGAAGAAAGCTATTGATTCCCTTCACTAGAGTAGACTACAATAGACACATATGATAATGAGAATCAATATCACTGAAAAATAGATCATTCGATGGAAAACTGGAGGGACTCAAATGACAGATCAGCTTGAATTGTTTGACGTCACCATTATTGGCGGCGGTCCAGCAGGCATGTACACCGCCTTTTATAGTGGGATGCGGGACTTAAAGACGAAGGTACTTGAGTACAACGAAAGCCTTGGCGGGAAAATCCTTCTTTATCCTGAAAAGGTCATTTGGGATGTCGGCGGTTTGCCGCCAACAAGAGGAGAACAGCTGATACAGCAGCTGGAAACACAGGCGAAAACATTTGAACCAGAGATTGCACTGAATCAAAAAATCACGTCATTCGAGCGAGATGAACATAATCACATCTTACTGACGGCTGAAAATGGTGATCGTCATTTGACAAAGACCCTCATATTAGCGATGGGTCACGGCATTCCAGTTCAGCGGAAACTTGAAATCGAGGATGCAGACCGCTATGAAGTGACAAACCTTTATTACACTGTCCAGGAGCTTAAGACATTTGCAGGGAAGCGGGTTGTGATTTCTGGAGGCGGCGACTCAGCGGTTGACTGGGCCAATGCTCTTGCACCGATTGCTGAAAGTGTCACCGTCGTGCATCGCCGTGACATGTTTGGCGGACATGAGAAAAACGTCGCCAACATGAAGGCAACTTGCAAACGAATTTTAACCCCGCATGAACTAACAGAGCTGCATGGTCAAGGCGACAAAATTGATGCGGTCACCATTCAAAACATAGAGACAGGTGAAAAAGAACGAATCGAAACAGATGCTGTGATCGTCAATCACGGGATGAAAGGCGATTTAAGCGTGCTATCAGAATGGGGCCTCAAGCAAGGTGAATGGGGACTGATCGAGGTTAATGAAAAAATGGAAACCAATTTACCGGGCGTCTATGCGGTAGGCGACTTGTGTACACATAAAAGCAAGGTCCGCTTAATTGCCGGCACGTTTGTTGATGGAGTCAATGCACTGAATAGCGCGAAGCTTTACATCGAACCAGAAGCTGAAAAAGTGGCGTACGTTTCCTCTCATAACGAACGCTTTAAAGAGAAAAACAAAGAATTACAAACGGCTGGAGCTCGTTAAATCATTCAAATAACATAGCAAAAGTGCTGTCCGCATCGCATGTGGCAGCACTTTTTATATGGGTCCATTAACTGCGAGGCGCAAATAACATCACACTGACTCCAGCCAAACAAATCAAAGCACCCATCCAGTCATATAGATCAGGTGTTTTTCGATCGACCCACCAGCCCCAGAATACAGCAAGAATGACAAAAACACCGCCATAGGCAGCATAAACCCGTCCGAAAGTCGGGAACTGCTGGAAGGTCGGAATGATGCCATATGCTACCAAGATGAGGCTGCCGGCGATCCCGAAGCTGACAGGCTTTGCTTCACGCAGCCAAAGCCATACCAAATAGCCGCCGCCAATTTCTGCTAAACCTGCTAATAAAAAAAGAACAATCGTCACCATCATATACGGACACTCCAATTTCTCCAATTTACACCCTATTATGACATGAGGAAAGAATGCGTTCTACCTCAATTGAATTGAGAGGGAGACGAGAGTTTGCTAAAATCAGCTGATCAGAGAGTGGTCACACATGGATTCTTGACTTTTGTACCACGAGTGATCCAAATGGTCTGTTATGTCGTAAAGTAAGTACATTCTCATGAGGAGCACACTTCCTTTTTCAGCACTCTTTTTTTCTCCTTGAAAAAAGAGTAAAGTACAAGGTAGGCTTATTTCAGTAAATCGAGTGATAAGCAATACGTGAAGGATTTCATGATGAATACGCATGCTCTTTCTCATGAAAAAGGAAGGAGATGACCATGGACACATTGCAAGATTTTGAGCTGTATCAAAAGATCAAATATGATCGTCACAAGCCCTCGCTTGAAGTGCTGTACGATCGCTATGAACGTGTGTTATATTCGTTTATTTATAAAATGACTGGCAACCGTGAGCTCGCGGAGGAAGTGCTTCAAGAGGTCTTCATCAAGCTCTGGCGCGGCATAGGAGAATATCATACGGATAAAGGGAAATTCTCCTCGTGGTTATTTATGATGTCACGCAACACGGCCATTGATCTTATAAGAAAGAACCGGAATGAAACGGCTTTGGAAGATGAGCAGATTGAATATTTAGCTGATCATCAAGAAGATATATCAAAAGAAGTAGAATGGAACGAGGAAAAACAAATCATACGTGAAGCAGTATCTACATTGTCAAAAGAACAGCAAACCATCATAGAAGATGTCTATTTTAAAGGAATGACACAAAAGAGCATCGCAGACAAGCTGGGCATCCCTATTGGTACGGTAAAAGGAAGGGTTCGATTGTCATTGAAGCATTTGCGATCGAAACTGTCTCGCGGAGGAAAGGAGGAAGAGGCATGACTCAGTGTAAACATCAAGTGATTGATTATTTCAACGGGCATTTACAAGGAGAAGAAAAAACGCAATTTGAAGAGCACATCAAGCACTGCTCAGCTTGCAAAGAAGAGCTTGAAGAATTAACATCGCTCATGTCTGACATTCCATTTCTAGCAGGTGACCAAACACCTCCGGCAGGGATGAAAGACCGTATTTTATCCCAGGTGTTTGAAGAAGAGACAGTCGAAGAAAAGAACAGCCATAAAAAAGAGCTCAAGGCTGCACCTGAGCCAAACGAAATCAAACCGCTGCAAAAGAAACGAAACCAGTGGCTCTTACCGCTCGTTGCGGCACTGCTTCTCATATCAGCAGCTGGAAATGTGTATTTCTTATCGAATGGAAAAGAACAGGCGGAAGAACCTGTCAGGGTTGTTGCCACAAAATCATTGGCATCGGCCGCATCACCAAAAACGACAGGTGCTTTTTCAGTAATAGAGCATAACGGTAAAAAAGAACTTGTGGTGAGTGCAGACGGCTTAAAGGGTCAGCTTGATTCATCTGCTGTTTATCAAGTGTGGCTCATTAAAGGAGATCAGCCGGTGCCAGCCGGTGCCTTTAAAACAGATAACAAGGGGGAAGGAACCGTCACCTATGCGTTATCTGAAAAAGAAGCAGGCGAATCATGGGATACCGTGGCTGTTACACTTGAACCGAAAAAGGATAACAAGCTCCCGCAAGGCCCTGTCGTACTAAGCGCTGCTTTTTAAGTTTGATTCATGAAAAGGATGCCTTCTTGGGGCATCCTTTTTTGATAGCGAAGGGGAACATTTTGGCAATTGAAACGTAGTACATACGGAGGTGAAACACATGAAAACATCTATAGAAAAAGACCTATTTCTTTTATCAGTCAGACACGCATTGATTGCCATTTATTTTCTTGTGATCCCATTTGCAGTCCCAATTTTTTATCACCCATCTCCTTTATCGATAGCGCTTATTGCACTATTTATAACTCATAACTTAGCAGAAAGTATCATTTGGTTCTACAAATCGAGAAAAATTAGAAAGCACCAATCTGGTGATTTATTAAAACGCGGGCAGCTCCTTAGCCAGCTCGTGCAAAGAGTTGAACAGCTCATCATCCTCGGTTTTGTGATTCTTTTGATCAATGAATGGATACAAGGAAGGGCGGATCTATCTACACTCTCATTCACTCTTTTTCTATTGACCGTTGTTTTTCTCCAGCACGTCCAGTTTTATTACGTTCAGCTATTTTTTAAAACGAGCAGCTGGTTCACTTATGTCCCTTCTTTGCAAAAGGCACGTCCTTCATACATGGCGAGGGAGCGAAACGCCCTGAAAAGGTCATAAATGTGCCGTCATTCGTTTGATCCAGCCATAAACATCAGAAAATTATGATAAAATGTGGAAAGAAAGAATGGAGAAGGGGAGTGCGAACGAGTGAAAGCAGTTGGACTATTGGAGTATTTGCCGATTGAGCATGAGCAAAGCCTGATGGATCAGGAGGTCGAAAAGCCTAAAGCGTCTGGCAGAGATGTACTGGTGAAGGTAGAAGCTGTGTCCGTGAATCCAGTTGATACAAAGGTGAGATCACCGAAGGATCAGAAGGAAGAAAAACTGAAAATACTAGGCTATGATGCAAGCGGTACGGTTGTTGAAGTGGGTGAATCGTGTACATTGTTTCAGCCAGGTGATCACGTATACTATGCGGGAGATATTACGCGTCAAGGCTCGAATAGTGAATACCAGCTTGTGGATGAACGTATTGTGGCGAAAAAGCCTGCCAATCTATCCTTTGCAGAAGCAGCCGCAATGCCCCTTACAACAATTACGGCTTATGAGGCTTTATTTGACCGGATGCATATGAAGCGGAATGCTGAAGGCTCAACCTTGCTGATCATTGGTGGTGCAGGCGGTGTTGGTTCTATCGCCATTCAACTAGCTAAATTAACGAAGGCAACTGTGATCGCTACCGCATCAAGACCAGAAACAAAAGAGTGGTGTCTGTCCTTAGGTGCCGATCATATCATTGATCATCATCAGCCGCTTTTAGCGCAGCTAGAGGAAAAAGGAATCGGCGAAGTGGATTTTATTTTATGCTTAAATGATACAGATGGACATTTCAAAGGCATGGCAGAAGCCATCAAACCGCAAGGAACGATCTGTACCATTGTCGAAAACCAGCACAACCTAGACATTCAATTACTCAAAAATAAAAGTGCGGCATTTGTATGGGAATTCATGTTCACACGCCCTATGTTTGAAACAGCGGACATGATCAAACAGCATGAGCTTTTGACAGAGGCGGGTGAGTTATTTGAGCAGGGAAAAATAACGCATACTTTAACAAAGGTTCTCAGTCCGATCAATGCTGCTAACTTGAAGCAGGCACATCAAACACTTGAGCATGGAAAGATGATTGGCAAATTTGTACTTGAAGGATTTGAGAAAGGGGAGAACGTATGACGTCATTACAATATCCGATTGGCTTATATGAACCGGTTGAAACAAAAACGAAAGCACAGCTTGAAGCATGGATTGATCAGCTGGCTGCAATCCCCGAAGAGTATGAAGCGGTGACTGCACCGCTTACAGATGCGCAGCTTGATACACCTTATCGGCCGGGAGGATGGACTGTTCGTCAGCTCATTCACCACGTAGCAGACAGCCATCTGAATGCATACTTACGATTCAAACTTGCTTTGACAGAAGATACACCGGACATACGTCCATATGATCAGGAGGGATTTGCCTCACTTCCTGACAGCAAGGCGCCCATTAGTTTATCCCTGCCTTTGATCAGCAGTCTGCATCGCAGGTGGGTCACTTTACTGCGGGGAATGTCAGAGGATGACTTCAACGCTTCTTATTATCACCCTGCCGATCAACAAACGGTGTCCTTATATAATGCAGCAGGAATGTACGTCTGGCATTCAAAGCATCACCTTGCCCATATCACGGAATTAATCAAAAGAAATCAGTGGATTTAAAGGAGTAAACGCATGTCTGGTAGAAGAATTGTCGGCGCCATGTTTATCTGTATGGCGGGATTGTTTTATATAGCGAAATATGTTCTTTTTGAGATACGTTATAGTCACAGCTTAGGCTCAGAAAGAACGATTGAGGAACTTGAACAGCTGCTTCCTGGCGGTACGTGGATCAGCATCTTTTTTCTCATCATTGGCTTAGCCTATCTTTTATGGGATGACAGGGAAGTTCTTCAAAAAAATTTCGTCCTCTCAGATAAACAAGTAGAAGAAATAAAAAAGACGGACCTCAAGTGACCGTCTTTTTTCCTTTTCATATTTAGCCGCGTTCAGGACGCAGTGCTTTTTCTAAGATAGCAAGGCCTTCATTGACTTTTTCTTTTTCCTCGTCATTGAGCCGCTGCAGGGAATTTTTGATTTTTTCGTGTCCTTTTTGATAAATACTTCTGAAAATATTTTTCGCTTCCTCTGTCAGCTCTACGACAATGATTCTCCGGTCACGCTCAGAGTGCTTTCGCATGACAAAGTTAGATTGTTCTAACCTGTCAAGCAGGCCTGTCATATTGGACAAAGAAGCGCCCATTTTTTCAGCGATTTCGGATACTTTGAGAGAGCCATGGTTATTGAGCAGCATGAGCACCTTCATTTGAGGCATACTCATATCAAGCTTCATCCATTCAGAAACATCTCCAAGACCTGCAGCTGTGAGCACTTTCATATAAAGAACCCATGTCTTTTTTTCTTCTGGAGATAGAATCTCTTCTTTTAATACGGTGGTGTCATGAATATTATATTCCACGCTTGTTCACTTCCTTTAAGCGGCTCTTTTTCTTTATATTACTGATTTTTACTTCTAATTGAAAGGTTCGTCAAGCTTTTAAATGTTAAACTGCATGAATCAAGTGGTATTTGTTGTATAATAATGTTCAGTTGAAATAATGAAGCAACCTAGAAAGTTGGGAAAAACATGTGGAACAAAAAAACGGGTATGACCATCTTAAAAATGCTTTTTCCGATCGTCATTATCCTTGTCTTAATCTTCGTTGCAAAGCAGGAGCTGAGCGGACTTTCCATTAAAAAGACGTTTTATATTATTGACAGCTTGAACCGAATGGACTTGTTTATTCTTGTCTTTCTTGGACTTGTCGCGGTTTTATCGATGTCCTTATATGATTTTATTTTACGAAAAAGCCTGAATATGCCGATCAGCGGCTGGAAAACGATACGCATTTCATGGATTGCGAACTCCTTTAACAGTGTTCTTGGATTTGGCGGTCTATCAGGAGCAGGGCTTAGAACGCTTCTCTATAAGGAGTACATAACAGATACGAAAAAATTGCTGAAAGGCATTGCCCTTTTGACTTCCTCTGTCCTTTTGGGCTTATCTATTTTCAGTGATTTGATCTTGGTCAGGGTGCTTCCAGTTGAAAGTATTATCAGCCAGGAGCCGTGGCTATGGGCATTTGTCATTATCTTTGCCTGTATTGTACCGATATATATCGTCATGGCATCCATTCGAAAAAGCTCGATTGAGAGCGGTGAAAATGGACTGAAGCATCCAATTTACGCTTATATCGGGGCATCGTTTTTAGAATGGCTGGCAGCTGGACTTGTCATGTACATGGCTGTTGTCTCTATGGGGATGAATGTCGATGTCCGAATTGTATTAGGTGTATTTGCGATTGCGTCAATCGGCGGTTTAATCAGTATGGTTCCGGGCGGCTTTGGTTCGTTTGACCTTATCTTTTTACTGAGCATGCAATACATTGGTTTTGATAAAGAGATGGTGCTGACGGCGCTCGTCTTGTACCGTTTCGTGTACTCGATTTTCCCGTTTATTTTAGGGCTTTGTCTAGCTGCTTACGATTTAACGGGAACGACGCTTAGACGTCTTGAAGGCAATCCGAAAATGGCACCTGCCATTGAAACAACGAACGTTTTAATTGTTTTGCACCGTGCTTTATTAATCCGTTTATTGTACGGATCTTTATCGATTTTAACCTTTGGAAGCGGCTTGCTTATCATGGCATCTGTTGTGCTTCCAGTTGATCGATTAGGTGTGATTACCAGCATTCCGCGCTTTCTGTTATCAGGATTTAATGGTCTTTCTTTAATGTTCGGAATCATTCTGATGATTTTGTCCATTGAAGTGTATAAAAGAACGAAAAGATCGTACGTGCTGACAATGATCTCCTTAGCAGGCGGTTTTGTGTTTACTTTGTTAAAGGGGTTTAACCTCAGTCTGATCTTTATTTTGCCAGTCATCATGGCTGTGTTTTTCTCTCTTCGAAATCAATTTGTGAAGCAGCAGGCACCTTACTCCTTAAATCAGTTTGTGACGGCTGCCGCTGGTTATTTATTCGTGCTCTTTAACTATAATGTGATTGGCAACTTTATTTGGACAAAAATCGGGCATTTCTTGAGTAAGGATTACTTGGTGCATAATGAACGGCATATCACGATGACAAGCATGATCGCTCTCATCGGTGTACCGCTTTTCTTCTTCATTAGTAAATTGATTTTTAATAAGAAAGCCTTTCCGATTGGAGAAAAAGCAGATGATGAAAAATTAAAAACGTTTTTAGAAGAAAAGGGCGGAAATGCCCTCAGTCATCTTGGCTTTTTAGGCGACAAAAAACTATTTTTCTCAAGTGATGGAGAAGCAATGCTTCAGTTTGGGCGAATTGGCCGCTGCGTCATTGTGCTCGGAGATCCATCTGGACGTGAGGCGTCTTATCCGCTTGTACTTGAAGAGTTTTTACAGGAGACAGAAAAAGCCGGCTACCGCGTCGCTTTTTATCAAGTAGAACGAGAAGGGATGGCTCTTTATCATGACTTAGGCTTTCACTTCTTTAAGCTTGGGGAAGAAGCCATGGTCGATTTAGAAACGTTTACTCTGTCAGGTAAGAAAAAATCAAATTTACGAGCTGTGGCGAATAAATTTGAACGAGAAGGCTACACCTTTGAAATGCTGGAACCTCCCTTTTCAAATGAGTTGATCTCCACCTTAAAACAGATCTCTGACAGCTGGCTCGGAAAGAAAAAAGAAAAAGGATTTTCGCTCGGTTATTTTCAAGAAGACTATCTTCAAAAAGCACCGATTGCGATTCTAAAGGATGAGCAAGGGCAGATCATTTCCTTTGTATCATTGATGCCGATGTATCAAGAAGGGGAGATTTCCATCGATTTAATGCGTCATATGCATGATGCACCGAACGGGATGATGGATGCGCTGTTTATCCACCTGTTTCAATGGGCGAAAGAAAGAGGCTACAAATCGTTTAACATGGGAATGGCACCTTTATCGAATGTGGGGACGTTCCATCAGTCCTTTCTCACGGAGCGTTTGGCGAGTGTTATTTTCAACAATGTCAGATACATGTACAGCTTCAGCGGTTTACGGTCATTTAAACAGAAATATAAGCCTGAATGGCGCGGGAAATATTTAGCATATAAAAAGAATACGTCACTGCCTGTCACAATGGTGCTAGTCACCAAGCTGATCGGGATGGACCCAAATCGAAAGCGGCGTCCATAAACCAAAAGACCTTTACCTTTCACTAGGTGAAGGTTTTTTTAGACAAAAGAATAGCAAAAGTGGTAAAGTTGAAGGGTAAGGGGGATGTTCATATGACATTAAATGAATGGTTTACAAAGGGATTAGCTGAACGTACATATGTACACAACATGGAGAAAAACCGGGAAAATCTGCTCACGGTGTACAACCAGTATGCAATTCATCAAAAAGAAAAAGAGCTGCTTCAAAAGCTGCAAAAGAAAAAGCTCCGAGCGCTTGTCATCACAGCGGATTGGTGCGGAGATGCGATGGTCAATGTTCCGATTTTCATGCGTATTGCAAATGAAGCACTCATTGATGTGCGCTATTTCATTCGGGATGAGAATCTAGACCTGATGGATCAGTATTTAACGAACGGGACCGCAAGATCGATTCCGATTATCGTCATCATTGATCAGGACGGGAATGAAGTGGGCAAATGGGGACCTCGCTCAGCAGAAGCACAGCGCTTTGTCGATGAGAAAAAACCGGACAAAGATGCACCTGATTTTGAAGAAGCTTTTCAAGTATTTGCGAAAGAAGCCGCACATCACTATACGACCGACCGTTACTTATGGAAAGATATTGAGAAAGAAATAGTAGAAGTTTTGGCAAAAATATAAACCAAAAGACTACTTCGCCGCAATGGGAAGTAGTCTTTTTTTATCTTGTTTTTGCGTTTTACCTACAAAACCACCGCATAAAGATGTAGAAAACCGCAGAATTCTATCAAATACCGCAGAAAACCGCAAAGCACCACGATTTTCCCAACCACTTTTAGTTGAAAAACCTCATATATGCCATGAAATCAATGATTTTGCCCTTATCCAAAGGCTCATATAACGCACAACGGTTGGCTTTTTCCCAATACAAGAGGCCCAGCAACTATAGTAATCTAGTTGTAATCTCCTTTGAACGAACTAAAAAAATGACGGAAAAGGACAGGCGATCAATTTATGAAAAAAATCATTTATCTCGATCAAGAAAAAAAGAAGCTCGCTGAATCGAAAAAAAGAGAACAGCGTTCCATTAAATCACTGAGGCTGCTTGTGTTTTATGACGGACAAAGTCCTGCATGTGCAAAAATGATTGATTTATTAAGATCACTCGATTGGAAAAATCGGATTCACTTTGAATCCTTTAGACACTCGCAGCTGCTCAGGCTGAATAAAATCAGTGAAGAGAAGGCGGAAAAACGAATCGTGTCTATTTCCCTAGCCAAAAATCAAAAGAATTCAGGGATTTATACTTGGCTGCGTATGGCCTGCCATATCCCTGCTTTATGGGGAACGGTCCCATTCATCTTGCTCAGTATTTGGCTTGGCTTTGGACAGCATGCGTACGATTTCTTTGCAAAAAGACGGTATATTCATTCTGTCAAACCGGTGAACCATCATGACACAGATCAACAAGAGACCATTTAATAAATAGAAAAAGCATGACCTTCGATCGGCAGAAGGTCATGCTTTTTTGTAATAGGGAAGATATCCCGCTAAATGATCAAGAAGCTTTTTTGTATAGGACTGATACGTCTGCTCATCAAGCTCAGCACCTGCATAGGTAAGTAAGGTTCTAAGAGCAAACAAATATTCACTGTGCAGCTCATTGTGTTCAAAGTAAGGAAGGGCTGCTTCGACCAAATAGGTTTTCAAATCAAGAGGGTTTTCCTCAATCATCAATTTATAGATTTTGATCATATATAAACAGTTTGGCTGAATACGAGGCTGTTTTAACAGCTCGTGTATGTAGGGAAGTGCTTTTTTGCGGTCATATTCAGCATATAGTGTCGCAATTTCATATAGCGTTTCACAGTAACGATCTTCTATCTGTTCTTGATTAAAGTAATTGAGTGAATCTAGTAAATAAGGCACAGCTGAAGAGAAATCACCTTCACGTTTTAAGAGCACCCCGTAATAAAAATAAGCGGACATTTTAATAAAGGCATCAGGGTGAAGGGACGTGTGCAAAATCACTTCCTTTATATATTTCTTCGCAGTTTGATAGGCTTTTAGTTCAAGTGAGATCACGCCGTGAATAAGTGTACAGTGAATAATCCGCTTGAAATTGTTCTTTTGTCTATATAAATCCATCGCTTGATGTGTCGCTTCAAGCGCATCACCCAGCTGTCCCAAGTTTCCAAGTGCTTTTGCATAGTGATAATACAAATCACTTTGTTCAACTGAAGCGTAGGAAAAGCAGCTTTCAAGCTTTTTCAGTCCATCTTCAAGCTGACCAATTTTAATTTGATGAATGCCGTCAAGATATTCAAAAATTTCTTTTTCCGTTTCAATAAAGGTTTTTTCGAATTTTTTGAGCACGCGGTGTGTTTTTAAGGCAAGCGGCTGTTTATCCGTTAGTAAATAAAATTGAAATAAGGACAAATGATACTGAATGCCTAAATCGAGCGAAAAGAACTGCTCCTCGTGCTGAATGATCATTTCTGCATTTTGTTCAGCCTGATCGAGAGCATAGAAATACATATTCATTTGAAACTCATCCAAAAGTGACAGCAGATGACGCGCCTTTTGTGACAGCTTTTCTTGGCTGATGCCAAGCCGTTCAAGCAGCAGATTGATCGTATCTTGATTGGCCTCCTTTGAGCCATTTTCAATTTTACTTAAATGAGAGACAGAACAAATTCCTTCTGCCAATTCAGATTGGGTCATATTTTGTTTATAACGGTAGAGTTTAATGATTTGTCCAATATTGATTTTCATTCCATCCAGAAGCCTCCCTTCCAATCATGGTTGAAAGCCTTTTGACAAAAAAACAAGATCAGACAAAATGGGAATACTTGAAAATCATTTCATCATCTTGGCTTTTTTCTCAAAATTTGTTTAAAACGTAATATGATTGTAACATTACTTGAAAAAGTCAAACAACTATTTAGCAGACGGGGAGAAGAGATACTTGATTTGCAACTGCACACGATGACGTTTATAATGTGAATGAGAATCAATTTCAATTAAGTTGATTGAAAGGATGACATTTATGCCAGAAATGAAACAACAAACAGAAGCGTTAACGGTTCGAGACGCTGTCAGATATAGACGATCGATTCGAAAATTCAAAGACACACCGGTGACGATTGAGCAGCTTCAGCCGCTATTAGAGGATGCAGTCTATGCACCTAATCATAAAATCACGGAGCCGTGGCGCTTTTTATATGCGGTGACGGATGAAGCCAAAGCGACTTTTGTAGAGCGCTTCATTGCTTTCTTTCAGCGCAACAACCCAGATGCAAAAGAAGAAAAAATCAATCAATACAGAGATTACTTTTCTAAGGTCCCAGCGCTTTTACTTGTCGTGCTAAAAGAAGACGAGAACCCTGTTGTGAGAAATGATGATTTTGCCGCTGTCAGCGCGCTCATTCAAAATCTTCAGCTGCTTGCGTGGGATCAAGGGATCGGTATGGTATGGAAGAGCGGACGTATTTTATACGACAAAGGCTTTCAACAAGACATGGGATTAAAGGAAAATGAACGGTTTGCTGCGATCCTTCATATAGGTTATCCAGAAGAGGTGCCTGAGGAAAAATCACGCCAGAAAGCATCAAGTCTTCTTACTGAAATCAAATAAAAGAAAAGCAGACCGCTGAATAAGGTCTGCTTTTTTACTTATTGTTTTTTGGCGCGCTGATCGGCTGCTTTCATACGTGCCATTGCTTTTACGTCATTCGGATCTGCAAGTTCTTTGGAAAATTCAACATATTCGCCATCCGTCTCTTGTGCCGCGAGCTCGTGGTTGGATTTTTTGTGTTGTTCTTTTTTCAAAGCCTTTCCCTCCTTTACAAGATCACTTTAGTTATGTGCTTGTTGGAGGGGAATATCCGCCTTATTTGTTTCTTTTTTCTGCTGCTCTTTCCGCTTTTTTGAATTCCTGCTGATACAGGACTTCCTGGGTTTTCTTCAGCTTCGAAGTTGGCTGGTGTTCTTTTTTCTTCATCAAAATCGCCCCCTCATCTCATTTTTAATAGGATGGGTGTTTTTGACAACATTTATTCCCCAGAATGCAAAATCGCTTCTTTTAGTTCAGGGTGCAAAAAGTCATAAGAAGAGAGCAGTGCTTTTTTTGGCAGAGCACGCTGGCCTTCTAAAACAAGTAATGACATTTCACCAAGCGCCGTTTTGATCACAAAAGATGGCACCTTCAGCCAATGGGGGCGGTGAAGGGCAGAAGCAATGGTTTGTCCAAGCTGTTTCATTTGAACAGGATTCGGTGATGTCGCATTGAGCGGACCTGACAGGTCGTCATGATGAATCGCATAAGCAATGAGATGTGCCACATCCTCAACATGAACCCATGAAACCCATTGCGAGCCAGACCCAATTGTCCCGCCGGCAAACAGCTTGTAAGGAAGTGTCATCAGCGGCAGTGTGCCTTTTTCGCCCAACACGACGCCAAAGCGTGTGTAGACTGTACGAATGCCGAGTGCTTCAATCTTTTGTCCCTCAGCCTCCCAAAGTTTTGATGTATGACTTAAGAAATCAGAATCTGCAGGAGGTGATTCCTCCGTAAAATCTCCTGTTTGAGATGTGCCATAAATCCCGACAGCACTTGCTTGAATCAGCACAGAAGGTTTCAATTCCTGCGCTTCTATAATGCGTTTTATCTCTTGTGTTGATTTGAGACGGCTGGAGAGGATGCCTTCTTTTGCCTTGTCTGTCCAGCGTGTAAAAATGGATTTTCCAGCAAGGTTAATCCATACATCAATGGCAGGTAATTCATGCTCAGGCGCAGCACCTTCGGTCAGCCACTGCACATAATGTAAATGATTTTGTTCGGATTCCTTTGGATTTCTTGTTAAAATATATAGATGATGTCCCTCAGCAGCGAGCACTTTTGTAACATGCTGGCCGATAAAACCGGTTCCTCCGGTAATGGCGATATTCAATTGACATCTCTCCTCTCATATACATACCTATATCTTTCACGATTTTGAATCAGAAGAAACATCCTGACTGTTTTGGAAAAGGAGTGATCACAGGATGCCCTATATTACAAAAATTTCTGCTCAGAAAAACAATACAGAGCGGGTAAACATCTTTCTTGATGAAAAGTACGCCTTTAGCGTTGATTTAGATGTGCTCGTCCAGCACGATTTGAAAAAAGGAAAAGAGCTGGACGAAGCAGATATCATTGAGATTCAATTCGGTGATTCGGTGAAAAAAGGATTTCAGCAGGCCGTTGATTATTTATCCTACCGAATGAGATCAGTAAAAGAAGTCACCGATTATTTAACGAAAAAAGAAATCCCTGCACCTGCTATTAGTGAAATTATACACAAATTAAAGCATTATAAGTATGTAAATGATCTTGAATTTGCAGAAGCCTATGTCAGCACCCACCGGAAAACGAACAGCAAAGGACCGTCCGTCCTAAAAAAAGAATTGAAGCTCAAGGGGATAGACGATGACACGATTGAACAGGCGCTGTCTCAATACCCTGATGATTTACAGCTGGAGGAAGCCGTAAAGCAGGTTCTCAAGCTTGTCAAAAAAGAAAAAAATCGTTCTGCAAAAGAGATCGAGCAGCGCATCAAGCTGCAGCTGCAGCGAAAGGGATTTTCGTTTGAGATCATTGATAAAGCCCTTCAAGAAGCCTATGATGGACAAGAAGAGGAAAAGGAAGAAGAAGCCCTCCTTTATATGCTGGAGAAGGCAAAACGCAAGGTAGGATATGACGGATCATTTGAAAAGAAGATGAAAGTGAAGCAATTTTTATTCAGAAAAGGCTTTGATCTCGATACAATTGATCACGTTTTAGACAAAGGGGAATGACAGATGGAAAAACGCTATAGTGAGATGACAGAATATGAATTGAAGCAGGAGATTGCCGCCCTTTCTGAAAAAGCACGAAAGGCTGAGCAGCTTGGCATTGTGAATGAATACGCAGTTTTAGAACGGAAAATCGATATGGCGAAAGCCTATTTATTAGATCCAGCCTTGATTCAAACGAAAACGACTTATCAAATCAAAGACACAGACGAAGAGTTTTATGTAGAATATCTAAATGGCGTTTTTGCGTGGGGATACAGAGTATCGGCTCCAAATAAAGAAGATGCTCTGCCGATTTCAATGCTGACGCAAAAGGACTGATCCAAGTGATCAGTCCTTCATCGTGTAGACAAACCCTCGCATTCGTTGTCAGGTCTGCGCGCCGGTACTCACGAATGTCAAATTCGCTCCGTTCCGGTGCTCATCCTTCCTAGACTGCAAAGGTTTTCTATCACGCTGAAAAGAAGACAAAGGGCTAAAATAAAAATCATTTTAGCCCTTTGTCAACAATCTGAAGGACTGATCCAAGTGATCAGTCCTTTTCTTTACTTCGAACGCTGTTTACGGACGTTGTTCTGAAGTACGATGTCGTGCTGCGTTTGCTGCGTTTCTCCGTTGACCTGAGAGGCAGAATGCTTTGCATTTGCCCATGGTTGAGGGTAAGCGGTTGTCCTTAATTGAACAAAGTCTGCCATATACGATTTCCCATTTGAACTCATATCTCAAGCACTCCCTTTGGAAAAATTAGCGTTTCCCTGATGCCCTCATACGTTCCTGTGGACGTGTATTCGTTTCACCATTCGGCCGTTTAGACGCATAAGCATCTGTAGCGCCTGGTTCGCCTTCAAACTTGTGATTTACCTGATTTGGAAAGCCTTTTGCTTTATTACGCATATCGATTCCCTCCAAACAATACAAATCATTTGCGTCTTTTGAAGACGTAAGGGTAGTATATGAAAAAAGAAGTTTTTTTAAAAAGGCACTTTCTGCTAGATGAAGGAGGAACAGGCATGGAACAATACTTTGAGCGACTAACAGAACAACTTATGGAAAAAAACAATATGCTGACATATGACGAAGCACGTACATGGGTAGAGCTGCTTTGGAGTGATTTTGAAACGACCTATGCAAAGGCTGGCCGTAAGTATAAAGGACAGGAAACAACAGAACGAATTGTCCAAGAGTGGATCGAGAGCTACGGAGCGCAGCTGCATTTATTTCAAAATAAACAATCAAAGGCAAACGAGCATCTGCAACAAAACAATCGAGGGCTGCTTCACTAAAAAGGCTGCCCTTTCACTTCCATTCATCTTTTTCAATAAATAGGAAAATATATAAATGAACAAACAATTTTATGAAACAATACCCAGTCTGTGATCAAAATTACAGGCTTTTTACAATGATTAAACTTAAAATTACATTAAATTCATCCTGCTGAAAATCAATGGAAATAAAACTCTGATATAATGAAACGATTAAAGAGACATGTAATTTATGGATAATAAAAAAGGGTTTCGTTTTCTGACAAAAAAGGAATAATGAACATATCAGACTATGTGAAAAAAGTGAAGAGAAGGTGCGATATGGAACGGGAACTGCTCTCTGTTATAATTCCTTCTTACAATGAAGGTGAAAACATCAGACGAATCTTTGAGGCACTCGAGGAAGAGTTTCGCGATTTTCATTATGACTTTGAAATCATCTTTGTGAATGATGGAAGCAAAGACAACACGCTTCAATACATGAGAGAGCTCTCTCGAAAAAGTGCAAAGGTTAAATATATTTCCTTTTCGCGTAACTTTGGAAAGGAAGCCGCTATTTTGGCAGGTCTTGAACATGCAAAAGGAGCAGCTGCGATTATTATGGACGCCGATCTGCAGCACCCGACGTATTTAATTCAGGACTTTGTCAGGGGATATGAAGAAGGCTATCATCAAGTCATTGCCAAACGGAATCGTAAAGGTGACAGCAAGCTGCGCTCTTACCTGTCATCCATGTACTATAAGGTGATGAACAAGGTAGTAGAAGTGGACTTGCGTGATGGCGTCGGGGATTTCCGTTTAATTTCACGCCAAGCCATCGATGCATTGCTTCAGCTGAAAGAGGGGAATCGTTTTTCGAAAGGGCTTTTTTGCTGGATTGGGTTTGAAGAAAAGGTCATCTATTATGAAAATGTAGAAAGACAGCATGGTGATACAAAATGGTCACTGAAGAAATTATTTAACTATGGCATAGATGGCGTCATTTCCTTTAACAACCGCCCGCTGCGAATTTGTTTTTATACTGGCATACTGATCTTATTTCTCTCATTGATTTACATCGTGGCCACCTTTATTCAAATCGTCAGAACGGGCATTATGGTGCCGGGTTATTTTACTTTAATATCGGCTGTGCTGTTCCTCGGAGGTGTCCAGCTTTTGAGTCTAGGTGTGATTGGAGAATATATTGGCCGTATCTATTATGAAACGAAAAAGAGGCCGCATTATTTAATCCAGGAATCAAATGTGATGGAACAAGAGACAAGCTCAAAGGAACAAGACCGAGTGTTAACACAGTTATTTAAATAACGTGGAGTCAAATAACCGGCAAGCACGAATCGCTTGCTGGGTTGTTTTGTTTCAAAGAAAAGTGGATCTTTTGTGGAAAGGATTTAGATGATGAAACGTAGATGGATAATGATAGGAATGTGCCTCATTCTCGCTTTATTAGGACACTCCTTTTTCTTATATGAATATACGCAAGGCCGGTATATGACAGGAGATGGAGACGGAATCTCACAAATGCTCCCATTTAAAAAGCTGCTTTACGATGAATACGTCAAAGGGAACTTCTTTTATTCCTATCAATTCGGTCTAGGCGGCGGTACATATACGCAATTAGGTTATTATTTCACAACGTCGACTGTCTTTATGGTCACAGTCGCTGTCGTCTGGCTGATGAATGCGCTTCATTTCATCCAGTCAACGGACATTCATTTCTGGGCAAATGCCGTCATTTGGCTGAGTGTGATCAAGCTGACGCTTATTCTTTTCATCGCTTACCGTGTGCTTCTTTCAATGGTTCAGCATAGGCTGAGCGCATTAACAGGAGCCGCAATTTACGGATTGTCTATTGTGTATTTTCGGCATCAAACATTTTGGGAGTTTTTCACCGACAGTATGATGTGGCTCCCGCTGCTTGTACTTGGGGTTGAACGGATTTTCAAAACAGGTAAGCCGGCTTGGTTTATTGCGGCGTGCAGCCTGATGCTTATCAACAATTTTTACTTTGCTTATATTCATTTTATCTTTTTAGCGATCTATCTTGTCTTCAGATATATCATCAAGCTTCGAAGTGAGGAGAACGGGTGGAAGGTGTTCTGGACGCTGGCGGTCTCTACGCTGTTATCCTTTGGAATCAGTGCCGCCTTTTTTGTCCCGTCTGTCTATGGCTTTCTGAATAATATAAGGCCGCCATATGATCAATCCATACCTTGGTTTGATCTGCATGATCATCTGCTGTTTACAAGCAGGGTGTATTTATTACCTGTGATCTTTCTCATTTGTATGTTCCTCGTTCCGCTTTACCGGAACAGGTGGTTTTTCATGTTTACATCGATCAGCGTTCTGCTCATTGTTTTTCACTACAGTCCAAAGATGGCGAGCGTGTTTAATGGTTTCTCAGCACCGCAGTACAGATTTGAGTACATTCTTGCCTTTACAGTTGGAGCGGTCGCAGCCATCACCATCAAGCATTTCTCGCAAATCGAGTGGAAGTGGAAAAAGCGTGCGGTCTTAGGCGCTTGGATCGTGTTTCTTCTCGCAGTCATCTTATCAGAACGAGCAAAGGGAAATATGGATGTTGTTGTATTTACAGGCATAGGACTGCTTGTGATCAGCTTGTTTTTCCTTTTGATTCATGCGGAAAAACGCCAGCACCTTCGTCTCTTTTCAGCTGTGCTCATCGTTGTCAGCTTACTGACAGCAGGCGTGTATCAGCAAGGCTACTTATCTGAAAGAAGCAATATTAAGAGCGTATCAGATACGTATCTGAATAGTGAGGCTTATGCTGGACATGAGCAAATGAAGCTCATTCAGCAGATTCAAAGCCGCTCTTCAAAAGATCCGCTTGCCCGGATTGACTGGATGAACGGCGTGCGCAACAACACCCCGTTATTTGAAGGCTTTCAAGGCATGAGTGCGTATTCAAGTATATTGAATCAGCATTTACTCAATTTCTACTGGAATGACCTGCAAATCGATATGGGACGGGAAAGTGTCAGCCGTTATGCAACAATGGGGGACAGGGCGAATTTATACAGCCTGACCTATGGAAAGTATTATATGAGAACGAGCGCGATGCCTTACTCACCGCCAGCTTATTTTAAGCCTATATTGGAAAGCGAGCATTATAAAGTGTATGAAAATACACGGCCGCTGCCATTTGCAAGAACAACAAGCACCGTTTATTCAGAAGAATCCTTAAAGGATGCCTCAGCACTTGATAGGGAGCATGCGATGCTGCAAGGTGTGGTTTTAGACAAAAAAGGAAACGCTGAAATTGAGCACGCGCCAGATCGAGTCAAGGATACAAATATTCATACGATACAAGCCATATACGAACATGGCGTGCTTGATGTATACGGAGAAACAGGCGGCCTGAATATCACGCTGCCAGATGATATGGCCCGCGCTGGGGATGTGTATGTGAGCTTTTATGTGAAGCGGACAGACCGTAACGAAGGATTTCAGTTATCTGTTGATCACTACGTCACCTCACGAAAAAGCAATACATCCATCTACAAAACAGGTGTCAATGAAGTGACGATTCGAGTCCCTGCGGAAAAAATCCTTTCCATTCGAGTACCAAAAGGGACGTATGAACTCAATCAACTGAGGCTGTATCAAGAGCCTTACCGCATCCTAGAAAAGGCATATGAAAAAGAAAAACAGGATCATGGCAGCCAGCAGGTAAAGCTCGAAAACAACCGCTTTACGATTTCATATGATAACAAACGTGGCAATGATTATATGGTTCTGCCAGTACCATATGAAAAAGGCTGGGAGCTCACGGTGAACGGAAAGCAGACCGATATTGAACAAGCCAATTACGCCTTTATCGGTTTTCCAATAGAAAAAGGCAAAAACGAGATTGTGTTAACCTACTATCCGCCTTATATCAGAATTCTCGCGTTGATTTCACTCGTCAGTTTGATTGGTGCGATCTTATATGCACGAAGAAAACACAAGAAACACCACTTTTCATCATAAGTGGTGTTTTTTTATCTTTCATCTCATACATATGTTTCTTCTTCCCATTTAATATGGTATTCGTTCATCTTTCGATCAATATCGTGTTGAATATTCATATGCTGAAATAACGCATTTAACTCTTCTGTCCTCGTTCTTCGATCCTGTTCATAATAATAGAACGCATCTCGATAATCATGATCCCTCAGCATCTTTGCTATGACCATCGCATCTTCTAGACTATATGATGCTCCTTGACCAACAAAAGGATTAGCCGTATGTACAGCATCACCTACAAGAACAACACGTCCTTTTGACCACACAGAGAGGTCCTTGATTTCATAAATACTTCTTGGGAAAAACATCTCTGTATGATCGATCATGTCAAAAAGGTGCTTCGGAATATTCCAGCCTTCCATTTGTTGATATAATAACTGTCGAATGGTTTCTTTGCTGGCTTTCTCAAAATGTTTTGCAGGTAATTTTTCAGGACGTTGCGAGAAAGCCTGCCATAAAATATTCAATTGATTTGTCGGATGCGCTTTTCCAAAAATGAATTGAAAGTGTTCATCATTGTAAAAATAACTCGTTGCCTCCTCTAAGACAAAATCCTTCACATAGGATACCCCTTGAAGTCCCCAAAAACCGCTATAGTCTAATTTAGCATTAAATGCAACCGCTTCTCTTGTTTTCGAAAAAGTCCCATCTGCTCCTATTACAATATCACCTGTTATCACAGTTTCATCTTCAAAAAGAACCTGAACGGAATGAGGCTGCTGTTTGATCGAGGTTAACTTTTTGTTGTATTTCACTTCGATTCCTTGTCGCTCAACTTCCTTTAAAAGGATGGTTATGATTTGTGCTCTCATGACGTTGATCAAAGGGGCATGATGATATTTTTCGCTATGATTGTTAAAGATTGCTTCCACTTCATTTTCACTGTTTATTTGCTGGATCCTCTTTATCACTGCTGCATTTGCTATCACTTCATTTTTACACCCGATTTCATCCAAAATCTTTACCCCATTTGGAGACAGTAAAAAACCTGCGCCTGTTTCTAATTCTTCATCTGACCTGCTTTCATAAATCGTACTTTCCATTCCAGCCTTTTTTAAAAATAAAGAAGTAGCCAATCCTGCTACACCACTGCCAATAATGATCACATTTTGAGATTTCATCATTTTTCCTCCTTCCATATAAACAGACCGGTCGGTTTATTTTAGTACAAAAAATAGGCTTTTTCATGTAGGACAGCGTATGACAATTCCCCCTTTTCATTTGGTAATTAAAGTATATGATAATATGTTATAAATGATTTCGCAAGAATGAAACTAACCAATTTCTTTTGAAAACATGAAGGGGATAACAAAATATGAACAAAGACACCGTGATAAAACACTACGAACTCACCCTTGAATGGGTACTGTCACTAGCGGATGTAACAGACGAAGAATGGCGCCGCACTATTGCTGATGGAAAGTGGAGTATTGCTGAGATCATCGCACATTTCGTTCCATGGGATGAATTTATTTTACACGATCGCCTAAAGGAATTTTGGAACAATAAAGCGTTACCTCAGGCACCTGATGTGCATGAAATGAATCAGCAGTCAGCCGAAAGAGCAAGAAAGGAAGAGAGAAGCGAGACGATTGGGCGATTTATTGCTGTTAGAACAAAATTGCTTCAAGAAATGAAGAAAATCGAAGCATCTCGCTGGACTACACCCTTTCTGATCGGTCAAACCGAGCTGACGTTATCAAGTTATTTTCAAGGTTTGATTAAGCATGATCTCCATCATATGGAGCAGGTCAAACAAGCGCTCTCCACAAAAAGACGATAGCGCCTCACGAAGCTCCCTTATCAAACGAAAACGTCGCATAATCAAACAAAAAATGAAATAGCCAAAGACTAAGCGCAAATAGAATTTCTTCAGAAGTAGTCAGCAAAATGCCGTCAACCAATTCGTCTGATACATAGACAGCACCCCAAATAAACAAAAGGTGAAGTAAAACGGCATAGAAAACGATGGATCGTTTTTTGGACCGGCACTTACGAACAAACCGCATGAGCACGTGTTCCAGATGTTCAAAAGAGATACCAAGTACAACATAGATGCCCATAAACAGAAGCAGCGATAAAATCGAATGATAAAAAGCACCCGTCAAATGAAAGAACAGCACACAAAACAACAAAAATATGTAACAGACAGCCGACGCCGCCATGAGCCATTTCAGCCCTTGCCATAAAGCGTGAACAGATTGCTGCATGGGTAAACAACACTCCTTTACATGAAGATACCTGCAAAAAGGACAGCCTTTTTGCAGGAAGTCATACGTTAATCCTCTTTTTTAGGCGCAGCGATCACAGGGTGTTTTTCAGTATCAAGCAGTTTTAAGAAATCTTCGCCTTGATCTAAATGATCCAAAACAAGCTGTTTCGGTGTGACCGCAAGCCACTGATTGAGTGAAATGTCTGCATAATGATCGCTCTTAAAGATTTCTAAGAAATAAAGCGGTTCGTCTCCTGTATTTTCTACATAATGCCCCATCGCAAATGGCACATAGCCAACGTCTCCCGCCTGATAGTTGAAGGTTCTCGCATGTCCATCAGAAGCAAAGACCGTCATTCGTGCTTTTCCAGAAATAAAATATTGCCATTCATCCGTATTTGGATGCCAGTGCAGCTCTCGGATAGCACCTGGATCAACTTTCACAAGAGCGGATGCAATCGTTTTAGACGCTTTGAAATTGGTAGAGTCCGCAATCCACACTTGTCCGCCGCTTGACGTAATCGGCTCCTGTTTTAACAGCTCATATTTAAATGAATTCGGGACTTCCCCTTGCTCTGTTTTCACCTTGTCACATTCAAGGGAACCAGGAATTCCTTTTTGGAAAATATACTTTTCTTTCTCTGGCAGCTTGTCAAACTGCTCTTTTGTCATACCGAAGTTCTTAAGCACGACTTCCTCTGGCGTGTGGGCAAGCCAATCAGTTACTTGGAACGTACTATTTTCTGAGAATGACCCATCATCAAATACAAGCAAGAATTCAGCTCCCGGTTCAAGTGCTTGGATAGAGTGCGGCAGGCCAGAAGGGAAGTACCACAAATCACCCTCAGTCACATCCTCTGTAAAATTGCGCCCCTCTGCATCAACCGATGTGATCCGGGCTTCCCCATAAATCATGTACGCCCATTCCGCTTCCTTATGCCAGTGAAGCTCACGAATCGCACCAGGCTTTAGCCGCATATTGACAGATGCAAGACTTTTAGAGATCGGCAGTTCGCGGACTGTTACCTCTCGGGCATAGCCGCCTTTTTCTAAACGATTGTGTGTATCAGAAAAAGAATATTTCAGGTTGGAGACCGTTCCATGATCGGTTTCTGGCGGCGTGAGCATATCTGGATTTTGTCTGTCCCGCTCGAGATTACGTGGAATTTTGACCGTTGCTCCTTTTTCTCCTCGAATCGGCTGTGGTATTCCATTTGGCTTTTCACTCATGATAAAATCCCCTTTCAACATCGTATTGTGTGAGGTGACAAAAGGCCTTTCATTTCGCCCTCGTTTTCATAAGGTGAAACGAATCAAGCAGATGTCAATCTAATTCATCATTTTTTTGAGCAGCGACTAATCGTTGGATGAGCTTGCTTAATTCATCAAACTTTCGTTCAAAGCGTGTCAGCAAGTAAACCGTCAAAATGGCAGGGAAGCCAGCCTGACCGAGTTGCTTCAGCCATTCCTCTGAAAAAAAGGTCTCCATTTGTCTCACCTCCCAGCGGATGCTCGTCTTCTATATAAGTGGTATGAAAGAAGAAAAAGGAAAGTAGAGGGGGATAAAATGAACCATTAGACCCGTTTCACGAAGTTTACTTTTTTTAACTTTTGTCCACTTAATGCTAGTAGAGGGAACAAAGGGGAGGATGCACATGGATTATCGGCTGTTATTGAAAGCAAAATGGAAGGAAATCATTGATCACCCGCTCATTCAGCAGTTTTTAAGCAACCCGAAAAACGAGCAGCTGCTCCGGCAAGTCATGGAAGAGCCAAACGAGGAAAATGCCAAAAAACTAGATTCCGAGTTCAAACAGTTCTATCAGAAAATCCGCATCATCAAGTATATCTCCACAATGATACGCATCTTTTCAGTCGACTTTGACAAACGAGTAAAAAAGAAACAGCAGCGTTTTCCGCTCATACTCGATCATCCTGATACACAAGAAGTGAAAGACCCTGTTCAAACAGATACGTATGAAGCCGTGCTCTTCAACCAGCAAGACTTAGGAGAGCATCTGCAAGACCAAACATTGTACAAGGCCTACCAGCAGCTCACAGACAAACAAAAAATGGTCTTAACCCAAATCTATGTCGAAGGCCAAACGATGAAGGAAATAGCCGATCAGTTAGGCGAAACAAGACAAAACATCTCAAACATTCACAAAAAAGCACTCAACAAACTAAAAGAAGAAACAGGGGGAGATGTCCGTGCACGAAGACAAAATGACCAATGGAGAAATGGAAGAACTCATTGAAACCTTCACACCCATGATCAAAAAGAAACTACAAAACACGGCATATCAAGAAAGAGAAGACCTCGAACAAGAACTCTATATCAAACTCATCGAAAAAGTAGACTGGCTGATTTACCAAGAAGGACCTGGCTTTTGGGAGTTTATTGTGGAATATATGACGAAGATGTAAGAAAGGCTTATGATGCGAATGTGAGGTGAACATAAAATCCCCGGGACATTCGCACCTTTTTATTCGACAAAATTGAGGAAAAATGTATATTTTATAAAGGGGGAAACAAAATTCTTTATTGAAAGTTGTGGATTTTGCCTATCATTTCCTAAAAAATGTTACAATTAGGGCAGAAATCGCAGTCGCACTCTACATGAGTGCGTGTATTGAAATATCGCTTGCATCGAGATTTACGTCCTGTCTCATGAAGTCGCACTCTACAAGAGTGGGTGGATTGAAATGATAATAGCCGGCAAGCTGCTTCGTTTGGTACTCGTCGCACTCTACATGAGTGTGAGGACTGAAATTCTCGTCAGTAGGTGGCTTGAAAAATATATTGACAATTGTGCTTGATTTAGGTGTGAAAAACATGACTCTGGCTCAGTAGACATGTTTTTAAATGAATTCAAACCTGTTGATTAAATAATGAATAAGTACCTTTAGAGCAATAGTTTTTAATTAAATAGGATTAATAAAAAATTGGTGCGAATGTGAGGTGAACATAAAATCCCTGGGGCATTCGCATCTTTTCATTCGACAAAAATGAGAAAGAATGTATATTATTTAGAGGTGAAAACAAAATTCCATATAGAAAATTGAGGGTTTTGGCTATGATTCCCTAAAAAATGTTATAATTAGGGCGGAAATCGCAGTCGCACTCTATATGAGTGCGTGGATTGAAATTAGCCTGCTTCGGCTTTTAAACATGATTGCCGTGTCGCACTTTACATGAGTGCTTAGCTATTCTTGATTTTAATAAGAGAAAACAAAATTATATATTGAAATTTGTGAATTTTAACAATTATTCCTTAAAAATGTTACAATTAGGGCGGAAATCGCAGTCGCACTCTACATGAGTGCGTGGATTGAAATTCTTTGCTCATGACCAGCTGTAACATGTTTGATTGTCGCACTCTAAATGAGTGTGAGATTGAAACCCTCATCAGTAGGTAGCTATTAAAGATATATTGACAATTGTGCTTGATATAGGTGTGAAAAAACAAGACTGACTCAATAGTCGGTGCGAATGTGAGGTGAACATAAAAACCCCAGGACAGTCGCACCTTTTCAATCGACAAAATTGAGAAAAAATGTATATTTTATGAAGAAGAAAACAAAATTATATATTGAAATTTGTGGATTTTTCCTATCATTCCCTAAAAAATGTTATAATTAGGGCAGAAATCGCAGTCGCGCTCTAAATGAGTGCGTGGATTGAAATGAAACAACTTCCGGCATTACAGACATTTCAGACAGTCGCACTCTACATGAGTGTGTGGATTGAAATATGCTCTTAAACGGTTATGACTACCTTAAAGATCATCTTCTTACAACACCCTCTTTCAGATACAAAAGCCATCAGAATATACTGTTCATTTGTATAGTGAAAACATGACTCCTTGCAGTCATGTTTTTTTCTTCTTCTTTTTCCTGAATACACCTAAAAAAATCTCAAAACAAGTCGAAATGAAAAGTAGTTATTTAGATTCAAATTTTATCCATTCGTAGTGAATGATGAAGGAGGAATTGGTTTGGGTGAAACGGAGCGAACTGGTAAAGTTGAGCAGCTGATCTTAGAGAATTATCAAAGATTAAACAGCATGATATCCGAAGAAGTCGACTTTGCTTCTAATCATGGCGGGCTGACAGGAGATTCTAGAGAAGTGATGTGGTTGGAGTTTTTTCGGAAAATCATTCCTAAAAAGTATTCATTAGCACAAGGTGTCATCATTATTGACTCAGAAGGAAATCATTCTAACGAAGTCGATATTGCCGTATTTGATGAGCAGTATACGCCGTATGTGTTCCAACACAATTCGTTGAAATTTATACCGATTGAGGCGGTTGCGGTTGCTATAGAATGTAAAAGTTCAAATTTCGATGTTGATAATTTAAAAGTTTGGTCTGACAATATAAAAAAATTAGTACCGAAAACAAAAGGAATAGCTAGGATAGCCGCCAAAGGGGTTGACATGGTTGAAAATGATACACAGAAACGAACACGTCCTATTTTAATTTTAGCAAGTAATTTAAAAAGGCAAACAGCAAACTCATCTTCAAAGATGTTTGAAATATTAGACAAAGCATTTGACCTTATTCTTATGAAACAAAAGAGTGTATTTCATTTAAGAGCTCCTAATGAAGATAAAAAGCTAGGATGGTGGGCTAATGAATTAAATTGTTATGATCCAGAAAGGTCTAAGGAACAAGAGGATAAAGAAAAGAAAAAAAATAGTGAGAAAAATAAAGATGATAGTAAAGACAAAGTGATTTCGAACAAACTCAGCGATTTACGTATTGATGGATACGATCTGTTAACGCTGAACTTCCAATTAAATCAATTGCTGATGCTCATTAACAATCCCATGTTTTTCCCTCACTATGCATATGCCGAGCTATTTCAGAAACAGATAACGAAGTGAAGAAAGGAGAGCGACATGACAAGGGAATCTAGTAAGCCCAAAACGAATTGGCATGATGTGAAACATGCGATTGACAAGAAAATTCATGAAGACCAAAGACTTTTTAAAGAGCCGCTCACTATTCATTTGGTTACGCCAATGTTTGGGGGAGGGCCCCAATCAAACTCAATTGATCAAGACAGACCGATTCGAGAAAGTGCAATTCGTGGACATCTTCGTTTCTGGTGGCGTGCAACTCGAGGAGCTGCCTGCAAAAATGCGAATGAATTATCTAAAAGAGAAGCAGAGATATTTGGTCATACAGAACAAGCGAGCCAGATTCAAGTGGTAACCCATTATGAAAAAGACGAAGTGAAAAGAAATTCAAAAGTATTTTTTAAAAAGAAAAATCATCCTTTTCCACGGTATGTTCTTTCAAATATGAAAGATAAAACACCATACCTCATGAAGGCGCAATTTTCTTTAAATATCCGGTTATCTAAAAAAACAACCGATTTTGAGTTAATCAAAAAAGAAGTTGAAGCAGCATTATGGGCTTGGATCAACTTCGGTGGGCTTGGGTCAAGAACGAGACGTGGGTGTGGCAGTTTATATTGCAAGCAATTTTCACCACACAACAAGAGGACAAAAAGCCAATTGGAAAAATGGTTTGAGCAAAAGCTTTTAGAATATGACATCCAATTGCCAGCATCAAGCCGAGAATGGCCGACGCTTAGTCGAGAATTCAAAGTACAGGCATTTCCATCATCTATGATCTCAAGCTGGCGGTCTGTCATTCAGACATATGAAACATTTCGAAGAAGATCTAACCCGGACAAAAAAAGGGGAAGAAGTTGCTGGCCGGAAGCAGATACTATTCGTCTGTTAACAGGTAAGGCTAAATCAGGTCATCACATCCCTTATCCAAAAGAGAAACCATTTAGATATCAAGCATTTCCTAGAGCTCAATTTGGTTTGCCTATTCAGTTCCGATTTGCTCCTAAAGATAGTGGGAAAGATCCAGATCCTGTAACGCTCCTACCTAAAGGAAAGGATCGCTTAGCTTCACCACTCATCTTAAAACCATTGGCTATTAATCAAAAGGAATCAGTGGGCATGGTGATGGTGCTGCAGCAACCAAAGATCGAAGCTTTATCGCTTTTAGGGGACAGAAAGCCTTTGCCCGATGTGACAGATGAACAAAGTATCTACCCAACAGCCACCTACTCAAAAAACCCATTACAAGACGAGAGTGGCCGTACGCACTCATCGGCGATTCAAGCCTTTTTACATAGCAAGGAGGTGCAAACATTTTGTCAGAAGAATTACAAAAACAAACATTGATGCTATTTTCGATAGGGCCCGTTCAAGAATTTATTGCGCAAGCAAGGCGGACGCGTGATTTATGGTTTGGCTCTTTTCTTCTATCTGAATTAAGTAAAGCAGGTGCGAAGAAATTTCAGGAACTGGGTGGAACGCTTATTTTCCCTGTGTTCAACGAATCCTCTGCAGAACCAAACAACGCACCAAATAAAATATTGGGGGAAATCTCACACGAACAACCTTCATCCGTTGCAAGACAAGTAAAAAAAGCAGTATATGACAAATGGAAGGAATACGCAGACTTTGTAAGAGAGATTGTGGATCCTTATATTCAAATAGGCACATGGAATCGACAAGTAGATGATTTAATAGAATTTTATACTGTATGGACTGAGATGCAAACTCAAGAGGAAGCGGCAAATGCGTCCGCAAGTCCATATCATTTGGCTCTTCAAGAAGTCGAAGGCTTAATGGCGGCACGGAAGACTTTAAGAGATTTTAAACAAAATGAACCAGGGGCGTTATTCGGTGAACCAAAATCATCACTTGATGGTGGACGAGAGTCTGTTTTCCAAAAGCAAAAAACACCACAGCAAGTGGCGCAACTAGCGAAATGGGGAATTGGTGAACATGAATCATTAGATGCGATTTCAGTGATCAAACGATTGTCCTTACATAAGCATCCGAGCGAGACATTTCCATCTGTATGCGATAAAGCTTTTGCTCCCTATCAAAACATGTTGGAACAAAATGAACAGATGAAGAAAGCAGCCACACAATATGTGAAAAATGTAGAAACGTATCTTGAGAATACGAACCTGACAGTAGCTCCTCTTGATTTGAGTGAGGCATCGCTTTTTTATGAAAGAAGAATTGAAGATTTTCTTGAACAACGAGGACTTGTTGGAATAGCACAAACAGAAGCAAAAAATAACATCACACAGCTGCTTGAAAAATATTTCAAAGGTGAATACAGCAAACATCACGGCCAGCCGATCAAACCACCAGTACCTTCACCTTACTATGCCTTTCTCATGGCGGATGGAGATAAGATGGGCAGCCAACTGCGAAATATACAGCATGTAGAAAGTCATATTGCATTTTCTAAAACGCTCTCAACTTTTGCTTCAAAGGCAAGTGAGATTATTTCCAAATGTGAAGGTACATTGATTTATGGTGGTGGAGATGATGTCATGGCTTATGTACCGGTGCACCAATGCTTAGAAGCAGCTGGGAAATTACAAAGTGAATTTGTTTCAACGATGAAGGCTCATCAACATAGTGAAATACCTCCTTCGATTTCAATTGGAATCGCCATCGTTCATATGCTTGAGCCTCTTGAAGAAGTAAGAAGCATGGCACGTCAGGCTGAACAATATGCGAAACAAGAGCGGAATTCATTAGCGATTCATTTCCAAAAGCGAGGCGGAGGAGACACAATGAATATCTCAGTCTCATTTCAAATAGATCCAGTGGCCTCTATCCAAGAGATGACGACGTGGTTAAAACAGTCTTATTTCACATCTGGCTTTGCATATGGCTTACGAGAGTTGTATCAAACATACGAACAGTCTTCTTTTAGAAAACAGCCGGAAATTTTAGATGAACTCATTCCACTAGAGATAAGACGTCTTGCATTCAAAAAGAAAACGGAAGCAAAAACAGAGCAAGAAACGAAAGAGTGGATCGATCAATTGATTGCGAAGTATATACCGAAGAAGAATACATTAGAAGAATTACATACAATCGCTGAATGTATGATCATTACTCTTCAACTGGAGGAGGTAAGTGGACATGCCTGAAAGATGGTTTCACATTCAACCGCTTGATCCGCTGCTTATTCGTGATGCACGCCCATTTCAAAGTGTACCAGGTATACGGGCGCGTTCACTAAACGATGTTCCGCCAAGTGTGGTCGCAGGAACACTTCGTACAGCTCTAGCAAAGAAACGACAATCAATCAAACACACGACGCCACTTTCTTATTATTCAAAATCTCTTGTGCGAGGTCCTTTATATCGCTGGCATGATCATTTATATGTGCCAATGCCTCATGACCTTGAGTTATTCGATGATGAGTATGGCATGTATCAAGTGAGACCGAAGCCAATGATGTCGGAAGGACAGGGCTTTTATGGTACAGGAAAAACAGGCCGTTTTAGTGAGGCATTATGGCCGCCAATTGGAGCTGGTGCTCGTAAAAAAATGAAATCGCCGCCTGCTTTTGTATCACTAAAGTGGATGGTGAACTGGCTGACAGACGCAGTGGATGAGAGTCAGGTGAAGGAAGCCTTGACTGAATACCAACATATGCAGAAGGAAAATCATTCTTTCAAAAAGGGAACACCACCAGCATTTATTCCAGCATTACAGCGTCAGGAACGAACACAAATTGAGGTGGAAACTGGCAGTAAAAAGGCAAAAGATCAGCATCTATTTTCAACAGAATCGCTCTTATTCCCAGATGACTTTAAACTGGAGGCGGGAATAGAGTTATCTACTGAAGAGTCAGAAGAATTAAAGCCTTTCTCAAGTCTTCACCCGATAGGTGGTGAACGTCGGCTGGCTCATATAGAAGACAGGCCTCATGTATACCAACAAGATTGGACATGTCCGGATGCTATTAAAGAATCGCTCAAAAACAAGCTATATGTTCGCATGATATTGGCGACACCTGCTTATTTCAGTAAAGGATGGCAGCCCGGCTGGCTGGATGAACAGCTCATGTCAAAACCACTATTTGATACAAATGTACGACTGAAATTGGTTTGGGCATCTGTTCCACATTGGCAGCCTATCTCTGGATGGAGCTTAGCAAATAAAGACAAAGGGCGTGAAAAAGCAATCCGCCGCTTAGTCCCCGCGGGTAGCGTTTACTTCTTTACAGTAGAAGAAGGAGATCCAGCAGAACTGGCCGAAAAAATGTGGCTTCAATCAGTATCCGATCGTAACCGGCGCAAAGAAGCGTTTGATCGTGAAGATGGCTGCGGGTTAGCACTTTGGGGAATATGGAAACCGAATGAATAAGAGGAGTGAGATGATGGAAGCAAGCCGTTGGTTTTGGATACATTGTTTATCCCCCCTTCATATTGGAGCGGGTGAAGGAATTGGCGTGATTGATATGCCTATTCAACGAGAAAAAGTAACAGAATGGCCGATTATACCTGGAAGCAGTATCAAAGGCGTGCAGCGTGAGCATTATCGCGCGAAAGGACAAGACACATTCGTACAAAAAGTATTTGGTACACAAGGAGATCAAGATGGAAGCGCAGGAGCAGTCGTCATGACAGATGGCCGGTTATTTTCATTCCCGGTGGCGAGTAGATACGGTACATTTGGATATGTGGCAAGTCCACTCATATTGAAAAGATTAGCCCGCGATGCAAAAGCATTAGGCGTATCGCTGGATATCCCTGATTTCATAGAAGAATCAAGCACGCTAGTCACCATGAATTCTAAATTAGTAGAGAATGACGAATTATATCTAGGTGAATTTCAAGGGGCTGCGAAAAAATCTCAACAACTAACCGATTTTGCTAAACAGATGGCCAAACTCTTATTCGACGATAAACAATCACAAACTCTTTGGATAGAACGATTTGTGATTGTAAGTGATGACGTTTTTCAATACATTGTCACCATGAATTCTGAAGTGACACCTCGTATTAGAATTGATCATGAAACCCAAACAGTTAGTAAAGGAGCTCTCTGGTATGAAGAGTATGTACCGGCAGAAGCCATATTTTATGGACTCATGTGGTGTGATCGTGTCGATGGAAGCAATGATTTATCTGTTAGACATCAACTTTTAAATCAACTAGAAAAACAGATGTATCTTCAATTAGGTGGAAACACAAACGTAGGTAAAGGAAGAGTATCCTGGCGTATGACAGGAGGGGAGAGATCATGAAACTCATTCAACATCATTATGCTGAGAAAGCGTATCAACATGTGATGAATGCCAAAACGAATGAGGAGAATTTCTCAAATCAATATGGACAACTCTGTCACAGATTCGCCTCAATGATCTTAACAAATGGATTAAGGCTCACCATTACATTTTTTGAAGCAAAATCAAAAAAAGGAAATGCTTATCAACAATTCGTTCAGGATATAAAAGAAACACTAGATATACAAGGAGATTGGTCAGCTTCTAATCGAAATTACTTAATCAAATCAAGACAAGCTTTAAGTGCATCTGTTTGGTTAAAAAGATATGCGGAATCTATTTTAAAGGTGGAACAAGGGGCGGAAAATGTGGAGGACATCCAATGAATCTGTCATTAACCTTAAACAAAAGCAAATGGGAGATTGGTGGTTCTACATTGTCGGACATCATAAATGACAGTGCGGAGAAGCAGTCATTTTATGAAAATGTAATTCGTCTACATCGAAAACAGTGGGGGGAAAATCGCTTTTTGTATGAAAGATTTGTGGAGCAATATTATACCGATACGAACCCCACATGCCTAGTCAAGTCCATATCGCCGTTAGTCATTGGACATGGAGGAGAGGGTGTACTTGAAACGGGATTGTTATTACACCCGATATACGGCATTCCTTATTTACCAGGAACAGCTTTAAAAGGCGTAGCCTCTCATTATGCCCATTCTGTATTAGGTGAAAACTTTGAAGAACTAAAACAAGATGGTAGTGATTACAACACATTGTTTGGAACAAACGAACGTGCCGGTATCATCGAATTTCATGATGCGCTCATGATGCCAGAGACGGTAGGAGAAGCATTCAAAGTGGATGTGATGACACCACATCATTCAGACTACAACAGCGTCAAGCTAGATAAGATGAACAAAGGGGGAAGTGTTCCAGCCCCTCGAGACGATGACTCACCAACACCGATTCATTTCTTAACGGTGGTCAACGGCCGCTTTCAACTTCTATTGAAAACAAAAAGGAATCTACCAGAAGAAGCGGAATGGCTCGAACTCGCCAAAACCATCTTACTAGGCGCTTTAGAACACGAAGGAATCGGCGCTAAAACAAATGCAGGTTATGGAAGACTTAAAATTGACGACGTCATTTCATGAAACTTGGTGCGAATGTGAGGTGAACATAAAATCCCTGGAACATTCGCACCGTTTCATTCGACAAAAATGAGAAAAAATGTATATTTTTTAGGGGTGAAAACAAAATTCTATATAGAAACTTGAGGGTTTTGACGAGCATTTCCTAAAAAATGTTATAATTAGGGCGAAAATCGCAGTCGCACTCTACATGAGTGCGTGGATTGAAATTTAATCACTGAGTAGAGTTCGCTCTTTAGACAAGGTCGCACTCTACATGAGTGCGTGGATTGAAATCTTAAATTGCTTGTAATGATCGTAGGCTTCTTATATTGTCGCACTCTACATGAGTGCGTGGATTGAAATGCTTCCTGCTGCTTACCATCAGCATGAGCAGGACAGTCGCACTCTACATGAGTGCGTGGATTGAAATAATTGATACAAGGTAACCCAAACAAGAAAAATACTGGTCGCACTCTACATGAGTGTGTGGATTGAAATAATGCGGCTCGCTTTCAAAAGGAGCTAGTTTTCGTCGCACTCTACATGAGTGCGTGGGGTGAAATCTGAAGCGTCGCTGACTTTTTTGGTCAAAATAGGTCGCACTCTACGTGAGTGGGTGGATTAATAATTGCGAAAACATAACTCTGCCTCCTGCCTCAGTAGTCATGCATCTAATTGAATTCAATTGTTGCTGAAAATATAAATAAGTATGATTAACAAGTTTCAATAGATTTCATACTAAGAAAAAGTCGGTGCGAATGTGAGGTGAACATAAAATCCCTGGAACATTCGCACCGTTTCATTCGACGAAAATGAGAAAAAATGTATATTTTTTAGGGGTGAAAACTTAATTCCTATATAGAAACTTAAGGGTTTTGCCGATCATTCCCTAAAAAATGTTATAATTAGGGCGAAAATCGCAGTCGCACTCTACATGAGTGCGTGGGTTTAAATTAGCCGATGGTTCAGCTTGATGTTTTTTTAAAATCGCACTCTATATGAGTGTGAGGAATAAAATTCTTGTCAGAATGTAGCTTGAAAGATATATGGACAATTGCACTTGATATAGGTGTGAAAAACATAACTCTGTCTCACCCATTTTATTAATGAATTCAAAGCTGTTGATGAAACAGCGAAATAAGTATGATTATCATCAATAATAGTTTTTAATTAAATAGGATTAAGAAAGATTC
The DNA here is from genome assembly GCF_038630855.1 of Bacillus sp. FSL H7-0578. Classification (NCBI taxonomy): domain Bacteria; kingdom Bacillati; phylum Bacillota; class Bacilli; order Caryophanales; family Bacillaceae; genus Bacillus; species Bacillus sp. FSL H7-0578. The sequence continues at coordinate 837,546 of NZ_CP152045.1, forward strand.
GGTGCGAATGTGAGGTGAACATAAAATTCCTGGGGCATTCGCACCTTTTCATTCGACAAAATTGAGAAAAAATGTATATTTTATTAGAGGTGGTTTTGGCTATCATTCCCTAAAAAATGTTATAATTAGGGCAGAAATTGCAGTCGCACTCTACATGAGTGCGTGGATTGAAATAGGCGGACATCAGCAGTAATAGGAAAATGAACAAGTCGCACTCTACATGAGTGCGTGGATTGAAATATCGTTGATTTAACCGGCGTGTCACCGTATTGGTCGTCGCACTCAACATGAGTGGGTGGATTAATAATTGCGAAAACATAACTCTGCCTCCTGCCTCAGTAGTCATGAATCTAATTGAATTCAATTGTTGCTGAAATATAAAGAAGTATGATTAACAAGTTTCAATAGATTTCATACTAAGAAAAAGTCGGTGCGAATGTGAGGTGAACATAAAATCCCTGAAACATTCGCACCGTTTCATTCGACAAAAATGGGAAAAAATGTATATTTTTCAGGGGTGAAAACAAAATTCTATATAGAAACTTAAGGATCATTTCCTAAAAAATATTATAATTAAGGCGGAAATCGCAGTCGCACTCTACATGAGTACGTGGATTGAAATACACCCCCATCAAATTCAAACAGCAGCGCAAATGTCGCACTCTACATGAGTGCGTGGATTGAAATTTTTTCGCACTTTGACCCTCACTGGTCAGTTTAAGTCGCACTCTACATGAGTGTGTGGATTGAAATACCATTGTTCATCTACTACTTAAAATTGTTTTTAGTCGCACTCAACATAAGTGCATAGTTCACAGTTTCTGCGAATTACATAAATTCAAATATCTATTCACCTAAATTCAAGCCCTACACAACAAAAAAAGACTCGCTCACACAGAGCCGAGTCTTAATTTTTTTTGCAGTTTTTCTTCACTGAAAATCCAGCCGGTATAGGAATTTTTGATTTGGTGGTCCATGTCGATATGGCAGATCGCGACAAAAGGATAGTGACCTTTGCTGCGGTAGCGCAAATCAATGAACCGCACTTCATAATGATCCTTGTATTTATCCACTTCCCACCGGTAGACAGGGGAGAAGGAGAGAAAGGCTGAAATGTTTTCATCTTGCTTAGCAATTTTCATAATTTCAGTATCAGGGACCGGCACACGGTTAAATGTGTCTAAAATGACGACCTCACCATTCATGCTGCGCCCAACATGGAAAGAGGATTTACATTTTACGGCAATGCGCCATTGTCTGAACTTCATTGTAGGCGAAATAATAATCTCTTCAATTTCATCGAATCGTGCACGCAGCTGACGTTTAATCTGAAGCTGCATGATGACCCTGACGATATAGTAACAGAAAATCACGGCATACAGCGTAATAAACGTATAGCCGGGATGTCCGCCAATCGCCCAAACGACAATGGCGACAAGGTGTGTAAAAAAGATAAACGGATCAAACGTATTAATGATCCCAAGTGCTACCCATTTCTTTGAAAATGGACGAATGGCCTGTGTGCCGTATGCATTAAATATATCTACAAACACATGAAGTACAACGGCTAATAGTGTCCATAACCAAAGGTGAAGTAAATTCGCCCCCGGCACAAATGGGAAAATCACAGCCGGAATCAGCAATGACCAGAACAGTACAGCCGGAATGGAATGTGTAAATCCTCGGTGATTTCTTATATAAACCGCATTATTTTTTAGTTTTAGCACAGTATCAATGTCTGGTGCTTGGGAGCCGGAGATGGTCGCGATCATCACGGCGTGTGCCATGTGTGGATCTGCGCTGACGGCTGGATCTAAAAGTGCAAGTCCCCCAAGAGAAATGCCCATTACTACATGAGTACCAGTGTCCAATTGATTACCTCCTAGTTGTCATGCTTAGGAACAATCATACAAAGTATACGTCTCCAATCAAGACTATGTGCAAAATCACTTTTGCTTTATCCCGATTTAATGTAACATGTTAACGTATCTACAAACAGTATACAACAAATAAGGTTCTATTCAGAACGTTAGCCCTCGGTCCAATGAGAAGGAGTATAGATATGAAAGACATTCAAGAAAAGCTGGACCGCAAAGATATTGCGGGATTTCAGCATGATTTAATTGATTGGTATGAAAAAGAACAACGAACACTGCCGTGGCGTGAAAATCAAGATCCATACCGCGTCTGGGTATCAGAAGTCATGCTCCAGCAAACGAGAGTAGATACGGTCATTCCGTATTTCAACCGGTTTATGGAGCAATTTCCGACGGTGAAGGATCTCGCTTTAGCTGATGAAGAAAAGGTCATGAAAGCATGGGAAGGTCTTGGCTACTACTCAAGAGTGCGTAATTTACAGGCAGCTGTGAAAGAAGTATATGAATCCTACGGTGGCGTGGTGCCTGATACGAAAGAGCAATTTTCAAAGCTCAAAGGTGTAGGCCCATATACGAGCGGCGCAGTTCTGAGTATTGCCTATAACAAGCCGTATCCTGCGGTAGACGGCAACGTGATGAGGGTCATTTCTCGTATTTTGTCCATATGGGATGATATTGCAAAACCAAAAACGAGAAACATTTTCGAATTTGCGGTCGATCAGCTCATTTCCCGGGAAAAGCCGTCAGAATTTAATCAAGGGCTGATGGAGCTTGGTGCGCTCATTTGTACCCCAACATCCCCTGCCTGCCTCATTTGCCCTGTGAACATGCATTGCTCGGCACTTGAGGAAGGCGTTCAGCATGAGCTCCCAGTGAAAAGCAAAAAGAAAAAGCCGACTGCAAAATCAATGGCAGCAGCGGTGTTATTTGATGACGCAGGCAACCTATATATTCATAAGCGGCCAAGTACAGGCCTCCTTGCGAATTTATGGGAATTCCCTAATATGGAAACCATGAAGGGAAGAAAAACGGAAAAAGAGCAGCTGATTGATTTCTTAAAAGAGGAGGCAGGTGTACAAGCGGAGCTTGGTGATTTAGAAGGCACCATTCAGCATGTATTTACCCACCTCATCTGGAATATTTCTGTTTTCTTTGGACGAGTTACCTCTGTATCTGATGACACGATGCTGAAGAAAGTCACAACAGAAGAATTTGATGCGTATGCTTTGCCAGTCTCACACCAAAAAATTTGGAAGATGGCACTTGAGCAGCCTAGTCGTATTTAACCGTTGTACCGTGAGTATAATCTGCTTCATTTCGGTGCAGACCCCCGCGGTCTTCGATTTCAGAAATGATTTCTCGATACTTAGATTGCCCTTCTTCGTTCAAATAAGGTAAAATTTGTTGGAAAGCATGATGAAAGTAAGCAAGCTCAGTATCTTTCCATTGATCCTTGGACATCATGCCAAGCTGGCTTAAATCGCGTCCGACATACATGAATGTAACCTCCTAATAGGAACTTTCCTATTAGTGTGAAGCGAATGAACGAAAACTATTCAAATCAGGAGATGAACGATAATGAGTCAACGTAAATGTGCATTAATTACAGGAAGCAGCAGAGGAGTAGGGAAAGAAGTAGCCCTCCGCCTCGCTGAAAAAGGATATGACATTGTCATTAACTATGCAAGAAGCAAAAAAGCAGCACTTGAAACAGCTGAAGAAATTGAAGCGATGGGTGTTAAAACATTAGTTGTCAAAGCCAACGTTGGTCAGCCAGAGAAAATCAAAGACATGTTCCAGCAAATTGACGAAACGTTTGGCCGTTTAGACGTATTTGTGAACAATGCGGCATCTGGCGTTCAGCGTCCAATTATGGACCTTGAAGAAAATCATTGGGACTGGACAATGAATATCAATGCGAAAGCCTTGTTATTCTGCGGACAAGAAGCGGCAAAACTAATGGAGAAAAACGGCGGCGGACATATCGTCAGCATTAGCTCACTAGGCTCTATTCGCTATCTTGAAAATTACACAGTAGTCGGCGTATCAAAAGCAGCACTAGAAGCTTTGACACGTTACCTTTCTGTTGAGCTGTCACAAAAAAATATCGTTGTCAATGCTGTATCAGGCGGCGCAATCGATACCGATGCACTTAAGCACTTCCCGAACCGTGAAGAGCTTTTAGAAGATGCGAAGAAAAACACACCTGCCGGCCGAATGGTGGAAATTAAAGACATGGTCGACAGCGTGGAATTCCTTGTATCAGGCAAAGCAGACATGATTAGAGGCCAGACGATTATTGTGGATGGCGGACGTTCTTTGCTTGTTTAAAAAAATCATGAATAGGATCTGCACCTTCTGCACAAATTAATGTGCGTGGAGGTGATAATGATGGATCAACAACAAAACAAAACAAACGCGCAACAAGTGAAGAAACAAAACCAAGCTTCTGCACAAGGCGGTCAATTTGGTACTGAATTTGCTAGTGAGACTGACGTACAGCAAGTAAAAAAATACAACCAAAAAGCTGAGCAAAACAAACAACAAAACAGCTAATCACTGAAACAAAGGAAAGCACTTCATATACGAATGAAGTGCTTTTCTTTTTTGCCTCTCATCACCATCCGACAAAACCTGTAAAACCTCTACATAAACAGTCAAAGGATTTCTTCTTTCTTTCAAGAAATGGTATACAGACAAAAAGTGGATTCGATGAAAAGGGAGGAGTTAGATGTCTGATTTCGATCAGCTTGTAAAAGAACAAATGCAGCTCATGGATCAGCTGCTCGATGTGCAGGGAGAACTCGATCTATGCTTAGAAACAGAAAAACAATTGCAGCAGGATGAAAAAAAAGAAGAGTGGCATAGGCTTTGTGATCAGATCAAACAGAAACGTGAGGAACTGCAAAAAGTGCAAACCTTATTTACAAAACAGACAGAAGAGGTCATCAACTCATATAAACAGATGGAAAAGAGTTCTAGCGTGATGTAAGTCAGTGTGCCGTTCAATTGGGTTGAATGGCTTTTTCATTTCATTTTTTAATGATGTAACGGTATAATATAATAGAGACATGTTTAGTTGGGAAATTAGGTCTTTGGACTGTTAGGTTTGTTTGTTATAGAAAGTAGGGGAGAAAATATGGGCTATCCCAAGGAAGGAGAAACCATCCAAATTCAAAGCTATAAACATAATGGCTTGATCCACAGGATTTGGAATGAAACCACCATTCTGAAAGCAACGGAATTGTGTATCATTGGTGCAAACGACCGTACAATGGTGACTGAATCCGACGGCCGTACTTGGATGACGAGAGAACCGGCTATTTGCTATTTCCATGCAAAACAATGGTTTAATGTAATTGGGATGCTTAGAGATGATGGGGTATATTATTACTGCAACATCAGCTCTCCTTTTGCGACAGATGATGAGGCAATTAAGTATATTGATTACGATTTAGACGTCAAAGTCTTTCCAGACATGACGTACAATATTTTGGATGAGGACGAATATGCAGATCATAAGAGGCAGATGAATTATCCAAAAGAAATCGATAGTATCTTAAGAGAGCATCTGAATACATTACTGTATTGGATTCACCAGCGGAAAGGTCCGTTTGCGCCTGAATTTGTGGATATGTGGTATGAACGTTTTTTACATTATACAAAATAAGCAAGAGCATCAAAAAACCTGTTTGGCTTTTTAGGCTAACAGGTTTTTGACTGCGTACGGATAAGAGGCACTGATAGATTGGGAAGGAGATTTACATGGGGGTCATTAAACGCTACATGGCTTTTGTAACACCGTATAAAAAACAGATTGCATTGACAATGGTCATCGGAATGATTAAGTTTTCGATTCCCTTAACCTTGCCTCTGCTTTTAAAGTATGTCATTGATGATGTCATTCAAGGCTCGGGGTCAGCTGAAGAAAAGACATCAACTCTACTGATCATAATGGGAATCATGCTCGTATTATTTTTAGTGTTGAGGCCGCCTGTTGAATACTATAGACAATACTACGCTCAGTGGACAGGCAGTAAGGTATTATTTGATATTCGGGAAAAACTGTTCTCGCATATTCAAAAGCTAAGTCTTCGTTATTATGCCAACACGAGAACAGGAGAAATTATTTCAAGAGTGATCAACGATGTGGAGCAGACAAAGGAATTTGTCATCACAGGGCTCATGAACATTTGGCTGGATATGATGACTGTACTGATCGTGATCGCTATTATGTGTACACTGGATCTGAAGCTCACCATCGTGTCTGTCATTATTTTTCCGCTATACGCGTTTGCAGTAAAGTATTTTTACGGACGGCTTCGCAAGCTGACAAAAGAGCGGTCACAGGCGCTGGCTGAAGTGCAAGGGCACCTGCATGAGCGGGTACAAGGAATGCCGGTCATTCGCAGCTTTGCGATTGAAGAATATGAACAAGAGAATTTTCATGATGAAAACAAAAATTTCTTAAACAAAGCAATCAACCATACGAATTGGAACGCCAAAACATTTGCCGTCGTCAATACCATCACTGACATTGCACCGCTGTTAATCATTGCATTTGCTGGCTACACTGTGATTAATGGATCGCTTTCGATTGGGACCATGATCGCCTTTGTCGGCTATATTGACCGGATGTACAATCCGATTCGCCGTCTCATTAACTCATCCACGACGTTAACCCAGTCCGTTGCATCAATGGATCGGATCTTTGAGTTTATTGATGAGCCATATGAGGTCACAGACCGGCCGAATGCAAAAGAAGCCAATCATTTAAAAGGAGAGATAGAGTTTAAAAATGTGTCGTTTCGTTATGAACACACGCAGGAAGAGATTCTGCACAATATCTCCTTGAAAGTAGAAAAAGGACAAACGGTTGCGCTTGTAGGAATGAGCGGTGGAGGGAAGTCGACACTCGTCAGCTTAATTCCAAGGTTTTATGATGTCACAAACGGGTCACTTGAAATTGACGGCATTGATATCAAAGAGTACAAAGCAAGAAGTCTTCGAAATCAAGTCGGAATGGTGCTGCAGGATACATTCCTATTCAGTGACACGATTAAAGAAAATATTGCGGTTGGTGACCCTGAAGCACCTTTTGAAAATATCGTGTCGGCTGCAAAAGCGGCAAATGCGCATGATTTTATTATGTCTCTTCCTGAAGGATATGACACGAAAGTAGGAGAACGGGGCGTGAAGCTGTCAGGCGGGCAAAAACAGCGGATTTCCATTGCAAGGGTATTTCTTAAAAATCCACCGCTTTTGATTTTAGACGAAGCGACGTCCGCACTTGATTTAGAAAGTGAGCATTACATTCAAGAAGCGATGCAAAAGCTGGCGAAGGATCGCACAACCTTTATTGTCGCACACAGATTATCAACCATTACACATGCTGACCAAATTGTGGTCATGGAACAAGGCGAAATTGTGGAAAAAGGAACACACGAAGAATTAATGAACCAAGACAGCCACTATCGTCATTTATTTACCATTCAAACTTTAAATTAGTAGAAGCCTATCCGATTCTAGCGGATAGGCTTTTTTATGCTTGTCAAAAACATGACATATTTCCCAGCTTGTCTCAATACAATTTTAAAAAGTATGACGGGGTGGTGAATATGTGAAAGAACAAGACGTGCTGCTAGATGTCAAACAGCTGTCCATTGCGTTTCAGCAGAAAAAGCAAAAAGTACCCATCGTCCATCACATATCGTTCTCGATTCAAAAAGGGGAAACGTTAGGGATTGTGGGCGAATCTGGTTGCGGGAAAAGTATCACAAGCATGTCATTAATGGGTCTGAATCAGCAAACTGATACAACGGGCGAGGTTTATTTCGAAGGGCAAAATCTGCTGTCACTTTCAGAGAAACAGTGGCGAGAGATAAGAGGAAATGACATTTCGATGATTTTCCAAGAGCCAATGACATCTCTGAACCCATTAATGACCATCGGCAAACAAATGACGGAAGCCCTTTTTACACATCAATCAATCGGTCAGAAAGAAGCAAAAGCGAAGGCGATTGATCTTCTTCAAACAGTTGGGTTGAAGCAAGCGGAATCGTTACTTAAAAAATATCCACACGAATTATCAGGCGGCATGCGCCAGCGAGTCATGATAGCGATGGCAATGCTTTGTCATCCAAAGCTCATGATCGCTGACGAACCGACAACTGCACTTGATGTGACCATCCAAGCGCAAATCCTTCGTCTGCTCAAAAAGCTGAACGAAGAGATGGACACTGCTATTTTATTTATTACCCACGATCTAGGCGTCGTGCGGCAAATATGCCAGCGAGTCATGATTATGTATGCCGGTCGAATTGTAGAAGAAGGAACCGTTGACCGTATTTATCAAAAACCTCTGCATCCCTACACGAAAGGTCTTTTCGCCTCAGTTCCATCGTTTAAAGAGAAAAAAGAAAAGCTCATCTCTATTGCAGGTCATGTGCCTAAGCCAGGGGCCATCCGGTCCGGCTGTCAATTTGCACCACGCTGCCCATATCAAATGGCGCAATGTCTTGAAAAAGATCCAGCCTTACAATCCATTGAACAGAATCACCGCGTGGCATGTTTTCTAATGGAAGGAGGAGAAGACACTGAGTCACCCACTTTTGCAAGTGAATCAGCTGACAAAACGGTATGACACAGCCGCTTTTTTTTCTAAACATAAACAATCGACTTTGGCTTTAAATCAAGTGTCCTTTCACGTGAAGGAAGGAGAAACGCTTGGCATTGTTGGTGAATCAGGCTGCGGGAAATCAACACTTGGCAAAAGCCTAATGAGATTGACTGAACCGACGTCAGGCTCTATTCAATTAAAAGGGCAGGAGATCACCCTTCTAAAAGAACGAGACATGCGTTCCTTAAGAAAAGACATTCAAATGATCTTTCAAGATCCATATGCTTCTTTAAATCCAAGAATGAAAATCAAAGATATTTTAGAGGAACCCCTGATTGTCCATCAGCATGGGACGAAAGCAGAAAGACGGAAACGGGTAAAAGAGATGCTGCACATTGTTGGATTTGATCCTTCCTACGGAGAACGTTATGCGCATCAATTCAGCGGCGGGCAAAGGCAGCGTATCGGTATTGCTAGAGCACTTATTACGCACCCAAGTCTTGTCATTGCCGATGAACCAGTTTCGGCTTTGGATGTATCCGTTCAAGCGCAAATTTTGAATTTGATGCTTGAATTGCAAAAGACGCTTTCTCTGACGTATCTGTTTATTTCTCACGACCTTGGGGTTGTCAGATATATGAGCGACCGGATCGCCGTCATGTATGCTGGGCGCATTGTGGAGATGGGGCCTGCCGAAGATGTGTTTCACAGTCCGCTTCATCCCTATACGTCGCTGCTTCTGAAATCCATTCCACATATGGATCACGTACTAGAGGCGCAAGATGTGGCAGCAGAAGAGACCACAATGACGGAACGCGGCGGCTGTCCTTTCTACAAAAGGTGTCCAAAAAGATGGGAGAAATGCCTGAAAGCAGTTCCTGCTTTGTATGAGGAGGCACCGGGGCACGCAGCCGCGTGTTATTTATATCAAAAGGAGGAAAACAATGAAGAAGACATGGTTATTCAGTAGTTTCATTTTTGTGCTGGCACTGGCGCTCTTTTTAGGGGGATGCTCGTCTTCACCGACATCAGAAGAAAAGGCAACAAAAGATACCCTCGTATTTGGCAGAGGGGGAGATTCCACTTCACTAGATCCAATCACCACAACAGAAGGCGAAACCTTTAAGGTCACAGAGAATATATTTCAAAAGCTCTTGAATTACGGTGAGAAAGACACGACCATCCATCCTGGCCTCGCAACAGAATGGGATGTTGCAAAGGACGGAAAATCATACACGTTCTACTTAAGAAAAGGTGTGAAATTCCACGATGGTACAGACTTTAACGCAGAAGCAGTGAAATTCAATTTTGAGCGCTGGATGAATGGAGACGCAGAAAAGTTTCCTTACTATGGGATGTTTGGCGGCTATAAAAAAGATAAAGGGCATGTCATTAAAGACATCATCGTCAAAGGCGAGCATGAAATTGAATTTCAGCTAAAGCGCCCGCAGGCGACATTCCTCAAAAACATTGCTATGTCACCATTTGGCATCGCAAGTCCAGCGGCTGTTGAAAAAAGCGGCGATTCATTTAGAGAAAATCCAGTGGGGACAGGACCATTCAAGTTTAAAGAGTGGAAGCAAAACGACCGTATCGTGTTAGAAAAAAACGAGGATTATTGGCAGAAGGATAAGCCAAAGCTGAATCAAATCATCTTCCGCTCCATTCCAGAAAACTCTGCTCGTTTAAATGCCCTTAAAACAGGCGAGATCGACTTAATGGATGGCGTGAATCCATCAGATTTAGATGGCATTAAAACCGACAAAGCACTCCAGCTCATTGAAAGACCATCGATGAACGTAGGCTATATCGGACTGACTGTCACAAGAAAGCCGCTTGATAACAAGCTCGTTCGTCAGGCACTCAATTATGCGGTCGATAAAGAATCGATTATTGAGTCATTTTATGGCGGACTTGCTGAGCCAGCAAAAAATCCATTGCCGCCTGCTTTAGAAGGCTACAATGACGACATTGAGCCATATCCGTATGATCCAGAAAAAGCGAAAGAACTATTAAAAGAAGCGGGCTTCCCTGACGGCTTTCGCATCAAGCTTTGGGCAATGCCTGTACCGCGTCCATATATGCCAGATGGGATGAAGGTAGCAGAAGTCATTCAGTCAAATTTTGAAAAGGTCGGCGTCAAAGCAGAAATTGTGACATATGACTGGGCCACCTATTTAGATAAAGCAAGTAAAGGGGAAGCAGATGTGTTCTTATTAGGCTGGACAGGGGACAATGGCGATCCTGATAATTTCATTTACACGCTGCTGGACAAAGACAGCATTGGCGGCAACAACTATACATTTTTTCAAAATGATAAAATGCATGACATTTTAATTGAAGCGCAAACAGACACAGATCAAAAGAAACGAAATGAGCTGTATAAAAAAGCACAGGAAATCATTCATGACGAAGCGCCTTGGATTCCATTGGTGCATTCGATTCCAATGCTTGCCGCTTCTAATGATTTAAAAGGCTATCAGCCGCATCCAACTGGTTCAGAAGCTTTAACTGACGTGTATTTCGAATAAGCAAATAAGGGAGATCTTGTATCTCCCTTATTCAAACAAAGAAAAAGGCGGTGAAAGCTGTTTGTTTGCTTATTGTATGAAGCGGGCAGGAATGCTCATCCCAGTACTCATCGGAATGACATTGGTCGTGTTTTCAATTATTCGTTTTATACCTGGAAATCCAGCGCAGGTCATCTTAGGACAGCGGGCAACGAAAGAGGCAGTAGAACAATTAACGATCCAGCTCGGTTTAGATCAGCCATGGTACGTTCAATACGGTCATTATATGCTTGGCCTTTTAAAAGGGGATTTAGGAACTTCCATTCGAACAGGAGCGGCTATTGCCCAGGAAATGAAGCCCTACTTATTTGCGACGTTAGAATTGACCTTTTTTGCCATGGTGCTGGCGATTGTTGTGGGAGTGAATGCCGGAATCATTAGTGCTTGGTTTAAGCATTCTTTCTTTGATTATGCCGCGATGTTTATTGCACTCATCGGAGTGTCCATGCCGATTTTCTGGTTAGGTTTAATGGGGCAGTGGCTGTTCTCGATCGAATTAGGTATTTTGCCGACAACAGGCCGAGAAGATGTAAGGAATCCAGTCGAGTCGATCACGTATATTCATACACTGGACACGCTTTTGCAAGGCCGGTTTGATCAATTCACTGACAGCATCAAGCATTTGATCTTACCAAGTACAGCACTCGCAACAATTCCTGCTGCGATTATTGCGAGAATTACAAGGGCAAGTATGCTGGAAGTGCTTCATTCAGACTTTATTCGAACAGCAAAAGCAAAAGGAGTACGTTCATTTTTTATCATTTATCAGCATGGCCTGAAAAATGCGCTCATTCCGATCTTGACGATTATTGGTCTTCAAACGGGCCTCTTGCTTGGTGGAGCGATTTTAACAGAAACCATTTTTGCTTGGCCGGGAATCGGACGGTATATATATGACGCCATCAGTTATCGTGATTACCCAGTCATTCAAACAGGTATTCTTGTCGTTGCGCTTATATTTGTCCTGATCAATTTCATTGTGGACATCTTGTATGCGGTCATTGATCCAAGGATTAAATATTAGGGAGGGAGAGTGACAATATGGAAGCACAAAAAGAGCTTGAACCACCTCAGACAAAAGATGAACGCTCTCAATCATTGATTCTTGAATCAATGAAGCAGTTCTTTCAGCACAAGCTGGCGGTCATTGGCAGTGTGATTGTCTTTTTATTTCTGATCCTAGCGATCTTTGCACCGCTCATTGCTCCTTATGGAATCAATGAGCAATCACTTGGTGAGCGATTTAGTGCCCCTTCAGCTGCGCACTGGTTTGGTACGGATGATTTCGGCAGAGATATATTTTCAAGAGTTGTGCATGGAGCACGGATTTCCTTATGGGTCGGTTTCTTCTCGGTTCTCGGGTCTGTCATTTTAGGCACACTGCTTGGATTGATAGCAGGCTATGGCGGAAGAGTGCTAGATGCTGTGATCTCTAGACTGTTTGATATTTTACTCGCTTTTCCTAGCATTCTATTAGCGATTGCTATTGTCTCCATCCTAGGCCCCTCCTTACAAAATGCCCTTATTGCCATTGCGATAATTAATGTCCCAACCTTTGGACGGCTCGTTCGTTCAAAAGTGCTGAGTATTAAACAAGAAGAATACGTGCTGGCAGCAAAGGCGGTGGGGATGTCACACCGCCGCATCGTACTGCGTCACATTCTGCCAAATAGTATGGTGCCAGTCATCGTACAGGCAACGCTAGCAATCGGCACCGCAATTATTGAGGCAGCGGCTTTAGGCTTTTTAGGATTGGGGGCACAGGCGCCAAGTCCAGAATGGGGGAAAATGCTCGCCGATGCGAGACCTTATCTCGTTCAAGCCCCTTGGACATTATTCTTCCCAGGAATAGCGATCATGCTGACGGTTCTAGGCTTTAACCTGATGGGGGATGGATTAAGAGACACACTGGATCCTAAAATGAAGAAAATAAAATAAGACCGATTCTCAGAATCGGTCTTAGCGCGCAGGCAAACCCTCGCATTCGGTGTCAGTCCTGCGTGCCGGTGCTCACGAATACTCAATTCGCTCCGCTCCGGTACTCGTTCTTCCTAGACTGCAAAGGTTTTCAGGTTACGCTGAAAAGAAGACAAAGAGCTAAAATCAAGATCATTTTAGCTCTTTGTCAACAATTTAAGACCGATTCTAGGAATCGGTCTTTTCTGTTTATGCTTCTTTTTCTTCTGTCTCAATTTCACTATCTTTTGGGTGATACGTCTGGAAGCTTGTAATCAATGTATCTAAATGCTCTAATTCATCACGGTATTCGATGATGCTGGACATGACATTCAGCATGTTGTAATCGAGTAAGTCGTTTTCTTGGTTTTGCTGATGCTGAATAAATGATTTCGTTAACGTCTCAAGGCGAAGAGAGCATTCATTTTGAAATTCATCATCCTGCGGCTTCATTTTTCCGACGAATTTCATCAATGTGCGCTCATGCCAATACAGTAAATAATCAATTTCATCCGTTAAGCTTTCCCTGAAATGCTCTGGCATTAAATGAATTTCATTTTCTAATTTATGAAGCTTTTTCAGCAAATACAGAGCGCGATTCGATGTCATAATGGCCTGCCTGAACAAAACAAGCTTTCTTGATTTGACATACGTGGTTTTCTTTAAATAGCTTCGTTCTTCTTTGTATAGCAAGTAAATATGATCTAATTTGATCATGCGTTCTTTTATTTGATCGATGTCATCCTTTAATGTGGAATGATCAGTAGACTGTCTGGAGCTCAGACGGATCCATTTTAAAATCTCCTCCGTATTTTCCATAATGTGATGAACAAGTTTTGTTTCATATTTTGGCGGCAGGAAGATTAAATTCACTAAAAATGAAGAAAGAACTCCTAACACCACAGTAGCTGTTCGGATTAGGGCAAAGGAAAGGAAATGATCCCCTGCACTTTCTAAAATCGCGATGACGGTTACAAGTGCAATCGGAATCGTGTGTTCAATCTTCAGCTTTAAATTAATGGCGATGACCATGACGGCGGTTAAACCGATAATGACTGGTCCTGTGCCAAAAAGCAGACCGAACGTAATGGCAAGCGCTGCTCCAATAATATTGGCTTGCACTTGATCAACAATGGTTAAAAAAGATCGATAAATAGATGGCTGGATAGCAAATACAGCTGCAATTCCCGCGAAGACGGGCGTTGGCAACCCAAGCCATGTTGCCAGGTAAAGCGCGAGTACAATGGCAATACCAGTTTTTAAAATACGGGCTCCAAGTTTCATTGGTTTTGTCCCTGCATTCCTTTCTTTTCGATAATAGATGATCACTCGTCATTTATCATTCATATTTTGATGAAACAACTAAGTAATATACAGCGGTCTTCCGAAATATTCAAGTGATTTTTGAAAGTTCATGAAAACATCAAAAGAAGGTATTGAGAAGAAATGTAACAGATTCGCACGCTTTTGACAAACAAGAGCTGGTAAATAAAAAAACAGACGCATGTTTTTACGCCTGTTTTGGACTTCATTATGATTGTTTCAGCTGTGCAAATGCATGATCTACTGCTTGCAACGTCTCAGAAATATCTTTTTCAGTATGTGCGATCGTTAAGAACCAAGCTTCATATTTAGAAGGAGCGAGGTTAATGCCTTGCGCGAGCATTAATTTGAAGAAACGGGCAAACATTTCGCCATCCGTATTTTCAGCCTGCTCGTAGTTCACAATCGTTTCTGTTGTGAAATAAATTGTGAGCGCTCCTTTTAAGCGATTCACTGTAATATCTACTTGATGCTTTTTGGCATGGGCTAAAATGCCTTCCTCTAACATAGCGCCTAGCTGATCAAGACGCTCGTAAACGCCGTCTTCTTTTAACAATTCCAAGCAGGCAATACCTGAAAGAATGGATGCAGGGTTTCCTGCCATTGTGCCAGCTTGATAGGCTGGTCCAAGCGGGGCCACTTGTTCCATAATTTCTTTTTTACCGCCGTAAGCGCCGATAGGAAGTCCGCCGCCAATAATTTTTCCTAATGCAGTGAGGTCAGGTTTTACTTGAAGCAAATCCTGTGCACCGCCATACATAAAGCGGAAAGCGGTAATGACTTCATCATAAATCACCAGTGCGCCTTTTTCATGTGTGAGGTCATTGACCTGCTGCAGGAAACCGTCCTTAGGTTCTACGATGCCAAAGTTCCCGACAATTGGTTCGACAAGGACAGCTGCTATTTCATCTCCCCAGCGATCTAATGCTTCTTTATAGCTGTCAATATCATTAAATGGAACGGTAATGACTTCATTGGCGATACTCTTTGGTACGCCCGCGGAATCGGGTGTTCCTAAAGTGGAAGGACCAGAGCCTGCAGCCACTAGCACAAGATCAGAGTGGCCGTGATAGCATCCGGCAAACTTAATGATTTTTGTTCTGCCTGTATATGCGCGAGCCACTCGAATTGTTGTCATCACCGCTTCTGTACCTGAATTGACAAAACGAACTTTGTCTAAAGCAGGCATGGCTTCCTTCAGCATTTTAGCAAAAGTGACTTCATGCTTCGTTGGTGTTCCGTAAAGGACACCTGTTTCAGCCGCTTTCGTGATGGCTTTTGTAATATGCGGGTGGGCGTGTCCTGTAATAATTGGACCGTATGCTGCCAGATAATCGATATAGCGGTTTCCGTCAACATCCCAAAAATAAGCGCCTTCTCCTCTTTCCATCGCAACGGGTGAACCGCCGCCTACTGCCTTATATGAACGAGACGGGCTGTTGACACCCCCAACAATGTGCTCCAGCGCCTCTTGATGTAATTTTTCTGATTCTGTGAATTTCATAAATAGCCTCCTATCTCAACGTATCACGTCGTCTATCATTATTTTAACATGCCGATGCAAGCGTCCTTAGTTGAATATCCTCTCAAAATTGGATAGGCTAATTAAAAAATAGGTTGGAGGGATTGTGTCATGACAATCGAAGTAGGGCAGCAAGTACCTGACATTGAATTAACCGGTGACAATGGGGAGAAAGTAAAGCTTTCTGATTTTAAAGGAAAACATATTGTTCTTTATTTCTATCCAAAAGATATGACACCAGGCTGTACAACAGAAGCATGTGATTTCCGCGACCGCCATCAAAGCTTTGCAGAATTAGATGCTGTCATTATCGGCGTAAGCCCAGACAGTCAGGACAAGCACCAAAAGTTTAAAGAAAAACATGATTTGCCTTTTCTTCTTCTTGTAGACGATGAACAGAAATTGTCTGAAGCCTTTGGGGTATGGAAGCTGAAAAAGAACTTTGGAAAAGAATATATGGGAATCGAGCGTTCAACGTTTCTGATTAATAAAGAAGGCACGCTTGTGAAAGAATGGCGAAAAGTAAAGGTAAAAGACCACGTAGAGGAAGCGCTTGAGGAATTGAAAGCTCACGCTTAATATCCTCACAGGATGAGATCGGCAGTCATGCCGGTCTTTTTTGTAAAGAAGAATAGGTAAAAAAGAGGATTGTAATTGACAAAGTTTCGGCTCTGGGGGTACACTATTTATAAAGATTATAATATAAGAATATTTTTGAAGAGAGGTGCATGATGAAATGGCTGCTCACGAACTAAAAGACGCTTTAGATGCTCTAAAAGAAACCGGTGTTCGAATTACCCCGCAGCGCCATGCCATCTTGGAGTTTCTCGTAAATTCTATGACACACCCAACCGCGGACGATATATATAAAGCACTTGAAGGAAAATTTCCAAATATGAGTGTCGCAACGGTTTACAACAATTTACGAGTCTTCCGGGAATCTGGATTAGTAAAGGAATTAACGTATGGTGATTCCTCAAGCCGATTTGATTTTGCGACATCTGACCACTACCATGCGATTTGTGAAAACTGCGGAAAAATCGTAGATTTTCACTATCCTGGCCTTGATGAAGTTGAACAGCTTGCATCCCATGTGACAGGCTTTAAAGTCAGTCATCATCGCTTGGAGATCTATGGAACTTGTCAAGAATGTGCGAAAAAAGAAAATCATTAATGAAAAAGCTGACCGTTTAAAAGGTCAGCTTATTTTTATGACTTTTTTCGATTGTAGGATTCATCAAACTCTTTACCTTCTAATGCTGGATCAAGTGTAAGCGGCTCCCTGCAATGCATGCACATGTCAACCCGCCCAAGCACTTTTGTTTCCTTCTCACAGCCTGGACAAACGACACGTACTGCCTTCGTAGAAAGCATACCAATCCAAAAGTAAACGGCTGTACTTAATCCAATCGATAAGACGCCAAGCAGCATAAAGAAAGTCGACAGCCAAATCGATTCCTTGAAGAACACACCGATATACATGATCAGAAAGCCAACAAAAACCAAACTAAGTGCAAATGTTCTGATTTTATTAATCTTACTGGAGTATTTCGCCATCCCTAGTCCCCCTTATCTCCAATATAGCACATTTTACCTTTCCGTTTGAATTAGTTATAGAGTTTTGTGAATAAATTGCTTATAATGATTCAATGATCTTTTTTCATGTATTGAAGGAATTTTGATTCTATGAGGAGAAATACATAGCATTAGAGAAGAACCTTACACCCGAGTATTGGAGGAATCACTATGGAAAATCTTCTCCGTCCTATTTATCAAGAGAGAGCAAGCCATCCAGACACATTAGCTGTGATTATAGTAGAAAGAAGACATAAAGTATCTTCTGAGACGGATAACTTTGATGCAGCACTTTTGGTCATCGTAAAAGAAGCGGAAGAGCCTTTATTTATCAAGCACTATGAATCCGATCACCAAACAGCTTCTTTAAATGTTGTCACAGATGATCAACTGAAGGAATGGATTACCCTCGGCACTAACCGCCGAATCATCGATTGGATTTTGAATGGAAAAGTCCTGTTTGATCGAAATGAATATATCTTCAACTTAATTGATGAACTAAGTACATTCCCGTTTTCAAACCGCAAGCTCAAAATCGGTTTAGAATATGGCAAGCTCATTCGCAGATATATAGAAGGAAAAGCATTTTTTGAGTCAAATCAATTCCTTGATGCATATAATTCCATTGTGCATGCCCTGCATCACCTAGCACGTATTGAAGTAATTGATAAAGGCTTCCACCCAGAAGTGACCGTTTGGAACCAAGTGCGTCATATGGAACCTGAAGTATACAAACTTTACTCAGAACTGATTGAAAGCCATGAAAGTCTGCATAAACGTTTGGAACTTTTATTTTTAGCAAATGATTTTTTGATCCATTCAAAAGCAGAAATTGGTGCCGCTCATTTGCGTCATGTCATGGAACAGAAGGATATATGGCTTTTTGGTGAGCTTCTTGCACACCCAGATCTAAAGTATTTCACGCCTGACCTTAGCGTCATGATTGATTTCTTTGTGGAAAAAGGAATTGTTCAAGTGGAGCCGATTGAGACAAAGGGACAAAAAATCTATCATCGAGGATATTTTGTGAAAAAAGATATTGACGCATGAATATTATGATGGTATATTATTAAACGTCGCTAATGAGCAACTGAGTTGCTTTGAAAGAAAAGCTGACAAAAAGAAATTCTAAAAAACGCTTGACGCACACGGCGCTCAAATGTTATATTAAGAAAGTCGCCTCTGAGAGACGACGAAGATGATCTTTGAAAACTAAACAAGACAAAACGTACCTGTTAATTCGAGTTTTTATAAAAAAATCCTATGATACTTCATAGGTAGTCAGTCAAACTGGCGAGGCAGGAAGTGATCACATGCTAAGTTCGCTACATCGTGTAGCAGCGCATGTGTGATATGCATCCTGCATACCTCGGAGAGTTTGATCCTGGCTCAGGACGAACGCTGGCGGCGTGCCTAATACATGCAAGTCGAGCGGACAGAAGGGAGCTTGCTCCCGGATGTTAGCGGCGGACGGGTGAGTAACACGTGGGTAACCTGCCTGTAAGACTGGGATAACTCCGGGAAACCGGAGCTAATACCGGATAGTTCCTTGAACCGCATGGTTCAAGGATGAAAGACGGTTTCGGCTGTCACTTACAGATGGACCCGCGGCGCATTAGCTAGTTGGTGGGGTAATGGCTCACCAAGGCGACGATGCGTAGCCGACCTGAGAGGGTGATCGGCCACACTGGGACTGAGACACGGCCCAGACTCCTACGGGAGGCAGCAGTAGGGAATCTTCCGCAATGGACGAAAGTCTGACGGAGCAACGCCGCGTGAGTGATGAAGGTTTTCGGATCGTAAAGCTCTGTTGTTAGGGAAGAACAAGTGCGAGAGTAACTGCTCGCACCTTGACGGTACCTAACCAGAAAGCCACGGCTAACTACGTGCCAGCAGCCGCGGTAATACGTAGGTGGCAAGCGTTGTCCGGAATTATTGGGCGTAAAGGGCTCGCAGGCGGTTTCTTAAGTCTGATGTGAAAGCCCCCGGCTCAACCGGGGAGGGTCATTGGAAACTGGGAAACTTGAGTGCAGAAGAGGAGAGTGGAATTCCACGTGTAGCGGTGAAATGCGTAGAGATGTGGAGGAACACCAGTGGCGAAGGCGACTCTCTGGTCTGTAACTGACGCTGAGGAGCGAAAGCGTGGGGAGCGAACAGGATTAGATACCCTGGTAGTCCACGCCGTAAACGATGAGTGCTAAGTGTTAGGGGGTTTCCGCCCCTTAGTGCTGCAGCTAACGCATTAAGCACTCCGCCTGGGGAGTACGGTCGCAAGACTGAAACTCAAAGGAATTGACGGGGGCCCGCACAAGCGGTGGAGCATGTGGTTTAATTCGAAGCAACGCGAAGAACCTTACCAGGTCTTGACATCCTCTGACAACCCTAGAGATAGGGCTTTCCCTTCGGGGACAGAGTGACAGGTGGTGCATGGTTGTCGTCAGCTCGTGTCGTGAGATGTTGGGTTAAGTCCCGCAACGAGCGCAACCCTTGATCTTAGTTGCCAGCATTCAGTTGGGCACTCTAAGGTGACTGCCGGTGACAAACCGGAGGAAGGTGGGGATGACGTCAAATCATCATGCCCCTTATGACCTGGGCTACACACGTGCTACAATGGACAGAACAAAGGGCTGCAAGACCGCAAGGTTTAGCCAATCCCATAAATCTGTTCTCAGTTCGGATCGCAGTCTGCAACTCGACTGCGTGAAGCTGGAATCGCTAGTAATCGCGGATCAGCATGCCGCGGTGAATACGTTCCCGGGCCTTGTACACACCGCCCGTCACACCACGAGAGTTTGCAACACCCGAAGTCGGTGAGGTAACCTTTATGGAGCCAGCCGCCGAAGGTGGGGCAGATGATTGGGGTGAAGTCGTAACAAGGTAGCCGTATCGGAAGGTGCGGCTGGATCACCTCCTTTCTAAGGATATATGGAGCAGCGTACGTTTTCGTCTTGTTTAGTTTTGAAGGATCATTCCTTCAAAACATGTCTCTAGCGAGACAGGATTGTTCTTTGAAAACTAGATAACAATAAGTAATACATTCACATTGAATGCAATGCAAAGTTCATCACACATAGTGATTCTTTCTAAAGTAAGAAATGGTTAAGTTAGAAAGGGCGCACGGTGGATGCCTTGGCACTAGGAGCCGATGAAGGACGGGACGAACACCGATATGCTTCGGGGAGCTGTAAGCAAGCTTTGATCCGGAGATTTCCGAATGGGGAAACCCACTGCTCGTAATGGAGTAGTATCCATACTTGAATACATAGAGTATGAGAAGGCATACCCGGGGAACTGAAACATCTAAGTACCCGGAGGAAGAGAAAGCAAATGCGATTCCCTGAGTAGCGGCGAGCGAAACGGGAACAGCCCAAACCAAGAGGCTTGCCTCTTGGGGTTGTAGGACACTCTATACGGAGTTACAAAGGAATGATATAAGCGAAGAGGTCTGGAAAGGCCCGCCAAAGAAGGTAACAGCCCTGTAACTGAAATGTCGTTCTCTCCAGAGTGGATCCTGAGTACGGCGGAACACGTGAAATTCCGTCGGAATCCGGGAGGACCATCTCCCAAGGCTAAATACTCCCTAGTGACCGATAGTGAACCAGTACCGTGAGGGAAAGGTGAAAAGCACCCCGGAAGGGGAGTGAAATAGATCCTGAAACCGTGTGCCTACAAGTAGTCAGAGCCCGTTAACGGGTGATGGCGTGCCTTTTGTAGAATGAACCGGCGAGTTACGATCCCGTGCAAGGTTAAGCAGAAGATGCGGAGCCGCAGCGAAAGCGAGTCTGAATAGGGCGCATGAGTACGTGGTCGTAGACCCGAAACCAGGTGATCTACCCATGTCCAGGGTGAAGTTCAGGTAACACTGAATGGAGGCCCGAACCCACGCACGTTGAAAAGTGCGGGGATGAGGTGTGGGTAGGGGTGAAATGCCAATCGAACCTGGAGATAGCTGGTTCTCTCCGAAATAGCTTTAGGGCTAGCCTCAAGGTAAGAGTCTCGGAGGTAGAGCACTGATTGGACTAGGGGCCCCTACCGGGTTACCGAATTCAGTCAAACTCCGAATGCCGATGACTTATCCTTGGGAGTCAGACTGCGAGTGATAAGATCCGTAGTCGAAAGGGAAACAGCCCAGACCGCCAGCTAAGGTCCCAAAGTATACGTTAAGTGGAAAAGGATGTGGAGTTGCTTAGACAACCAGGATGTTGGCTTAGAAGCAGCCACCATTTAAAGAGTGCGTAATAGCTCACTGGTCGAGTGACTCTGCGCCGAAAATGTACCGGGGCTAAACGTATCACCGAAGCTGCGGACTGTTCTTACGAACAGTGGTAGGAGAGCGTTCTAAGGGCTGTGAAGCCAGACCGGAAGGACTGGTGGAGCGCTTAGAAGTGAGAATGCCGGTATGAGTAGCGAAAGACGGGTGAGAATCCCGTCCACCGAATGCCTAAGGTTTCCTGAGGAAGGCTCGTCCGCTCAGGGTTAGTCGGGACCTAAGCCGAGGCCGAAAGGCGTAGGCGATGGACAACAGGTTGATATTCCTGTACCACCTCCTCACCATTTGAGCAATGGGGGGACGCAGGAGGATAGGGTAAGCGCGGTATTGGATATCCGCGTCCAAGCAGTTAGGCTGGGAAATAGGCAAATCCGTTTCCCGTAAAGGCTGAGCTGTGATGGCGAGCGAAATTTAGTAGCGAAGTTCCTGATTCCACACTGCCAAGAAAAGCCTCTAGCGAGGTGAGAGGTGCCCGTACCGCAAACCGACACAGGTAGGCGAGGAGAGAATCCTAAGGTGATCGAGAGAACTCTCGTTAAGGAACTCGGCAAAATGACCCCGTAACTTCGGGAGAAGGGGTGCTTCTTAGGGTGTTAAAGCCCCGAGAAGCCGCAGTGAATAGGCCCAGGCGACTGTTTAGCAAAAACACAGGTCTCTGCGAAGCCGTAAGGCGAAGTATAGGGGCTGACGCCTGCCCGGTGCTGGAAGGTTAAGAGGAGCGCTTAGCGTAAGCGAAGGTGCGAATTGAAGCCCCAGTAAACGGCGGCCGTAACTATAACGGTCCTAAGGTAGCGAAATTCCTTGTCGGGTAAGTTCCGACCCGCACGAAAGGCGCAACGATCTGGGCACTGTCTCAACGAGAGACTCGGTGAAATTATAGTACCTGTGAAGATGCAGGTTACCCGCGACAGGACGGAAAGACCCCGTGGAGCTTTACTGCAGCCTGATATTGAATGTTGGTACAGCTTGTACAGGATAGGTAGGAGCCTTGGAAACCGGAGCGCTAGCTTCGGTGGAGGCATCGGTGGGATACTACCCTGGCTGTATTGACCTTCTAACCCGCTGCCCTTATCGGGCAGGGAGACAGTGTCAGGTGGGCAGTTTGACTGGGGCGGTCGCCTCCTAAAATGTAACGGAGGCGCCCAAAGGTTCCCTCAGAATGGTTGGAAATCATTCGCAGAGTGTAAAGGCACAAGGGAGCTTGACTGCGAGACCTACAAGTCGAGCAGGGACGAAAGTCGGGCTTAGTGATCCGGTGGTTCCGCATGGAAGGGCCATCGCTCAACGGATAAAAGCTACCCCGGGGATAACAGGCTTATCTCCCCCAAGAGTCCACATCGACGGGGAGGTTTGGCACCTCGATGTCGGCTCATCGCATCCTGGGGCTGTAGTCGGTCCCAAGGGTTGGGCTGTTCGCCCATTAAAGCGGTACGCGAGCTGGGTTCAGAACGTCGTGAGACAGTTCGGTCCCTATCCGTCGCGGGCGCAGGAAATTTGAGAGGAGCTGTCCTTAGTACGAGAGGACCGGGATGGACGCACCGCTGGTGTACCAGTTGTTCTGCCAAGGGCATCGCTGGGTAGCTATGTGCGGACGGGATAAGTGCTGAAAGCATCTAAGCATGAAGCCCCCCTCAAGATGAGATTTCCCATTCCGCAAGGAAGTAAGATCCCTGAAAGATGATCAGGTTGATAGGTCTGAGGTGGAAGCGTGGTGACACGTGGAGCTGACAGATACTAATAGATCGAGGACTTAACCTATATTCTAATGTGAAGCATGAACATTGTTATCTAGTTTTGAGAGAACATTTTTAAAATATCTCTTGATTTATTTTCAATACATAGTATAATATCTTTTGTCACTAAATTGTCTGGTGATGATGGCGAAGAGGTCACACCCGTTCCCATACCGAACACGGAAGTTAAGCTCTTCAGCGCCGATGGTAGTTGGGGGTTTCCCCCTGTGAGAGTAGGACATCGCCAGGCTTTCTTCATTCCGCAGTAGCTCAGTGGTAGAGCTATCGGCTGTTAACCGATCGGTCGTAGGTTCGAATCCTACCTGCGGAGCCAATTTGGAGAGCTGTCCGAGTGGCCGAAGGAGCACGATTGGAAATCGTGTAGGCGGTAACCCCGTCTCAAGGGTTCGAATCCCTTGCTCTCCGCCACAATTTACATAATAAAGGGCCCGTTGGTCAAGCGGTTAAGACACCGCCCTTTCACGGCGGTAACACGGGTTCGAATCCCGTACGGGTCACCATTTTTATAGAATATACACCAGCATTTTTTATTCGGAGGATTAGCTCAGCTGGGAGAGCATCTGCCTTACAAGCAGAGGGTCGGCGGTTCGAGCCCGTCATCCTCCACCATATCTTTATCGTCGCGGGGTGGAGCAGTTCGGTAGCTCGTCGGGCTCATAACCCGAAGGTCGCAGGTTCAAATCCTGCCCCCGCAACCAAAATGGTCCGGTAGTTCAGTTGGTTAGAATGCCTGCCTGTCACGCAGGAGGTCGCGGGTTCGAGTCCCGTCCGGACCGCCATTTTTCAAAAGAATACTTGGCTCGGTAGCTCAGTTGGTAGAGCAACGGACTGAAAATCCGTGTGTCGGCGGTTCGATTCCGTCCCGAGCCACCACTATTTGCCGGTGTAGCTCAACTGGTAGAGCAACTGACTTGTAATCAGTAGGTTGGGGGTTCAAGTCCTCTTGCCGGCACTGTTTTTCAAAAGTGGAGGGGTAGCGAAGTGGCTAAACGCGGCGGACTGTAAATCCGCTCCCTCCGGGTTCGGCGGTTCGAATCCGCCCCCCTCCACCATTTTTTATTTTCATAGGGGCATAGTTTAAAGGTAGAACAGAGGTCTCCAAAACCTCCGGTGTGGGTTCGATTCCTACTGCCCCTGCCAATTTCTTAATATGATTCATAACATCTATGGCGGTTGTGGCGAAGTGGTTAACGCACCAGATTGTGGCTCTGGCACTCGTGGGTTCGATTCCCATCAATCGCCCCATTTTATTATTGGGCTATAGCCAAGCGGTAAGGCAACGGACTTTGACTCCGTCATGCGTTGGTTCGAATCCAGCTAGCCCAGTTGATGTGCGGAAGTAGTTCAGTGGTAGAACACCACCTTGCCAAGGTGGGGGTCGCGGGTTCGAATCCCGTCTTCCGCTCCAATAATGGCGGCATAGCCAAGTGGTAAGGCAGAGGTCTGCAAAACCTTTATCCCCGGTTCAAATCCGGGTGTCGCCTTTTTTGAAAAGACTGCCGGGGTGGTGGAATTGGCAGACACACAGGACTTAAAATCCTGCGGTAGGTGACTACCGTGCCGGTTCAAGTCCGGCCCTCGGCACCATTGTTTTTTAATATAAGATGCGCTCTTTAATGATCATGCCGGTGTGGCGGAATTGGCAGACGCGCACGACTCAAAATCGTGTTCCTCACGGAGTGCCGGTTCGACCCCGGCCACCGGTATCTAGTTTTAGATATTCTTTATTGTCGTCAATTACAGAAGAATTAAGGAATATCAACGTTTAAAACGTCTTTCTACAAATTGTAGGAGGGCGTTTTTTAATTTTTTTAGCTGGTTTTTCACACGACAAAATTACTTTAAATCGTATTCACTGGTGAAAGGTGAATTAGCAATTTTAGAAAAGGAAACTAAGTCTTATGTTGAATCATTTGAGGAACATATTAAGGAGATTATCTTTTACTTTATTGATGGTTGCCTTATTATTAAACTAAAGGGGTAGGATAATTGAAAGAGGATTGGATAAATTGTACATAGGGAGAGTTGTAATGATTACGGTTAAAAATGCTGAAAGTTATCTTAAAGATAGCATTGGTGAAGATAACGATGATATAAAAAAGGTTTGGGAAACATTTAAGGCTTTTTCAAAGGAGACAGTTGAGGGCGAAGAAGATAAAGAAATTTTATTTCAGTGTGGTGTCTATGATTTTACAGGAGAGGACCTATTTCATTTTGACTTTGTACGTCAGTTTACAGTTTATGAAGAAGATGATTATTCTCACATGGAACAACTACACTGTGAATTTTTATTTAAACCAACAAGCGAGTTAAAAAAGTTAAAGGTGGTAGAAGAATGGTCAATGGATTATGACGATATCGATCATTTTTTTAATCATATTGAAAGTATTCATGAGTTTAAAATACCTTTGAGTTTAAAGCCGATAAAATCAGAAATATATCAGGAAGAACTTTAATTCTTTTCATTAACAGGGGCTTTACTTTAAGAGGGTATACCTTGCCTTTTTAGAATAATTTATCACGGAGTGCTGGTTTGACCCCGGCCACCGGTATCTTTTAAAATTTTCATGATTGGTTTTTCCATGAACCTAACGTTTCACCCTCGTGGTAAAACGTTTTTTTGTGGTTTAAATGAGTTATTTAGATAAAAAATAGGAACCTATTAGAAAATAATGAGTATGTACTTCTTTTGGCAGAATAATCTTTAGATGATTTGCAACATTTGATAAGATACATTTAACCATGTAAGGAAACAAAATGGAGCAGCACATTCACATAAAACAGTTGTACTACCTTTGAGTAACTAAATGAATATTTGTGGGTACATACACATCTTTAGCTGACATCAACATGGTGACCCAGTTTGAGGGGAGAATTTATGAAAAAACAAAATGATCATGAGGAGTTATTGACAGGTGGCAATGTCTCGAACGTATATCGTTCTGGAGATACGGTTCGTCGAGAAGTAAAGTCAGACAATATCAATATACGAAAGCTGCTAAAGCATTTAGAAAAAAAGAATTTCTCCTATGCTCCAAAGTTTTTAGGGGTTGATGAACAAGGTAGAGAGGTATTGTCCTTTATTGATGGCGTGGCAGGTCATGATCCTTTAAAAGAATACATGTGTACTCACGATGTTTTAAAAGAAATAGCGAGCATGTTAAGGCTTTATCATGATGCTGTTCAGGACTTCTCCATTTCAGATGATTGGGAACGAATGGACAATACGCCTAACAACATAGAGGTTGTTTGCCATAATGATTTTGCGATGTACAACATCATTTTCAAGGATAAAAAACCAGTAGGGATTATTGATTTTGATGTAGCTGCTCCTGGTCCAAGGCTTTGGGATATCGCATATACCCTTTATACATGTGTGCCTCTCAGTAGATTTTTTCGCACTGAAACAGGGGAGGTCGTGAATTATCTTTCATTAGACCATGCAGACCAGATAAAGCATAGAGTCAAACTGTTTTTTGAATCTTATGGCGAGGAAATAGCAGAAGATTATTTGGATATGGTGCTGCTTCGTTTAGAAGGGATATGTCAGTATATGAAACGACAAGCGTGTGAGGGTGATATCGCTTTTCAAAACATGATTCAAGAAGGACATCTTGAACATTATCAAAAAGACATTCAATTTATTCATGAACATAGAAAAGAATGGATGTAAAGAGGCGGCGTTGTGATCATGCAAACGAAGACGATATTACAGGCTATTATTCAAGACGAGGGAGTAAATGATTATCCTCTTTTTAGACAGTACTGTGTAAGAAAAGAACAGGGCCTGCGTAAAGATGCGCTAAAAGTTCTTCAGTCCTTTATTGAAGAGATGAAGGAGAACGATTTTGAAGAACAGCGTGAATTTGCTGCTTGGCTGTTTGAGTGGATTGAACGGTTTGAGGATGGTCATCATCTGCTTGTGTATCCGCTGGTAAATGGGGTGATCCAGCCTGTTTTTCAAACGTGGGAGAAAGTTGATCCATTGGATGTAAGACCGTATCGCTGGCAAGGTTTGTTTGTACATCAGGGAGAAGGGCTGCCTCATTTATTGAAGGCACTAGAGCTTGGGGGCAGCAATGAACAGCGTGTGATTGTTCAAATTTGTGAAATCTATTTATCGGCCTTGTGGTATTCGTTTCACCATATACATGAAGATCTTTATTTAAGCACCTATGAGAAGGATCAAGAGAGAATTCAAGGGATTGAAAATGTTATGATGCTGATTCAAAATAAAAGAATTCGTACCAATGTTCAAAAACAAGCCGTCTATTATGGCCAGCTTTTAAAGGACTGGATGGCGTTTCAGCAGACGGAGACAAGAGGCTTTATGACATGGTGTGCGGAGCGTAAGAAACCGTATGAGTGGGTAGAGGCATTTTATTATCAGCAATAGATGAGAAAACGGCAGAGTTCATTCCGCCGTTTTTTTAATGCCATATTCGCTTTGTTTCTATATGATCTGGACTAAAAAATTTCAGAATATAGACATCTGGATTACTTAGTTTCTCCCACTCTTCGAATCCAATCGTTGGATCGGCGTGTTTAAGAAGCAGGCTCATGATATTGCCATGTGTGACGAATAGGGTATGATCTATTTCTAATTTTATTTGTTCGTGGAGTGCTTCTACAATACGATTCATGGCTTCTTGGCTCGATTCTCCGCCTTCACAGGTCATATGTAAGTCTGTAAAACTGAGCTTTAGCTTCTCAAACCAATCGTCTATTGGTTTGCTGCTTAATACACGTTCAGAGAGGCGCTGATCGATTTTTATCTCGAGCTGTTTTGCATGAGCAAGGGGCTCAGTAGTTTGGATCGCTCGTTTATAAGGACTTGAGATAATTTGATTGAGATGAATGCTGGAAAAAAACTGTGTCAGTTCATGAGATTGAGTGATGCCTTGTGGGGTTAAAGCTGCAGCTTTAGATTGTCCATCTGCTTGGCAGTGTCTGACGATATAATATGTTTTCATTGGATACACCTTTCATTGAGTATAAAAAAATCATCCAGTATTGGATGAGGATTTACGAAGATCTAGGTAAGCTTGTTCGTATCTGTTTCTTTATAGGGATCTGTGAGCTTGGAGGTCAGGTCTAGGTTGAACAAAAAATCATCGACGGTGTCTGTGCCAAAGGGAAGTGTGGAGAAGTTGACTGGGATGCTGTCTTCTTGCTTTTCTGAAGTGATTTGCTGTGCAGGCTGCTTTTTTCTCCAGTTCTTAAACAAGCGCATGTGAGGCCCCCTTTTCTTTGAAAAAGATGGATTTATACATAATATACGGGGAGAGTTGTCCAGGCGTCAAATGTTTTCTTCAAAAGGAACGATTCTATTAATAAAACAAGAGCCACAGGAAAGTGCGGCTCTTGTTGTCAGTTTAGAATGCGCGTTGTAATGCTTGCAGTAATTTACGTTCGCATCTTAAGTTGTATCGCTTCTTATGGAGTTTCTCCGTTTTAAACCTGCCTATGACACGTCGAACATCGGGATCATAAATGATGAGCTCCCTGCAAGTTTGTTCATGTAATAGTGTTTGAAACCAGCTATATTTTTTGAGATGTGCTGCGTTCCTCGAGATCTCCTCTTCATCCACTTGTAGAAAAGGGATATACACAGCAAGTGAAAAGATGTCTAGAATGAATCCCATTTTGCTGCCTCCTTTCATTGTTACTCATTACGTTTAGGAGAAGGCGAGGTTTCATTCAATAAACGTTAAAAACAATCCCAGTGCATAAACCATTCTTTTGATTCTTGGTCATAATAGAAATACATCGTGCCGTTATCACCAATCATGAAACGAGGTTTTTCTTCTGAGGCGATTTGGAGCATGAATTCGCCTTGTTGTTGATGGGGCGGGGATTGAATATACGCCCCATATCCACCGATTTTTGTGAACGAATAATTTGTGTATTGATTAAAGAAGTGGTCTGTCGCTTCTTCACTTTCGTTTACTTCTGTTAGGTCCACATATGACCATGCCTCTTCCCAGCAAGGGAAGTCCCTTTGCTCACTTTCGTTCCATTGGATTTGAAAAGCTTTGAGCCCTCTCACTTCTTCAGGAGTTTCAGCTACTTCTAAACCTTCGATTGATGAATATTCAATGAGCTTCCAGCCTTCACCGTTTTTGGTGAGATCAATCGGAAGTGTATTCTGATTAAGAAAAATTTGAATCAGCTTACATTCATTGAAGCCGTTCATTCCTCCTGGCACTTCTGGTAAATAAATTTGTAAAATCGGAATCATGGCTCCATCTTGATCTATCGGCCAGCCTTGATTAGGATCGATGAAAAAATGGCCTGCAAACCAGCTGTGTACAGCTGGATCAGGACGGAAGCCGCCAATTTTGGCGATGACTGGTGTTTTCCCAAACAGATTTAATTCTTGAAAAGCTTTGATTTCCATGGGTTATTCCTCCAGCCTTTAGCCTGCAATATGTGCATCATGAAATGTGCCATTTATATTTCCTTTGACAATAATGACATGCCCCCAAAATAAATCACCGTCATGATAGTAGACTTCAAACTCTCCCTCAGGGTAAACATGCAGGCTTTCAAGTGAAATGCGGCTTATAAATTGATTCATTGTGAGTTCTTCTTGCTCTTCAGCTGATTCGTCTTGTTCCTGCCAATCCTTTGCTAGATCTATCAGCTGATTCGCGGCAAATGATTTAATAGAAGAATCCCATTTGGCCTGTTCTTGCATGAGGTGGTTTGCTGTTCGAAGAGAGTCATTTAGTTTTTCATCTTCTTCGAGGTTAAAGTAGAGAAGGCACTCTTCATTGCTCCATTGGATCGTTTTTTCAAATAAGTCTAGTCCTTTTACTAACTCAAAGGTTCCAAGTATGTCATCATGATAATACACAGGCTTTTGGGCTTCTTCTAAAATTTCTTGAAGCGCTTGATCCTGTGTATCTGTATCAATCAAAGATACAAGCATGAATTCACCTTCG
This sequence comes from Bacillus sp. FSL H7-0578, assembly GCF_038630855.1. Taxonomy (NCBI): domain Bacteria; kingdom Bacillati; phylum Bacillota; class Bacilli; order Caryophanales; family Bacillaceae; genus Bacillus; species Bacillus sp. FSL H7-0578. The sequence continues at coordinate 867,959 of NZ_CP152045.1, forward strand.
CCTTTTCGGACCTGAAGTGTAACGATTGATTCTTTATGTAATTGTGCCTGTTTTTCCCTTAATCCCTCGTCATCTGTTAACCAGCAAAGTCTTACATTTTCGGTTGTGATACGGCCGTTTTCTTTCCAAGCAATCAGTGGAATAGAAGCGGTCCAAAGAGGTGCCTGTCCTGCTTTTCCTGCCCCTACGCCAGAAGGTCCTGTAACAGCAATGATTGTGATTACATCTTCTGAAAATCTCTTTTCAAAAGTGTTGATTTGTTTGTTCATCTTCATGTGATGTCCTCCAGCCTGATTTTTTTTGTCATGAACATATAAGTGTTGTGATCAAGTTCTACCTCTTTATCACACCGCACATCAGTAGGGGAAATCAAGCTTTTTTTGTTTTAAACTGTTTTTTTAGGGAGGTACATGGATTAATGGAGGTTGAGTCACAATAAAAGAAGCATGGATCGAATTTTGTATAAATTTGGGTAAATGAGTCGAAAAGCCTAGGTGATTCTTCCTTTTCTTTATAATTACTTTGACACGAATAGATGAAAAAAGTAAAGTAATACTGAGTGATTTACAAAACCTTCTTCATCCACTAAAACATGAAGTGTGCGTAAATTTAATGTAAATGGATATTTTTCCTTTTATTTACTCGTATTTTTTTTGAAACTTATGATGCTTCTCATTCGTTATATTAAAGGAGCGCATGTATCCGGCGGAGACAGAGCATCGGCATGCTTGGCGAAGAAGATTTACATTTGCAAAATGAATGTAAATTTTTTATGATTTCATTTATATCAGAACGATGATAAGAAAGAAGAGGTTTTATGAAAAAAATATTTGCAAACAAATATAGCTTTTTTGTTTTGGCTGTCCTTTTATTCTGGGCAAAATCGTACACAGCCTACAAAATGGACTTTAATTTAGGAGTAAAAGGTTCTTTTCAAGAGGGGCTTCTCTTATTGAATCCATTTAGTTCAGCCATCGTGTTTTTTGGACTTGCTCTCTTTTTGAAGGGGCGTAAATCTGCCATTGTTTTAATTGTTATTGATTTTATTATGACCGCACTTTTATATGCAAATGTAGCGTATTACCGTTTCTTTGATGACTTTTTGACTTTCTCAACAATGAAGCAGGCAGGAAATCTTGGGGGAGGCATGACTGGCGGTGTGTTAGCAAGCATTAAGCCGCATGACCTTTTATACTTCCTTGATATTATCATCTTGATTGCGATTGTCATTTGGAGACCAGAAGTGAAGAAGTTCCAAATGAAAAAGACGTTTGCACTGCTGATTGTAGCTGCAGGTATTGGCCTGTTCTTTGTAAACCTTCATTTGGCTGAAAAGGATCGTCCAGAATTATTAACGAGAACCTTTGATCATAAGTATGTTGTCAAATACTTAGGTGTTTATAACTATACGATTTATGACGGGGTACAAGCAGCACAAAACGCAACACAGGTAGCCAATGCAAGCAGTGAAGATTTAACGGATGTTGTGAACTATACGTCTTCTCACTATGCGAAGCCAAATGCAGAGTATTTTGGGAAAGCAAAAGGCAAAAACATTATTAAAATTCATTTAGAAAGCTTTCAGTCTTTCTTAATCGACTACAAATTAAATGGAGAAGAAGTGACTCCATTCTTAAACAAGCTGGCTCATGGGAAAGACGACTTTACGTATTTCGATAACTTCTTCCATCAGACTGGTCAAGGGAAGACATCAGATGCTGAGCTGATGATGGATAATAGTATGTTTGGCTTGCCAGAGGGAGCAGCATTTGTGACAAAGGGTGAAAATACCTTCCAATCACTACCTGCCATCCTAGATCAAAAAGCAGGCTATACGAGTGCAGTGCTTCACGGGGACTATAAATCTTTCTGGAACCGTGACACGATTTATAAACATATGGGAATTGATCAATTCTTTGATGCTTCCTATTACAACATGGATGAAGAAAACCTTGTGAATATGGGTCTGAAGGATAAACCGTTCTTCAAAGAATCAATTCCAATGCTAGAATCAATGAAAAAGCCATTTTATGCACATTTAATGACACTGACAAATCACTATCCATTTAATTTAGATGAAAAAGATGCGACAATCGCTAAGGCAACAACTGGCGATAAAACAGTCGATAACTATTTCCAAACAGCAAGATATTTAGATGAGTCATTAGAGCAATTCTTCAAAGACTTGAAAAAATCAGGTATGTATAAAGACTCAGTCATTTTATTATATGGTGACCATAACGGTATTTCTGAGAACCATAACCGTGCAATGAGTGAAATTCAAGGGAAAGAAATCACTCCTTATCAAAATGCACAAAACCAGCGTGTTCCGCTCATGATTCGTATTCCTGGTAAGAAGGGCGGCGTGAACCATACGTATGGTGGTGAAGTCGACGTTATGCCAACACTTCTTCACTTACAAGGTATCGATTCAAATGAATTCGTGAATTTTGGAACAGACCTATTCTCTAAAAAGCATGATGAGACTGTTGCCTTCCGTAATGGAAACTATGTGACACCGAAATACACACTTGTCGATAATACCGTTTATGATACGAAAACAGGTAAAGTGGTGAAACAAAATAAAAAGACAGAGGCGATTAAAGCCCGTGTTGATAATCAGTTAAGTCTTTCAGATAAAGTGCTCTATAGGGATCTACTTCGATTCCATAAGTTATCTGATTTCAAACCAGTGAATCCATCGGATTATTTCTATGGTAAAGCAAACAAAGAAAAAGAAGCGGATTCTTCTGCTAACTAACTGAGTTTTGGGCAAGCACAGAAAGGTGCTTGCCTTTTTCTCTCTCTTCGCTTGATTTGTTGGCAAAATATGTTTATATTTAGGGAGAAACAAGCGTGACGCCGGCTGGCAGCTGGTGACACACATTTCGTCCTTGGGGAATTCAGGAGGAGCTTATGACAACAAATACAAAAACACAAAAAAAGAAATCAGAATTATGGGGCTGGATCAAAGCCATCTTAATCGCATTTATTGCTGTTTTTATCATTCGGAACTTTTTATTCGCACCGTATATTGTGAAAGGGACTTCTATGAAACCAACACTGCAAGACACAGAGCGGGTGTTTGTGAATAAAACGGTTGATTATTTCGGTGATTATAAACGGGGACAGATCATTGTTCTTGATGGGGAAGACCGCAGCACTCATTATGTCAAACGATTGATTGGTTTACCTGGTGATAAAATTGAAATGAAAAATGATCAGCTATATGTTAATGGAAAAAAAGTGGCGGAGCCTTACTTAGCGTCAAACAAAAAGAAAGCAGCTGCAGATGGCACCTTGCTGACACCTGATTTTGGCCCTTTGACTGTTCCAAAAGGAAAGTACTTTGTCATGGGGGACAACCGCCAAAATTCAATGGACAGCCGCAACGGCTTAGGTCTTTTTACAAAGCGTGATATTCAAGGAACTACCTCATTTGTATTTTATCCTTTCCAAGACATTCGATTACTCAATCATTAATAAACAATAAAAAAGCACACGGCCGTGTGCTTTTTTCTATGTCATTGTCATTCAGACTGACTTTTTTTCATCGCCTGTTCAAGATCTTCAAGAATATCTTCAATCGCTTCTGTTCCAACAGATAAACGAATGAGCTCTGGTGTGACACCTGTCGCTTTTTGTTCTGCCTCGCTTAATTGCTGATGCGTTGTGCTGGCAGGGTGAATGATGAGGGATTTAGAATCACCCACGTTTGCGAGATGGGAGAAAAGCTGGACAGAATCAATGAGCTTTTTACCTGCTTCGCGTCCACCTTTAATACCGAATGTGAGGATCGCGCCTTGTCCTTTTGGTAAATAGGTTTGAGCAAGCTCATATGATTCGTGACTTTCAAGACCTGGATAGCTTACCCAATCGACAAGAGGGTGATCCTGTAAGAATTGTGCTGTTTTCAATGCATTTTCACTATGCCGCTCAAGACGAAGGTGTAATGTTTCTAAGCCCTGCAGAAGTAAAAATGAGTTGAATGGCGACAGAGCTGCCCCTAAATCACGTAATAGCTGTACTCGTGCTTTTGTGATATAAGCCGCTTCTCCAATTGCTTCTGTATAGGTCAGCCCGTGATAGCTTGGATCTGGTTCAGTCAGCCCTTTAAACTTATCGCTGTCAGCCCAAGGGAATCGGCCGCTATCAACGATGACGCCGCCAATTGATGTACCATGACCGCCAATAAATTTCGTCGCTGAGTGGACGACAATGTCTGCACCGAATTCAATAGGTCTTAATAAATAAGGGCTGGCGAGTGTATTGTCAACAATAAGCGGGATATGATGCTTGTGTGCAATGGCTGAGATGGCTTCAATATGTAAAATGTCGCCTTTTGGATTCCCAATGCTCTCTGCATAAACTGCCTTTGTTTTGTCAGTGATCGCTGCTTCGAGTTCTTCAAGGTTGGATGAATCGACAAATTTTACAGTAATTCCGAGTTTTTTGAGTGTATGGGCAAATAAATTGTAGGTGCCGCCATAAAGACTGCTTGAGGAAACGATTTCATCTCCGGCTCCTGCGATGTTTAAAATAGAATAAGTCGTCGCTGCTTGTCCAGAAGAAACAGCAAGTGCACCAATTCCACCTTCAAGCTCAGCGATACGCTTTTCAAATACGTCATTTGTAGGGTTCATAATACGTGAATAAATATTTCCCGGTTCCTGAAGACCAAATAAATTCGCTGCATGCTCACTGTCTCTAAAACCAAATGAGCTCGTTTGGTAAATAGGCACGGCTCTTGAATAGGTCGCTGAATCAAGCTCCTGACCTGCGTGAATGGCTTTTGTTTCTAAACGAAATGGACGTTCTTCTGACATGTGTGTATCCTCCTTTTGTTAGATAAAACCAACTGTTTTGATAAGAAATATTTAATAAGACTATAAATCTTGTTCCCTGCTCGGTCAATCATTTTTTAGATAAATCTGAAAAAACAATAAATATAGTTGACAGGTAGGAATAGTGTGTATTAACATGAGCATACTGAAAACACGAACAAGAATGGCTGATCGGTCAACCGAAGGCTCTATCACTCAAATATGAGTGAAGAGCTTTTTTTATTTGAATGAGAAAGGATGAAGAAGATGGAAAAAAAGAAAAAACGAAAAAAATACAGAAAACATATGGATCTGACACTCGATATCTTGATTGAGCGGAACAAATATGAGATTTACAGTAACAAGGAACGAATAGAAGCGATTTACGATCGGATTGATGAAAAGCATACAAGGACAAAATAACCATTTTATAAATTTGAGTTGATTTATGGGATTAATATGATTTAGGATGGTGCTAACAAATCAATATGATTAGCTGATCGGACAACACGAAGGCTCTTATCTCTTTTTTGGGATAAGGGCCTTTCTGTGTATTTATCTGATCGTAAGAGGAGTGGAGGTTTCAATGACGATTTCAATTGATATTGTGGATAAATCCTTTTGGAAAGACAAACAGACCATTCGGGTACTTGAAGACTTAAGATTGAGCATTATTCCCGGTGAATTTGTGACAGTGATAGGTCCGAGCGGATGTGGGAAAAGTACATTGCTAAAGATCATAAGCGGCCTCGACACAGCGTATGATGGGCAAATTTTGATAGGAGGCAGACGGATCACAGAACCAGGAATGAAACAGGGCTTTATCTTTCAGGAACACCGCCTGTTTCCATGGCTGACGGTTGAAGAAAACATAGCGGCCAATTTCAATTTAAAACAACAGGATGTACGCCGCAAAGTGGATGAATTGATTGAAATTGTTCGATTAAAAGGATTTGAACATGCTTATCCACATGAGCTTTCAGGAGGAATGTCACAACGGGTTGCCATTGCGAGAGCACTCCTTCGTGATCCGGAGATCTTATTGCTTGATGAACCATTTGGTGCGCTGGATGCATTCACACGAAAGCACTTGCAGGATGTGCTGCTGGACATTTGGCAGGAGAAAAAAACAACGATGATGCTCGTAACTCATGATATTGATGAATCGATTTATTTAGGAAATGAAATTGTGCTAATGCAAGCGAGACCTGGCCGAATCCATAAGATTCTTCCTGTGAACCTGCCTTTTCCGCGTGATAGAACGTCAACCGCTTTTCAAAGCTTAAGACAAAAGGTGCTTTCAGAATTTGAGAAAACAGATGAATTGTTACTAACCGATGGCTTAGGGATTTAGGGAGGGGAAATCGCATGAAAAAGAAACAAATGATCGTTATCTTTTTGAGTCTGCTGCTTGTTTTAGCAGGGTGTGATCAAGCAGCAGACGGCTCGGAAAACAAGGTGAAAGAAATTAGGATTGGGATTCAGCAAAGTTTGAGCCCGCTGCTTTTAGCAAAGGAAAAGGGGTGGTTTGAAAAATCATTTGAAAAAGAAGGAGTGAAGGTAAAGTGGGTGGAGTTTCAAAGTGGACCTCCCCAATTTGAAGGACTTGCTGCAAATCAATTAGATTTCACGCAAGTTGGAAACTCACCTGTTATAGCAGGTCAGGCAGCTGGTATTGATTTTAAGGAAATTGGTTTATCTCAGGATGGGCTGAAAGCGAACGGTATTTTAGTGAATAAGAACAGTGAGATTCAAAAAGTAGAAGACTTAAAAGGGAAAAAAATTGCTGTCGCTAAAGGGAGCAGCGGCTTTGACTTTTTATACAAAGTATTAGATCAGGCAGGTTTATCTGCGAAGGATGTTCAGATCATTCAGCTTCAGCCAGATGAAGCGATATCAGCATTTGAAAATGGGTCCGTTGATGCTTGGTCGATCTGGGAGCCGTTCTTATCACTTGAAACGATAAAGAAAGGAGCAAAGCTGCTGGTGAATGGGGAAGCGACCGATTTATATTCTCCAGGTTTCACACTTGTTCGAACTCAGTTTGCTGATCAGCATCCTGAACTAGTGGTGAAATTCTTAAAGGTATATGACCATGCGGTGAAGTGGCAGAAATCACATCCAGAAGAGGCTGTTACTCTATATGCGCGTTTAAAAAATTTAGATAAGAAGGTTGTCACACAAGTATTAAACAATACGGAGCCACTCAATAAGCCCATTTCTAAGAAGATCATCAATGCCCAGCAGCATACCGCTGATTTTCAATACAAAACAAAGGCGATCCAGCGGAAAATTGATGTTAATCAGGTTGTAGATAATTCGTTTATTGAAAAAATGCTGAAAGAGGAGATGGATGAATGAAAGCTGTATCGAATCCGGCTTTAGCATCTAAAATCGAGCGGGCAAAGAAAAAAAGGAGAAAAGCTTCTTCTTTATATAAGTTAAAGGGACTGGTATTACCTGTTCTACTTATTGCGGTTTGGCAGATCATAGCTGGTTCTCAAATTGTTTCTTCCACTGTACTTCCAGCGCCTGTCTTGATTGCAGAATCTTTTCGAGATTTATTTCGTTCCGGTGAACTGTTTGGCCATCTATACATCAGCCTTTATCGAGCGATATGTGGATTTTTACTTGGGGGAGGTTTAGGTCTTTTGCTGGGCGTATGCGCAGGGTTTTCTAAAAAAACAGAGCAGTATGTAGATCCGACCTTGCAAATGCTGAGAACCGTTCCACATTTAGCGGTCACTCCTTTATTCATCCTCTGGTTTGGTTTTGATGAAACAGCGAAAATTTTATTGATTGCACTTGGGGCTTTTTTTCCGATTTATATTAATACGTTTCTAGGTATTCGCAGTGTAGACAATAAGCTATTTGATGTGGCTCGCGCCTTAGAGTTTAATGTGTATCAAAGCATCACAAAGCTGATTTTACCGGCTGCTCTTCCTCATATTCTTCTGGGCGTGAGACTGTCATTAGGAATTGCTTGGCTTGGTTTAGTGGTAGCTGAGTTGATGGGTTCAAGCAGCGGCGTCGGCTATATGATTATGGATGCAAGGCAATTCTCTCAAACGGATAAAGTGTTTGTAGGAATTATCATCTTTGCAGTAGTAGGTAAGCTGACAGATTCATTTGTACGTCTGTTAGAAAAGCGTCTGCTCAAGTGGCGCACTAGTTATCAAGGTGAATAATAACAGGGGGCGATGTCATGAATATTTTATGGTTTATTCCAACGCATGGAGACGGTCGTTATTTAGGATCAGCGAAAGGGGCAAGACAGGCAGACTATCCATATTTTAAACAAATTGCTCAAGCAGCTGATCAGCTTGGTTATACAGGGGTCTTGCTGCCTACTGGGAAATCATGTGAAGATCCATGGCTGACGGCAGCTGCTTTAGCTGCGGAAACCACTCATTTAAAGTTTCTCGTGGCTCTTAGACCAGGGCTGATGCAGCCGTCTGTTGCTGCTAGAATGACGTCTACATTAGATCGTCTTTCAGGCGGGAGACTGCTGATTAATGTGGTAGCAGGGGGAAGTAAAGAGGAGCTTGAAGGAGATGGGCTGTTCATTTCTCATGATGAACGCTATGAGGCAACAGAAGAGTTTTTGACGATTTGGAAGCGGTTATTGAAAGGAGAAAATGTACAATTTCATGGCAAACATCTACAAGCAGAAAATGGCCGGCTGTTATTCCCACCAGCTCAAACCCCCCATCCACCAGTCTTTTTTGGCGGATCATCAGCAGCAGGAATTCAAGCAGCCGCCAAGCATACAGATGTTTATTTAACTTGGGGCGAACCGCCTGCACAAGTGAAAGAGAAAATTACACAAGTGAAGAAGCAGGCTGAAAAGGAAGGAAGAACGGTGAAGTTTGGCATTCGTCTTCATGTGATTGTGAGAGATACCGAAGAGGAGGCATGGCAGGCAGCGGAACATCTGATTCGTCATTTAGATCAAAAAACCATTGATGAGGCGCAAAAAGTGTTACAGGGGTTGGACTCAGTGGGTCAAAGACGAATGGTGGAATTGCACCAAGGGAGGAAAGACAAACTTGAAATCAGCCCAAATCTTTGGGCAGGCATTGGTTTAGTACGCGGCGGTGCAGGAACAGCACTCGTCGGAGATCCGCAAACAGTAGCAGATCGTATCATAGAATACCAGTCTCTAGGCATTGATACATTTATATTTTCTGGATACCCGCACCTAGAAGAAGCTTATTATTTAGCAGAGCTTGTTTTCCCGCTCCTTCCATTTAAGAGATCTGGGGATACAGGACTCTCTGTGCCAGCCGGTGAAATCATTGGGAACAATCATTTTCCAGATGCATCTTCTGCTGCTAGTTCCTCATAAATTTGAAAAAGCAAAGCAGTCTGCCATGGCTGCTTTGCTTTTTTTCATAGAATAGGCGAGTCATTTGTTGTGTAGTGCTGAACAAGGTAAGGGCTTTTTTCCCAATCGATTTTCTTGTATATACATATTTTTAGAGTCAAGAGAAGAAGGAAAATGTGCTCACTCTTTTATCGGAATGATCAGTAAATATTTCATAATTGGCATTATTGCGACATATAATCAGGACTTTTATATCTGATATATCGGGGGAATTCTTTCTATCTCACAAAAAGGAAAGAATAAATATGATAGATGATAAATATGGACTATTTGAAAAAAAGAAGAAAAAAGATGGTGAAAATGACATTAAATGGGTCTTGTGGTTCTTATGGGGTGTCAAAATCTAGTAAATAAGAGAGGGTTTAAACAGATGGAAGTGAATAATTGAATAAAAAGTCACATTTTAATCAAATGTATGTTCGGTCAAAAATGGGATGTTCTGTAGATGTTTGGCGTGTGATGCCTATGATACGATCATCATAAGCTGGGAGGTGAAAAGTATGACTTATGCAGCGCCGCAAGTTGACTATTCCACTATGGAATCTGCTATTATGGACCAAGCTTGGTTCTTAGTATTTGTTGCTGTCCTTCTTGGATTGGGAGCAACAGTTGTTCTAGGAGCAGCAGTTTGGTGTATCGCAAACGGCAAGGGTAGCTTTACAGGAGCCGTTCAGTGGGAAAGTGGCTTAAAAGTCAAAATTGAATGTAAGTAGCTATACTTAGGATTCATCTTTTTGCTTCTTAGATAAGACACCAGGGCTAAACCGTCTGTGGCGGGCGGTTTAGCCTGATCTGTTTTTAAAGAATATGCAGACACTTGGAGGTTATATGTTTACGATCGAGAATTTAACCAAGACGTATAAAAATAACGTGACTGCTGTCAATGATTTTCATTTAAAGATCGACCCTCATCAAATCGTTGCTGTTGCTGGACCGAATGGTTCGGGTAAAACAACGATGATTAACTGTATACTCGGCATTATTAAGCATACAGAAGGAAGGATTCACTTGCAGGACGTCCCAAATGATGAACCATCCTTTAAAAAACAAGTAGCCTATGTTCCAGATGACCTGCTGCTCCCTGAAGCATTGACTGGTGCTGAATATTTAGATTTTGTTTCTTCTATGTATGAATGTAAAACAATTCACAGAAGAAATCAACTAATTGAACTGTTTGATATGGACTCGGCTTTATCAAGACCGATCGAAACCTATTCACATGGGATGAAAAAAAAGACACAGCTGATTGCTGCATTTATGCTTGATAGTCAATTGGTGATCATGGATGAGCCCTTTAGAGGACTTGATATTGAAGCGGTTATAAACACAAAGAAACTGATGAAGCGGTATGCCGAGCACCATGGTGCGATCTTGCTTTCAACGCATGATATGCTTTCAGCGGAAGAGCTGTGCCACAAAATCGCCATTATTTCTAAAGGAAATAAAATGGATGAAGGAACGGTCTCAGCCTTAAAGGAGAAGTATCAATCAAGCACACTGGAACAGGTGTTTCTGAAAGCTTCAATGTTAAGTGATAGGGGTGCACATTTTGATGAAATCATTAATCATTTCTAAAATGATGCTTAAAATGTGGCAGCAGGAGATGTATAAGCTCTTTGATACTCAAACGAAGCGGATCATTGTGGTCTTATTCTTTTTGTTTGCCGTCACAATGGGAGCCATTATCGGATACAGCTTTACAGGTGTCTTTATGAAGGCTTTCTTAAATGGAGATGAACGTTCACTTGGATTACTCGTCGTGTCAATGGCGATCAATGCTTCTATATTTACAAGCTTGTTATTCGTTTTGATCAAGGTCAGAACACCTGAACAAGACCGGTTTTCTATGCAGCTCAGCTGGTTCCCGCTCTCTACCTTTCAGAAAAGTTTTGGATACTTCATTCCGATGGTGACAGTGGTGGCAGGGCTTGTTTTATTTTTTATTGGCATTCTGCTTTTACCTAATTTTATTGCCCAGGGAATTGGTATTTTTTTTATCTTCACTTTCTTTTTGATGGTGCTTTTGCAGTCGCTTTTTGTCTTAATGCTGCTCCAGTTTATTTACAATATCACTTATTTACTCGTTTTGAAATTAAAATTACCGTTGCAAAAATTTGCAGCGATATTTGTTTTATTGGCACTGGTCGTGGCGTATGGATTGACGCATTTTGATATTAGTCAAATTCAGCAATCATATATTCAGTTTGATTATCATTTGATGTATTTGACAGCACCGTTTTTCTTAGCGGCACAAGGAATGCCTCCTGAAGGGGTAAATTATGCCATTTTGATTCTGTTCATCCTCTTATCGGCAGGCGGGGCATTTCTTTCTCTTGCGATGATGCCGATTATGGCAGAGAAAAAAGCGCTAACCTTTTTACACAAGCTGCCGTTCTCTTCTTCAAAGAAGTGGTCGCTTATTGTGAAGGAAATGAAGTCACAGGTGCGAAATGAAGAAAACATTTTAAACTTTCTTATTCTCCTCATTGTGATCTTATTCGTCCGTTATCAGTTTGGATTCCGCTTTGAAGATGAAGCATTTTTTGTTCTATGCGCTCTTGCTGGTTTAACAGCCTTCAATTCGTTTGGCAACGATAAACGAATGCTGGGCATGTATAAAACATTTGGTCTGAGATCTTGGGAAGTGGCTTTATATAAATTTATCGGCCTTCTGCTCGTAGGTGTACTGCAAATTGTTTTATTCATGCTGACAACGCTGACGCTTCCTGATCAGATTTGGCACGCACTGATTGGTGCTGCTGTCTTATGCAATGCCACTGCGCTCTTTTATGTGGTAGGTATCTTACTTCCTCTAGATCGAAACAATCCCTACACAGGCATTTTTTCATTTGGAGCGCTTATTTTACTCATGATTCCGATTGTTTTTATTGGGAACTATGTCATAGGGGCGTCTAGTCAAGCGCTTCAGTGGCTGCTTATGGCTGCATTTGAGGGTCTGCTCATCTTTGCCATATACAAAGGTTTTTCATGGAGGTATTCACATGATTCAACTTCTTAACAATAAGCTAAAGATTGAGCGGGTACCGGCACTAGCGCCGTATGTGACCTTACAAAAGAGGCATCTCACGGATACGCAGTATGCAAGCACACTCCCGATCAATGAAAGTGCCTATCATATGTTAACGAAAGTGGACGGTAAAAGAACTGAAGCGAGTATTACCGCAGAGCTCGCCGATTTGTTTCAGGTCGATGAGTCGGTGATTGCTCGTGACTTTTATCAGCTGATGATGGGATTGAATCAGCATCACTTGCTGTCTATTCATTATCATTCACCATATCGGATTGTGACAGCCTGCTGTCAATTTTTCAAGCAGTATCAAGTCAAAATGAAGGAACGATTTGATTGTACTGGTCACTCGTTCCTTCACATTTTTGGGACGGCTTTGCTCATGGTGACACGTAAAATCATCTTTTTCTGGATGCTTTTCATGGTCATGGCAGGGATCACTTTTTTATTCATTCCTGATCCGTCGATTGCAGCCATTGCGATTTATTTTACGATTATTTATTTCGGGTTAATTACCGGAACCGCCTTACATGAGGCGGCACATGGCTATGCGCATCGAAAATTTGCAGGGCGGGATGGGCCTCAAGGCTTTTTTGCGAGTGACATGATGTCAGTGAAGTTTGTAAGGCCCGTATTAGATCCATTTCAGAAAAAGCAGGTATGGATTACGCTGCTTGGTCCGCTTGTTCCCGGTGTGATTGGCGCAGCAGGCATCATTGTGACCATTTTATTTCTAAAAGAAAACCCGGTTTCGACAGCTTTTTTCATTTTTTCAATCACGTATTTTATTCAATTACTCTATCTTCTTCCGTTTATGGGGGATGGTAAGTCCATTATGAAGCAGCTATTGCTTGGGGGAATGGGAGGACAACGATCATGAACGTACAGGCGATGAAACAAGGCGCGATAGTTGGTAGTTTTCTAGGATTCTTAGGCTTTCCGATGCTGACAATCGGCGTACTGTTCTATCATTTATTTCAATCAAAAACGAATGATGCTTTATTATTTAACAGTCTCGCTTTTGAAATGGAAGGCTCGTCCGCATTTACTTTTCAGATCAAGCCAAACTTTTTTATTTATATGATGGTGATTTTTGCTGTGAGTTTTCTCATTGTGGCATTCCTATCAGCCATGAAACAGAAAAAAGCAAAAGGTTAGGAGAATTCTCCTAACCTTTTTTTAGTATAATAGGAAATAAAAAATACCAAAGGGGATCACAATGTTTAAAAAATGGAGCATTCTTTTCTTCACAGTTTTTCTATTAGCAGGATGCGGCGAGAAGGCCGAAGAAACCACGACAACCGAGAAGACGGTTTCGACCATAAAAACAGAGCCTGCCACTAAAAACCAAGTAACCATCGAACAAATGAAACTCTCAAAAAAAGAAAAAAACTTACTAGAAGCAGCAACGGCTAATGAAAAGGTGGCTCTGACACTGAAAGGATTAACGAAGAAGAATAAGAGTATTACGTTTATCGGGAGTCATTACAAAAATGGACGATTAGTGAATAAGGAAGCATCATCTGCTACCTTTTCTTTACACCAGGATGGAACCGACCAAACGGTGAATGTACTTCTTCAATTACATCATGAGAAAGATACATATGAATCACAATTTAGTATTTGGTCAAATAAAAAGAATGATGGGATGACGAAAGCGACATCAAGCTTCCCGTTCAAAGTAAGTGACTATGTATTTTCTGCACAATCTGAAACTGTCAAAGTTGCTTCCGGAGGAAAGGCACTGATTGCGTATACAGCGGCGATGGGGAAAGACGGGGGTTCAACAATATTTGAAGAGATTGAGGAGAATCCAAAGCAAGCACTGAAGAATAAGTCACATGCATACTTATTTTATATCCAGCTAGATAAATAACTATCTTAATATATACGGAGAATATGAAGTTTTTTGACGAAAAATTTTCATATTCTCTTGACGAATTGTTAAGAAAGTTGTAACATAATAAAAGTCAACGCGATGACGTTGCTTTTAAAAGATTGATGCGGGTGTAGTTTAGTGGTAAAACCTCAGCCTTCCAAGCTGATGTCGTGAGTTCGATTCTCATCACCCGCTCCAATACATAATTTTGTTTATAACGCAGTATTTCGTTTCTTAGATAAACGAAGTGTTGCGTTTTTTATTATGTCAGTATAATGTGAAAAAGCACTGTCAGGCTACAGTGCTTTTTCAATGAGTTCATATTTGCTTTCTCCGCCATGTATTTGTACAAACATCTTCGTCAAGGATTGAATAAGAGCTTCACTCTTTTCCCGGGAAATAGATGGCGGGAAAAGGATGATTTGAAGAATGTTCTTTGTGTCTTGAGAAATTTGTGCTTTACTTGCTTGAGAAAATAATCCATTCAGTCCTGCGCTGTCCTGCCATTCGATGTGACCAGCCTCATGTTTTGCCAGTGAAAGCGGTCCTTTGATGCGATCGGCATCTAATGTCAGGATAGGTAAGAAATATTTTAGTGAGAAAAATATCGACAAATCCTGTACGGAATTGGTCGAGTCAATAAATTGTTCCTTTTGGATGTTAGAAAGAAGTGGAAGGAAAGGAACGTCTTTTAAAAGATCCGTCCATTCTTTGATGGCTGGTACTTCTTCTAAGACTTTATCTTCGTATTCAAAAAATAAAGATTCTTGAAACAGGCGTAAGCGGCCTTTTAACATTTGAGGTGATGTACCCACTTCAATATGTGAATATTCAATCTGCCCAACATGGATAGACGGGTTTTGAGGTTGAGAAATTTCCATATGTATCTTCACAGTGACTCACTCCAATCGGTCATGATACACTCGTATTATACTGAAAACAACAGAAGAAACAAAGAAAGGAGGTTTGCAAGGTGATTCATGTTGGAGAATTAAAAGAAGAATTGATTCAATATGCGAAAGAAATTGGTGTCGATAAAATTCGATTTGCAAGTGCCGACACATTTGATTCATTAAAGGACCGCCTTATCTTACATGAATCGTTAGGGTATTTGTCAGGTTTTGAAGAGCCTGATATTGAAAAAAGGACAAACCCTTCTTTGCTGCTTCCGAAGGCCAAATCAATTGTTGCGATAGCGCTCGCGTATCCTTCCAAAATGAAAGATGCTCCTCGAAGTACAAAGGATGCGAGACGGGGGATTTTTTGCCGGGCTTCATGGGGAACAGATTATCATGTTGTGCTGAAAAAAAAGCTTGATATGCTCGAAGAATTTCTGCGAAGCAAACATGTCGATATACGGACAAAATCAATGGTGGATACAGGAGAATTATCTGATCGTGCTGTAGCAGAACGTGCTGGCATTGGTTTTAGTGCAAAGAACTGTATGATTATCACGCCAGAGTTTGGATCTTATGTGTATTTGGCTGAAATGATCACAAATGTTCCGTTTGAACCGGATGAGAAAATTGAAGACCAGTGCGGAACTTGTAATAAATGTGTGGATTCGTGTCCAACGGGTGCGCTTGTGAATCCAGGGCAGCTGAATTCTCAGCGGTGCATTTCATTTTTAACGCAGACAAAAGGGTTTTTACCTGACGAATTTCGTTCGAAAATAGGGAATCGATTGTACGGGTGTGATACATGTCAAACTGTCTGCCCGATCAATAAAGGAAAAGACTTTCATCTGCATCCTGAAATGGAGCCAGACCCTGAAATTGCGAAGCCGCTGTTAAAGCCGCTTCTGACGATCAGCAATCGTGAGTTTAAGGAAAAATACGGTCATGTTTCAGGTTCATGGCGGGGGAAAAAGCCCATTCAGCGGAATGCAATTTTGGCACTCGCTCATTTTAAAGATACATCTGCCTTACCAGTGTTAATTGAGTTGATGCACAAGGATCCAAGACCGGTCATTCGGGGAACGGCTGCTTGGGCAATTGGCAAAATTGGCGATGATCAGCAGCTCCCAGAGTTGGAAAAGGCCCTTGAGCGGGAAAGTGATGAAGAAGCGAAAGAGGAGATTGTGAAAGGGATTGAGCTTTTACAGACACCTTTAAATACTAAATAACATCCCTGTGAACATAGAATGAACCAAACAAAGATTTTAAAAAATGTTTGGTGGTGTCTGTGTGAAACAATTATTAGAGAAAACTTTAGAAGACAGGCTGGCGTATTTAATCAATGACCGTGCAATCAAACAGCCGCAGCTTATGTCTGATGTGGAAGCAGTAGAGCGGAAAAAAGAGCTTTTTGCTAGAAGACAGGTTGAGATTGTGAAGGCGAAAGCAAAAACAAAACTTCTCGATTCAGCCATTCAAGATGATGGGGCTCAGCATGTGCAGTACCTTGCTCATCTCACATATGTATGCAAGGATGTAGACGATTCTTTTTATTTAGAGGAACAGGTGGAAAAAAGAGAAGCGTTTCTTTATAACAACATGCTTGTTAAAGATCGGATGATGTTAGAAGAGCGGCAAAGCGAAGAGCATATGGATGAGCGCTTTCAGATCGAAGAACAATTCGGGAGAGCCTTTCATTATGACCGGCGGGCAGCCGTGAAGTATGCGGAGACATATTGGAATAAACGGAATCCAGCCTATAAAAACTTTGAAGATAACTGTACAAATTTTATTTCACAATGTTTGAAAGCAGGGAACGCGCCAACGAGAGGGTATCCAAACCGCGGGTCTGGCTGGTGGGTGCGTCCGCATACGTGGAGCTATAGCTGGACGGTGGCTCATTCGATGAAAAATTATTTAGCGAATTCGAAAGCGGGTTTGAGAGCAAAGAAACTCAAAGAAGCCCACGAGCTTCAAATTGGTGATGTCATTTGCTACGATTTTGAAGGTGATGGAAGGTATAATCATACAACCATTGTCGTTGATCATGACAAAGGCGGAATGCCTCTTGTGAATGCACAGACGTATGACTCCCGCATGCGTTATTGGTCATACGAGGATTCGACAGCCTATACACCTGCTATTCGATATATGTTTTTTCACATTTTGGACGATGCCGCGAAGGATAGTTAGTGGTATAATGTTGAGCGGAAATGAAAATTAGAGGTGAACTTTTTTGGGACTTCATGTCGTTTTATATCAACCAGAGATTCCAGCTAATACTGGAAATATTGCGCGTACATGTGCAGCAACAAATACAACCCTTCATCTGATTCGTCCGCTTGGTTTTTCGACAGATGACAAAATGCTGAAGCGTGCAGGACTCGATTATTGGAAATATGCCAATGTGGTCTATCATGATTCACTTGATGAATTATTTGAGGCACATCCGAAGGGGCAATTTTTCTATATCACAAAATTTGGCCAAAAGCCGCATACAACATTTGATTACTCTCAGCTGGATGAAGACTATTTCTTTGTGTTTGGAAGAGAGACAAGTGGATTGCCAAAAGATTTGATTGAACAAAATATGGACCGTTGTCTTCGTTTACCGATGACAGAGCATGTTCGTTCTTTGAATCTGTCGAATACGGCAGCCATTCTTGTATATGAGGCACTTCGCCAGCAGCAATATCGCGATCTCATATAAGATCATGATTAAAAGCCGAGATACTGATCTCGGCTTTTTTATGTGAGTTAAGAAACAGAAAGATGAAAAATATGACTTAATTATACTTTTTTTGACATGTTAAAAAATAGGTAGTATGATAGATTGTGATCACGTTTTCAAAAAATGATGAATCCATTAGGAGGAATAATGAGATGAAAAAGCTACTGATCACTAGTGCCATTAGCTCAGCAATTTTAATGGGGACGCTTCCAGTCAGTATTCCAGGACTCTCTCAGACGCAGGAGATAGAAGCAGCGCAGTTATCAAAAGGGATTGGCGGGCGTACTTATATCAATAGTAACGGATCCATATTGGTCACAAAAATTCAACTCCCTTCCACAATGAGTGTGTCAAATGGTACAGCTTATATTTATTCTGGATTCACAGGTTCAAAGGAAGCGGATATTGGTCTTCAATACAGTTCAACCTATAATGTGTGGAAACCTACGATGAAAGTAGGAGCAAATAATCAAGAGACATATATCGAAGGAAAAGATGACTTCACGTATACAAAGGGATTTAAACCTGGAAGTACTGTTCAAATGACGATTTATAAAAATTTGAATGGGCATACAAGAGCGACGTTCTGGGGCACAAATAATGTTGGTTATACCGGCCGCATTATTACAGAAATTCAAAACTCAAACATTGGCTCTGTGACCAAGTGGAAACTACTGTCGACGGTAGCAGTAACTGACGATATTTATCGAAAAGACATTCAGGCGAATTTCTCTACTCGTTTTACTGACATCACATTGGATAATCGTGCCGTTACACCTGTGGTCGATACGCAAGACTTTACGAAGGTGCAGGTGTCAGGGAATACAGTGAATATGCAAGTGCTGAAAACAACGAACTAAATGAAAAAGGATGTTCCGCAAATGGAACATCCTTTTTTTCATTTACCAGGCTTGCCTTCGTAGCCAGCAGTGAAAATGGATACTAAAAACGTAATGATGACGCCCATCATAATGACCGTTCTCATATAAGCTCCCCCTTATCCCTTTGTTCCGTTCGCTGCCTGTTTCATATGATGTGAAGTTCACCTTGAAAAGCAGGAGAAGAAAATCATTTTTCTCCTATTTTTCCTTTATTATGAAGGGTCTTGCGGATGGTTGTCAATTCAGTTTGCCAATTCGTCATTTTGAAGAACGAAAGCATGTAATAGGACGCCTCCGCATAGATTGTAAAACAGTATCTGATTTCTAGCTTCAATCTTGAAAGAGGAGGTTCATATGGATATTTTAAAGAAAATCGAACAGCACAGAGAAGAAGAGCAGCGTCTCAAATGGGAAGGCACATTCAGCGATTATTTAGACATTATTAAGGAAAATCCACTTGTCGCTCAATCTGCTCATTCTCGCGTTTATCATATGATTAAAGACAGCGGGATTGAAGAGGAGAATGGGGTCAGAACCTACAAATTTTTTGATCAGGAGCTGTTTGGGTTAGAGGAATCACTCGAAAGATTAGTGGAGGAATATTTTCACCCTGCTGCAAAGCGGCTGGATGTCAGGAAGCGTATTTTATTACTGATGGGACCAGTAAGCGGGGGGAAATCG
This sequence comes from Bacillus sp. FSL H7-0578, assembly GCF_038630855.1. Taxonomy (NCBI): domain Bacteria; kingdom Bacillati; phylum Bacillota; class Bacilli; order Caryophanales; family Bacillaceae; genus Bacillus; species Bacillus sp. FSL H7-0578. Next base: position 887,265 of record NZ_CP152045.1, read on the forward strand.
ACGCTTGTCACTAGATTGAAAAGAGGACTTGAAGAATATTCACTCACAGATCATGGCGCAGTTTATGCGATCAAAGGCTGCCCTATGCATGAAGATCCGCTTCATCTCATTCCGCAAAATCTGCGGGAGGATTTCTATAGAGAATATGGGATTCGTGTGCAGGGGAATTTGTCGCCTCTGAACATGATGAGACTAGAAGAGGAATATGGCGGCAGAATTGAGGATGTAAGGGTCGAGCGGATCTTTTTCTCTGAAGATAAACGGACCGGCATTGGTACCTTTAGTCCGTCTGATCCGAAATCTCAGGACATTGCCGATTTAACAGGAAGCATCGATTTTTCAACCATTGCTGAATTTGGATCAGAGTCAGATCCCCGCGCCTACCGCTTTGATGGAGAACTCAATAAAGCAAACCGAGGGATGATGGAGTTTCAGGAGATGTTAAAGTGTGATGAGAAATTTCTCTGGCACCTTCTGTCATTAACGCAGGAAGGAAATTTTAAGGCAGGAAGATTCGCCTTAATTAGTGCAGATGAATTGATCGTCGCCCATACGAATGAAACCGAGTACCGGTCGTTTATTTCAAATAAAAAGAACGAGGCGCTCCATTCAAGAATTATTGTGATGCCAATTCCTTATAACTTAAAGGTCACAGAAGAAGAACGCATTTATCATAAAATGATTTCAGAAAGTGATGTCTCAGATGTGCATATTGCCCCGCATACGCTGAAGGTAGCAGCAATGTTCTCCATTTTGACGAGACTGAAAGAGCCGAAGCGTTCTGATATTGATTTGGTGAAAAAAATGCGTCTGTATGACGGAGAAAGTGTCGAAGGCTTCCAATCAGTCGACATTGATGAGATGAAAAAGGAATTTCATGACGAAGGGATGAGCGGAATTGATCCGCGGTATGTGATTAACCGAATTTCATCTACCATCATTCGAAAGAATATGGAATCGATCAATGCACTGGATGTCCTTCGCTCCTTAAAAGAAGGGCTCGATCAGCATCCGTCTATCTCCAGCGAGGATCGGGAGCGTTATTTGAATTTCATTTCAGTCGCGCGAAAAGAGTATGATGATATTGCGAAGAAGGAAGTGCAAAAGGCCTTTGTGTATTCCTATGAGGAGTCTGCGAAAACGCTGATGGATAATTACTTAGATAATGTCGAGGCATACTGCAATAAAAACAAGCTGCGTGATCCGTTAACGGGTGAAGAAATGAATCCTGATGAAAAGCTCATGCGTTCAATTGAGGAGCAGATTGGTATTTCTGAAAACGCCAAAAAGGCATTTAGAGAAGAAATTCTGATTCGTATCTCGGCTTATGCGAGAAAGGGAAAACGCTTTGATTATAATTCACATGAGAGATTGCGGGAGGCCATTCAGAAGAAGCTGTTTGCTGATCTAAAAGATGTGGTGAAAATCACGACATCGACGAAGACACCGGATGAACAGCAGCTGAAGAAGGTCAATGAAGTAGTGGCTAGATTAATTGATGAGCATGGCTATAATTCAACAAGTGCAAATGAACTTTTAAAATATGTAGGCAGTCTTCTGAATCGATAATAAATGAAGGAGGCATTATTGGCGCATCAGCACCGGTAATGTCTTTTTTAGAAATGATCGTCAACTTGGATGACGAGCAGCATAGGATAAAGGAATCGATGGCTAGAAGAATTGTGCAAATAGGTGAGGAGGGGGATGGATGTCCCGGCAAGAAAAAAGTCAGTTTATTGTGTCTCAGGAAGACTGGTCCCTCCATCGAAAAGGCTATGACGACCAGCAGCGTCATCAGAAAAAAGTCAAAGAGGCGATTAAAAATAATTTGCCGGATCTTGTTACAGAAGAAAGCATCATCATGTCGAATGGAAAAGATGTTGTGAAAATTCCGATCCGTTCATTAGATGAATATAAAATTCGGTATAACTACGACAAAAATAAACATGTGGGTCAAGGCGATGGAGACAGCGAGGTTGGCGATGTTGTTGCGCGTGACGGCTCAGACAGCAAGCAGGGTCAAGGAAAGGGGCAGGGTGCTGGAGATCAAGCTGGTGAGGATTATTACGAAGCAGAAGTCTCATTAATGGATCTCGAGGAAGCACTGTTTCGTGAACTGGAGCTGCCAAACCTCAAGCAAAAGGAGCTTGACGACATCATTGTTGAACAAATTGAGTTTAACGATATTCGCAAAACCGGGTTAACAGGAAATATCCACAAAAAACGAACGATGCTGTCGGCATTTAAACGAAATGCGATGACAGGCAGTCCTTCCTTTTATCCGATTTACCCAGAGGATATCAAGTATAAAACGTGGAATGAAGTGACCAAACCAGAGTCGAAAGCTGTCGTTTTGGCGATGATGGATACGAGCGGAAGTATGGGGCTTTGGGAAAAATATATGGCGAGAAGTTTTTTCTTTTGGATGACACGTTTCTTACGGACAAAGTATGAGACGGTCGATATTGAATTTATTGCCCACCATACAGAGGCGAAGGTGGTAGACGAAGAACATTTCTTCTCACGGGGTGAGAGCGGGGGGACCATTTGCTCGTCTGTCTATCGAAAGGCACTAGAGCTCATAGACGAACGATACCCGCCGTCGCGATATAATATTTATCCTTTTCATTTTTCTGATGGTGACAATTTGACCTCAGACAACGCCCGGTGTGTGAAACTTGTTTCTGAGATCATGAAAAAAGCCAATTTATTCTGCTATGGTGAAGTCAATCAATATAACCGGCATTCTACGTTAATGTCAGCATATAAACACATTCAGGATGAGAAATTTAAGCATTATATTTTGAAGCAAAAATCAGACGTTTTTCTCGCACTAAAAAAATTTTTTCAGCAGGAAGAAGTTCATTCATAACGAGCACATTTGAAAAAACCTTTCAGCATAAGGGCTGAAAGGTTTTTTGTGTGGAGAAGGAAAGGATCGCCAAAAAAAAAAGTAAAACTTTCTCTTTGACATTTCAATTTTCATTTATTAATATTTAATCTTGTTAAATATAAGTTTTTCAAAAAAGATGCCGATCGTCTTTTCTTCTTTTTCTGCTCTTTGCTCATAAGTGAACAATAAGTATAAATGGGCTGCACACCATGATAGGGGCGGGAGTAGAAGAAGGGAAAAGGACAGAGTGTTGAGCTTGTTTCATATTCTGTCAGATGATGGGCATTCTAAGTTTGCTAAAGCAGATGACACTATATTTTTATACATGAAAGGAGAAACAAAACATGAACAGAGGGCGTTTATTGCTAACGAACATTATTGGCCTTATTGTGATTCTTGCCATTATTGCCGGAGGTGCTTATTACTACTATGAAAGCACAAACTTTGTCAAAACAGATGAGGCAAAAGTGACAGGTGACATGTATCAAATTACAGCACCAGCAGCTGGACAAATCAAAGGCTGGGATATCAACGAAGGTGACGAAGTGGAAAAAGACAGCACAGTTGCAAAAGTTGAAGGACAAACAAAAACAAACATTAAAGCAGTGGCTGATGGCACATTAGTCAAAAAAGAAGTACAAAACAATCAACAAGTGCAGCCTGGTACAGTTCTTGGTGAAACAATTGATTTAAGCAAGCTTTACATCACAGCAAATATTAAGGAAACAGATATTAAAAACATTGAAAAAGGCGACAAAGTCGACATCGTTGTAGATGGAGATCCTGATACAACATTTGAAGGAACTGTTGAACAAATTGGTTATGCGACAAACTCAACATTCAATATGCTGCCAGCAACTAATTCAAGTGGCAACTATACAAAAGTAACGCAAAAAGTAGCAGTGAAAATTTCAATTAAAAATCCATCAGACAAAGTGCTTCCAGGTATGAATGCTTCTGTCAAAATTTCATCTTAATGATGATTGATATCAAAATATGAAAGGAGGTTGTCTGAGATGGCAAATCAACCTGCAACGACAAAACAGGGAACAGGCTCCTTGTCTTTACTGATCATTTTAATGGCCGGTTTGTTCGTAGCGATTTTAAACCAAACGCTTTTGAACGTAGCTATGCCCCATTTAATGACAGAATTTAATGTGAGTGCAACGACGATTCAGTGGCTGACAACAGGCTACATGCTTGTCAACGGTGTGCTGATTCCGTTGTCTGCGTTTTTAATCACACGTTTTGGACAGCGCAGCTTATTCCTAGTGGCTATGATCTCGTTTACACTAGGTACATTTATTTGCGGCATTGCGCCAAACTTTTCAACGATGCTTATTGGCCGTTTGATTCAGGCTGTCGGCGGCGGTATCTTACAGCCGCTCGTTATGACAACAATCCTTTTTATTTTCCCTCCGGAAAACAGAGGGAAAGGAATGGGGATTTTTGGTCTTGCGATGATGTTTGCTCCTGCAGTAGGACCAACATTATCTGGTTACATTATTGAACATTATTCTTGGCGTATTATGTTTTATGGACTTGTGCCAATCGGTGCGATTGTCATTATCGCGGCTTTCTTTATGTTTAAAAATATTGTAGAGCCTAAAAAAATCAAGCTGGACAGTCTTGGTGCGATTCTTTCAATCGTCGGTTTTGCTTCCCTTCTATACGGTGTGAGTGAAGCAGGAAGTGATGGTTGGACAGATCCGATCGTCTTATCTACGATTATTATTGGTGCGATTGCGATCATTCTCTTTATTTTCCAACAGTTGAAAGTTGATAATCCGATGCTTGATTTCCGCGTATTTAAATACAGCATTTTCTCATTATCAAGTGTCATTAACATCATTATTACGGTTGCTTTATATACGGGGATGTTCTTACTTCCGATTTATCTGCAAAACCTCGTTGGGTTTACGGCATTGCAATCTGGGCTATTAATGCTTCCAGGGGCACTCGCGATGCTCATTATGTCCCCGATTTCAGGGATCTTGTTTGATAAATTTGGACCTCGTCCGCTTGCCATTGTGGGGATGCTCATTACCGTTGTCACGACGTATGAGTTTACGAGGCTGACCATTGATACTTCCTATAGTCACATTGTGCTCATGTATGCAGTACGCGCATTTGGTATGTCACTCTTGATGATGCCGGTTATGACAGCAGGGATGAACCAATTACCGCAGCACTTAAACAGCCATGGTACAGCGATGTCTAATACATTAAGACAAATTAGTGGTTCCATTGGTACGAGTTTGATCACAACGATTTATACGAATCGGACGACATTCCATTATTCCAATATGGCGGATCAAACAAATACTGCGGACCCGTTCTTTATGAATTCATTCCAGGCGGCTGTATCGAATGTGATGCATCATATGGGCATGACAGCAGAAGCTGCTCAAAAATATGTATCTACCCAGCTCTTTACAAAAGCACAGGTTGATTCAAACGTGATGGGCATCAACGATGCTTACATGTGGGTGACATTATTCTGTGCCGCTGGTGTCATTCTCAGCTTGTTCCTGCGAGATGTTCGTAAGGATAAAAAGCGAAAAGAACAGCAGCATAAGAAACAAGAAATATCACTGCTTCCGGCACCTAAGGAAGCTAACCAGGATGCAAGATAAGTGTGGAGGGACCGTACATGAAAATTTATGTTGTATACGATAGTGAAGGTGACCATACAAAAGCACTTGCAGAAGCGATTGCAGCAGGCGCAGGTGAAACAGAGCAAGCTGAAGTATTCATTGATCACGTGAAAGATGCAGACATTCGCAAACTCGATCAAATGGATGCGATCATTTGGGGCTGCCCTGGTCACTTTGGTACCATTAGTTCTGGGTTAAAGACATGGATTGACCGTCTCGGCTACTTATGGGCAGAAGGAAAACTAATCGATAAAGTCGGTGCTGTTTTCTGTACAACTGCTACAACACACGGCGGTTTAGAAATGACAATGCATAATTTGATTACACCAATGTTCCACCAAGGAATGCTTGTTGTCGGCCTTCCTGGAAATGTTCCAGAGAATGCTTTATACGGCTCTTACTATGGAGCTGGTGTGACATGTCCGATCGATTCAGATGAATTGATTTCGACTGAAGGCATTGAACTTGGAAAAGCACTAGGAAGACGTGTAGCATCAGTCACTGCATCATTTAAGCGATAAGGAGAGGGTTCTTTTGGCGACGATTATTGTAGCGTTAGTAGCTGCTGTTCTAGTCATTATTGGATTAGTAGCGTTCAATGTCAGACACGCATCAGCCGATAAGGAAGAGATCAAAGAAGATGTCTCCAATCAGCCTGACGTGCCGCATAGCGAGCCAGAAGCTGTGGCGAGACCTGTAGAGCCTGAAGTTGAAAAAAAAGCGTCAGAGCCTTCTCGAACGGATGATGCTGCGTCTGGCGACGATTTCTATAGACAGGCGCTTCAAAAGTTTAAACAGCCAGAACCACCTGTCAAAGAAGAAGAACCAGAGACAAAAATGAATGATGATATGTATCGTTCTGCTTTGCAGAAGCTAAAGCAGAAGGACAAATAAAAAAGAGAACCTCTCAACAGGTTCTCTTTTTTTATGGCACAAAAAAACCGCCGGCAGAAGCCGAGCGGTTTTCCTTCACTCTATAAAGTGCTAAAAGAGCAGATGCTCTTAAATTACGCTTTGTTAACGTTAGCAGCTTGTGGTCCACGGTTACCTTCAACGATTTCGAAAGAAACTGATTGACCTTCTTCTAAAGTTTTGAAGCCTTCGCCTTGGATAGCAGAGAAGTGAACGAATACATCGTCTTGACCTTCTACTTCGATGAATCCGAAACCTTTTTCAGAGTTGAACCATTTTACTTTACCTTCTAACATGAAATTTCCTCCTAAAGCGATCTTAACGCTTAAATTCACTATTCTTGCTCTTACACAAACTTCAAAGACGAAAACTCTTTCAAAACTTTCTTCTTAAAGATGATACGAACAAAAATAATTACCTTTACTTTACCAGTGTTTGCGGGAAAAAACAACTGTTATACGAAAACTTTTTTAAAAATAATTAGTGCTAACAAATTGAGGAAAATGCCTATGTTAAATGGTCTTTTTTTCTCTCTGAAAAGCTCACTTGATTTCGGCCAGACTCCTTCGCTTTATAGAGCTCCTGGTCAGCTATAATTGGTAATTGCTTGATGTCTGCACTCGTTCCATGAGAATAAGCACATCCAATTGATACCGTAGTGTGAATGGACATACCATTTTTTAAATAAATCGGCTGATCGGCTATTTTTTTTCGTAAGCGTTCTGCAATCTGCCATGTTTTTTCAATTGTACAATTTGGTAGAAGGACAGCGAATTCTTCACCGCCAATCCGACCAATATAATCAGAGCTTCTTGTGTTTTTAATCAGCCTTGTACCGATTTCTTTTAAAACAATATCTCCCTCATGATGCCCATATTGATCATTGATGGTTTTGAAGTAATCGATGTCTAGGTAAATAAGGGACATTTGATGGATAGGCTGCTTCAACTTCTTAGTAAAAGCTTCTCTTAATACCTCATCGAACTTCCGTTTATTTAAAACACCTGTTAAAAAGTCATAATGAGCTTGGAATTTATATAAATTTAACAGCTGATATGCTTTTGTTTGATGTTCAATGACATAAAAGTTAAACAATCCAGCAATATATGAGAAAATCCAATATGTAGAATGCAGCTGAAATGATGTCTCATGCACGATCAAGATGAACAGGCTTGTGGCAACCACATTACCAATCGTAATGGATAACAGCATTTTCACAACATGATTCATATGACGCTCTGCAATCAAAAAAGAAGAGGCTGCGATAAACATCATGGAAAAAATATTGATGGAAGAAGCGATGTTGGCTTCAATTAATAATCGGCCAATGATCACAATAAAAGCTGCAATCATTGTTTGGGCGATGCCTCCATAAAAGGCTGTTAAAATAAGGGGAATATGTCTTAAATCGATGATCGCTGGTCCTGTTTTAATAGAGAAGAACATTAAAAGTACACCGAGTAACCCAGAAAGCATGCCTTTGCATATTTGTCTGAGCAAGGTATCTTCTTTCTTCAGAAAATTCTCTTTAAACACAAGCATAAATAAATAATGGAAAGTGACAAGAATTGTTAAATTAATAAAGAGGTCTCTTAGCAAAATAGAATCACCTTTTTAAAATTACTAAAATTTGTTGCAAAAGAAAAGGGGAAAAAGGATAATTAATAAAAATTTTAATGATGAGGAATTGAAGAAAATGCGGGGAAAACGCTTTCCAGATCAAACGGACTGGCTTTCTTTTTTTGAAAAAATGCCAGATGCCGGATTTGAAAAAGAAATGCCGGTTGAATATCAAGATTTGACGTTTCGGTTCGAGAATCAGGAGGAGCGATTTGTTGTGAACATGTCGCTTGCTATGCAGGAGTTTACCTTAAAGGTCGTTCGAAAAAAGACCGAATCCGTTTTTGGAATATATGATTTTAAAACAGTCCAGCATGTAGAGATTAAAAAAGATCGGAAGGAAGAAAAGGAGCTGTTGCTGATATTAGAGCATCATGACGACTTCATCACAACAATCGAAATCACATTTCTACCTTCCTTTTGTCTTATGGTCAAAGAACATTTTTCAGGAGAATAAACAGGAGCCTCTTTTTATGAAGGCTCCTGTTTTATTATTTGTGCTCGATGTCATTGATGACTTGCTGGATCGATTCATCATCCATCACATTCATCACACTTTCATCAATGTGAAGAGATTGCGCATAAGATTCTCTTGGCTGATGAGTTCTTGATGGTGATTGGTGCTGGTTCGTTTGATTTGGCTGGACAGCTGTGAATGCCTGCTTGATCATTTGGCCAACTTCACCTGTTCCTTTTGATTCCTTATGTGAGCGGGACTCATGACGAGATGAATCTTGGTGCTGATGGTTTGCGCCTTTCATCATTGAAGACATATTCATTTGTGTCATGCTTTTCAGTCTTCTTCGTAAAACCGGGGAGAATAATGCAATGATAGCTGTTGATACTGCGATCATTGCGCCAGTGCTCATACCTTTTCTTTTTTTAAACAAACGAATCCCTCCATTTGATCGTGATGATCTTTCATCAAGTTTAGGATGACCAATCACAGCTGAATTATGAATTCATTTTGCGGAAAGAGAGGATATGTGCATAAAAAGCCGGCTGGATGAAAAACCTATGAGCAAAAGGAGGGAATAATTGATGAATAAGAAATGGATGCTATCTTTACTGCTCGTGCCAACATTAATCACCGCTGGGTGTGGAATGAACAACCAAGGCGATGAGCGTAGAGGAACAATGAAAAGGCAGTATGAAAATGTCACATATAAAAATGACAACATGAGACAGGATCAGCCAGATGTTCAAACACCTCAGAAGGTCAAAGTGGCAGATAAGGCGTCAGAGCTTGTAGCCAATATGTCTGAAGTGAAGACAGCAAACGTGCTTGTCACAGGAAAAAATGCATTTGTTGCCGTTGTACTTGAAGGCAATAAAAGCGGTGATGTGACGGACGATCTGAAAAAGAAAATTTCAGACAAAGTCAAATCAACGGATCAACAAATCGACAACGTGTATGTATCTGCTAATCCAGACTTTGTCGATCGTATGCAAGGTTATGGAAAACGTATTAAAAGCGGAGAGCCGATTTCAGGATTTTTCGATGAATTTACTGAAACGGTTAGACGTGTCTTCCCTGAATCAAAATAGCTACGACAAAAGCCGTATGTCATATGCGGCTTTTTTGTTTGGAACCGCACCTCACGCACCTGACTGCATAAAGTAAAAAATATATCACCTCTTGTTGATCTTTGTTTCTTCATAGAGAGAGAAAGAGGGTGCAGGATGAATTCAGGTGGGGAGCAAATGAAAGCAGGGCCATCATTGATTCATAAAAAACTTGTAAGCGGGATGATTGCAGCAGGTCTGATTTTTTATGCTTTCACCGCGTACTTGATTTATGTTGCGTTTCAGCTGACAGGACAATATTTGGAGCAGTCTTCTCCTAAAACGGTTATCACGGAGGGACTCAATAAGCAAGTCTATGAACATATTCGAATCTACTATGCAGAGGAAGAGGATGCTTTTGTTGATCTGACCATAGAGGCCATGAAGCAGGCAGAGAAGAGGACAGCGTCAGTGTTTCAATTTGAAGCTGACAGACCTTTAGACGTTATTTATTTTGATGATAAAGAGACGATCGAACAAATCGCTGGTATCAAGCATATTACGGGATTTTACTCCGATCATGATCAAATGATTGGGTTATATCCAGATAAACGGGAAGCATTATTAAAGAAAGAGACACTGCCTTTATACTTTTTCAATACGCTTTTTATTCATGAGTATGCTCATTTTGTTTTCTATGAAAAGGTCCATTCATATGAAGTATCTCCAGGCATTTTTCCGCTTTGGTTTCACGAAGGAACAGCAGAATGGACGGCCTATGATGTGTTAAATGCTACGTCTGAACGTTTCGATGTGATTCCCTTCCAATCTCTTTATTCTGATCAAGACTGGCAGAACTCCCGGGTAACGTATGAGACAGATGTCTATTTACAAAGCTATTATATGATCTATGAGCTGGTGCAGCTTTACGGACGAGACATCTTACATGAGATCATGGAGGAAACTGCGAAAACGGGCCAATTTGCTAGCGGTTTTGAACAGGCGACGGGGGAGAGGCTCACAGATTTTGAAGAACAGTTTAAAGTGATGTACCAAAGAAAAAACGGCTGACCAGAGAAGGAGGTCAGCCGTTTTTTTAATGAAGCGGTTTTTGTTGATCTGCCTTGCTAGGAGGCATTTGAACCTGCCCCTGAAGCGGTGCAAAAGCTGACGTCATGGCTGTCATATCTTGTTTGGAAAGCTGAGGAACTTGATAGTAGCCATGCTTGTTTTGATACAAGAAAATTTCATATGCCATTTCGATAAAGTTCGGAATCTGCGCAGCAAGCACACGTCTGACAACAGGATTTGTTACTTCTAATGCGGACATGGAAAGTAGCCCAGCGTGTGATTTGACTAGGCTGAGCATATGTCCTGTGATGCCTAAGTCTTTTACATCCTGTAATGACTGATTCGGCTTCTTCGGCTGAGAAGGTTTGATTCCGTATGTCACTTGTGTGTGTTCTTTCATCATATAAGTAGCGGTTTCTTCACTAGGCTTTTGGCCTGTAGAAAAACAATCTACAGTGACATTGTACTGTGATAAAACGAACTGATATTGTCGATCCAGGATGTCGCATAATGCAGGATCTTGAATAAATTGCCGCAGGATCATATATTGATCCAAAATATTAATCGTGCCGGCTAAAATTTCATGTAAATCGAATAATTCATGCCCGCCATGGTTGAGCTCAGGCTGCTGAGCGCTTCCTTGAAACATTGGCTGCTGATCGTTTTGCATTGATATTCCTCCTTCTGTTTATACAATCTGTTTTAATGTGAGGATATTTTCTCGTTTTCATGCAAAAAACATTATTTACAATTAGAGGGTTTTCTTTCTTTTTGTCGAAAAAAAGTATCAGACGAATGAACATGGGGGTACCAGATGCAGGACAAAATCATTAATCGTTTGATAGAAGACGAACATGTGCAGGCACCAGTGATCGGCATCGGTGTTTCGCCGTTTGAACAGCATCATCTTGAGGCTTTTTTTCAATCGTTGCCACATGAATTAAATGCCTCTTTTATTGTTGTGCAAAATCACGTGACAGGCGATTGTATAACAGATTTGGAAGCACTTGTTTTACCGATTGGCTACCGGGCAAAAACGATTAAACATGGTGAGAAAGTCATGAAGAAGACCATCTATTTTTGTCCGCAGCATGCGGCTGTGACGTTAACAGAAGATCATCGGCTTCATGTATCTGAGCAGCTGCCAACAAACAAGGGATGCTCTGTCGACTCGCTTTTTAAGTCACTTGCCAGTGTTCAAAAGGAAGAGGCGTTTGCGATCTTTTTTCAAAAAGGTCATTGTGTGGGGAGTGGATTGCTTCGGTTGGTTGAGCAAGGCGGTACAGCGTTATCGTGCAGTGAGGTAGAGAGTGGTTTTGACAGCATGTATCATCACACATTCAAAAATCCATCCACCCTTGCAGCTTATATGGCCAATATCATCAATGTCCCGCATGCGGATGAGACGGATCCAGCTTTACTAAGAATCATTGAACGTCTCGAAATGTATAAAGGGATTGCCTTTTCAACCTATGAAAAGAAAAGGCTGCTTTCTGTTATTCAAAAACGCATGCGCACTGCAAACGAACCAATGTCATTATTAACAGAGTACGATCGTTTATTAGAAAGAGAACCAGATGAGCTTGACCGCCTGCATGCCCAGCTCCTAAGCGGCACGACTGCTTTCTTTAGAGATATGGAGGCTTTTCGAGTATGTGAACAGAAGGTGATCCCGTCAATCATTGACCATTCGATGAACAACGGGAAATCTCGGTGCCGAATTTGGATTGCGGGATGTTCGACAGGGGAAGAAGCTTATTCTTTTACGATTTTATTTTTAGAAGAAATGAAGCGAAGAGATGTGTCCATTGAACTTCAAGTCTTTGCGACAGATATCAACCGAAAAGCCATTCAAATAGCTAGTAAAGGTCTTTACTCGATAGAGTCTATGGCAAGCATACCGGAAAAATGGCGGGCGCGATATTTCGAAAAAAAAGGTGACGCTTTTATTGTGAAGCAGTCGCTTAGAAAACATATTGTTTTTGCTCCTCACAATTTATTGATTGATTCACCTTTTATCCACCTCAATTTTATCAGTTGCCGAAATGTTCTGATGTACTTTGAGCCAGAAGTACAAAAACGAGTATTATCCCGATTCCAATATGCTTTAAAAGATCAAGGGGTGTTAATCTTAGGGCCAAATGAAACTGTTCCCAATATTCCTCGATTGTTTCAATTGTTCAATGAGAAGTGGAACATTTACACCTATTCAAATGTTCCTGCATCTAGTGTCCCTTGGGTATATGACGCTCGTGATGCCGAGTTAAAAAAGCGAGCTGCACAATATATGGAAGAAGTGGGCGGAGAATATGACGCATGCATGGTGATCAATGATTGTGACAAAATTCTGGCGATGTCAAATGGGGCCTATTCCTTTTTAGACCGTACAGAAGTGTCAGATCAATCATGTGAATATGTCACACCTGATTATTTGAAAGAGATGTTGAGTCAAACCTTTCAAAAGGTATGGACGGACGAGACAGAGGTTGTGTTTCAGCATGTCCTCATTTCGGAAAAAGGAAAAAGGCAGTATGCGGATTTTATTGTAAAGAGTTTTGATCACCGTTTTAAAGGGGTATACGTCATTCTCATTCGAATGAATGAGAGAGGGAAAATTCAAAAGAACAGCAGGGAAAAAGGGATGCCAGATCAGAATTCAGTTTATCAGCAGCGTATTGTCGATTTAGAAATTGAACTCAATGAAATTAAACAAAAAGAGCAGGAGGCAAGGGCTCAATTAAAAGTGAAAAACACGCAAATAGCGGAGCTTGAGAAAAAACATGAACATTTTATTAATATCATAAACAACTTAAGGGTAACAAGGGAAGAACTGTATAGACCTTCTGTCAAGCCTCAGCTTGCGACGTTGTTTGTGGACCGGGACATGAATATTCGCTATTACACTCCTACAGCCGCCTCTTTATTTACTTCAGCACAAATAAGGCAACAGCAATCCTTTCAGGCGATGGCTAAAAAGCTTACACAGGAAACACTCTATCATGACATACAATCGGTTATCTCGGACAGGCGCGTCATCGAACGAGAAATTGAAACGAATGAAGGAGAACAATTTACTGTTCACATCACACCTATCTTTGATCAAGATCATGAGGGAGCGGTGATGACGTGGATTAAAATGACGGAAATGACAAAAATCAAACAGTCACTCCATCTAGCGGTAACAGCACTGGATAACAGCCATATCCATATTGTTGTTGCAACTGAGGAAGGGGTCATTCAATGCGTGAATCAGCGCTTTTGCCAGTTTGTACAGCAGCATGAATATGACCTGATCGGCAAAGATATTTTTTCTGTCTATCATTCGCTGTGTCAATGTGATGATTTAGAAAAGCAATGGGATGTTTGTTTAAAAGAAGGCAGCTGGACTGGTGAGCTTTACTTTCAGGATTTATCAGGCCGTGAACGATGGGAAAGGGTCTCTTTACACCGAATTGATGATCCTGACAAAATGCAGTCAACCGTGATGCGGATTTCAGAGGACATTACCAATCAAAAGCAGTCAGAGAAGATGCTGATGAAGTCCGAGATGCTGTCCGCAGTTGGTCAGCTTGCAGCCGGCATCGCCCATGAGATACGGAACCCGCTGACGTCGTTAAAGGGATTTTTACAGCTGATGATTCAAAGTAAGAAATATCAGAAGGATTATGCAGATGTGATGATGTCTGAATTTAATCGGCTTGAAGCCATTATTAATGAATTCCTTGTGCTCTCTAGAAGCAAATCGGTGAAATTTGAGCCGGTACATGTCAATCTTCTGCTCGAAGAAGTGATCATGGTCGTTGAATCACAGGCGGTTTTAAAAGGCGTGTCTATTCAGAAGAATTTGTCTCCGTCGCTGCCAAACATTCAAGGTATACCAAATGAGCTGAAACAAGTTTTCTTAAACATTCTTAAAAACGGTATTGAAGCGATGGATGGTGTGACAGGTGTCATTCAAGTCACATCCGTATTGGAACATAATCAGATGATGCTGATTTTTGAAGACCAAGGAAAGGGCATACCAGAAGAAGAACTAGGGAAACTGGGTGAACCTTTTTATACAACGAAAGAAAAAGGGACTGGTCTTGGTTTAATGATGACGATTAAAATCATTGAAAGCCATGGCGGCAGCATTCGTTTTGAAAGCAAAAGTTTTGAGGGGACACGAGTGATTATTACGTTTCCAATGAGCTGACAGACATAAGATTTACAAGAAATCCATCTACCATCAATATTTACTTAGTACACTATGAGAGATAAAGCTCGGAAGGGGAGGGTCTAATGAAACGTGTTCGATCCATTCGAATGATCTGCTGTCTGGTTTTAGTGATCTTTAGTCTGCAATCCTTACTGCCTGGCATGATTACAGCAGAACAAGCCATTGCGTCTGAAAAGAAGGAAACGGTTTGGAACCAAAAGAAACCAATGAAAATCAAGAAAGCCCGTCTGCTGATCGGAGAAACGGTGACGGTAAGTGGAATTGTGACAGCAGACCAATCGGCTATAGGCAATGGGAAACTGTCAACGTACATTCAAGACAAATCAGCTGGAATCAATATTTATTCAGCACAGCCCAACAACTTCCCAGAACTGAAAAGAGGCATGAAGGTGACAGTAACGGGGAAGATCACGTCTTATAAAGGACTGATTGAAATTGTGCCGGATCGAGATGCCCTGAAGGTAGATGCTGTCAATCAAACCTTGCCAAAGCCGAAGCGAGTCTCACTGAAACAACTAGAAACGGATCAGGCACATAAACATGAAGGAAAACTTGTGAAGATCAAAGGCTATGTTGAATCAAAGCCAGAGCAGCCGGCTGGCGGTGGATATAATGTCGTGATTATTGATAAAAAATATCACAGCACCATCCTTAGAGTGATGGTGGATACAAGTGCCATTGATGAAGTAAAGACAGGGAAATGGTATGAGTTTACAGGAGTTTTAAGCAGATATGATACGCTGCAGGTGCTTCCAAGACACAAGGGTGATATCAGTCTGCTGAAACGCCAGCCAAAGCCGCCAAAAATCAAGAAAGAATACGAGGCAACGGTTGACCGGGTAGTGGATGGTGATACGATTCATTTAAAGAAGCCTGTGCTTGGTACAACAAAGGTGCGCTTTGTGAATATGGACACGCCGGAAACGTACCATAAGCCAAAAAATGAATTAGATCAAAACCAGCTGCGTTTTGGACAGAAGGCGGCGGACTATTTAAATACGCTGCTTTCAAGCGGAGATAAAGTCACATTAAAGATTGGTCCTGAAGCGAAGGACGACTATGGACGTCTTTTAGCTCAAGTGAAAACCAAAAAAGGGGTCAATACGAATTTAGAGCTTGTGAAAAAAGGATATGCTCCCACGTATTTCATCTGGCCGGTTGGAGATGAAAAGGACTATCAGATGTTCCAAAAAGCGGTCAAAGAGGCGAAAGAAAAAGGGCTGGGCATATGGAACGAAGCGGACCCGCTGCTGGAACAGCCGTTTGAATTTAGAGCACGTGAACAGAAAAAAGGACTGACACGCTACGTCGGTGATTCATCAGCGAAAACGTACGTATCGCCTGACAGCTGGAAAGAAATCGCTGTAGATAAACGCATCTTTTTTGCTTCAAAAGAAGAAGCAGAACAGGCTGGCTATCAGACGGCAGAGGAAGCTGAGGAAGTCCCGTTAACCATTTTAAGCATGAATGATTTACACGGGAAAATTGATCAACAATACGAGCTGGATCTAAAAGGTGATGGCAATAAAGGAACGTATGGACGGATGGATTATGTGGCGGCTTATATGAAACAAAAACAAGCAGCAAACAAAAATACGATCACAGTTCACGCCGGAGATATGATTGGCGGCAGCTCTCCAATATCGTCTCTTCTGCAGGATGAACCAACTGTTGAACTCATGGAGAACATTGGTTTTGATGTTGGCACGGTTGGTAACCATGAATTTGATGAAGGGGTGGACGAGATATTACGGATCATAAATGGAGGAGATCATCCTAAAGGCACAAAGGGATATGACGGACAGAATTTTCCGCTCGTTTGTGCAAACTGTGAATACAAGGATACAGGTAAACCACTTTTACCTGCTTATGAAATCATGGATGTCGAGGGAATTCCTGTAGCATTTATCGGTGTTGTGACAAAGTCAGCCGCAGGAATGGTGATGCCAGAAGGGATTAAAGACATTCAGTTTACAGATGAAGTCAAAGCCGTTAATGAAGCCGCGAAGGAATTAAAACAAAAAGGGATCAAAGCCATTGCGGTCTTAGCTCATATGACAGCCTCTCAAAATGGAGATACCATCACTGGAGAAAGTGCGAAGCTGGCCAAAGAAGGCGATGATGAAATTGATGTCATCTTTGCAGGGCATAATCACGAAGTGGTAAACGGAGAGGTCAATGGGAAATTAATTGTTCAAGCCTTTGAATATGGGAAGGCCGTTGGCGAAGTCAATGTAACACTTGACCGCAAAACGAAGGATATTGTCAAAAAGAGTGCAAATATCCAGTATGTAGACCAGTCTGGTATTGAAAAGGACAAGGAAGCAGCCGGCATCTTGGCTCATTACGGGAAAGAAGTTGAGCCGATTATTAGTGAGGTAGTTGGAGAAGCTGGTGTCAAAATGGAAGGCGGCTATTCAAATGATGGAGACACGCCGCTCGGTAATTTGATTGCTGATGGTATGAGGTATTCTATGAAAAGTGATTTTGCCATGATGAATGGCGGCGGCATCAGGCAAAACCTTGAAAAAGGGCCGATTACGTGGGGAGATCTGTTTAATATTCAGCCTTTTGGCAACGTCTTAGTTAAACTTGAGATTAAGGGGAAAGACTTGGCTGAGATCATTGAAGCGCAAATTTCTCCTCAATTTGGACCAGATTATAGCATTTCGGGTTTTTCATATTCCTATGATCCGGTAACATATAAAGTAGTCGACTTAAAGCTGCCAGATGGATCAGACGTTGCGCTCGATCAAACGTATACACTCACGGTGAATAACTTTATGGCAACTGCAACTGGCAGTAAGTATGCACCGATAGGAAGGCTGGGGAAAAATCCTGAAACAGGTCCAGAGGATTTAGAAGCCACTGTCGCTTTTGTGAAGAGCTTTGAAGGAGCTTCCATTGTGTATCAAAAAGAGGGACGCATTCAAAAAGCAAAACAAGAAGAAAAAGCAGCAAGCTAAAGAGCGTTTCATCTAAGGAAATGTAACAGGTAAAGGAGTTTAAGCATGAAAAAGTGGCTTGCACTTACTGTGATGACAGCAGGAATTGTCTTGCTCGGCTGGGGAATTTGGCAAATCGCCTCTACACACCTTCAAACAGCACAATCATTAGAAGCCGCGAAGAAAGCGGTAGCGGACGATCAAAGGATGTCAAAGAAGCAGTTTTCTCCTGAAGTGGGGAAAGCCTCTGGCATCCTGACGATTCCGAAATTAAAAGCAGACCTTCCCATTGTCGAAGGGACAGATGCGGATGATCTTGCCAAAGGAGTCGGGCATTACAAAGGCAGT
The DNA here is from genome assembly GCF_038630855.1 of Bacillus sp. FSL H7-0578. Classification (NCBI taxonomy): domain Bacteria; kingdom Bacillati; phylum Bacillota; class Bacilli; order Caryophanales; family Bacillaceae; genus Bacillus; species Bacillus sp. FSL H7-0578. The sequence goes on from NZ_CP152045.1 coordinate 905,436, forward strand.
TATTACCCTGATCAAAAGGGACAAATCGTCCTATCTGGCCATCGCGACACGGTATTTCGCCGAACAGGTGAGCTGGATATTGGGGATCAGCTGAAAATCACTGTGCCGTATGGTGAGTTTCTTTATGAAATCACACATACGAAAATCGTGGATCAGCATGATACATCCATTATTACTTTGCAGAATGAAAAGGAAGAGCTCGTGTTAACGACATGCTATCCATTTCATTTCGTCGGCAATGCACCAGAGCGATATATTATTTATGCAAAAAGAGCATCTGTCTAATGAAAAAAGAGCCTGCATTTAATCAGCAGGCTCTTTTTTTAATGAATGATCTCGTCCATGAGCTGAGCCATATCTGGTGGAAGCGGCGCTTCTATGCTCAGGTGCTCACCTGTAAAAGGATGTGTCATGTCTACTTGTTTGGCGTGAAGAGCGCATCTGTTGATATAAGCGCGAGCGCCGCCATAAAGTGAATCCCCGGCTAAAGGATGCCCGAGACTGCTAAGATGGACACGAATTTGATGTGTTCTTCCGGTCTCTAATTGCAGCTTAACGGCTGTCATTTGCAGGCGTTTATTGGTGTCCATAACCTGAAAATGAGTCACAGCACTTTGACCAGTAGGAGAGATTCTTCGTCTGACGGCATGATGCTTGTCACGGCCGATCGCTGCATTGATCGTGCCTTTCTTTTTCTTGAAAAGTCCTTCTGCGATGGCGATGTATGTTCTACGGATCGTTTTCTTAGAAAGCATTTGATCAAGCACAGCATGAGCTAACCTGTGTTTAGCAAAAATGACAGTGCCGCTTGTATCTTGGTCAAGCCTGTGGATATGTCTCACTCGCTTTTCCTCGCCATTTGCTTGAAAATGAAAGGCCACAAGGTTTGCCAGTGTGCCCGTTTGTCCCTTTTCATTCGGGTGCGTTGGCCGTCCAGCGGGCTTTTGCACAATCAATAAGTGCTCGTCCTCAAAGAGCACCTCCAATTCACCATATTCTGGCGTCACATCACTTTCTTCCATTTCAAATAAATCGATCAGGATGTGATCGCCTGTACTGACTTTTGCCGCGTGATGGACAGGCTTTTGATTTAAACGTATTTTTTGATGCTCCATCCAAAAATGGATAATCGGTTTTGAGGCCGATACGGCTGTTTTTAAAAACTGACTAAGTGAAGTGTCATGATGCTGCTCACCTGCTTTTAGTGAGAGCGTGTGCCCGTTAATATTCATAATATCCGTTCCTCTCTTTGGGTATATATAGGAAACACTTACCTTGGCGAACGCCTTTTTTTCTGTGCTATTCTGAATGGAGAACTAACGACAGAGAGGTAGATGCCACGTGAGAATAATGAAAGCTGCTACAGACCTGCAAGAGCAGGCAATTGAAGAAATATCAAAGGATGTTGAAGATCTTCTATCCCATGCTGTCGGTGAAAACCCAGCTGCGCGTCAACAAGAACGCCCGCTGACCTTTGTTGAAGGGGTTTATAACGGAACGATGGACGATGCTTTTCGTATTTTATCGGGACTTCAGCTATTACATACCATTATTGTCAAACCTAAACGCCATATGACAAAGCGTGATCGTGAGCTATTCGAGCGAAACCGTGAGCAGGTCAATGCATGCGGCTTTTCTTTTCCGTTTGATTTAGACGATTTTGCCAGCCGCCGCCTTCAAAATGCGTAAAAGTTGGTGTGAACTTCCTTGTTAACTTACAAGGCTGCCGCACATACTATTTTTAAGGGAACGGAGAAACCTTTAGATCTGTAATACCAAACCCGCTCTTTTTCAACCTTGCCTATTTCTCCACGAATCGGAGCGCTTGGACCTCTTGCAGAATAAACCGAACACGGGTAGGAGCCTGACAAAATGGTACAGGCTCCTTTTATACATAATTATTTTAGCAGACATTCATCTTTGAAAGTCAATTTTATTCACGATATGATAGCATTGAGTATCATATTAAAGACTTTCGTAAAAAAAAGGAGTGGCCTCGTTGGTAAAGGCGATTATATTTGATTTTGACGGATTAATTTTAGATACAGAAACACATGAATATGAAGTTTTACAAGAAATGTTTGCAGAGCATGAGTCGGAGCTGCCTCTTTCTGTATGGGGCAACGTCATCGGGACGCAGGCGGGCTTTAAGCCTTTTGAATACTTAGAAAAGCAGCTAGGAAAGACGCTCGATCATGAGGCACTCACAGCGGACCGGCGTTCTCGTTTTCAAAAGAGAATGAAGGATGAATCAGCACGACCTGGCGTAGAAGCTTATTTACAGGCAGCGAAGGAGATTGGAATCAAGATTGGACTTGCTTCCAGCTCAGACTATAAATGGGTGTCTGATCACCTGAAGCAAATTGGTCTTTTCGATTACTTTGAATGTATCCGTACGTCAGATGATGTGGAAGAAGTCAAACCTCATCCAGAGCTTTATTTGCAAACCGCAAGCTGCTTAGGTGTAGAGCCAAAGGATTGTGTGGCATTTGAGGATTCAGTGAATGGATCAATTGCTGCCAAACGTGCAGGCATGAAATGCGTCATCGTCCCAAACAAAGTGACGAGCACGCTGCAGTTTGAAGAATATGATGTCAGATTAGAATCCATGGCTGAAATCGAATTGCTCCAGCTATTCCATCAGCTTGAAAAAGAGGATCAGTAAGGGGGCAAAAACATCATGGCAGAAAAACTCGATTTAACGCGGTTTGAAAAAAGAATGGTGATCCGTAATATCCGGGAAGAAGATATTGACCGAATCATCGCCTTGCAGGAGGTATGCTTTCCGGGCATGGACCCTTGGAAACGAGAGCACCTTGAAAGCCATCTTGAGCATTTCCCAGAAGGTCAGTTTTGTGCTGAATTTGAGGGAGAAATCATTGGCTCTTGTTCAAGTTTATTAATTAACTTTGATGAATACGATGACCGTCATACTTGGCAGGACATCACAGATGATGGGTACATCACTAACCATAATCCAGATGGGATGAATATGTATGGAATTGAAGTGATGGTTAGTCCTGAATACCGCCGCATGAAAATTGGCCATCGTTTATATGAAGCAAGAAAAGACTTAGCGAGAAGATTAAATTTAAAAAGCATCATCATTGGCGGACGCATCCCGAATTATCATAAATATCAAGAGGAAATGACGCCTCGTCAATATGTGGAGCAGGTCATGCTTCACCAAATTTATGATCCTGTTTTATCTTTTCAGCTGTTAAATGAATTCAGCCTCATGCGGATCAATCCGAATTACTTGCCGGATGATAAGGCATCCAGCACATATGCGACGTTAATGGAATGGAACAACGTCGATTATCGTCCGCAATCGAAAAGATTTTATAAATCGGCGTTCCCAGTTCGCATTTGCGTCATTCAATATGCGATGAAACAAATTCATTCCTTCGAGGAATTTATGAATCAGGTGGAGTATTATGTTGATGTCGCATCAGATGCGTCAGCTGACTTTGCCGTATTCCCAGAAATTTTTACAACGCAGCTCATGTCTTACTTAGAGGAGCGCTCCCCAAGTCTTGCAGTTCAGCGGATCACGGAATATACCGAAGATTACATTAATTTGTTCACAGACCTTTCTGTGAAGTACAACATTAACATCATCGGCGGATCACATTTCGTTGAAGAGGAAGGGAAAATCTACAATATCGCTTATTTATTTAGACGTGATGGAACAATTGAAAAGCAATATAAGCTCCATATCACACCGAATGAAAGAAAATGGTGGGGGATTTCAGCAGGTGATCAGGTTCGGGTATTTGATACAGACTGCGGAAAAATTGCAATCCAAATTTGCTATGATATTGAATTTCCAGAGCTTGCTCGGATTGCAGCTGATAAAGGAGCAAAAATTATCTTTACGCCGTTCTGTACAGAAGACCGCCAAGGCTATTTAAGAGTGCGTTACTGTGCACAGGCTAGAGCGGTTGAAAATCAGATTTATACCGTGATCTCAGGAACTGTCGGAAACCTTCCGCAAACCGAAAATATGGATGTCCAATATGCACAGTCAGCAATTTTTGCGCCATCTGACTTTGAATTTGCAAGAGATGGGATTGTAGGTGAGTGTAATCCGAATATAGAAATGGTTGTCGTTGGCGATGTCGATTTAGAAATTTTAAGAAGACAGCGGCAAGATGGAACGGTACGTCAGCTCAAAGACCGAAGAAGAGACGTGTACCATATTGAATATAAGAAATAATGAAAGGAAGCGCCTATTGTTGAGGCGCTTCTTTTTGATGACATCAGATTTTTTCAATTGACAAAGGGATGCTGGAGAAAAAGCCGAATATACTGAAAGGAGATTATGTGTTCAAAAAGGAGAGGAACATGGGGCGACAATCTAAACATTTGTATATCAATTTGCCGGTAAATCATGTGAAGGAATCTATCGCTTTTTTTGAGCGGCTGGGTTTTGACTTTGAGCAGCAGTTCACGAATGATCAGGCGGCCTGTTTGGTCATTGATGACACGATCACCGTCATGCTGTTATCTCTTAGGCATTTTCAATCCATTTCAGAGAAACAATTAGTGGATGCAAAAAAAGCATCAGAGGTGATAATCTCTATGCGCGTTCATTCACGGGAAGAGGTCGATGAGCTGGTGGAGCAGGCGATGGCAGCAGGCGGTTCACCGTTTAAGGAAAAGCAGGATCATGGGTTCATGTATGGCTGGAGCTTTCAAGATCTTGATGGTCATTTGTGGGAAGTATTCTATATGGATGAAGAGAGAAGCGGCCTTTCATAAGGGTGCTTCTTTTTTATTGTTTAACAGTGGTATGATAATGAGGAAGAATAGGAATTCATCTAGAGAAAAGTAGGTGCAGCATGGAGTTTTTACTTGTCTTACTGCCAGTGTTCGGTATCTTTTTTATCGGATATATTGGGCAGAAGGCCATTGGTTTTGACATACATACGCTCTCATCAATGTCTTTATATTTAATGTCACCATTTCTTGCGTTTGAAACCTTTTATCAAAACAAAGTATCGATGGACTATGTGTACCTATCTATTTTTGTCGTCGGACTTTGTCTTTCACTTGTTTTATGCGTTTTTATTTTATCTCGTATTTATGGTTATTCGAATGAAATGTATTGTGCCATGATTCTGTCGTCAGCATTTATGAACAATGGGAATTACGGCACACCCGTTGTCCTGCTTGTCTTCGGAGCTGCTGGTTTAGATATTGCCATCGTTTTAATGGTACTGCAGCAGCTTGTCATGAGTACAATCGGTATGTATTATGCAGCAAAGGGCGGAGAGGATGCAGGAGATGGAAAGGTTGTGCTGAAAAAAGTGCTGCGTATGCCGGTTGCATATGGGGCACTCCTCGGTCTATTATTTCAGCTGCTTGATCTTTCATTACCTAAAGAGGTGATGACGGGTGTCCAGCTTGTGGGGGATGCCGCCATACCGACGATTATGCTTATTTTAGGCATGCAGCTCGCCGTCATTTCTTTTAAGCAAGTGGATTATCGAAATATTTCTTATGCTGTATTGCTGAAGCTGTTTATCTCACCTCTCATCGCATTTGGTTTTACGCTCATTTTACCGGTAGATGATTTGGTGAAACAAATTATGATCTTAGTTGCAGCCATGCCGACAGCAGCAAATACCACGCTGATGGCTGTACAATTTCGAACGAAGCCTGAGTTTGTCTCAAGCACGACATTTCTCAGTACCGTTTTAAGCATTGTGACATTACCAGTTTTATTATGGATTTAACTATGCACCCTCTGGGATAGGGGATAGGCGGCAAAACAAAGGGGGACATATCAATGAATGCAGATGTTCATTTTCAAGTGAGTGATGTGTTGAAAACAAAGTATTTTGCCCATGCAAAAGTGTTAGCAGGAGAAAAGGGATTGTTTCGGCAGGTCAAATGGGTCCATGTGCTAGAAGTGCCTGCTGTAGAAGATTTGTTAAATGGGGGAGAGCTCATACTAACAACAGCCGCAGGCTTTCATGATCAATTGGATGTGTTTCAAGCATTTTTAAAACAGCTGATCGATTCTGGTGCGGCAGGCTTGTGTATTGAATTTGTTCCGCTCAGATTCGATGTGCCGGAAGAACTGATTGCGTATGCAGAAGAAAGAGATTTTCCGCTGATTCTGTTTACAAAAGAAGTGAAATTCGTCAACATTACACAGCATCTCCATACGAGGATGATTGAACGCCAGTATCAAATGATGGCTGATTTAGAAGCACTGTCATCAAAGCTGAATGAGCTTTTATTGACTCCCCATCCGCAGATGGATATTTTGGATCAAGTGTATCAGCACGTAAGGGGCATTCTTTTACTCATTCCTGTTCAGGGGGAGCCGATTATTTTATGTGATTCCTCTAAACAAACCGAAGAGCTGGTCATGAATTATTTACAGTTTGCTTCCTTGCCAAAAGGATATGAAGTGACCAAAAAAGAAGTGCTTGCACTCAAGCAGACATTTGCAGACCTTGTGCTCATTCATCAAACAAACACACTCTCAGAATTCGAACTGCTCGTTATGGATAAAGGAGCAAATGCTCTTGCCCAGCAAACGCTAAGAGAGCTTTATACAGAAGAGCTGAAGAAGACAAAAGAGAACGAATGGCTGCAAAAATGGTTCCAAGAAGAGCATTCAGAAAGAGATATTTTAGAGCATCTTGAAGAAACAGAAGGATTGAAAAAACCAACCGGCTGTGTGGTCATGCTCTTTCAAAAGCATCATCAAATCGAAGAAATTGCAGGAAATCTTTATTTTCTCGTATCGTGCCGCTCCATCTTTCAGCGAGCAGGTTTCCACTTGATTCCGTATGAGCATCAAGGACAAACCTTGTTTATTTTATTGAACACGAGAAAGAAGGAGGACTGGAAAGAGCGTGCAGAGAAGGCGGCAGCTGACATCAAACAATTGTATGATCGGGAGCAGCCACGCGGAACTGTGATCAATTTTGGCATCGGTCCATATTGTGAACAGTTTCAGCATATGAGAAAAAGCTTTCAGGCAGCCAAAGAAGTGCTGCATATAAAGAAAGTGATGCCCCAGCGGGTGGAAAGCCCATTTTATCAAGATTTGCATATGCTCCGTCTCATGCCTGTCATGCAGGAAAGCGGACTGCTTGAATGTATGGTGAAAGAGTATTTGGAGCCTGTGATTTTATATGATAAGCAAAATAGCGGAAGACTCTATCAAACGCTGAATATCTTTTTACAGACAAACGGTTCTAAAAAGGAAACTGCAAGCCGGCTCTATATTGTCAGGCAGACCCTTTATCATAGACTCGATAAACTGCATGCATTGCTTGGTGAGGATATGATGCAGGCACCGAAACGACAGGCGCTTGAATTTGCGATTCTTGCATATGAATTCCTGCAAGGAAATCGTCGTTAACAACGTATGGTAGATTTGCTAAGGCAACCGAGTAGAGTGTCTTATGGTTCTTTTCAATCAGTTGACGATCTGTCTAATGTAATCAGCCCGTCCCCTTTTTTATAATGAAAGTAACGATTGGTTCTCTCTTACGGGCGGCCTAGTTTCAGTTTCATATGCCTCCCTTTTCATCCATATAATGAATGGAGAGGCAGTGTGCTGCTGAACCGGTCTAAGCTTCTTTAATGATGAAAACGGATACATGGGGGCGGGAAGATGAAAATACATGAGCAGGCTCAAAATCTTCAGGCGAAAGATGATCAGTTGATCTGGCACCATATGAAAGGGACAAACAAGGAAAATGAAAGCATGGTCATTCACGAGGCAGAAGGCGCATGGGTGACTGATATTCATGGGAATCGATATTTAGACGGGATGTCAGGTCTTTGGTGTGTAAATGCCGGTTATGGCAGAAAAGAGCTGGCAGAAGCTTCATATAAGCAGCTAAATACAATGCCTTACTATCCGCTGACGCAAAGCCATGTGCCAGCGATTCAGCTGGCTGAAAAGCTAAATGAATGGCTTGGCGGGGACTATGTCATCTTCTTTTCTAACAGCGGTTCTGAAGCCAATGAAGCCGCATTTAAGATCGCCAAACAATATCATGCGCAAAAAGAAGAGAGCACAAGAACAAAGTTCATCTCCAGGTATCGGTCGTATCACGGCAATACAGCAGCAGCCCTTGCCGCAACGGGGCAGGCGCAGCGTAAATATAAATATGAACCATTAGGTCAAGGCTTTATCCATGTCGCACCGCCTGATATGTATCGTCATCCTGAGGATCAAGATACATTGGCAAGTGCAGCGGCAATCGATCAAGCCATGACGTGGGAACTAAGTGAGACCATTGCTGGGGTCATTATGGAGCCGATTATTACAGGCGGCGGTATCTTAATGCCTCCGAAAGGGTATTTGAAGAAGGTCAAAGACATCTGTGAGGCTCATGGAGCGCTTCTCATTGTGGATGAAGTCATCTGCGGATTTGGCCGGACAGGGAAGCGGTTTGGTTTTATGCATGAGGAAGTAAAGCCGGACATTATCACAATGGCAAAAGGGATCACAAGCGGCTACTTACCTCTTTCTGCAACGTGCGTGAAACGAGAAATTTATGAAGCGTACGCAGGGGAAGATACGTATGACAGGCTGCGCCATGTAAATACATTTGGCGGTCACCCTGCTTCTTGTGCGGTTGCACTTGCCAACCTAGAGATCATGGAAAACGAGAAATTAGTAGAACGGTCTGACACGCTTGGGCAAGACATGCTCGAACGTTTGCAAGAGTTAAAAGAGCATCCATTTGTCGGTGATGTCAGAGGGAAAGGCCTGCTGTTTGGAATTGAGCTTGTCCAGGATCAACAGTCCAAAAAACCAGCTGATCCACAGGTTGTCGGTCAATTGATTGCTGAATGTAAAAAACGCGGACTGATCATCGGGAAAAATGGTGATACGGTTGCCGGCTATAATAACGTTGCCCAGCTTGCACCTCCGCTAAATATAACAGCCGAAGACGCTTCGTTTATTATCAACACGCTAAAAGAAAGCATGGCACAGTTATAGCAGAGAGATTTCTCTGCTTTTTTCTGTGGAAAAAGCACATACATAGATCCAGTAAGATGCTGCTAGGTGAAATCAGCATTGGATACACTAGGTGTATTGAAAAATAGAAGAGATTCTATTACTGTTAGGAGAAGACTGAACCAATACACTTTAGAAGGAGACGGCATATGAGTTTTCATGATCAACCCATTCTACCTGCTGTTCGCAATATGAAGCAATTTGAGGAATTTTTAAAAAGTCCATTTACATACGGGGTGTTACTTGATGTCCATTTAGGCCGGCTAAAGGGCATCATGAATGAGGCAAATGCCCATCATAAAAAAATGTTTGTCCATGTCGATCTCATTCATGGGATCAAACATGATGAGTATGGAACGGAATTTATTTGTCAGGAAATGAAGCCGGCAGGAATTATTTCTACTAGGTCTTCTGTCATAGTAAAAGCTAAGCAAAAGAAGGTATATGCCATTCAGCGAATGTTTTTACTTGATACAAGTGCCATGGAAAAAAGCATGGAGTTCGTAGGGAAACATCGCCCAGATTTTATTGAAGTATTGCCAGGGGTTGTGCCGGATTTAATTACAGAAGTGCGCGAGCGAGCTGGTATTCCAATATTTGCAGGCGGGTTTATCCGCACAAAAGAAGATGTAGAAAGAGCACTTGAAGCAGGAGCTACAGCTGTGACAACATCGAATACAGCCCTTTGGAAAGCGTTCCAAAAGTGAAAAAGATAAAATGTGAAAATTGATTGACAACGTTTTCATCCTCTGATACTATAGCACTAAGTTAATATCATGTGATGGAGAAACGGAGATCCACAACAGCGCTTTACTAGGTGACAAATGACCCTGATGTAAAGTATGTTTGTTGTGGATCTTTTTTCTTTATCTATTTTTACACATTCATAGGGGATGGCAACTGAACCAGAGGAGGAATTTTCATGACACCATTTTGGGGTGAAGTCGTAGGTACAATGCTTCTCATTATTTTTGGAGGCGGTGTATGTGCGGCAGTCAATTTAAAGAAATCGCTCGCATATCAGTCCGGCTGGATTGTAATCGCTTTCGGATGGGGATTTGCAGTAGCCATAGCAGCTTATGCAACAGGTGGAATCAGCGGAGCGCATTTGAATCCAGCACTAACAATTGGGCTTGCGCTTGAAGGAAGTTTTCCTTGGGCTGACGTACCAATGTATATTGCCGGTCAAATGCTTGGCGCATTAATAGGAGCTATTATTGTCTTTTTACATTACTTACCGCACTGGAAAGCAACAGACGATCCAGGTGCAAAGCTGGGTGTATTCTCAACTGGTCCTGCGATTCCGCATACTTTTGCAAACGTACTTAGTGAAGTCATCGGTACATTTGTATTGGTTCTAGGAATCTTAGCGATTGGTGCAAATAAATTCGCAGACGGAATCAATCCGCTGATTGTTGGATTCTTAATTGTGGCAATTGGTCTTTCTTTAGGCGGAACAACTGGTTATGCAATCAATCCTGCACGTGATTTAGGTCCGAGAATTGCACATGCGATTCTGCCGATTCCAGGTAAAGGCCCATCGAATTGGAAGTATGCTTGGGTGCCAGTCGTTGGTCCAATTTTAGGCGGCGCATTTGGCGGTGTTTTCTACAATGCAGCCTTTAAAGCGAACATCACTCCAGCCTTTTGGATTGTAAGCGTTATTTTAGTTGTGGTATTGTTAGGACTCTATGTCTCTACGAAAAATCAAACAAATGCTGTAAATGAAAGTATGTAAGGGGAGGAAAACATCATGGCAAAAGAAAAATATATTCTCGCTTTAGATCAAGGGACAACAAGCTCAAGAGCGATCTTATTTGATCAAGAAGGCAAAATTGCTCATACAGCACAGAAGGAATTTAATCAATATTTTCCGAACCCAGGCTGGGTAGAACATAATGCAAATGAAATTTGGAGCTCTGTTCTATCCGTCATTTCAACTGCTTTAATTGAATCAGGCATTGAAGCAGATCAAATCGCCGGTATCGGAATTACGAACCAGCGTGAGACAGCAGTTGTTTGGGATAAACATACAGGCGCACCCGTTTATAATGCAATTGTTTGGCAGTCTAGACAAACGTCTGGCATTTGTGAAGAGTTAAAAGCGCAAGGACACAATGAAACGTTTAGAAATAAAACGGGTCTTCTCATTGATGCTTATTTCTCAGGGACAAAAGTAAAATGGATTTTAGATAATGTAGAAGGTGCTCGTGAGAAAGCAGAAAATGGCGACTTGCTGTTTGGCACAATTGATACATGGCTCATTTGGAAGATGACAGGCGGTCAATCACACGTCACAGATTACTCCAACGCGTCAAGAACATTAATGTTCAACATTTACGATCTGAAATGGGATGAAGAATTACTTGATATTCTTGGCGTACCTGCTTCTATGCTTCCAGAGGTGAAACCATCCTCACACATCTATGGTGAAACAACAGACTATCACTTCTTCGGCAGAAATATCCCGATTGCAGGAGCGGCGGGAGACCAGCAGTCTGCACTATTCGGTCAGGCTTGCTTTGAAGAAGGAATGGCGAAGAACACGTATGGTACAGGATGTTTCATGTTGATGAATACAGGGGAAAAAGCAATTAAGTCGGATCATGGTTTATTAACGACAATTGCATGGGGCATTGACGGTAAAGTTGAATATGCTTTAGAGGGAAGTATTTTCGTAGCTGGTTCAGCGATTCAGTGGCTGCGCGACGGACTGAGAATGTTTAAAGACTCAAAAGACAGCGAAGCCTATGCAAAGCGCGTTGAGTCAACAGAGGGCGTATATGTCGTTCCAGCATTCGTTGGTCTAGGCACACCATACTGGGACAGTGATGTCAGAGGCGCTGTATTCGGATTAACACGCGGTACTTCTAAAGAGCACTTTGTCCGTGCAACGTTAGAATCACTTGCTTATCAAACGAAGGATGTTTTAGATGCGATGGAAAAGGATTCAAACATCTCATTAAAAACGTTGCGTGTGGATGGCGGAGCTGTAAAGAATGATTTCTTAATGGGCTTCCAAAGTGATTTGCTGGATGTACCAGTAGAGCGTCCAGAAATTAATGAAACGACGGCACTCGGTGCGGCCTATCTTGCGGGAATAGCAGTTGGCTTCTGGAACGACCGTTCAGACATTGCAAAACAATGGAACCTTGACAAGCGCTTTGACCCTAAAATGGAAGAGGACAGCCGCGACTCGTTATACAGCGGGTGGAAAAAGGCTGTAAAAGCAGCTCAAGCTTTCAAATAAACCAAAAGTATGGTATACTTCAAAGTAAGTTAATAGAACGGTTGGAGAACTGGAGAGACCGCAGGCACCGAAGTGTAGAAATACGCTTTGGGTGTTTGCGGTCTCTTTTTCTTTACCGTACAACATGGGAGGAACAAGAGATGACTTTTTCTAGCTTAGAAAGAGAACAAATGCTGCAGGAAATGACAAAAAAACCATATGATGTGTTTATCATTGGTGGGGGTATAACAGGCGCTGGTACAGCACTTGACGCGGCTTCACGCGGAATGCGTGTCGGTCTTGCAGAAATGCAGGATTTCGCTGCAGGTACGTCTAGCCGCTCAACGAAACTAGTGCACGGCGGACTTCGTTATTTAAAACAATTTGAAGTGAAAATGGTCGCAGAGGTCGGTAAAGAGCGTGCCATTGTATACGAAAATGGTCCTCATGTCACAACGCCAGAATGGATGCTTCTTCCGATGCATAAAGGCGGGACATTTGGTAAGTTTTCAACCTCTATTGGGCTTAGAGTGTATGACTTTTTAGCTGGCGTAAAGCATAGCGAACGCAGAAGCATGCTAAGTGCAAAAGAAACACTTGAAAAAGAACCGCTTGTCAAAAAGGACGGCTTAAAAGGCGGCGGCTACTATGTTGAATACCGTACAGATGATGCACGCCTCACAATCGAAGTCATGAAAGAGGCTGTGAAATTTGGAGCGGAGGCGGTCAACTATGCGAAAGTAAAAGAATTTATTTATGATAAAGGCAAAGTGGTTGGTGTTGTCATTGAAGATGTCATGACACAGAAAACCTACGATGTGTATGCGAAGAAGATCGTCAATGCGACAGGTCCATGGGTAGATCAGCTGAGAGACAAGGACCACTCAAAAGAAGGAAAACATTTACAGCATACAAAAGGAATTCACTTAGTATTTGACCAATCGGTCTTTCCATTAAAACAAGCGATTTACTTTGACACACCTGATAAACGTATGGTCTTTGCCATTCCAAGAGAAGGCAAAACGTACGTTGGAACAACAGATACAGTGTACAAGAAACAGCTGGAGCACCCGCGTATGACAAAGGCCGATCGTGACTATGTCATCCAAGCGATTCAGTACATGTTCCCTGATCTCAATATTACAGAAAAAGATGTAGAATCCAATTGGGCCGGTCTTCGTCCGCTCATTCATGAAGAGGGCAAGGATCCTTCAGAAATTTCTCGTAAAGATGAAGTGTGGACATCATCTTCAGGCTTAATCACCATTGCTGGCGGTAAATTAACAGGCTACCGTAAAATGGCTGAGCATATTGTCGATCTAGTACGTGATGGACTGAAACAGGAAACGGGCAAAGATTATGGACCATGTAAAACAAAACATATGCCAATCTCAGGCGGCCATGTAGGCGGATCTAAAAACATGGCAGCCTTTGTTCAAGCGAAAACAGCAGAAGGAGCATCTGTTGGTTTAACAGAACCGATTGCACAAAAACTAGCTGAAAAATATGGTTCAAATGTCAGCAGTCTCTTCAAACGTGTCGAGCAGCTTCAAGGGGAAGCAGACAAACGAAATATTCCAGCGTATGTACTGGCAGAGCTTGTCTATGCGATTGAAGAAGAATTAGCCGTTACTCCTGTTGACTTCTTCTTAAGAAGAACAGGAAGCCTATTATTTAATATCAATTGGGCAAAAAAATATGCACAGCCAGTCATCGATTATATGGCAGAACGTTTTGGCTGGGATGAAGCAGCAAAACAGAAATATCAAACAGAATTAGATCAACTATTCCATGAAGCAGTCGTACCGCTTGATGCTGAATAAAAAGAAGACAAAGGGCTAAAGCAAGATCATTTTAACCCTTTGTGAACAAACTGAAAGCCGATCATGTATCGGCTTTTTTTATTTGTGCAGCATTTTTTCCAACTGCTAATGATATAGCATGACATAAAGGATGATTCCATATAAAATAACAGTAGATGTTATTTTATTGATGATAAGAGCTGGGGAGGACGACCATGAGTTGGAAGACGAATTATGAGCGATGGATCAATGAGAAGCACCTGGATACTGAACTAAAGGAATGGCTGGAGACGCATCAAGATGACCACCAGGCCATTGAAGACTGTTTCTACAAAAACCTTGAGTTCGGCACTGGAGGAATGCGCGGTGAGATTGGTGCAGGCACGAACCGAATGAATGTGTACACTGTTCGTAAAGCATCAGCAGGTCTTGCTGCGTATATTGCGAAACATGGAGAGGATGCAAAAAGAAGAGGCGTCGCCATTGCATATGATTCACGCCATAAATCGCCTGAATTTGCAATGGAAGCAGCCAGAACACTTGCTTCACAGGGCATTCAAACGTACGTATTTAATGAATTGCGTCCGACACCAGAGCTCTCCTTTGCGGTTCGTGAGCTGCATGCATTTGCTGGAATCGTCGTGACAGCAAGTCATAATCCACCAGAATATAATGGCTATAAAGTGTATGGTGAAGATGGCGGGCAGCTGCCTCCATTTGAAGCAGATCAAGTCATTCAAGAAGTAGATGCAATTGAAAATGAACTGTCGATTTCAGTTGATTCTGAAGAAACGTTGAAACAGCAAGGGCTGATCAAAATAATCGGAGAAGAAATCGACCATGCTTATATTGAAAAATTAAAAACCATTAGTGTGCACCCTGAGCTGGCACATGAGGTCGATGTCAAAGTCGTGTTTACTCCGCTTCATGGGACAGCCAATCACCCTGTCAGAAACGGGCTGCAGGCTCTTGGATATCAGCATGTCACTGTTGTGCCTGAGCAGGAAAAACCAGATCCACAATTCTCAACAGTGACCTCGCCGAATCCAGAGGAGCATGCAGCATTTGAGTACGCCATTAAGCTTGGTGAAAAACAAAATGCAGATATCCTCATTGCCACAGACCCAGACGCTGACAGGTTAGGCATTGCGGTCAGAGATCACGAAGGAGAATTTACCGTCTTAACAGGCAACCAGACAGGCGCCCTGCTGCTTCATTATTTATTGTCTGAAAAACAAAAGCTGGGTCAATTGCCGCCTCGTCCCGTTGTGATGAAAACCATTGTCACAAGTGAGCTTGGGCGCGCTGTAGCATCAGCTTTTGGTGCCGACACGATAGACACACTCACAGGCTTTAAATTTATTGGAGAAAAAATTAAGCAGTTTGAAAAGAGCGGAGAATACACGTTTCAATTCGGTTATGAAGAGAGCTATGGCTATTTGATCGGTGACTTTGCCCGAGATAAAGATGCGGTGCAAGCGGCACTTTTAGCCGTTGAAGTTGCTGCTTTCTATAAAAAGCAGGGCAAGTCCTTGTACGATGCGCTTGTTGATATTTTCAAGCAGTTTGGATTTTACCGGGAAGGATTAAAGTCGTTAACCTTAAAAGGAAAAGAAGGAGCAGAGCAGATTTCAGCGATCCTTCATACCTTTAGAACAAATCCGCCAGCTGCCATCGCAGGGCAGCGCATCACAGTGATTGAGGATTATCAATCAAGTCAAAGACAACTTGTGGCTGAAAAGAAAGAGGAAACCATTCACCTGCCAGCATCAAATGTGCTGAAATATTTCCTTGAGGATGGTTCGTGGTTCTGCTTAAGACCTTCCGGCACTGAGCCTAAAGTGAAATTTTATATTGCAGTCAAAGGCACGTCTTTAACAGATAGTGAAGAAAAGCTAAAGCATTTGTCAGAAGAAGTGATGAAAGTCGTTTATGATATTGTGGAAGAAACAGCGAAATAACGAAAGACAAGGCCATCGTGTATGAATGCATGATGGCCTTTTCTCAGCCAAAAGGATGAGAAGAAATCATTCTTTTGGAGAAAGAGCGACGAGGGGGCTCATGGTATAATGAGCGTAATGATAAGTGAAGGCTGCAAATGCCGGGGGTAAACAGTATGGGAGAATACCAAGAGAAGGTTGAAACATTAAAAACGTTAAAAGAAATTGCTGAAAAGCTAAATGAAGGCATGGAAATGAAAGAAACGCTCCATGAAGTGCTCCATATGCTGATGGATGTCACAGGCTTTCATTCAGCATGGATTTATTTTATAGAAAAAGACGGGTCATATGAACTGATGGCAGAGGTTTCCTTACCTGAAGCACTTGCAAAGCATCAAAAGCAGCTCATGTGTCAAAATGATTGTTATTGCATCAACCGATACACAAAAGGCTCGCTGCAATCAGCCACCAATATTATTAACTGCAAACGGATTGAAACGGCAATTGAAGAAAAGTTTGGGGATACAGAAGGAATTACTCATCATGCGACTGTACCGCTAAAAGCGTGTAAGCGTACGTTCGGCTTATTAAATGTGGCGGCAAAAGGAAAAGTCACATTTACGCAAGAGGAGCTGAATTTGCTTGAAAGCATTGCACTTCAAATTGGCACCGCCATTCAGCGGATGAAGCTTGTGCAAAATGAACAGCAGCACGCACTTCTGGAAGAAAGAAACCGGCTCGCACAGGACTTGCATGATTCTGTCAACCAAATGCTGTTCTCTGTGAGTCTGACTGCTAAGGCTGCACGGCAAATGACAAGCGATCAACATCTAGGGGAAATGATTGATTTTATTCAGCATTTGTCACAAGATGCTCTGATTGAAATGCGGTCACTTATTTGGCAGCTGAGACCCAGAGGCCTTGAAAAAGGGTTTACGACAGCAATTGAAGAGTATGCACAGCTTTTAGGATTACGCTGCACTTTATCTTTATCAGGCTGTATAGAAATGGACCATTCTCACAATGAAACTTTGTTTCGGGTATGTCAAGAAGCGCTCAATAACTGTCAAAAACATGCGGAAGTAGAAGAAGTCGAGGTCAAGCTTGAGCAATCAAAAGACACGTTGGAGATGAAAATCATTGACCACGGAAAAGGTTTTCAATATGACGAGCAGATGAGCCTTCCTTCACTTGGGCTGAAAGGGATGTCTGACCGCATCCGAAGAGCAGGTGGTACATTTTGTATCCATTCAGAGTTAGGTAAAGGAACTACGATTCATGTAAAAGTGCCATTTTCACAAGAAAGGAAGGGATCGTCATGAGAGTTGTCATTGCAGATGATCATCATATTGTGAGAAAAGGGCTTGTGTTTTTCTTGCAGACACAGTCTGATGTGGACATCGTTGGTGAGGCGTCCAATGGGCAAGAGGCATTAGAGGTTGTCAGAGAAACCCGGCCTGACATTGTCTTAATGGATTTGTCTATGCCTGTAATGAATGGCATTGAGGCAACGAAACAAATGACGCTGGAAATGCCGGACTCCCGCATTGTGATCCTGACAAGCTATGCGGATAAAGATTATGTCATTCCCGCCATTCAAGCAGGGGCGAAAGCCTATCAATTAAAGGATGTAGCACCAGAAAAGCTGCTTTCGACCATGATTGAAGTTCAAAATGGCACCTACCAGTTAGATGGTCATATCACGACCTTTCTTGTGCAGCATCTGACAGAGCCAAAAGAGCAGAAATGGGCATTGATGAAAGAGCTCACCAATAGAGAGCGAGATGTCTTATTTGAGATTGCAAAAGGCAAAAGCAACAAAGAAATTGCCTCATCGCTGTTTATTTCTGAAAAAACTGTCAAAACGCACGTATCTCATGTATTATCAAAATTAGAGCTGACAGATCGAACCCAAGCGGCTCTGTATGCAGTGGATTATCAAAAAAATCAGCCGAAAGAGCTGCTATGACAGAAGGAGATCTAGACGTCATGCTAAAACTTTTAAGCGCATATTCAATTCAATGAATTGAAAAAAAAAAGAGAAGCATGAACAGTCTAATTTCTAATAGAAAAACCAAAAAAGACTTGATGAGTGTATGCTTATCAAGTCTTTTTTTATTTTAAAGGAGGGGATGAACCGGTCAATCACAGGTGAATGTAAAATAGGAGGGGATCTAGTGAGGCATATGAATTAGTAAGTGATTTTCGTCATGATGATGACAAATTAAAAGAGAACTTGAATAAGCTTGCGATCCATACATTAACTCTAACGCTTCCCATTACAGCGCACTGCTAATTGTATGTAAAAGGGAAGGGCTAAAAAAATTCATTTTAGCCCTTTTTCTTTATGTGTACATCGGTTGTGAATAAACTTCAGAAGCAGCAGCCTCTGAAGCATGATCAATGTACTGCAGGAGCCCATATAAACATTTTTCAACATCTGCATCGTTCCGGTTAAATTGATACGCATGTAAGAAATGCTCAATACGTTTCGAGAGCAAATCATCTTGCGTACGTACCATAAGAATAAGTAAATTATCCCATTGCGAGCGATGCGTATAATAAAGTGCTTTATCATAATCCGCCACATTCATTAAACCTTCTCCTTTCCCTTGAGAAGTCTTCATTAGTTTGCTCGGATCATATCGACTTTTTCAGGGGAAAAGTTGGTGTCCGCATCAATCGTGTACCGGGAATTATAGGCTGAATAATTGCTTCATGTATGAAAAAGGACAGGCTTGCTAAACCTAAACAAAACATATATGAAAGTGAGTTCAATGATATCATGCAGCCGAAATGGTGGATGCTTATTGCAGCAGGAATCGTTTTGCTTGGCAGTTTGATGATTCATCCTGCATCAAAAGCAGCAGTGCAGCCGTTTGAAAATTGGGAAAGACTTGCGTACACAGCGTTTAAAGATGAATATAAAGGTGCCGCATTAAATGATTATCATTACATTGGCCGGACAGAAGTGAATGATGAGCAGACAAAAGATGTGTTTCGCGTCACTGTAAAGGAAGGGTCAACTCGCTTTGCCGCACATGCAGAAATTTATTTTCATCCGGTGACTGGTCATTTGATTAGTATTAACGTGTTTCGACTATAAAGAAGCACCTTTTTTTGTAAAGGGTGCTCGAGGCGTTCAGTCAAAAAAGACAAAGGGCTAAAATAAAGATCATTTTAGCCCTTTGTCCAACAATTTTTTCGAAATGGAATTACTTCATGCTACCTTGAAGATAAGCGCGAATATCCACACCAAGTGAATCTGCTAATCGCTGGCCGTAATCTTCATCGGCACGATAGAAGTTGCAGATTGCAAGTAATTTTGTTTGGTCATTCACATCTTTCAAATCAGCTGTTAGGTTTTTAATCAATGCTTGTTTCTCTTCTTCAGAGTAGCTTCGATATTTTTCTCCAGCTTGTTTGAAATCGTTCGGTTTTTCAATTTTTTGTCTCACCATACGGTCACCGTGAAGAACTGGCTCACTTTCTTTGTAGTGAGGGTTTTCTTTTGGCTGATCGGCATAACGGTTTGGTTCATAGTTAATATGACCGCTTGGACGAGTCGTTGTCATAAAGCCATCCTGCTGGTTATTGTGTACAGGTGCATAAGGGCAGTTAACCGGAATGCGCATGTAGTTCGCACCAAGTCGGTGGCGCTGCGTATCAGGATATGAGAACAGACGGCCTTGAAGCAGTTTATCTTCAGATGCCTCAATTCCTGGAACAAATGCACTTGGCGTGAAAGCAGACTGTTCTGTTTCAGCAAAGAAGTTATCAGGATTACGGTTGAGTGTCATGCGTCCTACTTTTTGAAGCGGGTAATCTTCCTCGCTCCACGTTTTTGTTGGGTCACATGGATCATAATCAAGTTCATCATAATCGCTAAGCGGCATAAGCTGAACATATAAGTCCCATGCTGGGAAGTTGCCTTTTTCAATGCGGTCATATAAATCTCTTGTCGCATGCTGGAAATCGTTTGCTTGAATTTCCGCTGCTTCTTCCATAGATAAGTTGCGAATACCTTCAGAAGGTCTCCAGTGATATTTTACATATTTTGCTTCGCCGTATTTATTCACCCATCTAAATGTATGCACACCAGAACCGCGCATTTCAGCATAGCTTGCAGGGATTCCTTCATCAGAGAAAAGCCATGTGAGCATATGAGTGGATTCAGGCGTTAAGGTCATAAAATCCCAATAACGGTCAGGATCTTGAATATTGGTTACAGGATCTGGCTTGAGAGAGTGAACCATATCAGGGAATTTCAATGCATCACGAATAAAGAAGATCGGCAAGTTGTTACCAACGAGATCATAGTTGCCTTCTTCTGTATAAAATTTGACAGCAAAGCCGCGCGGGTCACGCAATGTTTCAGGTGAACCTTTTGGATGAATAACGGTGGAGAAGCGAACAAAAACGTCTGTTTGTTTTCCTTCTTCACTTAAGAAGGCAGCTTTTGTATGTTTTTCCATGCTGTTTTCTACTTCAAACACACCGTAAGCGCCGGCACCTCTTGCATGAACGACGCGCTCTGGAATACGTTCACGATCAAAGTGTGCGAGTTTTTCAATCAAATGGTAATCATCAAGAAAGGTAGGTCCGCGGTGACCAGCTGTTCTTGAGTTTTGGTTATCGCCAACAGGCACGCCTTGGTTCGTTGTCAAATTTTTATGATTTGAATTTGTCATTCTTTTCTCCTCCTGTAAACAAAAAAGTGTTTTCTAGCAATCTATATACCCTAATTATATTGAATCAAACATGATAGTCAATATTTATTTATAATAATTTTAAATAAATTATTATTACAAGAAGGTAAAGAAAAAGACGAAAGAATAAATTCTTTCGCCTTAAAGCAGGAGCTCTCTAAGAGCATCTTTGTTTCGTGTTAAATCGTTTAGTGTGTATCGGTCTAGAACGCTTAAATAAGCAGTGAGTGCTTCATGAAGTACATGCTTTAATGAACAAATTGGGGAGATAATGCAGCTGTTTTTCTTTGGATCAAAGCATTCAACCATGACTAAATCATCCTCTGTATAACGGACAACCTCTCCAATATTAATGCTTTCTGGGCTTTTTCCAAGCCTGATCCCGCCATTTCTTCCGCGAATCGTTTCCACATACCCGCGTTTTCCAAGATGATAAATCACCTTCGTCAGATGATTTTTAGAAATGCCATAAACATCGGCGATCTGCTGAATATTTGACAGTTCATTATTTTCTCTCGAAGCTAAATAAATGAGTACCCTTAATGAGAAATCTGTGTAATTCGTAAGTTTCATTTTGACGACCTCTAAACCTAATAGAGTTTTGTATCATCGTAACACATTTTAGACAAAAACTGTTCGAGAAAGTGTAAAATGTGACAACATTTAAAACATGTATTATAAATATTGCTTTTAGAGGCTGTCATCCATTACGATAAAGATGTATTTAAAATACTTCTTTTGAAAGAAGGAATGACGATGTTATCTAAAGATCAAATGAATGCAATAAAGCAATCAGCTCCTCTACTAAAAGCCGAGGGAACCAAACTTGTCACTGTTTTTTATCAAAATATGATTCGCCAGCACCCGGAGCTGCTCAATCAATTTAATAAAACAAATCTGATGAACGGAAGTCAGCCAGAGGCACTTGCTGCGACACTATATCAAGCTGCACTGCACATTGATCGATTAGAGGAATTACTTCCTGCGGTCAAACAAATTGCCCATAAGCATGTCAGTGTCATGGTCAAAAAAGAACAATACCCAATTGTCGGATATCACCTGATTGAAGCGATGAAAGATGTGTTTGGCTTAAGAGAAGAAGATGCCACTTTATTAGCTTGGAAAGCTGCATATGACATCATTGCGAATATTTTCATTACCATAGAAGCAGAAATGATGGATGAAAATGTGAAACAGACAGGCGGATGGGCAGATGTGAAGCCGTTTGTGATTAAGAAAAAGAAGCAAGAATCTCCATCGCTTATCTCTTTTTATTTAGTACCAGAAGATGAATCAGAGCTGCCATTGTATCAAGCAGGCCAATACATTACGGTTCAGGCAGATATGCCAGGAGAAGCCTATATGTGCAGCAGACAATATAGCTTATCAGACGAGCATCATCCATCTTATTACCGTATTACAGTGAAGCGTGACGGTCATGTGTCTACATTTTTGCATGATGAAATGGAAGAAGGGGACGTTCTTCAAGTGAGTATGCCGCAGGGAATGTTCTGCTTGCAAGGAGACACAAAAGAGCCTGTTTATTTCATCAGTGCTGGGTCTGGTGTCACACCAATGATTGGTTTAGTGAAAACTGCCGCACAAAACAGCCAGACATTCACGATGATTCATGCAGATCGATTAAAGGATGTAAATGCTTTTGAAAATGAGTTTGAACGCGTTCTAGCTTCAGCTTCCCATGGGCGCATCATCCTATGTAACGAACAATTTGCGCAGTCTGGAAAGGGTGAGCTTGTTGAGAAAGTGTCTTCCCGCATTGACCGTCCATTTCTTCAATCGGTGATCGGAGAAGGGAAAGGCCAATTTTATCTATGCGGTTCCCCGGTGTTTACACAGGGGATCATTCATATTTTAAAAGAGCTTGGAATTCCATCGCGCAATATTCATTTCGAAGCATTTGGCGGGCAATCCACAAAAGAAATGGAAGTCGTCTAAACGGTTGGCGGAACATCATGTTTTTTTACATACGCTCATATAGTAGGGATAAGTCCGATGAGGAGGGATGGTTTCCTTGAGCGTATCTGAAAAACGTCTTTTACAAAGAGCGATTGATGAAATTACAGAAATTGCAGAAGGATTTGGTCTAGATTTTTATCCGATGAGGTATGAAATCTGTCCCGCGGAAATTATTTATACGTTCGGTGCATATGGAATGCCAACACGATTCAGCCACTGGAGCTTTGGGAAGCAATTTCATAAAATGAAGCTTCATTATGATTTAGGATTAAGCAAAATTTATGAACTGGTGATCAATTCAAATCCTTGCTACGCCTTTCTACTAGATAACAATACGCTCGTTCAAAATAAATTAATTGTGGCTCATGTATTGGCACACTGTGATTTCTTCAAAAATAATTGCCGTTTCCAAAACACAAAACGAGATATGGTCGAAAGCATGTCAGCAGCGGCAGAGCGGATCAAAGAATATGAGCATATCCACGGAACAAAAGAAGTCGAAGCCTTTTTAGATGCCGTATTGGCTATCCAGGAGCATATTGATCCGTCTCTTGTTCGATCAAAATTAAGCTGGAATATGGACGATGAAGAAAGTGAAGATGATAAACCAAAACGTCAAACGCCTTATGATGATTTGTGGGGAATGGATGAGCCGAAAATGCGTGAGAAAAAGAAAACCGTTAAGCAATTTCCGCCAAAGCCTGAAAAGGATCTTTTACTCTTTATTGAAGCGCATTCCCGGGAGCTGGAGCCATGGCAGCGGGATGTTCTTACCATGCTGAGAGAAGAAATGCTCTATTTTTGGCCGCAGCTGGAAACAAAGATTATGAATGAAGGCTGGGCATCGTATTGGCACCAGCGGATTATGCGGGAGCTTGATTTGGATTCAAGTGAATCGATAGAGTTTGCGAAATTAAATGCAGGTGTGGTGCAGCCATCTAAAACAGGCATCAATCCTTACTATTTAGGGCTGAAAATTTTTGAAGATATTGAAGAACGCTATAACAACCCATGTGAAGAATTAAAAAAAGCAGGGGTCAAAGAAGGATCTGGCCGCAGTAAAATGTTTGAAGTCAGGGAAATTGAATCGGATATTTCCTTTATTCGAAACTACTTAACGAAAGACCTTGTGATGAGAGAAGACTTGTACTTGTTTCAAAAGCAGGGGAGAGACTATAAAGTCATTGATAAAGAATGGAAGGCGGTTCGTGATCAGTTAGTCAGTATGAGAGTGAATGGCGGCTTTCCTTATTTGACCGTGATCGATGGCGACTATTTAAAAAATAACGAACTTTATATCAAGCATTGGTATGAAGGCATTGAACTTGATCTGAAATACTTAGAAAAAGTCCTTCCGTATTTATATCAGCTGTGGGGAAGAAGTGTGCATATCGAGTCAGTTCTTGAAGGAAAAGAAGTGATGTTTTCTTATGATGGAAAAGGGGTTCATAGGAAATATCTCGCTTAATGATCATAAAAAAAGATGTCCTCAAACGGACATCTCTTTTATGTGACAGGGGCTGGATTAAATAGACACAAATCGTTATGAATCCCCCAATGATCGGCCCATGTTTCTTTCCGGCCGCTGGCGATATCTAGTATATAATGAAACAGGTCTGTACCGACTTCTTCGATTGTTGCTTCTCCGGTTGCAATACGGCCGGCATCAAAATCAATAAGATCCGGCCATTGTGTCTGTAAGCTGGTTTTTGTAGAAACTTTTATTACAGGTGCTGCTGCTAGGCTGTATGGAGTTCCTCGGCCTGTTGTGAAAATTTGTACATTCATACCAGAGGCGAGCTGCAGTGTTCCGCAAACAAAATCGCTTGCCGGCGTTGCAGCAAATATCAGCCCTTTGGTGGCCGCTTTCTCACCAGGCCCAATCACACTAGATATTGGACTTGTGCCAGATTTGGCGATAGAACCAAGCGCCTTTTCTACGACATTGGATAAACCGCCTTTTTTATTTCCTGGGGAAGGATTTGCACTTCTATCTGCTTGACCTCTGCTTAAATAGTCGTCGTACCATTTCATTTCCCGTATAAGTGCCTGCCTCGTTTCTTCATTCAAAGTTCTTGGAGTTAATAGGTGAATGGCATCACGCACTTCTGTCACTTCTGAAAAAAGAACCGTTGCTCCTGCTTTGACAAGGAGGTCTGCTGCATATCCAACGGCGGGGTTTGCTGTTACACCTGAGAATGCATCGCTTCCACCGCATTGTAAGCCTACCACTAAATCCGATACAGGACATGGGACGCGTGTCCGCCTATTGAGTTTCTTTAGTTTGTGCTCTGCAGCCTTCAGAATGGAGGTAATCATTGAAGAAAAGCCTGATTCCTCCTGTAATGTTAAAATATCGTCTTGCCGCTCTTCTGACACAATGCGTGATGGTATGAGTTTTTCACAGCCTAATCCAATGACGAGCACTTCTCCGCCAAAGTTCGGATGTGTGGCTAAGTTTTGGATGGTTCTGATCGGAATGACCGCATCTGGTGCATGAATGGCCACACCGCAGCCGTATTGGTGGTGGAGGGGAATTACGTCATCCACATTTGGATATTTCGGCAGCAGATCTTCCTTGATTTTTTTGACCGCATAGTCAAGAACCCCAACGACACATTGCACGCTTGTTGTAATCCCGAGAATATTTTTAGTACCAACTGAATGATCTGGATTTCGGTATCCCTGAAATTCATAACCATCAAGCTTTTTAAGCGGAGGACCGCTGTATGTTAGGCATGATAATTTGTCTAAAGGAGGAGGAGCTGGCATTTGAACGAGCTCTTCTTTCACCCAGCTTCCCTGTATGATGGTTTCGTTAGCGTATCCAATGATTTCACCATATCTCACAATTGGTGCATGCTGTTCAATTGTCTTAAGTGCAACTTTATGCCCTTGAGGGATGCGTTCAGTTAACGTCAATCCACTTGAAAAGCTGGTGCCAGCTGGTAGTCCGCCATCATTTACGATGATTGCTACATTATCCTTTGAACTTACCTGAATATATAGGGGTGCTTCCTTTGCTTTTTGATTCAAGAGATCACTCCTTTGAAAGCGCTGTCTTTTTAAGAGGAGAGGAAGCATATCCGCTTCCGTATCATGGCGTTTGATTTAATCCTTTTAAAATCTTATCACGTACAAACTTCAAATGTTCATGCATATGGAAGTGTGCTTGATATGGGTCTCTAAGCTGAAGCGCTTCATAAATTTTCTGATGATAATTAACGGTCACGTTTTTTTCTCGATAAGGAATTTGGCTGTCAATCTTGGCGTGTGATACTAAAAGCGCCTGAATCATGCCTTCAACAACTGGATTGTTTGCACTTAAGGCAATAATCCGGTGGAATTCTTTATCGGCTTCACCATAGTTGTTATCTGTACTTTCCTCAATCATTTCAATGGTTCTTTCTAATTTTTTTAATTCTTCATCACTAATTTTCTCAGCAGCAACGGTGACAAGGCCTAGTTCTAGTACCATACGAGCTTCTAGAATGGCTGGTAAATTATCTTGAGCCAGTGCGAGCATAACTGAAAATGGCTGATTGCTAATTTTATCATTAAAATATGTACCGCCTCGTGTTTTTCTAGTGATAACGCCTAATGTTTCAAGAGAACTTAAAGCTTCGCGCAACACAGGGCGGCTTACCGATAAAATATCCATGAGTTCCATTTCTGTTGGCAGTTTGTCACCAGCTTTTAATTGTCCGCTAGACAATAAATGAACGATACGTTCTATGACTTGTTTTGCTAATGTTTTTCGATTCACTGTTTCAAATTTAAGTTCATCCATACTTTCATTCACGAGTCATTCTCTCCCTTCAGTTGTTCAATTGTAAGACAAAATGAAGGGGAATACAATCATTTACAGTCAAACTACCGAATCAAACACGGTTTTTTCGGGTCGAATGTCCAGCCATTCATGAGATATTGCATCTGAATGGCATCATTTCTTGCACCAAGCTTCATTTGTTTATATAAACGGTTGGCTTCCTCTATCTTTTCTAGATCAATTTGAATACCCAGCCCGGGTTCTTGTGGCACTTTGACACGACCTTCTTTGATTGAAAGTGGGTTCTTGGTTAAATGCTGGCCATCTTGCCATATCCAGTGGGTATCAATCGCTGTTATATGACCTGGTGCAGCAGCGGCAACGTGTGTAAACATGGCCAGGGAAATATCAAAATGGTTGTTTGAGTGCGATCCCCAAGTCAAGCCGTTATCATGACACGTTTGAGCGACTCTAACTGAACCTTCCATTGTCCAAAAGTGCGGGTCCGCCAGTGGAATATCAACTGCATGTAATTGGATGGCGTGTGACAATTGACGGAAATCAGTTGCGATCATATTTGTAGCCACTTGAATGCCGGTAGCTCGTTTGAATTCGGCCATAATTTCTCTTGACGAGAATCCGTCTTCTGCTCCACATGGATCCTCTGCATATGCAAGCACATGTTGTTTTCCTTTGCAAAGCTGAATGGCTTCATCAAGAGACCACGCTCCATTAGGATCAAGTGTGATGCGCGCATTTGGAAAACGTTTTGAAAGAGATTCTACAGCTTCCATCTCTGCTTCCCCGGAAAAGACACCGCCTTTTAACTTGAAATCCTGAAATCCATAGCGTTCATAAGCCGCTTCAGCCAAACGGACAATGTCCATCGGTGTTAGTGCTTTTTGACGCCTTAGCCGGAACCAGCTGCAAGATGAATGATCTTCTTTCAAATAGGGGAGAGGGGTTTTCATTTGATCCCCTATGTAAAATAAATACCCAAGCATGTCAACGACCTGTCTTTGTTGACCTGTTCCTAATAAAGAGGCAACCGGTTCTTCTAAAAATTGACCTAATAAATCCAAGAGAGCCGCTTCTATCGCTGTAACAGCATGTATTGTTGTCCGTAAGTCAAAGGTTTGATTGCCTCTCCCGCTTCTATCGAGGTCTTGATATGTTTGCTGCACCGATTGCAGGATGGCATGATATTGCCCAATTGGTTTTTGGAGGACAAGTCTGGCGGCTTTTTCAAGTGTTTGTCGAATGTTTTCACCGCCGGGAACTTCTCCGACTCCTTGACGGCCGCTGCTGTCTGTTAGTATGACAACATTTCTTGTGAAAAAAGGTCCATGCGCTCCGCTTAGATTCAAAAGCATACTGTCATAGCCGGCAACAGGAATCACCTTCATGTCAGTAATGTAAGGGAGATTGTTTGCTCGTTCCTTTTTGACTTCTTTTAAGTATTGATTCATATAAATCCTCCTTTATATAAAGCGCTTTCAAATAGAGCTGGATGGGACTTGGGCCGGAGGTGTTGAAGGGGGTTCTTTTAACTTCACACGTTTAATGGGACCCACAAGGAATAAATAACTTAAGATTGCAATAACGGCATTACTGCCGACAAAGACGAGCGCACCACTGAAAGAGCCTGTCGCATTGACAATATATCCAATGATAATGGGTGTTGTAATGGATGCAATGTTGCCAAAGGTATTAAATAAACCGCCGCTTAACCCGGCACATTCCTTTGGGGAGGTATCTGATACAACGGCCCAGCCAAGTGCACCGAATCCTTTTCCAAAGAAAGCAAGCGACATAATCGCAACAACAATCCATGAAGATTCTGTATAGTTGCAGATGATCATACTGCATGAAAGAAGCATGCCGATAATAATGGGTGTCTTTCGTGCGAAAGTAAGCGATTTCCCGCTTTTTAATAAAAAATCGGATAACAAGCCGCCAAGGATTCCGCCTAAAAAACCGCAGAGAGCTGGCAGGGAAGCAACAAAACCTGCTTCGAGAATGGACATTCCTTTTGCTTGAACAAGATACACAGGAAACCACGTCAAGAAAAAATAAGTGAGGGTGGTAATGCAATATTGAGCAATATAAACCCCAATTAACATCCGATTTGAAAGTAATTGTTTCACGTATGGCCATTTGGATTCTTTGTTTTGCTGGCTCTTTTCATCGTCCATTGAGGTCAAAGCCCCGCCTTTTGATATGTAATCGAGCTCTGCTGCGTTAATTTTCGGGTGTTGTTTTGGATTATAGACGGTTTTTATCCAAAGAAAAGACAGCAAAATACCGAGGATTCCCATAACAACAAAAACAGAATGCCATCCTAAAGAATGTGTAAGCCAGCCCATAATTGGAGAGAAAATGACAAGCGCAAAATACTGAGCTGAATTAAAGAAAGCAGAAGCTGTTCCACGTTCAGAACTAGGAAACCATGCAGCCACTACACGGCTATTGCCTGGAAAGGAAGGAGCTTCCGCCAGCCCTACTAAAAATCGCAGGGTAAAAAGGAGAATAATCGCAGTACCCGCTGTAAAAAAACCTATGGCACCTTGAAACAATGTAAACAAAGACCAAAAGAAAATACTGCAGGCAATCACCATTTTAGAACCGAATTTATCCAATAAATAACCGCCAGGCAATTGGCCAATGACATATGCCCAGCCAAAAGCAGAAAAGACATAACCCATTGATACAGAGCTAAGACCAAGGTCATGTTGAACAGAATCTCCAGCAATAGAAAGGGTAGCACGATCTGCATAATTGACAGAAGTGACAAGAAACAGCATGAAGACGATAAACCAGCGGACAGACGTTTTTTTATCAGTTTGTGAAGCATGGAAGAGGTTATTTATCATCATTTCTTCTCCTTTTCTAAAATAGAGAATTGAGGAGGGCAGATGCCCTCTCAAATGCTTCAATTTTACGATTTAATGAAAACGGTTTGAATGGCTGTAAAGAATTCCTTTGCCGCTTCTCCTTGTTCACGAGAATGAGAGCTTGATTGTTTCATTCCACCAAATGGTGCCTGTAACTCTACACCAGCACTTTCTGCATTAATTCTAATGAGCCCAGCTTGGATATTCTGAATAAAGGACAGCATACGACCGATATTTTGTGTGAAAATAGAAGCGCTTAAGCCAAAAACCACATCATTGGCAATGTGAAATGCTTCATTGATATCTTGCACTTTGATTAAAGCAATGACAGGACCAAATATTTCTTCTTGAGCGATGGTCATGTCTGAGGTGACATGTTCGAAAATAGCAGGCTCAATAAAATAACCATTCTGATAATCACCATCTGTTAATGGTTCCCCGCCAAAAAGGAGGGTGGCACCTTCTTTTTTTCCAGTTTCAATATAGGAAAGGCATTGATCAAGCTGCTGTTTGCTTGCGATCGGACCCATCCATACGTCTTTTTTTAAACTGTCCCCAATAGTGATCTCTTGCGTTTTTTGAACGAGTTTTTCTTTAAAGGCATCATAGATGTCTTCTTGGACAATGACTCGGCTCGTTGCTGTACATTTTTGTCCAGTTGACCGGAAGGCTCCTGTAATGGCTGCTTCTACCGCAAGATCAAGATCCGCATCATTGGCTACGATAACGGGGTTTTTTCCTCCCATTTCAAGCTGATACTTAATCCCGCGATCAAAGGCTTTTTGACCGATGGCTTTACCCGTTGCATTTGATCCAGTAAATGTAATTCCTTGGATATTTGGATGTTCAATCATTCCTTGACCTACGACAGCTCCCGATCCTGTGACCATATTGACTACTCCTTTTGGAAGGTGGGCATCTGCAAAGCAGGCCATGATTTTTGCGCAAGTAACGGCAGTTTCTGTCGCAGGTTTAATGACGACCGTGTTCCCATAAATGAGTGCAGGAGCCATTTTCCAAATAGGGATCGCAATAGGGAAATTCCAAGGAGAGATGATGCCTACAACACCTAATGGAACCCTTTTAGTGAACATGAGTGCCTCTCGGTCAGTAGAAGGAATGACATCGCCTTCTTTGCGCATTCCTTCGCCGGCATAGTAGCGGAGAATGGCTACACCGCGTGCCGCTTCTCCTTTTGCCTCAGGCAGAGTTTTACCCATTTCTTTTACAGCAGTAATGGCAATGTCATCGAGACGTTCTTCCAGCAAATCAGCTGCTTTATAAAGATATTGTCCTCGTTCTGCACCTGATAAATCTCGCCACATCGTCTTTGCTTCATGAGCTGCAGTGATGGCTCCGTTTACATCTTCGAGACTTGAGCGCTGCACATATCCAGCAGCCTCCTCTTTGTCGGCAGGATTTTGAATGGGGATCACTTCTCCTGTGGAAGCCTTTACCCATTCACCATTGATATAATTGAAGTACGTTTTTTGTTTCACTGAAGTGGACATAATATGAGCTCCTTTCTTTCGTTAATTCACAGCCGCTTTTTTCGGGAAGCGTTCCATTGCGTGCTGTAAAATGTTCTCTAGTTCTTGATAGTGTTCTTTTTCTACAGGAACAACAGGCGGTCTTGCTGAATTGCGGACAGAATGTCCCATGATGTTCATGCCGGCTTTAATGAGTGAGACGGCATAGCCCTTTCTCTGTTGGCGAATCCGGTTAATCGGTAGAATAACAGTTGTGTAAATGTCCTTGACCGTTTCTTGATCACCCGTTTTTAGTGCGTGATAAAACATTCTTGAGATGTGCGGGATATAATTAGAAATTGCGGAGGAATAGGAATGAAAACCAATCGGTAAGTAAGCCGGCATTGTGACCTCTGCCATAGGCAATCCATTTATATAGCTGAGCCTGCTGCCTATTGTATAGGAAAGATTCACGTTTAAATCCATATCACCGACCCCATCTTTTACACCAACAAGCTGTTCAAAAGAAGTGAGCCGTTTGATTTGCTGCACAGAAAGAACAGCATTATCTCGTTGATATAAGATGGCATTTAGGTTTGTACTTTCTATAATGGTTTTGGCGTATTCATATAGTCCTTCTTGTTCACCATGAATTAAATAAGGAGGGAGTAATAAGTAACCGTCAACGCCTTTTTCCTCGGAAATTTTCGCCCACTCCAGTGCGGTATTTAAATTTCCGCCAACTCCTGAATAAACAGGAACTTGACCACCGGCAGCTGCAAGTGCCACATCAATCATTTGCTCGTATTCTTTTTGACTAATAGACTGAAATTCTCCCGACCCACATGCAATAAAAATGGCATCGAGCCCTTCGTCTAGTAAGAATTGAATGTTTTGAAATAGTGCTTCCTCAGAAAGCTGACCATTTGCTTGAAAAGGAGCGATAGGAAAACCTAATATGCCTTCTGGTGCTCTTCTACCTTGAATCATTGCTAAAAACCTCCTGTAATTTGTTAAAAAGAAAGGTAAGCGCTACCAAAAACTCTTTTATTTAATTGTAAGACAAATAAACAATTTGTCAATATCTTTATTTTCAGAAATTTCAACTGGAAGATTGAACAATAAAAAGAGCAGGCATTTTCTACACCTGCTCTTACAATGTTCTTCGTTTTATTGATGAAGTAATTTAAAGATATGTTTTGCTTGATCTGTATTTTCCATCAGACCTTTTAGCTGCTGGCTTGTTGGGCCATACGCAAAGAATGGAACTTCATCACCGGTATGACCAGAAGTTGTCCAGCCTGTATGTGATCTTGTATTGATCACTTCTTCAATCGCATCATCAATTTTAACAGTATCTTTTGTTTCAGCGGCCTTTTGAATAGATGCTGTTTCTTCTTTTGTGAAATCAAGATTGATATATTGTTTCAGCGCTGACTCGACAGTCATGCCGCTGACAATTTTGTTTGCGATAAAGTCAGGCGTTTTTTTCGCTGCTTTTACCGGTTTGTAATCCCAGCTGCCTGAACCGTCTGCTCCGAAGGAAAGTCCGCCAGTTGAATGATCTGCGGTCGTGATGACTAACGTGTTTTTATCCTTTTTCGCAAAACGAATCGCTTCTTCAAATGCTTTTTCAAAATCCTTCATTTCGCTCATTGCACTGACAATATCATGATCATGTCCAGCCCAGTCAATTTGACTGCCTTCGACCATAAGGAAAAATCCTTTTTTGTTTTTAGACAGCTGTTTGATAGCTGAGGATGTCATATCTTGCAGGGAAGGGGTCGTTTGATCACGATCAATGGCTTTATCGAGACCTCCATCAGCAAAAATGCCTAACACTTTTTCATTTTTGTTTTTTTGTAAGGCGGCTTTATTGGTGACATAATCATAACCGGCTTGTCTGAATTCCTTCGTCAGATCACGATCCTTTCGGACAAAATCGACAAGTCCTCCGCCAAGCATGACATCGACTGTATGCTGTTTTCCGATTTTCTCATCGAAGAAGTCATCAGCGATGGCTGCAGTGTTTTTCCTAGACACATCGTGAGCGGCATACGCAGCAGGCGTAGCATTTGTTAATTCAGATGTCACGACAAGACCCGTCGATTTTCCCTTTCGTTTGGCTTCTTCTAAAACGGTTTTTAGTTTTTTGCCGTTTTTGTTTACACCAATGGCATTGTTGTATGTCTTTTTACCAGTGGCCATGGCTGTACCAGCTGCTGCTGAATCGGTAATGTTACTTTTAGAGTCGTCAGGGTATGTTTTATGCATGCCAGTGAGGTAAGGGTCAAACGCTGTTTGCTTTGAAAGGTCACCGTTGTGTTTAAATGAGCGGTAAGTTGAAAGATAAGGTGTTCCCATGCCATCTCCAATCAGCACGATCACATTTTGCACGTCATTTTTCGGCTTCTTTTTAGCCTCAGCTTTGTCAGCTTGTCCAAATTCAATCCCTGAAAAAATGCCAATCGATAGCACAGATGCTGCTGCCACTGCAGCAATTTTCGTTTTCGAGCTTTTCAACACACTCATTCATTTTGCCTCCTCATTGTTTATGTATCGCTCTTACGTTTACAATGGTAGAGCAGAAGTGTGGATTCCTCTTTACAGCACCGTAAAGTTCACTTTAAAATTGTAAAGGTCCACTTTACATAGAATGAACCAAAAAGAGAAATGAATGTATCATTTATCCATGACAAGATGCGATTATTTTGTCATGATTGTGTAATAAAAATGAAATAAAAAGAACCCTAAAAAAAAATAAATTTTGCCGAATTAATAAGCAAAATGTCGTAGGAAGTCAAGACTATTTCTTCTGGTATTTGATCCTTATAATAGGGAGTAGATAAAAATTCGGATCAGATAGATACATACAGGAGGAACAAATGAAAAAACAATTGATCACAGCTGCAAGTGCAGTTCTACTTGGGACGACATTATTTGCCGGCGCTGCCTCAGCACAATCAGTAAAAGTTCAAAAAGGTGACTCTCTTTCTGTTCTAGCGAAAAGATACAAAACAAGCGTGAGCAAAATTAAATCAGACAATAAGCTGAAATCTAACGTGATTTATGTTGGACAAACCTTAAAAGTGAATGGCACTTCTTCGAAAAAAGCAGTGAAGACATCAAAAACAACAACAAAAGTAAAAACGGCTTCAGCAACTGCCACTCATAAAGTTGTCAAAGGTGATACATTATCTAAGATCGGCAAAAAATACGGGATGACTGTGAAAGAGTTGAAATCGTTAAATAAACTTAAAACAGACCTCATTAAAATCGGGCAAAAGCTAAAGGTGAAAAAGACGTCTAAAGTAAAGGCGAAACCTGTGAAAGAAAAAACAGTCTCTACTTCTTCCTTAAACACGTCTAAGCTCATAGCAGATGCTAAAGCGCAAAACGGTACTCCATATAGATGGGGTGGAACGACACCGAAGGGCTTTGATTGCAGCGGATTTATGTGGTATATCATTAACAAACAAAAAAAGATTTCAAGACAAACAACTGAAGGTTTCTGGGGATCGATGAAAAGTGTATCCAAACCAAAGGCTGGAGATTTTGTCTTCTTTACAACGTATAAATCGGGTCCATCTCACATGGGTGTCTACCTTGGGAACAATAAGTTTATCCATGCTGCTTCTGACGGTGTAACGATCAGTGATATGACATCAAGCTATTGGAAGCCTATTTATCTTGGAGCGAAAACATTTGTAAACTAATTCATTTTAAGAGACTGCTATGAAGCAGTCTCTTTTTTCATATATCATTTGTGCCGCAGAACTGGTCTTTTTCTCATAGATCACTATCGGTCTAAAGGCTTTAAAATAACATAATTGTGACCCCGCTTTTAAAAAAAGGGTCTTATTTTTGTTGAATAATAAGTATATGAAAAAAATATAATCTTCCATGTTGTATCATAAATAGAGGGAGACAAACTATCAATTGAATAAGGATTGAAGAAAATCTAACCGTTTTATTGACAATATTTTCGTTGATATATAAGAATTTTCACTCTATTTTTTAAAAAAGTGTTTTCATTTTTTAATTTTCATATATAATAATTTTACGCCACCAATTTATTGCGCTAAATTTAATCTAAATATTCAGAAAATATTGTGAATTATATGAATGTGGCGTCTTTAGACTGATACTAAGTTTTGGGAGTGATGGTATGAGCAATTCGTTGTTTAGAAAAAAGAGCATTTCAGAGCTCATTGCGGCAACACAAGGGGAAAAAGCATTAAAAAAGGAATTGGGTTCATTTGATTTAACCATGCTGGGCATTGGAGCCATTATCGGGACAGGGATATTTGTTCTAACAGGTACAGGAGCCGTCACTGCGGGGCCAGGACTTGTGCTATCATTTGTCATCGCAGGTCTTGCTTGTTTGTTTGCAGCACTGTCATATGCGGAATTTGCTTCCACAGTGCCTGTGTCAGGGTCTGTGTATACATTTACGTACGCATCAATGGGGGAATTTCTAGCATTCATCATTGGCTGGGATTTAATATTAGAATATATGCTGGCTGCTAGTGCCGTTTCAGCGGGCTGGTCAGGCTATTTTGTGTCTTTTTTAAATGGGATAGGGGTTCATATACCAGTTGAGTTAACAGCAGCACCAGGTGGTTTAAAGGGGCACGTGACATATTTTAATCTTCCAGCATTTATTATTTTAATGGTCATCACCTTCCTGCTGTACTTTGGTATTAAAGAATCAAAACGAGTAAATAACATCATGGTTATTATGAAAATTGCTGTGATTCTGCTCTTTATTTTAGTCGCTGTGAAATATGTAAAACCTGAAAACTGGACACCATTCGTTCCATTTGGGACATCAGGGGTCTTAAGTGCAGCAGCCCTAGTATTCTTTGCATTTATCGGGTTTGATGCAGTTGCTTCTGCGGCAGAGGAGACAAAAAATCCATCACGCAACCTGCCTAGAGGAATTATTACTTCTTTATTGATTTGTACGCTGCTTTATGTCGTTGTCAGTGCGATTATGACGGGCATCGTTCCTTTTATGAATTTTGAAGGAGTATCACATCCAGTGTCTCTCGTTTTACAAGTAGCCGGACAAAACTGGGTGGCTGGTATTGTGGATGTCGGAGCGATTCTAGGGATGACAACCGTGATGCTTGTCATGCTGTACGGCCAGACACGCGTGATGTTTGCTATGTCTCGTGATGGCTTGGTGCCAAAGGTATTATCAAAAGTTCATCCAAAGCATAAAACTCCTTACATCAATACATTGTTCTTCGGTACATTGTCAGCATTAATGGGTGGATTTATTCCACTTGATGAGCTGGCAAGTTTAGTGAACATCGGGACACTTTCAGCATTCATTTTGATTTCAGTGGCGGTCATTGTGATGAGAAAAACGCAGCCGGACTTACCAAGAGCTTTCAGATGCCCAGCAGTTCCGCTTATTCCGATCTTAGCTATTCTATCTTGCGGATTGCTCATTTATAAGCTTGGTGCAATCACCTTTGTACGTTTCTTAATCTGGCTTGCCATTGGGCTGGTTGTGTATTTCTTATATTCAAGAAAGCATTCAGAATTGAATAAACAATAAATGAAAAAAGCCCGTGATGCTTGGCATTAGTCAAGTAACACGGGCTTTTGCTTTTGAGTGCTGATTAAAAACCTAATTGAAGATCGACATCGATTGATACGATGGCATAGACACAAACAATGACAAAGATATTCAGTACGACACCGAGGAAACCTGGACCCGTACGGCCTTTTTTAATGAACAGTTCAATAATGCCAAATGGAACTGCGGCCATTGCAAAAGGAAGCATTTGAAAAGAATAAAATGTCACGTTGCTGATAATGGCGAGGTTTAGCATGAGCAGGGATAATATCGCTGTGCCGACAGAAATCCAGCCAAATACATTATGCTCTTTAAAAATTCTTACCAATTCCATAATTCCACCTCGCTCACTTTTGCCGTTTTAATGCGTTTTGTCTTTACAAATTTCTCAATCTCTTTTGAAGGCCCAGTGACCACAGAGCCATAAACCGTGACGCCATTTTGATCGATATAGCGTATACGATTAGACAGGTCAAGATCAGGTCTGCCAGAGATCGTTGTTGCCCATGTCGGGTGCTGATTAACATAAGCAAGGGCATCTTTGAATTGATCTACCTCAGTTTTTGATGTGTGCTGAAGCTCTTTTAAAAATTCAGAGTCCTTCCCAGGAAAGCCGATTGGCCGCTGATTTCCACTTAATGAATCCTCTGTTTTAATCGCATTCCACAGCACTTTCATATCGTATTTTTTAGCAAAGGAATAAACATCCTTTGGTGTGTAAGCTCTGTCATAGGATACATACACTTCACTTACTGTTCCTTCAGGAAGCTTGTCTAACGTAGTGAGTGTTTGTTTTTTTGAGGCATCTGCCTGCGCCGAAGGATGGGTAAAGAAATCCTCCGTTTCGCGTGCGCTGTCACCATAATAAGAGATGGTAGGCTGCTTTAATTTATCGAAAAACATCTCGATTTGTTCACTGCCAATAGCTTCTGTTTTATTGCCAATTTGCTTTTGCAGCTTCAATTCGGTGTTCATCCCAAAAAGTTTGACCTGACCTTTTAAATCCTTCATATCAATGGCCACGTTTGGTTTGGTTAAAGCGACGGTGACAGCTGCTGTTTCCATGAAATGATTGCCTTTGCTCTCGGCGCCGCCAACGCCGTAGTATAAATAACTTCCTAATGTACAAAGCGGTAAAATAATGAGTGTCGATATGACAGCAAGTACGGAAATACGTAAATATGACTTTCTTTTTCCGTATTGTAAAATGGCTTTTTGCTTCTCAGGACTGATGGAAAAATCTGTCCAATCTGAGTCGTTCAGTTCCTGGCTTAAGCGTTTTTCGTTTTCTTCAAGTTCTTCTTCAAACGCTATCATTTCTTCCTCATTCATCTCACCATTATTATATTGTTCCCATCGCTTGTTAAACTCTTCATTCATCATTAACACCTCTGTTGTAAAGTGCTTTTAGGCGCTGCCTTGCACGAAATAAAACACTTTTAAAATTTGCTTCAGTAATATTCATGACCTTGGATGCTTCCTTGTAATTTAGCTCTTTTAAATAATACAATGTCAACGCTTCCTTGTAGTTATCTGGAAGCTGCTCCAAATACATGGTGAGAACTTCCTTTATTTCAACCTGTTCAGCAGGGCTTTGTACAGACGTTTGTAAAAGACCGCCAATGAGGTCATCCGATATGGTCACTTCTTTTTTATGTTTCCTGACATAATCAATAAAAGCATTTCGTGCCACCTGAAATAACCAAGGTTTCACTTTGCTATGGTCGTAGGAATGAATATGTATATACGCACGCATAAAGGTTTCCTGCAATAAGTCTTCTGCCAAATGTTTGTCTTTTGTCATGGAGAGCAGAAACCTGTAAACATCGTTCATATACATTTGATAAATTTCATCGATCGTCACTGATTTTTCTCCCCTCTATGTTATACACGCATAAGAAAGGCATAAAGTTGCACGAAACTTCTCATTACCGTACATTACTCATTTCTTTCGCCGAATCAAAATCATTTCTCCTTATCATAGCGAAATTTGCATCATTTATAAAGTATTTTCAATAGAACAAATCAGGAAAAAACATCGAAAAACGACAAAATTGGACACAATTCCTATTCTATTCTCCCCTAAAACCTTGTGCTTGAATACAGTCAGAACGTCCATTTTAAACGAAAAAAATAGGGAGGATTGGACTGCGTACAAATTTTTAGTACCAGGTAATAAAAAATTTGTTATAATAGAGACAAATCCTTCATTCTTCAAACAAAGGAAGTGCACTATGTATAAATTTTCAGGCTATACCGTCAAATTATTATTTGGTCTCCGAGGTGGAATCAAAGTATATCAAAAAGAGAATCTGCCAACTGATCGGGGTTTTGTCATTGCTTGTACACATGAGGGTTTTGTGGATGTTCTTGCATTAGGCGCAGGAATTCTTCCGTTTGAGATCCACTACATGGCGAAAAAAGAATTGTTTGCAAATAAATGGATCGGTGGATTTTTAAAAAAGATTCATGCGTTTCCAGTTGATCGAGAGAATCCTGGGCCAAGCAGTATTAAAACGCCCATTAAATTATTAAAAGAGGGAAAGATCGTTGGGATTTTTCCAAGCGGCACACGTACTACAGAGGATGTTCCTTTAAAAAGAGGAGCGGTTACCATTGCGCAGCTCGGTAAAGCGCCAATTGTTCCAGCCGCATACAAAGGACCTTCAAATGCGAAAAGCCTTTTCAAAAAAGGAAAAATGCGCTTAATCATCGGTGAACCGATTGAGCTGTCTGAATTTGACCATCTGCCGCCAAAAGAAAGATTAGGTGCCATGACAGAAGTATTAAACACAAGAATCAAAGAGCTAGAAGCTCAATTAATGGAAAAGGCATAAGAAAAACGACCGCTTGCTTAGGCAAGGGTCGTTTTTTTCTTAAGAAGCGCCTTCTTCAGCTGCTTCTAATAATTGTTCATTTAACTTTTTTACTTCGATGTATGCCACATGGTGTCCATCGACTTCATTAATAATAAATTCATAGCCTTGTTCACGAATGGCGTCATTTTTCTCTACTTCATATTTCTGAGTAAGGAACCAGCCGCCGATTGTGTCGACCTCTTCATTATCAAGCTGTATACCTAATAGCAGGTTGACTTGATCAACAAGAACCTTGCCATCAAAGATGTAATGGTCTTCTCCAAGTTTACGCACTTCGTTGATTTCATCAATGTCGAACTCATCACGAATTTCACCAACGATTTCTTCAAGGATGTCTTCAACAGTGACAAGACCTGCTGTACCGCCATATTCATCTGATAAAATGGCCATGTGTACACGTTCACGCTGCATTTTGAGCAGTAAATCATGAACAGGAACCGTTTCAATCACATGAATAATCGGATTTACAAACTTTTCGATCGTATCGCTTGTAGAGCACTCACCGCTAATGCAGGCAGTGAGAACCTCTTTAATGTTAAGAACACCGATAATGTTATCTTTGTCGCCATCTTCAATTGGATAACGTGTATATTTCTCTACCTTTGTTACCTTCAGCATTTCCTCAATGGTAATATCATATGGGAAGCTGACAACTTCGGTACGAGGAATCATAATTTCTTTCGCCAGACGGTCATCAAATTCGAAAATTTTATTTACATATTTGAATTCAGACTGGTTAATCTCGCCGCTCTTATAGCTCTCTGATAAAATAATCCGCAATTCTTCCTCAGAGTGCGCCATGTCATGCTCAGATACTTGCTGAAGACCGAACGCTTTCGTTAACAAACGAGCAGATCCATTTAATACCCAAATAAACGGGAACATCACTTTATAAAAGATCATCAGTGGTCTAGCAAAAAGAAGGGATACTTGCTCAGCCTTTTGAATGGCGAGTGTTTTCGGTGCAAGTTCTCCAACGACAACGTGTAAAAACGTCATGATACTAAACGCAATAATAAAAGTGACAATAGAACTAGCTGATTGAGGAATGGACAGCTCTGCAAAGAGCGGCGCAAGCATATGCGCGATTGTTTCTTCCCCTAACCAACCAATACCAAGGGCGGTAATGGTAATACCAAGCTGACAGGCTGATAGGTACTCATCAAGATGAGTCGTTACATGCTTGACAGCAACTGCTGTTTTATTACCTTCTGCGATTAACTGATCAATTCTTGAGCTTCTTAAGCGAATGATCGCAAACTCTGATGCAACGAAAAACGCGGTTAAAGCTATAAGTAAAGCGACTATGAGTAAATTAACTATGTCCAATTAAGGCCTTCGTTCTGACTTTGAGAACGAAGGTAACACCTCCTGTTTAGTAAAAATTTTAACTTAACAGCAGT
The DNA here is from genome assembly GCF_038630855.1 of Bacillus sp. FSL H7-0578. Lineage (NCBI taxonomy): Bacteria > Bacillati > Bacillota > Bacilli > Caryophanales > Bacillaceae > Bacillus > Bacillus sp. FSL H7-0578. The sequence goes on from NZ_CP152045.1 coordinate 946,098, forward strand.
AAAAATGATTGGACAGCCGTCATTTTTTCAGGAGTAAGCTGCTCTTTTAGTTTTTCACGTTGTTCTGGCTGAAGCTGCTTACAACGTGCCAAAATGCGGTCCATATGCTCATTCATCCGATCGATATCAGAGGTTAAATGGACAAGTTCATCATGATCTTCCTTTTGAGAAGGGAATTGTTCATCTAATCTGGATTTGATGTCAGAAAGAGCCAATCTCTGCTGTTTGCAAAGAACGATTAATTGTAATCGTTTTAAAGCATATTCATCGTAATAACGATAATTTGAGCAAGATCTAACAGGCGCAAGCAAACCTAGATTTGTATAATAATCTACAGTTCGTTTCGTCACCTGTGCAATCTGTGCTAGTTCACCAATACGATACTTTTTCTCAGCCCCATCTGAACATCTCCTCCTAACCGTCACGTTATAGTTTATGAAAATAGTTTAATATAATTCTAGTCTGAAACACAAGTTAATTGTTCATATTTCCTGCCAATAAGAAGAAACAGAGGAGGATTTCCCTCAATTTAGTCAGTCATGTCAAAAACAGCATGATGATACAGGAATTTTCAGATTATTTATGGTAAGATAAAATGAATACCGTTTCATATATATGTAGAGAGGCGGAATTTTACGTGAACCGGAGGTGGTTAAGTGGGGCCCTCAATGTAGTCTTATTTAATCAGTTAACCGTTTTGCAAAACATAACATCATCAATCAGGAGGTGACTCCTTGTTCTTCTAAGAAAGAGCAAGGTTAAATGGACGATATTGTTAATCTGAGTATAGTCGGTGTTTTGATTGCTTTAACAGCTTTCTTTGTTGCATCTGAATTTGCCATAGTAAAGGTGAGAAGTTCAAGAATTAATCAGCTTGTTGCCGAAGGGTCCAAAAAGGCTATCATGGCGAAAAAGGTGACATCAAGGCTAGATGAATATTTGTCAGCCTGTCAGCTCGGTATTACGGTGACATCTCTTGGTTTAGGGTGGATTGGTAAGCCGGCTGTGAAAGAACTTTTGGTTCGAGGTTTTGGTTTGACAAACATTCCTGATTCAGCAATCAGCCTGATCTCAGCAACACTTGCGTTCTCTATTATTACCTTTTTGCATGTAGTTGTAGGTGAGCTTGCACCAAAAACGCTTGCCATTCAAAAGGCGGAAAAAATGACGCTATGGCTGTCAGGCCCGCTGCATGCATTTTATATCCTTATGTTCCCTTTCATTTATGTGTTAAACGGATCAGCCCGTTTGCTAACTAAAATGATGGGCATCGATATGGGGTCTGAAAAAGAACATTCCCATTCTGAAGAGGAATTGAAGATTTTATTATCTGAGAGCTTAAAAAATGGGGAAATCAACCCATCAGAATATAATTATATGAACAAGATTTTCGATTTCGATAATCGAATTGCCAGAGAGATCATGATACCGCGGAGAGAAATTTGTGCGATTCCAGAAGATATGCCGTTAGATGATATCCTCGCCATCATGACGCAGGAAAAGTATACACGTTTCCCTGTTTTTTCAGGAGATAAAGACCATGTCATTGGCATGCTGAACAAAAAGCAGCTCTTTGCAGATCTTGTGTATCAAGGAGAAAAAGATCAACTGAAAATTCAAGATTATATATATCCAGTGATTGAGGTCATCGACACGATTCCTATTCAAGAGCTTCTCGTTAAGATGCAGCGTGATAGAATGCATATGGCGATCTTAACTGACGAATACGGCGGAACGTCTGGACTTGTCACAACGGAAGATATTTTAGAAGAGATTGTCGGAGATATTCGAGATGAATTCGATGAAGATGAGCAGCCAGTTATTCAAAAAAGAGCCGATCATCATTATGTTTTAGATGGCAAAGTGAGATTAGATGAAGTTCAAGATTTGATCGAGATCTCTTATCATGATGAGGAAATTGATACAATCGGCGGACTCATCTTAAAAGAGAATATTGATATCAGAGAAGGACAATCCGTCTATCTTGATGATATTCGAATGAAAGTGCTGGAAATGGATGGACGCTACGTTAAAAAGATCGATTTGAAAAAAGGCGTCACATCGCCAGAAAAAGGCAGCGCACGCACTGGGCTTGATATAAAGGAGCCGCTTTTAGTAAACGAAATGACCTTGAGCGAAAAATAAGCTCAAGGTTTTTTTAGGTATTTAGTCTCTTTTGAACGAATGTATGTTCGGTATATAATAAGAACAAACGTTCGATATAGGGGGATGGACATGCTTTGGTATGAAACAGCAAGTATCACGGAGAAAAAAACCTCAATGAAACGAATTGAGTTTCATTTAAAGAATTTCAAAAATTATCAAGCAGCGATCTTAAATATCGAAAGGCAGCTTGAAAAAAGAAGCCCGCATCATCTCGACCACATGACTCGGAAAAAGTTAGAAGAACAAAAAAGTCAGTATGAACTCATCGTTGCTTGTATTGAAACGGCATTAAAAGAGTTGGACGAAATAGAGCAGCAGCTCATCGATTACAAATATTTTCGAGATTGGCGGATGGCAAAGTGTGCAATGGAAATTGGCTATAGTGAAAAAACACTCTTTTTGATGAAGCGCCAGCTCATGGATCAGCTGCTCATCAGCTTAGCCGCCATTACCAATATTTAAATAAGATGCTGTCCTATTTGATAAAACGCAGCAAAGAGACATAAAGACCCGATGATTGTGACCAGCAAGTAGACAGCAAGAAGTCCAATTTGCCGCTCATGCAGCATGGACGCAGCTTCTACACTAAATGTAGAGAATGTTGTAAAACCACCGAAAAACCCAGTACCAATGATCATAAGCAGCGGATCATTGTCAGACACTGCACCTGTCAGTAAACCTAAACCGGCAGCGCCGAGTAAGTTGATGAGAATAATACTATACGGAAAACGAGTATGAAACTTGGTTTTCTGAATCGATTGACTGAGGAAAAAACGAAGGGCACTGCCCATCCCGCCGGCAACAGCTGTATAAAATACAATCATTTATCTGCTTCCTTTCGGCTGCTCATTTTGTTGAAAGAGGCGCTGAGCGGTGATCAGTCCACATAAGGCAGCGCCCACTCCAGCAATCACTGAGAGTAGAATGTACATGATACTTGATGTGAACAGTCCATCCTGTAATAAGAGAACCGTTTCTTTAGAAAAAGTGGACATTGTCGTAAAACCACCGCAAAATCCTGTTCCGATCAAAGCAGCAAGATATTTTTTTCCTTTCCGAAACATAAAATATCCTGTTGAAAAGCCAAGAAACAGACTGCCTGTAATGTTTTCAATCAGTGTTGCATAGGGGAATGTCTGGCTGACAACGGATTGGCTAAGTTCATATCTGCAAAGGGTACCAACCAATCCACCGATAAATACGGCGAGATATGCTTTCATTTAATCATTTCTCCTTTAGAAAAAATGGCGGGTGATCCGTCACCACTCCATCAATGAGGTATGTTTTCATCCTGTCGGCTGTTTTTTGATCTTTCACTGTCCATATAAAGACATCCATTCCAAATGAGTGGATGCGGTCAATCCACCATCTGTTGATCATCGTTTTCTTCATATTAAGGCAATTCGCAAAGGAGCTGTACTCCGCTAATTTCCTTTTCGTCAGTTTAAAGGCAGAGGGTTTTATAATAAAAGCTGTTCGAAGAGAAGGGGCGTAAGCTTTGACTCTTTGAAGTGCATTGGCATCAAAAGATTGAACCATGATGTGACGGGAATAGGCAAACCGGTTGATGATGTCGACAACTGCCTTTTCAATCCCAATCTGCCGTTTTGGATGCTTGATCTCAATCAGTATCCCGACACGATGAGTGTACCTTCCAAGAATTTCCTGTAAGGTGGGAATTCGTTCGTTGGCGTACTGTGAATCAAACCAGCTTCCTGCATCCAGTTTCTTCAGCCGATCAAGTGTATAACTTTTCACTAAGCCGCTTCCGTTAGTTGTTCGATTAACGGTATCATCATGGATGACGGCTACGTGCTGATCCATTGTCAGCTGGACGTCTAACTCAATATAATCCGCACCTTGCTGAACAGCTAAATCAAATGCGGCGATTGTATTTTCTGGGGCAGCGCTTGAAGACCCTCTATGCGCGATAATATACACATGCTCCAGCTCCTGACATAAGTTCTGGTCTTATCATATCAAATTTTTGCTGTTTTTCCTTCTTTACTATATGGAACGATGGAGAGCTGTATGTAATGGAACATGGCGTGTGGTGAGAAAGCATCGTGTATAAAAGGTGAAAAGTTGCAGGAATATCCCAAGCTCTTATTGAGTAAATCTGAACTACATCATTTTTTCTTCGATCAATTTTGTCCAAATCGTCAGCGTTCGTCAAAATATTAGTGCTTTCGTCATGTTGACTGAAAATTCTGATGTTTTATAATGATGAAAAGGAGGCGAGATGATTGGGTAAAGGGAGAATTAGAGTGGAAGAACGTATTAAGGCTGAAACGGATGCTGAAATGTTTAAAGCGACTCTCCTTGATCAGGCTCAGAAGAAAAAGTAGTTTGCTGCCCGTCGATATGTCTCTAGCCAAAATTTCATATTTGAACTTCATGCCTCGGGATCAGTCCCGAGGCTTTTTATGTAGAGGTCAGACATTTAAGAGAGGACATGAACGAAGGTTATATTATAAACTAGAGAGGATTGTTTTAAAGGAGAGAGACAGACATGTTTACACAAAAATGGATGGATACATATTTTACAGTAGATATTGCGATCCAAATTGGTATTAGCCTTTGTATTTTATTGCTTTTTTTATTGCTTCGGAAAGTATTTACGAAGTATTTATTTCAGCTTCTGTTTAGGCTGACGAATCGGTCTAAAACGGAGGTCATTAACCAAATTGTTGTGGCATTTGAAAAACCAGCCAGGCTGTTTTTCGTGGCACTTGGTTTATATTTTGCGTTAAGACAGGCACCATACTTTGAGCATCATATGGATATCATCGTTAAATTGTATAGATCTTCTATTATATTAATGCTGACGTGGGGGCTTTGTAATTTAACCGCTGCATCTTCTTTCTTGTTTCAAAAGGTCAATTCGAAATTTGAATTAGATATGGATGATATTTTAGCACCATTTTTATCAAAGGTACTTCGTTTCATTATTATTGCACTGAGTATTAGCGTCATTGCACAAGAATTTAATTATGACGTAAATGGACTTGTGGCAGGGCTTGGTCTAGGTGGTCTAGCATTTGCGCTCGCTGCTCAGGATACAGTGGCTAACTTTTTTGGAGGGATAGTCATCATTACGGAGAAGCCTTTTACGATGGGCGACTTTGTGGAGACACCAAGTGTACTTGGGACTGTGGAGGACATTACATTTCGAAGCACAAGGTTTCGAACACCTGCTGAAGCCGTCGTGACCGTTCCGAATTCTACGCTTTCTAAGGAGCCAATCACAAACTGGACAAGAATGAATAAACGTCAGATTACGTTTTCTGTTCGCGTTTCCTACAATACACCAAAGGAAAATATTGATCAGTGTATTAAGCGTCTCAAACAGATGCTTCACGAGCATGATGGGGTGCATAAAGAGACGATTATGGTAAATCTCGATGTACTGGCAGACAGCTATTTGAACTTGTTTTTCAATTTTTACACAAACACGACAGCTTGGTCTGAAAACCTTGATATTAAGCAGGATATTAACTATCGCATCATAGATATTTTCCACGAGGAAGGCGTAGAATTTGCTTTCCCTGGTCAGGCCATTTATATGAAACAAAAAGGTGAGAAGCAGCTGGGTGAATAAAGGAGGAATGGTGCGTGGATCAAACAAAAGTGGAAGCACTAAGAGAGAAATTATCGCAGGCTTCACATATCACAGTACTCTCAGGTGCAGGTATGAGTACAGAATCGGGTATTCCTGATTTTAGATCAACGGGTGGTCTGTGGACAGAAGATACTTCCCGCATGGAGGCGATGAGCCGGTCCTACTTTTTATCAAACCCTCATCAATTCTGGCCGAAATTTAAGGAATTGTTTCAGATGAAAATGAGTGGAGAATATGAGCCAAATAGCGGGCACACCTTTTTAGCCAGCCTTGAGCAACAAGGGAAGCATGTGGATATTTTTACCCAAAATATTGACGGTCTTCATAAAAAGGCGGGAAGCCAGCATGTATATGAACTCCATGGCTCCATTCAAACGGCCACTTGTCCATCGTGTCAGGCGGTATATGATCTGCCTTATTTATTAAAAGAAGAGGTGCCGGTCTGTCAAAAGGTTTCCTCAGACGGCAGTACGTGTGGACGTGTGCTAAAAACAGATGTTGTCCTATTTGGCGATATGGTCAAACATTTAGACCAAGTAGAGACATCACTTCAGAAAACGGACATGCTCCTCGTCATGGGGACTTCCCTGGAGGTAGCGCCAGCAAGGTATATTCCAGAAGATGCAGCTCATGATCCTTCCATCTTCATGGTGATGATGAATTTGAGTGAAACAGAATTCGATCCGCTTTTTGATCTTGTCTTTCATGAGCGAATTGGCGATCTCGTGAAAGCTTTATAAATCATTAAAAAACCCGCATCCTAAAGGTGCGGGTTTTACTTTATTGCTGCAGCGGCTTCATTGTTTCATCAAGGACTTCAAATGTATAGCCCTTTGCCTTTAGCTGCGTAATTAAGCTGCTTAAGTATTTTGCCGTCGCCGGCTGATCATGCATTAAGATGATTTTTGGTTCTTTTGGATATTTTGTCTCCAGCACTTGCAGCTGATTTAATACCTCTGGTACATATTTTGAGCTTTTATATTTCCAGTCAAGACTGTCAATGGTCCAGTCCCAGTAGACAAAGCCTTTTTGTTTTAAGCGTGCTTTTTGCTGATCGGTTAAATTTGGGGTGCTGCCATAAGGTGTTCTTACAAGATGGGTATACTCACCTGTGACAGAAGCCAAAATGCGCTGATCTTCCTTCATCTCGTTAACAGGAGAATCACTTTTTTGATAAAAGCGTTTCACATCATGGGTAATACCGTGAAGCCCTAATTGATGACCTTCTTGATGGAGTCTTTTCACAGCTGCCGGGTGTTCTTTAATCTGCGGTCCGAGCATAAAGAATGTGGCTTTCACTTGATGCGCTTTTAGCACATCTAACAGCTGATTTGAAGTCGCTGATGGACCATCATCAAAGGTTAAAAAGATCGTTTGATCCGTTATATGTTTATTTGAATGGATCTTAAAATGTGCATCTAATGTTTTCCGAGAAGCATCTTTTGCTTTCATACTAGTACTTGTGTCCCTAAATTGACTGCTCGCAGACAATTTCGCCGGCTGATCTGCTGCCTGCATATTGGTTTTGGACATATCCCAAATAAAAAAGAGGATTAGTGTCAGGATGACAAAACCAATCGCCTTTGAGAGCAGCATTGTGTTTGAAGGTGTCTGTTTTTTTTTAACCCGTTGCATTACAATCGCTCCAATAAATCAAAAATTTGTGTCGAAATCATGTAGTGGATTCTGTCTTTTTTCGCTGTTTTTTGTCGTGTTTATATGGAGTAAGTATACAGGAAAAAAGAGCCTATGAATATAGAAGATGCTAAAAAATTGGAATCTTTTTGGTTATCAAACTATATTTGTTATAATAGAAGGTTATCCATTTCATACGATGTGAAATAATTCTGAATAATCATTGAAACGTACCCATTTATCCGCTAAGATAGCATCAGATTCAACCATTAATGCAAAGCGAAGGGGAGATTCCATATGAAAGTATTGTACAATGGAGATTTCATTGAAAAAAAGGATGCACATGTTGATATTGAGGACAGAGGCTATCAATTTGGTGACGGAGTCTATGAGGTCATCCGTGTATACAATGGTACTTTGTTTACGTTAAAGGAGCATACAGAGCGTCTGTTCAAGAGTGCAAAGGAAATTGGCATTCATCTGCAAGGTACAGTATCTGATATGGAAGAAAAGTTACAACAGCTCGTCGCTCACAATCAATTAACAGATGGCGGTGTGTATATTCAAGTTACGCGGGGTGTCGCCCCTCGTAAACATCAATATAGTGATTCTCTTACTCCTCAAATCACAGCATATACGTTCCAGGTGAAAAAGCCTGTTCAAGAACAGAAAGCTGGGGCAAAGGCCATTTTATCTGAGGATCTTCGCTGGTTAAGGTGTGATATCAAAAGCTTAAATCTTTTATATAACATCATGGAAAAGCAGAAAGCATCTGAAGCTGGTGCGTTTGAAGCAATCCTTGTGAGAGACGGTTTTGTGACCGAGGGAACCTCCTCGAATGTATATGCCGTGATTGATGGCGTGATTCGTACTCATCCTGCAAACAATCTCATTTTAAACGGCATTACTCGTAGAAAGCTGCTGGAGGTATGTGAGGAAGAAGGATGTACGGTTGAAGAAACTCGTATAAGCAAAGAAGAACTGCTGCGCGCTCAGGAAATCTTCATCAGCTCGACGACAGCTGAAGTCATTCCGATTGTTGAAATAGATGGCGAGCCCGTAGGGGAAGGCGTTCCAGGAGAGCTGACAAAACGCGTACAGGAAGGCTTCCAGCAAAAAATTAAACATGAAAGTGAAGCATCCATCTCTTCATAAATAAAAAAGGCTGTAAACCAATGTTTACAGCCTTTTGTGATGCATTTATTTCACAATAAGCACAGGTATATCTGATTTTGCTGATAACTTTTCACTCACACTGCCAAACAGCATTTTTTTCAATCTGCTTTGGTCACGTGCTCCCATGACGATGAGGTCTGCTGATATTTCCTCCGCATATTCGATAATCGCTTCTGCTGGTTCTCCTTCTACAATTTCAATGGCAGCCTCAAACTGCTCCTCATTTAAAAGCATTCGTGCTTCCGCAACGACCTCTTCTGTATGGTCTTCAAAAATCAAGGGACTTTGCTGTTCATCGTGAGGTACATATACAGGGGGAGTTTGAAGATCTGCCGTACCGCCGCCGATATAAGCTCCGCCAGTCATTGGGCGCGGTGCATCAAACACCTGTCTGTCTGTTTTGCCATCATGTGCATAGGTAACGGTCAGCTTGGCATGCAAGGTTTTAGCTAAAGCGATTGCCTTTTTTAATGCTTTCTTACTGTCTTCATGTCCATCAAACGCTACGACCATCCGATCAGCTTGAAACAATGTCCTCATTCCTTTCAAAAGGAGTCTTTACACTCATGGTATACCCGTTAATAGAAAAAGATACACATGAAGGAGAATGATTTTTGTTAGAAAATTTCATTTATTGAAAAATATTTATTGACAAAATAGTGACAGCCACTATAAGATAAAAAAAGATTCAAGAGCCAAAAGGAGGAAATGTCATGTGCAACATTGGAAGATTGAAATCAAACTGCATGAATGGGTTGATTCACGTGACAATTACACCTTCATTGGTCATTGAAAAGGAACTCGTCTGTTCCAATTGATCGGATGAATCAAGGCGTATGTTGCGTATTTGTCAACATGCGCCTTTTTACATGACGAAAAGAGGCGTACCAGCAAGCTGGTGGCCTCTTTTTTTATTGAATTCATTTCGTATTTCGAAATAAAGGGATGAAAAACAACAAGTAAATGAAGAGGAGTGAAAGCATGTGAACATGCCAAAATCAAGACAAATGACAAAAGCTCAAAAAACGAAACAAGGTGACTTGCAGGAAAATTTAGAAAGCGGCTAGCTTGAAAAGGAGAGACAAACATGTTTTCAGTATTTGCGAAATTAGGCTGGTTCTTTAAAAAAGAGTGGAGGCGTTATACGATTGCTATTACGCTCCTGCTCATTGTGAATGTGCTTGAAATGCTGCCGCCAAGATACCTAGGCCAGGCAGTTGATGACATTCGTTCTGGTCAATTTACAACATCCAGTATTGTGTTTTATGTGACCATTTTTTGCTTACTAGGTGTCGTCGTCTATACACTTACATATTTTTGGATGTATCAGTTATTTGGCGGCGCAAATGTCATGGAGCGTGTGATGCGCGGGAAACTGATGCGCCACTTGCTTAAGATGACGCCTACCTTTTATGAAAAGAAAAAAACCGGCAACTTAATGGCATTAGGTACAAACGATTTGAATGCTGTGGCCTTAACGACAGGTTTTGGCGTTCTGACCTTGGTTGATTCCACTGCTTATATGCTGATGATCTTCTTTACGATGGGGCTGACGATTAGCTGGAAATTAACCTTAATGGCGATTATCCCTATGCCGCTGATGGCGCTCTTGATTGCGTTTTATGGAAGCAAAATCCATGAGCGCTTTACAGTCGCTCAAGATGCATTTGGTGATATGAACGATCGCGTTCTTGAATCAGTGGCAGGTGTCCGGGTCATTCGCTCTTTTGTGCAGGAGAAACAAGATGTCGAACGCTTTCGAGAAATGACAGATGATGTATTTCAAAAAAACATGCGAGTGGCGATCATTGATTCTTTGTTTGAGCCGACAGTGAAATTACTTGTGGGGATCAGCTACTTAATCGGGATTGGCTACGGAGCCTATCTCGTGTTCCAAAGTGATTTAACCATTGGGGAGCTTGTTGCATTTAACGTCTATCTTGGCATGATGATCTGGCCAATGTTTGCGATCGGCGAATTGATTAATATTATGCAAAGAGGAAATGCGTCGTTAGACCGGTTAAATCATACACTCAGCTACAAGCCGGACGTAACAGATGCTGCTCAGCCGAAAACGTTACAAGAGCCTGGAGATATTGAGTTCGATCATGTGACATTCAGGTATCCAACTTCATCTAAAGATAATCTCATTGATGTGTCCTTTACTGTACGAAAAGGGCAGACGATTGGGATTACAGGCAAAACGGGAAGCGGCAAAACGACCATTGTCAAACAGCTTTTGCGCCAGTACCCGGCAGGTGATGGGCAAATCTTGCTATCAGGTGTTCCAATCCAAGACATTGAATTAGATCAGTTATTTCAATGGATTGGATACGTACCGCAGGATCATATACTTTTCTCAAAAAGCGTGGAACAGAATTTGCGCTTTGGTCATCGGGATGCGAAAGAAGATGAGTTAGCACAAGCAATCAAAGATGCTTACTTTGAAAAGGATTTACGCCTTTTGCCAGAGGGTCTGGAAACCATGGTTGGGGAAAAAGGTGTGGCGCTGTCAGGCGGACAAAAACAGCGAATATCCATCGCACGTGCTTTATTAATTGATCCAGACATTTTAATTCTGGATGACTCATTATCTGCGGTAGATGCAAAAACAGAAACCGCTATTTTAGAAAATCTAAGACAAAACCGTCATGGCAAAACGACGTTTATTACAACTCATCGCCTATCAGCTGTTGAACATGCGGATCTCATTCTTGTCATGGAAGAAGGACGCATTGTCCAAAAGGGCACCCACAACGAGCTCATCCAGCAGGATGGGTGGTACAAGGAACAATTTTTGCGTCAGCAGCTGACAAATCAGCTGGAAGGAGGGGATGAGGCATGACAACAGGAAGAAGACTCCTTGCCTACGCACTCCTATATAAGAAAGTATTGTCTGTTGCCTTAATCTTTCTAATGATTGCAGTTGGTGCTGAGCTGACAGGACCGTTTATTGGGAAGAAAATGATTGATGATCATATTTTAGGTGTAGAAAAACCGTATGTCGAGGTCAATGAAAAGACAGACAAAACCGTTTATTACCAGGGAAATAACTATATACGAAGCGATCGATTAAATAATGGAATGGATTCTGGAAAGCAAATCAATGTAGTGCAAGTCGGGTTCGGTTACTATTTTGTGAATGAGCCGATTCGTTTTGATGGAAACAGAAAAATATCGGGAGATCAGCTCACCATTGATAATGGAAACGAGCGTGAGACCTATGAGGTACAGCGTTTATCAAAAGAGGAGATTTTCGCTTTTTATCAGCCAGAAATCAGTGGTTTGGTGCAGCTTGTTCTATTTTATCTAGGACTGCTCATCGTTGCGATTTTCTTTCAGTATGGGCAGCATTATTTGCTCCAGAGGATTGCAAATCGAATTATTCAAAAAATGAGGGTAGACGTATTTGAGCACATCCAAACACTGCCGATCCGATATTTTGATAATTTACCGGCTGGAAAGGTTGTCGCGAGAATCACAAATGACACGGAAACCATTCGTGATTTATATGTAACAGTCCTTGCTAATTTCGTGACGAGTGCCATTTACATGATTGGGATTTACATTGCCATGTTTTTGTTAAATGTAAAGCTGGCACTCATTTGTTTGGTCGCAGTACCGATTATTTTCCTATGGTCGATGACTTACAGAAAGTTTGCATCAGTGTACAATCACCGCATTCGTTCGATCATCAGTGAAATTAATGCCAAGCTAAATGAAGCCATTCAAGGGATGACAATCATTCAAGCGTTTCGTCATGAAAAAGCGACGCAAGAGGAATTTGATGAGCTGAACAACAATCACTTTCGATATCAGCGAAAGATGCTGCATTTAAATTCACTTCTTTCACATAATTTGGTTAACCTGCTGCGAAATTTAGCATATGTGGCACTCATTTGGTATTTTGGCGGTGCTTCGTTAAGTGCGACAGGCATTGTGTCCATTGGTGTGCTCTATGCGTTTGTCGATTATTTAAATCGATTGTTTCAGCCGATTACAGGCATTGTGAATCAATTCTCTAGGTTAGAATTAGCAAGGGTTTCATCGGAGAGGGTTTTCCGATTACTAGATGAACCAGGAACAGAAGTGGAAGAGCCTGTTCAGAAGAAGCTGGAGGGACACGTTCAGTTCAAAGATGTCACCTTTGCTTATAATGAAGGGAAAAATGTCTTAAAGAACATTACGTTTGAAGCAAAGAAAGGTCAAACGGTTGCACTTGTGGGGCATACTGGTTCTGGGAAAAGCTCGATCATGAACTTGCTGCTGCGTTTTTATGACATTCAGCAAGGAGACATTCTCATAGATGGCGAAAGCATTTATGATCAGTCGCGCCAAACGCTGCGTAAACAAATGGGCATTGTGCTGCAAGACCCGTATTTATTTTCTGGAACAATTGCTTCCAATGTAAGCTTAGGAAATGAAGACATCAAAAGAGAAACCATTGAATCTTCATTAAAGCAAGTAGGTGCAGCAGAGTTATTGAAGCACCTGCCAGAAGGTTTTGATGAACCAGTCGTTGAAAAGGGAAGCACCCTTTCCTCAGGGGAACGTCAGTTGATTTCATTTGCGCGCGCATTGGCGTACGATCCAGCGATTTTAATTTTAGATGAAGCCACAGCCAACATTGATACAGAAACAGAAGCGATCATTCAGCGGGCACTTGATGTAGTCAAAGAAGGAAGGACGACTTTTGTGATTGCTCACCGATTATCCACTATTAAGAAAGCCGATATGATCTTGGTGTTAGAAAAAGGTGAAATCGTCGAGCGTGGCAGTCATGAACAACTCATGCAGCAAGAAGGGCTGTATGCACAAATGTATGAACTGCAAAAAGGTGCTGTTGCCAACAGCTGATGAATAGTAGAAAAAAGAGCCTCTTCCAATTGAATGAGGCTCTTTTCCTTTGCATGAAAAAGTCGGAGATTCTGTTCTCGACTTTTATTGATTATATTGTTTGGACAGGCTGCATCATCAATAAGCGATGCCGACGCGTTGATGTACAAACTCCTTCGAATTTAACTGCTGATATAAAAAGTGTGCGGTATCTTCAACTGAAATTTTCTTTCCATCTATAGGGAGAAAATCTTTCTCATAGCGATATGACCGTGTCACTTCTCCATTTGGTAAATAGGTTGGACAAATAATGGTCCAATCTAGATCAGTCGATTGAAGGATTTCAAACGCTTTCGCATGCTCTTTAGCTGCTCGGGAAGTGGTCCGTCTTGATTCATTTGTTTCAAAACGGTAGAGCTCCGGCTGCTTTCTTGCTTTTAAAATACCTGCTGTACCAATTGTAATAATTCTAGATGTATTTGTTTGCTTCATGGCTTGTACGATATGCTCCATTGAAACAGATAATGTATCGTCACCATCTGTTGATAGACAGCTCACAACAATATCTGCTCCTTTGATTGTCTCAAGCACATCTTCCCGATTTCTTGAATTGCCGGTGACTTGAAACATACCCGCAAGCATTTCTTCTCGGTTTGTTCGAATCAATGAACGAACCATGTAACGATCATCTACTTGAACGAAACGAAGAAATGCTTGTCCTACACGTCCATGAGCACCGAAAAGAGCTATTTTCATCTGTTCGATCCCTCCACTACATACTATAAGTGAAAAGGGCACAAAATGGTACAACTTTTATGTGATGCTTTTTTTATATAGATGAAAGGATCGAATACTATGAGCATATTCACATAATAGAGAGATACCTACAAATTGTAAAAGTTCAAAGTTCATACCAGAAATAATGTCCATGAAGATCCGCTCCTTTCTACTACATGATATGAGCTGAAAGGAGTTTGGTGAGGGATAAAAACAAAAAAAGAAGACACCATAAGAGGTGCCTTCTATGATCCAAATATGAAATTAAGCTTTTGTTCCGCCAAGGTTTTGTTGAGCGAAAGACACAAGACGTTTTGTAATTTCTCCACCAACTGAACCGTTAGCACGAGATGTTGTTTCTGCTCCAAGGTTTACACCAAATTCAGAAGCGATTTCGTATTTCATTTGATCGATCGCTTGCTCTGCTCCAGGAACTAGTAATTGGTTTGAACTATTAGAATTTGCCATGATGTGATTCTCCTTTTTGTATATGTTTTGTTTTTTTGGTTGGGTTTGCTGGAATCGCACCAGCGAAATGATCAAGTCATTTGCCACTTGGCGAAACCCAATGCCGTAACTGCTTTGTACTAAGTATTATGGTTATTTCCGAAAAAAACATACGAGAAAAGAACATGGTAAATGTTGTGTTAACATACAAAAAACCATCACCCAATGATGAGTGATGGCGCTGCTTATATATCTTCTTATTCTGCTGAGCGGATGCGCAGCTCCGTATCCGCATCAAAGAAATGGGCTTTGTTCATATTAATCGCAAGAGGGATAGACTGTCCGGCCTGTACATCGGTACGAGAATCAACACGTGCAATAAACGATTGATCATCGATAGAAGAATAAAGCATCGTTTCTGCTCCCATTAATTCAGCTACTTCTACATCAGCATTAATTTTTGTGCCTTCAGACGCCTCTATAAATACTGGTTCATCGTGAAAATCTTCTGGTCTGATGCCTAAAATGACATCCTTTCCAATATAGCCTTGGCTGCGTAATACTTTCATTTTTCCTTCTGGTACACGAATATGTGTTTTTCCAACCGCAATGGCACCGTCTGAGAGCTTTCCTGTGAAAAAGTTCATCGCAGGTGAGCCGATAAACCCACCTACAAACACATTCTCTGGGTTTTCATATACATCTTTCGGCGCTCCAACCTGTTGAATAAATCCATCTTTCATGACAACAAGGCGGGTTGCCATTGTCATGGCTTCAGTCTGATCATGTGTCACATAGATAAATGTCGTTTGCAGACGCTGATGAAGCTTAGAAATTTCAGCACGCATCTGAACACGGAGTTTTGCATCTAAATTAGAAAGCGGCTCATCCAAAAGAAAAACCTTTGCATCACGTACAATTGCTCTGCCAAGTGCAACACGCTGCCTTTGACCGCCAGACAGTGCTTTTGGTTTCCTGTCTAAATATTGCTCAAGCCCTAATATTTTAGCGGCATTTCGTACCCGCTCATCAATTTCTGCTTTCGGAAACTTCCGAAGCTTTAATCCAAAAGCCATATTATCGTATACATTCATATGAGGATATAATGCATAGTTTTGGAAAACCATTGCGATATCCCGGTCTTTCGGCGCTACATCATTCATCCGTTTTCCATCTAACAGAAAGTCTCCTTGTGATATTTCTTCTAGACCTGCAATCATGCGAAGGGTTGTTGATTTCCCGCAGCCTGATGGACCAACAAACACAATAAATTCTTTATCTTCTATATGTAGATTAAAGTTGTCTACTGCTGTTACCTTGTTATCGTACACTTTATAAATTTGATTCAGCATCATTTCAGCCATTAGCTGTCAGCCTCCCCAGTCCCTCTTTTTTGAAAGCGCTTTACTAGTAAATAAAGTGTATAAAATGAGGAAGAGTCTGTAAATGGACAACGTGCACAACATCCTATTTTCATTTTTGGGCAGGGTGCTCATGTCTTCGTTCTTTATGAAAGATCGAGTAGAATCATCATCAAATAAGCAGCTGATGCTTCTGGAAAATGTCGTATATCTAGACCAGTGCGCTCAATAAATTTATCAATTCGATATTGAAGACTGTTTCTGTGAACATATAACGCTTTTGCTGCCTTGGATGCGTTTAAATTACATTGCATATAGGTCATGAGAGTGCGATAAACATCCCGGTCAAAGACCGCTTCTTTAAAAGCATCTGAAATAGCGTGAGTGAGTGCAGATGCATCATAACAAATGAACGATGGCAGGCATTGATAAAATGTGGCAGCCCCTGATCTAAGCTTTTCTCGCTGCAGATGGCATAAAAAGAGCTGTTGTTCATTTAATAACCTCATCTGTAAATGGTCATTAGGCAAATGCAGCTGTCCTTGCATAAAGACTGAGTCTGTTAAAAAATCACTTGTAATAGCCAGAGACAAATCATTTAACTGATCTAATTGACTGTTTTCTGATGTGGCGTTTGGTTGAATCAGCATAGCTGTTTCAGGGCCTGTCCATATGAAATGAGTATGTTCGAGGCTGTTATTCACAGCCTCTTTTATTTGCTGTCTTTGTTCTTCTTGATGGATCATTTGAAAATAATAAACACGGACGGGATGTTGGACAGTTTTGAACCATTTTTGTTCATCCTCGGTCTGCGCTTTTTGAAATAGATCAATTGGTGTAAGAAAAGAGTTGAGAAGAAGTGTTTCTCTTTCTGAAAGC
Organism: Bacillus sp. FSL H7-0578; assembly: GCF_038630855.1. Classification (NCBI taxonomy): domain Bacteria; kingdom Bacillati; phylum Bacillota; class Bacilli; order Caryophanales; family Bacillaceae; genus Bacillus; species Bacillus sp. FSL H7-0578. Next base: position 962,997 of record NZ_CP152045.1, read on the forward strand.
TCCGATTTGTTTACTCCAAATATTTCACCTTCGTCTGTTTGATACCAAAGAATTTGTTTGTCATGAGTAGGTGTGCTGATGATATGGTTTCCGTAAACAAGTTTTAATTTTTCTAACATGGCGGGGCTCCTTAAACAGTTTAATCATAGACATGGAACAGCATTAATTCGTGGATTTCTTCTTTTAAAGTTGGTTCTACTTCATGGGGCGGAAGCTGAGAGCCCCATTCAATGTCACCTGTTTTGTGGTAGATGCCTTCATAGTGCGCACCGTTGTGGAAAAAGGATATTTTCCAGCCTGGCAATTGTGCTTTCTTAAAAAGGGGTTTCCATTGAAAATGAGAAATCATATCATCATTGCCTCCTTGCTTTTATTGATGAAACAATAAACAAACACGACAACACGGAAACAACCTTGAACTTGATTTTATTGTATCTCATCTCATGAAAAGAGCATAGAAAAAGCATAGATTTAAGATCACTGACATGTGACAAAAAAGCGTCAGTAGACGTTTGCGTGATCTGAAGTTGTGAGTGCCGTTTTTGAAAGGTAAGATGCGTAATCCATGATACTTTTCCCAATCATCCATTCTGATTTTTTCAAAGAGACATGCTGGAAAATCTCTCGGCCAGGGCGAGAATTAGCTTCGAACATCCAAATTGCACCTGTTTGATCAATGCCTAAGTCAAAACCGATTTCACCGATATGCCCGGACATTTTTTTATCTATCACCTGGCTGAGTATGATGGCAGTATGAGAAAGCTGCTGTAAAATCTGCAAACGTTTCTTTTCTTCTGGAAAGACAGCATAAAGTGTTTTCACCGTTCCCCCGTGTAACTGGTGAGTCGTGATGTTATGATCTCCAGAAACCTTTGCTGCAGCTGCTGTGACTGTCCAATCACCTTCTTTATTTTTATTCGTATGAACTCTGAAATCCATCGGTTGATTGTCTATTTGAAGAAGCTCAATGCCTTGTTGTGCAATAAAATCATGAATTGCATGATCCTTTCGCAGTCTTTGAACAAACTGATCTATTGAATCATATGGAATGGACTTTCCAAAATTTGAGAATACAGTGATTCCGTCGTTTTCCTTCTTTAACTGATAAATCCCGTCTCCATGACTTCCGTTTGTCGGTTTTAAGTATATAACTTGATGCAGGTGGAGAAGTGTTTCAATTTTAATTAGAGCGTCCACGGGATCTAATTGTACAGAATGTGGGAGTAAGGACCATGTTTTTTCATCTGTTAATAGCTGTTCATGAATCTCCCATTTATTAAAAAAGTAAGGATTGAACCAAGGGATATCATAGTCTTGAGTGAGTTTTCGCTTCGTTTCTTGTATGAGTGCCGACTGAGCAGCTTTTCTATTTGGAAGCCGGTCATAAATAACTGACGGAAGGGGAAGCTGTTTTTTAACCCATGAATCTTGCTGGTACAACAGTCCTTCTACAATTCCTTTTTCCCAATCAATCGAATGTGACCCAAAAAGATAGGCAAAACCAAGATGCTGCCTGAAAGAGTGCAGCAGTTTGATAAAAAATTCTGATCTCGTTCCCAATGGCTGTGTACTTTGCTCAAAACCCGCAGTGAAAATGCCCATCAACGGCCCTATAAAAAGTGTATGGTCAATGATGATCACATCAGCTTTTGATTGGTAAGGAATCAGTAATCCTCTGTATAGATCTTCAGATAATAAAATTTTATTTGGATGCTGATGATAGGAAATGTTGAAGCCATCTACTAAACGAGACCCTATAGCAAGAGAATAGATGGCATCTTTCTGTTTATAATTGACGGGAAGATGAATTGTTTTTTCACTTGTGAGGTGTGGGGCGATGATGCAGCGCTTTCTGTTCATAAGAAACCTCCTTCGGTTGAGACTTTATCGATTGCGCATATTCAAGAATGATACGAATCAATTCGTGTTCCTTCTCAGGATAAACTTTTAAAAAAGCGGACCGCCCTGGCTTTGATCTGATATTTGATATGAAAAGTCTGCCTTCACTTGAATGAAGTAAGTCTACTGCGAATTCAAAGCAAGGAGAGTAAGTTTTATCTATATAAGCTGGGATTGATGCCTGAATGGATGCAATATCATCTAAAAGGAGTTCCTTGATGTGTGGCTGCAATGTATTTAGATAGTGTTCAAAGCCTATCACAGGAGCTGATTTTTGTGTATGACTTAAAAGACTATTTTCTGCAGGTGATTTTGTGTGAATTCCCATGCGTTTCCATTGATTTTGTGAATCTTTCATAAGGAAAATCTTGATTTCATTGAATAAAATTTCTTTTTGATCATTCGTGTTGAAAAATTGAAGAAAATACCGGCCTGCATATTTTTTGCACCAGCGCTCCAGCTCTGACGTACGAGAAAATGTAATGGTTTGATTGGAACTTAGCTGAACGGTAAATGTTGATTTGCCATCAAAGGAAATGAAGTAAGTAGATGCTGCATGCTGATGGGAGAGAGGCTGCATTCTACAATAACCGCCAGCCCCGCACTCCCTTACCATATTGATTAGGTCTGAGGGCTCTTTTAATATAAAGCAGCCAGGTAAATATGGCTGTAAAGCAGAGCGGAGACGGAGCTGCTCAAATAGCACCATTTTATTTGAAATGCCGGTATTCAAAAAATTTGTTTTTGGATATTTTTTTAGCCATTCCATGATGGGTTTTGCTTTTTTAGATTGTGCGTCATGCCGGTAAAGACATCGGTCATAAATCAAGTCGGGAATCGGAAATTGTGCGTCGGCAAACCCTTGGCCATTCGTATATGTTTGGCCTTGTATCAAATTTGAAGCCGGCTTTAAATCAAATGGTGTAAAACGAACAACCACTAAACGATAAGAAGAGGCAGCTTTGGCGAGCTGCCGTGTGAATGCCTCTTCATACTGCGGAGAAAGGCTCACAATACCTAATGTTGTCATTTAAAAACACCTTCTTTTCAACTTCTTTTTTTTACCATCACAAAAACATTTTTTTATGATTTTACATAAAGCTTGCGCTCCTTTATCATTACGACAGATCGCTTGATCATATGTCTCGCTGCATGCTTCATTTGCTTGGGAACTTGACAACAACTATAATACGTATAGATCAAAACAATAAACCTCGGGTGTTGTTTGAAAGGTAGATGACGACTTTGAATATATTCACAACGTTTATCTTTATGATTGTTATCGGCGCAGTCATAGGAGCAGCGACAAACCATCTTGCAATTAAAATGCTTTTTCGGCCTTATAAGCCATATTACTTATTCGGAAAACAGCTTCCATTTACACCAGGGCTTATCCCTAAAAGAAGAGACGAAGTAGCCAAGCAGGTTGGTGTCATGGTTATGGAGCATTTGCTCACGCCAGAAGGTATTCAAAAGCGATTTGAATCATCGGATGCAAAGCAGGAGATCCTGCGTACAGTCCATCAATATATTGACAAAGGCGCAAATATGGAGATCACCGTATTCTCCCTGCTAGAAAAATTCGGCGTTACAGAGGCTGATGTCAAAGCAGATAGATGGCTCCATCAGTGGTCTGACCAGAAGCTCGCTTCATTGCTTGAAACATATAACGAGCAAACTTTATCTGAATTGCTCCCGGTAGAAGTGGAAACCAAAATATCATCAAAAATTCCAGATGCAGCAGATTATATTTTAAAGAGAGGCATTCATTATTTTGAAAGTGATGAAGGCAAAGCCAGGCTTGGCAATATGATTGATGATTTCTTAAAAGAACGGGGAATGCTTGGCAGTATGGTCCAAATGTTTCTAGGGAATTCAAGCTTAATTGACCGTGTGCATCCAGAAATTATCAAGTTCTTAAGAAATGCAGAAACAAAAAGATTTTTATCAGATTTACTTGTTCAAGAATGGGACAAGGTGAAGCTATTTTCTCTTCATGAGCTTGATGAAAAATGGAATGTGAAGGAACTTATTTTTAGTGTGAAAAATCAATTGCTTTCTCATTTCTCTACAAAGCTGATATTAGACAAACCAGTTGGAACATATGTCAGTGCTGTAGCGGATGACCTTAAAACACATTTTGCGCCAGTGTTGATTGATAAGGGGATCGAAGCGGCTTCAAATGCTTTAGAGAGTCTGCTTGCAAAGCTGCAATTTGAAGATATCATTCGTGAACAAATTGAACTTTTCCCGCTTGAAAAAATGGAAGAGCTTGTAGTCAGCATCTCTAATAAGGAGCTGAAGATGATAACATTTCTAGGCGGTCTTTTAGGCGGGATGATTGGTGCTATCCAGGCTGTTTTTGTGGCGCTATTCTAAGAGAAGCTATAGAAATTTTAATGAATTCATTGTATATATGTGAAACGAAAGCCATAGTTTGTTATAGTGGAGTGGTGTCCGCCGATCATATCGGTGATAACGGATAGAAAGGAGACATAACATGTCTGTAAATCTTTATGATGTTGCATATGACCTTGAAAAAGCATTGCGTCATAGCGAAGAATATTCAACTTTAAGAAATCTTTATGATGAGGTAAACGCGGATGAGTCCTCTAAAAGAATGTTTGAGAACTTCCGTGACATTCAAGTAAACCTTCAACAAAAACAAATGACTGGTCAAGAGATCACACAAGAAGAAGTGGAGCAAGCTCAAAAAACAGTTGCGCTTGTTCAGCAGCACGATAAAATCTCTCAGTTGATGGAAGCAGAACAACGTGTGAGTGTTCTTATCGGTGAATTAAATAAAATTATCATGAAGCCACTTGAAGAGCTTTATGGGAATCCAGAAGAAAACTAATGGAAAGGGCGAGGTCATTCGCCCTTTTTTGTTTTATCTTTTCTCCTCAATATCTTTTAAAAAAAGGTTGTCGAAGCACATAAATTCTGCGATAATACTTATATTGAAAGTGCTTTCAAAAGGCGCTCTCAAGGGACAATTGGGTGCGTTTCACTTGGGATTTATGGCGGTGAGCCAAACGAGAGAGAAGCGCTTCTGGGAGAAACGCAAAGCATCATAAGGGGATCTGATATAAGCAATGCTTTGGTGTGTAAATGATAAGGGGATCATGGGGAGCTTCATCACTCCATTGTAACGCATCCAAACCATACATAAAAAAAAGCCTAGGGGTAGGCTTTTTTTATTTATCCATCTATTCATAACCTGGGGCTCTTTCAACTGCATGTTCTAAAGCACCAAGCTAGGGCATATCCTCATCGTAAGTACAGTCATCAAGAAGGGGGATGCCTCAGTGTCAAAAAAACTACTTGCACTCAATATAGATGGGACGTTACTTCGTTCCAATGGTAAAATCCATTCTGCTACAAAAGAAGCTGTGGAATATGTAAAGAAAAAAGGGGTTTACGTGACGATTGTCACCAACCGGCATTTTCGTTCCGCTCAAAAAATTGCCAAGGCGTTGAAGATTCCAACATCAACCCTTGTGACGCATAGTGGTGCATTTATCGCCGATAAACTCGATGAGCCGCTTCATGTGAAAAAATTAACGGAAGAAAAGACATTTAATCTTGTGCAAATCCTTGAAAGCTTCGATTGTAATGTCCGCTTGCTGCATGAAAAATTCTCGATCGGCAACCGGAAAAAAACGCAGTCTCAGCTGATGGGAAAGACGCTTATTCATCCGTCTGATCCAATTTTCTATCCCGTTCAATTTGTTGAATCGTTAAGTGATATGCTGATGGATGAACCAGTCAGTACTCCAGTGATTGAAGTATATTCGACTGCGGAGCTTCAGCCTGAGATTCACAGGACCATTCAACAAGCATTCCCATCTGTTGATCTTATTAGGATCAGTGATGAGAAAATGAATATTGTATGCAAAGGGGTTTCGAAGGAAGCGGGACTTTCTCTTTTAACCTCTGCACTCGGTTTTACTTTAGAAGATACGGTCGTCATTGGTCATGGAACAGATGACATTCCAATGCTTGAATTGGCTGGTTTAGGTGTTGCTATGGGAAATGCCCCCAATGATGTCAAGCGTAAAGCCGATTGGGTGACGCGCTCGCATGATGAACAGGGTGTGGCTTATATGATCAAGGAATACTTTAGAATGCAGCAAAGAGAAGGATTTTTGCATCAATTCGATATTAAGAGATAATACAGTGAAGGCCCTGTCAATCAAGAAATGACAGGGCCTTCGTCTGTTCCCTTCATTGCTTTTCCTACATGAATTTTGTAAAATGAAACAAGTTTGAAGATAAAGGTGATATGATGCGAATTTTAATTAAAGGGCTGTCAGATGAACGATTTCATCGCCCGCTTGTCAATATAGCCAATTTATTTGAAGAAGATAGTGAAGTGATGTTTGATCCAAGTGAATTGGATGATGGTTTGGTCATGGTATTTAACTGGAAGGAAGAAAATGGCATGGTGGAAGCATCTGGTCATATCGATGGATCAGACATCACCAGTCGTTTTTCGCGGGATGTCCCAGAGAGCTTGAACGATAAGGAGCGCTGGAAACAAATCAAAAACACAGTGCTGTCTGTTTATTTACACTTGCTTCAGGAGCACACAGGAATGACACAAAAGTGGGGCATTCTCACAGGAATACGTCCTACGAAATTGCTTCATAAGATGCTGAGAGAAGGCATGTCAAAGGAAGATGCACATGCGGCATTAAAGCGTGATTACTTGATTCATGATGAAAAAATCAATTTGATGCAGGAGATTGTCGATCGTCAGCTTCAAGCCATTCCAGATCTGTATGACCTTCAGCAGGAAGTGAGTATTTATATTGGTATTCCTTTCTGCCCCACAAAATGTGCTTACTGCACGTTCCCTGCTTACGCCATTAAAGGACAAGCTGGCAGAGTGGGAACGTTTTTGTTTGGTCTGCATTATGAAATGCAAAAAATGGGCGCATGGCTAAAAGAACACGGGATCAAAGTGACGACCGTTTACTTTGGCGGAGGCACGCCAACGAGCATTACAGCGGAAGAAATGGATTTGCTGTATGAAGAAATGTACCGCTCGTTCCCAGATGTGAAGCATATACGGGAAGTGACTGTCGAAGCAGGGCGTCCTGATACGATTTCGCCTGATAAGCTAGAGGTGCTAAACCGCTACAATATTGACCGGATTAGCATTAACCCGCAATCGTATGAGAATGAAACACTAAAGGCTATTGGCCGGCATCATAGTGTCGAAGAAACGATTGAAAAGTATCACTTATCAAGACAGTACGGCATGAATAATATCAATATGGACTTAATCATTGGATTGCCGGGAGAAGGGCTCAAAGAATTTCAGCACTCCTTGCAGCAGACTGAAGAGCTCAAGCCTGAATCTTTAACCGTGCATACACTCTCCTTTAAAAGAGCATCTGAAATGACGCGCAATAAGGAGAAATATCAAGTAGCCGACCGAGAAGAAATCACACGTATGATGGATGAAGCGGTCACTTGGACGAAAGCACATCATTATCACCCATATTATTTATATAGACAAAAAAATATTTTGGGGAATCTTGAAAATGTCGGGTATTCATTAGATGGACAGGAAAGTTTGTATAATATTATTATCATGGAAGAAGTACAGACAATCATTGGCATTGGATGCGGTGCAGCAAGTAAATTCATTGATCCACGATCAGGAAAAATTACGCAGTATGCCAATCCAAAAGATCCAAAATCGTATAATGACCGCTATGAACACTATACAGAAGAGAAAATTCAATTCCTTGAATCATTATTTGTTTCTCACGTTTAAACACTGCGATGACGCAGTGTTTTTTTCATTTGTAAAAGGGGTATATAAGTGATAAAAAGTTAAAGCAGGTGTACATATGATAGATGTGATCGGAATTGGGATTGGGCCCGCCAATTTAGGGTTGGCCGCTTTGTTAGAGGAGTATGAGGATGTCTCATGCTGTTTTTTTGAACAAGAGTCTGAGTTTGCCTGGCATCCTGGTATGCTGATCAAAGGAACGGATTTGCAAGTTTCCTTTTTAGCAGACCTTGTCACAATGGCGAATCCAAGGAGCAGGTATACATTTTTAAATTATTTACATGAAGCAAATAGACTTCACCGGTTCTATACATTTGAACAGTTTGATATCCCGCGGAGAGAATTCAATGAGTATTTATCATGGGTGGCAGGAGAATTAGACAGCTGTCAGTTCGGGATGAAGGTAGAAGAAGTGACGGACTGCCAAGAAGGCTACCTTGTGAAAGTCAGACGGCTGAACGATGGATCGCTTTCTGAATATCGTGCAAAGCATGTCGTGTTAGGCACAGGAAGCAAACCAATGATTCCAGTCGATGTGCCTGAAGCAGTATACCCATATGTGACCCATAGCAGCCGTTATTTAGATCAGCAGAAAGCACTTCATGAAGCTGAGTCGGTGGCGGTAATCGGCTCAGGGCAGAGTGCAGCTGAAATTTTCTTAGACCTGCTTCAGCATCAAAAGAAAGGACAGCAGCTTTCATGGTTTACGCGTTCTAGTGAATTTAGAGAGCTGGAGACGGCAGAACTTGGCCAAGAGCTTTTTACACCAAAGTATGTCGAGTATTTTCATTCGCTTCCTTATGAAGAACGTATGAACACATTGCCCAGGCTGACAGGATTAAGAAATGGCATCGATGCATCAACGCTTTCGCGCATTTATCAGGAGTTGTATCATCGCTCCGTTTCAGGTGAAGAGCCATCTGTGCTCATTCAGCCAATGACCGAGCTTGAAGCGATTCAAAGAGGAGAGCATCAGCCTTTGGAGCTGCATCTCAAGCAGTGGCAGCTGAAGAAAGAAAAAAGCATAACTGTAGATCACGCTGTATTGGCTACAGGATACACACCGAATATTCCTGAATGGTTTAGCGCATATGAACCTTTGATTGAATGGGAAAGTGATGAGCATTTTAAAGTGACAGACGACTTCAGGCTTGTGTTCAAAGACAAGCGTTCAAATCATTTCTTTACATTCACGAATCTTGATCATTCTCATGGAACAGCGGCGACCAATTTGAAACTATCGATTTACCGCAACCAGAAAGTCATTCGAACCATTCGAGGTGTCGAGGAAGCGCCAGTCAAACAAGAAACTGCATTTCAGCAATTTGAATAAGACATAAAAAAGGGCCCAAGCATAGGGCCCTTTTTTATTAGATCGTCGTTTCTTTTTTTACTTTTGGTTTTTCAGGTTTCCATTTGAAGATTTTGTTTAGGATTTGATAGATTTTTTTAGATTCTTTCGTTACGAGCGGTCCTAAGATCGCAAGAATTAAGACATACAATGCAGCAAAGGGCTTCAAAGTAGCGGCAAGTCCGCCGGCGATGCCAAGCTCGGCAACAATGATTGAAAACTCTCCTCTCGATACGATGGTTAATCCAATATTAGAAGAGGCTTTATGAGAAAATCCAGCTCTCCGTCCAGCGAACATTCCGGCAGTGAAGTTCCCAATTAAGGTAAGAATCACAGCGCCGATCGCAAGCCAGAAGGCATCACCCAATGTAAACGGATCGATACTGAGACCAAAGCTGAAAAAGAACATCGCTCCAAAGAAATCTCTAAACGGAACCACGAGATGCTCGATGCGGTCTGAGTGCTCTGTTTCTGAGAAAACAAGACCAAGTAAGAGAGCTCCAATAGCCTCTGCTACATGAATTGTTTCTGAAAAGCCAGCGACAAAGAACAAAGCGGCAAAAATCACAATGATGAACACTTCGTTCGAACGGATATCAAACAACTTATTTAATAGTTTTGGCAGCTTCCGCGCAATGATAAAGAAAAGCATCATATAACCAAAAGCAATTAAAATTGATAATAAGGCACCGCCAACAGTAGTGGCATCTCCAAGGACAAGACCTGATACGACGGATAAATAAACGGCAAGGAAAATATCCTCAAACATAATAATCCCTAGAATTAACTCTGTTTCAGGATTCGCCGTTCGTTTCAAATCGACAAGGACTTTGGCCACAATGGCACTGGATGAAATGGTGATCACCCCTGCCATAATGAGAACCTCAAGGAATCCAAACCCTGTGATAAAACCGTAGAGCAGACCTAAGCTGAAGTTGATCAAAATATAAATAGATCCGCCGACTGCAATAGATTTACCCGATTTAATGAGTTTTCCGACAGAGAACTCAAGTCCAAGATAGAAAAGAAGGAACAGGACGCCCATTCTGCCAAAAAACGAAATAATCTCCGTGCTTTCGATAAATTTCAAATCAATGATTCCGATAGTTGGAGCATGCGGCCCAACAATCATTCCGAGGACAATGAGAAAAGGGATGATAGAAAATTTAATTTTATTGGCGATTAAGCTGGCGATGGCGATAAGAATTAGCGCCGTCCCAACTTCAAAGACTAAATGATCCATTCATCACTCTCCCCCTCTAGAAAGAAAATCACGTACCAATCGCTTCAAGTGTTTTCTTTCGCCCGAAATGACCATCGTATCATTTGCTTGAATAATCGAATCGGCACCAGGGTTGAGTAATTTTTCATTTGTATGTTTAATGATCGCAATCACGGTGACTTCATAATTTTGTCTCACATCTAAATCACCGAGTGTATGTCCAACCGCTTTTGCACCTTTTTCCACTTTAAACCATTCAATGATCAAGTCGTTGAAGGCCATTTCAATGGTTTCTAGTGCCTGCGGTTTATACACCATACCGCCGATAATAGCAGCGATTTGCCGGGATTCAGCATCATCGAGTGAAATGGTAGACAGCACTTCATCTGGATCATCATCGTCAAAACGATAAATTTCCCGTCTGCCATCATCATGAATCACAATCGTCATCTTTTCTCTATTTCTCGTTTCAATTTCAAATTTCTTTCCGATCCCAGGAAGATCATTTTCTTTAATGTTCATTTTATCCCTCCGAATTTGATAGGCTGTGTTTTTCAAATAGTAAATGCGGATGAAATAAAATGAATCAGTAGAGGTAATTAGATTGATACATAACGGGGATCGCACACTTCATTTCCAAAAAACATAGATCAATGGACAATGCAGCTGATGGGGCAGGCTTTGGCAGAAAAGTCTTGGCATACGCCCTTGATAATCTGTCCTTCAACAGAATGGATGAAGCATGTTTTTTTGAAAATGAAGGTGTCTTCACAGCATTGATTTCTTCATCATAAATGGATGGAGAAATCAGGCTAGGTATACTCGCTTCTGCCTGTGAAGCAAAAACGACATTTGAAAAAGGAGAAAACATGACGATGAAGCTAACCAATATCATGATGGAACATCTGATCAATCATCCTCCTCCTTTCAAATTTATTTTCTTTCTTTTTTTACTATATAAAAATATATTTCTTGTTTCAATCATTATGCTTATTTTAGTATCAATTGATCTTGAAATTTTTTATTTAGAGAAAAAGGTTTTACATGATGAAAATGGAAGTAAGTGATGAGCTTTTAAAAGAAGAGGGGGATGGATGATGACATATATCAATTGTCAGTTAGACGGGGATGTTTTTGAAATCGTTTTCAATAGGCCTGAAGCTTATAATTCTTTTCATGTGGACATGTTTGCTGAATTCAAAGAAGCATGTGATGCAGCGGAGGAAAGCAGTGCAAAAGTCGTTGTCATCAAGGGAGCGGGAAAAGGATTCTCAGCAGGCGGAGATATTGGGATGATGCTCAAGCAGGAAAGTGAAGAAGATTTCCATCGTGTGATGGATTTGATCGAGGGAATTACACTTTCTCTAGCTAGTATGAAAAAAGTGACGATTGCGCTTGTTCACGGGTCAGCAGCAGGCCTCGCTTTTAGCTTTGCTCTAAGCTGTGACTACTTGTTTATGCATCAGGATGCAAAACTCGCCATGAATTTTAATGGAGTAGGATTAATTCCAGATGGCGGGGGGCATTTTTTCCTCACAAAAAGAGTGAGTGAGCAAACCGCTAAACAATTGATTTGGAGCGGACAAAAGCTGCCGGCTGAAGAAGCGTTAAAGCTGCGCCTTGCAGACGGGGTGTTCCAGGATGAGGTCGATACGTATCAAAAAGTGTGTGTGAAGCCATTTATGAACATGCCGCTTCAAGCCTTTATCGAAACAAAGATGATCTATTTCCAGCAGTCAGAATCAAAGCTCTTAGCAGTTCTTCAAAAAGAGAGAGCAGCACAGGCAAGACTGAGAAAAAGTCATGATCACAAGGAAGGTATACAGGCCTTTTTAGAAAAAAGACGTCCTGTCTTTCAAAAAGCATAAATGAACATGAGGCCGGCGAAAGCCGGCTTTTTTAACGTTCAAATAAAAGCAGCTTTCCTGCTTGATCAACGAGTCGATGAGAATGCTTTGTGTATTGCTGTTCCATTAAGCGATGACGTCCTAATTCCTTTGCTTTCTCGTCACCATCCGCTGTGATTTTTTCATTTAATAAAGTCTCACCCGACCGGTCAAATACGGTTAAAAAGTATGTCTTCTCCATTCCTCATCTTCCTTTCTTCTGTTTTTAATGTAATTAAACATGGAATAAGACAAAACCTCTTTTTTAGCCCTTAAAAATGTGTTTTTTAGAAGAAGAGTGATAGAACGTGCATTCGTAAAAATGGCATGATAAAATATGGACAATGACAGTATCGGACAAGGAGATAGACGTTTGACTAAGCTCACCTTTATTCATGCCGCAGATTTACATTTAGACAGTCCATTTGCAGGAATGTCGACTATACCTAGTTCTATATTTAAGCGGCTCAAAGAAAGTACATTTCAAAGTGCTAAGAACATCTTTGATCTCGCCGTTGCGCGGGAGGTAGACTTTGTGCTGCTGAGCGGAGATTTATTTGATGAATCCAATCGCAGCTTAAAAGCACAGCTGTTTTTAAGAAATCAGTTTGTAAGACTGCAAACGCACGGGATTGAAGTCTTTATTATTTATGGGAATCATGATCATTTAGGCGGTGAATGGACACCGATTGAGTGGCCCGAGAATGTACATGTCTTTTCGAGCAGTACACCAAGTGAGCACTCCTATTATCGAGGGGATCAGCTTGTCGCGAGTATTTATGGGTTTAGCTACAAAGAGCGGGCTGTCTATGAAAATATGACATCTCATTATGTCAAAACAACAGATGCTGCCTATCACATTGCGATGCTTCACGGCACATTAGCCGGACAAGAAGGACATGATGCATATGCCCCATTTCAGCTTCAGCAGCTCATAGCACAGGATTTTGATTATTGGGCGCTTGGACATATACATAAAAGAGCCCTTCTGCATGAAGACCCATATATAATTTATCCTGGTAATGTGCAGGGCAGACATATAAAAGAAACGGGAGAAAAAGGCTGTTACTTGATTCACCTCTCCGAAGATTCACGGGCAGCGGATTTTATCAGCTGTGCAGATATCATCTTTGAGAAACTGGCAATAGACATCACAGAAACAACTCATATGACGGATCTTGTCACACTTGTGGAAGGCAAAATCAATGAGCTGAAAGAGGAAGGCATTCCTCATTTTGTGAGAATTGAATTGACAGGTGATGCGCCTTCTTACTTTGAGCATACGCAGCTTGAGGTCCTCGAAGAGCTGATGACTGTTTTTCATGAGCAGGAGGAAGATGAAGATGTGTTTGTTTGGGTGATGTCAATTGATTGCCGAACAAACGAGGATGTCATTTATCCAGAAGATTCCTTTTTGAAGGAACTAACGGCAGAAATTGCACAGTTTGAGTCATATGAAGAGCTGCTTTCACCGATCAAGCGTCACCCAACCTACAGGAAGTCAGGAAAAGCGCTCACAAAAGAGGATGAAGTGGATATAAAAGAAGAGGCACAAAGGCTGCTAACGGAACAGCTGAAGCAATTATGAGAAAAGGAGAGGTATGATGAAAATACGTTCACTCCATATAGCGAATTTCGGGAAATTTTCAAATCGAACCTTTCACTTTTCTGATGACGGTTTTCAGCTAGTTTACGGCCTGAATGAATCGGGGAAAACGACATTGAAGGCATTTATTGAGTCGATGTTATTTGGTTTTTCAAAAAACAAGATATACAAGCCGAAACAAGGATCTTTCTATGGCGGCTCCCTCACTTGCTTAGATGAGGAGTTAGGTGTCATTCACATTGAGAGATCGTCCGATCGAGGCGGTCAAGCACAGGTGTTTTTACCGAATGGTGAAGTGAAAGATGAAGCATTTCTACGAACTCTTTTAAAGGGAACAGATCGCAGATTATTCCAATCAATCTATTCATTTGATGTGTTTGGACTGCAAAATGTCCAAGCCTTAAACGAAGATCAAATCGGTGAATTTCTCCTTTTCTCAAGTTTATTTGGCTCAGATGCTGCCTCCAAGATGGATAGCAGGCTGCTTAAGCAGCAGGAGCAGCTGTTTAAACCAAATGGACGCAAGCCGGAATTAAACCAGCAGCTTGATCGTTTAAAAGAGCTGGCTGCCCAGCTGAAACAAGCTAGATTGGCAGAAGGCCGTTATACAGAAAAAAAACGGGAGCATTCTGAATTAATAGAGACGATCGCAGCGCTTCAAAAGGAAATGAAGCAGACAGAAGAACAGATTCAGCAGTTAAACGAACACATTCGACTTTATCCCATGATAGAGAAGAAGATGGAGTTAAAAAAAGAATTAGCCCGTTATCCAGAACGAGTCAAACGCTTTAGAGCAGAAACAGAGCATGAATTAGATAAATTAGAATCACACCTTCACCCGAAAAAGGCTCAAATGACTGCACTAAAGCAAAAATTAGATCATTTGCAAACCTCGCTGGCACAAGTTCAGCTGCTTCATGACAAGGATACATTACTGGAGATGAAGCGTGTCGTTGATGAATCTTCTCATGCTGAACGTGTCAAAAACCGCTTAGCAGAATGTAAAGCAGAACGTGATTCATTGAAACAAAAAATGGACGAAGCCGCAGCGAAGCTAAAGTGGCAGCGTTCAGTCAAGCTTGAGCAGATTGACGACTCCCTTGAATTTGAGTGGGAATTAAAGGAGGCTGTCAGCCACTACGTTCGTTTAATGGACAGAAAGGCACAGCTGGATGACCGGTTTGATCATGCAAGACATGAGCTGGAAGAAGCGGAAACCGCTTTAAAAGGATTAAAGGAACAGCAGGCCAAATCGCATAGTACAGTGGAAACTGGGGAAACAAGAGCAAAAGAGAAACAGGTTCATTCCCGGGCGTGGTTATTTCCTGTGATGGTGATATTTGATGCTGCATTTCTGCTTGTCCTTTTCTTTTTAACAGAGTGGTGGGTTACTTTCTTATTTGCAGGGTTTTCTATTTTTGTCTTCTTTGCTATTTACCCATTTTTGAAATCGACACAGGTGAAACAGGGAAGCGGCGGGGGAACATTCGATTCCTTCCAAGTACAGGCAGCTTCAGCTGAAACGCTTGTGAGGCAGAAGGAGCTTTTGTACGAAAGGATCATCCGGCAATATGAAGACTGGGAGCAGGAGCTGGAACCTGTCCAGCAGCAAGTAGAGGAAAAGAAAAGACAGCTGGGCTTGTCCTCAGAGCTTTCTTTCCTAGTAGAAGCCTTCCTTATCCTGAAGCAGTTAAAAACGAATACAGCGGGATATGAGGAGCTTAGCCGGGAAATAGACGAGCTTGCCGGCCAGCAGTCCAATTATGAGCAAAGGGTGGAAGCGTTAAGCAGTCTTCTGCAGCGAAAGGAAGGCACCATTCAAGAGAGCATCTCGGCCTTTCAAGAGATATTGAAAGATGAGGCGAAAAGAGAAAAAGAACGTCAGACATTGGATGTATCGATTCAACATGTGAAACAGCAGATCACGACACTGGAAGGGGAAATTGACTATTACGAAAAACAAATGGACGTGCTTTTTCGTCAAGTAGAGGCAGAGTCCAAAAAAGATTACCAAATTCTTTCCCATCTATCGAAAGTATATCGGGAACGGCTTTCCCATTTGCAGCAGCTGAATCAAGAGCTGCATAGATGCGGCTGCTTTGATGAGGAAGAATCGATTGTTCGTAAAGGATTGCGCCTTCTTGAAGAAGAGTGTGCGGAAGCAAAGCAGCATCTGAATAACATACAATCGAATGCGGCGAATATGGAAAAACGTCTGGCAGAACGAGCAGTGGAAATCCGGCAAATAGAAGCTTCAGGTACGGTGTCTGATTTGACTCATCAGCTTTCAGCTGAGCAGGAGCATGCAAAGCACCTTGCGAAAAAATGGGCGGCGATTCAGCTTGTCCGCTCCGTCATTCGAGAAAAATTGAATGAACATAAAGAAAAAAGGCTGCCAGCACTGCTGCAAACAGCTTCCCGCTTTATTCAGCCGTTAACGAATGATCGATATGAAGCCATTTTATTTTCACCAGAGGATGACCGGCTGATCGTGAAAAGGATGGATGGACGAATATTCCGCCCAGAAGAGCTCTCGCAAGCAACATGTGAACAAGTCTATCTGGCCATTCGTTTTGCACTCGCCTTGTCTCATCAGCAGGAATGTCAGCTTCCGTTTATGATGGATGACAGCTTCGTTCATTTTGATCATGTTCGTCTAGGAAGAGTGCTGGAGTTGATGAATGAACTCACGCGTTTTGAAACACAGCTGTTTTATTTTACCTGTCATCAGCATATGGCGCAGGCTGCAAAAGATGGACAGATTACGAGTTTAGCAGTTGAATGATTGACAAATAATGACTTATGTTATACTTATATGAGCAGAAACATGGAAGGAGCTTTTATTGAATGGCTAAAGGGATCATGACCTATGATGTCGGCGAACAAGTTGACCTGCATTTATTAATTAAATCATCTACTAAAGGAATTGCAAGTAATGGCAAACCATTTTTAACGCTCATTCTTCAAGATCAAAGTGGAGATATTGAGGCGAAACTATGGGATGCAAAGCAGAATGATGAAATCACCTATGGACCGCAAACCATCGTGAAGGTAGTAGGCGACATTCATCATTATCGCGGGAGGAATCAGCTGAAGCTTAGGAATATACGCCCTGTTGCTGAAAACGAGCAAATTCGAATTGATGACTTTCTCGAAACAGCTCCTATTCCAAAACACGATATGATGGATACGATTATGCAATATATCTTTGATATGAAAAACCCTAATATTCAGCGTGTTACAAGGCATTTGCTGAAGAAATATGGACAGGAATTTGCTGATTATCCAGCAGCGACAAAAAATCATCACGAATTTGTCTCTGGACTCGCCTACCACGTCGTGTCTATGCTGCATTTAGCAAAATCCATTGTTGACCTATATCCATCACTAGATCGAGATCTTTTATATTCAGGTATCATTCTTCATGATTTAGGGAAAGTCAAAGAGCTTTCGGGCCCAGTCTCCACGACATATACTGTGGAAGGGAATTTAATTGGCCACATTTCCATTATGGTGACAGAAATTGCGAAAGCTGCGGAAGAGCTTAGCATTGATTCAGAGGAAATTCTCATTTTACAGCACTTAGTCCTGAGTCATCATGGAAAAGGAGAATGGGGCAGCCCGAAACCACCAATGGTAAAAGAAGCTGAAATTCTCCACTATATTGATAATTTAGATGCGAAAATGAACATGATGGATCGTGCGCTTGAGCATGTGAAACCAGGAGAATATACAGAACGTATTTTTGCACTTGAGAATCGTTCGTTTTATAAACCAACCTTCCATCACGAATAATCATGTCAAAACGTCCGTTTATGCGGGCGTTTTTTTTCATAACTTGTCTTCTTTTCGCATAAGCATGTAACACAAAGGAAGAGAGGAATGTCCTTAAGAAAAGGAGGCGATGAAAAAATGTTGTTTTTTCCGTGGTGGGTGTATGCATGTATCATCGGCATTATTTTCTGTGCGTATAAATTAATGACAACAGCCAAAGAGGAGCAAGAGATTGATCAATCCTTTATTGAAAAGGAAGGAGAAATTTTTATCGAGCGAATGGAACAGGAAAGAGAGCGCAGACGTCAGGATCAGCAGGTGAAAAGATCGCAGGATACTGCGGCACATGAAGATCATTCGATTGCTTAATCTCGTCATACAAAAACCCCTCTGCACGATGACGGCAGAGGGTTTTTTTGTGATTACTGGCCTTGTTGAGGCTGCTGATTTTGTGCAGGCTGTTCAGATTTTTCTTTGAACGTTTTTTGAAGCTCTTTATCTTTTACTTTCACATCAGCATCTTTTACTAATTTGTTTAAGATGTTTTGGATTTCATTTGTGTCTGCTTGTTTTTGGTCAAGCAGTTCTTTTTTCAAGTCCGCTTTCATGTCATCATATTTACCGCGTTCTTCAGTCTTTTTAATGATATGGTAGCCGAATTGGGATTTTACTGGCTTGCTGATTTCATTTACTTTTAGTTTGAAAGCAGCTTTGCTGAAGTTCTCGTCCATTTGGCCTTCTTTTGCGAACCAGCCTACATCGCCGCCTTGTGCTGCTGAAGCAGTATCAGTTGAATATTCAGAGACAAGGGCATCCCATTTTTCACCTTTATCTAATTTCTTTTCCACTTCGTCAGCTGTTTTCTTATCAGCTACTAAAATGTGACTTGCGCGGATTTTTCCTTTAAGGTCATCGTAATACGATTTTACTTCTTTATCAGTGATTTTGATGTTAGCTTTGGCAGCCTTTTGAGTCAGCAGCTCATATTTCACTTGATCTTTGATGTAATCTTTACCGAATTCATCTTGAAGCTGTTTTAAACGATCTTCACCAAGTGTCTTTTTATATTCTTCCAATTTCTTATCAATTTCTTTATCAGATACTTTGTATTTGTCAGCAAGAACCTTTTGTTGAACAAGTAGGTTTAAAGCATCTCCACCTGCTTGTTTCTTAAGAGTAGTATAAAGTTCTCCTTTTGTGACATCTCCTGATTTTGTTGTGGCGATCACATCTTTATCACCGCTACTGCATGCGCCAAGAGTTAAAACACTTACTGCTGTTACAGCTGCTAAAGCCATTTTTTTCATTCAAAAAACACTCCTAATCTTTCCAATTTATTTATCATTGCTTGTATCATAACATATTGTGACACGCTGTAAAAAGAAATGCAAATGGAAGGGCATTCGTCTAGTCAAAAAATTGCGCGCGACATACACATATAGTGATCACAAAAAGGAGGCTGAATTATATGGGAGCAGGATATTCTAATGGGTTTGCTTTATTGGTCGTGCTATTCATTTTGCTGATCATCGTTGGTGCAGCATATCTTTACTAATTAAATCGCTGTGACAGAAGGGAGCCGTCCTGCCGTGCGTGAGGGCGGTTCTTTTTTCAAACGATGACAGGTGCCTAAACGTTTTTTATTTTTCTGCATACACTGAGCTTAGAACAGAGGAAGAACTGGCAGGAGGTGTTTTCACATGGGAGGAGAAGTCTTTGCTGGCGGTTTTGCACTAGTCGTCGTATTATTTATTTTATTGATCATCATCGGTGCATCTTGGATTTGCTAATGAAAATATACACAAAAAGCTGCCCTCAAACTGGCAGCTTTTGCTTTGATCTTAAATGGAAATGGTAATTTCAACAAATGATGAGATAAGTAAGATCAGTATCGATACATTGATAAAGCGAAACACCTTATCTTGCCGTTCTTCAGGAATCTCTCTGACAAGGCATAATGTATTAGTAAGCCTGTTTATTGAATACACAATAAACGCGGCAAAGACGATGAAGTAAAATAAAACTATCGGAGATCCCCCCTCTCTATGCTATTCCCATACTACATTACCAAATTTTTTATGAAAAAGATAGAAGTTGGCTTTAAAAACCTCATGATGAGGAAGTTTGGTCAACTAAAATATCAAACTCGTCTTGAGCTTGATCGATGATGCAGGATTTAGGTGCTTTGAGCAGCTTCCATGCAAATAAAAAGTCAGGCAAACAATAGCCTGCATGTATACTTGCGATGATGATAAAATAGTGTGCGTACATAGGAAACGCCACGCCTAACAAAAAGTAAACCGGTGAGATGACACAAAACGGGCTGAGAAGTGAAAAAAGCATCACTTTCTTAGGCACGCGCTGCCAGCAATTTCGTTTCATCAATAGCGTCATTTTTTTCTTATTTTTCATCACTGGGATCAAGTGAACCACACGGTGGACAAGCAATGTCACAAGTAAGAGCACGGCAAAAAGCGGTGCGTTATGGCTGCTTAGCCGCGTTTCAGGATGAGTCAGTTGAAAACATAAAAATGCCATAATGAAAAAAAGGATAGCAAGACTTATGGCTGAAATCATCATTCTCGTATAACCATAATCCTTTTCAAGATTAATGGTCTTCCAACAATTCATTTTTCATCCTTCCAATCTAAAAATCGAATTGAATATCTCAAGATAATTTACTCTTCCTGAGGATAAAAATCAATGGTTTTGATGAAAAAAAATAAAATGGTGCCTTCATATGGAATAAAGAGAGGAAACTTTGGGTTTTTCAAGAAAAAAGAACAGAAGGGGGAGGTTCGTCTCTTTCGTCAATGAGTAATTTCGGCTAAAATAGAAGGACTAAGAGAAAGAGGGAACGTACATGAGTATTGAGGAACGAATGAGCCAGCTTGAATATTATATGGAACTTTTATTGACGGTAGCCGATATGAGCCGTTATCCATATTATGCGTTATTGATCAGGCAGCGTGTATCGAAAGAAGAGGCAGAGGAAATTGAGCGTATTTGTGCTGAGCTTTCAGAGGAAATGGATAAGCAAAAAGCACAAGGCTACGTCATGTTTGACGATCTCCTTGCGCTCTTTGCGGGACAGTTAATTGAAAAGCTGGATGTTCATGAGACAATATTTGCTTTGCATGATCAAGGGCTCTTTCAGCCGCTAATGAATGAATTTATAAAGATCATTAAACAATTTGATTTGTTTTAGACGCTTTTTCTGCTGCCTCAGCTGAGTTTTCAAGTTCCTCAGTCTTTTTTGTGACTTTTCCTTGCTCATTCAAAAAGTCCTTCTCAATGTTTGAAAACGATTTCTCAAAAATCTCCATGAAATCCTCACCATAAATGTTTCGGATGATACACATCATTTCTAAAATCTCAGGGAACTTTCCGTAAATGTCATGAAGCGGCTGTGCGCCTTTGACAATACCAGTTCGGGCCGGGTCATAATCTTCGAGTAGTTTATGGAATGTCTCTTCGCCTTTTGGCGTTAGCTCAATATACGTATTGCGTTTATCGTTTAACTTTTTAGAAAATTTTAAAAATCCTCGTTCCTCCAGTTTCTTGGAGAAGTTAAACGCCGTTGATACATGCATGACGCCAAACTTTGCAATTTCTGATATTGAAGCTCCTTTTAATTGATACGCAATCCACAAAATATGATGTTCATTGATATTTAGGTTATACGGTTTGATCCACTGCTGCCAGTCCTTTTCAATGGATTTCCAAAGAGCTTTGCTCAATTGGGCCATTCTTTGACTGAATAAAAGTGCTTCTTTTACATCGAAAGGCTGTTCCGAATGATTCATCCATTTCACCTACTTCTCTTTTTCTTGTAATTCTATTATGCCAATAAAATAAAGATTAATAAAGCTGAAAATTCAAGAATTTTTAAAAGTCATGAAAAACATTGTCAAAATAACCTTTTTTCAACAAAAAAAGTGCGGGATACGCACCCCGCACACTTTTGTAAACGAATATTTTTTTGTGAGTATATTAGTTTTGTAAGGTTTTCTCCAGTTGTTTGAGCTTTTCTTCAATTTCCTGAATTTCCTTTTGTAAGTCCTGCTGATGAGGTTTGATTTCTTCGCGCCATTGCTGAATCGATGTTTGCAATTCAGACCCGACTTCTTTAATCACCTCTGCGCTTTCTTTTGCTGTTTCCACAATTTGTTCTTTTAAAGCTTGTCCGTCTCTTTTTAATTTTGTCAGCGTATCTTCGAATTTGTCATAGCCGTCTTTCACTTTTCCGCGCACATCTCTGCCAGAAGAGGGAGTCGTCAGGAGCACTGCCGCACCTCCGAGGAGACCGCCTACAAATAATCCTGTTAATAAAGAACGTCCACTAGCCATTCAAATCACCTCTAGTCAAATTTTACACATTCGCATGTTCTCTCTGAGCTGACGATCAGCTTCATTGAACTTCCATACATAGCTTGCTTTATTTTAGCATACTTTTGAAGAAAAGGGAGGGGAGAAGGTTGTCTGTCTTTCTGTTCGTTTTTATGTGTATCGTCATCGTTTTTACAGGTGGTTCTATTCATTATGCAAGACAGCTTGGGTATGCAGGGTCTTATCCGCCAAAACATGTATTAAAGCAAAAAGCACTTGTGTGTGCGGCTGGTGCAGGAATTTCGCTCCTCATTTTGCTGCTGACCCTTTTTCTTTTATAAAAGCATGAAAAAAACCTCTTCATCTATCATGAAGAGGTTCCAGCGTGTAGACAAACCCTCGCATTCTTTGTCAGTCCTGCGTGCTGGTGCTCACGAATATCAAATTCGCTCCGCGCCAGTACTCGTCCTTCCTAGACTTCAAAGGTTTTCTATCACGCTGAAAAGAAGACAAAGGGCTAAAATCAAGATCATTTTAGCCCTTTGTCAACAATCTGAAACCTCTTCATCTATCATGAAGAGGTTCGGTTATTCGTTAAGCAACTTCTATCATTCTTGCACGTCTTAAAATGGACTGAGCAATTGGGAAGACAAATACCATAGCAATGGTATTAATCACGGCTGCTGGCAGGACCACGCCCACAAGAAGTGCCGGTAATGCAGCTGGCAGTCCAGTGATCAGTAAAGCGGCAGATAGGAAAATCACACCGGATACGATGGTTCCAATCGCAGTTAACACAGCGGTCAGCACCACTTTGTTCTTTATCTTTAAGCAAGATAAGAAAAGGGCTAGGAAGATAAAGGCTGTCACTGGTTTATCAATCATATTCGGAATTTGTCCGCCTGGGAATCCCGTTGTTAATGCAGAAATCACGCCAGTCACTAGCGCAATCACGACAACATGCTGAACCTTTGGGAAAAGGATGATGCTTAAAAACATCATGACCAGCATCATATCAGGTTTCATTCCGAAAAAGATGGGCGGGAAAATCGTATGCAAAACAGCGCCCATTGCTGCAAGCAATGACATAATCACTAATTCTTTTGTTTTCATTTCTATGCTCTCCTCTGCTAAGCTCTTATAGGACTCTCCAATAATATGGCTCATCATTTATTGCAAGAGTCATGACTTTATATTTTTCGTTATTATAACAAATTTATTTCCCTATAGAAAAGCCTTTTTACTCATTTTCTTGCTGGAACTTTTTCATAAAGTCCGCAAGCTTTTGGCAGTCTTCTATTGAGACCGCATTGTAAATAGATGCTCTGCATCCGCCGACAGAACGGTGGCCGGCAAGTCCAACCATTTGCTCTTGCTTTGCTTTTTCCACAAAGGAAGAAGTAAGTGCATCATCACGAAGAGTAAAGGTGACGTTCATATGAGAACGGCTGTCAGCACGCGCATGTCCTTGATAAAAACCGCCGCTTTGATCAATGGTATCATAGAGAATGCCTGCTTTTTGTTCATTGCGTTTTTCCGCTGCTTCTACACCGCCAGCATGTTTGACATGCTCAAGGACAAGTGACAGCATATAAATCGCAAAAGTCGGTGGTGTATGATAAAGAGAATTGGCTTTTGCGTGTGTTGAATATTTTAATATTTTTGGCGTGCTGCTTTTCTCTTTCTCTAATAAACGTTTGCGCGCAATCACAATCGTGATACCTGAAGGCCCTAGGTTTTTTTGTGCCCCGGCATAGATGAGATCAAATGAAGAAACGTCTATTTTTTTGCTGAGAATATCACTGGACATATCCGCAATGAGCGGGAGTGACGTGTTCGGGAACGTTTTCCACTGAGTGCCGAAGATTGTATTGTTCGATGTGATATGTAAGTAAGCGCCATCTGTTAAACCGGATGCATCTACTTCTGGAATATACGAGTAGTTGTCATCTTCACTTGAAGCAAGCACAGATGTCTGACCAAACCCTTTTGCTTCTGACAATGCTTTTTCTGACCAAGCGCCTGTTTGAATGAAATGAGCTGTTTCGCCTTCATGTAAGAAGTTCATAGGAATCATCGCAAATTGAAGACTAGCTCCGCCTTGTAAAAAGAGGACTTCATAATCTTCTGGAATGTCCATCAGTTCCACTAAAAGCGCTTTTGCTTTATTGTGGACTGCTTCATATTCACCGCTGCGATGAGAAAGCTCCATCACAGACATCCCAGTTTGTTTAAAATCAACAAGTTCTTCCTGTGCTTTTTGAAGCACTTCTAGCGGCAATGCCGCCGGACCAGCATTAAAATTCGTCGTTCGCTTCATCACAATCTCTCCCTATTTCTCGCGTTAATGGATCAAAAGATAAAACCATCCTATCACAAATTTGAAGCATTTGGACAAAAAAATTGAATCGTTCAAAATATCTTACTATTAAAAGGCGGAAGCGATGAAAAGGGGTGAAAATAAGAAAAACCTCATCTGTTAAGATGAGGTAAGCCGCGTGTGGATGGCAGAAGAAATGTCTTTTAAATCCTCTGACGTGTATTGATCTTGATGTGATTTCCATACGGCACCAAAGCCATCACCTTTTCCGTAGCGCGGAATGATGTGCATATGGTAATGGAATACCGATTGTCCGGCTTTTTCACCGTTGTTGTTCAGGAGGTTTAACCCGATTGGTTCAAATTCCTGTTTGATCGCCCTTGCAATTTTCGGAATCGCTTGGAAGTAGTGGTTAGACACTTCTGGTGTCATCTCATAGATGTTTTCTTTATGTATTTTCGGGATTACAAGGGTATGTCCTTTTGTTACTTGGCTGATATCAAGAAAAGCCAATACATGCTCGTCTTCATATACTTTTGCACATGGAATGTCTCCATCAATGATCTTGCAAAAAATGCAGTCGCTCACGCCATGTCACTCCTCATTATTTTTCCTTTATCGTATCACAAAAAGAAGCAAAAAAGAAAACAGGACAAGCGAACTCCTTTGGTCGCTCATCCTGCTCCTGCAGAAGAAATGCTGATGCTTTCATTCGAATGCCTTTTGAATTCTTTATTTACTGAAATAAAGAATTCATATGCCTGCTATTTCTGCCGTAAACACCTCATTTGACGTTTTGGTTTGTCGTATACATATTGTATAGGACACAAAAATCAAGAATCAGTGAAGCAAAACAGAAGCTAAGGTTTTTAGATGAAAAACCAACTTGTCATGCGGTTCTTTGCCTTTAACAAACACCTCATTTACTTATTGGTCATCAAGTTCATTTCTTCTACATACATTATGATGACCAAAGCGCCTATTTTTTATTCATGACTCATCTATAGGTAAACATTTCAAATTATCATTCGTTTTTGTTACTATAAAGGAAAAAAGAAAGAAAGGAACGAATTCATGTCCCTTCTCACTGTAAAAGATGTAACGGGTGGATATACGAAGAATCCCGTTCTAAAAAATATTTCATTTGAATTAGAAAGAAATCAAATCGTCGGTCTCATTGGCTTAAACGGGGCGGGGAAAAGTACAACCATCCGCCATATTATCGGGCTCATGAAACCGCATAAAGGTGTCATTGAATTGAATGGACGAACTCTTCAAGACGACCAAGAGGCGTATCGTTCACAATTTACGTTTATTCCTGAAACACCTGTTTTATATGAAGAATTAACGTTAAAAGAGCATTTAGAGCTGACAGCGATGGCGTACGGTCTATCAAAGGAACAATTAGAAGAACGCCTGCCATCATTGCTGAAAGAATTTCGAATGGAGAAACGGCTGAAATGGTTCCCTGCTCATTTTTCAAAAGGAATGAAGCAGAAGGTCATGATTATGTGTGCATTCCTTGTGGAACCAGAGCTGTATATCATCGATGAACCGTTTTTAGGGCTTGATCCTCTTGCAATCAATGCACTGCTTGAACGGATGAATGCTGCGAAGAAAAGCGGCGCTAGTGTCCTGATGTCAACGCATATTTTAGCGACAGCTGAGCGCTATTGTGATTCCTTCATTATTTTGCACGAAGGGGAAATCAGAGCGAAAGGAACGCTGGCAGAGCTGAGAGAACAGTTCAATATGAGAGATGCGACACTCGATGATCTTTATTTGGAATTAACAAAGGAAGAAAGCTATGAGTAAAACAACACAAACCATTTGGAAATCAAGACTAGAGGAACACGTACAAGAAACAAGAAAATACTTAAAATACATGTTCAACGATCATCTTGTCATTGTGCTCATTTTTTTCCTTGCAGGCGGAGCAAGCTGGTACAGCAGCTGGCTTAAACATATTCCGGCTCACTTCCCATCCTACTGGGTGATGGCAGTTGTTTTCTCATTGGTACTCACAAGCTCATATGTACGTACGTTGATTAAAGAAGCCGATCTCGTGTTTTTGCTTCCTTTGGAAGGGAAGATGGAGCCTTACCTAAAACAAGCGTTTAATTTTAGCTTCATTTCTCAGCTGTTTCCTCTCATTGCTGTATCCATTGTCGCACTTCCTCTTTATTCGGCGGTGTCTTCAGGAGGCATCACGGGGTATGTGCTGATACTGGCGCAAATGATCTTAATAAAGGGCCTGAATACAGCCATTCAATGGAGAATCACATATTTTCAAGGAAAACACGTGAGATGGCTCGATGCAGCCCTTCGTTTTCTATTAAATATGATGCTGATCTACACCGTCTTACAGGCAGCCTATGTGATTGCAATCGTTTTTTATCTTATCTACGGTGTCTATCTCGTCTACTTAACAAATGCAGTGAAAAAACAGCCCTTTCAATGGGAAATGCATATTTCTGATGAATTAAAACGGAAGCAGCGCTTTTATCGTTTAGCAAACTTATTTACAGATGTGCCTCACTTAAAGAAACAGGTGAAAAGAAGAGCATACATGGATTGGCTTATGAAGTTTGTTCCTTACGATCAGCGTAAAACTTTTTCTTATATGTATGTGAGGGCGTTTGTACGCTCAAATGACTATTTTGGTCTCGTTTTAAGATTAACGGCCGTGTTTGTCCTGATTATTTTGTATACAGGTGCAGCAGGCTGGGTGGGTGCGTTACTTGTCTTGTTCACAGTATTTATCACAGGTGTACAGCTTGTGCCGTTAACGAAGCACTTTGCTCATCTTTCATTACAGGCACTTTATCCAGTTTCTCAAAAAGAAAAGGATCGAAGCTTTTTTGTTCTCGTCCGTAATGTGCTGATCATCCAATCAATCTTGCTGAGCTGTGCGGTACTTCCAGCGGGAGGCTGGCAGGGAAGCGGACTTGCCTTTCTTATTTCTTTAGCATTTGTGTTTGTCCTCTTTAAGCCTTACGTACAAAGCAGGTTAAAAAAGATGAGATAAGTGGAGATTACAGCGAGCGTATGATGACATCAAGGAGGGAACCGGATGAATGCAGCTGAACGAGAGTTGTATGAAGAAGCCATTCTTTTTCAAACACGTTTTTTAAGAAAACCTTCAAAGATCGAACGGTTTTCAAAAGGAGTTCAGCAGCATGTGAACCGCCGAATTCCTGCAAGGTTTCATCAAGTCATCACAAGTGCAGTCAAAACAATGGTTGAATCCACCGTATCAGGATCACACTTTACTTCATTTTCAGTGATTGATGAACAATTATCTATTGTAGAACGAAATGAACTGGCAAAGGATAAAGTGAAGTATTACCAAAAGGCGGCAGCTATCGAAGGGGTTGGAACAGGTGCAGGCGGTTTATTCCTCGGAATGGCAGACTTTCCGCTGCTGTTAAGCATAAAAATGAAATGTCTTTATGAGCTGGCGTGTATTTATGGCTTTGATTTATCTCAAAAGGAGGAAAGACTCTTTTTGCTCTGTATATTTCAGCTCGCCTTTTCCAGCAGTGCCCATCGTCAAAAAATGATGAAGATCATAGATGATTGGGAAACGAGCCGCGAGGAAATGGATTGGTACAGCTTTCAGCAAGAGTATCGAGATTACATTGATCTTGTAAAGCTGTTTCAATTAATGCCGGTCGTCGGAGCCGCTGTTGGCGGGGTGGCGAATCATCAGCTGACAGGACAGCTCGGAGAGGTCGCACGCCATGTGTTTCACTTGCGAATATTGAAAGAAATGAAATAGAAAAGCCGCTGATGACAGCGGCTTTTTTTATTCATTGTAGGAAAGAACAGTGTTCGCGAGTACCTTTGCTGCGATAGGCATTGCTTTTTCGTTGATATCAAACTTTGGATGATGATGTGGATACACGTCCTGGCTGTTTTCGGGCATGGCGCCTGTGTAGAAGAAGGTACCAGGGACATGCTGAAGGTAGTAAGCAAAGTCTTCTCCGCCCATTTGGGTTTCCGCTTCTTTTACTTCTGTGACACCTTCTGTCTGGTTTGCGATGCCAGCAATATATTCAGTCGGCTTTGGATGGTTTT
The DNA here is from genome assembly GCF_038630855.1 of Bacillus sp. FSL H7-0578. NCBI lineage: Bacteria > Bacillati > Bacillota > Bacilli > Caryophanales > Bacillaceae > Bacillus > Bacillus sp. FSL H7-0578. The sequence goes on from NZ_CP152045.1 coordinate 991,270, forward strand.
TGACAGCAGGGTATCCTCTGACGTACTCATATGTGTAGGCAGCATCATGCATCTGGCATACCCCTTTTACCACCTGTTCAATTTCTCGTTCGATAATATGCCGTGCACTTTCTTCAAAGGATCGTGCAGTACCAGTTAAAACAGCTGAATCTGCAATAACGTTAAAGGCATTCTCTGCTACAAAACCTCCAACAGAAACAACAGCAGAATCAATCGGATTGACTTTACGTGCAACGACTTGCTGCAGGTTTGCGACGATTTGTGAACCGATGAGTACGGCATCTTTTGTTAAATGAGGCTGAGCGCCGTGTCCGCCTTTCCCTTGGACTTGAATGGAGAAACGATCGGCCGCTGCCATAAAGTTCCCGCTTTTATAAAGAATCGTGCCACAAGGCTCTGAAGACCAAAGGTGCGTACCGAATATCACATCGACACCGTCTAAACAGCCGTTTTCAATCATTGGTTTTGCACCGCCGGGAGCATATTCCTCCGCATGCTGATGAATGAGGACGATCTTTCCTTTTAATTGATCACGATGCGTATGCAAGACTTTTGCTAATACAAGAAGTGTCGCAGTATGCCCATCGTGACCGCACGCATGCATCACACCAGGCTTTGTTGATTTGTAAGGTACATCTTTTTCATCGTGGATGGGAAGTGCATCAAAATCAGCTCTGAGGGCAATGGTTGGTCCCGGAGAAGCTCCTTCAATAAAAGCGAGTACGCCATGACCGCCCACCTTGGTGCGCGTAGGTATTTGTAATGTATCATAGTAGCTGGCGATGAAAGCGGCTGTTTCTTCTTCCTGAAAAGAAAGTTCAGGATTCATATGGAGATGGCGTCTAATTTCAACCATTTCCTCATAATGTTCATCAAGACGTTCATTGATGCTTTTTTGTAAAGTGGATATTGTCATTGAATCGAAAACCTCCTTCATGCTCTTTTACTGATTGTATGGTAATTGTTAGAATCTTTCAACAGAAGAGGATTTCGTGGTCAGTATCAAAAGGTCATTTTACATAAAAGTCGAAGTTGATATGAAGCAGGGAAAGGGAGGAGTAGCGTTGGGAAGCTGTCCAAATTGTTCAAAAACATTTTCTTTCGTCGAAAAATTTCATTTATCACATACGAAAATGATGATGTGTCCAAGCTGCCGGCATCAAATCAAAGAAACATTTGTCTCAAAAATGAGTTTTTTCATGATCTGCTTGATTCCGTTATTGGTGCTGCTGATTCAATTGAAAGGTGCTTCACCTATGTTGAAGTGGCCGGTCTTATTAGGTTGGATATTGCTGAATTTCTATGTGCTTCAGCCGATCATTCATCGGTACGAGCTGAAATCAAGCTCATAAAATGAAGAGCCCATCGACTGGGCTTTTTTTGATGAAAAAAAGAAGTGCTGAGAGCAGCACTTCCTTAATTGTCTGTGACGGCATGGTAGGATGTGAGGTAAGCTGGACGAGAGAAAATGGAGCCTGTATCCTCGTGTGGCTGAAAGAATGCTTCTGATTCTTGAAAGTCTTGAAATAAGTCCTCTGATTCCCAAAGTGTCAAAATCAAATAAACTTCTTCATCTTTTTGCGGTCTTAAAACGCGAATAGCCTGGAAGCCGCGCTGATGTTCTGAGATGTTCGTCTTTTTCTGAAAGGTGGATTCAAACAGTGCTCTGCTTTCAAGCTTAACAGGGATATGATTCAAGGTGACGAAACCAGATTGGACAAGCTCGCCTTTCGCATAAATCACATCATAGGCATGAGGGGCTTTAAATACAGTCTCACCCTCCGTTTCATGAAAAAGAGCTGCTTGTTCTTTCCCGACCATATAAAGCAGATTTTCCAGATGGTGTTTCTTTGCGATTTTATGCAAAAAATCTGCTGTTCCATATGTAATATAGAAATTCATCTAAACCGCCTCCTGCTTGATAGTATAACAAAAGAATGATATATAATTCTTTGGCAGTCAATCCATAAAACATATTATGAAGCAATACATCCCATACTATCCGTATAAAGGAATGAGGTGACCTAATTTGAAGAAAAAGAAGATAATCATTCCATTAGTCATTGCAGGAAGTACCATCGTACTCTCATTTATTGGCTATCTGACGATTTTATTTTTAGGACATTATGTCATAGATGAAAAGAAGCTTGTTTTTCACGCTTCCTCCAAAATCATTGATCAGAATGGAAAAGAACTCACAAGCATGTATTCAGAAAATCGGGATCCTGTGTCATTAAAAGAGGTGCCTGAAAAAGTAGCAAAAGCTTTTGTGGCTGTTGAGGACAAGCGTTTTTATGAGCATCACGGCATTGATGCACAGTCTATTTCAAGGGCGGTTTATCGAGATATATTAGCAGGAGGGAAGGTAGAGGGCGGCAGTACAATCACCCAGCAGCTCGCAAAAAATATTTTTCTCACAAATGACAAAACCTTTCTTCGAAAAACAAAAGAAGTCATTATTGCCATTAACTTAGAAAGAGATTATTCAAAGGATAAGCTGCTTGAGATGTATTTGAATCAGCTATACTTTGGCCATGGTGTTTATGGTATTCAGGCAGCAGCCAATTATTACTTTAGTAAGGATGTCAAAGATTTAACGGTCAGCGAAGGTGCTTCACTTGCTGCGATGCCAAAGGCACCATCTTCTTACTCGCCTGTTTTACACCCTGATAAAAATAAACAAAGGCGGGACACCATCCTGAATTTAATGAATGAACAAGGATATTTGTCTTCAACAGAAACAGTAGAAGCAAAAGGGAGAACACTAGGTATTCATTTGAAAAAGAAATCAGAAACGCCTTGGGTGGACAGCTATGTTGATCTCATCATTAAAGAAGCAGAGTCAGAGTATGCCATTTCACATGAACAATTGCTTCAAGGCGGCTATACCATTACAGTTCCGATTGATATGAATCTGCAAAAAACCGCATATGATGCGATGAAGAACAACCGTTATTTCCCGGGAAAAAGCGGTTCTCCGGAAGGCAGCGCCGTATTCATTGATAACGAGTCTGGTGGAGTGAAAGCAGCCATCGGTGGACGAGAATATCAGGCGAGAGGCTACAACAGGGTGACAGCTGTTAGGCAGCCTGGATCTGTTTTTAAGCCGATTGCGGTCTACGGTCCGGCAATGCAGGAGAAAAAATTCCGACCTTATTCATTGCTTGAAGACAAAGAAAAAAGCCATGACGGCTATTCACCAAAGAATTACGATGGGCAGTATGAAGGAAGGGTCACAATGGTGGATGCCCTCATGAAAAGTAAAAATACCGCTGCTGTGTGGACGTTAAGCAAGCTGGGCATTGACACGTCGAAATCATATCTTGAGAAAATGGGGATAGATATCTCGGATAAAGGACTAGCCATGGCGCTTGGCGGTTTAGAAAAAGGAGTTTCTCCATTACAGATCGCTGGAGCCTTCCATACATTTGCAAATGAAGGCGTATATAAAAAGCCTTTCTTCATTCAGAAAATCACCAATGATGAAGGAGAAACTGTAGAAAAGAATCGTGGTAAGCAAGAACGAGTGTTTAGCGTGCAGAATGCTTGGAATATGACAAGAATGCTTCAGCAAGTCGTCAAAGGCGGGACAGCCCAGAGCGGTTCATACGCTGGAGATTTAGCAGGTAAGACAGGTACGACCACATATTCAGGTGTGAAAGGTGCAACAAAGGATGCTTGGTTTGCCGGCTATACGCCTAGTACAACGGGTGCGATTTGGATGGGGTATGACAAAACCGATAACAGTCACTATTTAACCGGCGGCAGTCAATTCCCGGTGCAGCTGTTTAAAGATATTTTAACAGCAGCTCAAATCACCAATGAAACGTTTGAAAAACCAGAGGGGATAAAAGAGCTCGAGTCGCCTATCCATTTAGAGGGACTATCAGGATTTGAAGCCCGCTATGCGTTTAAAATCAAAGGATTGTTTACATTAGAGCTGTCTTGGGACAATCAAGAGGATAAACGCGTTGAATACCGTATCTATGAAAAGAGAAATGGAAGCGAGACGCTGATCGACACAGTGACAGGCGTGGGCAGCTATACAATGCCGTATGCCAATGTATTTTCAAATGCAGAGTATAAGGTTGTTCCATATAATACCCAAACGCAAGAAGAAGGAGAAGGCAGTCCATATGTCAAGCCAGAGGCTTTTGGACGTTAATATTCGGCGATTTTTTGAACATTGAGCCGCTTTAGTATACCGTGCCTTGAAAAAACGGTATAGTAAAAGCAGGTTTGAGCCTTGTACAAAAAGAGAGTATAAGGCGAAAGGTGGAATGAAAGGTAATGGGAAAAACGAAGGTTTTTAATGACACGTTCTTAAAGGCGTGTAAAGGGGAAAAAACAGACCATGTACCAGTTTGGTATATGAGACAGGCAGGACGCTCACAGCCTGAATATCGTGCCCTTAAAGAAAAATACGGGCTATTTGAAATTACGCATCAGCCAGAGTTATGTGCTTATGTAACAAGACTTCCTGTAGAACAATATGGTGTAGATGCCGCTATTTTATATAAAGATATTATGACCCCGCTTCCGGCTATTGGAGTGGACGTAGAAATTAAAAATGGAATTGGACCTGTGATTGATGCACCGATTCGATCTAAAGCAGATATCGAACGTCTTGGGGAACTTCATCCTGAAGAAGACCTGCCATATGTGCTTGATACCATTCAGCTTTTAACGAAGGAGCAGCTGAATGTTCCGCTTATCGGTTTTGCTGGCGCACCATTTACGATGGCAAGCTATATGATTGAAGGCGGCCCATCTAAAAATTATCATAAAACAAAGGCACTGATGTACAGTGATCCTGAGGCGTGGATGCTGCTTATGAACAAGTTAGCTGATATGACGATTACGTACATACGCGCGCAGGTAAAAGCCGGGGTCAGTGCATTTCAAATTTTCGATTCATGGGTTGGTGCTTTAAATGCAGCAGATTACCGGACATTCATTAAGCCTGTCATGCAGCGAATTTTCACAGAGCTGAAGTCTGAAAACGTCCCAATGATCATGTATGGAGTTGGTGCAAGCCATTTAGCGAAAGACTGGCATGACCTGCCGCTTGATGTGGTTGGACTGGATTGGCGTATGAGTGTAGACGAAGCAAGAAAAGAAGGGCTCACAAAAACGTTACAGGGGAACCTTGATCCAACCATTTTACTTGCTCCTTGGGAAGTCATTGAAGAGAGAGCAAAAGATATTTTAGATCAAGGAATGAAATCAGATCACTTTATCTTTAACTTAGGTCATGGGGTATTTCCAGATGTTTCACCAGATACGTTAAAGAAGCTGACAGATTTTATTCACGATTATTCAGCGAAACATAAAAAATCATCCATCTAAACTATTTCAAATGATCTGAAGGAGTGTTGGTTGTGGAGAAAAAGAAAATGGGACTTCTTGTCATGGCATATGGCACCCCATATAAAGAAGAAGATATTGAGCGTTATTATACACATATCCGCAGAGGCAGAAAGCCGGAGCCAGAGATGCTGCAAGATTTGAAGGATCGCTACAAGGCAATCGGCGGTATTTCTCCTTTATCAAAAATTACCGAACAGCAGGCAAATGGTTTGTGTGATCATTTGAACGACATCCAAGACGACATTGAATTTCATGTCTACATTGGCTTAAAGCATATTGAGCCGTTCATTGAGGATGCAGTTGCAGAGATGCACAAGGACGGCATCACAGAAGCAGTGAGTATTGTTCTTGCGCCGCATTTTTCAACCTTTAGCGTGAAATCGTATAACAAGCGTGCACAAGATGAGGCAGACAAGCTTGGCAATCTGAAGATTACGTCTGTGGAAAGCTGGTACGATGAGCCGAAGTTTGTGGACTATTGGGTGAAACAAGTGAAGGATACGTATGCATCGATGAGTGAAGAGGAAAGAGAATCAGCCGTACTCATTGTGTCTGCACACAGCCTTCCTGAAAAGATTATTGCAGCAGGAGATCCATATCCTGATCAGCTCGCACAATCTGCCAAAATGATTGCAGAAGGTGCAGGAATTGAACATTATGAAATTGGCTGGCAAAGTGAAGGCAACACGCCTGATCCATGGCTTGGACCAGACGTTCAAGACTTAACACGGGACCTATTCGAACAAAAAGGCTATAAAACGTTCGTATATGTGCCTGTTGGATTTGTCGCTGACCATCTTGAAGTGTTATACGACAACGATTATGAATGTAAAGTCGTGACAGATGAAATCGGTGCAGCCTACTATCGTCCAGAAATGCCAAATGCGAAACCAGCATTTATTGATGCCCTCGCAACTGTCGTATTAAAGAAGCTTGACGAAAGCAAGTAATTATATAAAAGAAGGCGATCCTATGCATGACAATCAAAAACACCTTGTCATCATTGGCGGTGGCATCACTGGTTTAGCCGCCGCCTTCTATTTGGAAAAGGAAGTCGAAGAAAAAGGTCTTCCCATTCAAATATCTCTTATTGAAGCGAGCCCTAGGCTAGGTGGAAAAATACAAACATTATATAAAGACGGCTACATCATTGAACGTGGACCTGATTCATTTTTAGAAAGAAAGGTCAGTGGACCGCAGCTGGCGAAGGATGTGGGTCTCGCAGATCAGCTCGTCAATAATGAAACAGGGCAGGCATATGTACTAGTCAATGAAACCCTTCACCCGATGCCAAAAGGCGCTGTCATGGGTATTCCAACTCAAATCAGCCCATTCATCACAACCGGTCTTTTTTCAGTTGCAGGAAAAGCGAGAGCCGCAATGGATTTCGTCTTGCCAAAAAGCAAGCAAACAGAAGATCAGTCGCTCGGTGAATTTTTTAGAAGACGTGTCGGTGATGAAGTAGTTGAGAATTTAATCGAACCTCTTCTATCAGGAATTTATGCAGGTGACATTGACCGTCTCAGCTTAATGTCCACCTTCCCGCAGTTTTATCAAACAGAACAAAAGCATCGCAGTTTGATTCTTGGGATGAAAAAATCACAGCAGCATGCGAAAGCGCAGCAAGTGACAGCGAAAAGACAAGGGCAGTTCCAAACGATCAATCAAGGACTGCAAGCGCTTGTTGAAGCAGTAGAAAGCAAGCTCAAGCTGACAACGATTTATAAAGGGACAAAAGTGAAGCAGATTGAAAAAACAGATGGGGGCTACGGTGTGCAGTTAGACAGCGGTCAAACGCTTTTTGCTGATTCAGCCATTGTGACAACTCCGCATCAATCGATCTATTCCATGTTTCCAAAAGAAGCAGGGCTTGAGTACTTGCATGATATGACATCTACTTCTGTTGCAACGGTGGCACTCGGTTTTAAAGAAGAGGATGTTCATAATGAATATGACGGTACTGGTTTTGTCATCTCAAGAAACAGTGATTTCTCTATTACAGCCTGTACGTGGACGAACAAAAAATGGCCGCATACAGCTCCTAAAGGAAAAACGCTATTGCGTGCCTATGTAGGGAAAGCTGGCGACGAATCAATTGTCGAGCAGTCAGACCATCAAATCGTCAGCATCGTGCTGGAGGATTTGAAAAAAATCATGGATATAAAAGCAGATCCAGAACTGACGACAGTGACTCGCTGGAAGACGAGCATGCCGCAATATCACGTCGGTCATCAAAAAGCTATTTCGAACATGCGAGAAACGTTTAAGCAATCATATCCTGGTGTTTATATCACAGGTGCTGCTTTTGAAGGTGTCGGAATCCCTGATTGTATTGATCAAGGAAAAGCTGCTATTTCAGAAGCTTTATCTTACCTATTTTCATAAAAAAACAACTCCCTTTTCTGTCATGGAAAGGGAGTTTTTCATGTTCGAATCAATCGAAAAGAGTTGGGAATCATAAATGTGAACAAAGTTGTTGCATCCGGGGAAAAGGGTGTGGTATATTACTTTCTGTACTTAATGACCAAAACGTTCAAATAGTCATTTTGGGAGTGAGATCATGAGTGTTGATAGGAGACAAATGATTTTAGACGGGGCTACGAAGGCATTTACTCAATTCGGGTATAAAGCCACCACAATGGACCTTGTGGCGAAGCTTGCCAACGTCGGAAAAGGAACCATTTATACCTTTTTCAAAAACAAAGAAGAGCTGTTCGATGAAATTTTCACATCCCTTTTAATGGAGATGAGGAAAATTGCGGATGAAGCAATGGATGAGGAAAAAAGTTTCTCTGAAAACCTTCACTTAGCACTCTTTGCAATATTGGAATTTCGAAAAAACCACCAGCTCACAATCAAAATCTTTCAGGAAAGTGCGGAGCTTGGCACGTCAGCGGTCAAGGAAATGATTGAGAAGATGGAGCAAATGATCATTCGCTATATCAAAACGAAAGTAAAAGAAGCGATTGATAAAGGCGACATTAAGCCATGTGATCCTGAATTGACTGCATTTGTGATGGTGAAACTATATATTGCACTTATTTTTGATTGGGAAAAGCGATACGAGCCTTTAACAAAAGAAGAGGTGGCCGAGTCGCTGGAACTTTATGTACTCAAAGGACTTTTAGCAGCACCATAATTTTTTTTTAGTTCAAATGACCAAATTCTAAATTTAGTCATTCATCTATGGGAGGAAAACAGCAATGAATTTAATTCGGAATCAATGGAAAGACATTGTGACGAGCAAAAAACTACTGATCCCGATTTTAGCTGTCTTATTTATTCCGCTGATTTACAGCGGTGTATTTTTAAAAGCGTACTGGGATCCATATGGTACAGTCGATCAGTTGCCTGTAGCGGTTGTCAACTTGGATGAAGGCAGTCATTATGACGGGAAGACACTGCATGTCGGCGATGATTTAGTGAAGGAATTAAAGAAAAACGATAATTTCAAATGGAACTTTGTCGATAGTGAAGAAAAGGCAGTGAAGGGATTAAATAATGAGGATTATTATCTCGTCGTGGAAATACCAAAGGATTTCTCGAAAAATGCAAGTACAGTCCTTGATAAGCATCCAAAAAAATCGAATCTGAAATATTATACGAATCCAGGCGCCAACTATGCGGCGTCACAAATTGCGAATAATGCCATTATCAAATTAAAAGATTCGGTTTCAAAGGAAGTCACAAAAAATTATGCAGAGGTCATTTTTGATAACTTCAAAACGATTGCAAAAGGCTTAGATCAAGCAAGCGATGGTGCGAAGAAAATTGATGACGGAACAAAAAATGCAAAAGATGGCAGTAACAAGTTAAAGGACAATTTAGCAAAATTGGCTGAAGGAACGTTAACCTATAGCGAAGGTGTTCATCAATTTGCTGGTAAAATGGGTGAACTGAACACAGGGATACAATCTCTTGACAGCGGACTTGGCCAGCTCTTAACAGGCTATCAAACCATCGATCAGAAATTTGGAGAGCTTGGTACAGGAATTGATACATTGACTGAAGGGTTAAACACAAGCCGTGAAGGTCATCAGCAGCTCGCTTCTAAAATGCCGCAATTCACAGCGGGTATTGAGCAGCTAAACAACAAAGCACAATCTTTTTCAGAAAAAATTGAAGCAGTAGAAAAAGTCTTGTCGTCACCAGAATTAGCGAATCTTGAAAAGATGGCGCCTAAACTCGATCAGGTAAAAAAAGACGCAAAAACGTTTAGTACAAAACTTGCTTCATTAAAAGAGGCGCTATCGAATCGAGATGCTAAAGTAAAAAGCATCATCCAAAACAGCTCAATGACAGATGAAGAGAAAAAGGCGGCAATGGATCAGCTTGACAGTCTGCCTAAAATCGAACTGCCAGATCTGTCTGGACTAGAACAAAGCTTAGCGGCCTTGCAGGAACTGCCTGATGCAAGTGAGGTTCAATCTGCGGTTGCTTCTGCAAAAGCTCAGCTGCAGCAAGTCAAACAGCTGCCAAAGAAAACGGAACAGCTGTACACATCTACAGTCGCGATACAAAGTGCGATTGATCAAATGACATCTGGAACGAATAAATTGTATCAAGGTGCACTTAAGCTCCAAACAGGTCAAGGCCAATTACAAGATGGTCTGCAAACAGCAAATGGAAAGCTGGATACAGCGAAAAGCGGTGCAGATAAGCTTGCGAATGGTTCAAGCCAGCTGAGTGCAGCGTTAAATAAGCTGGAAAGTGGTTCAACGAATATCCAAAGCAACACATCTAAGCTTGCTGAAGGCTCAAAATCACTCGATAAAGGATTGGGAGATTTAAAGAGCGGTACAGGTAAGCTGTCCGATAAATTAAAAAGTGCCGCTGATGAAACAGGAGAAATTGATGCGGGTCAAGACAATTACAATATGATTGCGAGTCCCGTGAAAACAGAAAATGATACAGCGAAAAAGATCGATAATTATGGTACAGGGCTCACACCTTATATTTTATCGATGGGACTCTTTGTAGGGGCTCTCATGCTCACCGTTGTATTCCCAATGAAAGACCCTGCTGGACGCCCTAGAAACGCGTTTGAATGGTTTTTCAGCAAATATAGCGTACTCCTCTTTGTCGGTATCCTGCAAGCAGTCATTGCAAGCTCCATGCTCATCTTTGGGCTTGGTCTTGAGGTGGAAAGCCTCTGGCGCTTCTATCTCTTTGCGATTATCGTCAGTCTGACATTCTTAGCGATCATTCAGCTGCTGGCGACAACTATGGGGAACCCAGGACGCTTCATTGCCGTTATTATCTTGGTTCTTCAGCTCGCAGCAAGTGCTGGTACATTCCCGCTTGAGCTTGTGCCGAAATTCTTCCAAGTCATTCATAGTCTGCTTCCAATGACGTATACAATCAACGGATTTAGAACGATCATTGCAAGCGGTGATGACAGCTATTTATGGCACCAAGCAGCGATCCTTGGAACAGTTGCGATCATCATGATGGCGGCAACAACAGCATACTTTGCTTGGAACGTAAGAAAAATGAAACAGGACGAAGCTTAATTCATGAATCCTTTCTCTTTATAGAGGAAGGATTTTTCATTTGAAATTAGACATCTCGAACCTGAAGCGATATATTTTAAGAAGAGATGCTGAAAAAGGCATACATGGAAGGAATTGCTTTCAGACAAAGGAGGAAATGCCGAATGACAACTGAAGTAAACGAAACCGTTCAGCTGATTCAAAAGCTCGTATCAATCCCAAGTCCATCAGGAAATACGGAAAAAGTGATCGGCTTTGTTGAACGTTTTTTACAAGATTTAAATATTGAGACAAAACGAAATCGAAAAGGCGGATTAATTGCCACAATCAAAGGGACAGATGACAAAGAACACCGCATGCTGACAGCGCATGTCGATACGCTCGGTGCGATGGTTAAGGAAATTAAATCAAATGGACGGCTTCGTCTTGCACTTATTGGAGGCTTTCAATATAACTCAATTGAAGGCGAATATTGTGAAATTGAAACAGCATCAGGCCATACATACACAGGGACCATTCTTATGCATCAAACATCCGTTCATGTTTATGCGGATGCTGGAAAAGCGAAACGAAACCAAGAAAATATGGAGATTCGTCTCGATGAAAAGGTGAAAAATGCAGACGATGTCAAAGCACTTGGCATTCAAGTAGGGGACTTTATTTCATTTGATCCGAGAGTGGAAGTGACGTCTTCAGGGTTTATTAAATCAAGACATCTTGATGATAAGGCAAGTGTTGCGCTGCTTTTGCGGCTCATCCACCGGATTCAAAAGGAAAGCATCACATTGCCGCATACGACGCATTTTTTAATTTCCAATAATGAAGAGATTGGCTACGGCGGCAACTCGAATATTCCAGAAGAAACAGTGGAATATCTAGCTGTTGATATGGGTGCGATCGGTGACGGTCAATCGACAGATGAATACAGTGTATCGATTTGTGTAAAGGATTCGAGCGGCCCTTATCACTATGGATTACGCAAGCATTTAGCTGCATTAGCAGAAGAGAACAACATTGATTACCGCCTTGATATTTACCCTTATTATGGCTCTGATGCATCAGCAGCCATTAGAGCAGGGCATGATATCATTCATGGACTGATTGGTCCTGGTATAGATTCCTCGCATGCTTTTGAAAGAACACATGAAGATTCACTTGTCCATACAGCGGATCTCCTTTACTACTATGTTCAATCACCATTAATCACAGCATAAAAAAAGAACCCCTGATAGATGGGGTTCTTTTTGGTTAGCTTGAAAGCTGTGTTGGCTCAGGTGCCTCTTGTCCAGTCATCACACGATGTCCTTTTTCAGGGTCATACTGCCCTTCCCATTTAGACATGACAACAGCTGCAAGTGCATTTCCTGTTAAGTTGACAACAGTCCGTGCCATATCCATGATACGGTCCACACCTGCAATAAATGCAAGACCTTCAGCAGGTACACCGATCGTTCCTAATGTCGCGAGTAATACAACAAATGAAGTACCAGGAACGGCAGCCATTCCTTTAGATGTTACCATCAGCACAAGAACTAGTGTAAGCTGCTGGACGATCGTGAGGTCAATGCCATATACCTGTGCAAGGAAAAGCGCAGCAATGGCTTGATACAAGACGGAGCCGTCCAGATTAAACGTATAACCGATTGGGATAACGAACGAAACAATTCCTTTTGGACATCCGATGCGCTCCATTTTATCCATGACTCTTGGTAAAACTGTTTCAGAGCTGGATGTACTAAAGGCAAGAAGCATTTCGTCTTTCATGTAAGCAAGAAATCTGAAAATATTGACGCCAATCATCTTTCCGATAATTCCGAATACAACGATAAGGAAGAGAGCGAGCGCAAAATAAACAAGACCTACAAGCTTACCTAATGAAATGAGAGATTCAAGACCAAATTTTGATACGGTCACACCAATGAGTGCAAATACACCAAATGGTGCAGCTTTCATCACAACATTGACGACATGGAACATGGCATGTGATACACCCTCGAAGAAGGCGAGCACTGGTTTACCGCGTTCGCCAATTGCTGAAACGCCAAGTGCAAATAGCACAGTGAAGAAAATAATCGCAAGCAAATCACCTTCCGCCAATGATTGGAAGAAGTTCGTTGGAACGATATGAAGGAACGTATCAGCAACTGATTTGCTGCTTTGCTCTTTTTCCGTTTCAACATACTGGCTAATATCTTGCTTTTCCGTATTTCCAAAGTCAACGCCTGCACCAGGCTGTACAAAGTTTGCAAGCACAAGACCAAGGACAATCGCAAATGTTGTGATAATTTCAAAATAAAGAATGGTTCTAAAACCTAGTTTCCCTACTTTTTTACCATCACCCGCACCTGCAACACCTAAAATTAAGCTGGATACGACAATTGGTATGACAATCATCTTTATGAGCCTTAAGAAGAAGTCTCCAATTGGTTTTAAGTATGTCTCGACACCTGGGTTACCGAAAAAGATTGCCCCAACAACAACACCGAGAATAAGACCGATTAGGATTTGAGTAGCCAATCCAAATTTTAATTTTTTCATAGATTTCCTCCCTAACATATTCATTAAAGGAATATTCCCACCATATTAAGTTTTAATATATGAATTAAAGTATAACTAAATTTAAAGAGGTTCGTCCACGATTAAATTATATTAAGAAAATACAAAATTATTAGAAAAAATAGACATTTAGAACCCCCTCCATTGTTTCGAGTCAATAAAAAGTGCCTTCAGAACTAAAAGTCATCATATGAAAATACTAAAAAACCCTTTTGTGACGAGGGTTTTACCTTTTTACCTATTTTTCAGAAAAAATAAAAAGCACCTTTGACTCCAACTGATGACGGAGGAAAAAAGTGCTTTTTTATTCAATTTATTCCCTTATTTAAGATAACTTACTTGTGAGCATTCCTCACATTCATTACCGTAACACTCGTGCTGTTCCATTAAATCATTTCCACATTTTGTGCATTTCTTTGAGGGCAAATTTCTAAAAAACTCTGTGATTTTTCCTAGCATTTGTCATCCTCCAATACGATTTGTTGCTATTATTGTATTATAACAGATTAATAATTGTCAATCTGTTTTGTAACAATAGGCAGGAAGAATGCTTTTTCCTTGAAAAATGGGTATATTGTAAGAAGGGGATTTTTAGAAAAGGAGGGAAAAATGACGTTGAACTTAACCGTGATTGGATGCTATGGAGGGTTTCCGGCAGCTGGTGAAGCGACATCAGGCTACCTTTTTGAATCAAATGGCTTTCGTCTTCTTGTAGACTGCGGAAGCGGTGTTCTTTCAAAGCTGCAGCAATACATTGATATAGAAGAACTAGATGCTGTTCTCCTTTCTCATTATCACCACGATCATATTGCTGATATCGGACCACTCCAATATGCAAAGCTAGTGGGATATCATTTAGGAAAAAGCAGCGGCCCGCTTCCGATCTATGGACATACTGGTGATCAAGAAGCATTTGGGCGGCTTTCTGATGATGTACATACAAAGGCAAAGCCTTACCAGCCAGAAGAAAGGATTGAACTCGGACCCTTTCAAATTGATTTTTTGAAAACGGTTCATCCGGCAGAATGCTATGCGATGAGAATTCAGGCAGAAGATGCTGTGGTCGTGTATACTGCAGACTCAAGCTATCAGGAGGCATTTATTCCATTTAGCAAGGGGGCAGATCTGCTCATTGCCGAAAGCAATTTTTACGTTGGACAAGATGGATCAGGTGCCGGACATATGAACAGTACGGAAGTAGGGAAAATTGCAAAGGAAGCAAATGTTGGGGAACTTATCATCACCCATCTGCCCCATTTTGGACGTCATAAAGACCTAGTCAATGAAGCACAGGCGTTATATACTGGCAGTATACAGCTTGCCCATTCAGGGCTTAGATGGAACAAGGAAGGAAGATAGAGATGCTGTTTATCGATAACGAACAACATTATGATCCAATGATTAATTTGGCAATTGAAGAATATTGCTTAAAATATTTAGATCCAGAAGAAACATATTTGCTGTTTTACATCAATCAGCCGTCGATCATTATTGGAAAGAACCAAAATACAATAGAAGAAATCAACACAAAGTATGTGGAAGACAATGGAATCAAAGTCGTGCGCCGCTTATCCGGCGGTGGTGCAGTTTACCATGACAAAGGGAACTTAAACTTCAGCTTTATCACAAAAGATGATGGAGACAGCTTTCATAACTTTAAAAAGTTCACAGAGCCAGTTATCAAAGCGCTTGAAAAGCTAGGCGTTAAAGCTGAATTGAGCGGCAGAAATGACATCATGGCAGATGGACGTAAAATTTCTGGAAATGCCCAGTTCGCAACAAGAGGACGTATTTTCAGCCATGGCACACTGCTATTTGATTCAGAAATTGAACATGTCGTTTCGGCTTTAAATGTGAAAAAAGAAAAAATTGAATCAAAAGGCATCAAATCGATTAGAAGCAGGGTTGCCAATATCAGTGAACTGATGGATCAAAAAATGACAACAGAAGAATTTAGAAAAATTCTTTTAAGCTACATTTTTGATACAAATGGGGACGTGCCTCAATATCGCCTGACTGAAAAGGATTGGGAAAAGATTCACGAAATTTCTCGAGATCGCTATCAAAAATGGGAATGGAACTACGGCCGTTCACCGAAATTTAATTTGCAGCATTCTAAGAGATTCCCTGCAGGCTCCATTGATTTGCGATTAGAAGTGAAAAAAGGGATGATCCAGGATTGCAAAATCTTTGGTGATTTCTTTGGCGTAGGGGATATTGCCGATATTGAGAAGCGGCTCATTGGCCAGCAATATGATCGTAAAACGATCAGTGACGTCTTAGAAAATATGGACATGCGTCACTATTTCGGCAACGTATCAAAAGAGGATTTTCTTGATTTGATTTATTAATCGCGGGAAAGCACTGCTAGGCATAGCAGTGCTTTTTTGATTGAAGGAAATGAAAGCGATTTACATTTGATCTTGTGGATTTTTTCGATTGTCTATTATAATAGAAAGGAGGAATGTTCGGCCATAAAATGAATGGTCATTCATTCATTGATGACATGTAAGGGGTGGGAGAATGGATTTGATCAAAAATCTTCAGCAGACGGCGATGACGAAGGGAGAAAATATCGCACTGATCTTTGAAGGAAAGGAGTGGACCTATCGAGAGCTGATGACAAGTATCGAGCGTTTTGCAGATGGATTAGTGAGCGAAGGGTTTCAAGCTGGGGATCATATCGCGCTTATTTTGGGAAATTCACCGCATTTTGTCATTTCTTTTTTTGGCGCATTAAAGGCAGGGCTTGTCGTTGTACCTATTAACCCAACATACACACCTAGTGAAATTGGATATATGCTCATCACAGGCGATGTGAAAGGTATTGTGGCGCCTGAACAGCTTCTGCCAGTTTATGAGCAGGTGTATGAGCAGCTTCCGTCCATTGAAAGAGTCATTATTTGTGCAGAAAATGAATCGGCGTGCAGATCAAGCTTCAAGGAAGTATCTGATCGACTTGTTTTCTTTGGAAAGCTTGTGACAGGTGCTACGAATGAAAACGTACATCCTTCCATTCAGCCAGATGATACTGCTGTTATTTTATTTACATCTGGCACGACAGGAAAACCAAAAGGTGCCATGCTGACTCATTTCAACCTTTATTCAAATGCCAGAGATGTCGCTGAGTATTTATCAATTGATAAAAAGGACAAGGTTATTGCCGCTTTGCCAATGTTCCATGTATTTTGTTTAACAGTCTGTATGAATGCGCCGTTGATTCATGGTGCGAAGATTTATGTCTTGCCGCATTTCAGCCCGTCAGAGCTTTTGCGCATGATGGAAAAAGAGAAGCCAACGCTATTTGTTGGAGTGCCCACCATGTATAACTATTTGTACCGACAGGAGGGACATGAGGAAGCGATGTCATCCGTGAGGATCTGTATATCAGGTGGTGCCTCAATGCCTGTTGCCTTACTGCATGGCTTTGAGGAAAAATTCGGTGTTACGGTCCTTGAGGGCTATGGGCTATCAGAGGCATCTCCAGTGACTGCATTCAATCCTCTTGACGGAAAAAGAAAACCAGGTTCTGTCGGGACTGACATTATGAATGTGAAGAATAAAATTGTGAATGAACTAGGAGAAGAAGTCGGTCCAAATGAAGTCGGAGAGCTGATAGCAAAAGGGCCAAACATCATGAAAGGCTATTATCAAATGCCAGAAGATACAGAAGCTGCACTAAGAGACGGCTGGCTGTATACTGGCGATTTGGCGAGAAGAGATGAAGAAGGATATATTTATATTGTCGATCGGAAAAAGGATATGATTCTTGTTGGCGGTTATAATGTTTATCCAAGAGAAGTAGAAGAAGTACTCTATCAACATGAAGCTGTAGCAGAAGCCGTCGTCATCGGTGTGCCAGACCCAAACACAGGAGAGGCAGTCGTCTGTTACATTTCCCCTAAGAAACATGCTCACATTAATCAAGAAGACATCATCACACATTGTTCACGCTATTTAGCAAAATATAAGCAGCCCCAAACGATCCATTTCATAGATGATATTCCTAAAAACACAACAGGTAAAATTTTAAGAAGAGCGCTAAGAGAAAAGTATCAAGCAGAAGAAAGTAAATAAAAAAAAGGGAGTCTCTGATGAGGAGACTCCCTTACAAATCCCCGCAATTCAAGGTTTTCTCTCAAAGACATTTTATTTTAGCTCTTTTGAATGGCTTCTTTTAACTGTCTCTGAAAAGAATTCGACTGTTTTTGATTCAGTTCATAAAACGTTCCATCAACTAAAAAAACGACCTGTGATCGGTTGGTCCAAAGCTGGAAGGTGGTGCCGTTTGTTCGTCCGAACATCACCTTGGCGATATAATCAGGCTTTTTTAAATTTTTCTTGAGATGATTGCTTGTTTGTTTGCCTTTATTTAATTCTTCAATTAAATCTTCTGCTGTGTCCTTATCATCTATTTCATAAGAGATTGATTCATTCGCAGGTGAGAGCAGCAATTTTTCTGCTCGATTCTCATCAAAGATTTCGCTCGTCCGGCTGAACACATAAAAGAAAGTGATTAATAAAAGTCCAAAAATCACAACTCCTGCAAGGATTTTCTTCATTTTGATCCTCCAACTTACTGTTTTACATGTAGCTTCTCCGATTTTTGAGCCGCATAATCATTTTTTTCGCGAAAGCTTTTTCAGATGGGGCATGCTATGATGGAGCCACATGAGACAGGTTCTAAACGAAAAAATGCGCGACTAGAATAGAGAGAGGGATGGAAGGGAGGCTGACCTGTGCGAGTACGTAAATGGATAGCTCTTGTAACGGTAGCATACATATTGTACGGTCTTTTTATTTATTCGTATTTGTTTCTAATGGGGGATTCATCGGTACCTGAAAGTATAAAAGAGACAAGTGCAGATCCGCATACTTTTATGACAAGCCATGAGCTTGTGATCAGTGAGAATTTCTCGAACATACGGAACCTGCTGTATTTCATAACCATCCCATTAGATTGGTATGTCTTTTTTCTTTTGCTCATTTCAGGGTTTTCACGGAAAATAGCAGACTGGAGCTTGGCAGCAGCCCGTTTCAAGTTTTTAAGCAAACTTGTGTATGTGTTTGTGCTGTCACTTTTAACAATGATCATTTCATTCCCAATTAAATGGATTGGCTATCAGCTGTCTTTACACTACGGAGTATCTTCACAAAGTACGGCAAGCTGGTTGAAAGATCAAACACTGGATTTTTGGATTCAATATCCGCTCCTTGCCCTTTGTGCTATTGTGTTCTTTTGGCTGATTCAAAAGAGAAGAAAGCGCTGGTGGCTGTATGCGTGGTGTTTGACAGTCCCAGTTACGCTGTTTCTCTTCTTTATACAGCCGGTCGTCATTGATCCGTTATATAACAATTTTTATCCACTAAAGGATCAAGCCCTAGAGAAGAAGATATTAACGCTGGCAGACAAAGCGCATATTCCGGCAGATCATGTATACGAGGTCAATATGTCTGAAAAAACGAATACGATGAACGCTTATGTCACAGGAATAGGTGAAAATAAGCGTATTGTCTTATGGGACACAACACTGCAAAAGCTGAAAGACCGAGAAATTTTATTTATCATGGCGCATGAAATGGGACATTACGTCATGAAACATGTCTATATTGGGTTAGCAGGATACTTAGTGCTGTCACTGGCCGGATTTTTTGTAATCGACCGTCTTTATTTTTATCTTTATCAAAAAGGAGCAGCCTCATTTCGACTCAAGGTGTCTAACGACATCGCTGCTCTTCCGCTTCTTTTAATCATCGTATCCATGCTGTCATTTGCAGCTTCACCTTTTACAAATGCAGTGTCAAGGCATCAAGAACGGGCAGCCGACGAATATGCGGTGAACATGACAAAAGACGGGAATGCAGGCGTAACGTCTTTTCAAAAGCTTGCAAAATCAGGGCTCTCCCAGGTGAATCCACCATTTCTAGTGAAGATTTTCCGCTATGGACACCCGACCATGATGGAAAGAATTATGGATATGGAAAAAGCAGCGGAAAAAGAGAAAACGCCGAAAAAGCAGGAATAAATAAAATCCGGCTGGATCAGCCGGATTTTTATTATCACATTTGGATTAGTTAGAAGCCGCTTGAACGTTGATTAACCCTTTTCCGTAATAGAATGAGTCACCAAGCGGTGTTGCCGTGTTTTCTAAGCGCTGGCGAACCTGAGAAGTTGATAGATTCGGATACTTAGAAAGGATAAGCGCTGCTGCTCCTGCTACATGAGGAGACGCCATAGATGTTCCAGTATAAGAAGTGTATCCACTGCTTGGCACTGTACTTAAAATAGAAGTACCAGGTGCAGAAACATCTAATTCAGGACCTGCGCTAGAAGATGAGTTTCTGACATTGTTACTGTTTACATTGGCAACAGCAATTGTAGAATCGTATTTTGCTGGATAGCCAACGGTGCTAGTAGAGCCAAATGAACCTGAATTTCCTGCTGCGGCAACGACAACTACTCCGCGGTTATTCGCTGTGTCAACAGCATTTTTAAGCGCTGTGGAGCCGTTTGGTCCGCCTAAGCTCATATTGATGACATCCATGTTATTCGCTACAGCCCATTCAATACCGCTAATAATCCAGCTGTATTGTCCGTCGCCATTACGGTCTAATACTTTCACAGCATATAGGGAAGCGCTTGGAGCGACCCCAAGAACACCAATTGTGTTATCAAGGGCAGCAATGGTTCCAGCTACGTGAGTTCCATGTGATTGAAAGTCTTGGGTGGCATTTGGCTCTGAAGGGACGAAGCTCGCACCGCCTGCAACATTTAAGTCAGGGTGTGCAGCGTGGATTCCAGTATCAAGGACAGCTACTTTGACATTAGCACCTTTATAACCTTGAGCGTGTACAGCTGGAGCTTTGATTTGAGGGATTCCATAAGGGACGGTTTGTGCATATGCTTCTGCTTTATGGTCTTCTTCTACGTAAGCAATGCTAGGGTCATGTTCAAGTTTCTTGGCGGCTTGTTCGGACATTTTCACTTGTGCAGCATTAATGAGGCGGTATTGTTTTTCTAGTTTTCCACCATTTTGAACGACAACTTGTTTCTTAGAGCTGTTTGTGGTGGCAGAGGCTTTAAAACCAACAATATAGCTTTTTTCACTATCTGTTTTGGAGACCGTTTCGGCATTTGCCATGGATCCTCCAAACCCTGCTGAAAACAGAAGAGGGACAGCCAATAAAACACTTGTCATCACATTTTTCTTTTTCACGCACATTCCACATCCCTTTTTTCTTATTTCAGAATAATCATCCGTAGTCTATAAGAATGAACCGTTTGATTATTCTGTATATTCAGTTTAAGGGAAGTAGGCAAATAAGAGTAGACCCGAATTTTTGTGAAAGTCCTAGCGAAAATTGGGGAATTAAGTCACTTGGAACTGGTGGTAAAATATGTTTATTCTATCATTTCAGCGATGTTCTATTAAAAAGGGAGTGTGCTTTTTTTCTCATGATCCATTTCCGGTTAAATATTCGATACCCGAAAAGCCATAAAATAGGTAGAATCGTCTAGCATCTATTTCGAATTTCGATATAAAAAAATATTATTTTATCATTGTTTTTGCCATAAAAAAGAACCTGCTCAGATAACAGGCTCTTTAAGAAGGGGCGGATTGAGTTAAATGGCTGACCACGTTGTAATCACGGACCTTCCATTTACCATCTGACCATTCCACATAATTTAAGCAAGCATTAACAAGTCTCGTGTTCTGTAGACCCATATGTTCATCTGCCAAAGTGGTGAGTAAAGCATGGATAGCAGCTCCGTGAGCCACGATCAGGACATGTTGATCTGGATAGGCGGCTCTGACTTTCTCAATACCTTCTAGCATTCGGTTTTGAATCGTCTCAATTGGTTCCATATTTGGATACTGTTTATCTGGAAACAGCTTTTGCCGCTCCTCAAACGACATGCCTTCAGCGTCACCATAATCTCGTTCTATAAAATCATCCATGATGACAAGTGGAGCATGGACATGATTTAAAATCAAGTGTGCCGTTTCTTTTGCCCTTGTTAGTGGACTGGAAATGACAACATCCCAATGGACATCCTTTAAGTAAAGTCCAGTTTGTTCAGCCTGCCATTTACCTGTGTCGTTTAAAGGGATATCTGTTCGTCCTTGAATTCGTTTCGCTGCATTCCAATCTGTTTCCCCGTGTCTGACTAGGCAAATTGTTGTCAATCAAATCCCGCCTTTTCTATCTTTTCTTCTATTATACTAAAGCAGAAGAAAAAAGACTGTATTAGCGATTTGTCAGGCTTGTTAAGGATTCGACGGAGCTTGCAACTTGAGACACCGTTTGTTTGACTTCCTTCAATTCGTTAAGGAAAGTCTGAAGGTCAATTTCAATTTTTCCGTTTTGGTTTTTGCTTAAGTTCATGCTGCTGACGATATCGTCGAAGAGTGAATTGATTTGTGTCATTTTTTCTTTACTGTCTGTCACAAGTAAATTCACGTCCGCAATGTGCTGAGAGACAATGGCGATTTGTGAATTGGTATTGTTGACAAGTTCAGATACAGTTGAAACCGTTTTCTTTGTGTCCTCTGATAATTTGCGCACCTCGTTTGCAACGACAGCAAAGCCTTTTCCATGTTCTCCTGCTCGTGCAGATTCGATTGAAGCATTTAAAGATAACAAGTTCGTCTGCTCTGCAATGCCTGTGACAATCCCAAAGATTTGTTCAATTTGTTTGGCGATTTCCTCAAGACGCTTAATTTCTGTTTCAATCTTCGTCATGCTGCCATCAATCTGATTCATTTGTGTTTGCTGAATTTCTAATTCTTTTTTACCGCCGATTGATTTTTCTTCGACCTGTGCTGAAATTTGGGTTCCAGCTTGTGACATGTCCGCCATCTCATCCGATTTTGAGACAAGCTTGTCGACCGCACTTGTTGTGTTTGAGAAGAGCGAAGCAAGCGAATTTGAAGTCTCTGTGATTTTTGTATGAAGCTCCTGCTGCTGCTCTTCTGCTTCATCACGAATTTTAGAATATTCATTTTGGAATGTATCTAGAACAAGCTGCTGCTCTAAATTTAAAATTTTCGTCGTCGCTTTGACCGCTGTCTGATATTCTTTGAAATCTTGGATATGGTTAGCGAATAAATCCATAATTGATAGCAGAAGGTCTTGGAATGCTGCCATGTACCATTTAGGCTGGAGTCCAATCCGTAAATGAACTTGCGCAATTTTAATGCGTTTTGCCACATAGGCTTCGTCAATCACGCCTGCAAACATTTCGCTAATATGAATGCGGAGTGTTTTTTTCAAACGATCGACAGAACTATTGTCTTGAATGATATGCATCAAGGAAGACTCGACTTCTAAATTTTTATAAAACTTATCAACAATATGTGCAATATCATCCTGAACAATTGGATTGAGCTGCTTTAATATCAATAGGTCATGCTGCGTCAGGTCAATCATTTTGATTTGTTTGGCGATGTCCGTATTGTTCGAGAAGTTGATTCGTTTTATCCCATCATCCTGCTGTGTGAAAAAAGCAGTGTTTTTTCTTTTCGGTTCTTTTTTAAATAACAATGTGTTTGTCCCCCCATAATCATCAAAAATATCAGACTTTATGTTTTTTATCGGATAATATTGGATTTTTTAAAGGGGGGGACGAGTGAAATTTTACTGTTCTTTATATGACCTTTTTAGTGGTTTTTTAGCAGGGCCTTCTACTACTTCTCCAGTAATGGAAAAACGTGAACCGTGACACGGACAGTCCCAAGTGCGGTCACTATTATTCCAAGCCACTTCACAGCCTAGGTGAGTACATGTTGTATCGACTAGAAAGACATTCCCATCCTCTGATTTATAGGCGCCGCACTTTTTATGTTCATACGAGATAATGCCGCCCTCACCTGGTTTTAAATCATCGATTGTTTGATCAGTTCGTTTGAATTTACCACTGATCAGCTTGGCAGCGACATTGGCATTTTCTTTAACGAAATCTTTGACGAAAGAGTCAGTAACAGGTCTTGATGGCGTAAAGATTGATTCGTATGGATTCGATTTACCTTCAATTAAATCACCGATAAGAGTGGCAGCGACGTGGCTTGTAGTCATGCCCCATTTTCTAAAGCCGGTTGCTACAAAGATATTCTGGTGGTGTTTGGTCAGGCGGCCAATGTAAGGGATTTGATCCATTGTGACCATATCGTGGGTTGACCAGCGATACAGCACTTCTTCTATTCCGAGGGTGGCATCTCCAAACGTTTCTAGTCCTTCATAGTGAGCGGATTCATCTCCGCCTTGTCCTGTTTTATGGCCTTCTCCTCCGATGAGGACTACTTCTTCTCCGTCCCATTCTGCCGTTCTTAAAGAGTGAGCAGGCTGGTCAATTCCTAGGTACATTCCGTCTGTGAGTGGTTTGGTTGTTTTAGCTGCTACGACATAGGATTGCTCTGGATGAATACGGGTGAAATAAAGTCCTTTTCCATCATAAAAAGGAAAGTGTGAGCATGAAATGACATAGCGCCCTGTCAGATGATATCCGCTTTTTGTGACGACAGCAGGGCGGTTCCCTTCTTTTACATCAACAGCGGTTGTTTGTTCAAAGATACGTACACCTCGCTCTAGGAGCTTGTCGATTAGCGCATTGAGATAATGAAGGGGATGAAACTGTGCCTGATTGGTCATCGCAAGGGCTGCTTTAATATCAGCGTCAAAAGGAAGCTTTGTTTTCCATTCCCGGTCAATACCAAGCTGTTTGTAGGCATCTAATTCCTTCTTTAACTTTTTTACACCGCTTTCTTCCTTTGTATAAAGGTAAGCATCTTTTATCTCTAGCTGACAATCGATGTCGTGCTCTTTGATACGAGCTTGAATGAGGTCTTTTGCTTTCTCATTTGCTTCTACATACAAACGTGCTTTTGGCATCCCAATTTGTTGAATCAGCTCATAATAGTACACATCATGCTGTGAGGTGATTTTAGCCGTTGTGTGTCCGGTCGTGCCTTGCAGCAATTGTTCGGCATCAATGATGATCACATCTAGTCCTCGCTCTGTCATTTCAAACGCCGCAGCGATACCGGTAATACCGCCGCCGACAATGATCACATCTGCTGTGAGATCTTCACTGACAGCAGGAAAAGAATGCTTCTGACTATCCGCCAGCCATAACGATTTTGCCTGTTCCATTCCTTTATGTTCT
Organism: Bacillus sp. FSL H7-0578; assembly: GCF_038630855.1. Lineage (NCBI taxonomy): Bacteria > Bacillati > Bacillota > Bacilli > Caryophanales > Bacillaceae > Bacillus > Bacillus sp. FSL H7-0578. The sequence continues at coordinate 1,015,852 of NZ_CP152045.1, forward strand.
TGTTCCATGTTGTCGCCTCCAATGATTTGTTGTGTATAATTTTTCCACAATGCTGAAAATCATACATCTGAAAGGAAACAGGGGCGTCATACATAAAAAAGCAGCCAGCACATAAAAATAAACAAGATAAAAGGAAGGAGTGGACTAACGTGTCAACAAAGCAGCCGAAGAAAACATTACCGCCTCAGCACCAAAATGAACGTCCGGGTCTTGAATATAAAATGAACCCTAGACCTGTCTTTGATCGTGAGGTGCAGAATAAAAAGTTAGCAGGAAAAACAGCCATTGTGACAGGTGGAGACAGCGGGATTGGAAGAGCAGTCTCTGTTTTATTTGCGAAGGAAGGTGCCAATGTCGCCATTGTTTACTTAAGTGAACATCGTGATGCCGAGGAGACGAAGGACTATATTGAGAAAGCGGGAGGCCGTGTCATCTTAATTGCAGGTGATTTAGGGGATGAGGCTTTTTCTAATGAGGTCGTCAAAAAAACAAAAGATGCCTTCGGTTCCATTGATATTTTGGTGAATAACGCCGGGGAACAGCATCCACAAAAAAGCATTGAGCAAATTACCTCGCATCAGCTTCTTCGGACGTTTCAAACGAATATTTTTGCCATGTTTTATTTAACAAAGGCTGTTCTTCCTCATTTAAAAAAAGGAAGCAGTATCATTAATACAGCCTCTGTCACCGCCTATAAAGGGCATGAAACATTGATCGATTATTCATCCACAAAAGGGGCGGTCGTCACCTTTACGAGATCATTATCTTTATCGCTCATTAAACAAGGGATTAGAGTGAATGGAGTAGCTCCCGGTCCTATTTGGACACCGCTGATTCCCTCAACCTTTACGGAAAAAGAAGTCTCTGAATTTGGCGGAGATGTCCCAATGGAACGTCCTGGTGAGCCAGTAGAGCTTGCGCCAAGTTATTTATTTTTAGCGAGCGAAGACTCATCTTATATGAATGGACAAATGCTGCATGTGAATGGCGGGACCATTTTAAATGGATAAACAAAAAACTTGCGGTAAAGAGACGAGTTACTGTCTCTCTGCCGCAAGTAAAATCATCATGATTGATGTAAGCAGTGTTCTGCATATTGAGCTGACAAGTCATTGAATCGCTTTTCATCACGCTGATCCAGTGCCTTATCAATCTCTTCTCTTAGGAAGGTTAAGCGCTGTTTATAAAGCGCCTCATCTAAAACCATTTGAATATAGATGTCTAAAATGGTGACGCCGTTTTCTTCGGTTTTTTGGGTGTTGCGGGACTTCATGAGCTCAGCATACGTTTTTTTCTCTTTCATAAAGAATCCCCCCGATGCCTTTTTTATAGTATATGGATTGGCGGAGAAAAAATCAACAAAAATTTATAATTTTTAGACAATTTATTTTTGAGCAGAATCGACACCTCTTGTCCAATCGACAGGATGTGATATATCTTTAAAAATGGCTTTTCGATAGATCGAATGGACTAAAAAATATGATAAAAAGATGATTTTTAATAAATTTTGAAAAAATCCTGTCGTTTCTTATATGTTGGTGATAGATTAATAGTATCTCAAATAACCAAATATTAACACAGGAGGAAATGAAGTGTCAGGAATTAGTGAAACACCTTTAGATTCATACGTCATTAATCAAACAACAATGGCGGTCCTTCCAGTTGAAGAAGGAAAAAGAGTATATTCAAAAGTTATAGAAAGAGAGACAAGCTTTTACGTTGAATTAAAACCCCTGCAAATTATTGAACGCAGCTGCAGATTCTTCGGCTCAAGCTATGCAGGCAGAAAGGCGGGAACATACGAAGTAACAGGAATTTCTCACAAACCCCCAATTGTGATTGACTCATCCAATCATCTGTATTTTTTCCCAACCTATTCATCCAACCGTCCTCAGTGCGGCTGGATCTCCCACAAATACATTCATACCTTCCAAGAATCATCCCTCGGAGACACGGTGGTCACCTTTACAAACGAGCAAGCCGTCAAACTTGATGTCTCATATAAATCATTTGAGAGTCAGGTGCACCGGACAGCATATCTCCGAACGAAATTTCAAGATCGTCTCGATGGAGGTCTTCCGAAGAAACAAGAATTTATGCTGTATCCAAAAGAACAGCAGCTCAATCTCGTATACGATTTTATATTAAGGGAGCTTCGAAACAAATATTAGTCAAAAGCCAGCGGCAGAGCAGCCGCTGGACCTCTTATCCAGCATGAATGAAATGCAAAAAGGCGCCGCTACATCATAAAGAAGAATTCATTGAAACCAAATACGTATGTCTCATCGTCTATTGGTTGTTTGGGAAATGACAGGGAAATGTGAATCCTTAGACATATTTTCATTCATTTATCCATAAATCACAGAAGAGACACGAGCTTGTCTGTTACAATAAAAGAAATCTTATGTGGTAAAGGATGCTTATATTTGACCGATATGAACGAATGGGATAAAGAAATGGAGGCTCTGTATGAAAAAACAATCACATTTGGTGCTGCTATTTATCCTAACTTTGACATTACTAGCAGCCTGTCAGCAAGCAGGTCAGCCGCCTTCAAAGCAAGACACAAAAGAAGCTGCTTATGAACAATGGGTGCAGTCTTATATGGATGAGTTAAATAAAGCATATGAAAATATGACCGGTCAGTTTATCTCAGATGGACATGGAAAGATCCAAACAAATAAAAAATTGACAGAAGCGACGAAAGCATTTGATCGTGTGATTCAAAAAGGGCTTGATCATCAAGAAGTTCCAGCTGCTTACCAAAAGGCCGATCAACAATTAAAGACAGGCCTTGCTTCATTTGAAAAAGGGATCAGTAAGGTGGAAAAGCTCTTGAAGCATCCCGATCAAGAAAAGCTGTTTATTTCCGCTACCCATCATTTTCAGGATGGCTTGCAGCAGACATCCGCATTTATTGAAGAAGTAGGTCAGATTCAGCAATCATCCTAAAAAAGCCTGGAAGTAAACCTTCCAGACTTTTTTAGATGTGAAGGATTTTCTTTAAACGGCGTACGCCCTATTGAATCATGCTTTCGTCCGTACAGGCGAATTCTACCAGTAATCCCTTTCGAAACAATAAGGACTTAATGGATAAATGCCAACGCAAGCTTCTTTTGCTGCCTTTCTCATTTTGTTGATCTCAGGTGTCGGGCAGAAACAAAAGTAAGATGTCCATCTTTCTCTTTCTCTTCCAATTCGTTTAAAATATAGAGAGGAGAGGGGAAGATGAACATGAAAAAAGTGCAGCTTGATGGCGCAGCGTGCAGGTCGCAAGAAGAGCTTCATGACCAGCTAAAAACAGTTTTACACTTTCCTGACTATTATGGGAAAAACCTTGATGCCCTTTGGGACTGTTTGACAGGAGAGGTGACTCTTCCAGTAGAACTGACATGGGTGAATTTTCAAACGAGCAAAGACGCTCTTGGTGATTATGCTGAGAGCTTGCGTCAGTTATTTCAAGAAGCAGAAGAAGAACTGAATGGACAATTTCAATTGAATATTCAATAAGAGAAAAAGCAGCCGCTGCCGCAGGCTGTTTTTTGAGTTTTCGTCTTTTTTATACCGCTATTGAATATTTCACTAGATGTGATAATATATGAACTGTCGCTTAATTGATAATGATAATCATTTATGGCGGATAGAGCTTGATAGAAAGTGAGAAACCTGTATGAAGTTGTATCAATTAAGTTTGTTATTTGTATGTTTGGCATGTATATCTCTGTTTGTCGGTGTACAGGATCTGTCCATTTTAGAACTGTTTCATTTAACAGATGAACAAGTGCACACGTTAGTTTCAAGCCGCCTCCCGCGTCTCGTGAGTATTGTGCTTGCTGGTATGAGCCTTAGTTTATGCGGCTTTATTATGCAAAGCATGACGAGGAATAAATTTGTTTCACCAACCACTGCAGGAACGATGGATTGGGCGAAGCTTGGTATTTTAGCAGCAATGCTTGTTTTTACACATGCGAATCCGCTTATGAAAATGGGGATTGCGTTTCTATTTACTTTAGCTGGGAATCTTCTTTTCTTAAAAATCCTGCGGCATATCAAGGTGAATGATACGATTTATGTACCATTAGTCGGCTTAATGTTTGGGGGGATTGTCAGTTCAATATCTACGTTTATAGCCTATAAATATGATTTGATCCAAAACGTATCCGCATGGCTTCAAGGGGATTTTTCTCTTATTGTCCAAGGGCGTTATGAACTGCTCTATGTGAGCGTTCCACTATTGATCATTGCGTATTTATATGCTGACCGCTTTACAGTGGCAGGCATGGGCGAGAGCTTTGCTGTCAACTTAGGTTTAACGTATAAACGTGTGATGGCAGTTGGTTTGGTGATCGTTTCAATGATTACGTCTGTCACCATTTTAACTGTCGGGATGCTGCCATTCCTTGGATTAATCATTCCGAATATTGTTTCGATCTACCGCGGCGATCACTTGAAAAAAAGCCTCCCGCATACAGCTTTACTAGGAGCTATTTTTGTTCTGATTTGTGATGTGCTCGGAAGGGTGATCATTTATCCATATGAAATATCAGTTGGGCTCATGGTAGGCATCATCGGGAGTGCGATCTTCCTGTACATGTTATTAAGGAGGAAACGCTATGCATAAGAAACGTATATTATGTCTGATTGCAGCCATTGCAGCCGTGTTGATCGTAATTTTTATTACCTTTCAAATGGGGTACTGGCCGTACACAGTCCCAAGCCGTTTAAAGAAAGTGCTTGCGATGACATTAACGGGAGGCGCGATTGCCTTTTCATCTGTTGTCTTTCAAACTTTGACCAACAATCGAATCTTAACGCCGAGCATATTGGGCTTAGACGCACTGTACTTGTTTTTGCAAACAGCGATTATTTATGTGTTTGGGTCGACTAATTTAATGATCGTCAATAAGAATCTTAATTTTTTCCTTTGCGTTGGGCTGATGATTCTATTTTCTGTACTGCTGTATACATTCATGTTCAAACGCAAAAATAAACACATTTTCTTACTTCTGCTTGTTGGAATTGTGTTTGGGACATTGTTCAAAAGTCTTTCTTCGTTTATGGAAATGCTGATCGATCCGAATGAATATCAGGTCGTACAGGATAAATCCTTTGCAAGCTTTAATCACATGAACACGGACATCTTACTGATTGCTTCTGTTTTATTTGCGGCGCTGTGTGTTTACATTTGGACATTCCGCTCCAAATTAGATGTCATGTCTCTTGGCAAGGAACATGCGGTGAATCTAGGCATTGACTATGACAGCATCACAAAAAAGATGCTGATCGTGATAGCTGTCCTTGTGTCTATCGCAACGGCACTTGTCGGACCAATTACGTTCCTCGGCTTACTTGCCGTAAACGTCGCACGAGAGCTTTTTCGGACATACCGGCATACATACTTGCTATTAGGCTCTTTTTTTATCAGCGTGATTGCCCTTGTAGGCGGGGAATTTCTTGTAGAAAAGGTATTTACTTTTCAAACGCCGCTTAGTGTGTTGATTGATTTAGTCGGCGGACTGTATTTTATTTATTTACTGTTAAAGGAGAGTCGTTCATGGTCTTGATGAAGGGCGTCAGTAAGGCGTATAACGGAAAAACAGTGCTTCACGACACAACGATCAGTGTGAAAAAGGGACAGCTGACGTCTCTCATTGGTCCGAATGGTGCGGGGAAAAGCACGCTTTTATCCATCATGAGCCGGCTGATTCAGCCAGACTCAGGTGCAGCTTATTTAGAAGACAAGCCATATAGTGCATACCCTCCGCAGGAACTTGCAAAGAAAATGAGTATTTTAAAGCAGGCCAATCATATGAATGTGCGGCTGACCGTTCGGGAGCTTGTCAGCTTTGGCCGTTTCCCTTACTCGCAGGGTCATCTGACAAAAGAGGATGAGAAGATGATTGATGTGTCCCTCCAATACATGAAGCTTGCCGATATCCAGCATCAATATGTAGATGAACTGAGCGGTGGACAAAGACAAAGAGCTTTTATTGCAATGGTGCTGGCGCAGGATACAGATTATATTTTCTTAGATGAGCCTTTAAACAATTTGGATATGAATCATTCTGTTGAGATGATGAAGCTCTTTCAGCAGCTCGTCAAAGATCTTGGGAAAACAATTGTTGTGGTTCTTCATGATATTAACTTTGCCTCTGTGTATTCCGATCATATCGTCGCCTTAAAAGATGGACAGGTCATTAAAGAAGGTGGAGTGGACGACGTGATTCAAACAGAAGCACTTGAACAAATTTATGACATGCGCATACCGATTGAAGTTATTCGTGGTGAGCGCATTTGCTTATATTTTTCTTAAAAAAATGAAGAGGTGATTACGTATGAAAAAATGGACTTGGATGATGACTATATTAATAGCAATCGTGGTACTCGCTGCCTGCGGGAACCAAGGAAAAACTGAAGGCACAAAAGGGGAAACCGTCACGGTAAAAGACATGCTGAATAAAGATGGTGTAAAGATCAAGAAAAACCCGAAAAAAGTGGTCGTGTTTGATATGGGAAGTCTTGATACGTTAGACAAACTAGGTGTGAATGTAACAGCTTTACCGAAACAAGTGGTGCCTAAATATTTATCAAAATATGAAGGAGACAAATATGAAAATGTCGGCGGATTAAAAGAGCCGAACTTTGAAAAAATTGCAGAAATTAAGCCGGATTTAATCATTATCCAGCACCGTCAAGCAGATGCATTCGATGAATTTTCTAATATTGCCCCTACGATTTATATGGATGTAGACAATGCCAATTATATGGAATCATTTAAAAAGAATGCCAAAACTTTAGGCAAGGTTTTTGATAAAGAAGACAAAGTTAAAGAAGAACTTGCAGCCATTGATCAAAAAGTGGATGCTTTAAAGAAAGAAGCAAAAGAGTTAAAGAAAAATGGGCTGGTGATCATGGCGAACGACAGCAAAATGACAGCGTTCGGACCTAAGTCAAGATACGGTCTCATCCACGATGTGTTTGGTATCACACCGGCAGATCAAAAGCTTGAGCCATCTGATAAACACGGTCAAAGCATTTCGTATGAATACATGGTCAAAACGAACCCAGACTATCTATTTGTCGTTGATCGAGGCGCAGCGATTGGAGAAGAAACGTCTGCGAAACAGCTTGTTGAGAATGATTATGTGAAATCAGTCAAAGCGGTCAAAAACAACCATGTGGTGTATTTGAACTCTGACATGTGGTATCTATCCGGCGGCGGGCTTGAATCATTATCTGCCATGATTGGTGAAGTAAAACAAGGTATTAGCCAAAAATAATGAACGAAAGCTGCTCATCTTGAGCGGCTTTTTTATTGTGGATTCATAAAAATATGTTGCGTGCAGGAAACTTTCATCAAAATATGTTATAGTGGAACCTACATTGATAGACTAAGATAGAGTGAGGGTTCGGAAAGGATGAAGGAAAAAAGATCAAAAAGAAGACTAAGACCTTGGGTAAAAGCCGTGCTGTTTATCATGGCATTTGTCATGGTGATGGCAGTGTCCGTGACTGGATACGCATACTATAAAATTTCAAAAGCGTCGAATAAGGCGCAAGTATCATTAGAAAGAGGAGACACCTCGCAAAAGCGTGTGAAAGCTTTTGATCCAGGAAAGGACAGCTTTTCGGTGCTGCTGCTTGGAATTGACAGCCGTCCAGGTGAAACGGTAGATGAAGCAAGAAGTGATGCGGTCTTACTGGCGGCGGTGAACCGAACAGACAAAACCATTAAGCTTCTCAGTATTCCTCGTGATTCTTATGTAGATATACCGGGAAGAGGATATGATAAAATTGCTCACGCCCATGCGTTTGGGAGTGCAGATTTGTCAGTCAAAACGGTCGAAAATTTGTTGAACATTCCTGTAGACTATGTGATTTCAGGGAATTTTAAGGCGTTTCAAGACATTGTGGATGAGCTAAATGGAATTGACGTAACGATTGAAGATGAAAGCATCGCAAAACAGATGGAAAAGGATTCAAAGGGAAAAGTTCAAGTGCAAACAGGCACTCATAGACTGAATGGCGAAGAAGCTTTGGCCTTCGTGAGAACGAGAAAGGCTGATAGTGATCTCATGCGCGGAAAGCGCCAAATGGAAGCACTTCAAGCCATCTTTGAAAAATCTAAATCGATTTCTTCGATCCCGTCATACGACAACATCATTGATACGCTTGGTGATAATGTCTCAACCAACCTTTCCATGAAACAGTTCATCGGTCTTTTTCCATTACTGAGCTCATTGAAATCAGTGGATACGATTCAGCTAAAGGGCCATGATTATCAGCCTGGGAATGTGTATTACTTTGAGTTAGATGGACCAGGATTAGAAGAAGTTAGAACAGAGCTGAGAAAACAGCTTGAATTATCATAAATAAGAAGGAGCCTGCCGCCGCGGCAGGCTTTTTTTGCATGGGTACCGCGCCGCATTTCAGCAAGAAGTTAATTTGCTTGATGCAGAAAATATGCAGTCAGCAGTTCCTCTACCCGGTGACGTATACGCGGATTAAAGTATTTATGCTTTTCTTCATAGCCATTTATGATAAATAGATACGTTGTAAATCCTTCATCGTGTTCAATTTGCTGTACTTTCATATTTTCTTTACGTAAATGCTGCTTCAGTTCGTAAAGTGCTTTCTGTGCTTCCTTTAACACAGAGGTCACAAGCTGAATGTATGGTTCATTTAGTTTAAATGTTTGATGTTGTTTTAAGTGTGTCAGGTCACGATTGAGGATGGAGATGACCATTGGAAGAAAGATGGCCTGTTCCATCATCTGAAGCTGTATTCTTGATAGTCTTGTCATGTCCAAGCCTGCTTTCTTTATGAATAGAACAAATGTTCTTGTTTATTATATCGAATGAGTCAAACAATCTCAAGGGGGCGAGTGGGATTCATTTGTATATTTTTATGTTTTCCATGTAAAATGAAATGTAGACAAACCTTGAAGGAGTCAAACAAGTTGACATCATTTCTTTCTCTATTTACTCATGAAAATATCACATCATTTTTTGAAAGCTACAAGGCTTTTGGACCAATTGTCGCTATATTGCTTCCTCTGATTGAAGCATTTCTTCCGTTTTTACCACTTGTGGCGTTTGCGGTGGCCAATGCAAATGCATTCGGCCTTTGGGAAGGCTTTTTATTAACCTGGATCGGTGCAAGTGCAGGGTCTATTCTTGTCTTTTTACTGATCAGAAAATTTGGACAGATGAGAATGCTGAACTTTATCAGCAGACACCCTTCCATTAAGAAATTGATGCTTTGGGTAGAGAAGCGGGGATTTGGTCCGTTATTTATTTTACTCTGCTTTCCTTTTACACCTTCTGCGGCTGTCAATGTTGTCGCAGGCTTATCAAGAATTAGCATGTGGCAATTTTCATTAGCTGCTTTAGCTGGTAAGTGTGTCATGCTCTTTATCATTAGTTTTATCGGTTATGATCTTTCTGCTTTAGTAAAGAATCCGTTAAGAAGTGTTTTTGCGGTTCTAGTTATCGTTTTATTATGGTATGTTGGAAAGAGAGTAGAAAATAGGTTGAATATTCGAATGAGCAAGCGTGAGGACAAAGGAGGCTCTTAATGAAAAAGAAGCCATTGCTATGGTTGATGATTATTACATGCATCGTCTTATTGTTCCAGGTAAAGAATTTCATGTTTGTGAAGTATAAAGTAGAAGGGGTTAGTATGGACCCTACATTTACAGATGGAACAGAATTATTAATCAACAAGTTCTCGCCAAAACTCACGAAAATTAGCCGGTTTGATTATGTGTTATTTCACGGACCCAAAAATCAAATTTTGATCAAACGGGTCATTGGGCTCCCAGGAGAATCGATCAAGTATGTAGATGATCAGTTATTTGTCGATGGGGAAAAATGGAAAGAACCCTATTTAAAAGAGCAGAAAAAACATAAAATGGGGAATGTCCTGACAGGAGATTTTCAGCTGAAAGCTATCACAGGACAAGATAAAATCAAAAAAAACCATTACTTCGTGATCGGAGATAACCGAATACATAGCTTCGACAGCCGGCATTTTGGAACGATTTCAAAGGATCAAGTAGTTGGTGTCAAAAGAAATCAGAATGAATAAAAGAAGAGGCGCTCTGCACATGCAAAGCGTCTCTTTTTTTATTTTGCGGCTTTATATTCAGGATGTCTTTTTGCCCAGACATGATGTAAGAATCGAAAAAACGGTGGCAGCATCGCAATGACAAGAATGATTCTAACGACCTGTACAGCTACTACAAAGGTTGAGTCCTCATGGAGTGTGACTGCTGTTGTTGCCATTTCTGCAATACCGCCAGGCGAAAAGGCAAGAATGGCTGTAATGACAGAAATGCCTGTGACTTCTGCAATGGCAATTGAACTGAGAACCGTTGCAGCAATCAGTCCAGCTGAGCTGACGACGGCCACAATTAACGTGTTTTTTAGCCCGACAAACATCTGTTTATTCATTTTTGAACCGATGGTTGCACCTAGAAATACCTGTGACGCGATATTCGCTTGTGCTGGCCAGTAAGGAATCAAATCATGACCTATGAGCGCACCTGCACCTACTTGAAGAGCTGCAACTCCTAACATGCTGCCAATCAGCCAAGGGGCAGGGAAATGAAGACGAACCGCGAGGCGTGACATAAGCCAGGCACCTAAAATAAGTGCGATACTCCACGAGATATTTGACAGGGTGAAAACGCCGGATGAAAAGGCGCTCCCTTGCACGGTTGCAGCTGCATCCGCTGGATTTTTTGTATTTAAATAGAACACCGTAAATGGGATGGTGAGTACCACCATTAATACACGTGTTGTTTGTACGAGACTGACAACGGCTGTATTTGCTCCAACCTCTTGGGCAATCCCTGGCATAGCAGATAAACCGCCTGGTGCTGTTCCGACAAAGCTGGTCAGCATATCTGTTTTACTCAGCTTCCATAAGGCAAAGCCAGAGAGCATCGCCAGTAGAATAGAAAAAACGAGCATGAAACTCACAGGGAGCCAATGTTCAGTGAAAATATGAAGAACTTTCATGTTCATTTTTTGTCCGAGTTCGATTCCGAGAATAAATTGACCAAGGAGTAGCCATCTGCTGTGGATACGCAAGGTGTTGTTTCCTTTACGCTGAAACAGGGCGGGGCGTCGCATGGCAATAAATGCAGCCGTGATTAATGTTCCGATCATCCAGCCAATAGACATTCCTGTTAAAGACAAAAGAAATCCACCTAAACCGCTTATCGCGATCAAAATGAGATCGGTTCGAAGGCTGTTTCCTTGTTTCATCACATGTAAACCTTCTTCCTATAAATTTGTTCAGTAAGTGAAATGTTGTTATCTTCACTATAATACAAAAGTCTCTATAAATAAAATACGAATTTTTTTACCAATTTCATAAGATTATCTTATCGAGAATCAGATTGCCTATTGATATAAATAGGTTCGTAATTTTTACCAAGAAGCAAGGTAATATGCAACGATTTTCCCCTATTTTGGTTATCTGTTGACTATCATTTTCAATTACACTACAATCCTTAGTGTGAGGTGATGACATGAAAATTCCTTCTTTTAAATATAATGAAAAGGGATTGAATCGCTTTTTCGGTCCTTTAGAGGGAAGGATTATGGAGATCCTTTATCAAGGTGAGGGTATGCCGATTAAAGAAGTGCAGCAGAAGCTGTCAGATGAGAAGCCGATTAATTTCAACACGGTGATGACTGTGCTGAACCGCTTAACCGAAAAGGGAATTGTCGAGAAGAAAACAAAAGGGCGTTCATCTATTTATAATCCCATTTTAACAAAAGAAGAATTTCTAAATGAGCAGACAAAATGGATTACCCAAGGGCTGATGGACGATTTTGGTCCACTGGCAGTGAATCATATGGTGGATGCAATTGAAAGTGCTGACCCTGAATTACTCAAAGTGCTTGAAGCAAGGCTGGCATCCAAAAAAGAGGAGCAGCAAAATGAATAAAATGAAATCGAGCCTGCTGTTTTTAGGCGGTATATTGATTGGTTTAACGATTTTTTATCAGATGGGTTATTACGTGCTTTCAAGCTTTTTTGGCTGGAATCAAGCATATAATCTTATTCATGTATGCCAATCTGTTCTCGAATTCTATGGATTCACTCCTTTGAAATATTTTCTAGATGCTTTAGTCCTCTACACACTGGGATTTGCGATTTTCTATATGACGAAGCAAATCAAAACGTACATTCAATTCAAGCAAAATCTGATGCTTGCAGTCGATTACCACTCGACCGAATCTTTATCTGAGAAATATGCAAATGACATCATTGTGTTTCATTGTCATGAACCGCTTGCTTTTGCCATGGGGATGCTTCACCCAAAGGTTTACTTATCAACGTCTCTCATGGACATGCTGGATGAAGAGGAGATTGACGCTGTTGTTTATCATGAATTACACCACAAATACAGCTATGATCCTTTAAAGGCTTTCACATTCTCAATGCTCACAAAAGTTATTTGGTACATTCCAGTGTTAAAGCATATGAGACAAAGCTATTCCGTTTTTCGTGAAGTGATCGCAGATGACTATGCGATTCGGCAGACAGGCACTGAGCTTGGAGTAGGGCAAGCCCTTTTGAAGCTGATTAAAAAGAGAACGCAGTTTCAAAAACAAACGAAGTTTGCGGTATCCTTTGGAGATCGGGCATTGAATTTAAGAATACAGAAGATCTTAAATCCAACATACAATATTCCTTTCAATGTACCCATCATTCCCATTGTCACATCAACCATTCTCATGGTGGCCTTAATGATTATGCTTAACCTAAATTACTAATTTTTTTTACTTATTAACATTACATTATGTAGTGTAAAAACAGGAGGAAATCACTATATGAAAACGAATCAAGAAATAGGAACACTTTTTGTACGTGTTATTTTAGGTATTATCTTCTTTCTACACGGACTTCAGGCATATCAAGGAGGTCTGGGGGGAACAGCGGCATTCTTTGGACAAATCGGTGTACCGGAATTTATGGCCTATATTGTAAAGACAATTGAGCTGGTCGGTGGTATCGCCTTGATTTTAGGTCTAGGAACACGTATTTTCGCAGCATTATTTGTACCAATTATGGCTGTGGCGATTATTACGGTTGGTTTTTCTAAAGGATTTGTTGGCGGTTATGAATTTGAACTATCGCTGCTTGTCATGGCCCTTTATTTAACACTCAGCGGCAGTAAGATGCTGTCCATTGATGGGTTGCTAAAACATCAGCAGCAAAGCAATGAAGCAAAATTTCATTAAACGATCATGAAAAAAACTCCTTCTGCTATTTGTGGCAGAGGAGTTTTTTTATTTATCAAATTGTCGTTTTCACGTTTGAAAAAGTGAAAGAGATGAGGGATTTATTGAGAATAGTATTTTATTTGATAGATTGAATGAACAAAAAGCCGATTTCATTTTTTGACGGAACATACGATCTCCTATTAAAATAGGACTATCTAAGACACATGGTGCGTTAAAAGATATAAAAACCATACAGCATGCTGCTGTTCATCTTGAGCGATACGTTTCATCAGCTCTTTTGTTCCTTGATCCCGAACATAATCTGATATCGTTAAGTAAAAATCGACCGTTCTTTGTTCATCTTTAAATGCGAAAAGAAGCCCTTCTCTAAATTGATCTGGACAAGGTTCTGTTACGCTTGGTTTGTGATTTTTACCTGTTAAAGAATAATACAGCTTTGAAAATAGTTGATAGTGTCTGACTTCATCCTGGCGTATTTCTTGAATGATTTTTTTTGCCTCAGGAGTTTTTGCTCTTTGAGCAAGTTTTTCGTAGCATTGGATCGCAGAATATTCACCATTGATTGCTTTTTCAAGGTCTGAAATGATTCTTGTATTTTGGCGCATGTCATATGGCGGGTAGTCGTAATAACCGTAATACATGATATTGCCAGCCTCCTTTGAGTTCATGATGGTTTATGATATGAGAAGAGTAAGGAAAGGTGCCTATATCTTTTTAGGAAGGAGAAGGGGAAAATAGCTATTTACTTTTATTTTCGCTAGAATATGAGTACATAAGAAAGGTGTTGTGGAGCGTGGAGATTCAGTTTTTAGCAGGCAGATCGGGGAGTGGAAAAACGACTGCAATCTTAGAGGAAATCAAAGAACAGCTTCGGCTTGATCCGTTGGGTCCGCCAATCATTTTTTTAGTCCCGGATCAAATGACATTCTTAATGGAATACGAGCTTGCAAAAACGTCTGAAGCTGGCGGGATGATTAGGGCCAAAGTATTTAGTTTCACGCGTCTTGCTTGGTCTATTTTACAGCAGACTGGCGGAGCGAACCGGCAATTTGTGACAAGCACAGGAATTCAAATGCTTTTAAGAAAAGTGATTGAAGAGGAGAAAGAAAAGTTTAAGGTATTCAAAAAAGCGAGTGATAAGCCGGGGTTTGTCGAGCAAATCGAAAAGACGATGGCTGAGTTCAAGAGATATTGCATGCTGCCTGAGGATATTGAAAAAATTTCATTATCGAGCATGCATTCAGAGTATACAGAAGAAAGACGGGCAGCCGAGAAATTGCATGATCTGCATGTTCTTTATCAGCAGATGGAGCAGCATTTACAAGATGAATATGTGCACTCAGAAGACTATTTGACGCTTCTCACGGAGCAAATTCCTTTATCTGAAGAAATAAAAGGAGCACACATTTATATAGATGGTTTTTATCAATTTACACCGCAGCAGCTTCTCGTCATTGAACAGCTTCTGCTGCATGCTGAGAAAATAACGGCTGCTTTCACAGTGGATCGTTCCTATCATGATAAACAGCCAAATGAACTTGATTTATTTCGTATGACAGGTAAAACGTATTTCCAGCTCTATCAGCTTGCTAAAGAGTGCGGCGCGTCCATTTCTGAGCACATTTTGGAGAAAAATAACCGTCATCTTCATACGCCGGATCTTGCTTATTTAGAACGGCAATATGAGCAGAGACCGGTGAAGCCATATCAGGAAATAACCCCTCATCTCACAGTGTCTAAAAGTGCGAGTAAACGAGCTGAAATTGAGGGAGTAGCGAGAGAAATTCTTCATTTAGTGAGAGAAGAAGGACTTAGACTGCGAGATATTTCGATTGTAGCGCGGCATGTAGACGACTATAAAGATACGTTAAAAGAGGTTTTTCGAGATTACGATATTCCATTTTTTATTGATGGAAATGAATCGATGCAGTATCATCCGCTCATTGAATTAATTCGTTCAGGCTTGGATGTCATTAAAGGAAACTGGCGTTATGAGGCCGTGTTTCGCTGCGTGAAGACAGAGTTCTTATTTCCGCTCGAACTTGCCAAAAACAAAGCGAGAGAACAGGCAGACCAGCTTGAAAACTACTGTATTGCTTATGGTGTAAAAGGAGAACGCTGGACAAACGGTTCCCGTTTCCATTACAGGCGATTCCAATCCTTAGATGAGGATTTTGGACAAACAGATCAAGAAATTGAAATGGAACAGATGCTGAATGATGTAAAGGAATGGATCGCACCGCCGCTTTTCCAATTGCAAAAAAGGCTGAAAAAAGCGCAAAAGGTAAAAGACATGGTAGAGGCAGTTTATGTCTTTTTAGAGGAAATACAAGTGCCGGATAAACTTGAAAAGGCTAGGCTGGAAGCTGAAGAAGCAGGTAGCTTAGCTGAAGCCATGCAGCATGGACAAGTATGGGATGCTGTTATTCAATTAATGGATGAATTTGTTGAAATGCTCGGTGAGGAGGAGCTCTCATTTCCTTTATTCCAACAGATGATGGATACAGGATTGGCCTCTTTAAAATTCGCTTTAATTCCGCCTTCACTCGACCAAGTATTTATCGGAAGTATGGATTTATCGAGAATGTATCAAGTGAAGTGTATGTTTATCATTGGGGTAAATGATGGCGTTATTCCCGCACGTCCTTCTGACGAAAGTGTTTTGTCTGAGGATGACCGGGAGTGGTTAAAACGAGCAGGAGCAGAACTCGCAGAGACAGGAAAGGAACGGCTGCTAGATGAGCAATTTTTAATTTACCAGGCACTGTCGAGTCCATCTCATCATTTGTATCTGTCTTATTCAGTGTCAGATGAAGAGGGGCGCTCTCTATTGCCTTCGCCTCTTATCAAGTATTGTCAGGAGCTTATGCCAAATCATGAGCATGCTTTGTATGTGTTAGACCCGGAACAGCTGGATGACAAGGAGCAATTAAAATTTGTAGCGAATGAGCATGTCTCGTTATCGTATACTGTCTCGCAGCTGCAGCAATGGCTCAACCAATACCCCATCAGTGGTGTATGGTGGAGTGTCTATAATTATTTGATGACGTCATCTCATCGGGATGTATCAAAAAACATCTTGTCGAGTTTGTTTTTTACAAATCGAGCGAAGCGCTTAAAACCAAACGTCACAAAAGAACTTTATGGTGATCACATTCAAGGCAGTGTTTCAAGAATGGAGAAATTCAATGCGTGTGCATTTTCTCACTTTGCTTCCCACGGGTTAAAACTAAAGGACCGGCAATTTTATAAATTGGAAGCACCCGATATCGGCCAGCTGTTTCACTCGGCCTTAAAGCATATTTCAGATACGCTTGTTGAACAAAAAAAGGATTGGAAAAACCTAACGAAGGATGACTGTGTCAACTATTCAAGACATGCAATCGAACAGCTTGCACCGCGTCTTCAAAAGGAAATCCTATTAAGCTCTAACCGGCATGCTTATATTAAAGAAAAGCTCCAGAAAATCTTGATTCGAGTCTCTTCTATATTAAGTGAGCATGCAAGAGTGAGTGGATTTTCTCCCGTTGGGCTTGAGTTAGGCTTTGGTGGCCAAGGGCCACTTCCGCCGTTTACTTTTCAATTGAAAAATGGCTGCACGATGGAGCTTGTCGGAAGAATTGACCGGGTGGATAAAGCAGAAGGTTCAAAAGGGCTGCTGTTGAGAATCGTCGACTACAAATCGAGTGAGAAAGGCCTTGATCTAGCAGAAGTATACTATGGGCTGGCCTTGCAAATGCTCACATACTTAGACCTGACGATTACGTATTCAAAGGAGTGGCTCGGTGTAGAAGCAACGCCAGCTGGCATTTTATATTTCCATATTCATGATCCGCTCATTCAAGCACCGATTCCGCTTGCAGAGGATGAAATCGAGAAGGAAATATTCAAGAAATTTAAAATGAAAGGTCTTTTGCTTGAAGATGTAGAAGCGGTAAAGCTAATGGATCAAACGCTTGAATCAGGAAGATCACAAGTCATTCAAGCTGGCTTGAAAAAGGATGGGTCTTTCCGTTCTGACTCTGCTGTTTTAAGTGAAGATCATTTCCATATACTCACACAGCATGTTCGGCGCACGTTTGAAGAGGCAGGCGAAAGAATTACAAATGGCGAGGTAGCCATTAATCCATATAAATTGAAGGATCAAACACCATGCCGCTTTTGTTCATTTAAGTCTATTTGCCAATTTGATGAATCGATAGAGGATAATGAATTTAGAGTGCTTTCATCTGAAAAGGATGATGTTGTGATAGACCGGATCAAAAAAGAAGGGGATCAGTATGCAAATACCAAAACCGAATAACAGTACTTGGACGGATGACCAGTGGGAAGCCATCGTTTCAGAAGGACAAGATATCCTTGTTGCGGCGGCGGCAGGGTCAGGTAAAACAGCTGTTTTGGTTGAACGGCTGATTCGAAAAATGACCCGTCCTGAAGATCCAGTTGATGTGGATCGTCTGCTCGTTGTGACTTTCACAAATGCATCTGCGGCAGAGATGAAGCATCGGATCACAGAAGCACTTGAAAAGGAATTAGCTAAGAACCCCGGGTCCCTTCATATGAGAAGACAGCTGTCGCTCATGAATCGTGCCAATATTTCCACCCTGCATTCCTTTTGTTTGCAGGTTTTGCGCACCTTTTACTATGAGATTGACCTTGATCCAGGCTTTCGTTTGGCTGATCAAACAGAAGGAGAATTATTAGGAGATGAAGTGTTAGATGAACTGTTTGAGGATGAATATAAGGCTGGAAAGCCAGCGTTCTTTGAACTGGTTGATCGTTACACTTCTGACCGTCATGATTTAGATTTGCAATGGCTTGTGAAGAGAATTTATGAATTTTCTAGATCTCATCCTTCACCTGAACAATGGATGAGGGCATTCCTTTCTCTTTATGATGTAGATGCTCAAACAAAAGTAGAACAATTACCGTTTTACCCATATATCAAAGAGGACCTTTCTCTCGTTTTTCGAAGCTGTCTTGAACTGCTCGAACGAGCTCTCGCCCTATCAAAAGAACCGGGTGGCCCCGCGCCGAGAGCAGAAAATTTTATAGATGATTTAGAGCAGATCAATGAATTAATCAGGCACCAAGATGATTTTGAGAAGCTTTACGAGCTTTTGCCAAACATCAATTTTAAAAGGCTCAAAACATGTAAAGGGGACGAATATGACCCTGTGCTGTTAGAAAAAGCCACAGATGCACGCAATCAAGCAAAAAAACAACTAGAAAAGCTCAAAGATGAATACTTTATGCGCAGTCCCGCCCAGCATTTGAAAAGCTTAGCTGAAATGAAGCCGGTGGTCGAAACACTTGTGGAGCTTGTCATCCAATTTGGACAGCGTTTCGAAAGAGCGAAGCAAGAAAAATCAATCGTGGATTTTTCGGATTTAGAGCATTATTGCTTACGCATTTTAGCAGAGCAGGACGCGGAAGGAAATTTGATTGAAACAGAAGCGGCCAAGTACTATCAACAGCAGTTTGAAGAAGTGCTCGTTGATGAATACCAGGATACAAACCTTGTACAGGAAACGATTTTAAGGCTTGTATCTAAAGGGGAACATGCTGCAGAGGGCAACCTGTTTATGGTTGGTGATGTAAAGCAGTCCATTTATCGTTTTAGACTGGCTGAGCCTATGCTCTTTTTAAACAAATATAAACAATTTACACCAGACGGCGAAGAAACAGGGAAAAGAATTGATTTAAATAAAAACTTCCGCAGCCGTTCAGATGTGTTAGACAGTACGAACTTTTTGTTCAAACAGCTGATGGGGGAAACAGTTGGAGAAATTGATTACGATGAACAAGCTGAATTAAAGCTTGGAGCTAGTTATCCAGAAAGCGAAGATACAACGACAGAAATGCTTCTTGTACATTTAGATCAACAGGAAGCAGAAACTGACGAAGAGCGAGAAGATCTAGAGACCGTACAACTAGAAGCGAGAGTCATTGCTAAAAAAATAAGAGAATTGGTGGAGCAGCCATTTCAAGTGTACGATGCAAAACAGCAAATGACCCGTAACTTGCAGTATCGGGACATTGTGATTTTACTTCGCTCCATGCCTTGGGCCCCGCAAATGATGGAGGAATTGAAGAAGCAGGGAATCCCTGTGTATGCGAATCTTTCCTCCGGTTATTTTGAAGCAACAGAGGTGTCTGTGATTCTTTCTCTGTTAAAAGTCATCGATAATCCATATCAGGATATCCCGCTTGCAGCTGTATTAAGATCACCAATTGTTCATTTAGACGAAAATGAAATGGCACTAATTCGCACGAGTGATAAAAAAGGCACTTATTATGATGCTGTGAAGGCATTTATGAGTGTGACTCATTCAGATCACCCTACATGCAAAAAACTAGAACGGTTTTTCAGGTTGCTGCGTAAGTGGCGTGATTTCTCCATGAATCATTCAGTAGCGGAATTGATTTGGGAAGTATACCGCGATACGCAGTATCTAGATTACGTTGGCGGGATGCCTGGAGGCAAGCAGAGACAGGCGAACCTCCGTGCTCTTTATGATCGAGCGAAGCAGTATGAAAAAGCTGCCTTTAGAGGGCTGTTCCGTTTTCTTCGTTTTATCGAAAGAATGCAGGAGCGTGGAGATGATCTTGGTGCGGCAAAAACGTTCAGTGAAACAGAGGACGTTGTTCGCATGATGACGATCCACAGCAGTAAAGGATTAGAATTTCCAGTCGTCTTTACCGCAGGACTCGGCAGAAACTTTAATATGATGGACTTAAACCAGTCCTACTTGCTTGATAAAGAATTAGGATTTGGAAGCAAATATATTCATCCAGAGCTGAGAATTAGCTATGCAACATTACCGCTTGTGGCAATGAAAAAAAAGATGAGGAAAGAGTTATTATCTGAAGAGCTGAGAGTTCTATATGTAGCGCTCACAAGGGCTAAGGAAAAATTATTTCTTGTCGGCTCTGTCAAAAATCAGGTGAAGGCATTAAGCAAATGGCAAAATGCTGCAACTGGAGAGGACTGGCTCCTCCCTGATTTTGAACGTTATCAATCGAAAACATACTTAGATTTTATTGGTCCTGCTCTCATCCGTCACCAAGCAATGTCATCTATTTTAGAAGAAACAGGTGATGTTGTTCTGTCGCACCCATCAGCATTCACGATCTCATTTACTCAAGCTTCCGATCTTCTAAAAGAAGATATGTCACTTGAAAAGAATCAGCAGGACGAGGTGGTACAAGCTTTGATGGAAGGTCTGCCTGTTGAAGAATATGGTGATGCTGATGAGAAAGTAGCAGAGAGACTTTCATGGAGATACCCATACCTAGCGGCCTCACAAGTCGGCACAAAGCAGTCAGTTTCCGAGATAAAAAGAATGAAAGAAATACAGGATGAGTACAGTGTTCCTTCTTCTCTTCGAAAAGCCCGTGCCACGATGTATGACCGGCCGGCTTTCATGAAGAAAAAAACACTCACTGCCGCAGAGCAAGGCACCGCAATGCATACAGTCATGCAGCATATTGCGCTTCCTTCTGACGAGCCCTTTGATGAAATCCGTATACATCAGCTGCTCGATTCCTTACAGCAGCGAGACTTGCTAACAAATGAACAAGTCCAGTCAATTGATCAAGAAGGAATTGCAGCTTTCTTCTCTACT
Source organism: Bacillus sp. FSL H7-0578 (assembly GCF_038630855.1). Taxonomy (NCBI): domain Bacteria; kingdom Bacillati; phylum Bacillota; class Bacilli; order Caryophanales; family Bacillaceae; genus Bacillus; species Bacillus sp. FSL H7-0578. The sequence continues at coordinate 1,036,745 of NZ_CP152045.1, forward strand.
TCTATTGGTCAAAAGCTGCTGAAAGCGGACTGGGTGAAACGAGAAGTGTCATTTAGTATGGTGTTACCTGTTAAAGAGGTATACAGCCATATTGATGCAGAGGGGGAGCCTGTCCTTATTCAAGGGATGATTGACTGTTTATTTGAATCGGATGGAAAACTATATTTACTAGATTATAAAACAGATAGAGTGCAAGGCAGATATACAGGCGGTCTTGAAGCAGCTGTACCTATATTGAAAAAGCGCTATGAAACTCAAATAGCGTTATATGCAAAAGTAGTAGAACGTTTAACAAACAGAACATTAGAGGAGAAAATTCTTTATTTCTTTGATGGTAATTTAGAAATTTCATTATAAATGTATCGGAATGAGAGGTGAATCACATGAGGATTCTGCATACGGCAGATTGGCATTTAGGAAAAACCCTTGAAGGCCGGAGCCGGCTTGATGAGCAAGCACAGTTTTTAGATGAGCTGTATCAAATCGTAAAAGACGAACACATTGATGTCATTGTCATGGCTGGAGACGCCTTTGATACAGTGAATCCGCCTGCTAGAGCAGAACAGCTTTTTTATGAAAGTCTATCCGCCTTATCTGATAAAGGAAAACGTCAGGTCGTGGTCATCTCAGGCAACCATGATAATCCGGATCGACTATCTGCCGCATCTCCTTTAACTAATGATCAGGGGATTCATTTAATTGGTTATCCGACAAATGACATCATCCGCGTCGATGTTCCCTCTTCAAGTGAACGTTTATCCATTGCAGCACTCGCTTATCCGTCTGAAGCGAGACTAAACGAGGTGCTGGCTGAAACATTTGAAGAGAAATTGCTTCGCGATCATTACAATTTAAAAATACAGCAAGCGTTCCAACATTTAAGCACTCAATTTCAAGCCGATACGGTCAATATCGCAACGAGCCATATTTATGTGGCAGGAGGAAGTCAAACAGATTCAGAAAGACCGATTGAAGTAGGCGGTGCATATACCGTTGCGGCAGAAAGCCTGCCAGAAGCAGCCTGCTATGTGGCCCTTGGTCATTTGCACCGCCCGCAAACCATCAAGCGTGCCAAAACGATTGCCCGCTATTCCGGGTCACCTCTTGCTTACAGCTTTTCTGAATCAGGATATGCCAAATCAGTCACAATTGTAGAGGCAAAACCTAATGAAAAAGCAAGCTGGAAAGAAGTGTTGTTATCAAGCGGAAAACCACTTGTGAAATGGAAGGCAACTGAGGGACTGAGTCAAGTGCACGAGTGGCTGGATGAAAAACGGGATCTTCAGGCATGGATTGATTTAGAGATTCATTTAACAGATCAGCTCTCCATAGAAGAGATCCATCAGCTCCGAAAGCAGCATAGCGGGTTTGTCCATATTAGACCGAAATTTAAAGAACTTCAGCAAATGGAAGAACAAAAGCAAGCCGAAAAGCTCTCAATCGAGGAGCGGTTCGTGAAATTTTATGAGCGCCAGACAGGCGGCGGTCTTCCTGATGAAAAAACAGTCAAGCTGTTTTTGGAGCTCGCCAATGAAATGCAAGAGGAGGAAGCGACTTGAAGCCGATTACGCTAACCATTAAAGGACTTCATAGCTTCAGAGAAGAACAAACAATTGACTTTAGCTCATTATGTGATGCAGGTGTGTTTGGCATTTTTGGACCGACAGGAAGCGGAAAGTCGTCCATATTAGACGCCATGACCCTGGCACTTTATGGCAAAGTGGAACGTGCGTTAAATAATACACATGGTATTTTGAACCAAGCGGAAGAGAAGCTGTCAGTTTCCTTTACGTTCGCTTTACAAAAGGAACACCACATTTCTTATAAAGTCGAACGTGCTTTCAAGCGGGCAGATGAAATGAAAGTCAGAACGACACTATGCCGTCTGATTGAAATTGGGGATACACAGACAGTTCTTGCAGATAAAGCGAGTGAGGTCAATCGTAAAATAGAAGAATTACTCGGGTTAACCATTGATGATTTTACGCGAGCGGTTGTCCTGCCTCAAGGGAAGTTTGCAGAATTCCTTTCCCTAAAAGGAGCCGATAGACGACAAATGCTACAGCGTTTGTTTAACCTGGAAAAATATGGGGATCAGCTCGTTAAACGTTTGCGCGCAAAAGCGCAGAATCAGTATGGACAAAAAAATGAACTGCTTGCTGAGCTGAATGGCTTAGGAGAAGCTGGCCCAGAGGCGCTCGCAAAGGCAAAGGAAGCGGCTGAGCAGGCAAAGGCTATTTTTCATGAGAAAAAACAAGCGCGGGATGAAGCGTTCACTGCTTTTACAAAGGCGCAAACAATTTGGCAGTATCAAAAGGAACGAGAAGCTTATGAGACGGAACTAAACCATCTGAATCAACTGGCACCATCAATGGAAGAGAAAAAGGCCAAGCTTCATATTGCTGAGCAGGCAGAGGCATTAAAGCCTTATGCGGATGCATTAACAAAGGCTGAAAATCAGCTTTCTCAAGCATTAAAAGAGAAGCAGGAAGCAGAAAATCAGCTACTGCATCAACGAACGATCTATGATCAAATGACACAGAACTATGAGCAAGCAAGGCAAAAGAAAATAGAAACTGAGCCAGAACTTCTTCAAAAGAAAGAGCAGCTGCTTCAGCTAAAGGAAATTGAACGGAAAAAAGAGGCGGCTCTTCAGGAAAAGACGGCAATCGAACAGCGAAAAAACGATACAGCGCAGCAATTATTACAAAAAAAAGAAGAAGCAGACAATCTCCAATCTTTGTTAGAACGTGCACTGGCAAAACAAACACAGCTGAAGCGTGAGCTGGAGCAATTACAAGTCTCTGTAAAAGAACGAAAAAGTGTACAGGATGCTTTGCGTTTAAGCGAAAATGTTCAAAGAATACACCAAAGCATACACAAGGAAGAACAAAAGATGGAGAAGCTCAAAAAGCGATCAACACAGACCGCAGCAGCATATGAAAAGCTTCAAAAACAGCAAAAAGACCATCATGAAAAAATAGACCAATCGTTTCAAGCGATTGAACAGCTCTATTTCTATGTATGTGAATTCGAACGGGCTTTTACAGAATGGAGTAAAAGAGAACAAAGTCAGAAGCTCACAAAATTAAAACAGCGTGATGCTGTTAGGGCTGCAGAATTAAGAAAAGAATTAGCGGCAGAGCTCGTAGATGGTGAGCCATGTCCTGTTTGTGGATCGATTCATCATGACCCAAAGGCATTGGAAAACAATGACCATGAAGAAACAGTGGCACAAATCGATGAAGTGATTCAACGGATGGACACAGAGCTCAAGCAGGCAGAGGAATATACAAGAGACATGTATGCCGCCAAGCAGTTATTGGAAACGCACGCCAATCAATTAGTAAAGCAGTTTGCCTTTTTATCTCAGAAAGCTCCAGGTGCGGAAGTTGCAGCAGCAGTAGAAGCAGTGCAAAAGCCGGAGTCCTTGCAGTATCTCATGCAAGAATGGAAAGGCTTGAAACAAGATATTCAAGAAGTTGAACGTAAACGAGCTCGTTTAATGGATGAAACATACGATCAAGCAGCAGAGATAAGCAAGACGAAAGATCAAATGACATTTGATCAGCAGCGTATCGAAGAATTAGACGGGCTGATCAAGGAGCTTCAATCTGAGCTTTCAGAGCAAACGTCTCAATTTGAACAGACCTTCCCGCACTTTACATTGCACCAAGTACAAGAGATGCAAAAGCAGATCGACGAAAAGGACCAGCAAGCGGAAGGCTATAAAGAGCGTATTGAGAAAAGTATTTCATTTTTGGAAGAAAAACAGCAGGCAAAAGAACAGCTGCAAACAGCCATATATGATGTAGAGAAGGAACTTGATAAACTAGCGCATCAGCTAGAAAGCCAGCAGCAGCTCATTTATCAATATGAAACAGATTTAGGGAGATATCCATTGAAAGCTGTCTCTATTTCTGATGAACTAATCGAAGTTGAACACACGCTTGCTCGTCTCAATGAAATGGAACAGCAATCGTACAAGCAATTACAGCACGCACAGGAGCTCTTTAGTGAAGCACAAAGTCATTTTTCAAGCTGTGAGCGTCAGCTTCAAGAGGCTGACCGGAGAAAACAAGAAGCAAGTGCAGCATGGGCTAAAGAATCGGAGTCTTCTCCTTTTGATAAGCCTCAAGAGATTGAATCTGCTTTTATGAATCAGGCAGTACGTCACTCGGTTAAACAGGAAATTGACGAATTTGAGGATAAAAGAAAGCAATGTGCCGCAAACTTAAAGCGAATTTCTGAGCTGCTGAAAGATGAGTCACTAGATGAAAAGCAGTGGACTGATATTCAACTGAGGAAAGAAGCGGCAGAGAAGGCATTGGAAGAAGCAACAGTGATGAGCGGCTCTGCATATGAACATCTGCGTGTAATGGAAGAGAATCACCAGCGATTTGCAAGTATTCATGAACGCTTGGCGGAGCTGCAGCAAGAAATTGATCGGCTCGATAAGCTGCAAACCGTGTTTAAAGGAAATACATTTGTTGAGTTCTTAGCAGAAGAACAGCTGGAAAGTGTCAGTCGTGATGCATCTGCCCGTCTTGGTATTTTGACAAGACAAAGGTATGCGATTGAAGTTGATTCAGAAGGCGGCTTTGTCATGCGTGATGATGCGAATGGCGGTGTCAGACGTCCAGTGTCCAGCTTGTCCGGCGGGGAAACCTTCCTGACGTCGCTTGCGCTTGCACTAGCTCTTTCAGCGCAGATTCAGCTGAGAGGTGAGTTCCCGCTGCAATTCTTTTTCCTTGATGAAGGCTTTGGTACCCTTGATCAAGACTTGCTCGATACAGTGATTACCGCATTAGAGAAATTACAGTCTCAAAACTTAGCTGTTGGTGTCATCAGCCATGTGGAAGAATTGAAAATGCGGCTGCCGAAAAAACTGATTGTCCATCCAGCAGATCCAAGCGGGAAAGGGACAACAGTCTCAATGGAATTAATGTAAATATTGAGGTGATGACACGGTGGCAAAGCAAACAATTGGATTATGTGAGATGTGCGGAAGACAAGATGTCCTGCTCACAGAACATCACTTAACGCCAAGAGAAGAGGGCGGGGCTTTTTTACCGACTGCCTTCCTATGCATCCCTTGTCATAAACAAGTACATGCCCTCTTTACAAACCAGGAGCTTGCCGCACGTTTGAATACAATTGATGCGCTGAGGCAGGATGAAAAGCTTGCTTCGTACATCAAATGGATTCGGAAACAGCCGGCAAGCAAGCTGGTCAAAACGAAAAAATCGAGACAGCGCAGAAAAAAATAAGCATAAAAAAGCGCTCCTCTATTTGAAATGGGTGTAGAGGAGCTGCTTTATGCATTGCCTACCATATTCTGATCATTTAAGTCAGGATCCACATAGTTGGTGGCGCTAATGCCATTATTTAATATCAAGAAATCTCCGGTATTCCCCGCTCCAGAGCCTAAAGCAGATTTTGACGAACTTTTAGGCGACAGGTAGAATGAGTCACCGACGTTTACGACGCCTCCAGAAATAGAGTTAATGTAAATGGGTCCGACAATTGCTGGCATAATCGACATCCTTTATTCGAAGTCATATCAACATCATATGCGCAGGTAGGTCCATTTGTGAGTTTTGCGGACTTTCATCATTGCTAAACAGCTCTCTAATATGCTTCACTCGCGCAACGCCATTCATTCTACAAGTAGAGCCGATTTGATAGACAGAGGACGATGATACCCCTTCTACATGGATTGAAGACACTTTAATCACAGGCTTTTCATGGTAAAATGCCGTTCTCACTGATCGTTCTGGCAGCATCAATGGAATGGGCTCATAATACACTTCAAATTCTTTCGCATCTAAATTTTCTGCTTCATAGCCATAAAACAAACTAATGGTTCGTTGAACAGCTAATACCTTGACTTTCGGGCACAGCTCTTGTGTATCACCAATTTGAACCACACTCGAAATCCCGACAGAATTCACCTTTGAGAACTTCACTTTAGATGTGCGCTTGATCATTATCGAGGTGCCAGAGGAACAAACGGGCCAATAATCAGTGATTCTGGCGGTGTATCGAAAATCGAGGATAATTGTACATGGTCTGTGTCCCCGATGATAAACAGGGAAGAGGACGAAACCCCGACTACTTTAATGCTTCCGGTCTCGATGTTGCGGTTGACAACTGTGAAATTCATCCGTTTTCCTCTCCTTTCGTTTCACTTGGAATATGGGCTAAAAAGTGCTCAATCGCCCGCTTTACATCATGCTTCACATATTCAGCAATTTGCTCTGAACGCTGCAGCGGTGTCATTTCTTCCCGGTGTGGCAGCTGTCCCGCATAGTATTTGATCCTGCTGTCAATTTGCTTGCGAATATCCTCAATGATATGGAGTTTGTTGCTTTCATCGAGGGACCCTTCATATCGCTGTTCTAGTTCTTCAAGAAGTTCTGGAGCTTCTTCATTTAAAAATGCATCGACAAGCTGCCGTGTTTGATTGAAAAATTGATCAGCCATTTCTTGCTGCATCATTCCAATTCCCGGGGTTGTTGTTTGGCCCACTTCAAAGTTTTGAACACTGTTTGGATCAGATGGATTGAGGCCGATATTCAGCGTTCCTTCCAGCCGTTCGATTTTCAGTTGATCAAATTGATAATCAATCCGTTCAATATTCGTTGTCGGTTTATCTTTGATCATTTGTATTTCCTGCTGAAGCTCGTTAAGCCTTTTTTCAAGCATCATGATTTGTTGCGAGTGTTTTTGAATGATGCCATATACCTGTGAAGCGTTGCTCTGATAATCATACATTTACATACACCTCCGGGGATTGCAGATGACTTAAGTTGTTGGTGACTGAAGCGGTACAAAAGGTGCTGTGCTTGCGCCTTGAGATTCTTCAATTCCTTGTGTACCTGCTGCGGCAGGCGCTGCTTCTACGTAGCTTCCCGTGTTATACAGGTTGGAAAGGGCCTTGATGGATCCAGCACTCCCAATTTGCAGAACAGAGGAGTTACTTACAGACTCTACACGTAAATAATTAATTTGTATCGCTTGATTAATATAGAAGTTCAACGGATCCTCACTCCTTACAAGTTACCAACAAGCGGTTGATCAATGACATCACTGTCGTACGTATTTGTCACACTTTTGTAGTTGCTAATTCGCAATTGATCACCAGTATTAAAACTGCCTGCGCCAGCAAACGTTTTAACCTGACTATTTGGAGAAATAGTGATGCAGTCTCCAACATGAACGACTCCGCTCGTTCCGACGGCATTTACTTTAAAGGCTCCCACAATAGCCGGCATAGCGGTGCACATCCTTTATAAAATTAGGGCACTTGTTTTGGGCGTTTCACCATAGCTTATGATGGGTCTTTTAATGTGTGATTGTCTTTTTGAAAGCTTTTGATGAGAGGAATTAGATGTATGGTTTACCCTTTTTTTGAGCAATCTTTAGAGGTGGATTTGATGCCTTTATTTAAGAGTGTGTCAAGCTCTTGACTGCACCTGATCGTTTCTTCGGCATTCATCCCGAATTTTTTTGCAGTCTCAATTAAATGTAATCTTTTTTGTTCAATTTCATAATTGATCATAACGGACGCCAACTCTCACATTTTTTATCAAATAGAAGGATATGGTTAGTATACCCTATTTTTCTATAAAAAAAGCTGTTTCGTCAATATGAGTAATAAAGTGACAAAATTCGAAAGTGTTCTTACGTACCAAAAATCTCTTTTTTGATCTCAGTCTGTAAATAACGTCGTCTTTTGTTGATATATTGCCGGATTAAGTCTCTTTCAGACTGCAAGATGTCTTTTCGGCCTTTCGTATATGGATCATCTCCAATTCGATCCTCAATCGATTCATGCCATTTCTCTATGATTGGGCAGAGCCGGTCTTCTACAAAATGTGTATCGAGTACATGCTGGAAAAGTGTGTAATAGGCTCTTTTAAACGAAGGGATATCTAGTAATCTAGCAGTTAATGTATTAAACCCGTTTACTGGGATATAATCAAACGGCATTTCTTCTCCATGAATGTCACGACCCCATGTTGCATCATAATCCCAAGGAAGTACTTGAAACCTCCCTTGTTCATTTACATAAAGAGCGTAGTTATGAACAAAACCATCAAAGTTTTGTGTGCATACCACACCGATGAGCCAGCGGAAATACTGTGTCACATCTAGGTATTGTTCAATTTTTTCTGCAAAAGTGTCATCTTTCGCTGTGTTGAGAAAGTAAATAAATTCGCTCAGCCGCTGATCATGTTGAGAAGTCCCCGTTTTTTTCTCATATCCGAGAAGAAGGTGCTTTTTTGGTTTTTTATCAAAAGAACTCAAAAGGGAGAAGTTCGCGTCATCATCAACCGCATAATAAATGCCGCCTCCTGAAAGCTGCCGTTTTTGAAGAAAGAACTCATCGACAGATTCTATTTTCAAATAAATCCCTTCTTTTCTTCCATTTATGGTGAGAAACACATGAGAAGCGGCTGGGCTGTGCACCCCCATCTGCTCAAAGAAATAAAAGGACAGCCTGTTTCGGATAAACGACGGATCATTGTACTCTGCATTTAAATGAAAGATGGATTCGCCTTGTCTTTGTTTTGGCTTTCGGTATTCAATTTGATAGGACTTTTTCTTAAGCTTTCTAATGTGCGATCCGCGGTATGAAGCATAAATATGTGATTTGGTTTGGCCGTTTTTTAGAATAGCTTCAACAGGTTCATCGTTCCAAATGTCTTTTTTTAATTCAATCAGGTCCTTTGGATGAATCCACATATCAAGTTGTTTTAAAGGTTCTGTGTTCATATGTTCATCAGCCTCCTATATGCTCTTCTTTACGATATGAAAGTGAAGGAATGTCCTGTACCGGCTGGTAGGTATTCATGGAGTTTTCAAGGAAAGAGGCATTCGTCACGAACACTTGTCTACCGAGTCTCGTAACATAAAGCAGAGAAGATAAACAGCTTTGTCTGTTTGTTTTGTCGAAGATAGACTGGGAGGGGAATTGTTCGTGAGTACATTTGATCATTCACACATTGAACATGCAGTAGCTTCACTTCGAAGTGAGGGACGTGATCATCACTTAGATCGTGAACCAGAATCGAGACGTTCGCATAAGTCAGCTCGTTCTCGTCATTCAAGTCGCGGTCATTGGTTCTTTGGCGGTGGTGGACGCCGTAAATCACGCCGCAGTAAAAAAAGCTACAGAAGCTATCGTTCAAAGAAAAGTTATCGCTCTAAGAAAAGCTATCGTTCGAAGAAAAGCATGAAGAGTAAAAAGTCATATAAAAGCAAAAAATCTTACAGAAGCAAAAAGAGCGAACCGAAAAAGTCACATCGCAGCAAATGCAGATCTCATCATAAGAAGAGCTGCCGCAAGTCACACCGCAGCAAATGCAGATCGCACCATAAGAAGAGCTGCCGCAAGTCGCGCCGCAGCAAATGCAGATCTCATCATAAGAAGAGCTGCCGCAAGTCACATCGCAGCAAGCACAGATCCCACAATAAGAAGAGCCGAAAGTCGCGCCGCAGCCATCGATCTAAACGTTCTCATCACCATAAACGCAGCCGCTCTTGCCGAAGATGTGGAAAGAAGTCGCATCGTTCCAGAAATAGAATAAATGTTGAGCGTAAATGGGATCAAGGGAACATGTGGGAGTACCGCCGTTTCCGCTAAGCATTCAATCATCATTTTTGAAACCCTTTTTAAAAGAGAGTATGATAAAAAAGGGTTTTTTTTATTTCGTAGAGAAATAAAATGAGACATCATAACTTAGCGAAATGAAGATTGTGAGGGGAAGACATGAAGTTTTTTACAGGTGAGATACATAGCAGCATGTTTATTGGGGTAGTCATTGATGATGAATGGGTGATGGACGTCAAAAAGGCAGAAGCCAAATTATTTGAGCTTGAGACACTGCCAAACTCTTTATCTGAGTGTATCAAAATGGGGGACAAGTTTGTTGAACATGTAGGACAGCTTCTTGATTGGGCTGAGAAAAAAGAAGAAGACCGCGGTTCTTATGTATATCCGCTTTCGGACGTGAAACTCCATGCGCCGATTCCAAAGCCGTCTAAAAACATCATGTGTGTCGGAAAGAATTATCAAGACCATGTCATGGAGATGGGAAGTGCGGCGGATATTCCTAAAGACGTGATGATTTTTACAAAGGCACCTACTTCTGTCATTGGACACGAAGCGGACATTCTTCTTCATGAAGGTGTGACCAGTGAACTGGATTATGAAGGAGAGCTTGCCATTGTGATGGGCAAATCAGGGAAAAACATTGCTCCTGAAGAGGTCCAAGATTATATATTCGGTTACACCATTTTAAATGATGTGACGGCAAGAGATTTGCAGAAAAAACATAAACAATTTTTCATTGGCAAGAGCTTAGATGCTACCTGTCCGATAGGACCTTATATCGTTCATAAGTCAATGATCGAGGACCATGGTGCGCTCCATGTGGAAACAAAGGTAAACGGAGAGGTTCGTCAGTCTGCCAGTACGGAATTAATGATCTTCACAATTGAAGACATTGTCTCCACTCTTTCAAAAGGGATGACATTAGAAGCGGGTGACATCATTGCAACAGGTACACCTTCTGGGGTAGGGAAGGGCTTTGAACCGCCTAAGTTTTTAGCTTCTGGAGATCGAATTGACATCACAATTGAACCGATTGGAACGCTGACAAATCACGTCAAATAAAGCGCGTGATGACACAGGATTGTCGCTTTGTGTTCGACTTATTTCGTGGTACGATGAGAAGGTACTTGTTCTGATAAAGGGGGAAATCACAAATGGGAACACATTTACATATCACAGCATGGGTGCTGGGGATTATTTTATTCTTCGTAGCCTTTGCTCTTGCAGGTAAAAACGACAAAGGCGCTAAAATTGTGCACATGATCGTTCGCTTATTCTACTTGATCATTATCGCAACAGGCGTAGAATTGTATGTTCGCACAGGAATGAAAATTCCAGGTTTCGGGGGCGAGTATATTGGAAAAATGATTCTCGGTATCCTCGTGATCGGTTTCATGGAAATGGTCCTAGTGCGCAAGAAAAAAGGAAAATCGGTGACTGGTGTGTTGATTGGGTTTATCGTATTTGCGATTGTGACCATTCTTCTCGGTTTACGTCTGCCGATCGGTTTCCATATCTTTTAATATAAAAAGGGCATTGCTTATACGAAGCAGTGTCCTTTTTATGTGGCATCAAATTGTGAAACGATCCGTTGTCCGTCTGAAGTGGTCCATTCAAAATGAATGTGGCTGGCTGCAGGCTCATAGTGACATTGAAGTGCAAGTGATTGCGTATCTGTCGAAAACTGAAAGAAAGAGACGCGCTGCATTGAATGAAAGGAAGAGAAAACACAATCATAGACGGAAAAACCAAGCTGCTCTATCTGGTCAAGGATGTGATCAAAAACGTTTTCCGGTACGAACATGAGAAGATCAAGCCATCCTTTGGCAAGGGACGCCGTATATTGAATGTTTTCTCCTCCCTGTACTTCTATTAGCTGCCCGTTTTCATGAAGAATCATAGAACCGAGCAATTCCCCTTTTGTCCATTGGTCATTTTCCTTCAAACAGATCATTGTGCTTTGAAGACTTTCTGGCAGCATGATCTCTCCTTCTTCATCTTCAATCAGACAATGCCCGTTTTCAATGAGCAAATACCCGTTACACCATCTTCGGCTGCAGCGTTCAAGCTGCTTCATTCGATTTTCCATTTGCAAAAGCTCCTTTCTTCTTTCTTTTCTTACCAAATCAAGCTTGTCCTATACGCCGGGAAAAAAGGACAAATCAACTATCAAGGAAACGATGCATAAACTAAGAAAGGCTGAATGAGAACACTTGAGGAAAAACGGATGGGAGCTGATGATGATGTGTGGAATTACAGGCTGGGCAGACTTTAAAAAGCAGCTCATCCAACAGGATCATGTAATCAATCAAATGACAGATACATTATCTAAAAGAGGGCCAGATGATACAAATACGTGGAAAAGTGAGCACGTTCTTTTCGGGCATAAAAGGTTAGCGGTGGTAGATGTAGAAGGCGGAAAGCAGCCGATGACATATACACATCAAAACCATGCTTATACGATTGTATACAATGGAGAGCTCTATAACACGGAGGATATAAGAAAAGAATTATTAAAAAGGGGGCACCGCTTTCTTGGGCATTCTGATACAGAAGTTCTTCTTCATGCCTATACAGAATGGAAGGAAGAGTGTGTCTCCCATTTTAATGGCATTTTTGCATTTGTGATCTGGGATAGTGAGCGTGAATTGTTATTTGCAGGGAGAGACCGGCTAGGCGTCAAGCCATTTTTCTATACAGAACGTCATCATTCCTTCTTATTTGGTTCAGAGATCAAAGCACTTCTTGCTCACCCTGATATCAAAGCAAAAGTCGATTATGAAGGGCTGTCGGAGATCTTTGGCTTAGGACCGTCAAGAACACCAGGTCAAGGAGTGTTTAAAGGGATAAAAGAGCTGAGACCTGCACATGCCTTGACCTTTTCAAAAGACGGACTGCGCGTGTGGAGATATTGGAATGTCAAAAGCAAGGAGCATACCGACTCACTTGATGACACCGCACAGCACATTAAGCATCTCTTTACAGATGCCGTGACAAGACAGCTCGTCTCTGATGTGCCTGTATGTACATTTTTATCTGGTGGCGTCGATTCTAGTGCCATTACTGCCATTGCCGCTAAGCACTTTGAGAAAATAAGGGAAGCACCGCTTCATACGTATTCCATTGACTACGAAGGAAACGATCAATTCTTTGAGGCAAATCAATTCCAGCCGAATGCTGACGGCCCATGGATTGATCAAATGACAAAAGCGTTTCAAACGAATCATCACAGCTGTATCATTGGACAAAAAGAGCTCGCTTCCTATTTGAAGGAAGCCGTTGAGGTTCGAGACTTACCGGGTATGGCAGATATTGATTCTTCCTTGCTTTGGTTTTGCCGAGAAATTAAAAAGGACTTCGTTGTTGGCTTGTCAGGTGAATGTGCTGATGAAATCTTTGGCGGCTACCCTTGGTTCCATATGGAAAATGAAACGAATGGTTTTCCTTGGATGAGATCGACTGAAGCGAGAACTCAGCTCCTGCAAGACTCGTGGCAAAAAAAGCTGTCACTTAAGGAATACGCGCAAAGCAAATATGAAGAAACGGTGGCAGAAACGCCTCTTTTAGATGGAGAAACTGGCGTTGATAAAGCCCGTAGAGAACTTTTTTACTTAAATATGATCTGGTTTATGACAACACTGCTTGATCGAAAAGATCGAATGAGTATGGGAGCTAGTCTTGAGGTACGTGTGCCATTTGCAGATCATCGTCTTGTCGAATATGTGTGGAATATTCCTTGGGAAATGAAAATGCATGGAAATCGTGAAAAAGGGGTTTTACGAAAAGCATTAGAGGGAATTTTACCGAATGAAGTGCTTTATCGAAAGAAGAGTCCTTATCCGAAAACACATCATCCAGCCTATACTCAGGCTGTGAAAGAGATGTTAACAGACTGCCTCGCGCAAAAAGACTCTGTACTTCACGAATTTTTAGACCCACATCAATTAAAGCAGCTGATTGAAACGGAAGGAGCATCTTTTCATGTGCCATGGTATGGCCAGCTCATGAAGGGCCCGCAGTTGATTGCCCATCTTGCACAGATTCATCATTGGTTTGAAACGTATCGAATTGATATAGAAGCGTAATAAGGGGTCGGCTTTCTTGCACTTGTTGAAAGGAAGCCGGCTTTTTTGATACATAACATGAGACTTTTTGAGCACATCAAAAGTTGATCTAATCTTTCTAATTTGTATAATTAACTTAAAGTGAATTAATTTGGAGGAAAAAGGATAATGAAAATCATTGTGATCGGAGCGGGACCAGGGGGCCTTGCAGCAGCTATGATGCTTCAAAGCAAAGGACATGATGTTCATGTATACGAAAAACAGCCCTTTGTTGGCGGGCGTAACGCTAAGTTTCAACTTGGTGATTTCACGTTTGATACAGGTCCTACCTTTCTCAGCATGATTTATATTGCAGAGGAGCTGTTCACCTTTGCTGGTAAAAATCTTTATGACTATATTGATGTGATTGAATTAAAAGAGATGTATAGATTAATATTTCAAGACAATCAGCTCGATATGATTCGGGATCGCGATGAAATGTACAAACGATTAGAAGCCTTTGCACCTGGTGAGGGCGAAGGGTATCTAAGATTTATGAAGGATACAAAGCGCAAAATGGATCGTTTGACACCAATTCTACAAAGTAAAATGGACCGCTTTCATCATTACCTTCGCCTGAAGGTGATCAAAGCACTTCCACAGCTTTCACTAAATAAAAGTTTGTATGATGTGCTGTCAGACTATTTTTCGAATGAATCAGTGAAATATGCTTTTACATTTCAATCAAAGTACTTAGGAATGTCCCCGTGGGAATGCCCTGGTGCGTTCTCGATCCTTTCGTTTATGGAACATGACACAGGTGTATTTCATCCGAAGGGCGGTGTCAATCAGCTGTCAGAATCGATGGCAAAGGCCGCGCTTGAAGCTGGAGCAGAGATTCATCTGTCAGCTGGCGTTGAAAAGCTGCTCACGGAGGGAAGGAAAGTAAAAGGCATTCGTTTAGAATCTGGGGAAGAAATACAAGCAGATGAGGTTGTCGTCAATGGAGACTTTGCACATGTGATGACAAAGCTTGTCGAGCCAGGACTCTTAAAGAAATACAGCGAGAAGAAATTAAAAAAGAAAAAATTCTCTTGCTCTACCTTTATGCTTTATTTAGGACTGGATACCATATATGATGAGCCGCATCATACCATCGTTTTTTCCGATGATTATGCTAGATTTGTCAAAGGCATTACGAAGACATATGAGCTGCCAGATGACCCGTCTATTTATATTCAAAATGCAAGTGTAACCGATGACTCACTTGCTCCAAAAGGAAAATCAGCTCTTTATGTGCTGGCTCCAGTTGCCAATAACCAAAGCGGTATTGATTGGGAGGCGCATCAAGATGAATTTAGAGAGCTTGTGCTGGATACATTGGAGCGGAAAACAGGCTTTCAGAATGTGAGACAGCATATAGAAGTCGAGCGGATGATCACACCGAAGCAATGGGAGGAAGACCTTTACGTATATGAAGGAGCTACATTTAACCTCGGCCACCAGCTGACGCAGATGATGGTCCTAAGGCCGCACAATGAATTTGATGAATTAAAGCACTGCTGGCTCGTTGGAGGAGGAACACATCCAGGAAGCGGACTGCCAACCATTTTAGAATCAGCACGTATCACGACAAATGCCATTCTTAAAAAAGAGAAACATTCACACAAAACAATGCCGCATCAAGAAAAGGGGAGCGCCTCATGAAAAAACATATATTAATTGCAGGCGGCGGTATTGGCGGAATGATCTCAGCGCTTTATTTAAAAAAAGCGGGACATGATGTCACCCTTGTCGAAAAAAATGAACGGCTTGGCGGGAGACTTGCTTTTGTACGTGAGAAAGGATATAAAGTAGATGAAGGTCCGACCATTGTCCTACTTCCTGACATGTTAAAAGGCATTTTACATGAGGTAGGAATTGACGATTCATCTCTTGATCTGCTGCAGCTTGATCCGCTGTACACAATTCAATATCAAGATGGAACCTCCTATACGAAATACTCTGATGCACTTCGTCAGCTAGATGAAATCAGACGTGTATTTCCAAAGGAAGATCAAGGGTTCCTGAGGTTTATGGAAGAAATGACAGACCGGTTTCAAGAAGGGCAGCAAGCCTTTCTAGAAAAATCATTTCACGAAAAACGTACATTTTTTACAAAAGCGAATATGAAGATTTTAATGAAATTAAAGGCGTATCGAACGGTACAAAGTGCTCTGAAAAAATATTTCTCAGACGAACGCCTGCGAGATGCATACGCACTTCAAACCCTCTATGTTGGGGGAAACCCGTATGAAGCATCGGCTATTTATTCGCTTGTGTCCTATAGTGAGCACGCGCATGGAATCTACTATTTAAAAGGCGGCTATGCGAGTTTAGTAGATATATTGGAAGGGCAGCTCATCAAAATGGGTGTGCATGTAAGAAAAAATGAAGAAGTCACGCAATTGGTGTTTGAGGGGAAACGGGCAGTCAAAGCTAAAGTAAATGATGAATATGAAACCGCTGATGCATTTGTGATCAATGGAGATTATCCAGCTGCGTTAAAACAGCTTGGTTTAGACGAACAAGATCGCCGGAAATACGTGCCGTCCTCTGGCTGTGTGATGGTGTATCTCGGGTTAAACAAGATGTATCATGAAGCACCTGTTCATCAATTTTTTATGGGAGAACACTTTGATCAGCATATGAAAGAAGTTTTTCAAACGAAAACGATTCCTCAAGACCCGTCGTTTTATACATTTAATCCATCGATCATTGATCCATCTCTTGCCCCAGAAGGTTGCAGTGTTCTATACATGCTCGTTCCCGTTCCTTCAGGAGATCATATCAACTGGGAAGAGGAGACAGAGTTTGTCGAGAAGATGGTGGATGTCCTTGAGAAAAGAGGCTTTCCGAGATTGCGAGAGTCGATTGTCTGGAAAAAGGTCAGAACACCAAATGATTCCTTGCGAGAAGGATTGTTTGAAGGCGGCAGCTTTGGACTTGCGCCTAATTTGTTTCAATCAGGTGTCTTCCGCCCGCAAGTGAAGGTCAGTGAGACAGATAATCTTTATGCGGCAGGTGCTTCCATCCATCCGGGCGGCGGGGTGCCGATCGTGATGCAAAGTGCGAAGCTTATGGCTTCTGTACTACTAAAAGATTTGAATGATAGAAAGGAAGTGAAGCTAAGTGGTTGATGTACAAACAGCATTAAAAGTGTGTGAGGAAACCATTCAAACCCATTCAAAAACGTTTTACCGGGCCTTTTCCATGCTGCCTAAAAAGAAAAGACAGGCCGTCTGGGCGGTATATTCCTTTTGCCGTAGAGCAGATGACATTGTAGATGAATCCCCTTCGCCAAAAGAGGACCTTGCATCCTTTCGGGTTTCGTTTGATCGATTTTTACAAGGTGAGGTAGACCGGAATGATCCAATATGGGTGGCGCTAGAGCATACATTTCAAGAGTTTCGGATGGATGAAGCCCCGTTCCGTGACCTGCTCCAAGGACAGGAGATGGATTTAGAGCAGCAGCGATACGAAACGTTGGATGAACTGCTCATCTATTCCTATCATGTTGCTAGTACAGTTGGGCTTATGCTCCTTCCCATTATTGCACCGCGTAAAAAAGAGCAGCTAAAAGAAGCAGCCATTTCGTTAGGGATTGCTATGCAGCTAACCAACATCCTTCGAGATATCGGCGAAGATCAGGCTGAAAGAGACCGCATTTATTTGCCAAAGCAAGTGATGGATCAATTCGGGTACACAGAGCAAGAATTGCAGGAAGGGATTGTGAATCAAGCCTTCCAGCACGTCTGGGAGTACATTGCCTTTGAGGCAGAGGCATACTACGAGGAGTTTTTTGACCATCTTCATGAATTCCCGCTCTATTCACGAATACCGGTGAAAGCAGCAGCCTACTTTTATAAAGCCATTTTAGATAAAACAAGAGAAAACGAATACCGCGTCTTTACAGAGCGAGCATTTATTTCAAAACAGGAAAAAGCACTTATTTTAGAAGATATTACGTAAAAAAGGACTGCACCGCAGTCCTTTTTATGTGGAAGAAAAACGATACTCCGTCCATACTCTGGAACGCCAGCGCCTATACATGAAGATACCTCTTACCCATTCATCCACAATAAAAGAAATCCAAACCCCGATGAGCCCCATTTCAAACTGAATGCCTAACAAATAAGCGATCGGAAGCCCAATTCCCCACATTGAAATCATCGCCATATACACTGGAAACTTCGCGTCACCAGCAGCCCGCAATGAATTAATAATGACCATATTAAAAGAGCGTCCCGGCTCTAAAATGATCGTCAATAGGAGAAGTGCGGCGGCGATTTCAATGATTTCACGATTGCTAGTGAAAAAGGTAAGCAAATGCGTCGATGATAAAGATAAAGCAGTGGAAGAAAGAAGAGAGATCCCAATGGCCCAGTATAAGCTTTTCATACATCTGCGGTAGGCAGCATCAAATTCTTTCGCTCCAATATGGCGCCCGATTAAAATCTGTGTCCCTTGGCTAATCGCTGCACCAAACAACATAATAAACATCATCAAATTTTGAGTGTAGACCTTTGCGGCTAAAGCCTGCGTTCCCATAAATGTAATAAACAGTGTAATAATCATTTGAGAGCCGTTATAAGAAAGCTGCTCTCCAGCAGAAGGAATGCCAATTTTCAGCAGCTTTTTTAAATGCGTCCGCTGGATGTGAAACATACTCTTCAGTGAAAAGCGCAATCCAATTCGGCGGCGGACAATGAGGATCATCGCCATCAATCCGATCAAACGAGCCAGCGAGGTTGAAAAGGCAACACCCATGACACCTAATACAGGAAAGCCAAACGGACCAAAAATGACCAAATAATTGCCGGCAACGTTTAGCAAATTCATTCCGATGGTGACATACATCGTGTCTCTTGTATATCCGTAGCTTTTTAAAATAGCACTATACGTCATAATGAGTGCTTGAATAAAAGAAAGCAGGCCGACAATTTGTAAAAAGACCACCGCATCCGGCATGAGTTCACTTGATAAGCCCATCATGTGCAGGATTGGAACAGCTAACACAAACATGAGGAGACTAATGACAAAGCTGATCAAGAAGTTGGTTCCTAGTGAGACATAGGCGACTTGAGTCGCTTCCTTCTTGCGGTCAGCTCCTAAAAGCTGCGCAATCACAATGGTCGTTCCTGTTGTAATGAAGCTGAACATGACAATTAATAAATTCAGGAGCTGGTTGCTTACACCTACTGCGGCCACACTGTTATCGGAGTATTGGCTGAGCATAAGTGTATCAGCGCTACCCATGAGCATATATAAAGAGATTTCGATAAAAATAGGCCAAGTTAATGCAAATAATGAAGGGTGTGTTTTCTCATCTTTGGCTTGAACCTTTTCATATGACAGGGTTTGAGATTTCATCACATAGCCTCCTTTCGTATAAATCCGATTTATAGTGTACCGTGCATCGACTATAATAAGAAGAGATGAAACCGAAACTTATTGGAGAAATCCGACTTCATAAGGGGATGAATATGGATCGATTTATTACATTTACTGTACCGCCGTTTCCTATTTATATTGCTTCAGGTAAAGGGGGATTTCATCAAGGAGAAAGACATATCTCAAGAACCTTCACTGTATTTGATCTTCTCTATATCACAAAAGGTGAACTATGGATGACAGATGGCGAGGAGGCTTTTCATGTAAAAGAAGGTGAATATATGATTCTCTCACCGGGCCTGTCTCATGGTGGACATCTGCCGTGTGAAGAGGAAACCCACTATGAGTGGCTGCATTTCTCAATTGACCGATTTGAGCTGACGAACCGGCCGAGAGAACACTGGATTGATATGAAACAAAATCAAGCGACCTTCGAAAAGCCGGCAACCTATGAATTTAGTCTGCCCCGTTTAGGAAAAGTGAAAGGGCGAAGTGTGTTAAAAAAACACCTTTCAGCGATGAGAGCACTAAATCATGATGCATCTGAACTTCCGCTGAAAAAACAGCTATTATTTGAGGAAATGCTCATTCACCTGCAAAAGGAAGCATTCCATATTCCAAGTGCAAAGGAGACTGTCGCATCAGAAGTGGTTCATTATCTTGAGCATCACTTTATGGAGAAATTACACATGGAGCAGCTTGCAGAGAAACTGCACTATCATCCTGATTACATGACAAGATGTATGCAGACGGTGTATGGATTGACGCCAAACCAGTACAGCCATCGTCTCAAAATCGAAAAAGCCAAAAGTATGCTGGCCTCAACGAATGAAAAAATCGCTGCCATTGCAGATCATGTAGGTATTGACGACCCTACTTATTTTTCTAAGCTGTTTCGGCAAAATGAAGGCATGACGCCGATTGAATACCGTCATTTAGCAAAAAGAACAACAAAGTAAAGGAAGGTGAACAGATGAAAAAAGAAAAGGAAGAGCTTGTGAACATACGTCCATTAACCGAAACGGACTTAGAGACGGTGTGGCATTTAAAATTTAAAGCATCAGACCAGTCCTATCGAAAATGGAATGCCCCTTATTTTTATGAACACGAAATCCCGCTTGCTGCATTTAAGAAACGGTACTTACAGGAAGAATCCATTCCCCAAAAGTTATATGGCATTGAAATAGATGGTGATATCAAAGGCACCGTATCATATTATTGGGAGAATGAACGTACACGGTGGCTTGAATGCGGTATTATCATTTATGACTCACGTTTTTGGAGCGGGGGTATTGGGACAAAGGCATTAAATCTATGGATTGATGTGTTATTTACGCATATTGATATTCCTCGAATTGGTTTAACAACTTGGTCAGGGAATGAACGGATGATGCGGTGCGCAGAGAAATGCGGATTTGTCCTTGAGGGGAGACTGAGAAAGGTCCGTTATTATCAAGGGGTTTATTATGATTCAATGCGCTACGGAATGTTGAGAGAAGAATGGCGAAGCCTCCCGCGCAATATCCTCTGAATCATTATTTTTTAGGAAAAAAGAATCATATAATGGAATAAACTGAAGAAGAAGGGTGGCAGATGAATGTGGGCTGGATAACTGGATGGTTTGTTTCTATTTTAGTCGCAATCTATCTATTGATAGATGCACCAAAACATGGGAAAAATAAATGGTTATGGTCTATTTTAGGTCTTTTATTCGGGCTCTTTGCATTTGGGATATACCTCATCAAAACAGGAAGAAAAGGATTGGGCTGGACAGTTCTGATCGTGTCCATCATCATCTATTCTATTGTTATACTAGTCTTTGTCTTTTACTTCCTGTTGCTGATCTTCGGATACTCAAACGCATCATAGAGAGCGCGTATACATAAGGGGGAGTTTAATCTTGAGATTAACGGGTCTATTCGTTTCACTTGCTGTTGCCATCTATTTATGGTTTGATGCGCCAAAACATAACAAAGACAAATGGCTGTGGGCTGTTTTAGGCGTGCTATTTAGCACCATCGTACTCGGTATTTATTTGATCAAGACAGAGAGGAAGGGGCTGGGCTGGACGATCTTGATTTTAACCATCTTGTTTTATCTCATGCTGCTCATCTCTGTTTTGATCGGTGTTATTCTTTTTTATCAGGCGCCTTCATGAAGAAGGGCCTTTTTCTTTTACCTTTTGAGCCGGTACACCAGCAATGACGATCTGCTCTTCATGAAAGGAACGATTCACCACGGCATTTGCTCCGATTGAAATATGATTTGCAATGTAAATGTCTCCAAACAGCTTAGCACCGGGGCCAATCCATACGTGATCTCCAATGGTTGGTACATCCTTTTCGGAATGGTTTTGGCCAATATTCACCCCTTGATGAATATCACAAAATGCCCCAATTTTTGCGTGCTTATTCACAATTAAGAGACCACTATGATTGATTCTAAGGCCGGGGCCAAAGACGCCAACCGGAATATCAAAGCCAAGCTGCATGCCTTTCTTTTTATGTAAATAGCGATAAAACCATTTGCGCAGTAGAGCGCCGCTATTAGAATAGTATTCATATTTTCGCAAATACCTTTGATATTTCCATATATCGTCCCCAAACCACTTTGGTCTTCTGCGCGTGATCGCTAATGCTTTCTTATCCTGCGTTAAGTAATGGTGAAGATCGTGCTTTGTAAAAATCATCAAATTCCCCTCCATCCCTTTATGTTTCAGAGAAATTATACCATCCAAGCCATTTATATCAAGAAAAAATGATGTTACTTCTTCAATTTTCTACCTTCATTTCATCCAAATTTCTTCATAAAATAAGCGCTTTGAGTTGAGTAGAACAAAAGAACCAGGAAGAATGATTTGTAATTTTTTTCAATATCAAACCGTCTCATGCGTTCCATCTCCTTATGGCAGTAAGGTTTGTAAAAATTACTCGAAAATACTCATTAAAAAGAGAATATTGCATTCATATGCTTTTTGAATCATCTTTTTGAATACAATTGACTTTCCTATCTCACATCCTCTAGGCTAATAAATGAAAATGATAATCTTTATCAATTGGAGGAGTGTTTTATTATGTCCATCAAAACCGTTTCTAAAAATCAGCAATTTTTAGAGCAGCAAAGTCAAAGAGAATCTAATGCAAGGTCTTACCCGAGACGGTTCCCGTTAGCCATGCAAAAAGCCGAGGGTATGATCGTGACAGATGCAGATGGCAGAGAGTTTTATGACTGTCTGGCAGGCGCAGGAACACTTGCACTTGGTCACAATCATCCGGTTGTTATAGAAGCTATTGAACGTATGCTTCATGAAAAAAGACCATTGCATACGTTGGACATAACCTCAGAAATTAAAGAAGAATTTGTGAATGAAATTTTTTCTCACCTGCCAGAAGAGTTTGCAAAGAGAGCAAAAATTCAATTTTGTGGACCAACTGGCGGTGATGCCATAGAAGCTGCGATTAAATTAGTCAAGACAGCGACAGGAAATCGCTCCATTCTTTCTTTCCACGGTGCTTATCACGGTGCGACACATGGCACGATGTCATTAAGCGGAAATTTGTCTCCAAAGGAAAGAGTGCAAGGGTTAATTCCAGATGTGCATTTCATGCCTTATCCATATGAATATCGCTGCCCATTTGGCATTGGCGGGAAAGATTCACACCGCATTTCCAGCTCTTATATTGAGCGTGTATTAAATGATCCTGAAAGTGGTATTCTTCCACCAGCAGGTATGATCTTTGAAGCAGTGCAAGGTGAGGGAGGTTCAATTCCAGCATCTATTGAATGGATAAAAGAAATGAGAAGAATCACAAAAGAAAAAGGCATTCCGCTCATTATCGATGAGGTTCAATCAGGCATTGGCCGAACAGGCAAGATGTTTGCCTTTGAACATGCGGGAATTGTGCCAGACGTTATTGTATTATCTAAAGCCATTGGTGGAAGCCTGCCGCTTTCAGTTGTGATTTATGATCAAGATTTGGATCAATGGAATCCAGGTGCACACATTGGCACATTTAGAGGAAATCAAATGGCGATGGCTGCAGGAACCGCTACGCTTAAATTTATAAAAGAAACCAATCTGCTTGATCATGTAGACCAGCTAGGGGATCGCATGCAGGCTTATCTAAAAGACATTCAAAAAAATGTACCTGCTATTGGTGATGTTCGAGGAAGAGGATTAATGATTGGTGCTGAAATAGTCAATCCAAATGAAAAGCAGGATGTGGATGGAAGTTATCCAGCAAATCCTGAGCTAGCCAGTCTCATTCAAAAGAATTGCTTCGACAAAGGCTTAATTGTAGAGACAGGAGGCCGTTTCGGTAGCGTTATTCGATTCTTACCGCCATTGATCATGACAGAAGAACAGCTTGAACAAGTCATCGCTATTTTCAAAGAGGCCGTTTACGATGCAATCAACTAAAGCTTCTGTGGATTCATTATTTATCAATCAAAGCCAGCTTGGAAGAGAGTCCTTCCGAGCGGCTCTTCATACATCTATCGACAGCTTACTGGATCAGTGGCAAAAAGACCAAGGTCCATATAGCGGAATATTGCCTGGGAAATTAGCGGCTAGTGTCGAATCCTTATTTCAGCTTCAACCGTCTGGCGAATCAATGGAATCTGTCTTTCAAGATATACAGCAGCACCTTTTGCCGCATCTCGTTGATGTATCGCATCCTAAATGCTTGGCACATTTGCATTGTCCGCCGCTTATCCCTGCACTTGCCGCAGAGGTGATAGTGAGCTCCTTTAACCAATCAATGGATTCCTTCGATCAAAGCGGTATTGCATCTTTGGTTGAGGAGGAAATTTTAAAGTGGCTATGTGCGAAGTTTTCTTATGGAAATCTAGCAGATGGGACATTTACGAGCGGTGGCACCCAATCTAACTACATGGGACTGCTTCTTGCAAGAGATGCATTTTGTGAAAACACATGGCAATGGAATGTTCAGCAGAAAGGCTTGCCGAGTGAGGCTCACCGCATGAGAATTCTTTGTTCTAAGAATGCTCATTTCACTGTGAAGAAATCTGCATCCCAGCTAGGCTTAGGGGAGCAGGCAGTTGTTCTGGTAGAGACAGATGAGCATCACCGCATGGACCTCAACGATTTGAAGAAGAAACTTGTTGAATTAAAGGAACAAGATCTCCTGCCTTTTGCGGTAGTGGCGACTTGCGGGACAACTGATTTTGGCAGTATTGACCCGGTTCGAGATGTGTATGACATCGTCAAGCCATACGGTCTATGGATTCACGCAGATGCTGCCTACGGCGGAGCGCTTGTATTAAGCGAAACCTACGGGAATAAATTAGACGGTATTGAACTTGCTGATTCCATCACGATTGACTTTCATAAACAATTTTATCAGCCGATCTCCTGCGGAGCATTTTTGCTGAAGGATAAAAGACATTTTGGTTTGATTCATTATCATGCAGATTATCTCAATCCAAAGGAAGATGAACTGGATGGAATACTACATCTTGTCCATAAATCTGTGCAAACGACGCGCCGGTTTGACGCACTGAAATTGCTTCTTTCTCTTCGTCTGATTGGGGAGGAAGGGTTTGGTGACATCATTGACCATACCATTGATTTTGCGAAGGATGTGGCCGCGCTTATTGAGAGCAATGATCACCTTGACGTGATCAATCCTGAGCCAGAAATCAATGCAGTTGTGTTTCGATTTAAGGGGGCGGATGACATCAATAAAATCATCCATCGAACGTTATTCAAATCAGGAA
Source organism: Bacillus sp. FSL H7-0578 (assembly GCF_038630855.1). Classification (NCBI taxonomy): domain Bacteria; kingdom Bacillati; phylum Bacillota; class Bacilli; order Caryophanales; family Bacillaceae; genus Bacillus; species Bacillus sp. FSL H7-0578. The sequence continues at coordinate 1,061,582 of NZ_CP152045.1, forward strand.
CTGCTGTCATTGCGAAAACAGTGGTGGATGGTCAAACATGCTTAAAATTCACTTTGTTAAATCCGAGAACGACAATCACACATATTGAGGAAATCCTTTCTGACATCGTTGATATCGGGATCGCTCATATTCAATCCGGGAGGGTACTACGTTGAGTCAATATAAACAAATGGCTGAAAATGCAACTATGCAAAGCTTTTTAAACTGTTTTTTACGTGAAACAGGAATCGATCGATCTGCAAAAAAAGAGACGAAAGCAGATGGTTCGCTTGTATTCGTGGGAAATCTAGCAAAGCAAGACCTTGAGCTTGTGATTCCGATCCGATATTTTTCATCTGTAGGCCGCCATCTCTTTGATTTTCCGATTCGCTTTCGTCCAAGTGGCAGCGAAAAAGAGGGAACGATCGTCGATTACACGACACTTGTTGCTTTATGTTCAAAGGAGCTTCTCATTGCATATGGCCGCACTGATGCAGAGGATGAATTCATGCTTCGCATCATTTTAAGCTGCCGAAATATTGAACGATTCTTACGGGAGAGAGAAAGTGATCAAGCTACTTTATCTCAAGCTGATTTTGAGTACATCGAGGCTGAGCAGTCACTTCTCCTTGGACATTTAACACATCCTACACCCAAAAGCAGACAAGGGATGACAGAAGAGGAGGAAGCCGTCTATTCTCCTGAGCTGAAAGGAGCTTTCCAGCTTCATTACTTTAAAGCGCACCATTCGATTGTGCTTCAGGATTCGTCTATTTCACAATCTGCGGCAAGCCTCATGTTAGAAGAGCTTTCGCGTCAGGTGCCAGAAGAAACAGAGAGACTGAATAGGTTAACAGAAAACGGAGAATTTGTGCTCATTCCGATTCATCCGCTGCAAGTCAAAGTGGTCATGGAGAAGGCATTCGTGAAGCGTTATATAGAGGAGGGGAAACTGACTTATTTAGGACCGCTCGGGTCTGAATACACAGCGACCTCATCCTTTAGAACGGTCTATCAAAAGGATTCTGCTTACATGCTCAAATTCTCTGTTCCTGTGAAAATTACGAACTCTTTACGTATCAATAAACAAAAGGAACTGGATCGAGGAGTAGAGATGTCCCGCATCTTAAAAACAGAATTAGGCGTTTCTTTATATGAAAAATTCTCTGGATTCCGTGTCATTGAAGATCCTGCATATCTCTCTATTCGAGGAGATGAAGCGGAATCAGGCTTTGAAGTGGTCATTCGTCAAAATCCATTCTTGCATCGTGAAAAAGGCGCAAGCTTAATTGCTGGGCTATGTCAGGATCATGCGTACGGAGGAAAATCGAGATTAGCAGGAATTATTCATAAACTTGCAGATTCAGAAGGCCGGTCAACTGAAGCGGTCAGCCAAGATTGGTTTAAACAATATTTGACCATTTCGTTAAAACCGATGCTCTGGCTGTTTGAAACGTATGGTCTTGCACTCGAGGCCCATCAGCAAAATGCTGTTGTGCAAATGAAGGATGGTTATCCAGAGACTTTCTATTATCGTGACAACCAAGGCTACTATTATAGTGAATCAAAAAAAGATAAGCTCGCAAATCTAGTTCAAAACTTGAGCGTAAGAAGTGAAACCATTTGTGCGGATGATGTAGCCGTTGAGAGACTCCGTTATTATTTCTTCTTTAATCATTTATTTGGTCTCATTAATGGCTTTGGCACAGAAGGTCTAGCAAAGGAAGAAGATTTGCTGGCACTCGTGAGAGATACATTGCTCGCTCATGAGGAGACGTACGGAGCATCTGATCTGACTAACAGCCTTCTCCGCTCAAAAGAACTTCCTTCAAAAGCGAATTTGCTGACACGATTTGAAGATATGGATGAGCTGACAGGATCTCTGGAAACACAGTCTCGTTACACGGCTGTCTTGAATCCGCTCTTTTTACATAAGGAGGCGCTGATTGGATGAGGCATCGCATCAGGTTTATTCGTGCTGAATATGAAAGAGATGTCCAGCTTGTCCATAAGTGGATGCAAGAAGAGTACGTTCACCCATTTTGGCATTTGAATATTCCATTTCCTGCTTTTGAAAAGCATTTTTATCAGGCCATACATGATCCGCATCAAACCCTTTATTTAGGCACGATTGATGGGACGCCAATGAGTTATTTTGAGGCTTACAACGTGAAAGGGGATATCATTGAATCCTACTATGAGCCTTCTCCGCATGATCAAGGCATCCACCTGTTAATAGGGGAGCCGGATTATGTGGGAAAAGGATTTGCTGCGCCGCTCCTTCAGGCAATGACAGCATTTCAATTTGAGCAGAACAAACGAACAGAAAAAATCGTTGCTGAGCCGGATATTCGCAATGAAAAAATGATTCATGTATTTGAAAAATGCGGCTTCGAACGTGTGAAACCAGTCACTTTACCCGATAAAACAGGTCTTTTGATGTTTTGTGATCGAGAACGATTCGAAAGGAAGTATAACCATGACGCGGTTCAACAAGCAAAATAATATAGTGGATGTAATTGGGATCGGCATTGGCCCGTTTAATCTCGGGCTTGCCGCATTATCTGAAGAGGTAAATGAAATCGACGCTTTGTTTTTTGAAAGAAATGAAGCCTTTCACTGGCACCCAGGGATGCTCATTGAAGGGACAACACTGCAAGTCCCTTTTTTAGCGGACCTTGTCAGCATGGCAGATGTGAAAAGCAAATATAGCTTCCTCAACTATTTGCAGGAACAAAACCGTTTGTATTCATTTTACTTTCTAGAAGACTTCCATATCCCGCGCAAGGAATACAGTCATTATTGCCGCTGGGTCGCTGACCAGTTAGACTCTTGCCGATTCGGCATGAATGTCGAATCTGTCTCACTGATCGAAAAGGCAGGGGAAAAGCGGTATGAAGTGCATGTCCGTCATGTAAAGGACCAAACTGTAGAGGTGTTTGAAAGCAAACATCTCGTCTTAGGAATTGGCACGCAGCCGGCGATACCCGCATCGCTCCAGCCAGCTTTAGGAGAGAAGGTTTTTCACTCAGCTGACTATTTAAAACGAAAGAAAGAAGGCTGTTTCAAAGGGAAATCTGTGACAGTTATCGGCTCTGGTCAAAGTGCGGCAGAAGTGTTTTATGACATTTTATCAGATGATGAGGCGAAGGATATTCACTGGTTCACACGGTCAAAAGGATTTTTCCCAATGGAATATTCAAACCTTGGACTTGAGTATTTCTCCCCTGACTATATTGATTTCTTTTATGAGCTTCCGCAAGCCAAAAAGGATGCGTTATTAAAACAGCAAGACTTGCTGTATAAAGGTATCAGTTCGGCGATGATTCGTGATATTTATCATTTGCTTTATGAACGTTCTGCATGCGGAAACCAGCTGAACACAGTGCTTCAAGCCATGACAGAGGTCAACTTGATTGAGGAAACAGCGGGCGGGTTATCACTTTCATGTACGCAATGGGTCAAGGAAGAATCCTTTACACATGAAACGGATATTGTCGTATTGGCGACTGGCTATCAATCCGTTCTGCCGCCGTTTATCAACCCTATTTCTCATCACATTCAATGGGATGATCAAGGACGTTTCCAAGTTGAACGTGAATATCGTTTGAAAACAAATACGATGGGTGAAAATGATATTTTTGTACAAAATGCAGAGCTTCATACACATGGGGTCGGCGCTCCAGATTTGGGGCTGGGGGCTTATCGAAACAGTGTGATCATCAATGAACTTGCTCGTCAAACCGTGTATCCACTTTATCAAAAGCATGTCTTCCAGACATTTGGTACACACAAGAACGCACACACATTTGAAGAAATCAAAGGATAAGGAGGATGAAGCGATGAGTGTACAAGATGAATTGAAAAAAGCGGTGAATCCTGCTGCTTGGAAAAAGGCAAACCAGCGAATGGTGGCAAAAATGCTGTCTGAATATATGTATGAGGACATGCTTCATCCTGTTGAGCTGGATTGTAAGGATGGCATCGCGCAGTATGAATTAATCATTCACGAACATAAGAAATATCGTTATCTGGCAAAACCTCGGTTGTTTGATAGTTTTGATACAATCGCTGAATCAATTGAGTGCTGTCAAGATGGAAAATGGTCAAAGGATGTCAGTGCCATTGTGTTTTTACTAGACATTCAGCCGATCATTCCCATGTCTTCTGATACAACAGGCCATCTTATCAAAGAGCTTCACCATACTTTGTTAGCCGATGTCCATTTGCTGTCGAAAAAAGCACTTCGTGCGGATGAACTGACAGATACGGATTATGCATGGATTGAAGGAGAAATGACAGGCCATCCTTGGATTGTGTATAACAAAGGACGTATAGGATTCAGCTACGATGATTACTTAGCTTATGCACCAGAACGGCAGGAATGTGTGCAGCTGTCTTGGATTGCTGTACATAGAGAGCTTGCGACATTCCATGCAGTCGATCATGAAAACTATGAGCAGGTGATCGCCAAAGAATTAGATGAAGTCACGATTCGTCAATTTCAGCGTGTGTTAAAGGATGAAGGACTGAATGCAGCTGACTATTATATGATGCCTGTCCATCAGTGGCAGTGGACGCATATGATTATTCAGCATTTCCCGGAAGATTTGGCCTTGCGCCGGATTGTGTATTTGGGAGAGGGACTGGATCAATATATCCCGCAGCAGTCGATCAGAACCTTTACAAATATCTCAAACAAAGGCAAGCATCATATTAAACTGCCAATGAGTATTTTAAATACACTCGTGTACCGTGGACTCCCATCAGAACGTACGGTCATTGCCCCGCGCATTACAGCGCATATTAAAGGGATTGCCGATCAAGACTCATTTTTATCTGATGTCTGCCGCGTCATTTTACCAGGTGAGAATGCAAGTATCAATGTCGATCATCCATACTACAGCAAACTGCCTGGTGCGCCGTATCAATATCTTGAGATGCTCGGTGTCATTTTTAGAGAAAGCATTTATACGTACTTAGAAGAAGGGGAGAGCCCTGTTACACTTGCGGCACTCACTTATGAGGATCATGAAGGTGAGCCATATATCAAGCAGCTGATTGAAAAATCAGGTCTCTCAGCAAAAGAATGGATGGCGAAGTTTTTCCATGTCGTGATGCCGCCGCTTTTACACTTTATGTATCAATACGGCACAGTCTTTTCACCGCATGGGCAAAATACAATTCTTGTGTTAAAAAATCATCAGCCGCATCGTTTGGCGATCAAAGATTTCGTTGATGATGTGAATATAAGTGACCAGCCGCTGCCTGAATTAGCTTCATTAGAAGAAGATTTAAAAGAAGTGCTGCGCAGTGAGCCGCCAGAAGGTCTGGTGCAATTTATCTTTACAGGATTATTTATTTGCAATCTGCGTTATGTATCCAACGTATTAGACAATCACAATCTGTTAGATGAAACGACTCTTTGGCGTTTGCTTGCTGAAGAAATTCAGCAGTATCAAAATCAATTCCCGCAGCTAAAAGATCGTTTTGAATTATTTGATCTATTCCAGCCGAAGCTGACAAAGCTTTGCTTAAATCGTAATCGAATGATTGATTATGGCTATGGAGATGGTGATGACCGCCCGCATGCATCAGAGCATGGGAAGGTCACAAATGCACTCGCTCATGTTCTTTCGTCAGTTGGGGAGAAGTAATAGAAAAGCTGTAGACATCAAGTGTCTACAGCTTGTTTGTTTTTTAAGAAAATGCTTGAGAGGCAAGGAAATAGAAAAGGGCGGGATCATTCAGTTTTTCTTTCCCGCGAATCATCATAAAATGCGCTACGTTTGTTTTTGTAAATCCTGCTTCAACAAGTGTTTCATGCAGGCGTTCAGCAGTTTCTTCCTGCATATCTAAACGAATTGCGTCTGAATAAGACGAGATGAGTGATTGGATGAGCGAGAGAGCGGTTTGTTCATCGTTTGCTGTAAGCGGTCCAATCATTAGATTAGCAGGGGTTTCGATGCCAAAGGCAAATCCAGTTGTTTCATGGTGCTCATTCTTTGCAATCAGCCGGAACGATGCTCGTTCCATTCGCTTTCTTATAAAGCTTGATCGATTGGTGCCTGCACCTTTTTCGTCAAGTGCTTCAATAGACGGAAGGTCCGCTTCATCAGCAGGAGAAAGGTGAATCCCGCCTGACACACGAAAAGCCGCTGGATTCGTGGTCTGTGCTTTGTATGTATGAATGTAGCCGGCCGTTTGAAATCCGATTTTTTCGTAAACGGGCTGTCCTTGTACAGTAGCAGTTAAAACGACAGGAACGCTTTGATCGCTTCTGCGAAGCAGGGTGTCAATCATTTTCCGTGCAAGGCCTAAGCCGCGATGTGTCTCAGATACAATAACGGCACCAATTGATGCTGCTTTATCATATTGGAAAAGTCCTGCACATGAGATCACTTGTCCATCTGTTGTTGAAAAACCTGTAAAATATCCGTTTGTTAAAAGAGATGTAAGCTCATCCGCATTGTAATCAGGCCAGTCGACCTCTTTTGACAATGCGATAAGATCGGGTATGTCATCAAGTGTTAAAGTTCGTTGTACAACGTTTTCCAATACACGCAACTCCTTCTTAGCTGATTTCATCTATATGTATCGTACCATATGAAGGCATAAGAAAAAGGAAAATCCTTTTCCTCTCAGCGTGTATCAAAAAAGAACCCCCAATGACGGAGGGTCCAGTCTTAATGAACATTAAAATATCGAGCTTCAGGGTGGGAAACGACGATCGCTGAAACAGATGCTTCAGGTTCCATCATGAATCCTTCTGTGAGATGGATGCCGATTTTTTCAGGCTGAAGCAGCTTGAACAGCTTTTCTTGATCCTCAAGATTTGGACACGCTGGATAACCAAAGGAATAGCGCTGCCCTTGATATTTCGCTTGGAATCGTTTTTCCATTGTAAAATCGACTGGGTCAGGGAATCCCCATTTGTCACGAATCACTTGGTGGGTTCTTTCAGCTAATCCCTCTGCAAGCTCAAGTGCGAGAGCTTGGACAGCATGCATTTTTAAATAATCTCCTTCCTGCTTAAATTGCTGCGCGACCTCGCGTATACGCGCGCCGGCTGTGACGGCGAATAAGGCAATATAATCTTTCTCGTTTTCATCACTTTTCCGTACATAATCAGAAATGGAGCGGTACGGGAGCTTCTCCTGTCTTGGAAATTGGAACGTTTCAATGATGCGGTCAGGCTCTACGGGATCATAAATATGCAAATCATTTCCGTCTGAACTGGCAGGGAAGAATTGATACACAAATGCTGGCGCAAACCAGTTTTTCTCTCTGCCTTCGTTTAGAAGATCTGTGACAAGCTGTTTTAATTCCAATGCTTTTGGGTGCTGTTCAGCTAATAAGGTTTTGATCTTTCCCTTTAAGCCGAGATGATGACCAATAAGCATTTGTTCATTCACATAAGGCATAATATGATGCAAATCGATGTCTCTCACATAATGGCGTGCGGTATTTTCTGGCGTAAATACCGGTGCCTTCGGGAGTGCTGCGCGTTTTTCTAGTAATTCTATGACAGCTTTCGGCTGCTTTCCTTCTTTTTCCTTGAAAGGTGCCGCTGGCTCTTCTTGCGGTTTTGTTTGAAATTGAAGAGGATTCGCTTTTAACTCATTGGCTAATGATAGTCCGTCCATCGCATCTTTTGCATAAAGAACAGGTCCATCATAATGAGGCGAAATTTTCATTTTCGTAAATTTACGAGAAAGGGCAGCACCGCCGACCAAAATAGGAACAGAAATATTGGCTTTTTGTAAATCTTGAGCGGTTAGTACCATTTGCTGTGCGGATTTTACAAGTAAGCCTGATAATCCAATCATATCTGGTTTTTCCTTTTGCACAGCTTCAATCAATGTTTGAGGTGTCACCTTGATGCCGAGGTCGACCACCTGAAAGCCGTTATTGCTCAAAATGATGTCGACGAGGTTTTTCCCGATATCATGGACATCTCCTTTTACAGTCGCAAGTAGAATCTTTCCTTTCCCGCTCGCATGCTGCTTTTCCATATATTGCTCAAGAAACGAAACAGATGCTTTCATGACCTCAGCCGATTGAAGCACTTCGGCTACAATCAATTCGTTTTGATTAAAAAGACGACCAACTTCAGCCATTCCCTGCATTAACGGGCCATTGATGATATGAAGCGGCGATTCATATTGCTCCAAAGCAAGGGATAGGTCATCGACGAGACCTTCTTTCGTTCCCTCGACGACATAGAGCGCCAGCCTTTCTTCAAGTGATAAGGAGATCTTTGGTTTTTTCTCCGTTTTCTTTTTGCCGCGGTAAAATTGGGTGAATTCAGCCAGTGTTTGATCATTTGTTTCATAAAGCAAGGTTTCAGCTAGTTTGATTTCTTCCTTTGGAATGGAAGCGAAGCGTTCAAGCTTTTCTGTATTGACAATGGCATAGTCAAGCCCTGCTTGCACGCAGTGATACAAATAGACGGCATTTAAGATTTCTCTGCCAACAGGCGGAAGTCCGAAAGATACGTTGCTGATGCCTAAAATGGTGAGGCACTCAGGCAGGGTTTCCTTAATCATTTTAATGCCTTTGATCGTTTCTTCAGCGGCGCCAATATATTGCTCGTCTCCAGTGCCTACGGGAAAGACAAGCGGATCAAAAATGATGTCACTTGCGGGAATACCATATTTCTTTGTTAGTAAATCGTGAGAACGTACAGCAATTTCAAGCTTTCGTTCTGCTGTCACCGCCATTCCTATTTCATCAATCGTGCCAACAACGAGTGCACCGCCATATAGCTTCACAAGAGGAAGAATCTCTTCAAAGCGTTCCTCGCCATCCTCAAGGTTGATGGAATTGATGATGGCTTTCCCTTGAGAGTAGGTGAGTGCCTTTTCAATCACGTGTTTATCCGTTGAATCAATGACAAAAGGGGCTTTCACCTTTTTCATGGCTTCTTGTAAAAAGCCTTCCATGTCTGCTGCCTCATCACGGTCTGGATCGGCGAGACACACATCAACGACGTGAGCGCCATTTTTCACTTGAGCACGAGCAATTTCTGCTGCTTCTTCAAACTTTTGTTCCGCAATGAGCCGTTTGAATTTGCGAGAACCAATGACATTGGTCCGTTCGCCTACAAAAAGAGGACGCATCGAATCCTCATAAATAAGAGGCTCAATTCCTGATACGGTATGCTGCGGTGATTCGCGGTTGATATGACGCGGCTGAAGCGTGCGTACTTCATCTGACAATGCTTGAATATGCGCAGGTGTAGTCCCGCAGCAGCCGCCGACAATATTTAACCAGCCTTCCTTAGCAAAGGCGGCGATTTTTTTAGCAAGAGAGGCAGGGGATTCGTGATATTGGCCTTCTTCATCTGGGAGACCAGCATTCGGATAGCAGCTCACCGCTGACTTTGCAATGGAGGAGAGCGTGCGGATGTGGTCTGTCATAAATTCTGGACCAGTCGCACAGTTAAGGCCCACACTGATTGGTTTCATATGCTCAAGAGAAATATAAAAGGCTTCAATATCCTGACCAGCAAGGGTGGTGCCCATCGGTTCAATCGTTCCTGATACCATGAGTGGTAATTGGATGCCCGTTTGCTGAAAGGCTTCCTGAATCCCTTTGAATCCAGCTTTTACATTCAGCATATCTTGGCTTGTTTCTAAAAGAAGGGCATCACACTTTCCGTCAATCAGAGCGCGGGCCTGCTCTTCATAATTTCTGACGAGCTCACTGAAGGTTGTGCCGCCTGTTACAGATAATGTTTTCGTTGTCGGGCCCATTGCGCCTACAACAAAACGAGGCTTTTCTGGTGTGGAGAAACGGTCAGCTTCTGCCTTTGCCAGCTGCGCAGCTCGAACATTGAGTTCATAGGCAAGGTGCCCAAGCCCATATTCGTCAAGGACGAGCTTTGTCGCGCCGAACGTATTTGTTTCAATGAGGTCAGCACTTGCTTCAAGGTACTCCCTATGGATCTTAGAGATGATGTGAGGGGCTGTCACATTCAAATACTCGTTACAGCCCTCATACTCTTCTCCGCCAAAGTCCTCTGCTGTCAGGTTGGCGTTTTGAATCATTGTGCCCATTGCCCCATCAAGGACGAGGATGCGTTTTTTGAGCTGTTCAGTGATAGGTGACATGGACGTTAGACTCCTTTTCTTTCTGATGGATGTAGGTGGTCAGTTCTGCTGTTAAATCTGATCGAAGGAAAGGAGTAATTAAATAAATGCCATTAAACAATTCGCAGGCTGTATCTAATAAAGAGCGGGCAATCGCTAAGCCTTCTGTTCGCTGCTTTTCTTTATCCTCGCCAGCTTTGGCCATAATGTCACGAATAGAATCAGATAATTTGATGCCTGGAATTTCGTGATGAATAAACTCTGCATTTCGGCTGCTTGTTAACGGCATAATGCCGATATAAATCGGTTTATCCAAGTGGCGGCTTTCCTCATGAATTTTCACAAGCTGTTCCTCAGAATAAACAGGCTGTGAAATAAAATAATCAGCACCGTATTCGATTTTTTTCTCAAGACGTTTCACCGCTTTATCAATATGGCGCACATTTGGGTTAAACGCGCCAGCCACTGAAAAATTGGTCTTTTTGCCAAGGGGCTTTCCTGAGAAAGAAAGGCCTTCGTTAAACTGTTTGATGAGACGAATCAAATCAAAGGAGGTTAAATCATACACAGATGTTGCACCTGGGAAGTCTCCAATTTTAGATGGATCGCCTGTGATCGCTAAAATATCGGTTAATCCAAGGGTATCGAGCCCCATTAAATGAGATTGAAGCCCAATCAAATTACGGTCGCGGCATGTGATATGAACAAGAGAACGCATATCGAGCTGCTGCTTTAATAATGCGCCGCAAGCGACATTGCTAATGCGCGGAGTCGCAAGAGAATTATCGGCTAACGTCAATGCATCAATGCCAGCATTCTTTAATTCATTTGCAGCAACGAGAAATTTTTCGAAGTTCAGCTTCTTCGGCGGATCAAGCTCTACGATAATCGATCGTTTTTTCACAGCCAGCTCATCAAGACCTGGCTCAGTGCGCTGATCTTGGATGGAAATGATTTCTTCTTTTAACACCTTCACTTCTTTTTCAGTGATCGGTGCTAAATCTTTGACCGCTTCAGCCATTGCGCTAATATGCTGAGGTGTTGTTCCGCAGCAGCCTCCGATAATACGTGCGCCCTGATTTCTAAATTCAAGTGCACTTTTTCGGAAATAATCGTTATCGGTATCATAGACGAGTCTGCCTGCTTCAAGAGAGGGGAGACTGCTGTTAGGATAGACAGATAAATGCGAATTTTCCAAAAGTGGAACGCCTTCGAGTGCCTGAATCATGTGATAAGGGCCCAGCCGGCAGTTGATGCCGACAACATCTGCACCAAGAGATGATAACTCAGATAAACCATCCTTCAGGGGGGTACCATCCTGCAAAACGCCTTGTTCATGCATTGAGACGTTCATGACAATCGGAAGAGTCGTTTCTTTGCGGGCAATTTGGAGAACAGCCTTCGCTTCTTCTATATCATAATATGTTTCAAGCAATATTCCGTCAGGCTCTTCATTTAATAGGATGTACAGCTGCTCTCTAAAGCTTCGTTTGATTTCTTCTATAGAGTAAGCATTTTTGTTAAACGTTCGAATGCCGCCAATTGTTCCGAGTACATAAGCAGAGCCTGCGGCTGCTTTTGCAATTTGTACCGCTTTTGTATTGATGCGTTTCGTTTCTTCCTCTAAGCCGTAGCGGGATAGTTTAATATAATTCGCACCGTATGTGTTCGTTTGGATGATGTCAGCGCCTGCCTGCACATATGCTTCGTGCACGCGTTTCACTTCATCCTCTTTCGATAAATTTAATTCTTCAAAGCAGCGGTCAATGCCGTAAGAGTATAAAAGTGTTCCCATCGCTCCGTCAGCTATCAGTACGCGGTTTTGTAAGTCTTGTAATAGGCCCATTGTATTCCTCCTTATTTCTATGTAACAAAAAAAGCCTTCTGATAAGAAGAAGACTTTTTGGCTATATCGTAATTCTTCTCCTTATCTTCCAAGCAGTTGCTTGCTGGATTTAGCACCTTGGTCATAGAAAATAGATTTCTACTACACCGGTTGCTGAGGCTTCACAGGGCCAGTCCCTCTGCCTCTCTTGATAAGAAAGCAATATGAACATGTCAATGAATTGAACTTCCATCAACTGTAACGAAAAATGCAGAAATAATCAATGGAAAATTTGAAATTTATCGAAAATTTATAAATTGGACATCAATCGGTAAATCAGCCTTGCGCATAAGAGAAATCACCTCTTGTAAATCATCTTTATTTTTCCCTGTCACACGCACTTGGTCATCCTGAAATTGTGATTTCACTTTGATGCCAGACTGCTTGATAAGCGCGTTGATCTTTTTGGCGTTGTCTTGATCAATCCCGCTGATCAGCTTCGCACGCTGGCGTACTGTACCGCCTAGGGCATGCTCAGTTTTTCCGTAATCGATGTTTTTAGTTGGAACATTTCGTTTGATCAGCTTTGTCACAAGTACATCTTTTAGCTGCTCAAGTTTGAAGTCATCATCAGAAATGAGGACAAGCTCTTCTTTTTCGAGAGAAATATCACTTTTACTTCCTTTAAAATCATAACGGTTTTTAATTTCTTTCAGTGCTGCTTGAACAGCGTTTTGCACTTCAGGCAGTTCAACCTTCGATACAATGTCAAATGAGCTTTCTTTTGCCATCACACATGACCTCCAAGTTTAGATATTGCGTCTATTTTATCATGCAAATAGCAGAAGAAGAAAACTTTATCAAAGAGTAAAGCCGCCAGCCGTATAAATCGTGTCCAGTTTGTCCACTTTAGCTAACAGAACTAGAGATGTTCATGCAGGAAGAAGTATAGTAGAATAGAGTGAATCAAAAGATGAACGAACGCTCTTTTATGGGCAGATAGGAAGGAAGAGAACATGAGACCAGGTGAGCAACTGACCTTGCAAATAGAGAATGAAATGGAATACGGCTACTTTTTGACAGACGGTGAAGATTCGGTCCTCTTACACCGCAGTGAAATGACAGAAGATATTGGTGACCGAGATGAAGTAGAGGTCTACTTATATGTAGATCATGAAGAAAGACTCGCTGCCACGATGAAAATACCTACAATTAACGCACATACATACGACTGGGTAGAAGTCGTGGACGTGGTAGAAGACATGGGCGCATTTGTTGATGTTGGGCTGTCAAAGGATGCACTTGTTGCAACAGAACACCTCCCGCCTTTTGAGGAAGCATGGCCGAAAAAAGGAGACAAACTCTACTGTATGCTGAAAGTCACAAGCTACGGCAGAATGTTCGCAAAACCAGCCACAGAAGACGTGATCAGTGAATTGTTCACAGAGGCACCAGAAACCTTAATGAACAAAGAAATCACTGGAACAATCTATCGTTTAATTGCGACAGGTTCTTTTATGCTGACAGATACAGGCGTGCGTGGGTTTATTCACCGCACGGAACGAAAGGAAGAGCCACGATTAGGATCGACCGTGACAGGACGCGTCATTGCAGTGAAAGAGGACGGAACGGTGAACGTTTCTCTGCTTCCTAGAAAACAGGATGCACTATCTGTCGATGCAGAAGAAATTTTAACCTATATGAGAACAAGAAACGGCGCCATGCCTTATGGGGACAAAAGTGATCCAGAGGATATCCGCGAAAGATTTCAAATGAGCAAGGCAGCCTTTAAACGAGCACTAGGTCATCTCATGAAAAATGATTTAGTTTACCAAAAAGAAGGCTGGACATACGAGAAAAAGTGAGCATTTGCTCACTTTTTTATTTTTGTCTTAAATAATGGATTTTTTCTGTGAAAAAAGTCATGAAAAACCTTCACTAATCATTGAAACAACGCCTCTCAAATCCGATAAAAAAGGAGTAAGGATGATAAAAGGAGTGTGTTTTTGGATGAAAGTGAAGATTTCATTACTTCTGATGGCAGCCATGCTTATGGTGCTCGCCGCATGCGGTAATCAACAGGAGAGTTCGCCAAAATCAACTGCGAAGCATATTGGCGTTATGCTCACAGATGATGGTCTTGGTGATCAATCATTTAACGATTCATCATTTAAAGGATTAGAAAAAGCACGTGATGAGCTTGGCATTGAATTTGATTATAGAGAAATTGCAGAAACTGATACATATGAAAAAGGGCTGACAGAACTCGTAAAAGATGGAAATGATCTTGTCATTGGTGTAGGTTTCAGTATGCAAGAAGACCTGGAAAAAGTCGCAAAGAAATATCCGAAGAAGCAGTTCCTTTTGATCGATGCTGTATCTGAGCTGAAAAATGTGACCTCTGTGACGTTTAAAGAAGAGCAAGGCAGCTATTTAGCGGGAGCACTTGCTGCGATGACAACGAAAAGCGATGTCATTGGATTTGTTGGCGGTGTTGACGCAGATGTCATTCATCGTTTTGAAAAAGGATTTCAAAAAGGCGCCAAATCAGTCAATCCGAAAATCAAGATCTTATCCACCTATGCCGGTACGTTTAGTGATGCAGGCAAGGGTAGTAAAATAGCCAAAGACATGATCAAAAAGAAAGCAGACGTTTTATATGCCGCAGCCGGTTATACAGGTGTCGGTGTATTAAAAGAAGCGCAGGCGCAGGGTAAATATGCCATTGGTGTAGACAGCGATCAGTACTATACTGCTGAAAAAGCGGTCATTTCGTCTATGGTGAAAAAAGTCGATGAAGTGGTCTATCAATTCAGTGAACAGCTCGTCAAGAACAATCAAATGAAAAGCGGTCATGTTGTCTATGACTTAAGCAATGATGGAATCGATATGGCAAAAATCCGGATCCTGAAAAATGCTGAGACACTGACCAAAAAATTAAATGGTCTGAAGCAGACGCTTCTAAAAGAAGAGGGGGACGCATCATGAGCTTACGCGTCAAAATTTTACTTAACTCACTTATTTCACTTCTTTTAGCAGTTGGCGTCATCGCCTTTATCATTGTCAGCATGACAAAGATCCAATCATCAAATGAGACAGATGTGCAAACCTTATTAAACGTACAAAAAACGAAGGCAAGCTTTGAAAGTGTCGAGCAAGCCATGACCAATTATTCGATGACACTCTCAGATGAACAGCTAGAGATCGTTCAAAACGATATTTCTACAGCAAAAAAGCAGCTGCAAACGCTAAACAAACATGCAGGAAATATGAACAAAGAGGCATTAACAAGGTTAAATTCAAAATTTGACACGTGGACCAAGGAAGCAAACAACGCCATTGGTGAAAAAAACGCATCGGATGCAAGACGTGTGGCAGCAAGAATTGATGGCGTTTTAAACGATGTGCATACGATGAATAAAAGGGCAGAAGAAGCGTATAAACAAAATCTAGAGGCTGCAGCAGACAATGTCCAATGGATTATTACAAGTGCACTCGTCTCAGCACTTACACTAATTGTCATTGCTGTCTTTTTGAATATTGGATTAACGCGATCCATCGTGACACCCATCAAATCACTATCCTACAGAGCAAAGCAGATCGCAGAAGGCAATCTTGCTGTGGAGCGGATGGATATTCAGCGCAAGGATGAAATCGGCGGCTTGAATGAATCCTTTAATCAAATGACAGATCAGCTGATTAGTCTGATTAAAGAAATCAGCAATGTCTCAAGCCGAGTAGAGACATTCTCGATCCACCTGAATGATGAAAACAAAAAGATGATGGAGTCTGCGAATCAAGTATCTGTTTCGACAGACGAAATGGCCAATGGGTCACAAGCGATTTCAGAAGATCTCCAGCACGGCGTCAGCTTGATTGAGAAAATGGACCAGCATGGACGTAAAAATTCAGAACGCTCGCAAACGGTCATCCGCAGTACAGAGGATGCCATCGAAGCCGTAGAAAGCGGAAAGCACACGTTAACAGAAACAAAAACAGCGATTGAAAAAAATACACATGCCACGAGACAAATCGAAGAATCAGCAGGAGAATTTACGCAATACGCCAGCGGAATCTCGGCCATGGCCAAAACGGTTTCTGACATTGCGGACCAAACAAACCTGCTTTCCTTAAACGCAGCCATTGAAGCGGCAAGAGCAGGCGAAGCTGGAAAAGGCTTTGCCGTTGTAGCAGATGAAATTCGCAAGCTTGCTGATGAATCGTCTAATGCAACAAGACAAATCTTTGACATGGTCAGTCATATTGAAAGAGGCATTCAATCCATTAGTCAAACTGTTCAAGAAGGGGTCAAACTTTCACTTCAGCAGCAGGATGCGATGGACAAAACCTCACACTCCTTTGAAGATATAGAAACAAAAGCGCAGCATATTAAACAAGAAATGGCGGTCTTAAATGACCAAATTATGCAATCAACAGAACTTGGCGGACAAGTGCTGCACTCGATTGAAAATATTAGTGCAGTTGTAGAAGAAACAGCAGCTGGCAGCGAAGAAATTTCTGCCTCAGCCAATGAACAGCTGCAATCGTTCCATCAAATGAACAAACAGGTCGAAGAATTGATGAGTATGACGGCGAGGTTAAATGAAACCGTCCAGCGATTTAAACTTTCATAAGAAAAGCACCCTTCCCGTGTTGTGTCAGGGAAGGGTGCTTTTTATGATCATTTGCCTGTAAAAAAGATCGCAAGCGTGCTAGGCCCTGAATGGGACCCAACAGCGGCACCGATGATTTGAATATCAATTTCCTTTGGATGAAATTCGGCTTCGATCAGCTGTTTCATGTCTTCCGCCAGTGCAGGATCATCACCATGACTAATACCGACCGTTTGGTTCGACCAATCCGTTCCGCGTTCTTTCATTAGTTCAATAATGCGTTTCAGCAGTTTTTTACGTCCGCGGATTTTTTCAAGCGGGATGAGTTTTCCATCTTCGACATGTAAAATGGGCTTAATACTTAACAAACCGCCAACAAATGCGGACGCTTTACTGATTCTTCCGCCCCTTGCTAAATACGATAAATCGTCTACAGTAAAAATATGTTGTAAAGATTCACAAAAATGCTTTACAGACGTTTCAATTTCTTGTATTGTATTTCCGTCAATGGCAAGTGATTGAGCGTGTTTGACAGCAAGCCCATAGCCGAGTGAAGCGCATTTAGAATCAATGATTCGTAAATCAAAATCAGGGTATTCTTCCTTCACTTCGTTTGCCATCATCACAGCTGTCTGGTATGTACCTGAAAGCTCTGATGAAAAAGCGACATAGATAGCAGATGTATGGGTTTGAGCGGCAGAAACAAAGGTTTCCTTGATCCGGTTTGGTGAAGCCTGTGACGTTTTTGGACTGGCTCCTTGTCTCATCGCATCAAATACTTGTTTTGGTTCAATGGTGATCAAATCCTCAAATTCCTGCTCGCCAAGTAACACGCGGAGCGGAATGAGCGTTATGTTATGTTCATCATAATAAGAAAGAGGCAGATCAGCAGCACTGTCTGCTATGATATGAACAGTCATATAAATCCCTTCTTTCTAAAAAATAAGCCATATTTTACATCTTTTTAGCCTAACTATATCATAGAAATCATCTTTTCGTGTTCAAATTCTAAATTTTAGGGAAAACCATAGAGAGAATGGTAAGTGGAGGAATGACAACATGTTCATTGGAGAAGCAAAAAAACTCATTGTCGTCGTTATTGGTGCATTACTCAATGCGATTGGACTGAATTTATTTTTAATCCCAGCTGACGTATATGCAAGCGGTTTTACAGGGGTAGCCCAGCTGTTATCCAGCTTAATCGATCAATATGCGCCATTTTATGTATCAACAGGGATTCTATTATTTATTTTAAACATTCCAGTCGGCATTTTAGGCTGGATGAAAGTTGGCCGTTCCTTTACTTTGTACAGCATCATCAGTGTTGCACTGACGACCATTTTCCTTGGCATTTTACCAGAAACGAGTGTTTCCCACGATATTTTATTAAATGCTGTGTTTGGCGGTGTCATATCCGCAGTAGGGATTGGGATTACGCTCAAATACGGGGCATCGACAGGCGGACTAGACATTGTTGCTATGGTTTTAGCGAAGTGGAAGGATAAACCAGTTGGCACGTATTTCTTCATTTTAAATGGAATCATCATTTTTACAGCAGGATTATTACAAGGTTGGGAGAAAGCATTATATACCCTTGTCACATTATATGTGACTACAAGGGTCATTGATGCCATCCATACAAGACATGAGAAGCTGACCGCGATGATTGTCACGAAGAAAGCAGATGAAATCAAAGAAGCCATTTACGGAAAAATGGTCAGAGGCATTACGACTGTACCTGCAAAAGGCGCATTCACCAACGAGCAAAAGGAAATGATGGTGATCGTTATTACAAGGTATGAGCTTTATGAACTTGAACAAATTATTAAAGAAGTCGATCCAAAAGCCTTTACAAATATTGTGCAGACAACCAATATTCTTGGATTTTTCAGACGAGATTAAAAGGTGGGTAGCAGATGAAAAAAGGGTTTGTGCTTCTTCTCATTCTATTGGTTTTAGCCGCTTGTGGACAACAAAAAAAGGATGAACCAGACAAGGAGGTATCCGGTCAAATGGGAGAAAAAACGGTTGAGCTCACAGTAGACCCCGTCCAGAAAGGTTCTTCAGTTCAATTTAACATGTCACTGAAAAATGAATCAGATCGAGATTTTGAATTTACTTTTAACACAAGCCAAAAATTCGAGCTTAGTGTGTATGACGAAAACGGGAATGAACAATACCGCTATTCGAAAGACCGTATGTTCACACAGGCCATCCAGACTTTTGTGCTGAAAAAAGGCGAGGCCTATGATTTTCAAGATACATGGTCAAACGGTGTAAAGCCCGGAACATACGAAGCAGTCGTAACGTTTAAAGGAAAAGCAGAAGGGCTGAAACAAATCACGGAGAAGAAAACATTCCAAGTCAAATAAGCGAGGGAATCAGAAAAAGCTGTCCACATTAGGTGAACAGCTTTTTTTATGTTAGAGATCATCGAGCAAGTCTTGGAAGGTATGCAGCTGGTTTCTTTCTGCATCTGTCGAATTGGCAAATGCAGAGGATACGGCATTTTTCGCTCGTTTGACTGCCTGCTGACGCTCTAACCCAGATGAAAATGAAGAAGTAAGAGCTTCTTCAGTAAACGATTTGGCTTGATCAAAAAGTTCGTTTCTCACAATGAACCTCCAGAAGCATCAGTCTTCATATTCCCTCTGTCTGACGCTTCTTCAAGTGTCGAACGATAAGGAAAACGTGCGTCATGAAGACTGACTGAATCTTTACCTTGTTGTATAAAGCGTTTCGATTTGCTTCTTTTACCCATTCGGAATCCGCCCCTTTACACAAGCTGACAGGACAACCTGTCTAACGGTAGTATGCCCGCTTTCATCTGCTATGTATGAATGGAAAAATTAAAGCGAGAAGTAATTCGTTAGAAACTTTGCAATCCCATCTTGTTCATTTGTATCAGTGACTTCATTTGAGACACGTTTCACGGCATCAATTCCGTTGCCCATTGCTACACCGCATCCAGCAAATTCAAGCATTTCTAAATCATTGTCTTCATCTCCGAATGCCACAATCCGCTCCTTAGGAACACCGTAATAATCACTGATCTTTTGCAGTCCAACGGCTTTGTTCATGCCTGTTTTAATGATTTCAATCACGTGCCACGGGGCAGCCCAGCGCCTGTGATCAATCACTTCTGCATGAACATCTGATAAATAGCTTCGAATGGCTCCAACGTCCTCTTCTTTTGCATGAATTAACACGCTCGTCACATTCTCTCCAAGGTTGTCCCTAAGGTCTCCAACAGTGACTTTGTTTGCATTCATATTAAAGATATCAATGAGTTTTTCATCATGATAATGGAAATACAAATCGTCTAACACTTCAGCTAAGACATTATGCACTTTATATTCTTCACTAATGTCTACAAGCTGTTTGACTACTTGAAGATCAAGTGACGTATGAAATCTGCCCCATTTTTCATCAAGAGGATGATGGACAAACGCTCCGTTAAAATTCACAATGGGTGAATCAAGCTGTAATTGCTGATAATAAGGAGAGCTGGAACGAAATGGCCGGCCTGTTGATATACAGACGTGATGCCCGCTGTCTCTCACTTTTTGAATGACGTCAAGTGTATGCGCAGAAATGGTTTTATCATCTTTTAATAATGTGCCATCCAGGTCAAGTGCGATTAGATAAGGTTTAGTCTCCATAAAATCTCCTTTGATCTGTAAGTGATAGGAGGCAATTCATGCTAGCGCCTCTTTCTATAGTGTATCTTTATCACATCTTTGTTGTCTACATGTTAAAATAAACAAAGACGGGAATGATAAAGGAGGATTCATAGGCTGTGATCACCATTGATGAGCAAATTACGCGCGATATTCCATTTTTACATATCGTAAAAGCTGAAAATAAAGACAAACCGCTGCCGCTTGTATTTTTTATTCACGGATTTACAAGTGCACGTGAGCATAATTTACACTTTGCCTTCCATTTGGCGGAAAAAGGCATGAGAGTCATTTTACCTGACTGTGCTTATCATGGTGTAAGATCAGAAAACCTCAGCTTAGAGGAACTGGCATCAAAGTTCTGGGAAATTGTCCTGAACGAAATTCGTGAAATCGATATACTTAAAACATACTTTCAAGAAAAACAATTGATTGAAGCCGATCTGATAGGCGTTGCGGGTACATCCATGGGCGGCATCACCACCTTTGGTGCACTTGCCAAGCATGATTGGATCAAAGTCGCTGTCAGCTTGATGGGAAGTCCAAACTATACGACATTTCTAAAAGCACAAATCATGGACATGCGTCACAAAGGGTTGATGAAAGACATTACAGACGAAGAGGTTCATCTGCAATTAGACGCCCTGCGCCCATATGATTTAACGCTGCAAACAGATCGATTAAACAAAAGACCGCTGTTATTCTGGCATGCAGAAAACGATCCTGTCGTCCCTTACCGGCACGCAAAAACTCTATATGATGAGTTAGTAGCCACACAATATAAGCAGGATCCGCATCTGATTCGTTTTATCACTGATGGACAAGCTGGACATAAGGTCTCAAGACAAGCGATGTTCGAAACGATAGACTGGTTTGAGACACATCTGAAAAGCACAAACGTTTAGTCATAAGAAAAAGTACGTTATACTAATGGAAAAAG
This sequence comes from Bacillus sp. FSL H7-0578, assembly GCF_038630855.1. Classification (NCBI taxonomy): domain Bacteria; kingdom Bacillati; phylum Bacillota; class Bacilli; order Caryophanales; family Bacillaceae; genus Bacillus; species Bacillus sp. FSL H7-0578. Next base: position 1,082,713 of record NZ_CP152045.1, read on the forward strand.
GAGTGGATATCATGGATGAAGCATTGAAAGAAAATATTTTAGGCGCCCTAGAACAGGTGATTGACCCTGAGCTGAATGTCGACATCGTCAATCTTGGACTTGTCTATGATGTCGATCTTGATGAGAATGGAAAAGCGGATATCACCATGACCTTAACATCAATGGGGTGTCCTCTTGCACCAATTATCGTAGACGAAGTCAAAAAAGCATTAAGTGATCTTCCAGAAGTAAAAGAAACAGAAGTTCACATCGTATGGAATCCCCCTTGGACACGAGACAAAATGTCAAGATACGCAAAAATCGCGCTCGGTATTCAATAAGCACAAAATGAAAAATGCCTGGTATGAGTTGAACTCATGCCAGGTTTTTTTATGAAAAATTAAGCTGGAGGAAGAGAGTAGCTTGATATAATGGATGTAATTTTATAGAACGGAGTACCTATCATGAAACAAAAATGGCTATGGATCGTTCTTTTGATCGTATATGCTGCTGCATTTCTTATATCAATCACTATACGAGAAGGCCAAGTACACAAAAAAAAGGATCTTGAGGCTTTTACTGATGTCAGTCATCTCATGCCTGTCAAAATCAAAAAAATTGTTCAAGGGAAAGAGATAGACACGTTAAAAGAAGTATTGAAAGAAGCAAAAGCTAAACACCTGCCGATTTCTATTGCCGGAAAACAGCATAGTATGGGCGGCCACACATATTATGAAAACGGCATCGTGCTCGATATGACGGAATTCCGCCAGATTTTAGCGTTTGATCCAAAAAAGAAAACGATTCGCGTTCAAAGCGGTGCTACATGGGATGATATACAAAAATATGTGAATCCATATGGCCTAGCTGTGAAGGTGATGCAATCGCAGAATATCTTTACAATTGGCGGATCTTTAAGTGCAAATGCACATGGACGTGACATTCGCTACGGGTCACTCATTGATACGGTACGTTCCTTTAGGCTGTTAAAAGCAAATGGTGAGATTGTCACAGTAAAGCCAGGTGATGATTTGTTTTCTGCGGTCATTGGGGGATACGGATTGTTCGGTGTCATTTTAGATGCTGATCTTTCTTTAACAAAAGATGAATTATATAAAATGGAGACAACCTCTCTAGATTACGATGAGTATACGGATTATTTTCAAAAGCATGTCAAACACAATAAAGAAGTACGCATGCATCTTGCCAGAATCTCAACAGCAAAAACAAACTTTTTGAAAGAAATGTATGTGACGAATTATTCCCTCTCTTCAGATCAAAAAAACGAATCATATCAAGAGCTGAAAGAAGATCAACTCGTTATGCCATTGAAATTTATGCTCGGCCTTTCAAGGAGATTTGATATGGGGAAAGATCTGCTCTGGAATTTGCAAAAGAAGTATTTCCTAAGTCAAAATGATCAGCTGATCACAAGAAACAATGTGATGCGTTCTGATTCTGCCTTTTTGGAATATGAAAATGAGTCAGACACAGATGTGCTGCAGGAATATTTCGTCCCAGTTGACCGTTTTCGTGCGTACATCGATGACATGAGAGCCTTCTTACAACAGGAAGATTTGAATCTAATGAATATCACAATCCGCTACGTTCAAAAAAATGAAAAAGCGGATCTCTCATATGCGAAACAAGATATGTTTGCCCTTGTGCTTTTAGTGAATTACGGGTTCGAAAAAGAAGAGAAGGCGGAAGCAGAGCGGATCATTCGAAAAATGACAGATATCACGCTGCGGCACGATGGAAGCTATTACTTACCGTACATGCCTTATCAAACGAAGGCGCAAATGAAGCGGGCTTATCCTAAAACCGATGTATTTTTCCAAAAGAAAAAACAAGCAGATCCAGATGGCACGTTTACCAACTACTTTTATGAGAGGTACAATACACAATGAATGCAAAAGCAATGAAATGGTTCGTCTACTCTCAAAGTCTGCTGTTTTTCGCCAGCAGTTTGATATTCCCCTTTTACATTCTTTTTATTAAAAATGTTGGATCAAGCTATTCACAGTTTGGACTCGCCTATGGTCTGTTTGGTTTAAGCGGTGCGTTTATTCATTTACTTTTAGGAAAACTGCCGGAAACCACTGACAGGCGGCTCTTTTTAATCATTCATTCGTTCGGTATGGCGTTTCTTTTGCTGCTTTTTCCGCATATAACAGAAGTGGAGCAAGTGTATATCATTCAGCTTGCACTTGGTGCGCTGGGCGGCTTTCAAAAACATGGGGAGAAACTGCTTGTCACTGATCTGACAACAGAGAACAAAAGAATGAAAGAAGTCGGTCACTATCATTTTTGGACAGCCCTATTTTCATCCATTGCCATTATGCTTGGCGGCCTGTTTGCTGATTTCTTTACCGTTTACTTCATTTTTTATGCAAGCTCCATATTATATTTATGCAGTGCACTCATGGTCCTCTATATCAAAAACGAAAGATAAATCCGCATGTCTCATGAAGATATGCGGTTTTTTTGTTGAAAAAAATGAAAACGAATATTAAATATACAATTGAATTAATTTTTATACATGTTATAATGTTAAATAATTTCACAAAGATCAAGAGGGTGTATTGACGTTGAAAATAGGTATTATAGGTGCTACAGGGTACGGTGGTGCGGAATTGGTTCGTATCTTCAAGCATCACCCGCATGTGGAGGAATGTATATTGTATTCATCAAGTGGTGATGGGCAATCATACAGTCAATCTTATCCGCATCTGACAAACATGACTGACCAAACATTAAAAGCCATTGACCCGGCTGCCATTGTGCAAGAGACAGATGCTGTGTTTTTAGCGACACCAGCAGGCGTATCTAGTGAACTGACACCAAAGCTGATGAATCAAGGAGTGCCGATCATTGATTTATCAGGTGATTTGCGCATTCAAGATGGAGCAACCTATGAAGCTTGGTATAAACGAAGGGCAGCGGATGCAGCATCTGTCCAGCAAGCGGTTTACGGTTTATCCGAACTGAATCGTGACAAAATTCAACAGGCTGAAGTGATTGCCAATCCGGGCTGCTTTCCTACCGCAGTTCTTCTCGGTTTAGCACCGCTCATCAAACAGAATGTCATCGATGAATCCATGATTATAATAGATGCAAAAACAGGGGTGTCCGGTGCCGGACGATCTGCCTCACTTGGCACGCATTTTTCAGAACTAAACGATAACTTTAAAATTTATAAGGTGAATGAGCATCAGCATACGCCAGAAATAGAGCAAATATTAAGAGAATGGAATCCGCAGACGGCGAACGTCACATTTTCTACGCATCTTGTCCCGATGACAAGAGGGATTATGGCGACGATGTATACACAATTAAAAACAGAAGCCACAAAAGAAGAATTGATGAAGCGAATGAAAGACTTTTATGAAGATTCCTATTTTGTCAGAGTGAGAGATCACGGCGTTTATCCACAAACGAAAGAAGTATACGGCAGTAACTTCTGTGATATTGGCTTTCATTTAGATGAGCGAACAGGGAGACTGACAATCGTGTCGGTCATAGACAATCTCATGAAAGGCGCGGCCGGCCAAGCGGTTCAAAACTTCAACATTATCAAAGGCTTACATGAAGAGGCGGGCCTCACAATGACACCTCTTTATCCATAAGAGAACAGGGGAGACAACAAACATGATCGAATTGAATGAAAAAAGCATTGTCAAAATAGACGGTGACGTATCATCACCAAAAGGCTTTGAAGCAAAGGGGATTCACATTGGCTTGCGCTATTCAAAAAAAGACCTTGGCCTCATCGTCAGCGAAGTACCAGCAGCAAGTGCAGCGGTCTACACACAAAGTCACTTTCAAGCTGCGCCTCTCAAAGTCACACAACAAAGCTTAAAAAAGACAGGACAATTAAAAGGTGTCATTGTCAATAGTGCTATCGCCAATGCATGTACTGGTGAGCAGGGAATAAAAGACGCATACGACATGCAGGCAGCCTGTGCAGATATGTTAGGTGTAGCACCTGATTACATTGCTGTTTCTTCTACTGGTGTCATTGGGGAATGTCTGGAGATGGATAAAATCAAAAAGGGCATCGCCGATTTAAAAGAAGCAAAAGCCGAAAAAGGCCATTTTGAAGAAGCGATCTTAACGACAGATACTGTCATTAAAAATACAGCATACACTCTTACGATAGACGAAAAAGAGATTATCATTTCAGGCGCAGCAAAAGGCTCTGGCATGATTCACCCGAACATGGCGACAATGCTTGGCTTTGTCACAACAGATGCAAATGTTGAACAGGAAGCCTTACAGCAAGCGCTTCGTGACATTACGGATGTGACCTTTAATCAAATTACCGTCGACGGAGAAACTTCGACAAACGATATGGTGCTTGTGATGGCAAATGGCATGGCACAAAACGATGTACTCAATGAAGAGCATCCAGAATGGCCATTGTTTAAAGAAGGATTAAAACTTGCTTGTGAGGATTTAGCCAAAGAGATTGCGAGAGATGGAGAAGGCGCAACAAAATTAATTGAAGCGAAAGTCGCTGGTGCTAAAAATAACTTGGAAGCCGGCATCATTGCGAAAAAAATCGTTGGTTCAAGTCTTGTTAAAACTGCCGTATATGGTACGGATGCCAACTGGGGCCGAATCGTTGGAGCCATTGGTCATAGCGCAGCTTCCGTCACACCGGAAGAGGTAGAAGTCTATTTAGGCGGACAATGTTTGTTCAAACGCAATGAACCGCAGCCATTCTCAGAAGAGGAAGCAAAAGCATATCTAGAAAAGGATGAGATTACGATTTTCATTCAAATGAGTGAGGGGAATGGTGAAGCAGCAGCATGGGGCTGTGACCTTACCTATGATTATGTGAAAATTAACGCGAGCTATCGCACATAAAGAAGGAGATAGACATGAATAAAACGATCGTGTTCAAGTGTGGAGGCAGTGTCATTCGAGAACTTTCAGATACCTTTTATGAAAATGTCCGCTCACTTCAAGCCGCTGGATTTAAACTGGCTATCGTGCATGGCGGAGGACCTGAAATCACCGACATGCTGCAAAAATTAGAAGTGAAAACAGAATTTGTTGACGGGCAGCGTAAAACAACGAAGCCTGTGTTAGAGGTAGCCGAAATGGTTCTTTCGGGAACGGTCAATAAATACTTTGTGTCAGAGCTCGCAAAGCATGATATTTCATCTGTCGGCGTATCCGGTAAAGATGGGCAGATGCTTGTCGCCGATTTCCTAGATCAAGACGTTTACGGGTACGTTGGCGAAATCAAAGAAGTTCATCCAGAGATGGCAGAAGCACTCATGGAAAAACAATTCATTCCTGTGATTGCGCCGCTGTCTATGACGGAAGAATGCCAAACCTTAAATGTGAATGCCGATTTAGCAGCATCAGCTGTCGCCGGAGCCATGAAGGCTGATAAGCTTATGTTTGTCACAGATGTTGAAGGCATTTTAAAAAATGGTGAACTATTAGATGTCGTCACCGAACAAGAAGCCCTTTCACTCATTGATGAAGGCATTATTTCCGGGGGAATGATTCCAAAAGTACAATCCGCATTGAGTGCTTTATCAGGTGATGTGGATGAAGTGATGATCGTAAATGGCAAAGGCAGTATCTTTACAGGAGAAACCTTTAAAGGAACAAGAATTGTGAAACAAAAGGAGGCGGTCCTGTGAGTCATCTCTTTCAAACTTATGGTCGGTGGAATGTTGAAATTAAAGAGGCTGCAGGTTCTTGGGCAGTCGATACAAATGGAAAAAAATATTTAGACTTTATACAAGGCATTGCGGTTACAAATTTAGGCCACAATCACCCAAAGGTCAATGAAGCCATTAAGGAACAGCTTGACCACGTCTGGCATGTTTCAAATCTATTTGAAAATGGACTGCAAGAAAAAGCAGCAGAAAAGCTGGCAGAAAACAGTTCAGGGGATCTCGTGTTTTTCTGCAATAGCGGGGCAGAGGCAAATGAAGGTGCCATTAAATTAGCACGTAAAGCGACAGGGAAAACAAATATCATTACATTTTTGCACTCTTTCCATGGGCGCACGTATGCTGGTATGGCTGCGACAGGCCAAGATAAAATCAAAACTGGCTTTGGCCCTATGCTAGAAGGCTTTCACTACGTACCGTTTAATGATCCAGACGCTATGTCAGCGTGTGAAGTCGATGATGTGGCAGCGGTGATGCTGGAGGTTGTGCAAGGTGAAGGTGGAGTGAATCCAGCGACACCAGAATTTCTAGAAGCCGTTCAAGCATTTTGCAAAAAGCATGAAGCACTGCTGATTGTAGATGAAATCCAAACCGGCATCGGTCGAACAGGAACAGCATTTGCGTACGAAGAGACGTGTCTTGACCCTGATATTATCTCTTCGGCAAAAGGGTTAGGAAGCGGCTTTCCAGTTGGTGCAGTCATAGGGAAAAAAGCTCTAGGAGATGCATTCTCGCCAGGTTCACATGGTACAACATTTGGTGGAAATATGCTTGCCATGGCGGCTGTGAATGCGACACTCGATGTCATTTTCAAAGAAGAGTTTCTTTCAGAAGTGAAAGAAAAGGGTGATTACCTGTTAGAAAAGCTGCAAAATGTCAAACAGCTGAATATCGTAAAAGAAGTGCGGGGAAAAGGATTGATGGCAGGTATTGAATGTGATCAGCCAGTCGCCGGCTATATCACAGCTCTTAGAGAACAAGGGCTGCTGGTGCTTCCAGCTGGTCCGAATGTCATTCGTTTATTACCTCCGCTGAATGTGAAGAAAGCAGAGCTGGATCAAGCGATCGAAACAATTGTTCAAGTATTAGCCAATAAAACAGTTTCGGTGTAAATTTTTTTTACAAACAAACGTATAAAAATGCATTTATATCATTAATTATTCAATTTTGGGGTGACATAAGCATGAAGGGTTATTTAAATTTAGAAGATGGAGCCTCTTTTGAAGGAGATCTGACAGGAGAAGCTGGCATCACAGGTGAAGTGGTCTTTTTTACAGGTATGACAGGTTATCAAGAGGTGCTCACAGATCCTTCCTATAAAGGTCAGATCATTGTTTTCACTTATCCGCTGATCGGAAATTACGGCATTAACCATGAAGACTTTGAGAGCAAGAAGCCTCAAGTAAAAGCGGTAGTTGTGTACGAGGCAGCAGAGCATTTTTCACATCATCTTGCAGCGGTCAGCTTAAAAGATTATTTACAAAAGTGGAATATCCCGCTTCTGACACATACAGATACGCGCGCAGTCGTGCAAAACATCCGGGCAAATGGAACGATGAACGCTGTGCTCAGTGTAGACGAAAACGAAACGCCGCCTGCAATGAAACAAGACAATGTCGTCGCACAGGTGACAGATAGTGAAATCTACACACAAGGCAGCGGTGAGGAACATGTGGCGCTCATTGATTTTGGCTTTAAAAAATCAATTGCAGATTCGCTTGCAGCGCGCGGCTGTAAAGTAACCGTCATTCCATATAAACAAATGGAAAAGGTATTTGAGATCAAGCCGGATGCGATCCTCTTGTCAAACGGACCTGGAGACCCGAAAACCATGACACCGTATTTAAAAACAATTCATGACATCATGATGTCATTTCCGACACTTGGGATCTGCCTAGGTCACCAATTAATCGCTCTTGCACTTGGCGGAGATACGTATAAGCTGCCATTTGGCCACAGGGGAGCGAATCATCCTGTCCAGGATACAGAATCCAAACGTGTCTTTATGACAAGTCAGAACCATAGCTATGTTGTGAATGAAAAAAGCATGAATGACAAAGAAGTGGATGTGAAATTCCTTCATGTCAATGATGGATCTGTAGAAGGATTCATTCATAAAGAAAAGCTGATTATGTCAGTTCAATTTCATCCAGAAGCACACCCAGGGCCTGCTGAAAGTGAATGGGTATTCGATGATTTTATTGAGAAAGTGAAACAAGCAAGGAGAGAAGTCGCACATGCCTAAAGATCAAAGCATACAAACCATTCTAGTCATCGGGTCTGGTCCAATCATCATTGGTCAGGCAGCAGAATTTGATTACTCAGGAACACAAGGATGTATGGCCTTAAAAGAAGAAGGCTACAAAGTCATCTTAGTGAATAATAACCCAGCAACCATTATGACAGACGAGTCATTTGCTGATGAAATCTATTTTGAACCGCTTTCAGTTGATTCAGTGACAAGAATCATTGAAAAGGAAAAACCAGATGGTCTTTTAGCCAACCTTGGCGGACAGACGGCTTTAAACCTTGCTGTCGAGCTGGAAAAAGCCGGTGTGCTGAAAAAGCATGGGGTGACTCTGCTCGGAACGTCAGTTGAAACCATTGAAAACGGTGAAGATCGAGAGAAATTCCGTGCTCTCATGAAGCATTTGAACGAACCTGTGCCAGATAGTGAAATTGTGGATAATGCGGAAGATGCTCTTCAATTTGCAAAAGAAGTCGGCTTCCCAGTCATCCTAAGACCAGCATACACACTTGGCGGTAAAGGCGGCGGAATCGCTCTAACAGAGGAGGCGTTTAAGCCGCTCATTGAAGGAGCTCTTTTAGCGAGTCCGATTCACCAGTGTTTAGTTGAAAAAAGCATAGCTGGCTTTAAAGAAGTCGAATATGAGGTCATGAGAGACCGTCAAAATACGTGTATCACGGTATGCAACATGGAAAATATCGATCCAGTTGGTGTGCATACAGGAGACTCGATTGTCGTTGCACCTTCCCAAACATTAACGGATCAGGATTATCAAATGCTCCGTTCAGCGAGCCTGAAAATCATTTCAGCGCTGGATGTAGTCGGCGGCTGCAACATTCAATTTGCCCTTGATCCACTCAGTAAAGAATACTTTGTCATTGAGGTGAATCCTCGGGTCAGCCGTTCTTCTGCTCTTGCATCAAAAGCAACAGGCTATCCGATTGCGAAAATGGCAGCTAAGCTTGCGGTGGGTTATACGCTAGACGAATTGAAAAACCCGCTCACAGGTACAACCTATGCTAGTTTTGAGCCGGCACTAGATTATGTTGTCGTGAAATTCCCGCGCTGGCCGTTTGATAAATTTAAACAGGCAGACCGTCAATTAGGCACAAAAATGAAGGCGACTGGTGAAGTCATGGCGATTGATCGGAATTTAGAGTCAGCCATTCAAAAAGCAGTTGCATCACTTGAAATTAAAACGAAGGGCTTCCACCTGCCAGAACTGAAAGAGCAATCGACAGAACAATTATTTGAACTCATCAAAACACCAGACGATCGCCGGTTTTTCGCTGTTATGGAACTTCTTTCAAGAGAAGAAACGGTTGAAACAATTCATCAAACGACGAAAATCGATCGATTCTTCTTACATGTGTTCCAGAATATGATTACGCTCGAACAAGAATTGAAAGATCATAAGGGGACGCTATCAAAAGATACCTTGAAAAAGATAAAGGAAAAGGGTTTCCTTGATGAAACGATTGCTCTACTTACGGGTCACACGGAAGAGTCAATCAGGCAGCTTCGTCAAGAATACGGCATTGCTGCTTCATTTAAAATTGTTGACACATGTGCGGCGGAATTTGATGCTAAAACGAATTACTTCTATTCCACGTACTTCGGCAAAAGCGATGGTGAACATCAAGAAAAAACAAAGCAACGTGCACTCATCATTGGCTCTGGTCCGATTCGAATCGGGCAGGGGGTCGAGTTTGATTATAGCGCTGTTCATGGCGTTCTGACCTTGCAAAAGCTTGGATTTGAAACCATCATGATGAACAACAATCCAGAAACAGTCAGTACTGATTATGAGATTGCAGATCGTTTATATTTTGAGCCGATTACATTAGAGCACATCCTAAACGTTGTGGAAGCAGAACAAATTGATTTTGTCATTGTCCAATTTGGCGGACAGACTGCGATTAACGTCGCAGAAGGCTTAGAAAAAGCTGGTGTCACATTGTTAGGTACGTCCTTTGATACGCTGGATGCACTTGAAGACCGCGATTTATTCTATCAGCTTCTTGATGAACTGAATCTTCCTCACGCAAAAGGAGATACGGCTCATTCAAAAGAAGAAGCACTCGTACATGCGAAAAGCATCGGTTACCCTGTATTAATTCGCCCATCGTATGTCATTGGTGGAATGGGAATGATCGTTGTTCAGTCAGAAGCACATTTGGCATCACTGCTTGATCAGCCAGATCATTTGCCATACCCAATCTTAATTGATGAGTACGTCACTGGAAAAGAAATTGAAGTCGATCTTATTTCTGACGGAAAAAAGGCGTTCATTCCAACCATCGTAGAACATATTGAGAAAGCGGGCGTGCACTCAGGTGACAGCTTTGCCATTTTACCAAGTATCTCAATCAGTGAAGACATCAAACAGCAGGTGCATACCGCGTCTGAACAAATAGCGAAGAAATTATCATTCAAGGGCATTATGAATATCCAATTTGTCATCAAAGGGGATCAGGCGCTTGTATTAGAAGTGAATCCGCGGGCAAGCCGGACTGTACCGGTCGTCAGTAAGGTAATGGGCATTGATATGATCCCAATGGCCACTCAATTATTAGCTGGTGCATCGCTTGAAGAACTAAACCCTGCAACGAAAAACAAAGGGGGGACAGCGGTCAAATTCCCAGTGTTCTCATCACATGCCATTCAAGATATCGACCTCAAGCTGACACCTGAAATGAAAGCGACAGGAGAAGGAATGTGTGTAGGCAAGAACGCCGAAAGCGCCTTGAAAAAAGTATTTGCGCCGATCTGGAAGCAAAAAGGAAGCCTTTTTATACAAGGTAGCGAGCAATTGATAGATGAAGCGAAGCATGCAGGCTTTGACGTCTGGACTGGCAGCTTTGAATCTTGGCTGCAGAATGAAGATAAATCCCTTCATATTCATTTAGGAGAAGATGAAGAGGCAAAAGAGCAGCGTGTAAAAGCACTCACACACGGCGTTCAAGTCCTAACCGAATATGAAACAGTTCAAGCATTCCTGCAAGGAAAAAATGGAGATGTATCACCAGTATCGCTCCATGAATTATATAAAAAGGAAGTGACGGCATGAGTCAAGTCGACGTGCAACCGGCATTATACGGAAAAGACTTTTTATCATTAAAAGATTTCTCAATCCATGAGATTGCATATTTAATTGAAAAAGCGGAAGAAATGAAACAAAACCCATATCAAGATTTATTCAAAGGAAAAACGTTAGCGATGATCTTTGAAAAATCTTCAACTAGAACCCGTGTCTCGTTTGAAGCGGGGATGACGCAGCTAGGAGGACATGCGCTCTTCCTCAGCTCAAATGATTTGCAAATTGGCAGAGGAGAAACCATCAGTGATACAGCGCAGGTGCTGTCTGGTTATGTCGACGGTATTATGATTCGAACCTTTGAACATGAGAAGGTTGAAGAGCTTGCACAATACGCGTCTATTCCAGTCATTAATGGATTAACCGACTACTCACATCCATGTCAGGCGCTTGCTGATTTATTAACCATTAAAGAAACAAAAGGTACTTTAAAAGGAATCAAAGTGGCCTATATCGGTGACGGAAATAACGTGGCGCACTCCTTGATGATCGGCTGTGCGCAGCTAGGCTGTGACATTGCGGTTGCATCACCAAAAGGCTATGAACCACTTCAAGAAGTCACAGACACTGCCCGTGAGTTTGCAAAACAATCAGGGGCAGAAGTGACCGTGACAACAGATCCTGTTGCAGCTGTAAAAGATGCAGATGTTATTTATTCAGATGTGTTTACAAGCATGGGGCAGGAAGCAGAAACAGAGAAACGTCTTGCTGAATTTAAAGAATATCAAGTCAATAACGAACTGATGAGTCATGCAGCAAAGGATTATATTTTCCTTCATTGTCTCCCGGCACATCGCGGGGAAGAAGTGACGGCAGATATTATTGACGGGCCGCACTCAAAAGTATTTCAACAGGCAGAAAACCGCCTGCATGTGCAAAAAGCGTTAATGAAAGAACTTATGTATCAAACATCCAAATAAATCCAAGTGTCCCTGACTCGTATGAGCAGGGACTTTTTGCATAAAGGATTGGAGAGGCAAGGGACGGGACATAATAACATCAATCGAGAAAGGAGGATGAAAATGGGTCAGCAGCATCAGTTTAAATCAGGGAATAAAGCACCGAATAATGGTGTGTATATCGAGATCGGTGAAACTGGCAGTATGGTGAAAGATCCTTTAAAGATTAAGCTTAAAGCAGGCGACGTCTTTCCTGATAACTCGAACCATAATCGTGTTTGGACCTACCAAAGAAAGCCGTAAGCAATTGACTAAGAGTCAGCAGGAATAAGACTTTAGAGGCATGTGTCATGCCTCTTTTTTCTTTATAATAAAAAACAATTAAGTTCAAATTTTCAAATAAATAGTATGAAAAAAAGAGAACTTAAGGTAAAATATGTAATATATTGTTGAAAGGATTTGTGTGATGGAAAAGATGAATCTCAGTGAAAGTGTTTGGAATAAACGCTTCACCTCATTATTCATATCAAGACTCATTAAAAACACAGGGGAAAGTTTTGCTTTTACATCCGTCCTTTGGCTATTGATTTTAAGAGGGGATGGAGCGCTCGGTACAGGACTTCTTCTAGCAGTAACGGTTCTCCCTTCATCTTTGTTAGCCCCAATTTTAGGACCTCTTATGAAAAAGCACCATTTGTCTAAATGGATGTTCGCTTCAGATGTTGTTCGAGCAACAATTGTACTCATTATTCCACTTCTGCACTTTTCGCATCTATTGCCTCTATGGTTATTGATTTCATTAATGGTTATTCAATCGGCAACAGGTGCAGCATATAATCCAGCTTCGGTGGCGATCTTACCGCAGATTGTTCCAAAGCATCTCATTCAAAAAGCAAATGCAATCCTGCAATCTTCTTTTGAGATTGTTGCACTTGCAGCAGTCATGGTAGCTGGTCTTTTGGTTAAATTAATTGGACCTGCAGATACTCTGCTGATCACCACTGCTTTATTTGTGATTTCTGGTCTGTTTATTATCGGGGTCAAACTAAAGAAAACCGATGAAGAAAAAGCAGCGGGCATTAAACAAGCGAAGAATACATATTTGTATAACTTAAAAAGAGGGTTTCTCGTTGTCAAAAACCATCACATTTTATTTGCGCTCACGCTGTATTGTATCTTAATGAATGTCGCAGCAGCTCCGTGGCAGGCACTGTCAGCGGTATACGTAGCAGAAGCGCTGCAAAGCGACTCCATGGTGTATTCCATTTTAAGAGGTGTTGCCGCAGTTGGCGCGTTTATGATGGGCTTTGCTCTGGCAAAGGTGAAAATTAAGAGATTTGGTTTGTTCTTTATTGTCGCTGGCATGATTGAAGGGGCTGCATTCTTTATGACAGGGATGAGTACATGGCTGCCGGTTGTTCTGCTTGCTTCCTTTATTTTCGGAGCTGCTGTCAGTGCGATCAATGTGCCGGAAATGGTCATTATTCAAACATCTGTTGACCAAGAGGATCAGCCGCAAGTATATGCTGTGATCAATGCCTCATCAAATGTCTTTCTCCCGCTTGCAGCTGTCGTATCAGGCGTCCTGGCAGAAAGATTTGGAGCGGGACCTGTCATTGCTGGCGGAGGAATCCTTGAAATTTTATCAGGTATCGCGATCTTCCTGTTTACAGGGCTTGCGAAAAGCCATTTGACTCAAGACAAACAGAAGTCCGAAACCGTCGAGGTATAAACAATAAAAACCCCCTGTATGTTTAAGGCAGGGGGTTTTAGCGTGCCGCAATCACTCTGAAAAGAAAGAAAAAAGAGCTAAACATCAATTTAGCTCTTTTTCACAAGTCATATTAAGAATGTTTTGTTGAACTTTCCGTTTCTTTCATTGGACTTACTTCAGCAAAGATGAATAAAATAACCGTAAACACAACTGCAAGAATGGAAGTGAGCGTAAAATCATAAGCAGCTCCATTCATAGAGGCAACGATGTAACCAGCCATATGTGTCAGCAGAAAAGTCCAAATGAGGGTGATAATATAATGCATAATCCCACCGTCCTTTATGTAACAATCTATTGATTATCATACCATAGATGCAAGTGAAGGGAAAAGACTGTTTTCCGCCTTTATGTGACCATTTTAAGACCTTCTGCTATAAAAATAAAAAGAATTCTTCTGTCTTTAGGGGATTTCCTTATTCCTACAAGAGTTGTTGTTCATATCATAGAAAGCAGAATCACTGAAAGGAGGCTGGCCATATGGGTGTAAGCGAACGTTTTTTCCAGCTTGGTTCCCAGTGGAACATCATTCACCTTCCTCAAAAACCAAATGGCTTTGGCATTCTAATCCTCGGTGACCGAAATCACTTTGTGCAGGAAAATACATCATTCTGGCTTCAGCATTATGGAAGAAACCAGCTTTTAACTGCCTTAAAGGATGAAGGATATACATTGTTTAATAGTCATCTTCATGGGAATCACTGGGGATGCGAAGATGCTGTTTTTAGTGCCAAGCAGCTCGTGCATCACACACTAAAACAAGAAATATTAAACCGGGAAATTCATGTGCTCGCAGAGGGAATGGGTGCACTTGTTGCTATGAGCCTTGCTGAGGAGATGCCTGAAGTACTAAGGTCCATTGCGATGGTGAATCCATGTCTGAATCTGGATGCACAACGAGAAAGAGAAAAGGAACACAAATTCTTTTATAAGCAGCTGCTCAAAGAGTTAGCAGAGAGCTATGGCTGTTCTGAAAAGGAAGCTGAAACGTATCCACTGCCTTCTTGTCCTGTTCATTCTGCTCATGTACCGATTCATATATGGCAAAGGCTAAACGGCGCACCTTATGCATATGAACTTCACGCAAAGCCTTTTATTGATCAGCATATGAAAAATCCAGAACATTGTCAGGTCGATCTCACGCTGCATATGTTTGATCATCCGAGAAGAATCTTTCAATCCATTCACAAGTTTTATAAATCGCATGAAAGAGAATTGTGATGAATAGGATGATAACAGCCCTTCATAGAAAGGGCTCTTCTTTTTATTCGATATTAAAAAAGGGGACGTGAACATGGAAACAGGACTGATCATAGGGGCAGATGAGTTTTTTGGCCTGACACTTTGTGAATATATGATGAAAGAGGGCATTCAAGTGGATATCACGCGTCCTCATGATCTTAAAGAAGAACAAAAGGCACTGTTAGAAGAGCGGATGATGTGGCTGGGCAGAAATGATCTCGTTCGTGTCATTGACCTTCAGGATAGCAAAGACACGTATGACCTCATTTTTATTCAATCAGAGGAACCGCATAACAGGCAGAAAGACATCAAAGCAGAGCATGGCATGTACCAGATTCTTTATGAAAAGCCTGAAAACGAATCCGCGAAACAGAATGTGCCGGCAGTTATTCTTCCTCGCATGTTCGGACCATGGACACTCAATGAAGATCAAACAAAGCGTGCAGATTCACTTTTTGTAGAAGATGTGGCAAAGGAATTGTTACAATGGGCATCGGACACAGGTCAAAGACAGGACATGACGTATGAATTGAAGGTAGAAAGCCAAACAGATGACAAACAAGCAGAAGACATGATTGCAGAATGGAAAAGACAAAACTCAACATTTTTCGACAAAAAGCAAGAATGATCTTCCATCTTATCTTTTTTCAGTATAAAATAAACCTATATTTAACATACAGGTTCATCACTGCATGTTGCAAAAGGGAGTTGAACATGGCATGAAGTACCAGCGGCTTGTCATGATCTTTTCGTTCCTTCTTCTATTATCTGCCTGCTCGCAGGCGCCTTTAAAAGGAAAAATTGAGAAGGTGGGTTTACTCGTCCCTGATACGATCAATGATCAAGTTTGGGGAACGAAAGGTTATAAAGGCTTATTAAGTATCCAATCAACATTTGGTGTAGATGTTTATTATAAGGAAGGAATGGTCGACAAGGAGAAAATCGTTGATGCCATTGAAGAATTCCATAAAAAAGGAGTCAATTTGATTATTGGCCATGGCAATGAATACAGTGAAATTTTTAACTTGATCAGTGAAGATTATCCAAACATACAATTTATTACGGTCAATGGAAACAAGCCTCAGGCGGGCAATGTCACAAACGTGACGTTTAAAGGTGAAGCGATGGGCTTTTTCGGAGGCATGACAGCTGCACATATGTCAAAAACAAAAAAGATTGGTATTCTTGCTACATATGATTGGCAAAGTGAAGTAGACGGCTTTATCAAAGGAGCAAAATATCAAGATGAACATGTACAAGTATTAGCAGAGTTTGTCGAAAACTGGGATGATGCTGACAAAGCGGTGGAGCTCTATCAAAAATTAAAAAAGCAGGGCGTTGATGTTGTGTATCCAGCAGGTGATGGTTATAATATCCCTGTCATTGAACAAATCAAAGCCGATAATTTATCAGCGATCGGATACGTCACCGATCAATCCAACCTCGGCAGCCATACAGTTTTAACGAGCACTGTACAGCATGTTGATAAAGCGTACAGTATCATTGCAAAGAAGTTTAATGAAGGCAAGCTAAATGAACAAGATGAGTACTCCTTTGATTTTAAAGAAGGAGTGGTCGAGATGGGGAAATTTAGTTCCACCATTGACGACGCTTTTGTGAAAGACATTGAAAGTGATATTGCGTCTTACAAAAAAACAGGTAAACTGCCAAATGAAAAGTGAGGAGACGACGACATGCAGCACGAAAAATCGATGGAATTTTTACAAATTGCCATGAAGTATTTTCCGCAGGCGAAGGAAGAGTTAGATAAAGCAGGGATTCAGCTTGACCCTGAAGCACTTCAGCCGCTTCTAACACTATTTACATCTGTCATGCAGGAAGCATACGAGCTTGGAAAAGCAGATGCAGAATCAGAAAAAGCCACAGAATAGTGGCTTTTTTTATGATAATTTTTTCTTGAAGGCACTAATCATAGGGCCAACATCTTTAAACACAGGCTTCAGCTCATCGATGGAGTTCATAATGTTCCCAATTTGATTCATGACATGCATGTAGTCAATTGAGTCCTCACTTGAAGATGTCTCCGCACGTTCCTCCTTTGCCTCTGTCTTGCTTTTCTCCTTCTCAATCGGCTGTCCAAACATCATTGCTGAGAAAATATCTTTTTGTGCCATATCACATGTTCCTTTCTACTATTGGTATATATCATTAATCTATGAAAAAAGTGAGAGGAAAGGTTAGACGTTTGTATTGCCAAGAAGAAAAAAATAAGGTAAAATTAGTACCAGATACTAATATAAGATCACAATATCACATGCTCGTATGAGTAAAAGGAGTCTTATTCAATGAATGCTGGAATTATTGGCCTTGGCCGCTATATACCTGAAAAAGTATTAACAAATCATGATTTAGAAAAAATGGTTGAAACTTCTGACGAGTGGATTCGTACTAGAACAGGTATAGAAGAAAGAAGAATTGCATCTGATGATGTCAATACATCTCATATGGCGCTTGCTGCTGCAAAAAAAGCATTAGCTGCCGCAGATGTGGCTGCAGAAGATATCGATATGATTCTTGTGGCGACAGTCACGCCAGATCAAGCATTTCCGACAGTTGCTTGCATGATTCAAGAGCAGCTCGGTGCACATAAAGCATGTGCAATGGATATTAGCGCTGCGTGTGCTGGCTTTATGTATGGGCTTGTTACTGGAAAACAATTTATCGAATCAGGAACTTACAAACACGTGCTTGTTGTCGGTGTAGAAAAGCTTTCTCGCATTACAGACTGGGATGACCGTAATACTGCTGTTTTGTTTGGAGATGGAGCTGGAGCTGCTGTGCTGGGAGAAGTCAGCGAAGGCAAAGGAATTCTATCATTTGAACTTGGAGCAGATGGAAGCGGCGGGAAGCACTTGTACTTAGATGAAAAAGATCATACAATCATGAATGGACGAGAAGTATTTAAATTTGCTGTAAGACAAATGGGAGAGTCAAGTGTAAATGTCATTGAAAAAGCTGGACTATCAAAAGAAGACGTTGATTTCTTGATCCCGCATCAAGCAAATATTCGCATTATGGAAGCAGCACGCGAACGCTTAGAGCTTCCAGTTGAAAAAATGTCGAAGACGGTTCATAAATACGGAAACACATCAGCAGCATCCATTCCAATTTCACTATGTGAAGAAATCGAAGCCGGAAAAATTCATGACGGCGATGTGATTGTAATGGTTGGTTTTGGTGGCGGATTAACTTGGGGCGCAATCGCTATGCGATGGGGCCGATAAAAGAGTGGGGTGCACAAATTAATGGATAAGAAACGAGTAGTTGTTACAGGATTAGGTGCTTTGACACCTCTTGGCAACGATGTAGAGTCAACATGGAAAAATGCTTTAGCGGGTGTATCAGGGGTTGGACCGATTACACGTGTCGATTCAAGTGAATATACCGCAAAAGTAGCGGCAGAACTAAAAGATTTTAACATTGAAGATTACATGGAGAAAAAAGAAGCGCGAAAAATGGCACGCTTCACACAATATGCAGTCGTTGCAGCTCAAAAAGCGCTGGAAGATTCACGTCTTGAAATCACAGATGAAATCGCACCGCGTGTTGGTGTATGGGTTGGGTCTGGTATTGGCGGGCTTGAAACATTTGAAGAGCAGTTCGAAGTGTATTCAAATAAAGGGGCAAGACGCGTCAGTCCATTCTTCGTCCCAATGATGATTCCTGATATGGCGACAGGCCAAATCTCTATTGCACTTGGCGCAAAAGGGGTTAACTCTTGTACGGTGACAGCATGTGCAACAGGAACAAACTCGATTGGTGATGCATTTAAAGTTATTCAGCGCGGAGATGCAGATGCAATGATCACAGGCGGAACAGAAGCGCCATTAACAAAAATGTCGTTTGCAGGTTTCTGTGCGAACAAAGCCCTTTCGACAAATCCTGATCCAAAGACAGCAAGCCGTCCGTTCGACAAAAACCGTGACGGATTTGTCATGGGTGAGGGTGCAGGGATTATTGTTCTTGAAGAACTTGAGCATGCCTTAAAACGTGGTGCGACCATTTATGCAGAAATCGTTGGTTATGGTTCAACTGGAGATGCCTACCATATTACAGCACCAGCTCCAAATGGAGAAGGCGGCGTCCGTGCAATGAAAGAAGCGATTCGAGATGCAGGGTTGTCTGTGGAAGATATTGATTATATCAATGCCCACGGTACAAGCACACCTTACAATGATAAATTTGAAACAATGGCGATTAAAGAAGTGTTCGGAGAGCATGCGAACCAGCTTGCGATCAGTTCGACAAAATCAATGACAGGTCACTTACTTGGCGCAGCAGGCGGAGTAGAAGCCATTTTCTCTGTTCTTGCGATTAAAGACAGCGTCCTTCCTCCAACCATTAACCTTGAAACACCGGATGAAGAATGTGATCTTGATTATGTAGCAAATGAAGCACGTTCAAAAGAAGTACAAGTGGCTTTAAGTAACTCACTTGGTTTTGGCGGGCATAATGCGACAATTATTTTCAAAAAATACGAAGCGTAATACTTTCTGAGAAAGCGGCGGTCGATAAACAGATCGCCGCTTTTTTGCATATGATGAAAATGGAGGTGTTCAGCGGTATGGGTCTGATCAATACACAATATCTCATTCATCAATCATCATCATTTCAGGAGCTTGCAGCGCGCTTTGTTCCTTATTTTAAAGGGGCTGAGGAAAAAGAATGGTCGTCTATCCTCGCTCACCTGCAGCATCACGGGATGGTTCGGTCTTGGAGCTCGTGCAAAAACATGATCGACAAGCTCAAGGAAAAAGGGTATTTCAAGCTTGTCATGAAAGAATATCAAACGCTTCAAAAGCAGTGGGAAGGTCCAGACATTCCTGTGTTTATTTTACCTGTCAACGAGAGCAGCAGAGAAATCAGAGAGCAATTTTATTATCAATCCGGCATGGCATTTGATGACAAGGTCTTTCTTTTTTTGTCTCCAAATACCCCGAAGGAGCGAATCGGTACATTGCTGACTCACGAATATCACCATGTATGCAGGCTGCATTTTCTCTCAAAAGAAGAAAAAGACTTTACATTCCTCGATACAATCATGATGGAGGGGCTCGCTGAATATGCTGTGTATCATAGATATGGAGAAAACTATACAGCGAAATGGACCACCTTCTATAGCGAAGAACAGCTTCAGCGTATGTACAAGAAATGGGTATCCAGTCATCTTGATCAAAGAGTCCAGGACGACGAAAGGCTGATACAGAATCTTCTTTATGGAAAAGGGAACTACCCTAAAATGCTTGGTTACGCTACCGGGTTTTATATTGTGAAAAAATATTTCAATGAGCACCGAATCAGCGAGGAGTCGATGATTGCAGAGCCAGCAGAAACCTTTTTAAAGGCGATAGAATCAAAAAGTGAATAATTCACATAAAAAGAGACATATTACAAATTTACTAAATACTTCTTGATTTCGTCATAGCGATGTAATAATATACAAATAATTCTTTTTATTTTAAAAAGACGGAATATTCAGGTTCAATTCTATTGATCTATGGAGAAAGGGGCGAATGAATGAGCACGCTGCTTGAAGTGCAAAACTTAAAAACATATTTTTTTCGAAAAAAGGAA
Source organism: Bacillus sp. FSL H7-0578 (assembly GCF_038630855.1). Lineage (NCBI taxonomy): Bacteria > Bacillati > Bacillota > Bacilli > Caryophanales > Bacillaceae > Bacillus > Bacillus sp. FSL H7-0578. The sequence goes on from NZ_CP152045.1 coordinate 1,103,243, forward strand.
CCGATACCTGCTGTGGATGGCGTTGATTTCAGCATCAACAGAGGAGAAACTGTCGCATTAGTCGGTGAGTCTGGGTCTGGCAAAAGCATTACGTCCTTATCCATTATGGGTCTGATTCATGGCACGGGCGGGAAAATTATGGACGGTTCCATCAAACTTGATGGAAAGGACCTTGTTACATATAGTGAAAAGGAATTATGCAGCATCCGTGGTAATGATGTATCTATGATCTTTCAGGAACCCATGACCTCACTTAATCCCGTCTTACCCATCGGAGAACAAATAACAGAAATCCTCATCTATCACAAAAAACTTTCAAAAAAAGAAGCGGTCAAAAAAGCGGTTGATCTGCTGAAGCTTGTTGGTTTTTCCCGCCCGGAGCAAATCATGAAAGATTATCCGCATTGTTTATCAGGCGGCATGCGGCAAAGAGTGATGATTGCCATAGCGCTAAGCTGTGATCCGAAGCTTCTCATTGCAGATGAACCGACAACTGCCCTGGATGTGACCATTCAAGCACAGGTACTCACTTTAATGAAAGATTTATGCTCTACCTTTGGTACATCTATTCTTCTTATCACACATGATTTAGGTGTCGTGTCTGAAGTGGCAGATCGAGTGATTGTCATGTACTGCGGACAGGTTGTTGAAAATGGGACTGTCGAAGAGTTGTTTAAACAGCCGCTTCATCCTTACACAGAAGGGCTGCTTGAATCGATTCCTGTCATTGACGGAGACATACAGCCGTTAACAGCCATCAAAGGAAATGTTCCTGCGCCAGATCAGCTTCCAGCCGGCTGCCGCTTTGCTCCTAGATGTCCGCAAGTGAAGGAACGCTGCCTGGGAGAACTGCCTAAGCTGAGAACATTTGAAGATGGCAGAAGCGTCAGATGTTTCTTATATGAGGAGGCAGACCACACATGACACTTGCTCAAAATCAAACACAAATAACAGACTTACCAGAGAAAGAAACGATCCTTGAACTGAAACAGATTCGAAAACATTTTCCGATTAAAGCGGGCGTCTTTCAGAAGAAAGTCGGTGCAGTGAAAGCTGTTGACGGCATAGACTTGAAGATTTATAAAGGTGAAACGTTAGGTATTGTCGGGGAGTCAGGATGCGGGAAATCCACCCTAGGCCGGACAATGATTCGCCTATACGAACCAACCGACGGTCAAATCTTTTTTAAAGGGCAAGACATCACGCGCGTGTCAGAATCAAAGCTAAGACAATCTACACGAAAAAACATCCAAATGGTTTTTCAAGATCCCTTTGCATCACTCAACCCTAGAAAAACACTTCGAAGCATCATCAAAGAACCCTACAAAACACATCACTTATATTCCTTAAAAGAAAGAAATGAAAAAGTAGAACAGCTTTTATCAAAGGTAGGTCTTCATCCAAGCTTTGCGAACCGCTATCCCCATGAATTTTCAGGCGGGCAGAGGCAGCGGATCGGCATCGCTCGTGCGCTTGCCATGAATCCCGACATGATCATCGCAGATGAGCCTGTATCAGCACTTGATGTATCCATTCAGGCGCAGGTTATTAATCTGATGGAGGAGCTTCAGGAGGAATTTGACCTTACCTATCTATTTATCTCTCACGATTTAAGTGTGGTCAGGCATATTAGCGATAGAGTCGGCGTCATGTATCTCGGCAAAATGATGGAGCTTGCCGATAAGCATAGTCTGTACGATGACCCGCTCCATCCGTATACACAGGCTCTGCTTTCTTCCGTTCCTGTCACCCGTAAAAAAGGGCAGACGAAAAGAGAACGCATTATGCTCCAAGGCGATCTGCCGAGTCCTGCAAATCCGCCAAAAGGCTGCGTATTTCACACAAGATGCCCGCACGCGAAAGAAATCTGTAAAGAAAAAGTACCAGCATTTCAGGAATTAAAAACGAACCACTTTGTTGCCTGCCACCTCTACAACGCTTGATCAAGCTTGTATGATCTCATCTTTGAGAGGGGGGATGAAACAGGATTCGGTCATTATTTTTAAAAAAGAATAGGGGGAATTGTCTATGAAAGGTAGAAATAGAAAGTTCATTTTGGTCAGTTTACTGCTGATTTTTACATTAATCCTTGCTGCTTGTTCTGGTGGAAATAAAACGTCTGGAGAAAGTGGAAAGAAATCCACAGGTAAACCGGTACAAGGCGGCGATCTTGTCATCGGTTCAATTGCAGAGCCAACATTATTTAACTCGCTGTATTCTACAGATGTGGCAAGCTCTGATATTGAGGAAAGAATCTACAGCTTCTTACTTCAAACAGACGGAAAGCTCAACCCTCAGCTATCGCTGGCAGAGGATATTAAAGAATCTGATGACGGCAAGCAGTTTGATGTCACCATTAAAAAAGGTGTGAAGTTTCATGATGGTGAAGAACTGACTGCTGACGATGTTGTGTTTACATACAGCATTCCAATCAATAAGGACTACAACGGGGAGCGCGGATCAGGCTTTGAAGTTTTAGAGTCTGTTAAAAAGACAGGGGACTACTCGATCGAATTCAAGCTCAATAAAAAAGATCCGTATTTTTATAATGTCACACTAGGAAGCTACGGTATTTTACCTAAGCATATTTTAGGTGATGTGCCTATAAAAGATCTCGGTGAAAACGAATTTAACCGAAAAAAACCAATCGGTTCTGGTCCATTTAAATTTGCAGAATGGAAAGAAGGAGACTACGTCAAACTAGAAGCCTTTGACGATTATTGGGATGGACGTCCTTACCTTGATAATGTCACAATTAAAACCATTCCTGATCAGAATGCAGCGATTGCCCAGCTGTCAGCAGGAGATATTGATTTCTTTGCTGTACCAGGCTCCGAGCTGCAAACAGCTGAAAAAGTGAGCAACATTAAAATTGAATCTGATCTAGGACTCAATTATTCATACATTGGCTGGAACCAGAAAAATGAACTCTTTAAAAGTAAAAAGGTCCGCCAAGCGCTGACACATGCTATTGATCGTCAAACGATTGTTGACCAAGTGCTAGATGGAGACGGCAAAGTAGCCAATATTCCAGAAAGTCCGCTGTCCTGGAACTATCCAAAGGATGAAAGTGTGCCAGTGTTTGAATTTGATCAAGAAAAAGCGAAAAAGATGCTGAAAGAAGAGGGCTGGGAGGATACAGATGGAGACGGCTATCTTGATAAGGATGGCAAGAAATTCTCCTTTGTCATAAAGACCAACCAAGGAAATAAAGTTCGTGAAGATATCGCTGTCGTTGTCCAGCAGCAGCTCAAAGAAATCGGTGTGGAAGCGAAGCCGCAAATTGTGGAATTCAGTGCACTCATTGAGCAGACGACACCGCCTAAGTGGGATTATGATGCGCTGCTGCTCGGCTGGAGCCTTGCGACATTCCCTGATCAATTCAGCATATTCCACTCAAGCCAGTCTGAAAAAGGCTTAAATAACATCTGGTATAAAAATAAAGAGGTCGATAAGCTGTTAGTCGATGCTAAAAACTTAAGCGATCGAAAAGATTATTCAAAGGCATATGAAAAAATTTATAAACTGATCGCAGAGGATCAGCCGTATACGTTCCTTTACTATGCCAATTCACATCGCGCTATGCCATCTAATCTCCAAGGCTACTCTTACCACCCGAAAGATGAGTATTACAAAATCGAAAAATGGTGGCTTGAACAGTAGACTGATAGTGAAGAAGGGGGGGGATTCTCCCCTTTCACCGTGAGAACAATCCCTTGCATTCGGTGCCAGTTCTCTGCACGGGTGCTAAAAGGATCACTTCGGCACAGGATTCAAGGGTTTTCAGATCACGCTGAAAAGAAGACAAAAGGCTAAAATAACATCATTTTGGCCTTTTTTTCACAGAATGGCGATCCGATGAAAAAGGAGTTGTGCATATGGTTACATATATCATTAGAAGGACATTGCTCTCCATTCCCATTTTATTAGGGATTACCATCTTGTCCTTTGCCATTATGAAAGCAGCACCAGGCGATCCGATGTCACTCATGATGGATCCTACTATTAGTGCGGCAGACCGCGAAGCCTTTATTGATAAGTACGGCTTGAACGATCCTGAATATGTGCAATATATGAAATGGCTTGGCAATATGCTACAAGGTGACTTTGGCACATCCATTGTCAAAAAGGGAACACCCGTGGCTGATTTGATTTTTGCCCGGCTGCCAAATACCCTCATCCTCATGATCTTTTCTACAATAGTTGCCCTGCTGATCGCCATCCCATTTGGTGTTCTTTCAGCAAAACGTCCATATACAAAGCTTGACTATGGCATTACGGTTACATCTTTTATCGGACTGGCTATTCCAAACTTTTGGTTTGGTCTTATCCTCATTATGGTTTTATCCGTGAACTTAGGGTGGTTTCCAACTGGCGGAGTCTCTACCTTGAATGCCGATTTTAATGTGTTTGACCGGCTCCATCACATCATTTTACCAGCCTTTGTTTTAGCAACTGCTGATATGGCAGGGCTGACCCGGTACACAAGGTCGAGCATGCTTGATGTCATGAGGCAGGATTACATTCGCACAGCAAGAGCGAAAGGCTTTAGAGAAAACAAAGTCATTTTTAAGCATGGTTTAAGAAACGGTCTTATGCCTGTCATAACGATTTTCGGATTAATGATACCATCTTTTATTGGCGGCGCAGTCGTGGTGGAACAAATCTTCACCTGGCCTGGACTTGGAAAGCTGTTCATTGATTCTGCCTTTTCGAGAGATTATCCGGTCATTATGGCAATGACCGTTATTTCCGCAGTGCTTGTGGTGGTTGGAAATTTAATAGCGGATATTTTATATGCGATCGTTGATCCGCGTATTGAATATTAGAAGGGAGCTGAAGCACAATTGGCACAGCCTAATATGGGAACACCTCCTGTTGATATCAAATTAAAGGAGGGCCTTCCGCCAAAGCCAGAGACGATGCTGCGTTTGTTTTGCGAGAAATTTTTCAAAAATAAATTGGCGGTTGCCGGCTCTGTGATCTTATTGATCATTATCTTTTCAGCCATTTTCGCTCCAGTGATCGCTCCATATACACCAGAACAGCAAGATTTATTGAAGCGGCTCCAGCCGCCAAGTGCCGAGCATTTTATGGGCACTGACAAGTTTGGCCGCGATATTTTCTCAAGGGTGCTATATGGCGCGCGGGTCTCTTTATTGGTCGGTTTTGTCTCAGTGCTCGGTGCAATCACCATTGGTACTGTCGTTGGTGCGGTTGCGGGGTATTTCAAAGGGTTTGTTGATTCTTTGTTAATGAGGTTTGTAGATGTCGTGTTGTCGATTCCAGACATTTTTCTATTGATTACGCTCGTCACCATTTTCAAACCGGGCATTGATAAATTGATTTTAATCTTTGCTTTGACAGGCTGGACAACAACGGCCAGACTCATCCGCAGTGAATTCTTATCACTTCGAACAAGAGAATTCGTCCTCGCGGCGAGAACCATTGGAACGAAAAATCATGTCATCATCTTTTCGCATATTTTACCGAACTGTATCGGTCCTATTATTGTGTCAGCTACATTAAAAGTAGGCTCCGTCATTTTAGCTGAATCAACGCTCAGCTACCTTGGCTTTGGTATTCAGCCGCCAACGGCAAGCTGGGGCAACATGCTGCAAGACGCACAAAATTTCTCCATTATGGTGCAAGCTTGGTGGTACCCGCTTTTCCCAGGTTTATTCATTTTGCTGACTGTTTTATGCTTTAATTTTTTAGGAGATGGGCTGAGAGATGCGCTTGATCCTAAAAAGCTGAAGTAAAGTTTAAAAGGGCTCTGCGTTTCCTGAACGAAAGAAAGACATGAAGCTCATCATTCTCAGCTTGAAGTTTTGATAAAGTTGGAATAATTTCTCTATCCCTTGCCCATACTGTGGACAACAGTTTTTATAAAGTGAGGGATTGGTTATGTTATTTCTTCATGACGTATGGGTGAATTGGTTTGAAGGGGAAGAGAATGGCTACAATGTGTGTCATTTTCATGAGTGGCGTAAGGAGGACAGTGTTGAACTGTTAGATCAAGTGCCTTTACTTAAGGTGCAGAGCCCTTTGTTTGATTACATAGAGAATGATCTTTCAGAGCTGCCGAAGACGCTGCTAGAGTCTGTATTTGAGAAATCATATATTCGAAAAAATCATGAACGCCGTAAATTAGAGTATTGCTTTGTAGTCACCGACGGAATTCGAATCATTGCTGTAGATACGATAGGGTATTCCATACCTGTGAGAAAAAGCCGCTTGATTCCAAGGCAGGAGCAATTGGTGTATGAAATGGTGAAAGATGTGAAGGCAGAGGAATATGAATTTTCTAAGGACAGCCTTGAATCGACGAAAGAATATCACATTCTATCACTGCCGCCGCAGCATATCAGCGGATTAACGAGAAAAGAAAGACAGCTGAAACAGCTGATGTTTATGGCGCTCGATCAATTAAAAGGGCTCAAAAACAGGGCGGAGATTGCGTATTGGTATACGGAATGGAACCCGCGCATGTACAACCAAATCAAACGAATGTCTTTCGAAGAGATTTGGAACATGCTTTACAATGAAACGATTGATGGGTGGTCAGAGAATCATTTAGCCTTCTGTGAAAAAATGATTAAAGGGCAGCCTTTTTTCGAAAAGCTTTGGGAAATGGAAAACGAATCAAAAGTAAATTAGAAAAAGCTTGCAGCGGCAGTGCTGCAAGCTTTTTTTATTTGCGTTTTCTGCCAAGACCCATCGCATTCTCCATTTTTTTCAGCATTTTGTTTGCTGCGCGGTTTGCTTTTTCAGCACCTTCGTCTAGAATGCGGTCAAGCTCGTCTGATTCAATGAGTTCGTAGTATCGATCTTGAATTGGTTTTAAAGCCTCAATGACAACGTTCGCAAGATCTCCTTTAAACTCACCATATCCTTTGCCTTCGTACTTTTGCTCCAGCTCAGCAATCGATATGTTGCCTAATACAGAATAAATCGTCAGCAAGTTGGCAATTCCAGGCTTGTTCTCTTTGTCATACCTCACGATGCCTTCTGAATCCGTCACAGCACTTTTAATTTTCTTTTCAAGCTGCTTTGGTTCATCTAATAAGGTAATGAAAGATTTTTGGTTCGGATCGGATTTGCTCATTTTTTTCGTTGGATCTGTTAAAGACATAATCCGTGCGCCTTCTTTTGGAATTTTCACTTCAGGCACAGTGAAGATGTCATTGTACTTTCGGTTAAAGCGTTCAGCGAGCGTTCTAGTCAATTCAAGATGCTGCTTTTGGTCTTCTCCAACAGGGACTAAATCAGTACCATATAATAAGATATCGCCAGCCATTAATGGGGGATACGTTAATAGGCCTGAAACAACTGCTTCTTTACCAGCGGATTTGTCCTTAAATTGGGTCATTCTTTCTAATTCCCCAATATAAGCAACACATTGAAGCATCCATCCTGCCTGGGCGTGAGCAGGTACCTCTGATTGGATAAACAATGTCGCTTTCTCTGGATCAAGACCAACAGCTAAATAAAGAGCTGCTAAGCTTCTAATATTTTGGCGGAGAGCTAATCGGTCCTGACTCACTGTAATCGCATGTTGATCCACGACACAAAAATAGCCATTATAGTCATGCTGCAAATCAACAAATTGCTTCATTGCTCCAATATAGTTCCCTAACGTGACAGAACCGCTCGGCTGAATGCCTGAAAAAATTGTCTTCTTTGTCATACTAAAACCTCTTTTCTTCAATATAAAAAGGCCCACCCATCACTTTTCAACAGAAAAGGGACGAATGAACCGTGGTACCACCCTTGTTATTTCACATAGAAATCACTCAAGACGTTGATAACGGAGACTGCTCCGTCTAAGCCTACTCACTTTTTTAGAAGTGTTCGGTTAGCTGCTCCAAAGCCCATTCCATACATGCCATTATCTGCTCACACCGGCCGCAGATTCTCTGTAAATGGTGAATATATGTACTCTTCTTTTTCATCGCAACAATATGTCTATCTATTATAAAGGATGACCATGAAAAAGTCACGAAGCCCTTATGTGACCTTCTCATCATGCCTATTGACACTTAAAATTTTAGATAAAATAACAAATATCTGTCAGAATTTTTTAAAAAAGGATGATTAATTATATGTATAAAACATTATTCCTGCTGAATTTGTTAAATTATTTTAATCAATTTACGCTTTAATTTGTTGAAGTGATTGAGACTTTAGTTTATAAAAATCCCTCTTTATCCCCATTTACGTTTTTAAAAAATATATGAAATTGATATTGCAATAAATTATTCTATTCATTATAATGAATTTGTTCACACGTTTGTGCTAGGCTCTTTACATAGTGAAAATTCAGAAAAAACAAAAGAAATAGAAAGTAAGCTATTCAGGGACTTTTTTACGCTATTTCTTAAATCTGAATCTCATCTTCTATCGAGACCTTTGAACTAAAAACATATTATAAGGGGGAATACAGTTGAAAAAGCGTTGGTCTGTTGTTACTTTAATGCTTATTTTCACACTTGTATTAAGCGCTTGTGGTTTCAGCGGAAACAAATCAGGCGACAGCACGAGCAGTTCTGGAGAGGCTAAAACAACATTAAATGTGAATATCTCCACTGAGCCTTTTTCTCTACATCCGGGATTGGCAAATGATTCAACTTCAGGTAGTGTCATCCGTCAGACTTTTGAAGGGTTAACAAGAATTAACGCTGAAGGAAAGCCAGAAAATGCAATGGCTTCTGATATCAAAACAAGTGCTGATGGTAAAACTTATACATTCACACTTCGTGATGCAAAATGGTCTAATGGCGACCCTGTAAAAGCAGAAGATTTCGAATATGCTTGGAAATGGGCATTAGATCCTAAAAATGAATCTCAATATGCTTACCAGCTTTACTATATTAAAGGTGCTGAAGCAGCGAACAAAGGGAAAGCGAAAGTTGCTGATGTTGGCATTAAAGCTAAAGACGACAAAACGCTTGTAGTTGAGCTAGAAAACCCAACACCGTTTTTTACTGAACTAACTGCATTCTATACTTATATGCCAGTCAACAAAAAAGTGGCTGAAAAGAATAAAAACTGGTACACAAATGCTGGTGAAAACTACGTATCTAACGGACCATTCGTTCTTTCTAAATGGAAACATGGCGGTTCTATCACGCTTGAAAAGAACAATGAATACTGGGATAAAGATACTGTGAAATTGAAAAAAATCAACATGTCTATGATCAAAGATACAAACACTGAGCTTAGCATGTTCAAAAAAGGCGAGCTTGACTGGGCTGGTTCTCCAACTGGAAGCCTTCCAACTGAGTCTTTAAAAACATTGAAAAAAGAAGGCGGTCTGAAAATCCAGACGATCGCTGGTATCTATAACTACAAATTCAACACAGAAGTAAAACCTTTAAACAATGCAAACATCCGTAAGGCCCTTGCATACTCAATCAACCGTCAAGCGATCGTTGACAAAATTACGCAAGGTGAACAAGTTCCAGCAATGGCAATCGTTCCACCAACAATGGAAGGATTCACAGATAACAAAACTGGCTACTTCAAAGATCACGATGTAGATACAGCTAAAAAGCTTCTTGAAAAAGGTGCGAAAGAATTAGGTTATAAGTCTGTTTCTGATCTTCCAACATTAAAACTTTCTTACAACACAGATGAAGGCCACCAAAAGATTGCACAAGCAATTCAAGAAATGTGGAAAAAAGATTTAGGTGTGAAAGTTGAACTTGATAACTCTGAGTGGAACGTATACATCGACAAAATCCACAGCGGAGACTACCAAATCGGACGTATGGGCTGGTTAGGTGACTTCAACGATCCAGTGAACTTCCTTGAGCTTTACAAAGATAAAGACGGCGGAAACAACGACACTGGATGGGAAAGCAAAGAGTACAAACAATTGTTGAATGATTCTGCAAAAGAAACAGATAAAACGAAGCGTGAAGAAATGCTGAAAAAAGCAGAAGAAATCATCATCAACGATATGCCTATAGCACCAATTTACTTCTACACTCAGCTTTGGGTACAAGATCCAAAACTTAAAGGTGTAGTTGTATCTGGACTAGGTGATGTTCAGTACAAATGGGCACATTTCGAAAAGTAAGAGTAATAGTGTAAGAGATCTACGGCAAGGATCTTAAGGTATATGGAGGATGTCTCTCCATATACCTTTCTTGCTGATTAGAGAAATTGTTGTAAAATCATGGAGGTGCAATTCCGTTGCTTAAATATATCGGTAAGCGATTAATATATATTTTAATCACACTGTTTGTTATTGTAACTGCAACTTTCTTTCTCATGCAGGCAGCACCTGGTGGTCCATTCTCTGGTGAGAAGAAACTTCCTGCTGAAATTGAAGCAAACCTAAACGAGCACTACGGATTGGACAAGCCCTTATTTGTTCAATATGTAAACTACCTAGGTTCAGTTGCAACATTAGATTTTGGTCCCTCATTTAAATATAAAGGACAAACCGTAAATGACTTAATCAGTTCTGGATTCCCCGTTTCCTTTACCCTCGGAATTGAGGCAATTCTCCTCGCATTAGCATTTGGTGTATTGTTTGGGGTCCTTGCAGCGCTCTATCATAACAAGTGGCAAGACTATACGATTGCCATTTTAACGATCTTTGGAATTTCAGTTCCAAGTTTCATTTTAGCGGCGCTACTACAATATGTATTTGCATCTGAGGCAAGTATTATAGCGATCTTCCCAGTTGCAGGATGGGAGTCTTGGGCAAGCACCGTACTACCTTCTATTGCACTTTCCTTCATGCCAATGGCATTTATCGCTAGACTTGCACGGTCAAGTATGCTTGAAGTACTAAATAGTGACTACATTAGAACGGCTAGAGCGAAAGGATTAACAAAATCTGCTGTGACGATCAAACACGCCATCCGAAACGCATTGTTACCTGTTATCACATACATGGGACCAATGGCTGCTTCAGTTTTAACAGGTAGTTTTGTCGTTGAGAAGATTTTTGGTATTCCTGGCTTAGGCTCTCACTTTGTCACAAGCATTACAAACCGTGATTACACCGTCATCATGGGTGTCACAGTCTTCTACAGTATTATTCTATTAATCAGTATTCTAGTCGTTGACGTCCTCTACGGTATTATCGATCCTAGAATTAAACTGACGAAGGCGAAGAAAGGGGTCTAACACATGGAAGAGATGAGAAAAGATTTATTTGTGCCTGCGACAGCTGACGCAGCAGAATCTGAAAAAATTTCTAAACCTAGTCTATCTTTATGGAAGGATGCCATGCTTCGCTTCCGTGCCAATAAACTTGCAATGGTTGGACTTACAATCATTTTTATTATCGTGATGCTGGCCATCTTTGTTCCGATGTTTTCTAAATACGATTACTCTACGACTGATTTGCTGAATGCTGACCAGCCGCCTTCAAAAGAACACTGGTTTGGTACAGATGATTTAGGACGTGACATGTTTGTCCGTACATGGGTCGGGGCAAGAATTTCGATCTTTATCGGGCTTGCTGCAGCGGTGCTTGACGTGATTATCGGTATTATCTGGGGAAGTATTGCTGCATTCAAAGGCGGCCGTACAGATGAAGTGATGATGCGTATCGCAGACGTTTTATGGGCAATTCCAACACTATTAATGGTTATCTTAATGATGGTTGTTCTGCCAAAAGGATTATTAACGATTATCCTCGCTATGACAGTCGTAGGCTGGATTAACATGGCACGTATTGTTCGGGGACAGGTTTTACAATTAAAGAGTCAAGAATACGTTCTTGCAGCACAAACATTAGGTGCGAAAACATCTAGACTTTTATTTAAACACTTAATTCCAAACTCAATGGGACCAATCCTTGTGACGATGACATTAACGATTCCTTCTGCTATCTTCACAGAGGCATTCCTAAGCTACCTAGGGCTTGGTGTACCGGCTCCGTTAGCGAGCTGGGGAACAATGGCGTCTGACGGAATTCCAGCCATGACGTATTACCCTTGGAGATTATGGTTCCCAGCCGCATTTATCTGTATTACAATGTTTGGTTTTAACGTGGTTGGAGACGGACTAAGAGACGCTTTAGATCCGAAGTTGCGTAAATAAGGAGTGATTAGGATGGAACGTGAACGTATTCTAGAGGTGAAAGACCTTGCAATCTCATTTAAAACATATGGTGGAGAGGTTCAAGCCATTCGTGGTGTGAACTTCCACTTAAATAAAGGCGAGACACTTGCTATTGTAGGTGAATCTGGCTCTGGTAAAAGTGTGACATCACAAGCGATCATGAGATTAATTCCGATGCCGCCAGGTTATTTCAAGCGCGGACAGATCCTGTTTGATGGCCAAGATATTGTCAAGAAAACTGAAAAACAAATGCAAACCATTCGAGGAAAAGATATCTCAATGATCTTCCAAGATCCGATGACGTCTTTGAATCCAACGATGAAAGTCGGGAAACAAATTACAGAAGTACTGTTCAAGCATGAGCAAATTTCAAAAGAAGCGGCTGAAAAAAGAGCCATTGAACTATTGGAGCTCGTTGGAATTCCAATGCCCGAAAAAAGAATTAAACAATATCCGCACGAATTTAGTGGCGGGATGAGGCAAAGGGTTGTCATCGCCATGGCGCTTGCAGCAGATCCAAAGCTGCTGATTGCCGATGAGCCGACGACTGCACTTGATGTAACAATTCAAGCACAAATTTTAGAATTAATGAAAGAAATTCAGCAAAAGGTTGACACTTCGATTATCTTTATTACACATGATCTAGGTGTTGTTGCCAACGTCGCTGATCGTGTAGCTGTTATGTATGCAGGACAGATTGTGGAGACAGGGACTGTCGATGAAATTTTCTACAATCCAAAGCATCCGTATACATGGGGACTTTTAGCATCCATGCCGAGTCTTGACACAGATGGCGGAGATGAAGGAAAGCTGACTGCCATTCCAGGAACACCGCCAGATCTGACAAACCCGCCGAAAGGAGATGCATTTGCACTCCGCAGCGATTATGCAATGAAAATTGACTTTGAACAAGAACCGCCAATGTTCAAAGTATCAGATACGCATTATGTGAAATCATGGCTACTTCATCCGAATGCACCTAAAGTTGAACCGCCTGCTTCTGTAAAGGCGAGAATGCGTGAACTAGAAGGTAGCTACGAAAAACCTGTATTAGTAAAAGAGGGTGAATAGCATGGCAGAAAAACTGTTAGAAATCAAAAATTTGAAGCAGCATTTCCATACAGCAAGAGGAACTGTGAAAGCAGTTGATGGGGTTTCATTTGATATTTACAAAGGTGAAACGCTTGGTCTTGTAGGTGAGTCTGGTTGTGGTAAATCCACTACGGGCCGTTCGATCATTAGACTTTATGATGCGACAGATGGTGAAGTTCTTTATAAGGGAGAAAATGTACACGGGAAGAAATCAAGACAAAAAATGCTTGAGTTCAACCGTCAAATGCAGATGATCTTCCAAGATCCATATGCTTCACTCAACCCTAGAATGACAGTGCTTGATATCATTGCAGAGGGCATCGACATTCATGGCCTTGCAAAAACAAAACAGGCGCGTAAAGAGCGTGTGTACCAATTACTTGAAACTGTTGGCTTGAACAAAGAGCACGCGAACAGATACCCGCATGAATTCTCAGGCGGTCAAAGACAGCGAATCGGAATTGCACGTGCATTAGCAGTAGAGCCGAATTTCATCATCGCCGATGAACCAATCTCTGCATTAGACGTGTCGATCCAAGCGCAGGTCGTCAATTTATTGAAAGAGCTTCAAGAGGAAAAAGGTTTAACGTACTTATTCATTGCCCATGACTTGTCCATGGTAAAATACATCAGCGATCGTATCGGTGTGATGTATTTTGGAAAATTGGTTGAGCTGGCACCAGCGAATGAATTATACGAAAACCCGCTTCATCCATATACAAAATCATTGCTGTCTGCGATTCCGCTTCCAGATCCTGATTATGAGCGTAACCGCAAACGAATCAAGTATGATCCATCTGTTCACAAAGGAACAAACACCGAGTTCCGTGAAGTGAAGCCAGGTCACTTTGTGAGCTGCACAGAGGAAGAATTCAAAGAGCTACAGGCGAAACAATCATAAGAAGGAAGAAGCACTGCTAAGTCAGTGCTTCTTTTTTTATTTTACAAAAAAAGAAGATGATGGTAACTTTTAGTTAAGTACAAGCAGATACCGGAGGAAATCAAATGTTAAATTGGAAAACCTTTCGTTATTCATTGCTTCATGTTCTCATTGTATTCATGCTTTTTTCAACGTCTTTTTTCAGGAAACCAAACGGAGGAAAGTGGATGCTCGCGTTTATGGTACTCATTGGGATTGTGTCTTTTTCAATGGAATATATGCTTAACCGAAAGACAAGCGGTCAGAAGCAAGAAGCATGGCGCGTAAAATATCTTTATTTCATTATGCTTCAAATTGCGATGACAATTATCCTGTTTGTCTGTATTCAACTCGTCATGAATCGTTCGTTATAAAACTTTTTTTGCGTTAATTGAAAAAAAGTGAAACTACTTAAGACTTTGCTGCGTCTTACTAGTACAGGCGTTTAAATAGCAGGAAATCGGGAATATCTAAGGAAGTGGTTCTTAACTATAGCATAAGGAGCAGATCCATGAATTGGTATGAAAAGCTCAGTGAATACTTCCCGATAGAAGAAATGAAGTCAAAAGAGCATATGGAAGCTTTATTAAAGGAAAGAAGTGATATTTATCATAAGGAGGAAGGACCTCATCATGTGATGATGTACGCCGAATTTGATTCTTTCATCTTTATTGATTATTTATTTGTTTCCAAAGATGCAAGAGGTGAAGGCCTCGGGTCAAAGCTTATTCATAAGCTGAAGGAAAAAAAGAAACCGATCTTGCTTGAGGTCGAGCCTGTAGATGAAGATGATGCAGATACTGCAAAACGCCTAAAGTTTTACCAAAGAGAGCACTTCAAGCATGCAGAATCAATCGGTTATAAACGCAGGTCACTTGCAACAAATGAAGTGAACCGCATGGAAATTCTTTATTGGTCGCCTCTTACAAATCATGAGGAAGAGATCATGGAAGCCATGAGGAAGACTTATGAACGAATCCATACGTATAAAGATGAAGAATGGTATGGACAATCGTATGAGGATGTTGATGATGTATTGAAGATCATTGAAAATAGAAAGCAAAAAAATATTTTCGATCATCTCGAGTAAATGAGAATGTTCTGACATCCAGCAGCACGACAAAATGAATGAAATTGTCTAGTTTTTGTCACAAAAATTGCAAGAAAATCTGTTCACACTTACTTTTTTATAGTATAATCACTATAAAGATTACTTATTTAGAACAATTTTAATTTAAGAATACAGATCAATATTCATTCTACAAATTGAGGAGTGAAGATTTATGGTAACATTATACACATCACCAAGCTGTACATCATGTAGAAAAGCAAGAGCGTGGTTAGAAGAGCACAATATCCCATATCAAGAGAGAAACATTTTTTCTGAGCCTCTTTCAATCGATGAAATCAAAGAAATTCTTCGAATGACAGAAGACGGTACAGACGAAATTATCTCAACACGTTCAAAAGTATTCCAAAAACTAAATGTCAATGTTGAGACAATGCCGCTTCAACAATTGTATAAACTAATCAATGAGCATCCAGGTCTTTTGCGTCGTCCAATTATCTTGGATGAAAAAAGATTACAAGTTGGGTACAATGAAGATGAAATTAGACGTTTCTTACCAAGAACGGTTCGTACATTCCAACTAAGAGAAGCTCAGCGACTTGCTAACTAATAAAAACATAAAAAGCTGCCGATCATTTGGCAGCTTTTTTTATTTATTTTCAGCCGTTTGTTCGTAAAAGAGGCTCGCTAATATGACCACTATGACGGTTAAAAACGGAAGCATCAATTCAAGCGTGGCATGCTGTGCCATAAATTCAGCCAATTTCACATCACGTACAATCATTTCACCCCCTGTAAAGGCCAAGAGAGCACTTCCTCCGTATAAAAGAAACGGAAATTTAGTTAAAGCTGCATGAATCAGCTTGCTTCCCCAAATAATAATCGGTACAGAAATCATGAGACCAAAAGCGGTCAGAAGCATGTTGCCTTTTGCTGCACCTGCAACTGCGATGACATTATCAAGTGACATAAAGAGGTCAGCAATCACAATGGTTTGAACCGCACGCCAAAGGGAGCCGCTGCTCTTTATCCGAATCGATTCCTTCTTTTGTTCAATTAACAGATTGTATCCTATATAAAGGAGAAAAAGACCGCCAATAAACTGCAAATAAGGGATAGTCAATAAATAAACGGCGGCACCAGTCATTGTAATTCTCATCAACACGGCTAAAAGAGTGCCGATCCAAATGGCTTTATTGCGTTTGTCATGTGATAAACTGCGACTCGCCATCGCAATAATGAGCGCATTATCTCCGCCTAAAATTAGGTCTATGCCAATAATCATCAGTAAGGATACGATCCACTCTGTTTCCATCCATTTCACCTCATGTCCCAAATAGAGCTCGTACAACCAATATATGAGGACAATTCAAATATATGTTTCTGCAAGTTTTCTCTGCAAAAAATGCGTTTTTATTTCTTTTATTCATGTTTTATCATAAAATAGACAGTACGAAGCAATACCTCAATTCTTTAAACGGTTAACATGTAGACGGAACGGGTAAAGTGTAGTAAAGTACTATTAATTGGGAGCTTGTATGTCCCTTCAACATCTTATATAGAAGGGAAGGTTGGCAAAATGGAAATCGAAAGAATAAATGAACATACAGTCAAATTTTATATTTCCTACGGTGATATTGAAGATCGCGGATTTGACCGTGAAGAGATCTGGTACAATCGTGAGCGCAGTGAAGAGCTGTTTTGGGAAGTAATGGACGAAGTGCACGAAGAAGAAGAATTTGCAGTAGAGGGACCGCTTTGGATTCAAGTACAGGCACTTGACAAAGGTCTTGAAATTGTCGTGACAAAAGCCCAACTTTCTAAAGATGGACAAAAGCTCGAATTGCCGATTCCAGAAGATAAAAAAGATCAAACAGATGAAGAAAGCTTAGACGCACTGCTTGATGATTTTCATAAAGAAGAGCAAGATCAAGAAGACCATAATGAGAAGGACAAAAAACTTCAACTTCAATTCGTATTGAAAATGGATGACTTTGAAGATTTGATTGCACTTTCTCAATTAAATATGCAGGATTTTACCACAAGTTTATATTCGTTTGAAAACCGTTATTATCTATATGTTGACTTCCACGAGGATTTGTCAGATGAGCAAGTGGAGAATAAGCTCAGCATTTTGCTTGAATATGCTCACGAATCAGTGGTCAGCATCTACAGACTGAAAGAATACGGTCAGCTGATTATCGAAGGGAATGCCCTTGAAACGATTCAACAGCACTTCTCGTAACTAACAAAAAGTCGATTTCTATAGAGGAATCGGCTTTTTTATCTGAATGAATAGGTAAATAAAGAGATCGGCAAGGAGAAAAATGAAATGAGAAATGTAGTCAAAGTTCTATTTTTTCTAATCATTACGGTAGGTGCTTATTTAATCATCCAATTGATTGTCGGTGATTTAGCGGTAAGTGTATTAAGTTCTGTGAGTGTTCTATTTACTTTATCGATTATTTTCATCGGATTTGTTATTTTCTTGGAGAACCGGAATCCGTCTCAAACGATTACATGGCTTGTCCTGCTTGGCAGCTTTCCGTTATTCGGCTTTTTGTTCTACATTTTCTTTGGACGCAATATCAAAAAGCGCCGGCTGTTTGAAAAGAAGGCGGTATTGGACGAGAAGTTAATTCAGGAAGATGAACGTATCCATAGAGAAGCGATTGAAAAAATGACGCATATGGGTGATCATCAGCAGCTCTTATTTAAGCTGGCCCACAGACTCGGACATACTCCTATTACATATCGCACGTCCTCTAAAGTCTTAACCAATGGTGAAGAAACATTCTCTCATATTTTTGAAGAGATTAAAAAAGCAACTCATCACATTCATTTAGAATATTACATTCTCCGCCACGACGACCTTGGCCAAGAATTAAAGGACATTCTTATTGAAAAAGCGAAAAATGGCGTGATTGTCCGCTTTTTATATGACGATGTAGGAAGCTTAAAGCTCTCCCGTCAATATATTGCAGACCTAGAAAAGGCTGGCGTTCAGATCGTTCCGTTTTTACCAGTAAGGCTCCCCCTTTTAAATAATAAAATCAACTTCCGAAATCATAGAAAAATTGTCGTAATTGATGGGGAAGTAGGATTTGTCGGCGGGCTTAACATTGGAGACGAATACATGGGCAGAAGCAGACAATATGGATTCTGGCGTGATACTCATTTGATGATTAAGGGCGAAGCTGTTCGTGACCTCCAGCAGATTTTCATGCAGGATTGGTACTATATGACGAATGAAAGATGCTCTGGTGTGGACTATTTCAAAGATTTCAGCCACCTTGAGAGTACAACAGAAGGCGTACAAATGATTGCTGGCGGGCCTGACAAGCAGTGGGAGGTCATTAAAAATCTCTTTTTCTCCATGATCATCTCCGCCAAAAAGTCCATCTGGATCGCTTCACCGTATTTTGTGCCGGATGATGATATTTTGTCCGCATTGAAAATTGCCGCATTGAGCGGAGTAGATGTACGGATTATTGCTCCAAAGAATCCAGATAAACGGATTGTTTTCCATGCATCTCGTTCATACTTCCCGGAGCTTCTTGACGCAGGAGCAAAGGTATACGAGTATGATCAAGGCTTTATGCATAGTAAATTTATTATTGTGGATAGCGAGCTGGCTTCGATAGGAACGGCAAACATGGATATGAGAAGCTTTCATTTGAACTTTGAAGTGAATGCCTTCCTCTATAAAACAAAAAGCACCGAGAAGCTCGTCAATGATTTCTTAGGTGATTTAGAGCAGTCACATGAAATTGTTCCAGAAGAGTTTGCAAAGAGACCCTTGGGGGTCAGACTGTTTGAATCAACAGCAAGATTATTATCACCACTTTTATAAAGATTGTATTTTCCCCCTTTTCTATAAGGGGGATTTTTGATTTTACTAAGGAAATGATCAGTAAAATCATCTTTTGACACGATAAAAATTCATTTTGTCTATTCGCTTCCTTAAAGACGAACAAGCTATAATACGCTCATCAAAGAGCGAGGGGCGAACTGAATGAATGCAGCAATTATGGATAACGGTAAGCTTATCCGAATGACACATCATCTATCGAAAAGCCGTCTGGAGCATGTAAGAACGACGTGCAAATTTTATTGTCCTGAGTGCAGGGAGGAGGTGCAATTAAAGCTAGGGGAGCATCGTGTCTATCATTTTGCGCATAAACAGCTGACAGCATGTCCGCTAGCTTCAGGCGAAACGGCTTATCATCAGGCGGGAAAGGAAGCCATTATGAATTGGCTGAAGGGGCTTGGACATAAACCGGCGCTGGAAAAGTATATGTCAAATATTCATCAGCGTCCTGATGTGACCGTCTCTATAGGAAATGAAAACTATGCAATTGAATTTCAATGTGCAAATATTTCCCGGCAAGAGCTTCGCAGAAGAACAGCAGGTCTCCGCGAGGCAGGGCTCTTTCCCATATGGATGATAGGGGCAAATCGTTTAAACCGAAAATCTGCCCAGCTTTTTTCTTTCTCCTCCATTCATTGGGGAATTTTAAGGGAATCAGAGGAAAGGCGCTTGATTTTTTTCTGCCCGATCCAGAAAAGGTTCATCCATCTTGATCAATTCCTCGTGTTTCAACCAACGAAAGTTTGTGCGGCCATGACTGTCAGACCACCTTCAGCATACCGTGATATTCCTGCACTTCTATCTCTGCCTTCCAGCAAGCGTCAAGTAAACCAACAATGGATTAAATGTATACAGCAATTTAGGCAGCGTCCTCCTCGCAGTTTATCAAATGAAAGCAAACGTTTGAGAAATATTTTTTATGAGCATCATCATACGGCATTCCCTTTTTTGCCAACTGAATTATTTATTCCGGTGCAAGAAGCGTATATCTTTACAAGTCCCGTGTATGTTTGGCAAGGGTGTCTCTATGATTGGATGATGCGGAAAAAAGGAAGCGGAAGAGTGACGATTCAACAGCTGATGATGGAAATCAATCGATGTGTGCAAATGAAAGAAGTGAAACTCCGATATGGCGATGTTTCAAGAGAAGAAATAAAAGAGGTGGTCACTGCATATGTAAATGCGCTTGTAAGACAAGGGTTTTTACATATGACGAAAGAGGGTAATTATGAAGTATCGTCGAATCAAATGCCTATACGAACACTAGATGAAGTGTTAAAACGAGATGCTTTCTTATTTCATTAGCATGTTTCATGACCACTTTGATCATGATAAGAAAAAGGTGGTGTTGCTATTGAATCAAAAGAAACGCTTTTTCCTCATTTTTTTAGTCTGTTTGGTATTTATTTCTGCATATGATTTGACAAATATAGTTCAAAACAAAGAAGATAAATACAACACCAATTTCTTTCACTTTCCGAAAGGTTGGTTCAACACAACTCATGCAAGGGGGATTCATATGACTTCACAAAACAAAAACAATCATTTACCAGACAGAAGCGAAGTAAAAGAAGAAAACAAATGGCGTCTTGAAGATATTTTTGAAAGCGTCGATGCATGGAACAAGGAATTCGAAGCGGTCAAAAAAGAAATTCCGAAGCTGGCCCAGTTTAAAGGAAAGCTGGCCCATTCTGCTGATGTTCTGTATGAAGCCCTCACCTTTCAGGATCAACTTTCTGAAAAGCTTGGCAAGCTTTATACATATGCGCACATGAAATATGATGAAGATACAACGAACTCATCATTTCAGGCGTTAAATGATAAGGCATCGAATCTATTTACACAGCTGTCTAGTACATCTGCTTATATTGTTCCAGAGATTTTATCGATTCAAGAAGATAAATTGCAGCAATTCATACTAGAAAAAGAAGAATTAAAACTGTATTCACATGCTCTCGAAGAAATTAATAAAGAGCGTCCACATATTTTAAGTGAGGAGCAAGAAGCTTTATTAGCTGAGGCATCTGAACCACTTTCATCTTCATCTACTACCTTTAGTATGTTTAACAACGCCGATGTTTCGTTCCCTTCTGTAAAAGATGAGAATGGAGAGGAAAAGAAAATTACCCACGGCAACTTCATCACATTTTTAAATAGTGATGATCGTGAAGTGAGAAAGAATGCCTTTAAAGCTGTGTATAAAACGTATGATCAGTATAAGAATACACTTGCTTCTACACTGAGCGGTTCGATTAAAAAGGATAATTTTTATGCAAAAGTGAGAAATTACAAATCCGCAAGAGAAGCAGCATTATCACGAAACAGCATCCCGGAAGAAGTGTATGACAATCTAATTGATACAGTTCATCAATATTTACCGTTATTACACCGCTATATTGAATTACGTAAAAAGGTATTAAAGCTTGATGAAGTGCACAATTACGACTTGTATACACCACTTGTGAAAGATGCTGGCATGAAGCTCACCTATGATGAAGCAAAGGATTATATGCTGAAAGGGTTAGCGCCATTAGGAGAAGAATATGTGTCCGTGTTAAAAGAAGGACTCGACAATCGCTGGGTAGACGTTTATGAGAATAAAGGGAAACGAAGCGGTGCTTATTCATCTGGGAGCTATGGTACAAATCCATATATCCTCATGAACTGGCAAAATAATATTGATAATTTGTTTACACTCGCTCACGAATTTGGGCATTCTGTACACAGCTACTATACAAGAAAGCACCAGCCATATCCGTATGGAAACTATAGTATCTTTGTAGCTGAAGTGGCTTCCACTACAAATGAAGCGTTACTAGGCGAATACCTGCTCAATCATTTAGACGATAAAAAGCAGCGTTTGTATGTGTTAAACCACTTGTTAGAAGGATTTAGAGGAACGGTATTCAGACAAACGATGTTTGCTGAGTTTGAGCATCTTATTCATGTGAAAGCACAAGAAGGAGAGGCTTTAACGCCAGAATTTATGACAAACCTTTATTACGACCTGAACAAGAAGTACTTTGGTGACGGCATGGTGGTTGATAAGGAAATTGGATTAGAGTGGACGAGAATCCCTCATTTTTATTACAACTATTATGTGTATCAATACGCGACAGGCTATAGTGCGGCGCAGGCATTAAGCAAGCAAATCTTACAAGAAGGAAAACCAGCGGTAGAGCGCTACACCGATTTCCTTAAAGCAGGAAGCTCTGATTATCCAATCAATGTGCTGAAAAAAGCAGGGGTTGATATGGCTTCTAAAGAACCAATCGAAGCAGCATGTCAATTGTTCGAAGAAAAACTAAAAGAAATGGAAGAGCTCATCTCCAAAACAGGTGAGTAATGAAAAGACTTCTGTCAGACGTGTGAGTGCTATCTCATCTTTTGACAGGAGTTTTTTTCTCATAAAAAAAGACCTCTTCAGATGTCGAGGCCGTTCCTTGTCAATCATCAACCTTTAAAACCTCTAAAGGTCTTACGGTGATTCATTCGATAAAGCGTAAAAAGAATCGAAGCAAATAAGAGTGGAGACGTCAAATAAAGAGGAAGCATCTTCATTAAGCCTAATATATTTAAAAAGAAACATAAGCCAATGGCAACAAGTCCAATAGTTGTGCTGCGCATGCAGATCCCCCCATTTTTTTGTTACTTTTACTATATGAAAGTGACAACCCTCTTATGTTTTGTGACAAAAATATGAACATATAGTATATCTGTTGTCATAAGTCGACAAAATTTGATATACTACAGATGTGAAATTAATCACATACAAACATTACCCCTTTGTTTGACCGTGAAAAATTTCTCCCATCCCCTTTGTTGTCGTTAAGACATAGTGAAACCGCGCTTATCCCGGCGCGGTTTCTTCGTGTTTATAAATGGAACGAATGTTCCTTTTTGGAGTAAAGAAAAACATGGGTCAGCACCCATGTTCATTTTCACAGCGATAGACATCAAGATCTGTATGGTGGTCATTCTCTTTATAGCGCCAAAACATTTCTTGCTGCACTTGTACACGTTCTACCTTTTGAGCGAAAGCCAGCTTCTTCATTTCTCGTTCAACTTCTTCAAGCGTCAGGTCATAGACAACGGCTATCTCTTTTGCGGAAGCAAATTGAAAGTAAGCAATAAACCATTCAATTGGAGGACGTTCTGATGGTGTTGGTTTTTCACCAATCATTTCAAAAAGGATTTCCTCGTATATATCATAAGAGTAGGCACCTGAAATTTTTAATCCTTCATCTCCATTTACGGTATTAAAAAAGGCGAAGGTCGGAAGCTCAGATACGTCCATTTCAGCTGCAATTTTCATATCGCATTGCAGTGCTTTCACAGCACTTTGAGAATGAATGTCGCGCTGGAATTCCTCGATGTCCAGACCAGCACTTTTTGCATTTTCTATCAGTACCTGCTCACTTGTGACATCTTGCTGATGGCAAAAAAGTGATTCTTGAATAAGACGCAAAAATTTCATTCCGCATTTTCTGCCTTGAAGCTCCGCTGCTTTTAGTGCCAGTGAGGCGAGGTAGGGTGATGTCACAATTTGTTCAGACAGCATTTGTTCTTTTTTGGTCTGCGTTTTAGTGGCAAATTTCCCCCATGCTTCAGTCAGTAAATGTTTTTTTCTTTTCCGATTCAAAGCATTAATACTAGAACTTGTTACCGTTCGTAAAGTGAAAAAACGGCCATATTTCATTTTCAACTTTTTAATGGATGGCTCTAATAACCAGCAGTCTGGGCTTAGAGGATCAATGAATACATAGATTTCAATCGGCTTTTGAGGATGTCCGTGACAGTGTGAGAAATATTGATCGTGCGTATTGCAGCTCAAGATCGTCCATCCTTTTCAGGTGTTTGGTTGACCATATGACGAGCCGTCAGAGAAAGCCGTTCAAATAAAAAGTCACGAATATCGCCGGTTAATCCTACTTGATCCATTGCATCCTCCATGCATTCAAGCCATGCGTCAGCCCGCTCCTCAGTAATCGGAAAAGGGAGATGTCTCGCTCGCAGCATTGGGTGGCCATGCTCTTCTGTATAAAGCGGTGGTCCGCCTAAATATTGCGTTAAAAACTGTTTTTGTTTTCTTGCTGTTTCTTTTAAGTCATCCGGGAAAATAGGATGAAGCAAAGGATGACACTTTACATTTTCATAAAAAGTATCAACAAGTTGCGATAGAAGTTCCTCTCCAACCGCTTCGTAAGGTGCGTTAAACGATTGTACCATGTTGACTACTCCTTTTACTCGTAGTTAATAGGATGACTCACCCTATTGCGCATTACATTTATTTCAAAAGTGATATTCAGTTTGTTCTATTTTATTGTTTCTATTCTTGTACTTATTTTAACAACCTCATCTCAATTCCACAAACAAACCGCTTTGGTCTGCTCGAAATAAAGAGAGAATCGAATTCTGTGATCAATTGACCATATCATAACACATTCAGTCAAAAAAGGGGGAAAAGCGACATACAAAAAACCGAAGAGGTTATTCTCTTCGGTTTAAGCGAAATATTGAGCTGTGATTTTCTTGACATAATTTTGTGTTTCTTTAAATGGAGGAATGCCCCCGTATTTATCTACATTTCCTGAGCCTGCATTATAGGCAGCTAAGGCGAGTGAGATATTTCCGTTATATTTATTGAGCATTTGTTTTAAATACTTCGTTCCGCCTTCAATGTTTTGGGACGCATCAAAAGCATTGTTGACGCCAAGTGATTTAGCAGTAGATGGCATGAGCTGCATGAGTCCAAGCGCACCTGCATGGCTGACAGCATTTGAGCGGTAGCCGGATTCCTGCTTGATGACCGCGTGAATCAGCTTTTCGGGAACGCCATGCTTTTGAGCCATTTGTGACACGATTTGATTAATCTCTTTTGATGATGAGCTACTTGAGACAGCCTTTTGAAGCGGCGGCGTGTAGCTGTTGTTTAAGACATTTCCAATGCCATTCGCTGTATTTAATTGATTGTCATTTGCATATAAAGATTGGGCCTCAAGCTGATCACTGCCGGAAGTGGCAGATAAATATGGGTTTGTACGCGCATATTGCGTGTTTGGAGCCGTTGATGGATCCGTGCCCAAAAAAGCTGAGATGGAAAGCGGGAGACGTGATAATTCCGATCCGCCTAAAAAATCTTGCAGCAGCGACTGAAATGAAGCTTGGGCATTCGATTCTTGACCCCCAGACATTTGCGTTTGTGCTGGATCTGTCTGTAACGTTTTAAGCGCTTGAAGCTGCATAAAGGATTGAAGTTGATTGACGTTCATCATGTTCCTCCTTCAAGGAATTCATCTATTCTGTGTTTTCATTTTTTCTTCATAAAAACGAACGACTTTGTTTTTCGTGTTTCGTACTGGAATATGAAATTTGCGGAGCAATGCGGAGAAAGCGGCTTGTCCGATTTCCAGGTCGCTCACTTCAAATTCAAGTTCATAGTCCTCTACTGTTAAATATCGGCTGTGATCCAAAACAATTAAGCCTTCTTGGATCATTTTTTCTGCTCTTGACGTTTCAAGTGAACCAAAGTACACAATTTGATCCTTTAGAATGTTCAGGTGGTCTAATCTGTCTGCAACTTCACCTTCTGGCAGCTTAAAATCGTCAAGTTGAGAAGGGGGAGCAATCGTTTGGTGGGTTTCGAGCAAGCCTATTTCATGTGGTTCCTTTAATGTGAGCACCCATTGACCGTTTTTTTCTCTCATTCTTAATGCAGCCAATTGAGATTTTATATCAAATTGAGGTGTATCAAAATAATAGTTGGTTTGCGTATGGAAATCCGCATCCTTCAATTGAAAATGCTGTTTCAGCTGTTTAAATTCTTCTTTCATTAATAATTGCTTTAGTTCGATTTCAATTTCCTGTGCCATTTGACATCAACCTTTCATTAGAGGAAATATGATTATTGTACATGAAGTGTGTTCAACATGTAAAAGACTGTTTTTTTCTCTCTATTTTCAATTTAGGTATGGACAAAATGAATGAAGAATCTTGGGAAAGGATCATTTAAAAGAGAAAAACAGGATTTTCTCAAAAAGTTCGGTTTATCAATATTGAACTTGATATGATAAAATAAAGCTGTACTTTGTTGTAAAGGAGATCATGATGCAAAACAGAATTGAAATCACAGAAGCAACTTTAAAAGAAGACAGGCTGATTTTGACAATCCAGTCAGAAGAGCAAATCCAAAAAGCAAAAGCATCAGGACAAATGCTTGTTGATTCTGATCACTTTGCGTTCGTTTACATACTTGAAACCGAGGAGTCCTTTTCGTATCTTATTTTAGGGGAACATACATGGGCTCCATTAAAAGAAGCAATGAATCGTGACATCCCTGTCTATTTGGCATCAGATGAACATTCACTGGAACTCATTCAGCTTCAACAGGAATTACATTATTTAATCGACAATATTAAAGACAATGCCAATTACGGAGATATGGAAGAGAAAGTGAAAAGCACATTCCTCTGAAATAATTAGGTATATGGAATTGGGGGAAGTTTCATGGACAAAAAACAATGGGATCAATTCCTCGCACCGTATAAACAAGCAGTCGAAGAACTAAAAGTGAAACTAAAAGGCATTCGAAAGCTGTATGAATTCGAGGATGACCATTCACCAGTAGAATTTGTCACAGGCCGAGTGAAACCCGTTGCCAGCATATTAGAAAAGGCAAAGCGTAAAAACATCCCGATGCATGAGATTGAAACGATGCAGGATATTGCTGGGCTTCGCATTATGTGCCAGTTTGTAGAAGATATACAAGTCGTGAAAAAAATGCTCCAGTCACGTAAAGATTTTGTGGTTGTAGATAAACGCGACTATATTGCAGAACATAAAGAAAGCGGATACCGCTCTTACCACCTTGTTGTGTTATATCCGCTGCAAACCGTAAGCGGAGAGAAACAGCTCCTCGTCGAAATCCAAATTCGTACGCTTGCGATGAACTTTTGGGCGACCATTGAGCATTCTCTGAATTATAAATATAGCGGGAACATCCCGGAGAAGGTCAAGCTGCGCCTTCAAAGAGCATCTGAGGCAGCTTCTCGTCTCGATGAAGAAATGTCCGAAATTAGAGGGGAAATTCAAGAAGCACAAGTGGCATTTTCCCGGAAAAAGAAAAACGACAGCTGAGCCAGTTTGATCAAATATGATGCTGCCCTCTCATAGCAGCAAGGTGAAAAAGGAGAAGAATTCATGAAATTTGCAGTTTCTTCAAAAGGGAATTCTGTATCTGACACGCTCAAAAGTAAAATTCAGACTTACTTATTGGATTTTGGTATGGAACTAAATGAAGAGGAACCGGATCTTGTCATTACGGTTGGTGGAGACGGCACCCTTCTTTATGCGTTTCACCGTTATAGCGACCGTCTAAATGAAACGGCTTTTGTCGGTGTTCATACAGGTCATCTTGGCTTTTATGCTGACTGGGTGCCGAGTGAAATTGAAAAACTCGTCTTAGCCATTGCGAAAACGCCTTATCATATTGTGGAATATCCGATCTTAGAAGTCATTGTCAGATACAATGACGGCGGCAGAGAAGAGAAATATTTAGCAATGAATGAATGTACAATTAAAAGCATGGAAGGGACACTTGTGGCAGATGTTGAAATCAGAGGCCAGCTGTTTGAAACATTTAGAGGTGACGGTCTTTGTCTGTCTACACCATCTGGCAGTACGGCCTATAATAAGGCACTGGGTGGCGCCATTATTCACCCTTCCATTAGAGCCATTCAGCTGGCAGAAATGGCTTCAATCAACAACCGAGTGTTTCGGACGGTCGGTTCACCGCTTATTTTGCCTGACCACCATACTTGTGTGATTAAGCCGAGGAATGATGTCGATTTTCAGGTGACCATTGATCATTTAACACTGCTTCATAAAGACGTCAAATCCATTCAATGCCGGGTGGCAGACGAGAATGTCCGTTTTGCCAGATTTAGACCGTTTCCGTTTTGGAAAAGGGTGCAAGATTCCTTTATCGGAAAAGGAGAATAAGAAAGAGGTTGTTCCCGCTGGAATACTTTACGTTAAACAAAACCATAACAGCCAAAGAAGAAGGGCTGCTTTTAAAGGAATATTTAATTGATCTTGGCATTTCGAAAAGAATGCTGACAGATATTAAGTTTGCTGGCGGTGACCTCCTCATTAATGGAGAGCATGTTACCGTGAAGTGCGAACTGCATGAAGGGGACAGGCTCACCATTTTATTTCCCGAGGAAAAAGTGAGTGAAGGACTAAAGCCTGCACCGATTCCGCTTGATATTATATTTGAGGACGAGCATGTCCTTGTGCTGAATAAAAGGCCGTATATTCCTTCAATCCCTTCTCGGGAGCACCCTGAGCACAGTATTGCGAATGGATTGCTGCATCATTATGCCAAGCAGTCTGTTCGGCATACGGTTCATTTGGTGAACCGCCTTGATCGTGATACATCTGGCGTCATGCTTGTGGCGAAGCATCGCTTTGCCCATAGCCTTTTATCAAAGGCGCAAAAAAGTGGAGCGGTTAAGCGAACATACAGAGCGTTTACACATGGCATGCTCACAGAAAAACATGGAACGATCGCTGCAAAAATTGCCCGAAAAGGGGATAGTATCATCGAGCGGATGGTTGATGATACTGGGCAGGAGGCAGTGACGCATTATTCCGTGCGAGCGGTAATCGCTGAGTTGAACATGTCGGATGTGTCTCTTTCACTTGAAACTGGGAGAACACATCAAATTCGTGTTCATATGCAATTTCTTGGGCATCCGCTCATCGGAGATACGCTGTATGGCGGAACGACCGAGCGGATAGACCGGCAGGCACTGCATAGTGAAACCCTTGTATTTCCTCATCCGATGACAGGTGAGCAAATGACATTTTCAGCCCCGCTTCCTGATGATATGAAATCATTGCTTTTTTAAATAGAGAAACCCGGTCACCTGCAGCGCAGGGCCGGGTTTTTTATGATGTGAAATGCTGAAATCTTGACTCATCATAAGGCATGGATGAAGGAACGGAGACCGTTTTAAGCTCAGGGTATGTGAGGGCAGACAGCTTGTTGCCAAATACGCAGCCTGTGTCAATATTGACGGTTCTGCCAACGAATCGAGGTTCTTTCACTGGTGTATGGCCATACACAATCCACGGTTTTCCGTGATACTCCTTTGCCCAGTCCTTGCGAACAGGTCGTCCATCTGGCCATGTTTCTCCTGTGACGGCACCAAATAATAAATAGGACCGCATTTGTTTATTCGGCTTTTTTCCAATATCCTTTTCCTTCATCGCTGCGTGTGCAATGATCAGCTCATCAGGAATGAGTACATCATAAAGCGGAGCCTTCTCGAATAACTGCTTAAATTCATGTGACAATTTATTTTGTTCATGAATTGGCAGTTTTTTTATTTCGTTCACTGTGGTTTCGATGCCATGAAGCAATTTGACGGGATTTCCTTTTAAGTAACGATAAAGCTTAAAGCAATGGTTGCCAGGTACATAGCGGATTGCGCCGTGTGAATAGGCATGAATGACAAATCGCATGACGTCTACTGACTGAGGTCCACGATCTGTTAGATCACCAACAAGGGCCAGCGTTCTCTTATCAGGATGGACGGGTAATCCATGTTTGAGTTCGTATCCTAGTTTGTGTATGAGGGTAAGCAGCTCTTCGTAACAGCCGTGGATATCGCCAATGATATCGAATTTCATAAGGTTTCCTCCTGATTTTTTTCATCCATTCGTCGGATATAAAGAAGTTTGAATTTTAGAAAATATAACGAATGGCTTTCATTTCATTTGGGCAATTGTTAGAATCAATGCTTTAACGTAAGACTTAAAAAATTAAACATGAATGTTAGGAGGCTTTAGCCAATGGAGCATACATCTGTTTCATCACTCGTTGTCGTTATCATTGTCGCCTTTTTCACCCCTATTTTATTGCACCGATTTAAGCTGACCATTCCGGTCGTTGTAGCTGAAATCATCATGGGGCTCATCATTGGGAAAAGCGGTCTTCAACTGGTTGTCGAACATGATGCGTGGTTAGATACATTATCCATGCTCGGTTTTATTTTTCTGATGTTTTTAAGTGGACTTGAAATAGATTTTTCTTCTTTTGAGTCAAAGAAGAAAGCACGAGAACTTCCAAATGGTTTAAAAGAACCAAATACATTTAAAGCTGCCACCATTATTTTTCTTGGGGTATTTTGTATTTCTTTTATTCTGTCCTATGCGTTTGTACTCGCAGGGTTTATCCAAAATGCCTTTTTAATGACGCTCATTATCTCTACTATCTCATTAGGCGTAGTGGTTCCAACTTTAAAAGAGGAAAAGTTGATGCAGACAAATATCGGTCAAATCATTCTGCTTGTAGCTGTCATTGCTGATTTGGTCACGATGATTTTACTTGCTGTGTTTTCCTCCATTTATGGAGATGGAACAGGGAACATGTGGCTCCTGCTCTTATTATTTGCTGCAGGCATTCTTCTTTATTTATTTGGCCGCGTATTTAAGACAAAGTCAATTTTTCAGTCGATGTCTAAAGGGACCGTGCAAATTGGGACAAGGGCAATCTTTACTCTCATTATAGTCTTAGTTGCCTTATCTGAATCACTCGGGGCTGAAAATATTCTTGGGGCGTTTTTAGCTGGCGTGCTTGTGTCCCTTCTTTCGCCAAATAAAGAGCTCGTTCAGCAGCTGGACTCATTTGGCTATGGATTTTTAATCCCGATCTTTTTTGTGATGGTCGGAGTAGATCTGAATATATGGGCACTGTTTAAGGACCCAAACATCATGATCATGATTCCGCTGCTGTTTATTGCGCTGCTTATAAGTAAGCTCATTCCGATTCTTTATTTGAAAAAATGGTATGACATGAAAAAGGTCATTGGCTCCGGCTTTTTATTAACTTCAACGCTATCTCTCGTCATTGCAGCTGCGACGATTGGTGAGCGGCTCGGTGTCATTGATCATAAAATGTCAGGGGCGCTGATTTTAGTTGCTGTGCTAACGAGTATTTTAACACCTGTTTGGTTTAAAGCGCTGTTTAAAAAAGAACAAGCGGCAATCCATAAGAAGCGTGTGACCTTTATTGGAGCAAATCAGCTGACCTTACCTGTCACGCTTGATTTACATCAGGATGAATATGACATTCGGATTTTGCATGTTTTTCAAGAAAATAAAGAAGCACTGCTGGCAGACTCTATCTTTGAAGTCGAATCAATTGAACAATACGACGATGAGACGCTGAGAAAGGCAGGCGTCGGCCAAGAGGATGTCCTAGTCGTCGCAACAGGCAGTGAGACGAAAAATAAGGAAATTGCTTTATTTGCAAAAGAAGAAGGAGCGAAACAAGTCATTGCAAGTGTCAACAAAGCAGAGGCGGAGCTGACATTGAAGGAAGCGGGAATTGATACGTTTTCTACTTTCTTGTCATCTAAAACGGTGCTAAGAGCTTTGATTGAAGCACCTGATGCGATTCGATTGCTAACAAATGAGGATTCTTCTTTGTATCAAATTCAAATGAACAATCATCGTTATCATAATGTCATGCTGAGAGAATTTCCTTTCACCGGTGATTTGGTATTTGTCCGTATTTTCAGAGGGATAGACAGCTTAGTACCGCATGGAGATACGACACTCAGAAGCGGCGACCGTGTGCTTGTATCGGGCTCCCGGGAATATGTGGCAGGACTAAGAGCCCAATTAGAATGACAATGAACCCTTGACCAATGAACAATTCCTGATTAAGATAGAGGTACAACATCATATATTTGATCCACTAGGGGAGTCCTTTAAAAGGGCTGAGATAAAAGTGTTCACTTTTAGACCCTCATTACCTGAACAGGTTCATACCTGCGTAGGGAAGTGGTGCGGTTTTTGACTATGCTTTTTACAAATTCCAAGCCACTTTCCACGCGGAAAGTGGCTTTTTTATATGGAAAAACAGGAGGAGAGGAACATGACGTTTTCAACAGAATGTAAAGAGGCTGCAGCAGCATGGTGGAATGGAAGCTTTACACATCCTTTTGTCAAAGGGATTGGAGATGGCACACTTTCACTCGATCGTTTCACCTATTACGTGATGCAGGATTCGTATTATTTAACTCATTTTGCAAAGGTGCAGGCATATGGAGCGGCAATTAGTGAGGACTTACATACGACGGGCAGAATGGCGTATCATGCCCAGGGCACGTATGAAGCAGAGCTGTCGCTGCATAGGAAATTTACAGAGCTTCTGCAGATTTCTGATGAAGCCATTGAGAACTTTAAGCCTTCTCCCACTGCTTATGCGTATACCTCTCATATGTACCGATCTGTAAAAAGCGGTCGGTTTGAAGAGATTTTAGCCGCGTTATTACCGTGTTACTGGCTCTATTATGAGGTAGGTGAAAAGCTGAAACAAACAACACCTGACCATCCGATTTATCAAGAATGGATTTTGACATATGGAGGCGATTGGTTTAAGGAACTTGTCTTCGAACAGGTGAACCGCTTTGATGAACTCGCGGAAAAAGCACCAGAACATGTACGGGCAAATATGAAAGAAAATTTTGTGATTTCAAGCTATTATGAATATCACTTCTGGGAGATGGCGTATCAAAAAGAAATGTGGCAAACAGCATGCTTAGATGGGGTTGGTGCAAATGGAACTCCACGCAGTGACAAATGATTCCCTTCCTGCGGGTGAACTGATCAAACAAATAAAAGCCATAGCGTCTGAAGTGGATTTTATTCATATTCGGGAACGGTCTAAAACAGCAAGTGAGCTTGTTGATCTCGTGAAGAATCTCCTTTTAGAAGGTGTGCCGAAAGAAAAGCTCGTCATCAATGACCGAGTAGACGTTGCGCTGCTTACCAATATTCACAGGGTGCATCTACCGGGCCACAGCTTTTCGCCAAAAGAACTGCGAAAAAAATTTCCTCACCTTCATGCGGGAGTATCTGTCCATTCGATAGAAGAAGCGAAAGCAGCAGAGAAAAATGGAGCAGAGTATGTCATGTTTGGGCACGTATATGCCACCTCTTGTAAACCAGGACTTCAGGCAAGAGGTGTACAGCTTGTGAAGAAACTGACTTCTGCACTAACGATTCCAGTGGTGGCCATCGGCGGGGTGACCCCAGAACGAGTTCCAGAATTGAAACAAGCAAATGTGAAAGGAATTGCTGTCATGTCTGGGATTTTTGCTCATCATCAGCCGCGTATGATGGCACAAGCATTTTCTGAAAAGGTAAAGGAGAATCCTTATGAAAAAGCATTATGACGTTGCAATCATTGGTGGTGGAATCATAGGGGTCTCCATCGCCTATCACCTTGCAAAAGCAGGAAAACAGGTGGTCTTATTTGAAGCGAATGAGATAGGGAAGCAAACGACAAGTGCGGCTGCCGGGATGCTCGGTGCACATGCTGAAGGAGAGGGTCATGAGGATGTTTTCTTTCAGGCAGGCAGAGCAAGCCAGGCATTGTACGAAAAATTAAAAGTCGATCTTCTTCATGAATCAGGCATTGATATTCGAACTTCAGCGGGCGGTATCATGAAGGTCGCCTTTACAGAAGAAGAGAAACAAGCCCTTTGCCGGATGCAGCATTTGTCTACATTTAAATGGCTTGACGCAAGCAGCGTAAAAAAATGCATGCCTCAAGTTACAGATCACATGCTGGGAGCAGGTTTGATTGAAGAGGATGTGCATGTGGAACCTTACGCTGTATGCAGGGCTTTATGGCAGGCGGCTGTCCGGTACGGGGCAGATGTGAAAGAGTGTACACCTGTGATCGAAGTGAAGCGGGACAAAGAAGCGTTAACTGTCAGAACAACGAAGGGCACATTCACATGTGGTGACCTGACAGTCGCGAGTGGTGTATGGTCTGGCCGTTTTTTTGAAGAGCTCGGATTATCGCATTCTCTTTATCCAGTAAAAGGGGAATGTGTGTCTGTATGGAATAACGGTCCAGCGCTCGCACACACCATTTATCATGATCATTGTTATATCGTTCAGCGAGACAGCGGAAAACTTGTCATCGGCGCAACGATGAAACCAAACGAGTGGCAGGCTGTTCCAACGCTTGGCGGCATGGAAGCTGTGATTCAAAAGGCGTCTCAGCTTATGCCTTCTATTAAGGAGATGCCGATTGAAGAGTGCTGGGCAGGCCTTCGTCCGGCGACAAACGACCGGCATCCTTATATCGGAAGACATCCAGAAGACAAGCGTATTCTTTTTGCTGCAGGGCATTACAGGAACGGTATTTTACTTGCGCCGATTACTGGAGAAATCATTCGTGACCTGATATTAGACGAACCGGTCAAAGAGGAATGGCTTCACGCGTTTCGTATTGGACGAAAGGAGGCACTATTCGTATGAAGATTCAATTGAATGGCAGAATCGTTGATTTCGATCAAGAGAATGGAACGATCTATGATCTGCTATCAGCCTATCAGCTTGAAAACCGTGTGGTGATCGTTGAAAAGAACCATGAAATCATTGATAAAGAAGCGTTTCAACAAGTAGAAATTCAACCAAATGACACGATTGAAATCGTTCACTTTGTAGGAGGAGGATGACCCAATGCTGCACATTGGCGGAAAAACATTCACATCAAGACTATTACTCGGAACAGGGAAGTATCCATCATTTGAAATTCAAAAAGAAGCGGTGAACGTATCAGAAGCCGAAATTTTAACCTTTGCCGTCAGAAGAATGAACATATTCGAAGCATCTCAGCCTAATTTTTTGGAGCAGCTTGATTTATCAAGATATACGCTGCTTCCCAATACAGCTGGTGCAAGTACAGCAGAAGAGGCAGTGCGTATTGCCCGTTTAGCAAATGCTTCTGGGCTTTGTGACATGATCAAGGTAGAAGTCATTGGCTGTTCAAGGTCTCTTCTGCCAGATCCAGTTGAAACATTAAAAGCATCTGAAATGCTGCTCGAAGAAGGATTTATCGTGCTGCCATATACATCTGATGATGTGGTGCTGGCAAGAAAATTAGAAGAACTCGGTGTCCATGCCATCATGCCTGGTGCTTCACCGATTGGTTCAGGCCAAGGCTTACTAAATCCTCTGAATCTCTCATTTATTATCGAGCAGGCGAAGGTGCCGGTCATTGTTGATGCTGGCGTAGGTTCTCCGAAGGATGCAGCTTATGCGATGGAGCTTGGAGCTGACGCTGTATTACTAAATACCGCTGTCTCTGGTGCAAAGGATCCTGTGAAAATGGCAAAAGCAATGAAACTCGCGATTGAATCAGGAAGACTAGGCTTTGAGGCAGGACGTATTCCGCTAAAAAACTATGGGACAGCGAGCAGTCCACAGGAAGGAATGCCGTCATTTTGAGCACTCGTTATTCACGCCAGGAGCTTTTTCAGCCAATCGGAACAGAGGGGCAAAAGCGGCTAAATGACTCAAAGGCAGTTATTATTGGAGCGGGGGCACTTGGAACCGCAAGTGCTGAAATGCTCGTTCGTGCCGGCGTTGGTTCTGTCACCATTTTGGACCGAGATTATATTGAATGGAGCAACCTTCAGCGCCAGCAGCTCTACACGGAGCAAGACGTGAAGGATCGACTGCCAAAAGCTGTGGCGGCTGAAAAAAGACTCAAGCAAGTAAACAGTGATGTGCACATCAAAGGAATCGTAATCGATGTGACTGCTCACAATATTGACGAACTTGTCAGTGAGGCTTCGATCATTGTCGATGCAGCGGATAATTTTGAGGTGAGAATGATCGCAAATGATGCCGCTGTCAAACATCAAATTCCGTTCCTTTATGGGGCCTGTGTAGCAAGTTACGGCATTCAATTCACTGTGATTCCTGGTGAGACGCCGTGTTTACACTGTCTGCTTGAACATTTACCCGCACAAGGCATGACATGTGATACAGCAGGTATCATCAGTCCAGTTGTGCAGCAGGTGGCCGCATATCAAGTGGCAGATGCACTTAAATATTTAACGGGACATCAAGTGACGCCAATTTTAAAATCCTTCGATTTATGGAAAAATGAACGGTCTGATATTCGATCGGCCGCGTCTTTAAAGAAGAAGCAATGTCCAAGCTGTGGACTGAAGACGTATCCATTTCTTTCATATGACAAGAGAGCGAAGGCAGATGTACTATGCGGCCGCAATACGGTACAAATCCGCAGTGCAGCAGAAACACCGCCGCCTTTACATGAAGTTGCTCTTCGGTTAAAGAAAGCAGGAATGGATGTGCTTGAGAATCCATATTTGCTTTCGTGTCAAAAGGATGAATTTAAACTTGTCTTATTTAAAGATGGCAGAGCACTTGTTCATGGTACGAATGATATTGCCAAAGCAAGAACTATTTATCATCAATGGATTGGCTAATGAGAGGTGTGAAGAAATGATCAAAAAAGCATTCACAATCGCGGGTTCTGATTCTGGCGGCGGAGCAGGCATTCAGGCAGATTTGAAAACCTTTCAGGAGCTAGGTGTGTACGGAATGTCTGCGATCACAGCGATTACTGCGCAAAATACACTAGGTGTTCACGGGATATACCCGCTTTCAATTGAGGCGTTAGAGCGTCAAATAGATGCAGTGGCAGAAGACTTACCGCCTGATGCCGTCAAAACAGGGATGCTGTGGAGTGCAGACATGATCAAAATCGTTGCTGAAAAAACGGTTCAATATGAAATGAAGCTGATTGTAGATCCAGTCATGATCGCAAAAGGAGGAGCCTCTTTATTAAATGAAGATGCGGTCTCTGCGATGAAAACACACTTGCTGCCTGTCAGCTATGCTGTAACACCGAATCTTCCTGAGGCAGAAGTACTAACAGGCATACGTATTCAGACGAAAGAGGACCGCTATGTGGCAGCGGAGCGTCTTTATGAGCTTGGCACGAAACATGTCGTGATCAAAGGCGGCCATGGTCCATCTGATGGGATGATTTCAGACCTGCTGTATGATGGAAAAGGCTTTATTGAAGTCACAAATGAACATATTGATACACCGCATACACATGGTACAGGCTGCACGTTTGCAGCAGCATTAACAGCTGAAATTGCGAAAGGATATTCGATGAAGGAAGCCTTTGAAACAGCAGAAACCTTTGTCCATGAAGCCATTAAATTCCCTTTACGTATTGGATCTGGACATGGGCCTACGAACCACTTTGCTTATCAGCAAAACAGAATCAAACGATAACGGAATCGAACCGTCTTCACTTGTGAGGGCGGTTTTTTCGCGAAAATGAAACTTTCTTTCAGCGAAAATTGTCATTCTCTTATGATCTATGATAATATTATGATCAGGTACTAATACTATGTCTTGAAAAAATAGGAGGCTTTATTACATATGAACTTTTCTTTAGAAGGCCGTAATATCGTGGTGATGGGTGTTGCCAATAAACGAAGCATCGCTTGGGGAATTGCCCGCTCACTTCATGAAGCTGGAGCTCGTTTGATTTTTACTTATGTTGGAGATCGTCTTGCTGAATCGGTAAAAGAGCTGGCAAGCACACTTGAGCGTGATGATTCAATTATTCTTCCATGTGACGTGACAAGTGACGAAGAAATCGAAAAATGTTTCGCTGCAATTAAAGAAAAAGTACAAGTCATTCATGGCGTTGCGCATGCCATTGCATTTGCAAACAAGGAAGAGCTTGTTGGCGAATACTTGAACACGAACCGTGAAGGTTTCCTTTTGGCGCACAACATCAGTGCATACTCATTAACTGCTGTAGCAAAAGCAGCACGTCCATTAATGACAGAGGGTGGAAGCATTGTGACGCTTACATACCTAGGCGGAGAGCGTGTTGTATCAAACTACAATGTAATGGGTGTAGCGAAAGCATCACTTGAAGCAAGTGTGAAATATTTAGCAGCTGATTTAGGCGCAGAAGGCATCCGCGTGAACAGTATTTCTGCTGGTCCAATTCGTACGTTATCTGCAAAGGGCATCAGCGGCTTTAATACCATTCTGAAGGATATTGAAGAGCGTGCACCACTTCGCCGTACAACAACCCCTGAAGAAGTTGGCGATACAGCTCTATTCTTATTCAGTGATCTATCTCGCGGCATGACAGGTGAGAATCTGCATGTTGATTCCGGCTTCCATATCATTGCCCGCTAAACGAATACAAGACTTACAGCATACCGATGAAAGGTATGCTGTTTTTTTATTTTTCTTCTGATTTGAGGCCTCCGTTCATATATATAAGGAATGAATCATTCGGGAGGGATTAGTATGTCAAATAAAGGTGATGAGAATCAAAAGCCGCTGATGTATATTGTTCAGCCGAGCTATCAAGAATCAAAGCCGGCCATGCAAAATATTGTGAGAAAGCGAAAGAAATCAGAAAAACAGCCAGAAAGTGAGACCAATGCAAAAGATGTGATCGAAGAAAGCAAGCAGGAGGAACCTGCAGCTCAAGAAATAGAGCATAAAAAAGAAGCCGAGCCGCCTAAACTTCAACATGAACGAGATATAACTCAAGAAGCTGAGTTTACAGAAGAACTAGAGATCACACAAGAAGCAGGGCCTGCACAGGAACAAGAGGATACACAAGAAGCCGAGCCTGCGCAGGAACAAGAAATCACACAAGAACCAGAGCTCATACAAAAGCGAGAGCCTCAAGAAGAAGAGGGAAACCAGCCAGAAGGTGTCTTTCATGAAACAAAAGAAGAACCAAGAAGAAAACGAGTGAAAAAGCCTTTAAGTCAGATGAGTATTGATGAAAAAGTCGATTTTCTCACAAGACTGCCTCATAATATGCCAAGAGCTCTTTGTCTGATTGAAGCTGATGGTAAAACATATCGAGGGATCATCATGGATCGAAAAGATGATACTGTGATCATTCGTACAGCAGGCGGGGGAAATCCAGTCGAATTAGCGATTGCTGAGATTTCTTCCATCCACCCGCTAGGTTTTTAACTAATAAAAAAAGTCCCATTTAGGGACTTTTTTTGTTAGCAGTTACGATTGATGAGTCTTGGGTTTAGGCACTCGATTGCGCAGAAGCAGTTAAGGTCTACTTCAACACAATACTTCGATTTTTCTAATCGGAACACATCACATAGGGAATCTTTATCTGTAAAATCTAAAATATGACGGTCTTTGTCAAATGCGATAAGCAAGCTGAGTGTTGCACAGTGATCACAGATATGTTCGACTCTGAAAAATGCAGTACTGAAGCAAGGGCCTGCATCTACTTCTCCGACGTTTCCGAATGCGACGAATGGTTTTGATTTGGATGTAAAGAGAACAAACGGGACAGTGTCACCTAATGAATGTGATGGAGAAAGGAGATTGCTGTAACAGCTGGTCGGGCAATCTTCTTTGACAGCATTTTGCAAGTCGCTAATGTTTTCAACAGCCTCTGTTACACAGCTCCATGAATGTTTGCGGCTCATATTCAACCCTCCTATACTAGGAAATTTGTTTGAGTGTTTGAGCACTGTCATCATCTTCAAGCTATCTTTGCCGGCTCGTGCATCTACTTTTAACCAATGCGGAAG
The DNA here is from genome assembly GCF_038630855.1 of Bacillus sp. FSL H7-0578. Classification (NCBI taxonomy): domain Bacteria; kingdom Bacillati; phylum Bacillota; class Bacilli; order Caryophanales; family Bacillaceae; genus Bacillus; species Bacillus sp. FSL H7-0578. The sequence goes on from NZ_CP152045.1 coordinate 1,142,740, forward strand.
CAGCCGCTTCTTATGCTGACTGCTCCGCATGATTGGCTGTCATTCGTGAGGAAGGGGATGCTTTGACTCATGACAAGTTAGATGAGTGGCCTGTTGATTTAGCCGTGGTGATGATGCTTTTTATCTTTTGATGGCATGACTCTGTCGACAAGCTCTGGGTTTAAGCATTGGATTGCGCAGAAGCAGTTTAAATCAACCTCAATACAAAAGTCCGTTTTTTCTAGACCAAAGAAGTCAGGGTCACAAGGGTGACATACGCTTAGCGTATGTCCGTGTACATCAACAGGTCTTAATACAGATAACGTAGCACAGCAGTCGTGTAATTTTTCAACCCGGAAGAAAATAGATTCGAAGCATTGGCAATCGTCAACGAATCCTCCGATGTTTCCGAAAGTAGAGAACAACCCGCCCTTTTTATCAAAAAGTAAAAACGGAATCGTATCTTTTCCAGAAACTGTTGGGCTTAATAAATTACTGTAGCAGCTCGTAGGACATTTATCTTCTACAGCTTCCTGCTCTGCTAAAATCTTATCAACCGCATCGCATACACAGTTTTCATCATGTCGGCCATGGTGTTTTCCGCAGCTCATGGATTTCAGCTCCTTTAACAAGGTATTTGACTTTAGTCCTTAACAACATATGTATGCGCCCTCTAGTTGGTGTGGGTAAATGACCATTTATATTTGATGTATTTTGATAAAAGGAAAAGCAGAGCTTTTCGCTCTGCTTTTGTACATTAGAGGATACCGATTGCAACGATTGTCGCAACAAGTGTTTGAGTAAGTGTTTGGATTGCGATAGAGATGTCCGCATCGATTGTAGATACTGTAACGTTTCTTGAATTTTCGATGACAAGTTTTTGGCGGTTTGTTTGTTTGTGAGTAGCGGCTTGTAAAAGATCCTGCGTAACGCGGTCTGCCAAATCACCGTCAGCGATTGAGATATTTGTAATAGTGATGATCGCTGTTTGAATCGCTACTTGGATAGATGCTGCAACCTGTGCATCAACAGAAGAGACGTTAATGTCACAAGAGTCTCTGACGATAATGACTTCTTCAGATGTCTGCTTTGTGAAACTTACTTGATCCAAGTCTTGTAAGACATCTTCATCATCATAATAGTCGTCACAAAGTGCTTTTCTTTCATAGTTGCAATCGTCGTGGTGTCTGTGGTGTCCGTGGTGTCCGTGGTGTGTACAGTTACGATCTAGAGCGACCCAAGAATATGGTTTAGAATCCATTTCTATTCCTCCTTCCGTTTACTTTATTAAATGCTGGAATGCGTGGTTTTGTCTCGGGCATTTACCCTAGCAGGCAACCCATTTTTATTTAATCGTTATTACGCTGCGCATCACGGCGTTGCTGAATACGATTTCGAAGTGAATTTCTTTTTGGACGTACTTTTGGTTCAGGCTCTATTTGTTCCGGCTGTTTTGCTGCCTCAGCCTGCCTTTTTTTCTCCTGCTGCTGTTCTACGAAATCATTTGCTTTCTTTTGCAAGTCCTCCACTAATTTCAAAATCATTCTTCTTTGATCATCTGAGATATTTGCTTTCTGATCATCAGTAATATTGTTTTTGTTTAACACATCACTTACAAGAAGACTTGTTAATGGATCAATATCAGTATTGATTTGAAACTCCTTTTTTTCGTTCTCTTCAGCCACGATGATTTCACCTCTTTCATACGTCATGTTAGAAAAAGAAAGGGTCAAAGAATGCCGGCTTCAACTAAGAGTACATTCAATGTTTGAGTGAGAATTTGGACGGAGTTCATAATGGATGCATCTGATAATGTAATCGTAATGTTATGGCAGTTGATGATTTGAATCACAGTTTTCTTTTGGACTGTCACTTGTTGTGTGGATAAAAGCTGATCTGTGATGTCGGCAGCCACTTCATCGTCTGGTACAAGAATTTGGATTAAAAGAGTAATGATTGTCGTTACGGTCGCTTGAAGGGAGAGTGCAGCTGTTACATCTGTTTTATGAATTGTGACATTTTCGGAATCTTTGATCTCAATGAAATCATCATAATTGCTGATTAATTCGTTTAACAGTTGTGTATATAATATTTCAGCACTTTCTTCAATAGACAATACTTTCACTCCTTTCTTATCTATACATTATTTAATGCAGCAAGGACGCAAGGTGGAATCGGAAAGTGTGAAAAAGTACAACCCAATTTTATTTCCGCTCGATTCATCATGACGATCTTTTTTCTTGCATATATAAAGAAAGGACGGAAAAAGAAGAAAGAAGGAGGTGGAGGCTTCTGAGCGGTGCTTTGTCATTTGTCGTGTTTGCCCTCGCATCCTTTAGACTGACGAGACTGATTGTGTTTGATACCATTACGGCCCCTTTCCGCCGTCTATTTCATGAAGAACAGGAAGAGGTAAACGAACAAGGTGAGGTCGAAACATATATCATCATTAAAGGGGAAGGACTGCGGTCTTGGGTTGGAGAACTGTTAAGCTGTTATTGGTGTACTGGCATATGGTGCACTGCTGCCTTACTTCTGATATACATATTTTTTCCTGTCATCAGCATGTGGCTTAATTTACTATTAGCGATTGCCGCAGCAGCAGGCATCATTGAAGCGGTCGTCTCAAAGCTTGTGAAATAAACAGGCATTCTGATCAGACACGCTTTCAACAAATGCATATACTATCATGGAATAGGAAAGGAAGGGTTGCGATGAAACCAAACGAAACGCCGTCACATACGCTTCAAGGTTATCCAGCGCAGTCAAATCAACAATCTGTATATACGAAGAAAATCAAGAAAACAGGCTGCGGCTGTGGAAACAAAAAGAAACCTCAATAGAAGAGAAAAACAAAAGCCGGATTTATCCGGTTTTTTTGTTGCCCTTTTTTTGAGTGATGCATATGTAAGAGGGAAGGGGTGACCAGAATGGATGCATTCGAACAATTAATTGGTTCCTTGTTCACTAAACCCCATGATGGGAAAGAACAAGCGCACGAGAAGGCTGAAATGGATCTAACGGATAAAGCGAATGATCTTGAGGAGCACTTAAAAGAATTTGGCGTGAAGATGGAGGCTTTTGCGAAAGAAACAGAAGCATTCATGATGCGTCATAGAGAGGCAGATTACGTATTTAAACAGCAGAAATAAAAATTCCGCACTTTTTTATGTGATCGTCCAAACCATTTCTTTCATTTTTCATACTTTGTAAGGGAGAAGAGGAGGTGCTTATATATGAGTTGTTACGGTGGCGGTTCTTGCGGCGGCTACGGAGGTGGCTACGGCGGCGGATATGGATCAACATTTGTTCTTGTCGTTGTGCTTTTCATCCTTCTAATTATCGTTGGTGCTTCTTTCTTTAACTACTAAAAAGTAAGAAGGTGAGGGAAGCAAGGGGGAAGCCTTTTGCTTTCCTTTCTCTTTGATCAAACAAGGCTTTAGGATAGGCACATATCTCGCCTATTTTCATATAGTAAGGTGATTACTCCACAAAGAGGAGGCAAATGAATGGATAATAAATTCTTTAAAAGCGTAGAAAACAAAACCGGTGTGAATATGAATGATGTGTTTAAACTTGCAGGTTCTTTGCAAAATGCCAACTTTAAAGATGAGAATACCGTTCGAGGTGTCATTAAAAAAGTAGCGCAGCTTGCGAACAAACGTGTACCTAAAGAAATGGAAGACAAAATCGTTCAATCGATTACAAGTGGAAAAGAAAAGCTTGATTTCAATACAATCTCTAAAATGATGAACAACAAAAAATAAACAACAGGCTCTCCGTTTAAAGGGGGGCCTGTTGTTTTTGCGTAAATAATTCACGGTTTTTCTTTAGAAGAGGATATAAAAAGCGAGAACGATGAGCCGTTTTTCCTCGTCTAAATGATGGAACAGACAGATAAAGAGATTGTTCAGCTCTTGTCATGGCAACGTATAATAAACGGCGCTCTTCTTCCATCGCTTCTTCATCACCGTTTCTGAGTTCATCCAGTGAGAAATCATGGGGCAGTGCCCCGTCGACCACACAAGTGATGTATACTGTCTGGAACTCAAGTCCCTTTGCGCGGTGGATCGTCATGAGCTGAACACCGGGTTCATCTGTTTTTTCCTTTTCGGCAGACTTCATATGTTCGGCATGTGCGAGAAAGGCTTCAATCGTTTCAAAGCGTTTGGCGGCTGTTTTCACATCACGTACATCATCCGCTCCTTTTTCAAGTACATTCGTATCGTTCACCCGTTTTTTTAAGTAATCCCCGAGTCCCATCTTTTGTTCAATAAATGTCACTGCGTCCGATGGCTTTAACGTCCGTAACGTTCGGAACAAAGGAACAATTGATTGCAGCTTTTTCCGCTGAAACGGCTGTATATCTGTCAGTTTTCCGAGCGCTTCTACCATTGAGCAATCTTCTGTGATGGTCAGTGCCTTTAGTGTATTCAGGGTTTGCTGCTTTAAAAAGAAAACCGGCAGCAGCTGTTTTATGGCGGCCACATCATCTGCATCCTGACTTAAAGAAAGAAAGGCGAGGAGAACCCGAACCATTCGTCTGCTATAGAAGGCTTTGACGCCGGCATCCGTTTCATACGGAATGGCCGATTGATGCAGCCGTTCATAAATCGCACGGCCGCCTGTGTTCGTTCGAAACAGCACGCAGAAGTCATTCGGCTTTGCACCGTTTTTAATTTTCTCCTGAATATCTGCGACAATCATCGTCGCTTCCTCTTCTTCATCATATGGATAAAAAAGCGTCGGAGGAATTTTCTCCTCGCGCACGGCTTTTAACGTCTTCTCATAGCGATGCTGATTTTTCTTAATAATCGCATCAGCACTTGCGACAATCGTATGGTGAGACCGGTAATTCGCATGTAAATGGACGATCTGAGCAGAAGGATAGTCTTGTTTGAATTCAAGAATGAAAGCAGGATTGCTCCCTCTAAAGGCGTAAATGGCTTGATCATCATCCCCTACACAAAATAACTGCTCTGATTCTCCGGCTAAAAGCTGAATCAATTGATATTGTACTGGATTAATATCCTGAAATTCATCCACTAAAATATACTGGAATCGTTCTTGATACCGTTTTAGCAGTTCGGGCTGTTCTGTCAGCATATGTAAGCAGGCAATCGCCATATCATCAAAGTCAAATTGCTGATTGTCTCGTTTTTGCTGTTCATATGATTGATAGATCGTCCACATATGTTTTTCCTTTTCATCCTTCAAATCAGGAAGTTCACCTGGTAAAAAGGCATTTTTCCAATAGCCGATCGATTGCAGTACTTGATCAGTAGGGTAGTCTTTTTCATCAAGCCCTTCATTCATTATGGCTTTTCGAATGTATTGCTCCTTTTGCCAGTCAAACTTGATCAGATGCTGGCCGTTCCATTTGCTTGCGTCATCGTGAAGCAGCATTTTATAAAAAAGACTGTGGAAGGTGCCTGTCACTACTTGGCTGGCTTGTGAAGGATGAAGCTGGTATTGCTTGCGCAGCCTTTCTTTCATCTCACTACTCGCTTTGGTCGTGAAGGTCACGAGTAAAATATGATGAGCAGGAATATGATGATGGGACATGAGATAAGCCGCTCTAGCCGTCAGGACTCTTGTTTTCCCGCTGCCGGCACCAGCCAGCACAAGCATCGGACCATCTTGATGTGTGACAGCTTGAAGCTGTGGTGTGCTGAAGGTGATATGCGGAAAGAGGTCGATCGTATGAACTTGTTCATTCTCTTCTAAATGTAAGGCGTCGCTAAATTGAATTGACCTAGGTTCCTGCCAGTCATATGATTCGTTCGTTTGCGAGATGATCTGTTTCCCGATTGGAAAACGGAAGCCGCCAAGTTCTTTATAAGAATCCCTTTCCTCTTGATCTGCCGTTTTATTGTGATCAGCTTGTTCTTCAGCTTTTTCACAAATCTCTTGCTGAGACATGTGCTTATGAATAAAGGCAGGTTCATCATGTATATTTAATCTAAAAAAGACCGGTTGTCCGCAATATGGGCAGAATAATTGTCCTTTTTTTCCCTCGTCATGGAGGAATTGATAGTGTTCTCTCGAATACGTATGTAATGAGATCGTTCGATCATGTCGTCGTGCGCATTTCAAAGCTAGTCCTCCAATAGTCAATCAATCTTAAAATGAAACACATCTAATCATATCAAATGAGGCGTGTTTCAAACAGTCATAATTAGGGAATAGTAGAGTAAGAGAGAAGCAAAGGAGGCGTTCTTGATGGGATATATAGCCCCGATTCAGCCGGATCTGTATTTTCAGTATATCAATCGTCCAGCTCCTCAGGATAAAGAAGACTACGCGAAAGTAACAAAGGTTACCCACACCTTTCATGACAAGATTTACAGAGAGCTGGAGAAAAAAGAGGACTTAGTGACAGAAGCGGAAACGAAAGTACAGCAAAAAAAGCGGGAACGCTTTGTACGAGATATGTTTATGGAGGAAGGCAAGGGCGTTCATATCAATACGTATATATAAATGATTGCGCTTTCTTCCATTGGCGAACGATAATGAAAAAGAAAAAGCCAGGGCATCTTGAATGCTCTGGCTTTTCTTTTGGTCAAACAGACAGTGTTTTTGTCATTTTGACATGTTTGATTCCTGCTTCTTCAAACGGTTCAGAAACCGCTTTGTAGCCTTTCTTTTCGTAGAAAGGAAGAGCTTGGATTTGGGCATGCATAACCGCTTCTTTTGCTCCATTAGCAACCGCTTCTGTTTCTAGCGCCTCTAATAGCTTGTGGCCAAGGCCGAAGGAGCGCGCCTCTTTTAACACACAAATTCGTTCAAGCTTTGCCTTTGATCCCTCAATGATCCGCAGTCTAGCGGCCGCCTGAGGCTTTTTGTCATCATTGTAAATGACAAAATGGGTGGCTTTGTCTTCTAGTTCATCTATTTCGATCTCTATTGGAACTTCTTGTTCTTTTACGAATACTTCTTTTCGAACGTAATATGCATCTTCTCGTTGTGTTTGTTCTGTTGCGATGACTGTTTTCAAATGTCTTTAACCCTCTTCTCCTAAAATAAATGTTTCATAGACGGTCCAAGATCCGTTCTCTAATTGATATAAAAGGTGGAAGCGATCCACTGTTTCTTCATGGTCAATCTTTCTCAGCTTTAATGTGCCAAGTACGTCTGAATGCTCATCATCTGATAGTTTTTGAGCGACTGTCACATGCGGAACAAAGGCATATTCAGGTGTGCCGGCAAGTGGATCTGCGTACAATCTTTCATTGAGCGCCATGATGTCCTCGTTCGGTTCTACTTTCATATAAATGACGTTGTTTACAGGAGCGAATGAACTGAATTTTTTAATACGTAACGTAATAGGAGAAGCATTTTTTGCATAATCTCTTAACGTTGAGACGACCTCAGCCGCTTCTAGATCCGTTAATTCAAAAGGTGTTCTTAATGTTAAATGAGGCGGTATGAGTGCATAGTTCGGATCATAACGCTTCCGGTAAGAGTTCGCAATATCTTGCAATTTTTTTGATGGAAATATAACAACTCCGTATTTCATCATGTTCCCTCCTGAATAAGAAAGTATTTATTATTGTTTATTATAACAAAATTCAGTTGATTAACGAATATGGGAGCATTCTTTTTAACGAAGGCGCAATGAGCGGCTGCCAAAACGTCCATTTATGATCCCCTTCGAATGTCTCAAATAAATAATCCGCACCAGATTGTTCAAGAAGGACCTTTAAATCTTCGTTCGGCTGAACAAAATCAAGCACCTGGCCATCTGTTGTTTTCACAGCGGTTTCCTCAAGCCCAATTTGATGGATAATGGCATAATGAGAAAGGGCTGTTGACTGTTTGACGGCTTCTAGAACCGATTTGTCAACGTAAGGGGACTGCAAAATCAGCCCGCCAAATAAAGAAGGATAATCAATGGCTGTCATGAGGGAAATCGTCGCACCCAGTGAATCACCAATAAACGTCCGTCCTGATCCAATTTGATAGGTTGGATAGTGTTTATCAATATAAGGGACCAGTTCATTTGCTAAAAAGCGTTTATACGCTTCAAACTTTGTACCGTCTGGATGATACGTGTTTCGTCTTTCCGTGACATTTTCATAAGGAACACCAATGATAATCGAGCGTTCCATTTCTTTGTTTTGCATCAATTCTTCTGCCTGTCTGCCTATTTTGCCTAGGCGGAAATAATCATGACCATCCTGGGCAATGATGACATGATATGTATAAAGGGGGGAGTAATTGACTGGCAAATAGATCAAAATGGTCATGTCTGCCCCAAGTTCTTTTGACTGTATGGTTTCTTCTTGAATGATTCCTGTTTTCTTCACCATAATCCATTCCTCCAGCTAACCAAATTCATCATAAAGTGAAACGTTTCCATTCATTGTAACATGAAAAACAGCATTGTTCCTATATGCTAACATGCAATCAAATCGTATAACATCCATTCTGTTATAAAATACAGAAAATTTTAATTAATCATGTCATTTCCCCTTGAAAAATGAGATTTAATGGGTTACAGTATTAAGAATTAGAACAGACAGACAACACATTCTTATCGTGAGAGGTGGAGGGACTGGCCCTTTGAAACCTCAGCAACCGGTATGCATCACTTCATGTGATGTACCAAGGTGCTAAATCCAGCAAGCAGCTTTTTTGCTTGGAAGATAAGAGGAAGCGATTAAACCCCTTCTTCTTATGAAGAAGGGGTTTTCTGTTTTGAAATCAGATTTTTACTTAGGATGGTGTCAAATGACAGAACATGTGGAAACGAAATTAGCGCAGATTGGAAACCGTAGCGAAGAGGTGACTGGCACTGTCAGTCCTCCCGTTTATCTTTCGACAGCATACAGACATAGAGGCATAGGGGAATCTACAGGATTTGATTACATTCGAACGAAAAACCCAACAAGACAGCTCGTAGAGGATGCAATTGCTTCACTCGAAGAAGGGACGGCCGGTTTTGCCTTCAGTTCGGGAATGGCGGCGATCCAAACGATCATGGCTCTATTTGAAAGCGGAGATGAACTCATCGTCTCTTCAGACCTATATGGCGGTACATACCGTTTGTTTGAAAACGAATGGAAAAAGTACGGCTTACGTTTTCTTTATGATGATTTTTCAGATGAAGACTGTTTACGCTCTAAAATTACGCCAAACACAAAAGCGATTTTTATTGAAACACCGACAAATCCACTGATGCAGGAAGCAGATATTCAAAAAATAGCGAAGATTGCAAAAGATTATGGCGCTTTGGTGATTGTCGATAACACCTTTTACACACCAGTCTTGCAAAAGCCGATTACGCTTGGAGCGGACATTGTCATTCATAGCGCAACCAAATATTTAGGCGGACATAATGACGTTCTTGCCGGGCTTGTCGTCACAAAAGGAGAGCAGTTGTCTGAAGACATGTTCCAGCATCAAAACGCGATTGGAGCGGTTCTATCACCATTTGACTCATGGCTTTTAATGAGAGGAATGAAAACACTGGCTCTTAGAATGCGCCAGCACGAGGAAAATGCGAAGGAGCTGGCTGGGTTTTTAAAGAAACAGCCAGAAATTCAAGATGTGCTTTATCCAGGAAAGGGAGGCATGCTGTCATTCCGGGTAGCTAAAGAGGATTGGGTCAATCCATTTTTGAAACAGCTGAAAACGATTTGTTTTGCTGAAAGCCTTGGCGGAGTCGAAAGCTTCATTACGTATCCTGCAACACAAACGCATATGGATATTCCAGAAGAGATTCGCATTGCAAACGGTGTATGTAACAAGCTGCTCCGTTTCTCTGTTGGCATCGAGCATGTAGATGACTTGAAAGCAGACCTGAAACAGGCACTATCACAAGTAAAAGAGGAGGTACACGCCAAATGACCACACACGATTGGACACTCGAAACACAACTCGTTCATAATGCGTTTAAAACAGACCGTTCAACAGGTGCAGTCAGTGTACCGATTCAGCATGCATCCACATTTCATCAAAGCAGCTTCGATGAATTTGGCCAATATGACTACTCCAGATCGGGAACTCCGACACGTCAAGCATTAGAGGATACGATTGCAGCGCTGGAAGGAGGAACGAGAGGGCTTGCCTTTGCATCAGGCATGGCAGCCATTTCGACCGCTTTTCTTCTATTATCAAAGGGAGATCACGTCCTTGTCACAAGAGATGTGTACGGCGGGACTTTCCGGATGATCACCCAAGTTCTTTCAAGGTTTGGAATTGAGCATACCTTCGTGGACATGACGGATTTGAATGAAGTCAAAAGAGGCATTCAATCGAATACAAAGGTCATTTACATGGAAACACCGTCAAATCCAACACTAGGGATTACAGATATTGAAGGTGTCGTCCAGCTTGCGAAAGAGCATGACTGTCTGACTTTCTTAGATAATACGTTTTTAACACCTGCGCTTCAGCGTCCGCTGGACCTTGGTGTTGACGTTGTCCTGCACAGCGCAACGAAATTTTTAAGCGGCCACAGTGATGTACTGTCAGGCTTAGCCGTGGTGAAAGATGAGAAGCTGGGAGAGGAACTCTATTCACTGCAAAACTCCTTCGGTGCAGTCCTTGGCGTGCAGGATTGCTGGCTCGTGCTAAGAGGATTAAAAACCCTTCAGGTCAGATTAGAAAAAGCAAGCCAAACGGCATATGAACTCGCTACATTCCTCAAAGAACATCCTGCGGTGAAAAAAGTATACTACCCAGGCTTAGATGACCATCCGGGTGCAGATATTCAGCGAAAGCAAGCAAGCGGAGCAGGAGCCGTTCTCTCATTTGAACTAGAAAACCAAGCGGCTGTCAAAGAATTGGTGGATGCTGTCACATTACCTGTATTCGCCGTCAGCCTCGGCGCCGTTGAATCGATTCTGTCATATCCAGCCAAAATGTCACATGCGGCTATGCCAAAAGAAGAAAGAGAAAAAAGAGGGATTACAGATGGGCTGCTTCGTTTAAGTGTCGGAGTTGAAAACGGAGAAGACCTCAAACGCGACTTCAAACAAGCACTCGATCAACTAAAGCCCGTCCTTGTGAACCAATCATAAAGAAGGAGAGAAAAAAGCCGGCACAGCCGCCGGCTTTTTGACCTTTTTTGAACAAAACCATTGACGACTTAATATGATGGTTATATAATAGAGACTGTCAGTAAAAGAAAGCCCAGAACTGATACATAACCCGATTCCGTAGCTCAGCTGGGAGAGCGCTACCTTGACAGGGTAGAGGTCGCTGGTTCGAGCCCAGTCGGAATCATATGAAAAGACGTTGATACAGAGCCATTCTTGAGATAATCGAGAGTGGCTTTTGTATTTCTAAAAACAAAAAGGTAACATTGCCATAATAAAAACCACACCATATTTTCAGTGTGGTCAATCTAAAATTCCATCTATTTGATCAGCTATTTGTTGACTTGTTGAAGGTAGTACATGAGCATAAGTTTGAAGTGTTACTTTTATATTGCTATGCCCTAATCTCTCGCTAACTGCTTTAACAGGTGCGCCATTCAAAAGTAATATCGTTGCACATGTGTGTCTCAGATCATGAAATCTTATTTTGGTAATGCCTGTTTCTTCTATTGCAGGGTTCATTATTCTGTTTCGGATGTTAGATGGATTTAATGGTGTTCCGTGCGGTGTGCAAAAGACCAAAACACGATCTTTATATATATCAGCATATTTTTCTTTTTCTTTGTCTAACTTAGCTCTATGCTCTTTTAATACTTCAAGGGCTTTATCGCCTAAATCGATACTTCTTACCTGCTTCGGTTTTAGCCCCAAGATACATCTCTCTAGCATCATGTGACATCACTTGTTTGACTGATAAGCGTTTGTGTTTAAAGTCGATGTCCTTCCAGCGCAATCCTAAAAGCTCTCCTTGTCTCATGCCAGTGTGTAAAGCAATATAAAACAAACAGTATAGCCTATTATCTATCTTTAACGCCATCCAGGAAAGTTTTGGCCTCTTCTTCAGTCCAAACACTTGTCTCTTGTTTTTTCATCAAAACTAACACTTCCGATTTAGCTTGAGCTGCATCAATATCTTCAACTTTAAAATTAAAGTATTTTGCTTGGTCAGGTGTTGAAGGTGCTGCTGGAGATAAGAGTAGCAGTATCCGCTATTACAATAAATGAGAGGATGATCCATATGACACAATTTGATGAAAATGGGAAAATGGTTAGACAAGGCGGCATTATGACAGCATTATTCAACCACTCTATATTTCTGCCAGATAATTCAGGGTCATTTTACCTTGATGTAATTGATCCAATGGAGAATGACTAGTTTTCTGTATTGCTTACTTTTTTGAAACAGGTTCAAAAAGCCATCTTTTTTCAGGGTGTGTCTTATTTTTAGTTGTGCTTGCTTCAATTTTTGCTACTTTAATTATGTTTATTGGTTCTTGATTTGATAGTAAATAAATAGTCCTCTTGAGTTGATCGAGAGGACTGGTTTGTTTATTTTAGACTAAATTATATTTGTACATAAATCTTTCGAATACCTCATAGAACTCTTCGGTCTCCATTATTTCTTCAACGTGTTCTTTAATTTCCTCTTCAGTTAAATCTGTAACAACCTTATAGTTTTCGATTGATTCCTTTTTCTTCTTTGACTTGTTTGTCTCCTGTTCGTTCATATTCATCACCCTCTTTAAACCCATATTCCATACGGGCTTCTTTTATGATTATATTTGCTAATTCTTGATAGAATTGATCTTCTGTAACGACATCGCCATATATTTGAGGGGAAATTGCTATTGAGTAGGGCTTACCTGGAAAAGTTAATGTCTCTGTCTCTTCTTTGCATGTTCAAAGATTTCCTTCCAATTTCCTCTATTAGTTTTGACCACGATAAAACTCCTCTAATTAATTTTATAAAATTAATAATAATAAGAAGAATAGAGGAGAGGGTCTATATGTAAATGATGGTATTAAAAAACCACCTACACATTAATGTAAGTGGTCATTTAAACAATTTCCCCAATAGTATTCACTTCAATCCCATTAAGTAGAGTCATTGTTTGCTCGTTTTCTAGAAACGATGTTTAGAACAAGCATGAATATAAACAATATACCTCCAACTATCCCTGTGATTATTTCATCTTTTGAAGCAAAGTTCACAATGGTGATAATTAAAATGGCGATTGCACCTAGTAAGGATAAGTTATTTTTCATAAAAAAATCCCCTTTCTGAAACATATTGTACTATAGAAATATTTTTACATAAATGGTAAAATTATATCAATCTTGATATATTAGGAGGAATAGAATGAGAAAACTAAGAAATTACATCTACATAATGGTGTCCATCTTTTTATTTTCAATGGTTGCGCCAAGTTTTGCAAGTGCCATTGATACTAGTGATGCAGCTCCTACTAAAAATGAGCGTTTAGCTGACAGTGAGATGTTTGATCAAACCGAGAATGTCCTTAAATCAATTGAAAAAATCCCCAATGCTGTTTTAGGTAAGGGGATAGAAGCTACTGCTGAATGGTTTGAGAAAGAAACAGGTTTGTTCGTGTCTATTTATTACAGAGAAGGGGAAGGCTTTTTGAAGTTTGGAGAACAAGACCCTAATTTAATTAGAACTTCTAATGTTGCAGGTTGCGTTACTGCAGTTGGCATTGCATTAGTAAACAATGCTTTTTCATTCACTAAAATTACTAAAATAAAGTCTGCTCTAAAGGCACTCGGTGGGACAACTAAAGCTGTAAAAAAGATAAAAAAGCACTATGATGAATACCGATACGGTGGTTTTTCAAGATACAAAGCTATGGATAAGGCTTTACATGATGCATCAAAAGGTCTGAATAAAGATGTTAAAGATGCTCTTCTAGACTTCTTTAGTTTGACAGGTATCGTCGCAAACTGTTTTTAAAGAAATTCATCTTAAAAGTATGCTCAAACAAGCGAGTTATTTCTCGCTTGTTTTTATTTTGCTTTATCTTCAATTCGTGTCAAAGAATCCTCAATCTTGTCTAAGTGTTTTGACATTTTCAAAGCCTTCATGCAACTCATTAAGTACGTTCGGTCAATTCAATTCACCTCTGACCAATTATAATACTGCTCATTTTCTTCTAGCTTGGTGACTGTGGATTTAATTTCTTTCACATCTTGTTTAATGATTTATACGTCCGCAGCTAATTGTTCAATCAATTTGAATAGTTTTTCGTCCATTTTGCATACCTCTAATTTATTTGTAAAACCATTGCAATGGTTTTGTTTAACGAATTAAAAAAATAAAAAGCAATACTTTTGCTTAAGAATCTTCCTTTACAAATTCAACAACTTCTTGAATGGGACAATCCAGGTACTCGCAAATTTTCAGTATAACAGCTAAAGAGACGACTTCGCCTCTAGTCATTTTGGCAAGAGTAGAGCCCGAAATTCCTAAGTCTCTTTTTAAATCTTCTCTGTTTTTATCTCGCTTAATTAGAGTGATTTCCATTGGTTTAAAACTGATTCTCATTATAACTCTCCTCATTCGTATTCTACATTTATTGTATCACAAGTCGAACCTTAAAAACGAATTATCGAACAAAAAGAATGAAAAGTGTTGACAGATAAAATTATATATCGTATATTTAGTTTAATAAGTCGAACTTAATATAAGAAGAGTTATACGAATCGTATTACAAACGTTCAAACGGAATTCAACACACAAGAAATAAACAATCTTTACTCAGCAATCATCGTTAAAGAAGGTTATGCAGTAGGGGAGTGTGATGGCCAGATTGTTTTAGCTGAAATCACGCAACGAACTGACGGTAACTACGATGAGGGAACGATCTGGTATATAGGAAGAAACGTTCCGTATGCAGACTTAGAAACGCTTGCTGAAGTCGTTACACATCTATTGAAGCAAATAACGCTTTGGGAAGTCTTAACCGATTTGAGGATATTCGAACCGAAGAATCAAGAAACTGAATTTGATTGCATCATACTTGATCCAACTAAACCAATTACAAAGGGGAAATGAACATGTTAAACAATGTTAATCCAAACTGGAAGTTATCTGTAGGTCAAAGAGTGCAAACGTTATACGGGCTAGGAACAATTGAAGAAGTACATAGCAATGATCAATATGGAGTCGCTGATGATGAGTACAACATGCTTGATATTTATGGTCGTGAAGAGTTAGCTGTAGTGGGATTAAATTAATGGGGAAGCTGTTTAGAAGGTTCATGGATGAGTTACTGTTTGTAACAATCATGAGCATAACAGGACTATTCCTACTGCTCATGATCGTCATTTCTAGCTGATTAGAAAAGTGTTGGCGCACTATCTAATCTGATGGGTTGGTACAAATCCCATGATACCAGCCCATTCTAACTTATTTTTAATCTATATTCAATAGGTCACAACTGAATAGAATCAGTCAATGCTCCTGGATCAAGGTGTTGTCTTTAGTGATGCCTTTTTTAAGGGTAAGACTGTCGTGGAATGCGCTAACACACGTTAAACTTGAAAGGGTAGTGACTCAGCCGATGCGATAAATGAGGATAGGGTACCACTGTGCTTCCCTATTTGCACATGTATCTGAAAGGCGAAAGCTGCCATTAAGTGCTGTACGAAGGATGGGTGTATCGTTTCTGACGATGCAGGACAAGCCATAAGTATACGAACATAATTTTGCGTTCGTTGAACCTGTTAGGGACACTTGACACAGTAGGTTTGTTTGGGGAATAACCAACGGCAAATAGGGTGACACATACGGATACCATAAGCTTGATACACTATCAAGATGATCAGTCGCCTGTCTGAGTTTGTTTATTTTTTTTACAAGCAAATTCAGGCAGACAACTTGTCCAGCCGTAGTCCATTGCTTTCAACCTATCAAGCCAAAAAGCAAACGACAAGTCAAGACTAATGGTGAAAGAAAATTATATAGTCCTGTCTTACGTTTGCCATTATATGTAAAGGGGGGTAATGAGTAAAAGTCAGTGTAGAAGAAGATAATTATAAAACAAAAAAGCCCTTTATAGAGGGCAATTAAAATGGTTTAATTGTTTTAAAATGAGGTATTTAAATAATAAAAAATATGGAGATGAAACTGTATGGAAAAGAAAAAATTTGTAAAGAAACCTGTTGTTGTAGAAGCATATCAAATTGATAAAGAAATGGACATCGAAACATTAGAAGGCACTATGAAAGCATCGCCTGGTGATTGGATCATTAAAGGTGTGCATGGTGAAATCTATCCGTGTAAGCCAGATATATTTGAAAAGACGTATAAACCATTAGATGAATAATTAGGCTGCGTCAATAGCTTTTTTGATTGCTTCTTTAGTGAAAGATTTAGCCCATATAGC
Source organism: Bacillus sp. FSL H7-0578 (assembly GCF_038630855.1). Classification (NCBI taxonomy): domain Bacteria; kingdom Bacillati; phylum Bacillota; class Bacilli; order Caryophanales; family Bacillaceae; genus Bacillus; species Bacillus sp. FSL H7-0578. Next base: position 1,159,007 of record NZ_CP152045.1, read on the forward strand.
TTGTGCATTTAGGATTCCGACTGGAGAAGTATTGCTGTTGTTTATTTTTACAGCAACAAGTTTCATCCCTAATTCTTTCGCTTTGTCAATTTCCCAGTCGCACCAGCTGCTTTTGTGAGTATCTTCACCAACTAAAAGCAAGAAGTATCCACATGTATTCATGCGCCTAGATATAGCTCTTCTAATTGCTCCGGTGTCTGTTGAATTAACTGAGATATCTGTAGAACCGTCTTCAAATTGTATATCTTTAAAATTAGGGGTGTTGTTCTTAGACCACGCAACAAGCATATTCTTATAATCCCTATCATTATCATAGTCGTAACTTATAAAAATCTTTTTAGCCATTATTTGTCTCTCCCTTTGCTTTATTCTGCATATTAGCCCAGTTGATATTCTCTTGCGATATTATTGATTCAGTTCTCTCAACCAACAATTTAAAGGTATCTCCTTCTGAATAAACACCAGTCTTTGTATAATATTGATACTTTTCATGCTTTAATGTTTCACAAATCCGTCTGTACTCTATATAATTCTCTTGATGCTTTCCTAAACTCAATAATCCTTCCAAGATAGTGATAATACCACCTGCTGTTGCTATTAACAATGTAACGTATAAACTGTTGAATTTTGTTAAAACACTCAAAATGGGAATAGCAGGAGCTAGGATGATAATAACAACCTTCATGTTTTTGTATTTTTTTTGATGTTGCATTGATTTTTTATCATACCATTCGATCTGATCTTCTAGTCTATCTTTTATGTATTTACTTTTAGTTTCACAAACTTGTTCCAAAACATTCCACCTCAGATACTATTATATACAATTTTTGGGTTATTTCAACAAAAAATAGATTAATAGTCCTTCTTGGTGGATGTTTTAAGGTTTTTAATTGGAAAAGTATGTATCGTAGGAACGCTATGACGGTCACCACTATCATTTTAAATGAGGGTATTAAGCAGATGCCTAAATTGAACTTAGGAGCTACCTATGGTGGGGATCTCATAAATACCTACCGTCATTTGAAATGACATCACCTTATATCAAAACGAAAAACTTCGTTATGATTAAATGCATTTTGCTTTCAGTCGTTTAAAACTATGATATTCTTTCCATTCAATCTAAATCCTCTGTATAATTAAGGAAAATTAATTAGGGGGATACAAGTGAAGATTCTTAGATTTGAATATGAGAATAATAGATTTGAATTACACGCAATGTTTATGGACGATATTTTAAGCTTAGACGATCGTATTATTCAGTATGACATGTTAATGAAAAGTAAAGCTATACTCAAAAATGCTATAGGTACTATCGATTGTTTAAAAATAGAAAATTTAAAGCTATTTGAAGAAACCAATTCTGTGTATTGCTCATATACGTTTGGCAAGGATAACAAGAAAACATCATCACAGCCGAGATAAACTCGTATAAGCAAGTAGCTGGACAGGCCATATTTGAGATTGGTAGACGGTTGAAGCATGTGAAAGAAAATGATTTGGTTCATGGGGAGTGGGAGAAATGGTTGAAAAGCATTGATTTCAATGTTAGAACTGCCCAAAGATTTATAAAAGCACAAGATCAGTTTTCAAATACGACGACGTCGTTGTATTTACCAACAGGAAAACTATTCGAAATGCTTTCTCTACCCACATCAATAGACAGACAAGAATTCATCGACTCAACACACCAAATCCCATCCACAGGTGAAACAAAAACTGTAGATGAGATGACTGTGCGTGAGCTGCGTGAAGTTAAGAAAGCATTAAAGGAAGTGGAACTAGATAAGAAGCGATTAGAACGTGAGTTAGATGAAGCTAAGCGTATGGATCATGATGAATTGATTGAAGATTAATTATTAACCCATGTTATCATAGAAGAAAATGGATGTTGGGGGAATGTCAGTAAATGCTCAAATCAAAGTTAGTTGTTTGGACGTTTATCGTTGTGACTGGATTCTATATGCTAGTGAGTATATGGAACATTGCTGTATTTCCAGATAAGACATGGACAGATTACGCAGGACAAATTTTGATTGTCGTTTTTGGGAGTATGGTGAATGGTTTAATCGCTGCTTTTTTGATGTACGCAGCAGCTATGTTAGTGAAATATATTAATGGTGGTAAATCTTAAATTTGCATATAGTCATAAGTTTAAAATAGGTGTATAAAAAGGTAACAAAAAAGGTAACATTTTTTTCGATTTTTAAAAAATACGAAGGAACACCAAAGGATACAGAAGGGTAAAGAAAGCTTATGTATCAAGGGTTATGAGTGAATAGAGGGTATCACTGATAATCACAGGATTCCATATATCTACCTTGACAGGGTAGAGGTCGCTGATTCGAGCCCAGTCGGAATCATCGTTTAAACCCTTGCTTAGCAAGGGTTTTTTGTTTTTTTGACAACGAATATTCGTTCTGTTTCTTTTGATTGGCGACGAACTTTATCCGTCAGATTGTTTTTCAGTTGGCAGGAGGTTTTGACTGATTGCCTAACGATCTTCTCGCCTTTACCAGATCATCAATTGTTGGATTCTTACGAAAGCGACATATACGATAAATCTTTCTCTCAAGATAAAACATACAATCACCACCAAAAACAATTTAATAGAATATAAGTTCGTGAAAGGTGTTTTATTAAATGACACTAGGAGGAAATAAACTTTGAAATCTTTTTGGGAAATAGACGATGAAGGTTACTATACATTAAAAAAGATCACCGCAGAAGAATTAGCTAAGGCTGAAAAGAAACTAGGAGTCACTTTGCCAGATACATATAAAAAGCTCATATTAGAACAGAATGGCGGTTATATAGTTCATAATGCTTTTCCATCCACTCACTCTAATTCATGGGCTGAGGATCATATTCAATTTAATCATCTTTTAGGAATTGCAGAAGGTGAAGGAATTATGGATAGTGCCTACTTAATAAAAGAGTGGGAGCTGCCAGAAGGGCTTGTTTTGATTAACGGGGATGGCCATACTTGGGTAGCGATGGATTATCGAAAAACGAAAGAGAATCCTGCAATTCATTATTTTGATGTTGAGATGGAAGAAGACTTTAAGTTAGCAGATTCCTTTGATGAATTCATTGAGGGGCTTTATACAGCTGAGTACACTGCCGATGAGGAAGCAGCAGAGGGTGAATATGAACTTTCTGAAGTTCATTTAAGTAAAGAAGAACTTGAAGCCATATTTGAATTGGACGTCCTTGATGAAGAGAATCTTTATAAAATTCAATACTACCCGATGGTTGATTTGAACGAAATTGAATGTTTTTTTAAAAAGATGCAATATCACATTGAAAAAACAAGAGATGAAGATGATCTTTATGAAGTAGCTTCTGCGATTAACAACGTTCTCTTATTGAATCCCAATATGCCAATCAACGATAAAATTAATGGAAATCTAAATCAAATTGCTAAATTTTTAGAAAAAAATAAAGATCCACTTATAGTAAATCTCGGAGAACATATTGCTATGAAAACAAGTTTCCTTTAGTAAGCTTGGGCACAAAAAACAGGCCATAATAGTGGAAGATTTATTTGGAGTATCATCAAATAATAAAAGGCATACCAGAGAGGCGAATTCGTCTCTCTTTTTTGCGGTTTCTTTTCGGTGTGGAATATTCAAACGGATGATAATATATGTAATTATAGGGAAAATAAAGGAATGGATAGGGGGAGGTTTGTTTGGGAGAAAAAGTAGCAAGCCCATTTGTTGCTAAAATGATCGGTGATTGGTACGGATATATCAAGAAACAGGACATTCTAAAGGCTGAAAATAAGAGAAAAGAGATCGTAATAGCCTTTGAAAATATGGAAGAAGATCAAAATGTCTTATTATACTTTAACTTGATTGATTCCAGATACAAAATGTTGGCGCAGGAGTTTGAGGGATCAAAAGATATATTGAATCAAATAGACATTGAAGAGAAGCAGAAAACGGATGACATGATTCAGTATTATTATTTCTTCTTCAATGGCATGTATGAGTTTTATAAAAAGCGCTTTTCAGACGCTATCAACTATTATCATATTGCAGAGACCCGACTTCGAAACGTTCCTGACGATTTAGAACGTGCTGAATTTAATTATCAGCTTTCGATTGCATACTACGAAATCGCACAAAATCATTTCTCCATTAACCACGCCAAAAAAGCTTTAGAAAGCTTTAAATCAGCAGATTTACAAGAGAGTCGGGTTGCTACTACTCTAATGGTAATCGCATCAAATAAGATGGATTTAAACCAATTTGTACAAGCTGAATCCACCTATAAGGATGCTATCAATTTAGCAGCAGAATCTAAAATTGATTTTCCACAAGCGCTAGGGTATTTCAATCTTGGGATATGTTATGAGCGTCAAGGAAAGCTTCAGCAAGCTTTAGAATGTTTACAAAATGTCTTTTCAGTTGAATTAAAAAAGCCACACAAACCACTGTATATGAGAACAAATTACATGTTAGCGCGTGTACTCTTCCAGTTAGATAAAAAAGCTGAAGGGCTGGATGCACACAATGAGTCACTCATGTTAGCGAATGAATTAGCTGACAATGCGTATATTGCTAAGTTAAATATCATACATTCAATATATGTAACAGATGATGAAATTCAGCTCGACGCAGCTCTTGATGTACTGAAAAAGCAAAAACTTTGGACAGATGCCGCAGAATTGTCAATTATGGCAGCAAGATTTTATAAAAAGCAGGATAATTACAAACTGGCATCAAAATACTTTGATGAAGGTTTGGAATCACAGGCCAAAAAATTGACATGGATGGAGGAGGAAGCTGAATGAAGCACCTGAAAGTTATGATATTAAGCCTTACCTTATTAATGGGGATCACAACCACTGTACATATAAATTCCTCAAATGATTTTCAAACCGCAGAAAACGGCTACTTTGGTTAAGCATGAAGTCTATTAATAAAAAAGCCCTTTTTGGGGGCTTTTTTTATTTGAATATTATCTGCTATTTTCATTGCTGTTTCAATTGATCAAAACACAACTTCAAAACGTATAGACAAAATAAAAACAGACCCTGCAAGGTCTGTTTTTATGGGGACGGATGGGGCCTAATCATTACTATCTTTTTCATTAAGATTAGAAGTTCCCTATACGCTCCATTGCTTTATCAAAAGCTGCTTTTCTTTTGTATCTTCATAGTCAATACTTTGAATTATGTATACAAAAAGAATTTAATTACTTCGATTTTTCTCTCCCCAATCACATAACTGTTCTAAAATTGGTAAAAGTGTTTCTGCCTTATCTGTAAGACTGTATTCCACTTTAGGGGGGACTTGTGGATATTCCTTTCGTATAATCATCCCATCTGCCTCTAAATCTTTAAGTTGTGCACTCAATGTTTTAAAGGTAATCGTTCCAAGTCTCCTTTTCATATCATTAAAGCGAACGGGTTGATTTTCCGAAAGGAGATACAGAATTAGCATTTTCCATTTGCCTCCTATAACTGATAAAGTATATCCAAAAGGTGTCTCTTGGATATTACCCGTTTTTCTATAATCGGCCATACTCATATTGACACTATCCTTTCTGATAGTAGCTATCTAAATAGTGCGTACTATTTTTTTATTTATATTCATTTTATACTTACTTTACTTTGAAATAAAGGAGAGAAAACAATGACTAATATTAAAACCTACAATCACAATCTATGGGATCACGGTATTACCCAAGGATATAGCGTTAAAGGAACAATCTACATTTCAGGTCAATTTTCATACGATAAAAATGGTATGTTCGTTGGTAAGGAGAATATTGAAGCTCAGACTCTGCAAACATTTGAGAACCTTGATCGGGTATTGGTGGAATTGGGAGCTACGAAATCCAACATTGCATATGTTGAAATTTTTCTAACAAATCCACAAGAACACTCCGAAACGGTCATAGATCTATTCAAGGAATACTTAGGTCAACACAGACCAGCTGGCAGTCTCATTGGTGTGACATATCTGGCTTTCCCAGAGCAATTGATTGAAGTCAAGGCTATCGCACACACTGATTAAATATGTTATCGTATGAATTTGACCAATTCTCTATACAAGGGAAAGCGTAGAATCTTTATCTGGTTTTTTATCATATAATTTAAACAGAATTGCTCAACGTGTAACCAATAAAAGGGCAGAGGATGGACAGCACTATTAAAGCATATGTGGAAAAACTGAAATACAAAGTTATGTGCAGATGAAGGCTTCTCATTAGATATGAATTAAATTAAAACAGACCTTTAAGGGTCTGTTTTTTTATGGGGACGGATTGGGGACGAACCCTTTCAGTTTTCTTCAGAAATGCACATTTTTTATCAGAAAGGCTCATCATAGAACCTTATTAAATCAGTCTTTTTCATGGGAATGTCTGTTTGCTTCGGATGAGGTCATTCACCTTGACAGGGTAGAGGTGACGGTTCGATCCAGCTGAATTAGAGACCATCGTAAAGAATTCTTCTTTGTTAAAGATTAAAGAAGCAATCAGTAAAAAATATGAAACTATTTTATTTCCTCATCCATCACTTTCTTATATTTTTCAAACTCAGAATCCTTCATTTCTCCGTTCATTTGAAGCAGGAAGTTCCCTTTTGAATATGTGTGAGAGAAGAACATAGATCCAGCATTTCCTAACTCATCATAATATGATTTGGCCTGGTTAAGGTCATTCTCATTTCCGAATTTGAAAATCCTTCCACCAGCGTTTTCACCTAAAGAAGGAATGAGAATCCTTTTTCCTTTCTTATATTTCCAAACTCTTTTCGTTCAAGATCAGTTGGTTTTTCTGCTTCAAGCCCAGCACTTTTGAAAGCTTCAATCACGTTGTCTGTGGTGAGCTGTTTTTTAGTAGATGCTGCACTGCTACAAGCTGTTAACAATAATAAACATGTAAAAAATAATACAAAATATTTCTTCAACGTTCAGGTGAATACACATTTGATAAAATAATTAGCGAGGGGGAGAAAGATATGAAGTCATTTTTACTAATTGGACAATCAAATATGGCGGGGCGCGGCTTCAAACATGAAGTTCCTCCGATTTATAATGAAAGGATCATGATGCTGCGAAATGGTAGATGGCAAATGATGACTGAACCCATTCATTTTGATAGGCCGGTAGCTGGCGTAGGACTGGGGGCTTCCTTTGCGGCGGCTTGGTGTAAGGATCATGAAGGAGAGAAGATTGGCCTTATTCCTTGTGCAGAGGGTGGCAGTTCCATTGATGAGTGGTCGCCGGATGAAGCATTATTTCGTCATGCAATAAGTGAAGCTAAATTTGCAAAGGAAAGTAGCGAATTGGCAGGGATATTATGGCATCAAGGAGAAAGTGACAGCCAAGATGGGAAATACAAAGAATACTATGAAAAAATACTAAGATTATTTCATGAACTAAGAACTGAATTATCCGTACCTAACATTCCGCTTGTAATAGGAGGTTTGGGTGATTTCTTGGGAAAAGTGGCATTTGGCGCAGGATGTGTGGAATTTTCACTGATGAATGAGGAACTTCAAAAATATGCACATCATCATGAAAATTGTTATTATGTTACTGCGAAAGGTCTTATACCTAACCCAGACGGAATTCACATCAATGCGATGTCCCAGAGAATTTTTGGTATAAGATATTATGAAGCATTTCGAAAAAAAGAACATATACATGAGCCAATAACAAATGAACATGAGTTAGTGAATGAATGTCATAATAGAATGAATACCTCAGCGGAGAAAACATATATAGCACTAGAACAGTTCACGTTAGGCAAGATGACTTACGAAGAGTTGCTGAAGGCTTTATCGTAGGTGAAACTCATGGTAGACTTTGAATGGACAGAAACACATATCTCTTGAAAGGATGATTGTGGTGGTGAAAACAGATAAAGTTTCCTCCTGAATACAGTAAATCACATTCAGGAGGAGATAAAAAATGTTTAAACAAATAGATGAAAATTATCCGAGAAAAGAGCACTTTCATCATTATATGAAGTTAACCCGATGCTCATATAGTCTGGTGATCGATCTAGACATCACGACATTGCATTCAATATTAAAAGAAAAAAAGCTAAAAGTATATCCTGTGCAAATTTATTTGTTAGCAAGGGCTGTGCAAAAAATACCGGAGTTTCGGATGGATCTAGTGAACGATGAACTTGGTCACTGGGATCTTCTCCATCCTAGTTATACGATTCTAAATAAAGAAACAAAGACATTTTCAAGTATTTGGACACCTTATGACGAAAACTTTGCTCGGTTTTATAAAAGCTGTGTAGCGGACATTGAAACATTTAGCAAAAGCAGCAACCTATTTCCGAAACCTCATATGCCAGAAAACATGTTCAATATTTCAAGTCTGCCGTGGATTGATTTTACTTCTTTTAACCTTAATGTATCTACAGATGAAACTTATTTACTGCCGATATTTACGTTAGGTCAATTTAAGATGAAAGGAGAAAAAATCATCCTACCCGTTGCGATTCAAGTACATCATGCTGTTTGTGATGGCTATCACGTCGGTCAATATGTGGAATATTTGAGGTTGCTTATAGAACATTGTGAAGAGTGGTTAAGCGATTCATTGTATACTTAATTTTCAAAAGGTGTAGTCATTTGATTTTTAGGAAAGGCAGACTTGATGGAGTCTGCTTTTTTGTTATGTGAAGAAAATGCGTAAAATCTGTTACTCAACTGTTCTTTTTGCGGTTTCTTTTCGGTGCCTTGTAAACTTAAACATGTGATAATAAATGTAATATAAGGGAAATTAGTGGAAGGGGAATAAGGAATGGAGAAAGTTCTTTCTTCACATGTTGGTGTGAAAATAAATGAATGGTATAAAATGATTCGGCAATTCAGTGTACCCGATGCAGAGATTTTGAAAGCTGAGGTAGAACGAGAAATTGAGCGAATGGAAGAGGATCAAGACCTGCTCATTTACTATCAATTGATGTGTTTTCGACATCAGCTTATGCTCGATTATATAAAACCTTCATTCGATCAATCAATTTCCGCGCTAGTCGATAAAATAGAGAATTCTAACCATCAACTGTCTGGAATGTTGCAATACTATAATGCCTTTTTTAGAGGTATGCATGAATTCAGTAAGAAAGAGTATGTACAAGCCATTCAATATTATAAGATTGCTGAGAGGCAGCTGGCGCTTGTTGTAGATGAAATTGAACAAGCAGAATTCCATTTTAAAGTTGCTGAAGCATATTACATTATGAAACAAACCCATGTTTCTATGCACCATATTATAAAAGCCCTAGAGATTTATGATCGTTATGATCTTTATAAGGTGAGAAAAATTCAAAGTCTATTTGTGATCGCAGGAAATTATGATGATTTTAAACGATATGAGAAGTCGCTCCCCCACTTACATAAAGCACTAGATCTTGCTGAAGAAATAAATGATCAAAGATTAATCGCTAAAACTTATTTGAATCTTGGAAATACGTATGACAGGCAACAGGATTATATTAAAGCTGCTTCCTTCTATAAAAAAGGGTTGGATAAGATGACTGAAAACAATGAAGATATTAAACCAAGATTATTTTTTAGTTTAAGTTGGACTTTGTTTAAAAGTGATAAAACAAAAGAAGCACTTGAATATATCGCTAAAGGAATAAAAAGTGCAACAGCAGAAAACAATCTGTTTTATAAAACATTGCTCAATTCATTAAAGACAATTTATGTAGATGAAGGTATTGAAAATATACGAAAAATGTTTAAAGGGTTAGAGGAAAAGAAGTTGTATCCTTATATTGAAGAGTTTGCTTTAAGCCTTGCAAATCTTTATGAAAAAAGGAATGATTCGGAGAGGGTAGCAGATTATTATAGAACTGCCATAGAAGCTCAAACCGAAATCCAAAAAGGGGAGTGTTTATATGAATATTAAAATGAAGATATTGATTAGCGCCACTTTATTGGTAGGTGCTGCTTGCCTAGGTTCTTTTAATTACTCACAAGAATCAACTGATCGAAATACCACTGTATTTCCTCAAAAAACCGATCGAAACACGACGATGATCGATCCAAATTCAACATTTGAAAACTCATAGGCAAAACTAAACAGACCTTGAGGGTCTGTTTTTTTTAAATGGGGACAGATTGGGGACGAACCCTTTCAGTTTTTTATCAGAAATGCACTTGCACATTATAGAACCTTATTAAATCAGTCTTTTTCAGAAAACGTCCGTTTGCTTCGGATGAGGTCATTCACCTTGATAGGGTAGAGGTCGCTGGTTGGAATCATCTTTGAAACTCTTGCGTAGCAGGTTTTTTTTGTTTTTCTGTCAACGAATGTTCTGTTTCTTTTTATTGTCGACAAACTTTTATCTACTAAAATTGTTTTGAGTGTTTTTAGGAAGAGATAGTTATCACTTATTAAAAAACAAGTAACCATAAACACTAGAAAGTACTCTAGGTCTTGTTTTTGTGTCTTTAATCCTATTTCATGACAAACCCTGTGTTGGTAAAATTGACCTTGTCAATGAATAGGAAGGAGTGAATTCTGCTGGGCAAGATACTTGATGCAAAAGCACTAACCAGTGCCATGGACACAAGGGCAAAACACTATCAGGAACTCCGCGAACAAATGGTAGATTTAAAAAAGTCATTACAAGGTGTGACCAATCTCGGTGATGATTTCACTGGGAAAGGTGCCGATAACATTAAAAGTTTCTATAAAGAGCTCGCTGGAAATGTAGACATGTTTATCAGCTTCATTGATAAACAAAAAGCCTTTCATGAAGGTGTTTCTGGGACACTGGATGATACGAGCTTTGGCGGCGATACCTTTGTAGAAGAACACTTTTTAGACAACGCAGTACATATGGGCATCAAGAATGCTAAAAGCATTGTGAAGGATCAAAAAAAGGCACTCAAAACGATTTTTCAAGACATTGATGACCTCATTTCCCTAGAAGTATTTGATAGCCAAACCTTTGATGAAAAAATAGAAGATGCGGAAGATGAACGAAAAAAGACGGTCAAAGAACTAAGAGAGCTTGATCAAAATTTAAAAGATGAATATGCTTTGTCAGAGACGGAGCAACAAGCTACAATGGCATTGTATGCTGAAATGATGAATGCGACAAATGACGGAAAAGCGATTTCGCCTATGAATTTTGACAAGAAAGCGTATCAAAATAGCGACATCTACAAGGCAAAGAGCGATATTGAGAAGCAAACTGCTGAATATCTGAAAATCAAAAAAGAACAAGAAGAAGCCCGAGAGATCGCAAAGGAACAAGAAGCGCTCGCCAACCGTCCTTGGTATGAAAAAGCACTTGATTATGGCGGAAATATCGTCAATGAATTGACAGGTGTGAACGATGCAAAACGTGCCGCAACAGGCGTTGATCCAATCACAGGCGAGGAACTCACCACAGGCCAGCGAGTCGCGGCAGGCGGCATGGCAGCCGCAGGCTACATCCCAATCGTCGGCTGGGCAGGCCGCATTTTCAAAGGCGGAAAAGCTGTCTATAAAACCACCCAAGCCACATCAGCTGCAGTCAGGGCAGTCGATATCTACAAGACATCACAAAAATCCTTTGACGCCCTAAAGGCAACCCAAAAAGGTTTATATGGCCTCACCGCCACCAACGGCTTCAGCGAAGCGATCACAGGCCGAGACATGTTTGGAAACAAGATCTCGAAAGAACAGCAGGAAGCGAGTATGAATGCGGCGCTGGGGATGCTTTTACCGTTTGGTGCAAAAGGGTTTCATGGTAAGATGGGAATCAAGAAAGGTGAGAAAAATCCTTTATCTCCAGGTAATGGGTTAGCTACACATGAATCCAGAGGTGGGCACTTAATAGAGAGACATGTTGGGAAAACAGATGAAGAACTATTAGAAAGGCTGAAAAGTAATCCTAAAATCACGGGTTCTTCTACTTTTAACGATAGAATGACTGCAGAAAGAGTTGCTGATTCAGTTTTGGGTGATCCGAAGAGTGTTGATAAAATACAAAAGTGGTTATCCGACCCCAACAGTAGACCTACATTACCATTAAAATATAAGGGTGATGGGGAGGTAATTGGAAGAAGTGTTTCGAGAAATTCAGAAGTAGTTGAGAATGTTACAAATGCAAAAATTATACTGAAAAAAGATGAGAATGGCGGTTTTATTTTAACAGGATACCCTGTTAAATAGAAAGAAGGATGATAAAATGAATGAGAGTTACAGTTATTTAGAGGAGTTAGAAGATTTTTTAGGTGGGACATTTCATCAGGATATCGATTCACCAGAAGAAGCGTTAGAGGAGTTTATTCATGAAGCTACTAAAGAATGTCTGCTGTCTACTATAAAGGATTGTCAGGATTTTTTGAATGGTACTTTAACAATAGAAGAAAAAGAAAGCTTTATCGAAAATAATGCAGAAATCTATTTTCCGGCGATCTCATTAAATCCTATACAGTGGTTTAATAAAATAGTAGAGGAAATGAAAGAAGCAGTGAAAATGAAGTAACAAAATGATCCTTGATCGGCCAATGCCTTTCAAGGTTTTTTGTGTCAATTGGTCATCAAATCAAGAAAAAGGGGATCTTTTTTCTATGCGGATCATCGTATGATATAGATAAACAAAACGAACGTGAATATTTTGTCCAGAAGGAATAACATGCGGATGCTGGCATTGAGCATTTTAAGTGCCTGGTACCTGGCTGGCACTCCAGCCAGATCTTTTTTATATCTACTGATAAATTCTTTATTGGATGAAGGAATTGAACGAGTTTGTAATTTGAGGTTTTAAAATGGTAAATGAGTAGTTGGTCAATGATATACTGATCTCATTAGAAACTAGGAGGTCCCCACTTTGAAACCTTTCTGGGAGAAAGAAGAAGAGAGTCCTTTCACGTTAGAAAAGATAGATGAGGAACAAATTCGTGAAGCAGAGGTGAGACTTGGTGTCGCTTTACCTGATACATAAAAAAAGCTCATCTTAGAATGGAATGGTGGCTTTACAGTTCGTAATGCTTTTCCAACGGAACAACCGAATTCATGGGCTGAGGGTCATGTTCAATTTGATCATCTAAGAGGAATCGCCAAAGATGATGGCATCATGAATAGTTCCCAGTTAAGTGATGAATTGGAGCTGCCGGAGGGACTTGTGATCATCAGCGGAGAGGAAGATACATGGATCGCAATGGATTATCGACAAACGAAAGAACACCCGCTACTATTTTGATTTAGAGATGGGAGTGGATTTTAAGCTGGCAGATACTTTTGATGATTTTATTGAGCAGTTATATACAGCTGAAGACGCCATGATCGAGGTAGTAGAAATTGATGAGGAATGCTCGGATTTGTATATCAGTAAAGAAGAGCTTGAACAAATTTTTGAGAGACAAGACCTTTGTCAGCAGAATCTCTTTAAAATGGCACATTATCCGATGGAAGAAATTGAAGAGATTGAATGGTTTTTCGATCGTATGAAAAAATGCATCAAACAGATAAAAGATCAACATATTTTGTATGAAGCAGCGACAACGATTCACTCCATCCTTCTGTTAAACCCGGATATGCAAAGAAATGACCTTATCAATCAAGAGCTGAAAGAAATAGCGGAGTTTCTAGAAAATAGTGGTGAGCCTGATACCGCTTTTTTGGGAGAGGACATTCATCCTGTGAAAAAACGATAGTGAAAGAAGAAAAGCCCCTGAAAAGGGCTTCTTTTTGTAATCTTATTGAAAGTCATATTTAAATGAAGTATAGTAGTTTTATATTATGAAGAGGAGGATGGTTAAAAATGATGCATGCAGGAAGATTACGCCAGAAAACTTTGAACAATCAATAATTTCATATGTTCAAAGGCTCTGTTTTCATCAAACAGAGTAAACGGGGTAGTCTGCACATTTTTAATCATTTTCAGCGGTCAAGTATGTAACTTTACTTGAAGACAGACAGATATCATTTCTGTCTTTTTTTGTAATTTTTTATTGATAAAAAGAGAGATATGAGTCTAGCCGTGTTTACTCTAGCCACAGATAGCAGCCTATTTGTGGTTTTTTTGATGATTTTCTTAACGCCTGTTGATCATGAATAAATGAGCAATTGGAGGAAAAGAATATGAATAGACTAGAATTAAAGCAATTAGCCAAACATCACGGATTAGAAATTTTAGAGAATACCATCAAAATAAATGAATCAGGTGTGGATTTCCGTGTCGCACATGTCGAAGATTTACATGGTGATCAATGGATATTAAGAATGCCTCGCAGACCTGAATCAATGAAACATACTTTACAAGAAAAAAAGACATTAGATCATATGAGTAAGCAGGTTCACTTTCAGGTCCCTCAGTGGTCTATCTTTACAGAAAGTCTGATTGCTTATAAACAATTAGAGGGGGTACCGGCGGCTAGTATTGATGTGGAGAAGCAATCATATGTGTGGAGTTTTGATCAAACGAATGTACCGCAAGCTTATTATGAATCATTAGGAAGAGTTCTAGCGAATGTACATTCCTTAGATCAACAGCCATTTAAAACGATCGGTGTGGAGATGCTCAGTGCTCATGAATTAAGAGGATCAATGAAACAGCGAATGGAACGTGTCAAATCGCAATACACCATTAACAGCGGGTTATGGGAGCGCTGGCAAGAATGGCTAGCTAAAGATTCTTTATGGCCGCCTTTCGTGGGAGTGAAGCATGGAGATTTGCATCCCGGCCACATTCTGATTGATGAAAATCAATGTGTGACGGGTGTGATTGATTGGTCTGAAGTGGGGGTTGGTGATGTATCTGCAGACTTTTTGTCGCATCAACTTCTCTTTGGGAAAGAAGGGTTAACAAAACTTATCCATGCGTATGAAAAAGCAGGCGGGAGAACTTGGCCAGGAATGGATGAACATATAATAGAACTTCTGACGACAAGTGCGATTACTGTGGCCGAGTACGCACAGAGATCAGGATTAAAAGATATACATGAAACTGCAGCATACATGTTGGCAAACGAAAGCTAATCAATCAGAACGAATCCAAAAAAAGCCCTGAAAAGGGCTTTTTTTTAATCTAATTCATGAAAAAACTGTTTGAGTTGATCAATGAAAACGGATTTGGATTTTCCTTTTTTATAAATGAACTCGATATTGATGTTGAAATCAATGGATGGGTCTATTGAAATTTGTTTTAATGTTCCTTGTTCTACCTCATTTCTAACACAATGATGAGGTAGAAATGATAGTCCCATTCCTTGCAGCACTAAATTTTTTGCAGTTTCCATATGATCAACCTCAATGGAAATGTTCGGTGTGATGTTGTTTTTTTGAAATAATCGATGGAGCATCAACCAATCAAATGATCCATAGTCAAAGAAAATAAAAGGCTGTTCTTCTAGCTCTTTCATATTGATGTTGTCAAGGCTGGCAAGCGGGTGATGAGTTGGGACGAACAGCCCGATTGGATCGCTGAAAATTGGGATCGATTCAATTTGAGGATGTGTTTCAGTCCTCACAATCCCAAAGTCTACTTGGTTGTTAATCACTTTTTGGACAACATCCTTTGAATGTCCTGTTACGATTTTCACTTTCAGGTTTTCGTATTTTTCTTTTAGGGCGGGCAATATGTTAGGCAATAGATTATTGGAAATGGAGGATGCGCATCCAATCGTCAATTCATAAGGAATCATCGTTTGTTTGAGACTATGCTTTGCTTCTTGATAAGAATGGAGAATCTTTTTGGCATGCGGGTAAAACTGTTCACCTTTTTCCGTCAGAGATAGTTTATTTCTCTGTCTATCAAATAATTTCAGGTCTAATTCCTTTTCTAATGATTGAATACGTGCCGAAACAGAAGGCTGGGTTAAATACAGTGCTTCCGCAGCTTTATTGATACTGCCTAGCTGGCATACATAAATAAACGCTTCTATATTCTCAATATTCATGTTATCCCCTTATATGACGTTCTTTAAATGTTTAGTTTTTCAAGCTCATACACTAATTTTACAGCCTCTTTCGCCAAAATGACAGTAGGGTCAATCACTTTCACATCTTTAGTTGACCTTAGGACTAAGGGGATTTCTGTACAGCCGGCAATGATGGCTTCTGCTCCTTGATTGATTAAAATTTCTGCAGCTAACGCCAATTCACTTCCGCCTTTACTTAATTTTCCTGCTTTCACTGCATATATCCCATTCATCACGTTTTTCTGAAGATTTTCACTAGGAGTCATGACGTCAATCTTGTGATGAGCACAAGCCTTTTGATAGAGCTGGGTTTTTAATGTTCCATCAGTACATAGTAAGCCCACAGATGTATAGTGATGTTTGTTTAGGTAATTTGCGGTTTCTAATGGCATGTTCATAATAGGGATATGAGTGGAATGTCGTACGTTTTCTAAAAAGAAGTGTGCGGTATTGCATGCAATAAGAATAAAGTCCGCTCCGGCACGTTCTAATCTCTTTACTGATTCAATCATATATTCTGTAGGATCGTCGCCTTTCCCAAAAATTGCAGTGGTTCTATCAGGAATTTTAGGGAAATTATCAGCAATCACATGTAAATGATCCTGATCTTTAATAGTTGGTGTATGTGAAATGATTTTTTTCATCAGATCAATCGTTGCTAAAGGACCCATCCCGCCCATAATACCAATCGTTATAGACATAGATATCACCACATTTCATTTTTTTCTATTATAAAAAAAGAAAGCATGGTAATCGTTATAGAAAAGTTCTATTTGTATATAGAAGGTTGATGAAAAGCGCATTTATCTGTCTTAAAGTATGAGTTGCATCCTATTCAAAAAACATTAGAATAAAGAAAATTGATAAAGGAGCAGCCATATGAATTTCAATTTGAATGAAGCTTTGGATATGTTGAGTCGAACTCCTCACATGTTAGAAAGTCTTTTGTCCGGTTTATCGAATGATTGGCTTCACAGCCGTGAAGGAGAGGGAACATGGAATCCAGTTGAAGTCATTGAACATTTGATTGAAGCAGAGAAATTCAATTGGATTCCTCGATTAAATGTGATTCTTGCTGATGGAGAGAATACACCATTTCCTGCGTTTGACCGCTACTCTCATTTGAATCAATCTGAAAGACAGATAGAACAAGCACTATCTGAGTTTCATCATGTGCGGATGGAGAATGTGGCATACATTCAGCGCATGACACATTCAGGCCTTGATTTAGAGAAAAAGGGCGTCCATCCGGAGTTTGGGGTCGTGCAAGTGAGCGAATTACTTTCTGCGTGGGTTGTCCATGACTTCACACATATGTCCCAGATTGTTCGGGTCATGGCGAAACGATATCGAACCGATGTGGGTCCATGGAGCGCTTATTTAGGAATTTTGAATAGGAAATAAATGTTTAATGACGCTTAGCGGCCCACTCAGATTGAAGAATGGCATATTGATATTCATCGACCCAATGTCCCTTCGACATATAATTTTGCAGCAAATGTCCTTCGCGTCTCATTTCTAAACGTTCCAGCACTCGAATGGATTTTTCGTTGCGCATATCTGTAAAGGCGATGATTTTATGTTTGTTCAATGTCATAAAAATATATTGGAAGATTGAACTGAGAGCTTCGTGAATATAGCCCATTCCTTGGTATTCAGGCGCGAGGGTAAAACCTATTTCAACGATTCTAGGTTCACTGTCAAGTGTATGGATGGCGCAATCTCCTATCAGCTGATTGGACTCAGATAAGGCAATAGCGTATTGAAACCACGTCCCCGGTTGATTAGGTTTTTGTGTCATTTGATGTTGAACAAATGATTCAGCATCTTCGTACGTGTAGTTTTCCCAAGATTGAAATTTTGCAATAGAAGGATTTGCTCGATATTGATAAAATGCTTCAATATCCTGTCTATCAAATTGACGAATAACAACCCGGTTTGTTCTTGTAAATATGCTGTTTGCATTCTTCATGTGTTAACCTCACTTTTTAGTTAGTTCTTGATTTGAAAAAGTCTATCAGCCATTCAGATAGCTGCTGTTGTGCTTTGCTGACAAATCGATCTGCATAATAAATTAATTCCAAGTGCCGGACAGGTGCTGGATCAGCAATAGGAATCGAAACAATATTAGGCCATATCGAATGTTGCTTTAGTAATCCTCTTGGCTGAATGGTTGCACCGATGCCGGCTTCAACCAGCTGCAATAGCGAAAACGCGGACCCAACCTCCATGGCAGTGTCCAGTTCAACACCCTGTTCTTTACATACGTCATCTACTAAATCCCTTCCTAGATATCCCTTCGGATACATGACCAACGCACGGTGAGTCAGCTCTTTTAATGACACTTCGCTCTTTTGGGCCAAATCACTTTCTGAATGAACAAATAATTCGTAAGGCTCACTTCCAAGTGGAATTTGAACGAGACGCTTATCCGCAGGCCCTCGCAGTCCGATGCCGAGATCCACTTTATGCGAAAGGACTTCTTCACGAACGAAGATATTTGAATATGCCTTTAGATTGGTTTCTGGATAAAGAGTTTTAAATTCTACAAATAGTGGCACCAGCTGAAAATCAAGATCTGAAGGGAGTACTGCGAGACGAACGGTTCCTCGTTTTTCCGATAATAGTTCTTTCATCGCATTTTTTGCATCTCTTTCAGCTTGAAGCATTTTCACGCCATATTGATAAAGCAGCGAACCAGCTTCGGTAGCAACGACCTTTTTGCCGATTCGATCAAAGAGCGGCATCCCAACTTCTGCTTCAAGCAGTCGAATTTGCTGGCTAAGTGTAGGCTGTGATATACCTAGCTGCTCAGCGGCTTTTGTAAAATGCAAATGGTTGAATACAGCCATAAAATAGGTAATATGCCGGGTATCCATATGTCCACCTTTCATAAATGATAGTCTTTTCCTATCATCATAATACGATTTATTGTATTGATCAATGAATGCGGCAGATTTATACTCAAAGTAACCTTAACAAGATGAGAGAGAAAGAAGGGTATTGATGAAAAAAATATATTATTTAGCCGCTTTATTTTTAGCCGCTTTAAACTTACGTCCGATCATTACTTCCGTGGCTTCCATGATGAGCATGATCCAATCAGAGCTTGGAGTAAACGCACTGACAGCAAGCCTTTTGACCACTTTGCCTGTCCTTTGTATGGGAATATTTGCTCCCGTTGCAACGATACTCAGCCGGCGTTTTGGTTTAGAGAGAACGCTGTTTTTCTCGATTCTTCTTATCACGATTGCCACTGCACTGCGTGGTACTAGCCAATCGGTTGCTATCCTGCTCATGACTGCGTTTGCTGGAGGGGTAGGGATTAGCTTCGCAGGTCCTTTATTGTCTAGTTTTATTAAAAAATATTTCCCGAGAAATCCTGGTATTGTCAGTGTGTATTCAATTTCGATGACAATAGGTGCAGCGCTCGCTTCCGGTTTCACGATTCCGATTTATCTACGCAGTCAGCATCATCTTCCATTTGCATTGTCCTGCTGGGCTATTCTAGGGGTGATCGCCCTTATTCTATGGATAGGTTTAGCTCGCAAAAATGAGCAGAGTGATCTTGTAACGTTGCCGTTAAAATTGCCGCTACGAAACAAAAAGGCCATTCAATTCACCTTGTTCTTTGGCTTTATGTCCAGTATGTTTTATTCTTTGACGGCATGGATTTCACCGATTGCTCTTAGTTTTGGAAACAGTCCGCAATATGCTGCCATGCTCTTGACCATATTTACACTCATTCAGATTCCGGTGGCACTACTCGTTCCAGCGGTCGTTACTCGGTTAGGAAAACCGAAATTATTTCTCATCTTATGCAGTCTGTCTGAACTCATTGGCCTTATCTTTCTTCTTCTGCCAATGCCGATCTTGCCAGCCGTCATTTTCCTAGGTATGGGTGCCGGGGGGTTATTTCCTTTAGCGCTTATGCTCCCGATTATGGAGACGAGTACTCCGGAGGAAGCCGGAACCTGGTCTGCGATGTCGCAGATGGGCGGGTACATCGTGGGTGGATTCGGTCCGTTTTTCATTGGCTTGGTTTTCGATTTAAGCGGACATTTTTATGCTTCCATTGTGGCAATGCTTGTCATCGTCTCGTTAATGATTGGCGTTCAGTTATCAATGAAACTTGGTAGAAAAGAAGAAGTGTCGAGTTAAATGATGCAGCTTCACATTTCAATATAAACGGGGGAATTCTATTGCTCATTCGAGAAGCAAAAACGATCGATTATCCACAATTAAGACAAATCTATTTAGAATCCCGGCGCCAGAGCTTTCACTGGCTCAATCCAGAAGAACTCCATCTGCAAGATTTTGATCAAGATACGCAGGAAGAGCAAATTTTCTTAGCTGAGGAGAACAATAAAATCCTTGGATTCATTTCTCTATATGTACCAGATCGTTTTATTCACCTTTTGTTTGTACATCCAGAAGCTGCTGGTCAAGGGGCTGGCGATCTGCTGCTCAAACAAGCGATAAAAGTTTTAGGAACACCGGTCACCCTCAAATGTGTCTCCGACAATCACAAAGCTTTATCTTTTTATCAAAAAAAAGGGTGGAAGGCTGTTGTGGGAGAAGGAGAACCTGGGGCGGAATACTGGGTGCTTATTTATGAATAGAAGTCATTTTATTTTATCAATTTCACGGCCCTTTATTGGGCCTTTTTGCGGTTTCTTTTCGGTGTCGATTGGTACATAAAATGATAATATATGTCATTATAGGGAAAATAGAGGAAGAGGTAAGGGCTGATGGAGAAAGTGCTTTCTTCTCACGTCGGTTTGAAAATCAATGAATGGTATTATCATATTCAAAGATTTAACGTACCGGACGCCGAAGCATATAAAGAGGAAATCAAATCAATGCTTGATCATATGGAAGAAAATCAAGATTTATTATTGTATTTCTCACTCATGGAGTTCAGACATAAATTAATGCTTGATTACTTCAATCCTTTAGAAAATGGGAAAGAGCGGGCCAACTTCAAGGAACTCGCAATGAAGATCAAAAGAGACCAAGAGAAATTAACAGGATTGCTCGAGTATTATTTCGATTTTTTCTTCGGCATGTATGAATTTGAAAACTATGAATACCTAAATGCGATTACCTTCTATAAACGGGCAGAAAAAAAGCTGTCTCTTGTCAGTGACGATATCGAACGGGCCGAGTTCAATTACAAGATGGCTGAAATCTATTACCACATGAAACAAACCCACATGTCCATGCACCATATCGCTCAGGCGATAGAATGCTATCGAGAAAAAGAGACATACACAGTAAGAGAAATACAATGTTCTTTTGTGATCGGATTAAACTATATAGATATGGGCTGCCCCGAAAAAGCAATACCCCATTTTCAACACGCACTAGAAAAAGCCGCCGACAACTCAACAAAACGATTAAAAGGATCAGCACTCTATAATTTAGGGTTGAGTTATTTTCATCATAATGAAATAGCCCAAGCAATTATACATTTTAATGACTCAATTCGAGCATTTAGAGAGCAGGGATACGAACATTTAAATAGAATCTTAGACCCGCTCATTATGTTGTCCAAAGCCTATTTCAAAAAGAAAGAAAAGGATTTAGGTAAGTATGCTTTAAATAACGGCATAGAACTATCTGAAAAGCTGAAAGACCATGTGCTGTTATTGATATTCAAATTTTTAAGATCACTATATGTTGACAACAATTTTGAGCAGTTGGAAAAAATAATGGAATCGCTAGAAATAAAGTCAATGTATCCTGATCTTGAAGATTTAGCAAAAGATGCTGCAAAATATTATAATGAAATGGGAGATAAAGACAATGCGATGCATTTCTATGAAAAGATTCTTTATTTCCAAACTCAAGTGAAGCGGGGGGACTGTCAGTATGAAATTTAAAACGTTATCAATAGTATTTGTGATGATCAGTGTCATCAGTATTGTTGGTTATTTTAAGACTGAATATATGCTATGAATAAAGAATATTTTTTCCATAGAAAAGATATTGAGGAGGAAGTAAAGTGACAATGTTAAAATCAACATTATTTCGAAGGATTTTCATTATATCTTTTGCTTTAACCTTTATGATTAGCCTGTTCAATATGGCTGTGTTTCCAGGGACGCCAGCGTCTTATTATGTTGGTCTGGTTTGTAAAATGTTGTTTATCAGTTTGTTAAATGGTATGTTTTTCGGAACAATCATCTATTTGATTGGCGTCTTTCTCGGTGTTAAGTCTTCAAAGGAAAATCAATAACAATTGAGCGGCTATAGTCCGCACTTTTTTATTTGAAAAAATTTGATATCTAATGAAGAGAAAATGAGATTACTTCATGTACGATCTAGATCGCAAATCCTACATATGTATTTTCCATCATGCATTACATTATTTTTAATATCCTACTGCATTATATTTTAAAGGATGTTACCGTTGTTTGTAAGGAATGATTGGCCAGTCTTCCAATAAAAATTGGAGGGAAATCATGAATTACAAAATTGAAATGTTAACGAATATGAAAATGGTGTATATGAGAAATATCGGATCATATGGCAGCAAAGAGAATTTTGAGATGATGAAGAGATTTAAAAAATGGATTAAGCAACATCATTTAAATGATGAATTAAAGGAATATGGTATATATGGTGTTCCTCAAGATGATCCTGGAAAAATTCCATCAGAAAAATGCAGATACGATCTCATGCTTATGACAAATAGAGATTTCTCAAAAGATCAAATGGTTCAGACTGGTCATTTTGAAGGAGGAAAGTATGCTGTGTTCACGGTGACACATACAATCGAAAAAGTGAATTTGTTTTGGAGACAATTGCCTCAAATGATCCAAAACAATCGATTAAACATGCGTCAGGCCCCTATAATGGAAAGGTATAGAGAAGAAGGCGAAGATAAGGTGTGTGAATTCTTACTGCCTATCTTTTAAACACTTGATCAAACTGCAATGAAAACAGACCTCATATGGTCTGTTTTCATGAGTATTAAATGTTTAAATATTTTAGGACTCGTTCCTTTAAATATCGGTATTGATCCTCATTCGTATCTTGAAATGCTTCTTCTCGATTTGAAGGGACATCCATATAAACGATTTCCTCAGAGAATTGTGAAGAAGTAAAGTCGATTCTTGTTCCATTCACTACGTTGTAAAAGTGCCATCCGTTGGGTAATGCGGTTTTGTTTATTTTTCCGTCTAAAAGATCATGGACGACTAAAGAAGTGACGCCGCATTGTCCATTGGCCGGGTTGTCTTCACTCCATTTTGAACTAGATTGAGAGGACCAGGCTTTATAAAGAGCATCAATGATTTCGTCTGTCGTGTAGAGGTTCATCATAAAAATCCTTTCTATTTAAAAGCGAAATGAATATAGTGTCTGTTTAGTCTATAATAGATTTTTTTTTCGATCAAAATCCAGATGCTATACTTGATTAAACCAATATAACAATGAGGGTCATGACAGGAGGAGCATGGAGTGATATTCATCATAGGCATTGTAATCGCTTTTATTGTTGCTATTTTAGGCTTTACTATTTTCGTAGATGTAGGTAATGGGCTGGGAACGGTTTTTAGCATCATCGGTGCAATGGTCATTTTATGGATAGCGGGTAGGCTGCAAAGGCAAAAAGAAAAGAATGATCCAAATATATTATTAGATAAAATGATGATGCTTTTTCAAGAAGACGGGTTTCAGGCTTCCACATACATCTTTTCACAAAATGTTGATAAAGGCTTTGCGATTGATGATGAGCGAAAGGTAATACGCTTTATTACACATCAACCTGGCCGCTCATCTCGAAAATTCAGGTTTGAAGTCACTGAGCTTTCCTTGAAAGAGTTGAAGCAAGTTGACATGTTAGAAGATGGTGTACCGATTGAACAATCTGTTGAGAGTGATAATAATGAAGAGATCTCGACACTTGAATTGAGATTAACTATGAATGATCAGGAATCATCAACGATTACGCTCACCTTTCTGACATTTGATGTGCCTGTTCGTAAGAGCACTGCCGAATATTTGACTGAACGAGAAAATCTGAAGGAGATTTATCATGAAATTGATTCAATGATGAAATCTGCGGTTTAATAAATGACTGTTCATAAAGAAGAAATCACAGTTTGAGGTGGTTTCTTTTTTTATGTCCATCAAGACAAAAGCTGGTTCAATCATTGCGGTTGAATGTTTTTCTCAAAAATGAATAAAGATAGACTAGACACGAAAACGATCATTGATATCGAAATGACTGGAGGAAACATACATGCAAAAGCTTTGCAGGGAAGTCTGGATCGAGGTCAATCTTGACGCGATTAAAAGAAATATCGAAGCCATTCAAGCGCATATTCCAAGGAAAAGCAAGATCATGGCTGTCGTAAAGGCAAATGCTTATGGACACGGCTCAGTTGAAGTAGCGCGGCAGGCACTAGAAAGCGGTGCGACAGAGCTTGCGGTTGCCAGCTTGGAAGAAGGTATTGTATTGCGGAGAGCAAAAATTGAAGCACCGATTCTGGTCCTTGGATTTACCCCGCTCGACTGTGTGAAAAGGGCTGCAGCCTGGAGAATTGATCTCTCCGGCCTTCGAGAAGACTGGATTGTTCAAGCAAATGAGATCTTAGCGGAAGAAGAAAGTCAGCATCGCCTTGGGATTCATGTCAATGTTGACACAGGGATGGGACGATTAGGTGTACGGACAAAGGAAGAGCTGTTAGAGGTGGTGGAGGCGCTTGAAAAGAGTGAAAACCTGAGGTGGGATGGAATATTTACGCATTTCTCCACTGCGGATGAGCCTGACCCTGATTTCACACTAATGCAGCACAGCATTTTTATTGATTTTCTTCGTTTCTTAAAAAAAGAAGGCATTACTTTGCCCACTGTACATATGAACAATACAGCGGCTGCCATCGCATTTCCTGAATTTAGCGCAGATATGATACGGCTAGGCATCGGACTTTATGGACTGTATCCTTCGCAATACATTGAGAGTTTAGATGCTGTTAAGCTAGAGCCCGCTCTCAGTTTAAAAGCAAGGATTGCATTCGTGAAGGAAATGGTGACAAAGCCAAGGACCGTCAGCTATGGGGCAACCTATGTAGCAAAACCTGATGAAGTTATAGCAACCATACCAATCGGTTATGCAGATGGGTACTCACGAGCATTATCCAATCGAGGATTTATGCTTTTCCGTGGAAAACGAATGCCGATTGCTGGCCGCGTCACCATGGATATGACGATGATCAGTTTAGGAGAAATGAAAGCAAAGCAAGGCGAAGAAGTCGTCATATATGGTCGTCAAAAGGGCGGAGAAATTTCTGTCGATGAAATCGCCGAAATGCTCAATACGATCAACTACGAAGTCATCGCCACCTTAAGCCGGCGCGTCCCAAGATTTTATCGTCGCGGCGGAAAGATTATTAAAATATCAACGCCGGTGATGTATGTGTGAGGGTAAATAACAGGTGCGATTTGAGGATATTTGTTCTGGTGTACAATGATAAAAATTAAATTTTATTACAAATATGTCGATAAAAGGAGGGATATTTAAGATATGGAGGAAAGAAACGATGAAAAAAGGTTTATTTTTAGTGCTTTTGACTATTTTTATGATGGTCACAATTCATCCGTTAAAAGCTCATGCAGCTGAGACAAATGGGTGGACGAAGCGGGCGGACTTACCGGAAGAGAGACTTCATTCTAGTTCCGCAGTAGTAGATGGGAAGATTTTTGTTTTCGGGGGAAGTAGTGAAAAATCATATAGTAATAAAAATACCTACATGTATGATCCTCACAAAAATGAGTGGAGCTCAAAAGCTGATATGCCAAGAGAAAGAACAGATAGTACGGCAGTGGCGATAGGTAAAAAAGTATATGTTATTGGAGGAGCATATCAAGATAGTACAAATACGATTGATATTTACGATGCAGAGTTAGATACATGGGCAGAAACACCAATTAATATTCCATACTTAGCTGTAACAAAAGGTGATATAAGTGCGAGTGTTTTAAATGATAAGATTTATATTCTTGCAACGAATAAAAGCCCTTATCAAGAACATAATTTTTATAGTTATGATACAAAAACGGATAAATGGGAACAATTAAAAATGTTTCCTCAGCAATTTACGGGAATGTCTATGTCAGAAGTTATTAACAATAAAATTTATGTTACAGGTGGGGAAAGAACAGTAAGTAATCACAAAAACGCCCATGTATATGAATATAGCATTGAAACAAATAAATGGGTGCAAACAAAATCACAATTAAAGTTTTATCAACTAGGGGCTGCATTTACAACATATCAGGGGAAATTGTTTATGGCTGGCGGTCAGTATGACGATGACAAGTCTAGCATAATCTCACCTTATACACAATATTATGATGTTAAGTCTAATTCTGTGAAAAAAAGTATAAGCAAATTGCCTGAAGCTAGAGTGGGGTCAAGTGCTGTAACACTTGATGATACGATATATATCATAGGTGGAAGAAATTTTCAGGAATATTTTCATTCAAAATCGATTAAAAGTGATTACAAATCAGTGATATCTATTTCATTAAAAGATTTGCAAATTGCTGAAGGTGAAACAAAGCCAGGTGATGGCACAACGGAAGAACCAAAAGATCAGGACGGGACAAAGCCTGGTGATGGTTCAACCGAAGAACCAAAAGATCAGGACGGGACAAAGCCGGATGATGGTTCAACCGAAGAACCAAAAGATCAGGACGGGACAAAGCCTGGTGATGGTTCAACCGAAGAACCGAAAGATCAGGACGGAACGAAGCCAGGTGACGGCACAACCGAAGAACCAAAAGATCAAGACGGAACAAAGCCTGGTGATGGTACAACTGAAGAACCAAAAGATCAGGACGGGACAAAACCTGGTGAAGAAGCAGCAAAAGGTATACTTTCAATTACCATGATAAACGGGCTGCAAAAGGATTATTTGCTTTCAATGAAAGAAATCAACGATTTTCTAAACTGGTATAAAGAGAGAAGTTTTGGAATTGGCATGAACTTCTATGAAATCAATGATGAACACAATAAAGGTCCTTTCACAAGTAAGAAGGATTACGTTGTGTACCAAAATATCTTAATGTTTGATATCAAGCAATACTGATATTCATAAATTGTAAAGCTGCTGATAAGAGATCAGCAGCTTTTATTTTTATAGAATTCTCAAAGTTAGGATTAACATCATGATAAAAATGCGATATTTTTTTAAAAATCTGCTAAACATCCTATAATCACGTCCGATAATAGAATTGTCAGGGTTGATAAGCCCTAGAATAAAGGACTTTTTTCAGACAAGGACGTCTGTCAGGTCCCACATACATGGAGGTAATAGGAAATGAGAATTAACCACAATATCGCAGCACTTAACACATTAAACCGTTTGTCTGCAAACAACGCTTCAAGCCAAAAGAACATGGAGAAACTTTCTTCTGGTCTTAAAATCAACCGTGCAGGAGATGACGCAGCAGGTCTTGCGATTTCTGAAAAAATGCGTGGACAAATCCGCGGATTAGAAATGGCATCTAAAAACGCACAAGACGGTATCTCTCTTATCCAAACAGCTGAAGGTGCATTGACTGAAACTCACTCAATCCTTCAACGTGTTCGTGAACTAACTGTTCAAGCGGGTAACACTGGTACGCAAGATGCAACTACAGATCTTAAAGCGATCCAAGATGAGATCGACAACCTTTTAGATGAAGTAGATGGTATCTCTAATCGTACAGCATTCAACGGTAAAAAATTACTTGATGGCACAGCAACAGATGGATTTACTTTCCAAATTGGTGCTAACAAAACTCAACAATTAACTGTTAATATTGGTAACATGAGTACTGCTGCTGCTGGTCTTGATATGTTGAAAGCAGATTATGATGTAACAACTGCTACAGCTGCTAATACAGATGCTTTATTAGACAAAGTAGATGCTGCAATCAATAAAGTATCTACTGAGCGTGGTAAACTTGGTGCAGTCCAAAACCGTCTAGAGCACACAATCAACAACCTTGGTGCTTCTGGTGAAAACTTAACAGCTGCTGAGTCTCGTATCCGTGACGTTGACATGGCGAAAGAAATGAGTGAGTTCACTAAGAACAACATTCTTTCTCAAGCGTCTCAAGCAATGCTTGCACAAGCGAACCAACAGCCACAAAACGTACTTCAATTACTACGTTAATGACAGGCCCCTTTATGGGGCTTTTTTTTATGTTTTTTTCTTCGCGTTTTCTCCAGTCTTATGATTCTTAAACCCCTGTTATAAATCATGAAAAATGACCTTTAAATTTGGAATACTCTAGCGAAACGACCATAGTGAATGAGACTTTATCCTTATTTATTCCTTTTTTGTTAAACATATTCCATAAATGTTCGATAAATGGATTGTAAGGCTTACAAAAAAATTCTAATTTAGAACTTTTGGATAAGGACGTCCAATTGGTTCAAACACATGGAGGTCATTTAACATGAGAATTAACCACAATATCGCAGCACTTAACACACTGAACCGTTTGTCTGCCAACAATGGTGCAGGGCAAAAGAACATGGAGAAGCTTTCTTCTGGACTTCGTATCAACCGTGCAGGAGATGACGCAGCAGGTCTTGCGATCTCTGAAAAAATGCGTGGACAAATCCGTGGATTAGAAATGGCGTCTAAAAACGCACAAGATGGCATTTCGCTTATTCAAACAGCTGAAGGTGCATTAACTGAAACACATGCGATTCTTCAACGTATGCGTGAATTAACAGTTCAAGCAGGTAACGTTGGGACTCAACAAACAGAAGATTTAACAGCTATTCAAGAAGAACTTACTGCTTTGGTTGATGAAATTGATGGTATTTCTCAGCGTACAGCATTTAACGGAAAGAATCTGTTGGATGGTAGCGTTGAAGAAGGATTCCAATTTCAAATTGGCGCAAACATTGAGCAAAATATCAACGTACAGATTGGCAAAATGGATGCAGAAACTTTAACTGTAAAAGATATTGTAGTTAATGAAGAAGGCTTTAACTTTGACACCGAAGTAGCAAAAATCGACGCAGCAATCGGCGCTGTATCTAAACAGCGTTCAGCTCTTGGTGCAGTCCAAAACCGTCTAGAGCACACAATCAACAACCTTGGTGCTTCTGCTGAAAACTTAACAGCAGCTGAGTCTCGTATTCGTGACGTTGACATGGCAAAAGAAATGAGTGAGTTCACAAAGAACAACATTCTTTCTCAAGCATCTCAAGCAATGTTAGCGCAAGCAAACCAGCAGCCACAAAACGTACTTCAATTATTACGTTAATGAAAAAGCCCCTTTGAGAGGGGCTTTTTTTATTTCATTCAAATGACAGCAAGTGCTCTAGACGAAAGTCAGGAACCGCTTCATGGAAAAAAGCTAGGTTGCCTTCATCGTTCTTTTGATCCCATTGCTTCCACCATTCAGCGGTTTCTCCAGAGGTGTCAGCTTGAATCATGTTGTGCAGCTGTTCTAAGTTGATGATTTCTCTTGGTTCTAATAAAAAAGAATGCATCCGGTGATATGCCTCAAGACATTCAGGCTGTTTTGTCACAATGGCGAATTGTACGTAGCGATTTAAAAATTCCTGTACGAACGTCAAGTGGGGGATGGTTGCTTCTCCTTTTAACTCGACACCGTCCCACGCCATATCAGCAATCGCACAAAGCCACCAGCCAAGTTCACTCGCTTGCTGCATTTGTTGTAATGTGTCCTTTTCAAAAGACAGCCGCTCATTTTTTTGTGCTA
The DNA here is from genome assembly GCF_038630855.1 of Bacillus sp. FSL H7-0578. NCBI lineage: Bacteria > Bacillati > Bacillota > Bacilli > Caryophanales > Bacillaceae > Bacillus > Bacillus sp. FSL H7-0578. Next base: position 1,188,654 of record NZ_CP152045.1, read on the forward strand.
GTTTGAGCATACGGTCAAGTGTTTGTGCTTCGAGGGCTGCCTTTGTCATGCCCTGTCCATGAATGGGATCTAACGTACACAAGGCATCGCCCATCACCAATAATCCACTTGGCCAATCCTGCATGTGTTCATAGTGATGTCTCACGCAGGAAGGAACTCTAAATCCTTTTGGTTTTGTAAAGGGCGTTAAATGGGTGATGGCTTCTGCTATCGCGGGGTGGGTCAGTGCAGCGGTTTCTGAATCAAATTGATCAGCATCCGTTGTTGGATAATGTGAACCGCCAGCTGCAGAAAGAAGAACAGCCACTAAATCATGATCTACCCGTTCAAACAGTCCTGTTGGAATTTGCTTGTCTGGCTGGCCAACTACGACCATTGATTGCAGGGGTGGGGCCCCTGATGGTATGTGATAATATCTTGTGCTGTAGCCTAGAAACACACTTAACTCATCAGTCTGTGGCAAGGTTAATCCAGCGTCTTTCAACCATTTTGGCAACTTAGACATTCTTCCAGACGTATCGATCACTAAGTCTGCTTTCATTTCATGAATGCTTCCAGGTTTTACTTGCCGGTTCTTCACGATGAGCCCCATGACCTGATTTGTTCCCTCTTTAAACTGAAGAGAGATGGCTTCATGTTTTTCTAAAAACTGCACACGGCCCTCTTTTACAATTCTTTCTATCAGCACCCACTCTAGCATCGCGCGTCTTGTGACGGCAGTTTCTTCTGTATCAGTGAGCGTTAACTCGCCATCTTTTGTGATAAATCGAGAGGTTTGATGCATGGTATTAAATCCGCCTATTGCCAGTAACTCTTTTGTATAACCAGGGAATAGACGTTCAACGATTTGCTTGCCAAGTGGCAGCATTCTATGTGGATGAAAGGCTTGAGGAGTGCCAAGACGATTCTCAGGAGAGTCCGGCAGTTCATCCTTTTCAATCATCAATACTTGATGAAAAGACGTTGATAAAACTTTTGCAGCGAGCATCCCGGTGATACCTCCGCCAATGACGATTGCCCGCTCATATTTCATGGGTTGTGTCACAACATGCGCCTCCAATGAATATACAAAATGGTTACATGACCATTTCATCATATGTCGATTCATTAATTATAGCAAATTTACGTTTGAATATAGAAAGGAAAAGTACTTCTTTTTACTCGTAAATATGAAGAATTTCTTCTAATCATTATCATTATTTTAAAAAGTAACTATTAATTTAAGAAGAACGACCGATAAACTATATAAGGGGGTAGAGAAATTGGATATACTACAGAGTATTGTGACAGCAGCACCTTATATGATGCAGATTTTAAAAAACGAAGTGACGATGGGTGTCATTGATCGAGAGAAATTCTTGCTGTATTTGCCATCGAAAGATGTTGATTTTCAAATTCGAGCAGGAGAACTCATTAAGCCAGATGATTTAAATATGAAAAAAGCGCTCAGAGGTGAGACATCAAGTATGTTTGTGCCTGAATCGGTTTACGGAATACCGTTAAATGCAATGGGTCTGCCAATTTTTGATGAAAATCAACAAGTTATCGGCGCACTCGCTTTAGGTTTTCCACTTAAAAATCAATTAGAGCTTGAAGCATATATGGAGTCATTAAATGACATCATTCAAAGTATTCAAGAAAAGGTGCATGTGGTGGCGGCACATTCAGAAGAGCTTTCTGCGACAAGTGAGGAAATGACCTTACAAACGCAGCAAACACTTGAAAGCTCGAAAAAAACATCTGATATTACAAAAATGATTAAGGGCATTTCGAAACAAACAAGTTTGCTGGGATTGAATGCGTCAATCGAAGCAGCCAGGGCAGGAAAAGAGGGGGCTGGATTTAGTGTTGTAGCCAGTGAGGTTCAAAAGCTTTCAAGTGAAACTTCACGTGCAACAGAAAATATTGAAAGTTCACTGCAAGGGATTTCCTCTAATATACATACATTACTTGAGAGTATGGACCATATGAAAGGTTCATCATCAGAGCAGGCTTTACTTGTGACAGAGTTTAGTGAAATTGTGGAACGGCTGACGAGCGTAAGTAAAGAAATGAAAGAATTCATGCAGCATGTAATGTCAACGTAAAAAACGAATCCAATTGGATTCGTTTCAGCGTGTAGACAAACCCTCGCATTCTTTGTCAGTCCTGCGCGCTGGTGCTCACGAATGTTCAATTCGCTCCGCGCCAGTGCTCGTCCTTCCTAGACTGCAAAGGTTTTCTATCACGCTGAAAAGAAGACAAAGGGCTAAAATAAAAATCATTTTAGCCCTTTGTCAACAATTTGAAACGAATCCAAAAGGGATTCGTTTTTTTGATACGCTATTTTCTTTTGTTCCGGTCAAAGCGATAATCGTATGTTTCTCCCTTTACCACATTTAAAAATTCATGCCCAATTTGAACGAGCTGTCCATTTTTCCATTTGATGAGAGGGTCTTTATCAGGGTATTTCCAGTAAATCGTTTTCTTTCGGTGGGTGAGTTTGTTTTCAATTTCTGCTCTAACTGCGTTCTCCTTTAGTTTCCCTCCGCTATGTCGATAGGTGTTGATGATATATGTTCCGTCAGGTGATGTCATCGAGCGGATAAAGGTTCCGTGAGATACGCCTTGAAGAGAAAAGCATTTCCAGTAAATGATGCCAGCGAAGCTAAGGATTAAGATGACAAAGGTGATGGTGGTTTTCTTTTTTAACATGAATTCCTCCAGATGTAGATCACAATATTTCTAATTTATGAGAGAGAATACAAAAAGATTCATATAGTCCAAAAGTTCTATTCATTTCAATTATCGGTCATTTTTTCTCAAAATTCAACAGATAGCCGAAAAGATAAGGAAAATTTAAGGATGTATTAAGTCGATAGGTCATGCGAAATTCCTTTACAAAAGAATTTAAGATCAGTAGACTTATGCTCATATAGAGAAATGGGGAAGATGGAATGACGCAAATCATTGATACATATCAAAGTTATGAAGAGCTTTCCGCTCATGAAAGAGAGGGAATCGACTATCAAATTCTTCACGAGCGGAAAGGAGACCAGCTTTTGGTTTTGTCCCCTCATGCTGGGGGAATTGAATCTGGCGTGAGTGAGCTCATTCATGAAATCGCAAGTGATGATTCTATGTATTTATTTGAAGGCCTTAAAGTGAAAGGCAATCATGTGCTTCACATTACAAGCACACGTTTCAATGAGCCGGTCTGCCTTTCTCTAGTGCATGCCCATCATTACACGTTTGCGCTCCATGGCTACGGGGAAACGGAGGTGCTTCAAACATTAGTGGGCGGGACAGACAGAGAAAAAGCGGCAGAAACAGTGAAACGTTTAACGCTTAATGGATTCCCCGCAGTGCTGCTATCTGAATCTGATCGCTATTCTGGAACACATCCTCACAATATTAATAATCAATGTCTGACCGGAAAAAGTGTACAACTTGAAATCAGTCAGGCGCAAAGAAGAGCATTCTTTCAAGACTTCAGACGGCGCTATCGCCGTGAAACGCAAAATGAGCAATTTTATCGGTACACAAATGTACTCAAGCAAGTATTAAATCTTTATGGATAAACCCTGTCGCCCTATGCAGAAGAGGCTTACGTTTGATAAACAGCTTCTTTTTCCGCGACCTTCTCGGCTTTCATTAAATAAGATGTAAACTCTTGTTGGAAGCGAATGCCTGCTTTCCGCTGTTCGAACAAGGCCAGCCGCTTTTCAGCGAAAGCCCAGGTGACATGAAATGTTTGCGCAATGTGCAAAATGGCTTGCTGCCGAAGGTTTGGAAGCTTCATTTGCATCAGCATAAAGGTCGGCACACAAAAGTGATACATGAATTGTTTAGCTTGAAACTCTTGCAGTTCTCGAAAGAGTTTGTGCATCTTGAAATGATTGCCTGCATGCTTCAGCACATGACAAAGCTCGTGGGCAAAATCCTGCCATTGTTCCTCTGACGATAGAGATCTGTTTAATATAATACTGTAAAGACCTTGATGTTTGATCATCATGCTGCCAGTATCCTCATAGTGGACCCATACATGAAATTCAGAAGCGATCCTTTGCATGTCTCTATAAGCAGGACAGCTTATTTGTAATTTGGCATATAACCGTTTAATCTCTTCTTCTAAATGGGTTAAAAAACCAGTCATTTAAAAACCTCCAAGCAAACGTATGTTCTGTTTTTGGCGTAAAAGAAAAGTCCATATAGGACTAAATAGCTAATGAAGCTATTACTTACTTTTAATATCGGCTTATTTTTAACAATTTTAACATAAAATCAAGGAAAAATGGAATTAATTCCTGTTTTTTTCTTCATTTTTGCGTTTTCCCATTACTAAAAAGAGTGGATTGAATTCAAATTTTACCATAGTCTTATCACTAAAACAAATCCAAATTGTCTTACGAACGCCACCAATTGATGAGAAAGATCAATTCAATTTAGCAAAAGGGAGTGCAGAACATGGTAGAAATTTATCAAGATTTTATTCCAGTTGGAAACGGGAATCGCCCAGGATACGCCATGACACCGATGTATGTGACGGTGCATAACACAGCAAACACGTCAAAGGGAGCGGATGCGAAAAGTCATGCGGCATATGTGAAACGCCCAACGACAGCGGAAAGCTGGCACTTTACAGTGGATGATCATGAAATCTTTCAGCATCTGCCGTTAAATGAAAATGGCTGGCATGCAGGGGACGGACATGGAAATGGGAACAGAAAGTCGATCGGCATTGAAATTTGTGAAAATGAAGATGGGAATTTCCAGCAAGCGGTTAAACATGCGCAATGGCTCATCCAAAAGCTGCTGAAAGAGCATAATATTCCACTAGCGAATGTGGTCACACATCAGCACTGGTCTGGAAAAACATGTCCGCGTCTGCTTCTCGCTACATGGGATGAATTTAAAAAAGGAATTGAAACGGCAGGAGACCCTGAGACGGTCATCACGTATGTCGTCAAAAGCGGGGATACGTTAACGAGTATTGCCAAAGCTCATGACGTCACAGTTCAAGATCTTCAGAAGTGGAATAACATTAGCGACCCGAACAAGATTCAAATTGGACAGGTTCTCAAAATTTATCGAAACGATGGAAAAATGATGTATGAGCTGCCAGATGGGATTTTAAAGGTGACTTCGCCTCTAACGAAGGGAGAGCACGTACGCCACGTCCAAAAAGCGCTTGCTGCTGTTTATTTTTATCCTGATAAATCGGCTGCAGATAAAGGCATCGATGGTGTTTACGGAGAAAAAACGGCGAATGCCGTAGCGCGCTTTCAGCTGGTGAACGGTTTGACAAGTGATGGAATATACGGTCCTAAAACGAAGGAGAAGCTGCTTAAACTGTTAAATCAGTGAGTGTTTCTGTTTGTATGATTGGATGGCTGTTTCACTCTTTTCAATTAAACGCTTAGTATATGGGGACGGCTGATATTCGGCAAACTGAACATATCTCAGTTGTTTGATTTTCTTTTTCATTTTGGCACCTCAATCGTTGCAGCGTATAGTGTATTGTATGCAAGTCTATGTGAAAATGGAAGCAGGACGCGGATTTCGTTCCGCGTCCTTTAGTGTAATCAAGCCTTTTTATTTTTATACTCATCCAGAAGCTGTTCATTCTTTTTAAAAATTCGCTCAGTATGGGGGCTTACCTTATAATCGGCCATACTGATATGGCGTTTTTTCTTTAAAATCTTAAAAGGGTTTTTCTTAGGATTGTTGTTATCCCCTTGAAGTGCGTGGTCCATCTTCATCACCTTCCTCTTCGTCAGGCAAGATTAGGTCATAAATTGTTGTAAGTGATGTCATTAATAAATAGTCGAACTCCGTGACAATCTCATCGGAGGTGAGCTTAATGACAAAATGAGCATCTGCTACAGAAAATGGGATGAGCACCAAATGACCGAAATCATCGTAATATACTTCCTGCCTGTCAAGCTTCGCCTGAATAAGAGCCCGCTGGTCAAGTGTCCGAAGCAGGTCGTCTTTTTGTTCCTGCATATCGTATGGACAAAGCACCGCTTGAATATTCATCTTGTCGGCAAAAGAATAAATCAGCCGCTCAATTCCCTCTATATATGCCTCTACACTTCCATAATATACATGGATCGGTTCATTTTTCAATAGGTATTGGTACGTTTTTAGTTTATTGAGGTAAGAATGAAGCAGATCGTTATTTTGTTCAAGGAGTTGATGGGTGTCGGTTTCCAGCTCATGATTTCCGAGTTTTTTAATATAGGAGCTAAGAAAGATGAAAGCATCAGTTAATGCGAAAAATACGGCAATGATCAAGTAGTGCATCCAATCAGTGAAGATAGAAGAGGGGTCATTTGTCCAGTACACAACAGCACCCGCTACATAAATCCAATACCACGTTTTACGAATGGCAAACATCTTTTCTTTTACTTTTTGTTCAAAGCGCCAAACCGCAAATACATACACAGCAAGAGCACCTAGCAATAACCATACAGTCAATTGAAAAAATAATAGCATGTTCTTCTCTCCCATAGACAGATGAATACTTGTTTATTTCTATGGATATGATTGGAAAACCTGCTTCATGAAAAAATGTCCTGCAGAAGGAAGGTTTTAAGTGTGCGGGCAAATAAAAAAAGACCTGTCAGACAGGTCTTTGATATTAGAGAATCGCATTTAACACAAAGTATATAAGAGCTCCTAGAGTTCCTGAAATCGGTAATGTAATCACCCAAGTGACAAGCATACGTTTTGCTGTACCCCAGTTAACCCCTTTGACTCTGTGTGCAGAACCTACACCTAGAATAGAAGATGAGATAACGTGAGTCGTACTAACAGGTAAGTGAATAAACGTCGCACCGAAGATAATAGCTGCACCCGTTAAGTCGGCAGATACTCCGTTTACCGGACGAATTTTCATAATTTTACCGCCGACTGTTTTGATAATCTTCCAGCCTCCGATAGAAGTACCGAGTCCCATTGCAAGCGCACAAGAGAATTGTACCCAGAAAGGAATGTCGTCTGTTGTATGCAAATTACCTGCAATTAAAGCCATCGTAATAATTCCCATCGCTTTTTGCGCATCGTTTGTCCCATGGGTATACGATTGCAGTGCAGCCGTTAAAATTTGAACACGTCGGAATTGTTTATTTGTTTTTGCGAGATTGTTGTTTCTAAATATAATTTTGATAATGGTATACACGATATATCCCAATACGAAAGCTAGGATAGGTGAAAGCAAAAGTGCTTGAATGATTTTAATGAATCCCGAATAGTTTAAAGCGCCAAAACCGGCAGAGGCAATAACCGCACCTGCAATTGATCCGATTAATGCATGTGAAGAACTACTCGGAATCCCGTAATACCAAGTAAGCAAGTTCCATGTGATGGCGGCAATTAAAGCAGCCAAGATCACAACAGAGCCGTTTTGAAGTGTAAATGGATCTGCGATATCTTTTGTAATGGATTTTGCCACACCTGTAAATGTCATTGCTCCTAAGAAGTTCATGAACGCTGCCATGATGATCGCATGTCTAGGCTTTAATGCCTTCGTTGAAACTGAAGTCGCAATGGCATTTGCTGTATCGTGGAACCCGTTAATGAAATCAAAAGCAAGTGCACAAATGACAATAAGTATGGTAAGGATGAGTAATGTGTCCATGTTTAACTAACCCCGTTACGCATTCTTCATAATGATTGTTTCTAGATTGTTGGCAACACTTTGACAGGAATCAGCAATTTCTTCAAGTGTTTCGTAAATTTCTTTGTATTGAATCACTTTAATTGGATCTGTTTCTTTTCCAAACAAGTTCTTTAATGATTTACGATGAAGATTGTCACAATTATGTTCAATCTCTTTGATCTTGATTGCGTGCGGATGAATATCTTTCAAGCGATTTTCAGCTAGTAGATCAATTGTGATTAAAATTTCTTTCGCACACTCTCTGATGTAGTGGCTGAATTTGTCGATATGTTCGTCAGAGCTTGTAATTGAGTAAATTTCTAATGTTGCGGAAAAATGCTCAATTCCATCTAAAACATCATCGAGGCTATTCGTCAATTGAAGAATGTCTTCACGTTCAATCGGTGTAATAAAGGCTTTGTTCAGCTCTTTAATCATGGTATGAACATGATTATCACCTTTTGTCTCATATTCCTTCAATGTGTCAGAAAATTCTTTCAGAGTGGTTTGATTTGTTACTTTATAGCTAACAAAATACTCAGCAGTTTCATCTAAATTTTTAGCAATTTCCGTTAACAAGACGGAAAACTTGTCTTTTTTCCTTTTTAACATGTAAAAACCCTCCATTGTATAAATGAGACAATGCACACATCAAATAATTATATATTCTTTTGTCGAAAAAAAACAGGTGTAGTCGAAAATTTCTTCACTTTTTCTATTTGATCTTATTCTGACCTAAAGATGTGATCTCAACACACCTTTTTCTAAAAGGGGAAAAGCCACGAAAAAAGCGGGCCATATTTGGCGCCGCTTAAAGGCTAAGAAGCTGAATGAATCAGCTTAAACCGTTCACAAACAAGAAGCATATCCTCTTTGAATTCTAAACCGTATGATTGGAGTGCTTCTGTGAAAAATTCTTTATGTTCTCTGTACCAATAGTCATAAGATAAGTCGCCTTCACCCTCTGCTTGTGCAAATGATACGGGGACTTCATTCATTGGCATGACATCTACATGTGTAATTTCAATGATGGCTTTTGGCTCTTCTTGGCTGTCCAAAATGACCGCATATTGTCCGGGTTGTGGAAGCGGCTCCTGTTCCTTTTCATAAAAAAGGTGTCCAGAACAAGTGGCTGTTTTTTTTCCTTGCTTTACAAGATCAAGCAAATGATCAGGATCTGAGCCGAATGCCCACGCCGAAACAAACGCGTCAGCAGGTGCTTTTTCTGATTTCTCTTTCCAATAGTCTTCCCAAAATAATCTGCATTTGTTGTTCAATGCTTTTCCCCCTCTTTGTTGTGTTTATTATACCTTGAAGCTGAATCGTTGGAAATGATGTGTCTTTATTCCTAATGAGTGAGTGCGTCATATGTTTTGAAAAACAATGTTTGATTTAGGAAATGTAGGATGATAGGATGAAAATTTTTGAAATTTTAGAATAATCTATTGTATTCTGGTCAAGAAGTCGGTAAGGTCAAAGTAAGAATATGGAAGGGGTGTTGTTCATGAAACGCATTTCTATAATTGTTTTGTCCATATGTCTGTTTGTTTTCTCGTTTTTTCTGCCTGTCAGCCAAGTCAATGCGAACGAATCTCATGGGAGTAAAGTAGCTGTTGGTAAAGATGGCATGGTGGCTACTGCTCACCCGCTGGCATCAGAAGTAGGTGCTGATGTATTGAAGAAAGGTGGAAACGCAGTGGATGCTGCTGTTGCCATCCAGTACGCACTGAATGTGACAGAGCCAATGATGTCTGGAATTGGCGGCGGTGGTTTTATGATGGTTTATGATGGAAAGACAAAAGAAACATCCATCATCAATAGTAGAGAACGAGCACCACAGGGCGCAACACCTGACATGTTTTTAACGGATGAGGGAAAAGTCATCCCATTTGCTGAGCGGTCCACACACGGTAATGCGGTTGGTGTCCCAGGGACAGTAAAAGGTCTCGAGGCAGCATTAGATAAGTGGGGAACCCGTTCGATGAAGGAATTGATTGAGCCTTCCATTCAGCTTGCAGAGGATGGATTTGAAATCGATTCTGTTCTGGCAAAAGCCATTGAAGATCATCAAGAAAAGCTGAAAAAAACGGCCGCAGCGCCAATCTTTCTTCCAGATGATCAGCCGCTCAAAGAAGGCGATCTGCTTGTACAGCCAGGTCTTGCGAAAACATTTAAGCTCATTGCAAAAAAAGGAAGCAAAGCATTTTATGAAGGAAAAGTAGCAAAAGCACTTGCAAAGACAGTCCAAGATTTTGGCGGAACGATGACAACTGATGACCTTGGTCGTTATGAAGTCAAGACTGACAAGCCTATCTGGGGGGACTATAAAGGCTACCAGCTTGCAAGTATGCCTCCACCAAGCTCAGGCGGTGTGTTTATGCTGCAAATACTCAAAATACTAGATCACTTCAATCTATCACAATATGACCTCAAATCATTCGAAAAATATCAGCTGCTAGCTGAAACAATGCATCTCTCCTATGCTGACCGTGCTGCATATGCAGGCGACCCCGAATTCGTAGATGTTCCACTAAAAGGACTACTAGACGATGATTACATTTCAAAAAGAGCTTCTCTCATTCAATTAGATCAAATGAACAAAAACCCGAAAGAAGGAGATCCATGGGCGTATGAGGATGAAAAAAATCCATCCCCAATTGTCCCGCAGCCAGAAGATAAAACCATTGGCGAGACCACTCATTTTACTGTTGCCGATCAGTGGGGAAATGTCGTGTCATTCACAACAACCATTGAACAGTTATTTGGTACAGGAATTCTTGTTCCGGAATATGGCTTTTTCTTAAATAATGAACTAACAGATTTTGACGCAAGACCAGGCGGAGCAAATGAAGTCCAGCCGAATAAGCGTCCATTATCCAGTATGACCCCGACCATCATATTCAAAGATAACGAGCCGGTCATGACTGTGGGCTCACCTGGAGGAACGACCATTATTGCTTCGGTTTCACAAACGATCCTAAACTTGCTTGAATACGACATGGAGCTGCAAGATGCGGTAGAAGAGCCGCGGATTTATACAAACAGTCCAACTTCTTACCGTTACGAAGTAGGTGTTCCCCTTGATGTGAGAACGAAGCTAAATGACATGGGTCACCGTTTTGGCAGTTCACCTATTGATATAGGAAATGTGCAAGCCTTACTCATTGATCGGAAAGCAGGGACATTTACAGGAGTAGCTGACTCCTCAAGAAATGGAACCGCTGTTGGTGTCAATTTAAAGCTATCTGCCGATTAAGACCATTTCCCGGGAAAAGAAGCGCCTCTTCAAGATGGCGTTTCTTTTTTTGTTTAAATGAAAAAACAGAGTTGACACCTGTGAATAGTTTGAATAATATAAAGACTAACATCAATCATACATAGCTGATCGGACAACCGAAGGCTCTTGGCAATTTGAAGTACAGAACTGTGATGTATTTCAGGTGGCTAAGGGTCTTTTTTGCGTGTGAAACGGCAAGGTTGGTGTCACTATTATTTGATAACGGGGAGCGGGATAACATGAAAAAGTGGAAATGGGTCTCTATCGTGACCATCATTTTAGTCTTGGCTGTGACGAGTACTGCATGCTCAAACGCAAACGAAGCTTCAAAGCAAAAGGGAAAGGTTGAGCTGTTAAATGTTTCGTATGATCCTACACGTGAATTGTATCAGGAATACAATCAAGCCTTTCAGACGTATTGGAAAGACAAAACTGGTGAGGATGTCACGATCAAGCAGTCTCACGGTGGATCAGGAAAGCAGGGAAGATCGATTATTGATGGACTCGAGGCAGATGTGGCAACACTGGCTTTAGGGTATGACATTGATGCGATTGCAGATCGCGGACTGCTTTCAAAAGATTGGCAAAAAGAATTTCCAAATCAGTCCACACCGTATACATCGACCATTGTGTTTCTTGTGAAGAAAGGGAATCCCAAAAACATTAAAGATTGGGACGATTTGATTCGGCCAGGTGTGTCCATCATTACGCCAAATCCGAAAACGTCCGGCGGTGCGAGATGGAATTACTTAGCTGCATGGGCCTACGCCGATAAAACATTTCATGGGAATGAAGAAAAAACAAAGGATTTTGTCAAAAAGCTATATGAACATGTCGAAGTCCTTGATTCAGGTGCACGCGGAGCCACAACGACCTTTGTTGAACGCGGACTTGGGGATGTGTTAATTGCATGGGAGAATGAAGCCTATTTAACGCAGCACGAACTAGGCAAAGACAAATTTGAGATTGTCACCCCATCAATTAGTATTCTAGCGGAGCCGCCTGTTGCGGTTGTTGATCAAAATGTGAAACGTAAAGGAACAGAGAAAGTGGCGAAGGCTTATTTAGATTATTTATATTCTAAAAAAGGGCAGGAAATTGCGGCGAAAAACTATTATCGCCCTAGAAATCAAGAAGTCTTAAACAAATATAAAGACCAGTTTAAAAAGATTGATATGGTGACGATTGATCAAGCGTTTGGCGGGTGGAGAAAAGCGCAGAAAAGATTTTTTGATGATGGCGGCTTATTTGATCAAATATACAGCGGACAAAAATAGGGGGCGATGTGATGAAGAAAACACATGCAGCCGCCAATAAAAGAAAACGTATATTGCCTGGATTTGGTCTGAGCCTTGGGGTGACGCTCGTTTATGTGAGTGCGATTGTCGTCATTCCTTTATCCATGGTATTTATTTGGACGGCTTCATTAGGAGCAGAGGGGATTTGGAAGGTATTTACCGATGCAAGAGTATTGAAGTCGCTTCAGCTGACCGTGACGACTTCCTTTGCAGCTGCTCTCATCAATGCAGGGTTTGGTGTACTGATTGCCTGGGTTCTCGCCAGGTACACATTTCCTGGAAAGAAAATCTTAGATGCTCTCATTGATTTGCCTTTTGCTCTCCCAACCGCTGTTGCGGGTATTGCCCTCACCACCCTTTATTCTCCTAATGGATGGATTGGTCAATTTCTGCATATAAAGGTGGCGTACACACCGATTGGGATTATTTTGGCACTGATTTTTATTGGCATTCCATTCGTTATCCGAACCGTTCAGCCTGTGATAGAGGGGCTGCAGCAGGAAGTGGAAGAGGCTGCGGCGATTCTTGGTGCGACAAGGAGACAGACCTTTTTTCACATACTGCTACCGGCCTTGTTTCCTGCGGTGATGACTGGATTTTCACTTGCGTTTGCAAGAGCGCTAGGTGAATATGGCTCTGTTGTGTTTATTGCTGGAAATATTCCGTTTAAAACAGAAATTACACCGCTGATGATCATGTCCAAGCTTGAACAATATGATTATCATGGTGCAGCAGCAATTGCATGCTTGATGCTGCTTCTTTCATTTTTCATTCTGTTATTGATTCACGGCATTCAGTGGTATGTTGAGCGGAAAAAACAAGTATACGTGAGGTGAAACCATTGGAGAGAGAGTTTAGTCATCAGCACCATGTTCGGTATAAAAGTCCTGTAACCGAATCTAAAGCAGTGAAAATCCTATTGATTACGGTCGTGTATGCTTTTTTGATTTTATTTTTACTTATACCGCTGATCACCGTTTTTTCAAAGGCATTTGAGAAAGGGTGGAGTTCATACCTTCTGGCCATCTCACATCCAGATACACTAGCGGCGATCAAATTGACCGTTTTCATTGTCGTCGTCACCTTGCCGCTTCAAATGATCTTTGGGGTGAGTGCTGCATGGCTTATCACAAAATTTAACTTCCGCGGAAAACGTTTGTTAACGACTGTGATGGACCTCCCGTTTGCCGTTTCGCCTGTGATTGCTGGACTTGTATTTGTGCTTTTATTTGGTTCAAACGGGCTTTTAGGACCTTGGCTTATGGCGAATGGATGGAAAGTCATTTATTCTGTACCAGGCATGATCCTAGCCACCATATTCGTTACATTTCCATTTATCGCTAGAGAATTAATCCCGTTTATGCAGCATGAAGGCATTCAGGAGGAGGAAGCATCGCTCACACTGGGTGCAAACGGATGGAAGACTTTTTTCTTTGTGACACTGCCGAATATCAAATGGGCTCTTTTTTACGGTGTCATCTTGGCCGGGGCAAGAGCGATTGGTGAATTTGGTGCCGTGTCGGTTGTATCAGGTCATATTCGAGGGATGACCAATACGATGCCGCTTCATATCGAAATTTTATACAATGAGTACCAATTTCAAGCCGCTTTTGCTGTGGCGTCTCTCATGGCGTTTGTGGCAGTCATTACTTTAATCATTAAGCAAATCATTCAGCAGAGGGATCACCGGCTTGGCAAGCGGTCAACATAAATGGAGGGATGTGCCTTGGGGATTACAGCAAAACAAATATTAAAACAATTTGGCCAGACAAAGGTTTTGCAAAACGTGGATTTATCGATAAGAAATGGTGAATTGATCTCTTTATTAGGACCGTCTGGCTCTGGGAAGACGACGTTATTAAGAATCATTGCAGGTCTTGATTACGCCAATAACGGGCAGATTTTATTCGGAGATCAGGATTACACACACATTCCAGTACGAAAACGGCAGATCGGTTTTGTGTTTCAGCAATATGCGCTTTTTCGAAATATGACGGTTTTTGATAATGTGGCATATGGACTGAAAATTAAACCTAGAGGAGAAAGACTGCCTAAAAAAGACATCAAAGAGCGGGTACATGAGCTTTTAGAGGTTGTTCAGCTTACGCAGTATGAGCAGCGGTATCCAGAGCAGCTGTCAGGAGGGCAAAAGCAGCGTGTAGCACTGGCGCGCGCACTTGCCGTTCAGCCGAAGGCACTCCTGCTGGATGAACCCTTTGGCGCACTTGATACAAAGGTGAGGAAAGAATTAAGGCATTGGCTGAAAAAAGTTCATCGTGACTTTCAAATGACCACCATTTTTGTGACACATGATCAAGAAGAAGCATTTGATATTGCTGATCGTGTTGTGGTGATGAATGAAGGAAGAATCGAAAAAATTGGCACAAAGGAAGAAATGGCAGTGCAGACAGACAATCTATTTGTATCTGAATTTTTAGATATAGGAAGCCACATTTAACAAGCAGTATAGAAGATTAGAAGGAAGAGACGCGGTGATGACTGCGTCTTTTTTTATTTAAATTTCCCTAGGGACATTGACTTATAATTTTGAATATTATAATATCTTTACAAAGGTAACAGTATTGAACATTTTTTAGAAGGCATAATTGTAAGCGCTTTATAAAAGGTTCTATTCTAAAAATGTTCTTTCTTTTTGTTACATGTGTTCATATTTATACCAAATGAAAGGGGTGGTTGTTTGAACAGCTTGTTTGAGTTAGATGAACAACTGATTAAGCTGCAGTTCGAAACATCTTCGAGAGAGGAGGTGACCACATATTTAGCAGGGCGGTTAGAAGCTGGAGGGTACATTAAATCGAGCTTTTTACCAGCAGTGCTTGAAAGAGAAAAAACATATCCTACAGGCCTTCCACTTGCAGCCTTTGGGGTAGCGATTCCGCATACAGATCCTGAGCATGTGAACAAACCAGCGATTAGTGTAGCTACTTTAAAGGAACCTGTCATTTTTCATAAGATGGGAAGCCCTGATGAAACAGTGCAAGCCAAAATTGTGTTTGTCCTAGCAATCTCTGAGCCTAGCAAACAGCTTGTGATGCTGGAGAAGCTGATGACACTTTTTAGAAAAGAAGAAGTGATGACGAAGCTCTCTTATATGACATCTTATGAAGAAGCGGTTGACGTGCTTCAGCAAGAACTAAACCAATAGTCACTCGCGAAATTATGTAAGCGCTTTATCTGAAAAATTCAGGAGGTGGATGTATGATCAAGCAAGCCGTCGATTTTATATTAGACCTTGGACCAACTATTATGCTCCCGATTATTATGACGCTTTTCGGTATGATTTTAAGGCAGGGCTTTAAGAAATCCTTCAGGGCCGGTATTACGATCGGAATTGGATTTGTTGGTGTCAATCTTGTCATTAATTTGCTCGTGAGCGGACTTGGGCCAGCAGCAAAAGCCATGGTTAATTCCCTTGGGCTAAAGCTCGATATTTTGGATGTTGGATGGCCGATTGGAGCTGCCATATCCTTTGGTACACCCGTTGCCCCGCTCATGATTCCTCTTGTGCTTTTATTAAATGTCATCTTATTGTCTGTAAACTTTACGAAAACGCTGAATGTGGATATTTGGAACTTCTGGCATTTGATTTTCGCAGCCTCTGTTACTTACTACGCTTATCATAATATGTTCTTGGCTCTTGCTGTTGGCTTGATCGTCTCTGCGATCACGCTAAAGTTAGCCGATTGGACGGCGCCGACAATCGAACACCATTTCGGTTTAAAAGGCGTATCGATGGCTCATGCAGAAACGGTCAACTTCGCCCCGCTCATGTATGCGTCCAACCGCGTCATTGATAAGATTCCTGGTTTAAACAAAATTCATGCTGATCCAGAAACATTGAAGAAACGCTTTGGCATTTTTGGCGAACCGCTTGTGATGGGTCTCATACTTGGTATCATTATTGGTCTTCTCGGCGGCTATGATGCAAAAGGCGTGATGACGCTCGGTATTCAAATGGCGGCAGTTCTTGTCTTAATGCCAAGAATGGTTGCTTTATTAATGGAAGGGCTCATTCCAATCTCTGAGGGCGCTCGTTCTTATATTCAAAAGCGTTTCCCAGGGAAAAATGTCTATATTGGTTTAGATACAGCGATTGTGATTGGTCATCCAGCGAATATGGCGGTAGCCCTTTTAATGGTGCCGATTACGATTTTGCTCGCAGTTGTTCTGCCTTACAATGGCATGCTCCCGTTTGCTGACTTATCGGTTCTGCCATTTACAGTTGTCTGGGCAGTAGCAGCCGCTCGTGGAAATATTATTCGCGGCCTTATTAACAGTATTTTTACATTAATGATTGTCTTCTTTATCGCAACGAACCTTGCCCCGCTTGCGACAACCATGGGGAAAGCAGTCGGCTTTGATTTCCCAGAAGGGGCAAACATGATTTCAGGTATTGACCTTGGTTCTCACGTTATTCCTTGGATCATGGTGAGACTTCTTGATCCGAGCAACCCTTACTTTATTGCAGCGATTATCTGTGCTTTGGCTTATGCGCTTCTATGGTACTGGGTGCGAAATGATATTAAAAAGCAGTATGCGAAAGAAATGGGCTTAGATCAAAAAGAACAATAAATGAGCTGGAGGGATTCTAATGGCGAAGAAAATATTAGTATCATGCGGAACGGCAGTTGCAACATCAACGGTTGTGGCTAAAAAGGTAGAAGAAACGTTAAAGGAAAAAGGATATGATGTCGTCGTAGAACAGTGTAAGGCATCTGAAGTCCCGCAAAAAGCGGAGGGCGCAGATTTAATTGTGACAACAACACCTGTGAGTGATACAAAAGGGACACCTGTGATTCAAACATTATCCTTTTTAACTGGATTTGGTATTGAAGATGATATCGAGAAAATCATCGATCATATCAAGTAGAGAGTTATTGCATGGAGGAGCTTTTGTGGCTCCTTCTAGTGATCTGAAAGGAGGAAGTCTCATGCAGCATCATGCTTATAGCCGAACGTCTGCAATGTTGTCTATTTTTCTTCCGGCTGTGCTCATCTGTCTGTTTTTTCTCTGGTCTCTTTATACATTATGGTCAGCAGGACCTGACCCGTTAGCTGTGTTAGGCGTTTATACTCTGCCTATTCTCATACTTTCTAGTATCACGGGACTGAACCAGCCGACAAACGTCATCATTAGTGAAGATCAACTGAAGATAGGCGCTTTTGGCAGATGGCACACATATGCAGTTTCTGATATTAAAGGAAAGCTTTTTTTAAAGCCTTATCCTCATATCGGGAAAGTCTATGTCAGGGTGGGGCCAGCTCGTATATTTGGAGGGCGCTACTGGATATCCAGCGAGATGAGTGAGTACAAGCAGCTTGTTCAAACACTACAGGATTTTGCGAAGGGTGATGAAAAGGAGGATGCTGCTACATGAAATCAGCTGTCTTTTATTCTTCAGAGGACATTCGGTATGAGGAGCGGAGCCGGCCAGTCATCGGTGATGATGAAGTTTTGTTAAAGCTGCGAGCCTGCGGCTTATGCGGAACGGATATTTACAAAGCAACGCATGAGACAGTACCTCCTGGGACGGTGTTAGGGCATGAAATCGCTGGTGATATTGTCGAGACCGGCAAGGGTGTGACAAATGTCCAGACGGGAGACAGGGTTTATGTGGCGCATCATGTGCCTTGTTTCACCTGTGACTTTTGTCAAAAGGGGTTTTATACGATGTGTCCGCAGTTTACAGCCACAAATGTAGAGCCGGGCGGGTTTTCAGAATATATCCGTGTACCTGCTTTGCATGTCAAGCACACGATGGGCAAGCTTCCAAAAGACGTATCGTATGAGCAAGGGGCGATGGTAGAACCGGTTGCCTGCTGTCTGCATGGGTTTGAACGAGCTCCTGTTCATCCAGGAGATTCCGTATTGATCCTTGGAGCGGGGCAAATTGGCTGTATTCAATTGCAGCTCGCCAAATATTATTTGGCTGGGAAAGTGATGATAACAGATGTGAATGAGAACAGGCTGCTGCAAGCGAGGAGTTTAGGTGCAGATATCGCTTTCCATCCAGCAGCTGAGCCGGTTGAAAACCGGGTGATGAAGGAAACAGATGGAAAGGGAGCAGACCTCGTTATTATTTCTGTTGGGAGCAGTGCGCTTTTAAAAGAGGCGTTTCAGGCTGTAGCGCGAGGCGGGACGATTTTGGTGTTTGCTCATTTTCCAAAGGGCGATGTGCCCATTCCTGCTGAACGATTTTTCAATGATGAAGTGAAGGTAGTAGGAGCCTATTCCTCGCATCCATATCACTATCGTGAAGCCCTTGAGCTTCTGAAAGCAAAAGTGGTCAACACTGAAAAGATGGTGACGCATCGTTATCCGTTAAGCCAGCTGCTTCAGGCGATAAAATGTGCGAGGCATCCTGAGGGTGAGAGCGTCAAAATCATGATGTATCCAGATGAATGAGTGTATGAGATTAAAAGAGAAAGAGAAGTTCTTTGGAAAAGGGCTTTGCCTTTCTCTTTTTTTCGGACAAAAGATGAAAACGCTTAAAAATGAGAGAGAAATGCTTGACTTCGATGACACTTAAACGTATGATAATTACAAATGTAACACATAAGAACAAATGTAAAGGGGAGAGAATAAATGCAAAAACAAATCACTTTGCCTGAACAGATTAGTCATGAGAAATTAGCAGATTTATATAAACAAATGTGGTTAGTGAGATATTTTGATGAAAAGGTTGATCAATTTTTTGCAAAAGGACTTATCCATGGCACCACTCATTTATGTGTTGGACAGGAAGCGTCAGCTGTTGGATCGATTGCCGTATTAGAAGATAAAGATAAGATCGTCAGCACACACAGGGGACACGGTCACTGTATTGCAAAAGGGGCCGAGGTTAATAAAATGATGGCTGAATTGTTTGGACGTGAAACCGGCTATTGTAAAGGAAAAGGCGGCTCCATGCATATTGCGGACTTAGAAAAAGGAAATCTTGGGGCAAATGGAATCGTTGGCGGCGGTATCCCGCTGGCAACAGGTGCAGCGCTCACATCTAAAATGAAGCAGGAAGGCTTTGTTGTTCTTTGTTTCTTCGGAGATGGTGCCACAAATGAAGGCAGCTTCCATGAAGCATTAAACCTTGCGTCTATTTGGGATTTACCAGTTGTGTTTATTTGTGAAAACAACCAGTACGGCATGTCTGGCCCTGTGAAAGAAATGATCAACATTGAAGACATTTCAACAAGAGCAGAAAGCTACGGAATGCCAGGGAAAACGGTTGATGGAAATGACATGGTCGAAATTATGAACACAGTTGATAAAGCAGTCAGCCGTGCGAGAGCGGGAGAAGGCCCATCACTCATTGAAATGAAAACATACCGCTGGAAGGGTCACTCTAAGAGTGATGCGAAAAAATACCGTACACGTGAAGAAGAGACAGAGTGGAGACAAAAAGACGGCATCAAACGTTTTAAGTCTCTCTTGATTGAACTGAATGTTTTGACAGAAGAGCAGGCAGCAAGCTTACAGGAAGAAGCAAAGCAGGAAATTGAAGCGTCTGTCGAATTCGCCAAAAACAGTAAAGAACCGTCTATTGACACACTATTAGAGGATGTATACGCCTAATTAGGAGGGGAATCACGTGACAAAAACAACAGTGAGAGAGATTTCATATTTAGAAGCCGTTCGAGAGGCTATGAGTCAGGAAATGAGAGAAAACCAAGATGTCTTCATTTTAGGTGAAGATATCGGCGTATATGGAGGTGCTTTTGGGGTCACGCGCGGCATGATTGAAGAATTCGGTCCAGAGCGTGTTCGCAATACACCTATCTCAGAGGCTGCCATCGCAGGTGGGGCAGTCGGAGCGGCTTTAACTGGTATGCGTCCTATTTTAGAACTTCAATTCTCTGACTTTATCACAATCGCAATGGATCAGCTTGTGAACCAAGCAGCCAAAACACGGTACATGTTTGGCGGAAAAGGAAAGGTTCCGCTTGTCGTGAGAACACCAGCAGGATCAGGAACGGGGGCAGCGGCGCAGCACTCCCAAAGCTTAGAAGCGTGGATGGCGCATATTCCAGGACTTAAAGTGGTTCAGCCTTCAACAGCCTATGATGCAAAAGGACTTTTAAAAGCGGCGATGGATGATGATAACCCTGTCATTTTCTACGAGCACAAGCTTTTATATAAAACAATCGGTGAAGTGCCTGAAGAGCAATATTCCATTCCTCTAGGGAAAGCAGATGTGAAAAGAAGCGGGAAAGACGTCACGATTGTAGCAACAGCGATTATGGTACACAAAGCGTTAGAAGCGGCGAAGGAACTAGAAGCCGAGGGAATCGATGTTGAAATCATTGACCCAAGAACACTCGTCCCATTAGATGAAGAAACGATTATCGAATCTGTGAAGAAAACAGGTAAATGTATCGTCGTTCATGAAGCGGTAAAACGAGGCGGCTATGGCGGAGAGATTGCAAGTATGATAGCGGAAAGTGAAGCCTTTGACTACTTAGATGCTCCAATTAAACGACTTGGCGGTCTTGCGGTCCCAATACCATACAACCCGACGCTGGAAAAAGCGGTCATTCCACAAGTGCCAGATATTATTGAAGCAGCAAAAGAGCTTGTGCGCTCTTAAGTAAAGGGGAGAAGATCATGCCAAAAGAGATATTTATGCCGAAGCTGAGCAGTACGATGGAAGTCGGCACCTTGCTTCAATGGTTTAAAGAAGAAGGTGATTCGGTTGAAATCGGTGAGCCTCTTTTTGAAATTATGACAGACAAGATCAATATTGAGGTGGAAGCCTATGATGATGGTATTTTTCTAAAGAAATATTATGAAGCCGATGATCAAATTCCAGTTAATGCTGTCATTGGATACATCGGAGAGGCAAATGAACAGGTGCCAAGCGAACCGCCAGCACAATCAGATGAAGAATCACCAGACAGCAGCGAATCGTCTTCATCAGAAGCGGCTTCATCCAGTTCTACTGAAGCCCCAAAAACACCTAATGAAAAAGTACGTGCCACACCTGCGGCGAGAAAAACGGCAAAGGATCATCATGTAGCGATTCATGAGGTATCTGGCACAGGACCTAAAGGCAGAGTTCAAAAGCGTGACGTCGAGGCGGCCGTCCACTCTAGTGAGAAAGATCAGCGCGTGTCACCACTTGCAGAAAAAGTGGCTGCTCGTGAAGGAATCAATTTAGCGAATGTTGCTGGATCTGGTGCACACGGAAAAATTATGAAGAGTGATGTAACGGCAGCAGCTGCACAAACAGCAGAGTCTTCTCCAGCGAAAACACAAAAACTAGCTGGCATGAGAAAAGTGATCGCTGATAGGATGTCACAAAGTGCCTTTACAGCACCGCACGTGACATTAACAAGTGAAATCGATATGACAAAAGCGAAAGAAGTACGCAAACAGCTATTGCCAGCGATTGAAAAAGAGACAGGCTACAGATTGTCGTTCACAGAAATTATCATTCATGCGGTCAGCAACGTACTCACACGCCACCCGCATATCAATATGACGTTTGAACAAAATGAGCTCCATTTCCATGACGATGTGCACATTGGTCTCGCTGTCGCTGTAAAAGATGGCTTAATGGTTCCAGTCATTTCTCATGCGAACCAAAAAGGGTTAAAACAGCTGACAAAAGAGGCGAAAGAAATCGGCCGAAACGCACGTGAACAAAAACTGCTGCCAGACCAGCTGAAAGGATCCACTTTTACCATTAGTAACTTAGGGATGTATGCCATTGATACCTTTACCCCGATTATTAATCAGCCGGAAGTGGCGATCTTAGGGGTTGGGCGCATTCAAGAAAAACCTGTTGTAGTAGATGGAGAAATTCAGGTGCGGCCGATGATGGGCGTTAGTTTATCGTTTGATCACCGAGTGGTAGATGGCGCACCAGCGGCTGCCTTTTTAACAGATCTTAAAAAAGTGCTTGAACAACCATTTGAATTGCTAATGTAGGAGATGAATCGGATGACGAAAGCGTATGATCTGACAGTCATTGGCGGAGGGCCTGGCGGGTATACTGCCGCCCTTCAAGCAGCTGAGCGTGGACGGAAGGTCGCATTGATTGAAGAGGATTTTCTAGGCGGTACTTGTTTAAATCGGGGCTGTATTCCTTCAAAGACGCTGCTCAAACATGCAGAAGTCATTGAATCAATTGAGAAGGCGAAAAGCTGGGGAATTGAAACAGGTGATTTGGTCCTTTCCTTCGATAAAATGAGAAAGCGCAAAGATGACGTCATTGAAAAGCTCAGAGGCGGAATTGCCTTTTTATTAAAGCAAGGAAAGATTGATGTATATAACGGCAGAGGTACAGCTGTTACAAAGCACCGGATTGAGATTGAAAAGCAAGATGGGGCAGAATCGATCGAAACGAAAGAACTCATCATTGCTACTGGATCTTCACCTGCCATTCCGCCAATACCGGGCCTTAAAGACATTCAATTTGACACAAGTGATACGATCTTTGACATTCCAGATATTCCGGCTTCTGTCGTCATCATTGGCGGCGGTGTCATTGGACTTGAGCTGGCTTGTATCTTCCAGAGTCTTCAATCAAAAGTCACGATTATCGAAGCGGCTCCGTCTATTATTCCGCAAGAGGATGAGGAAGCATCTAAGCTGCTAGAAAGAGAATTAAAGAAAAAAGGCATCCATATCGCGAAAAAAACCACTGTGACAGAGGTGACGGAAAGCGAAGGAATCAAAGCGGTTCATGCATCAGACGATAAAGGAGAGACGCATATCTTTACGGCTGAAAGACTGCTTGTTTGTGTAGGAAGAAGACCTAGCGTTTCTGCTGTCAGCCAGCTTGACCTTCAGCTGGAGGGTCCTTTTATCAAGGTGAACGACAAGATGCAGACAAGCGTGGAAGGTGTCTATGCAGTCGGGGATGTCGCTGGCGGCTATCAGCTTGCTCACGCAGCGATGGCAGAAGCCGCTGTTGCGGTCAGTAATATTTGCGGTGTGTCTGAAAAAATGAATGCTGATATCATGCCTAGATGTATTTATACATTACCAGAGGTAGCAAGTGTTGGTCTGACTGAAAAAGAGGCAAAAGCCAAAGGACTTAACGTGCGGGCAGAACGATTTGATTTAGCAGCAAGTGGTAAAGCACTAGCGGCAGGCGAGCAAACAGGTTTTATTAAATTGGTATACGATACAGCCTATGGCGAAGTGATTGGTGCGACGATGGTTGGCCCGCACGTCACAGAGATGATTTCAGAAGCTTCCTCCTTTATGTATTTAGAAGGAACAGCAGAAGAGATGGCGAAAATGATTCATCCGCATCCGACCATCTCAGAAGGTTTTTATGAAGCAGCACTTGATATCGTGAGTAAGCTGAGAAAATAAATGCCAAACAAGGGATAGGGAGGAGATGCATGTGCACGTCCAGCTTCATCAGAAAGCGGCACTTGTGACAGGTAGCACAGATGGATTTGGAGAAGCCATCTGCCTGGCTTTAGCCCGGGCAGGTGCACATGTTTTTTTACACACGTTTCATGATGAATCAAAGGCTAAAACCATTCGTGAAGACATTCAAAAAATGGGCGGTCAAGCGAGTATCATTCAGAACCCGCTGGAAACGCCGCGTGATGCCACACGGATGCTGAGGCAAGTGATTGATACATGCGGTAAACTGGATATTTTGGTCAATCAAGCTGAACAAGGAGCGGACGCGGAGCTTGATGACGTGAGCCCAGATGAGTGGGTGGATGAAGTGGAATCGGCTGTGAATACCGTCTTTCTTTCCAGTCAGGCTGCCGTATGGCATATGGTTGATCAGAAGCAAGGCTGCATCATTAATATATCGTCATCAGGCAGTATCACAGGGGATGGCGGGATCTCACATGCTACATCAAATTCTATGCTGAATGCCATGACAAAAGGGTTAGCAAGAGAATTTAAAGACAAAGGTATCCGGGTGCTTGCGCTGCTGCCGCCGCCTCTCGATTTGGTTCCTGATACAGAGCAAATCAAGGAGACTGTGGCCCATATGACGGTGTTCCTCAGTACATCCTATGGTGCATTTACAGATGGCGCGGCGATTATGCTTGATGGGGGTGAGAGTGCTGGCTAATGTTCAAAAACCAGTTCTCATCGTTGGCGGAGCCCAAGGGATCGGAAAAGAAATAGCTGAGCGGTTTTTAAAAGAAGGGCACCAAGTCGCCGTGTCAGATATAGATGAAAAGGGACTTTCGCTCTTAAAGACACAGTATCCTCAGCTGCTGATATTTCAAGCTGACGTTTCATCGTGGGAAAGTGTTCAGCAAATGATATCAGCAGCTGAAAGGGAGCTGGGCGGTATTGCTCACCTTGTGTACTCAGCAGGAATGACAAAATCACTGCCTTTTTTAGAAGTCGATTTTTCACTTTGGAAAAAGACACTGGCTGTGAACTTATATGGTCTTTACTATTGCATCAAAGCGCTGGCACCCTATATGTGTGAGCGGCAGGAAGGCAGTGTTGTCATTATTGGATCGGGATCGGCAATCACCGGCTCAGGCGGCGGTATTCAATATTATGCATCAAAAGCAGGTGCTTTTGGATTGATGCGTTCGCTCGTAAAGGAACTAGGCTCGCATCAAATACGCATCAATGTGATTGCCCCCCGCGTCATTGAATCTCAAATGCTTGATACGCTCTATCCTACTGTAGAGGAGAAACGGCAGCTGCAATCACTCATTCCCATCGGAAGATTAGGAAAGCCTGAGGATATCGCAGGGCTCACTCTATTTCTTACACGTGGCGAGGGGAGCTATTTGCACGGACAGATTATCCTGTTAGACGGAGGGAGAACGTATCAGCCAAAATATACTGAGGGAAAAAGAGCGGAGAGTTAATCGCTCTTTTTGTCATTTTCATAACAATTGTTCCAATTGGAAACGAATGTTTGGTATACTGGTAATCATAGTATATTAAAAGGATGATGTCACATGCTGAATTGGGAAGAAAGACGACAGCTCGTCAAAGTTGCTCATCTTTATTATACAGACGGGTGGACGCAGCAGGAAATTGCAAAAAAGCTCAATGTCTCAAGACCAGTCATTTCAAAGCTCTTACAAAAAGCGAAAGATGTGGGAATCGTTGAAGTGTACATTAAAGACGAAAGCATTCATACGGTGGAACTGGAAAAGCAGCTAGAAACAACCTTTCAATTAACAGATGCGGTCGTTGTTCCAAGTGTCGGGACAATGTCTGAGATGGTGAAGCGGGCAGTCGGTCAAGCAGGCGCCTATTATTTGTCTAAAAACATGAAAGATGCGGAGAAAATCGGCATTTCATGGGGCACGACGCTTGCTGAGCTTGTCAAAGAATATCCTTTTGAACGAAGAAATGATGTGAAGGTCATTCCTTTAGAAGGCGGAATGGGCAGGCAGGCGGTCGACATTCATGCCAATCAGCTGGCATATGAGCTGGCAAAGAAAATGAACGGCACGTGTTCCTATTTATATGCCCCTGCGATTTTAAAAACAGAAGAATTAAAAGAACGGCTTATGGCGATGCAGGACATAGAAGCTGTGCTTGAAGAAGGCAGAAATGTGGATATTGCCCTCATCGGTATTGGCAACCCGCATAAAGGGTCAACTTTAAAAACAGTCGGTTATTTAAAAGAAGAGGACTTATCTGGTTTAAGGCAATCAGGGGCTGTCGGTGATATTGGCTTTCGTTTCTTTGATGGAGAAGGAAAACCTGTTCAAGATGAACTGAATCAAAAGGTCATTGGCTTATCGCTGGAACAATTAAAGAGCGTCAAAACGGTCATCGCTGTTGTAGAAGGCACCCATAAAGCTGAGAGCATTTTAGGGGCTTTAAATGGCGGCTTCATCCAAGTACTGGTGACAGACGAACTAACGGCGGCAGCCATTTTAAAGGAAGCA
This sequence comes from Bacillus sp. FSL H7-0578, assembly GCF_038630855.1. Classification (NCBI taxonomy): domain Bacteria; kingdom Bacillati; phylum Bacillota; class Bacilli; order Caryophanales; family Bacillaceae; genus Bacillus; species Bacillus sp. FSL H7-0578. The sequence continues at coordinate 1,214,743 of NZ_CP152045.1, forward strand.
TCCGTTCAATAAAAGGCTGGCAGCGTTCGAATGGTATAACAAGAGCAACATCAAACGAGAAAGGAGCTGTGTATCTTGAAGAAAACCGAAATGGAAGCAAACCTACACTGTACTCGGTGCCAAGAAGAGACCCTCCACAGCATCGTTTATGTGAATGATCAGATGAAAAGCGTTGAGTGTACAGAGTGTCATCAAAAGATCAGTGTGCAAGTCGACATCATGAAGGAATTTTACAAGGAAGTATACGAGAAAATAGCGACAAAGCCAAAGCGGATCACGCAGGAATATAAGTCGAACCTGAATGGATTTATCTCAAGACTCCCAATCCGTGTGCTTAGTAAGCCATACCGGCTCATGAGATATTTAAACGAATCATACAAAGTGATCAAACAATATAAAAAATGAAGCAGAGACCGTTTAGCACTCTGCTCCAGCCTGTAGGCAAGTCAGTCCTCCGCTCCGATACTCGTCTTTCCTAGACTGCAAAGGTTTTCTATTTTACGCTGAGAAGAAGGAAAAAAAGCAGAGCACTGTTTAGTGCTCTGCTTTATTTTGTGTTTTTTTCATATAATAATAAATAGGCAGTCCAGCCATCCCGATCAGCATGGAGATCAGGCAGCTTTTCCAATCGGTGATCATGGTGCTGATTAAAACGAATAATGAACCGATAATCGCAATGATCGGTGTCAGCGGGTAAAGTGGTACACTGTAAGCACGCTTCATTCCGCTGTTTTGTTTTCTCAGCTTAAAGACGGCGAAAAAGGCCATCACATAAAAGATGTAGATCATGAAAATCGAGACCTCAGACAGCTTCTCCGGATTACTGACGATCATAAACACAATGGCGATCAAAATTTGCACAAATACAGCGATCCAAGGTGTTTTAAACGTTGGGTGAATCCGCGAAATCGCGTTGGCGAAAGGAATCTGCTTTCGTTCTGCCATCGCAAAAATCACACGTGGGAATGAAAGAACCTTTCCGTTCAAACAGCCAAAGATGCTGATGATGATCCCAATACTAATGATTTTCCCGCCAATTGGCCCAAAGAGCATGGTAGCAGCTGTGCTTGTCGCATTTTCACCTAACTGGACGATTTGATCAGCTGGCAGCACGTGCAAAAGTGCGACATTAATAAAGAGATAACAAGCCGTCACGATTAAAATTCCGCCTGCCATTGCACGAGGAAGCAGTTTCTCAGGGTTTTTCATTTCACCCCCAAGCGCCGCAAGTAAAATCCAGCCATCATAAGCAAACAGCGTAGCCAAAATCGCTGCTCCGAAGTTCATTTGAGCGATACTATCGTTGACGGCCATCAAGATGTTTTCGTTACCTTTCCATATGCCAAACACAATAATCGCAGCAATTGGGACAAGCTTTCCGATAGTGGTCAGCCCCTGAACAAATCCGCCGTATTTTGTTCCCATGATGTTGATGATACATAAAAATAAAACGGTGATAATGCCGATCGTTGTAGACCATAAAGTCGAAAGAGAAAATAGATTGGCTAATAATGAACCAAAATAAAGACCAAGTGCACCAATGATGGCGGGTCCGTAAATAATAATCTGCACCCAGCCGCATAAGTAGCCCCAAAATTCACCATACACTTCTTCAAGATAGGCGTACAACCCGCCGGTTCTCGGGATTTGTGTACCAATTTCAGCGACAGTCAGTCCGCCTGCAAGGGTTAAGATGCCACCTAGCAGCCAAGCGAATAAGGCGATGTCTGAGCTTCCTGAATAGGAAAGGACGTTGCCTGGCTTCATAAAGACGCCTGACCCGATAATGGTCCCGATGACAAGAGATAGGGCGAAAAATAAGCCGATGTCTTGTTTTAACGCTGGTTGTTCTTTGTTCATTACACACGACCTCCTGCATCACTTTCGTACGTTACTGTGACATGTATTTTGTTCATTGTAATACGATTTTAGGAAAACAAGAATTAAAAAAATTTTCTGATTTTCGTATTTGTATTTGAAAGTGTTCGTTTATTGGAGATATTAGGGTGAATGTTGCGTTAAAAACGAACAATGAAAGTTTATTTTTGATTTAATGTTAATTTAATGGCCGGAAACCGAACATCCAGTAAACGTGCAGCCAAATGGTTGACTTTTCTTGAAAAATGAACTATTTTATTCATAAGGATATTATCTCGAATTCGAGATAATTTAAAATAGGAGTGAAAATAATGAAAATCAATGGGATTCACCACGTATCTGCGTTAACAGCCAATGCTCAGAAAAATATTGATTTCTACCGCCAAATCCTTGGCTTGAAACTTGTAAAGAAAACAGTCAATCAAGATGACCCGTCTATGTATCATTTGTTTTATGGAGATGAGGTCGCTTCACCAGGAACAGAGCTTACATTCTTTGAAATTCCAATGCTTGCCCGCCGTTTGGAAGGGACGAATGCGATCACAAGCACAGGTCTTCTCGTTTCTTCTGAAGAGGCACTCACGTTTTGGGAAAAGCGGTTTGAAGATAAAGGCGTGCAGCAAGAAACAGCTTCTTTGAGAGGCGGAAGACCTGCTTTGCGTTTTAAAGACCCAGAAGGGCAGCAGCTGTTTTTAACAGTAGAACCGAATACGCAAGAGGCAGGCTCACCGCCAGTGCATGATGATATTCCGGCAGAGTTTGCGATTAGAGGTTTAGGTCCAGTTGAATTAACCGTTGCAGAAGCTGACAAGACGATCCGTGTTTTAACGGACATCCTTGGTTTCACTGAAAGAGCACGTGAACAATCAAATAATGGTGAGATCGTGACCATTTTTGAGTCAGGAAATGGCGGTGCTGGAACAGAAATTCATGTGATCGAAAAAACAGAAGGGCCTTCTGAACGTTCCGGCAGAGGAAGTGTGCATCACGTCGCATTTCGCGTGAAGGATGCAGAGGAGCTTGAAAAATGGTATGAAAAAATCTCAAAAGCAGGCTTCACGAACTCTGGTGTTGTAGAACGCTTTTACTTTAAAGCTCTTTACTTTAGAGAGCCAAATGGTATTTTATTTGAAATTTCAACAGATGGTCCTGGATTTACAGTCGATGAAGGGGTGGATGAGCTTGGCGATCAATTAGCCCTTCCGCCGTTCCTAGAGCATAAACGAGCAGAAATTGAACAAAGATTAACGCCAATTCAGTCGTCATAAAAAAACAGCTCATCAACTGAGCTGTTTTTTTATTAGGAACTGACCTGCTTAGATTCAGATTGTGTTAATGTGACCTGCTTTGTTTCTTGTTTTCCGTTTCGAATGAGGGTGATGCTCACGGTGTCTCCTACTTTTGCATTCGTGTATAGCTCGTGACGTAATTCACTGCCAGTTTTGATTTGTTTCCCATTGATGCCGGTAATGACATCCTCTGACTTTAAGCCAGCTTTGGCGGCAGGTGAACCTGCGGCGATATCTTTGACATACACGCCTTGATTGAGCTGACTGCTTTTAAGTCCGAGAGTTTCTTTTTGATACACATTTGGAACTTGTTCGAGATCCAGCATGCTGATGCCGATATATGGACGTTCAATTTTTCCTTTTGCGAGAAGCTGATCAGCGATTGGTTTGACATCATTGATTGGCAGTGCGAACCCAATGCCTTCAACACCTGTTTCAGAGATTTTCATACTCGTGATCCCCACAACCTTTCCGTCTGTCGTCAGAAGCGGGCCTCCGCTGTTACCTGGGTTAATGGCTGCATCTGTTTGAATAACATTAATGCTGCTTTCGCCTGCTGATGTGTTCATAGAGACTGTTCGGTCGACACCGCTGACAATTCCTTGTGTCACCGTTCTTGAAAGATCTTCACCAAGCGGGTTTCCGATCGCAATGACGGTTTCTCCAGCACGCAGTGAGGAGGAATTGCCTAATGCCGCAACCTTCGTCACATGACTGCTGCTAATTTCCACAACGGCTAAGTCAGTGAGCGGATCAGCTCCAACCAGTTTTCCTTCAATGGTTTTGCCATCGTGTAAGGATACGGTTAGTTTATTTGCCCCTTCAATGACGTGGTTGTTTGTTAAGACATAGGCTTTATTGCCTGATTTTTTGAAAATCACTCCTGAGCCTGTACCGGTTTCTTCCTCTTGACTGCTTTTGTTTTGCTGTGATTCATCGAAAGGCGTATTGAAATCGCCAAAGCTCGTGTCTGTTTGAGTTTGTGCTTGGTAGTTTGTAATGCCGACAATAGCTGGTGATACATTTTCGACCATACTGGAGATGCTGCTTGATGAATTTGATGTTTGGACGGCTGTTGTTTTTGACGAATTCGTGTGATTTGTCGATACTGCTTCAGTTTTCGCTGCCGAATCATTTGCAGTGCTGTCTGATGAATGCTGAGCATATGGCGAAAGAACGTAGACACCTAACGCTAATGTACCGCCTACAACACCGCTGACAAATGGCTTAAACCAGCCGTTTGGCTTTTTCTGTTTTTGAAGTTGTTCAATTGTTTGTTTGTCATCTTTGTGCTGTGTCATTTCAATCACTCTCTTTCAATGATTTTTTCATGTATGTGTTTGGGTGTTTTACCGTATGTGGTGGGGACTGACTTTATCGTATGAAAAAAGTGTGGGATAAAAATGAAAACATTGTGGGAAATTGTTAAAATAAGTAGTGAATCTAAGCAAGATAGAGGAGATTAAACTGTGGAGACAATTGGAATCATTGGATATGGAAGTATGGCTGATATGATGGTGCAAAAGTGGCTGGAAAATGGGGTGCTGGATGCTCATCAAATCATGATCCATACAAGAAGTGAAACGGAGCGCCTTCATCAGCTCAAAGAAAAGCACCAAGAAGTCAACATTTGTTCATTAGACGAACTTTCTGCGTCATGTGATATATTGTTTGTCTGCGTGCCGCCGCTTGCTGTACTAAATGTTCTGGATCAGCTGCCTTCTAAAGGGAGAGCGGTACATATTGTGTCAGTAGCAGCAGCTGTGACATTAGAAAAGTTACAGGCGCATACAGCGCAGCCAGTATCCAGATACATCCCAACGCTCACGTCAGCTGTTGGGACAGGCGTATCCCTTGTTGCGCATGGTGCAGCCGCAGGACGTGAGGACAAGGAGCGTTTGCACCGGCTGCTTTCAGCTTTTAGCATCGTCAGGGAGGTAGAGGAAGACCGGTTTGATGCGGCGAGCAATTTGACAAGCTCATCTCCTGGTTTTATCGCTGCTCTTTTTGAAGAAATGGCAAAAGCGGCTGTGAGAAATAGTGATCTTTCCTTAGAGGAAGCGAATGAATTTTTAACGTATGCCCTTTTAGGAACTGGCCAGGTCCTTGTAGAACGAGGCCTAACCTTTGCTGAAACTGTCGATAGAGTGGCGACAAAAGGGGGAATTACAGGAGAAGGTGCTGAGGTCATTCAACAGCAGGCACCTCAGATGTTTGATGATTTATTTACACAAACCATGAAGAAATATGAACAGCTGAAATCTCAGATCAACGAAGCGGATAAACACCACTAAAGACATAGTTAGTGGTGTTTTATTTGTTAAAAAAATCCTTTCTAAAAAATCCTTTTGACCTGTATTATCTGAGTCTAAACTCCTTATTTTCGGACATTGTATTGAAAAATCAATCAAGTTCTCATATAATTTTTTAGAAAATTTAGAAAAATATACACAAATTTTATGTTTAATTAAAGGGGGATGGGAATGAAGCTCTATCTATCTGTCGATATGGAGGGAATTACTGGTCTAGCTGATCATACATTTGTTGATTCACGCCAGCATAACTATGAGCGTGGCAGACGCATTATGACCGGTGAAGTGAACGCCTGTGTAGAGGCGCTTGTCCAGCATGGTGCCACCGATATTTTGGTGAATGACAGTCATTCTAAAATGAATAATCTTTTGATCGAAGAACTACATGAAGAGGCAGTTCTCATATCAGGTGACGTAAAGCCTTATTCAATGGTGCAAGGATTGGATCAAACCTATGATGCAGCTGTTTTTTTAGGCTATCATGCAAGGGCATCAATGAAAGGTGTGATGTCACACAGTATGATTTTTGGGGTCAGACATTTTTACATAAATGATCATCCAATTGGTGAAATGGGCTTTAATGCGTATGTGGCAGGCTACTATGGTGTGCCGGTGATTCTTGTTTGCGGGGATGATCAAGCAGCACTTGAGGCAGAAAAGCTGATGCCTGGTGTGAAAACAGTGGCAGTGAAAGAAACCATCTCAAGATCTGCTGTGAAATGCTTACCTCCTGCCAAAGTCAATAAACAAATCTCGCAGCAAGTGGAAGCCGCGATGAAACAGATTGATCAAATGAAGCCGCTGACGCCTCCTGATCAGCCGCTGCTTAAGATTGAGTTTGCCAATTATGGACAAGCTGAATGGGCGAATTTAATGCCGGGTACTGCCATCATAGAAGGAACAACGACGGTGACGTACCAAGCAGACAATATATTAGAAGCCTATCAAGCGATGCTTGTCATGACAGAGCTTGCCGCACGTACAACATTTTGTTAAGTGAGGGGGAGACAGCAGATGGCCAGCTTTTTGTTCAAGCGTTTTATTGCGATGATTGCTACGATCTTAACGATTACGACTTTAACGTTTATTTTAATGAAGGTCATCCCAGGATCGCCTTTCAATGAAGAACGAAATACAAACGAAACCGTCCAGCGAAACCTCGAAAGCTACTATCACTTAGACGAACCACTCTATGTTCAATATGTCATCTATTTAAAATCCATTGTTACCTTTGATTTTGGTCCTTCCATTAAAAAGCCTTCTGAAAGTGTCAATGATCTATTGGCGAGAGGCTTCCCAGTCTCATTAGAACTTGGTCTTATCTCGATATTGATTGCTGTCATCTCTGGCATCCTGCTAGGGGTCATGGCTGCCCTCCGGCATAATGGTTTAATTGATTACATCGCCATGACCATTGCAGTTTTCGGTATATCCATTCCAAACTTTATCTTTGCTACCCTTTTAATTCAGCAGCTTGCTGTCAATTTGAAGCTCTTTCCTACAGCGATGTGGACAAGTCCAATGCATATGGTGCTGCCTACAATCGCCCTTGCTGTCGGCCCAATGGCCATTATCGCCAGGTTAACGAGATCGAGCATGATTGAAGTGCTGTCGCAAGACTATATCCGTACGGCCAAAGCAAAAGGGCTTTCTCCCTTTAAAATTGTATTTAAGCATGCGCTTCGGAATGCACTTTTACCCGTTGTGACCATTCTTGGAACACTTGTCGCAAGTATTTTAACAGGAAGTTTTGTCATTGAAAAAATATTCGCCATTCCTGGGATGGGAAAATACTTTGTCGAGAGTATTAACAACCGTGATTATCCTGTCATCATGGGAACCACTGTTTTTTACAGCATTATTTTAATCACACTTCTCTTCATTGTCGATGTGGCGTATCGTCTCCTTGATCCGAGGATTCAGCTGCATCAGAAAGGAGGAAAGGCATGAGTATACACCTTCAGCATGATCCACCGAACAGGCATCCTGAAGTGCCAGACGAATGGTTTTCTCCACGAGAGCAAAAGAAAACAGAAGCCCATGCCATTAAAAGACCCTCTCTTTCCTATTGGGCAGATACATGGAGGCGGCTGAAGCAAAATAAGCTTGCGATGTTTAGCCTATCGGTCTTGATTTTTCTTTTTGTCATGGCAGTCTTAGGCCCATTGCTTGCGCCAAATAGTGTGACAGAGCAGCGTCTTTCGATGCAAAATCTGCCGCCCTCGGCTGCTCACTGGTTTGGAACAGATGAGCTTGGACGAGATGTGTTCACACGCACTTGGTACGGAGCCCGTATTTCATTATTTGTGGGTGTCATGGCAGCCCTGATTGATTTTGCCATCGGCGTGATTTATGGGGGCATAGCGGGCTATAAGGGAGGCAAATACGACCATGTCATGATGCGGATTGTCGAGGTGCTCTACGGACTTCCTTATTTACTCGTCGTCATTTTATTGATGGTGCTCATGGGGCCAGGGCTTGTCACCATTATTGTAGCGCTCACTGTCACCGGATGGATTGGAATGGCAAGAATTGTGAGAGGTCAGGTTCTTCAGCTGAAAAGCCAGGAATATGTCCTTGCCTCAAAAACCTTTGGTGCCAAAAGCCTGCGGATCATTCGCCGCAACCTGCTTCCAAATACGATGGGGCCGATTATCGTCCAAATGACCCTGACTGTACCGACCGCGATATTTGCTGAAGCGTTCCTAAGCTTTCTCGGTTTAGGTATTCAAGCGCCGTTTGCAAGCTGGGGCGTGATGGCTAATGACGCTTTGCCGACTGTGCTGTCAGACAATGGACATTGGTGGCGTTTATTTTTCCCGGCATTTTTTATTTCACTCACGATGTTTTGCTTTAACAATTTAGGTGATGGCTTGCAAGATGCGCTTGATCCAAAGATGAAGAGGTGAAGCGCTTTGAAAAAAGTTCTACAAATTATCGATCTGCACGTCAGTTTTCGGACATACGGCGGTTCAGTTCAAGCAGTACGCGGAGTGAATGTCGATGTATATGAAAAAGAAACCCTCGCCATTGTGGGAGAATCAGGCTGCGGAAAAAGTGTGACATCACAAAGCATTATGAGGCTTCTGCCTGCATACAGCGCGCAAGTCGATCAGGGAGAAATCTGGTTTCAAGACCGCAACTTGCTGTCATTATCTGAAAAAGAAATGCGCGCCATACGAGGCGTGGATATTTCGATGATCTTCCAAGATCCGATGACAGCACTCAACCCAACCTTGACAATAGGAGATCAGCTGATGGAGGCGGCGAAGGAGCATCAAAAGCTGACGAAAAAAGAAGTGAAAGAAGCCGCCATACAGATGCTTGATTTGGTTGGTATTCCGCAGCCAAAGGAGAGACTAAAGCAATATCCGCACCAATTCAGCGGGGGAATGAGGCAGCGGCTCATGATTGCCATGGCACTGATTTGTGAGCCAAAGGTGCTGATCGCAGATGAACCGACGACCGCGCTGGATGTGACCATACAGGCACAAATTTTAGAGCTGTTTAAAGAGATTCAGAGGAAAACAGGGGTTACCATTATCTTAATCACACACGACTTAGGGGTCGTAGCCCAAGTTGCCGACCGGGTAGCGGTCATGTACGGAGGGAAAATGGTTGAAACCGGAACAAGGCAGGATATTTTTTACAGTCCGCAGCATCCTTATACAAAAGGGCTCCTGCAATCCGTTCCAAGACTTGATATGAAAGATGAACTGATTCCGATTGAAGGAAGCCCGCCTGATTTATTTGCACCGCCAAAGGGCTGTCCGTATACCGATCGCTGCCCGGCTGCCATGAAAGTGTGTGATCATATCATGCCGCACGAAACGCAGCGGTCACCTACTCATACAGTGCATTGCTGGCTTCAGGATGAGCGAGCGAACCAAGCGATGTTATCTTCAACACAAAGGGGGAGTTTTTGATGAGGAAAAAAGGGTGGATCATCAGTATTTGTTTGTTTATCATCATACTGCTCGCTGGATGTACAGCCAATGAGCAAGCAGGTAAAGGATCATCAAGCAATAAGGATGAAAAGAAAGTATTAACCTTAAATAACGAAAACGAACCGACGTCATTTGACCCGCCGATTGGTTTTAATAATGTATCGTGGCAAGGTCTGAATAACTTAATGGAGGGATTAACGAGACTGAATGAAAAGCACGAACCATCTCCTGCAATGGCGGAAAAATGGGAGATTTCAGAGGATGGAAAAACATACACATTTCATTTAAGAGACGGCATCAAGTGGTCGAATGGTGACCCAGTGAAAGCGAGTGACTTTGAATATGCGTGGAAGCGTCTGCTTGATCCGAAAACAGGCTCCTCTGCATCGTTCTTAGCATACATGATTGAAGGCGGAGAGGCATTTAACAGCGGAAAAGGAAAGAAAGAGGATGTAAAAGTCAGTGCTGAAAATGACAAAACGCTAAAGGTCACACTGGCATACCCGCAGAAATCGTTCTTAAATATGACCGCAAACCCTGCCTTTTTCCCTGTCAATGAGAAGGTAGCAGAGAAGGATCCAAACTGGGCAAAGGATGCCAATACCTTTGTTGGGAATGGACCGTTTCAGCTGACAGAATGGAAGCATGATGAGAGCTTCACTATGGAAAAAAGTGAGACGTATTGGGACAAAAAATCAGTCAAGCTGGATCAGGTAAAGTGGCTGATGATCAGTGATCGAAACACTGATTATCAAATGTATCAATCGGGAGATTTGGACACTGCCTTCGTTCCAGCAGAACAAAGTGAAAATTTGCTGAAAAATAAAGATGTGCAAATTGAAGATCAGGCCGGACTGTTCTTTTATCGTCTGAATGTGAACATGGAACCTTTTCAAAATAAGAACATTCGCAAAGCCTTTCAAATGGCGATCAACCCGCAAGATATCGTGGATTATGTCACGAAGAATAAAGAGAAGCCTGCCCGCGCCTTCGTTTCACCGGGGATTTTAGATTCAAAGGGTGATGATTTCAGAGAAGCTGGCGGCGATCTTGTCAAACAAGATACGAGTGAAGCTGCGAAGCTATTAGAAAAAGGGCTGAAAGAAGAGAACTATTCGAAGCTGCCGCCCGTCACATTAACATATAGCACAAAGCCTGAGAATAAGAAAAAAGCTGAAGCCATCCAGCAGCAATTAAAAGAAGCGCTGGGTGTGGACGTGAAGCTTGCAAACATGGAAGCCAATGTATTTGCAGAGGATCAAAAGGCGCTGAAATTCCAATTCTCGCAAAGTTCATTTTTAGCAGACTATGCAGATCCGATCAATTTCCTAGAGAGCTTCCAAACAGGGAATGCGATGAACCGGACTGGATGGTCAAACGACACCTATGATCAGCTGATTAAAAAGGCAAGCCAGGAAGCAGATGAACAAAAAAGAAACAGCATCCTTCATGATGCAGAGGCACTTCTCATTGAAGAAGCACCGATCATTCCAATTCATTTTTATAACCAAGTGCATTTGCAAAAAGAGGGCGTGAAGGGAATTGTCCGCCACCCTGTTGGGTATATCGATTTGAAATGGGCACAAGTAGATGGAGAGTAATTGAAGGAAAAGAGGAACACGGACGCTTTGAACAAAAGCGTCTCAGCGCGCGGACAAACCCTCGCATTCTTTGTCAGTCCTGCGCTCGGTACTCACGAATGTCAAATTCGCTCCGCTCCGATGCTCGTCCTTCCTAGGGCTGCAAAGGTTTTCAGGTCACGCTGAATAGAAGACAAAGGGCTAAAATAAAGATCATTTTAGCTCTTTGTCAACAATATGGGACGCTTTGAACAAAAGCGTCTGTTCCTTTATTTGTTCATGTTATGGAGAAGATGCCCATAGATTGTAAGAAATAAAGAGAAAGAGGGGATTGGCATGAACCAGCTGCCAGCGGCGCTTCAAACAGGGGATACGGTGGGGGTTATCGCACCAGCAAGCCCGCCTGATGAATTGAAATTAGCAAAAGGGATTGCCTTTTTAGAAAGCCTTGGGCTGAAGGTGAAAAAAGGGAAGTATCTTGATTCCCGGTACGGATATTTAGCAGGTCGTGATCATGAAAGAGTGGAAGATCTTCATGGCATGTTTCAAGATCCAGAAGTCAAAGCGGTTATTTGTGCCTGCGGAGGGTACGGAACTGGAAGACTTGCGGAAGTCATTGACTATGATCTCATTCGCCGGAATCCAAAAATCTTTTGGGGTTATAGTGACATTACGTTTTTACATACGGCCATCCAGCAGCAGACGGGTCTTGTGACTTTTCATGGTCCAATGCTTTCCTCTGATGTGGGACTTGAAGAGGTCCATCCGTATACGAAGGATACCTTTTTGCAGCTGTTCACGCCGAAGGCCTTTACGTATTCGCATCACTTGTCACCTCTTCATACCTTCTACCCCGGCACCGCTTCAGGGGACATCATAGGAGGGAATCTTGCCCTCATCGTGACAACACTTGGCACACCTTTTGAAATTGATACGAAGGGAAAGCTGTTGTTCATTGAAGATATTGACGAAGAGCCTTATAAAATCGATCGCATGATGCAGCACCTCACCTCTGCTGGAAAATTGGATGATGCGGCTGGATTCATCATTGGCGATTTTCATCAATGTGAACCAAAAAAGAAAGACCAGTCCTTAACCTTGGAACAGCTGTGGGAAACCTATATTGTGCCGCAAAAGAAACCCGCACTCGGCGGCTTTCGGATCGGTCATTCATCACCGAACTTTGCCATTCCGATGGGCGTGCAGGCTGCACTAGATGCGGCAGGGAAGAAACTGCACATTTCTCCAGGCGTTGCAGCGAAAGAGGCGATTAAATGAACATTGTGGATGTTCGTACATGCAGAACGAGTGTGCCGCTAAAAAAGCCTTTCAAAACCGCTTTAAGAACGGTGTATGACGCAGCATCTCTGATCGTCATCATCACATATGATCAAGGTGACGTCAGCTACGGAGAGGCAGTTCCCACATCGGTGATTACAGGAGAAACGCTGGAAAGCATCGACTATGCCATCTGTGAAGTGATCAGACCCATTTTGCTAGGGGCTTCCTTGGCAGAGTATGAACAAATCTTTTCTGCTATGAACCGCGTGCTCGCAAGCAACACAAGCGCAAAGGCTGCAATCGATATGGCCATTTATGATGGCTTAGCAAAGCAGGCAGGACTTCCGCTTTATCAATACCTTGGCGGATATCGTCATCAGCTCGAAACCGACTATACGGTCAGTGTAAACCGGCCGCTTGAGATGGCGGAAGATGCGAAGCAATACGCAGCCGAAGGCTTTCAGACGTTAAAGGTTAAAGTAGGAAAAGATGATATACACACGGATATTCAGCGGATCAAGCGGATTCGAGAAAAAGTCGGTCCGGATATTCAGATCAGGCTCGACGCCAATCAGGGCTGGACGTGGAAGGAAGCGATCACAGCCATTCGAAAAATGGAAGCGCTGAATATTGAACTAGTAGAACAGCCAGTGCCGAAAGAAGATATTGAAGGGCTGCGCCGTGTGACAGAAGCAACTGAAACACTGATTATGGCAGACGAAAGCATTTTCAGTTTTCATGATGCCATTAGGGTGCTTGAAACGAGAAGCTGCGATCTGATCAATTTAAAATTAATGAAATCAGGCGGCATAAAAGAAGCATTAAAAATCAATGCCCTAGCCGAAGCATACGGTGTTCAGTGCATGGTTGGCAGTATGATTGAGTCAAAGCTTGGCATTACAGCTGCGGCACATTTCGCCGCAAGCCAGCCGAATATCACCCGCTGCGATTTTGATGCCCCGCTTATGCTGAAAGAGGACTTGATAGACGGAGGAATCGTGTACAAAGGAAAAGACATATTTTTACCGCTGCATCATGGGTTAGGCATTCAAGGGGTGAAAGGAGTCTCATGATGATATACGAATCAAAGGTTCCAGTCGCTAACGTATGGACAGCGCCGCATTCGCCGAGAGAAATCGATCAGAAGGTACTTCAGGACTCCATCAACATCAAAGAGTGGATTGACCAGCAAACATATGAAGAAAAGCTGGCTTTATGTGAAGAAAATTTGATTCAATCTCAAATACTGCTCGGCGAACGAGTGATTGGATTAGAAGAGACAGATGGCTGGATAAAAGTCGTCATACCGCAGCAGGCCAGCCGGAAACATCCAGAAGGCTATCCAGGCTATATACCTGCTGAGCAATTAAACCAAGTAACTGAGGGAAGTGCGTCAGCTGTATCTCTTATCGTTTGTCAGAAAAAAGCCACGCTATATCAAAACGGGGAACCAGATATGGAGATTAGTTTTTTAACAGAGCTGGCAGCAGCCAAAGAAACTGATGATCAATTTCATGTTGTCACCCCAGTAGGAATAAGAGAAATCAACAAAGCGGATGTACGCCCAGGCTCACATGCTTTCTCTCTGACAGGCAAAGATGTCGTAGACGCAGGAAAACAATTTATAGGCCTTTCGTATTTATGGGGAGGCATGAGCAGCTTTGGCTATGATTGTTCAGGCTTTGCTTACAGCATGTACAAAGCGTGCGGATATCTTTTGCCGAGAGATGCAAGTGACCAAGCTGTTCAAGGAACGCCGGTTACATCAAGCCATTTAGAACAAGGCGACTTGCTGTTTTTTGCAAATGAAAACGGAAAGGGAGCGGTCCGCCATGTAGGGATCTACGCTGGGAACGGGATGATGCTTCATTCGCCTAAAACTGGCAGACAAATTGAGCTTCTCTCCCTTTCTGGCACTTCATATGAAAAGGAATGGGCAGGTGCAAGGCGGTATTTACCAAGCGAGAGGAGGAGCGATCATGACAGTTGAACCACTCTTACAAGTAAACAACCTTAAAAAACATTTTCATCTATCGAAAGGGAGAACCTTAAAAGCGCTGGATGGTGTCTCTTTTCAGCTGAAACAAGGAGAAACCTTTGGTCTCGTTGGTGAGTCTGGCTGCGGCAAATCCACACTTGGAAAAGTGCTCATGCGTCTTTATGAACCTACAGATGGTGAAGCCTTATATGAAGGGAAAAGTCTTCACCACCTTTCTAAAAAAGAATCATTTGATTTCAACCGGCAAATGCAAATGGTCTTTCAAGATCCGTATTCCTCGTTAAATCCAAGACTGTCAGTAAAAGATATTATGCTGGAGCCAATGGAGATTCATCAGCTTTATGGCAGTCAAAAGAAAAGGATTGCCCGCGTGAAAGAACTGCTTGAAGCGGTAGGATTAAGCTATGATTTTGCCACCCGTTATCCGCACGAATTTAGCGGGGGACAGAGGCAGAGAATCGGCATTGCAAGAGCACTTGCCTTAGCGCCAAAATTTATTGTGGCAGATGAGCCGATTTCTGCACTAGACGTCTCCGTCCAAGCGCAGGTCGTGAACCTGCTGAAAAAACTGCAAAAAGAGGAAGGATTAACTTTTCTTTTTATTGCACATGACTTGTCCATGGTGAAATATATTAGTGACCGGATCGGTGTCATGTATTTAGGTCATCTCGTCGAATTGACGACGAGTGATGCATTATATCAAACACCGCTTCACCCATATACACAAGCCTTGCTGTCTGCCATCCCCATTCCAGATCCTGACGTAGAGGACAAGCGCAAAAGGTTTATTTTAAAAGGAGAAATTCCAAGTCCAGTGAACCCGCCAAGCGGCTGTGTATTTCGAACACGATGTCCTGCCGCGATGGATGTGTGTGCTGAAAAAAAGCCGACATTACAAGCGGTGGAAGAAGGACATGAAGTCGCCTGTCATTTATACAATAGAAAATAGGACAAGCCCGATAAAAAGCCAGCAAGTAGACAAACTGTTCTACATGCTGGCTTTTTTAGTGGATGAACGCCGAATAGGCAATGTACAGCATCTGAAAGAGCCGCCAGATTTAATAATTTCCGAAAAGTCCACTTTAATAACGGTGTACCCGTGAGCGGTTAATAAAGCATTTGTTTCTTGGTTGCTGGGCAGGCTGATCACTTTTTTCTGCCCAATGGATAAAACATTTGGTCCAAGTGTGAATTGCTCTTGTTCGCTGATTTCAATCAAATCATAATACGTTTTGAGCAGCTGGAGATCCTTTTGCTTAAACGCTTCAGGATAAATGATGATCTCGTCATGAGACAGAATATTCATCACACAATCAAGATGCAAAATGTGAGGAGGAAGGTGAATCGGAATGATGTCATGATCCGGCAGCTCCTTTTTGAGCTGGTAGATAGCGGCTGGACTAGTTCTTTTGCTCGTGCCAACAAACACACGGTTCTGATCCACAAGCACATCGCCGCCTTCAATCGTTCCGTCTGTCAAAGTGACAGCTGACCACCCTTTTGCGTGTGCCCATTCTTTTAGGTATTGTTCTTCCCCTTGCCGAACCGGAGCGGCCATACTTGAAACAAACAATGTATGTCCAATCGTAAACCCAATATCCCGAGTGAAGACTTGCTCAGGGAAGCGGTCATTCGCCGGGAGCAGGATGGGCCGTACTTGATTCTCTTTAAGGGTTTGGATCAATTGCTTATGCTGAGCGACTGCTTTCATTTGAGAAATATTTTCTTTCGCAAAATGTTTCTGGGTTTCGTTAATAATTTGTTTGATTTCCATATAAATAGGACTGCATAAAAGAACTTCTTCTAAATCGTCGTATTCACTCATGCATTGCGGCATTTTGTATAATTGCTCTGCTCTCATAGAATCCATCAAATGGCCTCCTTGTTCATTCATAGTTCTATTATTCCTTCTTCTAGCCATGGTTGAAACATTTCCGAAAGAAAATCTCTCACATAAGACTAAAGCTAAAAGTTTAGACAAACCTAAAAGAATAGTGTTTAATAAAAGTCGTTCCGCATCCACGAAAACAGCAAGAAGGAGCTATGATGATGAGTGAAGAAAATTTCAAATACTGCAAGGAATCGAAAGTTGTTAAAACCAGCAGGGTGTTCCCTCTCGATACGAATAACCACCAAACGTTATTTGGCGGGAAATTAATGAGTTATATAGATGACATTGCCTCCATCTCGGCTGCAAGACACAGCCGCAGTGAAACGGTCACAGCTTCAATGGATTCTGTTGACTTTTTAGAGCCGATTGGACAAAAGGAGTCCGTATGCTTGGAATCCTATGTCACATGGGTGGGCACGTCTTCTATGGAAGTGTTCGTCAAAGTCATTAAAGAAAACTTGATGTCTGGAGAGCGCAGACTCGCAGCAACTTCATTTCTGACATTTGTCTCATTAGATGAAAACGGAAAGCCTAAACGAGTCCCGCAGGTGATGCCGGAAACAGAGGAAGAGATCATGCTTCATCAAACAGCGAAGCAGCGGGCAGAGGAAAGAAAAAGCCGCCGAAAGCATAGTAAGGCGCTTGCTGACGCACTTGGGACAGATAAGCCTTGGGCGTAAAAATCACCCTTTAAGCGGTGATTTTTTTCTGTGTCAGTATCTTGCATGGCAAGATAGTGTATGGTAAGATGAAGCTATCTTGTGATGCAAGGTACTGGAATCGGAGGAACAATCATGACAACATCCACACAAATGCTAAAAGGAATTTTAGAAGGCTGCCTGCTGTCGATTATTTCTGAGGGCGAAATTTATGGGTATGAAATGACGAAGAAGCTCGCGCATTATGGGTTTGATCAAATAAGTGAAGGCAGTATCTATCCGATTTTGCTGCGTATGCAAAAGGAACAGCTGGTGACCACCGTCACAAAAGCGTCAGCGACCGGCCCGAAAAGGAAATACTATACGCTCACACAAGCGGGAGAACAAGCGCTCACAGAGTTTATTGACCGCTGGAATGAGCTTTCAAAAAATGTAAACCGCTTATTACAAAAAGGGAAGTGAGATTATGGTATCAAAAGAAACAAGACACATTCTACTAGAGCTGCAACTTTATCTCATATCAAAGGGAAAAAATCAGGGTGAAATCGATGAGCTGATGGACGAACTGACAGCACATGCGGTTGAGGCTGAAAAAGATGGGAAAACAGGTGAGGATGTGTTCGGTGGAGATCCGCGGGGCTATGCTGATGAACTGGCAAAAGAGCTGTCAGGGAATCATAAAGACTGGGTGCCATTCGTCAGTGCTTTCTTAATTGGATCGCTTTTTTACATGATTTTAGCAGATGCAATCAGCCAAAACTTATCCTATTCTTGGTTTGCTTTGATTGGATATCCGCTCGTTTTAGTGGCCAATGTCATCATGATCATTGTGATGTTTAGAGCGTCCGCTTTTCAAACAAGCAGCCGGGTATTTCTCTACTTTTGGATGTTAGGAATCTTTCAGCTGACAGCGATGGTCACAATCAAACTATTGGATCAAAAAGTCGGCACACCACTACTTGTCCTTACTTCTGGTCAAAGGTGGGGCGTCATTTTGCTCATGCTGCTATGTATCGTTGTATTTAATGCAATCTTAAAGGCGAATGTCGTTTCATTGATTCCGATTATCTTTTTCGGACCGCAGCTCATCTTCGAATGGATTGGCTGGACGTCACCAAGTGTGATTTTGCTGCAAAGTCTGCTATCTATTGTGATTTTCATAGGGCTTATATTCATTGTACTGCGCCGGACAAATAAGAAAAATGAAAATACGAATGTAAACTGAGCACATCCTATCCGATGTGCTTTTCTTTTTCTAAAAAAATGTAGAAATGGAATTGTCTTTTTCATTACAATGGGGAGAGGACAAAAATGAAAAGGGGTTCTGTTTTTGGATATTGTATGGGGATATGTACTCGTTTTTGTATTGGCTGCCTTGCCTTTTTTTGAAGTGATTGGTGTCGTTCCATTCGCAATCTTAAGTGGGCTGCATCCTGTGACAACGGCTGTGATTGGATTCATCGGCAACTTTTTGACAGTCTTGCTTCTCATTGTGTTCGTCGACCGGTTTAAAGCATGGTGGTTAAAAAGAAAAGAGGAAAAAGGTGATGAAAAAGGAGAGAAAAAGCAGCTGCGGGCGAGAAAAATTTGGGAACGATACGGTCTGCCTGGGTTAGCACTCATAGGACCTTTTATCATCGGCAGTCATTTAGCAGCCTTGATGTGCATGAGCTTTGGAACGAAAAGAAAGCAAGTCGCGGTGTGGATGACCGTCAGTTTAATGATGTGGACAGCGCTGGCTGCAAGTTTAACCGGTGCGGGCTTCCATTACTTTGCCCCAGATTCAAATGGATTGTTCGGAGATATTTTTAGCAAGTAAAAAAGGGGGGATCATCAATGACAGTTCAAACAAGAACAGTATTTGAAACAGAGCGCCTGAAACTGAGAACGATGAATGAACATGATGCGTCATTTTTATATGACGAGCTGTTCCAGGATGAAGAAGTGATGAAGTATTATCCTTCTTTGAAGGATGAACAGCAGACAAAAGAGTGGATTGCATGGAATCAAAAAAATGACCGCATGTACCACACCTCGCTATGGATCATTGAAGATAAAGAAACAAATGAACGACTTGGACAAAGCGGCATTGTCCTGCAAAACATTGAAGGACAAACCGAGCTTGAGATTGGCTATATGCTAAAGAAAGCGGCGTGGGGGAATGGCTATGCTGCTGAGGCTGCAAAAGGCTGCCTTACCTATGGATTTGAAGAAATGAAGGTCAGACGGATGGTCAGCCTAATTCGTCCTGAGAATGAAGCGTCGGTGAAGGTCGCTTTAAAAATGGGCATGAAAAAAGAAAAAAACATTTCAAAATGGGACCAAATCATTGATGTATACAGCATCACCCGTAACGGAGAAAACGGCTCGCTTACCGAATAAGCAGAGCCGTTTTTTTATGCACGCTGTTCTAACTGAAGCAAATATTTCTTCCGTTCAATCCCTCCGCCGTAGCCTCCAAGCTCACCACTTGTTTGAATCACGCGGTGGCAGGGAATGATAATCGCCAATTGATTGGCACCATTTGCATTACCAACGGCACGAACCAAATGCGGATCGCCTAGTTTCGTGGCTAGATCTCGATAGGATCTCGTTTCGCCTGCGGGAATGCGTGAGAGCTGGTCCCACACCTTCATTTGAAATGGGGTGCCATGTAAAGAAAGCGGTACAGTAAACTTGGTCAGCTTTTTCTCAAAATATAAGGCCAATTCCTTTGCTAATTGCTGATGGACGTTTGTTTCTCCAACTAAAATGCGGGCATGATGCTTCTTTCTTAATGTTTCAATTTCTTTTTCGAGTCCACGCCTGTCCATAAACTCCAGTAAATACACATGTGTGGCATCTGTCACACTCATCATCCGCCCGATCGGTGTGGAAATAAAATTAGCATAGAGAATGTGAATCTGTGCTTTTTTAGGGGGATTTCCCATGATTTTCGTAAATGCATCATTGAAGGCACTTGAAGATTCATAGCCGAAAGTGACCTGCTGATCGATTACTTTTTTTCCGTTCAAAATTTCTTTAAAGGCAAGTCCCATTCGGCGAGATCTTGCATATTGTACAAAGGTCATGCCGTAAATGTCTTTAAATTTTCTTCGAGCTGTGGCAGAGTGAATCCCTAATTGGCGGAAGTCCTCTTCCTTCCAGCGTTTCTCAGGATTTTTTTCTACTGCTGAAACGAGTGTTTTGACTTCTTCAGGAATGCTGTTCGGGTATGTTAATGGTGTGCAGCGCTTGCAAGGGCGATACCCTGCCAGCAGTGCTTCCTCCGCTGTAAAGAAAAACTCACAGTTTTCAAATTTTGGCTTTCTGGCCGTACATGTGGCATGACAGAAGATGCCAGTTGTCTTAATACAGGCAAAGAATGTGCCGTCATATTGCGGATTCTTGTCAACAAGTGCTTGATAAAATTCATGTTTTTGTTCATCGGTCATCATCATATGAATCCACCTCTTAATTTTCTATAAAATGTTTTTCAGCATTATTTGGAGTACAACGGATGATCTGTAAATGCATCATCCTAAAGTTGAACGTTCATCACATCAATCTGATTTTATTATATCAGCGGTGTGATCGTTGCTGTACCCGGAATAGATCCTTCTCCCTCGTATAACAATCAAGCATCATTCTCCTTCTTTTCTCATTTTTCACTTCCTGTTTTAGTTCATATATTTTAGCTGCTTCTGTTTCATTTCTTCATAAAATGCTTCAACTTCTTGTTCGTAAAGTACGGTCTCCATGTCCTTGTATTTACGCTTAATCGTCAATGTCATAAAAAATAAATGAATTGTCATATACGCTCGTTTCCCTTCAGTTCGCAGCATGTGAAACAGCCCGCAGATCTTCTTTATCAGTTGACCTGTTTCTAACCCTTAGTATACGGAGGTCCCATAAAATTTCTTTCGAAAAATGAACAAGTATATTTACGTGTGGCAAGCAAAGCGGTAGACCGGTATTTCGGGGTGTGATACAATTTTGACACACAGAATCTGCTTTAAGTCAGATCTGCTTATTAAGAATTGGTTTTCTAGGGTTCCGTGCGGGTGGCGCAGTCTGGACCGAGAGAAAACACATAAGGTCTACACAATAGACCGTATGTACACGGAGGGATAAAAGCCCGGGAGATTTGATCAAACGATCGATTTCCGGGCTTTTTTTGTTGGTTGGAATCGTTCAGAAAGGAAGGGATTAGATGAAATGGGGAAATGTCTTTATTGCGGCGATCTTTGAAGTCGGCTGGGTGATGGGGTTGAAATATGCTGACTCTTTATTGGAGTGGGCCGCAACCATCGTTTGTATTGTCGTCAGCTTTTATTTACTCCTGAAAGCCACGACTGTACTGCCAGTTGGCACACTTTACGCCGTTTTCACCGGACTTGGGACAGCAGGTACTGTCATAGTAGGTATGGTAATGGGTGAGCCGGTACAGCTAGTGAAATTACTTTTAATCATGGTGCTTTTAAGCGGTGTATTAGGGCTCAAACTGACCACGGGTGAAAAGAAAGGGGAGACTGAATCATGAGCTGGCTTTTACTTATTGGTGCAGGCATTTTAGAAATGCTTTGTGTCACCATGATGAATCAATTCCAGAAAGACCGGCATGTCAAATGGATTTTATTCATTGCAGCTGGATTTTCGCTGTCCTTTCTCATGCTCTCTCTTGCGATGAATACAATTCCGATGGGAACGGCATACGCCATTTGGACTGGCATTGGAGCTGCTGGAGGAGCCATTGTCGGCATGCTGTTTTACGGTGAGTCTAAGGACGCAAAACGTATTTTCTTTATCGCACTGATTTTATCTGCGGCGGTCGGGTTAAAAATCATTGAATAAGAAAAGGCTGGCATCTGTCTGCCAGCCTCTCGATGTAGACAAACCCTCGCATTCTTTGTCAGGGCTGCAAAGGTTTTCTATCACGCGTTAAAAGTAGAAAAAGGGCTCAAATAAAAATCATTTGAGCCCTTTTTTGTTACATCGAATGATGATTGGAATCGTTTTCATTTTTGCGGTAAAGCTGACTCACTAGAAGAAAACAGACACCAAATGTGAGTAAAGGAATGAGTCTCTCACCGGCCATAAAAAGATAAATACCTGTGATCAGACATACGATGCCGAGCCAAAAGCTCACTTTACCAAACAAAGTCATGCTTTTCATCTCCATCACTCCTTTTGTGATAAAAGGTCTACTCATATTATATCACGCTAGGTGCGAAATTGAATGAATATTCAATAAAAAATAGACTCTTCATTGCTTTTTCTCTTTCCAGTCCAGTATAATATTTCATTAGAATGAAAACGTAAATGAGGTCATGATACATGAGAACATTGATTACAGAGAAACTTGAATTACACAGACAAAAGCACGAGCAAAAAGGCAGATTACTTGTCAGCTGCCCGGATCAGCCTGGTATTGTATCAGCTGTTTCTTCCTTTTTATTTGAGCACGGAGCGAACATCATTGAATCCAGCCAATACACAACCGATCATGAAAGCGGCCGGTTCTTTTTAAGAATTGAATTTGATTGGAAAGACATCTCGGCGAATATGGATCAATTGAAAAATAGCTTTGAGCCAATCGCAGCATCATTTCAAATGACGTGGAGCATGTCGCGTGCAAGTGAGCTGAAAAAGCTGGCAATCTTTGTCTCAAAAGAGCTTCATTGTCTGCATGAGCTTCTATGGGAATGGCAAAGCGGAAATTTAATGGCTGAAATCGCAGTTGTGATCAGCAATCATGAAACGGCAAAAGATACAGTAGAATCGCTTGGAATCCCATTCCATTTTGTAAAGGCGAACAAAGACATTCGCAAAGAAGCTGAAAAAGAGCAGCTCGCCTTATTAGAAAAGTACGACATTGATGCGGTTGTGCTTGCCAGATACATGCAAATTTTAACGCCTGGATTCATTGAAGAGCATCCGAACAAAATCATTAATATTCATCATTCCTTCCTGCCAGCATTTATTGGTGCAAACCCCTACAAGCGGGCATATGAGCGGGGAGTCAAATTAATTGGTGCGACTTCTCATTATGTCACCAATGATTTAGATGAAGGACCGATCATTGAACAGGATATTGAGCGTGTAGATCACCGGGATGATGCGGAGGCCCTGAAAAATATTGGCCGGACAATTGAGCGCAGTGTGCTTGCACGTGCTGTCAAATGGCACCTTGAAGATCGCATTATCGTTCATGAGAATAAAACGATTGTCTTTAATTGACCGCTTGACTTTTCTTTAGCAATTGGTGATAATATAAAAAAATTAACGAGCGTTGAAAAGGAATAGTAAGCAGGAACTGATGCGTAAAGAGAGCAAATGATGTGCTGAAACATTTGCCGCAGACAGCTGCTGAACCTGCCCTTTGAGCCTTAGAGGAAAAATCTAAGCGCGTGCCTGGCGTTACAGGAGTTGAGTGGAATAAGCAGATCGCATGCTTATTCAATGAAGGTGGTACCACGGAAAATCCCTTTTCGTCCTTTACATAAGGAGAAAAAGGGATTTTTTTGTGCCTAAAGGTATAGCGGAGGGAATCAAGGATGAAAAAGCAAAGGATCGTCATAAAAATTGGCAGCAGTTCATTAACAGAGCAAAAAGGAGCCATTGATGAACAAAAGATGCGGGATCATGTAAGAGCCATCGCAAAGCTCAAAGAAGCAGGTCATGAAATCATTTTAATTTCGTCAGGAGCCGTTGCAGCAGGATTTGGCAGCTTAGGCTATCCATCAAGACCTGTGACCTTAAAGGGGAAACAGGCAGCTGCCGCCGTTGGTCAGGGCTTGTTAATGCAGAAATATACAGAGCTTTTTTCACAGTTTCACATGACACCTGCTCAAATGCTTTTAACACGTAATGACTTTTCAGATCGAACAAGATATCGAAATGCTTACGCAACGATGATGGAGCTGCTGGAAAGAAAGATTTTGCCGATCATAAATGAAAATGATTCAGTCTCCATCGAGGAGCTTACCTTTGGGGATAATGACATGCTGTCAGCTCTTGTCAGTGGATTAATCCATGCAGACCAATTGATTATATTAACAGACATCAATGGCATTTATGATGCAAATCCAAATGAGCATCCTGAGGCGAAGCGGTTTGATGTCCTGACTCACATTTCAGAAGAATTGTTTTCATATGCAAAGAGCACCGGTTCAAAGGTTGGAACAGGCGGAATGAAATCGAAGCTGTCTGCTGCACAAACGGCACTTTCACTTGGCGTGAAAGTCTTCATTGGCACAGGCACTGGGGAAGACAAACTGCTTCGCATTCTTGCGGGGCAAGGCGATGGAACGTATATCGGTGAACAGGATTTATCAGCCGTGAACAACCGTCGTCAATGGATTCAATTCCACTCACCGGTCTCTGGAAAGATCATGATTGATGCAGGAGCAGAAGCGGCGATTTTGCATAATGGCAGAAGCCTTCTTCCGGCAGGAGTCATTGATGTCGCTGGTGACTTTTCTAAAGGAGAAGTCGTAGAAGTCGTCGGTCCAAACGGATTAGTTGGTAAGGGACAAACCTTGTACGCCTCCGATGAGCTTCTCGGCATTAAAGGAATGCGAAGTGACGAGCTTTCAAAAGAGAAGCCTGAGGTCATACACCGAGATCACTGGGTACAGCATGTACAAAACTGAGGAGGGAATACGATGAATGAAGTTCTTGAAAAAGCAAAAAAAGCAAGTGCAGCCAAAGATCAGCTGCTTCTAAAAACGACGGAACAAAAAAATGCTGCCCTGCACGCCATCGCGAGTGCACTAAAAGCATCTTCAGCTTATTTAATAGAGGAGAACCTAAAGGATGTTCAGGCTGCTGAGGAAAAGCAGTTCACGCCATCTGTCATTGACCGGATCACACTCACGGAAGAGAGAATTGAAGCCATTGCAGACGCGACCCTTCAACTCATTCAGCTAAAAGACCCAATTGGTGAAACGTTAGAAACCATTCAAAAAGAAAACGGCCTGCTCATCGAAAAGGTCCGTGTACCGCTTGGAACGGTTGGAATGATTTATGAAGCAAGACCAAACGTGACAGTCGATGCTGCGACCCTTTGCTTGAAAACTGGAAATGCTGTGATTCTGCGCGGAAGCTCATCTGCTATTCATAGTAATAAGGCAATTGTAAAGGTGATTCATGAAGCGCTTCATACGACGGATATTCCAGTAGACAGTGTGCAATTGATTGAAGATACTGGCCGTGAAACGGCGAAAACGCTGTTCACCTTAAATGAATACCTGGATGTCCTCATTCCGCGCGGCGGGAAGAATTTAATTGATCTTGTCGTGAGAGAGTCAACTGTGCCGGTGCTTGAGACAGGTGCAGGAAATTGTCATATCTATATTGATGAAACAGCAAAAAACGAAATGGCTGAGCGGATTGTGCTGAATGCCAAAACCCAGAGACCATCTGTTTGTAATGCGATCGAGAGCATTGTCATTCATGAAACATGGGCAAAAACATACGGTGCTTCGTTATTTGAAGCCCTTCAATCAAATGGGGTAGAAATACGCGGTGATGAAGCCGTTTGCGCGCTTGCTCCTAGTGCTGCATTAGCGACAGCAGAGGACTATGCAACGGAGTTTTTAGCACCGATCGTCAGTATTAAAATTGTAGAAAACATAGAACAAGCGATTCAGCATATTCAAACATATAGCTCTAAGCACTCTGAAGCGATCATTACGGAAAGCGATGAGCATGCAGCCCTTTTCTTAACAGCTGTCGATGCTGCCGCTGTTTATCATAATGCCTCTACTCGTTTCACAGATGGCTTTGAGTTTGGCTATGGAGCGGAAATAGGAATTAGTACACAAAAACTTCATGCAAGAGGGCCAATGGGTCTGCCAGCCTTAACGTCTGAAAAATTTGTCATTCGTGGTCAAGGACAAATAAGAGAATAACGAATTTAAAAGAGAGTCTTGTGACAACAGGCTCTCTTTTTCCTTTCATTTTTGTATTTCTCCGGTCAAGTATGATAAAATATGGTAATGTTTTATATTTTGAGAAGATTGGAGAAGGCAACGTATGGCGAAAATCATTCCCTCTTCGGATATTGGAGTGAAAATCAACAAGTGGTATGAATTAATCCGCAGATTTGATTCAGAACAAGCAGAACAGTTAAAACAGGAAATTCGCACCTCTCTTGATTCAATGGAAGAAGATCAGAATTTGCTTCTCTATTTTTCTTTAATGGAATTTAGGCATGAAGTCATGCTCGATTATTTAAAGCCATTAAAGGAAGGAAAGCTTCGCGCCAACTTTTCCGAGCTTTCGAAAGAAATAGATGAGCATCAAACGCATGTCACAGGCATGCTTGAATACTACTATCATTTTTTTAGAGGCATGTATGAATTCGGGCGGAGGGAGTATATTGCTGCCATATCGTCTTATCAAAAGGCAGAGCACAAGCTTTCTTTTGTATCAGATGATATTGAACGTGCGGAATTTCATTTTAAAATGTCAGAAATATATTATCACATGAAACAAACACATATCTCGATGCACCATGCCAAACTAGCGCTGGATGTTTATGTTCAGCATGAACTGTATGCGCTTCGCACGATTCAGTGTGAATTTATTGTGGCAGGTAACTACGATGATATGAGAAGGCATGAAAAAGCATTACCACATCTCGAAAGAGCACTTGCGAGATCAAGAGAGTTTCAGAATGTGCGTTTTATTGCCTCCTCTTTGTTTAATATGGGCAACAGTTATTACCGAATGGGAGACTTGACCCGCGCACTCGAATTAATGAAAGAATCCATCTCGTTATTTGATCAAAATCAATCCGATCATCTTCGTCGATCTATAGACCCTCTTTATACAGCCGCTCAGATATTATACAAACAAGGAAAACACGAAGAAGCATTACACTACAGAGAAGAATGTATGAAGCGAGCAGAAGCTCTTCAAGATGACATTCATCTTCAGAAAACCATATTTCTAGAAGCATTGTATTTAAGACGAGATGCTGAGCATATCAAACGAATTTTCCATTTTTTAGAGTCTGTCTATGCATATCCAGATATAGAGGAACTGGCATTAGATACCGCAAAGTATTATAATGAAATGGGGGATTATGAAAAATCTTCCATGTTCTATGGGGAAGCGGAACATGCTCGAATCTATATTCAGAGAGGGGATTGTTTATATGAATTTTAAAAAATGGGCAGTCGTCTGTACAAGCATCACCATCATGGCATTGTGGCTGGCAGCAGCAAATGCCGACCCAGATAACAGAAACCATACGCTGGAACAACCGAATCCGCAGCACGACACGATCTAAAAGCCCTTGTTAAAGGGCTTTTTTTACTGCCTAAACACCATTCTGCGGGACATGCTCATAAAAAGGAAACGAGGAGGAAAACTTAAAAAAGAGTATTTATTGATTGACTCTACAATTTAAATTGTGTACAATTCAATTGTAGGAAATATTATTGGAGAGAAAGAGGGTTATATTCATGTCAGACGTTTTATTTACAGCAACGGTATCAGCTGTCGGAGGAAGAGAAGGTAAGGTTGTTTCAACAGATGGTGTACTTGAGCATGATGTAGCAATGCCTGGAACACCAAGAGCAAAAAAAATCGAAAAAGCAACAAATCCAGAGCAATTATTCGCAGCAGGCTACTCTGCATGTTTTGATTCAGCCCTTCAAATGGTAGCAAGACAAGAGCGTATCCGTTTTGAAAGTGAAGTAACAGCACATGTCAGCTTATTAAAAGACAGTTCAGATGGCGGCTTCAAACTAGGTGTTCAATTAGAAGTAAAGGGAACTGGAATTGAGCAGTCAGCATTAGAAGAACTTGTTCATAAAGCGCACGGCGTATGCCCATATTCAAAAGCAACTCAAGGAAACATCGAAGTAGAACTAGTAGCTGTCGCACAATAATAGATATCAATAAAAGGCTGAGGGAACATTCCCTCAGCCTTTTGATTGTGTTAAATTTTGCAAAAGCTCATGTAAAGAGGCACGCAGTGTTTTTAGCTCTTCTTCCGATCTTCCTGTCCCAGTCAGCATGTGAGACGGAATCGCAGTGGCCTTTTCTTTTAGCTGCTCTCCATATTCCGTTAAACGAATTTGCACAGACCGCTCATCCTCTTTCGAACGTTCTCGGATAATGAGTCCGTTTTGCTCCATTCGTTTCAGCATGGGCGTGAGTGTACCGGAGTCTAAATAGAGAAGCTCTCCCATCGTTTTCACATTTAATGTTCCATGCTCCCACAATAAAAGCAGTGCCAAATATTGCGGATACGTAATGTTTAATTCTTCTAACAACGGTTTATACTGCTTCGTCATCTCTCGTGAACTTGCATATAACAAGAAACAAAGCTGGTTTTCCAGCTTCATATGTTCAAATTCATTTGTCATGTCAGTCACCAACTATTTTTTGTCATACTTATCATTGTATAAGATTTTCTTCCTTTTTAAAATAAATACAGACGAAAAATGAAAAATTCTTCAATGTGCCATAAATGTTTGAGAAATGAAGAGAACGTGAAAAGGATGAATAGATGGAGGAGGAGATTGAAGATGAAACCATTATTCACAGCAAAAGTAAAGGCGCAGCATGGAAGAGCTGGACATGTTCGTTCAGAGGATGGTGTGCTCGATCATAACATTGTCATGCCTAACGCTAAGAAAGATGGAGAGACTGGTACAAACCCAGAGCAATTATTTGCAGCAGGCTATGCAGCTTGTTTCGGAGGAGCACTTGAGCAGGTAGCCAAGAAGCAAGGGATAGAAATAGAATCGGAAGTAGAAGGACATGTCAGTCTTTTAAAAGATGAAAGTGACGGCGGCTTTAAGCTTGGCGTAAAGCTAATTGTATCTGCGAAAGGTCATGATCATGACAAAGTGAAAGAGCTTGTCCATGCTGCACATGAATTCTGTCCATATTCAAAAGCAACAAGAGGGAACATTGAAGTAGAGCTTGAAGTGGCTGAATAAAAAAGTTTTCTATCACGCTGAAAAGAGAAACACCTGCTGATGAGCAGGTGTTTCTTTTTTAATATTCTTTCTTTTGTTCGTATGCTTCCCATGCTTCAAATGGCGCAAGGGTTTTTTGAGGTGTCAGCTTGTAAAATGGTATATTTCTTGATTCGTATTCTTTGTTGATTTCTTCATAAATAAATGAGTCATCAAAACCAGAATCCGCTGCATCCTGATGCCCAGCGGCAAAATACACAGCTTTTGGTCTAGCCCAGTAAATAGCGCCAAGGCACATCGGACAAGGCTCGCAACTTGTGTATAGAGTGCAGTCTTCTAATTGGTATGTATTCAGCGTCTGGCACGCCTTTCGAATGGCTGTGACTTCAGCATGTGCGGTTGGATCATTTGCTGTTGTTACGTTGTTGCTGCCCTCTGCAATAATCTGACCATCCTTGACAATGACTGCTCCAAAAGGGCCGCCAGTACCACTATTGACTCCTTCTACTGCAAGATCAATTGCTCGTTGTAAAAAATCTTCGTGATTCATTGTCTTCCTCCCTTTGTTCGACTGACTTCTCTAGTATAAACGAATCATGCTAGAAAAGAAATCATCATAGCAGGAGATCGAACAGGCCAAATTACGCATAAAAAACCCCTGCCGCGTTCAGCAGGGGAGAGACATTCAATTAAGCGTGCTGCGCCAGCTTTTTACGAGCGACTTCAGCAGCTGTGACCATGTTTTTCAAAGCAGCAATGGTTTCAGGCTCTTGTCTAGTTTTTAGACCACAATCCGGATTCACCCAGAAGCGATCTGTTGGACAAACGTTCAGCGCATCATCAATGATCTCGCTCATTTCTTCAACAGATGGAACGCGCGGGCTATGGATGTCATAAACGCCTAGTCCAAGTCCTTTCAAATACGGGTGTTTTTCTAAGTAATCGAGGAATCCGCCATGACTGCGTGAATGTTCAATTGTAATCACGTCAGCATCCAAGTCTTCGATTGTATCGACAATATCCTCGAAGTTACTGTAGCACATATGTGTATGAATTTGTGTTTCATTTTGAACGGATGATGTAGATAAACGGAATGACTCTGCTGCCCAGTTTAAATATTCTGCCCAATCACTTTCTTTGAGCGGAAGTCCTTCTCTTAGCGCAGGCTCATCCACTTGGATCACTTGAATACCAGCTGCTTCTAAAGCTTCTACCTCTTTACGCAAAGCGAAAGCAATTTGGAAAGCAATGTCTTTGCGAGAGATATCCGTTCTTGGGAAAGACCAGTTTAAGATGGTAACAGGTCCTGTCAGCATGCCCTTGACTTTTTTCTCTGTTAAACTTTGTGCGTATACCGTCTCTTTCACTGTCATTGGCTCTGTAAACTCTACATCTCCATAAATGATTGGCGGCTTCACGCAGCGTGATCCATAGGATTGTACCCAAGCAAATTTTGTAAAGGCAAATCCGGCTAGCTTCTCACCGAAGTATTCAACCATGTCTGTACGTTCAAATTCCCCATGTACGAGCACATCCAGACCAATTTCTTCTTGAATATCAATCCATCGTTTTGTTTCTTTCTTAATAAACTCATCATACTCTGCATCTGTCCACTCATTTTTGCGCCACTTTTGACGAGCACTGCGCACTTCGGCAGACTGCGGGAAACTGCCAATTGTTGTTGTTGGAAGAAGCGGGAGCTCAAGAGATTCGTTTTGGATACGAAGGCGTTCTTCAAAGGCAGCTGGACGTTTAAAATCTTTCGATGAAAGATTGTTGCGTTCCGCTGTTAGATCCGCATTTGTTCCTTTTGCGAACTCTTTTAAGGTAAGAAGTGCTTGTGCTGCTTCGTTAATATCAGCATCAATGGCAGCTGCTCCTTTTGTTAAACCTTCTTTTAGTAATGTCAATTCAGCCAGCTTTTCAGTGGCATAAGACAGTCCGTTTAATAGTTTTTCTTCAAGCTGTTCGCTTGGGTGTTTGGCAACTGGCACATGCAGCAAGCTGCTTGATGGCTGCAGCCACACTTCTTTCGGCTGAACGTCAGCAATGACTTCAGAAATAAAGGATAATCTTTCGCCAAGGTCTGATCTCCAAATATTTCTTCCATCAATGACGCCTGCTGCTAAAATTTTATCTTTCGGGAAACCGTGCTTTTTCACTTGATCAAGGTTGCGCCCTTGATCATGGACAAAATCAAGACCAATTGCTTCAACAGGATATGTGACAAGCTCTTCATACGCATCTACTGAATCAAAGTATGTTTGAAGAAGAATGTTCAAGCCAGGTACGGCTTCTTTGATCGTTTGATAAATTTCTTTTACGGATTTTACGTCTTCACTGGAAGCTGTGACAAGTGCAGGTTCATCAATTTGAACCCATTTGACGCCTGCTTCTTTAAGTTCTTTTAAAAGCTGAGTATAAAGCGGCACTAGACGCTGCTGGATTTCTTTCACTTCATTTGCTTCATAACCTTTAGAAAGTGAGACAAATGTATATAGACCAAGTACAACCGGTTTTGTTTCAACACCAAACGCCTTTTTCACCTTTTCGTAAGCTTCAAGCGGCTTGTTGTGTGTGAGTTTAAATTCTGTGCTTTTTTCGTATTCTGGAACGATGTAGTGATAGTTTGTATTAAACCATTTTGTCATTTCACTTGAGACGGCATCTTTTGTTCCTCTTGCCATCGCGAAGTATGTATCTAGCGGGTCTTTTAAGCTGCGGAAGCGCTCTGGAATCCAATTGAACATAACAGCGGTATCCAGCACGTGATCATAGAAGGTAAAGTCTCCAGAAGGAACAACATCAATTTGTTGATCGATTTGTGTTTTAATGGCAGTTAAAAATTGTTCATCCAGTGTGCTTAAGAGGGTTTCGCGGTCTGTTTGACCTTTCCAGTAAGACTCAAGTGCTTTTTTCCATTCTCTGTTTAAACCAATGCGCGGAAAGCCTAGATTACTTGTTTTAACAATTGTCAATTCCAATTCCTCCTCTAAATATAAAAAGACATTTACGCTCATGATCATGATTGATGAGGTAAATGTCTGGTTTAAAAGACAAAATGTGTGTGCGAAATAAGGCGTGAGTATCACTGACGCTTTTCCGACATCTCCTATCAACCGTAGGGGGTTTGATGTGATAGAGCGGCTGGTATCCTGGCTGGTGAATCTGCAAGCTTTTCATCCTTCCCATCCTAATGACAGTGGATTCCTGAGAAAAGCTCTCCTCACTCACAGTGGCGGGACCGCGCCGGATTTTCACCGGTCTTCCCAATTAAAATTCGACGTGTAATCGAATTACCGACTCTCAAACTATGAATTTATTGTGTTCGATTATATAACGTTCACTTCATTTCGTCAAAGTAAATTTTGAATAATTTTAATTAAAAAAATCCTGAGAAAATTCTATCTTTTCTCAGGACCTCTATTTAAGCTATAGAGATAAAAGATCTGCTTCTAATGTTTTTTCTAAAAGGACATCAGGCGCAGTTAAATATAAAAATCCATTCCCTACAAGGGCTTTCGACTGTTTTAATGGAAGGGTTCTTCTGACAAGCTGAGCATAAACCTCAGGCTCTGTCAGCTTGCGCTGGAACGCTTCTTCTTCGGCGTTTTTAATAATTGCTAGTGCACCGCTTACGTGAGGGGCAGCCATTGAAGTCCCTGTGAGCCTGCCATATTTATGGTTAGGGAGAGTGGATAAAATGTCTTCTCCTGGAGCGACGAGGTCGATTTCTTTATTGGCGTTAGAAAATTCAGAGGATTCTCTAGCAAGGGAAACAGAACCGACGGCAATGACTTCATTGTATGCTGCTGGGTAGGAGAACTCTTCCGTACGCTCGTCCCCGTCCCCTTCATTTCCTGCTGCGCACACAACAAGCACACCGCTTTTTACCGCATTTTGAATGGCTTCCTGCAGGGCAGGCTCATTGCTTGGACCACCGAGAGACATAGAGATAATATCCACCTTCTGCTCTGCGGCATAGTTGATACCATCAATGATCCACTCATATTTTCCGCTGCCATTTTCACCGCCAAGAACTTTCACGATGAGCAGCTTGGCTTCAGGGGCAACCCCTAAAATTCCGCCATTTTGATCGGTTGCGGCAATCGTTCCTGCTACATGGGTACCATGCCCATTATAGTCTTTTACATTTTCAGCATCTCCATCGTCATCATCGGTAAAGTTCTTCCCACCGATAATCTGATCTTTTAAGTCGGGATGCTCTGTGTCACAGCCTGTATCAAGGACAGCAATGGTTATGCCTTTTCCTTTGAAGCCACTTGACCAAAGTTCGGGTGCTTTAATCTCCTGAATACTTTCCGGCGTCTCTTTCGCTTCCATCACATTGGCTTTTACTTCATACGGAATTAAGCGAATTTCACCTTTCATAAGAAAGCCCTCCTTATTTTGTTTTCAAAGTAGATTCAGGCTGCATAATGTTATTGTATAAAAGAAACTTTTGATCGGAAAGGGTCAATTGTAATAATTTTTCAAATAATCAATCTATTATCAAAAGTGCAGTTCTCCTCACATATTGACGAAAGAGCTCACCTTTTGAAGAAAACTCTTGATATCATATGAAAAAGAAGGAAATGCTGCATAGTGAGGTTGCACCTGTACAGATGAAAATGGGTGAATAGAACTAAAAGAGGCAGACTAAAAAATAATGAGATGAAGTAACAAATTGAGAAGAAGGATCAAGTTAAATGTTTTTTCTCAAAAATAATTCCCTCCATAAAAAAATAGATGTGAAGATTGTGACTGTTCCAAATGAGAAAGGCAACATATAATAATGGAAAGACAAGCTTGCCTTTTAGATAGGAGAGATAGAGATGAACAAAGGGAAGATACTCGTAGTCGAAGATGAAAAGAAAATCGCTAGGGTGCTGTCACTTGAACTTGAATATGAAGGATATGAGGTGACAGTCAAAGAGACAGGAATGGACGGCCTTCAGGCTCTTGAAGAAGACAGCTTCGATTTGGTGCTGCTTGACGTCATGCTTCCAGAGTTAAGCGGTCTTGAAGTGCTGAGAAGGGTTCGAAAGACAAATACAGCGACACCTATTATTTTGATTACAGCAAGGGGGAGTGTCCCTGATAAGGTAAGCGGGCTCGATCTTGGGGCGAATGATTATATAACAAAACCTTTTGATATAGAAGAATTATTAGCACGAATTCGCGCGCAGCTAAGACTGAATATACATGCACAAGAAGAAAAGGAGACAGAGCTGAGCATAGCAGATTTAACGGTCAACGAGAAAACAAGAGAAATCCAAAGGGCTGGGCAAATGCTTGAACTCACACCGAGAGAATATGACCTGCTTGTCCACTTACTGAACCATCAGCAGCAAGTGCTCACAAGAGATCAGCTTTTAACAGCGGTTTGGGGTTTTGATTATTTTGGTGATACAAATGTGGTAGATGTCTATATCCGTTATTTAAGGAAAAAAATCGATTACCCATTCGAAAAACAGCTGATTCACACAGTGAGAGGTGTGGGTTATGTGATGAAAGGATAAAGAATGAGATTAAAAAATAAGATTCAGCTTTATACGTCGTTGTCTTTGTTTTTAATGGTGCTCTTGTTTCATACAGCCATTTATTTTATTTTTTCGATGACCTTGACGCAAAAAGATATGTCCCGCTTGTCTGAGGTGGCTGAAAATATTGCCATTGCTTTAAAAAAATCAGAGGAAGAGGGTCTTCCGTCCTCGGAGCTGCTGAAGGCGTACCTGCCTCAAAATGGTATGATCCGAGTCGTGACAGAAACGGGAGAGTCAAAACTGACTGTCACAAAGGAATCAACGTTTAGCTCACTGCCTTTTACATACGAATCTGGCCAGACAGCAGAAATCAAAGAATACAATAAGCATATGATTGCGTTCGCTGCTATTCCGGTCATTTGGACAAATGGTGAGATTATGTCGCTTCAAGTATATGAAGAAATCGAAAATACGGAAGAGAACTTAGCGTTATTAAAAATGATTTTAATCGCTACCGGCGTTTTGTTTATTGTGCTTTCCTATTTTGCAGGCCACGTTTTAACAAAGCAAATTGTCCGGCCGATTAGCAGAATGACGAATACCATGAAGGCAAGTATGAAAGAGAAGGCGTTTAAACGAATTGAATTAACAGGCGATTCAAAGGATGAACTATATCAAATGGGACAAACCTTTAATGAAATGTCCGAGATTCTCGAGAAGCATTATGAAAAAGAACAGCAATTTTTGCATGATGCCTCCCATGAATTGAAGACACCGATTACCGTCATTATGAGCTACAGCAATTTACTCAAACGCTGGGGGCAAACACGTCCAGAGGTTGTAGAAGAATCCTCCCAAGCGATTCATGATGAAGCGAAAAAAATGAAAAGACTGACAGATCAATTATTGACATTGGCGAAAAACGGCCAGCCGTTATACTTGGATATGAAGCCGGTTGATCTTGGTCATTTGTGCAAGCAGCTTTGTCATACACTTGAAGTGGCTACCAATCGAACGATTCAATCTCATGTGCAGACAGATCAGCCGCTGATCGCAGAAGGAGACGAAGAGAAAATCAAACAGCTTTTGACCATCTTAATTGATAATGCGGTCAAATATAGCAGAGAGCCAGTTGATGTGACCTGCGGATGGGCAGAAGACAAGCCATTTATTTCAGTGATTGATCAAGGAATTGGCATAAAAGAAGAGGATCTGCCGAAAATCTTTGACCGCTTTTTCCGTGTGGATGAAGCGAGAAACAGTGAGACGGGCGGAACCGGACTCGGTCTTTCAATTGCGAAGCAAATTGCAGAAGAACATGAGGCCGAGCTGAAGGTAGACAGCCGTATCGGAGAAGGGACAGCCATGACCATTCTTTTTCAGAAATAAATGGGTCTTTTCTCATCAATTTCTCATTTCCTCCTTATAAAATAGGAAATAGGAAGGAGGCGCTGCATGTCTAGAAAAACGAAAATGGTGCTTGCGCTCGCAGGATGTCTTGTGATTCTTGCGGCCTTTGCAATGCTCATGATCCAAACCATTGATCAAAAAATATTAAGTGAAGCAGAAATGAAAAAAATGATCGCAAAAGACTACAATGGAAACATTACACATATTGATTTAATCAATCATAAACAGGACTATACAATGACGCTGGAAAATGCAAACGGCATCTATCAAATCATTGCATCTTCTGCAAGCGGTCAAATGAAAGAAATTAGACAGTTAAAAAGCTATCAAAAGCCAAATGAAAAAAATGCTGAGCTCCAGGCAGAAGAGGCGGCTGTTAAAAAGGTGAGCGGAACTGTCATTCAAAAAAAAGAGACGTCAGATCGTTTCATTTTTACCATCCAATCAAAAAAAGAATTATATCAAGTCGAGGTCGACAAACAGTCATTTAAGGTGCTTGAAGCAGAAAAGAAAAAACCAACCTCTAAAGAAAAGAAGCTTACGAAAATCACTGTCGAGGAAGCCATCCAAATTGCCGTCAAAGAAGTTGGCGGAACAGTGGATGATGCTGATCTTGAAACATTCAGCGGTATGCTCGTATTTGAGGTGGAGCTGGATTTGCCTGACGGCAGAGAGGCGGAGGTGCTTGTGAACGCCTATACAGGGGATATTGAGGGCATTACGTACGAAAACTAATCCTTTTCTCATGATATTCTCATGTTTCTTTCCTTCCTTTATCATCTTGTTTTCTTAAGATAGAGAAGAAATCAAACAGAGGAGGAATTGAACATGATGAAAAAAGTACTAGTAGCTACAGCATTAACGGGAACTCTTGTCGCAGGTGGTTTCACACTTCAAGCGCAAAATACAAATCAAACAGCAAACGCCGAGCAAGTCGTGCAAAAGAAATCGTCATTTGTTTCAAAGAAACAAGCTGAAAAAGCAGCCTTAAAAGTGGTGAAAGGCTATGTGGATGATGTGGATCTTGAGCGTAAAAAAGGAAAATGGGTGTATGAGGTCGAGATCAAAAAAGGCGGCTTTGAATATAAAGTATATGTCGATGCAAAAACTGGAAAAGCGATGAATGATCCAGTCAAAGAAAAGAAACAGAACGTGAAGATCACGAAAAAACAGGCTGAAAAAATGGCTCTTGCAAAAGTAAAAGGCACAATCACTGATTCTGATCTAGATAAAGAAAATGGTGTGTACATTTACGAAATTGAAATCACAACACCAAGCGGCGAGGAAGTTGATTTTGAGATTTCCGCTAAAACAGGCAAAATCCTGAAGCAAGAATGGGATGATTAAGCTATGACCAAACCTTACACTTTCATGTGTAAGGTTTTCATCGTGTAGACAAACCCTCGCATTCGGTGTCAGGTCTGCGCTCCGATGCTCACGAATGTCGAATTCGCTCCGCTCCGGTGCTCGCCCTTCCTAGACTGCAAAGGTTTTCTATCACGCTGAATAGAAGACAAAGGGCTAAAATAAAGATCATTTTAGCCCTTTGTCAACAATCTGCAAACCTTACACTTTCATGTGTAAGGTTTTTTCATTGGGACAAACTACGGGAAAGGAGGCGAGAGAATATGAAGAAAAAAGAAGAAGAGCAAACAATGGATCACGCGGAATACGTTCCGCATCCTGATGGAGAAGGATATGCTTTGTTTTTGCATGATTCCTTTCATCTCCTCTCCCAAGAGGATATGAATCAGCCGGAAGAGGAATAAAAAGACATGAAAAGGGCGATGGCTGAGCTGTCTATCGCTCTTTTTTTGAAAAGTAAGCGAATACATAAGGATACTTGGCATCTTGCTTATTGACATCATTCCGCTTTTTCTGTAATCTCAGTGTGTTAACAATATGAGACTTCGTTAGGTGAGGCTCCTGTATGGAGATACGCTGCTGCCCAAAAATGTCCAAAGACGCCAATGGGTCAACAGAAATCATCGACATAAGGTGATTTTTAATGCAGCTGGATTTTATCCTATGCCATACAGTGCTAAAGCTCTACGATTGAAGGAGCAAGTGTTTATTTTGTCATGCTTACAAAGCGCCTTCATTCGGTTGAAGGTGCTTTTTTATGAGAAAAGGAGGTGTGGGGATGGATCATCCCGATTCGAGACACATAGAGAGTATGTCAAAAGATCAGATTGACGCATCAGACAGAGGAGATCCTGACCCCGCACATTCTAAGGGATTCGGGTATCTCCTGACTTTGGGGAGGTAACAGCGATGATACAGAACATTACGTACGATGAACTCATTTTAAGAATCATTATTTTATTAAGAGATGGCAAACGCAAAGAATTTAAAAACATTATGGAAGAACTTCAGCCATATGATATGGCCTATTTATTTAAAGAACTTCCAGAAAAACACTGCGGCCGTTTCCTCAGCTTTTTAACAATCGATGATGTGACGGAAATGATGGGTGAGCTTGAGCGCGAATACCAAGAAATTGTGCTTGAAAAAGTAGGAAAAGACAAAGCCACCTTCGTCACAAACAAAATGGATAACGATGACCTAGCCAACTTGTTTGATGAAATGGATGATGAGCTGAAAGATCAGCTTTTATCAAACATGGAGGCAGAGGAATCAAAGGCCGTCCAGCTTCTCATGAATTATCCTGCTGAGACAGCAGGCCGGATCATGACCAACCGGTACGTATGGATTCCTCAGCACTATACGGTTCAGGACGCAGTTGTAAAGCTGAAAAGCTTTGCTGAAATTGCAGAATCGATCAACTATTTATATGTCATTAATGATCAAAAGCAGCTTGTAGGGGTTCTGTCGTACCGGGATCTCATTTTAGGTGAACCAGATGAAAAAGTGCAGGATCTTATGTTTACAAGAGTCATTGCCGTTGGAGCTTTTCAGGATCAGGAGGAAATCGCAAAGCTGATTGAACGGTATGATTTTCTTGCCATTCCTGTTGTAGAAGAGAACAATGTCCTGGTCGGAATCGTCACAGTCGATGATATCATTGATGTCGTCATTCAAGAGGCAGGAGAAGACTATGAGAAGTTCGCTGCCTCTGGTAAAGATATTACGTTCGACACGCCCGCTTTTGTTGCAGCATACCGGCGTCTCCCGTGGCTCATTTTGCTCTTATTCATTGGGCTGATTTCAGGCAGTATTTTAAATTACTTTGAAGATACCCTTCAGCAAGTCGTCGCCTTAGCCTTCTTCATGCCGATGATTGCCGGAATGACAGGGAATACAGGCACACAGTCGCTTGCGGTCGTCATTAGAGGACTTTCAAAAGAAGAATTAACGAAAAAAACCATTATGCGCCTGATTTTTAGAGAACTCCGAACAAGTATTTACATTGGGATTGTCTGTTCCATCATTATTACAGTCGTCGCAATGGTGTGGCAGGGAAATATGATTTTAGGATTTGTTGTTGGTTCGTCACTGCTTGCCACACTGATTATTGGAACGATGGCAGGTACGATCGTGCCTATTATTTTACACAGATTAAACGTGGACCCTGCGATTGCATCTGGGCCGCTGATTACAACATTGAACGATATTTTATCACTGCTCATCTATTTTGGTATTGCGACAGCTTTCCTCCATACACTTATGTAGCAAGAAGACTGTAAAACATGACGTTTTACAGTCTTTTTTTGTATAAAGATTGCATATAGCGCTTCCATCCTTTACATTTTAAGGAGAAGGTGGGAGAGAAACATGAAGAAATTCTTATTCGTTTTGATATGTATGTTTTTGCTGAGTGCATGTCAAAGGGAGGACGAGGGGAAAGACCGAAGGCTAGTGGCTGCAGAGCATATGCTTGAAGCCATCACCGAAGGAAATAAAAGAAAAATGGAAGACATCTACGTTGAAGGCGCAGTCCCGAGCCCAGACGACATTCTGAAGCTGAAAAAAGAATGGGGCATAGACACGCTTTCTTATGAGGATTTTCAATTGGAAGAAGCCAGCATTCATGTGTTCCACGCGAATTATGAAGATGCAAAAACCGGGAAGAAAAAGGCGCTTGCCCTGCGGGTGAAAGAAGATCCTGAAAGAGGCGGCGTGCTGATTGACTTTGTAGGGGTTGTTGAAGGGTCTGAGGCTTCCTCTAAATAAAGCTTTATAAAAGTCAAAGTATATTTAAAAGGATAGAAGAGCTGACAGAACTTGGCTCTATCTATCCTTTTTTTTATCACAAATAACCTTATTTACAAAAAATTATCTGTACCGATCACATATTCGTTATACCCATTAACTCCATAAAGTGTGACAGTGCACTGGTCATGTAAGAATCGCGGCGCCTTATAAACACAGTGGGCACTATTCTATGTGGCTCTGGTAATGGATGACAGGTGAAGCCGCCTTGCATCCGAGATTCAACCATAGATTTTGGTAATACGGTAACTCCTAGCCCGTTTTCAACGCATTTAAGCACGCCCTCTAAAGTACCATATTCCATTACCTTCATAGGAGGATAGCCATTGCTCTCTAGCCATTGCTGCCAACGGCCTAAATAGATGCAATGTGCGAATGACGAGAGCAATGGTTCATGTAAAATGGATTCTAGCTGGAATTGCTCCGAGGAGTAGCTTGTAATCAGGACCAGGGATTCGTCCAATACAGGATACTCAATAATTTCCGGATGAAGAATGGGCCCATCTACCAATGCGCCGTCTACCTTGTAGTTGAGAATAGCACGAACCTGATCTACTGTAGGTGCCATATACATACTCAATTCTACTTGTGGAAAATTCTTATGATATTCGGAAAAAATTTTTGGCAATCTTGTAGAAGCGGTGGACTCTATAGATCCAATGTGTAAAGTTCCCCGCGGAGTAGAGGAAAGCTTTACTGCCTCGATCGCTTCTTCGAAATCGTAGAGTAATTTGTTTGCATAGGGCAATAGTTCGCGTCCTGCAGGTGTTAAAGATATCTTCTTATGATATCGATAGAGAAGGGGAACACCTAATTCTTGTTCAAGACGTTGGATTCGTGCAGTAACATTGGACTGAACATAATTTAATTTCTGTGCAGCTTTTGTGATGCTTTGTTCAATTGCAACGGCTTTAAAAACTTCCAAAGATTTAATATCCAAAATAACTCTCCTTTTTGCATCACAAATTGTGATTAACTATACATTATTTTTTGATTTTACGTGATCCAATGGAATAAGTAAACTTAATGATATAAGAGTTGACGCTAAGGAGGATGGTGAGGTAGGGAATTTTATCTAGGAAAAGATAAAACAGACGTTACCAATGAATGAGGAGGGAATCTATTGATTTCAAAGACGAATGTCCAAGAGAAATTTTTGCAAATAAATGATTATTGGAATCCTAGAATAAGCGGAGAATTGAACGATTCATACATTAAAATGGTAAAAATTAAAGGTGAATTCATTTGGCATCACCATGATGACGAGGATGAAATGTTTTTTGTATGTAAAGGGAAGCTGGTCATCCGCTTCAGGGATAGTGAAATAGCTCTTAATGAAGGAGAGTTTATTGTGATTCCTAAAGGAATTGAACATCAGCCAATTGCTGAAGAAGAAGTTCATCTGCTATTAATTGAACCCAAAACGACGCTAAACACGGGGAATGTGATCAATGAACGAACCGTTTCGATTCCTGAACGAATCGATGAACACTAAATCGTTGTACTTAACAGGTGCGTTAGTTAAAAAAGAGGCAGCAATTGCTGTCTCTTTTTCATTAAGCAATTGCAACAATCAATACAAACAAAGCTTTTATTAAAGAGTAAGCGATTCGTTATTTGTTTAACGATTTTTATACCGAAAGTGTGCGTTAATCTGGCCTTCCAGCATTTTTTTCTTAAATTGTCCGCTTTTTAGCGCTTGTTCTTTTTTCTTCATGTCTTTTAAAATTTCAGCTGTCTGCACACCGTCTTCTCGTTTATTGGCGATGTCCATCAAACGTTCAACATCTGCAAAAGAATATTTCCGTGTGCCTCTTGTTGAGCGCTGGGGGTAAATGAGTTTACGTTCCTCATAATATCGGATTTGCCTGACGGAAAGCCCTGTTAGCTCACTGACAATCCCGATTGAAATGACTTTTT
The DNA here is from genome assembly GCF_038630855.1 of Bacillus sp. FSL H7-0578. Classification (NCBI taxonomy): domain Bacteria; kingdom Bacillati; phylum Bacillota; class Bacilli; order Caryophanales; family Bacillaceae; genus Bacillus; species Bacillus sp. FSL H7-0578. The sequence goes on from NZ_CP152045.1 coordinate 1,256,489, forward strand.
TATCTTTATAAGATACATCTTCCTGCGTCATATACTCACCCCTGCAAGTCTTTTCTTCATATTATATAGAACGAGAAGGAAAAAAACCTATCGTTTGTTAGAAAATATAACACAAAAACGAAAAAAATGAAAAAACCATGGAAGGAAAGATAACAGGGAGTGTGCAATACATCTTACGGCGGCATATAATCATGGTGAGTTGACATAGGAGGAGGAGCATATGATGGAGCAAGCACAGATCATTCGTATGGCAAAAGAAATCATCGCATTAGATGTGAAGAGGGATGAATTGCTTGAGCAATTCATGCAGGCTGCAGGTCAGAATGCACATGCGCTTCTAAGAGCCATGCAAAATGATTTGTATAAGAAGTCTTCATAAGCACCCGATCCAAATCACTTGATAGGAGGGATAATCGGTGCGGCGTATATTAAAAGAAGCTTTAGCAAAGGAAAGACATTATTATACGAAGCAGCTATGTTCATTAGGGGTTTACAGCCCTGATGCGGCCAAGGACATGACAATTAGTGACTTAAAAAAAGAGTATCATTTCTTTTTCAACAAAACAGAGCGCTATTTGTAAAAATCCCTTGAAATGTGCGTATATCACATAAAGGGTTCTTTTTTTGTGTTTAATATTATAGCAATATTGAATTTTGTAGAAATTTGGCGAATGAAGTGTAAGAAACCATAGATTCTTTACAGATTTTGTTAAAGTGTGTCGCATCTTGATGGTTTGCTGAAAAAGCTTTTTTTCGAGATGATTGTGAAAAATAAGAAGGATTTTAAAAGTTTATATCGAAACCTTATACATAACACGAATGGAGTCACTTATGTGGTTGAAAGGGTTTTCAAAAACGTACTTCTATTTTTTACGAAAGGCTCCAACTGCACCGCAAGACAGCCTTGAAGTTAAAAAAATATTATAAGAGGTAGATATGTGATGAGACTATCGTTTAATGAAGAAGAAGTAGAACGCTCAATGACGCTTTACAAGGTTTTTGCAAGAGCATTTAAAAGCGTTTCAGAACACAGTATTAGAGACAGCAAAGAGCATGGATTCAATCCAACTGAATTTGCCGTTCTTGAATTACTGTACACAAGAGGTGCTCAAAAGCTTCAGCAAATCGGCTCAAGACTCCTGCTTGTCAGCGGGAATGTGACGTACGTAATTGACAAATTAGAACGAAATGGTTTCATTGAAAGAGAACAGGACCCCAAGGATAAACGGTCTGTTTATGCCCATTTAACGGAAAAAGGGCGAAGCTATCTTGACAAGATTTATCCGATCCACTCTCTTCGGATTGCGCGTGCATTCTCTGGTCTGACGCGTGAAGAGCAAGAGCAATTGATTAGTCTATTGAAAAAAGCAGGTATTCACAGTCAGCATTTATTATTTAGATAAAACGAAAAGGTGCCAATGATGGCACCTTTTTTATGTGTCAAGCAGCGCCGGATAGGCGATGAATTTTTCAATATCGCTTGCTGGCAGCGGCTTGGCATAATAAAACCCTTGCAGGTCGTCACAGCCCTGGGCAGATAATAGCTGAGCCTGTGCAAATGTTTCAACACCTTCTGCTATCACTTCGAGAGATAATTGATGTCCCATCGCTATAATAGCCCCTGTAATCTGTTCAGACTTTGAATCACTTAAAATATCCTCTATAAAGGATTTATCAATTTTCAGTCGATGAATCGGTAAATCCTTTAAATAGCTTAATGAGCTGTGGCCTGTACCGAAATCATCAATACTAATGCGGACGCCAAGCTGTTTCAACGACGTTAACACCTGTTTTGATTGCTTGATATTGTCCATTGTCATACTTTCTGTGACTTCAAGCTCCAAGAGTGACGGTTTCAGATCGTATTTTTTCAGTGTCAGCTTGATCAAATCAATTAAGTCTTCAGAATTGAATTGTTTCGCAGATAAATTGACAGCCACAGGGATATTTAGCCCATCGTCATACCACATTTTTGCCTGCTTGCCAGCCGTATCAATGACCCATCTGCCAATATCGATGATCAGTCCTGATTCCTCTGCCAGCTCAATAAAAGCTTCAGGTGACTTTAAGGAACCATCTGGTGCCTTCATTCTCAAAAGGGCTTCAACCCCAGTCATTTTTCTTGTTTTGGCACTGACTTGCGGCTGGTAGTGAAGGACAAATTGCTCTCTTTGAATGGCATCCCTCAGCTCCAGCTCCCGGTTTAACCTGTCCTCACTCAATCTTTCCATGGATTCGGTAAAGAATTCATAACGGCTTTGCTTATGTTTTTTGGATAAATACATGGCCATATCGGCTTTTCTCATCAGTTCCATCCCGTTTTTTCCATTTTGCGGAGAGATAGCGATTCCAATGCTGATCGACGTAATAAGCTGATGGTTCTGGATGAAAAAAGGACGTTCAAATTGATGGATGATATTTTTAGAAAATTGTTCGATTTTATGTGTATCATGATCCATGTGGGGAAAGATCATTAAAAATTCATCACCGCCAAGTCTTGCGATAAAGCCATTGTCCGGTAAACATTGCGTTAGTCTGTTTGCGGCAGCTTTCAGCAGTAAGTCTCCTATGTTATGACCAAGTGCATCATTAATAATTTTAAAACGATTTAAGTCCAGAAACAGAACCGCTGTTGATGTTTTTGACTTTTCTTGAGCGGAGAGAACATCATTTAAATGATTGATGCCGTGGCGGCGGTTAGGAAGCTCTGTTAGTGCATCATAATGTGCCATCACATGAATTTCTTTTTCTGCAATCCGCTGCTGTGTTAAATCTTTTAAAACAAGATAAATGCTGTCGAGTGAATTGTTCACATGAACAGGTATGTAAGTGACATGATAATAATAAAAACGATCTGCTGTTTTCAGTTCTGCTTCGCGTGTGATGGCCTTTTTTGACTGAGAAATAAATTCTTCCCACAACTCAGTCGGCATCACATATTGGCTGACATCATCACCAATCTTAGAATTGCACAACTCTAAGATTTGTTTACCAGAGTCATTTGCAGAAAGAACCTTTTGATCGACAGATAACACGATAATGCCGTCTATATTATGTTTGATGAGCGATTGAAACCGCTGTTCATTTTCTTTCAGCTGATCTGACTGCGTCATGATCCGGTGATCAATATAGGCACCAAAGATCATCAGCGTTTGAACAATAAGTGTCATCAATCCGATGAAAATCGACAGACTGAATGGCGACATTTCAAGATAGCCGCCTGCAGCAGCCTGTCCATTTGAATGATAAAACATGGTAGAGGCAGCCATACCAGTATAATGCATGCCTGCTATAGCACCGCCCATCAACATTGAACCAAGGCTCTTTAAAAGATAATTCTTCCGTTTACTTTTCATGTGCTCAACACGAAAGAAGAGCTTCAATGAAAAGTAGGAGGCAATGGCAGCGATGAAAAATGAAAGAAAAAAGAGGACTGGATCATAGCTGATTGAGACATTGGCCATTGATTCCATTCCAAGATAATGCATGCTGCAAATAGCTGTACCTATAGTGATTGAACTAATGAGCAGCCTTCTTCTAGAGACCTGCTTTTGAATGCATATTGAAAAAGCAATCAAGGATCCGATAAATGAGGCCAAAATCGATAAAATCAGTAAGGACGTATCATATGTAATGCCAACACGCATTTGAAATGCCATCATGCCAATAAAATGCATCGACCATATCCCCATTCCCATGATCATTGCACCAATGAGCAGCCATACCTTTTTCTTTGCACCGCTTGACTGTGCTACCCTGCTGGCTATATGAAGAGCTGAGTAGGAGGCGACAGCGGCGACAGCGATTGACAGAAAGACAAGCCATCCATTGTAGCTTCCTGTTAAATGGGTCATGTAAGAAAACCTCCTGTATCTTAAAACAGACATATACTTAATATATCGGATCGAATGGCTTCTGTGTTCACCTTTCCTTCACTTAAATAAAACAATCAACGTTTTTTTCATCCTTCTTTTATAGTAAAATCAAATTTAATGTAAAAAAACGATGAAAAGTGAATCGTTTCTTCGGTTTTATTCGTTTAATATATGGTGTGATTCTAAAAGAGATAGAATCAGTCAAATGATTATGTGTGAAAGGGATTGATAAACATCGAAGATTTTATTATTTCATTAGCTGATGCCTTTAAGAACTTGTCATACTTTGGCATCTTCCTCGCATTATGCATTGAATTTGTACCTGCTGAAGTGGTTTTGCCTCTTGCAGGTTACTGGGTCTCAGAAGGGGACATGGCCTTTATCGGTGTTGTGGCGGCTGGCTCCATAGGCGGCGTGGCTGGCCCGTTGACCTTGTACTGGTTAGGACGTTACGGCGGCAGACCCTTTTTAAATAAATATGGAAAGTACTTTTTTATAAAACCTGAGTCACTTGATAAATCGGATGCTTTCTTTGAAAAGCATGGCGGATTGGTCGCATTCAGCGGCCGGTTTATACCAGGAGTCAGAACACTGATCTCCATCCCGTGCGGTATTGCTAAGATGAATGTGTGGGTCTTTTGCCTGTATACGTTTTTGGCGATTACACCAATTACGTTTGTATATGTGTATCTTGGGTTTATGCTTGGGGAGAACTGGAAAGAGGTTGGCGCTATGTTAGATCCTTATCTTCTACCAATTGGTATCGGTGTTGTGTTATTGTTTGTTCTCTATCTGTTGATAAAACGAAGAAAAAGAAAAACAGAAACGCCAACTGCTTAATCAATGGATCGAACAGAAAGTCACCTGTTGACAATCGAGTGTCTATTGATTATGATATAAGTAATCTAAATATTCTAAATCCCGCCAAAGGGGAGTAGCGTCCGGTTTTTACCGGAAACAAAGTCGTCATTACATGGACTGATGTTCATCGGCTTTGTTGGCATGATTCTACATATCACATGTCTAGCAAGACCTTTGCCATTACAGGCAAAGGTCTTTTTTGCATTCATAAGCCTTTGTCTGTTGTGGGACAATAGATAAAAACAAGGAGGAATGATGATGGATGCAGCCATTATTTTAGAGTACGGGTGGGTTCTGCTCGTACTGATTGGATTAGAAGGGATTTTAGCAGCTGATAACGCGCTGGTCATGGCCGTGATGGTCAAACACCTTCCAGAAAAACAAAGAAAAAAGGCACTGTTTTACGGACTTGCAGGAGCATTTATTATGCGATTTGGTTCTCTGTTTCTTATTTCGTTTTTAGTGGATGTGTGGCAAGTTCAAGCCATTGGTGCCATTTATCTTCTTTATATTTCCATTCACCATATTTTAAAATCGCACGTATTTAAGAAAAAGGAAACAGATACAAACATGAAACAAAGCGGCTTCTGGGCAACAGTCGTGAAAGTAGAGCTTGCCGACATTGCTTTTGCTGTAGATTCCATTTTAGCGGCAGTCGCTTTAGCTGTGACACTGCCAAAAACAAGTCTTCCGCAAATCGGCGGACTCGATGGCGGTCAATTTATTGTTATTCTTTTAGGCGGTATCATCGGTCTTGTTATTATGCGATTTGCAGCAACGGTCTTTGTGAAACTGCTCAAAACAAGACCGAGCCTAGAAACAGCAGCATTTGTCATTGTCGGATGGGTGGGTGTGAAGCTCACGCTTTATACACTGTCACATCCAGCCATCGGTGTCGTATCGTCTCACTTTATCCATTCAGCATTATGGAAAGTCATTTTCTGGACAGTGCTTCTCGCAATTGCAGCATTTGGCTGGTTTTTATCAAGTCCATCAAGAAAAGGCGGGCAGGAAAACGAGGAGAAACAAGAGGCACGCCTAGGAGAGTAGGTTTTTTGAAAGAAATATCATTTCATTTTCATAACACGTATATTACAAATAAGGGGGAGATACCCCCTTATTTCTTTGCTTTTAGACGAAACATTGTAAAGTAGATGGTGACATACATGTCATAATTGAGTAACAGGAAATGAATTCCTCATTTCTTCCTTTGCGCTTCCCTCATAAATTAGCTATCATAAATGAGTAATATAGGGAGAACTGAGGTGAAACCATTGCTTAGCCTTTTGTTTAAAAAAGGAAAGAAAAAGCAAACATTAGAGCAGTCGGCTATCAGTATTCAACAAGGTGATATCGAACTGCAAAATGCATTAATAGAGCAATACAAACCATTTGTCGCTAAGACGGTTTCATCCGTTTGTAAACGATATATAGATGAAAAAGATGATGAATTCAGCATAGGCTTAATAGCCTTTAATGAAGCGATAGAAAAATACTCTGCCGAAAAAGGAAACTCACTGCTTGCTTTCGCAGAATTAATTATTAAAAGAAAAGTGATTGACTATATTCGAAAAGAAGCAAGAAATGCGCCAACGGTTCAAATGGACCTGCAAGAAAGTGAGAATGGCGAATACTCTCAAAGCATGATTGAAGCAGAGCTCTCTGCAAATGAATATAGGCGTTTAATTGAACAAGAACATAGAAGAGAAGAGATTGAACATTTTAAAGAACGATTGAAAGTTTACGGTCTCACGTTTCAAGAGCTGCTTGAGCATTCACCAAAGCATGCAGATGCCAGACAAAATGCCATTAAAGTAGCCCATACACTCGTTGAACACGATGAGCTGAGAACCATTTTATTTCAGAAAAAACAATTGCCTGTCAAACAGCTGGAAAAGCTAGTGGAAGTCAGCCGCAAAACGATTGAGAGAAATAGAAAATATATCATTGCGATGGCGATCATTATGACAGGTGATTATGTGTATTTGAAAGATTACCTTAAAGGGGTGCTTAATTCATGAGAAGAGGCATTATAGTAGAGAAAAACAAAAAATATGTCACGCTGCTGACCCCTGATGGACAATTTCTGCGGACAAAATATGAAGAGCAAAACTATGAAATCGGCCAAGAAGTGACTTTTCCGAATGAATCACGTCTCGAAAGAAAAAGAGCCGGTTTTTTTGACCTGCTTCGTTTACGTCCGTTAAATGCAGGAATCCTATCAATAGCAGCGATTATTGTCGTGATTTTTACTATGATGCCATCTTTCTCAAGTCAAAAAGCATATGCGTATATGACAATTGACATTAATCCAAGCTTTGAGCTGAAGCTTGATCACAATTATCAAGTGATCGGTGTCACACCGCTGAATAAAGATGCAAAGCAAGTACTGGCGAGTATGAAGGATTTAGAAAAAAACGACATGACCAAAGTCGTGCAGGAAATTATAGATGACTGTGACAAAAAAGGATATGTGAACAATTCTAAAAGTATTTATATTTCAACCGTTTATGAAAACAAGCAGGACAATACATATAAAACAAACGTAAAAAGCAAAATTAACACCATTTCTGGTGAATATCAAAAACGCAATTATAAGCTGGAAACTGTGGAAAGTGACCTGGAAACAAGAGAAAAAGCTCAAAAGGCAGGCATTTCAACAGGAACATATATTAGAAATCAAGAAATGCAAAATAAAGAACATGAAGACATCAAAAAGGATGAAGACGCAGCAGAGAACGATGCTGTGAAGGAAGAAGATCCTAAGAAACATGAAGAAGAACAAGCAGATAAAGACAATCAAGAAGACGTAAAGACAGACGATAGCGAAGAGATGCAGCCAGATCAAGAGGCTCCTGAAGCTGAGCACAAAGAGCAGAAGGAGGCAGAGAGGGAAGAGCAAGGATCTGTTCAAAAGCCTCAAAAACCTGATAATGAAAGCAAAGACAGCAACATAAAGGAAGAAAAGGATCATTCTTTCGATAAAGAGCAAAAAAAAAATCACTCAACTGATCCTGATGAAAGAAGACACTGGAACGGTACATCACGTGGTGATGCAGAAAAACACGCAAAAAAAAACGGCAGGGATCAGAACAATCCATCCGCTGAACAAAAAAGAGAACATGCAAAGCAAAAAGGGAAAGGTGCACCGTTTCCTTATCGTGAGAACCGGCATGAGCACACATATCAACAATAAAAAAACGCCAGAATAGCTCCGGCGTATTTCACCATGTCATGATTTAGATTGATTACCCATTTGTGATTGAGCCTGTTGAACGAGTCTTTTTGTGATTTCACCGCCAACAGAACCGTTTGCACGTGAAACTGTATCTGAACCGAGAGTGACGCCAAATTCTTGAGCGATCTCGTATTTAAATTGATCTAAAGCTTGTTCTACTCCAGGAACAAGAAGTTGATTTCGATTTGCCATGTTCGTATTCCTCCTTTCACCTCATGTTTGTTGCGCCTTCTTATTTTGAAAAAAAAGCCGTACAATTATGCTGGCAATTGCTGTACAAAAAACCGAGATGATGAAGGTCACCTCGGTTCTTATTTATCCCTTATTCAGCTGCAGCGTATTATACATCATTTCTTGAGCTGTACTTTGCAAATGAGAAGTAAATACAGAGAAGACGGTAGAACTGATAATCCCTTTAATCAAATTCCATTGGCTCTTCGTCAATTCTGTAAACTCGTCATGGAGCTTGTCTGTCTGCTCCTCGGTTATTTCTCGTAAATTTGTTTCCTTTAATGGAAATTGTGTATGGTGATAAATAAAATCAAGGACGTGCGCATATGCTTCATAAAAACGGATTGGACTAATAATATCATCTGTTCGATCTGTGATGGTGTTAAATAAGGCAGATAAGATCATACGTATGGTATCGAAGTCAAAAACTGATTTTAAATCCCTGACAATTAATAAAATAACGACCTGATCAATAGAGTACTTTTTGCCAAGCTCTGGATGGCCAATCATATCTTTAATATCACGTTTGATCCAATTTTGGATCGCCGTCGATTTAAGAGAAGTCAGCTCACACAAGTTGCCAAGCTCAACAATTTCATTTGTAGAAAGACCATGCTCTGATTTTTGCTTCCGCCGTTCAAGCTTCTCAAAAAAAGACGGGATCTTTAATTCATCATAGTCATGATCCTTGCCATTTTTTACAGATAGTTTCAAAAGCTGAAGCGGAGTCAGATCTCCCTCTCCTTTTAGAGAATACAGAAGTCTTGTCATGTCAATTCTCGTTAATTTAAAAGTAACCATGTTCCACCTCATTTGTACGTCAAAACGTGATTATTGATCTAATTCAACATCATAGTCTCTTTTTGATGAAAATGCAAAATAAACTCAAAATCAGACCTGTGCGTCACAATTTGTTCACTTTTCTGCTGGGGCAAATGTCGTAAATATTGATGTGACGGGGCTTTAGCCGTTATGATAAACAAAGAAAGTGATTCCTTTTTCCTTGCAATTTGAGACGTTTATTTTTATAATTTTATTAATAAGTTCATTTGAACTTAATATGACAGCGGAGGTTATGTATGGGTAAGAGAATATTTCTGTTTATATTAACGAACATTCTTGTTATCACTACGATTGGTATTGTACTGTCGGTTATTAGTGCAGCAACTGGTGTTGGTTCTTATATAGGAGCAGACGGAAGACTTAATATCCTTTATCTTCTTGTATTCAGTGCAGTTGTTGGTTTTGTTGGCTCGTTTATGTCACTTGCAATGTCTCGCTGGATGGCAAAAATGATGATGGGTGTGCGCGTGTTAAATCCAGAAAAGGATTCATTAACATATGATGAGCAGCAGCTAGTTGACCGCGTGCACAGACTTTCAAGAGCAGCAGGCCTCTCTAAAATGCCTGAGGTTGGTATTTATCAATCATCTGAAGTAAATGCTTTTGCAACAGGTCCTTCTAAGAGAAGATCACTTGTTGCGGTATCAACTGGATTGCTTCAGGAAATGGATGATGCAGCAGTTGAAGGTGTAATCGCCCACGAAGTCGCTCACGTTGCAAATGGTGACATGGTGACCATGACGCTGCTTCAAGGAATTGTCAACACGTTTGTTGTGTTCCTTTCAAGAATTGCGGCATGGATCGCTAGCCGTTTTGTTTCACGCGAAGAGCTTGTGCCGATTGTTCATTTTATCGCTGTGATTGTTTTCCAAATCATTTTCTCTATCCTAGGAAGCCTTGTCGTGTTTGCATATTCTAGACACCGTGAATTCCATGCAGACCGCGGCGGAGCCGACCTTGCAGGTAAAGATAAAATGATTCATGCGCTTCGTTCACTTGAGGCGTACACGTCAAGAATCAAAGATGATGATCAAACAGCAGTCGCTACACTTAAAATCAGCGGTAAACGAAAAGCTTCTCTTTTCTCAACACACCCTGATTTAAACGAAAGAATCAGAAGACTAGAAGCAAAATAAGAAAGAGGAAAAAGACATTCTTTTACAGGATGTCTTTTCTTTTTGATGAAAAAGAAAATAAAGCATAAAATAGCTTTAAAATCATGTCTCTTTTCATTAAAATGATAAAGGTATTCGAAAAGATAGATAAAAGAAGGAATGACAATGAATCCTATAAAAAAGCTAATTGACCGGCTGTCAGCTTTTCAGTTGATTGCCCTTTATTATTTTCTTGCTGTGACCGTGTCGTTTATTCTACTCAGCCTGCCAGTGGCTCATCAAGAGGGAGTCAAATGGACATTCATTGATGCCTTGTTTACAGCGGTGAGTGCTGTAAGTGTTACAGGACTGACTGTTGTCGACACCTCACAAACATTTAGTGTGGCAGGGATGTGGATCCTTGCATTTGTTCTGCAAATCGGAGGCATCGGCATTATGACGCTCGGTACTTTCGTATGGCTAGTTATGCGAAAAAGAATTGGAATTAAAGAAAGAAAGCTTATCATGGCAGATCAAAACCAAAGCAATTTATCTGGAATTGTGAAACTAATGAAGCAGGTCTTATATTTAATTTTGCTGATTGAGTTTGTCGGCGGGCTGATTTTAAGCATGTATTTTCTCAAGTATTACGATGTGCAAGGCGCTTTCTTACATGGCTTCTTCTCAAGTATTAGTGCGACAACTAATGGGGGCTTCGATATTACAGGGAGTTCTCTTATTCCTTACAAAGATGATTATTTCGTCCAGTTTATTACGATGCTGCTGATCATCTTTGGAGCGATTGGTTTTCCTGTGCTCGTGGAAGTGAAGGATTATTTGTTCAATCAGGACCGAAAGCATGCATCATTCTCACTGTTTACAAAAATCACAACGCTCACGTTCGGCGGCCTTGTGGTTGTTGGAGCGATTGGAATCTATGCACTTGAAGCAGGGTTTAGCTTTGTAGGGAAAAGCTGGCATGAAATCTTGTTCTATTCTTTGTTTCAATCGACTGCAACAAGAAGCGGGGGGCTGACAACGTTAGATATTACGCAGCTGACGGAACCGACGCTTTTATTTTTATGTATGCTCATGTTTATCGGGGCTTCCCCAAGCTCTGTGGGGGGCGGCATTCGGACAACTACGTTTGCTCTTAATTTACTCGCCTTGTTTCATTTTGCTAGGGGAAATAAGTCCATTAAAATCTTCAAGAGAGAGCTTCATCAAGCGGATATTAATAAATCCCTTATGGTAACCATGATGGCCTTTATTTTGGTCTTTGGCGCTACGTTCCTGTTATCCTTAACAGAGCATAATACACTTCTTGAAAATTTATTTGAAGTCTGCTCTGCTTTCGGAACAACGGGGCTGTCGCTTGGGATCACCTCAGATCTCACTGTGTTTGGTAAATGTATCATCATGGTGGTCATGTTTATTGGCCGGATCGGTATTCCAAGCTTTTTATATTTAATAGGCCGAAGAGAAAGCGAAGCAAATTATCATTATCCGAAAGAGCGCGTCATTATTGGCTAAACAGCATTCAATTTGAATGCTGTCAGCGTGTAAACAAACCCTCGCATTCGCCCGCAGTTCTGCGCTCCGGTACTCACGAATGTCAAATTCGCTCCGTTCCGGTGCTCGTCCTTCCTAGACTTCAAAGGTTTTCTATCACGCTGAAATGAAAACAAAGGGCCAAAATGATCTTCATTTTGGCCCTTTGTCAACATCTTACAGCATTCAATTCGAATGCTGTTTTTTTATTTCCATTATCTAACTGGCTAAATCACATGGGATGTTCGCAATCTATAGGTAAGAGGTGAACGAGACGTGCTGGATGTGTTATGGAAAGCAATTGTCATGCTGCTAGTTGGTACCTTGCTGCTGAGAATAGCAGGGCCTAAATCGATTAGTCAATTAACTGTACAACAAACAGTCATCATGATTTCAATCGGATCGATTATTATCCAACCCTTTATTGAGCATAATTTACTTGAAACCATTTATGCAGCTACCATCTTTATTGTGGCACTTGTCATTATGGAGAAGCTGTCGATTCAATCGGATTTTTTTGAAAAATTGCTTTCAGGCAAATCGGTCGTGATTTTACAGGATGGCCAAATGCTTGATCATAAGCTGAAGAAAACAAGGCTCACAAGGGACGAATTTAAAATGCGTTTAAAGCAGCAAGGCATCACTGACATCAGCTGTCTCAAAAAAGCCACGCTAGAAGCCAATGGGCAAATTGGCTATGAGTTAAAACCTGAGGAAAAGCCAGTGACGGTCAAGCAAATGAAAGAACTCCTTGACCAATTAAGAGAAGAACTAAACCTGTCAAAAAAGGACTGAATTCAGATGAAAAGAAAAGCAGCGAAAAATGAAGCATTAACAAATAATATGACGCCGACAGAAAGTATGGCACATGATCAAGGACAAACTCAATTTGACGAACAATCAAGAGATCGTCAGGCAAACCGAAATTCTCATAAAGGGAAACAAGGGGGAGCATCTCGTGACTAAGAAGCATATGAAGAGCAAAGAGATGAAGGACCATAAAAAGCCAATGGACCCAGATATTTTAGAAGAGGAATTTGGCAGTGAGCTTGGAGATATTAACAGCAGCAAATGGATTGATACGTTGGTAAAGCCAAAGAAAGATGATGCATGTCAGCAGAATAAGAAATAGAACGATCCATGAAGGATCGTTTTCAGCGTGTAGACAAACCCTCGCATTCGCCCGCAGTTCTGCGCTCCGGTGCTCACGAATGTCAAATTCGCTCCGCTCCGGTACTCGCCCTTCCTAGACTGCAAAGGTTTTCTATCACGCTGAAAGGAAGACGAAGGGCTAAAATAAAGATCATTTTAGCCCTTTGTCAACAATCTGAAACGATCCATGAAGGATCGTTTTTTATTTGATATAACTCCCCTGCCTGCCAGTGATCGTTCGCATGAAGTTGTTCATTTTAAGCTCAATCACTGGCTGTGCAACGGTTTTGACAAAAGTGCTAGACAGGGTAAAGGTTAACAAAATGGTCAGCAGCAATAAAATGAGTACACTTGCTGCATTTAGCGCCCAGTCATCAAACCAAGTGGTTCTTAGCAGTTTGATTACAAAGCCATGTAATAAATAAACATATAACGTTCTTGTTCCCCATTTTGTAAAGAAGAAACGGCGTGTTGGAACTAATGCAAAGAAGCTGAATGTAGCGCCAAATGCAAGCAAATACCATGCCATTCGTTTCATCGCCGCAATCATTCCTTCATCTCCAAGAGAAGCATACGACTTTGAGCCAAATAAGAAGGAATAATCAAATTCATAGAAGTAGCAAAACAGGAACACAGCCATTAATACAAAAAGTGCTGCAAGCTTCCCTTTGCTTGTACGGATGAATTCAAAATGCTGCTTTTTTAAATAGAATCCAGCTAAAAACATAGGCAAAAAGACAAACGTACGTGATAAGCTGAGTGTATCGCTGATGCTGTCCACATAACCGACAAGTAATGCAATCGATAAACTGACAATCATCGCCCAGTGGAACGGCAGTTTTGAAAAAGGAATGAGCAGCAAGTTCCAAAAGAATAAACTAATTAAAAACCATAAGGACCATTGCGGATCAATTGGATTTAAATTGGCCATGCTTTGATCCTGTAATAGATAATAGTAAACCGAATAGATCACCTGAAAGATTAAATATGGGATGATCAGCTTAACGGCGACTTTTTTCATAAAGCCCGGTTTTCTAAACCCTTTTGCAAAAAAGCCAGAAACTAAAATAAAGGCGGGCATGTGAAAGGTATAAATAAACTTGTATAAATAGAGCATCCAGTCATTATCATGAATGAATGATCGTAACAAATGACCAAAAACAACTAGAAAAATCAGAAGGAATTTCGCATTATCAAAATAACTATCTCGTGAAGATGCCATAACATCACCTTTCCTGCTCGTTTTCGAACATAAATGTTCTAAGTGCACTGTTCCCTTATTTGCCTCATTCTAAAATACATTTTGGCTTAATTCGCTATTTGATGTGAAATTGTAGAACGGTTGTAAAAGAAGCGTAAGAAAAGTGAATCGTTATACAATCCTGTCATCCAAATGAAATAAATGAGACAGTCTTCGTGTAAAAAGTTATCTTTTTTTATGAGTCGAATGAAGGAACAATGAAAATATTGTAGAAATATTGTAGAGGAATGAGGCTGGAAAAGGAGTGTAAGAGAATGACTGAAACGCTCGATGGCAATAGGTTAACCCCTGCGGGAGATATCAGAAAATTAGAAAAAGAGAACGAATATTTGCGAACTGAGTTGATGCAGCAAAAAATGCTGTTAAATAAGACGCTCGATGCCATTTTTATATTTGATCAGCACCTCAACATCATCCAAGCCAACGAAGCAACATGCAGGCTTGTCCAGACACCGAAAGAAGACCTCCTCAATAAATCCGTTCTAGATTTCCTATACGGCATCCCGAAAGATAAAGTTGAATGCTCACTCGATCTATTTTTTCGAAAAGGTACGTTAAAAAGAGAAATCTCCATTCAGCTGGAAAATGGCGAAACAAAATACATTGAATTTGTCGCAGAGCACGACACCATGAATCAGCAATATATAGTGGTTATGCGAGATATTTCATCAAAGAAAATATTAGAACGAGAACGCTCCATGAATGAGCAGCTGTTCAAAGATTTGTTTGACCGAGCGATTGATGGGATGGTCATTTTTGATCAGGATGGCTGCATGATTGATGCGAATCATTCTTTTTGTCAGAGCTTTGAGCTGCAAAAGACTGATTTAACCGATCGCTATTTACATGAATTTGTCGAAGAAGAAAATCTTCCCGCCTTGCAGCACCTTTTGACGTCACTTAAAGAAACAGGAAAAGCAAAAGGAGAGCTTCCTGTTACTCTACAATCTGGCCAGCACAAATTATTTGAACTCACCATTACATCAAATGTGATGAGTGGTTTTTATATGTCCATCATGCGGGATATTACAGAAAAAAGGCTGATGGAAGAGAAGCTGTTAAAAAGTGAAGAACGCTTTAGAGAAATTTTCGAAAATGCAATGGATGCCATCATCATATGGGCGGACGATGGAGAGATTGTGAGAGCCAATGAATCAGCCTGCCGAATTTTTGAATTACCAATGCACTCGCTGATTGGCAAAAAACTTACCGACTTTCTCGTCAAATCTGATAAGAGATATAGACCAACAAGAAGACGCTATATCCGGAATCATGAAATAAGGGAAGAGCTATTGTTCAAAATGGCAAATGGACAGTATAAAGAGCTTGAGTTTACATCAAAGCATGCGGTATTAGAAGGACAGCACTTAACCATTTTACGTAATGTAAGTGATCGAAAAAGAATGGAGCAGGAGCTGCGCGAAAGTGAGCTTAAATTCCGCAAAGTATTTAATGGATCAATGGACGGCATTGTTCTTTTTGATAATCAATATCGAATCATTGAAGTCAATCCATCTGCCAGCGAGCTGCTTCAATTGAAGGACGATCATTTAACAGAAATGAATCTTTTCCACATCCTTGCCCCTTATCAAATAGAAAATTTGGCTCAGCCCGCCGAGGCGATGTCATTAGATGAAATGGATAATGAGGTTCCGTTTGTACTGAATCATCCAGATCAGCGTATCCTGGAATTCTCTTTTAAACGCAACATTATCCATAATATGAATTTGGCGATCTTTAGAGATGTGACAGAGCGGAAGGAATTAGAAGAGCGGGTGAGAAAATCAGATACCCTTCATGTGGTCGGAGAGCTTGCCGCTGGAATTGCTCATGAAATTAGAAACCCGATGACAGCCTTAAAAGGCTTCATTCAGCTGTTAAAAGGAAATATAGAAGGGGAGTATTCGCTCTATTTCAATGTCATCACATCAGAGCTGAAAAGAATTGAATCCATCATCACCGAATTTTTGATTTTAGCGAAACCGCAAGCCATTGTATATGAAGAAAAAAATGTGGTGCAGATTGTGAAAGACACGATGGATCTTCTGCACGCACAGGCGAATCTTGGCAATGTTCAAATGCATCTCAATGTGCTGGATGAGATTCCGCTCATTTATTGTGAACAAAACCAATTAAAGCAGGTCTTTATTAACATTTTAAAAAATGCAATTGAAGTCATGCCGCGCAAAGGAAATGTCTATGTGAGCATTCAGCGGAAGGGCGAGGAGCATATTGTCATTTCACTGCGTGATGAAGGCTGCGGAATGGCAGAGGATAAGCTAAAGCGTCTAGGTGAGCCTTTTTATACAACGAAAGAAAGAGGAACTGGACTTGGCTTAATGGTTAGTTATAAAATTATTGAAGAGCATCAAGGAACCATTGAGGTAGAAAGTGAGGAAGGCGTAGGAACCGTCTTCCATCTCACGCTGCCACTTAGGCAGCAGAAACAAGAAGGAGAGCAGTAACGTGTATTATACCGTCTATCACGCACCCATCGGGGAATTATACATACTAGAAAAGGACGGTGCCATCATCGAGGTGATGTTTGATGATGAACCGTTTTTAGCAAAAAAGCAGGCAGCGAATCTAAAGCAAGCAGATACGCCTGTCTTACAAGAAGCGAAAAAGCAGCTAGATGAATATTTCAAAGGTGAGCGGCAAGTATTCGATCTCCCGCTCAAGCAAACAGGTTCTCCGTTCCAAGAGCAGGTGTGGGGAGCATTATCGGCCATTCCATATGGTGAATCAAAAAGCTATGCAGACATTGCAGAAGTGATTGGCAATCCAAAGGCTGTAAGAGCCATCGGACAAGCTAACAGACGAAATGCATTACCTATTTTTATCCCATGTCACAGGGTGATTGGAAAAGACCGGTCTCTGACGGGCTATGCAGGATCGAAGACAGACATGAAAGCGGTCCTGCTTGAATTAGAAGGCATCCCATTTGTTCAAAAATAAATCGATTGACCTGTTCCAAATGTTTGTCAAGCGACATATCCTTTTATTAAGCTAAAAAAGTTGGTTGAGGGAAAAAGGAGGGCGCTGGCATGTTTTGGGGCAAAAAAGGCAAAATGTATGCCGTTACGTCACTATGTGTCAAAATGAACGTTTTGACAGAAGAACAAAAAAAAGAAATCTTAACAAAAACGAATCAAGAAACAAAAAAGCGCGGTGCTCTTAAATGACAAGAACACGGCGCTTTTTTGCGATTATTGAGAGATGCTTTCGGCGAAAAGAGCATCAATCTCTTCTGCATAGTTCGATGTGATAATTCCCTTTTCTGTAATGATGCCTGAAATAAGATGATGAGGAGTGACATCAAAGGCGGGATTGAATACCTGAACATCAGGCGGTGCAATGGGGACGCCGTTTAATTCCTTTACTTCCAGCGGGTCGCGCTCTTCAATTGGAATATCTGACCCGTCGCGGGTGGATACATCAAAGGTTGAAAGCGGTGCTGCTACAAAAAACGGAATGTTAAAATGCTTGGCTAGAACAGCAAGACCTAACGTTCCAATCTTATTCGCTGTATCTCCATTACGGGCGATACGGTCAGCTCCAACAATGACAGCAGAAATTTGCTTTTCCTTCATCGTATGGGCTGCCATGTTATCTGTAATGAGCGTCACATCCACGCCGCCTTGCATGAGCTCCCATGTTGTCAGACGAGCGCCTTGAAGAACAGGGCGTGTTTCACATGCATAAATGTGAAGATCAAGATTTTTCTTTTTGGCTAAATAAAAGGGAGCAAGGGCTGTTCCATACCGGCTCGTTGCGATGGAGCCTGCATTACAAATGGTCATGATACGGTCACCTGATTTAAAGAGCTGAAGTGCATTTTGACCGATTTGTCTGCATGTTTCTTCATCTTCTATTTGAATTTGAATGGCTTCATGCACAAGGTCTGTTTTGGCTGCATTCACTGATGCTGCACGCTGAATGCGCTGCAGCAGCCGGTCTAATGCCCAGGCGAGGTTCACAGCGGTTGGACGAGCACTGTTTAAATATTCTTTGATTCGAATGACTTCTTGTTTAAAAACATCCAATTCTTCTGTTTCAATTGCTTGTGCACTAAGCGCCAGCCCAAAAGCTGCTGTAATGCCAATCGCAGGCGCTCCGCGTACTTTTAATGACACAATCGCATCATACACATCTTCTTTCGTATATAAATGCTCAAATACGGTTTCGGTTGGTAATTTTTGCTGATTTAAAATGTTAATACGGTTTTCTTCCCATTCGACAGAACGGGGGACTTCAAATTCTTTTGACAAAACCCGTCACTCCTTTACAGATGGCTGGAATAATGCGACGAGGTCAGACGCTGTTTCCACTGCATGATATTGTTTGATAAATGTTTTTCCAAGTGTCAGTGCTGCTTTTTTCTGCTGAATCCGTCTAGTTGGTGATGGAATTGCATCAAGGTCAGCGGCATGAGCAAGACCAATTGTTCGGCGGACAAGCTCACAGCCGGCAAAGCCTGTTGCTTCTTTTAAAATCCGGTCAAACGTTGTTTCTAAAAAGCTGTCCGATACACTAAACGCTTCAATGCTATCCTCTTTCCAAGCTTTTGTGAACACTTCTTTGAAGGTTGCCCATACATTGACGACATGGTTAAAAAGGTGCTGCTGCTCGTGTTCATTCTCGCGAGATAAAGCATTCAGGAACAAATTGGCGATAAAGTGGCCGATATCGAATCCAAAGGGACCGTAAAACGCGAATTCTGGATCAATGATTTTCGTTTCAGTTTCATTTGCAAAAATACTGCCTGTATGAAGATCTCCATGAACCAATGTTTCAGCTGATGTCAGGAAGATACGCTTTAATTCTGCTGCCCTAGCTTGCACTTCAAGATCTGCCCAAAGCGCTTCTGCTGATTCTCTTAATTCTTCTTCGAAGTCATTTGTTTCACTATCGAAGAAAGGGTCTGTGAAGACGAGTTTTTCTGTAATATCACACAGGTCAGGGTTCGTAAATTGCTTCACAAATTGTTTTTTGATTTTAGGATTTGTAGCAAAGTCAGATGTGTAAAAAAGTGTTTTTCCTAAAAATTCTCCAACATGATCAGATAAATGCGGGTATTGTTTTCCGGCAATTAGCCCTTTTCTGACGATTTCTAAGTGGGAGAGATCCTCCATGGCTGTCACTGCAAGAGCTGTATCTGAATAATAGACTGCTGGTACGAGGTGAGGCGCATATTCTGACTGCTTGATCAGGGCGGCACTTTCAATTCTTGCCCGGTCTAATGTAAGCGGCCAGCTCTCCCCTACCACCTTTGCATAAGGCAGCGCCTGCTTGATGATCAAACCTTTTTCTTGTTTGTGATCATAAATATGAAAGACGTAATTTAAATTCCCGTCCCCAATTTCAGTACATGTCAAATGACTGCTTTCTTGGATCAAGCCAAGTCTAATTGCGAGTGCAACTGCCGAGCTTTCTGTTAGTTCTTCATATGATGCCGTAAGTGTAACCAATTGCTTCCCCTCCAAATCATATAAAAAAGCCTCTTTCTCCTGAGAGAAAGAGGCTTGATGGTGTGTATGCCCAAAGCCTCTCTTATCTCTCAGCACATACGTCTGATGGAATTAGCACCGTGCCCTATAAGACAATTGTCTTGGCGCTTTATTTGCTGCGCCCCACTTCACAGTGGTATTAACGGTCGGTTGCTGTTGGGGTCAAAAGGCCAAATCCCTCGCCCAACTCTCGATAAGAGAAATCAATATGTAATTGTTTCGTGTCTGTTTGCATTTCTTAATTCAAGATATTATCAGAGCTGCGCTTTACATGTCAATCTTTTTTCAAAATTGCTTTACAATTCATAAAACAATCCATTACAGTGATTGTATTGTCACGTAACTTGAATAGAAGGTGAAGAAATGGAATTCCAGCAATCAGATGTGTTGAAACAATTACCGAAACAATTTTTTGCGTCCCTTGTCCAAAAGGTGCAGAAAAAAGTGCGGGAAGGGGCAGATATCATTAATTTGGGGCAGGGAAATCCTGATCAGCCAACTCCTCCGCACATTGTAAAAGCCATGCAGGAAGCGGTAGCAAAACCTGAAAATCATCAATACTCCTCATTCCGTGGAACAGCGAAATTAAAAAAGGCTGCTGCCGCTTTTTATGAAAGAGAATATGGCGTCACACTTGATCCAAAAACGGAGATTGCGATTTTATTTGGCGGGAAAGCAGGGCTTGTTGAGCTGCCGCAATGTCTGCTGAATCCGGGTGATACGCTTCTTGTCCCTGATCCTGGTTATCCTGATTATTGGTCAGGCGCTGTGCTTGCTGGAGCGCATATGGTAACCATGCCACTTCTTGAAAAAAATGATTTTTTACCTGACTACGATTTGCTGCCTGAAGATGATAAGAAAAAGGCAAAATTAATGTATTTAAATTACCCCAACAATCCGACGGGGGCTACGGCAAGCCGTGCATTTTTTGAAGAAACCGTTACGTTTGCGAAAGATCACGAGCTATGTGTAGTCCATGATTTTGCATATGGCGGCATTGGATTTGATGGGGAAAAGCCGCTCAGCTTTCTGCAAGTAGAGGGAGCGAAAGAGACGGGAATAGAAATTTACACATTATCTAAAACGTACAATATGGCAGGGTGGAGAGTAGGATTTGCAGCTGGAAATTCATCTGTTATTGAAGCCATTGAGCTTTATCAGGATCATCTGTTTGTCTCCCTGTTTAAAGCCACTCAAGATGCAGCAGCGGAAGCCCTATTAAGCGATCAAACGTGCGTACAGGTGCAAAATGATCGATATGAGAAAAGGCGGAATGTATGGATGGCTGCCTGCAAAGAAATTGGCTGGGAAGTCAGTGCACCAAAGGGTTCATTTTTTGCTTGGTTAAAGGTGCCGGAAGGATATACATCTGAAGCCTTTTCTGACTTATTATTAGAGAAGGCACATGTTGTTGTTGCGCCAGGCAATGGCTTTGGTGCTCACGGTGAAGGGTACGTGCGAGTAGGGCTTCTAACAAGTGAGGAGCGGTTACAAGAAGCCGCTCAGCGTATCGCTGCTTTGAAGCTGTTTGAAAAAAAGCCATTGACAACATAAAAAAATGGTGCGATAATTCAGGCAATATTTAAGAAAATTGAATATTCTTATCAAGAGTAGGCAGAGGGACTAGCCCAATGAAGCCCGGCAACCGACTTCCATGAAGCACGGTGCTAATTCTTGCAGCAAGCGCTGAGAGATAAGATTCGGATGAATGACACGAAACAACCTCTTTAAGGCGCTCATGAAGCACTTGAAGAGGTTTTTTTATTGAACATATGCATGACGCAATCGAAAGGGGATTCCTAGTGAGTGAATTACTGGCAACATACGTATTAACACATCGAGAGGATGAACAAATAAATCGAAAAGCAGAGCAGATCGCGCTTGGTTTAACAGTTGGATCATGGACGGATTTGCCGCAGCTCAAAAAGGAGCAGCTTCAAAAGCATAAAGGCCGAGTTGAAAAAGTATTAGAAAAGGCTGTTCCAGCCGAAAATGGCCTTTATCAATCAGAGGTGACCATTGCTTATCCTGAGGCAAACTTTTCAGCTGATTTACCAGCTGTTTTCACGACCATTTTTGGAAAGCTTTCACTAGACGGAAAAGTGAAGCTAGTCGATATCCAATTTTCTGAAGAATTTAAAAAAAGCCTGCCAGGACCCGTATTTGGAATTGATGGCATACGAAAAAAGGTAAATGTGTTTGATCGTCCATTATTGATGAGTATTTTTAAAGGCGTTATCGGCCGTGATATGCAGGATTTAAAAGAGCAGCTCCGTTTACAGGCATTGGGCGGGGTTGACTTCATCAAAGACGATGAAATTTTATTTGAAAGTCCATTAGCTCCTTTTGAAGAGCGAATCAAAGAAGGAAAAGCGATTTTAAAAGAAACCTATGAAGAAACAGGACACCGCACACTGTATGCTGTCAATTTAACGGGCAGAACCTTTGACCTGAAGGATCGAGCGAGAAAGGCCGCTGAACTTGGGGCAGATGCGCTCTTATTCAATGTCTTTGCATACGGCCTTGATGTCATGCAAAGCCTAGCTGAGGACCCAGACATTCCACTGCCGATTATGGCGCATCCCGCTGTGAGTGGTGCTTTGACATCCTCTCCTGAATATGGATTCTCGCATTCTCTTCTTTTAGGCAAATTAAATCGATATGCTGGCGCTGATTTGAGCCTCTTTCCCTCACCTTATGGATCGGTTGCACTTCCGAAAAAAGATGCCATTGGAATCTATGAAGCTTGCGTGAAAGAGGATACGGTTCAAAAAACATTCCCTGTCCCGTCAGCAGGCATTCATCCAGGAATGGTTCCAGTATTGATCAAAGATTTTGGAATTGATCATGTGATAAATGCAGGTGGAGGCATTCACGGACATCCGGGGGGAGCCATTGGCGGAGGGAAGGCATTTCGTTCGATCATTGATGCAGTGATTCACGAAGAGTCCATCCGAGATAAGGCGGCTTCCTGCCAAGACTTAAAAGCGGCACTTGATCTTTGGGGAAGGGTAGCAGAATAATGAAAAAACCAATTGTATGCTGTGATTTTGATGGAACAATTACAAAAAATGATAATATCATCCGCATCATGAAACAGTTTGCACCAAGTGAATGGACGAAGCTGAAGGATGGTGTCCTGTCAAAGGAAATCACCATTCAAGAAGGCGTCGGGCAGATGTTTCAATTACTGAAAAGTGATCAGAAGGATGCCATTCAATCATTTATTTTAGAGGATACAGAGATTCGAGAAGGATTTAAGCAATTTGTCGATGAGGTAAAAAAAGCAGATATTCCTTTCTATGTACTTAGCGGGGGGATGGACTTTTTTGTCTACCCCATCCTCGAAGGCATTGTCGATCGAGACGATATTTATTGCAACCATGCATCATTTGTGGAAGACCATATTCAGATTGAATGGCCGCATGCCTGCGATACGCAATGTCAAAATGGCTGCGGATGCTGCAAGCCCTCAATCATTCGAAAGCTGGCTCATGAGGATGACTTCATCATCATGATCGGAGATTCAGTGACTGATGTGGAGGCGGCGAAGCATGCGGATATTACGTTTGCGCGCGACTACTTGCTCAATGAATGTCAAGAGCTCGGGCTCGTACACAAGGAATATGACACATTTATTGATCTACAAGCGCAATTTGTTCAAATAAAGGAAGTGAAGGAATGGCAGACGCAAAGAGCAAACGCTGGCAGGAGCTAGCAGACGTTAAACGTGAACTGGCTCAAAGAGATTGGTTTTTCGGAACAAGCGGTAATTTATCGATCAAGGTGTCGGATGATCCAATCACGTTTTTGGTGACGGCAAGCGGCAAAGATAAACGAAAAGAAACAAACGAAGATTTTGTGCTAGTAAATGCGGCAGGCCAGCCCCATGATCCGAACGAGCCGCTTAGACCATCAGCTGAAACACTGCTTCACACGTACGTATATGAACGGACGAAAGCAGGCTGCTGCCTCCATGTCCATACAATCGATAATAATGTGATGTCAGAGCTGTATGGGGATAAGGGAGAGATTCGTTTTAAAGGCAACGAAATCATCAAAGCGCTTGGTTATTGGGAAGAGGATGCAGAAGTGTCGATTCCGATTATTGAAAATCCAGCTCATATTCCGCAGCTTGCAGAGCAATTTGCCAAACATCTGACACTAGAGGCGTCATCTGGTGCTGTACTCATTCGCAATCATGGCATTACGGTCTGGGGAAAAACAGCCTTTGAAGCAAAACGAGTATTAGAAGCATATGAATTTTTATTTAGCTATCACTTAAAATTAGCGCTTTATCAACAGCAGCTTGTAAGATAAAAAGGAGGAAAAACACATGGCGACGATTTTTATTCATAATGAAGAGAACACATTACTTGAAAGCGAGCAAGAGGTAGCATCATATTTGGAAAACCAAGGGGTCATTTATGAGCATTGGGATATTGAAAAGCTGCCAAACCGTTTATCAGAAAAGTATGATTTAACCGATGAGGAAAAGGAAGAGATTTTGACTGTTTTCCAAAAGGAAATCCAAAGTATTTCTGAAAAAAGAGGGTACAAAGCGCAGGATGTCATTTCATTATCTGATGCCACGCCAAATCTTGATGAGCTGCTCCAAAACTTTAAACGTGAGCATCACCATACAGATGACGAAGTACGCTTTATTGTGAGCGGGCACGGAATCTTTGCTATTCAAGGCAAGGATGGCGTCTTTTTTGATGTGAGATTGAATCCAGGTGATTTAATTTCTGTTCCGCCAAACATTCGTCATTACTTTACACTTCAAGAGGATCGCAAAGTGGTCGCAGTTCGCATATTTGTCACAACTGAGGGCTGGGTGCCGATTTACGAGGAAGAAACGGTTTAATGATAGAGCTGATCATTCCGCATGAGGTGGAAGATCAGCT
Source organism: Bacillus sp. FSL H7-0578 (assembly GCF_038630855.1). Taxonomy (NCBI): domain Bacteria; kingdom Bacillati; phylum Bacillota; class Bacilli; order Caryophanales; family Bacillaceae; genus Bacillus; species Bacillus sp. FSL H7-0578. The sequence goes on from NZ_CP152045.1 coordinate 1,281,012, forward strand.
TTTTTTTAGGAAATTAGACATAAAATGAGAAAGAAAATAGTTGATTTTGATCTTCTGCATAGGATAAAATTCTGTTTAATCAATGTGTCAGTCCTGTCCAAATTTGAAGTTTACCCCCAAATTTGATTGGGTAAAAGGTCTTTAGGCTGTAAAAAATTAAATAAAATAAGCATATTTAATTTAATTTACAAATAAAGTATAATTTTGGTGTCGGATCATTTTGAGCATAGACAGTCGAAATCATTGCGGGAGCTGAGATCATGAATATTTACGTAAGGAAAGAACAATTGCTGATGTCCATTGATGAGAAGAGAAAACAAATGGTAGAAGCTGCTCAAGTGGAAGGTTACACTGGTGAGAAGACAATTAAATATAGTCAAGAACTGGACAACCTGATGAATGAGTATCAGCATCTTCTTTGTCATGAGAAACAATCTGCCCCCTCCTTTCATGATCTTGTGTCTCAAATGAGTCTTTTATCTGTGAACCGCCCCTCTTATTGACATGAAAAACCGGTCTTGCATAAGCAAAACCGGCTGACAACTTCAGTTATGCTGAGTGAGCAGAAGGAAGCATGATCATAACAGTCGTTCCTTTATTCACTTCGCTATGAATATCAATTGTTCCGCCATACATCGAAATGATTCGTTTACACACGACAAGCCCAAGACCTGTGCCTTTTTCCTTCGATGTAATAAAGGGGAGGAAGATGTGCTTTAACATCTCTTCTGGTATGCCTTCACCTGTATCCTCTACTTTAATGATGACATGTTCTTTTTCAGCTTCGATCACAATCTTCAAATGACCGCCGTTTGGCATCGCTTCTAAAGAGTTCTTTGCTACATTTAAAACAACTTGTTTAATATGATCCTTTGTGCAATACACGCCCACATCTTGAATCGTATTGATTTGCAAATCCACTTCAACATTATAAAGATTTGCCTCAGAGAAAACGATCGGCATGATCTCACTTACAATTTCTTTTACAGAGTTATTCTGCCATTTTTCTGCCGTTGGTTTTCCTAATACAAGAAATTCACTGACGATTTGGTTGATCCGTTTAATTTCTTCCTCGATGACAGAAAAATAGAGCTGATCTTCTTCTGAATGATACTTCTTTTGCAATAGCTGGATAAATCCGCTAATCCCTGTTAATGGGTTGCGAATTTCGTGTGCTGTACTTGCTGCGAGTGTTCCGATCAATTCAAGCTTTTGCGCTTCATTTTGATGACGCTCCTGCTGAGTTTGCCGCCTTAACACGATATATTGGACGAGTGTGAATAAAATATTTAATAATATAAACGCACTGGATAAAGGGATGAGCATCACAGACAGCACTTCACTTGTTGAAGCACGCTGCGGAAAGACCTCCAGCTTCCAGCTGTTTTCATCTAAATATGTAGATACGGTGCTGCCGCCCTCGGGTACTGGCTGTGGACCGCTTGTAAAGACGACATGTCCATTTTGATTCAGCATCTTAAAATGAAGATCAGGGTTCAATACATTCATAATATTTCTTAAATAATCAATTTGAATGGCGGCAATCAGTACATTGGTGACCTCTTCGTTTTCATCGAGAACAGGCACACAAATGGAGAGAATCCGCTGTTTTGTAATTCGGCTTACATAGTTGTCTGTGATCACGGTCTGCTTGGTCACTTGAATGCGTTTAAAGTAATCTCTGAATGATAGGTTAATTTTTTCCTTTAACGGGGTGGTGCTTGCTGTTACATTTCCTTTTTTGTCTAGGAGATACAGACCTGAAAAACGAGGTTCTTGTTTATAGATTTTCTCTAGAATGTTTTGTACTTTTTTCGTCTCAAGCGGCTGGTCAAATCCCATGGCGAGGGAAGTTAATCTCGCTTCTGTTTCACTTATTAAATAATTCATTTGATTTTTGTGAATATTTAACATAAGTGTAGCGGTTTGTTTGTTCTTTAAATCGATTTTTTCAGTTTCTTTTTCGTAGATAAAATAACTAATGATTAGGGTTGGAAGCATGACCAAAATAAGGTAAAGCCTGATCTTCTTCCAAAACCCTTTCAGTATACTCATCATTCATCGCTCCAACGTATTACCTAATAGACTTATTATAGCATTGAACCTATCTTTATTACGATGACTTGTGTGATTTTTAAAAAATTAGGTGATTCGTTCTGGTCTCATTTTCGTGCTAAAGATGGATCAAAATGTTGACATTTTACTTATTGTTTATTAATGTCACATTAGTGGGTTGCATTTCATAAAGGATGATAAAAAATGGAAAATCATAATGTTGAAAAATCATTGAAACTATTTATTGTATTATCACGTGCCTATCGCTCAATTAATCATCACATGAACAAACATATTGTGAAGCACGGGCTGAATCCAACTGAATTTGCTGTGCTAGAATTGCTGTATCATAAAGGTGATCAGCCGCTTCAGCAAATCGGTGATAAGATTTTACTTGCAAGCGGCAGCATCACGTATGTGGTTGATAAATTGGAGAAGAAAGAACTCCTCAGCCGCAAGGCTTGTGCAGAAGACCGCAGGGTGACATTTGCGCATATTACCAAGCAGGGACGAGCTTTGCTTGATGACATCTTCCCAGATCATGCGAAAGAAATTCATGAGATGATCAGTGTCCTCAGTGAAGAAGAGAAAGATGCCTGCATCGATATGCTCAAACATGTAGGGCTGCGTGCAAAGCATTTATATGATCATCAAGAATAAATAAAAAGGAAGCCGCTGGCTTCCTTTTCAGCGCGCAAGCAATCCCTCGCATTCAGTTGTCAGTCCTGCGTGCCGGTGCTCATTCCTAGACTGCAAAGGTTTTCTATCACGCTGAAAAGAAGACAAAGGGCTAAAATAGAGATCATTTTAGCCCTTTGTCAACAATCTGTAAAGAAGCCGCTGGCTTCTTTTTTTATTTCGCTTTTTTCTCAATCGGTAAAATGAGTACTTCTACACGCCGGTTTTTACTTCTGCCTTCTGCTGTATCGTTTGAGGCAATCGGTTTGAATTCGCCGTATCCTTTTGTACTAAAGTTCTCTTGGTTTAGATTGCTGTTTTCAAGAATAATATTTAAAAAGTTCACAGCGCGTATGGCGCTTAAATACCAGTTTGATTCAAATTCTGAATTTCTGATCGGTACATTATCTGTATGTCCGCTAATGACAATGTCACGAGCAGGATTAATGACGAGCAGTTTTGAGATTTCTTTTGCTAACGGGACATCCTGAGGGCGAATAACTGCCCGTCCAGAGTCAAAGAAGATACTGTCCTCAATCGTAATGAGAAGACCTTCATCCGTAAGCTTTGTTTCGAGCTTTGAACCAAGTTTTTTATTTGCAATGAATGAATCGACCTGCTTTTTGACCTTTGTGAGAACCGCTTGGTCCCTAGCCTTTGCTTTGGCTTCTTCATCTTTCTCTTCCTCGGCTGCTTTCTTGACTTGGTTGCTGTTTTCAGTTTCTTCCGTGCTTTGCATGCTGGATTGATCCATAACACCAGTACCGCCAGTAAAAACTACATTAAAAGACTTAGCCATCTGTTCATATTTTGCCGCATCAATTGAACTAGATGCAAAGAGCACAATGAAGAGGGCGAGAAGAAGCGTTAGTAGATCGGCATAAGGGATAAGCCAAGATTCATCTACATGGTCTTCATGATCATGGTTTTTACGTTTCCTAGCCATTTTGATTTTCTCCTTCTTCAATGACAAGATTTGCACGTTCTTTTGCTGGTAAGTACATAAGAAGTTTTTGTTCAATGACTTTTGGAGATTGACCTTCAAGAACAGAAAGAATACCTTCGATCATAATCAGACGAAGCTTTACTTCTTCCTTTGATTTACGCTTCAGCTTGTTGGCAAATGGATGCCATAACACATATCCGGTAAAAATCCCAAGCAGTGTGGCGACAAAGGCAGCACTGATCGCATGTCCAAGTGCTTCAATATCTCCCATGTTGGCAAGTGCGGCAATAAGTCCGACAACGGCGCCAAGTACCCCTAGCGTCGGAGCGTATGTACCAGCTTGTGTAAAGATTAATGCACCTGACTGATGTCGTTCAGACATGGCGTCAACTTCTTCTGTTAAGACGTCTCGAATAAATTCAGCACTTTGACCGTCAACTGCCATGCTTAACCCGTTCTTTAGAAAATCATCATCGACTTCCTCAAGACTTGCTTCTAATGCCAAAAGACCTTCACGACGCGCAATTTGTGCCCAGTTTGAAAATAGAGGGATCATTTCTTGAATCGTTGGAAGCTGGCTGTCTTTGAAAATTTTGCCGAACAATTTTGGTGTTTTCTTAATTTCACTAGAAGGGAATGCGATGACAACAGCTGCAACCGTCCCAACAATGATGATTAATATAGCCGCCGGGTTGAGAAGAGCAGTTAGACTCACACCTTTCAAAACCATACCGACACCAAGTGCAATAAATGCTAAAATAATACCAATTAACGATGTTTTGTCCATTATCTCACCAAATCCTTTAACTATCTTTTTCTATAGTTAATATCGGTGTGTTCCAGAAGGGTTTTAGTCAGAATATAAAATTAAGACACTTTCTGTGAAGAATTTTTGACGAAAGCGCTTTCTATCTGCGTAAAAAGAAAACTCCCTCTCATATAAAGGGAGTCTCCATTTAATCGTTTTGAGCGGGTTCATCTAAACGAAGCAGCTCTTTTAATTTTTCTTCATACATGATTTTAACAAGATCGTAGCTCCAATTCATCATGTGATCCACCTCTTTTTCTTTTATCGTAAAGGAAAAGAGGCGGGGGAGCGTCGTCGTTCAGATGGAACTTAGACGCCGCAACATGATGGAGATGCATATCATCCTGAAGATGTAGTTATCCTTTTTTTACGACGATTTCGTCATGTTCAACATCCACAGTAAATCCAGAAAGCTGCTCCTCTTCAAGCAGGATCTCCGTCATTTGGTCTTCAACGTGCTCTTGGATGGTTCTTCGAAGTGGACGAGCGCCAAATGCAGGGTGATATCCAAGCTCTGCGATTTTTTCTTTCGCTTCATTTGTGACATGGACTGTTAAATTCTGCTCTTTTAATTGCTCTGACAGCTCATTGAGCAGAAGATCAACAATCTTCACTAAATCATCTCTGTCTAATGATTCAAACCGAATGATGCTGTCAAAACGGTTCAAAAATTCTGGTTTGAAGTAGCTGCTTAGTGAATCAATGAGTGATTGTTCCTCAATCGCTTCTTCCTGATCAGACTGGAAGCCGACCTTGACCGTTTTATCTGCGCTGCCTGCGTTACTTGTCATGATGATGACTGTATCTTTAAAGCTGACCGTTCTGCCTTGGCTGTCTGTTAAGCGGCCATCTTCCATGATTTGCAGGAACATGTGCTGTACATCTGGGTGTGCTTTTTCGATTTCATCCAGCAAAATGATGCTGTATGGTTTTCTGCGCACTTTTTCAGTCAGCTGGCCAGCTTCATCATGTCCAACGTAACCAGGAGGAGAACCGATGAGTTTGGACACAGAGTGTTTTTCCATGTACTCACTCATATCTAAACGAATGATCGCATCTCTTGAACCGAATAATTCTTCAGCTAACGTTTTAGACAATTCGGTTTTCCCGACACCTGTTGGTCCAACGAAAAGGAAGGAGCCTGTTGGTCTATGTTTCGATTTTAAACCAGCTCTGCTTCTTTTCACGGCTTTCGCCACTTTATCAACCGCATGTTCCTGTCCAATCACTCGTGCTTTTAGACGGACGTCAATTTCTTTCATTTTGGTTTGTTCGTCTGCTTGGAGTTTCCCGACAGGAATGCCTGTTTTTTGTTCTACAATGGCCTGAATGTCCTCTGCTGTAACGATATGCTCTTTGTCAGTTGTTTTGTTTTGAAGTCTTGCTTCAATGGCTTCTTCTTCATCGCGAAGCTTCGCTGCTTTTTCATATTGTTCTTCTTTTAGCGCAGCTTGTTTTTCTGCGGCAATTTGCGCTAGTCGGTTTGTCAGCTCATCTTCACTTGCTGCATCAATGGAGAGGTTCGCTTTTGAACCAGCTTCATCCATTAAATCAATGGCTTTATCCGGCAAATGACGGTCTTGAATATACCGCGAAGATAATTGAACGCACGCTTTGATTGCTTCATCTGAATAGGTGACACCATGATAGGCCTCGTATTTATCTTGAATGCCTTTTAAGATGTCGATTGCTTCATCTTGTGTTGGCTCATCTACGATAACGGGCTGGAAGCGCCGTTCGAGTGCAGCATCTTTTTCAATTTGGCGATATTCTTTTAATGTCGTCGCACCTACTAGCTGCAGCTCGCCTCTTGCAAGGGCTGGTTTTAAAATGTTTCCAGCATCCATTGATCCTTCTGCAGATCCTGCGCCCACAAGAAGGTGGATTTCATCTACAAATAAGATGATATTTTTACGGCTTTGCAGTTCTTTGATTAACTGCTTCATTCTTTCCTCAAATTGACCGCGTACACCTGTGTTTGCGACAAGTGAGGAGACATCTAATAAATAGATTTGTTTGTTCTTTAATTTATTTGGCACATCGCCGCTCGCAATTTTGAGCGCGAGTCCTTCTGCGATCGCTGTTTTCCCAACACCTGGTTCACCAATAAGAACAGGGTTATTTTTATTTCTTCTATTTAAAATCTCAATGACTCTTGCGACTTCTTCATCTCGGCCAATGACTGGATCAATTAAACCAGCATTTGCTCCATCTGTTAAGTTACGGCCAAGCTCATCGAGTAAGCCTTTTTGCTTTGGCTGCTCCATGTTTGGGGCATGACTTGCTGTCTGAGAGAAGAATGAACTTCCTCCAAAAAGCTGAGGTCCCATTTTCATTTTTGACTGCTCCATCAAAGAGGTATAGCAGTCTTCACATAAAACCATTTGGCTCCGGGACGAATTTACTTGCATATTCAGGCGAATAGTTGCTTCATTTACTTGACAATGTTGACAACGCATTTGCCATGACCTCCTTAAAATAAAGTTTGACTTTATTTGACCAATGAATGTTAAAGAAAATGGTCTATTGTTTGACCATCTTTGACTATAGTATACTCTGACCTATTTTGACTTTCAACTGTTTTGCTCAAAGGGAAATAAAAATCCTTTTTTGCATTTAATCATGGTTTGTCCTTCTTTTCAAGGAACTTGTCTCATAGGATAAAAAAGGAACAATCGAAAGTGATGGGTGCGGAGGGGTCACATGAAACGTTCAAATGAATCCGCTTTTCAGCTTGCCTTTGTTTATGTAGGAACAGTGGTTGGAGCTGGGTTTGCGACAGGGAAAGAAATCGTAGAATTTTTTGTTCGTTTTGGCTGGATTGGACTATTCGGAATCCTGATTAGCGGTGTTATTTTTACTGGCCTTGGGGCAAAAATGATGCTGATTTCGAAACGAATCGAAGCAGAATCTTATCAAGATATGAACCGTTTTTTATTTGGCGCAGCTGCGAGTCGATATATTAATATTGTCATGTTTTTTATTTTACTTGGTGTCACCTCAGTCATGATTTCAGGCGCAGGGGCTATTTTTGAAGAACAGCTTGGTATATCGAAGGAGTATGGGATCTTTTTGACGATCATTCTGAGCGTCATTGTACTTTTTAAAGGTTCAAAAGGGCTATTTGGAGTCAACGTCCTTGTCGTTCCAATGCTGATTTTCTTTTCAATGATCGTGTTTCTTGATTCATTTGTGTTTAGCAGCAGTGAAAGTTATGTTCTTGCGCTGCAAATGGGTGAGGGCGAGTGGATATTATCAGCAGTGTCATATGGTGCCTTTAATTTAGCACTGTCACAGGCAGTGTTAGTACCCGTCGCAAATGAAATGACCTCTGAGACGGTCATTAAAAAGGGAGCCGTGCTTGGGGGCGTCATGCTGACACTCATTTTGCTTGCTTGTTTCTTATCTCTTTCTTCATTAGATATGCTGGAGGCGTTTGATATTCCAATGGCCCAGGTGGTGTATCAAGTTGCAAACTCCATTCATCTCATTTATCTATTTGTCATCTTCGGTGAAGTTTTTACATCCGTCATAGGCAATTTATACGGGCTAGAGAGACAAGTGAGGGCATATATCCGAATGAACAGCATCTTTACGATATCCCTTATTCTCATATGCTGCTATGTGATTAGTAAAATTGGTTACGGTACACTGATTTCAACGGTTTATCCGGTTTTTGGCTATGTCAGCATCTTTTTTATCCTCTTTCTTTTTCTAAAAAAAGTCCCTGCATCGCTTGATAAGTAAAGAAGGGATAGCCTGCATGAAAAATATGTGGTACACTATCCTCTGTGAAAATTGAACAAAAATCCGTGAAGACGGGAGAGGTTCTAGCAAAACCCTCTATAAAAAACTAAGGACTTGCCGTATCCTTGGATGTGGCATTTTTTATTTTTTATGGCTGGGACACCTCATACACATGTAAAGGTGTCTTTTCTTTTGAGAAAAATAGGGGTTTTTAGGAGCCTTTCAGATGCAGTGTTGTACGGTTGTACCATCTGCAAAAGGAGGAGAACAGAAAATGAAAAATGAAAAAGCAGTTGTTGTCTTTAGCGGGGGACAGGACAGTACGACCTGTTTATTATGGGCACTTCAACAATTTGAAGAGGTAGAAACAGTGACCTTTCATTATAATCAGCGTCATCAAGAAGAAATTGATGTCGCCAAAAGAATCGCTGACAAATTAGGTGTGAAGAATCATCTATTAGATATGTCACTTTTAAATCAACTGGCACCTAATGCTTTAACAAGAGATGACATTGACATTGAGGAAAAAGAAGGGGAGCTTCCTTCCACATTTGTACCAGGAAGAAACTTAGTGTTCTTATCCTTCTCCTCTATATTAGCGTATCAAATTGGAGCAAGACATATTATCACAGGTGTTTGTGAGACAGACTTTAGCGGCTATCCAGATTGCCGTGACGAGTTTGTGAAATCTTGCAACGTCACAGTGAATTTAGCAATGGAAAAACCATTTGTGATTCATACACCACTGATGTGGCTGAATAAAGCAGAAACATGGAAGCTGGCAGATGAGCTCAATGCGCTGGATTTTGTGAAAAATGAAACGCTCACTTGCTATAACGGCATCATCTCTGATGGCTGCGGGGAATGTCCTGCGTGTAAGCTGCGGAAAAACGGTTATGACACTTATATGGAAATGAAGGAGGCAAAATAAATGCTTTCTCAAATCTATCCACAAACCGATCATCCATTTTCATTTGAATTAAATAAAGACATGCATGTATCAGCTGCCCATTTCATCCCGCGGGAAGATGCGGGCGCATGCAGCCGTGTTCATGGTCATACGTACACCATCAATATCACGATTGCGGGAGACGAGCTAGATGAATCGGGTTTCCTTGTCAATTTCAGTACATTGAAGAAGCTCATTCATGGGCAGTACGATCACACGCTGCTCAATGATCATGAGGAATTCTCATCAAACGATCGATACGCGATGCCAACCACTGAGGTGGTGGCAAAGACCGTACATGACAAAGTTGCAGCGTATTTATCAACTTTAGCGAACAAGCCGACATGTGTTCAAGTCTTTGTCAGAGAGACACCAACAAGCTATTGCATTTACCGTCCGAAACGAGTTGAGATAAATGGCTAAAGCGATTCCCGTATTAGAAATCTTTGGTCCAACCATTCAAGGAGAGGGAATGGTCATTGGACAAAAAACCATGTTTGTCAGAACGGCTGGCTGTGACTACTCGTGCAGCTGGTGTGATTCCTCTTTTACATGGGATGGCTCAGCGAAGCATGACATTCAGTGGCTTGAGGCAGAAGACATTGTCAAAGAATTAAAAAGAATAGGCGGACAGGCTTTTTCTCATGTCACCATTTCAGGGGGAAACCCGGCGCTTTTAAAACAAATGGAATCCCTTATTGATTTACTGCATGAAGAAGGAATTGATACAGCGCTTGAAACACAAGGGACGATGTATCAGGAATGGTTTTTGAAAATTGATGATTTAACCATTTCTCCTAAGCCTCCAAGCTCGAATATGAAAACAGATTTTACGAAACTAACACGTATCATAGATGAGCTGAAAAGCGGGAATAGATTGCAGCATGCTAGCCTGAAGGTCGTGATTTTTGACGATCGTGATCTAGCGTATGCGAAGGATGTTCATGCGAAATACCCTGAGCTTCCGTTTTATTTGCAGGTAGGAAATGATGACACGACGACAGGTGATGATGCGTACTTATTGACGCATTTATTAAAGAAATATGAAGCGCTTGTCGATCAAGTCGCACAAGATCCAGACTTAAACCGCGTAAGAGTGCTGCCGCAGCTGCACACGTTATTGTGGGGAAATAAACGAGGCGTATAGAAAGGAAGAGATGACATGACGACAAGAAAACCAGAAGAATTAGAAGGTGTCACGTTACTAGGAAACCAAGGAACCAATTATTTGTTTGATTATGCACCACAAGTGCTTGAAACGTTTCCAAATAAACATACAAATAGAGATTACTTTGTGAAATTCAACTGCCCAGAATTTACATCACTATGTCCGCAAACAGGACAGCCTGATTTTGCGACAGTTTATATCAGCTATATCCCAAATGAAATCATGGTCGAAAGTAAATCGCTAAAATTATATTTGTTCAGCTTCCGTAACCATGGTGACTTCCATGAGGACTGTATGAACATTATTATGAACGACCTGATTGAATTGATGGACCCAAGGTATATTGAAGTTTGGGGCAAATTTACGCCAAGAGGCGGTATTTCCATTGACCCGTATACGAACTACGGAAAACCCGGCACGAAATATGAGGAAATGGCAGAATACCGTATGATGAACCATGATATGTATCCGGAGACGATTGATAATCGGTAATTATTTCGCTGTGTGAGACGGAGTGTGAAACGAACTGGGGTCACAATAAAAATGGAAAAAGTCACACCTGAAAATACTCATGGGAATTGTATGATAAAGTGTGACCTGAGGTGCAACCTGAACTGTGACTTTTATGCAGAGAACAATTGATAGTTCAGAAGCAGATGAAGGCGTACAATTTGTACGTCTTTTCTTTTTTATCCGAAAGAAAAAATGCCTATTTAGAGATCATAGGCATTAAATATTATGATCATATCTTCATTTATTGTTTAAAGTTAAGTTTCTGAACCTTCTCTTTAACATTTGAAACAGCTCTTTTTTGAATTTCATCAAAGTTCTCCTGAATATAGTCCATGACACTTCTGATTAGAACTTCACTTTCAAAATTGACTATCTCATTTATTTCTGACTGTTCTTCATCTGTTAGGTGATGGTATTGATGTTGTTTAGCATTTACTTCAGCAGCTACTTCAATCCTCACTTTAGTTGTTCTGGTTGTACAATTTCATATTCACCTTCTGCATACTCTTGCTCCGCATATTGGCTCCCCCATTGACAGAGTTCCTGCAAGATAGGTTTAAGAGATTCTCCAAGTTCAGTGGATGAATACTCAACCTTCGGCGGTACTTGATTATACATCTTTCTGGTCACAAGTCCACTGGCCTCAAGCTCTCTAAGTGTTTGAATCAGCATTTTCTGCGTGATATTTGGGATAATGCGCTTTAATTCACTCGTTCTCTTTGGTCCATTCATTAAAAAGTATAATACAAGGCCTTTCCATTTTCTGCCAATCACTTCCTTTGTCACTTCAAACCCACAGCTAAATTTTTTCATGTCTAAAGCTCTCCATTCCACATTTATTACTTTTTAGTTACTATATCACAAAAAAGTGGGTACTTCCGATAATGTGCTTGCTGGAGGATACTATATCTTGTAAGTTGTTCTTCAAGTACTTAAAGGTACTAGACATAAAATAATATGAATTCTAAAGGAGTGTTAAGTATGGGTAAATTTGAAGGTAAAATAGCGCTTGTAACGGGTGGAACAAGTGGGATTGGTCTTGCTGCTGCACAAAAATTTGTAAACGAAGGTGCATATGTGTATATCACGGGACGTAGACAAAACGAACTTGATAAAGCTGTTAACCAAATTGGCAAGAACGTAACCGGTGTTCAAGGTGATATTTCTAAGCTTGAAGACTTAGACAAACTATATGACATGATAAAGCAGGAAAAAGGAAAGTTGGACATCCTTTTTGCTAATGCAGGCATCGGCAACTTCCTTCCATTAGGTGAAATTACTGAAGAGCAGGTTGATAGAACGTTCGACATTAACGTGAAAGGAACCATTTTTACTGTTCAAAAAGCGCTATCACTATTCCCGGACAAAGTAGGTTCTATTATTGTAACGGGCTCTACTGCTGGATCAATTGGCAACCCAGCATTTAGTGTATATGGAGCATCTAAAGCAGCATTAAGAGCACTAGTTCGCAACTGGATTCTTGACCTAAAAGGTACTGAAATTCGTGTAAATGTGGTAAGTCCAGGAGTGATTCTTACACCTGCATACGATGAGCTTTTTGGTGATGCACTTGAAGGAGCGATGGAAAATGCCAGAAATACTGTTCCAGCTGGAAAAGTTGGGACACCTGAAGAAGTAGCAAACGCTGTATCTTTCCTTGCATCAGACGAAAGCAGTTACTTGACGGGTGTTGAATTGTTCGTAGATGGCGGGCTAGCACAGGTATAATGTCACTGCGAAGGGATTGCAAATCGTCCCCAAAAAAAGTTAATGGGGATTTACTTGAGTCGCATAAAAAAGTCGTTTTCCTTATGTCCTTGAGTAACCACAAATGCTGCAAACTAAGTTTGGTGATGGATATGTAAAATGAGAAAAAAGGAAAAGACATGCCGGGTGCATGTCTTTTTTTGCGAATCAACCATAAAAAAAGAGAAGAGTCATGTCACTCTTCTCATACGAATGGGAATAGAACTTGCTAGGACGGCTGGGGGCTACCAGCTCGTAAATATATTATACATGACAGAACGTATGTTTGTAAAGAGGGATCATGCTTTTTTGCTTATCTCATTTGATGTAAGATAAAATAGAGGCAATGAATGAGAAACGGAGGCGTTTGAGTTGGCAAACAAAGAAGAGCGGGCAGAGCAGCTGCTAATGGAACTAAAGGAAGAGCTTCAAATGCTTGAACATCAAAACAAAGAACGGTATAAATGGAGTGCCTCCACATTGCTTGGAGTGATTGCCCTCTTGATTGATAAAGGAGTGATCACACCCGAGGAAGTCGAGATGTACAAGACGAAGGCGGAAATGCAAACCTTTCATACGCAAAAAGACTGACCCCTCTTTAAGTGGTATCAGTCTTTTTCATATGTGATTGTTCAAATAGAGCAAAGTTGTCAAACGAGCCAAATTTGCTTTATATATACGTATGTACCGATCGTCTGAATTGAGGATTGCAAATTAATGTACGGAGTCTTTGATGATTTTATAGTTTTTATGATTAACGACTGTTAGTGAATCCAGTTCTAAATCTCTATAGTTGTCCATAATGGTGACATCCACAATGACAGAGTTTTCATTCACTTTTTCAACTACACCTGTTAAACCATTTCTAAATTCGATCACATTTCCAATTTTTGCAATCTTCAACCGATCCCTCTCCTTTAAAAACAGATTTCATTCCCTATTAAAAAGTATTTTGCAATATTTTCATACCAATGTAAAGGATAAAGACGTTTTTGTTTTGTTTTCGTTGTATGCTCTTCTAACGAATGGTATATTTAATAATTGATCATGGCTGAAAAGGAGCGGTTTTTTTGACTGAAGAACAAATCCTCACCATCCTCGAATCTTTACGGAAGGGGACAGAAAAACAGGTGACCATCCAAAAAGATGACTTTTTAACGTTTCGTTCTGTTTTGGTGAATCAAGATGATTTTAAACATTTTCGCGGGATCGCCAAACATGGTGGAGATGTTATTTTTGAATATCTTACAGAAGCAAGAAGCTAAAGCTTTTTCTCATTGATGAGAGAAAGCTTTTTTATTTTCGTTCTTTTGTCACACTTCAAACCACTCTGATACATATGAAAAGAAAATGTAATAACCCATAATCAGGAGCATAAGGATGATGATAGGTGAAAAAGGGACCTTTTTAAGCGCTAACAATTCCATTTTATGTGCGCTCAACTAGGACATGCCATTTAATGACGGAATTTGGACAGGCATGTAAATCTTTGTGCGTGAAAATAGAATGAGCTCTTGTTAGAGTGGACAAGTATCTTACAGCCTACTTTTGATTAAAGGAGGAAAAAGGCGAATGATTAAAATTCATACAGCTCTTTTTGTCATCCTTATGCTCGTTGCAGCAATGAAGATGGACAATATACAAGAGCAGCAAGGCACATTAAGTCACGAACTTTCACAAGCACCTGTTAAACATCAGCTTTCATATATAGATCAAGACCACGATCAAGTCATCCCAGCATTTTCTGAAGAAAAGCGTCAGCCAAAAGTGAAATTGCTAAGTACGTCAACAGAAGAAAAGTCTTCAAAACCGAAGCAAAAGAAAAAAGTAAAATCTGAAACGACGAATAAGGCAAGCGGCAAACAGTATTCTAATGAAGAAATGGATTTGCTTTCTCGATTGGTACATGCTGAAGCGAAAGGTGAATCTTACGAAGGGAAAAAAGCGGTGGCAAGCGTTGTTTTAAACAGGGTGGAGCATCGTTCTTTTCCTGACAGCGTTAAAGGTGTGATTTATCAGCGAAACGCCTTCCAGCCAGTATCAAATGGAAGCATTCATGATAAGGCAGATCAAGATTCCATTAAAGCGGTGAAGCAGGTAGTAAAAGAGCATGACAGAACAACAAAGGCTATCTATTTTTATAATCCAAAAACGGCAACAGATCATTGGATTCGTTCCCGCAAAATTGTAGAACGCATCGGACGTCACGTGTTTGCCGTATAAAGAAAAAGAGCGATCAATGAGATTGCTCTTTTTTTGTCTTCAATTATTAAAATATTTTTTGGACTTGTCTCATAGAATGTGAAAAGAATTTGCTTTAGACAAGGGGAGGCTACATGAATCGATTTGTAAAAGGGGTCATTCTGCTATCTGTCGCAGCTTTTATTGCGGAGTGTATAGAGTTTTTAGTCAATATGATTTTAGCGAGAGAGCTTGGAGAACATGGAATGGGTTTATATATGAGTATCCTTCCAATCATCATGCTTGTCCTTGTGATCGCCAGTTTAGAGCTGCCAGTCTCCATTTCTAAATTCATTGCAGAATCACATGAGCGTCTCCACAAAAGCATGCTCCGTCATGCCTTTAAAATGACACTTGTGGTGACAAGTACAACAACAGCTATAGCAGCCATTGTACTGCCTTTCATTCCAGTGTTTCAGTCGTATCATCCGCTTATGAAAGGCTTGGTGCTGTCACTTATCCCGATTATTGCGTTTACCTCCATTGCCCGCGGCTATTTTATGGGAAAGCAGCAAATGGGCAGAATTGCTTTAGCCAATATGCTGAAGAAAACGATCCAGCTTATCTGCTTGTTTTTGTTTTTTCATTGGTATTCGTTTGATATTGAAACAGCAGTACTCATCGCCATTGGTGTCATTGTTGCGAGTGATCTTGTTGTCTTTATTTATTTATACTCCCAATACGTCATGGCAAAAAATGCTGTGAATGTCAGGTCTGTTGAATTAAGAGGAAGTGATGTGCGAAAGCGCCTATTAGCCGTTTCCATTCCGACAACGGGCATGCGCATCTTTCATGCGATTGCCAATGCGGTTGAACCATTTTTAATCAAAGGAGCGCTCGTGGCAGCAGGCATTTCTGGAACACTTGCTGTTGATCATTACGGCATGCTGGCTGGTGTCGCAATGTCGATCGGTTTTTTCCCGGCGTTTATCGCTCATTCCATCATGATTGTGATGATTCCGAGTGTCTCTGAAGCCTATGCTTTAGGTCAGTATGATCTTGTGAAAAAACGTGTTAGACAGGCGATTCTCATAACGTTTGGATATGGGGTGCCGGCAGTGATGGTGATGTATTATTTTGCTTACCCGCTCACACAGCTTTTTTTTGATTCACCGCAAGCTGCTGTCTATTTACAGCTGCTTTGGCCATACTTTTTATGCCATCTGTTTGTGATGCCGTTTCAAGCATGTTTAATCGGAATGGGGCTCATCAAAGATGTGTTCCTACATAATATATGGGTGCATGTCGTCTCTTTTTCTATGGTGTATTTCCTTGGTTCAATTGAAAGCTTGAATATGATGGGGGTCATTTTAGGGATGAACACAGGCATGCTACTGTTGACTGCGCTGCATTATGCGACGATTTGTAAGGAGCTCGGCGTTTCAATGTTTCTTACATTGAAAAAAGCTTGAATGTCATCGTCATCGAGAGGGCAAGCTATAAGAAAACTGGGAAGGAAGATCCTGATGAATCGTAAACATCTACCCGCCAGTCTTCTGATGATGAGCATGCTTCTATTTCTCATGAGCGCAGCAGCAGAAGCAAAAGAGCCTGTGATGGCGCCAAGGATAGAGGCGCCGACATTAAATGGTGACATGCAGATGGTTCCCGAAAAAGGGAAAAAGACCATTTTGCATTTTTGGACAACATGGTGCCCGTCCTGCAAAATGGAGCTGCCCGAATTTGAACAGATTGTGAAAGAAAATCAGAGTGATGTTGACATATTGACCGTGAATTTACTAGGTGCTGAACAAAGTAAACATGCTGTTGCCCAATTTGTGAAAGACAGAAGGTTTACATTCCCGATCATCCTAGATGAACACGGAGAAATGATGAAGAAATATCAAATCATCACCATCCCAACGACCTTTTTGATTAACGAAAAAGGAGAAGTGGTGAAAAATCATGTAGGTCCACTGACAAAAAAACAAATCAAAGAGTGGACAAATTCGTAGAACAAATCCTTTATGTGAAAGAACCAATTCTGTTGGTTCTTTTTTGTGTTCGTTTGCTTTTCATCTGAATACACTGTGCTCAGAAGAAGACGGAACGATCTATATCAATAATGATAATTATTATCAAAAAGAAATTATAATAATTATTAATTGAAAATTGATCAGAACCTGTTATAATGAGTTACAGACCAATAAAAAGCTTGAAATAGCAGAAAATATAGATGGAAAAAGAAACGGGTAACGATTGATAATGTGAAAACGATTATCAATTAGAGAGGAGAAAACAATTATGAATGAGAATACAGCACTTTACCAAACGACAAATCAAAAGGAATCGAAATGGTCCTTACATAAATGGGCACAGCACGGAGAATTAATTGCAGCAGGTATCTCGGGGATTCTCATTTTAATTGGATGGATTCTAAAAGATCAGAGCATGTGGAGCATTCCTCTTTTCATCCTAGCATTTGTTATTGGAGGTTTTGCAAAGGCGAAGGAAGGAATTGAAGAAACGATTTCGTCGAAGACCTTGAATGTGGAACTTTTAATGATTTTCGCAGCAATAGGCTCAGCTCTAATCGGCTATTGGGCAGAAGGCGCTATCTTAATTTTTATTTTCTCACTGAGTGGTGCGCTTGAAACGTATACGTCAAATAAAAGCAAGAAAGATTTAACAGCATTAATGAGCATTGCACCAGATGAAGCAACTTTAATTGAAGAAGATGGTACGACCATTCAAATCGCTGCTTCATCATTGACACCAGGTGACCGTATTATGATCAAAGCTGGGGAACGCATTGCAGCAGATGGTGTCATTTTAAGCGGGAGAACAAGTGTGGATGAATCTGCCCTCACAGGCGAATCTATTCCACAGGAAAAAGGGCAGGGGGAAGACGTATTTGCAGGAACAGTGAATTTAAATGGTTCCTTAACAGTGGAAGTCACGAAACATAATGAAGAAACGTTATTCCATAAAATTATTAAACTTGTTGAATCCGCTCAAGAAAGTGTTTCGCCAAGCCAGGCATTTATCGAGAAATTTGAGGGGGCCTATGTAAAAGGTGTGCTGATCACCGTTGCGGTATTAATGGTTCTGCCTCATTTTGTCCTCGGCTGGAGTATGAGTGAAACCTTCTACCGGGCAATGGTGTTTATGGTCGTTGCTTCACCTTGTGCTCTTGTTGCATCCATTATGCCAGCCGCACTGTCATTGATCTCAAATGGCGCAAGAAATGGAATGCTTGTCAA
Source organism: Bacillus sp. FSL H7-0578 (assembly GCF_038630855.1). Lineage (NCBI taxonomy): Bacteria > Bacillati > Bacillota > Bacilli > Caryophanales > Bacillaceae > Bacillus > Bacillus sp. FSL H7-0578. The sequence goes on from NZ_CP152045.1 coordinate 1,299,066, forward strand.
AGGAAGTGTCTTTTTAGAAAAACTAGGCACAAGCAGTATGATTGCTTTTGATAAAACGGGGACGATTACAAGCGGGAAGCCAGCCGTAGAACAAGTCATCATGACGAAAGGGCAGGATGAATCTGCTTTTTACCAGGCACTCTATCAAATTGAGAGTCAATCAAACCACCCATTAGCGAAAGCAATTTCTGATATGGCAAAAGAGCATCAAGCAGAAAGAACAGTCCATGTCACCATTGAAGAAACCTCTGGATTTGGTGTGAAAGCACAATTAAATGGAGAAACGTGGCGGATTGGGAAGAAAGACTTTGCGGGTAAGGCGTCAATCGACCGCGAGATTGAAGAGACAGGTGATGACCTTTCAGCGCAAGGATACACAGTGGTCTACGTTCAAAAGGATGAAAAAGTTGTTGGCTGTCTTGGCCTTAAGGATCAAATCAGACCTGAAGCCAAAAAAATGATTCAAGAACTAAATGATTTAGGCATCCAGACCGTCATGCTGACAGGAGATCAGCAAAAAACGGCTGAAGCGATTGCGCAGGAAGCCGGCATCCAAACCGTAGTGGCTGAATGTCTTCCAGATGAAAAGGTACATGAGGTCAATCAATTAAAAAAACAAGGTAATTCAATCATCATGGTAGGAGACGGAATCAATGATGCACCAGCGCTTGCCACAGCAGATGTTGGGGTTGCGATGGGCGGAGGCACAGATGTTGCCTTAGAAACAGCGGATCTCATCTTAATGAAGAACAATTTAAATAACCTAACAAAGATGATCCGTCTTTCAAGAAAAATGAATCGAATCATTAAGCAAAACATTATTTTCTCATTAACGGTGATCTGTCTGTTAATTTGTGCGAATTTCTTACAAGTGCTTGATTTGCCTTTTGGCGTCATCGGGCATGAAGGAAGTACGATTTTGGTCATTTTAAATGGTCTGCGTCTGCTTCGTGCATCTTAAATCAATCATCAGGGCGCACTGGATTCATGCCAGTGCGCTTTTGTGCGAAATAAAGCAAAAACTGATACAATAGACCAGTAGTAAAACGTGTGAGGAGGATCATGATGAACCGAATGAAGAGCTTGTCTTCTTGGCTTAAGAAAGAAGACATTCAAGGTGCATTTATACATACAAAGGAAAATGTGTTTTATCTATCTGGATACTTCACAGAGCCGCATGAAAGAGTGATGGGGCTGTTTGTGTTCCAAGAGGCAGAACCATTTTTTATTTTGCCTAAAATGGAAGTCGAGCAGGCAAAAAATGCAGGATGGTTCGGCGATATTATTGGATATGAAGATCATGAGAATCCATTTGATTTCATTCAATCAGCGATAGAAAAACGCGGCATTCAAACGGCGCGTCTTGCGATTGAAAAAGAATCGATTCCGCTTCAAAGAGCTGAACAGCTCCAAGCTGTTACCGGGGCAGAAACGTTCGTCCGGGCTGAAGATGCGCTCAATCAGCTCAGACTGATTAAAGATGAATCTGAAATTGCTACACTCAAAAAAGCGGCTCAATTGGCAGATGAAGGTGTAAAAATTGGGGTTAACGCCTTAAAAGAAGGAGTCACAGAAACAGAAGTGCTCGCTGTCATAGAATATGAACTAAAGAAAAAAGGCATTCAAGGTATGTCCTTTTCAACTATGGTTCTCTTTGGTGAAAAATCAGGCGAGCCTCATGGAAATCCGGGACAGGCAGCCTTAAAAAAAGGTGATTTTGTGTTATTTGACCTTGGCGTCATTGTCGATGGATATTGCTCAGATATCACAAGAACATTCATCTATCAGGAAGCTTCTGAAAAGCAAAAGGACATCTATCAAACCGTCTTAAATGCAGAAATGGCAGCACTTGAAATGAGTAAGCCCGGCGTGAGAATCGGTGATCTTGATTTAAAAGCCCGCGGGCTGATCACAGAAGCGGGATATGGTGAATATTTCCCTCATCGCCTTGGACATGGGTTAGGGGTTTCTGTTCATGAGTTTCCTTCTATGAGTCAGGCAAATGACGACCTTCTGCAAGAAGGTATGGTGTATACGATTGAACCAGGAATTTATGTCCCAGGAGTCGGCGGCGTAAGAATTGAAGATGATGTTCTCATTACGGCAGATGGTTCAGTCACCTTAACCAATTATCCGAAAGAGCTGACGATCATCAAGTAATGAAAAAAATCACGATGAACGTCCAGGTCTTGGAAGTGTCATCGTGATTTTTTATCACTCTTCTCGATCCTTATCAACAAAAAAATCATCAATTGATTGAAACGGTTTGATTTTATGTTCTTTTCCTAAAGGATGTAATGCAAAACGAGCAGAAAACAAAACAGTCATACATAATATAATCCATATGATGAAACCCATCTTGAATTCCCCTTTCCATCCAGTGATTTGTTCAGCTCACATACATCTTAAAGTATGAAACGCTTACCATATCAAGAGAAAGTAGGAGAAAAAATGGCAAACATAAGGGAGATTGCGAAAAGAGCGGGCGTATCTGTGACAACCGTATCACGTGTGTTGAATGAGCATCCTTATGTTAAAGAAGAAAAAAGGGAACGTGTTCTACAAGCGATGAAAGAGCTCAAGTATACGAGAAACATCCAGGCGGTTCATTTAGCGAAGGGCTATTCGAATATGCTTGGCATCGTCCTTCCAAACATTGAACACTCTTATTTCAGCGCACTCGTCACAGGTATTGCAGAAAAAGCACAGGCGCGCGGCATGCATTTTGCTTTATTTCAAACAGGATATGACCCATTAAAAGAAAAAGAAGCGTTAATGAGTTTAAAAGAGCGCCGTGTAGATGGTTTAATATTTTGTTCAAATGCGTTAAGTGATGGTCACATTTTAAAGTGGCAGGAATCAGGGCCGATTATATTTTGTCATCCTGCACCGCACGATCAATGCTCAACCGTGTCGATTGCGCATGATCAAGCATTTAAGGAAGGCCTGCATCATTTGGCGGCATGCGGCCATCAACGAATTGCGATCGTTCTCGCCAGAACAGAAGGAGCGAATAGCGAGTCGCGACTTCAGGCTTATCAAGACATGATGCAATCGCTCGGGCAGACCATTGATGAGAAGTGGATCATCGAAGGGAAGTTATCCCTGCTTGATGGGAAGCAATTATTTGCAGAATGGCAGGAAATGAAAAATCGTCCTACAGCTTTATTTATTACAAATGACGAAGTCTCTGCCGGCTTTTTATTAGAGGCGCAGCGTCATGACATAAAAGTAGGAGAATCACCAGCCATACTCAGCTTTCAAAATAACCAATTGAGTGAGGCTTTGGGGATTTCCAGCATTCATATTCCCCTCAAACAAATGGGACAGGAAGCGTTTGACTTGTTTGACCGGGCATTAAAGGGAGAGAAATCAGAAAAAAGAATGCTGCCATTTCGCCTGATTGAGCGAACAACAACCGTTTTGAAAAACAATCGTTGACGCACGTTTCATCTGTTTTGTACGATAAGAGGGATTGAATAAGAAGGAGGTGGGGATGTTCATGGAATCCTTCACCGTTGATAAAGCGTTAAATAATAATGTCATCATCGCAAGACACCCTTCTTTGGGCGAAGTGGTTCTGATTGGGAAAGGGATCGGCTTCGGTAAAAAATCGGGGGATCTTCTCGATCAAGACGTGTTTGAAAAAATGTTTGTGTTAAAAAACACGAAGGAACAAACAGAATATAAACAACTGCTTCATCATATTGATGAGAACATGATCGAGCTTGCCAATGACGTCATTTATCATATACGAGAAAAAATGGGACAACGATTGAATGAGCATATACATGTTGCACTGACCGACCATATTGCGTTTAGTTTTAAGCGGGTGCAGCAAGGCTATGATATCACGAACCCTTTTATGCTTGAGACACAATCGCTTTACCCGAAAGAATACGAGGTTGCAAAGGAAGTTGTTGAACTGATCAACGAGCGGCCAGATGTCGAAACGAAGCTGCCAGAAGGAGAAATTGGCTTTATAGCGCTCCATATCCATTCAGCTTTGACGAATCGGCCATTATCTGAAGTGAACCGTCATTCGCAGCTCATTACACAAATGGTCCAAGTCATTGAAGATTCATTTCATATGAAAGTAGACAGAGAAAGTATTCATTATTTACGCTTATTACGCCATATTACGTTTTCAATTGAGCGTATTAAACGGGGAGAATCATTAGAGGAGCCAGAAAAATTGCTTCATCTATTGAAAAATGAATATCCTTTATGCTACAATACTGCTTGGAAAATGATCAAAATTTTGCAGCATGCATTGAAAAAGCCTGTACAGGATGCTGAGGCCGTCTACCTGACACTTCATCTGTACAGATTGACAAATAAAATTTCATAGTTTCCTTGAAACGTGTAACTGATTCGATCAGGCATGAGTGACTTAAGGTAAATACAGGATAAGATCCTGTTATTTGCGCAACCTTATATCACCATGCCTTTTTTTGCGTTTGAAAGTGAAATGTAAACGGTTAATTATGAAATGCACGTCAGGGAGCATCCCAAATGTATGTTGTAAGCGAAAACAAAAGGAGGTTCAACCAGTGTTTAAATCACTTTTTGGTGTGTTGCAAAAAATTGGACGAGCACTCATGCTTCCAGTTGCGATCCTTCCTGCTGCTGGTATTTTACTGGCACTTGGGAATGCGATGCAAAATCCGCAGCTGATTGATGTAGCTCAATTTTTAAGCAATGATACAATTCAGCTTGTTGCAAGTGTCATGGAGAATGCGGGGAACATCGTCTTCTCGAATCTTCCGCTATTATTTGCTGTAGGGGTTGCCATCGGTCTTGCCAATGGAGACGGAGTGGCAGGGATTGCCGCTATCATCGGTTACCTTGTCATGAACGTCACGATGAGTGCCGTATTAATGGCTAACGGATCCATTCCATCCGATTCACTCAAACTGGCTAAGTTCTTCAAGGAAAGCCATCCAGCATATATTAATATGCTCGGCATACCGACCTTGTCTACCGGCGTTTTTGGCGGGATTATCGTCGGGGTATTAGCAGCTTATATGTATAATAAATTTTACAAAATTGAGCTCCCGCAATATCTTGGCTTCTTTGCTGGTAAGCGTTTTGTTCCAATCGTTACTTCTATTTCAGCACTTATTTTAGGGCTATTGATGCTAGTCATTTGGCCGCCAATCCAAGGTGCACTGAACTCATTTTCAACAGGACTGCTCGCAGCGAATGAGCCGCTGGCTGCCTTTGTATTCGGTGTCATTGAACGATCATTAATTCCGTTTGGTCTGCACCACATTTTCTACTCACCATTCTGGTATGAGTTCTTTAGCTACAAGAGCTTATCAGGAGAGCTTGTCCGTGGTGACCAGCGTATTTTCATGGCGCAAATCAAAGATGGTGTACAGCTGACAGCTGGTACATTCATGACAGGGAAATATCCGTTCATGATGTTCGGTCTTCCAGCAGCAGCACTTGCGATTTACCATGAAGCAAAACCAAAGAATAAAAAGCTAGTAGCAGGAATTATGGGATCAGCGGCCCTTACTTCTTTCCTTACAGGGATCACTGAACCGCTTGAATTCTCATTCTTGTTTGTTGCACCAGTATTATTTGCGATTCACTGTGTATTCGCTGGATTATCCTTTATGATAATGGATATTCTAAACGTGAAAATCGGGATGACCTTCTCAGGAGGGTTAATCGACTTCTTCCTATTTGGTATCCTGCCAAATAGAACCGCTTGGTGGCTCGTCATTCCAGTAGGTCTCGTACTTGCTGTCATTTACTACTTCGGATTTAGATTCGCTATTCGCAAATTTAATCTGAAAACACCAGGTCGCGAGGATGAAGCAGCAGATGGAGCAAGTGAGGCGAAGTCTGAAAAAGGTAATGACTTGCCTTATGAAATCCTTGAAGCAATGGGTGATCAAGAAAACATTAAGCACCTGGATGCTTGTATCACGCGTTTACGTGTCACTGTGAATGATCAGAAGAAAGTGGATAAAGACCGTTTGAAAAAGCTTGGCGCTTCTGGTGTACTCGAAGTAGGGAACAACATTCAGGCCATTTTCGGCCCTCGCTCTGATAACTTAAAAACACAAATGCAGGACATCATTGCAGGCCGCACGCCTCGTCCAGCGAAAGACCCTTCTGCAAAAGAAGAAGTCAGCCAGCAGGTTGAAGAAGTTATTGCAAAACCGCTTCAAAATGAGCAAGGGGAAGAAATTTTTGCTTCACCAATTACAGGGGAGCTTCATCCAATTACAGTTGTACCAGATCAAGTATTCTCAGGGAAAATGATGGGTGACGGTTTCGCCATCTTGCCAACAGATGGAACGGTTGTTTCACCGGTAAGAGGGAAGATCTTAAATGTGTTCCCGACGAAACACGCCATTGGCCTGCAATCTGATGGTGGACTTGAAATTTTGATCCACTTCGGAATTGATACGGTCGGCCTCAAAGGAGAAGGGTTTGAAGCATTTGTACAAGAGGGAGATCAAGTAGAAATCGGTCAAAAACTTTTAGAGGTTGATATTGATAAAATTAAGTCTGAAGTACCATCTTTGATGACTCCAATTGTATTTACCAACTTAAGTGAAGGACAATTTATTGACCTTCAAGCATCCGGTGAAATCAAGGCTGGACAAGAAAACATCATGAAAATTTCAAAATAATTTTCATAACTGCCGTTCTTGTTAGATGACAAGCTCGGCAGTATGATATAATATTGTGGATGTATTAATTGTATAAAAAGGAGATTGATAAAAATGGCTCAACAAACATTCAAAGTAACTGCAGATTCTGGAATTCACGCACGTCCTGCAACAGTTCTTGTACAAACTGCTAGTAAATATGATGCTGATATCAACTTAGAATATAATGGTAAAACAGTGAACCTGAAATCTATTATGGGTGTAATGTCTCTAGGAATTGCGAAAGGTGCTACAATCACAATCTCTGCTTCTGGTTCTGATGAAAATGATGCACTTGCTGCGCTTAAAGACACAATGAAAAGTGAAGGCCTAGGCGAGTAATGCAACAACTGAAAGGAATCGGTGCTTCAGCAGGCGTTGCGATTGCAAAAGCGTATCGTCTGGAAGAACCAGATTTAACAGTTCACCAAAAAGACATCAATGATCCAGAGACAGAAGTGAAGCGTTTTGAAGAAGCAATTCATGTTTCTAAACAAGAACTTGAAGCAATTAAAGAGCATGCGCTAAAAGAGCTAGGCCAAGACAAAGCAGATATCTTTTCTGCCCATCTTCTTGTGTTAAGTGATCCTGAACTGCTAAACCCAGTAAAGGATAAAATCAAATCTGATAAAGTAAATGCTGAGTTTGCTTTAAAAGAAACAGCGACAATGTTTGTCACAATGTTCGAAGCAATGGACAATGAATACATGAAGGAACGTGCAGCGGATATTCGCGACGTAACGAAACGTGTGACTGGACATTTGCTAGGCGTTGACATTCCAAACCCAAGCATGATTTCTGAAGAAGTCATCATCATTGCTGAAGATTTAACACCTTCTGATACTGCTCAGCTGAACAGACAATTTGTCAAAGGCTTTGCAACAGATATCGGCGGTCGTACTTCTCACTCAGCGATCATGGCAAGATCTATGGAGATTCCAGCAGTTGTTGGGACAAAAGAAGCAACAAAAACGGTGAAAAACGATGATCTGATCATTGTGGATGGTATTAGCGGCGACGTCATCATTCAGCCTTCTGAAGATGAAGTGAAAGCGTATCAAAAAAAGCATGAAGACTACTTAGCTCAAAAAGCAGAATGGGCGAAACTTGTTGACCAGCCAACGGTTACAAAAGACGGCGTTCACGTAGAGCTAGCTGCAAATATCGGAACACCTGAAGATGTAAAAGGTGTACTTGAAAATGGCGGCGAAGCAGTCGGATTGTACCGTACTGAATTTTTATACATGGGCAGAGACCAGCTTCCTACAGAAGAAGAGCAGTTCGATGCGTATAAAACAGTTTTAGAGAAGATGGAAGGGAAAGCAGTGGTTGTCCGCACACTAGATATTGGTGGCGATAAAGAACTTCCTTACTTGCAGCTTCCAAAAGAAATGAACCCGTTCCTTGGCTATAGAGCCATTCGCCTTTGCCTGGAAGAGCAGGAGATTTTCAGAACACAACTACGCGCCTTACTTCGTGCAAGTACATATGGAAACTTGAAAATCATGTTCCCTATGATCGCGACGTTATCAGAATTTAGAGAAGCAAAAGCCATTTTACTTGAAGAAAAAGAAGCATTGGTTGCCGCTGGTACAGACGTTTCTGATTCCATTGAAATCGGAATGATGGTAGAAATTCCATCAACAGCTGTCATCGCAGACCAATTTGCAAAAGAAGTAGATTTCTTCAGTATTGGAACGAATGATTTGATTCAATACACAATGGCTGCTGATCGAATGAACGAACGAGTGTCTTACCTTTATCAGCCTTACAACCCAGCGATTTTACGTCTTATTACGCTTGTGATCGAAGCAGCGCATAAAGAGGGTAAATGGGTCGGTATGTGCGGAGAGATGGCAGGAGATGAAATCGCAATCCCACTTCTACTTGGATTAGGATTAGATGAATTCTCAATGAGTGCAACATCCATTCTTCCAGCTAGAACGCAGCTAAGCAAGCTTTCTAAAGAAGAAGCTGCATCATTTAAAGAGCATATTTTATCACTTAGCACAACAGAAGAAGTGGTTGATTTCGTCAAGAAGACGTTTCAACAGAACTAAGTGAATGAAAACCAGACAGGTGAAACTGTCTGGTTTTTTTGTCGAATTTTATCATATTGAGTCATATTGGGCAGTGAGAAGGGCACCCTATAATTAAAAAATGGAGGTGACCAGATTGCCTTTCTCAGACTACAAACCGGGTGATCAAGTATATGTGATTTATCGAAATCCACATGCTGCAAACGTAGCACAAATTAAAGAAGCAGAAATTGTTTCACATCCATACAACGAAGAAGAGCTTGCCCTCTTTTTACTTGAAACGTATCATCCACTAGCACCTGATGATGCTGTGTTTCCAACATATGAAGAAGCAGAAGCTCTTTATCAAGACTTGTTTGAATAAGGGAGATTTTAGAAAGGATAAAAGCCATCCTGTGCGGTTAAAGTAACGGTATGAAAACCTTAAAGGTAAGGATGTGCTTAATATGATCAAACCTTTCGTTCCCCAGCTTGTTTACATTGAACCCCGGGCGTTAGAGTACCCGTTAGGACGAGAGCTGAAGGAAAAGTTTGAGGGTATGGGAATCGAAATAAGAGAAACGACTTCACACAACCAGGTCAGAAATATTCCGGGAAAAAATGACTTGCAAAAGTATCGTAATGCGAAGTCAACGCTTGTTATTGGTGTGAGGAAGACATTGAAGTTTGACTCGTCTAAACCATCTGCAGAGTATGCAATCCCATTTGCAACAGGGTGTATGGGACATTGTCATTATTGCTATTTGCAAACAACAATGGGAAGTAAGCCGTACATTCGAACGTACGTCAATGTAGAAGAAATATTAGATCAGGCAGAGCAATACATGAACGAGCGGGCGCCGGATATCACGAGATTTGAAGCATCATGTACTTCAGACATCGTAGGAATTGACCATTTGACACATACACTCAAACGAGCGATTGAATACTTTGGGCAGACCGACTTAGGAAAGCTTCGCTTTGTCACGAAGTTCCATCATGTTGATCATCTGTTAGACGCAAAGCATAATGGCCGGACAAGATTCCGTTTTAGTATCAATGCCGATTATGTCATTAAATATTTTGAGCCCGGAACATCACCGCTAGATCAGCGGATTGAAGCGGCTGTTAAGGTCGCAAAGGCAGGCTATCCTCTAGGCTTTATTGTTGCTCCAATCTATATCCATGAAGGCTGGCAGGAAGGATATAAAGTTCTTTTTGAAAAGCTTGATGCAGCTCTTCCTGAAGATGTGAGAGACGATATCACCTTTGAGATGATTCAGCATCGCTTTACAAAACCAGCAAAGCGTGTGATTCAAAAAAACTACCCAAAATCAAAATTAGAGTTGGACGAAGAAAAAAGAAGATACAAGTGGGGAAGATACGGAATAGGAAAATATATCTATCAAAAAGATGAGGAACAAGAACTAAGAAAGACTTTAGAGTCATATATAGATCAGTACTTTCCTTCTGCAAAAATTGAATATTTTACTTGAAACAAGCCTATACGGCTTGTTTTTTCTATTTAAATTTTCTTACAACTATTGAATGCGGTATCATTTTGCCGATATATAAATTAAGGTGTGAAAGTAGATGTAGGGGTGATGAGATGTTTAAGAAACTTCAAGTGAGAATAGCTGTTTTCATCTCAGTTATTTTAATTTTAACCGTCGTGGCCGTTCAAGTGGGTTCTAACATAGTATTAACACCACTTATTGAACGAGATGCAAAAACCACCACAGCAGCAACGGCAGAGAGCATGAGAGACATCATTGCACAAAAGCTTGATAATTACAGTGATACAATTAATAAACTGGCAACTAGTACACTTACTGAAGATTTTGCGCAAAAACAAACAAAACAAACATTAGTCTTCGAAAACGATGAACTAAAAGGCTTGCAGGAGCAGGATGAACTTATTTCACTTGCCTATATTGGAACAAGTGACGGCAAAATGTTCGCCTTCCCAGAGTCCGATTTTGGTGAAGGGTATGACCCATCTAAACGAGATTGGTTTATCCAATCAGCTGAAAAGCCTGACGAAGTCATTTGGACTGATCCATATATCGATAAAGCAACAAATGAAATGGTCGTCTCAGCCACAAAGGCGATTGTCAGAAACGGAAAGGTCGTTGGGGTCGCTGGACTTGATTTGAAATTATCCTCCATTCAATCTTATATAAAGGAACAAAAGATTCCTTATATGGGTACCGCTTTCTTAGTTGACGGCAAAGGAACCATTTTAGCACATCCAACAGAGCAAGGAAAAAACATATCAAAAGTAGCTTCTGTGAAAAAAGCGATCGACAATTCAGGTATTGATGACAGAAAAGAACTGACGGTCATATCTAAAATCAAAGAAGCTGATTGGACGATTGGTGTCAGCTTTGAGAAAAAGAAACTGCTTTGGATCACAGAACAAATGAATCAGACAAGCATCATTATTTCCGTCATTGCCATTATTCTTGCGATGATCCTCAGCTTCTTATTGGCAAGAAGCATTACAACGCCAATCAAGCGTCTAATAGAGCATGTGCGTAAGGTGTCAGAAGGCGATTTAACAAGTACGCTTGCAGTGAAATCCCAAGATGAAATTGGTTCCCTCACGAAAAGCATTAATCAAATGACCGAGGATATCAGGGAGTTAATTGAAAAAGTGAAAGGGGCTTCAGATCAAGTTGTGAAATCAGCGGATGAAGTGACCCACATTTCAAATGAGACTTTGCTGTCTAGCGAACAGATTGCAACGGCCATTCAAGAGGTGGCAACAGGAGCGACTAAGCAGGCATCAGATGCAGAAACGATTAATGAAAAATCAGAGTATTTGTATGAGAAAGTGCGCCATATGGGTGAGCTTGCCACGCAAATGCAAACCAACTCAAAATCATCTGAAGATGCAAGCTATAAAGGGCTTGACGCACTTGGTTTGCTCGTCCAAAAATCAACACAAGCGAGTGAAGAATCGAAAAAGGTTGAGCAAATGCTGCTAGACCTTGAGCATAAAACGAAAAATATTGAAAATGTCGTGACCGCCATCTCTGAAATCTCGGATCAAACGAATTTACTTGCACTGAATGCAAGCATTGAAGCAGCGAGAGCAGGAGAAAGTGGACGAGGATTTGCTGTAGTTGCAGAAGAAGTGAGAAAGCTTGCTGAACAATCTGCGCAGTCAACAAAACACATTAGTGAAACCGTCAAACTCATTCAAGATGAATCGAAGAAGGCGGCTGAAGCGATGACAACAGCAAGTAAAATGAATGAGGAACAAGGTGCCGCCATCAATGCAACCGGTGAGGCACTTAGCAGTATCACAATGGAAATGCAGGCACTTGTCGGTTCAATCGACAGCATTCATACACAGATTAATGAAATGACAGAAGAGCAGCAGAAGATGAGTGACTCCATTCAAAGTATTGCTGCCATTTCAGAAGAATCTGCTGCCTCAGCTGAGGAAGTGCATGCGTCTACAGATGAACAAGTTCAAGTGTTAGAAAGAACGAAAACCTCAACTGAAATGCTGAACGAATCAAGCCAGGCACTGCGTCAGGCGGTTGACCGATTTAAGGTGTAATGAGCGGAAAGGAACCTTGCGATGTGAGCAAGGTTCTTTTTGTATGATAAAATAAACTAGAGGAGGTGTTGACATGGATGTCAATCTAACTGGAAAAAAAGCATTGGTAGCTGCAAGCAGTCAAGGTATCGGAAAAGCGATTGCCTTTGCTCTAGCAAAAGAGGGAGCAGATGTGATGCTCTCGGGAAGACATGAACAGAAGCTGAAAGAAACAGTCAACGAGCTGTCTCCGCTTGTCAAAGGACAGCTGACTTATCAAGTATGTGATGTATCTGACGCCGGGCAAATCAAGGCGCTTGTTCAAGCGGCGGCTGGTGATGAGAAGTGTCTAGACATTCTTGTGAACAATACAGGCGGGCCTAAAACAGGAACGCTCGACACCTTAACAGATGAAGATTGGATCGAATCATTTCAGCTTCATTTACTCAGCTATATTCGATTATTAAAAGAGGCATTGCCTTATTTGAAAAAACGCGGCGCACGTGTGTTAAATATTGCGTCAATGTCAGTGAAAGAACCGATCCCGGGCTTGATGCTGTCGAATACATTTAGACCGGCCATAGCCGGCTGGACAAAAACAGCCGCTCTGGAGTTTGCAAAGGATGGTATTTTGATCAATACGTTAGCACCGGGAAAAATTGAAACAGACCGTGTGAAACAGCTGGAAAAGCACCGCGCACAAAGAGAGAATCGAACGGTTGAAGAAATCAAAGCACAGGCTGAACGAGCGATCCCGCTTGGCCGTTACGGCCAGCCAGAGGAATTTGCAGCATATGCAGTGTTTCTTTTATCAGAAGCCAATACATATATGACAGGTCAAACACTGATCATTGATGGTGGATTGACAAAGTCTCTTTAAGGAGGAACAAGTGATGGCAAAAATCAAAACAGTTGGTTTTATAGGAATCGGTGTAATGGGTCGCAGTATGGCAGGACATTTAATGGATGCAGGCTATGAAGTGATCGTTTATACAAGAACGAAAGCAAAAGCAGACGCATTGATTCAAAAAGGCGCATCATGGAAGCCGGCAGTAAAGGAGATTGCAGAAAGTGCAGATGCCGTCATTACAATGGTGGGATATCCATCTGATGTAGAAGAGATCTATTTAGGTGAAGATGGGCTTGTGGCACATGCTGCGCCAGGTACATATCTCATTGATATGACAACATCGAAGCCTCAGCTTGCAAAAGAAATTGAGTTGAAAGCGAAGGAAAGAGGTATATTTACATTAGATGCACCTGTATCAGGCGGAGACATAGGAGCCCAAAATGGCACGCTGGCCATTATGATCGGTGGAGAAAGGTCAGCCTATGAAGCCTGTCTGCCGCTATTTGAGCAAATGGGTGAAAACATTCAATATCAAGGACCGGCAGGAAGCGGTCAGCATACAAAAATGTGTAACCAAATTGCCATTGCAGCAGGAATGGTCGGTGTCGCAGAGGCAATGGCCTATGCCGAAAAATCAGGGCTTGATCCAGAGCAGGTGCTCAAAAGCATCACAACAGGTGCAGCCGGCAGCTGGTCTTTGTCAAACCTTGCACCAAGAATGCTGAAAGGCGATTTCGAGCCAGGGTTTTATGTGAAGCATTTTATCAAAGATATGGGCATTGCACTTGAAGAAGCAGAGCTGATGGGGGGAGAAATGCCAGGGCTCTCACTTGCGAAGTCCCTTTATGAAAAGCTGAGCGAACAGGGCGAAGAAAACAGCGGTACCCAGAGCATCTATAAATTATGGGTCAAATAGTTTGCAGCACTCTCAAAACAAACTAAAAACCTGTCCCAAATAGGGACAGGTTTTTTTGATATTATTTTCCGATGAATTGCTGCGTCCAGTAGTTGCCAGATTTCACATAACCAACACCGATATGTGTGTAGCTTTTGTTTAAAATGTTCGCTCTGTGGCCTTCACTGTTCATCCATGCTGTCACAACTTCTTGAGGAGATTTTTGACCTTGGGCAATGTTTTCACCTGCTGATTTGTAAGTGATACCGAATTGCTTCATTTGATCAAATGGAGATCCATAAGTTGGGCTTGTATGAGAGAAATAGTTTTTATCTTTCATATCTTGAGATTTTGCGCGAGCAGATTTGCTTAATTTAGAATCAACAGAAAGGGCCTTTAAGCCTTGTTTTGCACGCTCTTTATTTGTAAGTTCAACCACTTCTTTTTCAAATGCATTTAAGCTGCTGTCTGCTTTTGATGCGGTTGTGTCTTTTTGGTCAGCTTTTGTGTTGCTGTTGTTGTTTGTATTTTCTTTTGCTGGAGTGCTTGGTTTAGAAGCAGTTGGTTTTTTCACTGATTCTTGTTTTTGTTCTTGTTTTGCTTTGTTTACTTCTTTTACTACTTTTGTTCCTGTAACAGGTTGACCGCTTTTGATCAGTTTGTTTAATAGAGCTTCGATCTCTTTTTGATTCGACTTGCTTAGCTTGTTTACATCTGAAGAGATATGTAATTTTGCTGCTAGTGTATGAAGATCAATGGCTTGATGCTGTACATTTATTACTTGTTTCAGGTTAAGCTCCTTCGCATCAGCTGAATGTCCTCCAGTGAACGTGATGAGTGCAGCAGCTGTCAGCGCTGAAAAAAAGAATGATTTCTTCTTCATATTGTAACTCCTCCTAAAATCTTTGTTTTGTTTTCTCACAAAAAATCATAACATGGACTTTTTGTTATAAACGTACCAGCATCCTCCATTGACAATGCCAGTTTGTCATTTTTGTTAAAGTCATCGTAAGAGCCGCTTCATATCAAAGGATAGGGAATTCTTCCATTTAAAGAAAACGACATAAACATACCAATATTTTAAAGTGTTAGTATATTTTTTTGCAGATTAGGGATTGACAGCTTTTTTTCACTCGTTTCGCTGTAACAACTATTACAAAAGTGTTACAATAATGAGTGGTAATTGTAAAAGATTGAAAAGGATGAGAGGAGCTACATAAGTGGGAGAGAAACAGCATCAAGGTGCTGCCGAGCAAAAAAGAATAAAGCGCCGGAACGCCTGGAGAATTAATCTCTTTTTCTTCGCTGTATTTAGTTTATTTGCTGGACTTGTGATCAAGCTTGGTGTGCTGCAAATCGTCAATGGTGAAGATTATAAAAAGCAAGCCAACCGAACAGAGGTCAAAACAGCATCATACCCGTCTCCAAGAGGAAAAATGTATGACGCGAGAGGAAGAGTCGTCGTTGATAACGAAAGTGTGCCTGCCATCGTTTATACATCAGAAAGCGGTGTGAAAGCGGAGGATAAGATTAAGGTAGCAAGAAAACTTGCGACTTATATAAAAATGGATACTGATTTTTTGAGAGAGCGTGACATTCGGGATTTTTGGCTGGCGAGCCATCCGAAAGAAGCGGATAAACTCATTTCAAAAGCGGAGAAAAAAGATATCGATGCAAAGGATGTCTATCCGCTTCAAGTAGAGCGTGTCCCAAAGAGAGAAGTCAAGGCCATCGAAAAGGATGCAGAGGAAAAAGCTGTTGCAGCGATCTACCGTAGATTTACAGGCGGATATGCCTTTGAGCCCCAAATCGTGAAGGCAATGGACCCAAACGAAGAGAAAAAAGGGGACGAAAAAGTTGCTTTACTCGATGAAACGAAAGAATCAAAACAGACTTCATCCGTAAGCCTGACATATGAAGAGATTTCACTTGTCTCAGAGCATCTTGATGAACTGCCTGGTGTGAACGTCATCAACGACTGGACAAGAAAATATCCGTATGAAAAGACCCTTTATAATGTACTTGGCGGTGTGACGACACCAGAGCAAGGAATTATTAAAGAACGTGAAGATTACTATATGGCAAGAGGCTACTCGCGAAATGACCGGGTAGGGAAGAGCTATTTAGAATATCAATACGAGGATTTTCTAAACCCAGAGAAAGCGACCGTTCAATATACACAGGTTGGCGGGAAGCTGCTCGATGAAATCAAGCGGACAGAAGGACGAAGAGGACTTGATCTTGCGCTGACATTTGATATGGAGCTGCAAAAGGAAGTCGACAAAATTGTTGAATCAGAGCTTAGATCTGCCAGCGCGAGAAACTATATGATGGACCGGGCCTTTGTCGTCATGATGGACCCTCACACAGGGGATGTTCTCGCCATGTCGGGCAAGAAAATGGACGGCAGAGACGTTACAGATTATGCGATCGGAACATTTACGACCCAGTACGAAATGGGCTCTGTTGTCAAAGGAGCCACAGTACTTGGCGGTTATCAGGATGGGATGTCACACAACCAAGCCTATATGGATACACCGCTCTATTTTGCAGGAAGTAATGGAAAGGCGAAACAGTCTTACAAAGTTCTTGGGTGGGTTAACGACATTCAGGCACTCCAAAAAAGTTCCAACGTCTACATGTTCCAAGTAGCGATGAGAATGGCGGGCATCACCTATCAAAAGGATGGTCCGTTACCTGCAAGGCCTGAGCACTTACAAAAAATGAGAAACTACTATGCGCAATTCGGTCTTGGCGTGAAAACGGGGATCGATCTGCCGCAGGAATCAAGCGGGATGCAGACGCATCCTAAGACGGTCGGCGGACTCTTGCTTGATGAAGCAATTGGTCAGTATGACACGTATACACCGCTTCAAGTGGCGCAATACATGTCGACGATCGCCAATGGAGGCAGCCGTATTCAGCCAAGAGTAGTGAAAAGTGTTCATCTTCCAACGAAGAATGATGAAGTAGGCCCAGTCGTAAAAAAATATGAGCCGAAGGTGCTGAATACGATTAACAACTCGAAAGCAGATATTGACCGCGTAAAAACGGGACTGAAAATGGTCACATCAACAGGCGGAACTGCCGCTGGCCGGTTTGGTCAGCATGATGTCGCAGGAAAAACGGGTACAGCACAAACCTTCTACTATGGCGCCAACCGCAGCTGGTGGGGAAATTCAACATACAACTTAACCTTTGGAGGATATTATCCTTCTTCTAATCCAGAGGTAGCCTTTAGTGTCGTGACACCTTATGTTTCAGATAAAGATCCTGTCATCAAAAACATCCCAAGTAAAATTGTGGATAAGTACGTTGAATTGCAAAAGAAATATGAAAAACAATAAACCGCAGGGAGCACAGCAGCAGAAAGTGCTCCCTTTTTGCTGAATTTATGGACGTTTCCCTCGATGACAGAAGGAAAATACGGGTTTTCTAGCGAATCTTTTTTATACATCAATCTAAGGACAACCCTAAAAAATGAAAAGGAGGGTCGGACGACGATGGAACAACAAATGAAAGATTCGAATCAATTGTATTCGAACATCGATTTACATGCCGTTCTTTCTTCTAATGGCCGCTTTCTCTACATTTCTTCCAACTGTAAGCAGCTTTTGCTCTATGAACAAAAGGATTTACTAGGGTGTTTTTTGAAAGACTTTGTTCATACCGAAGATCAATTTCTCGTCGAAAGTTATTTTTACAATCAGCACATGCTAGAGGTTTGCCACTTTAGACTGCTAAGAAGTGATCTGACAGCTGTATGGATCGAAGCAAGCATTGATTTTGTTGCTTGTGATGGGTTAGGTAGCGAAGTAAGTAGAGAAATGATCCTGAAAATGAGGGTGCTGGATACTGAGCCCCAAAAAGCAGCATTTCAAACAACATCAAAAGTAGCAGAACAGTCGTTAGGCAGTCTGCCGGCTTTCCAAAATGTCGGTGAAGCTGAACAATTGATTGCCATGCTGCCAAATCCGTTATGTATTACGACTTTAGGGAAAATTGTGTATGCGAATGATGCGATGCTGCAATTAATGGGGGTAAGTGCAAGAGATGACATGATCGGCAAGTCCGCGTTTGATTTTATTGCTGAAGAGTACCATGACATTGTCAGAAGCCGAATAACAAGGCTGCAGCAAGGCCTTCCAGTCGGAATGATTGAACAGATATGGAAGCGTCAAGATGGGAGCAGTATTCATATTGAGGTAAAGTCATCACCGACGATTTATCAAAATCAGCGGGCAGAGCTTTTACTGCTCGTGGACATCTCATCCCGTAAAAAATTCCAAACCGTTCTTCAAAAAAGCCGGGAGAGGTATCAGCTGCTCATTCAAAACTCCATTGATACGATTGCGGTCATCCATGATCACAAGTGGGTATTTATGAATGAATCAGGCATTAAATTATTTGAAGCCGAGCATTACGATAAATTAATAGGTAAGGATATCTTTCATCAAATCCATTCCTGTGATCAGCAGAAGGTCAAAAAGAGCTTATCACGTATTATTGAAAGAGCATCAGATTCTGAGATTGTCACAATGAGCTGTCATACTTTTAAACATAAGCTGATTTATACAGAAATGGTCTGTATCCCAACTACATTTTTTGGAGAAACAGCGGTTCAAATTATTTTAAGAGATATCTCCGAACGTAAGCAGACAGAAGAGCTCATGCTCCGCTCTGAAAAATTATCGATCGCAGGTCAATTGGCGGCTGGTATTGCACATGAAATCAGAAATCCATTGACCGCCATCAAAGGCTTTTTACAGCTCATTAAACCGAAAACAAAAGACCGCGATCAATACTTCGAGATTGTTTTCTCTGAGCTGAGCCGAATAGAAATTATCTTGAGTGAGCTGCTAATGCTGGCGAAACCGCAGCAAACGTCCTCAATGCAGACGCTTGATTTGAAAAAAATCATCAGCGAAGTCACAGCCTTGTTAGAAACACAAGCGAACTTAAATGGCATTTTAATGAACACAAGTGAGATAGAGGAGGGTCTCCTGATGAACGGGGATCAAAATCAGCTCAAGCAAGTGTTTATCAATTTAATCAAAAATGCCGTAGAATCCATGCCGGACGGAGGAAAGGTAGACATCACAGCCAAAGCAGAAGGTGATGGAATACTTGTCACCATTCGTGATGAAGGGGTTGGCATTCCTGAATCGGTGATGAAGCGGATTGGAGAGCCCTTTTTAACCACAAAGGAAAAAGGAACCGGACTTGGCCTCATGGTCACATTTAATATTTTAGAAAATCATAACGGGACGATCCGTGTGGATAGTCAGCCTGAAAAGGGCACCGTATTTCACATCATGTTTCCTGCAAAATAAAAACAACGGCAAGAGAGCCGTTGTTTCAATCTAGCGAATGAATGGAACGTTTTTCAAGTACAAATTGTTCTAGCCGGTCAAGTCCTTCTTTCAGCGTTTCAAGTGAATAAGCATAAGACAGGCGCACGTACCCTTCGCCGAGTGGAGAGAAGGCTGAGCCTGGTACGACCGCAAGTCTTGTACTTTCTAACAGCTCCATGCAAAAATCAAAGGAACTCATCCCAAACGATTCAATGGATGGAAAAATATAAAAAGCGCCAGAAGGTTTAATTACCGGAAGCCCCATAGAAATGAGCCGATCATATACATAATCGAGTCTTTTCTTATATTGCTCTCTCATGATCAGTGCATCATCCACACCATTTGTCACAGCTTCAAGTGCCGCCTTTTGTGAGACAGCTGAGGCACAAGACACGTTATATTGATGTACTTTTAATACATGTTTAGCAATTGGAGCTGAAGCAAATAAAAATCCAATTCTCCATCCAGTCATGCTATGAGATTTAGACAGTCCATTGATGACAATGGTCTGTTCTTTTAAGAAAGAGGCAATTGAATGATGCGGCCGGTCAAATGTCAGCTCGCTGTAGATTTCATCGGATAAAATAAAGATGTCTTTTCCTTCAAGGAGCTGGGCAATTTCTTTCAATTCTTCTTCTGAAAGCGTGACCCCAGTCGGGTTTGAAGGGTAAGGAAGAACCACACACTTTGTCTTTTCCGTTAACGCATCCTCAATCAGCTTGGCATTCAATTTAAAGCCGGCATTCGTTGTGTCAATATGTACGGGCATGGCACCGCACATTCGAATGATCGGTTCATATCCGGGGTATACAGGTCCAGGTAAAATGACCTCATCGCCTTCTGTTAAAATGGTTCGAAACGCAGCATCAATTGCTTGACTTGCACCTGTCGTCACAATGATTTCTGACTCTGCATCATAATCAAGATTCACTTTCTTCTTGATATAATGCTGGATCGCTTGTCTTAGCTCTAGGAAACCAGCATTGTGAGTGTATGAGGTGAAATTCTCGTCAATGGCTGCTTTGGCAGCTGTTTTGACATGATGCGGCGTATAAAAATCGGGCTGGCCTATCGTCAATGAAACGACATCCTCATATGACGATACGAGATTTGAAAATGTTCGAATGCCTGAAATTTCAATATCCTTTACTCTTGGATTCAGCAAATGCTCCATTTCTCATCACCTTAAAAATTTATGTTTTTATCCTATTTTACCATTCACTGCATAAATGTCACCTGCGAAAGGCACTGGATATCGTTATATGTAGTCTATTCTCCTATCCATCACCGCATGAGTGATATATTGAAGAAAGAGCAACATTTATTATAGCGTAACCTCAAGAGAAAATACAGGCTGTGATGAAGATGATTAGAAAACGGCAAAACTGCGTAAACTGAAAGAACATGAGAATCAGGGTCATGGGAATGGCTTTCATAGACATACGATCTCCTAAAGGAGGACGATAGATGGAACAATCAGCGAAGACATCGAAAATCGCGTTCCTATCCGTGCTGAGCAACACATTTGTGGTCATCTTAAAAATCATTGTGGGTCTTTTAACCGGATCTGTTGCGGTTTTATCAGAAGCCATTCATTCGTTTCTCGATTTAATGGCGTCGTTTATTGCATTTATTTCTGTTCGTATTTCAAGAAAGCCAGCAGATTCTAAACATCCTTATGGACATGGAAAAGTCGAAAATATTTCTGGAACGATTGAGACCCTGCTGATTTTCGTTGCTGGCATTTGGATTATATACGAATGTGTTCACAAATTAATGCATCCAGAGCCAGTCAAGCTGCCTGTGCTTGGCATTGTGGTCATGCTGCTAGGCGCGCTCATCAATTTTGTTGTATCGAGGGTTGTGAACAAAGAGGCTGAGCGAGTACATTCAGTTGCCATGAAATCAAATGCACTGCATCTTTTAACGGATGTGTTTACGTCATTAGGGGTGGCATTTAGTTTATTGCTTGTGGCATTAACCGACTGGTATTTCCTAGATCCGATCATTGGAATGGTTCTGGCCCTCTTTATTATGCGTGAAGCGTTTAAACTCATGAAGGAAGCCTTTCCGCCGCTTGTTGATGCTCGGTTAACACCAGAGGAAGAACAATCGATCGAAGCGATCATTCAAGGATTTAGTCAAGAATTTATTGAATATCATGACTTTCGAACAAGGCGGTCTGGTGCCGAGGAATATATTGATTTTCATTTGATTGTAGATGGAAAGACAACGATTGAAGATGTTCACCAATTATGTGATCGAATTGAAGAGAAGATTCAGCTGGAATTTCCGCATGCACAAATCTTTATTCATGTGGAACCTGAAAGTGAAAGAAGCGTACAAACGTAAAAAAGGCGATCAACCTATTCTCAGGTTGTATCGCCTTTTTTTACGCTTCATCTATGAAATGAAATCAATATCCATAAGCAGTATCGTAGTCTTCATACCAAGAGATATAAGCTGTGTCATCATTTGACAAACCATGCTTCATATCTAAAAAATCAGCCTCGCAAATATCTTCAATTACAGTCATTTCGTTGTTCTTTAATAATACGACAGTTCCCATCATGAACACCTTTCTTTAAAAAAATCCTTGACTATTGTACCATTTGAAGAATCATTGTCAACAGAAGAATGGAAACAAGACGAAAATATCACAAAATGTTAAAAAATCAGGAGGTAAAAGAACTAGAAGTGCCATGATTTTCACAAATTTTCAGTATTTATTCACATAAATCGCTTAGATCAAACTGATCTAAAATGTATGTAAAAGTGTAAAGCTCCATTGATCTTGCTATATTCATAGGATATAATAACGAATGATTATAAGAAATTTATAGAAAACATACATAATAAAGGAGAAATAGGATGGAAACCAACATAACAGAACCACACATTCAAGAAAAGAAGCATCCTGAGCTAGCAGGTGTAGGCTATCGTTTTCTTGCACACCTTTTGGACGGTATCATTATCGGTGTACCAATTGCATTTATCATGTTTATTTTGGCGTCAGTCTTTTTTATCTCAAGCCCAGAGGCAGCAATGATGATGGATGACGACAGTTATTACTATTCTTCAACCGTCATAACGGATGAGGAATGGGAAGCTATTATGGGACTGATCTTTTTCTATATAGGGGCAATCTTGATGGGTACCGTGGTGACATGGCTTTATTACGCCATCATGGAATCATCAAAATTGCAAGGAACACTTGGAAAGATGGCTCTCGGCATCAAAGTAACAAAAGTCACAGGCGAAAAGGTCACATTCGGACGTGCAACTGGCCGCTTCTTTGCAAAAGGCTTTTTGTCTCCGATCTTATATATTGGCTATATCATTGCTTTTTTCACAGAAAAAAAACAAGCACTTCACGATTTGATTGCAAGTACCATTGTTGTGAAGAAATAATGAAAAAAGCACCTCTTCTATATGGTAAGAGGTGCTTTTTTTCATAGATCGCTTGTATGGATGAGGGAAACAGCACATAAAATAGAATGATAGTGAAAATGAGGAAGGGAGACAATCGATTGAGAACAGGAAAAAAAACCGCACAGAAAAAAGGGGCAGGCTTTGGGCTGTTTTTGACAGCACCTGTGTTAGCCTGGGCGTTGTATGATTTTGCAAATACGATCTTTTCATCAAACATGATCACCATTTTCTTCCCGTTTTACTTACAGGAAACGATCGGGGACAGTGCGAGAATGGACCAGATCGCCAGCACCTTTATTTCTTATGCAAACGCACTAGCCAGCTTTTTTCTCGTCATTTTTACACCTTTATACGGAGTGCTGATTGATCGTACAGGAAAAAAGAAACGCTACATTACGGTGTTTACGTTCATATGTATTGCTTGTACGCTTTTGATGGGGATTTTTGCTGGGATTGATTTCTCAAGTGAATGGTTTGGGCTGCCTGTTTCTTTATTGGTCGTGGTCACCTTGTTTGTGATCGCAAAGTTTTTTTATCATTCTAGTCTTGTTTTCTATGACACCATTTTGCCCGATCTTGGGACAAAGGAAGAAATCCCGCTTATTTCTGGATTTGGTATCGCTGTTGGCTATTTAGGAACACTTGTCGGCCTCTCTGTTTATTTACTTGTCGGCAATGACCAGTTTCATGAAGCATTTATTCCGACAGCTCTTTTATTCCTTCTCTTTTTTCTACCCTTTCTCTTTTTTGTAAAAGATCCTCATCCGCTGCCACAGCGAGAGAAAAAGGCGTCTTTTTTCAGCGGGTATAAAGAGATTATTCACACGTTTAAAGAGATGAAAAAGTACAAGCCAGCTTTTATCTTTATGATTGCTTTCTTTTTTATGAATGATGCTTTACAAACAGCGATTGCGATGATGGCTGTTTATGCCAAAATCATCATTGGCTTTACAGCTGGGCAATTTATTTTGCTCTATCTTGTGTCGACCATTTCAAGTATCATTGGCTCCTTTCTGTTTGGATATATCACAAAAGCGATAGGGGCAAAGCGATCGATTACAGTTGTGTATGTCATTTTGATTGTGGCGCTGATTCTGGCTGTGACAGCGGCAACCGAATGGGTCTTCTGGATAGCGGGCAGTTTATTCGGGATTTCACTTGGCGCAAGCTGGGGGGCATCACGAATCTTGATTATTGAACTGACACCGAAGGAAAAAAGGGGACAGTTTTTTGGCCTCTTTGCATTCTCAGGGAAGGTATCTTCCATTATCGGGCCGATCATTTATGGCTCAGTTACCCTGCTGTTTGCAGAGCACGGAAATCTCGCAAGCCGCCTTGCACTAGGGTCTTTGCTCATCCTTACAGCGATAGGACTTGTGATTCATCAATTCGTTCGAGAGAAAGCGTAAAGAAACGTCAACTTTTTACCTATGCTGCCGATATAAAAAGTACAATCTTATATTGAAGAATAGAGGGATTTCCGTGGCTTTAAACAAACAAGAAATTTTACTTGACTCTGGTACCAATGAATTGGAAATTGTGAAGTTTGAAATTGGTGCAAATCAATTCGGCATTAACGTCATGAAAGTAAGAGAAATCATTCAGCCGGTTGAGGTGACGGTTGTACCGCACTCTCACCAAGATGTAGAAGGGATGATTAGTTTACGAGGCGAGATTTTACCAGTCATCAATCTATTTTCCTTTTTTAATGTCGAGTCAGATCAGTCAGAACAAGAGAAATATATTGTGACTGAATTCAACCAACGGAAATTTGTGTTCCATACAGGAACGGTATCACAAATTCACCGCGTCAGCTGGGAAGAGATTGAGAAGCCGACTGCACTCAATCAAGGGATGGACCGTCATTTAACGGGCATCATTAAGCTTGATGAAAAAATGATTTTCCTTCCAGATTACGAAAAAATCATTTATGATATTGAATCCGCTTCTGGTGTTGATACGTATCATATGTTTGACGGTGAGAAAGACGAGAGAAGAACAGGGAAGAAGCTGTATGTCGTTGAAGATTCTCCGCTTCTCATGCGTTTATTAACAAATGAATTAACCGAAGCAGGCTATAAAAACATTGTGACCTTTGAAGATGGCAAACAGGCATATGATCATGTCATGGACCTTGTCAGCAAAGGAATCAGTGTCACAGAAGAAATTGATATGATTATTACGGATATTGAAATGCCTAAAATGGATGGCCACCGGCTAACAAAACTGCTGAAGGACAATCCTTTAACAAATTCCATTCCGATTCTTATTTTCTCTTCGTTAATCACTGAAGATTTGCGTCATAAAGGGGAAACGATCGGGGCAGATGATCAAATCAGTAAACCAGAAATTCATCAGCTGATTGAAAAAGTCGATCATTTTATTATCTAAACAAAAAAACCACTCGGTATGAGTGGTTTTTTTTGTTTAAAAATAACTTTCCCCGAGTCGTTTGAAGACGGGCTTTGTGTAATGTGATTTTTGTTTTGTGGCGGCAGGTTTTTCTTTTAAACCGACATACGTTTGAAGTATTTGCTTTGCTCGGTTTAATGACATATTCGCTTTCGGATTGCGATATGATTGATTTAAATTTCCTAAGTGTGGCAAAAATTCGAAGTCTTCTTTCGTTGGTGGCAGGTGAAAATAATAATCTCCAATTTCAATCAGCACGTCGGACTGTTGTTGACTATACTTGGGATTGTTAGAGAAATGTAGGCCCACTTTTCTTCCTTTACCTTCTTGCAATAGTTTTTGCAGCGCGCGTTTTTTCAAAAGGTAAAGAAACTTGGGGTTTGGTGCGGTTTTAGCATGGCGGTTAACAGTATAAATGGCTTTTGCGATGTTTTCTGCTGTAGGTTCTATGTCTTTAGTATGAGCATAATCGTCCATTTTTTCTCTCCTTTGTCTTTCGTCTTCCTGTGCTTAGTATAAATTATACGTTTTTATTAGTAAATTGCAAATAGAGTTATTGTAAAAAGAAAACCTTTGGTATAAAGGGATTAGGGAGGATTAAAAATTTTTGTGTGTTTGAATCCTTCTCAACTTCCCCAAAATTTATAAATCCGCCTCTTCAACAAATTCAACTGATTCTATTTCTGTTGATTATATAGTAAGTATATAAGTTATGAATCATTTGAGGGTTATTTTTTAGAAGGTCTGCACTATTCTTTTGCTTATCAGTATAGTCGCATGAGTATGTCGTAAACTGTGAACGGTAAATTTTTAGATTAGATTGACAGCATAAAGGAGATGTCAGAGGAACAGTCTCGAAAAGCGTTAAAACAAGTAAAGCTTTTGTCCATAAATGGATAGGGGCTTTAACTGGATAAAATTGGTTATTCGGTTAGTTAAAACGTGATATGATTGTAAAAAGGAGGTAATATCATGACATTCAAAAAAGCGTTCAATATAGGTTATTTTGTTTTGCTTTTATCTTTTATTGTCGTATATTTCTTGCTCCCAGTCGATCAATTATTTACAGCAATTATGATCCTAACCGTATTATTTGGAGTATATCAATTTGTGATTTTCAAGAAACTAAAAGAACAAAAACAGCAATAAAAAATGCCCTAGTCTGCATTCGTCGAGGGCATTGAAATTTAAGCCATTCTCATTGCTTGTATTTTCAATAGTTATTTATGATGGGTTTAAACACCTTCTTCATTTTAGCAAACATACTATCTGTCATCAGTTTTCTTCTACCCGTTTAATCTGAAGAGAATCAGTCTGTTTTAATTTTCTATATGCTAAAGGTGTCGTATTTTTTATTCTTTTAAACAAATTGATAAAATAGCTTGTGCTGTTGAAACCTACTTGGTAGGCGATTTCTGTGATATTGAGATCCGGTTCTTGGAGCAGGATGAGGCTTTGCTGAATTCTATATTCATTTACATAATGCATAGGTGATTTCTTTAAAATGTCTTTGAAGGATCTGCAGCATTCTGAGCGGCTAAGCTGTCCTGCACGAGCAATATCTTGGAGAAGGATCTTTTCATGATAGTGCTGATGAATCCAATTCAGCATGTGTTTCATCCGTTCATTTTTATCGTGTTTACGCGCATCATGTTTCATTTGGAAGCCATTTTGTAATAAGCTTTTCCAAATGGTGATGAGCTGAATATTGAGTTCAAGTTCATAATAGACTGGAGTTTCATCAATTAATTGTTGAATGGTTTGAATACATTGATAAATCTGCTTTGGCCAGTGATCTTTTCGGTTGAGTAAAATATAAGGTGTCTGGCTCGCATGCATATAAGGATGGACAAAAGTGGTGAATAATTCATTCGCTGTGATGAAATAGGGAGAGACATTTAAACAAACATAAGTACATGCCGTCCCATTCGCATCTTTTGCCATGTGCAGGCAGCCACTATTGATGAAAATGCCATCTCCTTGCTTTACATATAATGTCTCTTCATTGATATGAAATTCAGTCTCACCCTCTAAAATAAAGACAAATTGAAACTCGTCATGCCAGTGAAGAGGAATATAGCCGCTTCTATGATGACGAATTTTCGTATGATAAAGAGCAATAGGCCATGCTGTCGTGGAATGCTCCGTTAATTCTTTCAGGTTGTAGTCAATCAGAAAATGATGGTTGTGCATGATTCTCCTCAATATTCTTTTATTTTTATGTTCAATTCATATATCAATATGTAACAAATTGAACTACTATCAACTATATTATCATGATTTGTTGAGAATTGAGGAGAATGAAAATGAATAGGAGAAAGGGCATTTTACTTGTACTCATAGGCGCCATCTGCTGGGGTGTAGGAGGAACGATTTCACAAAAATTGTTTCAGCAATATGGGATTGATGTCGATTGGCTTGTGACGGTCCGGCTGCTCATCTCAGGGGGATTGCTTTTATTTGTTCATGTGATGACAAAAGAAAAAACACATCTGATGGGTGTGTGGCAAAAGAAGAGGACAGCGATGCAAATCCTTCTATTTGGGCTAATGGGGATGCTGTCTGTTCAATATACGTATATGGCATCCATTCAACATGGAAATGCTGCTGTGGCAACGCTGCTGCAGTATACTGCCCCTGTTATGATTATCGTGTATTTGGTCATTCGCAGGCAATCAACCTTCACTAGAAGAGATCTGGTCACAGTGGTATTGGCTTTAGCGGGTATGTTTTTCTTATTGACGAATGGTTCTATTTCAACATTAACCGTTCCATTTGCGGCAGTGATTTGGGGAATATTATCGGCTGTGGCGCTCTCGTTTTATACGTTATATCCAATTAGCCTGTTAAAACAATTCGACTCTCTAGTGATTGTCGGCTGGGCAATGCTGATAGGAGGAGGCGCCCTTAGCTTGATCCATCCCCCATGGAAGGTTAATCTCACTCATTTACCTTTTGAAGCGTATGTCTATTTATTATTTGTGGTCATATTTGGAACGATGATCGCTTTTTGGTTTTACATAGAAAGTTTGCAATACTTATCACCAAAAGAGTCGAGCTTAATTGGAAGTGTTGAGCCCCTTGCAGCAGTCGTTACGACTGTTTTCTGGTTAAAAGAGCCATTCGGACTTTTCCAATGGATAGGGACAGCTTGTATTGTCTATATGATTTTATTCTTGGCATTGTATCAGCCGAAAAATGAGGGGGAGGGGTGTTGAACAATAGAAGGAATGATAAGAAGAATTGACTGAATGAAATATAAATAAAGTGAACTATTAGTTCATGATAACTACCTATTTATTAAAATGGGTAGTTTCTCAAATGATATTTTTTTATATGATGTAAGCAGATGAATTATTTTGTATGAATAGAATAAGCGCAATAGAAACAACCATTAAAGTCAGTTTCATTCGTCATTTGTTTGGCTTCACCCATGGCGCTTTCCCCATTCATATGCATGCCAATCAATGTACGGCTTGCAGCATCACCTAAAAATGCACAATCTTCTGTATGTACAACAAACTGTCCCTGTTCATTCTTTGTATGAATAAAATAGTAACTTTTTAGCATTTCCTTCACCTCCAACCTGACTATCCTACTATAAAACGTTTAATGATGTAAAGGAATTTTATTGTGAAAAACAAGAAAAAATGGATCAACAAAACAAAACGAGAGGTGCTAAATGGATGGAGGCGTTAGTAAAGCGAGGTATATGTGATTTATTTATGCATGCTTCAAACAGATTCTATGGGCAGAGGAAATGACATGAAGGATGTTTCAGCCATGCAAAAAGGACTTTCCTGAAAAGAAAGTCCTTTTTGCTATTTACTTATTGAACTCCCTGACCCTTTAGTTCACGCTGCACATCTAAGTCGGCAGCTTCTCTGCTGAACTTTGGCAGTGTAATGAAGTAAAAAAGGAAGACGAGTAAAATAATAAAGCCCATTCCGTAATAAATATAAGAAACATTTGTAATGAGTTTTGGAAACAATACAGCAATCAGACCTAATGTCATTGATTGAGCAAACATAGTAAGCGGATCAACCCATCCTGACACACGGCCCATCAGGCGAGGGTGGACGATTCTAGGCAGCCAGCCGCCAATGACAATGTTGACTGGGCCAATGCATGTACCAATGACAAATGATGTGACATAAAACAACCATAATGTATGGGTAGAACCAAGGACAAAAATCAAAATACCTGCGACCAGAATTGGAATCGACATGAGATATTGCATCTTTACCTTCTTAGCGAGGACAGAGCCCATTAAGCTTCCAACGAGCAGACCTGCACCAATCGCAATGGTAAAGAAGGATGTATGCAGTTCAAAATGGTCCGGTGAAAGTCCATATTTCATTGTAAACATCGGAAGAACGGCAAATGCGCCATTGACTAGACCGAAAACAAAAAAGCCAAAAATTAAAGAAGCCAATAATTTATTTTTTAAAATATACAGAATGCCTTCTTTAAAATCTTTCAGAGACGTTTTGATGGTCATGCCTCTCCAGCCAGCTTGTCCATTTGGCTGGCGCGCTTCAATTGGAATGTTACATGAACGAATCAGGATGCCTGAAATAATAAAGCTAACTAAATCAATTGTAATGGCACCGTGAAGTCCAATCGTTTTATACATAATGGCACCAATACCAACACCAAATACCATAAATAAACTAAACAGCATTTGATTTAAGCCAGCGGCTTTTGCATATTGATCTTTATTTAAAATGGCCTGAACGAGAGAAGCTTCAGCTGGATAGAAGAATTTCGTAATGGCACTTCGAATAAACAAGATCAAGAAAATAAGTGGCAGTGAATTAAAATAAATAACGATGAATAATACAATCGTCAGCCCAGCTCGTATCCAATCACAATTCTCTGCGACTTTTTTACGATCAAAACGGTCTGCGACTACACCGACCATAAAAAAGACAAAGACGGTAGGAAGAGAATACATGAGCTCAGCCAATGTGGCGTATGCGGGCTGATGACTAAAATGGTCGAGCAAATAAAAGGCAAACGCCATATTGCCTACTGTTGTCCCCATTTGCGAAGCAAGTGCTGCAAAAAAGAGACGAACAAAATTTCTGTTTTTAAAAATATCCATAAATACGCTCCTTAACCTGAAGATCCCACTTTATATCATATAAAATTTTAACCATTCGTACAATTGATTTCATCTACTGGCTAATGGTCACAGGTGTTCCGTTTGGAACGAGTGAAGCAAGCTCGATGACATTCTGATTATACATGCGGATGCATCCTCTAGAAACAGCTTTACCAATTGAAGACGGGTTATTCGTACCGTGAATGCCGTAATGAATTTTTGAGAGGCTCAGCCAATAAGCGCCAAAGGGACCTCCTGGGTTTGGCTGTCTGTTGACAATATAATAAGAACCTGTCGGTGTCATATTTAAAATTTTCCCTGTTGCAATCGGATACGAACGAATAAGCTGTGATCCAGAAAACAAAACGAGACGTTTCGTTGAAATCGAAACAAAAATGCGGTAAGGGATCGTATTAGGATCCGGCAAACCAGGAATGATAATGACCTCATTTTGTTCGGGCTCGCGAGCTTGAAGTGACGGATTTGCAGCCTTTAAGGCATTTGTTGTAGTTCGAAAATCAAGTGCTATAGAAGCAAGGGTTTCTCCACTTTTCACCGTGTATCGAAGCACCAAAGCACACTCCTTTTACTCAAATAAAAGAAGCCATGATGCCGTCGCTTGACATACTATATGGACGGAATCAGGCCCCGTAAGGTTTCTCCTAACATTTGTCATGAGAAAGATCTTTGATTATACATATGCAGGAGAGGGCGGTTTGGCTTCTATTTATACGCGAGATGTCAAGGTAAAAAAGGTTAACTCGGGTTTGGCTAAAAACCGAAGCGGCAGCCGCGTTGTTCCAAGTCCACGGTTGACATAGATGCGGTGCTGATCACTGCCGTATAAACCTTCTACATATGTACGGCCGTAAGGTGCTGTGAGAATCGGTCCATAGAAAGGCAGCTGCACTTGACCGCCATGCGTATGCCCGGAAAGCTGCAAGTTAATAGGTGTGGTTTTCAGCTCTAAGGCGGCATCAGGCTCATGGACGAGCAGTAATGTAAATAAATCAGTTGATACTTCCCGTTTGATCAAATCGTAATCAGGCACGCTCATCATGAGATCATCCAGTGAAGCAATCTGAATATGCGCATGATCTTTTTCTAATAGAAACACATCATTTTTACATAAAGTAAATCCACAAGCCTCCATTGTTTTCTCATAAAGCTCCACGCCAAATGGTCCGTAGTCATGATTTCCGTAGATGGCAAGCTTACCGAACGGAGCATGAAGCTTATTCAAATAAGCCTTCGCTTTTTCATGCTCTTCAGAGGATGCTTGAAAATCAACGAGATCACCTGTGAACACAATGAGATCTGGAGATGCAGCATTGATTTTCTGGACGATGGCTTCTAGATTCTTCGCAGCGAATGTATCACTCAAATGAACGTCACTAAATTGGGCTATTTTAAACTGATCAAATGAAGCTGGAAGCTGAGCATCTTGAATGGTCAGTGACACGGTATCGATCATGCGCGGCTCAATGTACCTGGCATATCCATATCCACAACTTGTAGCCAAAAAACCGAGAATACTCGCACCAGCTGCTCCTTTTAAAAATTGTCTGCGGGAAAGCTGCTTCATATAAGACTCCTTTATAAATAAAATTAAGTATAGCATCATATTTGGATAATCTCCCATATGGTGCACCGAGGGTCAATCATGATATGATAGACAATAATGAATGAATAGTCATTCAAATGACACAGAGGGGGAGAACAAATGACGAAACAAACAGTGATTGTCACAGGGGGATCAAGCGGTATGGGGAAGGCGATGGCTGCTCATTTGGCAGCTGAAGGCTGGAATGTCGTGATTACTGGTAGAACGGAAGAGACGCTGGAAAAAACGGCAAAAGAAATGAAGCAGAAGGGCGGATCGGTTGCTTATTTCCAAATGGATGTACGAAACCCAGAGGATGCTGACCAAATGGTCAAGTTTGCAGTGGATACATTTGGTGATGTCGATGCCCTCATTAACAACGCAGCAGGAAATTTTTTAGTGCCAGCAGAAAAACTGTCTCCTAACGGCTGGAAGGCTGTCATTGATATTGTGTTAAATGGTACATTTTTTTGCAGCCATGCAGTGGGGAATTACTGGATTCGTCAAAAGAAAAGGGGAAGTATGATTAACATGGTGGCCACCTATGCATGGGGTGCTGGTGTAGGCGTGGCGCATTCGGCGGCAGCAAAGGCCGGTGTGTTGTCTCTCACTCGAACGCTTGCTGTGGAATGGGGGAAGCAATATCGAATTCGCGTCAATGCGATCGCACCAGGTCCAATTGAGAGAACAGGCGGAGCAGATAAACTATGGGAATCTGAAGAGGCAGCGCAAAGAACATTAGATAGTGTTCCTCTTGGCAGACTGGGCACACCTGAGGAAATTGCAGCGCTTGCGAGCTTTTTATTGTCTGAGCATGCGTCTTATATAAATGGAGATTGTATCACGATGGATGGGGGACAATGGCTCAACCAATCACCATTTTGATTGACGATGTAAGACCTGCTTTTGATGTGGTATAATCACACAAAGAGAGAAGCAGGTGATGAAAATGGTCGATCCATTGGATATTTTAACGAATATTGAAGATGTTTTCCCGCACTATCAAGCAATATTCAGTGCGGAAGAGCAAAAAGTGATAGGCTATGAGATTCTAGGAAGAATGAAGCTTGAGTCAGAAACGGTCAGCCTAGGCTCCTTCTTTACGGATTCATCTATTCCTGACGAATATAAATTGGAAGTAGATCACAAAGTATTGACTCAAGCACTTGATCTCTTCACAACTGCAGATGACGATTTGCTCATTTTTATTAATCATGATGCCAATATCCTCATGCTGGATCATGGAGAAAGCTTTTTAGAACTTTTAAAGGAATATGAAGCACGGGGCATTCAGCTTAACCGGTTTGTTATTGAGTTTGCAGAGCATACGTTTAGCGGCGACATTGAACAGCTATACCATACGTTAACGTATTATCGTACATATGGGATTAAAATCGCCGTCTCAAATATAGGAAAAGAAAGCAGTAATCTTGACCGGATTGCCTTGCTTTCACCCGATTTATTAAAAATAGATTTACAGGCATTAAAGGCATCGGCTCCATCTCCTTCCTATGAATATGTCTTGTACAGCATTTCATTGCTTGCAAGAAAAATAGGAGCAGCCTTAATTTATGAGGATATTGAAGCAAATTTCCAGCTGCAGTATGCTTGGAGAAATGGCGGGAGATATTTTCAAGGGTTCTATCTTCATGAGCCTGCAGGAGAATTAATCGACCGAAGCCACCGAAAAGATCAGCTTAGAGAAGAATTCCAGCAATTTATTGCTCATGAGAAAAAGAAGCTGCAAGCGGTCTACGAACATTCTGAAACATTCTATAAACGAATTCATCAAGCTGTTACGACTTTAAAGAAATCGTGCAGTACAAATGATGAGCTCATTCAAAAGCTGGCACTCGAACTAACAGATTGCAGCTTCCGGATTTATATGTGTAATGAAGAAGGCTTTCAAATCACTGGAAATGTGTTCAAAAAAGAAGAAGAATGGCTGTTTCAGCCGGAGTATATCGAAAAAAACTGGAGCTGGCGTCCTTATTTCCTAGCAAATATTCTTCAAATGAGAATTAGCGGAAAAGGATTTTTCAGCGATATTTACAGTGATTTAGAAACCGGTGAGAGGATACGTACGTTTTCTTATCCTTTAGAGGGAGATATGTATTTGTTTATAGACCTTCCGTATGCTTATTTATATGAGCAAGATGGATTAATTTGAAGATGCGGCGTGAAGGCAAACCCTCTCATTCGTTGTCAGTCCTATGTGCTAGTGCTCATGAATGTATAATTCGCTCCGCTCCTCCGGTACTCGACCTTCCTAGACTTCAAAAGTTTTCTATCACACTGAAATGTAAACAAAAGGCAGCCTTGCAGGCTGCTTTTTTTGATAGAAAAAAGAAATAAAAAATGGTTGACAATGAAACTGATAATCATTATCATTTAGTTATAGAGAGAAGCTACTCTCTGTTCCCCAACCCCTCTATCAGATCAAGATCCAAAAAACTTGGCGCTACCCCCGCCAAGTTTTTTTTGTGCTTCAATCTTTCCCTTCATGCATAGGACAGCCCAAACCTTCCATACATCTTAAGTGATGATAGTTAGACGGTAGGAGGGAAACATCATGATCAAACGTGACACGCGGCTGCTCATTGATTTGCCAAGGCCAGATCACCCAGATGCAAATGGTGCCGCTGCTGTGCAAGAATTACTCGGCGGAAAATTCGGTGAAATGTCCACATTAAATAATTACATGTTTCAATCCTTTAACTTTAGAGGAAAACGAAAACTTAAACCGTTTTATGACCTCGTATCCAGTATTACGGCTGAAGAATTCGGTCATGTTGAGCTTGTAACCACAGCCATCAATCTCATGATTACAGGAACCACCCATGGCGGGGACCCAGATACGACGCCGATGAAGGCAGCTGTCGATAAGCGAAATACACAGCATTTTATTCAAACAGCCCAAACAGGCTATCCGTTTGATTCAATGGCAAAACCTTGGACCGGAGAGAATGTGTTCTCAAGCGGCAACCTCATTCTTGATCTTCTCCATAATTTCTTTCTTGAATGCGGAGCACGTACGCACAAAATGCGCGTATATGAAATGACGGACCATCCTACAGCAAGAGAGATGATCGGTTATTTACTTGTCAGGGGCGGCGTGCATATTGTGGCATATGCAAAGGCACTTGAAGTCGCTACAGGAGTAGATGTGGGGAAGATGCTGCCAATCCCAAACCTCGACAACAAATACTTTGACTCAGCGAGAAAATTTGAAGATCAGAATGTTCATACAAAGCTGTATACATTTAGTGATACGGATTACAAGGATATTAATAAAATTTGGAAAGGCAGCCATCCGATTGATGGAAAGCCGCTGACAGTCATTGAGGGCACCCCGCAAGGTGCACCTGTGCCAGATTATAGAGAATTACCGGAAGAGTTTGCTCCAGGCATTTCAAAAGAGGATTTTGATGAAATTGCGAAACGGCTGATGAGATCTGCTGGGTTATAAAATCAGGGTGCATGAGATGAGAAAAAAGACTCAAACTAAAAAAACAGATTCTTTTTCTTTTTTTGAATTCAAGAGGAAAAATATCATCTGAGAACACTTTATGGTATGATGCTTTGTAGGACTTGTGTATAATCAATACGGGTTCATCTTGAGTTGTTTTTTTGAAAGGAGTCTTTTTTTAGAATGTCACAATTAATGGGTATCATTACAAGGCTGCAAAGTCTTCAAGAGACAGCAGAAGCTGCAAACGAGCCGGCACAGCGTTATTTCGAAGTGAACGGTGAGAAAATCTGTAGTGTTAAGTATTTCGAAAAGAATCAAACGTTTGAATTGACTGTTTTTCAACAAGGGGATAAGCCAAATACTTTCCCATTTGACAACATTGATATGATTTCGATTGAGATTTTTGAGCTTCTACAATCCTAAGCTGAATCGTATGAAATGTTTTTTCTGAGGATTCCTTCGTTTATTGCGGCAGCATACATGGATCATCATAGATGATATGTACAAATGGAAGATGATCAATCAGCGCATTTTTCGGATAAGAGACCATTAAAAAGGAGTTCCTTTCTGTGAGTGATTCTTTTTTCTACAATCTTTCTGAAGATCATTTAGCGTTTTCTGATGTCGTCATGAGAATGAAAGACTTTATTCGAAAAGACCCTAGATCCGCCTATGTGTTATCAATTGGTACGGACTCTCAGGTCAATCAAAATGTCACAACATTTATGACTGCAATTCATCTCCACCGGATTGGCAAAGGAGCATGGGGCTGTCTCACACAACAAGTGATCAAGAGGCCTGTGCAAAGTCTTAGAGAAAAAATTTCATTAGAGACAGCGTTTAGCCAAAAGGTATGTGCAGACATCCTTGAGGGGCCTTTAACAGAACTGATGGATTTGCTTCTTCCGTTTGCTGAGGAAGGGGCAGACCTTCGTTTTGAAGCCCATCTGGATATTGGCAAAAAAGGAAGTACGAAAGAGCTGATTCAGGAAATGACCGGAATGATCACAGCTATGGGAATTGAAGCAAAAATAAAACCCGACTCATATGCAGCATTTTGCTATGCCAATCGATACACAAAATAAATTCCGTCATTTTTCTCCAAACCTTGTCGAAACGTGCGGTTGACGATTCGATTCTAGTTCCTTATTCTAGCTGTATAGAGAGGAAGCAGACATTCAAAAGCCTGCTAATCAATATAAAAGCATATATGAAACAGGGGGCCTGATGTTGAATGAGCGTCATCGAAAATCGTTTTAATGAAGAAGAGAAAAAGCTATTATTAAACGTATTGCTGAATCAGGAATATGCTGTCGAATTACTAAGCAGTGAGATCAATGATATAGAATGTGGAACAAAAAATGTCGACGACAATACGTATAAGCAATTGATCACATTGTATGACAGAGTAAGGTTTGAGAATTAATATTGGTTTAACATTCTATTAGATACTCGGGGGCTGAGTATCTTTTTTATGCAGAAAAAATCTTTCGACAAAATTCGTTTTAGTTTATGCTTAATCGTAATGGGGAATGTATGATTGATGATTGAGAGAAAAGGGGTCGAAGAAACATGATAGAGATAGAACCGACTCAATTGCTTGAGTCCACAGTAGCCGAGCATATGATTGATGCAGATAAAGTCGCACATGTTCAAATTGGAAATAACCTTGAGCATGCCCTATTGGTTCTAACAAAAACAGGATATACAGCTATACCGGTATTAGACGCTTCTTATCATTTACACGGGTTAATTGGAACAAATATGATTATGGATAAAATCTTCGGTTTAGAACGAATCGAATTCGAGAAGCTCGATCAGTTGAAGGTTGAAGAAGTCATGCTGAAGGATATTCCGAGACTTAAAACAACAGATCCTGTACTAAAAGGCGTTCACGCTGTGACGAATAATGGATTTGTTTGTGTAGAAAATGAGGAGCAGGTCTTTGAAGGCATTTTTACTCGACGAGTTGTATTAAAGCGCTTAAATGAGGTCATTCATTCCGCAAAAAAATGAGCTGCAGCCCAGCTTATTTTTTTTGCCTTCATAAGTTAAAATTTATATAATGAACATATAAAATAAGAAAAACTTATAGAGAGAAAGGGGACGCCCATGCAGCTTCAGGAGTTACATATGCTTGTTGTGCTAAGTGAAGAATTGAATATGAGAAAGGCTTCAGAGCGGCTCTTTGTCTCTCAGCCTGCATTATCTCAAAGATTGCAGACGATCGAAAAGGAATGGGGAACCAAAATCTTTTTTCGTTCACAAAAGGGGCTGACTGTGACCTCGGCAGGTGAACAGATTATTCAATTTGCAAAAGAGGTGACAGTTGAACAGGATCGAGTGAGAGAGCGAATTGATGAACTTGAGGGTGATATTCACGGTACACTCAAGCTTGCGGTGGCGTCGATTATTGGACAGCACTGGCTGCCAAAGGTGTTAAAACGGTATGTTGAAAAATATCCAAATGCCAAAGTATCACTCGTTACTGGCTGGAGCAGTGAAATGCTCAAAAGCTTGTATGAAGATCACGTGCACATAGGAATCATTCGCGGTAACCCTGATTGGAAGGGGACAAAGGAATACTTGATGACAGATCATTTATATTTAGTCGATTCCGTGATCAAGGACGTAGATGAATTAATCAAGACAGAGCGGCCATTTATCCAATTTAAAAGCGACAGCACGTATTATCAGGAAATCCAGCACTGGTGGCACCAAAAGTTTAAAGTGTCTCCAAAGCAGACGATTTTAGTAGACCAAATTGAAACATGTAAACAAATGGCCTACCACGGCATCGGTTACGCCATTTTGCCTTCTGTTACCTTATATGACCACGAAAAAAGTGTTTATAAAACACCGCTTGTTGATGTGAACGGAGAGCAAATTGGCCGTGACACATGGCTGCTAGGCTATGAAGCGTCTTTTCAGTTAAAACAGGTACAAGCATTTGTCGGTGTGGTTAAAGAAATGCTTGAGAATGATGCCGTGTAAGTACCTTCTTGGAATAGGGAGGTACTTTTTTTTATGAAATCATTTGACAATGAAAATCATTATCATTTAAAGTGTACATATAATAATTGAAAATGATTATCATTTAGATGAGGTGACCGATAGATGAAAGCACTAATTACATTTGCGAGTATGTCTGGAAATACGGAAGATATGGCAGCAATCTTAAAGCAAACACTTGAAGGAAAAAGGATCGATACAGAAATGATGGAATTTGATGATACGAATGCAGAAGACCTTTCCTCATACGATTACGTATTCATTGGTTCTTATACATGGGGTGATGGAGATTTGCCTTATGAAGCAGAGGATTTTTATGAAGAGGTCTCTACTCTTGAACTTAGCCACATCAAAGCAGCTGTCTTTGGATCGGGTGATTACAGCTATCCGAAGTTTTGCGAGGCTGTCCATACATTCCATGACATGCTGAAATCAACGGGTGCATCTGTTTTTCCTGAAACATTAAAAATGGAGCTTGCA
This sequence comes from Bacillus sp. FSL H7-0578, assembly GCF_038630855.1. Classification (NCBI taxonomy): domain Bacteria; kingdom Bacillati; phylum Bacillota; class Bacilli; order Caryophanales; family Bacillaceae; genus Bacillus; species Bacillus sp. FSL H7-0578. Next base: position 1,337,922 of record NZ_CP152045.1, read on the forward strand.
CCGGATACAGATGAAGATGTGGCGTGCTGTCAGGAATTTGCTGCGAGCTTTTTAACGTGGGCTGCTTTATCTGAGAAACGAGTTGAAAATCATGTTTCATAAAGGAGCAACAGCCGTTGCAGCATCTAAAAGCGGTGGATACTTTGTTGCTGTAAAACGTGAAGGTATTTTTCACTATAGTGTGGAGAGCGGATGGCAGCAGCTGTTTAAGCTCAAGCATAAAATCCATGCGATCAGCTATATTGGCCCTTATTTATTCGGTGTTGGTGAAAATGGCACAGTAATTAGATCAGGAGATGAAGGCAACACATGGGCGTTATCTTCATTTCCAACAAATGCAGTTGTTTGGTCTATTACAGGACGCAAAGATGGATTTGTGTGTGCGCATGGAAAACATAGTATCTATGTGTCAAATGATTTCGGAATTTCCTGGGAAATTATGAAGCCATTTGCTAATGTGAATCATCCGCCGGTCATTCGTTCTTTATGTGCTGCAGGTGACCATCTTTATATTGGAACACAGATTCATGAGGTTCACGGAGGAATATGGGTGTATGACTTGCAAAGAGAACAGATTTTTCTTCTAAACAGAGAGGAGCACCGCATGACAGCTTCTATGCTGCTCTGTCATGAACATCTTCTTGTTTGTGCGTTAGGTTCAAAAAAAGGCAAAAAAGGATCTGTTCAAATTTTAGATTTACATACAAATATTCTGCATGATATTCAATCACAGGCCTTTGCTAGAGAAGAATCATTTTTGGATGTGTCAGAGGATAATGGCATTGTGTATGTGACCACCTCACAAGACGAACACGGATTTTCTAAAGTGTATCAGCTTGATATTGAGCAAAAAGAGCTCAAATGGTTTGATACGATCAAAGGACATGGTTTTCGTGTAGCCAATCAAAACGAAAACTTTTTCTGTGCGGGTTTATATGAAAGTAAGTTTGTCAGGCCATATGAGGAGCCTGCATTGATTCATTGATAAGGAGGAAGAAAAAGTGACAGAAAAAGTTTTATTGGTATATGCCACGATGTCTGGAAATACAGAAGCGATGGCAGATTTAATTGAAAAAGGTATAACGGAAGCAGGAGCCAGCGTGGACCGGCATGAAGCGATGGATATTGATGCCGAGCTGCTCAATGATTACTCGCACATTATGTTAGGGGCGTATACATGGGGAGATGGCGATCTTCCAGATGATTTTATTGATTTATATGAGGAAATGGATGACCTTGATTTAACGGGTAAAGCATTTGCAGTATTTGGTTCTGGCGATACATCTTACGAACATTTTTGCGGAGCTGTCGACCTAATTGAAGAAAAAGTGAAGGAGCTTGGCGGTGACATTGTCCTGCCTTCAGTTAAGATTGAGCTGAATCCAGAAGGGGAGGAAGAAGACGAATTAATTTCTTTTGGCAGACAATTTGTTCAGCTTCACCAGCAAGAAGCGGGATAATCGGTCCCGCTTGTTTTATTTTCCATTGCGGAGATGACTCTAACACTTGTCATTAAAACACTCCTTTGGTACAGTAATGAAGTATAAATTAAGAGGAGGACATACATACATGAAACAAATGGACGCTAATGAAATTATTTCATTTATTCAAAATAGTACAAAATCAACACCTGTCAAAGTCTATATCAAAGGAGACTTAGAAGGTATTGAGTTTGGTGAACATGCAAAAACATTCATCACAGGAAACACTGGAGTTGTTTTCGGTGAGTGGAGCGAAATTCAAGAAGCGCTAGCATCTAACAAAGATAAAATTGAAGATGTTGTCGTGGAAAATGACCGCCGCAACTCTGCAATTCCGATGTTAGATTTGAAAAACATTAAAGCCCGTATTGAGCCAGGGGCAATCATTCGTGACCAAGTTGAAATCGGTGATAATGCAGTCATTATGATGGGTGCTTCTATTAATATCGGTTCTGTGATTGGCGAAGGTACGATGATTGACATGAACGTGGTGCTTGGCGGCCGTGCGACAGTAGGTAAGAACTGTCATATCGGTGCTGGATCTGTTCTTGCAGGTGTCATTGAGCCGCCGTCTGCTAAACCAGTTGTTGTAGAAGATGACGTTGTCATCGGTGCGAACGCTGTTGTTCTAGAAGGCGTGACAATTGGTAAAGGTGCAGTAGTAGCTGCTGGTGCGATCGTTGTAAACGATGTAGAGCCTTACACAGTTGTAGCAGGTACACCTGCTAAGAAAATCAAAGACATTGATGAGAAAACAAAAGGTAAGACTGAAATCAAACAAGAACTGCGTCAGCTTTAATTATATAATTCGCAGCTGAAGACAAAGACGTGGATGAGATATCCACGTCTTATTCGTATAGAAGAAAGGAAGTGAGTTCACTTGTTAAATCGTGAGCAATTAATATCCATTCGAAGAGATTTACACCAAATCCCTGAGCTTGGTTTCCAAGAATTTAAAACTCAAGCGTATCTCATTCAGCACCTTAGCACCTATTCAAAAGATCGAGTTGAGATTGAAACGTGGCGAACTGGGCTTTTTGTGAAAGTGAAGGGAACAAATCCAACGCGCGTATTTGCTTATCGTGCAGATATGGACGGTCTGTCTATTCCTGAGGAAACAGAGTATCCATTTGAATCTGTGCATGAAGGAAAGATGCATGCATGTGGACATGACCTTCATATGACCATTGCACTTGGTATCATTGATCATTTCGTTCATGAACCGATCAAAGAAGACGTATTATTTATCTTCCAGCCGGCAGAAGAAGGGCCAGGCGGAGCTGAACCGATGCTTGCAAGTGATGTATTGAAAAAATGGACACCAGACTTTATTACAGCGCTGCATATCGCACCTGAATATCCTGTTGGAACAATTGCTACGAAGCCTGGTTTGTTATTTGCCAATACGAGTGAGCTTGTGATTGAGCTTGAAGGAAAAGGCGGACACGCTGCATATCCTCATTTAGCAAATGATATGGTTGTTGCTGCAAGTGCACTTGTAGGTCAGCTGCAATCGGTCATTTCGCGTAATGTCGATCCCCTTGATAGTGCGGTCATTACAGTCGGTACAATTACCGGTGGAACGGCTCAAAATATTATTGCGCAGCATGCAAAGCTTGACGGTACCATTCGCACACTATCCCCAGAGTCTATGGACAAGGTGAGAAAGCGAATTGAAGCATTGGCAAAAGGCGTTGAAATTGGCTACGAATGCAAGGCAACCGTTCAATACCCTTCCTCTTATTACGAAGTGGACAATTCAAAGGATTTGACAGAGGAATTTATGTCATATGTAGCCGAAGAAGGGCTAGCAAATGTGATTGAATGCAGAGAAGCCATGACAGGAGAAGATTTTGGCTACATGCTGAAAAAATATCCCGGCTTCATGTTTTGGTTAGGGGTCGATTCAGAATACGGCCTGCACCATGCAAAGCTCCAGCCTGATGAAAACGCGATTGAAACAGCTGTGAATGTCATGACGGCTTATTTTAAAAAGCAAGCTGGGGAATGAATAATCGAGCTGCCTCCTGTACACCTTATGAACAGGAGGTGTTCTTGATTATGACAAGAATTGGTGTAGAACAATCTTTATCCGATGTAGAAGAACTATTGAAGCAAAAAGGATATGATGTCGTACGTATTCAAAATGAACAGCAAATGGATCAGTGTGACTGTTATGTCGTCACAGGACTAGATTCAAATGTTCTTGGCATTTCAGACACAACAACAAAGGCATCTGTTATTACAGCATCAGGTATGACGGCTGATGAAATTTGCCAAGAAGTAGAACAGCGTGTTCAATAAAACAAGAAAAAGAACCGGTAGATTATGATCCCGGTTCTTTTTGCTCTTTTTCTATATCGAGTACTTCTTTCATTTTTTTGCGCAAGATTCGTTCCACTCGCCATTGCTCCATTGTTTCAGTTTTCGCTATGATGCGCAGCACAAGGGAAGAGGAACCGAACGCCTCTACGCCGACAACTTGAGGACCTTCGATAATTTGAGGAGTTTCCTCCCGTACCTCATCACAGGCAGCTTGGAGGGCTGTGATCATCTGATCCACATTTTCATCCGGTGACAGCTCAATATCAACGAGTGCCTGCATTGTCCCTCTTGAATGATTGCTTACATTCAGTATGCTGCGATTTGGAATGAAATGAAGGGTGCCGTCAAAGCTTCGAAGCTGCGTGGTTCTTAGGCCAATTTGTTCGACAATCCCATCGAAGCCAGCGACCGTTATATATTCTCCTACATCAAATTGTTTTTCCAATAATATAAAGAATCCAGTCACAATATCACTCACTAACCCTTGAGCGCCAAAGCCGATCGCAAGTCCCACAACGCCCGCACCTGCCAGTAAAGCGGTCGGGTTATAATGAAATAAGTCGAGGATCATCACAACTAGAATAAAAATCAATAAGTAGGCGAAAATATTTAACGTCAAACTTTGCAGTGTCTGAGCTCTTGATAAAGAGACCTCATGCTTTTCAGCGAATGTTGAATAGGCGCGCTTAATCATCTTGTTTCCTATGGCTCTGATGATAAAGTAAATGGCAAAGATGGCGACTAGTTTTAGCAAAATCATACTGCTATTGAGGATAATGGAAACCCAATCTACTTGTTGAAATGCTCTCATAATCTTCAAAACCTTTCTATGTATGCTCTAAAAGAGAAGCTAATCATTTGTTCCCTTATGCAAGTCATGTTAAACTTTTGATAAGTAGAGCAGGAATTGTGACAAATCGTTAATTAAATTTATTATTAATTAATATTGACTAAAAATCGCATAAGTATTATAATTGTAATTGTGAAGTTATTAACTAAATGAGAATTTTAAGTTTTGATTCTCATTTTATATACAGCTAAGAAGACTGTATAAAGATATTATTTTTTGGAGGGATTTACATATGGCAGAGCGTTTTGTAGGAAAACAAGCTCCACGTTTTGAAATGGAAGCAGTACTTGCTAACAAGGAATTTGGTAAAGTAAGTTTAGAGGAAAACATGAAGAATGACAAATGGACAGTTCTTTTCTTCTATCCAATGGATTTCACATTTGTTTGCCCAACTGAAATTACAGCAATGAGCGATCGTTATGACGAGTTCGAAGATTTAGATGCAGAAATCATTGGTGTATCTACTGATACAATCCACACGCATCTTGCTTGGATCAATACAGACCGTAAAGATAATGGTCTAGGTGAATTAAAATACCCGTTAGCTGCTGATACTAACCACACAGTATCTAGAGAATACGGCGTTTTAATTGAAGAAGAAGGAATTGCTCTTCGCGGTTTATTCATCATTAACCCAGAAGGCGAACTACAATACCAAACAGTATTCCACAACAATATCGGTCGTGATGTAGATGAGACATTACGTGTTCTTCAAGCATTACAAACTGGTGGACTTTGCCCAGCGAACTGGAAACCTGGTCAAAAAACACTTTAATTGATAACTGAAGAAACAGGAGGGTCTAACTGATGTTAGACCTTTTTGTTTCGACACATACAATGGATGGAGGCGCTTCATAATGAAATTACGTCAACCAATGCCAGAACTAACTGGTGCAAAAGAATGGTTAAATGGAGAAGTAACAAAAGAAGATTTGATTGGTGACAAACCAACATTGATTCATTTCTGGTCAGTCAGCTGTCATCTTTGTAAAGAGGCAATGCCTCAAGTCAATCAATTCCGTGATGAATACAAGGATCAACTAAACGTTGTGGCAGTTCATATGCCTCGTTCAGAGGATGACCTAGATCTAGAAAAAATCAAAGAAGTTGCGAAAGAGCATGAAATTACGCAGCCAATCTTTGTGGACAGTGATCATCACTTAACAGAAGCCTTTGAAAACGAATATGTACCGGCATATTATGTATTTGATAAAACAGGTGCTTTGCGCCACTTCCAAGCCGGCGGAAGCGGAATGAAAATGCTTGAAAAACGTGTCAATCGAGTGCTTTCTGAGTCTGAAAAGGCTGCAGAATAAGCTTTTCCCCCATAAATGGGGGTTTTTTCATGGACAAAATTAGGAAGCATATGGCTTCGGATGAGTTTTTATGTAGGTGTTATTCCTAAGAAAAGAGAAAATGAGGGAGTTTATTAAAAAATATCCCTGAAACAAAAAGGTATAACGACCTATTTACATTTTTGTTTTGAAATGAAAATGTAAAGATTTTAACTTTTTACTATTCAGAACGTTTTTGCACAAAAGAAATTTCAGTTAGGTAAATAACTATATAAATCAAGTAGTATAAGCGTTTATTCAATTTTTTTACAATATTTTAAGGTTTGTCAAAAGCCTATAGTGGCAATGAAATGGGTGCCGATTTTTCCTCTTTGGCAAAATTTTAGTTGAAAATACCTATCTGTTAGCAAACTGTAAAATGATAAAAAAATAGTTGATAAAATTAGTTTTCTAATCTAATATTTACTATAGAATATTTTTTATATGATGAGGGGGAAATCCATTGTTTAATGAGAGGGAAGCGTTACGTTTACGATTGGAACAATTAAACGAGGCAGAAGTAAAGGTCATCCGTGAATATCAAATTGAGCGAGATGCGATTTATGCAAAATTAAGAGAATTAGACCGTCAAGGAACAGGTCTAGTGTCAGATACAAAAAAAGAAGTACGTACAGAGAGAAAGACGGATTCACTGCCTGTATTAGCTGAGCTTGCTGCGCAAGAAATGAGAAGCTACCAGCAGCCGGCACAACCACAATCATCATCTTTAGGAACAGGACAGCTAAACGGTGCGCCTGTAGGTATTCCTGAAGGATCGACAAGACGCAGAAGAGGCACAGCTCGTCCTGGCTCTAAGGCAGCGAAGCTTCGTGAAGCTGCGATTAAAACGTTAAAGCGTCATAATGCAGCGATTAAAAGCTCAGAGCTTCAAAAAGAGATCGAAAAAGAGAGCGGTCTTGAAATCCCAAATATGACAACGTTTATGCAAAGCTTAATTAAAATGTACCCTGAAGTGAAGAAGCCTTATCGCGGACAGTATATTTTAGAAGGCGACATTCAAACAGAAGACGAATAAATAAAAAACTGCTGGGCATAAAAGCCAGCAGTTTTTTATTTTGAGAATTATTTCTTTTGATCAACTGTATAGACAATTTTGCGTTCCTTGGGCAGATGATCACGCTGTTTTTTGAAGCTGTCGATTTTGACTGTCATGACCTCTCCATTACGCTGCACTGCATCGACTTGTTCCTGAAGTGTTTGAACTTGTTCGTTGAGTTTCTTCAAGATCGGTTCGATTTCTTCTGTCGTTTGCAGGATGCGGTCTCGTGAGAATGGCTGTGCATTTGTTTGTGCTGACTGGTCAATATCAGCAAAATGAGATGCAATCCATTCTTCGCTTTCTGCTAACTGTTTTTGATAGCTTGTGAGTGTTTCGTAAAAAATCGCTTCTTTTGCTTTTTCAATTTGCAGTAATTTCTCCTGTGTTTCATAAAAACGCTCTTGAAGATGTCTGACGCCTTCCTGTAATACATGGAGCTCTGCGTTTTTATTGCCCAATGTTTGCTGCAGCTTCTCAATCACTGCGGATAAAGTATTTCCTTTTTTTTTCTCTTTTGTAAGTCGTTTATCTTGATCCTCTATCCGTTCATTTAATTGTTGAGAGATTTCTTTATATTTGACAACTTTCAAATGCAGCCTGTGTTTTTCTTCTGTTTCTTTTCTTCTATGATAGGTTTCCTTTTGCAGCATCTCATGGAGAAGGACCATTTTATGTAATAATTCTGATTTGCTGTAGGAGAGATCCTGTATTTTTGAGGCAGCATCGTGTTGATCATTGGTCATTTCATCCAATTGTTGTTTTAATTGCGTGAAATCCTTTTTCATCTCATGATATTCTTGAGTTAACTTCTTATTTTTAGAATACGTATATGAGGACTGTAAATCAGAGATCATTTGTTGATATTTGGCAGTTTCAGCTTTTAAGTATAAATTCTCTTGAGATAAATCATGGAATAGGGGAGAAGCATGACGCCTGTTCATCGATAGACCCTCCTTATTCATGTTACCAATAAAGTATGCGAAAGGAGTGCGATTAGAACAACCATATCAAAGGAGGACTTAGAGGATGCACGTAGTGAATGTAATTTTAGCTGGAGGCGCTTCCAGACGCTTTGGAGAGCCAAAGGCAAGTCATATGTATCAAGGGAAACCATTATATGAGCATGTGAAAGAGCAGCTTTTAGAAGGGCAGACGGTCATCATCAGCCATCCATCGCTTCTTCCTTTTTTCAAAGCAAGAGGTGAACAAAGTGTGTGGTTAGATGATGAAGAGGTGCGCGGATGCGGACCGCTTGCCGGCATATATACGGCGATGCAAAAGCAAAAGGCAGATTGGTATTTAGTGACGGCATGTGACATGCCTTTCATACGGAAGGAAACAGCGGAAGTGTTATCGTCTTATTGCAGCGAGCACGCAGACGCCGTCATCCCGCTTGATCAGGGCAGATTACAGCCTTTATTTGCGTTTTATCACCGCCGCTCTCTGCCGTTTATTCGCGCGTGTTTAAAAGAGAATCAATTAGCCATTAAAGACTTGCTTCAAAAGCTTCAAGTGCGCATCGTTTCAGAGGAAGAACTGAACGTGACATCAAACGAATTTCGTAATATCAATAAAAGAAGCGATTTACCTGAAAACGGTATGATATGATACATAAAAAACGGTGAGGAGAGAGCAGCATTGAATGACCGATATTCAAGACAAATCTTGTTCCCTCCGGTTGGGGAAAAAGGACAGCATGCGCTGGCTGAAAGTCATGTTCTGATCGTTGGAGCCGGTGCTCTTGGTACCGCCTCTGCGGAAGGGCTTGTCCGGTCTGGCATCGGTACGCTTACGATTGTCGATCGTGATTATGTGGAATTTTCAAATTTACAGCGGCAGCAGCTGTACACGGAACATGATGCAAAGGCGCATATGCCAAAAGCAGCTGCGGCAAAAAAACGTCTCGAGCAGATCAATTATGAAGTGACCATACACGCCCTGATTGAAGATGCAGGGGCGGAGCTGTTAAGGCCGTTATTCCAGAGAGCAGATATCGTCATTGATGCAACAGATAATTTTGAGACAAGAATGGTCATGAATGATTTATCACTAGAAACAAAGACGCCGTGGATATATGGCGCTTGTGTGAGCAGTCAGGGGATGTATATGGCCATATTGCCGGATAAAACGCCATGTTTATCATGTGTGTTCACGGCAATGCCTGTTGGCGGCTTGACGTGCGATACAGCGGGGATTATTTCACCTGCCGTTCAAATGGTTTCTGCTTATCAGCAAACAGAGGCACTCAAATATTTAACAGGTCATGAAGAGCAAATCGAGCGGAAATTTGTCACGTTTGATCTTTGGCAGTCTACATCCTTTAAAATGGATTTATCTCGCACGAAGCAGAAAGACTGTCCAACTTGCGGCACGGCAAGAACCTATCCTTATTTACATGACCAGCGTAAAAAATCCACGGTGCTTTGTGGACGTGACACCGTTCAAATTGTATCAAAGGATTTAGCAAAACTATCATTTCAGCATATAAAAGAGCGGCTCTCATCTATATGTGAGGTGGAAGTAAACGACTTCTTAATCCATGTACGCTACGAAAACTACCGAATGGTCTGTTTCAAAGGGGGACGTGCATTAATCCATGGAACAAATGATGAAAAAGAAGCCAATTCATTACTAGCAAGACTGCTAGGGATATAGGAGTGAAGTGTGATGGAAAGACGGCAGCCAATACAAGTAGAAGAGGCCATAAAGAAAGTCCACCAATACGAAAAACATGGAGAAATAGAATGGGTCCCTTTAAAGGACAGCCTTGGACGGTTTATTGCAGAAGATATTTTGGCAGACCATGATGTTCCGGCATTTGATCGTTCTCCGTATGATGGCTTTGCACTTCGGGCAGAAGATACAAAAGAAGCATCAAGCGAGCATCCAGTTGAATTCGAAGTCATTGATCATATTGGTGCAGGAATGGTCTCAGCAAAAACCATCGGTCCCTTTCAGGCCATTCGTATTATGACAGGAGCAAAAATTCCAAATGGCGCAAATGTCGTTATCATGATTGAACTGACGAAGACTTTTGAAAAAGGCGGCAAATCATTCATGTCACTGAAAAGACCGCTGAAAAAGGGAGACAATATTTCTCGTCAAGGAGAAGAGGTACTCAAAGGAAACGTGATGGTCAAAAAAGGAACAGATGTCACTCCTGGCGTCACGGCTCTATTGGCGACATTCGGATATGCGGTAGTGCCAGTTGTCAAAAAACCGGTGATTGGCATTATCTCAACAGGCACAGAGCTTCTTCAAGTAAGTGATGCCATGGTGGACGGCAAGATTAGAAATAGTAATCTTAGTATGGTCTATGCGCAGGTACTTGAGGCCGGAGCTGAGCCGCTTGATTTAGGCGGAGTCTCCGATGACTTTGACAAAAGTTATCATGCAGTAAAAGCAGCCATAAGCAAGGTAGACATTTTGATTACAACAGGCGGTGTGTCAGTGGGCGATTTTGACTTTCTGCCTGCCATTTATGAAAAACTGGGAGCCAAGGTGCTGTTTAATAAAGTAGCCATGAGACCTGGAAGTGTGACGACTGTGGCTGCAATGCCGAATGGCCAATTGCTGTTTGGGCTGTCCGGAAATCCTGCTGCCTGTTTTGTGGGCTTTGAATTATTTGTGAAGCCGATCATCTATAAATGGTATATGAAAGAAAATCCATTTCCCGCTTTTGCTGAGGCGAAACTCACACATGATTTTCCAAAAGCCAATCCGTTTACTCGTTTTGTTAGGGCTGCCCTTCAATTCACTGGCAGTCACATCAGTGTGACTCCGACAGGTCTTGATAAATCAAGTGCAGTGACCTCTATTGCAGAGGCTGATTGTTTCATCGTGCTGCCTGGGGGAACAAGAGGTTTTCAAGCAGGTGATCAAGTTGCTGTTCTGCTGTTTCAGCACAAAGGCGGTGGTTCCTCGTGCTGGATGACAAATTAAGCATATTACAGGTGGTCGGTTATCAAAATAGCGGCAAGACTACCTTGATCGAAAAGCTCTGTCAGCTGGCTGAATGTGAAGGGCTGAAGCTAGGCTGCTTTAAACACCATGGACATGGGGGGACACCAGATCGTCTTTTCAAAGAAAAAGATACCGATCGATATGTACAAGCAGGGGCATATGCCGCAGGTGTTGAAGGAGAGGGTGAATTTCACTTTTCGATGCAGCACATCACGTTAGAGCAGCTGCTCAGCATGTGTCAGCATCTTCCGTTAGACGCTGTTCTCATAGAAGGGTACAAACAGGCGCCTTATCGCAAAATCGTTTGTGTAAAAAACGAAGAGGAGCTTATTGACCTTTCAACTCTTTCTAATATACAAGCAGCTATTTATTTTTCTCAAGAGGATCCATTAACCGAAAATTACCCGTTTCCTGTGTTTTCAGCTTTTGATAAGCGCGGGATGACATTTGCTTTTCACTTATTGAAGGGAGGCGGCACGTTTTGAGCGAACTTTTTAAAATAACAAAAACGCCGATTGAGGTAAACGAATTGATTCAGCATGTGACAAGACGAAAGGCAGGAGCGATTACAACGTTTATCGGGACGGTCAGAGAATGGACAAACGGCAAGAAAACATTGCGTTTAACGTACGAAGCATACATACCAATGGCGGAAAGTATGCTAAGGCAGATTGGACAAGAAATGAAGAATCGGTGGCCTGACACTGAAGCAGCGATTGTGCACCGTATTGGAACACTTGAGATAACGGATATTGCTGTTGCGATCGCCGTTTCTTCTCCTCATAGGAAGGCTGCCTACGAAGCCAATGAATATGCTATTGAACGAATCAAGGAAATCGTTCCTATTTGGAAAAAAGAATATTGGGAAGATGGAGAGGCCTGGATAGGTAATCAGCTTGAAACGGTTTCATATCCAGAAGGTAAACCTAGCCATCTTCAACTTGCAGAGAAAGAAGGTGATCAGCATGATTAATGTGTTATTGTTCGCCGGCCTTGCTGAGAAGGCCGGGAAACAACAAATCATCATTCAAAAAGAACAAACAACGGTTGATGAGATTAAAATAGAATTACAGGAGGTATATGGTGTTGATGCTGCACAAAACGTAATGGTTGCAGTCAACGAAATATATACGAGGGGAAATGCTGAAGTGCGTAGCGGGGACACTGTTGCACTCATTCCTCCTGTAAGTGGTGGATAATAGATATTAGAGGATCTGGTTATGGCCGCCCGGCTGTAACCAATTTTTTATGTGTGAAAAGTTTGTAGAGGTGCTTGGGTGTGATCTTCGTAAATAAAACATCCCCTTCTTGCTTTAGAAATGTGAGGATCGAGCTGCTGAATGAGATCATACAATTCGCTGATTCTTCTCACATTGAAATCTGTTTGGGCTTGAAGCTGTTCCTTTAATTCTTTTGTGCTCACAATGCTTCCCTTTTTCTCTTTGATAATATCTACACATCTTGCAGCGTAGTATATTTTGTCGTTAGAAGGTCTGCTTTCTTTCATATCAAGTAATTTGAGCTCATGATAAATCGATTCTCTTTCCTTTCGAAAGTATTGCCATGCTTCTTGTTCCTTTTCATACAGTAAAATCAATTGCATTTTCAATTTTTCTCTTAACATTCACTTGACTCCATTTCCACTATCATTTAACCTACCTCTATTTTACATTATATGAAAAAATAACTTTTGATCAAGTAAAATCCCTTTATTTTTAATTTTTTAATATGAAAGTATTGATACTAAAGACTTATTTGTTCTGTAAAAGAAACCAATCATAGTCCTATAAAGCCGGGATTTGTCCAAATTACTAGGATTATTTTAACAAAAAATTGTTGTGTCTATCTAAGACCATGCGAATCCAAAAGAAAAGGATATTTATTCCGAAAGACATATTGTTTACTTAATAAAATGTTTTTAAGTCAGTAAAAGCACGATTCTTGATATGAATATGGTCGGATCATGGGGTCATTTGAAGGGTTTCATTCGTGAAAATAGAATAATAGATAAAATTTTTTCTCAACGAAAATAAGAAAATCAAATGATCGATCACTTATTGGCAATCTTTTGATAAAATAGAAAGAAAAAGAGCGTCATTGTGCGTTTGCATATTTGCTTGACATAGAGAGGATGACATTTGGTGAAAGAAAACATGCAAAAACCTACGATCATTGGAGTGAGCACAAGACCATCAGAGCACCTGAAAAGAGTATGGGAAAATCCAGTTGTTTGGTGGCCTTTATCTTGTGTGCTTATTTTAACAGTTGTTGTGACTTATTTGTCTGAGCTCGTAAATAAGGGAATGTGGGCAGATTTAAGTTTGCCGGTACCTGTTGTTTATGTGGTGACGCTCATTGGTCTGGTATTTGGGATTGTCATCAATGCTGCTATATATAAGTTCATCGTATTTTTAGCGAAAGGTGATGCATCATTTCGGCAGCTGTTTTCAGCGGTTCTGTTCATTACACCCGTTACGATCATTGGGACGATTATTTCTCATTTGGCAGTAATCCTTTTTCATGTTCCAAAAGATGTCACTGTTACTTCGTTAAACGCACTCATTCGAATTTCTGGTCCATGGCATGCGGTGTTAGCCAATATCGATCTATTTGTGATCTGGAATCTTGTTTTAACAGGCTTTTTATTCATCCAAGTTGGGCGTATATCACCGAGAATTTCTTGGGTGATTATAGGCGTCTTTTATATCTTATCGTTAATTTTTCAATATGTAGGAACAGCAATTAACATATCAGTAAGCTGGGGGTAGAATGTTTTTATGAGAAAGAAAATCATCATCGGATCTATTTTAATTATTGTGATTGGACTATTTATTGGATTTAATATTGCGAAAAACCAAGCAAAGCCTGTTTCTACAGCAGCGATTAAAACAGTCAAACTCACGCCGAAAGAAATCACATCTACGGTGATGACACCCGGGACACTTTCATTTTCTGAAGAGCAGTTCATCTATGAAGAAGAGGAAAAGGGGAAATTGAAGGGAATTGCTGTGAAAGAAGGGGAAAAGGTAAAGGCTGGAACGCCGCTTCTTACATATGAAAACAAGGAACTGGAGCTTGAGGAGCAGCAGCAAGCATTAGCCGCTGAGTCAAGTACATTAAAATTGGAACAATTGCAAAATAGGCTGAGTGAATTAGATGAGAAAAAAGCAGGCGGTTCTGACGCTAATGCCAAAAGCGAGCGAGATCAGCTTCAATTAGAACTGAAAGCGGCTGAATTAGAACAAAAGCAAGCAGAGATCAGCCAAGAAAAAGTAAAGGCGCAAATAGAAGATTTAACCGTACATAGTAAAATTGATGGAACAGTGATTTCCATTGAGCAAGAGGCCGGAGCAGGGGGGCCGGAAGATAGGCAGCCGATCATCCATATTGGTAATGAGAAAAAAATGATCGTGCGGGGTTTGATCTCAGAGTATGATGCCATCAAAATCAAAAAGAAACAAAAAGTGAAGGTAACGTCTGATGTCATTCGCGGGAAGAGCTGGCAAGGAGTCGTGAAAAAAGTAGGTGCTGTTCCTGTCCAGACTGCGGCCGAAACAACTTCGAGCGATCAAACGGTTCAATATCCTGTTGAAGTTGAAATAAAGGGGAAGAAACCTGAGGCGAAGCCTGGTTTTAAAATGATCATGGAAATTGAAACAGATAAGCGCCAAGCGCAAACAATTCCTGAAACAGCAGTAAAAAAAGAGACTGATGGACAATACGTTTATGTTGTTCGAGAAAATGTACTGAAAAAAGTAAAAGTGGTCATAGGGGAAACGTCAGGTCATGATCTTGAAGTGACAAAAGGTGTCAAGGCAGAGGACCAAATCATTGCTCATCCAACAGATGACATGTATGACGGAATGGAAGTGAATGCTGAATGATTCAGCTTTCCAACGTAACAAAAAGCTATGAGGTCGCACACGAAACATTTGATGTATTAAGTGACATGAATCTTGTCATTGAAAAAGGTGAGTATATGTCCATTATGGGCCCGTCAGGCTCTGGAAAGTCAACGTTAATGAATATTATTGGCTGTTTAGACCGCCCGACGACGGGACAATATCATTTTCAAGGTAAAGAGCTGTCAGCAGCAAAGGATCAAGAGCTCGCGGTCATTCGAAATCAATCCATTGGATTTGTTTTTCAGCAATTTCACCTCCTGCCAAGGTTAAATGCGAGACGCAATGTTGAACTTCCGATGATTTACGCTGGGATCAGCCAAAAGGAAAGAAAAGAACGTGCGGAATTGGCACTTGAAAAGGTTGGTTTGACAGATCGAATGAAACATATGCCAAGTGAGTTGTCAGGAGGACAAAAGCAAAGGGTGGCAATTGCACGAGCGATTGTCAATAAGCCTCAGCTTATTTTGGCAGACGAACCGACTGGTGCTCTCGACTCAAAAACAAGCATGTCAATTATGGAACAGTTTACACAGCTGAATGAGGAAGGGACAACGATTGTGCTTGTCACCCATGAAGAAGAAATAGCTGCGTATACAAACCGTACGGTCGTTGTGAGAGATGGACGGCTTGTTGAAGATAGATGGATGCAAGGGGACGCTATGAATGAAACTCTTTGAAAATATCAAAATAGCGCTGAATTCGGTTTTAGCTCATAAATTACGTTCTATTTTAACGATGCTTGGGATTATTATTGGTGTTGGATCAGTCATTGCAGTCGTGGCGATCGGTCAAGGCGGTGAGCAAATGTTAAAAGGATCGATTTCAGGTCCAAACAATACCATTGATATGACATATACGCCTTCTGACGAAGAGTTAAATGCAAATCCAAATGCTTTATTCGAAGCCTCATTTACTGAGGAAGACATAAAAAGCATTAGGACAATCAATGGGGTGAAGCAGGTCGCCTCCTCGACTGCACAAGGAATGCAACTGAGATTTCAAGATACGACAGTTGATGCGACAGTTAACGGCATAAATGAGGGGTATACGGATGTACATTCATTACAAATCGCAGAAGGACAGAATTTAAGAGATATTGACTTTAGAAGCGGCAGAAGAGCTGCCCTCATCTCGGATGGCTTACAAAAAGAACTATTCAATGGACAAAAGGCATTAGGTGAACTGATTTGGATGAACGGACAGCCAGTTGAAGTCATCGGTGTGTTAGCAAAACAGAAAGGGATGTTTTCATTTGATATGAATGAAATATATGTCCCATTTGCGATGCTCACCTCCACATTTGGTATGAATGAATATGATAAGTTATCTATTCAAGTCGCACATGCGGATCAAATGAAGGAAGTAGGAAAGAGCGCGGCTGCCATATTAAATGAAAATCATCATACAGAAGATGCTTACGAAATGATCAATATGGAAGAAATCGCAGAAGGGATCGGTCAAATAACGTCCGTTATGACAACGATCATTGGTTCAATAGCCGGAATCTCTTTACTTGTCGGCGGCATCGGTGTGATGAATATTATGCTCGTTTCTGTGACAGAGAGGACAAGAGAAATCGGTATTCGAAAGGCGATGGGCGCAACAAGGGCGCAAATTCTCGTTCAGTTTTTAATTGAGTCTGTCGTTTTAACACTCATCGGCGGGCTGATGGGGATTGCACTTGGTTTAGGCGGTGCTTCGCTAGTATCACTATTTGCCGGCTGGCCGTCTCTCGTATCTTGGCAAGTGGTTTGTGGAGGCGTACTGTTTAGTATGCTCATTGGTATTGTTTTTGGGTTAATTCCTGCGAATAAAGCAGCGAGACTAGACCCTATTGAATCGCTCAGATATGAATAATTCAGAGAAGAAAAAAGCACAAACGGTTTACATTCGCCTTCATTACCCATCAAAAGCTTTTATGCAAATCGCATAAAAGCTTTTTTTAGTTCCATTGAATGAAATAAAAAATGATAGAAATGCTAATATCATGACTTTCATCTTAATGTCACATATTTTTCAGTTTACAAATGGTACATATAAAGGTAAGATGACCATGGTGAAAGATTTTGATAGTTATTGAATGTATTTGATTGTTTTGTATTGATAATGTTGAAAAAAGCGATTACAATAAAGGTGCGCGCAAAATGAATACGTTTTCAAAAGGGGTGTTCTCATGTTAACACCGGAAAGACATCAACTCATTATCGACAGCTTAGAAGAAAATGATGTCATTAAAATACAGGACTTAACGATGATGACGGATGCGTCTGAATCTACAATCAGAAGAGATTTATCAGCCCTTGAAGAAAAAGGATTTCTGAAAAGGGTTCATGGAGGAGCGGCCAAGGTTTCGAGTATTCGCCTTGAACCAGATGTATTTGAGAAATCTGCCAAAAACCTTCAAGAAAAGTCATTGGTAGCAGAGGCAGCGGCATCTCTTTTAAAACAGGGTGACTGTATTTATTTAGATGCAGGTACAACCACACAGCAAATGATTGAATATATCGATCCAGATCAAGATATTGTCGTGGTGACTAACGGTGTGATGCACATTGAAGCACTTATGAGAAAAGGCATTACCTTTTACTTGACAGGCGGATCAGTGAAACATCGAACAGGAGCCATGGTGGGAGCCGCAGCTTTGACAGCGATGGAAAATTATCGTTTTGACAAAAGCTTTGTTGGGACAAACGGCATTCATCCCGAGGCGGGTTTTACAACGCCTGATCCAGAGGAAGCACTCATGAAAAAAAGAGCCATGAAACAGGCGAAAAAAACCTATATCTTATCAGATGCCTCGAAGTTTGGCGAAATATCGTTTTCAACCTTTGCTAGTTTACAGGAAGCCACCATTATCACAAACGACGCAAAAGAGGATTCATTCGATAATTACCATGAAAAAACGGTTATAAAGGTAGTGAAAACATGATTTATACAGTTACTTTAAACCCATCAGTTGATTACATTGTACACGTGGAGGATTTTGCAGTCGGCGGTTTAAATCGTTCAACCTATGATCAAAAATATCCAGGTGGTAAAGGAATTAATGTCTCAAGGCTATTAAAACGTCACGGTGTTGAATCAAAAGCACTTGGATTCATTGGTGGATTTACAGGCAAATATATTCAGGATTTTTTACAGAACGAACAATTACAAACAGCCTTTCACGAGGTGTCAGAAGATACAAGAATTAATGTGAAACTAAAAACAGGTGAAGAGACAGAAATCAACGGACTCGGCCCATCAATTACTGAAGCGCAATTTGAGTCATTTCTATCTCAATTTTCTTCATTAACTGAAGGAGATGTCGTGGTTTTAGCTGGCAGCATTCCTTCTTCATTACCTCATAACACATATGAGCGTATTGCTGAAGTTTGCAAAGAGCAAGGTGTAAGAGTTGTTCTTGATATTTCTGGCGAAGCGTTAAAAAAAGCAGCTGACATGAAACCATTCTTAATGAAGCCAAATCATCATGAACTGGGTGAAATGTTTGAGACGAGTATTTCATCAGCAGAAGAAGCAATTCCTTATGGGAAAAAGCTGTTAGAACAAGGTGCTGAACATGTCATCGTCTCCATGGCTGGAGATGGCGCCCTTTTATTCAGTAAAGAAGGAATCTATCAGTCCAATGTTCCAAAGGGAACGCTCGTTAATTCAGTTGGAGCAGGAGATTCAGTCGTTGCAGGGTTTTTAGCCGGCGTTTCAAAAGGCCTTTCAATTGAAGATTCATTTAAGCTTGGTGTTACTTCAGGAAGCGCTACAGCCTTTTCTGAGGAGCTTGGCACAAAAGAGCTTGTTGACACACTATTACCACAAGTAAAAGTCACACGCATTTAAAGGAGGAGTCATCATGAAAATTACAGAACTACTCACGAAGCATACCATTAAGCTTCAATTAGACAGCCAGCAGAAAGAAGCAGTCATTGAAGAGCTGGTCACTGTTTTAGATACAGCAGGCAAGTTAAATGATAAAGAGGGCTACAAAGAAGCTGTGATTAATCGTGAAAAACAGAGCTCTACTGGTATTGGTGAAGGAATTGCCATCCCGCACGCTAAAACAGCAAGTGTAAAAGAGCCTGCCATTGCATTTGGCCGCTCAACTGCTGGTGTTGATTATGAATCACTAGACGCGCAGCCGAGTCATCTTGTCTTTATGATTGCCGCAACTGAAGGCGCAAACAACACGCACTTAGAGGCACTTTCTCGTTTATCCACACTTCTAATGCGTGAAGAAATCCGAAAGCAGCTCCTTGAAGCGGCGACTGAAGATGAAATCATTGAGATCATCAATACACATGATCAAGATGATGAAGAAGAAGAGGAAGTTCAAGAGGAGCCGGCAGCAGAAGGAAAACCCGCTAAAATTTTAGCAGTAACAGCTTGCCCAACAGGCATTGCCCATACATTTATGGCAGCAGATGCTTTGAAAGAAAAAGCAAAAGAAATGGGCGTTGACATTAAAGTTGAAACAAACGGCTCTGGCGGTATTAAACATGCCCTTACAGCAAAAGAAATTGAAGAAGCACCAGCCATCATTGTAGCAGCGGACAAGCAAGTAGAAATGGAACGCTTTAAAGGCAAGCATGTCATTGAAGTCCCTGTAACAGCTGGTATTCGCCGTCCACAGGAATTAATTGAAAAAGCAATCAATCAAGATGCGCCGATTTATAAAGGTTCAGGCGGCAATTCTTCTAAAGACGAAAATGAATCATCTGGCAAAGGAAGAAGCGGATTTTACAAGCACTTAATGAGTGGTGTAAGTAACATGCTTCCATTTGTTGTCGGAGGAGGTATCCTTGTTGCGATTTCATTCTTCTGGGGCATTAACTCAGCAGATCCTAAGGACCCTTCATTTAATTCATTTGCAGCTGTCTTAAAAGGAATTGGCGGCGATAATGCGCTTGCCTTAATCGTTGCTGTATTAGCTGGATTTATTGCCATGAGTATTGCAGATCGTCCAGGTTTTGCGCCAGGTATGGTCGGTGGTTTTATGGCGTCAGCAGCAGGTGCAGGGTTCTTAGGCGGACTGATTGCTGGTTTCCTAGCAGGTTACATTGTTGTGCTGCTCAAAAAAGTATTCACATTCGTACCGCAGACACTCGACGGGATTAAACCGGTTCTGCTGTATCCGTTGTTCGGTATTTTCTTCACAGGCATTATCATGCATTATATTGTCAACACACCAGTGAAAATGGTGATGGACGGATTAACACATTGGCTTGAATCATTAGGTACGGGAAACCTTGTCTTAATGGGTATTATTTTAGCTGGTATGATGGCAATTGATATGGGAGGCCCAATTAACAAAGCGGCTTACACATTTGGTCTTGCAATGATTGCTGCTGGCAACTATGCACCGCATGCTGCAATTATGGCAGGCGGAATGGTACCACCACTAGGTATTGCACTTGCAACAACGATCTTTAGAAATAAGTTCTCAAAACGTGACCGTGAAGCAGGGATTACATGTTACTTCATGGGAGCTGCCTTCATCACTGAAGGGGCGATCCCGTTTGCGGCAGCAGATCCTCTTCGTGTGATTCCTTCAGCTGTTATTGGTGCAGCAGTTGCTGGCGGATTAACGGAATTCTTTAGAGTGACGCTTCCTGCACCGCATGGCGGACTATTTGTTTTCTGGGTAACAAATCATCCAGTTCTTTATATCATCAGCATCTTAATCGGTGCTGTTGTGACAGCGATTTTACTGGGTATTTTGAAAAAACCAGTCAGGCAAGAAGCGTAATGCAGAAGAGAAGCATCGTGAAAAACGGTGCTTCTTTTTGTTTAATCATCAGTGAATTAGGAAAAAATATCTAATTAGATGGTTGTCTTGTGAATTTTTAAATGACATATGATAAAGTAAAGTTATTCAATTCACGTTTCAAGTCTTTTAGCAGAAAGTCTTAGGAGGAAGCAGTATTTTGAACGAAGAAAACAAACAAAACGAAAATGAAATTCAATCTGATGCGAAGCAAGCCAAAACAGAGAAGAAAAGTTCACTGTTTGAATGGATCAAAGCCATTTTAATCGCACTTGCACTCGTCTTGCTCATCCGTACGTTTATATTTGAACCTTATGTGGTGGAAGGAGAGTCAATGGAACCAACACTTCATGACGGGGAAAAGCTGTTTGTCAACAAAACCATTAACTATCTCGGTGGTGTAAAACGCGGTGACATCGTGATTATTAATGGAAAAGATGGTCAGAAGATTCATTATGTCAAACGATTGATCGGCCTTCCAGGTGATACGATTGAAATGAAGGATGATACGCTTTACATTAATGGTAAAAAAGTAGATGAGCCTTATTTAAAAGAGAACAAGGCCCATGCGAAAGAGTATGAAGTGCATTTAACTGGAGATTTTGGTCCAGTGAAAGTACCGAAAAACGATTACTTTGTGATGGGGGACAATAGACTGAATTCCATGGACAGCAGAAATGGACTTGGCCTCATTGAAAAGGATCGGGTTGTCGGGACATCAGAATTTGTTTTCTTCCCATTTGGCGATATTCGACAGACAAAATAAAAGCACCTTCTCATGGGCAAGAGAAAGGTACTTGAACGAGCGACCCTTACAGAAGGGTCGTTTTTAATTTGGTGTGAGCATCGTCACAATGATCACAATCGCTAGAACAGAAGCGAATACAGATCCGGTAATGGCTAAAACGGATCGAAACAATCCGATCTTTTGGTTTTCTTTGCCCCGCTTTTGTAAAAAACGTTTGGAAAAGATGTGAACCAGTGTGTAAATGAGGATAAGCCCAATATAAAGGCCAAAGTCCCTCGCATTAAAGCCTGTTGCAGATAAATAAATGCCCATAAAGAAAATCAATAAACAGTATTCCATCAGTGTGAGTAATCTCAAATCGCCCGAACTCCTTCAATCAATCATTCCCGTTTATTATATCATAATAGACAAAAAGCCTTCGTTCTTAGCGAGAGACGTTTCTATCAAACGTTATTCATGTTATACTTCATATTGATGAATGAGTGATGGAGGATTAATAAATGATTGCAGTAAATAATGTTAGTTTGCGCTTTGCTGATCGTAAACTATTTGAAGAAGTAAATATTAAATTCACTCCTGGCAACTGCTACGGATTAATTGGTGCCAATGGAGCTGGTAAATCAACGTTCCTAAAGATTCTTTCTGGAGAAATTGAGCCTCAAACGGGCGATGTTCATATGAGTCCTGGTGAGCGTTTAGCGATTTTAAAACAGAACCACTTTGAATACGAAGAGTTTGAAGTGCTGAAAGTCGTCATCATGGGTCACAAACGTCTATATGACGTGATGCAGGAGAAAGATGCGATCTATATGAAACCTGATTTCTCAGATGAAGACGGGATTCGTGCAGCGGAGCTTGAAGGTGAGTTTGCTGAATTAAACGGCTGGGAAGCTGAAAGTGAAGCAGCGATCCTATTAAAGGGCCTTGGCATTCCAGAAAGCCTTCAATCGAAGAAAATGTCTGAGCTTGGCGGTTCTGAAAAGGTAAAAGTACTTTTAGCTCAAGCTTTATTTGGCAAGCCTGACGTTCTTCTTCTCGATGAGCCGACGAACCACTTGGACTTACAAGCAATCCAGTGGCTCGAAGAGTTCCTCATTAACTTTGAAAATACCGTCATCGTTGTGTCGCATGATCGTCATTTCTTAAACAAAGTATGTACACATATTGCGGACCTTGATTTCGGAAAAATCCAAGTATACGTCGGAAACTATGATTTTTGGTATGAGTCCAGCCAGTTAGCGCTGAAACTAAGCCAAGAAGCAAATAAGAAAAAAGAAGAACAAATTAAGCAGCTTCAAGAATTCGTTGCCCGGTTTAGTGCGAACGCTTCTAAATCGAAGCAAGCGACATCAAGAAAGAAATTGCTTGATAAAATCTCTTTAGATGACATTAAGCCGTCTTCACGTAAATATCCGTATGTTCATTTTGCGCCAGAGCGCGAAATCGGAAATGATGTCCTTCAAGTAGAAGGTCTATCAAAAACAATTGACGGTGTGAAAGTACTGGATAATGTCAGCTTTATTATGAACCGCGAAGATAAAATTGCGTTCTTAAGCCGTAACGAGCTTGCTGTGTCCACTTTATTTAAAATCCTTGCTGGTGAAATGGAGCCAGACAGCGGATCATTTAAATGGGGCGTCACAACGTCACAAGCCTTTTTCCCGAAAGATAATAGTGAATACTTTGAAGGAAACGATGTTGATCTCGTTGATTGGCTTCGTCAATATTCTCCGAATGATCAAAGCGAAAGCTTCCTGCGTGGTTTCCTAGGACGTATGCTTTTCTCTGGGGAAGAAGTGAAGAAAAAAGCAAGTGTCTTATCAGGAGGAGAAAAGGTTCGTTGTATGTTATCAAAAATGATGCTGTCTGGAGCGAATATTCTGCTGCTGGATGAGCCAACGAACCACTTAGACCTAGAATCCATTACAGCGCTGAATAACGGCCTCATGAGCTTTAAAGGAGCTATGCTCTTCTCATCTCATGACCATCAGTTTGTTGAAACAGTCGCAAACCGGATTATCGAAGTGACGCCAAATGGCATCGTCGATAAACAAACAACATATGATGAGTTCTTATCAGATCAAGACATCCAAAAAAGACTTGAAGAGCTTTACGCATAAATAAAAAAAGACATCCATAGGATGTCTTTTTTTGATTAAATCGCCCAGTTTCCATTTCGGAAGATCGGTTCGCGTTTACCGTCTTTTGTGATCCCGTCAATATTCATTTCCTTTGAACCAATCATAAAATCAACGTGTGTAATACTGCTGTTCACACCCGCTGCATCCAATTCTTCTCGTTTCATTTCTTTTCCGCCTTCGATATTAAACGCATATCCGCTGCCGATGGCAAGGTGGTTTGATGCATTTTCATCGTAAAGTGTATTGTAATAAAGAATATTTGAGTTAGAAATTGGTGAATCATCTGGTACGAGGGCAACCTCACCTAGATAATGAGAGCCTTCATCTGTTTCAACGAGAGATTTTAACATATCTTCGCCTTCTTTTGCTTTCACATCCACAATCCGGCCATTTTCAAAGGTTAATGAAAACTCATCAATGATGTTTCCAGCATAGCTGAGCGGCTTTGTGCTTGAGACTGTCCCGTTTACACCGTCTTTTTTCGGTACGGTAAAGACTTCTTCTGTCGGCATGTTGGCCATGAACGAAACGCCGCGTTCACTTACGCTGCCAGCACCTACCCAAATATGCTGCTCTGGAAGCTCAATCGTTAAGTCTGTGCCCGGTGCTTCATAATGAAGCTCGTGGTAGTGGCGTTCATTGAGTATTTTGACCTTTTCATTTAATGACGCATCGTGCTTTTTCCAAGCCTCAACTGGATCTGCTTGATCAGCGCGTGCGACTTTAAAGATTTGATCCCACAATAACGTGACAGCTTCTTCATCTGTATGATCAGGGAAAATCTTTTTCGCCCATTCTTTTGATGCAGCACCTACGACTGTCCAAGCGACTTTGTCAGATTGAACGTATTGACGATATGTATGTAGTGCTGAACCAGCAGCTTTTTGCTGTGCAGCGATTTTTTTCGAATCAATGCCTCGCAAAAGGTCAGGGCTTTCTGACAGGATGGTAATAAAAGCGCCTCCGCGTTTTGCGATGGTTTCCATCATCTGTGCTTCCCATTCAGGGAATTGCTCAAATACATCTTGCGGTGCATGTTCATATTTTAAACGAGTGAGAACACCATCACTCCAGCGGATATGTACGTTTTTCGCCCCGCGCTCATACGCGTGTTTCGCTACAAGACGAACAAGATGTGCAGATTCAGTAAATGCGGATACAACGATTTCCTGCCCCTTTTGTACATTCACACCGACTTCAACGATGGTCTTCGCATATTGATCTAGTTGTTTTTCAAATGAACTCATAAAAACCCCTCCTTTAGTCATGTTCATCATATCAGATTTATGACCGAAAAGGAAAATGGGGAGCCCGTTTAAAGCCAAAATAAAAAAGCCGCTTTCGTGCGGCTTTTTTAGCGGTTCAGTTGTTTCACAGGCTGTGCATTAGAAGGCGGCATATGTGAAAACGACAGGCTCATTCCTCCTAAAATAATACCCGTTAAAATGACTGTGACAACGACCCGTTTACCTAAATCAAGCAACATGTTCTTCCTCCTTCACGTTTATCCATTTCTCACGATATGATCAAAATGACAAAAAAAGAAGTAGAACAAGAAGATTATTTTAAAGTTTTTTGCAATTTGTCGATCACTTCTAATGAACGACCTGTTCCAATGGCAACAGATTCAAGGGGATTGGCTGCAATATGGACTGGAACAACAATCTCTTGAGAAAGCCATTCTTGAATTCCATTTAAAAGAGCGCCTCCGCCAGTTAAAATGACGCCGCGGTCTACAATATCTCCGCTTAGCTCTGGAGGGCTGTCCTCTAATGTGGCACGGATCGCTTCTAAAATATGAAGAAGTGATTCTCGCATGGCGCCTTGAATTTCATGAGAGACAAGTGTGATCGTTTTTGGCAGACCTGTCACAAGGTCGCGACCGCGCACTTCTAATGATTCAGGCTCATGTTCAATAAGACCATATCCAATTTCCATTTTCACCTGCTCGGCAGTCCGTTCGCCGATTAATAGGTTATATTTCTTTCTGACAAACGTAATGATATCTTCATCCAGCTGATCGCCGCCAATTCGGATCGAATGACAAGAGACAACGCCGCCAAATGAAATGATCGCAACTTCTGTTGTTCCGCCGCCAATATCGACTACGACGTTCGCCACAGGCTCGTCTACCGGAAGATCAGCACCGATTGCAGCTGCAACAGGTTCTTCAATTAAATGCACATGCTTTGCTCCGCAGTTTTTCACAGCATCGCTGATGGCGCGGCGCTCAACAGCTGTTGAACCAGAAGGTGTACATACAACGACAGTTGGCTTTCTGAAGGTAAACCCGATATTTTTTCCTGCTTTTTTCATGATTTGTTTAAGTAAATCTGTTGTCATATCATAATCAGCGATGACACCGTCTTTCATCGGACGGATCGCAACAATTTTCCCAGGTGTTTTCCCGATCATTTCTTTTGCTTCTGATCCGACGGCAAGTACAGTCTTTGTTTCTGTATCGACTGCTACGACGGACGGTTCATTTAAAATAATTCCCTTATTTTTACTATAAACCAATATGTTAGCTGTTCCTAAATCAATTCCAATTTCGGCATTTTGAAACATGTTTTCACCCAATCTCTATTTTTGCTGTTTTAAACAATTTTACATTTAAAAGTTCAGAGGGTTGATGTCATTTGTGGGGGTTTGTGATCACCTTGAAATGAATCTGTAAAATTCAAGTATCATTTTGACAATCACAATAAATTTTCCCTTTGTTTTTTCTTTTATGAAAAAAATTTTTATAGAGGAGAAACCTTTTAAGAATCTCTTACGTCTACGATATATCAATTGGTGAAAAACAGATTGATCTTGAGCTAATGAAAGAAAGAGGGAACGAAATTGAAATCTATCGGAGTCGTAAGAAAAGTAGACGAACTAGGGCGTATTGTGATGCCAATCGAATTGAGAAGAGCACTTGATATCGCTATTAAAGACAGTATGGAATTTTTTATAGATGGAGATAAAATCGTCTTGAAAAAATATCAGCCAGAGGGCGTTTGTCTCATGACTGGTGAGATTACATCAGAGAACCATGAATATGGAAATGGTCAAATTACATTAAGCGCTGAAGGCGCAGAACTGCTGTTAAAAGAACTGCAAGAAGCTCTTCAGAAGTAATCAAAATAGCCTGCTCTCTTCCTCTGTGCTGAGAACAGGCTATTTTTTCTTTAAAAAAGTTCCTTAAAAATGCCCCATCTCCCTCAAAAAATAAGTGGAAAATGGTACAATTGACAAAGAATCTCAGGGCGGCAGGTGGAATCATTTGAACAAAACATATCAAGTTCGGATCGTGTTATCTGTTCTTGCATTTATCTTAATCATAAGCTGGGATTTCTTTTATTATGTAGGCGGCTATCAAATTAATTGGCCGCTCGATCTAGCCTTTACAGTCGTTGTGTTAGCAGGGATCTGGGTTGTCTCAGGATATGTAGACCGCTTGAATTTACTTGTGTCAGATCTAAATAAGAGAGAAAAAGAAGCACACGAACTGACAGAGCGGTTGAATCGAATTACAGATAACTTGCAAGAAATTGTCTTTGAAACAGATGAAAAAGGGCACATCATTTTCTTAAATCAAGCATGGAAACAAATGACCGGCTATGACATAGATGAATGTCTAGGTACGATGTACAATCAGTACTTTGATCAAGAAGAAAGAGTTATTCAGCATTTGTCATCTGTCATCAAAGAGCATAAAGATTCAGGGCGGATCGAGCTGCAGCTTCTTCATAAAGAGGGAAAGAAAGTATGGGGAGACGTTCATTATAAGCTCTACTTTGATGAGGAGCACCAGTTTACTGGAGGTATTGGAACAGTTGCAGATATTACAAAACAAAAGCTGGCAAAGCTTGAGCTTGAAAAATCAAATCAACAAGTGCAAATGCAGGCGCAAAAGCTGGCCGTTGCAGGACAAATAGCCGCTGGAATCGCCCATGAAGTCAGAAATCCGCTGACCTCAGTAAACGGCTTTTTACAGCTGATGAAAACACAATATCCTGAAAGAACCGATTATTTTGACATTATCTTTTCTGAAATTAAACGGATTGATTTTGTTTTAAGTGAGCTGCTGGTGCTGGCAAAGCCGCAGTCGGTCCATTTTCAAGAAGTTCAGCTTCATGGACTGTTAGAACAGGTTATTACATTGCTAAAAACCAATGCAGTCCTTTCGAATATTGATCTCAAACAGCCATTTAAAAAGCAGGATGCCGGCGCTATATTAGCAGACGCTAACCAAATGAAGCAGCTGTTCATTAATTTAATCAAAAATGCCATTGAGGCAATGCCTGAAGGCGGCAGTATATACATATCAACAGAAAAAGTGATGAACGAATGGAAAATTACCATTCAAGATGAAGGAAAAGGGATGTCTGAAGAGGATATTCAGAAAATATATGATCCTTTCTTCTCCACAAAAACAGAAGGGACGGGACTTGGCCTCACCATCTGTGCAGCGATTTTAAAAGATCATCACGGTAGGATGGATGTGGTCAGTGAGCTGGGAAAAGGTACAGCTTTTCATATCTATTTACCTGTGTGGCAAAAAAGCAGACACCAGCAAGGCGAGAGGACGTGATTTCATGAAGGAGAAAGCTTTATTTGTATATGGGACGCTTCTGCAGCATGAAGAGCACCACGAGACGTATATGAAAGAAAGCAGGCCATTAGCTAAATCAGCTTGGATCAGCGGCAGAATCTATGATACAGGTCAAGGATACCCTGCGTGCGTTCCAAAAGAGAAAAGCACAGTATATGGAGAATTGTACGAGGTAACCGCAAGCACGCTGAATAAGATAGATTTGCTTGAGGAAGGGTATGACAAGCAGGTGGTCGATGTCATGACAGACAAAGGGCCGGTGGCGGCTGTTACATACACTTTACCAAAGCAGAAGGCATCATCGCTGAAGGAGATCGAGAGCGGCTGCTGGAAGGAATATAGAATGTGGCAGCAGAAGCCGGCATCCTTCTATTATTTTGCCTATGGCTCCTGTATGGATGATGCAAGATTTAAACTGGCAGAAGTTGATCATTATTTTAAACAAATCATCGGCGGCGGTGCTCTGAACGGCTTTACAACTAGATTTACATTGGTAAGGCCTGATGGATCAAGAGCCGATATGGTAGAAGACGGCGGAGAAACAGAGGGTGTTTTATATGAGGTTCCTTTTGATGCCATTCGATATTTGTACAAACGAGAAGGCGTCTATGAGGGCACATATCGTCCAGCTTTTGTCGATGTCAAAATAGGTGATCAAATATATGAAGACTGTTTAACCTTTCTTGTTCTTCAAAAGAGCGAAGAAATTGCTCCGCCAGGTCATTACCGCAGTGAAATTGAAAAAGGAGCAGATCTTTACTTAAGTGAAGCATTCCGCAAAAAAATTCGCTCGCATATGGATTCATTAATCAAACCGTAGTAAAATGCATAGTAAGTGAGATAAAAGGAGTCTGAACATGAAAAAGGAATATGCAGTCATTGGTCTTGGACGCTTTGGCGGAAGTATTTGTAAGGCGCTCAGCGAAGAAGGACTTGAAGTCATGGCCATGGATATGAATGAAGATCGAGTGAACGAATACGCGAAAATTGCCTCACATGCGGTCATTGGTGATTCGACGGACGAATCTGTTTTAAAAAATCTCGGCATCCGCAATTTTGATCATGTCATCGTTGCGATTGGTGAAAACATTCAGGCCAGTATTTTAACGACGATTATGCTGAAAGAGCTTGGCGTTAAAATGGTCACAGTAAAAGCGCAAAACGATTACCACGAAAAGGTGTTAAATAAAATTGGAGCTGATCGTATCGTTCATCCAGAGCGGGACATGGGCAGACGAATTGCACATAAAATCATCTCCAATAACGTATTAGATTATCTTGAGCTGTCAGATGAGTACAGCCTCATTGAAATCGTTGCCAACAGCAGGCTTGCAGGGCATTCTCTTTTAGATCTCGATATTAGAGCGAGATATGGCATTAATATTGTGGCGATTAAGCGTGGAAAAGAAGTGATTGTTTCACCGCTCGCAGATGAAATGATACAAAAAGAAGATATTCTGATTGTCATTGGGGCAGTTGCCGATATCGGACGTTTTGAAAAACGAGAAATGCAGAACGATTATTAAACACTCCTAGGCGGGGTGTTTTTTAATATGATTGTGTACACATGAGGTGGACAGTGAAGAGGGAAGAAGACATTAAAAGGGCTGTTTTGTTCTGCATAAACAGCTAAAAGTCATTCATCATATTTTTCATGCAATTATCACTATTCAGAAATAAAAATCAGTCTTTTTATCTGGGTGATTTTCTCTAAATGTCATTGACTGGGCAAACAGATTCGTTTACGATAAGAAACATTATATTGTTTACTTGGAGGAGGCAGTGTCGTTGGATAAGGAGCTTTTCAGACATCAAATTGAGGTAGCTGCAAAGAGAAAAAAAGCAGCCCTAGTGATTAAACATGCGAAAGTTATGGACGTGTTTAACCAGGAATGGATAGACGCTGATGTCGCTGTTGAAAATGGACAAATAGTAGGGATTGGAGAGTACGAGGGAGAACAGGAGCTGGATGCAGCAGGTCAAATGCTTGTACCCGGTTTTATTGATGGCCACGTTCATATCGAGTCCTCTATGGTTACCCCTGCTGAATTCTCCAAAGCTGTCGTCCCGCGCGGTGTGACAACTGTCGTAACAGACCCGCATGAAATTGCCAATGTGTCAGGGATCACAGGCATCCGTTTTATGCTGGAAGAAGCGAGAAAAGCTGCCTTAAATATTTATTTCATGCTGCCATCCTGCGTACCGGCAGTCAGTTTTGAACGATCAGGTGCTGTTTTAAAAGCGAAAGATTTAAAGCCTTTGTATCAAGAGAAAGAGGTTCTTGGTCTTGCTGAGGTGATGGATTACGTCGGTGTGGAGCAGGCAGAAGAAGATATGCTTCAAAAGCTGCTTGATGCTCAAAACGAGAATAAATTGATTGATGGCCATCTAGCAGGCTTAACAGACCGATTAATAAACGTTTACCGCACAGCGAATGTCCAAACAGATCACGAGGTGACAACAGCCGAAGAAGCCCTTGCACGTGTAAAACGAGGCATGTATGTCATGCTGAGAGAAGGCTCTGTTGCCAAAAACGTGAAAAGCGTTTTACCAGCTGTGAATGAAAAGAATGCGAGACGCTTTTTCTTTTGTACCGATGATAAACATTTAGATGATTTAATGGCTGAAGGAAGTATTGATGAACAAGTACGTATGTCTATAAAAGAAGGGTTAGACCCATTTTTAGCGTATCAAATGGGAAGTTTAAACGCAGCAGAGTGTTTTGGCCTCAAAACAAAGGGAGCCATTGCACCAGGCTTTGATGCTGATTTTATGCTCGTCTCTGATCTTCATCAAGTAGACATTACCAGCGTATTTATTGCTGGAGAATTAGTGGCGCAGCATGGAGAGTACAAGCCAGGTGTCGAAAAAATTGCACCGAGTCCAGCCTTATTACAATCTGTTCATGCTATAGACGTTCAAGAGCAAGATTTGGCTCTGCCTATCACAGCTCATCAAAAAATGAATGTCATCCGCATTATTCCAAATCAGCTAGAAACAAAATTAGAACAAATCTCTCCTTCAGAAACGAACGGACAATTCACTAGTGATACAGAAAGAGATCTATTAAAAATGGTGCTTGTCGAACGCCATCAAGGCTTATCTGAAATGGGGATAGGGATTGTCAGCGGCTTTGGATTAGAAAAGGGCGCAATTGCAACAACGGTTGCGCATGATTCTCACAATTTAATTGCGGTTGGCACAAATGATGCTGATATCGTGAAAGCCATTGACTCGTTAAAAGAAGCAGGCGGCGGTTTGACTGTTGTCAAAGAGGGCCAGACTCTTCATACACTGCCATTACCGATCTCTGGTTTACTTTCAAATCAGCCGGCACATCTTGTAAATGAAAGCCTTTATGCACTCCATGAAG
Source organism: Bacillus sp. FSL H7-0578 (assembly GCF_038630855.1). Taxonomy (NCBI): domain Bacteria; kingdom Bacillati; phylum Bacillota; class Bacilli; order Caryophanales; family Bacillaceae; genus Bacillus; species Bacillus sp. FSL H7-0578. Next base: position 1,369,463 of record NZ_CP152045.1, read on the forward strand.
CGTTAAAAGAAACAGGTTTTATTTTAGACTTTAATCCGTTTTTGACGCTGTCCTTCTTGGCACTCCCAGTCATTCCTGATGTGAAAATGACGACAAAGGGTTTGTTTGATGTCAGAAGCTTTCAGCATCTCCCAATTCAATCATAAAAAGAGAGAAACCGCATATGTATATATGCGGTTTTTTCAATGAACGGTGAAAAAAAGAGACACAGCCAAGCGGCTTGTGTCTCTTTTTGTGATTACACTTCCATAATAATCGGTAAGATCATTGGACGGCGTCTTGTTTTTTCATAAAGGAAAGGTGCAAGGGTGTCAGTAATTTCGTTCTTAATTTCAGACCACTGAGTTGTCTTACGTTCCATTACTTTTTCAAGATGCTTCGAAATTAAATCCTGTGCATCGTTGATCAGGTCTCCAGATTCTCTCATGTAGACAAAACCTCTTGAGATCAAATCAGGACCAGCAGAGATTTTGAATTCTTTCATGTCCATGCTGACGACCACAATAACAAGGCCCTCTTCAGAAAGAATGCGGCGGTCTCTTAAAACGATGTTTCCGATATCGCCAATACCGCTTCCGTCGATATACACGTTGCCTGATGGGATTTTGCCAGCGACACTTGCTTCGTCACCTTTCAGTGCAAGAACTTCACCGTTATCCATGATAAAGCAGTTTTCCTCAGGGATGCCGCAATCATTCGCAAGTTTGATATGCGTTTTTTGCATGCGGTATTCACCGTGAATCGGCATAAAGAATTTTGGTTTAATTAAACGGAGCATGAGTTTTTGTTCTTCTTGTCCGCCGTGACCAGATGTATGAATATTATTTAGCGAGCCATGAATGACCTCAGCACCTGCACGATAAAGCTGGTTAATGGTGCGGCTTACACTAATATTGTTACCTGGGATCGGTGAAGATGAGAAGACAACAGTGTCTCCAGGGTTAATGGAAATCTGGCGGTGAGTACCGTTCGCAATACGAGAAAGAGCTGCCATCGGTTCACCCTGGCTTCCAGTACAAAGAATGGTCACTTTGTTTGCTGGAAGGCGGTTGATTTCATTATGTTCAATAAACGTGTTTTTTGGACATTTAATATAGCCAAGATCTTGTCCAATATCAATAGCAGACTCCATACTGCGTCCAAATACAGCGACTTTTCTGCCGTTGGCAACAGCAGACTCAATCACTTGCTGAAGTCTGTGAATGTTTGAAGCAAACGTGGCAAAGATGATGCGTCCATCGACTTTTCTAAAGATGTCATCAATGCTTTCACCTACGCGTCTTTCAGACATCGTAAATTCTGGGATTTCACTGTTTGTACTATCAGATAAAAGACAAAGAACGCCTTCTTTTCCGATCTCAGCCATTTTGGTTAAATTGGCAGGCTCGCCAACAGGAGTAAAGTCAAACTTGAAATCACCTGTATGTACGATGTTACCAGGAGGTGTCTTCACGACAATTCCATAAGAATCTGGAATACTGTGTGTCGTTCTAAAGAAAGACACAGCTGTTTTTCTAAATTTAATGGTATCTTCTTCTTCAAAAATGTGAAGTTTTGTTTGTCTCAAGAGACCATGCTCTTCCAATTTATTACGAAGTAGGCCGATTGCGAGTTTGCCGCCGTAAACTGGAATATTCACTTGCTTGAGAAGGTAAGGGATACCGCCGATGTGGTCTTCATGTCCGTGAGTGATGAAAAGACCTTTGATTTTATCTTCGTTTTTAACTAAGTACGTATAGTCAGGGATGACGTAGTCAATTCCAAGAAGCTCGTCTTCAGGAAACTTAATGCCTGCATCAATTAAAATGATTTCATCTTGAAATTGAACGCCATACGTGTTTTTACCGATCTCGCCTAAACCGCCGAGCGCAAAAACTGCCGCCTGATCGTTTTTAACAAATTTCATTCCTCTCATAGCTCCAATACTTTAAAATTTTCACTTTCTCGTTCATAGTCTAAAAAAGCACCGTCTACAGGCTGAATGAATTCAATGTTGTAGTTATGTTTTTTCAACTTATCGCGTACGTCTCTTTCAGAAACCGCTTCAACGTATAGTGAATCTGTGTGTTCTCTTACAGGTACCTCAGTAGTACTTGCCTGAAAAAATACCTTATATATCATCCAAATCTCTCCTTAAATACCGTATGTTACACTCGCTTATTCTATTATATTAAAAAAACGCGCATAAGAAAAGTCTCTGAGAAAAAAGGACCTTCGGCAAATGTGCGGAAGATCCTTTTAAGCAATTGATTTTTTGCGAAGCATGTCCTTCCATTGTCTTCGAATTTTCTTACGCAGACGACGAAGCATCACATGCCGCCTCCTTTCGGGTTGAAGTAAGCTTAACCAGTGTGTTCCGGTCTCTCTATATACTTGTATTATATGATGTTTCTATTGAATGTTACATGGTTATATGTGGGAAATAGGCGCTTTCAAAAGGAATTGGTTTCGAAAGCTGAAATCTTTCTGTATGATGAAAGGGAGTGTGTATACATAACGAAGAGCAGGAGGGCGAGATATGAATAAAAAAGTCATCTTCTTTGATATCGACGGTACTTTATATGACCATGATAAAAATATACCTGAGTCAACGAAGCGAGCGGTTCATTTATTAAAAGAAAAAGGTCATCATCTCTTTATTGCATCTGGGCGTTCTCCTTTTCTGATCCGGCCCATTTTAGAAGAATTAGGGCTTGACTCATTCATTGCTTATAACGGTCAGTATGTCATGTATGAGGGAGACGTTATTTACGGCAATCCGCTGAAGCAGGAGCTGATGGAGCGGATTTATGAGACAGCGGATCGACATGATCATCCGCTCGTTTTTATGGGAGAAGAAACGATGAAGGCGTCTGTGCCGAATCATCCGTTTATCCATGAAGGAATCGGTACTTTGAAAACAGAGCATCCTGAGCACGATGTATCTTTCTTTAAAGAAAACGACATTTTTCAAATGCTGTTATTTTGTAAGGCAGAAGAGGAAGTGGAGTATAAGGCATTCCGCGAAGAAATTGACCTTGTCAGATGGCATGAGCTGTCAACGGACGTTCTGCCAAAAGGCGGATCAAAAGCTGAAGGAATCAAACGAGTCATCGAAAGACTTCCTTACGATCAAAAGGATACCATTGCCTTTGGAGACGGATTGAATGATAGAGAAATGATTTCGTTTGCTGGAACAGGCGTGGCGATGGGAAATGCTGTGAGTGAACTGAAAGCATTGGCTGATTTTGTGACAAAGCCGGTAGATGAGGACGGCATATTCCATGCAGTGACCCAGCTTGGCCTCATTGAAGAATAAAAAAGAAGACCCTTAGATCGCGGGTCTTCTTTTTTATGTTATGATCTGCCGATCGCAACAGAGTTTTCTGGCTCAGCGAACGGCTGATCCTTTTGAATATGATCATAAAACATAATGCCATTTAAATGGTCAATTTCATGCTGAAAAACAATAGCGGGGAACCCTTTTAGACGGATATCAATGTCCTCTCCTTCAAGCGTAGTGGCCTTGACCCTGATTTTTTGATATCGAGGAACAAATCCAGGGATGGCTTCATCAACTGATAAGCAGCCTTCACCAGTCGCTAAATAAGCTCTTTTGACTGAATGACTGACAATACGAGGGTTAAACAGAGCATAGCTGTATTCTTCTCCGTCTTCATCCTCACAGTGAACAGCGATCATGCGTTTACTAATATTGATTTGCGGAGCTGCCAATCCAACGCCGGGTCTAAGTCCGTATTTTTCAGCAATGTCAGCATCCTGACTGTTTTTGACGAATTCGATCATGTCAGCTAATTGCTGTTTTTCCTCTTCTGTCGGCGGGAGCTCGACCGCTTCAGCTGTTTGTCTTAAGACGGGATGTCCGTCCCTTACGATATCATCCATGGTAATCACAAAACTTCACTCCTATTTCCTTTGTATGTAAAGTATATAAAATGATACACAACATATGCAATGAAATAAAGAAGACCGGTCCTGTGAGACCGGTCAAAGGCTTAAACAGCCTTAGCAGCAGCCACCGCCGCCGCCTAAGAATGCTGCGCCAACAATGATTAATAGGATGAAAAGCACAACGATTAAAGCGAATGTACGTCCGCCGCCGTATCCGTATCCACCGCCATAACTTGGGTAACAACAGCCGCCGCCATATCCGCCACCGAATCCATACCCGTAACCGCCGTATCCACCATACATACTTCCATGACTATAATTAGACATACTTTTGACCTCCTTTGGAAATACACTTTGCCTCTCATAAGTGAAGGCGAAGCGTGTAATATAAACTATGTATGAATGCACTATTTGTATAGTCATGCGCCTATTGCTTGAAAAAAATCTTCTCCGCCTCACATGACTGACCTCTTTCCTTGTCACAAACGTCTATAAAAATTATAGTGGTATGTGGAGATGTAAAGGGGGCCTTGTGATGAGACAGATGAAAAAAAGCATGAAAGCAGGTGCTGCTTTAGCGGGGATATGTACCCTTTTGCTGACAGGGTGCGGAGGTCAAAGTCCGTTCAATGATATGCAGGACGCGATGACGAAAATGAGTGAAAAAGAAGCATCCTTCGAAAAAGAGCAAGGTACACTGCAAAGCTATGAGGAAAAAGAGCAGAAGCTGTATAAAAAAATGATTCAAACAACCAAGGACCATACAAAAACAGTGGCAAGCCTTTCTGATCAGGCGTTAGCATCGGCAGCACAAAGAGAAGAACATTTAAAAACAGAAAAAGTCAGTATGGATGAATCGAAAAAAGAATTGAAAACAGTAAAGGAATCTGCTGCACGATTGCAAGATGCGGGGTTAAAAGAGAAAGCAGATCAAACGGTCAAATCAATCGAGAAACGATATGCGTCATATGATCAGCTTTACAAGGAGTATCAAAAGGCGCTGAAACAAGATCAGCTTTTGTATCAATCTTTAAAGAAAAAGGATCTAGGATATGAAGAGCTGAAGTCAAAGCTGAAGACCGTGAATCGTTCATATAGCAAAGTCAGAAAAGAAAGTAAGAAGTTCAATCGATATACAGACCAATTGAATGATCATAAAAAGGCTTTGTATAAAGCAGCAGATCAAGGATCGAAAAAGAGCTGAAAAAACAGCTCTTTTTTTATTTTTCGACAAAAACAAACATTTTCTATTGTAGTACAGCAGTACACTCTATACTAGTACAGATTAGGTTGTTTGTTAAACAGATTGATACAGTTCACCATAAAAAGTAAAGCGAATACATTTATTTAAATAAAGCCGTTAAATCAATTGACGGACTATTTTTCTTGTTGTAAACTATTCCTTGTTAACAGAAGTTGTATTAGTTTTTTGTGAACTATCGTTAATACAGTTATAAGGGCTCAAAAACGAGTGATCAACCAATGTTTCGACAATGATCTTAGTGGCTATTATATACAGGAGTCATATGAGTATTTTGGGTTATCCTATATCTGTATGTATAAATGGATTCACGACAAATGGACTGTTAAAAGAAAGGAAGAGGTGACTTTAGAATGGCTGCAAAAACAAAAAAAGCAATTGTTGATAGCAAAAAGCAATTTGATGCCATCAAAAAGCAGTTTGAAACGTTTCAAATTTTAAACGAAAAAGGCGAAGTCGTAAACGAAGCGGCAATGCCGGATCTTTCAGATGACCAATTAAAAGAATTAATGCGCCGTATGGTGTTTACACGAGTATTAGATCAACGTTCAATTTCATTGAACCGTCAAGGACGTCTTGGCTTCTATGCGCCAACAGCTGGACAAGAGGCTTCTCAGCTTGCAACTCACTTTGCACTTGAGAAAGAAGATTTCATTCTTCCAGGATATCGTGATGTACCACAATTAATCTGGCATGGTCTTCCGCTAACAAAAGCATTCTTGTTCTCTCGCGGACACTTTGTTGGTAACCAAATGCCTGAAGATGTGAATGCACTTTCACCGCAAATCATTATCGGTGCTCAAATCATTCAAGCTGCTGGTGTAGCTCTTGGTTTGAAAAAGCGCGGTAAAAAAGCTGTTGCAATCACTTACACTGGTGACGGTGGAGCTTCACAAGGTGATTTCTACGAAGGTATTAACTTTGCAGGGGCTTACAAAGCGCCAGCGATTTTTGTTGTCCAAAACAACAGATATGCGATCTCTACACCTGTTGAAAAGCAGTCTGCTGCACAAACAATTGCGCAAAAAGCAGCTGCAGCTGGTATCGTAGGCGTACAAGTTGACGGTATGGATGCATTAGCTGTTTATGCAGCAACTGCTGAAGCTCGTGAGCGCGCTGTAAATGGTGAAGGTCCAACATTAATCGAAACTCTTACATTCCGTTACGGCCCACATACAATGGCTGGTGACGATCCAACAAGATATCGTACAAAAGAAGATGAAAACGAGTGGGAGCAAAAAGATCCATTGGTACGCTACCGCAAATTCTTGGAAAACAAAGGCCTATGGTCTGAAGAAGAAGAGAATAAAGTGATTGAAGATGCAAAAGAACAAATCAAACAAGCGATCAAAGAAGCTGACGAACAGCCTAAGCAAAAAGTCACTGACTTGATTGAAAACATGTACGATGTAAAACCATTCAACTTAGTTGAACAGCTTGAAATTTACAAACAGAAGGAGTCGAAGTAAGCCATGGCGCAAATGACAATGATTCAAGCGATCACTGATGCGTTACGCACAGAACTGAAAAATGACGAAAACGTTCTCGTTTTCGGAGAAGACGTTGGTAAAAACGGCGGCGTATTCCGTGCGACTGAAGGATTGCAAAAAGAGTTTGGTGAGGATCGTGTATTCGATACTCCACTTGCTGAATCTGGTATTGGCGGTCTTGCTATTGGCCTTGGACTACAAGAATTCCGCCCGGTAATGGAAATTCAATTCTTCGGATTCGTTTACGAAGTATTAGATTCTGTTTCTGGACAAATGGCTCGTATGCGTTACCGTTCTGGCGGACGCTGGCATTCTCCAGTGACAATCCGTTCTCCATTCGGCGGGGGAGTTCACACACCTGAGCTTCACGCTGACAGCTTAGAAGGTCTTATCGCACAACAGCCTGGTATCAAGGTTGTTATTCCTTCAACACCTTACGATGCAAAAGGACTTTTAATTTCTGCAATTCGTGACAACGATCCTGTAGTGTTCCTTGAGCATATGAAACTTTATCGTTCTTTCCGTCAGGAAGTTCCTGAAGAAGAGTACACAATTGAAATCGGTAAAGCTGACGTGAAACGTGAAGGTTCTGACCTTTCAATCATCACTTACGGTGCAATGGTTCACGAATCACTAAAAGCTGCTGAAGAGCTAGAAAAAGAAGGCGTTTCTGCTGAAGTGATCGACCTTCGCACAGTAAGCCCGCTTGATATTGAAACAATCATCGCTTCTGTTGAAAAAACAGGCCGTGCGATCGTTGTTCAAGAAGCACAAAAACAAGCTGGTATTGCTGCAAACGTAGTAGCTGAAATCAATGACAGAGCGATCCTTAGCTTGGAAGCACCAGTACTTCGTGTAGCTGCACCTGATACTGTATTTGCTTTCTCTCAAGCTGAGAGCGTATGGCTTCCAAACCATAAAGATGTACTTGAAACAGCAAAGAAAGTTCTTGAATTTTAATTAAATGACAGAGGGGAAAAGAATTTATTTCTCTTCCCCTTTATCAATTACATGACCGTGTAAATATACACAACAAGGGTTCAACAAAATCTAGGAGGCGAAAAACAGTGGCATTTGAATTTAAACTTCCGGACATCGGAGAAGGTATCCACGAAGGTGAGATCGTTAAGTGGTTTGTTAAACCAAACGACGAAATCAATGAAGATGACGTTTTAGCAGAGGTACAAAATGATAAAGCAGTTGTAGAAATTCCTTCACCTGTTAAAGGAAAAGTATTAGAATTAAAAGTTGAAGAGGGAACAGTTGCAACTGTAGGACAAACAATCATTACGTTTGATGCACCTGGTTACGAAAATCTTCAATTTAAAGGCAGCGAAGAAGAAGGCGAAGCAAAAACTGAAGCTCAAGTACAAGGTACTGCTGAAGCTGGTAACGAGCCAGAGAAGAAAGAAGTAGCACAAGAAGAAGCGGCAGCAGCAACTGGTGCAGGCGCACAAGAGCAAGTAGACGCTGATCCAAACAAACGCGTGATCGCTATGCCATCTGTACGTAAATATGCTCGCGAAAAAGGCGTGGAAATTTACAAAGTTGCAGGTTCTGGTAAAAACGGCCGTGTGTTAAAAGAAGATATCGACAGCTTCGTTAATGGTGGTTCTGCAGCTCAAGAAGCAGCACCTCAAGCAGCTGAAAGTGCGAAAGAAGAAGCAGCTCCTAAAGCGGCAGCAGCTCCAGTTCTTGAAGGAGAATTCCCAGAAACTCGCGAGAAAATGAGCGGAATCCGCAAAGCAATCGCAAAAGCAATGGTGAACTCTAAGCATACAGCTCCTCACGTAACATTAATGGATGAAGTTGATGTAACAAACCTTGTTGCACATCGTAAACAATTCAAACAAGTTGCAGCTGATCAAGGAATCAAGTTAACTTACTTGCCTTACGTTGTAAAAGCTCTAACTTCTGCTTTGAAAAAGTACCCAGTACTTAACACTTCTATCGATGATAAAACAGATGAAGTTGTTCAAAAGCATTACTACAACATCGGAATTGCAGCTGACACTGAAAAAGGCTTGCTAGTTCCAGTTGTAAAAAATGCAGATCGCAAAGCGATTTTCGAAGTTTCTAACGAAATCAATGAGCTTGCAACAAAAGCACGTGATGGTAAATTGGCTCCAGCTGAAATGAAAGGTGCATCTTGCACAATCACAAACATCGGTTCTGCTGGTGGACAATGGTTTACTCCAGTCATCAACCACCCAGAAGTAGCGATCCTTGGTATTGGCCGTATCGCTGAAAAAGCGGTTGTTCGTGATGGCGAAATCGTTGCAGCTCCTGTCTTAGCTCTTTCCCTAAGCTTTGACCACCGTATGATTGACGGAGCTACTGCGCAAAATGCCCTTAACCACATCAAGCGTTTATTGAATGATCCACAATTAATTTTAATGGAGGCGTAATGTCATGGTAGTAGGAGATTTCCCAATCGAAACAGATACTCTTGTCATCGGTGCAGGTCCTGGTGGATATGTAGCTGCTATTCGTGCTGCACAGCTTGGACAAAAAGTAACAATCGTTGAAAAAGGAACACTTGGCGGTGTATGTCTAAACGTTGGCTGTATCCCTTCAAAAGCATTAATCAATGCTGGCCATCGTTTTGAAAATGCTAAGCATTCTGAAGACATGGGTATCAAAGCTGAAAACGTAACAGTTGATTTCACAAAAGTTCAAGAGTGGAAAGCTTCTGTTGTTAATAAGTTAACAGGTGGAGTTCAAGGTCTTCTTAAAGGAAATAAAGTAGACATCGTCAAAGGTGAAGCTTATTTCGTAGACAGCAACTCTGTACGTGTAATGGATGATAATTCAGCACAGACTTACACTTTCAAAAATGCAATTCTTGCAACTGGATCTCGTCCAATTGAATTGCCTACTTTTAAATACACAGACCGCGTGATCAACTCAACTGGTGCTTTAGCGCTTAAAGAAGTACCTAAAAAGTTAGTTGTCATCGGTGGTGGATACATCGGTACTGAGCTTGGTACTGCTTATGCAAACTTTGGAACAGAAGTTGTGATCCTTGAAGGTGGAGACGAAATCCTTCCAGGTTTCGAAAAGCAAATGAGCTCATTGGTTAAACGTAACCTGAAGAAAAAAGGAAACGTTGAAATCCATACAAACGCTCTTGCAAAAGGCGTTGAAGAAAAATCTGATGGTGTCACTGTTACGTTCGAAGTAAAAGGCGAAGAAAAAACAGTTGATGCTGATTACGTACTTGTGACTGTTGGTCGTCGTCCAAACACTGATGAGCTTGGTCTTGAGCAAGTTGGTGTTGAATTGACTGACCGCGGAGTTGTCAAAACAGACAAACAATGCCGTACAAGCGTATCTAACATCTATGCAATTGGTGACATCGTGGATGGACCACCACTTGCTCACAAAGCTTCTTACGAAGGTAAAATTGCAGCTGAAGCAATCGCTGGAGAGCCAGCTGAAATTGATTACCTTGGTATTCCTGCTGTTGTATTCTCTGAGCCAGAACTTGCAACTGTTGGATACACTGAAGCAGAAGCAAAAGCAGAAGGAATCGAAATCGTTGCAGCGAAATTCCCATTCGCAGCGAACGGACGTGCACTTTCTCTTGATGCAACTGATGGCTTCATGAAAATGATCACTCGTAAAGAGGATGGTCTAGTGATCGGTGCTCAAATCGCAGGTGTTGGCGCTTCTGATATGATTTCAGAGCTTAGCCTTGCAATCGAAGCTGGAGTAACTGCTGAAGATATCGCTATGACAATTCACGCTCACCCAACATTAGGTGAAATTACAATGGAAACGGCTGAAGTAGCAATCGGAAGCCCAATCCACATCGTAAAATAATGAAACCTATGAAACCCTCTCCTTGATGGAGAGGGTTTTTTTGACGCCCTGAACACCATATGAAAAACCCCTCATGAGGTGAGGGGTTTCAGCGTGTAGACAAACCCTCGCATTCTTTGTCAGTCCTGCGCGCTGGTGCTCACGAATGTCAAATTCGCTCCGCAAAAGTAGCCGTTCTTCCTAGACTTCAAAGGTTTTCTATCACGCTGAAAAAAAGACAAAGAGCTAAAATAAAGATTATTTTAGCCCTTTGTCAACAATTTGAAACCCCTCATGAGGTGAGGAGTTTTTTCATATGGATATATATAAGTGCAAGGTAAATATCATTAGTTTGTATTGACGCGGTCTAAAGCATGACATAAAGGCGATAAGATCTCCTGTTTACTGCGGACATTTCCTTCCACCTTCACGATCACTTTTTCATCATTGACAAGTAAAATAGCCGGTAATTCGTCCACTTCATTTTTCCAGCCTTTACGATCTTCTTTTACAATCATTTTTGACATTTCCTTAGGGTATTCATTTTTTAAATCGAGGACTGCATCATAATAAGGGCTTTCTTTATCAAGGTTTTCTGCATCAGTAAAAAAGAGAATTCTCGGTTTTTGAATATGACGGACTTGGTCGGTCTGATTCGGTATGATATACGCAAATGAGCATGAACTAAGTACAAAGAGCATGGGGAATATAATGAGAAGTGTCCTCATAAAATTCAATCTATTCACCTCAAAATCATTTGGGGTTGTCCCAACATTTTTAGGAGCTTGTTCCCTGTTAGTCACTCTAGTGTATCATGTCCCTTTTGACAATTTTCGATTGTTACTCAATTGTTACAGAATTGATATGAAGCAAAATACAATTGAAACGTTCCCTCAATATGATAAGAAAAAAGCACATATTTATAAAAAATGATTAAATGTGTCATACAATTAACCGTTGACAACTTAAATGTGACATCATATTATAGAAATAAGAAATAGATCAAACGCTTTCAAACTATGAATGAAGAAAAGGGGAATGTACGTGGGTACAATTATTTGTCAAGATTGCAATGAAACCATTGATCAATTTGAAAATGAAAAAGTGACAACGCTATACGGAACGTGTGGTCACTGTCATTGCTGTGATGAAGCCTCTGAATAAATAAAAAAGCATGCAGCTCCATTTGGGGCTGCATGTTTCTTTTTTATAAAATTGGTTTTTGTTCCTTAATCACACGGATCATTTCAAGCGTTGAATCTTCAGGTCCTTGGACAGGGAGACCAATTTCAATATTTTTAAAGATATACGATATATTTTCTTCTGTGATAATTTCACCTGGTATAAAAATCGGAATACCTGGCGGATACACCATCACAAACTCTGCGATAATGCGGCCGACTGCTTCCTTAAATGGAACGACTTCCGTTGTAGCGTAAAAGGCGTCACGCGGCGTCATAGCAAGCGATGGGATCTCAGGCAGCAGCACTTCCGTTACTGCTTGTTTGCCGCTCTCACGAGTAGAGGCTGCGGCAATTTCCTGCATCGCCGTCACGAGCGTATCAATTGTCTCATCTGAATCGCCAGGGGTAACGATACATAAAATGTTGTAAAGGTCAGAGAGCTCTACTTCAATTCGATAGCTTTCTCTCAGCCATTTTTCGACATCATGTCCGTTTAACCCAAGGTCTTTAATGGAGATAATTAATTTCGTTGGGTCATAATCGTAAGTGGAAGCTGAACCGAGTACTTCCTTGCCAATGCAGGTAATGCCTTCAATTTGATTCAAGCGGTCTCTCGCTGATTCAGCCAAACGAATGGCTTCTTGAGCTAGTGCCTTTCCTTCAGTGGCTAATCGTTTTCGAGCGACATCAAGTGACGCTAAGAGCAAATAAGAAGTGGACGTTGTCGTCAGCATACTCAAAATCGATTGCACTCGGTCTTTTGAAACAAGCCCTTCCTTCATATTTAAAATAGAGCTCTGTGTAAGAGAGCCGCCGAGTTTATGGACACTTGTTGCTGCCATGTCGGCACCTGCCTGCATCGCAGAGAGGGGAAGCTCATCGTGAAAATGTATATGCACACCGTGTGCTTCATCGACAAGGACAGGCACATCAAATGAATGGGCAATGTCTACGATTGATTTTAAGTCAGCTGAAATACCAAAATACGTTGGATTAATGACAAGCAAACCTTTCGCATCTGGATGCTCAAGGAGCGCCTTTTTGGCTGATTCAGGTGTAATACCGTGAGAGATGCCAAGTTCTTTGTCTATTTCTGGGTGAATAAAAACAGGAACTGCGCCAGAAAATACAATCGCGGACATAATTGATTTATGGACATTACGCGGAACGATAATTTTATCTCCAGGCCCGCATACCGTCATCACCATTGTCATGATAGCGCCGCTTGTGCCTTGAATGGAGAAAAACGTATGATCAGCACCGAAGGCTTCAGCAGCAAGCTCCTGTGCTTCTTTTATCATCCCTCGAGGTGAATGTAAATCATCGAGAGGTTCTATATTAATGAGGTCAATGCTTAATGCATTGTCGCCAATGAATGCTCTAAATTCAGGATCCATTCCGGCTCCTTTTTTATGGCCTGGAATGTGAAATTGGACTGGATTGGTTGCTGCGTGTTTTTTTAGTCCAGTATATAAGGGTGTATCATGTTGTGACAATTGCTTTCCCACCTTCATCGAAATACCTGCTATTATTGTGCCAATTACAGCAGATTTCATTGCATAAAACAAAAGAATTATATTATGAACTGATCGGAATGTAAAGCATAAAATCAATCGGTTTCTGATCAAACAGATGCTATAATAAAAGTTCAAATGAGAAATGAGTGTTAAAGTGAGGGACAAGTAAATGGAATATCAATATCCAATGGATGTCGACTGGACGACAGAGGAAAAAATTGCAGTCATTTCATTTTTTCAGGCTGTTGAAAAAGCCTATGAAAAAGGAATTGCGAAGCAGGAGTTATTAGATGCTTATAAACGATTTAAAGAGGTTGTGCCATCAAAAGCAGAGGAAAAAACGCATTGTGCAGCATTTGAAAAGGGAAGCGGGTATTCCCCTTATCGTGCAGTGAAAACCGCAAGAGAGGCAGAAGAGACTGCTATTATACGTATGTAAAAAACGAGCCTATAAAGGCTCGTTTCAGCGTGCAGACAAACCCTCGCATTCGGTGTCAGGCCTGCGTGCCGGTGCTCACGAATGTCAAATTCGCTCCGCGCCGGTACTCGTCCTTCCTAGACTTCAAAGGTTTTCTATCACGCTGAAAAAGAAGACAAAGGGCTAAAATCAAAATCATTTTAGCCCTTTGTCAACAATTTGAATCGAGCCTATAAAGGCTCGTTTTTTTATACAGATTCTTTCTGTGTGAAGCGGTATAGATACGTCAGCGTGCGGAAGGCATTTTCGATTTTCGATAGGAATTCTTCATTATTCATTTGAACGACTTCCTCTCTAGGCAGCTGAATACCGCACAGAAGCTCGGCTTTCTTCACTGTTTGAACACGTTCAAAAAGCGTTTTCAGCTGTTCGGAATCTAGTTCGCTGTGACGCATGACATCTGGTTTCATATGATCTTTAGACCAAACAAAATCTTGCGGTATTTTCTGCTGGATGGTGTCTAGCTCTTTTTCAAATAGCTGGCCGTACTCACCCTTAACTGGAGATTCATAAATGAGCGCAAACCAGACAAAGACATGTGTTTTCCAAAGCCCAATTTGAAAATGAGGGAGCTTTTTATATCCGCGCTTACTGTTTGCAAAAGCAACCCATGTATCATTTGGCGGGTTGACAGATCTTCTAGCATGCTTTGCGACGTGTACAAACATTTCGTCTCCTGTAATAGAAGAAAGAAGTGGTGCAAAATGTTCGCCAAGTGCCTCAAGCTTTGGACGGACTCTTTCTTTTAATACAGTCATTCGTTCATCTAAACCATCAACTGTGAATGTTTCAAAATCTTCATCTCTAAAACGCATTTCACTCATGTTATGCCTCCTGTATCTTTTCGCTGATCATATTTTATCATAGCTTGGGTCAAGCTCAAAAAAAGATGCACCGGCAGATAAAAGGGCGTGGTGCAGCGTTTAAAACCTTTCAATTTGTGGTACATCATTAATAGGTAAAGACACAATTTTCAGAATGTCGTTGCGGTTATGCGATCGCTTCATACGATATAAGCAAGAACCATTTCTCTTATCGATTGAATTTTTATCAATGAAAACTGACAAGGAATGAATCATTCTCTGGAAGGGGCGTTGACCAATGAAGCAAATCGTGAAGCAGGGCTATAGACAGGAGAAGAAAAATCGCATCGCTGTGTGGAGATTAGAGGTTGATTATGAGCTTTCTACGCTTTATGAAGCCATCGAACAAAAAGATGACATCCAAATCGAACGCAGCAAACGAAAGCTTGAGCGCCTAAGAAAAGAATGGGAGCAGCTTCAAGGGTAAAACAGGGTGAGGTAAAAACGAACCAATTCATCGGTTCGTTTTTGTATGAAGCTGCTTTTTTCTTGCTTTTACGTACATAATATCAGTATGCTATTACAAATAGGTCCTACATAGAAAAGAGGTTTACAATCTGATGACAAACTGGGTGGAAATTGACCGTCTTGCAAAGCTCTGGGTAAAAGAAGCAGGGAGCCGTATTAAAGCGTCCATGCAGGAAGGTCTATCAATTGAAACAAAATCAAATCCAAATGATCTAGTCACGAATATCGATAAAGAAACAGAACGTTTTTTTATTGAAAAAATACAGTCGGCATTTTCAGATCATCACATTTTAGGAGAAGAGGGACAAGGGGAAGAGGTCACCTCACTCGATGGAATTGTGTGGATTATTGATCCGATTGATGGCACAATGAACTTTGTCCATCAAAAGCGCAACTTTGCCATTTCAATCGGGATATTTGAAAATGGTGTGGGGAAAATCGGTCTTATTTATGACGTCATTCATGACGAGCTCTACCATGCCATTAAAGGAGAAGGAGCCTATATGAACGATATCCTGCTCCCTCCATTAAAAGATGTGGAGATTGAAAAAGCCATTGTGGGTATTAATCCGACATGGGCGATTGAAAGTCCTTATTTTGACGCCAAACCATTTGCCCGTCTAGTGCGTGACGTGAGAGGGACACGAACGATTGGATCAGCTGCCCTTGAGCTTGCTTATATTGCAAGCGGCAGAAGTGACGCATATGTCACCTTAAGGCTTGCACCGTGGGATTATGCAGCGGGCTGCGTGCTGCTTGATGAAGTAGGGGCCGTTTACTCAAATATTCACGGAGAACGTCTTACGTTCCTAGACAAAAACAGCATAGTGGCTGGAAATCGATCCATTTGTGAAAAAATCTTGCATGATTACATAAAAGGAAGCGGAAATAAAAAATAAACGACATCACTTCATGAGAATGAAGTGATTTTTTGTTTTTCCTGAAACTTTTTGGTAAGGCGGATGTCTATACGAATGAGGCCTTAATTTCATGTAAAGGATTGTGTATCAATGTTTGATTTGTTTAGTGATTTATCGCTCCATTTTGAAAGGTATTTTATTTTAAATGAGTACAGTATCCACATCATTCAATGGTGTGTACTTGGACTATTTGTCCTTTTCGTGACACTCCCCATATGGAAAGAAAAGAGGAGTAGTTATGTATTCTATGCTGGTATCGTATTAAGAGTAGTGCTATTAGGCGGGATGACAGTTGAAATGATCCACCAAGTCCTGTCTAGACAGTATACGATCGAAACATTTGAAGTGCTGACAGATTTCATGCAATTTCTCATTTATGGGTACGTCTTGCTTGCATCACTGTACTATGTCATTACTCTTCCTTATTTAAAAAATAAAGGTATGTTCTTTGCTTTTGATTTATCTGTATTACTTCTGCCTTTATGTCAAACAGTGTTTATTGTGTTTGCTGAAAGCAAAAAGTTCTTTCTTAGCAGTGATACGGGGTTAGTATGGAGAGATATGATCACCATTTTGGCTATGGCTTGCTTTGCCGCTTTGCTGCTCCACCTTTTCTTTCGCTTGTTTTGGCATTGGAAGTGGAAGGAATTGCTTTTGTTTTATATCTTGATTTTCGCAGCCTTGCTTTATATATTTTATCCTTCTATTTCGAAGTATGAGCTTCAATCTACATTTAAATCGATTGTCATTTTAGTAGCAGCGGCAGGAAGCTTTATGACGATTGATTTGTTATCTGCTTTACTACGGGACAAGGTGAGATTAAGGCAGTGGGGCGCTGGTTGTATAGCTGTCTTTTTTCTGCTATTACTCAACCCGATTGTCAATATTCCTCATACCATGCTCCAATTCACCAAAACGGAACTGGTAGATACTTTTTCAGAAGAATATTGCCCTTTATCAGCAGTAAGTGCAAAAGCATTCGCTTCAAAATTTGTACCAGAGGATCAATCGCTTTATTTAAATGCTAGTCATCAGCCTATCCCTTATCATTACGTGTTTGCAGATGATCAGTATGAAGTGAATATTTCTGCGTTTACAGGCGATTTAAGCGGATATTCTTATCGAGGTCGTGTAGAGGGGAAGGAACTGACCGATACAGAATATAAGAAAAAAACCATTGAATTTTTCGAAAGAAGCGGGCGGTCAATTGATCTGCAGCGCATTCAATTAGCTGTAAAAAAAGAGGACGGAGAGACGGACGTTCTTCTTCTGCCAAAAATGTCTCAGAATGAAGAGGACAGTTTAGCGTTTGCCACCTGGAAAAAAGGGACGCTTCGACAAGCGCAATACGAAAACGCTATCTTTCAATTAAAGGATATAGACGGCATCCGTTTAACAGAAATGGAGATAAAAAACAGGATCAACAGTATTTATAAACTTTTAAACCTAAAGCTGCCAGCTTATCAAATCACAGGCATCAATGATTTTTATTTGGATTGGCAGCATGAAGTGAGAGTCACAACAAAAGATCAATCTGAGTTTCTGTTTAATGGCTCAACAAAAGATATCATCAGCTTCAAGTTGTCAAAATCACTTCTTCAACAGAAAAAAGAGAACGTCAGCGATGAAGATTTGTTAAAAATTATAGGGAAAAAGCCAAAAGACGTAAGAAAAGTAACAGGCACTAGTGAAAGTAAACAATATATATTTAAACGCTCCTCTCATGTCGTCAATCTGTTTAAAGGGGATGATGGAATTGAGTTGAGAGTGCAAGCAGCTTCTTCTATCCCGCACGGAGTATCTAATCAAGATCGTAATGAAGTCTATCAGCAAGTACTTAAAAGGTATAAACCATATACGATCTATAAAAAACAAATAAAACCTGTGAGGATGATCGACAAAGAAGGGAATATCGACATTTCATGGCTTGTCATCATACAAACCTTCGGATCAAATGAGCATAAAATCTATGAAGTGAATGGGCGAACAAAAGAGGTGCATCGTTTTGACAGATAAAGAAAAACAAGCCATCTTTCAAGACTTATATGAACTGTATCAAGAAGGGGATCTAGGAGCCGAGGCAGCCAGCTGGATGAAGGCACACGAACAGCAATTTCAGCATACGGCCGCGGGAAGAAAGCAGTCTTCAGCGCCGATGGAAAGCCATAATGACTATGACGAGTTAAAACGCATGAAAGGGTTTATTTACTCGTTATACTTCTTTTTTATCGTTTTATCGATTTGGATGACTGTGTGGTTTTATTTTTGATGTCCAGACCAGCCGACCAAATTGAAAAAATCTATGAAGAATATTTTCAGGAAATCACCAAATATTTATATCGCCGGACGGGAAATATGGAAACGGCCAAGGACCTTGCGCAAGACGTATTTATGAAGGCACTGCATGGGTTGTCCTCCTTTAAGGGACATTCTAGTATGAAAACATGGCTTTATACCATTGCGTATCACACATTTGTGAATGACTATCGCCAAAAAATAAAATGGACTTTTACGAACGTAGAAGAAATGGATTTCTTAGAGCAGCAGTCGTTCACAACACCAGAAGATTACATCGAAACACAAGCCGACATAGAAAGGCTGTGGCATCATATTCATCAGCTGAAGGATTCATATCGGGATGTCCTCATTTTAAGAGATATTCAAGAATTATCATATGAAGAAGTAGCTGAAATTTTGAATTGGACTTTATCTAAAGTCAAAACAACCCTTCATCGAGCGAGATTAGAGCTGAAGCGAATGCTACATTGTGAGGAGTTCAATAAATGAGCTGTTATTTGATTGAAGAATTGTTACCACTTTATATAGAGGGAGACACAAGTGCAGAAACAAATAAAATTGTTGCAGAGCACATACAATCCTGCGAAAGCTGCCGTCACCTTTATCACGAAATGAAAGAGCCAATAACTCTTATACAGGCTCCTGATCTCGTGCCATATATAGATGAAAAGGAAGAAAAAAGAAAATTTGAAAAGCGCTACTATGGTAAGCTGCTTTATCGAGCAAGTATCGCGTTTGGTATAGGGTACGTCATGATGATCATTCTTTATTGGCTGAAATAAAAAACCCCCATCTGGATGAACCAGGTGGGAGTTTTTCTGAGATTAGCTTAATTTTTCTTTCGCAATTTGAACTGCATCATAGAACGTTTTCAATTGCTCTTGAGGAATTTTCTTAAGCATTTGGTTGAAAACAAGTAATTCAGTAGAGCTGAATCCAAGACCTTTTGCGATTTTTGAATCAATCACAACGTTTCCTTTTTTGTCTAGAACAAGGGCATCACCAGCAAGATCAGCAATTCTGATCACTGATTTGAAAAGCTTTTCAAATTTAGCCGCTTCTTCTTTTGTAAGACCAAGTTCAACAGCTTTTGCTGCATCAAAAACCAATTTCCCTTTTTCGTTTTTAGTGATGCTTTCACTGAAAACGATTGTAAGAACAGCTGCGCGATCTAAGAATTTCTCAGCAGTCGCCGCTTCTTCTTCAGTTAGTCCGAGCTCAACAGCTTTTTTCACATCAAATGTGTAGCTGTTGTCTTCCTCAACAAATGAATTGATGAGAATGTTGATGACACGCTCGTTTTTCTCCAATAATTCTTTAATGATTTGCTGCTGTTCAAAAGGAATTCCTTTGAAAGTTGCAGCGCTTGCTTGCCCAGGAGCTACTGTTGTGAAAGTAAGAATGATAGCTAAAGCGAAAAATACAACAGAGCTGAGCGATTTGCTCAAAAACTTCTTCATGCTTCTTTTCTCTCCCTTTTCTGTTAAATTTTGTTGCAAGAAAAGCATACCATGAGAAACTTTGTGGAAGAATAGGAAAAATGTAACTTTCTGTTTGATTTTGGAGAACTATAAAAGTTCTTGTCGAAAAATGGAGGGGTTCAGATTGCTTACTTTTGTCAATTCTTCAAGATACGTTCCGTCTGCAAAATGGAGCTTTCATAGGTGATTTGTCTTGTTTTTACTCAAAATAAAAAGCCTTCTACATATAGAATGTAAAAGGCTTTTAACTAATTTTATGATTGCACGTTTAATTTTCTTTTTAATGTAAATCCTGTACCCATGAAAATCATGGCGAACACGATACTAAAACATATGCCCAGTATGTTTTTTTCTGCAAGAGATACCCCAATAAACGCCATACTGACAACTGCAAGTAATGCACATAATAATAGAAGCCATTTGATTTGTTTCATTTGTCTCCATCCCTTTTTTTAGAGTTAATATAAGTTTACAGAAAAACGATCGGCATTTAAAGGGGATTGTGATATAATATGAAAGTTATCTAATTATTTTAGGAGATGAAAATGTGAAACTTCGAAAAGACCTTCGCAACATCGCAATTATTGCCCACGTTGACCATGGTAAAACGACGCTTGTTGACCAATTGCTCCATCAAGCTGGTACTTTCCGTGCGAATGAAAATATCGCTGAGAGAGCCATGGATTCAAATGATTTAGAGCGAGAGCGCGGTATTACGATTTTAGCTAAAAATACTGCGATCCATTATAAAGATACACGCATTAATATTTTAGATACACCAGGACACGCCGATTTCGGTGGTGAAGTTGAGCGTATCATGAAAATGGTAGATGGTGTACTCCTCGTTGTGGATGCTTATGAAGGCTGTATGCCTCAAACACGCTTTGTGCTGAAAAAAGCACTTGAGCAAAACTTAACACCAATCGTTGTCGTCAATAAAATTGACCGCGACTTTGCTCGTCCGGCTGAAGTAGTTGATGAAGTGATCGACTTGTTCATTGAATTGGATGCAACAGAAGAACAGCTTGAATTCCCAGTTGTCTATGCATCAGCAATCAATGGTACAGCAAGTAACGATGCGAGCAAGCAAGATGAAAACATGGAATCTTTGTTTGAAGCCATTGTGAACCATATTCCTTGCCCAGTTGACAACCATGAAGAGCCGCTTCAATTCCAAGTGGCACTACTTGATTACAATGATTATGTTGGCAGAATTGGAATTGGCCGTGTATTCAGAGGAACAATGCAAGTAGGACAGCAGGTAGCCTTGATGAAAGTCGACGGCACTGTGAAACAATTCCGAGTAACAAAGATCTTTGGTTTCCAAGGGTTAAAACGAGTGGAAATCAACGAAGCGAAAGCGGGAGATCTTGTCGCTGTATCTGGAATGGAAGACATCAACGTAGGTGAAACGGTTTGTCCGGTAGAACACCAAGAAGCACTTCCAATCCTTCGTATTGATGAGCCGACACTTCAAATGACGTTTGTTGTAAACAACAGCCCATTTGCAGGCCGTGAAGGAAAATACGTGACATCACGAAAAATTGAAGAGCGTTTAGAGCAGCAGCTTCAAACAGACGTCAGTCTTCGTGTGGATCCAACTGATTCACCTGATGCTTGGGTTGTTTCTGGACGCGGAGAGCTTCACTTATCCATTCTCATTGAGAATATGAGACGTGAAGGTTTTGAATTACAAGTATCGAAGCCAGAAGTTATTGTAAAAGAAGTTGATGGTGTTCGATGTGAGCCTGTAGAGCGCGTTCAAATTGATGTACCAGAAGAGCATACTGGCTCTGTTATGGAATCAATGGGTGCAAGAAAAGGTGAAATGATTGACATGATCAATAATGGTAACGGTCAAGTTCGCCTGATCTTTACAGTGCCATCACGTGGTTTAATTGGTTATACAACTGAATTTCTTTCATTAACTCGTGGTTTTGGTATTTTGAACCATACGTTTGACAGCTACCAGCCAATGCAGTCTGGTCAAGTTGGCGGACGCCGTCAAGGTGTACTTGTTTCAATGGAAACAGGTAAAGCGACTGCTTACGGAATCCAAGGTGTTGAAGAGCGCGGTGTGATCTTCGTTGAGCCGGGTACTGAAGTATACCAAGGGATGATTGTTGGGGAGCATAATCGTGAGAATGACCTTGTTGTAAACGTAAGCCGTATGAAACAACAAACAAACGTACGTTCAGCGACGAAAGATCAAACGGTTAGCATGAAAAAACCTCGTATTATGTCACTTGAGGAATCTCTTGAGTACTTGAATGAAGACGAATACTGTGAGGTTACACCTGAATCAATTCGTCTTAGAAAGAAAATTTTAGACAAAAACGAACGTGAGAAAGCAGCGAAGAAGAAAAAGCTAGCAGGATTATCTTAATTCCATGAAGAATTAAAAAGATAGAACCCTGAAAGATAAGGGGAGGGAATCTTTTTGAATGATCAGGAAGTAAGTGAAAATCTATCCTTTTTCGCGATGCTGTTTCGTGTCGATGAAAATCCGCAAACAGGGATGTGGCTCCTATATGGCACCATCCTTGTTTTAGCGATTATTGTTTTTAAGCTCGGCTTTGCAAGACGTTTACCGATTTTAAAAGCGCTCGTGATTTATTTGTTTTTGATTTTTGGCTGCACGTTTCTCACATTTCTAGGTATCTTCCTTCCAGTAGCGGAAGGACTGGTTGTGGCAGCTGCCATTTTGATTATTTATAAAATACGGCTGCATCGTGCGAAAAAAGAAGGAACAGTTAATACGTAAAAAAAGACCTGAACATGTGTCAGGTCTTTTTTTATGTCTTTTGTTCTTTCTTTCCTTTTTTCTTCTTTTTCTCTTTCGTCGCAGGATCCTGATAAAGAGAGAATCTGCCAGTTTTGATGCGAGCTTCAGTCTTTATTTTAATGCGTTCTTGGCAGTCATCGCACATATATGTATGAATTGGCCGGTTTCTTAACCGTTTAGCAACAAGTGTATCATCATCAATAGTTTCAAGCTTTTCACATAATGAGCACTTCACTCTCATCATTTTCACCTCACTTTATTGCATTTATTATAGCATGTTTTCCAGCTACTTAAAATCGGCGTAGAAAAAGGCTTATATCACAGGAGATATAAGCCGTTCTCATTATTTCTTCTGATTCATATGATGGTTTGATTGGTCGTTTTGATTTTTTTCTAACTGCTTTTGATCCTGTTCTTTGAGCTGATTATTCGGATCATTTGTCGGGTCTTTTTCGTTACGCTCGATCTCATTTCTCGGCATCTCTGGCATCACGCGGCCGACAATGGCAGCCAGTTCGTCCATAATACCGCTTACCGGACGGCCTGCTTGGATTTCTTTGCCCATTTCTTTTAAACGGCTGACTGTATCTGGATCAGCAACCACAACAGCATTTGCACCTTCAGGGTCATTTCTCAGCGCTTTTGCAACTGAATATTTAATGGTTTCTACTTTGCTTCTATCTAAATCATCTTTTACATCAATACCAACAACAGCATAGCGGCCGATGACAATTGCCGTTGCATCATTGACATCTGCTACATGCTCTGTCACATTGACAAGATGCTGCGCAACATCTGTAGATGGGCGGGCTTGATTTGTCTTTTTCTTGGATGAGTCTGACACCCGTACTAAGTGCTGGCGTCCATCTTGCTTGTCCAGCGCTTCTGGCTTTTCCTGCTGCTGGCAAGCGCCTAACAGAATGATCGTTTGAATCATGAATAATGTCAAAAATAGTCGCATTTATATTCCCTCCTTCACAAACTGCATGATTTATTTTATTGTTGAATTAACCTTCTAACTTTATTCATGAAAACATATATTTTAACAATCGTTTTGGGAAAGACAAGGATGAATGAAACCCCGATCAGGAGGCGAAGGACCTGAGTAAAATTTATGTATTAGACACAAATGTGTTATTACAGGATCCGAATTCAATCTTTTCATTTGAAGACAACGAGGTCGTCATTCCGGCCGTTGTGTTAGAAGAAGTAGACTCGAAAAAGAGATACATGGACGAGGTTGGGCAAAACGCCCGGCGCGTCTCACGTTTAATCGACGGTTTGAGATCGAAAGGGAAACTGCATGAAAAAATTACACTAGAATCAAAAGGGACGCTGCGCATCGAGCTGAATCACCGCTCTTTCCATGAACTTCAAGAAATTTTTATTGAAAAAACGAACGATAATCGGATTTTAGCGGTCGCGAAAAATTTGAGCTTAGAGGAAGAAACAAAGCCTCACGGCCGGCCTGTCATTTTGGTCAGTAAGGATGTCTTAGTCAGGGTAAAGGCAGATGCTATAGGTCTCCAAGCAGAGGACTTCTTAAGTGATCGTGTGCTGCAAAACGAAGACATTGATAACGGCTATCATGAGCTCTATATTCCGACCGAGCAATTGAATACATTTTATAAGCAAAGTCAATTGCCGATAAAAGAAGTCACAAGTGCACCATTAAACCCTCATCAATTTGTCATTATGAAGGGGAATGAAGGCGGTTCTGCTTTAGGAATGCTTGATCAAAAGGCAGAGCATGTGAAACGGCTTATTTATGATCAAGAGCATGTTTGGGGAATCCGTCCGAAAAATGTTCAGCAGACGATGGCCCTAGAGCTGCTATTGCGACGTGATATTCCGCTTGTGACATTGATCGGAAAAGCGGGTACTGGTAAAACACTCCTTGCACTTGCTGCCGGATTAATGCAGACAGAGGATCTCGGCATGTTTAAAAAACTGATCGTAGCCCGTTCCATTGTCCCTGTTGGCAAGGATTTAGGCTACTTGCCGGGTGAAAAGGAAGAGAAACTCAGACCATGGATGCAGCCGATTTATGACAACCTGGAATTTTTATTTAATACAAAAAAACCTGGTGAACTTGATGCCATTTTGGCGGGAATTGGTTCTATTCAAGTGGAAGCTTTAACGTATATCCGTGGAAGAAGTATTCCTGATCAATTTATTATCATTGATGAGGCGCAGAATTTAACGAAACACGAGGTAAAAACATTATTAACGCGCGTCGGAGAGGGAAGTAAAATTGTGCTGATGGGGGACCCGGAGCAGATTGATCATCCTTATTTAGACAGCTTAAATAATGGGCTTACGTATGTCATTGAGCGGTTCAAAGGTCAGCAAATATCTGGACATGTCAAGCTTGTCAAAGGAGAAAGGTCTGGACTTGCACAGCTTGCAGCTGATTTGCTGTAGTCCAGACCCTCTGTCTTATGTAATGATGAGCTCTTTGACACCTTTTATCGGCTGAGTGAGGTTGGACTGATCTGCGAAATAAACGTGGATTGGTCCTTCTTCTGTCATCGGCTTCCCATTTTGGCTGAAGTGTGCAATGCTTTCCATTGCCTGAGAAAGCGGAACAGCAATTGTCTCTGTTTCTGTGACAAATTCGCATGTGTCTGCATGTTCAAGCGGTTCTGCATTTTTCAGCATATCACCCAGCTTCATTCCGAAGCTGCCTGTGATGAGTCTTTCCTTTTCGTACTTCTTCTCTGTTTTTAAAGTGGGTGGAAGTGTTTGTCCTTCTCTGATCACCCGCTCTTGGTCAAGCTCCTGATCCAGCTGACTTTCTTCATTTGCCGTGCTTTTTTCAAAAAATGAATCCATTAAAAATTTGCGGTCATCAAAAATCCATACACTTGGATCAATGGTGATCTTGTACTTTACGTTCCCCTTAATTTGAATGATGCTCATGTTCAAGACAACCCCTTTCCAACATAAATTATAGAAGTTTTCGCCTGCTTTGTCACTTTCATAAACATGCTTTTCCTTGTACACACTAATCGTACATGAAAGATAGGGAGGATGTTGGGCATGGCATGTCGTGACAATGAAGAGCTTCAGCGATTTGTAGAAGAAGCAAAAAAAGTGGCCAAAGGTGGCAAAGTAGCATCCTATATTCCCGCTCTCGCCAAAGCGGATCAGACGGATTTATCTGTGGCTGTGTACCATGTGAGTAATACTTGCCACTCGGCAGGAGATGTAGATAAACGCTTTACCCTGCAAAGTATTTCTAAAGTATTAGCCCTTGCGCTCGTGCTTTCAGAAGAAGGGCCAAAAAAAGTCTTTCAATTTGTTGGACAAGAGCCAACAGGTGACCCGTTTAATTCAATGATTAAGCTGGAAACAGCAAGTCCGAATAAGCCGCTGAATCCGATGATTAATGCAGGAGCGCTTGCAGTCACAAGCTTAATAAGAGGAGCGACTCCGCAAGATCAGCTGAACCGCTTGCTCCGCTTTATTAGAGAGCTCGCAAATGACAAAAGCATTACATACTGCAAGGAAACAGCCGCATCCGAATTTGAGACATCGATGATTAACCGGGCTATGTGCTATTATATGAAGCAATATCATATTATTAGAGGGAACGTAGAAGAGGTCATGGATGTGTATACGAAACAATGCGCCATCATGATGAACAGCTTAGATTTGGCGAAAATTGCTTGTGTTTTTTCATTAGATGGCAGACATCCAGAGACGGGCAAGCAAATTCTTTCAAAAGATGTCGCTAGAATTTGTAAAACCTTTATGGTGACGTGCGGCATGTATAATGCAAGCGGGGAATTTGCCATTAATATCGGCATACCTGCTAAAAGCGGTGTTTCAGGCGGGATTATGGGAGCGGCACCATATGATTTTGGGATCGGAATTTTCGGTCCTGCCCTGGATGAAAAAGGGAATAGTATTGCTGGGATTAAGCTGCTTGAGCTCATGAGTGAAAAATATGAGATGAGTATCTTTTAATGAGAAATGTCTTCTTTTTATTTTCACAAAGCGAACTGTACAAATCTGCTTGCAATTTTGGGCGTTTCGCTTTATGATAAATAGAAGAATTAGGTACTCGCCTGGGGAACGGAGGGATACTTTTGGCGTCAGAAATTTTAGTCGATCATCGGCAAAAAGCACTGGCTTTATTAAAATTGGATGCAGATAAAATTTTAAAATTGATCCAAGTGCAAATGGACAACTTAACGATGCCGCAATGTCCTCTTTATGAAGAGGTTTTAGATACTCAAATGTTCGGATTATCGAGAGAGATTGATTTTGCTGTCCGGCTTGGATTAGTTGATCAACATGAAGGCAAGAAACTACTCGATAAACTTGAGAGAGAGCTTTCCGCACTTCATGATGCGTTCACAAAAAAATAACGATTGAAAACTCAAACTTCCACAACATAGGTTTGAGTTTTTTTGTCCTCTCATTTCTTTTGATGGATTGACGGCAAACGGACTTGATTCTTTCATGAATGACGAACAATATAAAAGAGGTAAAACGGGATCAAACGGAGAAAATGTAGTAGAATAAGAACAGCTAAGAAGATATCAAGCAGTAGAAACAGACGTTAGGAAGAGGATTATATGTTAAAGAGAATGCTAAAATCGTATGACTACTCATTATTGTTCGCCATCATCTTAATCAGCGCATTCGGTTTGGTTATGGTATATAGCTCAAGTATGATTACATCTGTTATCAGATACGATGCCGCGCCAGATAACTTTTTTAAGAAACAGCTCTTATTTATGATTGTTGGAGCAGTCATCTTGATCTTTACAGCATTAGTTCCATATCAGCTGTTTTCAAATAAGAAATTCCAGATTGGTATGCTGCTGATTTCAGTTTTTTCCCTCATCTATGTGTACTTTGGCGGTCATATTGCAGGGAACGCAAGAAGCTGGATCAAATTAGGCCCTTTTAGTCTTCAGCCAGCTGAATTTGTAAAGATTGTCGTCATCATCTATCTTGCTGCGGTGTATGCCAAAAAGCAGCATTATATTGATCATATTTTAAGAGGTGTCACGCCTCCAATCGTGATTGTCTCTATCCTGTGCGGATTTATCATTTTGCAGCCAGACTATGGGACAGCCTTTATCATTGGCATGATTGCCCTTGCGATGATTTTATGCTCAGGCTTTAGCGGCAAAACGCTTGCGAAGCTGCTGGCGCTATTTAGTGCAGTAATGGTCGTCGTGACCCCGTTTATTATTCTTTTTTGGGATAAAATTTTCACGCAAAATCGTCTCGGACGTTTTGAGAGTTTCCAAGATCCATTTAAAGATGCAGGGGCTACTGGGCATCAATTGATTAATTCATATTATGCGATTGGATCAGGCGGCTTTTTTGGACTCGGTCTAGGAGAAAGCGTTCAAAAGTACGGGTATCTTCCAGAACCGCACACCGACTTTATCATGGCAATTATCTCAGAAGAGCTTGGTTTTTTCGGCGTGTTTTTTGTTCTCGCTCTTCTTGGTTTCATCGTCGTGAAAGGTTTTTATATTGCGAGAAAATGTGAAGATCCGTTTGGAAGTTTGCTTGCAATAGGAATTTCCTCCATGATTGCGATCCAAACTTGTATCAATTTAGGCGGTGTTTCAGGTCTTATTCCAATTACTGGGGTGACACTTCCGTTTATCAGCTACGGGGGATCGTCTATCATTTTACTTAGCATCTGTATGGGAATGCTGCTGAATATCAGCATGTTTACTGAATATAAAGAGCGTTACAAAAAGAAAAAATCAATGAGCAAACCAGCGGTTGAAAAAAATGGATTGCAGAAAACTTTGAATCTTTAGAAAACAAAAGTGTACAGTTTTCATTTCTTCCTTTATTATAGAGTACATATAAAATTTTAAGGGATATGGAGGAGTGAGAATGTCACAGAGAACAATTCAAAAGGTTCTAGTTGCAAACAGAGGGGAAATCGCTATCAGAGTCTTCAGGGCCTGTACGGAGCTCAACTTACGTACAGTGGCCATTTATTCCAAAGAAGACTCGGGCTCTTATCATCGCTATAAAGCTGATGAAGCATATCTAGTTGGAGAAGGGAAGAAACCGATTGATGCCTACCTCGATATCGAGGGGATCATCGAAATTGCAAAACGAAATGACGTGGATGCGATTCATCCAGGCTACGGATTTTTATCCGAAAACATTCATTTTGCAAGACGATGCGAAGAGGAAGGCATTCAATTTATCGGTCCAACTTCTCAGCATTTAGATATGTTTGGAGATAAAGTAAAGGCGAGAGATGAAGCGAAAAAAGCTGGTATTCCAGTCATTCCAGGAAGTGACGGACCAGTTGATTCGGTCGAAGAAGTCGAAAAATTCGGTGAAGAATACGGTTACCCGTTTATTATTAAAGCTTCACTAGGCGGCGGCGGCCGGGGTATGCGGATTGTCAGATCAAAAGAAGAGCTGAAGGAAGCTTATGACCGTGCGAAGTCAGAGGCCAAAGCTGCTTTTGGAAATGACGAAGTATACGTTGAAAAGCTGATTGAAAATCCAAAACATATTGAAGTGCAGGTGATTGGAGACAATCACGGCAATATTATTCATTTATATGAGCGTGACTGCTCTGTTCAAAGGCGGCATCAAAAGGTCATTGAAGTGGCGCCAAGTGTGTCTCTAACAGATCAATTGCGTGAAGATATTTGCGAAGCGGCTGTCCAGCTGGCCCAAAATGTATCGTACATTAATGCAGGGACTGTAGAATTCCTAGTTGCAAATGGAGAGTTTTACTTTATTGAAGTCAATCCAAGGGTGCAGGTAGAACACACGATCACAGAAATGATCACAGGTGTCGATATCGTTCAAACTCAAATTCTTGTTGCAAAGGGGCATAACCTTCACAGCAAAGAAGTTGGTATTCCAAAGCAAGAAGATATCTTTACACACGGCTTTGCCATTCAATCAAGGGTCACAACAGAAGATCCTTTAAATGACTTTATGCCAGACACAGGAAAAATTATGGCCTACCGCTCAGGTGGGGGATTTGGTGTACGTCTTGATACAGGGAACAGCTTCCAAGGTGCGGTCATTACACCTTATTACGACTCACTATTGGTCAAGCTGTCTACATGGGCGCTCACGTTTGATCAAGCGGCTGCTAAAATGGTTCGAAATTTACAAGAATTCAGGATTCGCGGGATTAAAACTAACATCCCATTTCTTGAAAATGTGGCTAAGCATGAGAAGTTCCTAAAAGGGGAATACGATACATCGTTTATCGACTCAACGCCAGAGCTATTTAATTTCCCTAAGCAAAAAGACCGCGGAACGAAGATGCTGACTTATATTGGTAACGTTACCATTAATGGGTTTCCGGGTATTGCGGAGAAAAAGAAGCCTCATTTTGACAAGCCAGACGTACCGAAGCTTCCTCTTAATCAAGAGATTCCGTCTGGGACAAAACAATTGTTAGATACGCATGGACCTGAGGGACTTGCCAACTGGGTAAAAGAACAAAATAACGTCCTTTTAACTGACACAACCTTTAGAGATGCGCATCAGTCTCTGCTTGCGACACGCTTCAGAACACATGATCTAAAGAAAGTTGCCCAGCCGACAGCAGGTTTATGGCCAGAGCTGTTTAGTATGGAAATGTGGGGCGGGGCTACATTTGATGTTGCGTACCGTTTCTTAAAAGAAGATCCTTGGGAACGATTGAAAGAGCTTCGTCAAGAAGTGCCAAACACGCTGTTCCAAATGCTGTTAAGATCATCAAATGCTGTCGGATATACAAACTATCCGGATAATGTGATCAAAGCATTTGTAAAAGAATCAGCCGAGGCAGGCATTGATGTGTTCCGTATTTTCGACAGCTTAAACTGGGTCAAAGGCATGACGCTTGCCATTGATTCTGTTCGGGAATCAGGCAAAGTGGCAGAGGCGGCGATTTGTTATACGGGAGATATTCTTGATCCATCTCGTCCAAAATATGATCTTGATTACTATGTATCTCTTGCAAAAGAGCTTGAATCTGCCGGCGCGCATATTTTAGGTATTAAAGATATGGCGGGGCTATTAAAACCGCAGGCAGCCTACGAGCTAGTCTCTGCTTTAAAAGATGAGCTTACGATCCCTATCCATCTTCATACGCATGACACGAGTGGAAATGGACTGTTCACCTATGCAAGAGCGATTGATGCAGGTGTTGATATTGTGGATGTTGCCGTCAGCTCTATGGCAGGACTCACATCGCAGCCAAGTGCAAGCTCACTTTATTATGCTTTAGATGGTCATGAAAGAAAGCCAGACATGAACGTCCAATCTGTCGAACGCCTTTCTCAATACTGGGATTCCGTCAGAAAATACTATCATGAATTTGAAAGCGGCATGAATTCGCCTCATACAGAAATTTATGAGCATGAAATGCCTGGCGGTCAATATAGTAACTTGCAGCAGCAGGCGAAAGGTGTCGGTCTTGGCGAGCGCTGGAATGAAGTAAAGGAAATGTACAGACGTGTGAATGACATGTTTGGTGATATTGTAAAGGTAACACCATCCTCTAAAGTAGTTGGAGATATGGCACTTTATATGGTGCAAAATGATCTAACAGAAGAAGATGTTTATGAAAAAGGCGCAACACTAGACTTCCCGGATTCTGTTGTGGAATTATTTAAAGGCTATTTAGGCCAGCCGCATGGCGGATTCCCAGAAAAGCTGCAAAAGCTGATTTTAAAAGGGGAAGAGCCTCTTACTGTCAGACCTGGTGAGAAGCTGAAGCCAGTGGACTTTGAAGACATTAAGAAGCAGTTCAAAGAATCTCATGACCTGACGTTAACAGAGCAAGACGCAATTGCGTATGCCTTATATCCGAAAGTCTTTTCTGAATTTGTCCAAACAGCAGAAAGCTATGGTGACATCTCTGTTCTTGATACACCAACGTTCTTCTACGGGATGAGGCTTGGAGAAGAGATTGAGGTAGAAATCGAAAAAGGAAAAACCCTGATTGTCAAACTCGTATCAATTGGTGAACCGAATCCAGATGCCACAAGAGTTCTTTACTTTGAGTTAAATGGCCAGCCGCGTGAAGTGGTGATTAAGGATGAAAGCATCAAATCCTCCGTTCAAGAAAAAATGAAGGCGGACCGTTCAAATCCAAATCACATCGCCGCATCGATGCCAGGCACTGTCATTAAAGTACTCGTGGAAAAAGGGCAGAAAATTTCACAAGGTGAGCATTTGATGATCAATGAAGCCATGAAAATGGAAACGACTGTACAAGCACCATTTTCTGCGGTCGTAGATGAAATACATGTGACAAATGGAGAGCCGATTCAAACCGGTGATCTGTTAATCGTATTAAAGCCTGAATAAGAAGTGAGACACATCCACCGTGATGTGTCTCAGCGTGTAGACAAACCCTCGCATTCTTTGTCAGTCCTGTGCGCTGGTGCTCACGAATGTCAAATTCGCTCTGCAAAAGTAGCTGTACTTCCTAGACTGCAAAGGTTTTCTATCACGCTGAAAAGAAGACACATCCACCGTGATGTGTCTTTTTTTTTGAGCGCATTAAAATGTGCAGCAGCCAGTGAGAGTGATTACACTATAGAGTGAGGTGAAGAAGGTTGGACAACATTGTTGTGATTTGGTTTCGCCGGGATATGCGATTAGATGATCATATCGCCTTGTCAAAAGCGATCACATATGCAAAAAAACACGAGTACAAATTATTTGCTCTTTATCATCTAGATCCATTTTTTACTGAAATGGACCTCGATTTAAACAACGAACATTTTTTTCAAAGCTTGGCGCATTTTATCAAGAAAGCAAGAGAATCTCAAATGTATGTTCATCTTCTCTATGGGGATGTCTTGCGTGCCTTTCAGCAAGTTATCGATGTGTATGACATCAAAGCTGTCTTTTTTAATGAAGATCAAGTGGGAATCGGTCAAAAGCGTGACCATCAAGTAACCGCTTTTTTAGAAAAGAAGGGCATTCATGTATCAAAATGGCAAGATACACACCTTCACGGGGCGCAAGATATTTTAAAAAGGGATGGCACTTATTATCAAGTGTTTACTCCATACTATCAATCATGGCGAAAGCAAGAGAAGCAGCCTGTGATAAAAGTTGACAAATCATTTCTCAGCAGCGCTCATACGATTTGTGATGAGTCACTTTCACACAAAGGGAATGACAAACTACGCAGCATAATCATGAGATGCTCAAGAAAATTTGATCAAATCGGCTCACACAAAGCGATGAACACGCTGCAAGACTTTATCCAAAAAAGACTAACACGTTACCATGAAAAACGAGATATGCCATCTGTTTTTGGAACGAGTAAGCTGTCACGTTTCTTAAAAACAGGGACCATCTCAATTCGAACGATCTTTCATGCGATTCATGAGGAGGGGCTGTTTGAAGACGAGGGTCGAGAAACCTTTATCAAAGAGCTGGCGTGGCGAGATTTTTACCATATGATTTATGCTCATTATCCAGAGATGAAAGAAAAAGAAATCAATTCAGCGTTTCAAGGGATGAAATGGAATGAAGATGAGACGCTGTTTGAAGCATGGTGTAAAGGTGAAACAGGCTTTCCTCTCGTTGATGCAGGGATGAGACAGTTAAATGAGGAAGGCTGGATGCATAACCGTTTAAGGATGGTCACCGCCTCATTTTTAACAAAGGATTATTTGATTGATTGGAGAAAGGGAGAAGCGTATTTTGCAAAAAAGCTTGTGGATTATGATGAGGCTTCGAATATCGGAGGATTTCAGTGGGCAGCTTCTGTTGGGACAGATGCCGTGCCGTACTTCCGTATTTTTAACCCAACGACCCAGTCAAAGCGGTTTGATCCAAGCGGGGAATATATTAGAAGATATGTACGAGAGCTAGAGCATGTTGAGGAAAAATGGATTCATGAACCAAGTAAAATGCCGATAGATGAACAACGGAAATCGAGCTGTGTGCTGGGTGATACATACCCGCTGCCGACAGTTGATCACAAGGAAAGACGCAAAAAAGCCATCTCGCTATTCGAAGAAGCAAAACGACAATAAAGAATCCCCCTCTCTACATGAAAGGGGGATACAATTTTTATCTAAATGGCTCTTTGCTTTCATATTTAAACCGGGCAATAAGTAAGCAGAAGTAGCATAGCACCCCAAACAAACAAGAAATAAAGAATGAATGAGCCAGCGCGTAACCAAGTGCAAGCTGAGAATAAACAGACATCACACCTGAAATGGCTTGAAGTGTAATCAGAATGGCTGAGATAATCCATCCATAATACAGCTGCTTCTGTTCTTTATAATGTTTTATGGCATGGAACATAGCGACAAATATCCAGACGAATAAAAGAAGTGCTGCTGCTCGGTGAGACATTTGAACCCACTGATTAAAATACGCTGGAAGCGCACCGTCTTTTGAACAAAACGGGAAGACAGAACAAGCAAGGCTTGACTTTGTATGTCTCACATAAGCGCCCGTATATACCACGATATACGTATACGTGATCAACCCATAAATATGGAACTGCATTTTTTTGCCGATATGAAGCGGCTTCACAAGCTTTGTTTCAGATCTGGTTGCTTCAAAGACAAGAAGTGCAAGCAGTAATACTGAAGCAAATGAAATGAGTGAAATACCGAAGTGCAGTGCCATCACAAGTGCGTTAGAACCAAATACGACGGCAAGAGCTCCTAACAGCGCTTGAAGCATTAAAAATATAATGGACATGATGACCAAAAATTTGGTTTCACGGAATACTGGACTAATTTTTTTCCAGCATAAGACCGCCAGTGCCAGAACAAGAATGGTGGAAACCCCTGTTGACATGCGGTGACTCCATTCGATGATGGAAGCGGGGTTCATTTCAGGAAAGAAACGACCGTGGCAAAGGGGCCACTGTCTACCGCAGCCAAGACCCGAACCGGTTTTCGTCACAAGCGCACCGCCAATCAGCACGATCAGCATCACAAACGTTGTGATCACGCTCAATAGCCTTAAAGCAAATTTCATCAAATTATTTCACCTTCTCTAAAAAACTTCTGATGTAAATGAAAACCTCACATGCTCTCAAGTTTAAGCCAAATGCGTGTTCTGTTGCAATTCATAATGACCAAAGTTCACAAAAAAATGATATGTCAGTTCACAAAGTTTACAGATTTAGAGTGCTTGATCTTTCTTTGACAGTCTGATAGAAATAGAGGAGAGAATATTTCATTTTGCACCGCCTTCTGAAACACACATATATCCTAATAAATTCACGAAAAGTTCACAAATAACTTCAAGTTTGTCGTTTATTATTTAATAGGATGTTTTTTTACAGCTGTTTATCTTGTATGATAGAGTTGTAATGATTTTACGTGTCATTCGTTCGTTTGAAGGTTTGGGCAAGGGAGGTTATACACATTGGCAAATTCCAAAACAGCCGCGGAAGCAGCTATTCATGGACAAATAGAAGAAACAACAGCGTGGAAAGATTTTCTTGCTCTGATTAAAATGGGCATCGTCAATTCCAATTTCATTACGACATTTACTGGAATGTGGCTTGCTTTTTATTTTACAGGTATGAGTTTTCTTGGAAATCTTGATATTGTGCTGTTAACAATGATTGGTTCTTCTCTTATTATTGCCGGTTCATGCGCAATTAATAATGCGTTTGACCGTGATATTGATATATTAATGGAAAGAACAAAAACAAGACCGACGGTTACAGGTAAAATTCAGCCGGGGCAAGCGTATGCATTTGGCATTCTGCTTGTTGTATTAGGACTCATTATGCTTCTGATGACAACCATTACATCAGCAGTGATTGGATTTATTGGAGTCTTTACTTATGCGGTTCTTTACACCATGTGGTCTAAACGCCATTACACCATCAATACAGTTATCGGAAGTGTATCTGGCGCGGTTCCGCCATTAATCGGCTGGACAGCTGTCACAGGTACAATCGACACAACGGCTTGGGTTTTGTTTATGATTATGTTCATTTGGCAAATCCCGCACTTCCTGTCACTTGCGATTAAGAAAACGGAAGATTACCGTAAGGCGGGCATTCCAATGCTGCCAGTTGTTTACGGCTTTGAAGTCACAAAACGTCAGATCATCATTTGGACAGCATGTCTTCTACCGCTTCCATTTTTCTTAGGTGGATTAGGATGGCCGATTGTCGCACTTGGTACATTGCTTAATATTGGATGGCTTGTTATTGGCCTTATGGGCTTTAAAATGAAAGACATCATGAAGTGGTCGACGCTCATGTTCGTTTATTCATTAAACTACTTAACCATCTTTTTCGTAGCGATGATTATTATTACACTATTCTAGAGTGAAATACACTTTGATCACAACAAAACAATGGCTATATCTTATAACACAACATTTTCTAACAACTATGAAAGCCGCCTGATATTCAGTTCTATTTAGGCGGCTTTCTGTTTATACATAGATGGTATTTTGAGTAAAAACATCATTTTTTTATGAAAAGAGGAAATGTAAGTGCTTTTATAAGAGGCGGGGGTTATAGATGGGTGAGAAGTGATTTTATAAATAAGAGGTAAAAAGCGAAAGGCAAAGGAGATCAAGCAAAAGGGGTTGGGACAAATTATGATAAGAAAATGGCGTGTTTATTCACTGTTTCTCTTACTGACGCTCGTTTTGGCGGGCTGTGGTGAACCATACTTATCAACACTCAAGCCAGTTGGGGAAGTAGCAGATAAACAGTTTTTCCTAACGGTACTGAGTACACTTATTATGGTTCTTGTCGTCATTGTTGTATCGATCATTTTCTTTTACGTCATCATTAAATTCAAACGTTCTAAAGTGGGAGAAGATACGATTCCAAAGCAGGTGGAAGGGAACCGCAACTTGGAAATCACATGGACAGCGATTCCGATTCTTCTACTCATTATTCTCGTTGTACCTGTTGTTGCATACACGCTTGAACTAGGGGACACAAGCGCTATGGATAAGAAAAAACGAGATCCTGAAAAGACACTTGTTGTTAATGTAAGAGCCAGCCTATATTGGTGGGAATTTGAATACCCTGATTATGGGATTGTCACAAGTCAGGAATTGATCGTACCAACAGATCAAAAGGTGTATTTTAAGCTGAAAGCATCCGATGTCAAACACTCATTCTGGATTCCATCGGCTGGCGGTAAAATTGATACAAACACAGATAATGAGAACAAATTTTATTTAACCTTTGACTCGAAACGAACGAAAGATGCAGGGGAATATTTCTACGGGAAATGTGCGGAGCTTTGCGGGCCGTCACATGCTTTAATGGACTTTAAAGTTAAAACGCTTTCTCAAGATGAGTTCTTAGGATGGACGAAAAAAATGGCTGATTACAAGAAGCCTGAATCCACAAAGGATCTCGCTTTAGAGGGTGAAAAGCTATTTAAAGAGAAAAACTGCTTAAGCTGTCACGCAGTAGAGCCTGGTGACAAGCGGCCGGAAGCAGCAAGGACAGCACCAAACCTTGCGACCTTCGGAGAGCGAACGAAAGTAGCTGGAATCAAAGACATGAACAAAGAAAATGTGAAAGCATGGCTGAAAGATCCGGAAAGCTTTAAACCAGGTAATAAAATGACAGGAACGTACCCTAAATTAAATGACTCAGAAGCAGATGCACTTTACGAGTATTTAAAAGGTCTTAGAATCGAGTAACGCCTAGAGCAAATATTCAAGAGGGTATGTGATCAATGTGAAGTTTTTGTTAAGAGCTCCCGAATATGTCTCTACAACCGAGAAGCCGTCATCTGTCAGACATAGTCTGCTTAAAGGATCGTGAAGAAAGACATCTATATGAAAAGGGGCAAATGGGAGATAAGAGGGGGATTTCATGGTGAGTACAATAGCTAAAAAGCGGGGGTTTGGCGCTGTCTTATGGGATTACTTGACAACGGTTGACCACAAAAAAATTGCCATATTATATTTAGTGGCAGGGGGATTTTTCTTTTTGGTTGGCGGGATAGAAGCGATGTTTATCCGTATTCAGCTAGCCATCCCTGAAAGTGATTTTGTCAGTGCAGGGGTTTACAATGAAATCATGACGATGCATGGAACGACAATGATTTTCCTTGCAGCTATGCCGCTTTTATTTGCATTAATGAATGCGGTTGTACCAATTCAAATTGGTGCACGTGACGTAGCATTTCCGTTTGTGAATTCACTTGGTTTTTGGTTATTCTTTTTCGGAGGAATTTTCTTAAACCTTGGATGGTTTATGGGCGGAGCACCTGATGCTGGCTGGACTGCATACGCTTCGCTCACGCTGAATTCAGAAGGGCATGGAATGGATTTCTATATTTTAGGTTTGCAGATTGCGGGTATTGGTACGCTGATTGCCGGGATTAACTTTCTTGCAACGATTATTAATATGAGAGCGCCTGGCATGACGTATATGAGAATGCCGCTCTTTACTTGGACGACATTTGTCGCCTCTGCACTTATTTTATTCGCATTCCCGCCGCTGACAGCAGGGCTTGCGATGCTGATGCTTGATAGAATGTTTGACACGAGCTTTTTCAATCCAGAGCTTGGAGGAAATACAATCATCTGGGAGCATTTGTTCTGGATTTTCGGACA
Source organism: Bacillus sp. FSL H7-0578 (assembly GCF_038630855.1). Lineage (NCBI taxonomy): Bacteria > Bacillati > Bacillota > Bacilli > Caryophanales > Bacillaceae > Bacillus > Bacillus sp. FSL H7-0578. The sequence continues at coordinate 1,407,455 of NZ_CP152045.1, forward strand.
CCCGGAAGTATATATCTTGATCCTGCCGGCATTCGGAATCTTCTCTGAGATCATTCCGGTGTTTGCAAGAAAAAGATTGTTTGGTTACTCGTCCATGGTGTTCGCTACTGTATTGATTGGTTTCCTTGGATTCATGGTATGGGCGCATCACATGTTCACTACGGGGCTTGGACCTATCGCCAATGCGATCTTTGCTGTAGCGACCATGGCAATTGCGGTGCCAACAGGAATTAAAGTATTCAACTGGCTGCTCACGATATGGGGCGGTAATGTGAAGTTTACAACGCCGATGCTTTATTCTGTTGCCTTTATTCCGTCGTTCTTACTTGGCGGGGTAACTGGGGTCATGCTTGCGGCAGCTGCAGCGGATTATCAGTTCCATGATACGTATTTTGTTGTGGCGCATTTCCATTACGTCATTATCGGCGGGGTTGTATTCGGTATTCTAGCAGGTGTGCATTACTGGTGGCCGAAGATGTTTGGAAAAATACTGAATGAGAAGCTTGGAAAAATTGGCTTTGTGCTGTTTTTCATCGGTTTCCATTTAACTTTCTTTATCCAGCATTTTCTCGGTCTATGGGGCATGCCGCGCCGGGTCTTTACATTCCTGCCAGGTCAGGGTCTCGAGCTTGGGAACTTGATCAGTACGATTGGGGCACTGTTTATGTTTGTAGCTGTTGTGATCATGCTGATTAATATCATCTGGACAACAGCCAAAGGGGAGGGTGTATCGAGCGATCCTTGGGGAGATGGAAGAACACTTGAATGGGCAGTGTCTTCGCCTCCGCCAGAATACAACTTTAAACAGCTTCCGCTTGTCAGAGGACTAGATCCATTATGGATTGAAAAAATGGATGGTAAAAAAGGAATGACAGCATCTGAACCGCTCGATGATATTCACATGCCGAATAACTCCATCTTGCCTGTCATTATCTCATTCGGTCTATTTGTGTCAGCGTTTGGTTTCATGTATCGTCAAGAGCACAGCTGGGGGCTTCCGGTGATCTTCATTGGTCTTGGCATTACGTTTGCGACCATGCTGGTTAGGTCTCTGAAAGATGATCATGGATACCATATTCACAAAGAAGATTTGACTGACGACGATGATAAAGGGGTGAAAGCATAATGGAACCACAAAAAATGACGGCGGAAACCTTTCCGGCTTCTCCTGAGAAGGCCACGTTAGAAGGGAAGAATAAGTTTGTCGGGTTCTGGCTGTTTCTTGGAGGAGAAACCGTTCTGTTTGCATCGCTTTTCGCCACTTATTTGGCGCTGAAAAACTCAAATGCAGGCGGAGCAAAAACAACTGATATGTTTGACCTCACACTTGTCTTTATTGCCACAATGCTTCTATTAACGAGCAGTTTAACGAGTGTGTATGCCATGTATCATATGAAAAACTTTGCCTTTAAAAAGATGCAGCTTTGGCTTGGTATCACGGTCCTTTTAGGTGCTGGATTTTTAGGGGTTGAGATTTATGAGTTTTATCACTATGTGCATGCGTATGAGTTTACGATTACCAGCTCAGCTCTTGGTTCTTCCTTCTATACACTTGTAGGAACTCACGGAGCTCACGTTGCCTTCGGACTTTGCTGGATTACCGCTCTTATGATTCGAAATATGAGACGCGGACTTGATTTATACAATGCGCCGAAATATTATGTGGCAAGTCTCTATTGGCACTTCATTGATGTTGTGTGGGTCTTCATCTTTACCGTTGTATATTTAATGGGAATGGTGGGATAAGAATGGGAAATAAAAACACAAATCAGTCCAAAGTCGATCTTGTATATCGTAAAAAGAAAAATGCCGAGGAAATGAAGCATCAGCTCATTTCCTTCGGCTTGATGATTGGATTAACATTTGTTGCGTTTTTAACGATCGCCTCAGAAGACGTTGGAAATTGGTTCGCAGTACCATTTATTTTACTGCTTGCAGGCATTCAGGTAGCTTTTCAGCTTTATTATTTTATGCACATGAACCAAAAAGGGCATGAAACACCCGCCTTGTTTCTATACTCAGGTGTGTTTGTTGCGTTTATTACCGTATTAGCCTTTTTGACCATTATATGGTGGTAAACCCGCTTTGCCCTTGAAGGAGGCGCAGCAATGGAGAACTTAGAAATATTCGGATTTCGGGCATTATGGAGCCCTTATTATTTGACTTGTATTGTGATAGCAGCTGCTCTTTATCTGCTTCTTGTGACAAAGGGAAAGCACCGTGCGACGGTGAAAGAGAAAACGTTATTTCTGACGGGGCTTGTTCTGTTATATGCTGTGAAAGGGAGCCCAATTGATTTAATGGGGCATATTATGTTTAGTGCACATATGACGCAAATGGCGGTGCTATACCTAGTCATCCCGCCTCTCCTTATTACAGGATTGCCTCCAGCCATATGGGAGCGGATCATTCAAACACCAGGTATTCAAGCTGTTTTCCGTTTGTTTTCCAAACCTTTAATTGCACTGCTTGGATTTAACGGATTGTTTTCGCTGTATCACATTCCGCTTGTGTTTGATTTTGTGAAAACAGATCCGTTTTACCACGCATTGATGACGGTGGTTATTTTTATCGCTGCCTTTTTCATGTGGTGGCCGCTTGTCCATAAAGTCCAAAGTCAGCCGCAGATCACAGGCATTTTGAAGCTTGGATATATCATGGCAGACGGGATATTGATGACTCCGGCCTGCGCACTCATCATGTTTAGTGAGGCACCGATTTATGCAACCTATTCAGATGCAGGCGCCTGGATACAAGCACTGCATTTATGTGTGCCAAGTGATATGCTTGCTGGCCTTGCTCTCACTGGCCCTGATATGTTCCACACCTTGCCGCTGCTAGAGGATCAGCAGCTAGGTGCCATTTTAATGAAAATTATTCAGGAGATTGTGTACGGCTCTATTCTTGCTGTTGTCTTCTTTGACTGGGCAAGAAAAGAAAGAGCGAAAGATGCCGTACCAGATGCGCTTATTCCGAAATATGAATAAAAAAAGCACAGCCATCTGGCTGTGCTTTCATCTAGGGCTAAAATAAAGAATATTTTAGCCCTTTGTTTTATGCTTCAGCCGTCATGGCTTCTAGTTTTTCCTTCAGCTGTGCAAGTGTTTTTTTGCTCGATTGGATGAGAGACTTAGGGAATTCTTCGCCTTCGCCGTATTCAACGCCATGTGGATAATAGTGTTTTCCAAGTAATGGTGTTAGAAGCTGAATGTGTGCCTTTTTGGCACCGACATCTCCTTCAGTAGCGTAGCCGGAAATCCGTAAATAAAAGGTTCCCTCTACCATGCTGTACTTTCTGTCGTACGTCACACGCTCATAATCCCATTGATCGGCTCGTACAAATCCTTCGCTTTCCATAATGAAATCTAATTTATTTAAGTCAGCTGATACCTCTTCAATCCCCGTACCTTCAAACTTCACCCAAAACCCCTCCTTATAAAATTTCCCTTTACTGACAATCATAGTATGAAAGCGTTAAACTTTCAACTGTGAAAGGTATGTTCTTTTATAAGCTGGTTACAGTAATAAAGAAAATAACGGATGGAGGAATCAACGTGAAAACGAAAAAAATCAAAGATATTATGACAAAAAAAGTAGTGACATGTCAGCAAGATGACAATACGTATGAAGCAGCAGTCAAAATGAGAGATGCTGATATCGGTGCCATTCCAGTGGTTGACGGAGATCAGCTCGTTGGGATAGTGACAGACCGTGACCTTGTGCTTAGAGGCATTGCAGAAAAGAAGCCAAACTCACAGGAAGTGGGCTCGCTGATGACAAAGGAAGTACTAACAGCTGAAGAAGATGCAACACTTGAAGAAATTGTCCGGCTCATGTCAGAGCATCAGCTCCGCCGCATTCCTGTTGTTAAAAACGGCGCATTAACAGGGATTGTCGCTCTAGGAGATTTATCAGTCGAAGATTTATCAAATGATCGCGCGGGAGAGGCACTGACAGAAATCTCTCAACAGGATCAAGATCATGGACAAGGATTTCTTCATTAAGAGGGGCATATTTTAAATTCGTGTTAAATAGGCTGTATTGTCGTTGATAAATGGAGCAAGTTTTGTTTAAATGACAGTAGAAGGTACTTTTTGTACCTTGCCAATTTAACGGAGGTGTTTATTTGAAAACTGTGCTCAAAACACTCCTCATCCTCCTGATTATATCTGGAACGTACGTTCTGTTTATTCAATATGGATCTTCACCAGAAAAAGAAAACAGCAATGAACCGAAGGTGTCTAATGAAGAAACATCTAGCGATAAGCCGATCAACATCCCAAAAAAGGGACTCATGTCCTTTATGGGGAAATCTTCAAACGAAGTGCTTAAACAGCTGGGAGAACCAGATCGCATTGATCCTTCCGCATATGATTATGACTGGTGGATTTACAACCAATCGAAGAAGCACTATATTCAAGTAGGGGTAAAGGATAGTAAAGTGGTGACCTTGTTTGCAACAGGAGACGGACTGAATGTAGAACCGTTTAAAATCGGTCAAGCCACAAGTGAAGTATTTAAGAAAACACAAATTGCACCTTACATTCATGTAGAGGATGAACAAAATTCATACCGCTTTGAATTCTCAGAAGATGATATGAATACAAGACCCACTGTGAAAGTGGGAGATGATGTGTATGTTCAGCTTTACATGGATAAGTTTGAAAGCACCCTTTCAAGTATCAGGGCCTTCAACGCAGATACATTTGTGAAACAAAAGCCGTATGAGGTGGTCTATCGAGGTCAATTGATAGAACCTGAGGCGATATCAGGTGAAAAGTGGAAAGATATCGAAGCTTCCAGTCAAAAACAAATTTTTGATATGACCAATATTATCCGCCATAAGTACAACCTGCCGATCTTAAAGTGGGATGATGAAACCTCTGAAGTGGCCTTCATGCATAGTGAGGACATGAAAGAGAATCATTATTTCTCCCATGAATCTAAAAAATACGGTACGCTGAAAGACCGGTTAGAAAGAGGCGAGGTGGGCTTTCAGCTCGCAGGTGAAAACATTGCTTATAACTATGTCGATGGACCCGCAGCGGTAGAGGGCTGGCTCAATAGTGAAGGTCACAGGAAGGCGTTATTAAATAAAGATTACACGCATCTTGGCGTAGGGGTAAAAGAAAAATATTACACCCAAAATTTCATCAAGAAAACATCTTAAACGAAAGCAGCTGCATGGTCGCAGCTGCTTTTTTGATGGTTAAAAAGAGGCTCACCAAAACAGATGCTGATGTATATAGTATAGTAGGCATTTGTATGGGGGGTGAGGATATGACAAACAAGCAAAAACAAACATCCATTGATGAATTTAAACAATTCGTCAGACGCCATCCGAAGTTAATTCAAGAAGTGCAATCGCAAGAAAAAAGCTGGCAAAGTGTATACGAGAATTGGGTCATGTTTGGTGAGGAAGATGAGATGTGGTCACCTTACCGGCAATTGAAATCTGAAGATGCGAAAGAAGAAAAAGCCTCTAAGCCAAGTGAAACAGGAAAAGCAGATTTTATGTCTAAAATGGTTTCTGCTGTGAAAAAAATGGACGCTGATCAAATGAATGAACAGATTAACAAAATGAGCCAGTCTATTTCCTCTTTACAAAGCTTACTCGGCCAATTTTCATCCAATGGTTCAAAGAAAGGTTCATCTGGAGGCAGTCAGCACCCATTCTCCTTCAGGAAAGATTAAGTGAAAGGGGATGCTTCTGGTGCGAAAAGAAGTACAGGAATTTGTCATGGCCGAAGAGGAGCGAATCAAATTCATAAGGCAGCGTCCTATCTGGTACAGACAGCTGACGCGGCATCCTGAAAATCTAACGTCCTTTGAATTAGATAAAATGAACTTTTACGAAAAAACCATTCCTCATCGTGTGAGTCAGTTGAGCAATAGCGTCCAAATGGCTGAAATGATGATTCAAATGTTCCAAGCAATGCGCAATCAAAATGGAGCCGGCTGAGGCTTTTTTTGAGTTGATTAAGATGTCTATTTCCTGAGCATCCTATAAAAGTAGATGAAAGGAGAATCAGATGATGAAATGGATGCTGTCAATAGGCGCATTGCTTTTTCTTGTCACCGGGTGTCAAAGTCAACATGGAGAAGAGCAAGTGATTAAGCAAGACCCAGCAGTACCAGTCATGCAGCAAGCCCAAAGCGAAATGAAGCAGCAAGGCTTTTTGAAATACAAAGTGCAAGGGGCATCTGTCTATATAGAAAGTACACTTCAAGATTTTCATCTTCAGCCAGAGCGTCTGAAAAAGAACGAGAAGGCGGGATATTTTACAGTGTATGTAGACGGGAAACGTGCAGGGAATGAGTATACCGCGGCATTTGTGGTCAAGCATCTTTCAAAAGGAAAGCATAAAATGACCGTTGTGCTGAATTCCCGTCATCCAGAATATAAACAGAAAAGAGAAACATGGGATGTATTTGTCACGTAAAAGCATTTTCTGATCCATAGGTTTCGTGGTAAACTATGAATTGGAGGTGCAACATTTATGTATGCGACAATCGAATCTGTGGAGCTCCAAGAGGAAGCAAATCAATTGGCTGCCATGATTCTTCAGTCGGAGGAGGCTGAACATTACCGCAACTGCTTTAAGCGTCTCCAGCAAGACGAAGAAGCCCAACAAATTATTGCCCATTTTACAAAAGTAAAAGAGCAGTATGAGGATGTGCAGCGGTTCGGCAAGTATCATCCGGACTATAGAACGATCTCAAAGGAAATGCGTGAGGTCAAAAGAAAGCTAGATCTTCACGATACAGTGGTTGATTTCAAAAAAGCAGAAACAGCGATTCAATCCATCTTAGATGAGATTAGTATTGAAATCGGTCAAGCTGTATCAGCATATATTAAAGTTCCAACAGGGAACCCATATTTTGATGGTCTATCATCATGCAGCGGCGGCTGTGGATCAGGTGGCAGCTGCGGCTGTAAAGTATCTTGACGAGACTTGAATGTCTCGTCTTTTACATAATGAATGAAAAGAATTGAAAAGCGGCAGGTGAAAAGATGGAAACCAAACGTCAAGGGATGGTTGTCTGGCTGCATTCGTTAAAGCAGTCAAAAGCGCTAAGAAAATTCGGGAATGTTCACTATATTTCAAGGAAAATGAAATATGCCGTGATCTATTGTGATATGGATGATCTTGAGCGCCATATGGCTAAACTCAGCTCGTTACCATTTGTGAAACGTGTTGAGCCTTCATATAAACCTTTTATTAAATTAGAGTACGAATCCAAATTGGACAAAGCAAAAGAGTATGATTATAAGGTGGGCTTTTAAAGACACAAAAAAATCCCCGCGGCATCACCCGCGGGGTCCTTCTATTCTTAATGATTCATTAAGGAGAAGGCAAAGGGAGAGGAGAAACCGGAGGAAGAACTTATGGGGAAACGTAAGTCTTCTCCGCGGTTGGCAACAGCACCACATCAGATGCTGTTATAAGTAGTATGACCCCGGATTTCTTGATCTATACATAGAAAATGAATGAATATCCGCGCATTGTTCCTTGAGGAGTGATGTGGTAAGATAATGTTGAATTTTTTGTCATAAACAATGACGAATAGAAGCAAGCAGAAAAAGTGGTGGAAAAATGAGAGTCATCTCTGGAACGAGAAAAGGCCGCACACTTAAAGCGGTACCAGGTCAATCAACAAGACCGACGACAGATAAAGTAAAAGAATCAATATTTAATATGATCGGCCCGTATTTTGATGGCGGATGGGCTCTTGATTTATTTGCAGGAAGCGGTGGTTTAGGGATTGAAGCGCTTTCTAGAGGATTCGATCATTGCATATTTGTTGATCGAGATATAAAGGCGATTCAGACGATTAAAGGAAACCTGAATCAATTGTCGCTAATGGATCAAAGTGAAGTGTTTCGAAATGAAGCAAAGCGTGCACTTGCAGCCGTTGTGAAACGAAAGGAATCCTTTCAAGCCATTTTCCTTGATCCGCCCTATAAAGATCAACAGCTAAAAGCACTTCTTGAAATGATTGACGAGCACGCCTTGTTAACAGATGACGGCGTGATCGTGTGTGAGCATGATAAAGACGTGAAGCTGCCAGAAGAAGCAGGACAGCTTCACATCACAAGACAGGAACTGTACGGATTGACTGGTATTACGATTTATAGAAAGCGGGGAAATTAGCATGGGGAACATAGCCGTTTGTCCGGGCAGCTTCGATCCAGTTACATTGGGGCATTTGGATATCATCAAAAGAGGTGCAAAGATTTTTGATGAAGTGTATGTATGTGTATTAAATAACTCATCTAAAAAACCGTTATTTACTGTTGAAGAACGGTGTGAGCTTATTCGCCAAGCGACGAAGGAGCTGCCAAATATCAAAGTTGAATCGTTTCACGGCCTGCTTGTTGATTATGCAAAGCAAAAAGAAGCCAAAGTCATTTTACGAGGATTAAGGGCTGTGACGGACTTTGAGTATGAGATGCAAGGCACCTCAATGAACAAAGTGTTAGACGATGAAATTGAAACGTTTTTTATGATGACCAACAATCAATATTCCTTCTTAAGCTCCAGTATTGTCAAAGAAGTAGCGAAATATCATGGGGCAGTCAAAGATCTTGTACCAAAAGAGGTAGAAGCAGCGCTGAAGGAAAAATTTAATGGATGAGTGCACCCAGCACTCATCCATTTTTTAATTTCCGATAGTACAGTGCGATATACACAATCAAGCTGCAAAGTGTGATCAAAGGACCAGCTGTCACAAGCTGATTCCAAACCACGCTGCTGAACATGACGACCTGCTGGCCTGCATCAAAGGCACCCGCTGGGAGAGCCATGTCTGATCGAGAGACATAAAGAGGCTTGAATAATAAAAAGGCAAAAACAGCTGCATAAATTCCGTGAAGCAAACGGGCGAAGAAAAACGGTTTAAAGCGGATATCGGTTGCCGCCAAAATGCCGGCGACTTGGGCTTGAACAGAAAACCCGCTGAATCCTAAAATAAAGCTGACGACAATGGTTTTAGCGAGAAGGGTGACTTCCTGTGACCCCGCCATCTGGCTTCCTAATGTGATTTCAAATAAACCGGCAATCATGGCAAGGTCTAATTCTGGCGGAAGATGCATCGTTTGCAGCATATATCCGAGCCCGATGGATAAAAGGTCTGTCACATGGACAACTGACAGCATTTTGCTAAACACAGAAAATAAGATAATAAAGCCGCCAATCATAAAGAGTGTTTGGACTGATGACATGACTGCATCACTTAAAATTTGGCCGAGCGGTCTTTTCTCTGCGAGTCTTGCTGTATGAAGAGCATTGAATGCCTCTTTAAACGGCGGGAATAAAAACTTCTTGCGGCTTCTTAGGTGTGCATCATGCCGCGCTTTATACGCGCGCATCGTCACACCAACAGCGAGATTCCCTAAATAATGAGCGCTGGCGAGTACAATGCCTAAAGCTGGGTGATGAAAAAAACCAACAGCCACCGCACCGAAAATAAACAATGGATTTGATGAATTTGTAAAGGAAACGAGACGCTCTGCTTCGATCCGCGTCAGCTGCCTTTCCTGCCTCAGTCTTGTCGTTAATTTCGCACCAGAAGGAAACCCTGAAGCCATTCCCATAGCCAGTACAAATCCGCCTACACCCGGCACCCGGAAGATGGGGCGCATAAATGGCTCTAATAATACCCCGACAAATCTGACAATCCCGAAACTAATTAATAGCTCGGACAAAATAAAAAAAGGAAGCAATGATGGAAATACAACCTCCCACCACATTGCAAGTCCATTTTTTGACGCTTGCAAAGAGGCTTGTGGATGTGTAATCACAGTGGCTGTTAAAAAAATAAAAAAAGCAGCGATGAACAGAGTGTTCCATTTTTTCATGGAGATTTCGCCCCTTGCCGTTATGATCTATTGGCGAGCTCGTGATATTAGAAAAAGAAACTAGCCGAGCCTGTCTTCTATTACTATACGAGCAGTAGGGGCATGTTTAGACCTATAGATTCGTATATATGCATAGAAAGAGGAGGGTGGATTTTCATGAAGCGACCGATCATCGGGCTTGCACTAGGCTCCGGGGGTGCGAGGGGAATGGCGCATATCGGGGTATTGTCTAGTCTTGAGAAGCAAGGAATACAGGTAGATATGATTGCTGGAAGCAGTATTGGCGCACTTGTTGGGAGCTTTTATGCGGCAGGACAAGACGTAGAAAAAATGAAAAAACTTGCACTTGTCTTCAGAAGAAAGTATTATGCTGACTATACACTGCCAAAAATCGGTCTTTTAAAAGGAAATCGAATTTTGCAGCTGATTCACACGTTTACATATGGGAAAACATTCGAAGAATTAAGAATGCCCCTTGCGGTGGTTGCCTGTGACCTCGAAACAGGGGAGAAGGTTGTGTTTAAAGAAGGGTCTGTCTCACAAGCAGTCAGAGCAAGCATCAGCATTCCAGGCGTGTTTGTTCCTCACGATATGGGCGGCAGACAGCTAGTGGATGGAGCGGTTGTTGACCGCATTCCTGTGTCTGTTTTAAAAGAAATGGGCGCAGACCTTATTATCGCCTCTGATGTATCAAGGGTGAAAAAAACAGAAAAGGCGACGAGATTATCGGATGTGATTATGCAAAGTTTGGACATCCTTCAAAATGAATTGGTCCGTCATCAAACCATTCATGCAGATCTCATGATCCGGCCGAGGCTTGAAACATTTAGCTCTAGTTCGTTCACCCAGGTTCAGGAGATGATTGAAGCTGGTGAGCTCGCCGCAGATCAACTAGCAGGTAAACTGAAAGATGTCATTGATAAATGGGAGTGTTAATCGAATGAAAAAATTGAATATTCGCTGGCTCAGCTTTTTTGTCGTTGTTCTTGTCTTATTTGGCTTAACTTTTGTTAAACTGCCGTATTACGTGACAAAGCCGGGTGATGCAACAGAGATTGCCCCTCACATTCAAGTGGACGGTGGATACGGCGAGAAGGGCAGCTTCTCTCTTATGACGATAAAAGTAGGTCCAGCCAATCCGTATACGTATTTACTTGCGAAAATGAATAAATATGACGAGATCGTCCCAGAAGAAAATATTAAAGCGGACGGAGAGTCGGATGAAGATTATATGAAAAGACAGCTTCAGCTGATGAAAAGCTCTCAAGAAAATGCCATGATTGCAGCGTATACAAAAGCAGGCAAAAAAGTAGATTATACGTTTAATGGGGTATATGCGAGCTACGTCATGAAAGGCATGCCTGCTTATGGCAAAATTGAAGTGGGCGACCGGATTAAAAGCGTTGATGGCAAGACGTATGATTCTGCTGATAAAATGGTGTCGTATATCAGCCGTCAAAAAGCTGGTACATCTGTCCGTTTTGTCCTTGAACGAAACGGCAAGGATATCACGCAGAAAGTGAAGTTAAAACCTTTTAAAGAAGAGCCGAACCGAGTTGGAATTGGCGTATCATTATTTACAGACCGAAATGTGAAAGTCTCGCCTTCCATTAAGGTCGATATTGAAAATATCGGCGGCCCGTCGGCAGGTTTAATGATGTCACTTGAAATTTATAACCAGCTGACAAAAGAAGACGAAACACATGGCTATGCGATTGCAGGGACTGGAACGATTGACGCTGATGGTACGGTCGGGCCAATTGGCGGAATAGATCAAAAGGTTGTTGCAGCAGATAAAGCAGGAAAAGATATCTTCTTTGCACCAAACGATAAAGGTGATCCAAATTCAGACTACAAAAATGCAGTGAAAACAGCAAAAGATATTAAAAGTAATATGAAAATCGTTCCTGTGGACACAATGCAGGACGCACTGAACTATTTAAACAAGTTAAAAGAGAAAGCATCTTAAGTGAAAAAAGAGCAGCCTTAGGCTGCTTTTTTTATCGAGATTGGAAGAGACCAGTCTCTTCATCATAGCGGATCGGTGAGGTTTTAAATTCTGCTTCTGTTAACTTTGTTTGCATTGGTTCGCTGATGGGAAGGCTGAAGACGCGGGAAGCGCGAATGTCAAGATCAAGGGCAGGATGTGAAAAGGAAGACAGCTTGCTGACAAGCGGTACGTCCAATTCCTTTTTTACAAGAGATAAGTATTGCTGGCCTTTCTTTGACATACCAAGTAAACGAATGTATGGTGCTTGTTTCTCCTTTAGCAGCTCATGCATGACCGTTTTCTTCACCCTCATTAAAAGGTGCGTATTCATCCGCTGCAGCCTTGTCCACGTATATCGTTTTGTTTTCACAAGTGATAGATATTCCTCGTAGGAGGACGCATGTGTGATCGCCTTTTGCATGCGGTGTTCGATGCCTTCTTCAATTTCATAGATGCCTTCTAGTTCAGCTGTATCCATTGTGTGAAACACATGTTTTAAGAAGCTGAAATAGTCTTCTTGCGTATGTAAAAGATCATAAGAAGAATAATAGTCATGTAATTGCTTAAGCGAGGCTTCCGGGAGATAAGAGGCGACAGTTTCAAATGACCCATTCTCTTTTATGGCTTTTCGGATGCTTGTAGCGCTTGCGATTTTCTGATGTTTAGGAAGCTCTTGATCATGATAACCGGATGCAATTCTTTGAGAGGTAAAGGGCTCTATGTGAGGAGATCTCTCTAAGATGGCTTTGACATAATGGAAGCCTAAAATGTTATTAGGCCTAGACAGATCCAGTAAGTGTTTCGGATCAATGACCTCTTGAAACGCAGCGGCAGCGGCAGCCGGATAACTAAGACCTTCTTTTACCTTTGCTTTTGTGAAAAGGTCGATTTCTTCTTTTTTCTCATGCCAAGCGTGAGCTGTTCGCTCAAATGCTTTGATGTTTCCGTCCTCACTTCCGAAAAAAAGGGAGCGGCATTTTAAAGCATCTAGAATAGACACGGCGCCGTTTGCGAAGGTTTCTGCCTTTTGCACTGCATATATGTATGGAAGCTCACACACGATGTCTACACCGTTTTGCAATGCCATTTTTGTTCGTGCCCATTTGGAGACGATAGCGGGCTCTCCGCGCTGGAGAAAGGATCCGCTCATGACGGCAATGGCTACATCTGAGGAGGTATGTGTTTTCGCCTGGCGAACATGATAGGCATGTCCATAATGAAATGGATTGTACTCGACAACAACTCCTGTTGCTTTCAATAGATGTTCCGCCTTTCTTGCTATGGTTAAATGGTCTATGCTACAGTAGCATAAGGGAAAAATGAAGCCCATTTTTTTCAGTGTAGGCATTCCGTGAACTGATGTCAAACAACGCTCTGACATCACAAAGGACTGTAAAGAAAAAATATTGACAAATAGCATGATGAAAGCTATAATCATGTTTGTTGCTCTTAGAGGTGATACAATTGAAATGGACAGTTTATCAGTTACATCAAAAAGCTAAAAACAGCTTCGATTTTCATGAGACGGTTGACTTAAATGAACTTACTAGCCTTCATTCAGATATACGTCGTATTTCACCGGTAGAGGTGAAAGGGACTGGAGTGATCGAATCAAAGCAAGTCGCATTTGATTTAACCATCACAGGTGAAATGACATTGCCTTGTTCAAGAACGCTTGTTGATGTAAATTATCCATTTGCGATTTCAACGAAAGAACTATTTGTACTTCATAAGACAGACGATATAGAAGATGAAGACGTATCTGTTGTAGAAGACGATATCATCGACTTAACGCCTATAGTCAAGGAAGAAATTCTTCTTGAAGTGCCGATGCAAATCTTTTGCGACCAAACAGACGTAAAAGGTGCTGCACCACAGGAAGGGAATGACTGGGCGGTCATTTCGGAAGATGCACATCAAAACCGAATTGATCCGCGTCTGGAAGGCTTGAAAAAGCTTTTAGAAGAAAATAATGAATCTTAACTCTTTAAGGAGGTGGGAATAATGGCTGTACCTTTTAGAAGAACTTCTAAAATGAAAAAAAGATTGCGTCGTACGCATTTCAAACTACAAGTACCTGGTATGGTAGCTTGCCCAGAATGCGGTGAAATGAAAATTTCTCATCGTGTCTGCAAATCTTGCGGAACATACAAAGGCAAAGACGTAAAAAGCAACTAATGCTTGATAAAAAAGCGTAAGGGAATCTTCCCTTGCGTTTTTTTATTTGTCTATTTTTTAGGTTTCTCTCCTGCAAATAGTCTATCTACTCTAGTAAGCGCATATGATGTGGTATTCAGATTCAGGGGGGATGATCAATTGACGATTACAAGGCAGGACGCATGGACGCAAGATGAAGATTTACTTTTAGCAGAAGTCGTCTTAAGACACATTCGAGATGGAGGAACGCAGCTTTCCGCATTTGAAGAAGTCGGAAAGGCGTTGTCAAGAACGGCTGCAGCATGTGGATTCAGGTGGAATTCATACGTCAGAAAACAATATCAGGCAGGCATTGAGCTGGCGAAAAAACAGCGGAAAGAACTGCGTAAAAAGATTGGGATTCATTCCTCGGGTTTACCACAAAATACGTTAACGATAGAAGAAAAGGCAACTTCAGTTCAGGCTGAATTGACCTTGCGAGAAGTGATTCAGTTCTTAGAGCAGCTTGAAAAAGAACCTGCTGGCTCTGCTGATTTACGCGAAGAATTAGCGGACACGCAGCATCAACTGAAGTCGCTCACGGAGGAAAATGAACACTTGAAGCGGCAATTAAAAATGACAGAAGAAGATTACCGGGCACTCATTGGGATTGTTGAAAGAGTCAAACAGAATATCAACTTAAAAGAATATGCTAAATAAGAAAACGCCCCTCACAGAGAAAGGAGGGGCGTTTTGGCATCAGTATTAAGCAGATTCACCTGTATTTTTTTGGATATGGGCAGGTTCCCAGATGAGTGGATTTTCACCTTTGTCGCGTTCCATATCATATTTGACCGCTTCAAAGCCCATTTTATCCCAAAAACCGGCAGATTTGACGCGAGGATTGGTCCGGATTGGCAATCCGAAAGATTTGGCGAAATCAACAAGTGCCTCGCCGTACCCTTTACGCTGATACCCAGGAAGCACTTCCAGCTTCCACAGCTCTAAATAATCATGATTGTGGTCAAAATACGTTGTCGTCGAGCCGTCCACTTGATAAAGGCTCATACGTGCGACCAGCTTATCTCCAAAATAAATCCCGTAAAATGGAGAATTGCTGTCATTTTCAATCATATTACTTTCAAGGTCTTCAAGCATGGATAGTTCTTGTATGCCATATTCTTTAAATTGTTTAAATTCCTCTAAAGTTTTGTAATTGATTAGAAGTCGTTTTACTTGTGTCATATGATCTTCCCCCTTACACACATAATGTCGACAGTGATGTCATTGAAGGCGTTTTCATCCCATCCGCCTTAAAAAGTTTTTACACTTATTATTATAGTTTTTAAATTAAAAAAATTCAATCGCGGCGCGCTATCTGCTTTTTGCATCGCGGCTTGAAACTGTTAAAATGGTTGATATGATGAAGTAAACAGAAAAAGGGAAGTGCGGCAGTTGAACATTGGAATCATTGGCGGCGGTGCGATTGGTCTGCTTTGTGCCAGTTATTTATCACAGCATCATGACATCACTGTTTTGACAAGAAGAAAAGAACAAGCAGAGGAGATTCGAACATCAGGAATTAAGCGAACGGTAAAAGGAGAGACATTCCGGGCGTCTGCGGAGGCAAGGGCGGGGATTACAGGAGTATTTGATCTGCTGATTGTGACAGTGAAATATCACCATCTGCAAGAGGTGCTTGATGAACTATCAACATTACCTCGTCAGCGAATCTTATTTTTACAAAATGGCATGGCCCACTTATTAGATTTAGAAAACTGGGACACGTCGCATTCGATATATATAGGTGTCGTAGAGCACGGCGCCATGAAGGTATCAGACCATGCAGTGAACCATACAGGGATCGGTGTCATCAAGTGGGGAGCTTTTCATCCTGAGGATACAGATGATGTGAGAAATGCTTTGAATGAAACGCCGGCCCATTTTCAGATGATTTATACGGATGAATGGAAAAAAGTGCTGGAGGAAAAACTGCTAGTCAATGTATGCATTAACCCGCTCACGGCTTTATTGCATGTGAAAAATGGAGAATTGATCGCAAATCCTGCATATGAATACATGATGAAATGTGCATTTGAAGAAGCATTGTCCATTCTAGGCCTGGCTGAAGAAGAGCGTCTCTGGTCACACGTCGTTTCAATTTGTAAAAAAACGGCCGCCAATCAATCGTCAATGCTACAAGATATCGTCAAAGGCCGTGAAACCGAAAGAAAAGCCATCGTTGGCTATCTTTTAAAAAAGGCTCAAGCTCAAGAGATTCTGGCGCCACATCTTACTTTCTTTAATCGAAGCTTGGAAGTATTGGAAAAAAAGCAAACAAAATCTTTTGAGTGAGCTCATTTACATGCTATACTTTTTTCGGGAAACTAACTATTTATTGAAGAAAGGAAGTTCTAAACATGCAATTGACTGAACTTTCCATCCGAAGTCAGAATTTATTCATACGTGATTATATAGAAGAAAAAAAAGAGATGACTGCTTTTTTTGATTATGATATACATTCTGAAGACACATGGAAAAAGAGATACGACGATCTCATGGAAATGAGCTTCCCGCGCGAGGCTTTAGCAGATTATATGAGCGCATACCACGCAAAGTTTGAATCGGCAGCGATGCGTCAGAACATTGAAAAGATCCGTGACAAGCGGAGTGTCATGGTGGTTGGAGGACAGCAGGCAGGCCTACTTTCAGGACCGCTTTATACCATACATAAAATCATATCCATTATTCAGTTCGCAAAAGAAAAAGAATCAGCGCTTGGCGTTCCTGTGATTCCAGTCTTTTGGGTAGCAGGTGAGGATCATGACGTAGATGAAATTAATTTTGTCTACACATCCGGCGAAAAAGGTCCAGTCAAGCAAAAGCTGCCATTACATAACGTCAAAAAAACTGCGGCCAAAAGAACACCTCTGCATCAAGAAAAAACAGAAAAATGGCTCCGCGATGTGTTTTCAACGTTTGAAGAATCTGCGTATACTAATGACTTGCTTGATCAGCTTCTTCGATGTTTACGCAAATCACAAACGTTTACGGATTTCTTTGAATGGATTGTATGCGACCTTTTTGAAGAAGATGGACTGCTTCTATTTAATTCAGGAGACTTAGGCGTCAAACCACTTGAGCGTACGTTATTCAAGCACATTGTCGAGACAAATGATGCAGTCACAGCTCGTTTGAATGAAACGCAGGCTGCCATGAAACGAGCGGGATATCAGCCGATCATTGAAGCTGGTGACAATCAGGCGAACCTGTTTTACGAATATGATGAAGAGCGTTTCCTTATTGAAAAAGAAAACGGCCAGTTTTCTATATCAGAAGTGGGGCTTACGTGGACAAAAGAAGAGCTTTTGCAGGAAATTGAGGAGCACCCAGAACGGTTCAGCAACAATGTGGTGACGCGTCCCTTAATGCAGGAAACCCTTCTCCCAACACTTGCTTTTATGGCAGGACACGGTGAAGTCAACTATTGGGGAGAACTGAAAGGAATCTTTGAGCATTTTGAATTAAAGATGGCACCCGTTCTTCCAAGACTGCACGTGACCATTCTTGAAAGGCACATCGATAAGAAGCTGCCGGTCAGAGAACTTTCTCTAGAAGAAGTGCTCACAAACGGAGTAAAAGAAAAGAAAGAGGCTCACTTTGAGCAAAGCCTTCCAGACAGCTTTGTTCAAGCCGTTGATCAAGCGAAACGTGAATTAGCGAATGTTCATGGCGTATTGAGGCAAGAAGCACTGGAGGTTGAACCAAACTTCGAACAGCTGCTAGATAAAAATGCCAAATTTATCGAAGACCAGCTTCAATTTGTTTATCAAAAGGTGGCGCAGCGTGTGGAAGAGAAGGAAGGATATATCCTTCGAGATTTTGAACGGATTGAAAACAGCTTAAAACCATTAGATGCCCCGCAAGAAAGAATTTGGAATATCATGTACTTTTTAAACAAATATGGTCCAGAATTCTTCAAAACGTTCAAAAATCTGCCATTTTCATTTCAAAACAAGCAGCAAATTGTCAAACTTTGAAATAAAGTTTTAATGAACCCTGACTAGTTCAGGGTTTTTTTTTATGTAGAAACAGTGTAAAATAAGTTTTGTGGAGAGAAGTGGTGGATAGTGGAGAGTAAGGGTGAGAAAGTGGGGCTCTGATTATCATGTTCATGGGTGAATACCAACATACGATTGATACAAAAGGGCGCATGATCATCCCTGCTAAATTTAGAGACGGTCTCGGAGAACAGTTTGTGCTGACGAGAGGGCTTGATCAATGTTTATTTGGCTACCCTATGAGTGAGTGGAAACTAATCGAAGAGAAACTCAAAGCACTGCCGCTAACGAAAAAAGATGCACGTGCGTTTACCCGGTTCTTCTTCTCTGGCGCAGTTGAATGCGATCTGGACAAGCAGGGGCGCATTAACATCGCATCAAACCTACTCCAATATGCAAAACTCGAAAAAGAATGTGTGGTCATCGGCGTTTCAAATCGAATTGAGTTGTGGAGTAAGCCGATCTGGGAACAATATACAGAAGAGCAAGAAGATTCTTTTGCTGAAATTGCTGAAAACATGATTGGATTTGATATATAATAATCCCTTGTGCAGCAAGCTTTCTACACATTCATTTCTATTTGAAAAAGGTGGGACCATAACATCATGTTCCAACATGAGACAGTATTATTAAAAGAAACAGTTGACGGTTTAAACGTCAAAGAAGACGGTACATATGTAGACTGCACGCTGGGCGGAGCAGGTCACAGCTCATATTTACTATCTCAACTATCAGAAAAAGGTACATTGATTGGATTTGACCAAGACGATGCTGCACTGGATCATGCACGAGAGAAGCTCGCGGATTCTAAAGCGAACATTCTTTTCATAAAGAGCAACTTCCGATATTTAAAAGAACGTCTGAATGAACAAGGCATTACAAGCGTAGACGGTGTGATTTTTGACCTTGGGGTTTCATCTCCTCAGCTCGACACACCAGAGAGAGGCTTTAGTTATCACCATGATGCACCTCTTGACATGCGAATGGATCAAACAGCCGCATTGTCGGCAAAACAAGTGGTGAATGAATGGCCATTTGAAGATCTAGTTCGGATTTTCTACAAATATGGGGAAGAAAAATTCAGCAAGCAAATCGCACGCAAAATTGAAGAAGCTAGAAAAAAAGGACCAATTGAAACAACGGGTGAGCTTGTCGACATTATCAAAGAAGGAATTCCCGCACCTGCAAGACGAACTGGCGGACATCCAGCAAAAAGAGTGTTTCAAGCGATCCGAATTGCCGTAAATGATGAATTGAAAGTTTTTGAAGAAGCACTAGAACAAGCAATAGAGTTACTCAATCCGAAGGGGAGAATTTCTGTCATTACATTCCATTCACTTGAAGACCGGATTTGTAAAAGTACATTTAAAGAAATGTCTTCTCTTCCAGAACTTCCGCACGGACTACCAGTGATTCCAGAAGGACTTGAACCAAAGCTGAAGCTGATCACGAGAAAACCAATCGTTGCATCAGAACAAGAGCTGGAACATAACAACCGTGCCCGTTCAGCGAAGCTCCGAATTGCAGAAAAAAAGTAAAACGACACCATAGATGATGATAAAAAGGAGGTTTCTTATGAGTAATTTGGCTTACCAAAGAGAAGTAAAACAATATCAAACAGAGCAGCAAGGCCAATCGGTTGTTATTAAAAGAAGAGGTTCTATCACACTTGGTGAAAAAATCTTACTTGTCATGTTTGTCATGGCTCTTATGTGCAGCTCCATTCTCATCATTTCTAAAGCCTTTGCTGTCTATCACGCTAATATTGAAGTCCAGAAATTAGAACAGCAAGTATCTTTAGAATCGAAGAAGATCACTGAGCTTCAAAAAGAAAAAGACTTGCTGAGTGAACCGGAGAGAGTCATTGATACTGCGAAAAAAGCAGGCTTAAGCATTTCGAAAGATGTTAAGAAGGTCGATTAAGATGGCGATGCCTAAAAAGAATAAAATGATGAACAGAGGCGCGGCAATTGCGAGTATTTGCTTCGCCCTGTTTTTCTTTATCATCCTTGCACGTTTTATCTATATTCAGATTACAGGAACGGTCGATGGCCAAGTGTTAGCCGCAAAGGCAAATGAACAATATCAATCGAAGAAAACACTTGAAGCCAAAAGAGGGTCTATTTTAGACCGAAATGGAAATGTGATTGCAGAGGATACGTCTGTTTATAAGCTCATTGCGGTCATGAGCAAGAAAATGACAGTCGACCCAAAGCACCCGATGCATGTCGTCGACAAAGAAAAGACAGCAAAAGAGCTGTCAAAAGTCATTGATATGAGTGAAAGCGAAATTTTAAAGCGTCTGAATACTAAAGGTGCGTTCCAAGTGGAGTTTGGTAAAGCTGGGAAAGACATCAGTTTTTCAACAAAGGAAAAAATTGAAAAGCTAAAGCTTCCAGGGATCGCATTTGAAAAAGACACGAAGCGATATTATCCAAACGGCATGTTTGCGTCGAACCTGATCGGTTATGCAAGATTAGATGAGGCAACGAAGGACATGTCAGGCGCGATGGGACTTGAGAAGGCGCTGAACAAATTTTTAAAAGAAAAAGACGGCTATGTGACATATAACAGTGACAGAAGCGGATGGGCTCTTCCAAATAGTAAAGAAGACATTGTCGCTCCGAAGGATGGGAAAAATGTCACGCTGACTATCGATCAAAAAATCCAGGCGTTCCTTGAAGAAAGTATGACGCAGGTTGCCAAAAAATATAAACCGAAGAAAATCATTGCCACAGTCGTTGACCCAAAAACGGGAAAGGTGCTCGCGATGGGACAGCGGCCAAGCTTTAATTTAAATGAATTAGACATTACGAATTATAACAATGATGTCATTTCATATGCGTTTGAACCAGGTTCAACGATGAAAATCTTCACACTTGCTGCAGCAATCCAAGAAGGGGTCTACCAAGGCAATGATAAATATCAATCTGGTACTTATAAAGTAGGAGGAGGCCTTGTAAGAGACCACAACAATGGAAATGGCTGGGGAAAAATTGACTTTCATGAAGGTGTTCTCCGTTCGTCTAACGTAGCTTTTGCAAAGCTGGCAAAAGAAAAACTAGGCTTCACGCGCTACGAACAATATTTGCAGAAGTTCCATTTCTATGACAAAACAGGTATTGACTTGCCGAACGAAGCGTCTAGTAAAATCAATTACAGATACGAATATGACAAAGCATCGACGGCTTACGGTC
Organism: Bacillus sp. FSL H7-0578; assembly: GCF_038630855.1. Lineage (NCBI taxonomy): Bacteria > Bacillati > Bacillota > Bacilli > Caryophanales > Bacillaceae > Bacillus > Bacillus sp. FSL H7-0578. Next base: position 1,428,701 of record NZ_CP152045.1, read on the forward strand.
AAGCGTCTGCCATTACACCGATTCAACAAATAGAAGCAGCGACAGCGATAGCAAACGGCGGAACGATGATGAAGCCATATGTCATTGATCATATTACAGACCCGAACACAAACAAAACAATTTTACAGCACGAACCAACAGTAGCTGGAAAGCCAATTTCCTCTGATACAGCAAAGCAAGTCCGTGACATTTTAGGTGAGGTGGTTTCCTCGAAGATTGGAACAGGCCAGCCTTACCAAATCAAAGGATTTGACGTTGCTGGGAAAACAGGAACAGGACAAATTGGCGGTGCCGGCGGTTATCTCAAAGGAAGAAACGATTACGTCTTTTCATTTATGGGAATGGCGCCAAAAGATGATCCGAAGCTGCTCGTTTATGTAGCTGTACAGCAGCCGCAGCTGTCTGACACAGAAACTGGCTCTGCCCCAGTTGCACAAATTTTTAACCCAGTGATGAAAAATAGTCTGCTATATTTAAATATTGCACCAACAAAAACAGACGATAAAAAATCAGGCGAACAAAAAGTGAAGCAAGAAACAATGCCTTCATTCTTAGATTTAGAAGTGAAGCAGGCGGAAACAGAAGCCAAAAACAAAAACTTAACGCCTGTTGTCATCGGCGACGGCCTCTCCATTAAACGACAGTGGCCAAGTGCAGGCTCTGAATTCTCTGAAAGCCAGAAAGTTTTCTTGAAAACAGCAGGAAAAACGATAAAAATGCCTGATATGACAGGCTGGTCGAGACGGGAAGTCCTTCAATATGCATCCATTTCCGGTGTGCATATCGAAACAAAGGGACAAGGATATGCTGTCAAACAAAGTGTGAAAAGAGGATCGGAGATTTCAGATGAAGTCGTCACTGTGACATTTAAAAGTCCGAATTAACTGCAAAACCTAGCAAACCACTTGCTAGGTTTTTTCTTTTGCCGAGCGGGATAGACGAGACGTTCTACATAAGGACGGGCCTGCATATGATGGAAACAAGCCATATGTATGTAAGGAGTGAACCAGGCGTGCGAGTATCAAGTGTAACAGTGAGAAAACGATTGCTTTTCGTGCTGCTGTTTGGGGTGATCATTTTTTTCATCATAGATACTAGATTAGGATATGTACAGTTTATTATGGGCGAGAAGCTCACAAGCTTAGCAAAAGATTCATGGAGCCGGAACCTCCCGTTCGAACCAGAAAGGGGAGATATTTTGGACCGAAATGGGGTAGAGCTTGCGACGAACAAAAGTGCCCCATCTATATTGGTCGTCCCGCGGCAAATTAAAGATCCGGCAGAAACAAGCAAAAAACTGGCGGCAGTACTGAATATGTCTGAAGAGAAAGCGTACAAGCACGTCACAAAGAAAACATCCATCGAACGAATTTCTCCAGAAGGGAGAAAAGTATCTCATGAAAAAGCAAAAGAAGTCAGAGAGCTTGATTTAGATGGTGTTTATGTTGCAGAAGACAGCATCAGACACTATCCGTTTGGCAGTTTTCTTTCTCATGTGCTGGGCTTCGCTGGAATTGATAATCAAGGGTTACTTGGACTGGAAGCCTATTATGATGATGACCTAAAAGGTGAAAAAGGCTCTGTGAAGTTCTATTCCGATGCAAAAGGGCAGAAAATGCCAGATGAAGCAGATGATTATACACCGCCTAAAGATGGTCTTGATATGAAGTTAACTGTCGATGCGAAGGTGCAAACCATTATAGAACGGGAATTAGACAATGCGCAGGCAAAATATAACCCAGATGGGATGATTGCAATTGCGATGAACCCGAAGAACGGTGAAGTGCTTGGGATGTCGAGCAGACCGGATTTTGATCCAGCGGATTATCAATCAGTTGACTCGAAAGTGTTTAACCGAAATCTACCGGTGTGGAGCACATATGAGCCAGGTTCGACGTTTAAAATTATTACGCTTGCAGCAGCACTAGAAGAGAAAAAAGTCAATTTAAAACGCGATCATTTTTTTGACAGCGGTTCTGTGACAGTTGATGGTGCAAGACTTAGGTGCTGGAAAAAAGGCGGCCACGGATCACAGTCATTTTTAGAAGTGGTTCAAAACTCCTGTAACCCCGGTTTTGTTGAACTAGGCGACCGTCTAGGAAAGGATAAATTATTTTCCTATATTAAAAATTTCGGGTTTGGCCAAAAAACAGGAATCGATCTTCAAGGGGAAGGACGAGGTATTTTGTTCCCGCTGGACCGGGTTGGTCCTGTAGAGCAGGCGACAACTGCCTTTGGTCAAGGTGTATCTGTTACGCCGATACAGCAAGTAGCTGCCGTAGCAGCTGCGGTAAATGGCGGAACACTTTACACGCCGTACATTGCAAAAGAATGGATAGATCCAATCACAAAAGAGGTAGTGAAAAAGCAATCACCGATTGCCAAAAAGAAAGTGATTTCAGCAGAAACATCCAAAGAAATCAGATATGCGCTTGAAAGTGTAGTCGCTCAAGGAACTGGCCGAAATGCATTTGTTGAAGGATATCGAGTTGGCGGAAAAACAGGGACAGCACAGAAAGTAAAAGACGGCAAGTACATGGAAAATAACCACATTGTGTCGTTTATCGGGTTTGCGCCTGCTGATGATCCAAGTATCGTTGTATATGTGGCTGTAGATAACCCGAAAGGCACTATTCAATTTGGCGGGACAGTTGCTGCACCAATTGTGGGTCATATTATGCGGGACAGCCTGCCTGAGATGGGTGTGAAAAAAAGAAAAGGACAAATTGAAAAGAAGTACCAGTGGCTGGACACAAAAACCATTGAAGTACCGAATCTTGTAGGGGGATCTGTTTCAGACCTTGAATCCTTACTGATTAACCTTAAGATCGATGCTTCTGGAACGGGCAGTAAAGTGGTGAAGCAATCACCTGCTGCCGGGACAAAGGTCAAGGAAGGCTCCACCATCAGATTATACTTAAACGATGAATAATAAAGAATGAACAGAGGGTAGCCGCACTCATTCGGCTGCCTCTTTTTGTTGAAAGAGAAGGTCTGTTTGAAAAAAAGAGCCTAAAGTGTGTTTTTTCCAAGAGAAACTTAAGGAATACGCTGGATGTATCCTTTTTTTTACGATAAAATATAGACTGTGTGTTTTTTTCACAAGACATGCACGTGAACGAATTTGAGAGGTTTGATATGAAATGAAATTACAAGAACTCCTTACATACTTTAAAAGTGAAAATGACGAATTAATAAACGAAAATCCTGATATCACTTCCATTGAAATGGATTCAAGAGAGGTGAAAAAAGGAAGCCTTTTTGTCTGTATAAAAGGCTATACAGTAGATGGACACGATTATGCTGAAAAAGCGGTGAAAAGCGGGGCTGCAGCGATTGTAGCAGAACACCCTCTTAACATATCAGATGTACCAGTCATTATTGTAAAACACTCTCAAAGAGCTCTTGCAAGAATAGCTGATGCGTTTTACGAGCAGCCAACTCATAAGCTGAATCTCATCGGGATCACAGGAACAAACGGAAAAACTTCGACAACACACATGATTGAACAAATGATGAGAAAAGCTGAAAAGAAAACAGGCTTAATCGGTACAATGTATATGAAGGTGAATGATGACATTCTCGATGTGAAAAACACTACACCTGAAAGTGTCACACTTCAGAAAACCTTTAAACAGATGCTTGACCAAGATGTAGACACAGCCATTATGGAAGTTTCATCACATGCACTGCATCTTGGCAGGGTACATGGATGTGATTATGATATTGCCGTTTTCACAAACCTTTCGCAGGACCATCTTGATTACCACAACACAATGGAAGAATATAAACATGCGAAAAGCTTGCTATTTTCACAGCTTGGCAGTGCCTTTCATCACGATAAGCCAAAGCATGCGATTTTAAATGCAGATGATGACGCTTCGAGTTATTATGAAAAAGTTACAGCTGCTGAAGTCATGACATATGGCTTAGAGCAAAAAGCAGATGTGATGGCAAAGAATATTCAAATCAAACCGAAGGGAACTCAATTTGATTTGATCACTCCAATTGGCACAAAAAATGTGACAGTTGCCCTCATCGGTAAGTTTAATGTGTACAACATCCTAGCAGCTGTATCAGTAGGGATCGTATCTGGCTTAACATTTGAAACGATTGTAAGTGCTATTGAAGAGCTGGAGGGAGTCAAAGGCCGATTTGAACTTGTGAACTGTGATCAAGATTTCCCTGTTATCGTCGATTACGCCCATACACCTGACAGCTTAGAAAATGTCCTGACAACGTGTAGAGAATTAACAGAGGGCAAAATTTTCTGTGTGATAGGCTGCGGCGGCGACCGTGATAAAACAAAGCGTCCTCAAATGGCCCAAATCGCTGTGAAGTATGCAGATGAACCTGTATTTACATCAGACAACCCAAGAAGCGAAGATCCTTCAGCTATTTTAAAGGATATGGAAAATGGGGTGCCAGACGCATATTATCATAGTTTTGTGAATCGCAAACAAGCCATCTTTTTTGCAATTGCCAATGCGAAAAAAGGCGATACAGTCTTAATAGCGGGTAAAGGTCATGAGACATATCAAATCGTCGGCGATCAAGTTTACGATTTTGATGATGCAAAGGTTGCTATGGACGCTATTTTAGATCTAAACAAATCTTAAAATGATGAAAAGAGTGTAATGAAATGAAGCATTTTGTACAAAAACAACATACGAAGAACGCGAATGAATACCTTATTAATGAATGTGATTTTCTGATGGAAAACGGCTTTGGAAATTCGGAAGGAGTAAAGAACGATGCTTGAACAGGTGATATTGTTTACAATCATAATGGGATTTTTAATCAGTGTTCTTTTATCCCCGATTTTTATTCCGTTTTTAAGAAGGCTTAAATTTGGTCAAAGTATTAGAGAAGAAGGACCACAGTCTCACCAAAAGAAATCAGGTACTCCGACAATGGGCGGAATTATGATTATCTTTTCTATTACCATTACAACGATTGTGATGATCAACAAATTTTCTGAGATTAGTCCAGAAATGTTTTTATTATTATTTGTCACGCTTGGCTACGGTCTATTAGGATTTTTAGATGATTATATTAAAGTAGCGATGAAACGAAACCTAGGTTTAACCTCGAAACAGAAATTAATTGGTCAAATTGTGATCGCAGTGATTTTTTATGCAGTCTTCCATTATTATCAGTTTGCAACGACGATTCGTATTCCAGGAACAGATGTGAGCTTCGATTTAGGATGGGCTTACTTTATCCTTGTCGTTTTCATGCTTGTCGGAGGTTCTAATGCCGTGAACTTAACGGATGGACTGGATGGTCTATTATCTGGAACCGCGGCTATTGCCTTTGGAGCCTTTGCAATATTGGCTTGGAATCAATCACAGTACGATGTAGCGATATTTTCAGTAGCTGTTGCTGGAGCCGTTCTTGGGTTTCTTGTGTTTAACGCGCATCCTGCAAAAGTATTTATGGGTGATACAGGGTCGCTTGCTTTAGGCGGAGCGATTGTAGCAATTGCGATTTTAACAAAGCTTGAAATTTTACTTGTCATTATTGGAGGAGTATTTGTTGTCGAAACGTTATCCGTTATTCTTCAAGTGATCTCCTTTAAAACAACTGGAAAAAGAATCTTTAAGATGAGTCCGCTTCACCACCACTATGAGTTAGTTGGCTGGTCTGAGTGGAGAGTAGTTGTCACCTTCTGGACAGCTGGTTTATTACTTGCTGTTTTAGGAATTTACATCGAGGTGTGGTTATAATTGAATAAGATGCAAATGTTAAAAAACGAACATGTACTAGTATTAGGTCTTGCAAAAAGCGGATATGCGGCAGCTTCAATTCTTCATGAGCATGGAGTAAATGTCATAGTAAATGACCAAAAGCCGTTTGAAGAAAATGAACCTGCTCAGCTTCTTTCTGAAAAGGGGATTGATGTCATTTGCGGCAGCCATCCTCTTCGTATGTTCGATGATAAAGAAATTACGATTTTAATTAAAAATCCAGGAATTCCATATGAAAATGTGATGGTTCAAGAAGCGCTTCGCCGCGGAATTCCAGTTTGGACGGAAATAGAATTAGCTTATCATTTAACCTCAGCTCCTTTTATTGGGATCACTGGATCAAATGGAAAAACCACTACCACGACTTTGATTTATGAAATGTTGAAACAAGACAGTCAAAAAACTTTAGTGGCAGGTAATATTGGCACGGTTGCCAGCGAAGTCGCTGCAAAGGCAGCTGGCGATGAGTGGATCGTAACTGAACTCTCTTCTTTTCAGTTAATGGGAACAGTTGATTTCAGACCTAAAATCAGCTTAATATTAAATATTTTTGATGCACATTTAGACTATCACCACACTCGTGATGAATATGAAAAAGCAAAGCAGAAAGTATACGCACATCAACTTGAAGATGACATAGCTGTTATTAACCTCGATGATCCATCAGTCGTAAAACTGGCTGAAGCTTCAAAAGCAAAAAAAGTGTTTTTCTCAGTGAAAGAGCAAGTAGAACATGGTGCGTATATTAAAAATGGTGCGATCTACTACATGAATGAACATATCATCGATTTAAAGGATGTTGTTCTTCCTGGTGAGCATAACCAAGAAAATATTTTGGCGGCTATTTGTGTTGTGAAAAATGCAGGCTGTTCAAATGAAGCAATCGCACACGTTCTCACGACATTTAGTGGAGTGAAGCATCGTCTGCAGTTTGTAGATACAATTCAAAGCAGAAAATTCTATAACGATAGTAAAGCCACCAATATACTGGCAACAAGTAAAGCATTGTCAGCTTTTAATCAGCCGACCATTTTACTAGCTGGCGGGCTTGATCGCGGCAATGAATTTGATGAATTGAAACCTTTTATGAAAAATGTAAAAGGAATTATCACATTTGGTGAGACGGCACCTAAGTTTGTGAAGCTTGGTGAAGAACTGGGAATACATCACGTAAAACATGTCGATAATGTTGAACAAGCAGTACCTGCGGCGTTTAACATTTCTGAAGAAGAAGACGTGATTTTATTATCCCCGGCTTGTGCAAGCTGGGATCAACATAAAACATTTGAAGAACGTGGAGACATGTTTGTAAACGCCGTGCATATGCTTAAATAAGGGCTTGTCTCTCGTATGACTGACAGCCCAAATGAAATTATGCTTGGGGTGTCGGTCTCTTGACGAATAAGAAAACTTCTCCGGACTTTTTGCTTGTTGTCATTACGTTACTTTTATTGACGATTGGTTTAATTATGGTGTACAGCGCTAGTGCTGTGTGGGCATCGTATAAATTTGATGATTCGTTTTATTTTGCAAAAAGACAGCTTTTGTTTGCCGGAATCGGAGTTATCGCGATGTTTTTCATTATGCGAGTCGATTATTGGACGTGGCGGACTTGGTCAAAGATATTGATTGCTGTTTGTTTTCTCCTTTTGCTGCTTGTACTTATTCCTGGTATCGGTATGGAGAGAAATGGATCAAGAAGCTGGATCGGTGTCGGTGCGTTTAGTATTCAACCCTCTGAATTTATGAAGCTTGCGATGATTGCGTTTCTTGCAAAATTCTTATCTGAAAAACAAAAAAATATCACATCCTTTCGTAAAGGTTTCGCACCAGCATTAGGCATTGTATTTTCTGCATTTGCCATCATCATGCTGCAGCCAGATTTGGGAACAGGGACGGTAATGGTTGGAACCTGTATTATTATGATATTTGTTTCAGGTGCGAGAATTGCTCACTTTATATTTCTCGGTCTTTTAGGGCTCAGCGGATTTGCTGCACTAGTGTTATCAGCGCCCTACCGCATAAAACGAATTACATCGTACTTAAATCCTTGGGAAGATCCACTAGGCAGTGGGTTTCAAATTATTCAATCCTTATACGCTGTTGGTCCAGGCGGTCTGTTCGGAATGGGTCTCGGTCAAAGTAGACAAAAATTCTTTTATTTACCTGAGCCTCAAACAGACTTCATCTTTGCAATATTGTCTGAAGAGCTCGGCTTTATAGGAGGATCACTCATTTTGCTGCTCTTTAGTGTTCTATTATGGAGAGGCATACGAATAGCACTTGGAGCCCCAGACTTATATGGAAGTTTCCTAGCAGTTGGTATTATTTCTATGGTTGCCATTCAAGTGATGATTAATATCGCAGTTGTTACTGGACTTATCCCTGTGACAGGTATCACGCTCCCATTCCTAAGTTATGGCGGCTCATCACTGACATTAATGCTGATGGCAATTGGCGTACTCTTGAATGTAAGCAGGTACGCTAGATATTAGTGCTGCTAGTTCATGAAACCATGATGACATTTATTTTGCAAAAGTACAAAAAAATGATTTGAAGAGTAGAAATGACAGATTTTGTATTGGAAACATGTTTTTCGACTCTTCTTTACAGGTTTTAACGGAGCCCTGTTGTTTAAAACAGGGTTTATACTTTGTTCAGAGCAGAAAAAAATTGAGGGGAAATGGTATAATGCGTATAGTAATCAGTGGAGGCGGAACAGGCGGACATATTTATCCAGCCTTAGCTTTTATTAAAGAAGTGAAAAGACTGCATCCTGATGTAGAATTTTTATATATTGGTACTGAAAATGGACTTGAAAAGAAAATTGTAGAAAGAGAAAATATCCCTTTCAAGTCCATAGAAATTTCAGGGTTTAAAAGAAAGCTTTCCTTTGATAACGTAAAAACGGTGATGAGATTTCTAAAAGGCGTTCAAAAAAGCAAATCTTACTTAAAGGAATTTAAGCCAGATGCGGTCATTGGAACAGGTGGTTATGTGTGCGGCCCTGTCGTTTATGCAGCTTCTAAGCTGAAAATCCCGACCATTATTCACGAACAGAACAGCCTGCCTGGTATCACAAATAAGTTTCTAGCAAGATATGTTGATAAGGTAGCCATCTGCTTTGAAGAAGCAAAGGCACATTTTCCTTCTGAAAAGGTTGTATTTACGGGAAACCCTAGAGCCTCTGAAGTCGTCTCTATAAAAGAGGGGAAATCTCTGAAGGAGTTTGGACTGGATGAAACGAAAAAAACGGTTCTTATTTTTGGCGGGAGCCGGGGGGCTGCGCCGATTAATAGAGCAGTTATTGACATGCAAGATGCATTAAAGGCTAAGAACTATCAGCTTTTATATATCACGGGTGAGGTTCATTATGAAAAAGTGCTGAACGAACTAAAGGAAAAAGGTGCAGCACCTAATATGATCACAAAGCCTTTCTTGCATCAAATGCCGGAGTATTTGAAATCGATTGATGTGATTGTTGCAAGAGCCGGTGCCACAACGATTGCTGAGGTGACAGCCCTTGGAATTCCAACTATTTTTATTCCAAGCCCATACGTGACGGCAAATCACCAGGAAATCAATGCAAGATCACTAGAAAAGCATGACGCTGCAATCGTTTTAAGAGAATCAGAGCTTTCTGGAGAAAGCCTCCTTCATGCCATTGATGAAATTGCTGGTAATGAAGAAAAATTAAACGAAATGAGCCGTTTAACAAAAGAACTTGGAGTACCAGATGCGGCTGGACGTTTATATAATGTATTAAAAGAAATTACGACTACATGATGGAATGATATTAGGTAAGGCGGAGGGTAATATGGAGAACTTGAAGAATGAATTATTAGAAGCGCAAGTCGGTAAAGTGCTTGAAAATGAGCCGCTTGCAAATCATACGACAATGAAAATAGGCGGGCCGGCAGATCTATTGATCGTTCCTAAAGATATCGATTCAGTTAAAACGATCATGGATCAGATAAAAAAACACCACGCGGACTGGACGGTTATTGGAAGAGGGTCAAATTTACTCGTACTTGATAAAGGAATACGTGGCGTCGTCCTGAAGTTAGGCGCTGGACTTGATCACTTAACTGTAAATGATGAAGAAATTACAGTTGGCGGCGGCTATTCTGTTGTAAGGCTTGCAACGTCTCTTAGTAAGCAGGGTCTTTCAGGGCTGGAATTTGCAGCTGGTATCCCAGGGTCTATTGGCGGCGCTGTTTATATGAACGCAGGTGCGCACGGATCTGATATCAGTAAGATTCTTGTGAAAGCGAGAATCTTATTTGAAGATGGAAGCATCGAGTGGCTAACAAATGAGCAGATGAACTTTAGCTATAGAACGTCTGTCCTTCAAAAGGAACGACCAGGCATTGTTCTCGAGGCCGTGTTTAAGCTCAAACAGGATGATCGCGAGAAAATCACAAAGAAAATGCAGCAAAATAAAGACTATCGCAAGGAAACACAGCCTTATAATCGACCATGTGCCGGAAGTATTTTTCGAAATCCGCTGCCTGAATATGCAGGACAGCTTGTAGAAAAAGCGAATTTAAAAGGGTACCAAATTGGTGGAGCAAGAATCTCTGATATGCATGGCAACTTTATTGTGAACGCTGGCGGGGCAACTGCTCAAGACGTGCTGGACTTAATCCAGTACATCCAAAAGAAAATTAAAGATGACTACAATGTAGAAATGCATACAGAAGTAGAAATTATCGGTGAAGCAAAATAAAAGCAAGTCTTATGAATGATGGCATCACAGGAAAACAAACGGCATGAAAGAATGCCGTTTGTTTTCTCATCAAAAGATGACCCAAAGGTGTGGACAAGCAGCTTTGAATGGGGTGAAGAATATATATGCGGCCTGATCATGAAAATGAAAAGATCGTCAATATAGAAGAACGAATTCCTAAAATTAAAGAACAAAGGAAGCAGAAAGCGAATCGGAGACTAATCTCTTTTATTCTACTGTTTTTTATCATGGTTTTAATCATTATTTATTTGCAGACACCAATCAGTAAAATTTCTTCTTTAACTATTACGGGTAATGAGCATGTCCCTACAAAACAGCTTGTGAAACTTTCCCAGATTAAAGAAGGCGAAACAGAGTTTTGGAATTTAAATAAAGATTTAACAGCAGATCATATTAAGCAAAACAAACTGATTAAAAGTGTCAGTATCAAAAAACATTTTCCAAATAAGGTTAGTATTGCTGTCAAGGAATATGCCAATATTGCGTATCTTCAAAAGGGAAATTTATACTATGAGCTTCTTGAAAATGGGACAGCATTACCAGAAGAAGTCACACCAAGTCATGCAGGACCTATTTTTGTTGATTGGGACAATAAAGAGAAGCTGAAGCAAACGGTTAGATCTTTAAATCAGCTGCCAGCCTCTATTCAGGAACTCATCTCAGAAATATATTATGTGCCAACAAGCTCAAACCAGTGGCTCGTTAAATTTTATATGAATGACGGGAACACCGTGATTGCATCAATTAAAACATTCGCTGATAAAATGAAAACCTATCCTGCCATTGTAAAAGAACTTTCGCCATCAGAAAAAGGCACAATCCATATGGAAGTCGCGACGTATTTTGAAGCGTTTAAATCTAAGAAAAAGGAAGATGAACGTTGAGAGGCAAAACAGTTATATTCTCAATTGTCATGCTTGTTCTTGGTTTTCTGATTTCTTTTTCATACCAATATACTAAGCAGCATCAGGCAGATGTCATTCGAACAGAGCAATGGAAAAAAGAATACTCCTTGAAAAGTCAGCTGACAAAGCAAGAAAAGGCGAATCAGAAACTTGAAAAAGAATTATACAGTCTTCAATCACAGGTTCAAGCCACTGAGTCCAATTTGAAAAATGAAAAAGAGCAGTATTTTAATGTATTGGAAGATGTTGAGAAATACAGGATGTTTACAGGAGAGATCGGTGTAAAAGGAAAAGGGGTAAAAGTATCCCTTGAAGATGCATCTTATATCCCGAGTGGACAAAATGTCAATAATTACATTGTTCATGAGAGCCACATTTTTCATGTGATAAACGAACTGTTTATATCAGGGGCCTCTGCCGTATCTATTAATGGACAGAGAATTACACACCAATCATACATACATTGTAACGGCCCAGTTGTCACAGTTGACGGTGTTCAGCATCCAGCGCCATTTGTTATTTCTGCTATTGGTGATCCGGCTGTGTTAATACCTGCATTAAATATTGCAGGAGGAGTGGTCGATCAGCTGACAAGTGATCACATTTCGATGACGATTGAAAAAAAGGATATTCGTATGAATCCTCTTTTAAAACACAAAGATTAAAAGTGAAAAGGTGAGTGGTGTTGAGGAAAAAGAAGCCTTTACTTAGTTTGACAGCCTTAATGGTGATATTCGGCATCATGGTCTCCATCCAATTTAATTCATTGCAAAAGCCCAAAGTTCGTGATACTCGCGATGTGTGGGAGCTAAGAGAGGATTTATCTGCATCTAAAAGTAAAGAATTGGATTTACTGAAAGAAATTGATAAATACGATGAAATGCTGAAAAAGTATGGTCGTCAAGGAGATCAATCAAAAGAAGCTCAACTAACTAAAACATTAAAAGATTTAAAAGAAAAGGCTGGTTTTACAGAAGTGACAGGGGAGGGAATTGAAGTTGACATCTCTCAGCTCTTCTCCAAGGATCTGACCGGGGAAGAAGTGAAAAATATCCCCCCTGATCTTCTGAAAAAGCTAATCAACGAAGCCAATATGTATGGAGCAAAACATATTTCTATTAATGACCACCGTGTGATTAATACAAGTGTGATTCGAGATATTAATGGTACGACGAAAATGGATGGCTACAGCTTAGATGGTGATGAAGTGACCATCAAGATGATCAGCGACCAGGCCGACAAATTATACAGCCGTTTAAATGTATCAGATATTGGTGATTTGTTTGCTCAGGAAAATTTCGGCTTAAGTATTAGCCAGCCGAAGCAGCAAATTCAATTAAAAGCATATGACGGTGCAATTCAGTTAAACGAGTTGAAGCCTCTTGACGATGTAAAGGAGGGAAAATCTTAATGTGGCTTCCTGTACTTGGCTTAATCATAGGAGTTGCGATCGGTTTCTTAACAAATTTTACGATACCGAATGAGTATTCTAATTATCTTTCCCTCGCTGTACTTGCTGCGCTTGATACATTGATTGGTGGAATCAGGGCACATCTGCAAGGGGCATACGATGAACTAGTGTTTGTATCAGGCTTTTTCTTTAATATTATACTTGCAATAAGTTTAGCTTTTCTGGGCGTCCATCTTGGTGTAGACTTGTATTTAGTCGGAATGTTTGCTTTCGGCGTTAGATTGTTTCAAAATATAGCAGTTATTCGCAGAATTCTACTAACAAAATGGACAATTTCTAGAGAAAAAAAGAAAAAAAGTGAGTCATAAAAAAGGATATACATATGATGTAACGAATATTTTCAGTAATCCTAATAAAAAATGTTGATTTTTTAAGTTTTGTTACACACTTGTAAAAACACATTCATTGTATTGTTGTTCAGCAAATAATAGAATAGAAAGTATTGATATGTGAGGAGGTGCCATAGAATGAACAACAATGAAATTTACGTCAGCCTTGACATCGGTACATCCAATATAAAAGTCATCGTCGGAGAAATGGCGGATGATTCGCTTAACATTATAGGTGTTGGAAATGTCCCTTCAGAAGGGTTAAAAAAAGGATCGATTGTTGATATAGATGAGACAGTTCATTCTATTAGACAAGCATTTGAACAGGCTGAAAGAATGGTAGGTTTTCCTTTACAAAAGGCGATTGTCGGAATTAACGGAAACCACATTCATATTCAGAACACGAGCGGCGTGGTCGCAGTATCTAGTGAAAACAAAGAAATACATGCTGAAGATGTGAGACGTGTCTTAGATGCTGCACAGGTAGTATCTATTCCTCAAGAACATCTCGTCGTAGACGTCATCCCGAGACAATTTATCGTCGACGGAAGAGATGAGATCACTGATCCGAAAAAAATGCTTGGTGTTCGGCTAGAGGTGGATGGAACGTTAATTACAGGTTCTAAGACGATTCTACATAACTGGCTCCGATGTGTAGAAAGAGCTGGAATTGAAATTATGGATATTTGCTTGCAGCCGCTCGCATCGGGCTCAGCAGCATTATCGAAAGATGAAAAAAATCTAGGGGTAGCTCTCGTCGATATTGGCGGCGGATCTACAACGATTTCCGTATTTGAAAACGGGCATCTCTATTCTACTCACAGTATCCCTTTGGGCGGAGAGAACATTACAAAAGATTTGTCTATAGGACTTAGAACTTCTACTGAAGAAGCTGAACGAATCAAAAAACAATTTGGACATGCGTTTTATGATGAGGCATCGTCTGAGGAAACATTTGAAGTTTCTGTCATCGGTACCGATCAGAAACAGACGTATACACAGCTTGAAGCGGCTAATATCATCGAGGCGCGGCTGGAAGAAATCTTGCTCTTTGTGGCAGAGGAATTAAGAAATATGGGTGTCCATGATTTGCCTGGAGGATTCGTTTTAACAGGTGGACAGGCAGCTATACCAGGTATCCTTTCTCTTGCACAAACGGTCTTGCAAAACAATGTTAGAATTGCAAGTCCGAATTATATTGGGGTGAGAGAACCTCAGTATATGACAGGAGTGGGTCTGATCCACTTTGCTTATCGCAATGCAAAGATTCAGGGCAGACAGGTTGGATTCCAAATGCCGGATGAGGCGTTTCATGAAGTAGGCGCATCCATGGAGCCGGTTTCTTCTGCACCACAAGTGAAAGAAGCGCAGCCAAGACCGAAAGTAAAACAAAAAGCACAAGAAGAGACAAATAAAAAACCGGGCAAAATGAAAAAACTATTTAATATGTTCTGGGAATAGAATTAGATTTTCGACGGATTAGGAGGATTCAGCATGTTGGAGTTTGAAACAAATATAGACGGCCTAGCATCAATTAAAGTAATCGGAGTAGGTGGAGGCGGAAATAACGCTGTCAACCGAATGATCGAAAATGACGTACAAGGTGTCGATTTCATTGCAGTCAACACAGATGCACAGGCTTTAAATCTATCAAAAGCAGAAACGAAAATGCAAATCGGTGCTAAGTTGACAAGAGGGCTTGGAGCAGGTGCGAATCCTGAAGTCGGTAAAAAAGCTGCTGAGGAAAGCAAAGAACAGATTGAAGAAGTATTAAAAGGCGCAGACATGGTCTTTGTTACTGCTGGTATGGGCGGTGGAACTGGTACGGGTGCTGCACCTGTCATTGCAAAAATCGCAAAAGATTCTGGTGCATTGACAGTTGGAGTCGTGACTCGTCCTTTCACATTTGAAGGAAGAAAGCGTCAGCTTCAAGCAGTTGAAGGAATTGCTTCTATGAAAGAAGCAGTTGACACTTTAATTGTGATTCCAAACGATCGCTTGCTTGAAATTGTTGATAAAAACACGCCAATGCTTGAAGCATTCCGTGCAGCAGATAACGTGCTACGACAAGGTGTTCAAGGGATCTCAGATCTTATTGCCACACCAGGTTTAATTAACCTTGACTTTGCTGACGTGAAAACGATCATGTCCAATAAAGGTTCTGCTCTTATGGGTATCGGTGTTGCGACTGGTGAAAATCGTGCCGCTGAAGCTGCGAAGAAAGCTATTTCTTCACCACTTCTAGAAACGGCAATCGACGGTGCACAAGGTGTCATCATGAATATTACTGGTGGTACGAACCTAAGTCTTTATGAGGTACAAGAAGCAGCGGACATTGTGGCTTCTGCATCTGATGAAGATGTAAACATGATTTTCGGTTCTGTCATTAATGATAACTTGAAGGATGAGATTGTGGTAACCGTGATCGCAACTGGATTTATTGAGCAAGAGCCAGAGGTGTCAAAACCACAAAGAAATCCATTAGGGCAAGGATTAAAGCAAAATCAATCCATTCCTCAAAAACGTGAAGTAAAACGTGAGGAACATCAGCAGTCATCATCTCAGCCGAGACAAAATACACAATCAAGCGATGATACGCTGGATATCCCAACGTTCTTGCGCAACCGTAATAAACGTTAATCGAGTATCACTCATCCCCTTCCACCGGAAGGGGATTTTTTCATGTCCAATATATAAAGAAACCCGCATCACTACTAATCAAAAAGTCTTAAATGTGTCTGGATTACTTTATCCAACATATGTATTTCGACTTAGAGTGATTAAGTAAAAAGAATCATTTTTAAATCCTATTACAAAAAGCGACAAAATGATGAACTTTATTTGACTACATTAAATAGAACACCATGAATCTTGTCATGAACAAAGGAAAGGGAGGAGTTAAACCCATACACTGTTTGACCATTTGAGGAGGAGGGATTTGATTGAAAGTGAAGTTTCGCAAAACCGCCGGCTATCGTTTGATGAGTCTTTTGGTGATTGGTACTTTAACGATGACAAGCTTTGGGATGGTTCAAGCAAAATCGACTTCTACCTCATATCAAGAGGAAGCTGTTTCCTCCAAGAAAACAAAAGCAAAGATCTCATCTAGATTAATGAAACAGTTTCAACAAGAAGACAAGGTGACCTTTTTAGTCAAAATGAAGGAACAAACCAATGTCAAAAAAGTGGCGAAGGATGCTGTGTCAAAGGCCAAAAAACAGAAGTTAACAGCAGCTAAAACGCAGTACACAAAAAGATCAGCTGTCGTATCAGAACTAAGAGCGACGTCTGAAGAGACGCAAGAAGCGCTGCTTGCTTATTTACAAAAGGCACAAAAGAAAAAGCAAGTGAAGGATATTCATTCGTACTATATTGTAAATGGTCTCGCTGTGACGGGAACGAAAGAAGTCATGGAAAAGGTGGCTTCCTTCCCAGAAGTAGATCAAGTGCTGCCAAATGAAATCCGTCAAATCCATCGTCCTGTTGATTTGAAAACTTCAAAGAAAAACAAACAAATCAAAGCAGCAGATGGAATCGAGTGGAACATTTCTCAAGTTCATGCCCCAGAAGCGTGGGCTTTAGGCTATGACGGAACTGGTACCGTTGTGGCAAGTATTGATACAGGTGTGGAATGGGATCATCCTGCATTAAAAGAAAAATACCGTGGATTTGATCCTGCACGTCCGAATGAACCTTCTCATGAATTCAATTGGTACGATGCAACGACAGGTTCTGAAGCGCCATACGATGATTTAGAGCATGGTACACATGTAACGGGAACGATGGTTGGCTCTGAGCCAAATGGAGAGAATCAAATTGGAGTCGCACCAGGTGCAAAATGGATCGCGGTGAAAGCTTTCTCAGAAGATGGTGGATCAGATGCTGATCTGCTTGACGCAGGTGAATGGATTTTAGCTCCAAAAGATAAAAACGGAACCCCTCATCCAGAAAAGGCGCCAGATGTGGTCAATAATTCTTGGGGCGGTGGGCCTGGTCTTGATGATTGGTATAAAGATGTGGTCAATGCTTGGAGAGCAGCGGACATCTTCCCAGAATTTTCAGCTGGTAATACGGATTTATTTAACCCTGGCGGTGAGGGATCTATTGCAAATCCTGCGAACTATCCCGAAGCCTTTGCGACGGGTGCAACAGATCAAAACAACAAACTGGGTTCTTTCTCTTTGCAAGGTCCCTCTCCATATGGGGTCATGAAACCAGATATTGCGGCCCCAGGGGTAAACATTCGTTCTTCTATTCCAGGGAAAGGATATGAGGATGGCTGGAATGGAACCTCGATGGCAGGTCCGCATGTTTCAGCTGTTGTGGCTCTTCTGCGCCAAGTACAGTCAGATCTGTCTGTTGAAGAGATTGAAGAAATTCTCATTGATACTGCAAAACCACTGACAGATCAACAATTCCCGGAATCCCCTAACAATGGCTATGGGGCAGGATTAGTTGATGCAAAAGAAGCGATTACAGCATTAACAGATGGAATTGGCAAGATTGAAGGGCAGGTAACAAAAGAAGGAGAAGATACAGAACCACCTGTATTTTCTCATAAAGGACCGAATGAAATTTTTGCCTCTACGCCAACACCTCTTAGTATTACAGCAGAAGATGAAGTAGCTGTGACAAATGTCTCCTTGAGCTATCAAGTGGATCAAGGGAAAAGGGAGACGCTTCAAGCAAAACGAACGGATGGAAATCATTTAAAAGGGACATATGTTGTCCAGCTCCCAGAACTTGAGGGGGAAAACGTCACGTACCGATGGATTGTGAAAGATTTTGGAGAAAATGAAGCCGCATCAGAACCGTATACGCTTCCGATTAAAACATCCATCACGACTGGCTACTCGCAAGATTTTGAAGCTTGGCCAAGTGGATGGTTCAGTGGTGGAACAAAAGATCCTTGGCAGTGGGGGAAGCCGACCACAGGTCCGAAACAGGCCTTTACTGGAGATCATGTCTACGCTACAAACCTAGACAGTCCTTATGAAAATCAAACAGATGCTCATTTATCTATGCCGATGATTGCTGTACCTGAGTCAGGATCCTCCTTTTTACAATTTCAATACTGGCATGACCTTGAAGCAAATTATGACTATGTGCATATTCATGTGCAGCCTGAGGGGGAAGATGCTGTCCAAGTGGCAGCCTACACAGGCAAAACAAGTGGATGGACAAAAGGAGAAGTTGATTTATCTGCCTACAAAGGTCAGAACGTGAGAGTTATTTTTCAGCTAAGAACGGATGGCAGTGTGACAAAAGACGGTTTTTATTTAGATGATGTGAAAATAACAGATCAAGCCTTGCCTCAAAAGGCAAAGAAACAACTTGGCGTCATCAAAAAAGAAAAGTCAGCACAGGAGCAGAAGAAACCCGTCGATCCGAAAAGTGCAAAGCCTGCTAAAATAAAAGAAAAGCATGTCCAGATGAAAAAGGAAAAAAGCTTAGATGCCCCATCTATCAAAGCTCTTCCGATGAAGGCAGAAATCAGTGTGCTTGAAAGCGGCAAGTCCACGTACACAGATGAAGCGACAGGGAGATATCAGCTTTCTCATGGTGCAGGGGAATTTACAGTGAAAGCTGAAGCATATGGCTTTGAATCACGCACACAAAAAGTCAATATTCCTGCAAATGATCAAGCAGAGGCAAATTTCTCCCTGCAGCCACTAGAAAAACGAACGATATCTGGCACAATTGTCAATGAAACAACGGGTGAAAAAGTAAAGGATGCTACGGTTTATCTTGTAGAGGATGCGAAAATTGAGCCGGTGAAAACAGATGAATCTGGCGAGTTTTCTCTAGAGGCATTGAGCGGTGTGTATACAGTCAAAGTATTTGCGAAAGGGTTTAAAGGATATTCGTTTACAGCCGATGTGACAGAAAAGCCGCTTGAAAAAGCAATCAAGCTGGAACCTTTCATCGGTTTTGCTGGCGAAATTGGCTACGATGACGGAACACCTGAAAATGCACGGGCGTTCTATGATCCTGGTAATGGCTGGGCGGTGAAATTTTCATTAGAAAAAGGGAAGAAACAAGCACAGGTCACAGGGGGGCTTTTTCGTTTCTGGACAACAGAGTGGCCAGCCCCTGGCGGGAATGAATTTGCGGTTGAAGTGTATGATGCTTCTGGGAAGGACGGCGCTCCAGGTGAGAAACTTGCTGGACCTTTCAAAGCGAATGCGCTGCGTAATGGAGAATGGACAAAAGTAGATTTAGAAGATCAAGCCATTACGGTGGATGGAGATTTCTATCTTGTCTATATTCAAACGAAAAAGAATACGGAATCTCCAGGCCTTGCAACAGATGAAGATGGACCAAATGCTGAAAGAAGCTGGCAGCTGACAAGCGGTGCCTTTTCTCCTTCCCCAAAAGAAGAGGGAAATTATATGATTCGTGCGCTTGTCCAATATGAAGCAGATGTACCAGAAATAACATCTCCAAAGGCTGGAACGATCACGAACAAAGATGAACTGGAGATTGAAGGTAAAGCCTCTCCAGGGCTTGATGTAGCGATCTATCAAAACGATGAAGAGATTGCCAAAGTGAAAGCAGATCAGTCGGGTGCTTTCAAAGAGAAGGTTACAGTGTCAAGCGGAGAGCATGTATTCACGGCTGCTACTGTTACGGATAAAGGCGCAACGAAAAAATCCAAATCGGTCAAGGTGATCATTGATCAAACAGCCCCAGTTTTAACGATAGATACACCAAAAAAAGGGGAAAAGTCTAACAAAGAATCACTCACTGTAGAAGGAAAGGTAACGGATGATCATCTTGATCAAGTCACTGTGAATGGAAAAAAAGCAGCAATAAAAGATAGGAAATATTCTGCAAGAATCCTGCTTGAAAACGGGAAAAATACGATCAAAGTAACAGCAAAAGATGCAGCAGGAAACAAAACGACTAAAAAAGTCGATATCGATGTTCAATACGAAGCGCCTGAGATTTCTAAGCTGACACCAGCAGAGAATGTCAATCTATCATCAGGTGAGTCTGTTAAAATTTCATTTAACAGCAGTGAAAAGCTAGACGCAACGTTTGTCATTCACATGCCGCTGACAAACGCGAGATCAAAGCTGCAAAATACAACAGAGCTGCCGCTTCGTGAGGTAGCCGGCGGAACATATGAAGGCTACTGGACAGCTACTTCTACCGCTAAAGCAAAAGGTGCAGTCATTGAAGTGATTGTGCGGGATGATTATGGAAATGTTACTCGACAAAAGGCTCCAGGCACATTAAATATCAATGAAAAATAATCCTTAAAAAAGGCACGACTCCTTGGAGCGTGTCTTTTTTCGTTTCGAATAATTGTTTGTATGCTTGTCCGGAAGCACACTCTCTTTCTTTGTGCTCTCATTCCTCGACAAAAACAATAACAATCCACCAAAAGTTCTCTATCATCCCCAACAAGAATTGACAGACTTCCATCTCTTGGCTGTTTTATACTGGTACAAACAAGTGCAAGTACTGCTTTTGATTCTTTGTTTCAGATGAAAGGAGCAGAAGGTGGTCATTTATTTAGATGTGATTTGGCTGTTAAACTTTTGTTTTGATCTATTGCTTCTCTTACTCACTGCATTTATTCTCAAACGACAAGTAAAAAAACGGCGATATATGTTAGGAGCTCTGATTGGATCGAGCATTGTTCTCTTGCTCTTTACACCATTTGCAATGTTTGTGTCACACCCTTTGGGCAAACTGCTTTTTTCTGTCTTGATCGTGCTTGCCACTTTTGGATTTCAAAGATTTCGATCCTTTTTTCAAAACCTGTTTGCTTTTTACTTTATCACATTTTTGATGGGAGGAGGCATGATCGGGGTTCATTCGTTTTTACAAACCAATACTGTTATTCAAGACGGGCTGCTGATTTCACAAAATGATGGCTTTGGTGATCCCATTAGCTGGCTTTTTGTTTTAACCGGCTTTCCAGCGATTTGGCTGTTTTCAAAGAAACGATTAGGAGAGGTCGGTGCGAAAAAAAGACAGTTTGATGAACAAGTCCTTGCGGAGATACACATTCAAGGAGAGACCATCCGCTTAAAGGGACTCGTCGATTCTGGCAATCAGCTGTATGATCCTATGACGAAAACACCTGTGATGATCGTTCAGGCAGATGAGCTCATGTCCATTTGCGGAGAGCCCTTTATAGAGCTTATGAAGCAGTCTCATCCTGTTGAAGTGATGCAAAAGCTCGATGATCAATTTCCGCTTCTTGATCGTTTAAGACTTGTTCCATATCGAGCGGTCGGTCATGATCACGGGTTTCTTCTATGCTTAAAACCAGATACGGTCATCATTTATTCAAAAACGCATATGATCCAGCCAGCCAAGTGTTTTGTAGGCATGAGTCTGAGCGGTTTATCAGCAGATCAGGAATTTCAATCCATCATTCATCCAGATATGTTAGATGGAAAAATAATCCAAGGGGTGTCTTAAGTTTTGGTGATGTCTTTTATCTTACGAGGTCAACTTGACATTTAGAAGGGAGAAGAAGATGAAAAAATTAAAATTTAAACTCACTTACTACTGGTATAAACTCCTCATGAAGCTAGGTCTTAAGAGTGATGAGATTTATTATATTGGTGGTAGTGAGGCGCTGCCGCCGCCATTATCAAAGGATGAAGAGCAGGAACTGCTTGTCAAATTACCAAAAGGTGATCAAACAGCAAGGGCCATCCTGATTGAAAGAAATTTGCGGTTGGTGGTCTACATCGCAAGAAAATTTGAAAACACAGGGATTAATATTGAGGATTTAATTAGTATTGGAACTATTGGTCTAATTAAGGCAGTCAATACATTTAACCCAGAAAAAAAGATCAAGCTTGCGACGTATGCTTCGAGATGTATTGAAAACGAGATTTTGATGTATTTGCGCCGAAATAATAAAATTCGTTCAGAAGTGTCGTTTGATGAGCCGCTCAACATTGATTGGGACGGAAATGAACTGCTTTTATCAGACGTACTTGGAACAGATGATGATATTATCACACGGGATATTGAAGCAAATGTAGATAAAAAACTTTTGAAAAAAGCGCTGGAGCAATTAAATGACCGTGAAAAACAGATCATGGAGCTCAGATTCGGCTTGGTTGGCGGTGAGGAAAAAACCCAAAAAGATGTCGCTGACATGCTAGGCATTTCCCAGTCGTATATTTCAAGGCTTGAAAAAAGAATTATTAAACGATTACAAAAAGAATTTAACAAAATGGTCTAAAAAAAATTTTTAAAAAGCTCTGTCCCTCTGCTGTCAAAGGAATCAACTTCTTTTCTCATGATTCTCGTCATCACTCGTGCATATTTTTCCATCCCAAGGAGATACTGAACTTTGTACAACAGCTCCTGTAGGGAGGGAAAAAAGTGTCCAGAAATAAAGTGGAAATCTGCGGAGTCGACACCTCCAAACTGCCTGTTCTGAAAAACGAAGAGATGAGAAAATTGTTCAGACAGCTGCAAGATGAGGGTGACGATACAGCAAGAGAAAAGCTAGTCAATGGCAATTTGCGGTTGGTTTTAAGTGTGATTCAGCGTTTTAACAACAGAGGCGAGTATGTGGATGATCTCTTCCAAGTAGGCTGTATCGGATTAATGAAATCAATTGATAATTTTGATTTAAGCCACAATGTCAGATTTTCAACTTATGCGGTCCCTATGATCATAGGAGAAATCCGTCGATACTTGCGTGATAACAACCCAATTCGGGTGTCTCGTTCACTAAGAGATATTGCCTACAAAGCGCTTCAGGTTCGTGAGAGGCTGATTAGTGAGACAAGCAAGGAGCCAACGGCAGAAGACATTGCCAAAGTGCTGGAAGTGCCTCATGAGGAAATTGTCTTTGCCCTAGATGCGATTCAAGATCCTGTTTCTTTGTTTGAACCGATCTATAATGACGGAGGAGATCCGATTTATGTGATGGATCAAATTAGTGATGAACGGAACAAAGACACACAATGGGTAGAGGAATTGGCCTTAAAAGAGGGAATGCGCCGACTGAATGATCGAGAAAAAATGATTCTTCGCAAACGCTTCTTCCAAGGAAAAACGCAAATGGAAGTCGCTGAAGAGATCGGGATTTCTCAAGCACAAGTCTCAAGACTTGAAAAAGCAGCCATCAAACAAATGAATAAAAACATCTTTTAAAGCCGCCGCTTCATGTGCGGCTTTTTTCATTCTTGGAAAGAGCACGTCTCTAGTATTGACTCTGTTATTTTTTTCATTTAATCTGTTTTTAACAAATGTTATTTAAGATATCATTTGTTAGGAAACACTTAAGCGGAAAGAAGGGTTATTATGACATTCCATGATGAAAGAAGGCTGCTCATTAAGGTTGCGCATATGTATTATGAAGAAGGCGCCACTCAATCTAAAATAGCAGAAGCGGTTGGGGTTAGCCGTTCGCTCATATCGAAATATTTGGCAAAAGCACGTGAAGCAGGAATCGTGGAAATCATTATTCATGATGAAATGAATCAACAATATGGATCTTTAGAAAGAAAAATAGAGCGGAAATACGGGCTGCGAGAAGTCGTCTGTGTGGAAACGCTCAGCCAAGAAACAACAAAAAGCCGAATCGGCGCTGCGGCGGCTGGCTTTTTATTAAAAGTCATGAAGGATGGACAAGTCATCGGTTTTTCCTCAGGAACCACTTTGCATGAAATGGCGAAAGCGCTTACGTCAGTTCAGCATTACCCATCTGTGACATTTGTTCCGCTTGTCGGGGGTGTGGGAAACGAAGATGTTGATATCCATGCCAATTATATTATTGCGAGATGCACAGAGGCACTCAAATCTAAATGTGAGTTTTTACATGTGCCTGTCATGCTTGATACGAAAGAAGCGAAGGATGTACTAATTCGGCAGCCGTCAATCAAAAAAGTGATTGAACTAGGAGAATCATCAAATATTGCGGTTGTCGGGATTGGCGGGGTTCCGCAGCATTCAACGATGGTGAAATCTTATATGACAAGCGGTGAGGAGGATATTCTTCAAGCGAAGGATGTAGCGGGTGACATTTGCTATAACTTTATTGATCACCAAGGGGAAGTGTATCCTCACCCATGGAACGACAGGGTAATGGGCATAAGCCCGCAAAAGCTGAAAGAAATCCCGCTTGTCATTGGTGTCGCTGGAGGAGAAGAAAAAGTTGAAGCGATCCGGGCAGCATTAGAAGGTGGATTAATACATGTATTAATTACGGATGAACGAACAGGAGATGCCTTATTAAAGTAACTACCTAATATGATTAGGTAGTTTTTTTGAGTCTTTAGACTCAAAAAGATTGAAAATTTTATCGATTTTAGCTTGACACAAAGTTGACACATCATATAAACTAAGTTCATAACAAATGATAAATAAAATAACAAATGTTACAAGAAACAGATTTTTGTTAATTTTTATAACATTTGTTAAAAGTTTCAGATTATTTTTCTAGCAATCTTCCCGAGAAGCAAGAAAACCTGAAAGGATGATTTAGATGTCAATCTATCAACAGTTGTTAGCTCGAGAACGCAGTGGAGATCCAATCAAAGTAGGAATTATTGGGGCAGGCCAAATGGGCTTTGGACTTATTTCACAAATTTCTAAAATTCCAGGCATGATTGTAGCAGGTGTTTGTGATATTCACCTTAGTGCAGCAGAGAAGGCAGCGAATTTTTACAAGCAGCATGCGAAGCCGCATCAAATGGTCGTCACAAATGATTATAGAGAAGTGATTCAATCAGATTCTGTGGAAGTTGTCGTAGATGCAACAGGAGTGCCAGAGGTCGGAGCAAACATTTCTTTGGAAGCGCTTAATTCAAAGAAACATCTCGTTCTTTTAAATGTAGAAGTTGATATTACCATCGGTTTGGTGATGCATAAATTATTCACAAATGCAGGACTTGTTTATTCTGGATCAGCTGGAGACGAACCGGCAGCAACACTAGAATTATATGAATTTGCAAAAACAATGGGACTTGAGGTGCTCGTTGCTGGGAAAGGCAAGAACAACCCATTCTTCCCAGAAGCAAATCCAGATACGTGTAAAGCAGAAGCAGATAGTAAACATATGAGTGCACATATGCTCGCTGCCTTCCAAGACGGAACAAAAACAATGGCAGAAATGAACTTATTAAGTAACGCGACAGGGCTTTTGCCAGATAAAGTCGGTATGCACGGAGTCGAAGCAAATTTAGAGAATGTAGCAGATAAATTGAATCAAAAACAACAAGGCGGCGTGCTCGATCACTTCGGAGTCGTTGAATATGTAAATGGACTTGCTCCAGGCGTATTCGTTATCGTCAAGAGTGATCTAGAGCCAGTAGATGAAGAGCTTCGTTACTTAAAAGTTGGAAAAGGTCCTCACTACACGCTTTACCGTCCTTTCCACTTAGCGAGTCTTGAAACACCTGTTACCATCGCAAAAGCGGTCTTACAGCATGATTCATCGATCCACCCGATTGGTGTACCAGTGTCAGAAACAGTCGCTGTTGCGAAAAGAGATATTAAAGCAGGGGAATCACTTGACGGAATTGGCGGATACTCCGTAAGAGGTGTACTTGAAACGCATCAAGACATGAAAACGAACGGTCACATTCCAATTGGCTTAATCAGCGGAAAAGTTGTAGCGAAAAAAGACATCAAATTAGGACAGTTCCTTACTCATGATGATGTAGAGCTTGATTCAAACACAACCGTCTGGAAGCTGCGTTCATTACAAGATCACTTATTTCAATCATAAGGACGTGAAGCTATGGAAAAATTAGCAATCGTACTTTGTATCATTCTCATTGTGCAGTATGGGTTATCTTTTATTCAAATCAAGTATTACCGCAAAAGCATGGACTCACTGATTGATGACTACAGAGGGAAACAGGGCTATCACTTATTTTCAGGAATGGAACGGCGCAAAGTTGGCCCTGGGGCCATTGCGCTCATCATTGTGGATGAATCGTATATCATTCAAAAATGCCATGTGCTTGGCGGCGTGTCGATCTTATCTAAATTTAAAGAAGTCCCTGCATATGAAGGCAAGCATGTAGGGGCTGTGCTGGACGAGCACCATATGATGAAGAAGACGTTGAAAAAGCGCAAAAAAGCGCCAGCTGTCATGCAAGCTCTTTCCATGGCGGCTGAGCAGGCACTTGTCTCAATTTCGAAAAAAAATATAACAAATGTGAACTAAAGAAAGGGGAGATGAAACATGGAATGGATTCAATGGTTTGGAGAGCACTTTATCGGAATGTTTGAAGCCGGCGGAAAGCAGTTCATGGGTCTGATTACAGGTATCGTTCCAACGCTTGTTGTGTTACTTACTTTCACTTATGCTGTCATGAAATTTATTGGAGAAGAGCGAGTGAATAGAGCCATTCAGTTTGCAGCGAAATATACCATTTTGCGCTACACGTTAATGCCGATCTTATCTGTTCTTATTTTGACAAACCCAATGGCTTATACGTTTGGCCGCTTCTTACCTGAAAAACAAAAACCAGCATTCTATGATTCAGCTGTTTCATTTGTTCATCCGGTGACATCACTGTTCCCGTATGCCAACGCAGGAGAACTATTTGTCTACTTAGGAATTGCGAACGGGATTAAAGAAGCTGGATATTCAATGTCAGAGCTTGCTGTTCGTTACTTCTTAGTCGGGATCGTCGTCATTTTGCTACGCGGAATCATTACTGAATGGATTACAAAATATTTAGCAGGAAAAATGAAAGCGAATTCACAATAGGGGAGGGTTAGACATGACAAACCACAAAGTATTTGTTGCAAAAGGTGCTGGCGGATGGGGAGAAGGCTTAGAGCTTGAACCAACTGGTAAAAGAAGAAAGGTCGTTTCCATTACAGGGGGAGGCATTCACCCGGTTGCACGTAAAATTGCAGAAATGACAGGGACAGAGGCATGTGACGGCTTTAAAAACTCTATACCAGAAGATGAAATGATGTGTGTTGTCATTGACTGCGGGGGAACAGCGCGAATCGGACTTTATCCAATGAAACGCATTCCAACTGTAGACGTTTTGGCATCCTCTCCTTCTGGGCCGCTTGCTAAACATATTACAGAAGATATCTTCGTATCAGGCGTAACAGAAAAAGATATTTCCTATGCAGAAGCATCTGATGGTGAGGCGAAAGCAGAAGGTCAGGAAAACAGTGAGTCGATTGATAAAGAGAATTTCAAAGAAACGTATGCAAAGCTGAAAGAGGAAAATATTGAGCGGCAGGAAAAAGGCAATTTCCTGATGAGATTCTCACGCGGAATCGGGAAAGTCACCGGTACGTTCTACCAGGCTGGCCGTGATTCTGTTGATATGCTTTTGAAAAACATTATTCCATTCATGGCATTTGTCAGTATGTTAATTGGAATTATCAATTATACAAAAATCGGTGATCTGATTGCCCATTTTCTATCACCTTTGGCAGGATCTCTTTGGGGGCTCTTACTGCTCGTTGTGGTCTGTACACTGCCGTTCCTATCACCTGTCTTAGGACCTGGAGCAGTCATTGCCCAAGTCATCGGTGTTCTGATTGGTAGTCAAATTGCACTAGGAAACATTCCGCCTCAATTTGCACTTCCTGCACTATTTGCCATCAACGGTCAAGTAGGGTGTGATTTTATTCCAGTGGGGCTGTCACTTGGTGAAGCGAAGCCGGAAACGGTACAATATGGGGTACCAGCTGTTTTGTATAGCCGTCTTATTACAGGGGTTCTATCTGTTGTGATCGCATACGTTGCCAGCTTCGGTATGTATTAAACGTATTAAAGGAGGAATCGAGATACATGGTAACACAATCTGTTGTAAAAGAAATTGGGATCTTAGTCCCGCAATTTAAAGAAGATAAGCTGATTGTTTTATTTGGACCCGCAGCGCCGCAGGAATTAAAAGATATGTCTGTCATTCATGAGTTCGAACATCTAGAAGAAGAGCCGCTGAAGCTAGGCGGAACCATTCAAGTGGGCGATCAAACGTACACGATCACAGCCCTAGGCAATAAAGCAAATGACAACTTTAAAGAGCTCGGCCATATTTCGATCTACTTCCAAGAGCCGTTTGATGAAGTATTACCAGGAGCTGTATTTGCATCCCCGCACACGTTTCCTGATATAAAAGAAGGCGTACGAATTGAAATTTCGTAACCTTGTAAAAAAGCTGTTCCTAAATTGGAGCAGCTTTTTTATATGAGGTTTACCAGAAAGAGCATTTACGATATGCTGTAAACATTCATTATTTGTATATTCAGAATTTTTACTCAGGAGGAAGTTATGGTGTCACTTGAATTGAAGAATGTTTCATTAAAAAGAAATGGGAAATGGCTGCTGCAGTCTGTTGACTGGCAGGTAAATAAGCAGGAACACTGGGTGCTTTACGGTTTAAATGGTGCGGGAAAAACCGCTTTATTAAATATGCTCTGCTCCTATTATTTCCCTACGTCAGGCGAGATGACAGTGCTGGGGCATGTCTTTGGCAAGGAAGCTCTTGGTGAAAAGCTCAGGAGGAAAATTGGTCTCATCTCAGCGGGACTTGAAAAGAAATTGCACAGAGACGACAATGCTTTTGAAATTGTTTTGAGCGGCGCATTTGCTTCTATCGGGCTTTATGAAACCCCGACAGATGAAATGAGAGAGAAAGCCATTGATCTATTAAAAGCGTTTGGTTCATTCAAATATGCCAACAGAACATATGAAACCCTCTCACAGGGAGAGAAGCAAAAAGTCTTGATTGCGAGGGCTTTAATGAATGATCCCCAGCTCTTGATTTTAGATGAACCTGTGACGGGTCTTGATTTTTTAGCAAGAGAGCAAGTGCTGGAGACCATCTCATTTATTGCAGCTAAGCCTGATGCGCCTACTTTGCTCTATACGACCCATCATGCAGAGGAGATTCTGCCTGTTTTTCAGCATACCTTATTATTAAAAAATGGATCGGTTTTTGATCAAGGAGAAACAAAAGAGATGATGACAAGCGGCCTGCTTTCTTCTTTTTTTGAATGTCCGGTAGATGTCATGTGGAGAAATGGCCGTCCGCATTTAAGCAAATTGTAGATAAAAGAAACTATTGGTCTGCTTCCCTGCTTTTCCATCATACATATTATAGTAGAAAACGAAAGGCGGGGAAGGACAGATGATCAGTATTTCTGAATTCCAAATCAAGGATGTCGTCGATGTATCCAGCGGGAAAAAACTAGGCACCATTGGGGACATTGATATTAATGTCACAAGCGGCAAAATCCAAGCGATTATTATTGGCGGCACAGGTAAAATGATGGGATTTTTCGGAAAAGAAGAGGAAATGATTGTCCCATGGCGAAATATAGTAAAAATTGGCGAAGATGTGATACTTGTCCGCTTGTCTTCTTAATTCGTATAATTCCTCAATGAATCATTCAATTTTTCCTTAAAACAAACTCTTTATTCTTAGCAAACAATGTCTTTTTCGGGTAAAAAGATTACGTTTTCATATCAATTTGTAAAAAAAACTGCAGAAAGGGCACATTTGAGTGTAATATTTAATGAATCCCACTAACTGTCTATGCATGTCTTGTGGTAAAATAGGAGCGAAATAAAGAGAGATGAATGAAAGGTGGGAGGCAGCTTTGACATACAAATATGACCCCTTTCAGCAGAAATCACCATATGCAATGACCATTCATGATTGGACGAACATGACATGTTCTGGTAAAGAGGTATTGGCCGGGTTTACCACAAAAAACGGCGGCTTCAGCCTACCTCCATATCAATCATTGAACACTGGACTCCATGTAGGAGATGATGCTTCTAGTGTTCAAATGAATCGTCAAGTCATAGCAGATGCTGCTGCTGTGCCGCTCTCTGATTGGGTGTTTGCAGACCAAACACACGAGGATCGCATCCTGAAAGTCACCAAGGAGCAAAGAGGAAGAGGAAGTCTTCATTATCATGAGGCACTGCCTGGTACAGACGGTTTATATACGTCTGAGACGAACATGATGCTCGCTCTTTGTTTCGCTGATTGTGTTCCGCTTTATTTTCTAGCTCCGCAAAACGGATTAATTGGAACGGCTCATGCCGGCTGGAAAGGAACCGTCAAGCAAATTGGTGCAAAGATGGTTGATGTATGGGTCAGCCAAGAAGATGCCAAGGCCGATCATATTCAAGTCGTCATTGGACCATCCATTGGCAGCTGCTGCTACATAGTCGATGACGCAGTCATGGATCAAGTGAAACAGCTTCCTTTTTCAACAGAGGATGTGTATTCCGAGATTTCATCAGGACAATATAAAATTGATTTGAAAACATTAAACAAAAACGTATTGCTTCATGCAGGAATAAAGGAAGAAAACATACATGTCAGTTCGATGTGCACAAGCTGCAATGATCAGCTTTTCTTCTCACACCGGCGTGATCAAGGGAAAACAGGACGTATGATGTCTTTTGTCGGGTTTAAGGAGGCATAAGTGCAATTGAATGTACGAGAGAATCTCAGACAAATAAATGAACAAATAAACGAAGCATGTAAAAGAGCCGGTAGACATCCAGCAGATGTATCGGTCGTCGCTGTGACAAAGTATGTCTCCATTGAACGAGCACAAGAAGCCAAAGAAGCAGGAATTATGCACTTTGGTGAAAATCGCGACCAAGGGTTACTTGAAAAGCAGGCGGCCATAACCGATGAAAACATTAGCTGGCACTTCATCGGCAGTTTACAGACGCGAAAAGTGAAATCTGTCATTCAGTCAATTGACTACTTACATTCGCTCGACAGGATGTCTCTTGCGAATGAAATTGAAAAAAGAGCGGATCACACAGTTCGCTGTTTTGTACAAGTGAACACATCACTTGAGGAGTCAAAACACGGCTTGAAAAGTGAAGACGTCATTCCATTTGTAAAGCAGCTAGCTGATTTCAAACAGATTGAAATTGCTGGACTGATGACGATGGCTCCATTTACAGATGATCACACTGTGATTCGCAACTGTTTTAAAACATTAAAAAATCTTCAAGAAGAAGTAAAACATCTTAACCAAGTAAATGCACCTTGTCAGCATTTATCGATGGGCATGTCAAATGATTTTGAAATCGCAATTGAAGAAGGTGCGACATTCGTTCGGATTGGCTCTTCACTTGTTGGAAATGAAACAGGAGGTGCGTGACATGAGCATAAAAAATAAGTTTAAAAGCTTTTTCACTCTCGACGATGAAGAGTATGAGTACGAATATATTGATGAAGAAAGAGAACCCGTTCAAGAAGAAAAAGGAACGAAGGACAAAGCAGCATTTCAAGATCGCCCGCAGACAGGAAAACAAAATGTCGTCAGCTTGCAAAGCGTGCAAAAATCCTCTAAAGTGGTGTTAAGTGAGCCGCGTGTTTATGCAGAGGCGCAGGAGATTGCAGACCATATTAAAAACAGACGTGCAGTCGTCGTGAATTTGCAGCGCATTCAGCATGATCAAGCAAAGCGAATCATTGACTTCTTAAGCGGAACCGTTTATGCAATCGGTGGAGACATCCAGCGTATTGGCTCGAATATATTCCTCTGCACACCTGATAATGTAGATGTATCTGGTACAATATCAGAGCTATTGACAGAGGAAGAACCTCAGAGGTGGTAAATCATAGTGATTCTATATTACATTTTCCAGTTTTTACAGACTGTATTAACGATTTACTCATTCGCAATTATTATTTACATCTTTATGTCATGGGTGCCATCTGCAAGAGAAACTGTGATTGGCCGTTTTCTGACAAATATTTGCGAACCGTATTTAGAACCATTTCGTAAAATTATTCCGCCAATCGGCATGATTGACATCTCGCCGATTGTGGCATTGCTTGTGATTCGTTTTGCATCATCATATGGACTAACGGGTCTTTACAATATGATTGTGCGCTTCATGTAAACAGGCTGCCGGGCTTGGCACTGCCAGGCTCTTTTACATAAGAGGGGAACAAAATGAGCGATATCTATCAGCATTTTAGAAAAGACGAACAGCCATTTGTCGACCAAGTGTTAGGCTGGAAAAAAATCGCACTCGACCAATATCGAATGAAATTAACAGATTTCCTTGATCCGCGTGAGCAATTTATTACTGAGTCCGTCATCCAGCATGGCGAAGAACTTGGGATCATGTTTTTTGGCGGGTATGAGGGAGCGGAGCGCAAAAGAGCCCTCATTTATCCTGATTATTTAGAACCTTCTATTCAAGATGTTGAGCTGTCATATTTTCAGGTGAACTATGCGAAAAAGTTTATTTCCTTAGAACACCCGAAGCTTCTCGGCTCATTGATTGGGACAGGCTTGAAGCGTCAAAAATTCGGAGATCTATTATTTTCAGAGGAAGATGTGCAGTTTATTTGTACAAGTGATGTCGCCGATTTTGTGCGGGCGCAGCTGACACATGTCGGCAGAGCAGCCGTTTCATTAGAGGAAATCACGCAGGCAGAAATAAAGCCAGTGATCACGAAGACTGATATCAAAGAAGATACCATTTCTTCACTTCGGCTTGATGCAGTATGTGCTGCTGTCAGCCGTCAGTCTCGGCAAAAAGCACAGCTTTTAGTCAAAAATGGGCTTGTCAAAGTCAATTGGAAAGTCACTGAGGACCCTTCCTTTACAATCGGTGTAGGCGATCAGCTCTCTGTTCGGGGATTTGGCCGCTTTAGCCTCAAAGCGATTGATGGGAAGACCAAAAAAGATAAATTCAAAGTAACATTTGAGCTTCTGACATAACGAACTTGAATCTGGAGGTGGCGAGGTTGCCATTAACACCTAATGATATTCATAATAAAACGTTCACAAAAAGCTTTCGCGGCTATGACGAAGACGAAGTAAACGAGTTTTTAAGCCAAGTACGTAAAGACTATGAGATCGTACTTCGTAAAAAGAATGAGCTTGAAGACAAAGTAAACGAGCTTGACGAAAGACTAGGTCATTTTGCAACAATTGAAGAGACATTAAACAAATCGATTCTTGTGGCGCAGGAAGCAGCAGAAGACGTAAAGCGTCATTCTGATAAAGAAGCAAAATTGATTATTCGTGAAGCAGAGAAAAATGCAGACCGTATTATCAACGAAGCGCTGTCAAAATCAAGAAAAATTGCGATGGAAATCGAAGAGCTGAAGAAACAGTCGAAGGTCTTTAGAACTCGTTTCCAAATGCTCATCGAAGCACAGCTTGATCTTCTGAAAAATGACGATTGGGATCATTTACTGGAATATGAAGTAGACGCTGTCTTTGACGAAAAAGAATAAGCGCATCATCTTGACATGACGTGCTCATGTTGCATATAATACCATCATAAATTAACAAGAGATAAACGTTTGAAAGGGACACTCGCAGCTGTCACATGCGTAATAAAGCGAATCAGGGATGGTGGAAGCCTGACATTACGAGACGCTGCAATGAGATCACCCCTTTAGTTCCTTTTCTGAAAAAACCAGTAAGAAAAGGCGTCTGATCACGTTACGATTTTTGAGTGGATAAGCGGCTCTTTCATATCGCTTGTCTAAAAGGGTGGTACCGCGAGACAAGCCTTCTCGTCCCTTATGGGATGAGAGGGCTTTTTTTATTGTTTTTTAATCAGAATTTGCATGTGGAGGAATGGGTATGAACTACAAAGACACCTTATTAATGCCGAAAACAGAATTCCCGATGAGAGGGAACTTGCCGAACAAAGAGCCTGAAATCCAAGAGGAGTGGGCAGAGAAAGACATCTATCAAATGGTTTTAGAGCGGACGAAAGGACGCCCGACGTTTATTTTGCATGATGGACCTCCATATGCGAATGGTGACATTCATATGGGGCATGCACTTAATAAAATCCTAAAAGATTTTATCGTCCGTTTTAAATCAATGAACGGATACCATGCACCGTACGTACCGGGCTGGGATACACACGGGTTGCCAATTGAAACAGCTCTCACTAAAAATAAAAAAGTCAAACGCAAAGAAATGTCTACAGCAGAATTCCGCAAACTATGCGAGGAGTATGCTTGGAAACAAATTGAAGGTCAGCGCAGCCAGTTTAAGCGATTAGGCGTCAGAGCAGACTGGGACAATCCATATGTCACATTAAAGCCTGAATACGAAGCGCAGCAAATTCTTGTCTTTGGTGAAATGGCGAAGAGAGGCTATATCTATAAAGGATTAAAGCCTGTTAACTGGTCTCCTTCAAGTGAATCAGCCCTCGCTGAAGCGGAAATTGAATATAAAGACAAACGTTCACCATCCATTTACGTTTCGTTTAAAGTAAAAGATGGCAAAGGCGTTCTTGAAAACGGCGAACAATTCATTATCTGGACAACAACACCTTGGACGCTTCCTGCAAACCTTGGCATTTGTGTTCATCCAAACTTAGAGTACAGTGTTCTTCAAGTCGGTGCTGAGCGTTATGTCGTTGCATCTGAACTAGTTGAACAAGTAGTAAAAACACTCGGCTTTGAAGAATGCGAAGTTGTGAAAACATTAAAAGGTAAAGAATTAGATAAAATCGTTGCAGCACATCCAATTTACGATAGAGATT
Source organism: Bacillus sp. FSL H7-0578 (assembly GCF_038630855.1). Lineage (NCBI taxonomy): Bacteria > Bacillati > Bacillota > Bacilli > Caryophanales > Bacillaceae > Bacillus > Bacillus sp. FSL H7-0578. The sequence goes on from NZ_CP152045.1 coordinate 1,463,387, forward strand.
CTCTTGTGATGCTTGGCGATCACGTCACAACTGATGCGGGAACAGGCTGTGTTCACACAGCACCAGGCCACGGGGAAGATGACTTTATTGTCGGTATGAAATACGGTCTTGATGTGCTCTGTCCAGTAGATGAAAAAGGTGTGATGACAGATGAGGCGCCTGGTTTTGAAGGACTATTCTATGAGGATGCTAATAAAGCCATCACAGAACAGCTAGAAGCAAAAGGTGCGCTGAAAAAGCTCGACTTTATCACGCACTCCTACCCGCATGACTGGAGAACGAAAAAACCAACGATTTATCGTGCGACAGCTCAGTGGTTTGCATCCATTAAAGATTTTAGAGAAGCGTTATTAGACAATATTAAAGAAACAAAATGGGTTCCAGCATGGGGAGAAACACGCCTGTTCAATATGGTGCGTGACAGAGGTGACTGGTGTATTTCAAGACAGCGTGTATGGGGCGTTCCAATTCCGGTCTTTTATGCGGAAAATGGTGAGCCGATCATCACGGACGAAACCATTCAGCATGTATCTCAATTATTTAGAGAGCATGGCTCAAATATTTGGTTTGAAAAAGAAGCAAAAGAGCTATTGCCAGAAGGCTTTACACATCCAGGCAGCCCGAATGGTGAATTCACAAAAGAGCAGGACATCATGGATGTATGGTTTGATTCCGGTTCTTCTCACCAAGCTGTTTTAGAAGAAAGAGACGACCTAGTCCGTCCGGCAGATCTTTACCTTGAAGGCTCTGACCAATATCGCGGATGGTTTAACTCCTCTTTATCAACAGCAGTTGCTGTCACTGGAAAAGCACCATATAAAGGTGTCCTAAGCCATGGCTTCACGCTTGATAAAGAAGGACGTAAGATGAGTAAATCATTAGGCAATACGATTGATCCAACGAAGGTCGCGAAGCAGCTTGGTGCAGAGATTCTTAGACTTTGGGTATCTTCTGTCAACTATCAAGCCGATCATCCAGTGTCTGATGATATTTTGAAACAAGTAGCAGAAGTCTATCGTAAGATCCGTAACACCTTCCGCTTCCTGCATGGGAACTTATTTGACTTTGACCCAGCAGTTAATGCCGTGCCGGTAGAAGAGCTTCGCGAAGTGGATCAATACATCATGATCAAATTAAACAAATTGATTGATAAAGTGAAAAAAGCTTATGATGATTACGAATTTGCGGTCGTCTATCATGCGATTCACAATTTCTGTACGATTGAGCTCAGCTCTTTCTATCTCGATTTTGCAAAGGATGTCGTCTACATTGAGCATGCCGATCATCCAGACCGCCGCAGCATGCAGACTGTCTTCTACGAAACATTAATGGCTTTAGTGAAGCTGACTGCACCAATTCTTCCGCATACCGCAGATGAATTATGGAGCCACTTAAGCTTTGTTGAAGAGCCAAGTGTTCAGTTAACAGATATGCCAGAAGGTGTGCTAGTTCCTCAAGCTGAAGCGACAGAAGCGAAGTTTGACCGCTTTATGGAAGTACGTGACGATGTGCTAAAAGCGCTGGAGATTGCGCGTAACGAGAAAGTCATCGGACGTTCACTTGAAGCAAGTGTGACGCTTTATGCGACAGATGAAGTGAAAAACCTTATTGCATCCATTAAAGAAGATGTGAAGCAGCTCTTTATCATCTCTGAATTAACGGTAGAAGATGAGCAGCATGCAGATGCATCAGCGCCTGAATATACATCAGGACGAATTGTGGTTCAAAAAGCAGAAGGAGAACTATGCGAGCGTTCCCGCATTATTTCAAAAGACGTTGGTGCAAATCCGAAATACCCAACATTGTCGCTGAAAAATGCTGAAATCGTGGAGAAATATTACCAAAATTAACAATGCGATATCACAAGCTGGCGCCCCGTCATATGCGGGGCGTTTTCTTTTATGAGAAAATGACAGCGTTTAGAACGAAAGGAAAAATCTTATGGCTTTAAAGTAACCAGGCGGGGCAACAATATGATTATCACGACAGGGCAGGAGTTGAAATAGCGACATGAATGGCGATCTAGAGACGATTTACACGGAACTCCTTCAAATGAAAGAAGAGCTGCAATCTAAACTGTTTGAATACGCATCATTTCGTTCACCCGCTGAGCATGTCACATTGAATGAGGTCAAAACGACCACACTTCTTTATCACATCAAAGAAGAGCTGCAAGATGTGTCTCTCGCTATTGCAAAAATCGAACAAGGAACCTATGGCATATGTGAGGCAACAGGAGATGTGATTCCGCTTGAACAAATGAGTATTCTTCCTACCGCCCGCACGGCTGACGACTTTTTATATCATAAGCAATACGAGAAAAAAGCATTCACTCCTTATCCTTACGAATCAAATGATTCTCATTTTGAAGCCTTCCACATGTAGGGAGGTTTTTGTCTGTCAACTAAAGTTTCTTTACTCCTTCCTGTTTTCTTGATAAAATGCTTAAAGATCAAAGTATGAAGATGGAGGAACGTGTGTGTTCTATTACATAATCGCATTCGTTATCATTTGTTTAGACCAATTAACAAAATGGCTCATTGTCAAAAATATGATGCTCGGTGATTCTGTTCCAGTCATTGATGGATTCTTTTATATCACGTCTCACCGAAATTCAGGAGCCGCATGGGGAATTCTCCAAGGGCAAATGTGGTTTTTCTATGTGATCACACTCGTTGTTATTGCGGGAATTGTTTATTACTTACAAAAACATGGACAAAAGGACAAGCTGCTGGGAGTTGCGCTGGCCTTAATGCTTGGCGGAGCGATCGGAAACTTTATCGACCGTATTTTCCGTCAGGAAGTGGTTGATTTTGCTCATTTCGTATTTGGGGATTATCACTACCCAATCTTTAATATTGCAGATTCTTCTCTCTGTGTAGGGGTTATTCTGCTCTTCATTCAAATGCTGTTAGATGGAAAGAAAAATAAGGAGTCAACTACATGAATCAAGTAAATATTGCCGTTTCAGAAGAACAAACGAGTGAACGGCTAGATAAATTTCTAAGCACGACAGAACCAGAATGGTCAAGAACCCAAGTCCAGCAATGGGTAAAAGATGGGCTGATCGAAGTAAACGGGAAACAAGTAAAGGCCAATTACAAAGTACAAGCTGGGGATCAAATCAAAGTGGAGATTCCAGATCCGGAAGCGCTAGATGTAGAAGCAGAACCAATGGATCTTGATATTTATTATGAGGATGCAGATGTGTTAGTCGTAAATAAACCACGAGGAATGGTCGTTCATCCAGCGCCGGGTCATGTGTCAGGAACACTTGTAAATGGACTGATGGCACATTGCAAAGACTTATCAGGGATTAACGGTGTGATGCGTCCTGGAATTGTCCACCGAATTGATAAAGATACGTCTGGGCTGTTAATGGTCGCAAAAAACGATATGGCACATGAGTCACTCGTTAATCAGCTGGTGGCTAAAACTGTCACTAGAAAGTATACGGCTGTTGTCCACGGTATTATCCAGCATGATACAGGCACAATTGATGCACCAATTGGCAGAGACAAAAAAGACCGCCAAAGCATGACGGTCACAAAAGAAAATGCAAAACAGGCCGTTACTCACTTTGATGTGATTGAACGCTTTAAAGACTTTACGGTTGTCGAATGCCGTCTTGAAACGGGAAGAACACACCAAATTCGTGTTCATATGAAATATATCGGCTACCCTCTTGCAGGAGATCCGAAATATGGGCCGAGAAAAACAGTCGATTTTAATGGACAGCTGCTGCATGCAGGTGTTTTAGGATTTGATCATCCTAGAACAGGAGAATATATCGAGTTCACAGCACCAATTCCAGCTGATATGCGGGGCTTTATCGATTCATTAAGAAATAACGATTGACAGGCCGTTCTTTTTTTGAAATAATAAACGAAGAAATTGAGATTCTTTAAAACAGTCCAGAGAGGCTGAGAAGGATAACGGATCAATTTGTGCACGCGTATGCACAAATGAACGCCCCTCTCTGCCCTTTGCAGAAGGGGCTTTTTATTTGTCAAAAAGAGGTGTAATAGATGGAACAAAAAGCAGTCATTCTTGATGAACAAGCGATTAGACGAGCGCTTACCCGAATTGCACATGAAATGATTGAGCGCAACAAAGGGATGAAGGATGTCATCCTTGCCGGTATCAAGACAAGAGGCATACATCTTGCTAAGCGCCTTGCAGAGCGCATCGAGCAAATTGAAGGGAATCCAGTCACTGTGGGTGAACTTGATATTACGCTATACCGTGATGACCTGACAAAAAAGACAGACAACCAAGACCCGCTTGTAAAGGGTGCAGACATACCAGCTGACATTAATGACAAAACACTCATTGTTGTTGACGATGTCCTATTTACAGGCAGAACCGTGAGAGCAGCTATGGATGCCCTTGTGGATGTAGGAAGACCATCTTCCATTCAACTGGCTGTGCTCGTCGACCGGGGACACCGGGAGCTGCCGATTCGAGCGGATTACATCGGGAAAAACATTCCGACTTCAAAAGCAGAGACAGTCATGGTTCAGCTCAATGAAGTAGATCAAAACGACCTTGTCGCTATATATGAAAAATAACCTTTTTAAATGCATTCCAGAGAGTTTGCAAAGAGGGCAATAACAGAGACACCGAGCACACGGCTAACATGACGTGTCCGGTTTATCTAGGCCTCTTTGCGCATACTCGCAAAGAGGCTTTTTTAATGAAAAAGGACACATCTAGGAGGAAAATCATGAGTCAGCAAAAAGCCAATTTAGGCATTCGAGATATCCCAAAACCATTCACATGGCTGTCACTTAGCCTGCAGCATTTGTTTGCGATGTTTGGTGCGACCATTCTTGTACCAAAAATCATTGATATGAGTCCAGCCGTCGCGCTCATCTCAAGCGGTGTGGGAACGATTGTTTACTTAATTATCACAAGAGGACAAATTCCGGCGTATCTTGGATCTTCCTTTGCCTTCATCGCCCCCATACTGAATGTTAAAGCAACGGGCGGCCCTGGAGCCGCAATGGTTGGCGCCTTCATGGCGGGTGTCGCTTATGCACTCATCGCCCTATTCATTAAATGGCTCGGCACAGGCTGGCTGATGAAGCTTCTGCCGCCGGTTGTCGTAGGTCCAGTCATTATGGTCATCGGACTCGGACTCGCTGGAACAGCAGTCAACATGGCGATGTATGTTGATCCGAATGCAACCGAGCTTGTTTACAGCCTCAAGCACTTAATGGTTGCTGGCTTCACACTGGCTGTGACCATTATCAGTATGATTTTCCTAAGAGGATTCCTTAGCTTAATCCCAGTATTAATCGGCATCATCAGCGGCTATCTCTTTGCCTTAACTCAAGGCATTGTGAACTTCCAGCCGGTCATTGACGCAAAATGGTTTGCTGTACCAGACTTCGTCGTGCCATTTGTCGACTATACACCTGCTGTGACATTAAGCATTCTCACAGTGATGGTGCCGGTTGCATTTGTCACAATGTCTGAGCATATCGGCCACCAAGTGGTGTTAAGTAAGGTCGTAGGACAAGATTTTATTAAAAAACCAGGTCTTCACCGCTCCATTTTAGGAGACAGTGCGGCAACGATCTTCGCTTCACTTATTGGCGGACCGCCAACAACAACTTATGGAGAGAACATTGGCGTACTAGCCATCACAAGAGTGTTCAGTATCTTCGTCATCGGCGGAGCAGCGGTGTTTGCGATCTGCTTCGGTTTTGTAGGAAAAATATCAGCATTAATCAGTACAGTGCCGTCCGCGGTGATGGGAGGCGTTTCGTTTCTGCTCTTTGGAATCATTGCTTCAAGCGGTCTGAGAATTCTGATTGATCATAAGGTGAATTTTGAAGAAAAGCGTAATCTCATTATCGCATCAGTCATCCTAGTCATTGGAATTGGCGGGGCATTCATTGAGGTGAAACAAATCAATCTTACCCTATCTGGAATGGCACTTGCTGCGATTACGGGTGTCCTGTTAAATCTGATCCTGCCGCATCAAAAAGCAGAAGATGACAACTCAAATGAATCAAATACAGAAAACCTTTTAAAAGAAGTCCAGTGAGGCTGACAAGGGTTCTAAATGGAGCAGAATGCACGAAAGTGCCGCTGCTTCTTTTGGAGAACCCTAAGCTGCCGAGGCTTAGGGTTTTTTTGAACCTGAAAGTGATGAAAAACTAGAGGGGGAAGAAAAAATGAATGATTTATCGACAATGAGCAGCTTATCAAAAGAAGAGATATTACAGCTGATTGAAGAAGCAGCTGCACTCAAAAAGGGGAAACAAGAACATGGATTAGCCGGAGAATTTGTGGCAAACCTCTTCTTTGAACCAAGCACAAGAACACGTTTTAGCTTCGAAGTAGCCGAGAAGAAACTTGGGATGAATGTCCTGAGCTTAGATGCGGCTAGCACCTCCGTTCAAAAGGGCGAAACACTTTACGATACGGTAAAAACTCTCGAATCGATCGGAGTAAAGGCATGTGTGATCAGAGACAGCACCGATGAATATTATAACGAGCTGATTGGGAAGGTTGGAATTCCCATCATCAATGCAGGAGATGGCTGCGGACAGCATCCAACCCAATCACTGCTTGACCTCATGACCATCTTTGAAGAGTTTAGCGGCTTTGAAGGCTTAACGATTTCGATTCATGGAGACATCAAACATAGCAGGGTGGCAAGATCAAATGCTGAGGTTCTCTCAAGGCTGGGAGCGACAGTCCTCTTTTCAGGACCTGCTTCCTTCCAGGATGAACAAAACCCTCACGGAACGTATGTCCAAGTAGATGAAGCCATCGCACAATCTGATGTGGTGATGCTGCTTAGAATCCAGCATGAACGGCACGCTGAAAAAATGGGCAGCGAAGATTACTTATCAACTTATGGATTAACAGTAGACAGAGCAAACAAAATGAAAGAACGCGCGATTATTATGCATCCAGCACCAGTAAACAGAGGTGTTGAAATAGATGATTCATTAGTAGAGTCCAAGCAGTCAAGGATTTTCAAACAAATGGAAAATGGTGTTTATATCCGAATGGCCGTATTAAAAAGAGCTTTTCAAAATAGCACACTACATCAAAAAGGGAGAGATTCTGTCTATGTCATATCTCATTAAAAACGGTTTTATCTTAACAAGCACAGGTGAAAGAGTGCAGCAGGATATTAGGGTAAAAGGAAAAGTGATTCAAGCGATTGGTCACCTAGAAAGAGAAGACGGAGAAGAGGTTATTGATGCAGCAGGGCTATTTGTGTCACCAGGCTTGATCGATCTGCATGTGCATTTAAGAGAGCCGGGCGGAGAGAAAAAGGAAACGATTGAAACAGGCTCTAAAGCAGCCGCAAGAGGCGGATATACGACGATTGCAGCGATGCCGAATACAAGGCCGGTTCCAGATACAAAAGAGCAAATGGAATGGCTGATGAATCGAATCGAAGAGACCTCATCTGTGAGAGTGCTGCCATACGCCTCCATCACAACGAGACAAATTGGGGAAGAGATGACGGATTTTGCAGCACTAAAAGAAGCAGGCGCCTTTGCTTTTACAGATGACGGTGTCGGCATCCAAACAGCAGGCATGATGTACGAAGCGATGAAACAGGCAGCAAGTCTTGATCAAGCGATTGTGGCGCACTGTGAAGATAACTCGCTCATTTACGGCGGGTGCGTTCATGAAGGAGAATTTTCAAAAGCAAATGGGTTAAACGGAATACCGTCCATTTGTGAATCGGTGCATATTGCAAGAGATGTTCTTTTAGCAGAAGCAGCGAACTGTCATTATCATGTATGTCATATCAGTACGAAAGAATCTGTGCGGGTCGTACGCGATGCAAAAAAAGCAGGCATCCGTGTGACAGCTGAGGTGTCACCGCATCACCTGCTGTTGTGTGATACGGACATTCCAGGTCTTGATACAAATTATAAAATGAACCCGCCGCTCAGAGGAAAAGAGGATCGCGAGGCATTGATCGAGGGACTGTTAGATGGAACGATTGATTTCATCGCAACAGACCATGCGCCGCATACAGAAGAAGAAAAGAACGAAACCATGCAGCGTGCCCCGTTTGGAATTGTGGGACTTGAAACAGCGTTCCCGCTTCTGTATACACGATTTGTCAAAACAGGCGAATGGACATTAAAAGAACTCGTTGATTATATGACAATCAAACCAGCAGAAGCATTTTCCCTTCCATACGGAAAGCTTGAAGAAGGGCACATAGCTGATATCACACTTATTGATTTAAACAAAGAAATGGCAATCGATAAAACAAGCTTCTTATCTAAAGGGCAAAATACACCGTTTGACAAATTGACTGTATCAGGATGGCCGGTCATGACACTTGCATCTGGGAAAGTCGTTTATGAAGAGGGGAGACTAGTAAAATGAAGAGACGCTTAGTGCTAGAAAACGGAACAGTATTCGAAGGAACAGGCTTTGGCAGCTTAGAACCATCAGTCGGAGAAGTCGTCTTTAATACAGGGATGACGGGCTATCAAGAAATTTTATCTGATCCATCATACTGCGGACAAATTGTCACACTGACTTACCCGCTTATCGGCAACTATGGCATTAACCGTGACGATTTTGAATCGATCACACCGTTTGTGAAAGGGCTGATTGTGAAAGAGCTTTGTGAAAAGCCCTCAAACTGGCGCTCTTCATATTCACTCGATGAATATTTAAAAATGAAAAACATTCCGGGGCTGAGCGGAATCGATACACGGAAGCTGACGAGAATGATTCGAAGTGCAGGAACTTTAAGAGGGGCATTTGCAGGACCTGATGAACAAGTAGAAGACGTTGTCCGCCGCCTTCAAACATTGCAGCTGCCAACAGATCAAGTGAGTCAAGTATCTGTGAAAAATGCGTACCCAAGCCCAGGCAGAGGAAAAAGAATTGTCCTTGTCGATTTCGGCATGAAGCACGGCATTTTGCGCGAGCTCAATAAACGTGACTGCGACGTCATTGTGGTGCCGTACAACATCACTGCAGATGAAGTGCTGCAGCTAAAGCCTGATGGCATCATGCTTTCAAACGGACCTGGAGATCCTGTGGATGTACCGGAAGCCGTTGAGATGATTCAGCAATTGATTGGAAAGGTGCCGCTCTTTGGTATATGCCTCGGACATCAATTATTTGCTCTAGCATGCGGTGCAAGCACAGAAAAAATGAAATTTGGCCACAGAGGATCAAACCATCCGGTGAAAGAACTAGCAACTGGCAAGGTGACACTGACGTCTCAAAACCACGGCTACACGGTTAGCAGTATTAACGAAAACGTGCTCGAAGTCACACATATTGCCCTAAACGACAATACGATTGAAGGATTAAAACATAAAGAAGCACCAGCTTTCACTGTTCAGTACCACCCAGAAGCATCACCGGGTCCAGAAGATGCAAACTACTTATTTGACCAGTTCATGGAAATGATTCATACGACTGAGAAAGAAGGGGAAGAAGTATGCCAAAACGCGTAGACATCAAAAAGATTTTAGTAATCGGATCAGGTCCTATCATCATCGGTCAGGCAGCGGAGTTTGACTATGCAGGTACACAGGCTTGCTTAGCGCTAAAAGAAGAGGGCTATGAAGTCGTTCTTGTGAACTCTAACCCTGCGACCATCATGACAGATACAGAAATGGCTGATAAGGTATACATCGAACCACTGACACCAGAATTTTTAACACGAATCATTCGAAAAGAACGCCCTGATGCGATCTTGCCAACACTTGGCGGGCAAACTGGATTAAACCTTGCTGTTGAATTGTCAGAGCTTGGCGTATTAGCTGAATGCGGCGTTGAAGTACTCGGTACAAAGCTGTCAGCCATCCAAAAAGCAGAGGATAGAGATTTATTCCGTAATTTAATGAATGAACTAAATGAGCCTGTACCAGAAAGTGAAATCATTCATAACCTGGAAGAAGCAATGGCGTTTACAGATCAAATCGGTTTCCCTGTCATCGTCAGACCAGCCTATACATTAGGCGGAACAGGCGGCGGAATTTGTACAAACGAGCAAGAACTGAAGGAAATCGTTGAAAACGGTCTGAAGCTAAGCCCAGTCACACAATGCTTACTTGAAAAAAGCATTGCAGGCTTTAAAGAAATTGAATATGAAGTCATGCGAGACAGCGGTGACCATGCAATCGTTGTTTGTAACATGGAAAACTTTGACCCTGTCGGCATCCATACTGGTGACAGTATTGTTGTAGCCCCAAGCCAAACGTTAAGTGACCGTGAATATCAGCTGCTTCGAAATGTGTCGCTTAAGCTGATCCGTGCACTTGGCATTGAAGGCGGCTGTAACGTTCAGCTGGCACTTGATCCAAACAGCTTTCAATACTATATCATCGAGGTAAACCCGCGTGTGAGCCGTTCATCTGCGCTTGCGTCAAAAGCGACAGGCTATCCAATTGCCAAATTGGCAGCGAAAATTGCTGTCGGCTTAACGCTTGATGAAATGATGAACCCAGTCACAGGTAAAACCTATGCAGCCTTCGAGCCGGCACTTGACTATATCGTTTCAAAAATACCGCGCTGGCCGTTCGATAAATTTGAATCTGCGAACAGACGTCTTGGTACGCAAATGAAGGCAACTGGTGAAGTCATGGCAATCGGCCGCACATTAGAAGAGTCTCTTCTAAAGGCTGTACGTTCACTTGAAGCCGATGTGCATCACATTGAATTAAAAGATGAAGCAGACATCACAAATGAAGTGCTTGAAAAACGGATTATCAAAGCGGGAGACGAACGATTATTTTATATCGCTGAGGCGCTTAGAAGAGGCTATACAGTCGAACAAATACATGAATTCTCAAAAATTGATTTCTTCTTCCTTCATAAGCTGGAAGGCATCATTGCCTTTGAGAAGACATTAAAAGAAAACAAAGGCAATACAGACGTATTAAAAGAAGCAAAAGAAAAAGGCTTCTCAGATATCTACATTAGCCGCGAGTGGGAGATGAACGAAGCGGATGTCTACAAGCTAAGACAAGAAGCAGGCATTGTACCTGTATACAAAATGGTAGATACATGTGCGGCAGAATTTGAATCAGAGACACCATATTTCTACAGCACGTATGAAGATGAAAATGAATCAGAACGTACAGACAAGAAAAGCGTTATCGTATTAGGTTCAGGTCCTATCCGAATTGGACAAGGGGTTGAATTTGATTATGCGACTGTTCACTCTGTGTGGGCAATTAAACAAGCAGGCTATGAAGCGATCATTATTAACAACAATCCTGAAACGGTCTCAACAGACTTTAGTATTTCAGATAAGCTTTACTTTGAACCACTCACTGTAGAAGATGTCATGCACATCATCGACCTTGAACAGCCTGAAGGAGTCGTCGTTCAGTTCGGCGGACAAACGGCGATCAACCTAGCAGATGAATTATCAAATAGAGGGGTTAAAATTCTTGGAACTTCTCTAGAAGACCTAGACCGCGCAGAAAACCGGGACAAGTTTGAACAAACGTTAGAAACACTCGGCGTGCCCCAGCCGAAAGGGAAAACAGCAACGTCTGTGCCTGAAGCTGTAGCGATTGCCAATCAAATCGGCTACCCAGTCCTTGTCCGTCCTTCCTATGTATTAGGCGGCCGCGCGATGGAAATTGTGTATCAAGAAGCTGAGCTTCTTCACTACATGGAGAATGCGGTGAAGGTTAACCCGCAGCATCCAGTGTTAATTGATAAGTATTTGACAGGAAAAGAAATTGAAGTAGATGCCGTGTCTGATGGAGAAACTGTCGTAATCCCAGGCATTATGGAACACATTGAAAGAGCCGGAGTTCACTCTGGTGACTCAATTGCGGTCTATCCGCCGCAAACATTGTCTGAGGACATCAAAGCAAAGATCGCAGAATACACGATCAAGCTTGCAAAAGGACTCAACATTATTGGGCTTTTGAACATACAATTTGTCCTATCAAAAGGTGAAGTGTATGTCCTTGAAGTGAACCCGCGATCAAGCCGGACGGTTCCTTTCTTAAGTAAAATTACGGGCATTCCGATGGCAAACCTTGCGACAAAAGTCATCTTAGGAGACAAGCTCAAAAATTATGGCTACGAAGAAGGCCTTCACACAGAGCAAGAAGGGGTGTACGTCAAAGTTCCAGTCTTCTCTTTTGCAAAATTAAGAAGAGTGGATATTACACTTGGGCCTGAAATGAAATCAACAGGTGAAGTCATGGGGAAAGATGTCACGATCGAAAAAGCCCTTTATAAAGGATTGATTGCATCAGGCATCCAAATCCCTAATGACGGAACAGTTCTTCTGACAGTGGCTGATAAGGATAAAGAAGAAGGACTTGAGATCGCAAGAAGATTCCATTCGATCGGCTATCATATTTTAGCAACAGAAGGAACGGCGAATTATTTAAAACAAGCCTCCATTCCATCAAGTGTGGTCGGCAAAATTGGAGAAGAAGGCAAAAATCTCCTTGATGTTATTCGAAACGGGGAAGCCCAATTCGTGATCAACACATTAACAAAAGGAAAACAGCCGGCAAGAGACGGCTTTAGAATTAGACGTGAATCTGTTGAAAACGGAGTGGCTTGCTTAACGTCACTAGATACAGCAGAAGCCATTTTAAGAGTGCTTGAGAGCATGACATTTAGAGCGGATGAAATGCCAGAAGTGAAAACGAATGCTGAGGTGACAGTAACGATATGAAAAAAGCATACTTGACGGTCGTCTCGAACCGAGAGATCGCTGATCATATTTACGAAATGACATTAAAAGGTGACCTTGTGGACTCCTTTCAAACGGCTGGACAATTTCTTCATCTAAAGGTCAGTGAATCCATGACACCGCTGCTGAGAAGACCGATCAGTATTGCCAACATTCATGCCGAGCAAAAAGAAGCAACCATCATTTACCGCGCAGAGGGAGAGGGCACAAAGCTCCTCTCCCAAAAGCGGGAGGGAGAATCAGTCGATGTATTAGGGCCGCTTGGAAACGGGTATGATCCTTCCGTCGTCAAGCGCGGAGAGACGGCATTACTAGTCGGCGGCGGAATTGGCGTACCACCTCTATATGAGCTGTCCAAGCGTTTAACGAAAAAAGGCGTTATCGTGAAGCATGTCCTCGGCTTTCAATCGAAAAAGGATGTATTTTACGAGGAAAAATTTCAAGCACTCGGCGATACGTTTATTGCAACGGTTGATGGCACATACGCTGCTAAAGGCTTTGTAACAGATGTGATAAAAGAGCAAAACCTGAGCTTTGATGTGCTGCTTTCCTGCGGTCCAACACCTATGCTAAAAGCGCTGAAAGACACGTATCCTGATAAGCCTGTCTACATTTCGATGGAAGAACGAATGGGCTGCGGGATTGGTGCCTGCTTTGCATGTGTCTGTCATACCGATCAGCTCGACAAACCTTACGTCAAAGTGTGTCTTGATGGACCTGTTTTTAAAGCAGAGGAGGTGGCATTGTCATGCTAAACGTTGAGTTACCGGGATTATCTTTAAAGAATCCAATTATCCCTGCATCAGGCTGCTTTGGATTCGGGAGAGAATTTGCATCCTTATATGACCTGTCATTGTTGGGAGGTATCATGATCAAAGCCACAACCCTTGAACCGAGATTTGGCAATCCGACTCCAAGGGTAGCCGAGACAGGGGCCGGTATGCTCAATGCAATCGGCCTTCAAAACCCAGGTCTAAAAGGCGTGCTTGAAAATGAATTGCCTTGGCTCGAGCAGTTTGATACGCCTATCATTGCGAATGTTGCTGGCTCACAGGTTGAAGATTATGTTGAAGTAGCCAAGCAAATCAGCCAAGCAAAAAATGTTCATGCCCTTGAACTGAATATTTCTTGCCCAAATGTTAAAACCGGCGGAATCGCCTTTGGTACAGATCCAAATATGGCAGCATCATTGACAAAAGCAGTCAAGAAAGTCTCTTCCGTACCTGTCTATGTCAAGCTGTCACCTAACGTAGCCAATATTGTAGAAATTGCTCAAGCGATTGAAGCTGCTGGAGCGGATGGACTCACCATGATTAACACATTAATTGGGATGCGTTTAGATTTAAAAACGGGGAAACCCATCCTTGCCAATAAAACAGGCGGATTATCAGGACCAGCTGTCAAACCTGTCGCTGTACGTATGGTGCATGAGGTGAGCCAAGCGATTTCTATTCCAATTATCGGGATGGGCGGAGTGCAAAGTGCTGAAGATGTACTTGAATTTTTACTAGCAGGTGCAAGTGCAGTCGCTGTCGGTACAGCGAATTTTGTGAATCCATTTATTTGCCCGGAAATCATTGAAGAGCTGCCAAATGTGTTAGCAGCATATGGTTATTCATCTGTAGAGGAATGTATCGGAAGGAGCTGGAAACATGAAGCACTTGCCCATCATCGCGCTTGATTTTCCATCAGGGCAGGACGCTCTTGCCTTTTTAGATCCCTTTGAAGGGACACCATTATTTGTGAAGGTCGGCATGGAGCTGTTTTACCAAGAAGGACCTGCCATCCTTGAAGCGCTGAAAGAAAAAAATTGCCGCATTTTTCTCGATCTAAAATTACATGACATTCCAACAACGGTGCAAAAAGCGATGAACCGGCTTGCCGCACTTGGCGTTGACTTGGTCAATGTGCATGCTGCTGGCGGGAAACGAATGATGCAGGCTGCATTAGAGGGACTTGAAAGCGGGACTCCTGCTGGACAAAGCCGTCCGGGCATTATTGCAGTGACCCAGCTGACTAGTACGTCAGAAGACATGATGAGAAAAGAATTACTCATTGACCGTCCGCTGCAAGAGACTGTGATCCGGTACGGACAATTAGCATATGAAAGTGGGCTGGACGGGGTTGTTTGCTCTGTTCATGAATCTAAAGCACTTCATGAACATATCTCACCCTCTTTTCTCACTGTAACGCCAGGGATTCGCTTACCGAATGATCAAACCGATGACCAAAAGCGTGTGGCGACACCTGCCTATGCAAAAGAGCAAGGTGTTTCACAAATTGTTGTCGGAAGATCAATCACAAAAGCTGATAAACCATTAGAAGCCTATCATCAAATTTTGAAAGAGTGGGAGTGACTGCCAGATGAAATCAAAAATCGCGAAACATCTATTACAAATCAAAGCGGTCTCATTAAAACCAGACGAACCGTTTACATGGGCGAGCGGTATAAAATCACCGATCTATTGTGATAACCGCCTCACATTATCATATCCAGAAGTCAGACACGACATTGCGGAAGGTCTAAAAGATTTGATTCTCACTCATTTCAAGGGAGCAGAGGTTGTCGCGGGTACTGCAACAGCAGGCATTCCGCATGCGGCATTAGCAGCAGACCGCTTGAACATCCCGATGTGTTATGTCAGAAGTAAGCCGAAAGCACACGGCAAAGGAAATCAAATTGAAGGGGCCGTATCGAAAGGCCAAAAGGTTGTCGTCGTCGAAGACCTTATCTCCACAGGAGGCAGTGTGCTGGAAGTGGTTGCTGCTCTTCAAGCTGAGGGCTGCGAGGTACTAGGAGTTGCCGCAATCTTCACATACGGACTGCCAAAAGCAGCGGCCGCTTTTCAAGAAAAAAATATTCCATATGTCACCCTGACAGACTATGACACATTGACAGATGTGGCACTTGAACTGAAAGCGATTGAGCCGTCTGCGATGAACAAACTAAAACGCTGGAGACAAGACCCTTCCTCTGAATCTTGGATGGAAGAAACGGTCTGAAAAGTCAAAGTCCATCGTTAACAATTTTAAAGCTGTGCCTGCCCGCACGGCTTTTTTATTTGGGTAAAAATAGTAAAATAGACTCAAATTTTAATAAAAACTAATCCTATCAATAAAGTCGGGTTGACTTTTGTTTGAATTGTGTTAATATTTAAGACAAATTGAAACTCTTATCCAGAGAGGTGGAGGGACTGGCCCGATGAAACCCGGCAACCTGCGATTCGCAAGGTGCTACTTCCTGCAAAATGATTCTATTTTGAAAGATAAGGAAATTGCGAGCTTCCTCATCTTTCTTTCGGACTGAAAGAAAGTTTTTTTATTTTAACGGTGAGGAGGAAGAGGAGATGGAAGTGAAACAAAATCAGGATGAGGACTTAGTAAAGCATATGCAAGAACTGATTGGGGATATGAAATTCGGTTCAATTACGTTAATTGTTCAGGACGGTCAAGTGATTCAAGTGGAAAAAAACGAAAAAATTAGATTAAAGTAGTGCGGAAAATAGCAATATGAGCGGTACTCCGGAAGGGGAGAAATCATGTTAACTTATGAAAATTGGCAAGAGCCGTCCATTACATTTCAAGAGGATGATTTGTATAAAGGAGCCCTGTCTGTACTGAAATGGGCGTACGGTCATTATGGTGACCAGCTCGTATATGCGTGCAGCTTTGGGATTGAGGGCATCGTTCTAATTGATCTGATTGCAAAAGTAAAAAAAGATGCGAGAATTGTCTTTTTAGATACAGGTCTGCATTTTAAAGAAACTTACGACACAATTGATGCGGTAAAGGAAAGATATCCGGGCTTAGATATTGTACTGAAAACGCCTGAGCTGACGGTTGAACAGCAAAATGAGCAGCACGGTGATCAATTATGGAAAACAGATCCTCAAAGCTGCTGTCATATGCGTAAGGTCATTCCTTTGCAAGAAGCGCTATCTGGTTATCCAGCATGGCTTTCTGGTTTAAGAAGAGAGCAGTCACCAAAACGAGCAGGGACGAATTTCTTAAATAAGGATGAAAAATTCAAATCAGTGAAAGTATGTCCGCTCATCCATTGGACGTGGAAGGACATATGGAGATATGCATCTAGAGAGGAACTTACTTATAATCCGCTGCATGACCAAGGATATCCAAGTATCGGCTGTGCACCGTGTACACAGCCAGCATTTACTGCAGATGATCTGCGTTCTGGCAGATGGTCAGGCACAGCAAAGACAGAGTGCGGATTACATGAGTAAGGGAGCATAATGTATGGAAATCGCCGCAATTTTATTTAGTCTATTCTTTGCTTTAAACATAGGCGCAAGCGGAGCAGCTGCTTCTATGGGCATTGCGTATGGATCAGGTGCCATTCAAAAGCCCATTTATGCGCTCAGTTTTTGTGCAGTTGGGATTTTAGCAGGTTCAGTGATTGGCGGCGGTGAGGTCGTCAAAACGATCAGCTCTGGTATTATGCCAGAATCAGTCATTACACTTGAAATCGTTTGTATTATCATTGGTTCTGCTGCACTATCACTTTTCATAGCAAATCTGATGGCGATTCCTTTATCAACAAGTGAGGTCACAGTAGGGGCTGTAGTTGGTGTGGCAGTCGCATATAAAGTTTTGTTTGTGAAATCCATTTTAGTGATTGTGGCATTTTGGGTCATCATCCCGCTTTTCGCCTTTCTTTTTACCTTTGCTGTCGTCAAAATCATCAGAATGTTCCCTAAACGGAAGCTGTCTAAAAAAGGCACAGCTATTTTATCTATCGTATTAATTCTCAGCGGATTTTTAGAGGCATTTTCAGCCGGTATGAACAATGTGGCAAATGCCGTCGGCCCGCTCGTCGCTTCAGGCGTTTTGTCAGTTGGGCAGGGAACACTTTACGGCGGAATCTTTGTCGCAGCAGGGGCCCTCTTGCTAGGTAGAAGAGTACTGGAAACAAACGGAAAGAAAATTACCCGCTATCAAACAGGCGAAGGGATTTTACTTTCGAGTACCGGTGCCGGGCTTGTCATCGTCAGCTCTATTTTTGGGCTGCCCGTTCCACTTACGCAAATCACCTCCTCGTCTATTATCGGGCTTGGAATGGCAAAAGGCGGGCCTAACATTTTTCACAAACATGTGGTGAAAAAAATGCTGAAAGTATGGGTGGTCTCACCTTTCTTATCACTCAGCCTATCGTATTTGCTTGTGAGCCTTTTCTTAAAAGGAGACTATTACTCTATCTTTATCATGATGAGTGTACTGCTTGCCTCACTTGGTGCGCTGAGTCTGATGAAAGCAGTCAAAAATGAAAGCAGCTCTATTCATGAACAGGGCGGCGGGATTTAACCATAAATCCGACTATTAACATCTAATAAATATGAACATTGAGAGGAAGATGAACAAATGAGTTTAACACCACATGGTGGCGTATTAATTAATCGAGTAAATGAAGAATATGATCTCAGCACGGCTGCGAAGGAAATTGAACTAGATGCGATTTCCTTTGCAGACCTTGAACTCATTGCAATTGGCGGATATAGTCCAATTGAAGGGTTTTTAACAAAAGCTGATTATGAAGCAGTTGTAAGCAGTATGCGGCTAGCAAGTGGTGTCGTTTGGTCTCTTCCTATTACACTGCCAGTGACAAAAGAAAAGGCTGCGGAAATCCATCAAGGCGATATCGTGCGCTTATCCTACAATGGAACTGTATATGGGGTCATTGAAGTAGAGGATCAATACACACCAGATAAGGAAAAAGAAGCGGTGAATGTCTATAAAACAGATGACCGCAATCATCCAGGCGTGAAAAAATTATTTGAACGCGGCGATACTTACATTGGCGGGAAAATTACACTGACGAAACGCAGTGAAAAACCATTCCCTCAATTTACGTATGAGCCAGAAGAAACAAGACGTCATTTTCAAGAAAACGGCTGGAAAACCATTGTTGGTTTCCAAACGAGAAACCCGGTTCACCGTGCTCATGAATATATTCAAAAAACAGCACTGGAAACAGTCGATGGTTTATTTTTAAATCCTCTTGTCGGTGAAACAAAATCTGACGACATCCCGGCAGATGTAAGAATGAAAAGCTATCAAGTGTTATTGGACGGTTATTATCCAAAAGACCGCGTCTTTTTAGGTGTTTTTCCTGCTGCAATGCGTTATGCTGGACCAAAGGAAGCCATTTTTCATGCGCTAGTACGGAAAAATTATGGCTGCACCCATTTTATTGTCGGAAGAGATCATGCAGGTGTTGGTGACTATTACGGCACATACGAGGCGCAGGAACTATTTGATCAATTTACAAGCGAAGAAATCGGCATTACTCCATTAAAATTTGAACACAGCTTCTACTGTAATACATGTGAAGCGATGGCCACTCCAAAAACGTGTCCTCACGACAAAAGCGAGCATGTCATTCTTTCAGGTACAAAGGTTCGAACAATGCTGAGAAACGGTGAATTACCACCAAGCACGTTCAGCCGAAAAGAAGTCATTGAAACATTAATCGAAGGATTAAAAACGACGGTATCTTAACGGGAGGGTATGACATGAGCAACGAACATATCGTGTGGCATGATTCATCTATTACAAAAAAAGAATATCAACAAAAAAACAATCATACGAGCGGCATTATCTGGCTTACAGGTCTAAGCGGGTCAGGTAAATCAACGATCGCGAATGCAGCTGCAAGAGAGCTGTTTGAACAAGGCTACCAAGTCACAGTTCTTGACGGCGATAACGTGCGGCACGGACTCAATAAAGATCTAGGGTTTTCAGATGATGACAGAAAAGAAAACATCCGCCGGATCGGAGAAGTGGCGAAATTATTTGTGGAGCAAGGAACGATTGTCATCACTGCTTTTATTTCTCCATTTCAGGAAGACCGCCACACTGTCAGACAGTTGGTCGAAGAGGGAGAATTTCACGAAGTGTTTGTCAAATGTGATCTGAACGTGTGTGAAGAGCGTGATCCAAAAGGGTTATATAAAAAGGCGAGAAACGGTGAAATTCCATTTTTCACTGGAATCGATTCACCGTATGAAGAGCCTGCTGCGCCTGAGCTCGTATTAGATACAGGGGAATTATCCCGTGAGGAATCTAAACAGCGTCTTGTTGATTATGTAAAAGGAACAACGAAATAATCGCCTGATGGCAGGGGGAGAAAAGCAAGATGGGGAAAGTATACATTGTGGGTGCTGGACCCGGTGACCCAGATTTAATCACATTAAAGGCCCATAAGGCGATACAGCAGGCAGATGTCATCTTATATGATCGTCTTGTCAATCAAGAAATTCTCGCCCATGCCAAACCGGAGGCGGAATTGATTTATTGCGGCAAGCTGCCAAATCATCATACAATGAGGCAGGAAGCCATCAATGAAGCGCTTGTGGCTCATGCAAAGGAAGGGAACGTTGTCGTTCGGCTGAAAGGCGGCGACCCCTTTGTCTTTGGCCGCGGCGGTGAAGAAATCGAATGCTTAGCTGAGCACGGAATTCCGTATGAGGTCGTCCCAGGAATTACTTCTGGGATTGCAGCGGCTGCTTATGCGGGCATCCCTGTGACACATCGTGAATTCAGCTCAAATGTTGCTTTTGTCACGGGCCACTATCAAAAGGATGAACATTTTGAAGAAAAGTGGGAGGCGCTGGCTACAGGGATTGATACTCTTGTGATTTACATGGGTGTCAAAAACGTGGAAAGAGTGCAGCGCCTGCTTTTAAAAAATGGACGGGACCCAGAAACGCCCGCTGCATTTATACACTGGGGAACCACAACAAGGCAAAAGACAACTTGCTGCACGGTTGCGACACTGTCTGAAACTGTTGAAAAAGAAGGGATCGAGCATCCAAGTTTAATTGTTGTTGGAGATGTCGTTCATTTTCATCAAAAGCTGAACTGGTTTGAACCCGCATTAATCGAGAAATGAGAATGGTAGAGAAAAGACACGTGCATACATCGTGTCTTTTCGTCTGATGAAAACAAGTGAGAGGGAGGAGCCGCATGAAACAAGCTGTCCTTTATGTTGGGCATGGAAGCAGGGTGAAAGAAGCACAAGATAAGGCCATTTCTTTTATGAAAAGCTGTATGCCGTTAGTGAAAGCAGATATACAAGAAATTTGTTTTTTAGAGCTGACGGACCCTTCTATAGAAGAAGGATTTGAGGCCTGTGTGAAAAAAGGAGCGACACACATTGCAATCGTCCCGCTCCTCCTATTAACTGCCATGCATGCCAAATCGGATATCCCGGTCGAAATTGAGAAAGTGCGTGCGCGTTTCCCGCAAGTGAAGGTCACATATGGAAAGCCGATCGGGGTGAATCAAGAAGTAACAAAAGCGGTTGCCGCAAGAATTAAAGAAGCAGGATATCAAGGCGAGCGCGCGCGGATTCTTTTAATTGGCCGCGGGAGTTCTGATCCGGAGGTGAAGCGAGATGTGTTTGGCATTGCAGACGATGTCCGAAGCCTGCTTCCACATGCAGAGGTTCTTCCGTGTTTTATTACAGCATGTGAGCCAAATTATCGAGATGTTCTCGCGCAGTTATCAGAAGATGACGATGGGCCTGTTTATATCGTTCCTTACTTACTGTTTACGGGGATTTTAATGAAAGAAATTGAAAGTGAGGCCGCTCAGGCGAGAAAGCGGCTGAAAGATGTCCGGGTATGCCGGTATATTGGCTTTCATCCGCATGTCAAAGCGGCTTATATTGAACGCGTGCAAGAAACCATTTTAAACAAAGACGATGCGTTTCGTTTCCGAGGAGAAAGCCATGCTTCCAGTCCATCTTGATTTAACCAATAAACAAGTGGTCATCGCCGGCGGCGGATCTGTCGCATTAAGAAGAGCAAAGGCATTGTGTACGGAGTCTTGCCATATAACTGTTGTGAGTCCTGATCTTTCTGAAGAGATGGCGTGCCTCATTGATACATACGCATTGAATTGGAAGGAAAAGAAGGTGGGCGCTGAAGATTTGAAGGATGCGTTTTTCATTGTAGCTGCTACAAACGACCCTTCGGTAAATGAATGGATTGCACAAACAGCGCAGCCTCACCAGCTCGTGAATTGTGTGAGCCAATCTGAGCTCGGCAATGTGATGATGCCGAAGGTTGTCAAAGCAGGAAAAGTGACGATTTCAGTCTCTACAAGCGGTGCAAGCCCCGCCCGGACAAAACAGCTGGCTGCGGCAATTGAATCCTTGCTTGAACAAGAGGATATTGACGCACTTGATGCCCTTTACATCGAAAGAAAAAAACGACAAAGAAAAAGCCGATAAAATCCTTACAGGAGATTTTATCGGCTTTTTTTATTTATTTTCTCAGCTTGAGCACAAGATCTTCGTCAGGCGTGACAAATAATGTTTGCTGCTGATCATACGTAACAAAGCCAGGCTTTGCTCCGTTTGGTTTTTTCACATGCCGGATTTTTGTATAGTCGACAGGTACGGAGCTGGACTCTTTTGCCTTTGAAAAATAGGCGGCAATTTGAGCCGCTTCAAGCAGGGTTTGTTCATCAGGTGCTTGGTGGCGGATGACGACATGTGATCCAGGAATATCCTTTGTATGCAGCCAAATATCATCACGAGCAGCTGCCTTTGTAGTCAAATACTCGTTTTGTTTGTTGTTTTTTCCGACTAAAATTGGTATGCCTTGGGATGATTCATACGTTTCGAGCTGAATGGCCGCCGGTTTTTTCTTTTTGGCGAGACGCTTTTGTTTGGCGCGCAAATATTTTCCTTCAACAAGCTCTTCTCTCATTTCCTCTAAATCCTTCGGTGAAGCAGAGGACAGCTGCTGAATCAGCTCTTCAAAATAAGCAATCTCTTCATGTGTCCGCTTAATTTGTTCATTTACAGCTTCTACAGCATTTTTTGCCTTTTGATATTTTGTAAAATATGCCTGGGCATTTTCAGAAGGGGTTTTGTTTGTTTTGAGCGGAATCGTGATTTCTCCGCCGTCTTCATCGTAATAATTGATGACAGTCGCTTCTTTATCCCCTTTTTTAATCGCATATAAATTAGCTGTTAACAGCTCACCATAGAGCTGATATTTGTGTGCATCTTGAGATTCTTCAAGGGTTCTTTTTAGCTTTTTCAGCTTGTTTTCATTTTTCTTTTTTTCATTGACGACAAACCGTTCAAGGTCCGCTGCCTGCTGTTTGACTCTATCTCTCTCAGCTTTTCCAAAATAAAAGCGGTCAAGCAGCTGGCTGAGTGAGTCGAATGTCTTCATCTCGCCATGGACATGCTGAAGCTCTAATAAATAGAAATACTCTTTTCCGTCTTTTCTTGTGAGCTGCGGTGTAAAAGAATGCATGCGAATGAGCTGGAACATGTCGAGCAGTGTATTTGGAATCGTTTCTTGATTGGCAAGACCGGCCCGGTGTACAACTTCCTTTGCAAACAGCGGGGAAACCCCAGAGAAGGTATCGACAATTTGATTTGCGATCTTTCCTTCTTGAAAGCGTAAATGCTTCAAAATATCATCTTTTGTCACGTCAAAAGGATTCAATTTTTGCTGCGCAGGCGGCAGAAGGTATTCGTGACCAGGAAGCACCGTTCGATAGCTGTTCACAGATGGAGAAAGGTGTTTCAAACCATCAATGATCTGCTGCGTTCCATCCTCTACCAGAATGAAATTACTATGACGTCCCATGATTTCAATGTAAAGCTTACGCGTCTGCTCATCGCCAATTTCATTTCGGCTTCTCACATGAAGCACGATCACCCGGTCAAATCCAATCTGTTCAAAACGTTCAATGAAGCCGCCCTCAAGATGCTTTCTGAGGAGCATACAAAACATTGGCGGCTCGCTTGGATTGTCGTATTGATGCTCAGTGAGCTGCACTCTCGCATAGCTCGGATGAGCCGATAAAAGGAGCTTATGATTTTTTCCGTTTGCCCGAATATGAAAAATCAGCTCGTGCTTATATGGCTGATGGATTTTAGAAATCCTTCCGCCAGTTAATGTCTCTTGCAATTCATTTGTCATACCATATGTAAAAATGCCGTCAAATGACATGTTGGATACACCCTCTTCTTTCACACAAATCTACTGAAAGAACTTCCGTTTTCTCGTTCTTTAGGCAGTCTTATTATTATAGCATGATTTAGGACGAGTCTGAATAAACTGGCTTATAGAACACTGCATATGAGAGAGAACAAAAGAGGAGTGGACGAG
The DNA here is from genome assembly GCF_038630855.1 of Bacillus sp. FSL H7-0578. NCBI lineage: Bacteria > Bacillati > Bacillota > Bacilli > Caryophanales > Bacillaceae > Bacillus > Bacillus sp. FSL H7-0578. The sequence continues at coordinate 1,487,228 of NZ_CP152045.1, forward strand.
GTCAAATGAATTGGCATGAACTGAACCAAACCGATTTATTAAAAACAATGAATACATCGATAGGTGACGGACTGTCAGAAAAAGATGTACAAAAGCGGCTTGAAAAACACGGGCCAAATGAATTGCAGGAAGGAAAAAAGGCGTCGGCTCTGATCATTTTTTTAGCACAGTTTAAAGATTTCATGGTGTTAATCTTGCTTGCAGCAACAATCATTTCTGCCTTTTTAGGAGAATACATTGATGCTGTTGCGATTGTAGCCATTGTTTTGATTAATGGTGTACTCGGCTTTTATCAAGAGCGCCGGGCGGAAAAATCCCTTCAAGCGTTAAAAGAATTATCAACTCCGCATGTATATGCAAGGAGAAATAATGAATGGGTCAAGATCCCGTCTAAACATCTCGTGCCAGGGGATATTGTGAAATTTTCAAGCGGAGATCGGATTGGGGCAGATATTAGATTACTAGAAACAAAGAGCTTAGAAATTGAGGAGTCCGCTCTCACTGGCGAGTCTATCCCAGCGGTCAAACACGCAAGTCCTCTTTCAAGCAGCCATGTCTCACTTGGAGATTTGACGAACATGGCCTTTATGGGGACGCTTGTTACTAGAGGAAGCGGCGTAGGGGTTGTCATTGGTACAGGAATGAATACGGCAATGGGGCAAATTGCCGGTATGCTGGATGCAGCAGGTAATATGGAAACGCCGCTGCAAAGGCGTCTCGAGCAGCTCGGGAAAATTCTGATTGTGGCTGCTTTATTTTTAACGGTGCTCGTTGTTGTTCTCGGTGTTGTGCAAGGACATGAATTGTATCATATGTTCCTAGCGGGAGTATCTCTTGCTGTTGCGGCAATTCCAGAAGGACTGCCGGCGATTGTCACTGTTGCACTTTCCCTTGGGGTGCAGCGGATGATCAAACAAAAATCGATTGTCAGAAAGCTCCCGGCGGTGGAAACACTCGGCTGCGCGTCAATCATTTGCTCAGATAAAACAGGAACGATGACGCAAAATAAAATGACCGTGACCCATGTATGGGCAGAGGGGAAAACGTGGAATATTTCTGGCACAGGCTACGAGCCATCCGGTGACTTTACCTTAAACGGAGAAATCGTCCATGCCGACAAGCACCCAAGCCTGCAAAAGGTGTTATTATACGGGGCGCTTTGTAATACATCGACCATCGTTGAAAAAGACGGGGAGATGAGGCTTGATGGCGATCCGACAGAGGGGGCGCTTCTTACCGCAGCACGTAAAGCGGGTTTTACAGAGCAATTCATTGAAGCTGGATTTCATGTCATTGAGGAGTTTCCTTTTGACTCAGAAAGAAAGATGATGTCAGTCGTCGTTGAAACGAATCAAAAAGAGCGGTATGTCATTGCAAAAGGTGCGCCGGATGTACTAATGAACCGTTCAAGTCATATCATGCACGGCGGACGCACAGCTTCTTTTTCAGCGACTCACAGGCAAGAAGCAGAAGCTGCGATTCAAGGGTTGGCAAGACAGGCGCTTAGAACCATTGCCATTGCGTATAAAAAAGTCGGTCTGACAGAAAAAATCACCTCTGTAAAGCAGGCTGAAACCGATTTAACATTTATCGGGTTAGAGGGCATGATCGATCCACCGCGTCCTGAAGTCAGACGAGCGATTAAAGAGTGCCGGGATGCCGGGATTAAAACGGTCATGATTACAGGGGACCACATCGAAACGGCCAAAGCGATCGCCAAAGACTTGAGCCTTTTACCGAAACAAGGACAGGTGCTCGACGGAAAAGCGCTTGATCAGATGAGCGACAAAGAGCTTGAGCAAACGGCTGAAAATGTATACGTCTTTGCCCGGGTTTCCCCTGAGCATAAACTGAGAATTGTCAAAGCCTATCAAAAAAATGGGCATGTTGTGGCGATGACAGGTGACGGGGTCAATGATGCGCCTGCCATTAAACAAGCAGATATCGGCATTTCCATGGGCATCACTGGAACAGACGTAGCCAAAGAAGCGTCATCTCTTATTTTACTTGACGACAACTTTGCGACCATTAAATCCGCCATTAAAGAAGGCCGGAATATTTATGAAAACATTCGTAAGTTTGTCCGTTATTTGCTGGCATCAAATGTCGGAGAAATTTTGGTCATGCTGTTTGCGATGCTCCTCGCGCTACCGCTGCCGCTCGTTCCTATACAAATCTTATGGGTCAACCTTGTCACAGATGGTCTGCCGGCAATGGCACTTGGCATGGATAAGCCAGAAGGCGATGTCATGAAGAGAAAGCCGCGGAATGTGAAAGAGGGCATTTTTGCTAGAGGGCTTGGCTGGAAGGTCATCTCAAGAGGCTTCCTCATCGGACTTGCGACCCTATTGGCATTTATATTTGTGTATCACCGCGATCCAAACAACCTGCAATATGCACAGACTGTCGCATTTAGTACGCTTGTTTTGGCGCAGCTCATTCATGTATTTGACTGCCGCAGTGAGCGGTCCATTTTTGAACGTAATCCATTTGGGAATCTTTATTTGATCGGTGCGGTTTTGTCATCACTTTTACTCATGCTTGTGGTCATTTATTACCCGCCGCTTCAGCCGATTTTCAAAACGGTGGCGGTTGCACCAATTGATTGGCTGCTGATCATTGGGATGTCTGCACTGCCAACTTTTTTACTGGCAGGATCACTTTTGACAAGAAAAAAATAATTGATTATGGTATAATTTTGAGGTAATAGTGTCTGCTATTACCTTTTTCATTTTATTAATATGAAAGAATTGGGTGTTTTGACATGATACGCAGTATGACGGGATTCGGCCAAGCGAGTAAAACGGATGGAGAACTGACAGTGTCAGTTGAGCTAAAATCGGTCAATCACCGTTTTAAAGAGGTTCATGCCCGTTTGCCGAGGCCGCTTTTATATTTCGAAGATACATTAAAAAAGATCATTCTTCGTCACGTGCAGCGCGGTAGAATTGAGCTGTTTGTCACGATTGAAGGCGGTAAACTAGCAAGCCGGTCCTTACAGATCGACTGGCCGCTGCTTGATGAATACATGAAAGCCGCAAAAGACCTCGAAGAACGCTATCACATTTCAGGCATTCAGCATGCACATGACTTATTGGGCCTGGAGCTTGCCGTTCAGGTGGAAGAGTCAGCCAGCCGAAATGAACAGTTAGAGCAGCTGCTGATGGAAGCTTGCGAGGCTGCTGTCAAGGAGCTTTGCTTCATGAGAGAGCAAGAGGGCGCATCACTTCAAAAAGACTGTGAACTGAGGCTTTCTGAACTAGAGGCCTATACAGAAGAAATCAAAGTCTTTGCACCAGAGGTTGTGAGTCAGTACAAAGAACGATTGAATCAGCGATTGCAAGAATGGATCGGAGAGGCGCTTGACGAGAGCAGACTAACGACAGAGGCTGCCATTTTTGCTGACCGGTGTGACATTACAGAAGAGATTACGAGACTGAAAAGTCATTTTCAGCAGTTTCAGCAAATCTTGCTGCAAGGCGGTGCTGCCGGCCGAAAACTTGACTTCCTTGTACAGGAGCTCAACCGTGAAGTGAACACCATTGGATCAAAAGCGAACCATCACCATTTAACAAAGCTGGTGGTTGAAATGAAAAGTGCTATTGAAAAAATAAAAGAACAAGTGCAAAATATAGAATAGTCATTGTGTATGCTGTTTACAGTGCGTCTCTTTCGGCGAGACTAGAGACGTTTATATTACAGGGGGACGAAAGAAGATGACCATAAAGTTGATCAATATCGGATTTGGAAACATCATTTCAGCGAATCGGATGATTTCGATCGTCAGTCCGGAATCAGCACCGATTAAACGAATGATACAAGACGCAAGAGATCGAGGCATGCTCATAGATGCTACATACGGAAGAAGAACCCGTGCTGTTGTCATTATGGACAGTGACCATGTCATCTTATCTGCCGTTCAGCCTGAGACTGTCGCGCAAAGACTTTCTGTAAAAGAAGAAATCATAGATGAAGGGCAGGGGTAATACGTCATTATGAAAGAAAGAGGACTTTTAATCGTTCTCTCTGGACCTTCGGGAGTTGGAAAAGGAACGGTCAGACAAGCCATTTTCTCCCAGGAAGATACGAAATTTGAATACTCTATTTCTGTGACGACACGCAAACCGCGTGAAGGTGAAAGAAATGGTGTCGATTATTTCTTTAAAACCAGGGAAGAATTTGAACATATGATTGAAAACAAAAAGCTGTTAGAATGGGCAGAGTACGTCGGGAATTACTACGGCACGCCTGTTGACTATGTAGAACAGACATTAAGCGAAGGAAAAGATGTTTTCCTTGAAATTGAAGTGCAAGGTGCACTTCAAGTAAGAGAAGCATTCCCGGAAGGTCTTTTTATTTTCCTTGCACCGCCTAGTCTTTCAGAACTTCAAAACCGTATCATTACTCGCGGTACAGAATCTGAGGAGCTCATTCGAAACCGAATGGCTGCTGCGAAAGAAGAAATTGAAATGATGGATGCTTACGACTATGTCGTTGAAAACGATGATGTCGAGCTTGCTTGTGAAAGAATCAAAGCGATCGTCCTTGCAGAACACCTGCGCAGAGACAGAGTCGCACCAAGATATAAAAAAATGCTGGGGGTAGAATAAACCATGTTAGATCCTTCAATTGACTCATTGATGAACAAACTTGATTCAAAATATACACTTGTAACAGTGTCGGCACGCCGTGCACGTGAAATGCAGATCCATCAAGATCAGCAGATTGAAAACACAAAGTCTTACAAATTCGTAGGCAAAGCACTAGAAGAAATTGACGCTGGTCTTTTGACATTTGAAAAAGAGGATCAAGAATAACACATCGCTTCTGCAATGCAGATACGATACGTTCAAAAAAGTCAAAACTATGATTGGTTTTGACTTTTTTGAATTGTAGACGAATTTGTGAAAAAGGCCGTTAAGGGGGACAAACAAATGTTACAGTCAAAAAATATATTGCTTGGTGTCAGCGGAGGAATCGCCGTATATAAAGCAGCAGCACTTACTAGTAAACTCGTACAAGCAGGCGCAAATGTAAGAGTGATTATGACGGAATCTGCTCGTGAGTTTGTGTCTCCGCTTACCTTCCAAGCACTGTCTCGGCATGAGGTATATGTAGATACATTCAAAGAAAACAATCCAAAAGTCATTGCACATATTGACGTAGCTGACTGGGCCGATCTCATTCTTGTTGCCCCTGCAACAGCACATACGATTGGTAAAATGGCCGCTGGACTTGCAGATGATATGCTCACAACGACTTTGCTTGCTTCTACAGCGCCTGTATGGGTCGCACCAGCGATGAATGTGCATATGTATGATCACCCGGCTGTGAAACGGAACATTCGCACATTATATGAAGACGGCTACCGGTTTATTGAGCCGAGTGAAGGTTATTTAGCCTGCGGGTACATTGGAAAAGGGCGATTAGAAGAGCCTGAAAAAATTGTGGAACACATCCGGGCCTTTTTTGAAGAGCCAAAAAGCTTACCGCTCTCAGGTAAAAAAGTTTTGGTTACAGCAGGTCCTACACGTGAAGTGATCGATCCTGTCCGGTTCTTTACAAACCGTTCTAGTGGAAAAATGGGCTATGCGATTGCAGAGGCTGCTCAGCAAATGGGTGCAGATGTTACGCTGATTTCTGGGCCTGTTTCTTTAACTGAACCTGACCATGTGCATGTAGTGCACGTTGAATCAGCTGAAGAGATGTATCAAGCTGCGCTAGATGTATACGGAGAAGCTGATCTTGTCATTAAATCAGCAGCTGTCGCCGATTACACCCCTGTCACGACATATACTCATAAAATGAAAAAACAGGACGGCGCACTGGACATTGAATTCACCCGGACAAAAGATATTTTAAAAGAGCTGGGGAAAAGAAAAGAGCATCAAGTGCTGGTCGGATTTGCAGCTGAAACGCAGGATGTAGAATATTATGCGAAAAAGAAAATTGAATCCAAGCATCTAGATATGATTGTGGCCAATAACGTCACTAAAGAAGGTGCAGGCTTTGGCACAGATACCAATGTGGCAGCGATCATCAAAGCAGATGGAACGAAAAAAGAGCTGCCGATGATGAGCAAAAAAGACCTCGCTTTTGAAATTTTAAAGGAGGCAATAATGCTGCTTCCAAAAGAGCGTGATCGCGCATGATTGCTGAAGTCATCGTAGATGTCACAACGAAAGCCATTGACCGGCCATTTGATTACCGTGTACCAGATCGATTCAAAGATCTCGTCAAAGCGGGAATGAGGGTGGTCGTTCCCTTTGGCCCGCGGAAGATTCAAGGGTTTGTGACAAAAGTCAAAGAGGAAACAGACATCAAGACAGGAAGCATTAAAGAGATAGTCGATTTATTTGATTTATCACCTGTTCTGACAGATGAGCTACTGGAGCTTTCTCACTGGCTGACGGAAAAAACATTGTCCTATCATATTACGGCACTTCAATCGATGCTGCCCGCAGCCATGAAGGCAAAGTATGAAAAAGAAATACAGGTGCTATCAGAGGAAGAACTTCCGCAGTCATTGAAAGAGCTTTTCGGTCAGCGAGAGAGCATTCTTTATGCTGACATCCCGTCTGAACAATTAAAACAGATTCAAAAGCATGTCCAAAAAGGTCATCTAGAGGTGAGATACCATGTCTCGCAAAAATCTGGAAAGAAAAAGGTCCGCATGCTCCATCTGGCTGTATCGAAAGAAAAACTTGAAGAAAAGCAGCAGCAGCTAAAGAAAAATGCGGTGAAACAAAAGGCACTGATCTCCTATTTGCTTCAAGCGGGAGAGACAGCCTTTTTAGCGAAAGACTTGCAGCAGCAAACAGGCGCGAGTTCTCAAACGCTTAAAACCTTTATTCAAGAAGGGCTGTTAACAGAAAGCTATGAAGAGGTCTACCGGGATCCTTATCGTGACCGGGAATTTACACCATCTGCATCACTTGATCTCACGCCTGAGCAAAGAGAGGCGGCAAAACATATTCATCAAGCAGTCAGTGAGGATCAGCACGAAACCTTTTTGCTGCACGGAGTGACAGGAAGCGGCAAAACGGAGATTTACTTGCAGACAATTGATCATGTTCTTCAAAAAGGCAAAGAAGCGATCGTTTTAGTTCCTGAAATCTCGTTAACCCCTCAAATGGTGCAGCGATTTAAAGAACGATTTGGCTCAAATGTAGCCGTTCTTCACAGCGGCTTATCGACAGGAGAAAAATATGATGAATGGCGGAAGATTCATCGCAAGGAAGTCAAGCTTGTCGTTGGCGCAAGATCTGCTGTTTTCGCTCCATTTGAAAATTTAGGCATGATTATTATAGATGAAGAGCATGAATCCTCTTATAAACAAGAAGAAATGCCTCGTTACCATGCCAAGGATGTCGCCATTGAACGAGCAGTGCGGCATCAATGTCCAGTCGTATTAGGCAGTGCAACACCTTCACTTGAAACCTATGCACGTGCAAAAAAAGGCGTCTATACATTGCTGCCGCTCAAGCACCGCGTCAACCAGCAGCAGATGCCGCACGTTTCGTTAATTGATATGAGAGAAGAACTAAGAAATGGCAACCGCTCCATGTTCTCAGAAGAGTTAATGATCAGGTTAAAGGAAGTGCTTGAAAGAAAAGAACAAGCCGTTTTATTTCTGAACAAAAGAGGCTATTCATCCTTTGTGATGTGCCGTGATTGCGGATATGTGGAGCAATGTCCTCATTGCGAAATTTCTCTCACCTATCACCGCTATCAAAAACGGCTGAAGTGCCATTATTGTGGTCACGAAGCTCCAGTACCTTCTGAATGTCCAGAATGCCACAGTGAGCATATTCGCTATTTTGGAACTGGCACGCAGCGAGTAGAAGAAGAACTGACAAAGGTATTGCCTGAGGCGCGTGTGATCCGAATGGATGTGGATACAACGTCTCGTAAAGGTGCTCACGAAAAGCTTCTTACGTCTTTTGGCAATAAAGAAGCGGACATTTTGCTCGGGACGCAGATGATTGCAAAGGGGCTGGATTTCCCAGATGTCACACTTGTTGGTGTTCTCAGTGCGGATACATCCCTTCACATCCCTGATTTTCGTTCAAGTGAAAAAACATTTCAGCTTCTCACACAGGTCAGCGGCAGAGCAGGGCGCCATGAAAAAGCGGGCTCGGTTATTATTCAATCGTATACGCCTTCTCACTATAGTATTGAATTAACGAAGCAGCATGACTATGAAGCCTTTTATGAACAGGAGATGCTGCATCGCCGCCACCAGTCCTATCCGCCTTATTACTTTTTGGCGATGGTGACAGTGTCACACGAAGAAGTGACGAAGGCAGCACATGTCACTGATCAAATTGTCCAGTTCCTAAAAATGAACTGTGCACCGAATACTCGAATTCTTGGTCCGGCCGCATCGCCAATCGCTAAGATCAAAGATAGATATCGGTATCAATGCGTGATAAAATACAAAAGGGAAAATGAACTGGCAAGTTTACTACGGAAAATACAAGACCATTATCAAAAGGAAATGGAACAAAAACAATTGATGATTTCAATAGATATGAATCCATATATGATGATGTAAAACGGAGGGCTGTAAGTGGCAGTAAAACCAATAGTCATACATCCGGCAGAAGTGCTTGAACAAATGACAGAGCGCGTCGAGACGTTCGATAAAAAGCTTAAAAAACTGCTGGATGATATGTATGATACAATGCTTGAGCTGGATGGAGTTGGACTAGCAGCACCACAAATCGGTGTTTCAAAAAGAATCGCTGTTGTAGATATCGGAGAAGAATCTGGCAGAATTGACTTAGTGAACCCCGAGGTGCTTGAAGTAGAAGGAAGCCAGACAGATATTGAAGGCTGCCTGAGCTTTCCATCTTTATACGGCACTGTAGAGAGACCGAACTATGTGAAGGTAAAAGCCTTTGATAAGAAAGGCAAACCATTTACAATAGAAGCAGACGGATTTTTAGCAAGAGCTTTATTGCACGAAATTGATCATTTAGACGGCATTTTATTTACGTCAAAAATCATTGAAACCTATACAGAAAAAGAACTTGCGGAAATGGAAGGGTGAAGAAAATGGCACGTATCGTATTTATGGGAACCCCTGATTTCTCAGTACCTGTGCTGCAAACACTGATAACAGAAGGATACGAAGTGGTAGGGGTTGTCACGCAGCCAGACCGCCCAAAAGGAAGAAAACGAGTGCTCACACCGCCTCCTGTGAAAGTGGAAGCCTTAAAGCACGGCATTCCTGTGTTGCAGCCTGAAAAGGTGCGCCTTGATGAAGAAATTGATAAGGTGCTTGCATTACAGCCGGATTTAATCGTCACAGCGGCATTTGGACAAATTTTACCAAAACGATTACTCGATGAACCTAAGTTTGGCTGTATCAATGTTCATGCCTCGCTGCTGCCAGAACTAAGAGGCGGCGCGCCGATCCATTATGCGATCCTTCAAGGCAAAAAGAAAACAGGCGTTACCATCATGTACATGGTGGAAAGACTTGATGCAGGTGACATGATCAGTAAAGTAGAAGTAGAAATCGATGAATTAGACAATGTCGGAACATTGCATGACAAATTAAGTGTTGCAGGTGCCGCGCTGCTAAAAGATACGGTGCCAAATGTTCTGAGCGGGTCTATTTCTCCGATTCCGCAAAATGAAGAAGCGGCCACATATGCACCAAATATTAAGCGGGAGCAAGAAAGATTAGACTGGACAAAAACCGGCGAAGAGCTTTACAACCAAGTTCGCGGGCTAAATCCTTGGCCAGTTGCCTATACTGAATGGAACGGCGCTCATCTAAAAGTATGGGAAGCGAAAAAGGTTCCGCTTCAAGCGCAAGAAGAACCCGGGAAAGTGATTGAGCTTCAAAAAGAAGGTCCGGTCATTGGAACTGGGAATGAGCAAGGCCTTTTATTAACAGGTGTGCAGCCAGCTGGTAAGAAAAAAATGAGCGGCGAAGACTTCTTAAGAGGCGCAAATATCGAAATTGGACAGAAATTAGGGTTAATGAATGAAGAAAAGTAATGTGAGAGAAGTAGCGCTGGACGCTTTAATCAAACTCGAACAAAACCAGGCTTACAGTAATTTGCTGTTGCAGTCAGTCATGAAAGATAAAGACTTAGCTGATCAGGACAAACCGCTGTTAACAGAGCTTGTATATGGTACACTGCAAAATAAGCTGGCATTAGATTATATGCTGACGCCCTTTGTGAAAAAACCGCAAAAGGTCGCTCCATGGGTGATGCAGCTTTTGCGGATGTCCCTTTATCAAATGGTGTACCTTGAAAAAATTCCAGATCGTGCAGCGATTCATGAAGCTGTCGAGCTGACGAAAAAACGCGGGCACAAAGGGATTTCTTCACTTGTGAACGGTGTTCTTCGTTCCGTGCAAAGAGAAGGCGTTCCGTCATTTGATGCGATCAAAGATCCCGTAAAGCGGCTGTCCATTGAGACAAGCCACCCATTATGGCTTGTGCAGGAGTGGGTTCAGGCGTACGGGTTTGAAGCGGCAGAAAGCATGTGCCGCATTCATTTAGTCCCGCCAAAGCAAACCCTTCGTGTCAATCGAATGAAAATTGACCGCACGGCACTGCAGCAAAAACTAATGGATGCAGGTATTGAAACGGAGCTTGGCGACTTATCTGAAGATGCACTTAAGCTCATGAAAGGGTCCATCGTCTCAACCCCTTCTTTTCAAGAAGGCTATGTGACGATACAAGATGAAAGCTCGATGCTTGTCGCAAGAGCGCTCGACCCTCAGCCGGGAGAAACGGTGCTTGACGCCTGTGCGGCTCCTGGCGGAAAATCAACACATATTGCAGAACGTATGAATGATGAGGGCAAAATTGTTTCACTTGATTTACATGAACATAAAGTGAAACTCATCAAACAAGCAGCAAAACGTCTGAACCTTACTCACATTGAGGCAAAAGCACTTGATGCAAGGAAAGCGGCAGACTATTACAGCGAAGCTTCGTTTGACCGTATTCTCATTGATGCACCGTGTTCCGGTTTTGGCGTCATTAGACGAAAACCAGATATGAAATATACAAAGTCTAAAGAAGACTCAGCAAGGCTTGCAGCTATCCAGCAGGCCATTTTAAAGGAAGCGGCCCCGCTTTTAAAACCGGGCGGAACCCTTGTATACAGTACGTGTACAATGGACCCAACAGAAAATCAACAAGTGATTCATGCGTTTTTACAAGAACACCAAGACTTCGAACCCGATCTATCTCTTAATGAACGGCTGCCTGAGCAGGTTGCTCCGTTTGTTCAAAACGGAAGTGTACAAATTCTTCCTCATTATTTCGGAACAGATGGTTTCTTTATTTGCAGCATGAGAAAGAAGGGATAAAAAATGACAGAACAAAAAGTAAGAAAAGAACTGAAGACAGAAATGCCGTCGATCTACTCATTTGAGCTTCACGAAATGAAAGAATGGTTAAAAGAACAAGGCGAAAAGCCTTTCCGCGCAGCCCAAATTTTCGAGTGGCTTTATGAGAAACGTGTGACATCCTTTGACGATATGTCTAACCTTTCAAAGGATTTAAGAGAAAAATTAAAAAATCAATTTGCGATCACCACATTAAAAACCGTGATCAAACAAACGTCTCAAGACGGAACGATCAAGTTTTTATTTGAATTACATGATGGCTATACGATTGAAACAGTGCTGATGCGCCACGAATACGGCAACTCTGTCTGTGTCACAACTCAGGTTGGCTGCCGAATTGGCTGTACATTCTGTGCATCTACACTTGGCGGGTTAAAACGAAATCTTGAAGCAGGAGAAATCGTTGCTCAAGTATTGAAAGTGCAGCAGGCACTTGACGAAACAGATGAGAGAGTCAGCTCGGTTGTCATCATGGGAATTGGCGAACCGTTTGATAACTTTGACGAAATGCTTGCTTTCCTTAAAATCATCAACCATGACAACGGCTTAAATATTGGTGCGCGTCATATTACAGTGTCGACAAGCGGAATCATTCCAAAGATCTATCAATTCGCTGATGAGCAAATGCAAATCAATTTTGCTGTCTCCCTGCATGCACCGAACACAGAGATCAGAAGCCGTCTGATGCCGATCAATAAGGCATATAAGCTGCCAAAATTAATGGAAGCCATCGAATACTATATTCAAAAAACGGGTAGACGTGTCAGCTTTGAATACGGCCTGTTTGGCGGAGTAAATGATCAAGTTCATCATGCAGAAGAGCTTGCAGACTTATTAAAAGGAATCAAGTGCCACGTGAACCTCATTCCGGTGAACTATGTACCGGAAAGGGATTATGTAAGAACACCGAGAGAACAAATCTTCCTATTTGAAAAAACGTTGAAAGAACGCGGCGTAAACGTAACGATTAGACGAGAGCAAGGCCATGATATTGATGCTGCTTGCGGTCAGCTAAGAGCGAAGGAGCGTCAGGAAGAGACGAGGTGACGAATGTTGATAAGGGCAGCCTTTCAAACCGATACAGGAAAAGTCCGTCAGCATAATGAAGATGATGCAGGTATTTTTGAAGCAAAAGAAGACACCCTTCTAGCTGTTGTAGCAGATGGAATGGGAGGTCATCTTGCTGGTGATGTCGCCAGCAGGATGGCCGTCTCTTCTTTAAAAGAATACTGGGAAGAAACATCTTCAATTCCAGCAAAACCAGCAGAGCAAGAAAGCTGGTTAATCTCAAAAATTAGTGACATTAATGATCAAGTATATGAACATGCGAAAAACAATGAGGAGTGCCAAGGAATGGGGACAACCATTGTTTGTGCGCTCGTTCATTTGCAAACGGTCACAATTGCCCATATTGGCGACAGCCGCTGCTACTTGCTGAGAGAAGGAGCACTGACCCAGCTAACGGATGACCATTCACTTGTAAATGAGCTTGTGAAAACAGGTGAAATTTCTAAAGAGGATGCAGAATATCATCCAAGAAAAAATGTGCTCACGAAAGCATTAGGAACAGATAAGCACGTTCAAATTGATGCACATACTTTTGAAGTAGACCCAGGAGATCAAATCCTGCTTTGCTCAGATGGTTTATCCAATAAAGTAGAAGAAGAGAATTTGATTCATATTTTAACGCAAACGACCGCACCAGATGAAAAAGTAACAGCATTAATCCAAACAGCGAATGACAACGGCGGTGAAGATAACATTACAGCAGTATTGTTAGAAATCTCCTCCCAGCCAGAGGAGGGTGACAGCAAGTGTTGATCGGAAAACGGATCAGCGGCCGTTATCAGATTCTTCGCGTCATAGGCGGAGGCGGAATGGCAAACGTTTATTTGGCGGAGGATATGATTTTAGATCGCGAAGTCGCGATTAAAATTTTGCGCTTTGACTTTGCAAGCGATGATGATTTTATTAGACGTTTCCGGCGCGAGGCGCAGTCAGCCGCAAGTTTAGATCATTCAAATATTGTCAGCATCTACGATGTAGGGGAAGAAGATGACATTTATTATATTGTCATGGAATATGTCGAGGGGATGACGCTGAAAGAATACATACATGCCAATGGCCCGCTTCATCCGAAAGAAGCCGTTCGCATTATGGAGCAAGTCGTTGCGGCAATGGAAGAAGCCCATGCAAAGCAGCTCGTCCACCGGGACATTAAGCCTCACAATATATTAATAGACAACATGGGGAATATTAAAGTCACTGATTTTGGGATTGCCATTGCACTCAGCTCAGCGACCATCACCCACACAAATTCGGTTCTAGGATCCGTGCACTATTTGTCTCCAGAGCAAGCCCGCGGAGGTCTTGCGACGAAAAAGTCAGACATCTATTCACTTGGAATTGTGCTCTATGAACTCATTTCTGGACGCATGCCATTTGAAGGGGAATCAGCTGTCAGTGTTGCGCTGAAGCATTTGCAATCAGAGCCGCCATCTGTAAGAAGGTGGAATCCTTCTGTTCCACAAAGCGTGGAAAACATCATTTTAAAGGCAATGGCCAAAGATCCATTTTATCGATATGAAGATGCATCTGAAATGCAAAAAGATCTGCAAACTGCTTTCGACCCTTCAAGACTAAAAGAAAAACGCTTTGTCATTGAAGAGGATCATGAAGCAACGAAAGCGATCCCAATCATTCAAGATCATCAAGTCGATCAAGACAATGAAAAAACAGCTGTCCATCCGGTGAAAAAACCGAAGAAAAAAGAGAAACAAAAGCCGAAAAAGAAACGAAAAAAATGGCCTTGGGTTGTGGCATCCATCCTGTTTATTCTAACTGCTGCGACCATTTTAGCTATCACTGTGTTTCCCGGACTGCTCTTTCCAAAAGATGTTGAGGTCTCTGATGTATCTGGCATGACGATTGAAAAAGCAGAGGACACCTTGAAGAAAGCCGGTTTTACCGTCGCCTCTGAACCAATTGAGATTGCTGATGAAAAAATTGAAAAAGGGCTTGTCGTCAAAACAGACCCGAAAATCGGCACAAAGGTAAAAGAAGGAACCGAGATTCAGCTTTACCAAAGTACTGGCAAAGAAAAGACCGAATTACCTGATGTAACAGGTGAAAAGGTTGATAAAGCAAAAGAATTATTAGAGAAAAAAGGGTTTAAGCAAGTTGTTGTGGAGGAAGTAAATGATAATGACACCGAATCTGGGATTGTCATGGAACAGAAACCTTCAGCGAGTACTGAGCTTGTGGCAGCAGATGAAGAAGTGACGTTGACGGTCAGCATAGGTCCTGCCGATATTACTTTGCGGGATTTAACGACATATAGTAAACAGGCTGCATCGAATTATTTAGAGGATAACGGATTAAAGCTTGATGAAAAAGAAGCGTATTCTGATGATGTGCCAAAAGGTGAGGTGATGAAGCAGGAACCAGGAGCTGGTACTGCTGTGAAACCAGGGGATACGGTTAAAATCACCTTCTCACTTGGACCGAAGAAAAAACCGGCTAAAACGGTGACTGAGAAGATTGCCATCCCGTATGAACCAGTCACTGAAGGGCAAGAGATGACCGTTCAGATTTCCATTGACGATGCTGAGCATAGCATTTCTGATTCATATGAAACCTTTAACATCACTGCACCAACTGAACGGACCATTAAATTTAAGATTGAACCAGGTCAAAAAGGATACTATCAAGTGACAGTTGATGATAAGGTCGTAAGCTCTAAAACGATCGAATACCCTGACGATGAATAAAGGAGGGACTTTATGCCTGAGGGCAAAATTATTAAAGCATTAAGCGGATTTTATTATGTGCTCGATGAGTCTCTAGAAAGTGGAAAAGTGATTCAGTGCAGAGCGAGAGGCATTTTTCGGAAAAACAAAATCACACCTCTTGTTGGAGATTATGTTGTATATCAAGCGGACAACGATAAAGAAGGCTACTTATTAGAAGTAAAAGAGCGGACAAACGAACTTGTTCGTCCGCCTATTAGTAACGTCGATCAAGCGGTGCTCGTTTTCTCTGCGACAGAACCGACCTTTAGCACATCGCTTTTAGACAGATTTCTAGTGCTGGTGGAAGCAAATGATATTAAGCCGATTATCTGTATCACAAAAGTGGACTTATTGAAAACAGATGAAGAGCGTGAAAGTATTCAAGGCTATGCAGAGGACTATCGGCAAATTGGATATGATGTTCATGTAACATCCACGATCGAGGGAGACGGAATTGAAAAGCTGACCCCGCATTTTCACAATAAAATCACTGTATTTGCTGGTCAGTCTGGTGTAGGTAAGTCCTCTCTTTTAAATGCGATGAGTCCTGATTTGGCGCTGAAAACCAATGATATTTCCTCTCATCTTGGAAGGGGGAAGCATACGACAAGACATGTCGAACTCATTCGTACAGCAGAAGGGCTCATTGCAGATACACCTGGCTTTAGCTCGCTCGAATTTACCGGCATCGAAGCGGAAGATTTAGGCCTTTACTTTTTAGAAATCAAAGAGCGGAGTGCAGATTGTAAGTTTAGAGGCTGTCTGCACGTGAAAGAGCCTGGCTGTGCGGTAAAAGGCGCGGTCGAACAAGAGCAAATCAGAGCGTATCGCTATCAGCATTATTTAGAGTTTTTAACTGAAATCAAAGACAGAAAGCCGAGGTACTAACTCATGGTTTATATTGCCCCTTCCATTTTATCAGCAGATTTCGCCAATTTGGAGAAAGATATCCGTGATGTGGAACAAGGCGGAGCGGATTACATTCATATCGACGTGATGGACGGCCATTTTGTACCGAATATTACATTTGGTCCGAATGTTGTGGAAGCGATCAGACCGCATACAAAGCTGCCGCTCGATGTTCACTTAATGATTGAGCAGCCAGACCGGTATATTCCTGCATTCGCAAAAGCAGGTGCTGACATTATTTCTGTCCATGTAGAAGCTTGTCCGCACTTGCACCGCACGATACAGCACATAAAAGAACAAGGCGTAAAAGCAGGTGTCGTCTTGAACCCGCACACACCTGTTTCTCAGATTGAGCATGTATTAGAGGACGTAGACCTTGTCTTATTCATGACGGTAAATCCCGGTTTTGGCGGACAGGCGTTTATTCCATCTGTCCTCACGAAGGTAAAAGAAATGAAGACCCTTAGCGAACAAAAGGGCTTATCAGACTTACTCATAGAAATAGACGGCGGTGTCAATGTAGAGACTGCAAAGAGCTGTAAAGAGGCGGGCGCTAACTTACTTGTGGCCGGCTCAGCGGTATACGGTAAAGACAACCGTGCAGCAGCCATTCAGGCCATTCGAGAAGCGTAAAAAAAGGAACCAAAGTCACTCTGATCTTTGGTTCTTTTTACATGGAGAGGAGCGTATATCATGCACATACATATCGTAGCCGGCGGTCCTTTTGATTACATCCCGCCCCTTGAACATGAAGCATCACAGGACGATATTCTCTGGGTCGGTGTAGACCGGGGGACGCTCTTTTTACTAGAGCACGGCATCATGCCTGCCAAGGCTTTTGGTGATTTTGACAGTGTGACAGAAGAAGAGCTTTGCGAGCTGAAAAAGAAGTTGCCTGCCTTGAATGTATTTCAGGCTGAAAAAGATGAAACCGATTTAGAGCTTGCGCTGAACTGGGCCATGCGCCAGCACCCTGCGCATATTCACATTTACGGCATTACAGGAGGAAGGGCTGATCACTTTCTAGGAAATATTCACCTTCTATATCAAGGCATTCAGCACAAGCAGAACATCACTCTTGTAGATAAGCAAAATATCATTCAAATGTTTGGACCTGGTACATACGAAATAAAAGAAGACCCTGATAAAAAATATGTGTCGTTTCTGCCCTTTGGTACATCGGTTGAAAAGCTGACATTAAAAGGTTTCAAATATCCTCTGAAAAATTGTCATATTGAGCCTGGTTCCACACTATGTATTAGTAACGAACTCATCCACTCAAATGGTACTTTTTCTTTTCATGAAGGCATATTAATAATGGTAAGAAGCAAAGATTGACCAACCTATCAATGTGGATGGCTGATTAAGCTCAATTGTGCTGCAAGCGGTACTTTTAGGAGGGGGACAAAATGAAATTTTATACAATCAAACTGCCTAGATTTCTTGGCGGCATTGTCCGTGCGATGCTTGGTTCATTTAAAAAAGATTAATGAGTAATCTCCTTTATTTCCACATAAAAACGCCTGCTACAGTTTATTGTAGCAGGCGTTTACTCTTCTTGCTTATACACGCTCAACTTTACCAGATTTCAAAGCTCGAGCTGATACATATACTCTTTTAGGCTTACCGTCCACTAGAATACGAACTTTTTGAAGGTTCGCGCCCCATGTACGTTTTGTAGAGTTCATTGCGTGAGAACGGTTGTTCCCAGCTTTTGTTTTTCTGCCTGTAATAACGCATTTACGTGCCATTTGTTTCCCTCCTAACTGCGAAAACATCATCATATTCTTCATATACGTACTTAGAGATGCCTCAAGATACTTTAATAATTTACCACAGCTTCAAGGGGTTTGCAAGGATTGTTTACTCCTCTTTCAAGAAAAATACCTTGACATCTTGATAAAAAATCAAGGCTATAGTATAAGTAGGATTGGGTCGGATTGAATGATTTCTTTTAAAAAGAAGGGTCTTATAGTAAAATAGTGATAACTCAGGGCAATTTCTCAAAAAGGGGGAACCAATGTGTCCATTGAACTTAGAACGAAATACGGACAAATTGATATATCAAATGAAGTCATTGCAATGGTGGCAGGAGGCGCTGCGATCGATTGCTATGGTATTGTTGGCATGGCGTCCAAAAATCAAATTAAGGACGGCTTGACGGATATTCTCCGCAAAGAGAACTTCAGCCGGGGTGTTCTTGTGCGTCAGAAAGAAGACCGCATTCATATTGATATGTACATCATCGTCAGCTACGGTACAAAAATATCAGAAGTCGCACATAATGTTCAAACGAAAGTCAAATACACGATTCATCACACAATTGGACTTTCTGTTGACTCGGTCAACATTTATGTACAAGGAGTAAAAGTTACGAACCCGTAGTAAGGAGGAAATATATTGTCTATTAGAAATCTTGATGGCCGCTCATTTGCAAAAATGATTCTTGCAGGTGCTCACCATCTTTCTCAAAACGCACAAATTGTGGATGCGTTAAATGTTTTTCCAGTGCCAGACGGAGACACGGGGACAAATATGAATTTGTCGATGACTTCAGGGGCAAAAGCAGTTGAAGAAACAAACACCGATCATATTGGGAAGGTCGGCGTGGCCCTGTCAAAAGGGTTATTGATGGGCGCAAGAGGAAACTCTGGCGTGATCCTGTCACAGCTCTTTAGAGGTTTCAGTAAACATATTGAACAAAAAGAAACAATTGATGCAAAAGAATTTGCTCTTGCCTTACAGGCGGGTGTTGATACAGCATATAAAGCCGTGATGAAACCGATTGAAGGAACGATCTTAACAGTTGCAAAGGATGCAGCAAAGAAAGCGGTTGCTGTTTCGGCAGCAGAGGATCAAATTGACCGCGTTCTAGAGTTAACGATTGAGGAAGCAAGAGCATCACTTGATCGAACGCCAGATCTGCTTCCTGTCTTAAAAGAAGTGGGTGTTGTTGATAGTGGAGGTAAAGGACTTCTATGCGTATATGAAGGTTTCCTTGCTTCATTAAGAGGAGAAGAGCTTCCTCCTAAATCGGCTTCTTTACCTACGCTAAAAGAACTCGTTAGTGCAGAGCATCATAAAAGTGCACAAAGTCATATGAACACAGAAGATATCGAATTTGGCTACTGTACTGAATTTATGGTGAAATTTGAAGAAGACAAACAGTCCTTTGATGAGAATGCCTTCAGAGAAGACTTAAGTGAATTCGGAGATTCACTTCTTGTGGTGTCTGACGATACACTGGCGAAAGTTCATATTCATGCCGAGCAGCCAGGAGATGTTTTATCATATGCACAGCGCTACGGCAGCTTGATTAATATGAAAATTGAAAACATGAGAGAGCAGCATAGCTCAATCGTGAACGAAGAAAGAGAACATGTGCCTGCTGCACCAAAAGCACCTGCTGCTGAAAAACAGCGCTTTGGCGTCGTCAGTGTCGCAATGGGAGAAGGAATTGCTGACTTGTTCAAAAGCATCGGAGCTTCCGTCGTCATTGAAGGCGGACAGACGATGAATCCGAGCACAGAAGACATTGTCACAGCAATAGAAAGCGTACATGCCGAAACCGTCTTTATCTTACCTAATAATTCTAATATTGTCATGGCAGCTAAACAGGCGGCAACTGTCTCAAGTCGTGAGGTCGTTGTCATTCCGACGAAGACCGTTCCTCAAGGAATGTCGGCACTTCTTTCTCTCAATGAAGCAGCTTCAAATGAAGACAATGAAAGAGCGATGCTAGAAGCGATTGACCATGTGAAAAGCGGGCAAATTACCTTTGCAGTAAGAGATACTCAAATTGATGGAATCGACATTGCGAAAGGTGACTATATGGGTCTGTTCAACGGGAAAATCACGTTAACAGCGAAAAATCAATTAGATGCAGCAAAAGAACTTCTAACCAAAATGGTGACAGAAGATGATGAGATTGTCACCATCATTAAAGGGGAAGATGCATCATCTGATGAGCTGGATGCGTTACAAGCCTTTATTGAAGAAACATTTGAAGATGTAGAAGTTGAAGTTCACGATGGAAAACAGCCGCTTTATTCATATATTTTGGCGGTTGAATAACGAAAGAAGGGCAAATAAAGCCCTTCTTCTTCTTTTGCAATTTTTTACTAGCCATTCAACGGTGAAATGAGTTGCGGGAAACGAATGAATCCATTAGTCTAAAGAAAGAACCAAACCATACGCGAGTGGTGATGAGAGGGGAAGACCTATGAAATTTAGAAGTGTGTTTGATATTATTGGACCCGTCATGATTGGGCCATCAAGTTCGCACACAGCGGGTGCGGCTCGTATAGGGAGAGTAGCCCGCAGCTTATTTGGAAGAGAACCGAAACGAATTGTCGTTTCATTTTATGGTTCTTTTAAAGATACGTATAAAGGACACGGTACAGATGTCGCCATTATCGGCGGTGTTCTTGACTTTGATACATTTGATGAACGAATCAAAACAGCGATTGATATTGCAAAAAGCAAAGAGATTGACATTGAATTTAAAGAAGAAGAGGCGGTGCCGGCGCATCCGAATACAGCAAAAGTAGAGATTTCAGATGCGAACGGAAGCCTTGAACTAATCGGGATTTCCATCGGCGGAGGTAAAATTGAAATCACAGAATTAAATGGCTTTGAGCTCAGGCTCTCAGGGAATCATCCTGCCATTCTTGTGGTTCATAACGATCGCTACGGGACGATTGCGGCAGTTGCCAATGTCTTAGCGAAATTCGCCATCAACATCGGTCATATGGAAGTGGCGCGTAAAGATGTCGGGCAAGAGGCACTGATGACGATTGAAGTAGATCAAAATATTGACCCAGCTGTCCTATCAGAGCTAGAAACGCTGCCAAACATTATTCAAGTCACACAAATTGCAGAGTAACAACAAGGAGGTTATGAATGATGTTTAAAAACGTCAAAGAACTCGTGCAGCTAACAGAAGAACGGAATACCTCCATTTCAGAAATTATGATTGTGCAAGAAATGGAAGTGACAGGGAAGTCACGTGAGGAAATTTTCTCCCAGATGTACCGCAACCTAGAAGTGATGGAGCAGGCCGTTGAAAACGGGCTGAAGGGTGTGAAATCATTATCAGGCTTAACAGGCGGAGATGCAGTCAAACTTCAAGCCTATATCGCATCAGGCAAAACACTGTCTGGTCATACGATATTAGATGCTGTCAGTAAAGCAGTTGCAACAAATGAAGTCAATGCTGCAATGGGAACCATTTGTGCCACGCCTACAGCAGGCTCAGCAGGTGTTGTACCAGGTACGTTATTTGCAGTAAAAGAAACATTAAAGCCAACAAAGGAACAAATGGTCAGATTCCTATTTACTTCTGGCGCATTTGGTTTTGTTGTGGCGAATAACGCCAGCATTTCCGGTGCAGCAGGCGGCTGTCAGGCAGAGGTAGGTTCTGCATCAGGGATGGCGGCAGCAGCTATTGTCGAGATGGCAGGCGGGACACCGCAGCAATCTGCAGAAGCGATGGCGATTACACTGAAAAATATGCTTGGACTTGTTTGTGATCCTGTAGCGGGACTTGTCGAGGTACCGTGCGTGAAACGAAATGCAATGGGTGCATCTAACGCCATGATTGCAGCAGACATGGCTCTTGCCGGCATCACAAGCCGCATTCCATGTGATGAAGTCATTGATGCGATGTACAAAATCGGTCAAACGATGCCAACGGCTCTTCGCGAAACAGCCCAAGGCGGTCTCGCAGCGACACCGACAGCAAGAGAGCTTGAAAAGAAGATTTTCGGAGGTGTGACCTCATCTCGTGATACAGAAACTGCAAGATAATGTCTCTGTCCTGAAGGGGATTGGAGAGGAAACCGAAAAAACACTCAATGAACTTGGAATCTACACAGTAGCCGATTTACTCGGCTACTTTCCTTATCGATATGACGACTATGAGCTTCGTAACTTAGAAGAAGTCAAACATGACGAACGTGTCACAGTTGAAGGAAAAGTACATAGTGAGCCCGTTCTCACCTATTATGGAAAAAAACGAAGCAGGCTGACATTCAGGCTGCTTGTCGGGCGTTTTCTCATTACAGCGATTTGTTTCAATCGCCCATATTTAAAACGAAGCCTTGTGTTAGGTGATACAGTTTCCGTTACAGGAAAATGGGATAAAAACCGTCAATCTATCATGGTGCAGGAATTTAAAAAAGGGACGCACGAGCAAGATGGCAGTATAGAGCCCGTTTATTCAGTAAAAGAAAATGTGACCGTGAAAATGATGAGACGCTTTGTAAAGCAGGCCTTGTCACTTTATGCAGACAAAGCTGAAGATCCATTGCCAAAGCAGCTTGTTTCTGCCTATAAACTCATGTCCTATCAGGAAGCATTAAAAGCCATTCATCTTCCAGAAACAAGAGACTCGCTCAAGCAAGCAAGACGCCGTTTTGTGTACGAGGAATTTCTCATTTTTCAGCTGAAGATGCAGGCGATTAGAAAAAAAGAACGAGAGAGGACATCAGGCATCCAGCATCCGTTTTCCAAAGAGGCTGTTTTTGAGTTTGTTAACAGCCTGCCATTTCCGCTGACGAAGGCACAATCAAGAGTACTTGATGAAATCATGTCGGACATGGCGTCTCCATATCGAATGAACCGGCTGCTTCAAGGAGATGTAGGTTCAGGGAAAACAGCTGTTGCAGCCATTGCGCTTTATGCCGCTCATTTATCAGGTTTTCAAGGTGCATTAATGGTCCCAACAGAAATTTTGGCAGAGCAGCATGCCGATTCACTTTACCAGCTGTTTGAAAAATGGGGGCTGAATATCGCCCTTTTGACAAGCTCTGTGAAAGGAAAGAGACGCAGAGAATTGCTTGAACGTTTAAAAGAAGGCGAGATTGACATATTAGTCGGCACGCACGCACTCATTCAAGACGAAGTCGAATTTCAGCAGCTCGGTCTTGTCATTACAGATGAACAGCACCGGTTTGGCGTAGAGCAGCGGAAAAAACTGCGAAGTAAAGGACAGGACCCAGATGTCTTGTTTATGACGGCCACACCTATTCCGCGAACACTTGCGATCACTGTCTTTGGAGAAATGGACGTATCCGTCATTGATGAATTGCCAGCTGGCAGAAAACAAATCGAAACGTATTGGGTGAAGCATGACATGCTTGAGAGAATTCTTGCTTTTGTGGATAAAGAGCTGAGAAAAGGAAGACAGGCATATATCATTTGTCCGCTCATTGAAGAATCAGACAAGCTTGATGTCCAAAATGCGCTTGATGTCCATAGCATGCTCACTGAAGCATACCGCGGCAAGTGGTCGATCGGCTTAATGCATGGGAAGCTGGCGAGTGATGAAAAGGATCAGGTCATGAGAGCCTTTACCGCAAATGAAGTACAAATTCTCGTTTCAACCACAGTTGTTGAAGTCGGGGTCAACGTGCCGAATGCAACCATCATGGTCATTTATGATGCAGACCGCTTCGGACTGTCTCAGCTTCATCAGCTAAGAGGCCGGGTCGGACGAGGAGAGCATCAATCATTTTGTATTTTAATGGCTGATCCGAAGTCAGAAACGGGGAAAGAGCGGATGCGGATCATGTCCGAAACAACCGATGGCTTTGAGCTGTCTGAAAAGGACTTAGAACTAAGAGGACCCGGCGATTTCTTCGGTAAAAAACAAAGCGGGATGCCAGAATTTAAGGTAGCAGATATGGTTCACGACTATAGAGCGCTGGAAACAGCTAGAAAAGATGCAGCAGATCTTGTCCAATCGGACGCCTTTTGGACTGATCCCGAATACAAAGAACTTCGGCAAACGCTGATAGACAGCGGTGTGCTGGGAGGAGATAAATTAAGCTGATCAAACGCTGGAGGAATTTTCTTGTCTTTTTGAAACAAGGATTGATTTATCATCTATGAGATTATATACTACTATTAGTACCTAGTCATAAATGTACGGATGGTGTCTGCATATGAAACTAAATAAAAAAGAACGTCAAAAGCTTCTCCAGCAAACGATCAGCTCGACTCCATTCATTACTGATGAAGAATTGGCAAGTAAATTCGGTGTCAGCATACAAACGGTTCGTCTTGATCGTTTAGAGCTGTCGATCCCTGAATTACGCGAAAGAATTAAGCATGTGGCCGAAAAGACATTAGAGGATGAAGTAAAGTCACTTCCACTGGATGAAGTGATTGGAGAAATGATT
Source organism: Bacillus sp. FSL H7-0578 (assembly GCF_038630855.1). Lineage (NCBI taxonomy): Bacteria > Bacillati > Bacillota > Bacilli > Caryophanales > Bacillaceae > Bacillus > Bacillus sp. FSL H7-0578. Next base: position 1,511,494 of record NZ_CP152045.1, read on the forward strand.
GATGTAGAACTTGATGACCAAGCCATTTCCATTTTAGAAGTGAGAAAAGAGCATGTATTCAGCCGAAACCAAATTGCCAGGGGACATCATCTCTTCGCCCAGGCAAATTCGCTGGCAGTTGCCGTCATTGACGATGAACTGGCTTTGACAGCAAAAGCGAATATCAGGTTTACAAGGCAGGTGAAACAAGGCGAAAGAGTCGTCTCTAAAGCCAAAGTAGCCTCACATGATAAAGAAAAAGGAAGAACCGTAGTTGAAGTAAACAGCTATGTTGGTGAGGAAGTTGTCTTCTCAGGTGACTTCGTCATGTATCGCTCAAAACAAAAGTAAAAGGTGGCACGTAATATGAGAATTGCAGTCGATGCAATGGGGGGAGATCATGCCCCTAAAGCCATTATTGACGGTGTGCAAAAAAGCTTAACAGCATTTTCAGATATCGAGATTACACTTGTCGGCGATGAAAACAAAATCAAACCATACATAACAAACAACGACCGCATCACAATTTTAGATGCAAAAGAAGTCATTGAACCGACGGATGAACCAGTGCGTGCAGTCAGACGTAAAAAGGATTCATCTATGGTGAAAATGGCGCAGGAAGTATCTGAAGGACGAGCAGATGCCTGCATCTCAGCAGGAAATACTGGCGCCCTCATGACAGCGGGACTGTTTATCGTAGGCAGAATTGACGGTATTGACAGACCAGCCCTTGCCCCAACTTTGCCAACACTGGATGGCAGCGGCTTCTTATTACTAGATGTTGGTGCCAACGTTGATGCTAAACCAGAACATCTCGTGCAATATGCCATGATGGGATCCATCTACGCAGAGCGTGTTTTCCCAAAGAGCAATCCGCGTGTTGGACTGTTAAATGTAGGAACAGAAGATAAAAAAGGCAACGATTTAACGAAAAAAACCTTTGAATTATTAAAAGCTTCCGACTTGAATTTCGTAGGAAATGTAGAGTCCCGTGACTTATTAGAAGGTGTTGCTGACGTTGTTGTCACAGATGGTTTCACAGGAAATATTGCGCTTAAAACAATTGAAGGCACAGCCCTTTCTGTTTTTAAAATGCTGAAAGAAACCTTAACATCAAGCTTCACAGCAAAAATAGCAGCAGGCATGATGAAGCCGAAATTAATGCAGATGAAATCTAAAATGGATTACTCTGAATATGGCGGTGCTGCTTTATTTGGTTTAAAGGCACCTGTTATTAAAGCGCACGGCTCCTCTGATGAAAATGCCATTTTCCATGCAATTCGTCAGGCGCGTGATATTGTAGAAAAAGATGTTTCAGCTATCATTCATCAAGAAGTCCAAAAAGAAACGACGAAAGAGTCTTAATTGGAGGTAAAGCAGCATGACTAAAATTGCATTTTTATTCCCAGGCCAAGGCTCTCAAAAAATTGGCATGGGAAAAGATTTATTTGACCAAGAAGCAGTATCTAAAGCTGTTTTTGAAGAAGCAGACAATACCCTCGGGTTTGATTTATCTTCTATGATTTTTGAAGGGGATGCAGAAGAACTGACGCTCACCTTTAACGCGCAGCCAGCTCTTTTAACGACAAGTATCGCCATCTTAAAGAAATTTGAAGAGAGCGGAATCAAAGCAGATTATGCAGCAGGACACAGCCTTGGTGAATACACTGCCCTCGTTGCAGCAGGCGCACTTTCGTTTAAAGATGCTGTTTATGCAGTCAGAAAGCGCGGAGAATTAATGAATGAAGCTGTTCCAGCAGGAGAAGGCGCTATGGCAGCAATTCTTGGCTTAGACAAAGCGGCACTTGAAGAAGTGACAAAAGAAGTGACAGAGAGCGGTCACCTTGTAGAGCTCGCTAACTTAAACTGTCCTGGTCAAATCGTGATCTCTGGTACAGCAAAAGGAGTAGAACTTGCTTCAGAGAAAGCGAAAGAAAAAGGCGCAAAACGTGCAATTGCCCTTGAAGTAAGCGGACCTTTCCATTCTGCATTAATGAAACCAGCCGCTGAAAAATTTACAGATGTTTTGTCAAAGCTGGATATTGCGGATGCCAAAACTCCGGTCATCTCAAACGTAACAGCAGACATCGTGACTTCTCGTGATGAAATTGAGACAAAGCTCATTGAACAACTGTATTCTCCAGTTCGTTTTGAAGAAAGTGTGGAACGCCTTATTGATTTAGGCGTCACAACATTTATTGAAATTGGTCCTGGCAAAGTGCTTTCAGGTCTTGTGAAAAAAGTGAATCGCCGCCTGACGACGATTTCCGTTTCAGATCAAGAAACAATTGAAGCAGCCATTCAAACACTCAAGGGGGATTCTTGATGCTTACAAATAAAACAGCCGTTGTAACAGGAGCATCACGCGGGATTGGCCGTTCCATCGCGATCGATCTAGCGAAAAGTGGTGCAAATGTTGTCGTGAACTATTCTGGAAACGAAGCAAAAGCAAATGAAGTTGTAGATGAAATCAAAGCACTCGGCCAGCAGGCATTTGCTGTGAAAGCTGATGTCTCAAATGCTGAAGAAGTACAAGCCATGATGAAACAAGCAATTGATACCTTTGGTTCAATTGACATTCTTGTGAATAATGCAGGGATCACAAAGGACAACCTGCTCATGAGAATGAAAGAGAATGAATGGGATGATGTCATTAACATAAACTTAAAAGGTGTCTTTAACTGTACAAAAGCCGTGACACGTCAAATGATGAAGCAAAGAAGCGGAAGAATCATCAATTTGGCTTCAGTCGTTGGTGTGTGTGGAAACCCTGGACAAGCAAACTATGTTGCAGCAAAGGCTGGTGTCATCGGATTAACGAAAACAACAGCAAAAGAGCTGGCAACCCGTCATATTACTGTTAATGCAGTAGCACCAGGCTTTATTTCAACAGATATGACAGACAAGCTTGATGAAAATGTACAGACGGAAATGCTCAAGCAAATTCCGCTCGCACGCTTTGGTGCACCTGAAGATATTAGCAACGTCGTTGTCTTTTTAGCTTCAGAAGGAGCAGGTTATATTACAGGCCAAACCATCCAAGTAGATGGCGGAATGGTCATGTCCTAAGAAATATCAAAATTTCATTAGGTTTTCTCTAGTTTTTTAAAAACAATTCAACTATAATACTTTGAGGGGAGGTGAAAGGCAATGGCAGACGTATTAGAGCGTGTATCAAAAATTATTGTAGACCGCCTTGGCGTTGATGAGGCTGACGTGAAAATGGAAGCTTCATTTAAAGAAGATTTAGGCGCTGATTCCCTTGATGTAGTTGAGCTAGTTATGGAACTTGAAGATGAGTTCGATATGGAAATTTCTGACGAAGATGCTGAAAAAATTGCAACAGTCGGTGACGCTGTGAACTACATAAATAGCCAGCAATAAGCGTAACAAAGTCCCGTCTACTTTCGACGGGACTTTGAAAATTTATGTTAGTTTCAACACATTCAGCTGATCAATTGTCAGCCTTTTTCAGATGCTGGGAGCAATGTTTCCCTGCATGTAGAAAGAGAGACTCCATATAATCAGTATCCTTAAAGGCGATTACGCCTACCTGGAGGTTGCTATGCCAAAACAATATAAAGACAAACAGAAACAGAGCAAAAAACTAGAGCAATTTAGAGAATTCCAGCAGCGCATTTCTGTACACTTTAAAAATGAAAAGCTTCTATATCAAGCCTTTACCCATTCCTCTTATGTGAATGAACACCGGAAAAAGCCATACGAGGATAATGAAAGACTTGAATTTTTAGGAGATGCTGTTTTAGAATTGACCATCTCTCAATTCTTATTTGCAAAATATCCAGCGATGAGCGAGGGAGATTTAACGAAACTAAGAGCGGCGATCGTATGTGAACCGTCACTTGTATCACTAGCACACGAGCTGTCCTTCGGAGACCTTGTTCTTTTAGGAAAAGGCGAAGAAATGACAGGCGGCAGAAAACGCCCAGCACTCTTAGCGGACGTATTCGAGGCGTTTATCGGTGCACTTTATTTAGATCAAGGGCTTGAGCCGGTTGAAAGGTTCCTAGAAGCGTACGTCTATCCGAAAATTAACGATGGAGCATTCTCGCACGTCATGGACTTTAAAAGCCAGCTGCAAGAATTTGTACAGCGCGATGGAAAAGGTGTGCTTGAATACCGTATCCTGCATGAAAAAGGGCCTGCACATAACCGGGAATTTGAAGCAAATGTATCCCTTCGAGGTGAAGTGCTCGGAATTGGAAATGGACGCTCTAAAAAAGAAGCAGAACAGCACGCTGCACAGGAAGCACTTGCTAAATTGCAGAAACATCATATGAACCAATAAAATCCCCCTCGTTATTCAGGGGGATTTCACTCTGTTTTCCATCATCTTTTTTCACTTCATATGGTAAGATGATAGTACTTTAAATACATAAGGAGGATCACTCTCATGTTCCTCAAACGTTTAGACGTGATAGGATTCAAATCATTTGCACAGCGAGTGACCGTGGACTTTGTTAAAGGGGTCACAGCTGTTGTTGGACCAAACGGAAGCGGCAAAAGTAATATTACCGATGCCATCCGCTGGGTACTTGGAGAACAATCAGCGAAAAGCCTCCGCGGAGGAAAAATGGAAGATATCATTTTTGCAGGAAGTGACTCAAGAAAAAGAGTCAATCTAGCAGAGGTGACTTTAACGTTAGATAACGAAGATCATTTTTTACCGATTGATTTTCACGAAGTCAGTGTGACAAGAAGGGTCTATCGCTCAGGAGAAAGTGAATTTCTCATAAACAATCAATCTGTCCGCTTAAAGGATATTATTGATCTTTTCATGGATTCAGGTCTTGGAAAGGAAGCTTTTTCAATCATCAGCCAAGGAAAGGTAGAGGAAATTCTATCAAGCAAGGCAGAAGAGAGAAGAAGTATTTTTGAAGAAGCGGCTGGCGTTTTAAAATATAAAACAAGAAAGAAAAAAGCCGAAAACAAACTGTTTGAAACGCAGGACAACTTAAACCGAGTAGAAGATATTCTGCATGAACTAGAAGATCAAGTAGAGCCATTAAGAATGCAAGCATCCATTGCAAAGGACTATTTGCAAAAAAAAGAAGAGCTTGAAAATGTCGAAATTGCCCTAACTGTCCATGACATCGAAGCACTTCATGAAAAATGGACAACACTTGGTGAAGCAGTCGAGCGCTTCAAACAAGATGAAATGAAGCAGTCTACAGATATCCAAGCAAAAGAAGCCAAAATTGAAGAGTCGAGAGACCGCATTCAAGCGCTTGACGAATCAATTAATGACCTGCAAGAAGTTCTTCTTTTCACAAGTGAAGAATTAGAAAAGCTTGAAGGAAAAAAAGAAGTGCTAAAAGAACGGAAAAAAAATGCGGCCGCAAACCAAGGACAGCTTGAAGAAACGCTCATTCGTTTAACTGAAAAGCAGTCGCTGTTAACCGAAAAGATTGAGCAGCAGAAAATCACGCGGGACAGCCTGCAAAAAGAAGTGCACCAGCTAAAAGATGAAGTGAAAACAAAGCAGCATCAACTGTCGCTTCATAGTGAAGATGTGGAAGGTCAAATTGAACAGCTGAAAAGCGATTATTTTGATCTGCTCAATGAACAGGCTTCCATCCGTAATGAACGTAAATTACTAGAAGAACAGCAGCGCCAGGCGGCGATTCAGCTAGAGCGGCTGACGCAAAATAACCAAAAACATATCGAAGAACGAGTGTCTGTTAAAGAAAAGAAAACAGAAGCTGAGCAGCAGCTTTCAGCACTGGAAGAAGACATTCTGGCTCAAGTCAAACGCTTTAGAGAAGCAGAACAAAAACTTGAGCAAATGAGACGTCAATACGAGAAAAAAGAAACGGCTCTTTACCAAGCCTATCAATACGTACAGCAGGCAAAATCAAAAAAAGAGATGCTTGAATCCATGCAGGAAGACTTCTCAGGCTTTTTCCAAGGAGTGAAAGAGGTCTTAAAGGCAAAAGAACGGTTAGGCGGTATTCATGGTGCCATTGCAGAGCTGATTCAAACGGATCAGCAGTATGAGACAGCGATTGAAATTGCGCTGGGTGCAGCCACGCAGCACGTCGTTACAGAAAATGAAGCAGCTGCGAGACAAGCGATTGGATACTTAAAGCAGCACTCCTTTGGACGTGCAACCTTCCTTCCAATGAACGTGATCAAAGACAGAACCATTCAGCTCAGAGATGTTCAAACAGCAGAGCAGCATGCTGCATTTATCGGCGTAGCGAGTCACCTCGTTTCCTTTGACGAAAAGTATCAAAAGGTGATTCAGAACTTGCTTGGAACTGTGCTGATCGTTAGAGACTTAAAAGGTGCCAATGAACTGGCGAAAATGCTTGGACATCGTTACCGCATCGTGACCCTTGATGGAGATGTCGTAAACCCCGGCGGTTCAATGACTGGTGGCGGCGTAAAGAAAAAGAACAACTCTCTTCTTTCAAGAAACCGGGAGATCGAAACGTTAACAAAGCAGCTCGTTGAAATGGAAGAGAAAACAACGATCCTTGAAAAAGAAACAAAAGAAACGAAGCAATTGATCGGAGTTAACGAAAGCCAATTAAACGAACTGCGTCAGCGCGGCGAAACGCTTCGTGAAAAGCAGCAAGATCTCAAAGGGAAGCTATACGAACTGCAAGTTGCAGAAAAAAATATCAATGCTCATCTTGAGCTCTATGATCAAGAAAAAGAAGAGTTGCAGCAGCGTTCTACTGAACTCGCGGATAAGGACAAAAAGCAGGTCGCTCTTGAAACCTCTATAGGTGAGAAACTGACGGCTCTTGATCAAGAGATCAATACATTAACAAAGCGTAAGCAGACGCAAAGCTCAACGAAGGAAACCATTTCAGCTGAATTAACAGAGCTGAAAATCTCGCTTGCCAAAAAAGAGCAGTCCTTAGCGAATGAACAAGAAAAGCTTTCGAGCTTAATGGCTGAATTAGAAGAAGCTGAACAGACGCTGATGGAAACAAAAGAAGATCTGTCACTCTTAACAAGTGAAATGTCATCTAGTTCAAGCGGAGCCGAACAGCTGGAAGAAGCGGCGAAAGAGAAGCTGGAAAACAAAAACAAAACAACCGCCCTCATTTCAGAGCGTCGTAAGCAGCGCCTCGCTCTTTCTGAAACATTAGAATTCGCTGAACGTGAGCTTAAAGAACAAAAACGTTTGTATAAGCAGCTCACCACAAGCTTAAAAGATGAAGAGATTAAGCTTGGCCGTATGGAAGTCGAGCTCGATAACCTGATCGCTTATTTGAACGATGAATATGCTCTTTCATTTGAAGGAGCAAAAGAGATGTATCAATTGACGTTATCGCCAGATGAAGCAAGAAAACGAGTGAAGCTGATCAAACTAGCCATTGAAGAGCTTGGAACCGTAAACTTAGGCAGCATTGACGAGTATGAACGTGTGAATGAACGCTATCTCTTCTTAACAGAACAGCGAAATGATCTGACAGAAGCGAAAAATACATTATTCCAAGTCATCGAAGAAATGGATCAAGAGATGACAAAGCGTTTCTCTGAGACATTCTCTCAAATCCGCGGTCACTTTGAATCTGTTTTCCAAGCATTATTTGGCGGTGGAAGAGCAGATCTTAAGCTGACAGATCCAAATGATTTACTCAACTCTGGCGTTGATATTGTCGCGCAGCCGCCAGGGAAAAAACTGCAAAACTTAAGCCTTCTTTCAGGCGGAGAGAGAGCCTTAACAGCGATCGCTTTACTATTCTCTATTTTAAAAGTGAGACCTGTTCCATTCTGCGTGTTAGATGAGGTAGAAGCGGCACTTGATGAAGCAAATGTTTTCCGTTTTGCGCAATATTTAAAGAAATACAGCCAGGAAACACAGTTCATTGTCATTACGCACCGCAAGGGAACAATGGAAGAAGCCGATGTGCTCTACGGCGTGACCATGCAGGAATCAGGTGTTTCAAAGCTTGTATCTGTCAAACTAGAAGAAACGAAAGAGCTTGTCCAGTAATTAAAGGAGGTTTTTGAACCAATGAGCTTTTTTAAGAAATTAAAAGAAAAATTTACGCAGCAAACCGATTCAGTATCAGAAAAGTTTAAAGATGGACTCGAAAAAACGAGAAACTCCTTCCAAGGAAAAGTAAATGAACTGATTTCCCGCTACCGCAAAGTCGACGAAGACTTTTTTGAAGAGCTGGAAGAGGTTCTGATCGGAGCTGATGTCGGTTTCACAACTGTGATGGAACTGATTGATGAGCTGAAAAAAGAAGTGAAATTAAGAAACATTCAAGACCCAAGCGAAGTACAAGCGGTCATTTCTGAAAAACTGGTTGATATCTACAATAGCGGAGAGGAACAAATCTCTGCACTGAATATTGAAGACGGGCGTTTGAATATCATTTTATTTGTAGGCGTCAACGGTGTTGGAAAAACAACGACGATCGGCAAGCTTGCAAACAAGCTGAAAAATGAAGGGAAATCCGTCATTTTAGCAGCAGGTGATACGTTCCGTGCCGGTGCGATCGAGCAGCTTGAAGTGTGGGGAGAGCGTTCAGGTGTCCCTGTCGTCAAACAAACAGCAGGCTCTGATCCAGCAGCGGTGATCTATGATGCCGTTCAATCAGCAAAAGCGAAAAATGCGGATGTCCTCATCTGCGATACAGCAGGAAGACTTCAAAACAAAGTCAACTTGATGAAAGAGCTGGAGAAGGTCAAGAGAGTCATTGAGCGCGAGGTTCCAGATGCACCTCATGAAGTATTGCTCGCTCTTGATGCGACAACGGGTCAAAACGCGATGGCACAAGCCAAGGAATTTTCTAAAGCGACAAATGTGACAGGGATTGCTTTAACAAAGCTTGACGGAACTGCAAAAGGCGGGATCGTTCTAGCGATTCGAAATGAGCTGAACATCCCTGTAAAGCTTGTCGGTTTAGGTGAAAAAGTGGACGATCTGCAAGAGTTTGATGCAGAATCGTATGTGTATGGATTATTCTCAGACGTAATTGATCAACAAGACTAACAAAAAAATGCCGGCGAAACTGCTGGCATTTTTATTTATACGCCGCTTCATGAAGTGACAAGATAAAAACTTGACACACAGAAGAGAACCGTGTAAACTTAGTTGATGTAAAGGGAATGAACTTAACAAAGGGGAGAGAGCCCATGACGCTTGAAAAAACAACGAGAATGAACTACTTGTTTGACTTCTATCAATCGTTGTTGACCGCAAAGCAAAAGAGCTACATGTCGCTTTACTACCTAGACGATTTTTCCCTCGGTGAAATTGCGGATGAATATGAAGTATCAAGGCAGGCTGTTTATGATAATATTAAACGGACTGAAGCGATGCTTGAACAATATGAAGAAAAGCTGCTCTTGTTTAAGAAATTTAAAGAGCGTAAAGAACTTCTCAAAAAAATGAGAGAGCTTGTAGCTGATTCTGCGCAAACAGAAGAAGCAGAAGCTTTAATTGAATCGCTTGAGAAATTAGATTAGGAGGCGGCACAGTATGGCATTTGAAGGATTAGCCGACCGACTGCAGCAGACGATTTCAAAAATCCGCGGCAAAGGAAAAGTGTCAGAGCAAGATGTAAAAGAAATGATGCGCGAGGTACGCCTTGCCCTTCTTGAAGCTGACGTCAATTTTAAAGTAGTCAAAGACTTTGTGAAAAAAGTAAGTGAGCGGGCAGTTGGACAAGAGGTCATGAAAAGCCTTACCCCTGGACAGCAGGTCATTAAAGTTGTAAAAGAAGAACTCACTGAATTAATGGGCGGAGAAGAGAGTAAGATCGCTGTAGCGAAAAAATCTCCGACCGTCATTATGATGGTTGGTCTTCAAGGGGCAGGTAAAACAACCACAACTGGGAAGCTTGCCAATTTACTTCGCAAAAAACATAATCGCAAGCCGATGATGGTAGCTGCTGATATTTACAGACCAGCAGCGATCCAGCAGCTTCAAACGCTCGGGAAACAGCTTGATATGCCGGTGTTTTCATTAGGTGATCAAGTCAGCCCTGTCGAAATTGCCAAACAGGCAATTGAAAAAGCGAAAGAAGAACACCATGATTATGTCATTTTAGATACAGCAGGACGTCTTCATATCGATGAAGAATTAATGGATGAACTTCAGAAAGTAAAAGAAGTAGCGAATCCAGAAGAAATTTTCCTAGTTGTTGACTCTATGACAGGTCAAGATGCGGTCAATGTCGCAAAAAGCTTTAATGAACAGCTTGGTTTAACAGGTGTCGTTCTCACAAAACTAGATGGTGATACAAGAGGCGGTGCAGCACTTTCTATTCGAGCTGTCACCAATACGCCGATTAAATTCGCTGCACTAGGAGAAAAGCTTGACGCAATTGAACCATTCCATCCAGAGCGGATGGCATCAAGAATTCTTGGCATGGGAGATGTGCTCACGCTGATTGAAAAAGCACAGGCAAACGTCGACCAAGATAAAGCGAAAGAGCTTGAGCAAAAAATGCGGACAATGAGCTTCACGCTCGATGATTTCCTCGAGCAGCTTGGCCAAGTTCGAAATATGGGTCCACTTGATGAACTGATCCAAATGATGCCGGGAGCCGGTAAAATGAAAGGGCTCAAAAACGTCCAAGTGGACGAAAAGCAGCTCAATCACATCGAAGCGATCATTAAATCAATGACGACCAAGGAAAAAGAACAGCCAGAGGTCATCAATGCAAGCCGAAGAAAACGGATTGCAAAGGGAAGCGGAACATCTGTACAGGAAGTCAATCGCCTTTTAAAGCAATTTGATGAAATGAAAAAGATGATGAAGCAAATGACCAACATGTCCAAAGGAAAGAAAAAGGGCTTTAAATTACCATTTATGTAATTGGTTATACATGATAAAACCGTTGTTAAGAAAAAACACTTTACAAACCCTTTTATCATTGTTAATATACTATCTTGTTGAAATATTTTCGGAGGTGCTAGTAAAATGGCAGTAAAAATTCGTTTAAAACGTATGGGAGCAAAAAAATCTCCTTTCTATCGTATTGTTGTAGCAGATTCTCGTTCACCACGTGACGGTCGTTTCATCGAAACAGTTGGAACTTACAACCCAGTGGTATCACCAGCTGAGGTGAAAATCAACGAAGAATTAGCGCTTAAATGGCTTCAAAATGGTGCGAAACCATCTGATACAGTTCGCAACCTTTTCTCAAGCCAAGGAATTCTTGAAAAATTTCATAATGCGAAAAACAGCAAATAATGAATGAGCTGTCCTTGGAAGAATTGATTGTGTCCATCGTCGAGCCACTTGTTGATTTCCCAGAAGATATTCACGTATCTTCATTAGAAAAAGATGAACAGGTGATTTACACACTGTCTGTCAATGCTGAAGATACCGGAAAAGTGATCGGAAAGCAGGGACGTACAGCAAAAGCGATACGAACAGTCATTTTTGCAGCAAGTGCAGAGTCTTCTAAGAAAGTTCAACTTGAGATTGCTGACTAAAAAGGGAGAGGGCTTAGGACCTCCCCTTTTTTTACACGTTTAAATCTATTTTTCGTTATACTGTAGAGGACAAATGCCTTCGGATAGGGGGACAAAAAGGAAGATGCAGATCATTCAACATGTCACCGTGATGCAAGTATTAACTGAAAGCAGTAAGGACAAACTGTTAACGACTTTTTTGGAGAAAAAAGAAAGACTAGAACGTGAATGCAATCAACTATATTTTCAACTAAAAAAACATGAAAAAGAACCACATCAGCAAGAAGCCATCCCTCAATTTCAAAAAGCGATCGATAAAAGGCAAGAGAAGATCCGGCAAATTGATTTTCAAGTAGAGCAGCTGCATATTTTGCCGCTTGGAAGTGAAATGAAAGAAACAGAAGTGGATGCATTGGTTGAAGTAAAAATAGGTGATAAATGGGATGACAAGATGCAAGATAATGTCATCGTCGTGAAAGACGGCACCATTGTGGAAATACGTCAGGGGTGATTGAGAACATGGAGCTAGAATGGTTGAATGTTGGAAAGATCGTCAATACACACGGAGTGCGCGGAGAAGTACGCGTCGTGTCAAAGACGGATTTCCCAGAAGAGCGCTACAAAAAGGGAAGCGTCCTCTATATTTTTAAGCAAGGTCAAAGCGAGCCGCTGAAAGTGACTGTCGCATCACATCGCCAGCACAAACAGTTTGATTTGCTCACATTTGAAGAAATCAACTCATTAAATGAAGCAGAGCATTTGAAAGAATCAATCTTAAAGGTAGAAAAAGAACATCTTGGGTCATTAGACGAAGGAGAATTTTATTTCCACCAAATCATTGGCTGTGAAGTATACGATGAAGAGGACAAGCTGATCGGCCAAATCAAAGAAATCCTTACGCCAGGGGCAAATGATGTGTGGGTGGTTGGAAGAAAAGGCAAAAAAGATGCCCTCATTCCATATATACCATCTGTCGTCAAAAAGATCGATATCTCATCCAAAACCGTACACATTGAAGTGATGGAAGGACTTATTGACGAATGAAAATCGATTTCTTAACCCTTTTTCCTGAAATGTTCGAAGGTGTACTTCACTCATCGATCTTAAAAAAAGCACAGGAGAAAGAAGCTGTCTCATTTCAAGTCGTCAATTTTAGAGAGTACTCGGATCATAAGCATAAAACAGTGGATGACTATCCGTATGGCGGCGGTGCTGGTATGGTACTGAAAGCGCAGCCCGTATTTGATGCGGTAGAAGATTTAACGAAAAAAGCAAGCACGAAACCCCGAATCATTCTTGTCTGTCCTCAAGGGGAAAGGTATACACAAAAGAAAGCAGAAGAACTTGCAAAAGAAGAGCATCTTATGTTCATTTGCGGCCACTATGAAGGCTACGATGAGCGCATCAGGGAGCATCTTGTCACAGATGAGATCTCAATCGGAGATTTCGTCCTCACAGGCGGAGAGCTGCCAGCGATGATGATTGCAGACAGTGTTGTCAGGCTTTTGCCTCATGTGCTTGGAAAAGAAGCGTCTCACATCGAAGATTCATTCAGTACAGGTCTGCTTGAGCACCCGCACTATACAAGGCCAGCTGATTATAAAGGACTAAAAGTGCCGGATGTGCTTCTCTCTGGAAATCATGCCAAAATTGAAGAGTGGCGGCGCAAAGAATCCTTGAAGCGAACCTATACAAGAAGACCAGATTTGATCGATTCTTGCAAAACATTAACGGATGAAGAAAAAAGATGGCTTTGGCAGCTTCATAATGACTAGATTGTATTGCACACGGCATAGAGGTATGGTATGATACTACTTGTGACTTGGACGGCTTGCTGATCCAAGTTTGAAAACGATGTTCCGCTGCAATGAAGAAAGAGGACATGAGCATCTGTTGGAAGGAGTTGAAAACGATGCAACATTTGATTGAAGAAATCACAAAAGAACAATTACGCACTGATCTTCCTGCGTTCCGTCCTGGTGACACTTTACGTGTACACGTTAAAGTTGTCGAGGGTACTCGTGAGCGTATCCAGATCTTTGAAGGTGTTGTAATTAAGCGTCGTGGTGGTGGAATCAGCGAAACTTTCACAGTTCGTAAGATCTCTTACGGTGTAGGCGTTGAGCGTACATTCCCTGTACACACACCAAAAATCGCTAAGATCGAAGTGGTACGTCACGGTAAGGTACGTCGTGCGAAACTTTACTACCTACGTGAACTTCGCGGTAAAGCGGCTCGTATCAAAGAAATCAGACGATAATGATATCAAAGGAAAGAGCTTGTTACCTGTAACAGGCTCTTTTTTTGTACAATGTATAAAGATAATGGTAGAAGAAAGAAGGTGCACATATGACGATTCAATGGTTTCCAGGCCATATGGCAAAAGCAAGACGTGAAGTCACAGAAAAATTAAAGCTCATCGACATCGTATTTGAATTAACCGATGCAAGAATTCCGATGTCCTCTAGAAACCCAATGATCGAAGAAATCCTTCAAAACAAACCCAAAATCATGCTCTTAAACAAAGCAGATAAAGCAGATCCTCGTATGACAAAGGAGTGGCAGGCGCATTTTGAGCAGCAAGGCGTTCGGTCACTTGCCATTAACTCTGTCGATGGACAAGGGTTAAATCAGATCATCACGACTTCAAAAGAAATTTTAAAAGAAAAATTCGACCGCATGAAAGCAAAAGGCGTCAAACCACGTGCCATTCGAGCACTGATTATCGGAATTCCCAACGTCGGCAAATCGACCTTAATCAATCGTTTAGCAAAAAAGAACATTGCCAAAACAGGAGACCGGCCTGGGATTACGACATCACAGCAATGGGTAAAGGTAGGGAAAGAACTAGAACTGCTCGATACCCCTGGAATCCTCTGGCCGAAGTTTGAAGATGAGCAAGTAGGACTCAGACTTGCGGTGACTGGAGCGATCAAAGATTCGATCATCAATTTACAGGATGTCGCTGTGTATGCACTTCGTTTTCTAGAAGAGAACTACCCAGAGCGATTAAAAAAACGCTATGACCTAGCGGAGATACCTGAAGATACGGTTGAGCTGTTTGATGCAATTGGCACTAAGCGAGGCTGTCTAATGAGCGGGGGATTCATAAACTATGATAAAACCACCGAAATCATTATTCGGGATATTCGAACAGAAAAATTTGGTCCCCTCACTTTTGAGAAGCCTGAAAGCTAAAAGACACGCAGCTCATGCGGGTCTTTATTTTTTGCGAAAAACTGCCGATATAAAGAAGGAGGCTGCGAAAAAGCCTATGTACACGGTGAAACAAATAAAAGAACTTATAGAAAAGCATGCAGGCGACGAGTCCTACATTCGAGAGCTTGTGAAAGATGATACGAGAAAAAGTGTCCAAAAACTGATAGAAAAGTGGCACAAAGATAGAGAAAAGCAGCAAGCACTTCGCGCGGCATGGGATGACATGCTGCAATTTGAAAACAAAGCAAAGGCGCAGGGATACACATGTATTGCTGGAATAGATGAAGCAGGAAGAGGACCGCTTGCCGGCCCAGTTGTGGCAGCAGCCGTTATATTAAAGGAAAATACAGTCCTGCTCGGTTTAAACGACTCAAAGCAATTATCTGAGAAAAAAAGATTGGCTTATTATGATTTAATTCAAAAAGAAGCACTTGATATCGGAATCGGCATTGTTCATGCGGCTACGATTGATGAAATCAATATTTATGAAGCATCAAGACTGGCGATGGTAAGAGCTGTAGAGCAGTTAACTCATACACCTGATTATCTACTCATAGATGCCATGACACTCCCGCTTTCTACTCACCAAGAGAAGATCATCAAAGGAGATGCAAAAAGTGCATCCATTGCAGCAGGTGCATGTATTGCGAAGGTGACAAGGGATCAGATGATGGAAGAGTACGGGCGTAAGTATCCTGAGTATCAATTTGAAAAACATAAAGGGTACGGAACGAAAGAGCACCTGGCTGCGATTCAAACACATGGTGCTACCCCCATCCACCGGTTATCGTTTGCGCCGGTGAAATCTGTTATATCATAAATTTTAATCTAAGGAGGCTGCCTGTGATGACAAGAGTTGAGGACATACATACAGCACTGAATAGCCGGCTGAATACGGCCGAATCGGTTCCATTAAACACCGAAGGGAAGGATAATGTTCATCGGCTGATTCTCGGTAAAGTACTAAAAATGCTTGGAGATGATACAGCCCTTGTTCAAATAGGTTCAACGAAAATAAAAGCACAGCTGGCGGCTCAGCTTAAAGCAGACGCATTTTATTGGTTCCAATTTGAACAAGAGGGTGGAGGCAGCCTCAATAAACTAAGACCCGTTCAGCAATTTGATCAAGATCCTAAGACATTAAAGGATGCAGCAGCCAAACTATTAGAAGGTCTCTCACTGAAAAATGGGCTTGAAAACATGCTGACAGCTACAGCTTTTTTAAAGGAAAAGTCCGTCATCAACGAAGGAGAGTTAAAAACGGCAGTGAAGTGGATCGAACAGCTTCAAGGAGCTGATGTGAAGAAAGGGCTCCAGGCCCTCCTCTTTGCTTTAAAGAAAGATTTACCGATCCAGCAAGGGGTGCTTCAATCTATTTTAGCCGTAAAATCACCCTCTGCCCTTCATCAGGATATAACAGCGCTATTAAATCAATTAACACAGCTTCCGAAGCACACAGATGCCACACAGACCCTTATACAAGCCGTTCGGTCAGTTGTAGATGCAGAGACAGCCGTCCATGCAGAAAAGCTCTTATCGGTCCTTCTAGCAGCGAGAGAAGGCGAGGCGAAGCAAGGTGGCAATTCACCAGTAACGACTCAGCTCAATCCTTCTCAGCAAAAAGAAAATAGCCATGCCGCAATCGTTCAAGAGCGTCAGCCGTCCCAAGTTCCTCAGACAAACGTGCAGCAGTCAACAAGTCCAAAAGAAGAGCTGCAAATCCCGCATCAGCAAATTGAGCGGATACTGGCAAGTTTGATGAAACAAGGTGCAGACGGGCAGCAAGAACCTAACTTAAAACAGCTCACAGCATTGCTGCACGGGCTCCAGCAGGCAGGATCTCAGCCTGACGCAAAAGCAGCTGTGCTTCAAAAAGAGTTTCCCTTCCTGTCAAAAGCAGAGGCAAAAGCTTTGGCCCAGGTAGTGCAGCAGACAGAACCAACATTAAGTAATAAAACCGATGTGCTCGATTTACTTATGACGATGAAAAAGGCAATAGGTGTACGTGATGAAATTGGTATGCTGAAACTGCTTGAAAAAGGCAGCCAGGATGTCAAAAGTCAGGAGCTGCACCAATTAAAGCTCACCTTAAATGATGTGAGGCAGGCGGATTTACCAGAGCCCGTTAAAAAAGAAGTGGATCAATTGTTTCATAGATTGAATGGACAGTTATTTGTGCAGCAGGAGAACCAAACCGTCAGTCAAATGATGATTTCCTATCCGCTTTTCTCAAAACATAGTGTTCAAGATTTAACCTTTATTCTAAAAGGACATAAGAAAAAGGATGGCTCTATTGATATTTCTCAGTGCCGCCTCATGTTTTATTTAAACATGGAAAACCTTGAAGAAACCTTGATAGACTGTACGATTCAGCAAAAGGTCATGTCCATTACAGTCGAGACAGCCCATGAACTGCAAGGCACCATTAATCCAATGATTCCGGCTGTTCGAGAGAATTTAAATGCGCTAGGATACAGTTTAACGGGAATTACAGCAAAAAAGAGACAAGAGCCAGTAGATCCGTCTCAATTTCTAGATGAACACTTTCATAAAATCAGCGAGAAAGGGCTGGACTTACGAGTATGAAGGATTCAAAACCGCTTAGAAGAGCGGTCGCTCTGCATTACGATGAAGAAAAACAAAAAGCGCCAAAAGTCGTTGCAACAGGCAGCGGCTATGTGGCAGATCATATTATTGAAGAAGCAAAAAAGTCGGGAGTCCCAATCCAGGAAGACCGTAATTTAGTCGAACTCATGCGCCACTTAACATTAGATGAGGAGATCCCTGAAGCGTTATACGATACTGTAGCAGAAATTTTTTCGTTTATCTACAGGTTAGATCAAAAAATGAAAAAATAAGGTAAAATAAATGATTTGGCTGAAAAATTTATATTTTTAATAAAATAAAAGTTTGAATGTTTAGAAGGATTTTACGATTTTACATAGAACCCTAGACATTCTCTTTTTTATTCTTTAAAATGAAAGCGCAGTCTATTTTATAATTTTTGTTTCTACATATGTTGGGAGGATGGGAAATGAATATCCATGAGTACCAAGGAAAAGAAATCCTAAGAAAATATGGGGTTTCAGTTCCAAATGGTAAAGTAGCATTTACACCTGATGAAGCAGTGAAAGCATCAGAAGAGCTAGGGAGCTCTGTATATGTCGTAAAAGCACAGATTCATGCAGGCGGCCGTGGTAAAGCAGGCGGGGTAAAAATTGCAAAAACGAAAGATGAAGTGAAAGGGTTTGCAGAGGAATTGCTCGGCAAGACACTTGTCACACATCAAACAGGGCCTGAAGGGCGCGAAATAAAACGCTTACTTATTGAAGAAGGCTGCGATATTCAAAAGGAATACTATGTTGGACTAGTTTTGGACAGAGCGACATCAAGAATTGTATTGATGGCATCTGAAGAAGGCGGTACTGAAATTGAAGAAGTAGCAGAAAAAACGCCAGAAAAAATCGTCAAAGTGGTCATCGATCCAGCAATTGGTCTGCAAGGCTATCAGGCGAGAGAAGTGGCATTTAAAATTAATATTCCAACAAAATTAGTTGGCCAAGCTGTTAAGTTTATGACAAGCCTTTACAATGCGTTTATTGAAAAAGATTGTTCAATTGCTGAGATTAATCCACTTGTTGTAACAGGCGATGGAAAAGTCATGGCACTTGATGCAAAATTAAACTTTGATAGCAATGCCTTATATAGACAAAAAGATATATTAGAATACCGTGACCTTGATGAAGAGGATCCAAAAGAAATTGAAGCATCTAAATATGACTTAAGCTACATTTCTTTAGATGGAAATATTGGCTGTATGGTCAATGGAGCAGGTCTTGCGATGTCTACAATGGATATCATCAAGCATTACGGCGGGGACCCTGCAAACTTCCTAGATGTTGGCGGCGGTGCAACAGCTGAAAAAGTAACGGAAGCATTTAAAATCATTTTATCTGATCAAAATGTCAAAGGGATTTTCGTGAACATTTTTGGCGGCATCATGAAATGTGATGTGATTGCAGAAGGTGTTGTTGAAGCGACGAAACAAGTCGGCTTAACATTACCACTTGTTGTACGTCTTGAAGGAACAAACGTTGAATTAGGGAAGAAAATCCTGAGTGATTCAGGCTTAAATATCACTTCTGCTGAGTCTATGGCTGACGGGGCAGAAAAGATTGTATCTTTAGTCAAGTAGAGCAGAAAGGCAGGGAACCTAAATGAGTGTATTTATTAATAAAAATACGAGAGTAATTGTTCAGGGGATTACCGGTTCAACCGCATTGTTCCATACAAAACAAATGATTGAGTACGGAACTAATATCGTTGGCGGTGTCACACCTGGAAAAGGTGGAACTGAAGTAGAAGGAGTTCCTGTATTTAATACTGTATCTGAAGCAGTTCAGACTACTGGAGCGAACGCTTCTGTTATCTATGTACCAGCACCATTTGCGGCAGATGCCATTTTAGAGGCTGTTGACGCAGAAGTCGATCTCGTCATTTGTATCACAGAACATATTCCAGTGCTTGACATGGTCAAAGTGAAGCGGTATATGGAAGGGAAAAAGACAAGACTAGTTGGACCAAACTGCCCAGGTGTCATCACACCTGAAGAATGTAAAATTGGTATCATGCCTGGCTACATTCATAAAAAAGGTCATGTGGGTGTTGTTTCTCGTTCTGGAACGCTTACATATGAAGCGGTACATCAGCTTTCAGAAGCTGGCGTTGGTCAATCGACAGCTGTAGGAATCGGGGGGGACCCGGTAAATGGGACAAACTTTATTGATGTTTTAAAAGCATTCAATGAAGACCCTGAAACACATGCTGTAATAATGATCGGTGAAATCGGCGGTACGGCTGAAGAAGAAGCAGCTGAATGGGTAAAAGCAAATATGACTAAACCAGTCGTTGGCTTTATTGGCGGTAAAACGGCGCCTCCAGGAAAACGTATGGGACATGCTGGTGCTATTATTTCTGGTGGTAAAGGAACAGCTGATGAAAAAGTAAAAACAATGCGTGAATGTGGAATTGAAGTGGCAGAAACACCATCTGTCATGGGAGAAACGTTGATTAAAGTATTAAAAGAGAAGAATCTCTTCGAAGCTTGTAAAACGCATTAATGACACAAGAAGACTTGTTCTTTGACAAGTCTTCTTCTTTCTATCTTAAACTGGAGGAATGGTATGTACAACGTGTCCGAAAGAATGATTTTTCACCGCTTAAAAGGCCTCATCTCACCCTCATTATTAACAAAATGGTGGAAAGTCGATCCTGAACTATATATAAATGAAGAAACACATCATTTTAAACAGGATCGAGCATTACAAACGATCGACTTTACCCGCTTAAAACAAGCTGAAGAAAATGAATTCCCCATTTTTCAACACATCGTTCAAGCCTATTTAAAGCAAAACATTCACATGATTCCCATCACATCACCCTTATATCCCAGCACACTAAAAAATATTTATGATCCTCCCCCTGTGTTATTCCTAAAAGGAAACGTATCATATTTAAATGAAGAAAAAAGTTTAGGTGTAGTCGGCACGCGAGTTCCATCGTCTTATGGAGAAGCATGTGTGAAGAAAATTGTTGGTGAGCTTGTCAAGGAAGAGTGGATGATTGTCAGTGGTTTAGCTAAAGGAATCGATGGACTGGCACATAAAGAGTGCATCAGGAAAAAAGGGAAAACAATCGGCATTATAGCAGGCGGCTTTCAGCATGTATACCCAAAAGAACATGCACAAATGGCTCAATACATGGGCGAACATCATTTGCTTTTGTCAGAGCACCCGCCTTATGTCAAACCAGAAAAGTGGCATTTTCCAATGAGAAATCGTTTAATTAGTGCATTGACGAAAGGGACCATCGTGATTCAGTGCAAAGAAAAGAGCGGTTCTCTTATTACAGCCTATCAAGCACTTGAGCAAGGCAAAGAAGTATTTGCGGTTGCCGGATCCATCTTTGATTCTAATTCCACAGGTCCGGCAAGACTCATTCAGCAGGGGGCAAAGCTTGTTCATTCCACAAAGGATATTTTAGAGGAATTCTCCTTCCACAGCGTTCAATATACTGAACTCTCATAAAAATATCGTTTGACAAAAGACATCGGAATATTTAATAATAGTGAGGATTTAAGTTTACACTTTGTTTTTCGTGTTTATAATGATGTTCATCATAAAGAATTTTTAATGATTGCCTGTTAGATAGGTGCAATTAACATAAATATGAATTGTGAAATGTATAAAGAGAGAACACCTCTTAAGGGGGATTTTGAGTATGGCTGATTATTTAGTCATCGTTGAGTCGCCAGCAAAGGCGAAAACGATTGAGCGTTATTTAGGAAAAAAGTATAAAGTAAAAGCTTCAATGGGGCACGTAAGGGATTTACCGAAAAGTCAGCTCGGTGTTGACACTGAGCATGACTTCGAACCGAGATATATTACGATTCGCGGGAAAGGCCCAGTTTTAAAAGAATTAAAAACAGCGGCGAAAAAAGCAAAAAAAGTCTATCTCGCAGCTGACCCCGATAGAGAGGGAGAAGCGATTGCTTGGCATTTAGCACACAGCCTTGACCTTGACCTCTCTTCTGACTGCCGCGTTGTTTTTAACGAGATTACAAAAGATGCGATTAAGGATTCCTTTAAGCATCCACGTATGATCAATATGGACTTAGTTGATGCGCAGCAGGCAAGACGGATTTTAGATCGTCTCGTTGGGTATAAAATCAGTCCGATTTTATGGAAGAAAGTGAAAAAGGGCTTAAGTGCCGGACGTGTTCAATCAGTTGCACTCCGCCTGATTATTGATCGCGAGAATGAAATTAATGAATTTAAACCAGAAGAATACTGGACAATTGACGGTACATTCCTTAAAGGAAAAGAAAGCTTCGAAGCGAGTTTCTTTGACCTCAATGGCAAAAAACATCCATTGAAAACAAAAGAAGATGTAAAAGAAATCCTTTCGAAATTAAAAGGAAGCAAATTCTCTGTAGAGAAAGTAACGAAAAAAGAGCGGAAACGTAATCCAGCCGTTCCGTTTACGACTTCTACTTTACAGCAGGAAGCTGCAAGAAAATTAAACTTCCGTGCGAAAAAAACAATGATGATTGCACAGCAATTATATGAAGGAATTGATCTTGGTAAAGAAGGTACAGTCGGTCTCATTACATATATGAGAACGGACTCAACACGTATTTCCAATACGGCGATTGAAGAAGTATCTGCTTTCATTGATCAGACGTACGGCAAGAATTTCTTAAACACAACAAAACGACCGGCCAAAAAGAATGAAAATGCACAAGATGCTCACGAAGCCATCCGCCCGACTTCTACGTTAAGAAAACCGGCAGATGTCAAGCATGTGCTAAGCCGCGATCAGCTTCGTCTGTATAAATTGATTTGGGAACGATTCGTGGCAAGCCAAATGGCGCCGGCTGTTCTTGATACAATGAGTGTGGATCTTGATCATAACGGTCTTACTTTCCGTGCGAATGGCAGTAAAGTGAAATTTCCTGGGTTTATGAAGGTTTATGTGGAAGGAAAGGACGACCAGCTAGAGGAAAAGGACAAAATGCTTCCTGATCTCAAAGAAGGGGATACAGTTCTTTCAAAAGATATCGAACCTGAACAGCACTTCACACAGCCGCCTCCGCGTTACACTGAGGCAAGATTGGTCAAAACACTTGAAGAGCTCGGTATAGGCCGTCCATCTACGTATGCACCAACATTAGATACGATTCAAAAGCGCGGCTATGTCGCACTTGATAATAAACGATTTACTCCGACAGAGCTTGGAGAGATTGTACTCAACTTAATCATTGAATTCTTCCCTGAAATCATTAACGTTGAATTTACAGCGAAAATGGAAAAGGAACTTGATAGTGTTGAAGAAGGTACGATCGAATGGGTTCGTATTATCGACAGCTTCTATCAAGACTTTGCAAAACGGGTAGAAAAAGCTGAAGCAGAGATGCAAGAAGTTGAGATTGAGCCGGAATACGCAGGTGTTGATTGTGAAGAGTGCGGACATCCGATGGTGTACAAAATGGGTCGATACGGTAAGTTCATGGCTTGCTCTAACTTTCCTGACTGCCGTAACACAAAACCAATTGTCAAAGATATCGGTGTCAAATGCCCGTCATGTCATGAAGGAAACATTGTTGAACGAAAATCGAAGAAACGCCGCATTTTTTACGGCTGTGATCGTTTTCCTGAGTGTGAATTCGTCTCTTGGGACAAACCAATTGAAAGAAAGTGTCCAAAATGCGAAAATATGCTTGTAGAGAAAAAGCTGAAAAAAGGCGTTCAAGTTCAATGTGTGAACTGTGATTATAAAGAGGAACAACAAAAATAGCGGTGAGCAGCCTTGTTCACCTGCTTTTTTATGTCATCAAACAGACCTTACGAAATAGGAGAGTTGTACAATGAGTCAATTTGTAAATGTGATCGGAGCCGGTTTAGCTGGAAGTGAAGCAGCATGGCAAATCGCTAAACGAGGCATTAAAGTCAATTTATATGAAATGAGACCTGTGAAACAAACGCCGGCTCACCACACAGATAAATTTGCGGAGCTTGTATGCAGCAACTCACTGCGTGCGAATGCTTTGACGAATGCAGTAGGTGTATTAAAGGAAGAAATGCGTCATTTAGATTCAGCTATTATCGCAGCAGCAGATGAAAGCTCAGTTCCTGCTGGCGGCGCGCTTGCAGTAGACCGTCATGAATTTGCAGCAAACGTGACAGACCGCGTGAAAAATCATCCGAATGTTACTGTCTTTCAAGAAGAGGTGCAGAGCATTCCAGAAGGTCCGACAATTATCGCGACTGGCCCGCTGACATCTGAAGCACTTTCCAAAGAATTAAAATCGTTAACAGGAGAAGAATATCTCTATTTCTACGATGCAGCAGCACCTATTCTAGAGAAAGACAGCATTGATATGGATAAGGTGTACTTGAAATCTCGCTATGACAAAGGAGAAGCTGCTTATTTAAACTGTCCAATGACAGAAGAAGAATTCGATCGTTTTTATGAGGCGCTCATTTCTGCTGAAACTGTACCATTAAAAGAATTTGAAAAAGAAATCTTCTTTGAAGGCTGTATGCCAATTGAAGTCATGGCGAAAAGAGGAAAGAAAACGATGCTGTTTGGTCCGATGAAGCCAGTAGGACTTGAAGATCCGAAAACAGGCAAAAGACCTTACGCTGTTGTTCAATTAAGACAGGATGATGCAGCAGGTACTTTATATAACATCGTTGGCTTCCAGACACATCTGAAGTGGGGCGATCAAAAGGAAGTATTCCGTTTGATTCCAGGTCTTGAAGAAGCAGAGATTGTCCGTTACGGCGTGATGCACCGTAATACATTTATTAACTCGCCAAGCCTTTTAAGACCGACTTATCAGTTTAAAAATAGAGATGATCTATTCTTTGCCGGACAAATGACAGGCGTTGAAGGGTATGTCGAGTCCGCAGCGTCGGGACTAGTGGCTGGTATTAACGCCGCTCGTTTTGTCAAAGGAGAAGAGCTTGTGACACTTCCGGAGGAAACAGCGATTGGCAGTATGGCTCACTACATCACATCGACAAACAAGAAAAGCTTCCAGCCGATGAATGCGAATTTTGGTTTGCTGAAAGATCTAGGAGTTCGAATTAAAAACAAACAAGAACGTTATGCAGAGTACGCTAAGCGTGCAATCGAAACTATTCAAACTATTTCGAAATCTCTGTAGTAAAACATTGCACGGAAAGCAAGATATGTGATACCATTTAAAAGCCTTAAAGAGGTGTAAAAATGACGAATAAACAGCGTCTTGTCCACTTATTCATTGAATATCTGCAAATTGAAAAAAACTATTCAGCTTTAACGATCTCAGGATATACAGAAGCCATTGAAGAGTTTGTCAGATTTATGAACATTCAAGGAATAGACGGTTTTGAAGAGGTATCCTATCAAGATACGAGAATTTATTTAACAGAAGCTTATGAAAAAGGCCTGACAAGAAGAACGATTAGTAAGAAAGTCTCTGCGCTTCGCAGCTTTTATAAATTTCTATTAAGAGAACAGCTTGTGAAAGAAAATCCTTTTTTACTCGTTAGCTTACCAAAGCAGGATAAGCGGATTCCTTCATTTTTGTATGAAGAGGAACTAAAAGAGCTTTTTACAGTTTCTGATGTCAGCACACCACTTGGGCAAAGAAATCAAGCCATTTTAGAACTTCTTTATGCAACAGGTATGAGGGTCAGTGAGTTATGTTCATTAAAAGAATCTGATCTTGATTTATCGATGGATACAGTGCTTGTTCATGGGAAAGGCAGCAAGCAGCGGTATGTTCCTTTCGGGTCATATGCTCATGAAGCGCTCATTACTTATTTAGAGGATGGAAGGCAGAAGCTGAAAGCTAAGGGGAAAGACCGTGCTGATACTCATGTGTTTTTGAATCAGCGCGGGACGCCTCTTACAGACAGAGGTGTTCGATTCATTCTCACTGAATTAATGAAAAAGGCGTCAGGTACATTACATATCCATCCTCACATGTTGAGGCACACCTTTGCCACGCATCTCTTAAACGAGGGAGCAGATTTGAGAAGTGTTCAAGAACTTCTCGGTCATTCAAATTTATCATCTACACAGGTGTACACGCATGTATCAAAAGATTCTTTAAGAAACACGTACATGTCTCATCACCCAAGGGCTTTTAAACGATCCTAAAAGGAGGTTTTTTCATGTCATCATTTCATGCAACAACCATCTTTGCCGTTCAACATAAAGGAAAAAGTGCAATGGCTGGCGACGGTCAAGTTACTTTCGGGCAGGCTGTCGTGATGAAACACACAGCAAAAAAAGTGCGCCGTCTTTTCGGAGGCAAGGTGCTTGCAGGTTTTGCAGGTTCAGTAGCAGATGCTTTTACACTCTTTGAAAAGTTTGAAACAAAGCTTGAAGAATATGGTGGTAACTTAAAGCGGGCAGCCGTAGAACTAGCGAAGGAATGGCGAAGTGACAAGATGCTAAGGCAGCTTGAGGCTATGCTCATCGTCATGAATAAAGAAAGTATTTTGCTCGTCTCTGGAACTGGAGAGGTCATTGAACCAGATGATGGGATTTTGGCAATTGGCTCAGGCGGCAACTATGCGCTTAGCGCCGGGAGAGCTCTCAAAACCCATGCAGGTGATCATCTCACAGCGAGAGAAATTGCAAAGGCCGCTCTTGAAACGGCCGGAGAAATCTGTGTCTACACGAACGATCAAATCACTTTAGAAGAGCTTGAATAGAAAGGACATGAGACGTATGGAGAAAAAGCCGTTTACCCCAAGAGAGATAGTTGAAAAGCTTGATCAATACATCATTGGTCAGCTTGATGCGAAAAAAGCAGTGGCGGTGGCTTTAAGAAACCGTTACAGAAGAAGTCTTTTACATGATAAGCTAAAGGATGAAGTCGTTCCTAAAAACATTTTAATGATTGGCCCAACAGGTGTGGGGAAAACAGAAATTGCCCGCAGAATTGCTCGAATTTCTGGTGCGCCTTTTATTAAAGTGGAAGCGACGAAGTTTACTGAAGTGGGTTATGTCGGCCGTGACGTAGAGTCCATGGTGAGAGATTTAGTTGAAACAGCGATTAGACTTGTCAAAGAAGAAAAGATGAAAGATGTTCAAGAAGAAGCAGAAAAACAAGCAAATAAACGTCTTGTTCATTTACTTGTTCCTGGTAAGAAAAAGAGCCAGTCTGTGAAAAATCCTTTTGAGATGCTGTTTGGCGGTTCTGATGAAGATGACCGTGATCGAGATCATTCAAATGAAGAAGTGGAACTCGAATCGACAAGAAAGCGAATCGCTCATCAGCTGGCTATGGGAGAACTTGAAGATCATTACGTCACGATTGAAGTAGAAGAACAGCAGCCTTCCATGTTTGATATGCTTCAAGGCTCGGGTATGGAGCAAATGGGTATGAACATGCAGGATGCGCTCGGCAATCTCATGCCTAAAAAGAAAAAACGCAGAAAGCTGACTGTCAGAGAAGCAAGAAAGGCGTTAACGGCTGAGGAAGCTTCAAAACTGATTGATATGGATGAAGTCAGTCAGGAAGCGGTCTACAAAGCAGAGCAGCAAGGAATTATTTTTATCGATGAAATCGACAAAATTGCCAAAAGCGGTGGTGCATCATCTGCAGATGTTTCTCGTGAAGGGGTTCAGCGTGATATTTTACCGATTGTAGAAGGTTCAACTGTGATGACGAAATATGGTGCCGTTAAAACTGATCATGTGCTGTTTGTTGCAGCAGGTGCATTTCATATGGCAAAGCCATCAGATTTGATTCCGGAGCTTCAGGGACGTTTCCCAATCCGTGTAGAATTAGATAAATTAAGTATAGAAGACTTTGTGAAAATCTTAACGGAACCAGATAATGCATTATTAAAGCAATATAAAGCTTTACTTGAAACAGAAGGTATATCTCTTGAATTTTCTGACGATGCTATTCATAAGATTGCCGAAGTGGCTTATCATGTCAATCAGGAGACAGATAACATCGGTGCAAGAAGGCTTCATACCATACTTGAGAAGCTGCTTGAAGAGCTTTCATTTGAGGCGCCTGATATTACGATGGAGACAGTGACCATTACCCCTCAGTATGTCGAAGAGAAGCTAGGAAAGATTGCAAATAACAAAGATTTAAGTCAATTTATACTTTAACAAATGAATAAAGTAATCTAGGAGGATCATTATTATGGCGTTACTACAAAAAACAAGGATTATTAACTCAATGCTGCAAGATGCAGCGGGGAAACCAGTTAATTTTAAAGAAATGGCAGAAACACTGAGAGATGTCATTGATTCAAACATTTTCGTATTAAGCAGAAGGGGAAAGCTTCTTGGCTACTCCATTAATCAGCAGATCGAAAATGCACGTATGAAAAAAATGCTTGAAGATCGTCAGTTCCCTGAGGAATATACAAAGAGTCTATTCAATGTCCCTGAAACGTCTTCAAACCTTGATATTAACAGTGAATATACAGCTTTCCCGATTGAGAACCGTGACTTATTCCAATCAGGCTTAACAACAATTGTCCCAATTATCGGCGGAGGAGATCGTTTAGGTACGTTAATCCTGTCCCGCTTACAAGATACATTCACAGATGATGATTTAATTCTTGCTGAATACGGGGCAACAGTTGTTGGAATGGAGATTCTTCGCGAGAAAGCAGAAGAAATCGAAGAAGAAGCAAGAAGCAAAGCGGTTGTCCAAATGGCGATCAGCTCTCTTTCATATAGTGAGCTTGAAGCGATTGAGCACATTTTTGAAGAGCTGGATGGAAACGAAGGTCTTCTTGTCGCAAGTAAAATTGCAGATCGTGTAGGGATTACGCGTTCAGTGATCGTAAACGCCTTACGTAAGTTAGAAAGTGCAGGCGTAATCGAATCTCGTTCTCTTGGAATGAAGGGAACGTACATCAAAGTGTTAAACAACAAATTTTTAATTGAACTCGAAAATTTAAAATCTCATTAATCAAAAACCCTTTTTGGCCGAAATAAATGCTGAAAAGGGTTTTTTTATGTGAAAAAATGAGGATTTGTCCGAAAAATGTCACTCTTTTTTCCAAGAAACCCCTTACAAATCTGTAGTGCTTTGAATCTAGGCCTTTATACCTATTCGTAAAATAGATATATATTACGAGTTTTTTTTACATATACATCATAGACTTTAATCCTATTATTTCTTACAATGAACATATGGTTTTACAAATCTCGACATGATTAAATGGAATGAAATACATATGATTGGAGGTATATGGTTTTGGATATATTTTCTGGAACGATAAGCAACCTTGAGAATGCCTTGGGCAGAGCGAATGTTAAGCAAAAAGTCATAAGTAATAATATCGCGAATATAGATACACCGAACTACAAGTCGAAAAACGTCGCATTCCATGACATGCTAAATGATGCGTCAATCAAATTAGATGCTAAAAAAACGTACCAAGGTCACATTGATTTTTCAAAAACAGGGTCTAATTATTCAGTTGTTTCGAGCAACCGTACTTCTTATCAAGAAAACGGAAATAATGTCGATATTGATCAAGAGATGAGTGAACTCGCTAAAAACCAAATTCAGTATAATGCGCTGGTGGAAAGAATGAGCGGGAAATTCAATTCTCTTAAAACAGTTTTGACAGGAGGTAAGTGATGTCGATCTTTTCAGGAGTGAACGCTTCGGCCTCAGCATTAACGGCACAGAGGCTCAGAATGGACGTTGTATCCTCAAACCTTGCAAATATGGATACGACAAGAGCTAAACAGGTTGATGGCAACTGGGAGCCTTATAGACGTAAGCTTGTCACATTAC
Source organism: Bacillus sp. FSL H7-0578 (assembly GCF_038630855.1). Lineage (NCBI taxonomy): Bacteria > Bacillati > Bacillota > Bacilli > Caryophanales > Bacillaceae > Bacillus > Bacillus sp. FSL H7-0578. The sequence goes on from NZ_CP152045.1 coordinate 1,540,445, forward strand.
AGCCGTCAGGTGAATCGTTTTCATCTATATTGAACTCAAGTATGAATTCGAGCGGCAAATTAGGAAACGGCGTCAAAGTAACAAAGATTACTGAAGACGAAACTCCATTCAACCTTCAATATGATCCTACAAATCCCGATGCCAATGAAAATGGATATGTTCAAACACCAAATGTCGATCCATTAAAAGAAATGGTCGACCTCATCAGCAGCTCAAGATCATATGAAGCAAACGTAACTGCTCTAAATGCGAATAAAAGCATGCTGATGAAAGCTTTAGAAATAGGAAAGTAAGGTGAAAACAATTGGTTAATGCAATATCTCCTTTCCAGCTTCAAACTGCTCAGCAAGCAAGTGAATTGACGAATGCAACGCCCATTCAGGCGGCTGCACCTAAAAGTCAAACGAATTTCTCTGATGTGCTGAAGAATTCCATTGAGGCATTAAATCAATCACAGCTGAAATCAGACCAGTATACAAATGCGCTTGCACAAGGAAAAGATGTCAATCTCGATGAAGTCATGATTGCCGCGCAAAAAGCGAGTGTCACACTCACAGCTGCAACAGAGTTTCGAAATAAAGCAGTCGAAGCGTACCAAGAGATTATGAGAATGCAGATGTAGGAGGTGCTGGTGGACAAAAAAAGACTGAATGGAATGACCGGGGGTTAAGATGAATCGTACTTTAATGCAATTAAGAACAAAAACAGTTGAGTTTTGGCGAAATCGATCAAAATTACAAAAAATACTCATGATTGGCGGCGTTGCTGCCCTAGCAATCATTATTACGGTTGTTAGCATCTTTGCTTCTTCTGAAAAAATGGTTCCGCTCTTTAGAGACTTGTCTGAGGCAGAAGCTGGACAAATCAAACAGGAACTAGATGGCAAAAACGTTAAATCGGAACTTGCAAACAATGGAACAACGATTCTCGTTCCAGAAAAGCAAGCAGATTCTTTAAAAGTAACACTCGCATCCGAAGGGCTCCCTAAGACAGGCAACATTGATTATTCCTTCTTTGCAAACAATTCAGGCTTCGGTTTAACAGATAATGAATTTGATGTTCTGAAAGTAGACGCAACTCAGACAGAACTATCCAATCTGATCAACACAATTGATGGGATTAAAGATTCAAAAGTGATGATTAACCTGCCAAAAGATTCCGTTTTTGTTGGAGAAGAGCAAAGTAATGCATCAGCATCCATAGTGCTGCAAGTTGAGCCGGGCTACACGCTCACACCGCAGCAAGTAAAAGGCCTTTATCATCTTATTTCAAAAAGTGTGCCGAATTTAAAAACAGAAAACATTGTCATTATGGACCAAGATTCCAACTACTACGACTTAAACACCAGCTCCGATTCCTATGCAAGTGGAATGGATGCACAGCAGCAGAAAAAAGAGGAAATCGAAAAGAATCTTCAAAGAAAAATTCAGCAGCTGCTCGGAACAATGATGGGTCAAGATAAAGTGGCTGTATCGGTCACAACAGACATTGATTTTACTGAAGAAAAAAGAAAAGAAGACCTAGTAGAACCTGTTGATAAAGAAAACATGCAGGGGATTGCTGTCAGCGCTGAAAAGATTGCTGAAACTTATTCAGGTAACGGCGCAGCAGCTGGAGGCACCGCTGGAACAGGTGACGATGATGTCACAAATTATCAAGGTGCCGATGGAGCGAATGGAAGCGGAGATTACGAAAAGAGCGAAGATCGCATCAATTATGAAGTCAACCGCATTCATAAAGATATCAAAGAAAGCCCTTATAAAATTAGAGATGTTGGCATTCAAGCATTGGTCGAACCACCAACTGCAAACGATGTAAACTCTTTAACGGCTGAAAGACAAGATGATATCAAAAAGATTCTTTCAACGATCATTAGCACATCGATTGATAAAGAATACACAAATGGTCAAGCGCTCACTCAAGCCGACTTAGATAACAAAATCGTTTTATCTGTATCAAAATTAGACGGTAAACAGCAAACTGCGGCAGATAACCCTTCAAACAATATTCCAATTTGGGTTTATATTGTAGGCGGTGTGCTTCTACTTGCAATTATCGCTCTTATCATTCTTCTTGTACGCAAGCGTAGAAGAGATGAGGAAGAAGAGTTTGAGTTTGATGAACGTACACCAATCGATGTTCCTGATATCGACACTGAACCAGAAACAGAAGAAATGGTGAGAAAAAATCAGCTTGAAAAAATGGCAAAAGAAAAACCAGAAGACTTTGCTAAATTGCTACGCAGCTGGCTGTCCGAGGATTAGGAGGAATACACATGTCGAGAAAAGATCCAAATCGACTAACAGGCAGACAAAAAGCAGCAATCCTAATGATTTCCTTAGGGCTAGACGTGTCAGCATCTGTATACAAACATCTGTCTGAAGACGAAATAGAAAAATTAACATTAGAAATTTCCAATGTACGAAGTGTAGATACTGCTAAAAAAGATGAAGTCATCGAAGAGTTTCACAGCATTGCCATCGCGCAGGACTACATATCGCAGGGCGGTCTTATGTACGCAAGACAAGTGCTTGAAAAAGCGCTTGGTGAGGATAAAGCGGACAGCATCTTAAACAGGCTAACATCCTCTCTTCAAGTGAAACCATTTGATTTTGCTCGAAAGGCTGACCCAGAACAAATTTTAAACTTTATCCAGCATGAGCATCCACAAACGATAGCACTTATCCTTTCCTACCTGGATCCAGTGCAGGCTGGGCAAATTTTATCTGAGTTAGGCGAGGAAGTACAAACTGAGGTTGCGAGACGTATTGCCTTAATGGACCGTACATCTCCAGAGATCATCAATGAGGTGGAGCGTATTCTTGAACAAAAGCTCTCTTCAACCTTTACGCAGGACTATACGCAAACGGGCGGAGTCGAAGCGGTTGTAGAAGTGCTAAATGGTGTAGACCGTGCAACTGAGAAAACCATTTTAGACACACTTGAAATTCAAGATCCAGAGCTTGCTGATGAAATTAAGAAACGTATGTTTGTCTTTGAAGATATTGTCACTCTTGACAGCAGAGCGATTCAGCGTGTCATCAGAGATGTTGCAAATGATGACTTATTGCTCGCACTCAAAGTGGCAAGCGAAGAAGTCAAAGAAATTGTCTTCCGCAACATGTCACAGCGGATGGTCGAAACATTCAAAGAAGAAATGGAGTTTATGGGGCCTGTCCGGCTTAGAGATGTCGAGGAAGCACAAACCCGTATTGTCAGCATCGTAAGACGACTTGAGGAAGCTGGAGAAATCGTCATAGCTCGAGGCGGAGGAGACGATATCATTGTCTAGGATTATCAAACATGAAACATCTGTTATTCCTGAACAAGGGCGGCAAACGATTCCTTTACAGCAAGTAAACTTTAAAAGAGAACATCACGAAGAAGAGCTTGTCAATGAAACTGAAGCATCGCAGCTAGTACTCAGTGATGCAGAAGATCAAGCGAGCCGCATATTAGAACAAGCAAACAGTGAGCTGGAAAAAACAATGGCTGAAATCAATCAGCGCCGGACTGATTTTGAAGAGGAAAGAATGCAGCTCATTGAAGAAGCGAAACAAGCAGGTTATCAAGAAGGCTTCCAAAAGGGCGAAGCAGATGCGAATATGCAGTACCAAGCTATTCTTGATCAAGCAAATGACATCGTCAGTCTTGCAAGGCAGGATTACGAAGAAAAAATTGAAAGCTCTGCTGAGCAAATTGTAGAACTCGCTTTTGAACTCGCCAAACGCGTTTGGAATGCAGCTGAGGACACGAAAGATCAATTTTTGGCTCTTGTGAAGCAGGTCATTTCAGAAGTGAAAGAATATGATGATATTTCCATCTATGTTGACCCTGGACATTACGAGCATGTGATGGAATATAAAGACGAATTGATTAGAATCCTTCAGAAGGATACACACCTTGCCATTTACTCGGATGAAAAAGCGCCAAAAGGAACTTGTTACGTAGAAACAAGTTTTGGAAAAGTGGAAGCGAGTGTTGATACCCAAATGAATCAGTTGAAAGAAAAATTATTAGAAGTCATTGATTCAGGTGATCACAAATGAAAATGGATGTACTAAAAGAAACGATTGAAACTGCCGATCCTTATAAACGATTTGGTAAAGTCAATCGAGTGGTTGGGCTCATGATTGAATCTAAGGGGCCAGAGAGTTCGATCGGAGATGTTTGTCTCATTCATAAAAAAGGGAGCAAGCACCATCCAATAAAAGCAGAGGTCGTAGGGTTTAGAGATGAAAACATTCTGCTCATGCCTTATGTAGAAGCATCCAATATTTCACCAGGAAGTCTTGTTGAAGCGACGGGTGAGTCGCTGAAGGTCAAAGTAGGAACTGGATTAATAGGTGAAGTCGTTGATGCCTTCGGTCATCCGCTTGATGGCAGTATGCTTCCAAAGGGACTTGCACCTGTTTCGACAGATCAGTCACCCCCAAATCCAATGGACAGGCCGCCTATTCGAGAAAAGATGGGTGTTGGTGTTAGAGTCATCGACAGTCTGCTCACAGTTGGCACTGGTCAAAGGATCGGGATTTTTGCCGGAAGTGGTGTTGGAAAAAGTACCTTAATGGGGATGATTGCAAAGCAGACAGAAGCAGACCTGAATGTCATTGCCCTTGTTGGAGAGCGTGGCCGTGAAGTTCGTGAGTTTATTGAAAAGGATTTAGGTTCTGAAGGACTGAAGCGATCAATTGTTGTCGTTGCTACTTCTGACCAGCCTGCACTGACGAGACTGAAAGCTGCGTATACTGCAACAGCCATTGCGGAATATTTCAGAGACAGAGGCAAAAATGTCATGTTCATGATGGATTCTGTTACGAGGATCGCCATGGCGCAAAGGGAAATAGGACTCGCAACTGGCGAGCCGCCAACAACAAAAGGATATACGCCTTCAGTGTTCGCTATACTGCCAAAATTGCTCGAACGAACTGGGACAAATCAGCTTGGTTCCATCACAGCGTTTTACACAGTGCTTGTTGATGGAGACGATATGAACGAGCCGATCGCTGATACAGTGAGGGGGATCCTTGACGGGCACATTGTACTTGATCGTGCTTTAGCCAACAAAGGACAATTTCCCGCTGTTAACATTTTGAAAAGTATCAGCCGTGTCATGAGTAATATCGCAAGTCATGATCACAAGGAAGCGGCTAACCGGTTCCGCCAGCTTTTGTCCACTTATCAAAACGCTGAAGACCTCATTAATATTGGAGCATATAAAAAAGGCTCCTCCAAAGATATTGATGAGGCCATGCAGGCTTATCCTCATCTGATTTCATTTTTGAAGCAGGATGTAGAAGAGGCTGTATCTATTGAAGACAGTGTGAGTTTATTGCTCAGTTTGATGAATAGAGAGGATTGACAAAAACAGTGAGATATCAATACAAATTTCAAAAGCTCTTAGAACTGAAAGAAAGTGAAAAAGACAAGTCACTCGCAGCGTACCAACAATCCGTTTCGGCATTTGAGCAAGTCGCTGAAAAACTCTTTGAAAATATGAGTAAAAAAGAGCTGATGGAAAAAAGCAAAGAAGAAAAGCTGAGAAGTGGAATGAGTGTTCAAGAAATGCGTCATTACCAGCAATTTGTGACCAACTTAGATAACACCATTCAGCATTATCAGCAGCTTGTGATCATGAAACGTCACCAAATGAATGAAAAACAATCTGATTTAACTGAAAAAAACATTGAGTTTAAAAAGTTTGAAAAAATGAAAGAAAAGCAATTTGAAAAGTTCTCCCTTGAACATAAGGCAATTGAAATGAAAGAAATGGATGATATCTCTATCAGCCAATTCATGTTTCAAGGACATTAGGAGTCGAGATGAATGCCTAAGAAGGAAAAAACGAAGGAATCAGGCGGCGGAAAATTTCAATGGATCTTGTTTATTGTCATCATCCCATTGATTGTGCTTGTGATTGTCACTGGCACGATCCTTTATATGGCAGGTTTTGATCTAAAAAAACCGCTTCAAAACATTCCTGGGATCAGCAGTTTGGTTGGTTCAGATGACACCTCAAAAACGTCATCTTCACCTAATGATCAAAGCGATGCAGAGTTGAAAGAACTGAAAAAGACCATTAAAGAGCAAAAAAATGAGCTCGAAATTGCACAAAAAGATTTGAAAACAAGTGATGAAGAGATTAAAAGATTGAATCAAAAAATCAACTCACTTGAAAAAACATCTGAAAATGATGCAAAGAATACGTCAGCCAATGACAGTTCATCGAATAACGGCTCATCAAATAACACGTCAGGTAATAACTCAGCAGGGGCGTCCTCTGATGCAGCGGCTTCCTCTAATCAGCAGACAAAAGGAAAGGTCGCCAGCATTTATGAAAGCATGGACCCAGGGAAATCCGCCAAAATTTTATCAGAATTAAGTGATAAAGAGGCGTTAAAAATCCTTGAAGAGCTGAGCAAAAATAAACTGACAGACATATTAGCAAAATTGACACCTCAGAAGGCAGCAACGTTTACAAAAGAGCTTGCCAAAAAAGAAGAAAGTGAAAATGGGGGTGGACAATAAGTGAAGCTATTGGATATTGGAGCCTTACAGCAATCTTCTCAAGGTCTCTCAGGGCTAAAAGGAGACGGCGCTGCATCTGCACGCGGTTTGTTTAAACAATTGCTTAGCGGAGCAGGCGCTCAAAGCGGCCCTGTTCATGCTGAAACAGCCGCTCTTGCCTCTCTTTCTATCAATGATGCGATGCAAATTGTTGAAAAATGGATGCAATCACCTGAAGAAGGAATGAGCGCAGACTTACTCAGTGCGCTTCAAACACTACAAGGTCAAACGCTTGAATTATCTGATCTCAAGTCACTTGAAGAACTATTTCAAAAAATGGAATCTTCCATTTACGGTGATCAAGCTGAAAAGCCAGGTTCTGAGCATAGTGAACAGCTCATACAAGTCCACTTTTTCATCTATCAGTTGCTCAATCAACAGCCGCTCAGCTTTGATGCGAAACTTGTGCAGGATATTGAAGGGAAAGGTCAAGACTTTATCCACTTTCTTTCTAAAAACGGGGTAGATGAAAAACTCATTCAGCAAGTAAAAGAGCAGTTCTTCTCGCAGGGTTCAGCGCCAAAGCTGAATTCGATGACTCAAAGTGAGCTAAAGCACTTTAATCAGCTAATCGACCATATGATGGCGAATGCGAAAGGGTCTGACAAAGAGTGGAAAATTTCACTAGGAGAGTTGAAGGAACTAATCTCTCCAAAACAAGAATCTACACTCGCTTCTCCGGCAAAAGGGAATGCATCTCTTGAGTGGCTCATCAAAAAAGAAGTCGTTAAAGGACAAAGCGCTGCTGCACCAGCTTCTGAAAAAATAATGACCCACTCGCTTCTGCCAGGTCATAAGCAGTTTTTCCAACTGCAGTCAGCGGCTCCTGTTCAGCAGACACAAACGACTGATGAAAAGCCAGGAACGGTTGATCAGCAAATTCTAAACACGTGGAAGCAAATGAAATTCACGCCGTTTGGCAATTCAAGCGGACGCTTTACCGTTCGGTTAAATCCGGAAAATCTTGGATTCATTACCATTCAGCTAACAAAGCAAAACGGGATGTATGCGAGTAAAATTACAGCTTCAACGCAAGCAGCGAAAGAGCTGTTAGAGCATCATCTGCCGCAGCTCAAGCAGGCGCTTCCGAATATGTCGGTTCAAGTGGACCGTTTCCATATACCGCTTCAATCAAATGAGCAGCCGTTATTTGGACAGTTTAGTGAAGAAAACAAGCAGCAGCAGCCAAAAGGACAGAATTTCCAGCAGACTGATGAACAGGAAACAGAATTCCAAGATGTACTGGATGCTCTTGTTGGGTCAGATGAAGAAGAGGAGGAGATCTAATGGCAACAGTTGATGCTACGAATAGAACAGCCGCACAAGCAGACACTTCTTCAAAAGCAGAAAAGAAAACAGATACGCTTGGCAAAGATCAATTCTTGAAAATTTTGCTCACGCAGCTTCAAAACCAAGATCCGACAAACCCGCTTGATGACCGTGAGTTTGTCACGCAGCTGGCGACATTTTCATCTTTAGAACAGCAAACCAATATGAACGATTCGATCACTAAACTAAATCAGCTCATGTCTACATTTGTTGCACACCAAGATCCGTTTACGACGTATGTAGGCTGGATTGGTAAAGAAGTATCGGGCAAATTGGATGATAAAGAGATATCGGGCACTGTGAAGTCTGTTAAAAACATAGACAATGAATACTTACTTGTTTTAGAAGATGGAACGAAAATCAGCCCTTGGGATGTTACAGCAGTTGGAGAAAAAACGAAGTAATTCGAGGAGGAAAATAAATGTTACGCTCACTTTACTCAGGAATTAGCGGAATGAAAAACTTCCAATCAAAATTAGATGTGGTAGCCAACAACGTAGCCAACGTCAATACACACGGATACAAAAAGAGCCGTATCACGTTTAAAGATATGGTCAGCCAAACCATTGGAAGTTCAGGTGGACCAACGAACAACTCTGGTTCAATCAACTCAAAACAAATTGGTTTAGGGTCATCTTTATCTTCTATTGATAAAATCATGTCAGCGGGATCTTCTCAAAATACAAATGAACCTTACGACTTCTATATCAATGGTGATGGGTTTTTCCGTATTGAAAGTCAAGGAGAAATTCTTTATACAAGAACAGGGAATTTCGACACTGATTCAGAGGGAAGCTTAGTCACCCCTGATGGAAATTATCTACTTGGAATGAATGGACAAAAGATAACGATTCCAGATGGCGTTTCAAGTGTAAGTGTTGGTCCAGATGGAACGGTTTCGGTTGTTGAAAACAACGTATCTAGAAATGTTGGACAGATTTCACTCGTATCTTTCCGTAACGCTGGAGGATTAGACAAAGTTGGTGACAACCTTTACCGCCAAACGTTAAGCTCAGGTGCACCAAGTAATCCTATCGTACCTGGTGAAGAAGGAACTGGCGTGATCCAAACAGGGAAACTTGAAATGTCAAACGTTGATTTAACAGACGAGTTTACCGAAATGATTATCGCGCAGCGTGGATTCCAATCGAATGCAAAGACGATTACAACATCTGATGAAATTCTGCAAGAGCTTGTGAATCTGAAACGATAGGAGGTAGGGGGAGCGGATGCTCGCTTCTCTGCTTAATATGATTGAAGTGACAAGATTAAATGGCAAAGGATTTATGCTGAACGCTCTCCATATCGAGCAAATCGAAAGTTTTCCAGACACGACCATTACTTTGGCCAATGGAAAGAAATTCGTTGTGAAAGAAGATGAAGAGCAGCTTCAAGAGAAAATCATTTCTTTCTACAGAAAAATCCAAGTCATTTCATTGAATCAAGGAATAGAGGAGTTTGAATGAAGAAGAAATTAGTCGTAGTAATGCTAATCATGATTATTGCCATCGTCGGAATTGGAGCAGGCATCTTTTTTCTGCTGAATGGGTCAGACGAAGCAAAAGCTGAAAAAGAGCCAACAGCAGATGAAGTCGTAAAAGCTTCTGTTGAAATTCCTGAGATTATCACCAATTTAAAGTCTGAAGGAAATGCTGTCAAACTTGTCCTGAATATTGAAACGGACTCTGAAAAAGCAAAATCAGAGCTTGAGAAAAGAAGTTTCCAGGTAAAAGATGCTGTAATCGACATTTTATCAGACACGAATGCAGATGAACTTGATGGCAAAAAAGGCAGAGAACATTTTAAAACACAAGTCAAAAACAAAGTGAATAACTATTTGCAAGATGGCAAGGTGAAAGAAGTATATATAACCTCCTTTAATCTGCAATAGAGGCGATTAATTAACGCGATGGAGGTGAAGAAATGTCAGGAGAAGTGCTTTCCCAGAATGAGATCGACGCATTATTATCCGCCATCTCAACAGGCGAAATGGATGCAGAAGAGCTGAAAAAAGAGGAAACGACGAAAAAAGTGAAGGTGTATGACTTTAAACGTGCACTGCGCTTTTCAAAAGACCAGATTCGAAGTTTAACAAGGATTCATGATAACTTCGCTAGACTGCTCACCACGCATTTTTCAGCGCAGCTAAGATCATATATTCAAATTACTGTCAGCTCGGTTGACCAAGTACCATACGAAGAATTTATTCGTTCGATTCCTAATATGACATTATTAAACTTATTTTATGTCAGCCCGCTTGAAGGAAGAATCATGCTTGAAGTAAACCCAACAATCGGCTATGCGATGATGGACAGGCTGATGGGCGGGATTGGCATTAGTCATAATAAGACAGAATCACTTACAGAAATTGAAACAAAGATTATCTCAAACATGTTTGAGGGAGCTTTGGAAAATTACAGAGAAGCGTGGCAGTCCATAACCGACATCGAGCCTGAAATGGCAGATTTCGAGGTAAATCCCCAGTTTGTTCAAATGGTGTCACCAAACGAAACAGTTGTCGTCATTTCTCTTAATACACAGATTGGCGAGGTAAGCGGGGTTATTAACCTATGTATTCCTCACGTTGTATTAGAGCCTATTATTCCGAAGCTGTCTGTACACTACTGGATGCAGTCTGAACGAAATGAACCAAAACAGCAAGAAACAAAGGCCATTGAAAAACGGATTATGAAGGCAAAAATACCGGTAGTCGCAGAGCTGGGACAATCGGAAATGACGGTGGAAGAGTTTTTGAATTTGGAAATTGGTGATTGTATTGCCTTGGACAAACCAGTAAATGCGCCTCTTACTGTTATGGTCGGAAATAAACCGAAATTCTTGGGACAGGCCGGCCGCGTGAATCGGAAACAGGCGATTCAAATTCTAGATCACGACATAAGAGGTGAAGAAGATGGAGAATAACGGAAGTAAATTATCACAAGACGAAATCGATGCGCTCCTTAAAGGAGGCAGCAATGACGATATAGAGCCTGATACAGTCCTTTCTGCAATGGAGCAAGATGCTATTGGAGAAATCGGAAATATTTCATTCGGCAGCTCTGCAACAGCACTTTCAACCCTATTAAATCAAAAAGTGGAGATTACAACTCCAACTGTTACAGTGATTCAAAAAAGTATGCTGAATGAGGAATTTCCTCATCCGTATGTTGCTATTGAAGTGAATTATACGGAAGGCTTCAGCGCAAGTAACCTGCTTGTCGTCCAGCAAACAGATGCAGCAGTTATTGCGGACTTAATGATGGGCGGAGACGGGACAAATGCTGACCCTTCTTTAAGCGAAATTCACTTAAGTGCAGTACAAGAAGCAATGAACCAAATGATGGGTTCTGCTGCGACATCCATGTCGACTGTCTTTAATAAAAAGATTGATATTTCTCCGCCGCGCGTCGAATTACTTGATGTGAAAGAAGGAGAAGGGACAGACCGCATTCCAGCTGAAGAAATGCTTGTCAAAGTATCCTTCAGATTAAAAATAGGTGAACTCATCGATTCAAATATTATGCAGCTTTATCCTATTACATTTGCGAAGGATTTAATCGCAGAATTAACAGATCCTGCGCAAGGAGAAGAGCCGGTTCAAGAAGAAGTGAGTGCACCTGAACCTCAGCCGGCAGCTCCGCAAACGCAGTCTGCCCCAGCGCAGCAAGCAGCACCGCCGAAAAGACAGGCGAAGCCAAAGCCGGCAGCACCTGTAAATGTGGCGCCAGTTGAATTTGAATCGTTCAGTGAGCCTCAGCATACAACAAACCAGCTTGGAAACCTTGACATGCTGATGGACATTCCGCTTTCCATTACGGTGGAACTTGGAAGAACTCAGCGCAGTGTAAAAGAAGTTCTTGAGCTTTCAGCAGGAAGTATCATTGAACTGGACAAACTTGCTGGTGAGCCAGTAGACATCCTAGTTAACAAACGAATCGTCGCCAAAGGGGAAGTCGTTGTCATTGATGAGAACTTTGGTGTTCGTGTGACTGACATTTTAAGCCAGTCAGAAAGACTTTCTAATTTAAAATAAACAAACATACAGGGAGAGAATAAGTAAATGGCTACTAAGGTATTAATCGTAGATGATGCAGCATTCATGAGAATGATGATCAAGGATATTCTTGTAAAAAACGGATTTGATGTAGTAGGAGAAGCAGAAAACGGCGCACAAGCAGTTGAAAAATATAAGGAAACATCTCCTGATCTTGTCACAATGGATATCACAATGCCAGAAATGGACGGAATCACTGCACTAAAAGAAATTAAACAAATCGATGCTTCTGCAAAAATCATCATGTGTTCTGCAATGGGGCAGCAGTCAATGGTTATTGACGCGATCCAAGCAGGTGCAAAAGACTTTATCGTGAAGCCATTCCAGGCAGACCGCGTACTTGAAGCAATTAATAAAACGTTAGGCTAAAAAAGGGTGTAAGATTTGTTGAAAAAACGTTTGATATGTATAGCAATGATCAGTTTTATGCTTTTCTTGACGATGCAGCCTGCCTCACTGTTTGCCGAAACGAAAGATCCTGAGAATGGCACAGTGAATGACTGGCTCAAAGGTGAGAAAGAAAGCAAAAAGGATACAGAGAAGAAAACCACTGACAATCAAACGAATCCGGCAGAAGAAGTTCCCTCTTCTTCTGTCTCCATTATGGATTTTGTCAAAATGATTGGTGCCTTACTTTTTGTCATCCTGCTTATTTATGGTTTAGTGAGATTTGTTGGTAAGCAAAACCGCTTACTCAAACCATTTCGCTATGTTGAAAATATCGGCGGAACGACAGTCGGACAAAACCGTTCAGTCCAGCTGATCAAAGTGGGAAAACGAGTATTAGTTGTCGGCGTAGCAGACTCAATCCAGCTGCTAAAAGAAATTGATGATGAACAAGAATGTGAAGCGATCGTGAAACAATATGAAGAAGCGATGGAAAGCAAAACCGATTTACCAAAAATGGTTCAAAAATTCACATCGCAGATAAAGAAACATGATCAGCCGACCACTTCTTCTTTTTCAGCCAATTTAAAGGCGCAGCTAGCCGAATTGAAAAAGACCCAATCAGAAGTCAGAAAGAAAGGCCCGAAACAAAATGAATGAGTTTATTGATTTATTTAATTCCAGCGGTGCAGGAAACATCAGCACATCTGTCCGTCTTCTTTTACTTTTAACAGTATTTTCGGTTGCACCGGGCATTCTCATTTTAATGACGTGTTTTACACGGATTGTGATTGTTCTTTCATTCGTCAGAACATCACTTGCAACCAACTCAATGCCGCCAAACCAAGTGCTTGTTGGACTTGCGTTGTTTCTCACATTTTTTATCATGGCACCCACGTTCTCACAGATTAATAAAGAGGCGCTGACGCCGCTTTTAAATGATGACATCACGTTAAATCAGGCGTATGAAAAAGCCGAAGTGCCTATTAAAGAGTTTATGAGTAAACATACAAGACAAAAAGATTTGGCTTTATTTCTTAGCTACGCAAAAATGGATACACCTGAATCGATTAAAGATATTCCTTTAACGGCGATGGTTCCCGCTTTTGCCATTTCAGAATTAAAGACGGCATTTCAAATTGGTTTTATGATCTTTATTCCATTTTTAATTATTGACATGGTGGTCGCAAGTGTTCTGATGTCAATGGGGATGATGATGCTTCCGCCGGTTATGATATCGCTCCCTTTCAAAATATTGTTATTTGTTTTAGTCGATGGATGGTATTTGATCGTTAAATCTTTGCTGCAAAGCTTTTAGAGTAGGTGCTTAAAACATGAGTTCAGAATTTGTCATTACGATGGCTGAAAGATCAGTGTATGTGGTATTGCTTGTGAGTGGGCCGCTTCTAGCGCTTGCACTCATTGTGGGACTGATTGTCAGTGTGTTTCAGGCGACAACCCAAATTCAAGAACAGACGCTTGCGTTTATTCCTAAGATTGTTGCAGTACTCATTGGACTTGTTGTGTTTGGTCCATGGATGCTTTCAACAATCGTGTCCTTTACGACAGAGCTGTTCTCGAATTTAGATCGATTTGCAGGTTAATAAGCGATGTCAATTATAGAATTATTCCCTGCTTTTCTTTTAGTTTTTATTCGGATCACCGCTTTTTTTGTGACAGTACCGCTTTTAGCGCATAGAACGATCCCGGCTGTACACAGAGTTGGATTCTCACTGTTTTTAGCTGTCATTAGTTTTAGCACCATAAAAGAACCGCCAGCACTCGACATAGACGGTCTTTATATGATGCTTGCGGTGAAAGAAGCAATGGTCGGACTTCTGCTTGGGCTGATTGCATACATCATGGTGTCCGCTGTTCAAATTGCCGGCTCATTCATTGATTTTCAAATGGGTTTTGCGATTGCCAATATTATTGATCCGCAAACAGGGGCGCAGACGCCGCTGATGGGACAGTTTTTTTATACGGTCACATTGCTGTTGATGCTGGCAACAAACGCACATCACCTGCTGCTTGATGGAATCTATTACAGCTTTCAATACATTGCAGTTGATCAATACGCATTGAATTTCGGCAGTGAATCCTTTGCTTACTTTATCGCAAAGAGCTTCAACCAAATGTTTATCATCGCCTTTCAAATCTCGGCACCTGTCGTGGCAAGTCTGTTTTTAGTCGATTTGGCGCTGGGGATTGTGGCACGTACAGTTCCGCAAATGAACGTATTTGTGGTTGGACTTCCTATTAAAATGGGTGTGAGTTTTATTATGATCATCATCTGTATGGGCGTCATCTTCGGTGTTGTCCAAAATACATTTGAAACGATTGTACTCACCATGAGGAATTTCTTAGCATTGGTCGGTGGTTCGTCATGATGACAAGGCTTAGACTAGACTTGCAATTTTTCGCAGGTGAAAAAACAGAAAAAGCAACGCCGAAAAAAAGGCGGGATTCACGTAAAAAAGGACAGGTTGCCAAAAGCACCGACGTCAATACAGCCATCTCATTTCTATTAATCTTTTTATCATTCTTTTTTATTGGGCCTTTTATGAAAGAGCGGATTATCGCGCTCATAGAACGTTTTTATTCAACAACCATGCTAATGAAGGTTAGCACATCTAATATTCATCAATTATTCTTGGAATTGCTTCAGGAAACAGGGCTCCTCCTCATGCCAATCCTTGGTGTTGGTATGCTGGCGGGCATTATCAGTAACTATTTACAAGTCGGCTTTCTCTTTTCACCAGAAGTGATCAAACCGAAATTAGAAAAGCTTGACCCAATCAAAGGGTTTAAACGGATATACAGTATTCGAGCCCTCGTAGAGCTATTAAAATCCATTTTGAAAATTGGCTTTGTAGGCTTTGCGACATTTATTGCTCTTTGGATGCACTTTGACGAAATTCTGCGGCTTCCTTTATTAACAGCAGAGGAAACCCTTCATTTCGTTGCAAATATGACCTTAATTATGGGGCTGTATGCTGCTGGTGCTCTTCTGATTTTAGCAGGGCTTGATTATATGTATCAGAAATTTGATTATGAAAAAAACTTGCGGATGTCCAAACAAGACATCAAAGATGAGTATAAAAAATCAGAGGGTGACCCGCTCATCAAATCAAAGATTAAACAGCGTCAGCGGGAAATGGCCATGAGACGGATGATGCAGGAAGTCCCTAAAGCGGACGTCATCATTACAAACCCAACCCACTATGCCATTGCTTTAAAGTATGATGAAGAAAAAATGGACGCGCCCTTTGTTGTGGCAAAGGGAACGGATATTTTGGCTTTGAAAATTAGAACGATTGCGAAAGAGCACGATATCATGACCGTAGAAAACCGGCCGCTCGCCCGCGCGCTCTATGATCAGGTCGACATAGACCAAGCGGTGCCGGAAGAATACTTTAAGGCCATCGCAGAAATTTTAGCTTACGTCTATAAAACGAAACAAAAGATTTTATGAATTTTTGGTTTTAAAAGGAGAGAACAGGCATGTCAGCAAGAGATTTATCTGTTTTATTCAGTGTTATTTTAATTGTGGCGATGCTGGTCATACCGTTTCCGCCAATGCTATTAAGTATTTTAATCATTATTAATATTTCTCTTGCGCTTATCGTGCTTCTCACCACAATGAACATGCAAGAACCACTGCAATTTTCGATTTTTCCATCATTGCTTTTGCTCTTAACGCTGTTTCGTTTAGGGCTTAACATCTCTACAACACGTTCTATTCTTTCAACAGGAGATGCTGGAAAGGTTGTAGAAACGTTCGGTTCATTTGTTGTTGGAGGAAATATCCTCGTGGGTCTCGTTGTTTTCCTTATCCTGATTATCATTCAGTTTATTGTTATCACAAAAGGGGCAGAGCGTGTATCAGAGGTTGCGGCAAGATTTACTCTCGATGCGATGCCAGGTAAACAAATGAGTATTGACGCAGATTTAAATGCAGGTATGCTGACAGAAAGTGAAGCAAGAAACCGCCGTGAAAAAGTAGCGAGAGAAGCAGACTTTTATGGAGCGATGGATGGTGCAAGTAAGTTCGTTAAAGGGGATGCCATCGCAGGTATTATCATCGTCATTATTAATATTATTTTTGGAATCATTATTGGGATGCTTCAGCAAGGAATGTCGATTCAAGAATCAGCTTCCCACTTTACGCTATTAACGGTAGGAGACGGGATTGTTTCACAAATTCCTGCACTTCTCATTTCAACAGCAACAGGGATTGTCGTCACAAGGGCTGCTTCTAATGGGAACCTTGGTTCAGATATCACTGAACAACTGTTTGCATTCCCTGCTATGCTTTACGTCACAGCAGGCACGATCTTCCTTCTTGGGCTGTTTACGCCAATCGGCGTACTTTTGACAGGACCGATCGCAGGTTTACTTGCCCTCGGCGCATACTTGATGTCGAAAAACAAACAAGACCAAGAAGAAATTGAAGAGGTACTGGAGGAACAGGCAGAGGTAGAAGAGATGAAAAGTCCAGAAAGTGTCATTCATCTCCTGCAAATGGATGCCATTGAATTTGAATTTGGCTACGGCCTCATCCCGCTCGCTGATGCAAACCAGGGCGGTGACCTGTTAGACCGGATTGTGATGATCCGAAGGCAGCTTGCCCTTGAACTTGGTCTCGTCATTCCAGTCGTCCGAATCCGGGACAATATTGCACTGAACCCAAATGAATACCGGTTGAAAATTAAAGGGAACGAAGTAGCAAAAGGAGAGCTGCTGCTTGATCATTACTTAGCGATGTCCCCAACGCCTGATGATGATCCGATTGAAGGAATTGAAACAATCGAACCATCCTTTGGCCTGCCGGCTAAATGGATATCAGAAGCAGAAAAAGATCAGGCTGAGATGCTAGGCTATACGGTTGTGGATCCAGCGTCTGTTGTGTCTACTCACATCACAGAAAAGATTAGACAAAACACACACGAGCTGCTCGGACGCCAAGAAACGAAGCAATTAATCGATCATCTGAAAGAAAGTTACCCTGTCTTAGTGGATGAGGTAACGCCAAATCCGCTGGCAGTCGGTGATATTCAAAAAGTACTGGCGAAGCTGCTGAAAGAAAAGGTCTCTATCCGAAACCTTGTCACCATTTTTGAGACGCTTGCAGACTACGGAAAATTAACGACTGATACAGATTTATTAACAGAGTATGTGAGACAGGCGCTGGCAAGACAGATTACCGCACAGTATGCAAGAGAAAATGAATCACTCAAAGTCGTGACATGCTCAGGCCGAGTAGAAAAGGTGATTGCAGACAGCGTTCAGCAGACAGAGCATGGCAACTACTTATCGTTAGATCCAGAATCCTCTGAAAGTGTGATTCAATCAGTGGCGAGAGAAATTGAACAGCTTTCGCTTCGTCAGGAAACGCCGGTTCTATTATGCTCACCTCCTATAAGAATGTACGTTAAGCAGTTGTTAGAAAGATATTTCCCAGATTTACCGGTACTATCTTATAACGAACTAGAAGCGAATGTGGAAGTACAGAGCATCGGAGTGGTGGATATCTAATGAAAATGAAAAAAATCACAGCAAATTCTATGCAGGAGGCAACGATTCAAATCAGGCAGCAGCTTGGGAAAGATGCCGTTATTTTAAATTCTAAAACCGTTGTCAAACGCAAACTGTTCGGTTTGAAGAAACAGCAAATGGTCGAAGTGATTGCAGTGCTGGATCAAGATTTCGAGGAAAGAGCTGGTAAAGGGTTAAACCCTGCACCGCCTCTTCCAGTGTTGCCAAAAAAGGAAAAGCTCCCCGAAGAGCCTTCATTTGTTCCCAAGGCGTCGAAACCAGCGCCTTCTCATACCCAGCCTTTAGAATATGTGAGGAATGAACGGCATGCGGGTATTCTGCCTGATCCTCTTATGGCAATCGATCAAAAGCTAAAGGATCAAGGGCTTGATGATGCCATTCGAGACGAATGCCTGAAGGGTCTTTTAACAAAGGGCGCAGTTAAAGATGATCACATAAATAAAGAGCTTGAACAACTGCTGACAAATATGCTGCCAGCTAAAACCTCTGATGAGCCGATGATTTCGTCAAAATACATTGTACTGTTCGGTTCAACCGGAGCTGGTAAAACGACAACGATTGCAAAGCTGGCTGCTAAAACGGCTATTCAGCAGCAAAAGAAAATCGCTTTTATTACAACCGATACGTACCGGATTGCAGCGATCGAACAGCTGAAAACATATGCTGAACTGCTGAATGCACCGCTTGAGGTTTGTTATTCGAGAGAGGATTTTGTAAAAGCCCAAGAGACCTTTAAAGAATATGATCATATTTTCATCGATACAGCAGGCCGTAACTTTAAAGAAGAAGCGTATATCAAAGAGCTGACCGACATTATTCCATTTGATGAGAGCATTCAAAGTTTTCTCGTGATGAGTGCCACATCGAAGTATCAAGACATGAAAGCCATGGTCAAACGCTTTGAGCACGTTCCAATCAATCAATTCATTTTTACAAAAGTAGATGAAACGGACACGATGGGAACCATTTTTCAAATCATTGCTGACTCTCAAATCAAACTTGGTTTTTTAACAAATGGTCAAAATGTGCCTGAGGATATTCTTGAAGGTTCTCCTCTTGAACTTACAAGGATGGTTTTACAATCATGAAGCCTGACCAAGCAGAAGGGTTAAGAAAACTAGTTCAGCAGAGTCAAATCATCACACCTTCTCCTTTTAACGCCAGCGGACAGGCAAAGACCATTGCCGTCATGAGCGGTAAAGGCGGGGTAGGTAAATCGAATTTGACCCTGAATATGGCACTGTCTATCGCAAGTACAGAGAGAAGAGTGTTAGTGATTGATCTTGATTTTGGGATGGGGAATATTGATATTTTACTAGGGAAAACATCGACTAGTTCTATATTAGATGTTCTCGTTAGAAAAAAATCCTTCCAAGCAGCCATGACAAAAGGAACGGACAATCTATATTACATTTCTGGCGGAAGCGGGCTTGAACAGCTGTTTTCTTTAGATAAAGATCAATGGTCGTTCTTTTTGGAAGAGATGGAAAGAATCATGCAGGACTTCGATTGTATCTTTTTCGATATGGGTGCCGGCTTGTCAAAAGATCAGCTGCCTTTTGTCTTATCGGCAGGAGAAGTGGTCGTTGTGACTACGCCAGAGCCAACATCCATCATGGATGCCTACAGCGCGATTAAACACTTAGCCATTCATCAGTTTGAACGGTCTGTGCAAATCATTGTCAATCGGTGCAAAACCCCGTCAGAAGGGTCTGAAACCTACCGGAAATTAGCAGGAGTGGTCACATCTTTTCTTCACAGAAAACTTGTATTTGCTGGCGCTGTGCCTGATGATCCTGCGGTTCCTAAAGCAGTATCAGAACAAATTCCATTTTATATGAAACAGCCTCATTCAAGGCTGAGTAAAACCATTAAGATGCTGGCAGAAACACTATATCATCAGCAGATAAGAGAGGCACGGAGAGAACAGCATACGTTTATAGATAAGTTGTCCTCTTTTTTTAAAAGGAGGAAGGTGGACTCATGATTAGAGTGCTAGTAGTAGATGACTCGGCCTTTATGAGAAAGCTCATTAGTGATTTTCTAAGTGCCGAGCAAGAAATAGAAGTCGTCGGAACGGCGCGAAATGGGGAAGATGCCTTAAAACGGATCAAGGAACTGAATCCAGATGTTGTCACGTTAGATGTGGAAATGCCTGTTTTAAATGGAACAGAAGCATTAAAACAAATTCTGGCTGAACACGACCTTGCCGTGATTATGGTGTCAAGCCAGACAAAGCAAGGAAAAGATTTAACCATCCATTGCTTAGAACTCGGTGCTTTTGACTTTGTGACAAAGCCTTCGGGAAGTATTTCTCTCGATTTGCACAAAGTGAGGGGGCAAATTGTAGAGCGGGTACTTGCGGCAGGACTGTCAAGGAAACGCACTGAAGAGAAGGTGTCTCCTAAGCCGGTGATAAAGCCGCCAAGTCCAGTGGCTGCACCCCGGCTGCCATCTGTAAAAGGCAGCTCACTCCGAAAGATTATTACTATCGGAACATCTACAGGGGGACCAAGGGCACTTCAACGAGTCGTAACGAAGCTGCCTAAGGACATCGAGGCCCCTATATTGATTGTGCAGCATATGCCAGCAGGATTCACGGCATCACTTGCTACTAGGTTAGATCATTTATCACAAATTACGATTAAAGAAGCGCAAGATGGAGACATCGCGAAAAATGGAGTGGCTTACATAGCTCCTGGTGGAATGAATATGTCACTTCATGACCAAGGGGGGTCACTTGTCATCAGGCTGTCCCCTGAAGACACGGAAAGCCGGCACAAACCATCTGTTAACTATTTATTTGAATCCATCAGCAGCATAAAGGGTTACGAGAAAATCGCTGTCATTATGACAGGTATGGGCAGTGATGGTACTGAAGGTGTCAAAAAAATGGTCGCAAGCGGTCATACGAAAGTCATTGCAGAAAAAGAAGAATCATGTGTTGTTTTCGGAATGCCTAAATCAGTCATTAAAGCAGGCCTTGCACATGAAACAAGGCATGTGGATGACATCGCACATGCAATTATTAGCTCCATGAAAAAAGAGAGGGCGTGAACACGTTGGATGTAAACCAATACTTAGATATCTTTTTAGATGAAAGCAGAGAACACTTACAAACTTGTAATGAAAAACTTCTTGATTTAGAAAAGAACCCAACCGACTTGCAGCTAGTGAATGATATATTCAGAGCGGCTCATACATTGAAAGGAATGAGTGCAACGATGGGCTTTGATGATATGGCTCATTTAACGCATCATTTAGAAAACATGTTTGATGCTATCCGTAATGAACAAATGATTGTCACTCCTGAGTCAATGGATACGATGTTCGAAGCACTCGATCATCTTGAAGCAATGGTTCAATCGATTGCAGAAGGAGGAGACGGGAAACGTGATGTCACAGAGATTAGTAAAAAGCTAGATGTGACAGGAAGCCATGCTGAAGCAGCTTCTAGCGTTGAAACAGCAGATGCATCAGCTGCTGCTAATGACTTAGATTATAACGAATTTGAACGTACGGTTCTTGATGAAGCGAGAGAGCAAGGCTTCAAATGCTATGAACTTAACGTGACATTAAGCGAAGCGTGCTTACTAAAAGCTGTTCGTGTCTATATGATTTTTGAAAGACTAAATGAAGCAGGCGAGGTTGTCAAAACCGTTCCAAATGCAGAACTGTTAGAATCAGAAGATTTTGAATCTGAATTCAGCATTTCTTATCTTTCTAAACAGCCGATGGACGAAGTGCAGAAAATCGTCACGGCGATCTCAGAGGTTGAGAAGGTTGAGATCTCTGAAGTCTCCGCATTTGAAGAAGCAGCTCCGGCTGAAAAGCAAGAGGTGCAGCCTGAACAGAAAAAAGAAGAAACATCCGTTCCTGCTGTAAAAGCGCCAGCAAATGATGCGCCAAAAGCAAATGGCAATAACGGTGCAGCTGCCGGCGGAACGAAAACAATTCGTGTCAACATCGACCGTCTTGATTCTCTTATGAATCTATTTGAAGAACTTGTGATTGATAGAGGCCGATTGGAACAGATTGCTAAAGAACTAGAAAATAACGAACTCACAGACACAGTCGAAAGAATGACTCGTATTTCTGGAGACCTGCAATCAATCATCCTGAACATGAGAATGGTACCTGTGGAAACTGTCTTTAACAGATTCCCGCGTATGATTCGTCAATTGACGAAAGAGCTTAATAAGAAAATTGAACTGATTATTGAGGGTGCTGAGACGGAGCTTGATCGAACAGTGATCGACGAGATTGGAGATCCGCTGTTGCACTTACTTAGAAACAGTCTAGATCACGGGATTGAATCACCAGAAGAACGTGTGAAAAAAGGCAAGCCGGAAAAAGGTACGGTTCTATTAAAAGCGTATCATAGCGGAAACCATGTCTTCATTGAAGTAGAAGATGATGGAGGCGGGATTAACCGTAAAAAGGTGCTTGAAAAAGCGTTAGAGCGCGGGGTTATTACAGAAAGAGAAGCAGAAACGCTTGAAGATCATCAAATTGATTCATTGATCTTTGCAGCAGGATTCTCTACAGCTGATACGATTTCTGACATCTCAGGCCGCGGTGTAGGTCTTGACGTTGTGAAAAACAAGCTGGAATCACTTGGCGGATCTGTGAGCATTAACTCAACAGAAGGACAGGGTTCACTATTTTCGATCCAGCTTCCGCTTACATTATCGATTATTTCCGTTCTTCTTGTAAAACTAGAAGAGGAAACATTTGCGATTCCGATTTCTTCTATTATTGAAACGGCGGTCATTAAAAAAAGTGACATCCTGCAAACGCATGATCGTGAAGTGATTGATTTCCGCGGATTTATCGTACCGGTCGTGTACTTGAAGAAACAATTCCACGTACCAAATGCGAATGAATTAGAGGAAGAACTGCACATCATTGTTGTTCGTAAAGGAGACAAGCTGACAGCATTTGTGGTCGATTCATTTATTGGTCAGCAAGAGGTTGTATTGAAATCACTAGGAGATTATCTGCCAAACGTATTTGCGATATCCGGCGCAACGATCCTAGGTGACGGTCAAGTTGCACTCATCGTTGACTGTAATGCACTGATCAAGTAAAAAACAATAGAGGAGCGGTCTGAAATGAGTACAGATATCAAAACTGGCGAAAAGATGATTGTGTTTATCGTAAACAAAAAAGAATACGCCATTTCAGTATCAGAAGTAAAGTCCATTGAAAAATGGCAGCAGCCGACAAGAGTTCCTGGCGTTGCCCCTTATATATGCGGTGTTATTAATTTACGCGGTGTCGTGACGCCTGTCATTGACCTGAGAGTCAGACTTGGTTCTACTGACAACGAGATTACAGATGAAACAAGAATGATCATTGTACAAGTTGGTGACATTGAAGTCGGCTGGATTGTTGACGAAGCAAATGATGTTATTACCGTCCATCAGGAAGAAGTAGAATCTTCTCCTGAATCAGCTGAAAAAGAAGGACAGTCATGGGTGACAGGTATTATTAAGCATGATCAGCGTCTTTTCAATATTATTCATGCCGGTGCTGTCCTCGACAAGAGCGTTCAAGGTGCACCTGTTCATTAAGGGGGATGTGAAATGAGCATTTTCAACGAAATTAAAGATGAACAGCTAGATATTTTAGGAGAGGTTGGGAATATCGGGGCAGGCCACGCAGCGTCTGCTCTTGCCAACCTATTGGATCGCAAAATAGATATGGCTGTTCCTTTTGTCAAGGTTCTCTCGTTTGAAGATTTAATGGATTTCTTTGGCGGTGCAGACCTTCCTGTTGCAAGCATTTTCCTGCGAATGGAAGGGGATTTAACCGGCTCAATCTTTTTCATTATGCCGTTTGAGCAAGCGGAGCAATTTGTAAGAGAGCTTGTCCAGGACCCTGCATTTGATATTGATACGATTCATGAACATGAGATGGGGACGTCAGCACTTCATGAACTGGGAAATATTTTAGCGGGCTCTTATTTATCAGCCCTTGCCGATTTAACAAAATTGCAGCTTTACCCAAGTGTTCCAGATGTGACGCTCGATATGTTCGGGGCTGTCATTAGTGAAGGGTTGATGCAATTCAGTCCTCTTGGCGATCAGGCGATTGTGATTGATACATCTATTTTTGATGATCAAAATAAGCAAGAGCTGAAAGGAAATATGTTTCTATTACCAGACTTTGAATCGTTTGAAAAACTATTCAAAGCATTAGGTAACCTATAATGAACGTGCAAATTCCGGCAGTTGTAAAGGTTGGTATTGCGGATGTTCAGCTTGTTAAATCACCGGACCGCATTCGGACATCCGGTCTTGGTTCCTGCGTAGGGCTTGTCTTGTTTGATCAAGACAAAAGGCTGGCAGGCCTTGTCCATGTTATGCTTCCAGACTCCTCTCTTTCAAAAGGGGCGGTGGAGAACTTGGCTAAATATGCAGATACAGGTGTCAAGCATACAATTGATCTGCTCCTAAAAGCAGGCGCACGCAAACATGCGCTAAAGGCAAAACTTGCTGGCGGGGCGGAAATGTTTAAGTTTAAGTCAACCAATGATCTAATGAGAATTGGACCTAGAAACGTTTCAGCTGTAAAAGAACATCTGTCTCTTCATCATATCCCGATTATTAGTGAGGATACAGGCGGAAACAGTGGCCGTACAATTGAATTCGATCCGCTTACGGCAGAGCTTGAGATCCGTACTGTGAAGCAAGGCATTATGAAGATATAACTAAGGAAGTATAGGGGGATAAAGATGCAATCCTTAAATTACGAAGATCAGGCGCTATGGGCTAGATGGAAAGAGTGGAAAGACCCAGCTGCTGGAGATGATCTTATGCGCCGCTATATGCCGCTCGTCACATATCATGTTGGAAGAATTTCCATCGGTCTCCCGAAGTCAGTGCATAAAGAAGACTTGATCAGTCTAGGGATGCTCGGTTTATATGATGCCCTTGAAAAATTTGATCCCGGAAGAGATCTGAAGTTTGATACATATGCATCCTTCAGAATCCGCGGGGCCATTATCGACGGTCTTCGTAAAGAGGACTGGCTGCCTCGTACATCAAGAGAAAAAACAAAAAAAGTAGAAGCGGCTATTGAAAAGCTTGAACAGCGGTATTTGCGTAATGTGACGCCGACAGAGGTGGCTGAGGAACTCGGCATGAGTGAACAGGATGTCGTCACAACGATGAATGAAGGATTCTTTGCAAATCTGCTCTCAATTGATGAGAAGCTGCATGATCAAGAAGACGGAGAGAACGTCCAAGTCATGATTCGCGACGAGAAGTCTGTGACTCCAGAAGAGAAAATGCTGAAAGATGAATTAATTGAACAGCTTTCTGAAAAAATCACAGAGCTTTCAGAAAAAGAAAAGCTTGTGATCAGTCTTTTCTATAAAGAAGAACTGACATTAACAGAAATCGGTCAAGTGCTCAATTTATCTACCTCGCGCATTTCGCAAATTCATTCAAAGGCCTTGTTCAAGCTTAAGCATCTGCTTGATAAAGCCATTCAATCTTAAAGAGTTAGTGAGTGAAAAAATATGTTATGGCTGATTAGCTTCATGCTTCATGCTGCACTTATTTATTTTGTGATTATTTTATATACGAGAATGAATTCGCTGAAGGCAACAGAACAAAAGCAGCGAGAACTTCTAGAAGAAACGGAAAATACCCTGGCTGCATTTTTGATGGAGGTCAAAGAAGAGAATGACAAACTATCAAAAGTGGCAGCCGCTTCCCCTGATTTTTCTGCTGAAGAGCTGAAATCGGATCTTCAGACACCAAAGCAGCCACAACCACCAATTGAATCCCAGCAATCGGTCGAAAGTGAAGATCCCGTACCAGAGCACCTGTCGGCTCTCCTTAGCGAAGTTGAGGTCCAGGAAGAGAAGGTAAACGAACCCGTTCCACAACTCGAAACAGAGGCTTCTATGCCCTCTAAAAGTGAAATAGAAGAAACATTCGAGGACCAAGTGAAGACCCTATATGATGAAGGGCGGTCACTAGAAGAAATAGCGAAAGAAATGAAAACTGGCAAGACAGAAATCGAGCTTTTATTAAAATTTAGCGGAAAGCTGTAAAGGATTCTTGATTGTCAGTCCATCATGTGTTATATTATTTCTTGGTGTTAAATACACACGCTTAATGATTCGTATGAAGGTGCTGCCGTGGCGCAGTTTTATGTGAACATGACTTAAGCGGAGGAAAAAAAACCATTATATTAGGAGGCAACAAAATGTCAGTTATTTCTATGAAACAATTGCTAGAAGCTGGTGTTCACTTCGGTCACCAAACTCGCCGTTGGAACCCAAAAATGAAGCGTTACATCTTTACAGAGCGTAACGGTATCTACATCATCGACCTTCAAAAAACGGTGAAAAAAGTAGAAGAAGCTTACAACTTCACGAAAAACCTTGCTGCTGACGGAGGAAAAATCCTTTTCGTTGGTACGAAAAAGCAAGCACAAGATTCAGTGAAAGAAGAAGCAATCCGTTCTGGTATGTTCTATGTGAACCAACGCTGGCTTGGTGGAACTTTAACAAACTTTGAAACAATCCAAAAACGTATTAAACGTTTAAAAGATATTGAAAAAATGCAAGAAAACGGTACGTTCGAAGTTCTTCCTAAGAAAGAAGTCGTTCAACTGAAAAAAGAATTAGAGCGTCTTGAAAAATTCCTAGGCGGAATCAAAGACATGAAGAGTCTTCCGGATGCACTTTTCATTATCGACCCTCGTAAAGAGCGTATTGCAGTTGCAGAAGCTCGTAAATTGAATATCCCAATCATCGGTATCGTTGACACAAACTGTGATCCAGACGAAATTGATGTTGTGATCCCTGCAAACGATGATGCAATCCGTGCTGTAAAACTTCTAACTGCTAAAATGGCAGATGCGATTCTTGAGTCTAAACAAGGCGAAGAAGAAGCTGTTGTAGAAGAAACGACAGAAACTGAAACAACAACTGCGTAACCTATTCAAAAGGTGATAAGAGGGAAATGCCTTTTATCACCTTTTTTTCACCTAGTAATCCGTGTTTTAACATAGAAGGAGGAAATGTAAAATGGCAATTACTGCTCAATTAGTTAAAGAACTGCGTCAAAAAACTGGTGCAGGTATGATGGACTGTAAAAAAGCGTTAACAGAAACTGATGGTGACATCGAGAAAGCAATCGACCTTCTAAGAGAAAAAGGAATCGCAAAAGCTGCGAAAAAAGCAGACCGTATTGCGGCAGAAGGATTAACTCTTATCAAAACTGACGGCAACACAGGCGTGATCCTAGAAGTGAACTCTGAGACTGATTTCGTTGCGAAAAACGAAGGATTCCAAGCACTTCTTAACGAACTTGCTGATCATTTGCTTGCTGCTAAACCTGCAACAATTGAAGAAGCTCATGCTTCTAAAATGGAAAACGGTTCAACAGTTGAAGAGCATATCACATCTGCAATTGCGAAAATCGGAGAGAAAATCACTCTACGCCGTTTCTCTGTCATCACAAAAGAAGATAATGCTGCATTCGGTTCTTACCTGCACATGGGCGGACGTATCGGTGTGTTAGCTGTTCTTAACGGAACAACTGACGAAGAACTTGCAAGAGACATCGCAATGCACGTTGCAGCTGTAAACCCTAAATACATTTCTCGTGACCAAGTGTCAGAAGAAGAAGCAAACCGTGAGCGTGAAGTATTAACACAGCAAGCTCTTCAAGAAGGAAAGCCTGAAAACATCGTAGCTAAAATGGTAGAAGGCCGTCTAAACAAATTCTTCGAAGAAATTTGCTTACTTGACCAAGCGTTCGTTAAAAACCCAGATGAAAAAGTGAAACAAGTTGTAGCAGCGAAAAACGCAACTGTTCAAACTTATGTTCGCTATGAAGTGGGCGAAGGTATCGAAAAACGTCAAGACAACTTTGCTGAAGAAGTTATGAGCCAAGTGAAAAAATAATGTATGAAAAGCTCTCTGGGGCTTTTTTAGGGAGCACAAGCACTGTGTTCCCTATTTTTTAGAGGATATTGATTTACAAAAGACAGTTTCTTACGCATAATAAGAGACGGTATAGTTTACACTTGGAGGTTATCATGAGCAAACCGAAATATAATCGCATTGTACTGAAGCTAAGTGGCGAAGCACTAGCGGGTGATGCTGGAAATGGAATTAACCCAACTGTCATTCAATCAATTGCAAAGCAAGTAAAAGAAATTGCAGAGCTCGATGTTGAAGTTGCAGTCGTTGTAGGCGGAGGAAACCTTTGGCGCGGAAAGACAGGCAGTGATCTAGGAATGGACCGTGCAACAGCAGACTACATGGGGATGCTGGCAACAGTGATGAACTCACTGGCGTTACAGGACAGCCTAGAAACGCTTGGCATTCAGTCTAGAGTGCAAACCTCTATCGAAATGAGACAGGTTGCAGAACCATACATAAGAAGAAAAGCGATCCGTCATCTTGAAAAGAAACGTGTCGTCATTTTTGCTGCAGGAACAGGAAACCCTTATTTCTCTACAGATACTACGGCAGCACTTCGTGCAGCAGAAATTGAAGCAGATGTCATTTTAATGGCGAAAAATAATGTAGATGGTGTCTACAGTGCTGATCCTCGTACAGATGCGGATGCAGTAAAATATGATAAGCTTTCATATCTTGATGTACTTAAAGAAGGGCTTGCTGTAATGGATTCTACTGCGTCCTCATTATGTATGGACAATGACATTCCATTAATCGTATTCTCCATTATGGAAGAAGGAAATATTAAACGTGCCGTAAACGGCGAATCAATCGGAACGATCGTGAGGGGGAAATAACGTGTCAAAAGAAGTGTTGAACCAAACGAAAGAAAAAATGGAAAAAGCCGTACAAGCCTACGGACGTGAGCTTGCAACTGTTCGTGCTGGCCGTGCAAATGCTTCACTGCTTGATAAAGTGACAGTGGATTATTACGGTGCACAAACACCGCTTAACCAAATTGCGTCGATCACAGTGCCAGAAGCACGTATGCTGATTATCACACCTTACGATAAAACAGCAATCGGTGATATCGAAAAAGCGATCCAAAAGTCTGACCTTGGCATCACGCCAACAAGTGACGGAAATGTGATCCGCATTGCGATTCCTGCGCTGACAGAAGAAAGACGTAAAGAGCTTGTGAAAGTCGTGAAAAAATACTCAGAAGAAGCAAAAGTAGCTGTTCGTAACGTGCGTCGTGATGCAAACGATGATTTGAAAAAGCTTGAGAAAAATGGGGAGATCACTGAAGATGAATTAAGATCATCGACAGAGGATGTTCAAAAATTGACAGATGAATATGTCGCTAAAATTGATGACGTGACGAAAGATAAAGAAAAAGAAATCATGGAAGTTTAAGAAAAAACTATGTACAATAGATAATAGTGAAAAGACCCTCTTCATGTTTACAGGGGGTTTTTTTGTTAATACTGTTGATGACTATATTATTTAGCGGGAACGCAACCTTTTTGGGTGATGGAGGAATCTCATGCTCAATATACTCAAAAATTGGAAGAATCAGCAAACAGCAGCTTCCAACTTAGAAAGCCTGACAAAAGAAGACATATTAAATGGAGAAATTCCTGAACATATCGCCATTATCATGGATGGGAACGGAAGATGGGCGAAAAAACGTGCTCTTCCACGGGTAGCAGGTCATCATGAAGGAATGAAAGTCGTCAAGCGCATGACAAAGCTTGCAAATGAGCTGAATGTCAAAGTGCTGACTTTGTATGCTTTCTCTACGGAAAATTGGAAACGTCCAAAATTAGAAGTAGACTTTTTAATGAAACTTCCTGAAGAATTTTTAAACATCTACCTGCCTGAACTCATCGAAGAAAATGTCCGTGTGCGTTTAACAGGTGATCCAGACGGCCTCCCGCAGCATACGAAAAAAGCGGTAGAGAACGCAGTAAAGAGTACGGCGAACAACGACGGACTCATTTTGAACTTTGCGCTCAACTATGGTGGGCGCACAGAAATCGTCTCCGCATGCAGACAAATTTCTGAAAAGGTCAAAGAAGGTAAGCTTCGAGCAGAAGACATCACAGAAGAGATGTTTTCAGCTTATTTAATGACAGAATCTCTTCAAGATCCGGATTTGCTCATTCGCACGAGTGGAGAAATTAGATTAAGCAACTTTATGCTTTGGCAAATTGCGTACAGCGAGTTTGTCTTTACGGATGTGCTTTGGCCTGACTTTTCTGATGAGCACCTTATAGGCGCTATCGGGGAGTACCAGCGCCGCGGCCGGAGGTTCGGTGGAATTTAGAGGGTGGTGCAGATGAAACAAAGAATTTTGACGGGTGTTTTGGCAGCTGCAGTCTTTTTGCTTGCAGTTATATATGGACAGATGCCATTTACCCTGCTGATTTATTTAATGGGAAGTGTCGCTCTCTTTGAGCTTTTAAGAATGAAAAAGATCTCGATTTTCAGCTTTCCTGGTATTGTCAGCTTAATATTGCTTTGGCTTTTAATGGGCGGAGACAACAGCTTCTTCCCAAACGTGGACGCATCAAAAATGCAGATTGCTTTATTTGCAGTCTTAATACTTTTAACTTATACAGTTTTGAGCAAAAACTCTTTCACATTCGATGAGGTTGCTTTTGTTGTATTAGCCACATTATATATTGGCGTTAGTTTCTATTATTTTATCCAAATTAGAGGCTTATATGGCATGAGTGCGATCTTCTTCGCAGCAGTGATTATTTGGTCTACTGACTCAGGAGCCTATTTTATTGGGAAATCTATGGGGAAACGAAAGCTTTGGCCAGAAATCAGCCCAAACAAAACAGTAGAAGGATTTATCGGCGGAATCGTCACAGCGGTCGTGTTGTCACTTGTGTTTCAGGCGGTTACAGGATTTTTGCCATCATATCTGCTTGTGATGTTTATTACTCTTTTACTCAGTATCTTTGGACAGCTAGGCGACCTTGTGGAATCTGCTTTAAAGCGTCATTATCACGTGAAGGATTCAGGGACAATTCTCCCTGGCCATGGCGGGATTTTGGACAGGTTTGACAGCTTTTTATTCGTTCTGCCGTTTTTATACTTACTGCTCGCAACGTTTGCCAGCTAACCTCATAGAAACTTATTGAACGAGAGAAGGAGTGGCAATTTGAAATATATTTCGCTATTAGGCGCAACAGGATCAATTGGAGAACAAACGTTAGATGTGATCAGTCAGCACCCGGACAAGTTTAAGCTGAAAGCCATGACATTTGGCAGAAATATAGCAAAGGCGATTCCGATCATTGAGCGCTTTCAGCCTGAATTCGTCGGCTGTGTAGACGAAGAAACCTATCACACGCTAAAAAATCATTCATTTGCATACGATGTGAAGCTGGCTGCTGATGATGAAGCCAACATCGAGGCAGCGACCTATGATGCAGTGGACGTAGTGGTCAATGCACTTGTAGGGAGTGTTGGACTTGTTCCAACATTAAAGGCCATTGAACAAAAAAAGACGATTGCTCTCGCAAATAAGGAAACACTTGTGACAGCTGGTCATATAGTAAAAGAGTACGCTAAAACATATGATGTACCTTTACTTCCTGTCGATAGTGAGCATTCCGCTATTTTTCAATGCCTGCAAGGTGAACAAGCTAAAAATATTGAACGCTTAATCGTGACAGCTTCAGGTGGTAGTTTCCGAGATAAAAAACGAACTGAACTTGAAGGTGTTACGGTTGAAGAAGCGCTGAACCACCCGAACTGGTCGATGGGAGCGAAAATCACCATTGATTCAGCGACGATGATGAATAAAGGGCTCGAGGTGATCGAGGCACATTGGTTGTTTGATATCCCTTATGAACAAATTGATGTGCTGCTACATAAAGAGAGCATTATCCATTCGATGGTGGAATTTCACGACAAAAGCGTCATGGCTCAGTTAGGGACACCTGACATGAGAGTGCCTATTCAATATGCACTCACATACCCTGACCGGGCGCCGTTACAAGAAGCGAAATCATTGAACCTTTGGGAGATTGGACAATTGAATTTCCAGAAAGCGGATTTTGACAGGTATCGCTGCTTACATTTTGCTTATGAATCAGGTAAAATAGGAGGGACAATGCCTGCTGTACTTAATGCAGCAAATGAAATGGCAGTCGATGCATTTCTGAAAGGCAAAGTAACGTTCCTGCAAATTGAAGAATTGATTGAAAAGGCACTAATCAGACATCATGTGATTTCAACGCCTAGTTTGCAAGATATCCATGAAGTGGACAAAGATACACGAGACTTTGTTCAATCAATCCTCACATAAGGTGGTATGTTCGTGAATACAGTGATTGCGTTTATTATTATTTTTGGAACGCTCGTTTTTTTCCACGAGCTTGGCCATTTAATTATGGCGCAGCGCGCGGGGATTTTATGCCGCGAGTTCGCAATTGGTTTTGGGCCGAAGATTTTCTCCTTTAAACGAAAAGAAACCGTTTATACCATTAGACTTCTCCCTATTGGCGGATTTGTTAAAATGGCTGGAGAGGACCCTGAAGTTATCGAAATTAAACCAGGTCATACAGTGGGGCTCTTATTCAATGAGCAAAATGAAGTAGAAAAGATCATTTTAAATGATAAAGAAAAATATCCTGATGCACTTGTCATCGAAGTTGAGCAGATTGATTTAGATCATGCTATGAGAATCTCGGGATATGAAGCTGGAAATGAAGATATTCTGACTGGCTACAATGTCAGTCAAACAAGCTTCTATATTGCAGATGGTGAAGAAATTCAAATCGCACCATACAATCGTCAATTCGGTTCAAAAACGGTTTGGCAGCGAATTAAAGCTATCGCAGCTGGACCGATTATGAACTTTATTCTAGCGTATGTGATTTTGGTTGCTTTAGGTTTTATTCAAGGGGTAACCGTTGATGATCCTGTACTCGGTAAGCTGACGAAAGACGGCCGGGCGGCTGAGGCTGGACTCATGCAGGGAGATCACATCGTGTCCATTAACGGCGAGAAAATGAATTCTTGGACAGACGTCGTTCAAACAGTTCAAAAGAACCCTGAGAAAAAAATGAATGTCGTCATTGACCGAGACGGCAAGGAAAGCACTGTGCAGGTTGTACCAGAAGCTGTGAAAGCAGATGGGAAAAGCATTGGCCGTTTCGGATCATATCCGCCAACGGAAAATGGATTTTTGAAAGTTATTTCATCCTCTGGAACAACTGTCGTTTCAACGGCAGGTCTGATCTTAACGAACTTGCAAAAAATTGTCACAGGACAATTTTCACTAGACATGTTAGCAGGTCCTGTTGGAATTTATGACATGACAGGAGAAGTAGCCAAACAAGGTGTGTTAACATTAATGCAGTTTGCGGCGTTCCTCAGTATCAACCTAGGCATCGTGAATTTGTTACCGATTCCTGCATTAGACGGAGGACGTTTACTATTCTTATTTGTTGAAGCCATTCGCGGTAAACCAATTAATCGTGAGAAGGAAGCACTTGTTGTCTTTATCGGTGTTGCTTTCCTCATGCTGTTAATGTTAGTGGTAACGTGGAATGACATTCAGCGGTTATTTTTATAAAAACCATTCTCTCTTGTTTCTCATTCCGGGAAACAAGAGTTTTTGTGAGAAGTCCTATTTCATAAATGAGGTGTAACGACATGAGACAATCCCTGACTTTTATTCCAACTCTTCGAGAGGTGCCGGCAGATGCTGAGGCAAAAAGTCATCAACTCTTAGTAAGAGCTGGGTTTATTAGACAAAATACAAGTGGAATCTATCATTATCTGCCGCTTGCGCATAAAGTCATTCAGCATATTCAATCGATCGTCCGCAAGGAAATGGAAAAGGCAGGCGCGGCTGAGCTGCTAATGCCAGTGCTGCAGCAGGCAGAAATGTGGCAAGAGTCAGGAAGATGGTATACATACGGTCCAGAACTGATGCGTATGAAGGATCGCCACGGACGCGAATTTGCGCTTGGCCCAACCCACGAAGAAGTGATCACATCATTAGTACGCAGCGAAGTGAAATCGTATAAGAAGCTACCTTTAACACTATATCAAATTCAATCAAAATTCCGTGATGAACAGAGACCACGCTTTGGACTGCTGCGCGGACGTGAATTTATCATGAAGGATGCATACTCATTCCATTCTTCACCAGAAAGCCTTGATGAGACATACAACAAAATGTTTACGGCTTACTCTAATGTGTTCTCAAAAGTGGGTCTCAATTTTAGACCAGTCATTGCAGATTCAGGGGCAATGGGTGGAAAAGATACGCATGAGTTCATGGCGCTCTCAGAAGTCGGAGAGGATACCATCGCTTATTCTGATACGTCCTCATATGCCGCTAATATCGAAATGGCTGAGGCTGTATATCACGGAAAAGAAGCAAATCCTGCGGACTTCAAAGAGCTTGAAAAAGTCCATACGCCGCAAATGAAAACCATTCAAGATGTGGCTGGCTTTTTAGAAGTTGAACCTTCTGCTTGCATTAAATCTGTTTTGTTTAAAGCAGATGATGCGTATGTTCTGATCCTAACTAGAGGCGATCATGAAGTAAATGATGTGAAAGTGAAAAACTTGGTAGGAGCACAGCTTGTCGAGCTTGCTTCACGCGAAGAAGTGCTGAAAGTTATTGGAACTGAGCCTGGATTTGTTGGACCTGTTAAACTGGAAGCAGAAGTCGATATTTATGCTGACCTTGCTGTGAAGGGAATGACAAATGCTGTCGCTGGTGCAAACGAAGCGGATTATCATTATGTCAATGTCAATCCTGCACGTGACGTGTCAGTAAAAGAATTCACAGATCTTCGCTTGATTCAAGAAGGAGATGTTTCTCCAGATGGGGAAGGCACAATCCAATTTGCAAAAGGGATTGAAGTAGGACAAGTCTTTAAACTGGGCACTCGTTATTCTGAGTCGATGGATGCAACGTACCTCGATGAGAATGGTCGTGCGCAGCCAATGATTATGGGCTGCTATGGCATCGGCATCTCTAGAACGCTGTCAGCGATTGTTGAACAGCATCACGATGAGAAAGGAATCATTTGGCCGGAAACAGTGGCACCATATGACCTTCACCTCCTTGCATTAAATATGAAAAACGATGCGCAGAAAGAACTGGCTGAAACGTTGTACGAGCGCTTAGAAGATGAAGGCTTTGACGTACTTTTCGATGACCGCCAGGAGCGTGCAGGAGTAAAATTTGCAGACAGTGATTTAATTGGACTGCCAATTCGTATTAGCTGCGGAAAACGTTCAGAAGAAGGTATAGTAGAAGTGAAGTTTAGAAAATCAGGTGAATCACATGAAGTATCTGTTGATGATCTGATTTCATTTATACGCCAAGCATAAAGCGAACAAAAAAATGAAGGTACCTCCTGTAGAAAAGAGGTACCTTTCTGATTGACAAAAGGAGGGTCCTGTCTTGGATGAACAATTACCGATCACACGGCGGCAATTTCATATATTACTCAATCAGATTCAAATGACAGATGATGACCTCAGTCGTTACTTTGAAGAAGGAGAAATCGTCAAATTGACGGTGCATAAGGCGACGAAAACATGGCATTTCCTTTTTAAATTTAAAGCGCTTTTGCCTTACAAAGTATACGCCATGTTTCTCAGCAGGCTGACAAATGCATTTTCACATATTGCACAAATCACTTGTACGATTGAAGTGAGTGATCCGCACATATCTGAAGAACTCGTGCAATCGTACTGGTCACATTGTGTGGAAGAACTTCAAGGAATTTCTCCCCCAATCATCAGCTTGCTTCAGCAGCAAAAACCATCGCTGTCTGGACATAAAATCATCATTAAAACAAAAAGCGAAACAGAGGCACTCGCTATTAAGAAGAAGTACAGCCCGATGCTTCAGGCCGCATTTAAACAAGTGGGCTTTCCAGAGCTGCAATTCGATACAGAAATTTTTGTATCAGATCAAGAGATTCAGAAGTTCAGAGAACAAAAGCTTGCTGAAGATCAAGAAAGAGCCATGCAAGCCCTCACTGAGATGGAGAAGAAAGAAAGTGAGGAGCAGAATGAAGCTCCGTCAGGCCCTCTGATGATTGGCTATCAAATCAAAGACAATGAAGAAATTCGTACGCTTGATAGTATCATGGACGAGGAAAGAAGAATTACCGTTCAAGGCTACGTATTCGATGCAGAAACGCGTGAGCTGAAAAGCGGGAGAACGCTTTGTATCTTTAAGATCACAGATTATACAAACAGTATTTTGATCAAAATGTTTGCAAGAGAAAAAGAAGATGCTCAGCTGATGAAATCATTGAAAAAAGGCATGTGGGTGAAAGCAAGAGGAAGCATTCAAAATGATACGTTTGTCAGAGATCTTGTCATGATCGCTAATGATGTCAATGAAATGAAACCGCAGCTGAAAGAAGATACAGCACCTGAGGGTGAAAAGCGTGTGGAGCTTCATTTACATTCTCCTATGAGCCAAATGGATGCTGTCACTGGCATTGGCAGACTTGTTGAACAAGCAAAAAAATGGGGACATGAAGCAATTGCCCTGACAGATCATGCCGTTGTACAATCCTTCCCAGATGCGTATGCAGCAAGTAAAAAGCATGGCATCAAAATGATGTACGGTGTGGAAATCAACTTAGTAGACGACGGGGTACCGATTGCATATAACCCAGAGCACCGCTTGTTAGAGGATGCGACGTATGTCGTATTCGACGTAGAGACAACTGGACTTTCAGCCGTTTATGACACGATCATTGAGCTGGCAGCAGTGAAAATAAAAGGCGGGGAAATCATTGACCGCTTTGAGGCATTTGCTAATCCCCATCACCCGTTATCAGCGACCACCATCGAATTAACAGGTATCACCGATGATATGGTGAGAGATGCACCAGATGTCGTCGACGTCGTGCGGGATTTCAAAGAATGGATTGGACAAGATATCCTTGTTGCGCACAATGCGAGCTTTGATATGGGCTTTTTAAATGCAGCATATAAACGCCTGCTAAAAACAGATAAAGCGTCAAACCCTGTCATTGATACACTTGAACTTAGCCGGTTCCTTTACCCAGAATTTAAAAATCACCGGCTGAACACTCTTTGTAAAAAGTTCGATATTGAACTGACGCAGCATCACCGGGCGATTTATGATGCAGAGGCGACAGGCTATCTCATGCTGAAGATGCTAAAAGATGCGGCTGAAAAAGAGATTGTCTATCACGATCAATTGAATGAAAACATGGGGCAGTCGAATGCTTACCAGCGCTCACGTCCTTACCACGCGACTTTGATCGCTCAAAATGAGACTGGCCTTAAGAATTTATTTAAGCTTGTTTCACTTTCTCATATTCATTATTTCTACCGGGTCCCGCGTATTCCGCGCTCTCAGCTTGAGAAATATCGAGAAGGTTTAATTGTTGGGTCTGCTTGTGATAAGGGTGAGGTATTTGAAGGAATGATGCAAAAGTCACCTGATGAGGTGGAAGACATTGCAGCATTTTATGACTATTTAGAAGTACATCCGCCAGAAGTGTATCAGCACCTGCTGCAGCTTGAGCTAGTTCGAGATGAGCGTGCGTTAAAAGAAATCATCACAAACATTGTCAAGCTTGGCGAAAAGCTGAATAAACCAGTTGTGGCGACTGGAAATGTACATTACCTGCATCCAGAGGACAAAATTTATCGTAAAATCTTAATTTCATCACAGGGTGGAGCGAATCCGCTGAACCGCCATGAACTGCCAAAAGTTCATTTTAGAACGACAGATGAAATGCTCGAAGCCTTCTCCTTCCTAGGAGACGAAAAAGCGAAAGAGATCGTCGTAACAAATACGCAAAAGGTATCTGAGATGGTCGAAAGCATTAAACCTATCAAAGATGATCTTTACACACCAAAAATTGAAGGTGCAGATGAAGAAATACGGGAAATGAGCTATCAAATGGCGCGCAGCATCTACGGAGATGATTTGCCGAAAATCGTAGAAGACCGCATTGAGAAAGAATTAAAAAGTATTATCGGTCATGGCTTCGCCGTTATTTACTTAATCTCTCATAAGCTCGTAAAAAAATCACTTGATGATGGATATCTTGTTGGTTCAAGGGGATCTGTCGGCTCATCTCTTGTTGCAACATTAACAGAGATTACTGAAGTAAATCCACTTGCACCTCATTATGTATGCCCAAGCTGTAAGCACTCTGAGTTCTTTAATGACGGATCTGTTGGTTCAGGCTTTGACCTTCCTGATAAGGACTGTCCAGAATGTGGAACGCCGTATAAAAAAGATGGACATGATATTCCGTTTGAAACGTTCTTAGGTTTTAAAGGAGACAAAGTACCTGATATTGACTTAAACTTCTCAGGCGAATATCAGCCGATCGCACATAACTATACGAAAGAGCTGTTCGGTGAAGATTATGTATACAGAGCAGGTACGATTGGTACCGTTGCAGAAAAAACAGCATATGGTTACGTAAAAGGCTATGCAGGAGATCATAACCTTCATATGAGAGGCGCTGAAATCGACCGGCTTGTACAAGGCTGTACAGGGGTAAAACGAACAACAGGCCAGCATCCAGGCGGGATTATCGTTGTGCCTGATTATATGGACATTTACGATTTCTCACCTATTCAATACCCAGCAGATGCGACAGGTTCCGATTGGAAGACGACACATTTTGATTTCCATTCGATCCACGATAACTTGCTCAAGCTGGATATTCTTGGGCACGATGATCCAACGGTCATTCGTATGCTTCAAGATTTAAGCGGAATCGATCCAAAAACGATTCCAACAGATGACCCTGAAGTCATGAAGATTTTCCAAGGGACAGAGCCACTAGGTGTAACAGAAGAGCAAATTGGCTGTAAAACAGGTACACTCGGTATCCCAGAATTTGGGACGAGATTTGTTCGGCAAATGCTAGAGGATACAAAACCAACGACCTTCTCAGAGCTTGTTCAGATTTCTGGACTATCACACGGTACGGATGTTTGGCTCGGAAATGCGCAAGAGCTCATTCACAATAAAACGTGTGAATTAAGTGAAGTAATTGGGTGCCGTGATGATATTATGGTCTATCTCATCTATCAAGGCTTAGAGCCGTCCCTTGCCTTTAAAATCATGGAATCTGTTCGTAAAGGAAAAGGACTTCCTCCTGAATGGGAAGAAGAAATGAAGAATAATAATGTACCAAACTGGTATATTGATTCTTGTAAAAAAATCAAATACATGTTCCCTAAAGCCCACGCGGCTGCTTATGTGTTAATGGCTGTTCGGATTGCTTATTTCAAGGTGCATCATGCACTCCTGTACTATGCAGCTTACTTTACCGTTCGTGCGGATGACTTTGATATTGAAACGATGACAAAAGGATCGAATGCGATACGAGCTGTTATGGATGACATTAACTCTAAAGGTCTAGATGCATCACCGAAAGAAAAGAACCTATTAACTGTACTAGAGCTTGCACTTGAAATGTGTGAAAGAGGCTACCACTTCAAAAAAGTTGACCTTTACCGCTCAAGTGCAACGGAGTTTATCATTGATGGAGACGGTTTAATACCGCCATTTAACTCAATCCCCGGACTTGGTACAAACGTTGCGTTAAATATTGTCCGCGCGCGGCAAGATGGGGAATTTCTCTCAAAAGAAGATTTACAAAAACGCGGAAAAGTGTCGAAGACCATCCTTGAATATTTAGATCGTCAAGGCTGTTTAGAAGCACTTCCTGATCAAAACCAGCTTTCTTTATTTTAATGTGATAAATAAGAGCGCCCTAAAAGGGCGTTCTTTTCTCTATATACAATAATTTTATTATGTTAACTAATAAAGATTTCTCATCAATTGGAATTATTTACTTATTCATTCATATATCTTGATTTAGCGTGATGTTTTAAGAGAAGAGATTGTATGTCATTCTTTCTACCCAAATAGAGCTCAAAAGAGAATTTCGCCGTCTGAAATGTTCTCAAGCGACATATGATCATTCTGGGTACAGTCAGAAGGAGAATCAAGAGAAAACCTTCGATGAGCGTAAAGCTGATTGCTGTTTACTATGCTTATTTTTGAAACATATTTGATTCTTTTCAAAACTGTACAGATCACGAAATGAAGGATAGAAAGGAGGCGGTCGCGTCTATTGATCAATGTTTCACTAAAAAGAAGGGGTGAGCAATAGAGAAATGGCATCTTACAACTATGTAGAGGTTCTCCAAAAATCCATGCTGTTTTATGAAGCGCAGCGGTCAGGCCGGCTTCCGGAAAGTAATCGTCTTAACTGGCGGGGAGATTCTGGACTAGAGGACGGGAAGGATGTTGGGCATGACTTAACTGGCGGCTGGTATGATGCAGGAGATCATGTGAAATTTGGACTTCCGATGGCTTATTCAGCAGCCGTGCTTGCATGGACAGTATATGAATACCGGGAAGCTTATGAAGAAGCAGAATTGCTTGATGAGATCTTAGATCAAATCAAGTGGGCAACGGATTATTTTTTGAAAGCACATACAGGACCGAATGAATTTTGGGCGCAAGTAGGTGATGGAAACGCCGATCATGCTTGGTGGGGTCCAGCAGAAGTGATGCCGATGAACCGGCCAGCTTTTAAAATTGATGAACATTGTCCTGGCACAGAAGTAGCTGCACAAACTGCGGCGGCTTTAGCAGCAGGTTCTATCATTTTTAAAGAAACAGATGCGTCCTATGCAGCAAAGCTTTTAACGCACGCCAAACAGCTATATGCATTTGCTGACAGGTATCGCGGCAAATATACAGATTGTGTCACCAATGCGCAGCCATTTTACAACTCCTGGAGCGGCTATGTTGACGAACTTATTTGGGGCGGGATCTGGCTGTACTTGGCGACAAATGAAGAAACCTATTTAAACAAAGCATTAAAAGCGGTAGAGGAATGGCCGAAGGATTGGGATTATACGTTTACCATGTCATGGGACAATACTTTTTTTGCCTCACAAATCTTACTAGCAAGAATCACGAAAGAAAACAGATTTATAGAATCGACAGAGCGCAATCTTGATTACTGGACTACAGGTCTTGTTAAAAATGGAAAAGTAGAAAGAATCAACTATACGCCTGGCGGTTTGGCATGGCTTGATCAATGGGGTTCACTTCGTTATGCCGCCAATGCAGCATTTTTAGCCTTTGTCTATGCTGATTGGGTATCTGATCAAGAAAAGAAAAATCGATACCAATCGTTTGCGATCAAGCAAACTCACTATATGCTAGGGGATAATCCGCTGAATAGAAGCTATGTCGTTGGTTTTGGCCAGAATCCTCCGAAGCACCCGCACCACCGTACTGCACATGGCTCATGGTCGAACCAGCTGACAAATCCTCCAGTTCATCGGCACACACTTTATGGAGCGCTTGTTGGAGGTCCTGATGCACAGGATCAATATGACGATGACATCTCGGATTATGTATCAAACGAGGTGGCGACCGATTATAATGCCGCCTTCACTGGAAATATCGCCAAAATGGTGCAGCTGTTTGGTCAAGGGCAATCAAAGCTGCCAAATTTCCCGCCTAAAGAACAGGTGGAGGATGAGTTTTTTGTAGAGGCAGCTGTGATGCATAACGATACAACATCTACTCAAGTGAAAGCAGTGCTATACAACCGGTCAGGCTGGCCGGCAAGAAGCAGTCAAACACTGTCCTTTAGATATTACGTCAATCTGAGTGAGGTCTTTTCAAAGGGATTCACTGAAAAGGATATTCAAGTGACAGCAGCCTACAATGAAGGCGCTTCCTTATCACCTTTAAAAGTATATGACGCATCAAGCCGCGTCTATTTTGCAGAAATCGATT
The DNA here is from genome assembly GCF_038630855.1 of Bacillus sp. FSL H7-0578. Lineage (NCBI taxonomy): Bacteria > Bacillati > Bacillota > Bacilli > Caryophanales > Bacillaceae > Bacillus > Bacillus sp. FSL H7-0578. The sequence continues at coordinate 1,582,106 of NZ_CP152045.1, forward strand.
TTACGGGCGTAGCTATTTCTCCTAGGGGAGAATCTGAGCATAAGAAGGAAATACAATTTCGATTATCTGCTCCAAATGGATTGAATATATGGGATGCCTCAAATGATTATTCCTATCAAGGATTAACATCCAATATGCAAAAAACAACGAAGATTCCTGTCTTTGACGATGGTGTTTTAGTATTTGGCACACTTCCAGACAAATAAAAAAACAATGATTTTATTGAAAGGGTGAAGGACTTGTCAAACAAAGAACGGTTTTTAACGCTTTATCATCAAATCAAAAGCGATGCGAATGGATATTTTTCACCAGAAGGAATTCCGTATCATTCAATCGAGACGCTCATTTGTGAAGCACCTGATTACGGACATATGACAACTTCAGAAGCGTATAGCTATTGGCTGTGGCTTGAGGTGCTGTACGGACATTACACAGGGGACTGGAGCAAATTAGAGGCAGCTTGGGACAATATGGAGAAGTACATCATCCCAGTCAATGAAGATGGACATGATGAGCAGCCGCATATGAACGCTTATAATCCGTCCAGCCCAGCCACATACGCAGCAGAGAAACCATTTCCGGATCAATACCCAAGCCAGCTGACCGGTGCTCGTCCTGCTGGTCAAGATCCAATTGATAGTGAATTGAAATCAACCTATGGGACGAATGAAACGTATTTAATGCACTGGCTCCTTGACGTAGATAACTGGTATGGCTATGGCAACTTGCTCAACCCATCACATACAGCCGCCTATGTGAACACATTCCAGCGTGGTCCGCAAGAATCTGTATGGGAGTCCATCCCTCATCCATCACAGGACGATAAATCTTTTGGTAAGCCGAATGAAGGCTTTATGAGCTTGTTCACAAAAGAAAATCAAGCTCCAGCTGCCCAGTGGCGCTATACGAATGCAACGGATGCTGATGCGCGTGCGATACAAGCGATGTATTGGGCAAAGGAGCTCGGCTATAATCAGTCAACTTATCTTGATAAAGCGAAAAAAATGGGGGATTTCCTCCGTTACGGCATGTACGATAAATATTTTCAAACGATTGGAAGCGGGAAGCAGGGGAATCCGTATCCTGGAAACGGAAAGGGTGCCTGTCATTACTTAATGGCATGGTATACCTCTTGGGGCGGAGGACTTGGGGAGTATGCAAACTGGTCATGGCGTATCGGAGCGAGCCATTGTCATCAAGGATATCAAAATCCTGTCGCTGCTTATGCTTTATCCTCAGATAAAGGAGGCTTAAAGCCATCTTCAGCAACAGGGGCAAGCGATTGGGAAAAAACACTAAAGAGACAGCTTGAATTTTACGTATGGCTTCAATCGAAAGAAGGAGCCATAGCAGGAGGCGCAACCAATAGCTGGAATGGAGACTATAGCGCTTATCCAGCAGGAAGAAGTACTTTTTATGATATGGCATATGAAGATGCACCTGTTTACCTTGACCCGCCTTCAAATAACTGGTTTGGAATGCAGGCGTGGCCAATGGAGCGCGTAGCAGAGCTTTATTATATTTTTGTAAAAGATGGCGACAAAACATCTGAAAATGTCCAAATGGCCAAATCTGTCATAACAAAATGGGTCAGCTATGCCTTAGATTACATTTTTATCGGCAGCCGTCCTGTGTCAGATGAAGAGGGTTATTTCTTAGATGAACAAGGACAGAGAATTCTAGGAGGAACGAATGTTTCGGTTGCTACAACAAGTGCGCCTGGAGAGTTTTGGCTTCCTGGAAATATTGCTTGGAGCGGACAGCCTGATACTTGGAACGGGTTCCAGTCTGCAACAGGAAATCCAAATTTAACAGCTGTAACTAAAGATCCGACTCAGGATACGGGCGTATTAGGAAGTCTAGCCAAAGCTTTGATATTCTTTGCTGCAGCCACAAAGCAGGAAACAGGTGATTATACAGCGCTTGGTGCAAGAGCGAAAGATGCAGCCGCGCAGCTCCTAGAGGTTGCATGGAATTACAATGATGGCGTCGGCATAGTGACAGAGGAAGATAGAGAAGACTATGACCGTTTCTTTAGAAAAGAAGTGTATTTCCCAAATGGATGGAACGGGACATTTGGTCAAGGAAATCAAATTCCTGGAGCCAGCACCATTCCTTCTGACCCGCAGCGAGGAGGGAATGGGGTCTATACGAGTTTTGCTGATCTTCGTCCGAAGATTAAACAAGATCCAGCATGGTCTTCACTCGAAAGTAAATATCAGTCTTCATTTAATGAAGCTACAGGCAAATGGGAGAATGGCGCACCAGTTTTCACTTATCACCGCTTCTGGTCTCAAGTGGATATGGCCACTGCCTATGCTGAATACCATCGTCTGATAAACTAAGAGGTTAAAAGCAAGCTGCCGGCTTCTGGCCGGCAGTTTGAATAGGTAATATGAATCCAATGAAGATAAGGGTGATTTCACATGGTCAAAGAAAGAAGCTTTCTTCATCATTCATTCAATAGGGGCGAAAACGGGCAGGGAAATCTGATGTGGAAAAAAGAGGCGGATGATCGAATCTCAGAGCATAGACAAAGAGATCTTGTGATCAACGTGACAAACGGCGAAAAAAAGCCAATAGCAGGAATAGAGGTTGAAATAAAGCAAATCAGACATGAATTCGCCTTTGGTTCAGTGATGAATGATCAAGTGTTATTTAATCAACAATATGCTGATTTTTTCGTGAAGCATTTTAATTGGGCTGTTTTTGAAAATGAAGCAAAATGGTATGCGAATGAGCCAGAAAGAGGGAAAATCACCTACGAAAAAGCAGATGCGATGTTGAATTTTGCAGATCGACATCAGCTTCCAGTGAGGGGGCACGCTTTATTTTGGGAGGTAGAGGATGCGAATCCAAGCTGGCTAAGGTCACTGCCGAATCACGAAGTATATGAAGCCATGAAAAACCGGCTTGAGCATGCGGGCAATCACTTTAAGGGAAGGTTCCGTCATTGGGATGTAAACAATGAAATGATGCATGGTTCATTTTTTAAAGATCGCTTTGGGAAAACTATTTGGAAGTGGATGTATGAAGAAACGAAAAAAATTGACCCTCAAGCACTATTGTTTGTGAATGATTATAATGTGATCTCTTATGGAGAACACCATGCCTATAAAGCGCATATCAATGAACTGCGTCAGTTAGGTGCACCTATTGAGGCGATTGGGGTTCAAGGCCATTTTGAAGAACGGGTCGATCCAGTCATTGTCAAAGAGAGGCTCGATGTGCTGGCTGAGCTTGGTCTTCCAATATGGGTCACAGAGTACGATTCTGTTCACCCTGACCCTAATAGAAGAGCGGATAACCTGGAGGCTTTATATCGTGTCGCATTTAGTCATCCAGCCGTAAAAGGAGTGCTGATGTGGGGATTTTGGGCAGGTGCCCATTGGAGAGGTGAACATGCAGCCATCGTGAATTATGATTGGTCTTTAAATGAAGCAGGCCGACGTTATGAAAAGCTTCTAAATGAGTGGACGACCCAAAGAGTTGAAAAAACAGATGCTAATGGCCATGTGAAATGTCCAGCATTTCACGGAACATATGAAATTCGAATCGGTAAAGAAAGTAAAATGTTGAAACAGCAGACGATTGCACTTGATTCAAATGAACAAACACCGTATCAACTAGATGTGATCCTGCCTCAAGAAGGATAGAGATAGATTGTGAGGAGAATGTAAATGAAAAAGTTGGCTCAAAGAGTGTCTTGCTTCATACTTGTAGCCGCTATATGGTCTGGCTGGTTTTCGCTTACGATGAAGGCCGCCGCTTATGTGCAGACGTCTGGTACACAATTTACGCTGAACAATCAACCATTTTACTTCGCCGGCACAAATAATTACTATTTCCATTACAAATCTAAAAAAATGGTAGATGCTGTGTTCGATGATATGAAAGCAATGAATTTAAAGGTCATACGAATTTGGGGCTTTCACGACGGGGCCCCTCAAGAAAACTCAGTCTTACAATCTAGTCCAGGCGTCTATGAAGAATCTGGTTTTCAAAAACTAGATTATGCGATTTATAAAGCAGGACAGGAAGGAATAAAGCTTGTGATCCCACTAGTGAACAATTGGGATGACTTTGGCGGGATGAATCAATACGTGAAGTGGTTCGGGGCAGAATCGCATGATGCTTTTTATACAGATCCTCGTATTCAAAAAGCATACAAAAATTATGTGCGTTATGTATTAGAAAGAACCAATACGTATACAGGTGTTCAATATAAAGACGATCCAGCTATTATGACTTGGGAATTAGCCAACGAGCCGTGGATGCAGTCAGATCCCACGGGAAATGTACTAGTCAAATGGGCAGATGAAATGAGTACATGGATCAAATCGCTGGATCGTCACCATCTTGTTGCAGTAGGAGATGAAGGATTCTTTCGCATACCAGGACATGAAGATTGGTTTTACGGTGGAGGAGAAGGCGTCGATTGGGACCGTTTAACATCTCTTCCTAATATCGATTATGGAACCTATCATCTGTACCCAGATCACTGGAGCAAGTCTGCTGCCTGGGGAGTGAAATGGATCGAAGACCATATCACCCGCGGGAATTCAATCGGAAAGCCAGTTGTGCTAGAAGAGTTTGGCTATCAAAATCAATCAGCTCGTCCTGACGTATACCAAAGCTGGCTGTCAGCAGTTGAGCGGCTCGGAGGGGCTGGCAGTCAATTTTGGATTTTAACAAGCATTCAGGACGATGATTCGCTCTATCCGGATTATGACGGTTTCCGCATCATAAAAGGGAGCAGGGAGGCAGCACTTATCAGTGAACATGCGAAAAGAATGAATAAAAAGAACCGATGACGAATGCCTGCTGAATAAGGAACTGTTTATACCGCTCACTCCAATTAGTAATTCTTACTTTTCAGACAGAATATTTATCACTTTTTCTATATTTAAATTTCTTGAAATATGAAGCGGTTATGAGACCAAGTTCCAGAAACGATCAAGAAGCAGAAGGTATTTATGAGATTTCGTTGAAAGGAAGGGGGTGGTTATATTTATTTTAATTCATAAAAAGGTATTTCCAATAACTTGACTAAATGGAAATTTAATTCTATACTCTGTAGTACAGAGTTCTTTGTGGAAGAGGAGTTTATTTATGTCTAATGAAAAATTTAATAATTCAGAAATATTAGAGAATTTATCTCATATCAAGACGATTACAAACTATAAAACAGAGTATTGTAAACAAACCAGTATTTATTTTATCATTTGGGGCCTTATTTGGATAATGGGATATTCAATACCTTTCCTTTTTGCTCATTCTATAACTGCAGCTGTCTTTTGGCTTATTTTAGGCATTGCTGGCTGGGTTATCACTTTAACTACTTATTTTAAACAAAAGAAAATGATACCGATGCCCTTGTTTTTAAGAACTCAATTGCAATACACATGGCTTGGTATTGGAATCATTTTAGGTATCTTTATTTTTTTAATATGTGTTGGTTTATTACCATATACATTAAATAATTTACCCTTCTATGTTGTTTTATTGGTTTCCATCATGTATTTACTCTTAGGTATTGTTCTGGCTAAAGAGATCTTTATTATGGGGTTCTGGCTAAGTGTTTTAGGTGTAACTACATTTTTATTATTTCCTAGTTTAATGAACATTATCTTCGCTTTTATAGGTGGAGGAAGTTTGTTATTAACTGGTGTGATTTTAAAAAGAAAAGGACAAGGAAATGAGTAATGTCAATAGTTTAAATGATTTAATCCATCCAAAAGTTCGGTTAGGGATTATGAGTTTATTAATGATTTATGAAAAATGTGATTTTAGCTTCTTAAAAGGTTCTTTATCTGTAACAGATGGTAATTTGGGCTCGCATTTAAAAAAATTAGAGGAAGCAGGCTATGTGCTAATTACAAAGACCTTTGTGGATAAAAAACCAAAAACAATCGTGAGTATAACAGATTTGGGAGAGCACGCCTACAAAGAATATTTGAGTGTTATTGAAGCCATTTTAAAAAATAAATGAGATGAAAGGAAAGGGTGCCGAATGTTGCAAATAGAAAACGTCAGTAAAAAATATGGAACTTCCCAAGCGTTAAGAAGTGTTACATTAACGATTCCAGAAGGAGTTTGTTATGGATTAATAGGTCCAAATGGGTCTGGTAAATCAACCTTGATGAAAATTATATCTCACATCATTAAATCATATGAAGGCAAAGTTGAGCATGTTGGTGAATCTAAAAGTGCGCTCGGCTACATACCGCAAGACATCAGCTTAGAGGAAAAATTAACAGCTAAAGTAAATATGGAGTTTTTTGGACAAATTTATGGTTTAAAAGGGAAAACATTAGATGAAAGAGTAGAAAAAACACTAAAAGATGTAGGATTGTGGGAAAGAGCAAATGATATCGTTGAAAGCTTTTCAGGAGGAATGAAACGCCGTTTGAATATTGGCTGCGCTTTAATGCATGCTCCTAAGTTAATTCTTTTAGATGAACCGACAGTGGGGGTAGATCCTCAATCAAGACGTTATATTTTCGACATCATTAACAAATTGAAGGAAGAGGGAAGAACTATTATCTATGTTAGTCATTATATGGAGGAAATAGAGAGTTTATGTGATTATGTGGCTTTCATTGATAAAGGGAACATTGTTGAAGAAGGCAAAATAGATGAGCTTTTGAATCGTTACGCAGAAACATCAGTCTTTTTTGAATCTAAGATTCCTAATAAAACATTAACTAATCTCGGGTATGATTTTGTAACTTATCAAGGTGGAGTGTTAGTTAAAACTACAAAACCATTAGATACTTTAGAAGATTTGGCTAAACTGAGTAAGAAGGAATCATTGGTTCCCCAACAATTATCTTTGTACAGACCGAGACTTGAAGATGTCTTTTTTCAATTAACAGGAACAGATTTACGTGATCAATTACAATAAAAATGCCCTTTATGAATGAAAACCACTCTCGTATTTCAATGAAAATAACTTAAAAGAGTGACTGATGTAGAAAGAGCATAAATCTAACGAACAGAATTAATTTGTGTGTACCGTAGATTTAAAATCATAAGTAATTAGTCAACATTATTTGACTAATTCTAATTCGCCACATCCGCAAATGGTAAAATAAATAAAAAATGTGATTATTTAAGAGTTGTATAGAAGGGAATCAAATGAATATAACGGGAGTGATTTTTATGTGGCCACTAGTCCGCATCGAATCTATAAAACAGGTGAAAGATCGATCATTGTTGTTCTGGACCATTTTATTACCAGTTGCTTCAATTATTCTTTTAATAGAATTATTTACATCAGGTAGTTCTCAAGCACAAAAAACATTGGTTGCTTCTCAATCAGTGACAGGGATGAGCGTGTTTTTCTCCACATTTGTCATTATTTCAATTGTCATTAGTTTTGTAAAAGATCGTGAGAAAGGAATTGTGGCAAGGCTGGCAAGTACTCCTTTACAGCCGCATCATTTTTTTCTTGGAAAGTGCGTTCCGTTTTTTATCATTATCTTATTTCAAGTTTTGTTGTTAACCATTTTAGGGGTTTATTTATATGGTATTGAAATAACACAATACAGCTCGTATTTCTTAGTAGTTGTCCTATTATCAATGCAAGTGACTTCATGGGGAGTTGCCATCGCTGCATTTGCTAAAACTGAGAATACAGGCTTAGTGATGACAAACATGATTGCTTTAGGGACAGCAGTTGCTTGTGGTTTATGGACTCCATTTGATCAATTACCTAGTTATCTCAAAATAATTGGTATGCTCTTCCCGCAGTATTGGGCACATCAAGGCTTAGTGCAATCAGTATCAACACTACCAGGAGGAGAGAATTTGATCTTAGTAACAGCAGTCCTTATAGGCTATACACTGTTAGGGTTTATTCTTTCGTTGGTTGGCTATAAAAAATATATAAAGAGAGCCAGAGGCTAGTCACTAAAAATTTCAGCTAAATGTTATGCGCCGCCAAATCAATGCATGTATGCTGTCTGTAAAAAAAGGAGTGAGGCAATGTTAAGTGAAGAGTTAGAACTGTATGTTGAAAGTTGTTTTCGCCCATATAAAAAAGACAAAACATATGAAGAAAAGAAAAAAGAATTATTAGAGCTGCTTGGAAATGTTAAATTAAAACTCGAAAATGATGGATTAAAAGATGCAGAGGTTCAGGATATGCTTATTGAAAAGCTGAAATCAGGCGAAATAAGCATTGATAACCATACATTAGTAATTGATGATCATAACCGCGTAGAGCACGTGAAAAAAATATTTGTTAATGCTGATTTAGAATGGTTAACATTTATAAATGTTAAATATAAGTTGTGCGATTTTAAAGGACTATCGATTGTACAAAAAGTAATGAGCCATTCAGATTTTAATGGGTGTTATCTGAGAAAAGTTAATATTAGCCATTCTAAAATTTCCTCAACTACCTTTGAAAAGAGTGATTTGACTCAATCTCATTTTGAACATTGTGAGATAACGAATTCATCCTTATATGGCTGTCATTTACCCAACATTAGTATGGATGAATCATCTTTAATCAATGTTTTATTTGAAAATTGTTATTTTAAAAACATTTCTTTTGAGAATTCTAAATTAATCAATGTTAATTTTAAATCATGTACGATTAAAAAATTAAACTTTATTGGAGTGACAATGGATAAAATGACTTATCATATTTTAGAAGGAGAAGGGGCAGATTTAAGGGGTGTGGAAGTAATCGATATTTAATACAGCAGGGGCTATTGAGAAAAATCTCAATAGCCTTTTATTTTTGTTTTATTCACTATCTCTTGCTGCCCCAATAACATGATATGAAAGTTTAATGCAAGGTTTTCGTTAAGCAAAATAAATGTGGAGAACTTCTATTTTAAAATAAAAGATGCCCACCCACCCAGCTAAGTCTTCTTTGCTAGGTGGGCGAGCGATCTTTTCAATGATATGTCGAAAAACTAAAGTTGATTAGAAAGTTGAAGAACTTGAGATGATTGTTGTGCAAGTGCAGCGCGCAGCCATTGGTTCGAATAAATGTTGACCTTCCCCATGTACCTTAGCGGCCAAAGCAGTTGGGATTGTAATTTTAGTCATCTTTAGACCTCCTTATTTAAAATTTATCAACATAGATATGTAGTTGATATATTACATATGATGGTTCATAAGTCTTTATTTGTCAATGATTAAGTGTGAAAGTTTTATATTTTCTGAAAAGTCCGTTGATAACCCTGAAAAAGTGTGGTTTAATATGACTATGGAAAATAATACTATATTTAAAATTTTATGTATTTAAAGGGTTTATATGGTCTTAATGTTGTTTTTTTGATTGAAGGGCGGCGTTATTTTGGATCAAATATTTTGGGTATTTAGATATTAAGTTAATTAAATGTATGAAAAAAGTTGAGGTTACTATGTTATGAAGAACTCGAATAGAAGATTACTTTTTCTATTATAAGTTGATTCACTTAGATTTTAACCATTTTATCCCAATGTGATCGGGGAAGAGGGGGCTCTTTATGAGTATTCATTATGTCGGTATTAGAGAACCAATCAAAGCCTATTTAGAGAAGATGAAAGTTGAGTATGAAGACTATCCTGCTCAAGTAATCGATTTGGGCGGGGCTGTTAGTTATGACAAAGAATACTTTATAAATAATACTGATTTTCAAACGGAAACGATTATTTTATCTAATAGAAGGCATACTGTTGAGGATGAACTAGGTTCTCTTGAAAGTGAATTATTGAAAATCTATCAGAATAGCATACTTTATAGGACTTCACCGCTTGATATCAATATAGAACTTTATAGAGGATGGGCAGGTGCTACTGGTAAATTAATAACTGCATTTTCTCCCGAGGGAGTTAATTGGATCAATACAAAAGATGTTGTAAAGGCATGTTTAATCCCTAAAAAAGATGTTAGGAATCGTGCTGGAAAGGCATATGATTTAACAGGACCAGAGTTAGTAAGTATGAGTAGGCTGAAGGATATTTTTGAAGAGGATTTAAATATGAAAATTGAATTATATTGTAAAAGTAAAGAAGAGGTCATATCAATATTGTCCCAGAACAATATGCCTTTAGACGTATTAGAATGGTTAGTCGGTTTTCAAGAAGCTTCTTCTTCAAAACATTTACAGCCATTTACGAACACGCTTGAACAAATAATTGGTCACCCCCCAACTCGGGCCCAATTATCTAAAATACAAATTAATTATTCTTAAAGGAGGAATAATATATGTTTGTCAAAGACCAAGAAATGACGAGGTATAAATTAGCACCACACATTACGCTAGGTAAACTAGAAGACAGTTTGATTGGTTTAAAAGCGCAAACTGTCACCAAAATTGAAGGTGACGGAATTATTGAATTTATTCAAGAAATTTCTAATTATCTCACGGAAGATAATGGGGTTTCGATTAAAGAACTAGAGGAGAATTTCGAAGTAGAGAGTGATCAATTAAAACATGTCCTCGAATTTTTAGTTACAAACGGAATGTGTGTTAAGACGGATATGAACTTTGATTTGACGGCGCTTTTGTCTTATGAAAGAGCCGGTGGACAAGTATTGGTTGAAGATATACTAGATCGTTTAAAAACAGGAATTGTTGAAGTTATTACGCGAGATCATAATCCAGTTGCTGCTGAATTTATTCGTCATTTGCAAGAGGCAGGGCTACATGTAGTGCTTAAAGGAGAATTAAATAAGCAGCCGGATATCAGGGTTGCTATTGGCAACTCTCATTTAGACCCGATTTTTGAAGAAATAAATGATCTAGCATTAGAAGACCACATACCTTGGTTGAGCATTGTGCCATATGATGGACAGACATCTTGGGTAGGTCCATTTTTCATACCACATCAATCAGCTTGTTTACATTGCTATAACCTTCGAAAGTCAGCAAACTTTTCTGACGAAGTATTGCGTTCAGACTTAATGAAAATAAAGCCTATAAATCCTGAAAAGAAACCGGTTTATCATATGCCGATTCATTTAGTTCAAATCGGAATTGCAAGTAATTTAATTTTAGAATGGCTCACACTAAAAGATTACGCACCAAGTGCAATACCAGGTGGATTTACAACAATTAATTTAGATGATAAAGGTGTCTCATTTAATCATCATCGTGTCTATAGAGTACCTAGATGCCCGAAGTGTTCCCCAGCTGCAGATACAGGTTTTCCTCAAGTTTGGTTTCATGGTGAGGTGAATAATTAATTATGGCTAATAAATGGACAACGTTAGAAGAGTCATGGGAAATACTCGACCAATTGGCAGATCCTTATGTTGGGATAGTCCGTAGAGAGTATAGAAAACTCAGAGACGTTGATGATATATGGGGTCATTCATATGGAGCGCATGGTACAGACAGCAATATTTTATTTGGGGTACCGTCTAATTCATATAATGGGGGAGGATCTGCTAATCCAGCTGCAGCCAGATTAGCAGCTATAGGTGAAACGGTGGAAAGATATAGTGCCGCTTATTTACCTTTAAACTCTGATATTGTATGTTTTGGTACTCAAAAGGACTTAATCAATGAAGGCAAATCAGTAATTGGCTTTGATAAGTGGGAGATGTATGCTGTCACTCAATATGAAGACCCGAATTTTCCTCATGATAGATGGAATGAAGATACAAAATTATGGTGGAGAAAAGGTCATATTGCTGAAAATAATGAAGAAGTTTGGACGCCTGCTCAATTAATTCATATTGCAAACTATACTGAGTGGCCAGGAGACCCCAATATTGGTCATGCAACTAGTAATGGACTAGCTTGTGGTATTACATATCAAGAAGCGGCAATCTCAGGTTTATTTGAAACAATTGAAAGAGATGCATTTATGCTTACTTGGTACAATAAGTTAAGTTTACCGCAGATCGATATTAATACCTCACCTAGATTAAAACACTTCTATGAAAGATATATTAAACCTACTTCTCTTGATTTGCATTTAGTAGACATGAGCATTTTTTCTGGTGTTCCTACTATTTTGGCAGTGATAAGAAATCCTCATACAGATTTAGCTCCATTTGCTATTGGCGCGGCCTCTGCTCATTCAATTGAAAGAGCATGTGAGAAAGCTGCGATAGAGGGAATGTATACAAGAACTTGGGTAAAAACAGAACAACGATTAGGGAACGCCTTAGTGGATGTAGATTATCATCGAGATATTAACAGTTTTGAAGATCATATTAAACTCTATGCGGGAACAGCTATTGTGAAAGAAGCTGATTTTTTAACAGCAAGTGAGAAATTAGTGGACGTTAAAGACTATGCACCGTTTGATGATCGTTCTCCAGACATTCTATGGACTAACCTTGTCAGTCATTTATCAAAACAAGGATATCATGTGGCAACTTTTGATTTAACCAGCCCTGATATAAAAGATGCTGGTGCCTATGTCGTAAAATCAATTATTCCTGGATATAAACCGATTGACGTTCTTTATAGAGGTAGAATGTTGGGCGGAGAACGAATTTTAAAACATTCTTATCATTTAGGTTTAGTAGATAAACCTTTTAAGTTAGAAGAACTGAATCCAATTCCGCATCCATTTCCTTAATATCGTAGAAAGGTGATTAAATATATGAATAGTATTGAAAGACATGCTACTAATTTGGCTGATGTTGTGTATGGAAACGAAGCATTACGGTTTGATGATCCTTCTGAAAATTGGTTTGAGGCAACAAAAATCTATAGGGGTTCAATGGCATGGGACGCACCCGGTGTTGCAGGGCTGCTGCGATCTCAAACTTTGCAAAAGATTGCTACACATGCAAGTAAAAGATTTGATGACCTGCCTTTAATTTTACTACCTAAACCATTAAATACAAATATATCTTTAGACGATGTCATTCAGGAACGAAGAAGTGCAGATTATTTTAGCGGGGGGAGTGTTTCATTAGAACAACTCTCAACAGTTTTACAGAAGAGTTATGGATTGGTAGAGCGTAAAGAAGGACCTAGACGCCCTATACCATCTGGCGGGGCACTTTATCCTCTAGATCTATTTATTGTAGCCAACAAAGTGGATTCTTTAGACAAAGGTATTTATCATTTCGATCCGTATAGAAAAGGATTGACTAAAATGGGTGATTACTCTGAAAAAGAATTTGAGAAAATAATGTTACAAGAAGAATCCGTTCAAGATTTTGCATTTGCCGTAGTCATTTCAGCGAATTTTTGGCGTTCTCGATTTAAGTATGGACATCGTTCTTATCGCTTCGTTTTTATGGAGGCAGGACATGTCATGCAAAATATGATTTTGCTATCTACTGCACAGAAGATTAATAGCCGACCATTCGGAGGGTTTATCGATGATGAGTTAATGGAACTGATCGGTGGATTTAATGGAGTAGATGACGCTCCAATTTATACATTGATTGCGGGTACTTAAATAGATGATTTCAATGGTAGCAGCTTTAGGGATCCTCCTTCACTTTTTGGGTCCCTTAAGCTCTAAAATGGTTATCAAAATCAAGAGAGATAAACCAATATCCGATCGAAAGTTAATAACATATATCACTCCTCAGAGGAGCTATGATGGATTCACGATAATCGGAGCTTCTATATGCTGTGGAGCATTTTCTCAAGAGCTCTTAGTTGAAATTTCTAATAATAAAAATGTGTATGGTATTTTATTCTTCTTTTTATTAGGTGTCCTATTACCGTCAGTTCTATGGAAATTAAAAAACAAAGTTGTTGCATTTAGAGGCAGATATGCTGTCAATGTTGATTCAATCTTTTTTCTTCCATTAACTGCTCTATCAGAAGAATTGATTTGGCGGTTCTTTCTTCCGTTATTATTACTAACAAATTCTGTGGAATCTGTGGCGGTATCGATTTGTATCAGTTCAATAGGATTTATCTTGCTGCATATACCAATAGGCGGTGTTAAGTCTATTGCTTATATGTCGCTTTTTACATTCATCACAGTTATTTCATACTTAACATTTGGTATTCTAGCAGCGATAGCATTTCATATTTCACATAATCTGTTCATTCATTTTTTTCAACCTCTCAAAATAAACAACTTCAAAACGAAACCTCCCGTATTATCTGAAACTGATTGGTGAGGCTTTTATAAAGGTGGTAAACCCTGTGATAATACTAGAAAAGATGAAAGAGCTTAAAGGAAAAAGAGCGCTGGCTCAGTCATGGTTTTTGGATCCAGAAAAAAGAAAAATAAGTTCAAATTATGATAATCGAGAAACGCCATTTACTCGATGTCTATCAGCTGAAACTTTCATTTCTTATTATCAACTAACATTCAAAAAAAAGCCTGCCTCTATTTTAGATATAGGATGTGGACAAGGGCAGATGCTTGAGTATTTATCTAAGCAATTACCTCTAGCTGATTTGACAGGAATTGATTCATCAGAGGAAGCCATACATTGTGCAAATCAATTGAATATAAAAGCTAATTTTATTTGTACAGATATCGAAAATTTTTCATCACATGCGAAAAGTTATGATGCGATTTTAATACATCTGTGTTTTGGGCTATTTGAAGATCCTGTAGCATTATTAGAACAGTTCCTTCCTTATTTATCAAATGAATCTATTATTTATATAGTTGATTTAAATCGAGATAGTATAGAAAGTGGAATGAGTTCAGTTCAGAACAAAGAAGAAGAACTGTATTTATATGATCAATATCACGCCTCATTGACATTATCTGAGTTCGAGCAGTTACTCACCTATATAACCCAACCTAGAAAAGATGTAAAGTATAAGATTGGTACTTCTATAATTGGAGGATTCAGCCCATTTAGTATGGAATTTTTATCGTTAATAGGAAATGAAAATTTACAGCACACCTTAAGGCAGGTTCCAGATGAACATAGCAGTTCAGCACAGAAGACACCTTTACTTTTACATGCATGGCTGATTAAACAGTCTGGATACATTCATTCCATATAAACATGATTCTTTCTCTATGTATAATATGAAGGTTATCCGTTTAGTCTCTGCCTGCTTTTCGGGGAGTTCAATATGAATGATTTTTAAATTGCGATTCCCTAAAAATGAGAACGCGTTTCTCTGAAGTGAAGGAGAATGGCAGTGTGATTAAAATTGAACTGCTTATTTCTTTAACGTTGAAGTACTTATCCATTAGGGGGTTTTGAGAAAGTGGAAAGTGAAGGCTGTTTACTGATACACTCTTTGCTTCTATATGAATAACCATACTGTGTCATACAAAGTTTTTTGGAATTAGAGATGACTTAGTGTAGATGTTACTTTCTTTCATAGGGAGCTCTGTTGTTCGCTCATTGTATTCAGGTGCATTATTATCAGTCCGCTCTGTTCATAGTGGCTTTCCGTTTATATATAAAGGAAGAGAGAGGTATTAATGGTACTGAACATGCTGCATTAATCGATAAGCGAGTACCTATTATAAGGAGGAACTTCATTTGCATAAAAAAATTGGATATGGTATAGTCTTTATGGAAATGCTAACGATTACCGAGACAAGAGTGGGGAAACCCGCTCTTTTGTATTGAACAGGCAATTTTTGTCTCGACATTATTCATCCGTTTTCTGCTCCCCCTGCTCACATAAAGCAGGGTTTTTATGCAGAATGATTGATAAGAGCGTTTATCGAAAGCACAAGGAGGAAGAGAATGAGCAAAAAAGTAGTGGATGTCGTAAGCGAAATGGTGCAGCCAATTTTAGATGGCTTACAGCTTGAACTCGTTGATGTTGAATTTGTCAAAGAGGGTCAAAACTGGTTCCTTCGTGTGTTTATTGACTCTGATAAAGGTGTCGATATCGAAGAGTGTGCCAAAGTGAGCGAAGCCTTGAGCGAAAAGCTTGATGAGGCAGATCCGATTAGCCAAAACTACTTTCTTGAAGTGTCCTCTCCTGGAGCGGAGCGCCCATTAAAGAAAAAAGCTGATTTTGAAAAAGCACTTGGAAAAAATGTTTTCATGAAAACATATGAACCAATTGATGGTGAAAAAGCATTTGAAGGTGAGCTTACAAGCTTTGATGGTGAGATTGCAACAGTGACAGTGAAGATCAAGACAAGAAAGAAAGAGATCAATATTCCATACGAGAAAATAGCTAACGCAAGATTAGCAGTTTCGTTCAATTAACCTTTTCATTGATATAAGGGGGAACCATAAAAATGAGTAGTGAGTTGTTAGATGCCCTGACTGTTCTTGAGAAAGAGAAGGGTATTAGTAAAGAAATTATAATTGAAGCGATAGAAGCTGCACTCATTTCTGCATATAAGCGTAATTTTAATCAAGCACAAAATGTTCGTGTTGATTTAAACCGCGAAACGGGAACGATTCGTGTGTTCGCAAGAAAAGATGTTGTAGATGAAGTGTATGATTCTCGCCTTGAAATCTCTGTAGATGATGCAGCCAATATTAACCCGAATTACATGGTTGGTGACGTCGTTGAGATTGAAGTCACACCAAAAGACTTTGGACGTATTGCAGCTCAGACAGCGAAACAAGTTGTGACGCAGCGTGTGAGAGAAGCAGAGCGTGGTGTTATCTACACTGAGTTCATCGACCGCGAGGAAGACATTATGACGGGAATCGTTCAGCGGATTGACAGTAAATTTATTTACGTGTCACTTGGCAAAATTGAAGCCCTTCTTCCTGTCAATGAACAAATGCCAAATGAAGAATACAAACCGCATGACCGCATTAAAGTGTTCATTACAAAAGTAGAAAAAACAACAAAAGGACCACAAATTTATGTGTCTAGAACACATCCAGGTCTTTTAAAGCGTTTATTTGAAATTGAAGTGCCAGAAATTTATGATGGTACTGTAGAGCTTAAATCGGTTGCTAGAGAAGCTGGGGACCGTTCTAAAATATCTGTTCGTACAGATGATCCTGATGTTGATCCAGTTGGCTCCTGTGTTGGTCCAAAGGGCCAGCGTGTACAAGCAATTGTCAACGAGCTAAAAGGCGAAAAGATTGACATTGTTCATTGGTCTAATGACCCGGTTGAATTTGTTGCCAATGCGCTGAGTCCATCAAAAGTACTTGATGTCATTGTGAATGAAGAAGACAAGGCGACAACAGTTATTGTCCCTGATTATCAGCTGTCATTAGCGATTGGTAAAAGAGGTCAAAATGCCCGCCTTGCAGCGAAGCTGACCAGCTGGAAAATCGACATTAAAAGCGAAACAGATGCAAGGGAACTCGGTATTTTCCCAAGAACTGAAGACTCTGAATCTCTTTTCTTAGAGGCTGAACCAGTAGCTGAGGAATCTGACGAATAAGAGGTGATATTAAAGGTGAAAAGCCGAAAAAAAATCCCGCTTAGAAAATGCGTCGTGACGGGAGAAATGAAACCAAAGAAAGAACTGATCCGTGTTGTTCGTTCTAAAGAAGGAGAAGTGTCTGTTGACGCTACCGGAAAAATGAACGGACGCGGAGCTTACCTTTCTCTCGATAAAGAAACCATTCTTGCGGCAAAGAACAAACGCAGTTTACAGCAGCAATTTCAGACACAGATTGACGAACACATATTTGAAGAATTACTAGAACTAGCTGAAAAGGTGAAAAAACCTAATGAATGAATCTGAATGGTATCCTTTGCTTGGTCTAGCAAATCGAGCTCGTAAAGTCGTGTCAGGAGAAGATCTGGTGATCAAAGAAATTAGACATGCGCGTGCTAAGCTGGTTCTTCTTGCAGCAGATGCCTCATCTAACACAGAGAAAAAGGTATCTGACAAATGCAAATTTTATAATGTTCCGGTTAGAAAAGTTGAAGACCGTTCCGTTCTCGGACGTTCTATTGGGAAAGAAGCTCGCGTAGTTGTCGCTGTCACTGACCAAGGCTTCGCTAAGAAGCTCATAAGCTTGCTCGATTAATTTATTTGGGGGTGAACGAATGGCTAAAGTGAGAGTATATGAATACGCAAAAGCCATAGATGTTTCAAGTAAAGATATTATAGCAGCGCTTAAGGATATGAACGTGGAAGTGAACAACCACATGGCGACGCTTGAAGACGACACTGTGAAAAAGCTAGACGCTATCTATAAAAAAGCCAAAGCAAAAGAGACAGCTAACGAGAAACCCGCAGAACAAAAAAAACAATCATCTAACAAAAACAATGATAGAAAGAAGAATGACGTGCAGAATAATCAATTTAATAAAAACAAAAAAAACAACAACCAAAATAAAAACAAAAACAAACGCGGTGGAAATAACAAACCGCAGCATCAGCAAGCTAGACCTGTGAAGCCTAAAAAAGAGCTTCCTGAAAAAATTGAATTTACAAATTCAATGACTGTCGGCCAGCTGGCTGATGAGCTTGGAAAAGAATCAGCTGAAATCATTAAAAAGCTGATGATGCTTGGTGTCATGGCAACAATCAACCAAGAACTTGATAAAGATACAGTTGAATTAATCGCTTCTGAATATGGTGTTCCAGTTGAGGAAGTCATCATTTTAGAAGAAACTGAACTTGAAAAGTATGAAGTTGAAGATAAAGAAGAAGATATGCAAGTACGCCCTCCAGTTGTAACGATCATGGGACACGTTGACCACGGGAAAACAACTCTTCTTGACAGCATCCGTAAGACAAAAGTCGTCGAAGGCGAAGCAGGTGGAATCACGCAGCATATCGGTGCATACCAAATCGAAGAAAATGGCAAAAAAATTACGTTCCTTGATACACCTGGACACGCAGCATTTACAACGATGCGTGCACGTGGTGCCGAAGTAACGGATACAACAATTCTAGTCGTTGCAGCAGATGATGGCGTCATGCCGCAAACAATTGAAGCGATTAACCATGCGAAAGCGGCAGAAGTGCCAATCATTGTCGCTGTGAACAAAATTGACAAACCAACAGCGAACCCTGACCGCGTGATGCAGGAATTAACTGAGCATGGTCTTGTACCAGAAGCTTGGGGCGGCGAAACCATTTTCGTTCCACTATCTGCGAAAACAGGTGAAGGCATCGACGAATTGATCGAAATGATCCTTCTTGTCAGCGAAGTTGCAGAACTGAAAGCCAACCCAAATCGTGCGGCAAAAGGGACTGTCATCGAGGCTGAGCTTGATAAAGGAAGAGGTTCTGTTGCAACCCTTCTTGTTCAAACAGGTACACTTCAAGTAGGTGACCCAATCGTTGTCGGAAATACATTTGGCCGTGTACGTGCAATGGTCAATGACATCGGCCGCCGCGTGAAAACAGCAGGACCATCTACACCTGTTGAAATCACTGGTTTAAACGATGTACCGAATGCAGGGGATCAGTTCCTCGTATTCAAAGATGAAAAAACAGCTCGTCAAGTCGGTGAGGCGCGTGCTTCTAAACAGCTGGACGAACAGCGTTCAGATAAAGCAAAATTATCTCTAGACGACCTATTTGAGCAAATCAAACAAGGTGACGTAAAAGATATCAACTTGATCGTGAAAGCAGACGTACAAGGCTCTGCTGAAGCATTAACAGCAGCTCTTCAAAAAATAGAAGTCGAAGGCGTAAAAGTGAAAATCATCCATACGGGTGTTGGAGCGATTACAGAATCAGACATCATTTTAGCAAGTGCTTCTAATGCCATCGTAATTGGCTTTAACGTACGTCCTGATGGAAATGCGAAAAGCACAGCTGAGACTGAGAACGTTGATATCCGCTTGCACCGCATTATCTATAAAGTCATCGATGAAATTGAAGCTGCGATGAAAGGAATGCTTGACCCTGAATATGAAGAAAAAGTCATCGGTCAAGTTGAAGTTCGTCAAACGTTCAAAGTATCTAAAATCGGTACAATTGCGGGCGGCTATGTAACTGAAGGAACGATTACAAGAGATAGCGGAATCCGCTTAATCCGTGACGGCGTCGTTATTTTTGAAGGCGAAGTTGACGTGTTAAAACGATTTAAAGATGATGTGAAAGAAGTTTCACAAGGCTATGAATGTGGTATTACCATTAAGAAATACAATGATATCCGTGAAGGTGATGTCATGGAATCATTCGTTATGCAAGAAATCGAAAGAAAATGATCGGTTATACCGAATGTGAGTGTATGATCTATGATGCATCCTCACTGAAGGAAAAACGTGCGGTTCTTCAGCGTATTTTGACAAGAACGCGTCATAAATTCAATGTAACCATTGCTGAAATGGATTACCAGGATACATGGCAGCGTACATCAATTGGAATCGCCGTGATTTCCTCATCTCGGGTTCAAGTGGAAAAGGAGCTTCAGCGTGTATTAGGCTTTATCGATTCTTTTCCTGAAATTGAACGAACGATCACGAAAACTGAGTGGTTTTAATTAGAGGTGATAAGATCATGAGTATGAGAGCAACCCGTGTGGGTGAGCAAATGAAAAAAGAATTGGGCGACATCTTAGGCAGAAAGCTAAAAGATCCAAGAATCGGCTTTTTGACTGTAACCGATGTCGAAGTATCCGGTGATTTGCAAATTGCCAAAGTCTACATTTCTGTTCTTGGCGACGAGAAGAAAAGAGAGGAAACCTTAAAAGGCCTTGCAAAGGCTAAAGGGTATATCCGCTCTGAAATTGGCAATCGAATCAGACTTCGCAAAACACCAGAACTGCATTTTGAATTCGACGAATCCGTAGACTACGGAAACCGAATTGAAAGCCTGATTGCTGAGTTAAACACAAAAGATCACGAATAAGACGTTGAAATAAGGATAGGCGATGATCGTCTGTCCTTTTTCATCGTTTATGAAAGGAGAGAACGCATATGATAAATGGTGTTCTTTTATTACATAAAGAAAGAGGCATGACCTCACACGACTGTGTGTTTAAAGTAAGAAAAATTTTACACACAAAAAAAGTCGGCCATACAGGCACCCTCGACCCAGAGGTTTCAGGTGTTCTGCCTATTTGTATCGGAAGAGCAACGAAGATTGTAGAATACTTAACAGATAAATCGAAAACATACGATGCAGAAATCACGATTGGCTTTTCTACAACAACAGAAGACCAAACAGGTGAGATCGTAGAAGAAAAAAAGGTGGAAAAACCGATCTCAGAAAAAGAAATTGATGCGGCGCTGAAGCAGTTTGAAGGAACCATTGAACAAATTCCTCCCATGTTTTCTGCTGTGAAAATTGGCGGGAAAAAGCTCTATGAGTATGCAAGAGAGGGCATCGAAATTGAGCGGCCAAGCCGAGAAATTACTATTCACCGTATCGAGCGGACTACACCTGTCACATATGAGGATGGCAGCGTGTCATTTAGGTTTACTGTTCTATGCTCAAAGGGAACGTATGTGAGGACCTTAGCGGTTGATATCGGGAAGAAACTAGGGTTTCCAGCCCACATGTCACATCTTATTCGTACAGGGTCTGGTGATTTTACACTTGATGAATGTATTACGCTGGATGAGCTGCGAGATATAAGCGAGGAAGGAACTGTAGATGAGCACCTTGTCCCGATCGAGCGCGCGCTCAATCATTTGCCGAAATGGGAGATAAATGATACATTAGCAAGTAAAGTGGAAAACGGTGCAGTCCTGCCAATGCCTGATGAATTTGCTCATTTCGCAGAGGCGGATCGTGTCGCTGTTTTTGCTCCTTCAGGTCGTTGTCTGGCAATATATATGAAGCACCCGACCAAACAGAACCTGATGAAGCCGGCGAAGATCTTATCTCAGGACAAGCAATCTTAAAGAAAAGGTGACATCTCGTGAAGACTATACATATTTCACACCCACATACATTGAATCAAAAAGATCAAGTCCCGTCTGTCATGGCTTTAGGGTACTTTGACGGTGTTCACCTCGGGCATCAAAAAGTCATTGACGAAGCGAAAAGCATTGCGAAAAAAGAAGGATTGGCCTTAGCAGTCATGACCTTTCATCCGCATCCATCACATGTTTTGCAAAAGGCACGGGAACCAAAAGACTTAATTACACCGCTTGAGGATAAAATTGATTTTATCGAACAGCTGGGCGCTGACTATTTATACATCGTACAATTCAGCGAGAGCTTTGCAGCTCTATCTCCTCAAGAGTTTGTGGATCAATATTTGGATGAATTGAATGTGAAGCACGCAGTAGCGGGGTTTGATTTTACGTTTGGCCGTTTTGGTGCAGGCACAATGGAAACGTTCGATGAATACGGAAAAGGCCGTATCAATGCAACCATCGTACCTAAGCTGTCCAATCAAGACCGAAAAGTCAGTTCCACTCTCATCCGTTCCGCATTAAAAAATGGGGATGTTGAATATGTGAGCGAGCTTTTAGGAAAACCTTATCAGCTTCGCGGCATTGTCATCCATGGAGACAAACGCGGACGGACGATCGGATTTCCGACAGCTAATGTCGGCTTATCTGCTGAATACATTATTCCGCCAACAGGGGTATATGCAGTAAGAGCAGAAGTAAAAGGTAAAGTATATGACGGCGTTTGTAATGTCGGCTATAAACCAACATTTTATGAAAAACGTCCTGATCAGCCTGCCATTGAAGTAAACCTTTTTGATTTTAACGAAGAAATATATGGCCAGCCGATTAAATTACAATGGTTCAAGCGCATTCGCAGTGAACGAAAATTTAACGGAATCCAGGAGCTGACGGCTCAAATCAGTCAAGATAAAGAAGAAGCGATTCAGTTTTTTCAAGATCAGCTCAAGCAAACAAAAAAATCATAGAAAAACTGCTCTACCATTTGCAAATTCAGCATATTTTTAGTATGATTATTCCTGTAGCTTTAAAACCACTTACTTGGCAGGCCGACTTCACCGACGGTTGCGAGGTAGATGGGGCTAACATGATTTGGAGGTGAAACAGGATGGCTATTACTCAAGAGCGTAAAACGCAATTAATTAATGAGTTCAAAACACACGAATCTGATACTGGATCTCCAGAAGTTCAGATCGCTGTCCTAACAGAATCAATTAACAACTTGAACGAGCATTTACGTACTCATAAGAAAGATCACCACTCACGTCGCGGTCTTTTGAAAATGGTAGGTAGACGTCGTAATCTTCTTACGTATCTACGTAATAAAGACGTAACTCGTTACCGTGAGTTAATTAACAAACTAGGCTTACGTCGATAATCGTAAAAAGCGGGAGGATTCCCGCTTTTTTATCGTATAATCACTAATATTTTATGGTTAAAATGTTGAAAGAATGGCAAAAACCCTTCTACATACAGCTTTCACATTGATATGTGAAAATCATTTTGTTCATAATAAGAACTAACTAAAACTTTACGATAAGAGAGGAGTTTATCTCAGAATGGGACAAGAGAAACATGTCTTCACCATAGACTGGGCTGGACGTCAACTGACAGTTGAAACTGGCCAGCTTGCAAAGCAAGCAAACGGAGCGGTCCTCGTACGCTACGGAGATACGGCTGTGCTTAGCTCAGCAACAGCTTCTAAAGAACCAAAACCACTTGATTTCTTCCCGCTCACTGTGAACTACGAAGAAAGACTATACGCAGTAGGTAAAATTCCTGGCGGCTTCATTAAAAGAGAAGGCCGTCCAAGTGAAAAGGCGATCCTTGCCAGCCGCTTAATTGACAGACCAATTCGTCCGCTGTTTGCAGATGGATTTAGAAACGAAGTACAAGTCATTAGTATCGTCATGAGTGTGGATCAAGATTGCTCATCTGAAATGGCTGCAATGTTTGGCTCATCTTTAGCTTTATGTGTGTCTGACATTCCATTTGAGGGACCAATCGCCGGCGTTACAGTAGGACGAGTGGATGGAAAGCTGATTATTAACCCGAATGTGGAGCAGCTTGAACAAAGTGACATCAATCTTGTGGTTGCCGGAACAAAAGATGCGATCAACATGGTAGAAGCTGGTGCTGATGAAGTACCGGAAGAAACAATGCTTGAAGCGATCATGTACGGTCACCAAGAGATCAAACGCTTAATCGAATTCCAAGAAGAAATTGTGAAGGCAGTCGGTAAGGAAAAAATCGATATTCCTTTATATGAAGTAGATCAAACGTTAGCAGACGAAGTAAAAGCACTTGCTGAAGCTGACCTGCTGAAAGCGATTCAAGTACATGAGAAGCATGCGCGTGAGGATGCAATCAGTGCTGTGAAAAAAGCTGTAGTTGAGAAGTTTGAAGCAGAAGAACGTGACGAAGCAACGATTAAACAAGCGAAAGATGTATTAAACAAGCTTGTCAAAAACGAAGTTCGCCGTCTGATCACTGAAGAGAAAGTACGTCCAGATGGACGCGGCGTAGATCAAATCCGTCCACTTTCTTCAGAAGTAGGACTTCTGCCAAGAACGCACGGTTCAGGCCTATTTACAAGAGGACAAACACAGGCGCTCAGTATTTGTACATTAGGTGCACTTGGTGATGTGCAAATTCTTGATGGTTTAGGTGTTGAAGAATCAAAACGCTTCATGCACCATTACAACTTCCCGCAATTCAGTGTTGGCGAGACAGGTCCAATGCGTGGTCCAGGCCGTCGTGAGATCGGACATGGTGCACTAGGTGAACGTGCACTAGAACCAGTCATTCCATCCGAAAAAGATTTCCCTTATACGGTTCGCCTCGTTTCAGAGGTATTAGAATCTAACGGATCTACTTCACAAGCAAGTATTTGCGCAAGCACACTTGCGATGATGGATGCCGGTGTTCCAATTAAAGCACCAGTTGCAGGGATTGCAATGGGACTTGTGAAATCTGGTGAATACTACACAGTGCTGACAGACATTCAAGGAATGGAAGATGCACTTGGAGATATGGACTTTAAAGTTGCAGGTACATCAAAAGGTGTAACAGCCCTTCAAATGGACATCAAAATCGATGGTCTATCAAAAGACATCTTAGAAGAGGCTCTTCAACAAGCGAAAAAAGGAAGAATGGAAATTTTAGACAGTATGCTGTCAACAATTCCTGCTTCTAGAGGAGAATTGTCTCGTTATGCACCTAAAATCTTAACGATGACAATCAATCCGGATAAAATTCGCGATGTCATTGGACCAAGCGGTAAACAAATCAATAAAATCATTGAAGATACCGGTGTGAAAATCGATATTGAACAAGATGGTACAATCTTTATTTCTTCTACAGAAGAAGATATGAACCAAAAAGCGAAGAAAATTATTGAAGATCTTGTGAGAGAAGTTGAAGTAGGACAGCTTTACTTAGGTAAAGTCAAACGCATTGAAAAATTCGGTGCCTTCCTTGAAATCTTCAGTGGAAAAGATGGACTTGTTCATATTTCTGAGCTTGCGCTTGAGCGTGTGGGCAAAGTAGAAGATGTCGTGAAACTTGGCGATGAATTACTTGTCAAAGTCACTGAAATCGATAAACAAGGCCGTGTGAACCTTTCTCGGAAAGCTGTTTTACGTGAAGAGAAGGAAAAAGAAGAAAAGCAGTCTTAATGAGATCAAATAAAATGTGTTAGAAGCCAGGTATCCGTGCCAGGCTTCTTTCTTTTCTTGCGCTAACAATAGTTCTAGCTTGTTTCTCCCCATCATAATTTGTGATATAGGGGAGGGACAACCATTGAAAAAAACGTTACCATTCATTGTGTTTGTATTTTTACTGCTCGTGTCATATCAAACGATGAAGCAGCCGGCTGCTGTTACATATATTGAATCAATGAAAGAGCATGCCGAAGTTGCATCTGTTTCAAAAGATATTTTATTTCAGGAAATTGAATCGAAGTCTTCTGACTATGAAGTAAAGGCGCAAAATGCTAAGATTGATAAAGTGTGGAAAAAGATGCCTGGCTTAAATGGACAGACAGTTGATATCGATGCCTCTTATGAAAAAATGAAGAAACAGGGGTCATTCGATGAAAAGCTGCTTGTTTTTAATGAAACAAAACCATCTATTCATTTACATGAGCTTGGTGCAGAGCCCATTTATAAAGGGCATCCAGATAAAAAAATGAATGCATTCCTCATCAACGTAGCTTGGGGTGACGAGCATTTAATCAACATGTTAAAAACGCTGGAAAAGCATCAAGTCAAGGCGACCTTTTTCTTAGAAGGCAAATGGGTGAAAAAAAGCACAGAGCTTGCTAAAAAAATCGTGGCAGATGGTCATGAAATTGGAAATCATTCATACAATCACCCAGATATGCGCACACTGACAAGAGAACGAGCATTAGAGCAGATAACGAAAACAAATCGCCAAATTGAAGAATCCCTTGGGAAGAAACCAAAATGGTTTGCGCCTCCAAGCGGAAGCTTTAAAGAAGAAACAGTCAAGCTTGCCAAACAAGAAGGCATGGAAACCATTATGTGGACAGTAGACACCATCGACTGGCAAAAACCATCCCCGGCTATTTTACAAAAGCGGGTGCTTGGGAAAACTCACAATGGGGCGATGATATTAATGCATCCAACAGATGCAACAGCGAAAAGTCTTGACGCACTTATCACTCAAATCAAGGAAAGAGGATATGAATTAGGGACGGTTTCTGACCTCCTAAGTGAAAAAAGACATCCGTGATGCGATCTGTTTGTTGAATAGGAGGAGCAAAACTTGGTCAAAACGTATACATGCCAAAACGGAGTAAGAATTGTACTCGAAAACAATCCCACTGTAAGGTCTGTCGCAATTGGCGTCTGGATTGGAACAGGCTCTAGACATGAGACACCTGAAATTAATGGGATCTCACACTTTTTAGAGCATATGTTTTTTAAAGGGACAAAGACAAGATCTGCACGTGATATCGCAGAATCCTTTGACCGCATTGGTGGTCAAGTGAATGCCTTTACATCAAAAGAATACACTTGCTACTATGCGAAGGTGCTTGATTCACATGCTGGCTACGCCCTCGATGTATTAAGCGACATGTTCTTTCACTCAGCTTTTGATGAAGAAGAGCTGAAAAAAGAAAAAAATGTGGTGTACGAAGAAATTAAAATGTATGAGGATACTCCTGATGACATCGTTCATGATTTATTAAGCAAAGCCATTTATGGTGATCATTCATTAGGATATCCGATTTTAGGAACAGAGGAAACACTCTCTACCTTTAACGGAGATTCACTTAGAAAATATATGGATGAATTCTACACACCGGACCGCGTCGTGATCTCTGTTGCAGGGAACGTAGATGAGACCTTTATTCGTGAAGTTGAAAAGCTGTTCGGTTCTTATGAAGGAAAAGGGAAGAAGCAGCCTGTAGAAGCTCCAGCATTTCATTATGACAAGCTCACACGCAAAAAGGAAACGGAACAAGCGCACCTATGCCTGGGCTTTAATGGCCTTCCAGCTGGAGATAAGGGCATCTATGACTTAATCGTCTTAAATAATGTTCTTGGCGGAAGCATGAGCAGCCGATTATTCCAAGATGTAAGAGAGGACAAAGGACTTGCTTATTCCGTCTTCAGCTATCACAGTTCATTTGCAGATAATGGAATGCTGACGATTTACGGCGGGACTGGAGCGAAGCAGCTAAACCTGCTCTCTGAGACCATCTTACAAACATTAGACGTCTTAAAGCGTGAGGGAATCACGCAGAAAGAACTAGAGAACTCTAAGGAGCAAATGAAAGGCAACCTTATGCTCAGCCTTGAAAGCACAAACAGCAAAATGAGCCGAAACGGTAAAAATGAACTGCTCCTTGGCAAACATCGGACACTCGATGAAATTATTGATGAAATCAACAGCGTCACATTAGACGGCGTGAATAACTTATCTAAACGCATCTTTACAGAAGATTATGCGCTCTCGCTTATTAGTCCGACGGGTGATCAGCCATCATAATGTAAACAACACGGCAGACTCAAAAAAGTCTGCCGTTTTATTGTAGGTAAAGAAGAAAGGGGTTCTGCTTTCATGGAACATGAAAAGCTGAAACAGCTCTCTCCACTTCTGACACAAGCTTCTTTCCAAGCCATGACATCTGGTTTTTCGGGAGATCGCACCTTTTTGGTTACAATATCATCTAGTGAAAAGCTGGTGCTTAAGTTATCAGACATTCAAACGTATTCGCGCTATAAAAGAAAAGCATCATTTCAGCGGAAGTTAAAAGATCGAGGGATTCTTTGTTCTGAAGTGATTGAGATTGGAATGAGTGCTGAACTAAACTGTACCTATCGTATTTTCTCCTTTATCGAAGGCGAGAATGCTAGAGACTCCATCCATCTACTTACAAATGAAGAGCAGTATGAAATCGGGAGGCGGGCAGCGAGAGAGCTAAGTTTGATGCATACATGCCGTGCACCTTCTCATGTTCGTCCGTGGGATGAGAAAGTCATGGCAAAACATGAACGGTATGTACATGCCTATCAATCAAGTGGCGTGACGTTTTCCAATGATCAGTTTGTATTAGATTTTATCAAGTCGAATGTTGATGCGGTAAAAGAGAGGCCTAACCAGTTCCAGCATGATGATTTTCATTTAGGGAATATCATCATACAAGGTAATCAATATGCCGGTGTGATTGATTTCGATCAATCCGACTGGGGCGACCCGGTTCATGACTTTTATAAATTGTCCTTATTTAGTCGAGAAAGCAGCATTCCGTTCTCAGCTGGACAACTGGATCAATACGTGAGTACGCAGTCTACAAACGATTTTTGGCTTCTTTTTTCCATCTATACAGCAATGAGCTGCTTTTCATCTATCATCTGGACGCTTTCCTATGATCCGGGACATGTAAAAGACATGGTGAAACGAGTGGAGAGAATGCTAAAAGATCATAATTGCTTTCATCAACTTAAGCCTGTTTGGTATACCAACTCACATCATACATAACTTGAAAAGAGCAGGATGGTCTATTTCTTCCTTTTGCTGCATATATGATACGGAAGGGAAGTGATGCGATTTTGAGGCTGAGTGAACTGTCAGGAAAAGAGATCGTCGATATTAAAAGAGCGGAGCGGCTTGGCGTGCTTGGACAAACCGACCTTGAAATCAATGAACAGGACGGTCAAATTACAGCACTCATTATACCTTCCGTGAAGTGGTTTGGCTTTCGAAAACAAGGAAATGACATCCGCGTCCCGTGGAATCACATTCAAAAAATAGGATCAGATATGATCATTCTCGATGTGCCTGAAGAACTTCAGCCGCACGGAGAAAAAGAGCACCCATAATAATGGGTGCTCTTTTTCTTTTCTCTCTCTGATTCGTTCACAGGCTGAATCCTCTCCTCATATGCTGAAAGGGAGATTCAGAAAATATTACAGACTTTTTTAAATAAAGAAGGTGAACGGTCAGTATGTTGAGCGGTTTAACGGTTGCGGTGATCGGGGGAGATGCAAGGCAGCTTGAAATTATTCGCAAGTTGTCACAGCAGCATGCCAAAGTATTTTTGGTTGGATTTGACCAGCTGGATCATGGATTTATCGGTGCTGAAAAGCTGAAAATGTCTGAACTTCCATTCGAACAAGTAGACAGTATGATCCTGCCAGTATCTGGGACAACGGATGAAGGCGCTGTTGCTACCGTTTTTTCAAACGAGCAGGTCTTGCTGGAAGCTAAATATTTAGAAAGAACCCCTGCCCATTGTATCTTGTACTCAGGTATTTCAAATACGTACTTAGACAATCTGACAAAGCAGGTGAACCGGAAGCTTGTGAAGCTGTTTGAGCGAGATGATATTGCCATATATAACTCTATTCCAACAGTTGAAGGAATTATCATGATGGCCATTCAGCAAACGGACTATACGATTCACGGGTCTCATGTCGCTGTTCTCGGACTTGGAAGAACAGGACTCACCATTGCCCGCACATTTCGGGCACTAGGGGCAGACGTAAAAGTAGGGGCGGCAGACACAGCACATTTAGCGCGGGCATTTGAGATGGGGCTTAATCCATTTTCAATGGACCAGTTAAAAGAGGAAGTAACGGATGTTGATATTATCATCAATACCATTCCAAGTCTTGTATTAGATTCATCTGTCATCGTCAGCATGACACCAAAGACACTCATTTTGGATATCGCCTCACGCCCAGGCGGAACAGACTTTGACTTTGCACAAAAGCACGGAGTGAAGGCACTTCTTGCACCAGGACTCCCGGGGATTGTTGCACCAAAAACAGCAGGACAAATCATTGCAAAAGTGCTTTCCGGGCTTTTATGTGAACTTGCGGAGGAAAAAAGGGGGATGGAATCATGACAACATTAAAAGGGAAAAGAATCGGCTTTGGTTTAACAGGTTCCCACTGTACGTATGAAGCTGTTTTTCCGCAAATCGAAGCGCTTGTAAAAGAAGGGGCAGAGGTGCGTCCAGTGGTGTCGTACACGGTGCAGAGCACGAATACGAGATTTGGAGATGGAGCCGAGTGGATCGACCGGATTGAGAAGCTGACTGGTTTTCAAGCGATTGACTCAATCGTGAAAGCAGAGCCGCTCGGGCCTAAGCTGCCGCTTGATTGTATGGTTATTGCTCCTCTAACTGGTAACTCGATGGCGAAATTTGCAAATGCCATGACAGACAGTCCTGTTTTAATGGCTGCTAAAGCAACCATACGGAATCATCGACCTGTCGTTTTAGGTATCTCAACAAATGATGCGTTAGGTTTAAATGGTACAAATCTGATGAGGCTGATGTCGACAAAGAATATTTTCTTTATTCCGTTTGGTCAGGATGATCCATTCAAAAAACCGACCTCTATGGTCGCGAACATGGATCTGCTATCTCAAACAGTAGAAGAGGCACTCCAGCATAGACAAATTCAACCAATTTTAATTGGACCAAACGAATAATAGATTCACTAGAAAATCAAGAAAGATTCAAAAAAGATGCTTCAAGCCTTGCTTTTCTATGGTAAAATAAAATGTAAAAAGTCATAGGATGGCCATCCGAAAGAAAAGAATCATGGATGGGTCGGAAGGAGTTTTACTGATGGGAAGAGGATTGCATGTAGCTGTAGTTGGAGCGACTGGAGCTGTCGGTCAACAAATGTTAAAAACACTAGCTGACAGAGATTTTGAAATGGATACACTTACTCTACTATCCTCAAAACGTTCTGCTGGAACAAAAGTGACATTCAGAGGTCAAGAGTACACTGTTCAGGAAGCAACACCTGAAAGCTTTGAAGGAGTGAACATCGCATTATTCAGTGCTGGAGGAAATGTTTCTAAAGCGCTGGCTCCTGAAGCAGTCAAACGAGGTGCGATTGTTGTTGACAACACAAGTGCTTTTCGTATGGACGAAAACATCCCTCTTGTCGTACCAGAGGTAAACGAAAAAGATTTGCATGATCATCAAGGGATCATTGCAAACCCTAACTGTTCAACGATTCAAATGGTAGCGGCATTAGAACCGCTTCGTCAGGCATATGGAATGAAAAAAGTCATTGTCTCTACGTATCAAGCAGTATCAGGTGCGGGACATGAAGCCATTGACGAACTATACAGCCAATCACAAGCCATTTTAAATAAAGAGGATGTAACACCAGAAGTCATGCCTTATCAAATTGCATTTAATGCGATCCCGCAAATTGATAAATTCCAAGACAACGGTTATACATTCGAAGAAATGAAAATGATCAATGAAACGAAAAAAATCATGCATATGCCTGAGCTGGAAGTAGCGGCAACATGCGTAAGGCTTCCAATTGAAACAGGTCATTCAGAATCTGTCTACGTCGAACTAGAATCAAATGATGCAACAGTGGAAGACCTCAAATCAATTCTAAAAGATGCACCAGGAATTACGCTGCAAGATGATCCGTCTCAGCAAATTTATCCAATGCCTGCAGATGCTGTTGGGAAAAACGACGTATTTGTCGGCCGCATTCGGAAAGATTTGGACCGTCCAAACGGGTTCCATATGTGGATTGTATCTGATAACCTGCTTAAAGGCGCTGCATGGAACTCAGTTCAAATTGCAGAAAGCTTAAAAGCATTAAAATTAGTTTAACATTCAATGGATGATGAGGACGAACAGAAGAGAGTTAGGCATCTTTCGCCTGCTCTCTTCTGTTACGTCAGAATGAACTTGGAGTGAAAACAGTGAAAATAATTGTCCAAAAATTTGGCGGTACATCTGTCAAAGATGATCAAGGTAGAAAAAGGGCACTTGCACATATCTTATCTGCAAAAGAGAAAGGCTATAAGTCGGTTGTTGTCGTTTCTGCAATGGGACGAAAAGGCGATCCCTATGCGACAGATACGCTGCTCGGTCTGCTTTACGGCAGCGCGCAGCATATGACAAACAGAGAAAAAGACTTACTTGTTTCCTGCGGGGAGAATATCTCAGCTGTTGTGTTTTCAAGTATGCTGAATGAAAACGGCCTAAAGGCTGTAGCGATGACTGGAGCTCAGGCGGGCTTTGTGACAGATAAGGAGCATACAAGTGCGAAAATTATTGACATGAAGTGCGAACGTCTGGAAGCAGCACTGTCTGAACATGATGTTGTCGTTGTCGCTGGGTTCCAGGGAGCCGCGAAAAATGGAGACGTGACAACAATCGGACGAGGTGGCAGTGATACGTCCGCAGCAGCTTTAGGCGCTGCATTGCAGGCAGACTTTATTGATATTTTTACAGATGTAGAAGGCGTTATGACAGCAGATCCCCGCATTGTTGAAAATGCAAAACCGCTGAGAGTCGTGACATATACGGAAATTTGCAACCTCGCATATCAAGGGGCAAAAGTCATTCACCCGCGAGCTGTTGAAATTGCGATGCAGGCAAAAGTACCAATGAGGGTGCGTTCAACATACTCTGATGATGAGGGCACACTCGTTACATCACATTACTCCGATAAAATGAGCCATGATGTGTATGACCGCCTCATTACGGGTATTGCACATGTCAATGATGTGACACAAATCAAAGTCCCTGCAAAAGAAGGTCAGTACAGCGTACAAACAGAGGTCTTCAAAGCAATGGCAAACGCACAAATCAGTGTCGACTTCTTCAACATCACACCGAGTGAAATTGTGTATACAGTGACAGGTGCAATGACTGAAAAGGCAACGTCGATCCTAAAAGAACTTGGCTATACACCAATTGTGACAACAAATTGTGCGAAAGTATCAGCTGTTGGCGCAGGCATTATGGGTGTACCAGGTGTCACATCTAAAATTGTAACGGCTCTATCCGAGCAAAACATTCCGATTTTACAATCGGCTGACAGTCATACGACCATTTGGGTGTTAGTGAACGAAGAAAACATGAGAGCGGCTGTCAATGCCCTGCATGAAGTGTTTGAACTTTCAAGATAAATGTGATTGAATCATGATGAGGTGAAAAAAATGAATTTCGGAAATATCGCAACAGCTATGATTACACCTTTTGATAAAAAGGGCAACATCGATTTCCAAAAGCTATCAATTCTCATTGATTACTTGTTAAAAAACGGCAGTGACTCCTTAGTCGTTGCAGGGACAACAGGCGAATCGCCAACTTTATCGAATGAAGAAAAAGTCGCTCTTTTTCAGCAATCGGTCAAATTAGCAAATGGTCGTTGTAAAATCATTGCAGGAACAGGCAGTAATAATACAAATGCGTCTATCAAACTAACGAAAAAAGCAGAAGAAGCGGGCGTTGATGCAGTGATGCTTGTCGTACCTTATTACAACAAGCCATCACAGGAAGGCATGTATGCACACTTTAAAGCCATTGCCGAGTCTACATCTCTTCCTGTCATGCTTTACAATGTACCAGGAAGAACGGCAGCTTCATTAGCACCAGAAACAACGATTAAGCTTGCGCAAATACCTAACATTGTTGCCATTAAAGAAGCAAGCGGCGATCTTGATGCTATGACAAAAATCATTGCAGAGACGCCAGAAGATTTCGACGTATATTCAGGGGACGACAGCTTAACACTTCCAGCTGTATCTGTTGGTGCAAAAGGAGTTGTCTCGGTTGCGTCTCATATCGTAGGACTGGATATGCAGCAAATGCTGAAAAGCTATGCTTCAGGCCAAACAGCGAATGCAGCATTGATCCATCAAAAGCTGCTTCCAATCATGAAACAGCTTTTCTCAGCACCAAATCCAACGCCTGTCAAAACAGCCCTTCAGCTGAAAGGACTAGACGTCGGATCTGTTCGTCTTCCGCTTTTGCCTTTGTCAGAAGAAGAGAGACTGGATTTAAGCAGCGTTTTAAACAGCTGATCAAAACAAAAGATTTCGTAAGCGGTCATTCTCAGATGTCCCTGAGTATGACCGTTTTTTATACATAAACACTTTCTTAAAATGTGACTTCATCTTGTTTTCTAAAATTAGATTCAGTTATAATAGCATTAAGCGATGATGGACGGGCTTGAGACTAGGAGGATAAGAATTTTGAAAAAGAAAAATACAGAGAACGTAAGAATTATTGCACTCGGAGGCGTTGGAGAAATCGGAAAAAACCTATATGTCATTGAGATTGATTCGGACATATATGTAGTAGATGCAGGTTTAATGCATCCAGAAAATGAAATGCTGGGCATTGACGTCGTCATTCCTGATATCTCTTATTTAACAGAGCGTGCTGATCGGGTGAAAGCAATTTTTCTTACCCACGGACATGATGAAGCAATCGGAGGCGTATTCCATTGCTTGAGCAAATTGTCTGTACCAGTCTACGGAACGAAGCTGACCCTTGCGTTACTTCGAGAAAAATTAAAGCAGTATGGCTTCAATCAAAAAGCTGATTTGCGTGAGGTACATGCAAAATCAGTCATTACTTTTGAAACAACAAAAGTATCGTTCTTTAGAACGAATCACAGCATTCCTGATTCAGTTGGGATCAGCTTCAAAACCTCTCTTGGTTCAATCGTATGCACAGGTGATTTTAAATTTGATCAAACCCCAGCGCTTAACCAAGCCTGTGACATCGGAGAGATTGCGAAAATTGGGAACAACGGCGTTTTAGCACTACTTTCAGACAGTGCAAATGCTGAAAAACCAGGCTATACACCTTCTGAGGCGCTCGTCCAAGACGAAATCTCAAATGCGATGTACAATGCTGAAAATCGTGTGATTGTTGCTGTGTCTTCATCTAATATTAACCGCGTGCAGCAAATCATTAATGCAACAAATCAAAATGGCCGTAAGCTTGCAGTTGCAGGGAAAAATATGATGACAACCCTACAGCTGGCGATCAAGCTTGGTTATGTTACAGCAGACGAAGAATTATTTGTACCCGTTCAAGAAGTGAAGAAAATGGCGAAAAACGACGTAGTTATTCTGACCGCTGGAAGCCACGGAGAGCCGCTTGCTGCTTTAACAAAAATGGCGAAGCAAAATCACAAACAGCTTCATATTGAAAAAGATGATACAGTTGTGATTGCATCTACACCTCTTCCTGGACAAGAACTCACATATTCTAAAACAGTGGATTTCCTTACAAGAAGCGGAGCACAAGTCATTTTTGCGCAAAAACGTGTACATGTATCTGGACATGGCTGCCAAGAAGAGTTAAAGCTAATGCTGAACTTACTAAAACCGAAGTATTTAATTCCGGTGAATGGCGAATATCGTATGCAAAAAGCACATTCTCGTATTGCTGAAGAAGTAGGCATGAAACGCAGTGACATTTTCTTGATTGATAAAGGCGATGTTGTTGAGTTTAGAGGACAGAATGTCAAAATCGGTGAAAAAGTTCACCAAGGAAACATTTTGATCGATGGTCTTGGCGTTGGTGATATCGGAAACATCGTGTTACGCGATAGACGTCTATTGTCTCAAGACGGCATCTTGATTGTTGTCATTACGCTCGATAAGCAAAAGAAACAATTAATTTCTGGACCTGAAATCATCACAAGAGGATTTGTCTATGTAAGAGAATCCGAAGAGCTGATTGTGAAAGCAACAGAAATGGTCAAAGGGATTGTCAAAGAGCAAACGGAAAACTCAATTGTTGAATGGTCAACATTGAAACAATCCATGCGCGATGTGCTAAATCAATTCCTATATGAAAAAACAAAACGTAAGCCGATGATCATTCCAATTATTATGGAAGTGTGATGAGAAAAGCCCAAAGAGTATAAGCTCTTTGGGCTTTAGATTGTTGACAAAGTGCTAAAATGAACTTCATTTTAGCACTTTGTCTTCTTTTTAGCGTGATAGAAAACCTTTGCAGTCTAGAAAGGACGAGCACCGGAGCGGAGCGAATTTGACATTCGTGAGCACCGAAGCGTAGGACTGCGGGCGAATGCGAGGGTTTGTCTACACGCTAAGCCCAAGGAGTATAAGCTCTTTGGGCTTTTTTGATGTGGCATGAGGAATGCGGATGGAATATGCCCTATTTGTTCATAATAGGAGAAGAGTTTGAGGAAAGGATGGAGACAAATGGACGAAAAGAATGAACAGCAGCCTGAGCGAAAGCCAGAAGAAAAAGACAGTATTATGAGCAAAATACAGCAGCTTGGTGAAACAGCCGTTCCGCAGCTGCCGCAAGATACAAATATCCATTGCCTCACCATTATTGGACAAATTGAAGGCCATATGCAGCTTCCACCGCAAAATAAAACAACCAAATACGAACATGTCATTCCACAAATCGTAGCCGTTGAACAAAACCCTAAAATAGAAGGTCTTCTGATCATCTTAAATACAGTAGGAGGAGATGTTGAAGCGGGACTTGCGATTGCAGAAATGCTTGCTTCTTTATCAAAGCCAACTGTCTCGATTGTGCTTGGCGGCGGCCACTCCATAGGTGTCCCGATTGCTGTATCGTGTGACTATTCGTATATTGCAGAAACAGCTACGATGACCATTCATCCTGTGCGTTTAACAGGTCTTGTGATTGGCGTTCCGCAAACCTTTGAATACTTAGATAAAATGCAGGAAAGAGTCATTAACTTTGTCACAAGCCACTCCAACATTACAGAAGAGAAGTTTAAAGAGCTTATGTTCTCAAAAGGCAATTTGACGAGAGACATCGGAACAAATGTCGTTGGTCATGAGGCAGCAGAATACGGACTCATGAATGAAGTGGGCGGTGTAGGACAAGCGATTAAAAAGTTGAACGAACTTATCGGAGACAGGGCATCTCAAAACGAGGGGCTGATCCAATGATTTTATATACGCCTATGCCATATGAAGCCATTTACGCTGAGGAACAGGGAGAACGCAAACTCCAGCAGGTAAACATTCAAGGTGTGCCAGTGATGGTTGAAATGAAAGAAGATGAAGCAGAAATCGTTCAAGTCATGAGCACCAATCCAATGGATTTTCTCAATCAAGAGCTTGCACCAGGCAAGCGATTGAAGTTACATTTAGGCACCAATCAAACCGACTCATATGAATGATTCTATGCTATAATAAAGGGAAAACTTACAACAAGATGCAGCCAAAACCAGGCTGCTTTCTTTCTGATCTTTCGGTAGGTTATATTTTCTTTCGTAGTAAGGTGATGAGTATGGCTAAAAAGAGAAAACGGAAAACGAGAAAAAAACAAAATAAACAGCTAAAACTGAAATATGAATTAAATGGGTTAGTCTGTATTGCCATAGCGATCATTGCCATTTTACAGCTGGGCGTTGTTGGACAAACCTTTGTACATCTATTCCGATTCTTTGCAGGTGAA
Source organism: Bacillus sp. FSL H7-0578 (assembly GCF_038630855.1). Lineage (NCBI taxonomy): Bacteria > Bacillati > Bacillota > Bacilli > Caryophanales > Bacillaceae > Bacillus > Bacillus sp. FSL H7-0578. The sequence goes on from NZ_CP152045.1 coordinate 1,619,456, forward strand.
TGGTTCATTCTCTGCCTTATCGGATTATTTCTTTTTGGTGTGACGATTTTCTGGAAAAAACAAATCCCAGATATTTTAACAAGAAGAAAAGCAGGTCTCTACTGCATCATTGCGAGCATCTTGCTTTTGTCACATGTGAAGCTCTTTCAGCATCTTTCATCTGCTGGTGTCATTGGCTCTCAAAGTGTGATTAGAAATACATTTGAGCTTTTCTTGATGGATATGAAAGGTGAAACAGGATCGCCTGATTTAGGGGGCGGCATGATCGGCGCCGTCTTGTTTGCTGCTTCTTATTTCTTATTTGCACAAGCAGGCTCGCAAATCATGGCGATTGTTCTGATGCTGATTGGAATTGTCCTGATTACAAACCGATCCCTTCAGGAAATGGTGAAAAAAGTGACGATTCCTCTATCACAATTTATGGTGAAGCAGTGGAAAGCGTTTGTTGAAGATATGAAAGGAATCAGGCAGGCGAAAAAGAGCGCGTCCTCTCAGAAAACAGGTGAAAAGAAAAAACGTTCACGCATTCAAGAAGAAGACGAGGATGATCTGATCTTGATCGAAGAGGAAACACCGTCTTCTGATAATAGCCAGCCGATTATTTCAAGCTTTGCAGATAGAGATGACATTCTCACCCCGACGGTTCAAAAAAAGCAGGCGGCAAAAGAGACAGCGCCTCTTCAGGACTCTGTGCAAAGTGCACCAGTTCAATCAGATACAGCCGATGAACCAAAAGAGGCACCGCCGATGACATTTACAGAACTTGAAAACAAAGATTACGAATTGCCGTCACTTGATATTTTGGCAGAGCCCCAGCATTCAGGTCAGCAAACAGATAAGAAAAATATTTATGAAAATGCCAGAAAGCTTGAAAAAACATTTCAAAGCTTTGGTGTGAAAGCAAAAGTCACACAGGTTCATTTAGGTCCAGCTGTGACCAAATATGAAGTATATCCAGATGTTGGCGTGAAGGTCAGCAAAATCGTCAATCTAAGTGATGATTTAGCCCTTGCCCTTGCAGCAAAGGATATTCGAATTGAGGCTCCGATTCCTGGCAAATCAGCCATCGGCATCGAAGTTCCGAATGCAGAAATTGCTATGGTTTCATTAAAAGAGGTATTAGAATCGAAGCAAAATGACCGTCCAAATGCCAAGCTCCTCATTGGACTCGGCCGTAATATCTCGGGTGAAGCCGTGCTTGCTGAAATGAACAAAATGCCGCATTTGCTTGTAGCAGGTTCGACTGGAAGCGGAAAAAGTGTGTGTATCAATGGTATTATCACAAGCATTCTCATGAGAGCGAAGCCTCATGAAGTGAAAATGATGATGATTGATCCGAAAATGGTTGAATTAAATGTGTATAACGGTATTCCGCACCTTTTGGCTCCTGTCGTAACAGACCCTAAGAAAGCATCGCAGGCACTGAAAAAAGTAGTCAGCGAAATGGAACGCCGCTATGAATTGTTTTCGCATACGGGGACAAGAAATATTGAAGGATACAATGATTACATTAAACGGATGAATCAAACAGAAGATGCTAAACAGCCAGAGCTTCCTTATATTGTTGTCATAGTAGACGAGCTTGCAGATTTAATGATGGTCGCTTCCTCTGATGTGGAGGATTCCATTACAAGACTTTCTCAAATGGCTCGTGCTGCGGGAATTCATTTGATTATCGCCACACAAAGACCTTCTGTCGATGTCATTACAGGTGTCATTAAGGCCAACATCCCGTCCCGCATTGCCTTTAGCGTATCCTCTCAAACCGATTCAAGGACGATCCTTGATATGGGAGGCGCAGAAAAGCTTCTGGGCAGAGGGGACATGCTGTTTTTACCTGTTGGTGCAAACAAGCCGGTTCGTGTGCAAGGCGCCTTTTTATCAGATGAAGAAGTGGAGCATGTTGTGGATCACGTGATCACACAGCAAAAAGCTCAATACCAAGAGGAAATGATTCCGAGCGAAGAAACGCAGGATCAGCTTGCGGCTGTGGAAGATGATCTGTATGATGAAGCAGTTGAATTGATTATCGGCATGCAGACGGCTTCTGTTTCTATGCTGCAAAGAAGATTCCGCATCGGTTATACCCGGGCGGCACGTCTCATTGACGCAATGGAAGAGCGGGGCGTGGTAGGCCCATATGAAGGAAGTAAACCGAGAGAAGTTCTTCTCTCAAAAGAACAATATGACGAGCTCTCTTCATAATTGAAGAGAGCTTTCCTGAAAAAATAGTAAACGATAGTATGATTATGTTAACTGGATGTCAGACTATTTATTTATTTGCAAAAACATGATATAGTTATGTTCAACTTATCTCGGAATAGAGATTTCTCATCTTATCATTTGCATTGATTAGACGGAGGGAAAACATGTCGACCAAAACAGACAATCGCCATTTATATTTGAAAGTGATTGACCGTATTAAAGAAGATATTCAAACAGGTGTATATGCCGAAAAAGAAAAGCTGCCTTCTGAGTTTGAGCTCTCAAAACTTTTAGGTGTGAGCAGAGCGACACTGCGTGAGGCCCTTCGTATATTAGAAGAAGAAAAGTATTTAATTAGAAGGCATGGGGTAGGGACTTTCGTCAATTCAAGACCGCTTTTTTCGACAGGCATAGAACAGCTGACAAGTGTCACGAAAATGATTGAGCAGGTCAATATGACGCCTGGCACCATCTTTTTATCCTCGCAAGAAGGGGAGCCAACAGAGAATGATGTCATTCGTTTTCAGTGTGATAAATCTGATGGGATTTTTTCAATGGAACGCGTTCGAACGGCAGATGGGCAGCCAGTTGTTTATTGTTTAGATAAAATTCCGGTCAAACATCTTCCCGCTTCTTTTACACATGAAGAAGAGTCTCTTTTTGAGCTGTTTGGAAGAGAACCGCACAGCGGGATTAAATATGCAGTTGCTGACATTGAACCAATTGGCTACCACGATCAGGTCTCACCGATTCTAGATTGTGACCCTGAAACGGCGTTATTATTACTGAAACAAATGCACTATGATCAGGATGATCAGCCGGTCTTATACTCCCTCAATTATTTTCGAGCGGATAAATTCAGCTTTCATGTCATACGCAAACGATTTTAACAAGCAGTCGCTTCCATAGGCGTCTGCTTTTTGTTTGCCCATACATAATACTCGTCAAACTTGCCACACTAATACGTAACAGTATATAGAATTGGGTGAATGATGTTGGGCGAGAAAACAGTCAGTAAAAAGAATATCATTGCATTATCATCAGTCCCTCTAATCATGACACTAGGGAACTCGATGTTAATACCAGTATTGCCAGAGATAGAAAAGAAACTCTCGATTACTTCCTTTCAAGTCTCTCTCATTATTACGGTATATTCGGTTGTAGCCATCTTATGTATTCCAATCGCCGGTTACTTATCAGACCGGATTGGGCGGAAAAAGGTACTGCTGCCGTGTCTTTTAATCGCCGGACTTGGAGGAGCTGTGGCAGCAGTCGCCTCAACGATCATGAAAGAACCTTATATGTGGATTCTGTTTGGAAGGGTCCTTCAAGGGATTGGTTCAGCTGGAGCCGCACCTGTCGTTATGCCGTTTATTGGAGATTTGTTTCATGATGATGAAGAGGTCAGTGCAGGACTTGGCGCCATTGAAACCTCTAATACAGCAGGTAAGGTACTAAGCCCTATTATTGGGGCACTTCTTGCTTCATGGTTTTGGTTTGTGCCTTTTTGGTTCATCCCGTTCTTTTCGATCATCAGCTTTCTCATGGTACTGTTCATGGTAGAGTCGGCGAAAAAAGAGGAGGACCCGCCTACATTTAAAGAATTTTTAAAATCAACAAAGACCATTTTTAAGCATGAGGGACGCTGGCTTTATGCCATTTTTGCTATTGGCGGTTTTATTATGTTTCTTCTTTTTGGTGTGCTTTTTTACCTATCCGATAACCTAGAGGCGGCTTATCAAATAAAGGGCGTCAAAAAAGGGCTCTTGCTGAGTATTCCGCTCCTTTTTCTATCAATCAGTTCCTACATTGCTGGAAAAACGATTGGAAAAGAAAAAGGAAAAATGAGAATCTTTTTAATTGTAGGGATGGCTTTGTTATCACTTTCTTATATTTTTTTATGGTGGAATCACAGCTTTTACGTATTGTTTATCTGTTTAAGCATTGGCGGAGTGGGCATCGGTATTGTGCTGCCTGCACTTGATGCGCTGATTACAGAAGGAATTGAAAAAGAGCAGTGCGGTACCATTACGTCATTTTATAGCAGTATGCGTTTTATCGGTGTTGCTTTAGGACCTCCGATTTTTGCCTATCTAATGGATAAAGGGGACTCCATAGTCTTTATTCTCTCGACCATTTGCAGTCTCATTTCACTATTTTTGGTCCTCTTTTTCATCCAGCCAGATGAAGAGGATGAGAGTGAACAATTAAAAACGGTTTAAATATAGAAAAAAGATGGTATTTTGCCATCTTTTTTCTTTTTTATAAATTGACATGTAAAATTTTGATAGTTAAACTAATGTATAGTAATATCTTTTAAATTATCCCAAATTGGAGGTGTTCAAAAACATTCATTTTCTGTCTTTCTTTAGGCAGAAATTGAGCTCGCGTGCTGATGATGGAGATATGCTTCTTCAACACGAAAGGACAATTGAATAAGTCATCCTGCCATTTGAAGGAGACGCAGTCAGCACTTCAGACACGCTCAAATACAGCAAATTGATTGAAGAACTAGAAGGAGCTTGAAGCAGCTATGTTGCAAATAATTAAAGCAAGATGGATTGTATTAGTGGTGTGGATGATAACAGCTGTGATTCTGTTTATTACTGCGCCCGATTTAGAGGAATTAACAAGAGAAAAAGGGCAATTAAAGGTTCCGGAGGGGACACCAACAGCTGAGGCACTTCACCTATTGGATAAGCTGTCAGATAAGAACGGGAAAAAAGATACAGGTGTGCTTGTATTCTCCGAACAACATCTGTTCCCTGCGAAAGAGCAGGAATTAAAAAAGGCTTTAGCTGCACTCATGTCAAATGCCCCAGAACTCCACATTGACGGAATTACTTCGTATTTTCATGTAGATCCGGACATTCAAAAACAACTTTTATCAAAGGATAAAAGTACACTTCTTGTTCCATTCAAATTCGACCACTACGAAACAAAAGCTGTGAAGATTAAAGAACAAATTGAGGAAGTTTTAAAGCCCTATCATGTCTCATATGAAATAACGGGCCAAAAATTTGTGGATTCAGATGTCATTCAAAGCTCTCAACAAGGTCTGAAGAAAACTGAACTTATCACGATGATTTTTATTTTCTTTATTTTAATCATTGTTTTCAGATCGATATTGGCACCTGTTGTTCCGCTCATTACGATAGGCATTTCTTACGCTGTCAGCCGGTGTATTGTAGCTTTTCTCGTAGAATATACACAATTTCCTCTATCTAATTTTACTCAGATTTTTATGGTAGCCATTATGTTCGGTATCGGAACGGATTATTGCATCCTGCTGTTAAGCCGTTTTAAAGAGGAGATCGGTCAAGGCCGTGATGTCAAAGAGTCGATTATCGTCACATATCAATGTGCAGGGAAAACGGTATTTTTCAGCGGCTTAGCCGTGTTAGTCGGCTTCTCAAGTATTGGATTTGCTAAATTCCAATTGTATCAATCAGCCGTTAGTGTTGCCGTTGGAGTGGGCATTCTGCTGATTGCCCTTGTCACCATCGTTCCCTTTTTTATGTCTGTTTTCGGAAAATCTCTATTCTGGCCATCTAAAAGAGAAAACATTCGGCACCCGCAAAGTAAAATGTGGGAATGGGCTGGGCGTTTTTCATTTAAAAGGCCGCTCATCAGCTTAGGGTTAGTCGCTCTTATTACGGTACCTCCTATTCTGATGTACGACGGCACCCTGTCTTATAACAGTTTAAATGAAATTGGGAATAAGTATGAGTCGGTGTCTGCATTTAATACGATATCAGAGCAATTTGGCTTTGGTGAAGCGCTGCCGCTGAATGTGCTTGTCGAAAATGATGATAAGCTAGATAATCAAGAAAAGATTGTCATGATTGAAAAACTGACTCGTAAATTAAATGACATTGACGAAGTCAAAACAGTCCGCAGTGTCACGCGTCCTGTTGGGGACGGGCTGAGCCAGCTTTATGTCACCTCTCAAGCGAAAGAGCTGGGAGGAGAACTTGGCAAAGGCCATGAAGGAATCGGGAAAATTTCAGATGGCTTGACCGAAACAAACCTCGCTCTTCTCAAACAAAAACCAAAAATTGAAGAATCCGCTCAAGGCATTGACCAGCTGATTGATGGAACAAAAGCAATCAAAAGCGGTGTCGGAGAAGTCAGGGAATCCCTAATCTCTTTAGAAGATGGGGTGAGACGCAGTAAGGAAGGCGTCGGCACCATTCGAAGTAAAATCAAAAAAGCGAAAAAAGAATTAGAGCAAGAATATCGCAGCAGCGAAACGATGATTCAAGAGCTAGAGCGTGTGGTGAATACACTTGAACGCCATGGAAAATCGAATCAGCAGCTGATGACAACCATTAAGAAAGTAAAAGCATCCTATGAAAATCTATCATTTGAAGCACTAGAAAATCGTCTTCCAGAAGTAAAAGACATGGATGAATATAAAGAAATCAAGAAAGTATTCAAAGAAACAAAAGGAATGCTTGATCAAGCAGGGGATCAAATGAGTGTATATGAAGAGGAAGCCGCTCATTTTAAGCAAAAGATCAAGCAGGCAGATCAAGTGATTCAAACCTTATCAAGCAAGCAAAAAGAAGTAAAACGCCAAGTGCAAGCACTCATGGACGGGCTTGATCAAATTTATGACGGCCTTGACCAAACAAATGAGGGCCAAAAACAATTGATTAAAGAAATGCCTAAAATCGAAGATGGTGCAGATCAGCTGACAGAAGGCCAAAAAGCCATCAAAAAAGGATTTAGCCAGCTTTCATCGAAACTTACGTTATTAACAGATGGATTAGATGAAAGTATTGAAGGGCTTGAGCAGGTCAAAAGCGGCTTCACCGAGGCTGACGGCTACTTAAAGCAGCTTCAGCAAGCGCCAGATGAAGAAGTAACGGGCTGGTTTATTCCAGAAGAAGTGCTGAAACGCCAAGAATTTAAGCAAATCTTTCATACGTATATGTCTCCAGATCGTAAATTAACGACTTTTGAAGTCATCTTAAATGTGAATCCATACAGCAATGAAGCGATGAAAGGTGTCGCGAAAATTGAGGAAACCCTTGATCAATATTTACCTGTAAGTGGACTCAAAAATGCCAAATACGGTGTATCTGGTATCTCAAGCTTAAATGTGGACTTAAAAGAAACGTCTGACGGTGACTTTATTCGAACTGTTATCTTCATGTTAATTGGTATTTTTATTATTTTAATTATTTTATTACGGTCAATCGTCATGCCAATATACTTAACACTTTCACTGATTTTAACGTATTTTACATCAATCGGGTTAACAGAATGGATCTTTAAAACATTTTTTGGCTACGATGGTGTCAGCTGGGCTGTTCCATTTTTCAGCTTTGTCATCCTTGTGACGCTCGGGATCGATTATTCCATCTTCCTCATGGATCGTTTTAATGAATGGAAGGGAGAGCATGTACAAGCATCGATGATATCAGCGATGAGAAATATGGGTTCTGTTATTATTTCTGCAGTTGCCATTTTAGCAGGTACGTTCGCTGCTATGCTGCCATCAGGAGTATTATCGCTTGTTGAAATTGCAACGGTCGTACTCATTGGTCTTTTATTATATGCTTTTGTTGTATTGCCCCTCTTTATTCCGGTCATGGTTCGTATTTTTGGTAAATGGAATTGGTGGCCGTTTAGAATGAAATAACGACTGGCGTCTCTGCTATGAGCAGAGGCGTTTTTATTTCCTATCCTTTCCTCTGATTGATATAATGTCTATTAAATGGCTGTTTCACGTATATATCAGCCATGTTCTAATACATAATAAATAGGATGAACAAAGGAGGTTTCTCATGACGTACTTACAAGAGAAGACACTGGACACACCCGGTCTTCATACTCATATTGTCAAAACAGAAAAATTTAAAACTGTGACAATCCTTTTTAAAATGCTTGCACCGCTATCCAAAGATGACGTCACCATGCGTTCTCTTTTCCCGCATGTGCTGTTAAGAGGAACAGAAAAGATGCCCAAAACAGGAGCACTGCGTGCCTATTTTGATGAGCTCTATGGAGCAACCGTTTCGGCAGACATGGCAAAAAAAGGTGAGAATCACATCATTACCTTCCGCCTAGAAATGGCGAATGAAAAATATTTAAAGGATCAAACTCCTTTACTAGAAAAAGGGATTGCCTTACTATCCGACCTATTATTCCACCCGTATGTTGAAGATGGGGTGTTTAGTCAATTATATGTGGATCAAGAAAAACGCACTTTAAAACAGCGAATTCAGGCAGTTTATGATGACAAAATGCGTTATTCGAACTTAAGACTCGTGCAGGAAATGTGTAAAGGAGAACCATATGCACTGCACGTCAATGGTGAAATGGAAGACATTGACGCCATCACAGCTCACTCGCTCTTTGCAGCTTATGAGCATGCGCTTCAATCAAACCAGCTTGATCTTTATGTTGTCGGAGATGTTGACGAAGAAGACATCAGCCGAATGGTCTCCCAGTACTTTAAAACAAGTGAAAGAGAACCAGTCAAACAGCAGGCTGAATCAGCAAGACCTCAAAATGAACCAAAAGAAGTCATTGATGAAGAGGACGTGAAACAAGGCAAGCTGAATATCGGCTTTCGTACACATACAACGATTGCAGATAAAGATTATCCGGCGCTGCATTTGTTTAATGGTATATTCGGCGGTTTCTCGCATTCTAAGCTATTCATTAATGTTCGTGAAAAGGCAAGTCTTGCGTACTATGCTGTGTCTAGACTTGAGAGCTTTAAAGGCTTGATGATGGTCATGTCAGGAATTGAAGTCGGCAACTACCAGCAGGCAGTAGACATCATCAAAGAACAATTTGAAGCGATGCAAAAAGGTGATTTTTCAGATGAAGCAATTGATCAAACAAAAGCAGTCGTCAAAAACCAGCTGCTTGAAACGATCGATACGTCTTATGGAACAGCAGAATATTTGTATCAGCATGCCGTTGTGCCAACTGGGGAAACCCTTGATTCCTTTATAGAAGCATTAGACCGAGTGACAAAAGAGGACATCATCAAAGTGGGTCAGAAAATCCAATGGGATACGACCTATTTTCTTAAAGGAACGGAGGGTGCTTCATGACAGTGAAAACAATTCAATTCGATCAGCTGCAAGAAACGGTCTATCACGAAAAAATGGAAAGCGGACTTGACGTCTATGTGCTGCCAAAGCAAGGGTTTAACAAAACCTATGCGACCTTTACAACAAAATATGGCTCTGTCGATAACGAATTTGTGCCGCTTGGAAAAGAAGACATGATTCGAGTGCCTGACGGAATTGCCCATTTCTTAGAGCATAAGCTGTTTGAAAAAGAAGATGGAGACGTGTTTCATACTTTTAGTAAACAAGGAGCATCCGCAAACGCTTTTACAACGTTTACAAGAACGGCTTATTTATTCTCAAGCACCTCAAATGTCGAACAAAACCTTGAGACACTCATTGATTTTGTTCAAGAGCCTTATTTTACTGAAAAAACAGTCGAAAAAGAAAAGGGCATCATTGGTCAAGAGATTAACATGTATGATGACAATCCGGACTGGCGTTTATTCTTTGGTCTGATTGAAAATTTATATCAAGAGCATCCTGTGAGAATAGATATTGCTGGAACAGTAGAGAGCATTGCCCCTATTACAAAAGATCATTTATATGAATGCTATGAAACGTTCTATCACCCGAGCAATATGCTTCTATTCGTTGTCGGGCCTGTTGATCCGAAGCAAATTTTAGATCAAGTCAGAGCGAATCAGGCGAAAAAGCCATTTACAGACCAGCCGGAGATCAAACGAAAAGACATCAATGAGCCTGAAGGTGTATACCGGAAAGAATACGAACTTCCAATGAACGTACAAGGCTCTAAATGTATGTTCGGTTTGAAAACAAAGAATCCGCATAAAAAAGGAAATCAGCTGCTAAAGCATGAGCTTGGGATGAATCTCATTTTAGAGACGCTGTTTGGCAAAAGCTCCTTACAATATGAACAGATGTATGAAAAGGGCTTAATTGATGAAACATTCAGCTACGATTATACCGAAGAAGGCGGTTTTGGCTTCACTTCAGTTGGCGGGGATACAAATGATCCTGATCAACTCGCAAAGGTATTAAAAGAAACCCTTCTTCAAGCAAAAAGCCTCATGACAGAAGAGAAAATTGAGCTTGCACGCAAGAAAAAAATCGGCAGCTTTTTAAAAGCCATGAATTCTCCAGAATATATCGCGAACCAATTTACTCGATATGCATTCTTAGACATGAGCTTATTTGATGTCGTCACAATGCTGGAACAAATTCAATTAGCTGATATTCAGCAAATTTTAGATGAAGAAATTGATGAAGAACGGATGTCTGTTTTCAAAGTCGTCCCAAAAACAAAATAAATTTAAAAAGACAAACTCATATCGGCAGAGTTTGTCTTTTTTATGTTCATTGAAAAAGCCGCTTTATTTACGAGGATATTCATTGACATTTGTTTTGGATATTAGTTAAACTCTTTAATAGTTAAACACTTAAACTAAAAAGGAGTAGCGTATGGAACAAAATAAAATTGCCCAGCTCATCCAGAGGTATGCAGATGTCTATCTCTGGATGGAGAAAAAAGTCTCGAGTATGATCACCGAAAAGCTTGATAAAGAGCTGACACTTGATCAATATTACTCGCTTCGATACATCAATTTACATCCAGGGTGTACATCTACGGACCTTGCTTATGTATGTAATGTAAACAAAAGTGCTGTAACATCCATGACCAACCGTCTTTTTACGAAAAACTATATTTTTCGTGAACATGATCAAGCTGACAGAAGGAATGTTCACCTGTACGTCACGCCAGAGGGCAAAGAAGTGGTCAGCCGAATGGAAAAGCAGCTTCAAGACTTAGTTCGGTCTTATTTTGAAAAGCTTGAAGAAAAAGAAATGGAATCATTTATTCAAACATATGAAAAGATCTATCAAGTGATCATCGAAGAGGAGGCACAAAGTTCTAATGAGAGCAATCATAAAGGGTAGATGGCTGATCACGATCCTGTGGGTCGTATTAGCGGCAGTGTTACTCATCACCGCTCCTAATATGGCGCAATTAACAAAAGAAAAGGGGCAAATTTCTGTACCAGACGGCTATCCGTCCTCATATGCCAATCAGTTATTAAAGAAAATGTCTGAAAACGGCGATACAGAAAAATCAATCGTCATTGTCTTTCAAGAAAAGAACATTGTGAAAGAAAGAGAAACATCTTTAAAAAAGGCAATGGATATTTTAGAAAAGGATCAAGAACTCCACATAGAGGACATTACTTCTTACTTTGAAGCCAATAAAGATATCAAAAAACAAATGCTCTCTAAAGATCAAACGACACTCCTTGTTCCAGTTACATATGACTCAAACAAAATCAAAGCGTCCGATTTTAAAGAAAGAGTCAATGAAAAGCTGAAAAGCTTAAATCTGAAATTTGAAATGACAGGGCAGCCGTTAATTGATGATGATGTTATTACAAGTTCGCAGGAAGGCCTGAAGAAAACAGAATTCATTACGATTGGGTTTATTCTCGTTGTCCTTATTCTTGTCTTTAGGTCAGCTGTGGCGCCTTTCGTTCCGTTAGTCGCAGTGGCACTGTCTTACTTGGTGAGTCAATCAATCGTAGCTTATTTAGTGAAATATGTAGACTTTCCGCTCTCGACCTTTACTCAGATCTTTATGGTCGCGATCATGTTTGGAATTGGAACGGACTACTGCATACTGCTTCTCAGCCGTTTTAAGGAAGAGATCGCACACGGTAAAGATAAAATTGAGGCGATTCTGATTACGTATAAAACAGCAGGAAAGACCGTCTTATTCAGCGGAATTGCGGTTCTGATCGGTTTTACATGTATTGGCTTGGCACAATTCCAGCTTTATAAATCAGCTGTTGCAGTAGCAGTTGGGGTTGCTGTGCTCATTGTGGCTCTTCTCACGATTGTGCCGTTCTTTATGGCAGTTTTAGGAAAGGTGTTATTTTGGCCGATTAAAGGCGATATTGCCCACCCGCAGTCAAAAATGTGGGAAACAGCAGGCCGTTTTTCATTTAAGAAACCGCTTTTCAGTTTATTAATTGTAGGAATCATTACGCTTCCGCCAATTCTCATGTATAAAGGAACTCTTTCTTATAACAGCTTAGATGAAATTGGTAATAAATACGAATCGGTTAACGCATTCAATACCATTTCTGATAAGTTTGGACCGGGTGAAGCACTTCCGGCAACAGTGGTTGTGAAATCATCTGACCTTTTAGACAACAATGAAGGGCTGATTGCCATCGAAAAACTCAGCCGTGCAATTGAACAAACAGATGGCGTCAGCAAAGTCAGAAGTGCCACCCGTCCTGTCGGTAAAGGGCTGAGTGATCTGTACGTAAAATCACAAGCCAAAGAACTGAACACAGGACTTGATAAAAGCAATGAAGGCTTGAAAAACATCCAAGATGCACTGACGACAATGAGTCAATCCATTGAGGATCAAACGCCGCAAATCAAATCATCAGGAAAAGGCATTAACAAATTGATTTCTGGTACAGAATCTGTGCAAACAGGGATTCAAAATGTTGAAAAATCCTTAAGAAAATTGCAAAACGGCATCGACCAAAATAAAAAAGGTGTAGCAGCCATTAAAGATGAAATCAAAGGTGCAAAAAAGGAATTAATGGCTCAAGTCGCACAAGTGAATCAGCAAGTTTCACTGTATAAAAGCATTTCCAAAGAATTAAAGGCAGCATTAGCGCAAGTGGATACGTCATCCTCTGCCGCAGCAGATGTAAAAGCGTTAATCAAACAAGCAAATACACAATTTAGTACCCTTGAAAAGCAAATCCCGCAGGTAAAAGAAAATCAATCGTATCAAGCGATTAAAGCTTCGTACAATGAACTTTCTGCGACTTTGCAAGAAGGGGCGAAACAGGCAGACAGCTATGCCAAACAAGCGAAAGAAGCTAGAAAGCAGCTTGAAGCAGCTGATGCCTTTATCGCAAAAGCTTCTGAGCAGCAAAAAGTCTTGACAAATCAAATCGATGAACTCATTGCTGGCTTAGATGCAGTTGAAAATGGACTGGATCAAACGTCTAAAGGTCAAGGACAATTAGCTGATAATATGCCAAAGCTTGCAAATGGAGCGGGCGACATCATGAATGGCCAAAAGCAAATGAAAGAAAAGATTGGCGGCTTTGGGGATAACCTGACCAAGCTGACAGACGGTCTGAACAAAAGTGTGAAAGGATTGGAGAAAATTTCAAGCGGCTTAATGGGTGCAGGTGACTACTTAGACGAACTGAAAAATGCACCAGATCAAGATATGACCGGCTGGTTTATTCCAAAAGACGTCTTAAAAAATAAAGCATTCAAGCAAGTATTTGATTCATACATGTCAGATGACCGCAAGATGACAAAAATTGATGTCATTTTAGAGAAAAATCCATATGGAAATGACGCCTTGTCGATAATTAAACAAGTGGAAGCTTCTGTCGAGCGGGCACTTCCTGAAACAAACCTAAAAGATGCGTCATTTGGCGTCTCAGGTGTATCAAGTATGAACGCTGATCTAAAACAGCTGTCAGACCAAGATTTCAATAAGACAGTTCTTTACATGATGATTGGTATTTTCCTTATTTTGGTGATTTTGTTCCGTTCGCTTGTCATGCCGCTTTACTTGGTAGGTTCACTCATATTGACTTACTTTACAGCAATCGGTGTAACAGAATTTATTTTCACCCATTTCTTCGGATATCCTGGCATTAACTGGGCAGTACCATTCTTTGGATTTGTCATATTAATGGCGCTCGGAGTCGATTATTCGATTTTCTTAATGGAGCGGTTCAATGAATATAAAACAAAAGACATCCAGTTTGCCATGACTGAATCAATGAAAAATATGGGATCTGTCATTATGTCTGCTGCTGTTATTTTGGCAGGTACATTTGCCGCAATGCTTCCATCCGGTGTGCTGTCTCTCCTGCAGATTGCAACACTTGTCCTCACAGGACTTTTACTGTACGCACTCGTTGTGCTACCATTATTCGTACCTGTGATGGTGAAATTGTTCGGATCAGCCAACTGGTTCCCATTTAAACGAAAAGAATAGGTATTCTATATAGAAAGAAGGAATCAATGTGACGAGTCGTTGGGCGCTGATAACAGGTGCCAGTGGCGGGATTGGGCAGGCAGTTGCCAAAAAGCTTGCCCAAGAAGGCTGCCATGTGATGCTCCATTATTATAAAAATGAACAGGCAGCTGTGCGCCTCGCCGCTCATTTGGATGAGGTATATTCCATTCAAACGCATGTCGTTCAAGCAGATTTATCTAAAACGGGAGGAGCAGATGAGCTTGTCAGCCGTCTGCCGCTCTGTCCAGATATTCTTGTTTTAAATAGCGGCAGGAGCCATGTCGGATTGGTGACAGACACAGAAAAAGACGTATTAGCCAGTATGGTGCAGCTTCATGTCACAAGTCCATATGAGCTTACCCAATCCCTTTTACCTGCCATGATTCAAAAGAAAGCAGGCCATATCATTGCGGTCAGCTCGATATGGGGAGAAACGGGAGCATCGTGTGAAGTGCTGTACAGCATGGTCAAAGGTGCGCAAAATGCATTTATAAAAGGATTAGCAAAAGAGCTTGCTCCAAGTGGAATTAGAGCAAATGCTGTCTCGCCAGGTGCTGTCAAAACAGACATGATGAATCGTTTTACGCAGGAAGACATCGCGATGCTGGAAGAAGAAATTCCGCTTGGCCGGCTTGCATCGCCTGAGGAGGTTGCAGATGTCATTTGGTTTCTCGCCTCAAAACAGTCAAGTTATATCACCGGTCAAATTTTATCTGTCAATGGCGGCTGGTACTGTTAAAAAACGTGTATAATTCGTCTCTCCATGACAAAAGCTATGGCTGTAATTCATCTTTTCGAATGGAGGAATCGACATGTCTGTACTTGAGAACTGGGACCATTGGAAAAACTTTTTAGGTGATCGCTTAAATCATGCGCAGGATAAAGGTTTAGAGGATGAGACCATCAATAACCTTGCGTATGAAATTGGCGGATATCTAGCTAACGAAGTTGAGGCAAAGAACGAGCAGGAAAGAGTACTTGCTGACCTTTGGAGCGTTGCATCAGAAGATGAGCAGCGTGCCATTGCAAATATGATGGTCAAGCTGGTTGAAAATAATAGCTCGCACTAAACAAAAAGAGAGGTCGTTTGTGCCTCTCTTTTTATTTTAACCGTTTCACAACATTGTGCTTTCTAAAAATGTGAAAATGCTTTATGATAAAGGAAGGTAAAAATTTGCCACAATGAAGGGGGTAATATCATTTGGCAAAGCTCGAATGGTATTTTGAATATGAGATACAGGTAAACCGTCCCGGACTTTTAGGAGACATTTCTTCTCTAATGGGGATGCTTTCAATTAATATTGTGACAATCAATGGTGTTGATGTATCAAGACGCGGAATGCTTTTACGCTGTGACCACACAGATCAAATTAAGCGGCTTGAATCAATTTTAAATACAATGGAAACGATAAAAGTAACGAAATTAAGACAGCCAAAGCTTCGTGACCGCTTAGCTGTTCGTCATGGAAGATACATACAGCGTGATGCGGATGACAAAAAGACGTTCCGTTTTGAAAGAGACGAGCTCGGTCTTCTTGTTGATTTTATGGCTGAACTCTTTAAAAAAGAAGGACATAAATTGATTGGGATTCGCGGAATGCCGCGTGTCGGAAAAACAGAATCAATTGTGGCTTCAAGTGTTTGTGCAAGCAAGAGATGGCTGTTTGTATCATCAACTCTTTTGAAACAGACGATCCGAAGTCAGCTGATCGCAGATGAATACAGCCCAGATAACGTCTTTATTATTGATGGGATTGTGTCGACAAGAAGAGGTTCTGAGAAGCATTTGCAGCTTTTAAGGGAAATTATGAGACTGCCGGCAACGAAGGTGGTCGAGCATCCAGACATCTTTATTCAAAATTCAGAATATACAATGGATGATTTCGACTATATCATTGAATTGCGGAATAGCGCAGACGAAGAGATTACATATGAACACGCTGAAGAACCACAAGTGTTTGATCATTCTGGTTTTTCCGGCTTCGATTTTTAATATGGTAATGGTAGGTGTTTGTTTTGACTGAATTGGGAAAACGGCTCGTTGAGGCCAGAGAGGAAAAAGGGATGTCGCTGGAGGATCTGATGGCGGCTACCAAGATCCAAAAGCGCTATTTGCTAGCAATCGAACAAGGAAACTATGATATTATTCCAGGTAAATTTTACGTCAGAGCGTTTATTAAACAATATGCCGAAGCCGTTGGACTGAATCCTGAACAATTGTTCGAAGAATTTCGTAAAGATGTTCCAAGCACGTATAACGATGAAGTATCTGATAAATTATCGAATATTAAGCCGCAAAGAGAGCTGCCAAAGCCTGCCTCGAAAGTGCTTGAACTATTGCCGACAATTTTAATTATTGGAGGCATCATTGTGGTCATCGCCATCATCTATGTGATCGTGCAGGCGGTCAATCATGATAGCGGACAGAAGAATAATCAGGCGGCCCCTCAGCAATCAGAATCTAAATATGAAGTATCTGAGGATTCATCTCTTGCAAAAGATCAAAAGAAAAAAGAAAAAGCTTCGTCAGATGATAAAGAAAAATCTTCTAAAAAAGACGATTCATCAAAAGACGATGAAACTGTTTCTTTAAAGGCGACGAATACAGAAGGCTCGACAACAACGTATGAAGTATCAGGTGCAGACGAAATGGAGTTAACCATTTCTGCCTCGCAAGCTTCATGGCTGCGCGTAAGAGACGAATCTGGAAAAGTGCTGAAGATGGGTGAACTAAAAGATGGCGAATCGTTTAAAACAGACCTGTCTGAGCTTTCTCAGGTCGATATCCGTCTAGGCAATGCGTCTGGAATAGATATCAAGGTAAATGACGAGACACTTAAGTACGAATTAGACCCTAAGAACACCATGACACAAAACATTGTGATTGTGAATAAAGGAAAGGAAAAGTCATCTTAAGCAAGTAGATGACTTTTCTTTTGTTCCTACTATTATATACATAAAAAATTGCATTATTGGAGGATTGGATTTCATGTTTAACTTACCGAATAAAATAACCCTTTCTAGGATCGCCTTGATCCCTGTTTTTATGATTATTATGCTTGCACCGCTAGATTGGGGTGTTGCGCGCTTTGGCGACGTCAGCATCGAAGTGACGCACCTTGTTGGAGCGATCTTGTTTATCGTCGCTTCAACAACTGACTGGATTGATGGATACTACGCACGTAAGCTTAATTTAGTGACGAACTTTGGTAAATTTTTAGATCCGCTTGCAGATAAATTGCTTGTTTCAGCTGCTTTAATTATACTTGTTCAATACAACCTCACACCGGCATGGATGGCGATTGTGATCATCAGCCGTGAATTTGCTGTAACAGGTCTAAGGCTTGTATTAGCCGGAGGCGGTGAAGTAGTGGCAGCGAATATGCTTGGAAAGGTGAAGACATGGGCGCAGATCATTGCGATTTCAGCACTTTTACTGCATAACCTGCCGTTTGAACTAGTGTCATTCCCGTTTGGTGATCTAGCGATGTGGGTAGCGGTGTTCTTCACTGTTGTCTCAGGCTGGGATTACTTTGCAAAAAACTGGGAAGCTTTAAAGAATTCTAACTAAAAAGGACGTGTACGCTTTGAAGTCAGAGAGAAAAGCAGAAATTATTGCAGTCGGTTCCGAACTATTGCTAGGGCAAATTACGAATACGAATGCACAATTCATCAGCAAACAACTAGCTGAAATTGGTGTGAATGTTTATTACCACACAGCAGTTGGTGACAATCCAGAGCGTTTAAAACAGGCCATTCAGGTGGCGCAGGAAAGATCTAATTTTATTATCTTCTCAGGTGGTCTTGGACCAACCAAAGATGACTTAACAAAAGAAACCATTGCGAGCTCGCTTGGGAAAGAGCTTGTACTAAATGAAGAAGCATTTGAATCGATTCAAGACTACTTTCGAAAGACCGGACGCGTTATGTCACCGAACAACCGTAAGCAGGCACTCGTTCTAGAAGGGTCTGATGTGCTCGTGAACCGTTTCGGGATGGCCCCGGGTATGTTTGTTCAAGAAGACGATACGTTTTATATGCTTCTTCCTGGACCGCCAAGTGAATTGCACCCGATGTTTGAAAACGAGGCAAAGCCGCTGATTTCTGAGAAGCTTGGCTTAAAGGAAAAGATCGTGTCTGTTGTTCTGCGCTTCTTCGGAATCGGTGAATCGCAGCTTGAAACAGACCTAGAAGATTTAATTGACGCTCAAACGAATCCGACAATTGCACCACTCGCATCTGACGGTGAAGTGACGCTAAGGCTGACTGCTAAGCATGAGGATGAAAAAGAAACAGAGCGTCTGTTAAAAGAAACAGAAGCGCAAATTTTGGCGCGGGTAGGTGAGTACTTCTACGGATATGAGGATACATCACTTGTCCGCGAAGCATCCAAAGCCTTGCACGAGCACGGAAAAACAGTAGCAGCAGCAGAAAGCCTGACTGGCGGAATGTTCTCCGAATGGCTGACAGATCTCGAAGGAGCATCATCCATTTTGAACGGAAGTGTGGTTTGTTATACAAACCAAGTCAAGCAGCAGGTGCTTGGCTGCCGGGAGGAAACATTGTCTTCCCATGGTGCTGTCAGCAAAGAGTGTGCTTTAGAGCTTGCTGAAGGAGTTAGAAAGCTGACCGGAAGTGATATTGGCATTAGCTTTACGGGTGTAGCAGGACCTGATACCCAAGAGGGTCAGCCTGTTGGAAAAGTGTTCATTGGACTATCTACGAAAGACCAGACGGACGTGTTTGAATGGATGTTTACAGGCAGCCGGTCGGGCATTCGAAAGCGTGCTGTGAAATATGGTCTGCATCACTTACTCAACTTATTAAAAGAGAGTTAATTTTGTTTTTTGTTAGGTTTACTCCTTTATAAAAGAGCGTTTTTTCTAATAGAAAATACTCTTTTCTTAAAAAATCTGCCAAGAAAAAATCGAATATGTGTTCGTTTTTTTCTTGGCAAATGACGTAAAACAAGGTATAGTATAGATAGTGGAATTGATAAAGGAGGAAACAATAGAATGAGTGATCGTCAAGCAGCCTTAGATATGGCTCTTAAACAAATAGAAAAACAGTTTGGTAAAGGCTCTATTATGAAACTAGGAGAGCAAACAGATACACGTATTTCAACAGTACCTAGTGGTTCGTTAGCACTTGATACTGCGCTTGGAATAGGCGGATATCCCCGCGGCCGTATTATCGAAGTATATGGTCCAGAGAGTTCTGGTAAAACGACAGTAGCCCTTCATGCCATTGCTGAAGTTCAGCAGCAGGGAGGACAAGCTGCATTTATTGATGCAGAGCATGCACTCGATCCAGTTTACGCTCAAAAACTAGGTGTCAACATTGATGAACTGTTACTTTCTCAGCCGGATACAGGAGAGCAAGCACTTGAAATTGCAGAAGCTCTTGTCCGAAGCGGGGCAGTTGATATTGTTGTTATTGACTCTGTAGCTGCTCTTGTACCAAAAGCAGAGATTGAAGGAGACATGGGTGATTCACACGTTGGTCTTCAAGCACGTTTGATGTCCCAAGCGCTCCGTAAACTATCAGGTGCCATCAACAAATCAAAAACAATTGCCATCTTTATCAACCAAATTCGTGAAAAAGTTGGTGTCATGTTTGGTAACCCTGAAACAACGCCTGGTGGACGTGCGCTGAAGTTCTATTCGTCTGTTCGTTTAGAAGTGCGCCGTGCTGAACAGCTGAAACAAGGCAATGACATTATGGGGAATAAAACGAGAATTAAAGTGGTCAAAAACAAAGTAGCACCTCCATTCCGTATTGCCGAAGTAGACATTATGTACGGTGAAGGGATCTCAAAAGAGGGAGAAATCATCGACCTTGGAAGCGAGCTGGATATCGTACAAAAGAGCGGTGCTTGGTATTCTTACCAAGAGGAACGTCTTGGACAAGGGCGTGAAAATGCGAAACAGTTCCTAAAAGAAAATAAAGATATCATGCTGATGATCCAGGAGCAAATTCGCGAACACTACGGTTTGGATACAAACGGAGTGAAAGCAGCTGAAGAAGAAGGACAAGAAGAATTGGAGTTTAATGACTAAAAAGACTAAAAGACGCTGAAAAGCGTCTTTTTTTTACATTTACATGACAGCTGGCAGGTCAAAAGTTCTGTCTTTGCTTGAAATAACGACTTACGCCTCAGTCTGACTAGCTTGACAAGTATTTCCGACACAATTACAATGGGAATGTATCACTTGTTTTTCTTAACATGATTGATAACTAATTTAAACTTGACAAGGGCAGTGAGGATCTCATTCCCTGTGAAGGCCCTGTATGTTGAGACACAAAACAATGTACATGCCGACACTTTATTTGTAAAACCAAGTTCATAGCAAGAGGAGGTGAAAATATGTCGCCTACGATGTTTACGATCATCTCCATTTTGCTGAGCCTAATCTGTTTAGTTGTTGGCTACTTTGTTCGTAAAACCATTGCAGAAGCAAAAATATCCGGCGCAAGAAACATGGCCGAACAAATTGTTGAGGATGCAAAGCGTGATGCGGAAGCATTGAAGAAAGAAGCGCTCTTGGAAGCGAAAGATGAAATTCATTCGTTTCGTGTAGAGGCGGAGCAAGAAGTTCGTGAAAGACGAAATGAGCTTCAAAGACAAGAAAACCGTTTACTTCAAAAAGAGGAAAATCTTGATCGCAAAGACGAATCTTTAGATAAACGGGAGTCCCTGTTGGAGAAGAGAGATCATTCTCTGAATGAACGACAACAACATATTGAAGAGATGGAAAGCAAAGTGGATGATATGATTCGTTTGCAGAAAGCCGAGTTGGAACGTATTTCAAGTCTAACTCGAGATGAAGCGAAACAAATCATTCTGGATCAAGTTGAAAATGAGCTTTCCCACGACATTGCAGTCATGACGAAAGAATCTGAAAACCGAGCGAAAGAAGAGGCTGACAAAAAGGCGAAAAACATTCTTTCACTTGCGTTACAGCGTTGTGCAGCTGATCATGTGGCTGAAACAACGGTATCTGTAGTCAATCTTCCAAATGATGAGATGAAAGGTCGTATTATCGGACGTGAAGGACGAAATATCCGTACGTTAGAAACGTTAACAGGTATTGACTTGATCATAGATGATACACCTGAAGCTGTTATACTATCGGGCTTTGATCCGATTAGACGTGAAACAGCGAGGATAGCTCTGGACAAGCTAGTCCAGGATGGCCGCATTCATCCTGCACGAATTGAAGAAATGGTGGAAAAATCACGCCGTGAAGTCGATGATTATATCCGCGAGATGGGTGAGCAAACGACATTCGAAGTCGGAGTTCACGGTCTGCATCCGGATCTGATCAAAATTCTCGGCCGCTTAAAATTCCGTACAAGTTATGGACAAAATGTCCTGAAGCATTCAATTGAGGTTGCACATCTTGCAGGTCTCATGGCTTCAGAGCTTGGAGAAGATGCAAAGCTTGCAAAACGAGCAGGTCTTCTGCATGACATTGGAAAAGCCATTGATCATGAGGTAGAAGGAAGCCACGTAGAAATTGGCGTTGAGCTTGCGACGAAATATAAAGAGCATCCTGTTGTCATCAACAGTATTGCCTCTCACCACGGTGACCAAGAACCGACATCTATTATCGCTGTTCTTGTTGCGGCAGCTGATGCATTATCTGCAGCACGCCCTGGTGCAAGAAGTGAGACACTTGAAAATTACATTCGGAGACTTGAGAAATTAGAAGATATCTCTGAATCTTATGAAGGTGTTGAAAAATCGTTTGCGATACAGGCTGGACGTGAAGTACGTATTATGGTGAAGCCAGATTCAATTAATGATCTTGAAGCTCACCGTCTAGCAAGGGATATTCGTAAGCGAATTGAGGACGAGCTCGATTACCCTGGTCACATTAAAGTGACAGTCATTCGAGAAACTCGCGCAGTAGAGTATGCAAAATAGAGCGGTGCGCTTAGCGCCGCTTTATTTTTTTGTGTAAATATGCAACACTGATAAGAAGATCAATTTAAAAGAGAAAGGGTTCAAAAGCGCATGAAAATATTATTTGTTGGAGATATCGTCGGTTCACCTGGCAGAGACACACTGAAAGAATACTTGCCAAAGCTGAAGAAAAAATATCAGCCGCACTTTACTATTGTCAACGGAGAAAATGCTGCTCACGGGAAAGGTCTAACTGAAAAAATCTATCATGAGCTGCTGCAAGCAGGAGCTGATGTGCTCACAATGGGTAACCATACATGGGATAAAAGAGACATTTTCGATTTCATCGATGATGCAGCAAATATGGTCCGACCTGCTAACTTCCCAGAAGGCACACCTGGAAAAGGTCTCACCTTTATTAAAAAACAAGGAAAAGAACTGGCTGTCATCAACCTGCAAGGACGTACGTTTTTACCGCCAATTGACTGCCCATTTCAAAAAGTAGATGAATTAATTGCGGAAGCATCCAAACGGACACCGTTTATTTTTATTGATTTTCATGGTGAAGCCACAAGTGAAAAGCAGGCGATGGGCTGGTATACAGACGGCCGTGCATCATGTGTCGTTGGAACGCATACACATGTTCAAACAGCAGATAACCGCGTATTGCCTAAAGGAACTGCGTATATTTCAGATGTCGGGATGACAGGACCTTATGATGGCATTTTAGGTGTTGACCGAGAAACGATCATTAAACGATTCAAAACAAGTCTCCCAGTCCGGTTTGAAATTGCAGAAGGCCGCACGACGTTAAGTGCAGTAATCGTAGAAATTGACGAACAGTCGAAAAAAGCTGTCAAAATTGATCGAATTTTGATAAATGATGACCATATTTTCTTTGAATAAATGTTCACATATTTATTTCAGAAAAATATTAATCAGAAAGAAGGAATATGCGCCCTCTATCGTGAATATAGTAAAAATGGTAGGTAGCCTGCTATTTTTGAAAAACATTTTGGGGATGGATTTTCAAAAAAATAGCATCATCTAACAAAGATTGTTCTAATGAACACTCACTTATCCATTGTAAATTTAAGGGGGAGCAGAAATGGAAATTTTAAAAGTTTCAGCAAAGTCAAATCCGAATTCAGTAGCAGGAGCATTAGCCGGCGTTTTACGTGAACGCGGTGCAGCGGAAATACAAGCAATCGGCGCTGGAGCACTGAATCAGGCGGTTAAGGCTGTCGCCATTGCAAGGGGATTTGTCGCGCCAAGCGGAGTGGATTTGATATGCATTCCAGCCTTTACTGACATTCTGATCGATGGAGAAGAAAGAACAGCCATCAAATTGATTGTTGAGCCACGATAATTCTAATTTTATTATTTTCAACCTGCTTACATCATGTAAGCAGGTTGTTTTTGTTTACCGCTATACATTTCTTATATAACATATTCAGTTCGTGAAATAGATAAAAATGACATATTAGAGCTTGCATTTTTTCACCATGATGATAAATTAAGATTAAGTTGAATTTACTTCATCAAAAATAAATATTTAAGTAGGTGAAATAATGTTCGAAGCTTTTTTGAAAAGAGGAAAGCTAGTTTTTATTTTATTTTTTATCGTTCTCATTGCTGGCGGCTATTTATTCGCGCAGCTTCCTAAACGAGAACTGCCAGAATTCGAGGCGAATCTAGTCACGATTTCTACCGTTTTTCCTGGTGCAGATGCAAAACAGGTGGAAAGAGATGTCACCAATAAACTGGAATCAGCCCTATCTGATATCAACGGTGTAGAGAAAACGAGCTCGGTTTCAGCCGTTGGTTTCTCAAATATTGTGATTGAAATTGAGGACCAAGCCGACTTTCAAAAGACGGCAAGTCAAATTAAGAATGAAACCACAAGTGCTGCGTCGTCTTTTCCTGATGGGGTGATGGAGCCGGAAGTAAAGGATGAATTTGGCAGCGTGCCGGTTGGTTCTTATATGATTGTGTCGAGTGAATCATCGGACTTAGCAAAGAGTCAGAAATCGCTGCGTGCATTGAAGGAAAAAGTGGAGGACATCAAAGGGGTAGACAGTGTCGTTATCAAAGGCTTCAATGACAAACAAGCGATATTAAACTTAGATTCAAACAAGCTGGAGGGTGAAGGGCTCAATGTAACTGATGTCACAAATGCCATCAATCAGGAATTTGACACATCTCCGCTAGGCGATATTCGGGCAGGCAAAGAGAAGGTGAAGCTGTCCATCGATACATATGACCGCTTAGATCAGGTTAAAAAGATTGAGCTTTTTTCTAAAACGAAAAGAGAGCCGGTCACAATTAGTCAGCTTGGCAGTTTAAAAGAAGTTGAAAAACAGAAAAGTGATATTGTGTCGTATAACGGAAAGCCCGCTTATTCATTTACTGTGAATATTAAACCAGGGCTTGATATTCCTAAAATGTATGACAAAGTCAGTGATGTCATTGAGAAAGAAAAGCAGCTGCCAAACGGGGTGGAGTGGGTAGACTACTATTCACAAAAAAGTGAAGTGGATACCATTTTCAATGATTTAATAAAAGAAGCCATTGTTGCGGTCATTGCTGTCATAATTGTTACCACACTTGGACTCACGATTGGCGGGGCGTTTATCGTTTCACTAGCCATTCCGCTATCGATTACAATTGGAACGATTCCGCTGCCATTTTTACAAGTGGACCTCAATCAAATTTCGATCATCGGCTTTATTATTGCCTTAGGGATACTTGTCGATGATGCCATTGTCGTCAATGATAATATTTTAAGACAAATGAAAAAATACGAAAGTCCGCTTAAAGGAACAATTGCAGGAGTGAAAGAAGTCGCAGGATCCATTTTGACATCAACACTAGCTGTTGTATTTGCCTTCCTGCCGCTTGTTTTCCTATCAGGTGCAAACGGTTCATTTATTCGGGCATTACCGTCTGTTCTAGTTACGACTGTGCTTGCATCCATGGTGATTTCTCTGACACTTGTACCGGTCTATCAATATACTGTGAACAACCGGAAAAGAAAGAACAAAAACAGTCAAAAAGAGCCGGGATTCCTAGGGAAACCATTAAAAAGGCTGGCTGATTTCTATGCAGACCGTGTGCTGACAAACATTGTGAAGCAGCCGCTCGTTATTGGACTAAGTGGTTTGCTCGTTGCAACGCTTGCTTTTTTACTTATTTTCGTCACACCATTTGAATTTTTCCCTGCGGCGAATAAGAAAGAAGTGGTCGTCACTGTCACACTTCCAAGTGAAACAACACTAGACAAAACAAATGAAACACTAAAGAAAATAGAACAAGAGATCAAACGGCAAAAAGGCATTGAAGAAACGGCGATTTTTGCAGGCGGCGGTGTGCCGAACCTGTTTAATGAAAGTATTTCAAATGCAAGTGACCACACCGGTCAAGTTGTTGTGAGAGTAGACAATGATCAGATAACTAGTAAGGCATTGATAGATCGTATGACTGAGCCTTTGCGAGAGAAATTCAATGAGGCAGAAATCTTTATGAAAACCATTGTTCAAGGGCCGCCAGCTGGAGCACCAGTGACAGTAACGGTTGCGGGTGAATCTTTTTCAAAGCTCATTGATGTCAAAGAAACGCTGACAAATGAAATGAAAGACAAAGGGGCAAGCTTGATTACGGACGATGTCAATCAGCCGGTGAAAACGATCTCCTTTGAATTAAACCGCGAGCGAATGGCAGAGGATGGGCTCAGTGCTCAATTTGTCAGCAGACAGCTTGGTCTTGTGACAGAAGGGATTCCATTAGGTACCTTTCAACAAGGAACAAATGATATCGATTTAGTGGTGAAACAGGATACAGGCACACATCAAAATGGTTTAAAGCTAAAAGAAATGAATGTGCCTGTGAAGACAAATGAAGGGGGTATGCCTCAACTTGAGCCGCTTAGCCGATATGTAAAAGAAAAAGAAACAGAGCAGTACGAAAGCATTCCACATGAAAATGGAGTGCCGACCATTACGCTGAAGGCGTATCCCGGTGCATCAGATTCGTTTAAAGACGATATGAAAGAAGTCGTCAATCAAGTAGGAAAAAGTTCTGCAGCGAAGGATTTGACCATTTCACAAGGTGGAGAAAATGAAAATCAGACCCAGTTCTTTATTGAAATTAGCCTCTTATTTGCAGTTGTCTTGCTGCTCATTTATGTGACCATCGCATTCCAGTTCAATTCATTGATGCTTCCGCTGTTAGTTCTAGGAACGGTTTACTTAGCCTTATCAGGAGCCATTATCGGACTATTTGTTACACAAACACCATTCAGCTTTATGGCAACAATGGGAATTGTCTCATTGGCTGGTATTGTCGTCCGAAATGCGGTCGTCCTCTTCGAATTTATTGAGCAGCGGCGCAAGCAAGGGTTTGATCAACAGACAGCTGTCATTGAAGCAGGAAGAGCAAGGATGAAGCCGATTCTCTTAACAGCATTTACGGCACTTGTTGCACTAATGCCTGTTGCATTAAGTCATGATCCACTCTTTAAGCCGCTGGCAATCTGCATTGTATCAGGTGTGTTTTTCTCAACAATTCTGACATTATTCATTGTGCCAGCCCTATATGTTGCCGTTTCAAAGAAACGCTGACGAGGAAAGCAAATCTCCGATCGAAAGGAGATTTGCTTTTTTTTTTAGAAAAATATCCAAAAAAATATGTGGGGTGTTCATTTGTATTTATCTAGTGGACAGTGGTATTTACGACTAAAATAAGTCGTGTTAAAATCTGATTGGGAGAAGTTTTTTAACAAAGGGGTTGTACGTCATGTGTGGAACGATGAAAGCAATTGTTAAAAAAGAAAGCGCTTACGGAGCGGCGTTGATGGAGATGCCGATTCCAGAAATCAAAAATCATGAAGTTTTGATCCAAGTGAAAGCCACTTCGATATGCGGAACAGACGTGCATATTTATAATTGGGACGACTGGGCTAAGGGAAGAGTCAAAGCGCCCTACATTTTTGGACATGAATTTACAGGGGAAGTTGTTAAAGTGGGGAAGCAAGTCTCACGAGCAAAGGTAGGGGACTTTGTATCGGCTGAGACGCATGTTGTATGTAATCAATGTTATATGTGCTTAACAGGGCAGCAGCATTTGTGCAGTGAAACGAAAATTTTAGGGGTAGACATTGATGGCTGTTTTGCTGAATATGTCAAAGTACCTGAACAAAATGTGTGGCACAATCCAGCCCAAATGCCGGTTGAGCTTGCCTCTATACAAGAGCCGCTAGGAAATGCTGTTCATACTGTACTGCACACACCTGTTTCAGGTAAGTCAGTGGCGATTTTTGGCTGCGGACCAATCGGTTTAATGGCAATTGCTGTCGCAAAAGCCTCCGGGGCTGTTCAAGTGTTCGCTGTTGATAAAAATGAATACAGGCTCGATCTTGCCCGAAAAATGGGTGCAGATCATATTGTAGATATTGGAAAAGATGATCCAGTCGCGATGATTAAGCAGCTCACGCGGATGGAAGGGGCAGACGTGATGTGTGAGATGTCAGGTCATCCAGCTGCCATTAATCAAGCACTCGAAGCTTGTGCAAATGGAGGAAAAGTCAATATACTAAGCTTGCCAGAACGGCCAGTGACAATTGATATTACGAATCAAATTGTTTTTAGGGGATTAACCGTGCAAGGGATCACGGGGAGAAAAATGTTTGAGACGTGGCGTCAAGTATCTGAGCTGTTAAGAACGAATACCATTGATGTAAAGCCAGTTGTCACTCATACACTGCCATTTGAAGAGTTCCAAAAGGGATTTGAACTTATGCAAAGCGGTACGTGCGGAAAAGTCGTACTGATGATGCCATCATATCAAAGGGGGAAGAAATGATGAAAGAATTCACGTATTTACAAGATGAATTGGACACAATGAAGCAGCAAGGCACCCACCAAACTTTGAAAGAGATCGACTCAAAACAATCATCCACTGTTACATTAAATGAACAATCTGTCATACAACTCTCCTCAAATAACTACTTAGGCCTCACCTCGCACCCAAGGCTGATGAAAGCAGCAAAAGAGGCGATTGATGAATTCGGTGCGGGTACAGGATCTGTACGAACCATCGCCGGCACAATGACAATGCATGAACGCCTTGAAAAAAAGCTTGCTTCATTTAAAAAGACAGAAGCTGCTCTTGTGTTCCAATCAGGCTTTACGACCAACCAAGGGGTCTTATCCAGTATCCTGACAAAAGATGATATTGTCATTTCAGATGAACTGAATCATGCCTCCATTATTGATGGAATCCGATTAACCAAAGCAGATAAGAAAGTATACAGTCATTCTAATATGGAAGAGCTGGAGAAGATTTTGAAGAAATCAATGAATTACCGCGTCCGCCTCATCGTTACAGATGGTGTGTTCTCGATGGATGGAGATATCGCGCCACTTCCTGAGATCGTCAGGCTCGCAGAAGCATATGATGCATTTGTGATGGTAGACGATGCGCATGCCTCGGGCGTGCTTGGCGAGAATGGCCGCGGGACGGTCAACCATTTTAAACTCGACGGCAGAGTGCACATTCAGGTCGGGACACTTAGCAAGGCTGTCGGAGTGCTCGGCGGCTACGTGGCTGGTTCAGCGGTTTTAATTGATTATCTAAAACATAAAGCAAGACCGTTTTTATTCAGCACCTCACATCCGCCAGCTGTGACTAGAGCGTGTGAAGAAGCGATTGAAGTGCTGTTAGATGAACCGAAGCGAATCGATACACTTTGGGAGAACGCCGCTTATTTTAAAGAAAAAGTCATCAGCCTTGGATTTCAAGTCGCTCCAACAGAGACACCGATTATCCCAATCATGATTGGAGACGAAGCACTTACTTTTCGTTTCTCAAAGGCTTTAATAGAACGAGGCGTGTTTGCCCAAGGCATCGCCTTCCCAACTGTAGCAAAAGGCAAGGCAAGAATTAGAGCCATCATCACAGCCGAGCACACAAAAGAAGAACTAGACCGGGCACTGACAATCATTGAAGAAGAAGCAAAAAAACTAAACATACTTGATTGAGAGAGCGCAGGCTCTCTTTTTTTTGACGATATTCTTTCCAATTTTCATCAAATCTACCGTTTGTTATGTATAATGTATGTAAAAAGATCTATTGGGGTAAGTGATGAGACAAATGTTATTTAATAAAGAAGATTTTTATAAGCAATATTTAGATTATAAGAGCAATGTAATAACAGATAAGAATCACCCTTTTCACAAAATGTTTAATAAAGAGATACCAAACAAAATTCAAAATGAATTAGAAAAACGTCATATGAAAAATTTGGATAGAATCGATATTAAAGCATCTACAGGAAATGGAAAAGTTTCAGAGTCTATTTGGATAGCGTTTCTAGACCAGCTCTTAACAAAGAATCAAAAAACAAATAAAACAACAACACAAAAAGGATTATATATAGTCATTTTATTCGCTAATAATGGCAAAGACTTTTATTTATCGATTGGTTTAGGTACTGAAAATCTATCTCTCAAAAAGATTGAATATGAAGCGAGTGTTTGGCGAGAACGACTAAAACCTCAATTGATGAATAGTCCTAATTTAAAAGGATTTGAAATAGGTGATTTTTACTTAGGAGAATCTGATAGACCTAAAAAATATGCAGCAGGTTCTTTGGTATTTAAAAGGTATAATATTGATACATTTAATCAATACGAATTTTTAAAGGACATATATAACTTAAATGAATTTTTTTATGATTTTATTTTCGAAATATATTCGAATCCGGATCTTCATATGGACACAAAGATTAATAAGAGTATAAAACGAAAAAGAATCATCCATAGAGACGTTTATAAGCAATTAAGAGAAGAAAGAGCCAAGCGAAATGAAGAGACAGGTCGAATAGCAGAGAAATTTGTTTATGATATGGAAGTAGAGCAATTAAAAGCAGCGGGTCAGGAGCAATTGGCGAAAAAAGTAAATTGGTTAGCCGAAACGGAAGATGGTCATGGATTTGATATCAAATCGTATTACCCTGATGGAAAAGAAAAACTTATAGAGGTGAAGGGTTCTAAACTTGCTCATCAAGACTTTCCTTTCTTCTTATCTGAACAAGAAAGAATGGTAGCAGAAGAGGAAAAAGAAGCGTATGTGATTACTTTAGTTGAGAGTGTCGGTACACAGCAAATGAAGGTTGTAAAAGAAATACAAAATCCTTTGGAGAAAGATAACATACTGTTAAAACCTACTCAATACTCATGCAGAATCCGGGTGGATTGAAAAGTGATGACACATATGATTTATTTTCAATTCATCACAAAATAGTCTATACTGTAGGGTGGAACTTGGTTTGAAAGGAGTACAAATTCATGAATGAAGAGCAGAGAAAAGCGAGCGGACAAGTAAGTTCATCGGACAAAAAATCCGAGAAGGACTACAGCAAATATTTTGAAGCTGTGTACATTCCGCCTTCCTTAAAAGATGCAAAAAAACGGGGTAAAGAAGAAGTTGAATACAATCAATTTCAAATTGACGAGCAGTTTCAAGGGTTAGGAAACGGCCGCAAGTTTTATATTCGCACATATGGCTGTCAAATGAATGAGCATGACACAGAAGTGATGGCTGGTATTTTTATGGCGCTTGGCTATGAACCAACAAACTCAACGGAAGATGCAAATGTCATCTTATTAAACACTTGTGCTATTCGTGAGAATGCAGAAAATAAAGTGTTTGGAGAGCTTGGTCATTTAAAAGCATTAAAACGTGAAAAGCCAGATTTAATTTTAGGTGTCTGCGGATGTATGTCACAAGAAGAATCTGTCGTGAACCGTATTTTGAAGAAACACCCATTTGTTGACTTGATTTTTGGCACGCACAACATTCACCGCCTGCCAGAGCTGTTATCTGAATGCTACCTTTCAAAAGAAATGGTCATTGAGGTTTGGTCAAAAGAAGGCGACGTGATTGAGAACCTTCCGAGAGCCCGTCAAGGTAAAATCAAGGGCTGGGTGAACATTATGTACGGCTGTGATAAATTCTGTACATACTGTATCGTACCTTACACGCGCGGCAAGGAAAGAAGCCGCCGCCCAGATGAAATTATTCAAGAGGTCAGACGTTTAGCGGCAGAAGGATATAAGGAAATTACCCTTCTTGGTCAAAACGTGAATGCATATGGAAAAGATTTTGAAGATATGGAATATGGTCTTGGCCACCTGATGGATGAGCTGCGAAAAATTGATATTCCGCGTATCCGTTTTACAACAAGCCACCCGCGTGATTTTGATGATCACTTAATTGAAGTGCTTGCCAAGGGCGGAAACCTTCTCGATCATATTCACCTGCCAGTTCAATCCGGAAGTTCTTCTGTGCTGAAACTTATGGCGAGAAAATATGACCGTGAGCGTTACCTTGATCTTGTGCGCAAAATCAAAGAAGCTATGCCGAATGCTTCATTAACAACGGACATTATTGTTGGGTTCCCAAATGAAACAGATGAGCAGTTTGAAGAAACACTTTCCCTCTATCGCGAGGTTGAGTTTGATGCTGCTTATACATTCATTTATTCTCCAAGAGAAGGAACGCCTGCAGCGAAAATGAAAGACAACGTGCCAATGCGTGTGAAAAAAGAACGTCTGCAGCGCCTAAATGCACTTGTGAATGAAATTTCTGCGAAAAAAATGAAGGAATATGAAGGGCAGATTGTCGAAGTATTAGTAGAGGGTGAAAGTAAAAACAATCCTGAGATCCTAGCCGGATATACAAGTAAAAGTAAGCTTGTGAATTTTAAAGCACCAAAAGAAGCGATTGGCAACATCGTCAAAGTGAAAATCACACAAGCCAAAACTTGGTCTCTTGACGGAGAAATGGTTGGAGAAGCTATCGAGGTGAATTAAAATGACACTTTATTCAAAGAAAGAGATTGTCGAGCGCGCAAGAGAGCTCGCTAAAATGATTTCTGAAACGGAAGAAGTTGATTTCTTCAAAAAAGCAGAAGCGCAAATCAATGAAAATACAAAAATTTCAACGATCATTAATCAAATTAAGGCGCTTCAAAAACAAGCTGTGAACTTAAAGCATTACGGCAAACATGAAGCCTTAAAACAAGTCGAAGAAAAAATCGATGCCCTGCAAGAAGAACTGGATGACATCCCAGTGATTCAAGAATTCAAAGAATCACAAATGGAAGTCAATGCCCTGCTTCAGCTTGTAGCGCACACGATTTCGAATCAAGTAACAGATGAAATCATTCTTTCAACCGGCGGTGACCTCTTATTAGGAGAAACCGGTTCAAAAGTGAAAAACTCATCACCAAGTTGCTCCATTAAATGAGAAAACCCCGCAGATGCGGGGTTTTTTGCTTTCATATTAACATTTTTTGAAAAGCACTACCCATTCTTTTTCATGCTTCATCGTCTCCAAACCTCTCACTCTCCAACTTTTCCAATTTTCAAGGCAAGTTTATGGGCGACCATGCATACACTGAAA
This sequence comes from Bacillus sp. FSL H7-0578, assembly GCF_038630855.1. Lineage (NCBI taxonomy): Bacteria > Bacillati > Bacillota > Bacilli > Caryophanales > Bacillaceae > Bacillus > Bacillus sp. FSL H7-0578. The sequence continues at coordinate 1,652,145 of NZ_CP152045.1, forward strand.
CAGAAATGAATTTAATTGAACATGAAGTTCAAAATCGTGACACACTAGACGAATGCCCAGCATAAGATAAAACGATCAAGAACAAGGAGGCATGCCGGAATGTCTGAATACAGAGAAATTATTACAAAAGCGGTGGTTGCAAAAGGGAGGAAATTCACCCAAAGCACACACACCATTTCTCCATCGCAAAAACCAACCAGCATCCTAGGTGGTTGGATCATTAATCATAAGTATGATGCTGAAAAGGTCGGTAAAACCGTTGAGATCGAAGGAACATTTGATATTAACGTATGGTACTCTTACGCCGACAACACGAAAACAGAAGTCGTCACAGAGCGTGTGAAGTATGTAGACATCATTAAACTGAGATATAAAGATAAGAATTTCCTTGATGATGAGCACGAAGTAATTGCGAAAGTATTGCAGCAGCCCAATTGCTTAGAAGTGACCATTTCTCCAAATGGCAATAAAATTATCGTTCAGGCAGAGCGTGAATTCATTGCTGAGGTAGTCGGTGAAACAAAAATTGTCGTAGAGGTCAATTCAAGCTGGAAAGAAAAAGATGATCACGAGTGGGAAGAAGAAGTGGATGAGGAGTTAGAGGATATTCATCCAGAATTCCTAGCAGGTGAGCCAGAAGAGTAATGAATGACTAGGGCGCATATCCCCCTAGTTTTTTTGTGCCTGATCTAGGAGAAAAAAGGTGATTTTTTATGCTATAATTAAAGATGGTATGAATTCGAAAGTAATATAGTGAGGGATTAGAAATATGGCAAGTTATACGCCCATGATACAGCAATATTTAAAGATCAAGGCAGATTATCAAGATGCCTTTTTATTTTTTCGCCTAGGCGATTTTTATGAGATGTTTTTTGATGATGCAAAGGAAGCCGCGCAAGAACTAGAAATTACGTTAACAAGCAGAGACGGCGGCACAATTCCAATGTGCGGCGTTCCTTATCATTCTGCGTCTGCATACATAGAACAGTTGATTTCAAAAGGCTACAAGGTCGCCATTTGTGAGCAGGTGGAAGACCCTAAAACGGCAAAAGGTGTAGTCAAAAGGGAAGTCGTTCAACTGATTACACCAGGAACCGTCATGGATGGTAAAGGTTTAAGTGAAAACGAGAACAACTTTATTGCGTCTGTTACCAGCTTTCAAAATGGGTACGGTCTTGCGCTGTCAGATTTATCAACAGGTGAAAACATGGCGGCATTCATCGATCGATTAGATGAAGTCGTATCAGAAATTTATTCTGTTGGTGCAAAAGAAATTGTGGTGTCAAAGCAGCTGGATGAGGAAACAATCAAAACCCTTAAAGAACGCTGCCAAGCGACCATTTCATACGAAGATAGTGATGAATTATTAGATGAAGCTGAACAGCTCATTTCCCATCTTGATGAAAAGTTAAAAACAGCATTTTTAACACTATATGCCTATTTAAGAAGGACGCAAAAAAGAAGCTTGGACCATCTTCAGAAAGTTCAAGTATTTGAGCTTGAACAAACGATGAAAATCGATCTTTACTCAAAACGAAACCTTGAATTAACAGAAACGATTCGTTCAAAAAGCAAAAAAGGCTCTTTATTATGGCTGTTAGATGAAACAAAGACAGCGATGGGCGGCAGACTGCTCAAACAATGGATCGACCGGCCGCTCATTCGCCTTTCGCAAATTAACGAGCGTCAGGAAATGGTGCAGATTCTGATGGATCATTTCTTTGAGCGAGAGGATCTGCGCGAACGATTAAAGCAAGTATATGATCTTGAGCGTTTAGCGGGCCGCGTGGCATTTGGCAACGTGAATGCCCGTGATCTCATCCAGCTCAAAGAATCCTTAAAACAAGTACCGGATATTAAACAACTCGTTCATTCATTACCAGAGGAAATGGCGAAATCAAGAGCGAATGAGATTGATCCTTGTGGTGACCTCCTTGATTTATTAGAAGATGCACTTCATGAAAATCCGCCGATGACGATAAAAGAAGGCAATCTGATTAAAGATGGGTACAATGCAAAATTAGATGAATACCGTGATGCCAGCCGAAACGGAAAGGACTGGATTGCACGGCTTGAACAGCAGGAAAGAGAATATACCGGCATTCGCTCCTTAAAAGTCGGGTTTAATAAAGTGTTTGGTTATTATATCGAAGTGACACGCGCAAATACACATCTGCTGGAGGAAGGGCGTTACGAAAGAAAACAAACGCTTGCCAATGCAGAGCGGTATATCACACCTGAATTAAAAGAAAAAGAAGCACTGATTCTTGAAGCAGAATCAAATATTAACGAATTGGAATATGAACTATTTACAGCTCTTAGGGAGCAAGTAAAAGGCTATATTCCTAGATTACAGCTGCTTGCAAAACAAATGAGCGAGCTTGATGCGCTTCAATGCTTTGCGACTGTCAGTGAAAAGCGCCGTTATATCCGGCCGGAATTCTCAGAGGATGATGTGGATGTCAAAGATGGCCGTCACCCTGTCGTTGAAAAAGTGCTGGATCACCAGGAATATGTACCGAATGACTGCCAGATGGGAAAAGGCAGACAAACCTTACTCATCACTGGACCGAATATGTCAGGGAAAAGTACGTATATGAGACAAATGGCGCTCATCTCGATTCTTGCGCAGATTGGCTGCTTCGTGCCTGCGTCAAAGGCGACGCTTCCAATCTTCGATCAAATCTTTACACGTATTGGTGCAGCAGATGATTTGATTTCTGGTCAAAGTACTTTTATGGTAGAGATGCTCGAAGCGAAAAATGCGATGGTGCATGCTACGAAAAACAGCTTGATTTTATTTGATGAAATTGGACGCGGGACAAGTACTTATGATGGAATGGCTCTTGCGCAGGCGATCATTGAATTTGTTCATGATCATATTGGGGCCAAAACCCTATTCTCTACACATTACCATGAGCTCACTGTCCTTGAATCTCAATTAAGCGAGCTGAAAAATGTTCATGTGCGAGCTGAAGAGCATGAAGGCACGGTCGTTTTCTTACATCAAATCAAAGAAGGTGCAGCTGATAAAAGCTATGGTATTCATGTAGCGCAGCTTGCGGAATTGCCTGATGCCATCATTAATAGAGCCCAGACTATTTTAACGGAGCTTGAGAGCGGATCACATGACTTGACCCCAACCGTATCTGCAGCACCAAAAGCAGAAAAGGCTGAAGAAAAACAGCAGCTATCTTTCTTTGAAGTAGAAGAAAAACCGCAGCCCAAAGCTGCCCTAAAACAGAAGGATCAAGCGGTCATCGACGAATTAAAGTCATTCAACCTAATGGATATGACGCCGCTTGACGCCATGACAAAGCTATATGAATTGCAAAAGAAATTATAATGTAAGGTGAGGTGAGCAGAAATGGCAAAGATTATTCAGTTATCCGATGACCTATCCAATAAAATTGCTGCAGGTGAAGTGGTTGAGCGTCCGGCTTCTGTTGTAAAGGAGCTTGTGGAAAATGCGATCGATGCAAAAAGTACAGTCATTGAAATCGATGTAGAAGAAGCAGGTCTTTCTTCTATCAGGATTATTGATAATGGTGTTGGAATCGATGCTGAAGATTGTAAGCTCGCCTTCCAGCGCCATGCAACGAGTAAAATCAAAGATGAAAATGATCTGTTTCGTGTTAGAACGCTCGGATTCAGAGGAGAGGCGCTGCCAAGTATTGCATCCGTCTCTCATCTAGAAATGAAAACAAGTACTGGCGAAGGAGCTGGGACACACTTAGCTTTGCAAGGCGGGAAGATTATTTCAGAGAAAAAAACCTCTGGCCGCCGCGGCACCGAGATTGTGGTCACCAATTTATTTTACAATACGCCAGCCCGCCTAAAATACATGAAAACCGTTCATACGGAACTTGGCAATATATCGGATGTGGTCAATCGAATTGCACTAGCTCATCCCGAAGTATCGATCCGTTTGCGTCATCAAGGGAAAGTTCTGCTACAGACAAATGGAAACGGAGATGTGCGTCATGTACTTGCGGCCATTTACGGGACAGCTGTGGCTAAAAAAATGCTGCCGCTTCACGTACAATCACTTGATTTTGAAGTGAAAGGATATATTTCCTTACCAGAAGTGACGAGGGCATCACGGAATTATATGTCTTCTGTTGTAAACGGCCGATATGTCAAACATTTTCCGCTCGTGAAAGCGATCCATGAAGGGTATCACACGCTGCTTCCGATTGGCCGCCATCCAATTACATTTATTGAGATGAAGATGGATCCCATTCTAGTGGACGTGAACGTTCATCCTTCGAAGCTTGAAGTGAGACTAAGTAAAGAGCAGGAACTTCATGAGCTGATTAAACAAGGAATTAAGGAAGTATTTCAAAAGCAGCAGCTCATTCCAAGTGCTTCAGCACCAAAAAAAGCACCAATGCCAGCTGTGAAAAATGAGCAGCAATCCTTAACCTTCGATGCGAAACAAGGAAAACAAAGCCCAGCGGAAACACCGCTAACCTATCAGCCGGAGCCGCTCGAATCGATCGTATACGAGACAAGTCATACCGATGCATACGGAATGCCTAAACAAGAGAAGACAGAAGCATCATCACCAGTATGTTATGAAGAAGCCTCATCTGAGCGTGTTCATTTAGAGGAATCCGCCGCTTCACTTGAATATGAAGAGACGGTACTGCACGAAGAAATGACAGAAACAATTCCTGAAAATGAGCGCGTCCCTGTGATGTATCCAATTGGACAAATGCACGGCACATATATTTTGGCTCAAAATGAACGAGGTCTTTATATCATCGACCAGCATGCGGCTCAAGAGCGAATCAAGTATGAGTATTATCGTGAGAAGGTGGGAGAGATCAAGCAGGAAGTGCAAGAAATGCTCGTCCCCTTAACATTTCACTACTCTAAAAACGATATGCTGATCATTGAAGAGCATAAGGATATTCTAGCGAAAGTGGGGGTCTTCTTAGAGCCCTTTGGTTCAGGTAGCTACATCGTTCGGTCGCATCCGCAGTGGTTTCCAAAAGGTGAAGAGGCTGAACTGATCGAAGAGATTATAGAGCAAGTGCTTAATGAAAAACGTGTTGATATCAAGAAACTGAGAGAAGAAGCGGCGATTATGATGAGCTGTAAAGGCTCAATCAAAGCAAATCGTCATTTGCGTCATGATGAAATCAAAGCCTTATTAGATGAACTTCGGCAAACGAAGGACCCATTCACCTGTCCGCACGGCCGGCCGATCATCATTCATCACTCGACATATGAGATGGAGAAAATGTTTAAACGGGTGATGTGATATAAAAAAAGCGCTCTAATCAGAGCGCTTTTTTATTTAGCATCCGCAAGGATCTGGCGGTGTGACCACAACTGGTCGTGTATTAATATCAATCGTATCTTCTGCATAAAATGTGGAACCGATGCTGATGGCTCGATTTTCTGCACGGAACGTATATGTACCTGCAGCAGGAAGTACTTTATGTGAAAGCTTTAATGTATATTTGGAAATTCCAAGTAAATCCAATCTGAGCGGGATACGAACGGTTTGTCCGTTGTTCAAAATGTAGCTGTCTTTTAATGCTTTACCGTTCATAATGTCTTTAGTTGTTGCTTGGAAACCCTTTGGCAGAGTGAACTCAACCGCACCAAGACTTAGAACAGAATTTGGGCTGTACGTCAGCTCAATGTCAGAAAAAGACCATTCCTGCTTACTTGCTCCTGTAATTTTTGCGTAAAGTGCAGCTGGTTTTGCATTGGTTGTTGCTTTGCCGGCTTCCTCAGCAGATGCAGAAAGCGGTACTGACAGTGCCATAACCAATGTGAGCATCCCCATCATAAGAATCGTCCACGTTTTTTTCATTTTTTCCTTCCCCCTTGTTGAATATAGGTAAATAATAGATGATTACACCCATTATTTACCTATAATGTTACCATATTACCATATGGTATTAAATGGGACATTATACCCTTATTTTGTCATTCTTTAGTAATAGCGGGGAAATAGCGCATTTGGTTGATTCATTCCGTAATAATGGCCTGGCATTTGCTGGTTTGTTGGCATCATCATATGCATATCTTGATAACCATATGGATGATGTGGCATCATCCCGTATCCACCATAATGGCCTAGATGATGATGGTCCTTCATTGGAACATGCTTTGAAAAGGTATCATGCTGATTTGGAAACGGTGAATAAACTGAATGATGATGTGGATGGTGCGCGTTATACACATCTTTTTTGCCGCTATGATAATGGTTTGGCATATTCATATGATCATGCATGTTTGGCGCGACCATATGCTCATGATTGGCTGTATACACATTTTCAAATGTGTGATAGGGATTTTCTTGGTGATAATGATTCATTTGGCTGTTCATATCGTTCATGTATATCTCATCCTTTATGTCAGGTTGCCATATCCTATGAGACAGATCTGCTTCATGAGCCTATCCATATAAAAGAAAAAAACCGGCCTTTCAGCCGGTAAAAGGAAAAGCAGGTAAAGCGTCAAGCCTTAAATTGTGTAGCTGTGTCTTCTTCTGCGACGCTTTTTACATCTGCTGCAGACACTTTTAGGAAAATAACAGGGATCGTAGCTTCGAGAGGTATCCCAAAAATCGCTCTCAAACCATTTATCTTTTTTATGACAAAACTTTTTTTCTTTACATGGATCCTCATGGCAATGATCGTCATGCTTTTTATGGCAGTGTGAGTGGGAATGTTTGCACTTGCATTTGCACATTGTCATCCCTCCTAAATGTGACTCAATGCTAGTATATGCAAGAAAGAGTCATGAGGACTGGATGCTCTTGCTTCTTTTATAAAAAAAGGCCTTTTTCTGAAAAAACTCAAATAAAAAGAATTGACTAGTGCTAAATTAACATGATAAAATATAAATTTTTATCCTCTGATGAAATGTGTTATAATGATATTGTGAATACTTTCGGAGGTGGCGGATTTGTTTCAAATAGGTGATAAAATTGTTTATCCAATGCATGGAGCCGGTGTGATTGAAGGAATGGAAGAAAAAGAGATTTTAGGTAAGACGCAGGAATATTTCCTGATTCAAATGCCGAATATGCAGATGATGGTCCCAAAAGGCAGAATCAATCAACTAGGTATACGTCCGGTAGCAGATCAAGCAACGCTGAAAGTTGTGATGAACAATTTTGCAGAAGAAACAAACGACGACACGCTTACTTGGAAGCAAAGATATGATGAAAATCTGAAAAAGCTAAAAACAGGTGCGATCGAAGATGGTGCAGACGTTGTCAAAGATCTAATGAGACGAAATCAGAAGAAAGCATTAAATTCAAGTGAAAAGAAGATGCTTGAAGATGCAAGAGGTATGTTAGTGAGTGAGATTTCACTTGCACAGGGACTGACGCAAGATGAAGTGATGACAGCTTTAGAGAATGAATTAAGAATGTAATGATGATATACAGAGACTAGCTGTAAACTGAAGGGGGCACTCCTTTTGTTTACAGCTTTTTTGTTTGAAGAAAAGAGTAATATTGCCATTTTTGTAGGTGGTTTTAACTAAAATTGAAATGAGGTCATACGATTTAGTTTTTACGTTCACAACAAAAATTTAAAGACCTCTGAAATACCTAGATAACATTAAAAACAGGTAACTTCTCCTGATTAATTCAAATGAGCCGGACAACCTTTGAATTTTCTAAGCCATTGATAGTAAAATATTGCGGTAAGATGACACCTAAGAGAAAAAAGGAGCGGTGAAATGAAAAGGTTACTAATATGTGGATTCATCTTTCTTATTCTGTGTACTCTTTTAATGGTGAAATGCAGCCATTCTGTTCAAGAAAAAAAAGAGCAAAAGCAGCATCATCAAGAGGTAGAAAAGTATCAAAAAGAGCGAAAACAAGGCGATCAATATGAAAACTTTAAACAGCTCATGCGATATGAAAGAGACGGTTATGAGATAGAATTTCACGAAAAGGGCGGAAGTGATTTACTCGTATTTTCTCCTCATGGAGGTGACATTGAACCAGGAACAAGTGAAATTGTAGAAGCCTTTCAAGAAAGCTACTCTACGTATTTGTTTGAAGGTACAAAGCAAGACAATAACCGGGACCTGCATATCACGAGTACCAATTTTGATGAACCCATTTTGGTTCAAATGATTAAAACGTATCCTTTTTCAATTTCCATCCACGGCTATAAAAGTGATAAAAGACACACGCTCGTTGGCGGCACAAATGAAAAAATGCAAAGAGCAGTTGTACGAGAACTAAAAGATCGGGGATTTTCCGCAGAAATGGTACAAAAAGGCGAACGGCTTTCTGGTACAGATCCCAAAAATATAAATAATCGAAATGCGAGTGGTGAAAGCGTTCAGCTCGAAATTAGTACAGCGCAAAGAGAAGCTTTTTTTGACAATTTTGATACGAGAAAGGGAAAGAAAAAAGCATTCAGACGCTATATTAATGCGTTAAAAGAAGTGCTCAGAGAATTCGACCCTTCTTCGTAATAAAATTTTGATGGGCAAAAGTACTCTATTTAAACTTGGTAAAAAAGATAGGAATATGCGATTTGAACATAAAATATGTAATAACTTACAATTTGCCTTAAAAACATAAATTATGTAAAATAATAGTTATCAGTTTGATATGATAGAATGGGGCTGAAGTGGATGGCACACAAAATACCATCTTCCGAAGTAGGTGTAAAGATCAATCAATGGTACACGCATATTTGCAAATTTGAAGTTGAACAGGCAAACGGCATGAAGCGCCTTGTTGAAGAAGAAATTCATGATATGGAAGAGGATCAAGATTTACTCCTATACTATTCTCTAATGGATTTTCGCCATCAAATGATGCTTCAGCACTTAGCGCCAGTCCATGCAGGGAGTGAAACGCTTCAAGCAGTGTCCTTTCCTAAAGAAATTGACGATGCAGAAGATGAGATGACAGGCTTACTCGGCTATTATTTTCATTTTTTTCATGGAATGTATGCGTTTATCCAGCGCCGCTATATCGAGGCCATTTCATATTACAAGCATGCTGAACATCAACTGATTTTAGTGACAGATGAGATTGAAAAAGCAGAATTTTACTATAAAATCGCAGAAGTATACTATCATATGAAACAAACCTATTTCTCCATGCACTACGCTAAAAAGGCAAGAGACATCTACAAGAAACATCAGCTTTATGGAAAAAGAAGCATTCAATGTGATTTTGTCATGGCAGGTAATTGGATTGATGTTAATCAGTATCAAAAAGCGCTTCCTTATTTAGAAAAAGCGTTAAAGGTCTGTGAAGCGATGGAACAAAAAGAATGCACATCTTACTTTAAAGCAATGGCTCTTAATAACTTAGGCACTTGCCATTATAGTATGGGAACGTACCATACAGCGACTGTCTTTTTTGAACAAGCCATCTCACTTTATCAGAAAGATCAAGCATCCACGATGATCAAATCATTGTTTTCACTTGCCCTTACTTGTTTTAAACTCGGAGATATTCAGCGGGCGGGGGAGGCCATATCTACAGGAATGAAAGAGGCTTGTGTATTGGAAGATGAAATTTATCAGTTGAAATTCCAATTTTTGCAGGCGCTCTATATAGAGAAAGACGGCTGTGAGCAATTGAGGTCGGCCCTTTTTGGTCTGAGAAATAAAAAAATGTTTGCTGATTTAGAGGAATTAGCGCTTGATGCGGCTAATTATTATAAGGAACGCGACATGTACAAGGAATCCTCCACTTTTTTTGAGATTGTGATCGAAGCGCGTACGCACATTCAAAAAGGAGATGAGATGTATGAGAACGAAGCATAACATGTCAGCTGCTCAAGTAGATGAAAGACTTCACACTTAAAAATGAGACAAACAACACCCTTTACGCAAAACGTAAAGGGCTTTTTTCTTTATTCTTTGATTGCTTTTTCTGCGTCAATTGCACCTGCTCCATAAATCATCGGGTCATCCCCAGACCACTTGCCAGTATTTTCTTTTAACAGGGTTTTGACTTCATCTGGCGTTAAATCCGGTGAATGCTCTAATAGTAGAGCGCAAATACCAGCACAAATCGGTGTTGCCATCGATGTGCCAGATAACGTTGTATAATCCTCATCGACTCTGCTTGATTTATCGAGTTTATCCAGAAAGGATCTTGGTGATCTGAGAGAAACGATGTTTACGCCTGGTGCGAGGATATCAGGCTTTGCTTCCCCATAAACAGTTGGCCCTCTGCTGGAAAACGGTGCCACGACATCGTCACTTGATTCTGGTGTATTCCTGTCATCGTAGGCTCCGACCGTAATGACTTTTTGGCTGACAGCAGGGCTTGCAATTGTCTGGCTGTTAGGACCAGAGTTTCCTGCAGCGACGCATACAACAATGCCTTGATCCCAAGCCGCATTGACAGCACGCACAATTGGATCGTCCTGTTCGTCATCATAACGCTGCGCAGCACCGCCTAGCGACATACTGATAATATGAATCGGATCATCAGGGTGGTCTTCGTTGAACTGTATGCACCATTCAACACCTTCTATAATAGTAGAAAGTGATCCAGCGCCTTGTTTATTTAACACTTTCACGCCAATCAGATTTGCTTTTGGGGCAGGTCCTTTGTATAAGCCATCTGAAGCGGCTCCATCTCCCGCGACATCTCCCGCGCAGTGAGTACCGTGGCCATTATCATCATAAGGCTTTGTTTTTTGTTTGACGAAATCCACAAAATCTCGAATTCTTCCATCTAAATCTTCATGCGGATAAATTCCTGTGTCAATGACAGCGACCGTAATGCCTTCTCCGGTTAAAGTTGTCCCGTTTCGGATGACTTCTTCAGCATGACTTGCTTGTGCGGCTACATCCAGCAGCGCATGAACTTTTCGGTCTAAATAAATTTTACGAATATGCTCCCCATTTGCTAATAGCTCCTCTAAAGCAGCAGGCGTTAGATCAGCAGCGCAGCAATTGATATGGGAAAAATGCCGTTTTATATTTGTTTTTCTGCTTTTTTTCATGAGCTGTTTTGTGCTTTGAATCCCTGCTTCGGCTGCACCTTCCTTAAATTCAATGATCACACGAAGCTTCTTTTTCTTCTTCAGCCTGCCTTCGAAAAAACGATGAAGAAAGCATGGCGTCCATTTAAAAGGTTTATAAAGGTGAAGAACGGTCTCTCTTAAAGGCTGATCTAGTTTACTAGCATGTGTTCTGACCATTTGCACCATAGAAAATCCAAACATGTGATGCCCTCCATTCCAGCTATCCATTCTCGTACACTCTTACGTTATGAGAATGAGAACTGCTTGGTTCGGATTCTTGTCCCTCCTTTTCTTTATATTGGCGGCTTGCTTATGTCTTTCAAAAAAGAAAAGCGCTTACATTTTGTAAAATAATAGAAAAAGGTGGAAATCATATAGAATCTGCCGATGATAGGTGGGAGAGTTCTTCTGAGAGAACCAGTGAAACAAAGGATTTTGCAGAAAAAGGAGGGCTGTGGACAGGGTCAATGCTCATATAAATGTGATGCGTGACAGATGGAAAACATCAAATCCTTATCAAAAAAAGCCGAATTAAAGAAAACAGACTGGATAGGACTAGGTCATATTAAACATAACGTCATTTGTTTGTCATACTATTCTAACTCTGTTTTCAAAGAGGAGAGGCGTTTCTGTGTATATAAATGCAATTATCTTATTTTTGAGGAATCTCATGATCTAGAGTGTTATGATCAAACGTGAAGAGAAAATGTGGAAAAAATGATAAGAAATGATGATTCAATATAAATCATAGAAACGGCTTAGAAATCTGTTAAAGGAGAACGGGAATGAAGAAGTTTTTTGCTTTGCTTCTCCTGCTTGCGATCGGATGGGGCGTTTATTATACCATGCAAGCACAGGAACATGATGAGCCAGTGTCATCAGGTGGGGAAGACGAAAGCGGTTCAAATGATATTTATCGAAATTTTAAAGAACTTGAAGAAAACGAATCAACGAGCAGCTATAACATTACAGCCAACCCAGTGCCCGGCAGCCGCCTTCTTGTGATGTCACCTCATGGCGGGAGGATCGAAGGCGGCGTGAGCGAGATCGTCCATTTTTTTGACAACGATTTTTCGACGTATTTATTTGAAGGTCTAAGAGAGAATGCATCAGAACTTCATATTACAAGTACAAACTTTGATGAGCCAATCGGCGTCGCGCAGGCAAAAGCACATGATTACATTTTAGCAGTGCATGGATACAAAGGCGAGGAAGGAATTGACCATACTCTCGTCGGCGGAACAGATTACGACCGTGCAGAGAAAATTGTCAACTCATTAGAGCGGAACGGATTTTCTGCTGAACTAGCTGTCGCACACGCAACCCTGAGCGGGACAAGCAATCATAATATTAATAATCTTACAAAAACAGGGCAAAGTGTGCAGCTTGAGATTAGTAGAAGTCAGCGTGAAGCTTTATTTGACAGTTTCGATTTTCGGAGGCGGTCAAGTACAAAAAACGAGACATTCTATCGTTATGTCAGGGCGATTCGGACAGTGCTGGATGAAGAATATACATAATGGCTGTGCACCTGCTAAGACAAGCAGGGGAATTCTTGTTACACTATGAACAGTGATAACAAAAGGAGAGACGGATATGGCGCGTCATCATTTTCATCTTCAGGCAAGCTGGCCTGGTCTGCGTAACGATGTGGGTACAATCGCATGTGAACAATTAAAAACAAAGATTTCGATTCCAAAGGAAATGGACGGTCCTGGTGTTGGAACCAATCCAGATGAGATGCTCTTAGGTGCAGCGGCTACGTGTTATATCATTACACTTGCAGCCATGATGGAGCGGAGTCAATTAGAGAAAGAGGATCTATCGATGAGCTCTGAAGCCGTCGTAGATGTGACAAATGGTGTGTTTACTTATGAGGAAATCATTCATCGACCTGTCATCACCCTTAAAGAGTCCGCTTCTGCACATGAAATTGAGCTTGCTCGTAAGCTTGCGCATAAAGCCGAAAGCTCATGTATGATCTCAAGAGCTGTTCAGGGGAATGTGAACATTTCTTTAGAAGAAACCATTCAAGTCGGCCGTTAAAAACAAAAAAGTCATTTTCTCTTGAAATATGGAGAAAATGACTTTTTTTATGACGTCCATTCGGTTTGATCGAGTTGTGCTTTGGTTTCGTTCTGTTGCTTCTTGGACTGATTTAAGACAATCACGCCGCAGATGACAAGTGCAAGGCCGATGAAGCCTTTCGTGCTGATGGTTTCGTTAAACAGCACAAGTCCTACAAGAGCGGTAAGGGCTGTTCCAACGCCAGACCAGGTTGCATAGGCAGACGAAAGCTCAATGGTTTTTAGTGCCAAACTGAGGAAAGTAAAGGCGCAGCCAAATCCGATCAGTACCCCAATACTCGGTAGCAGCTGCGTAAAGCCTTGTGAAAGCTTCAGCATTGTACTGCCAAAAACCTCCGTTAAAATGGCTCCTGTTAAGTAGAGCATTCCTTTTATGATCTCTCACATCCTTTATGACATATTCAATAGTACGACCCCTGAGACAAGCATCGCCATGCCAATGACTGCTTTTTGGTTCAAGGTTTCTTTGAAAAAGAGCACGCCAAAAATAGCCGTGAGGACCGTACCAACCCCAGACCATGTTGCATAAGACATGCTAAGTGGAATGATGTTCAGCGTCAATGACAGCATATAAAAAGCAAGTGTATAGCCAGCCACTACGGCAGCGCTAGGCTTCCAGCGCGTAAAGCCATTTGATAATTTTAACATCGCGGCGCCAATGGCTTCTGAAAAAATGGCAACAGCCAAAAAAAGATATCCGAGGATCATGATCATCCCTCCTCTAATAGGTGTAAAATCCGATGAAGTAAAAGGGTTTTTTCCTCTCTTTTCAGCGGTTCAAGCTGAAACATTTCTGAAAACCATATCCCATCACATGCAAGGCGGATCAGCTGACTCAGTGCAGGATCGCTTATTTCCTCAGCTGCTTTTTCTTTGAACTCCGCATAAAAATCACGCCAAGGTTGCAGCAGCGCATCATCAAATGACATCGTAGCCAGCATACTTGTACATAGCTGGGTCGTATGCTGCATATCTAAATCATGTAATGTGGCCAATATATATGCGCGTACATAAGGCGCTTTTTCGTGTTTGTATGTTTCTTGATACGTCTCGAGCTGCTGACGAAAACAAAGAATCGCATGCTCATTCATTTTTTGGATGAGCTCTTCCTTGCTTGAAAAATGATAAAACAGACCAGCTTTGGTCATATTTGCATGCTCTGCCACCTGCTGAAGGGTGAGCTGGCTGACTCCTTCTTTTAGAATTGTGCTGGCAGCCGCGTCAAAAATTTGCTCTTTTTTGGTTTTAGACATAAAAAAAACACCTACTTTACTGAACAGTCGGTAAAGTAAATGTTAACCCATGAAAAAAGAGTGTGTCAATCGATTCATTTTATGAACGGATGTTTTCACTTAAACGTCATATTTAATACCAAGGGTATGGTCCATATGGCGGGAATGGCGGATAAGGATATCCAAATCCTGGAGCAAGCAAAGATCCAGCAAGCAGACCGCCAGCAAAACCACCTAAAAATGGAGGTCCAAAGAATCCAGGTCTTCCAAAGCCAAAGCCTGGGCGGCCAAATCCAAAACCGGGTCTCCCAAATCCAAAACCAGGGCGGCCAAACCCAAATCCAAAAGGTCTTCTCATGTCTTCTTGAATAAACGGAGGTGCGTCAAAATAATTCATAATGAAAGGCTCCTTTCTCATAAAATCACTGTAACTGACACCAGTGTATTCCAGTTGCCTACATATGTTTGGGTGAACGCCTAATATAAGGAGGAATGTTGGAAATGGGCCTGTATCCATCTGATTGGGCAAAGTGTCCGCCGCATGCTCATGCATATAAAGCACGTACGGATGTAACAGAGGGGCATTATCATTTAATAGAAGGTATTTCTCAGCCTGTGAATGGAAGCAATACCGACCGGCATACTCATTTTTATCGCGGAATCACCTCCTTTGAAAGAGGACATTTCCACAGGTACTACGGGGTCACAGGGCCTGCAATTCCAAGAGTGGATGGAACACATTATCACGAGATCGAGGAAGTCACCTATTCAGCCTATCTCGATTCTGTACCCATCCCATATGGAGGTGTCGTCTATAGTCCAGATGAGAAGCGGCCAACCCATAAGCATCGTTTAAAAGGAAAAACATATGAAGTGGTTGGAAATGAACCGCTTGGCTGGTGATGGGCAGGATATAGGAGAGTAAGAAAAGTTATGCTATACTGTAGGCAGTTTTGTAAAAGTGAGTGATGTTATGAATAAAGCGAAGCAGCCAGTAATCGTGTTAGTAGGGCCGACAGCTGTCGGCAAAACCAAATTGAGCATTGATATAGCCAAAGCATTTAATGGAGAGATTATCAGCGGGGATTCGATGCAGATTTATAAAGGGATGGATATCGGAACAGCTAAAATCACCCCCGAAGAAATGAATGGCATCCCGCACCATTTAATTGATATTAAACAGCCGGACGAATCTTTTTCGACAGCTGAATTTCAGCAGCTGGTTCGTTCGAAGATCAAAGAGATTGCCGCTAGAGGGAAAACGCCAATGATTGTCGGCGGAACAGGCCTCTATATCCAATCTGTTTTATATGATTACACATTTACGGATGAGAAAAGTGATCCTGCTTTTAGAGAAGAAATGACGCTCTTTGAACAGCAGCACGGCGCGCTTTTGCTGCACGAAAAGCTAAAGGCAGTAGATCCTGATGCGGCAAACGCTATTCATCCAAATAACGTCCGCCGCGTGATCCGGGCGCTGGAAGTGATTCATACAACAGGTCAGAAAATGTCTGAGATGCAAAACGGGCATCAAGAAGTTCCTCTTTATGATACAGCCTTCATTGGGCTGAAAATGGATCGAGAGGTTTTGTACGAGCGCATTCATCAAAGAATTGATATGATGATAGATGAGGGCTTAATTGAAGAAGTGAGAGCACTTTATCAATCTGGCTTGAAGGATTGTCAGTCTGTTCAAGCCATTGGTTATAAAGAGCTGTATGCCTATTTTCAAGGTGACTGCTCACTTGATGAAGCCATCCAGCAATTAAAGCAAAATTCCCGTAGATATGCGAAGCGTCAGTTCACGTGGTTCCGTAATAAAATGGCGGTCACTTGGTTTGATATGACACCGCCTTGCCACTTTTCAGACAAAAAAGAGGAAATTTTCGCATATATAGCAGGAAAGCTTGGACTTAAAGCGAAACTGTAGTTATCAGAATCAAGGAGGACGAAACATGAAACCGATTAATATTCAGGAGCAGTTTTTGAATCAGATCCGCAAAGACAATACATTTGTCACAGTATTCTTGCTGAATGGCTTTCAGCTTCGCGGTCAAGTGAAAGGGTTTGACAATTTCACGGTGCTGCTTGAAACAGAAGGGAAGCAGCAGCTTATTTATAAACACGCCATTTCTACATTTGCACCTCAAAAGAATGTAAATCTAGAATTAGAATAGGATATGTTGTATTTAAAATAGCCCCATGCCTCTGCGAATAAACCGGCCGGAACCCGCTACGTTTTTTGTCAGTGCAGAGGGGCTATTTTGTATGCAATGAAACTTTTCTGCCAATTTTCCGTATAATTCCTTATTGGATATTAGAAGGGTGAGGGGATTCATATGGAAAATGCAGAGCTTGAATTAAGAAGGATTAGAGTGATCCTCCTTTTGATTGGAATTGTTGTCTTGTTTGGATCGTGCGCTATCTCAAACATTGAAACGAGACAAGAAAGTTGGAATAACCATTCTCATGAAAATGCAGATGGAGTTTTACCATCATCTGCTGCACTAAAAAATAATCATTTTGCTGTTGTGAAAGATGATCAAGTACATGTGTACCGGTTTGATGAAAAAGAAGGAGAGCTGACTCTCGTTACAACGAAATACATAGATGAATGGGACGACGAAGAATATGATGATGACCTTGATGAAGAAGAGTAAGCACGTAAATTTACAAATGAATGTGAAGCCGCTACACTATAATCATGCATCAGACATCTAGACAGAAAAGGATGAGTTCATGACACATAAAATTAAAATTAATCATTGGGAACAAACTTGTGAAGACGACTCCTGTTTCGAATATGGAACAAGCGTTTCTGTAAATGGGAAAGAATTAGTGAGAGAAGCTTCAATCGTCTCTGCGCTTGAAGCGGTGCTAAAAGAATTAGGTGTTGACGTGGAAATTACAGAAGTGTCAGAAGATTTACAGTGCGATGCCTACAAAAAATAAAACAAAAAGTCTAGTCTACTAAGCGATTTTTTTTCGTGTTATGATAGATTTCGGTTTCAGTTGAATAGGGAGTAGAGCAGTCTATTTTTAGATCCTGTTCTGCTCTATTTATTTGAACGTACGAGTTCGGCTGTGAAGGTTCGGCCGGGTTGGTTGATTTTTTTCGTTTTGAACATCTATATGTTGTGTTTTGAAAAAACATAGTATACTATATATAGTGAATAACGAAATGATCAACAATACTAAAAACTAGGTCGTGATGGAATTGATTCAAATCGTATTTGATTCAAAAACAGGAAATGTTCAACGCTTTTTGGACAAGACCCCTTTTACAGACAAACGAAAATTGACTGGAGAAGAGTTTTTGGATACGCCGTTTATTCTCGTCACCTTTACGACAGGATTTGGACAAGTCCCTAGTACCACTCAGTCCTTTTTAGAGAAAAATGCTCACCTTTTACTAGGTGTTGCGGTGAGTGGCAACAAAGTGTGGGGAGATAATTTTGCAAAAAGCGCCGATACGATTTCTAAACAATATCAAGTTCCTATTTTGCACACCTTTGAACTAAGCGGAACAAAAAGGGATGTTGAATTGTTTACACAGGAGGTAGAAAGAATTGTCACAAAATCAGGTTCCAAAGTGGATACAATTAAATAACGAAATTATGATTCAAAAAGAAGGAAAGTTTCAGTTCGATAAGGACAAAGAAGCTGTACATAGTTATTTCGTAGATTACATTAATCAAAACACGGTCTTTTTTCACAATCTAGAAGAGAAGATTGATTACTTAATAGAAAACGACTACTATGAGGAAGAATTTTTAAGACAATACAGCATGGCAGATATTAAAGAAGTCTTTGAAGCTGCATATGCCAAAAAATTTAGATTCCCATCATTTATGAGTGCGTTTAAGTTTTACAATGACTATGCACTGAAAACAAATGATAAAAAGAAAATCCTTGAACGTTATGAAGACCGCATTTCAGTTGTAGCACTTTTCTTTGCAGGTGGGGATAAAGAAAAAGCACTTGAGTTTGTAGAACTGATGATCAATCAAGAGTACCAGCCAAGTACACCAACCTTCTTGAACGCTGGACGTAAAAGACGCGGTGAACTTGTGAGCTGCTTCTTGCTTGAAGTAAATGACTCACTAAACGATATTTCAAGAGCGATTGATATTTCCATGCAGCTGTCAAAACTAGGCGGCGGCGTCAGTTTGAACCTGTCAAAACTTCGTGCAAAAGGCGAAGCAATCAAAGATGTCGAAAACGCGACAAAAGGTGTCGTCGGCGTGATGAAGCTTCTTGATAATGCATTCAGATATGCAGATCAAATGGGGCAAAGACAAGGATCAGGCAGTGCCTACTTGAATATTTTCCACAGAGATATCAATGATTTCTTAGATACGAAAAAAATCTCTGCCGATGAAGATGTCCGCGTGAAAACTCTGTCTATTGGAGTCGTCATCCCGGATAAATTTATCGAGCTTGCTAGAGAAGATAAAACAGCTTACACTTTCTATCCGCATACAGTCTATAAAGAATATGGACAGCATCTTGATGAGATGGACATGGAAGAAATGTATGACGAGCTTGTAGAAAACCCGAAAGTCAAAAAAGAAAAAGTCAATCCGAGAAAGCTTCTTGAAAAATTGGCTGTTCTACGCTCAGAATCAGGCTATCCATATATCATGTTCCAAGATAATGTAAACAGAGAGCATGCCTTGAACCATATTTCACGAGTGAAATTCTCAAACCTTTGCTCAGAAGTTCTTCAGGCTTCAGAGGTTTCTTCTTACACGGACTATGATCAAGAAGATGAAATCGGTCTTGATATTTCTTGTAACCTTGGTTCATTAAATATCATGAATGTCATGAAAAACAAATCGATCGAAAAAACAGTCAAGCTTGCAACAGACTCACTAACGCTTGTGTCTGAAACAACGGACATTCGCAATGCACCGGCTGTTCGAAAAGCGAACAAAGCGATGAAGTCAATTGGACTTGGCGCGATGAATCTTCACGGGTATTTAGCTCAAAACCAAATTGCCTATGAAAGTGAAGAAGCAAGAGATTTTGCAAATACGTTCTTTATGATGGTGAACTATTATTCAATTAAACGCTCAAGTGAGCTTGCGAAAGAAAAAGGAGAAACATTCCATCGTTATGAAGGCTCTGGCTATGCAACTGGTGAGTACTTCAATAAATACGTGGAAAATGATTTCACACCAAAAACAGAAAAAGCAGCAGCACTATTTGAAGGCATGCACATTCCAACAAAAGAAGACTGGGCCGCACTCAAAGAATTTGTAGCGGAACATGGCATGTATCACAGCTATCGCTTATGTATTGCACCAACAGGTTCCATTTCTTATGTTCAATCGGCAACAGCCTCTGTTATGCCAATTATGGAACGTATCGAAGAAAGAACATACGGCAACAGCAAAACCTATTACCCAATGCCAGGTCTTTCAGCGCAAAACTGGTTCTTCTATAAAGAAGCGTACGATATGGACATGTTTAAAGTGGTCGATATGATCGCAACAATTCAGCAGCACGTCGATCAAGGAATCAGCTTTACACTATTCTTAAAAGATACGATGACAACGCGTGATTTAAACCGCATCGATCTTTATGCACACCATAAAGGCATTAAGACACTTTATTATGCAAGAACGAAGGATACAGGGCAGGAAGGCTGTCTTTCTTGTGTTGTTTGATTAAAGGAGAGTTTAACGTGACAAAAATTTATGATGCAGCCAACTGGTCAAAACACGAAGACGATTTTACACAAATGTTTTACAACCAAAATGTAAAGCAGTTCTGGCTTCCAGAAGAGATTTCCTTAAACGGAGATCTCTTAACATGGAAATATTTAGGTGAAAAAGAGCGAGATACGTATATGAAGGTACTTGCTGGACTGACTTTACTTGATACAGAACAAGGAAATACAGGGATGCCGATTGTTGCTGAACATGTGGACGGCCATCAGCGTAAAGCTGTACTCAACTTTATGGCAATGATGGAAAATGCGGTGCATGCGAAATCATACTCAAATATCTTCATGACACTCGCACCAACTGAAACGATCAGTGAAGTGTTTGAATGGGTCAAGAAGAATAAATTCCTGCAAAAGAAAGCAGATATGATTGTCAGTTTATACCGTTCGATTCAAAAGGACGATCCTATTTCTCTCTTTAAAGCAATGGTTGCTTCTGTTTATTTAGAAAGCTTCCTATTTTATAGTGGTTTTTACTACCCGCTATATTTCTATGGGCAAGGAAAGCTCATGCAAAGCGGTGAAATCATCAACTTAATTTTGCGTGATGAAGCGATTCATGGTGTGTACGTTGGATTATTAGCACAAGAAATTTACAACAAACAAACACCTGACGTGCAAAAAGAGCTGTATGATTTCTCTATTGACCTTTTAAACGAGCTTTATGAAAATGAACTTCATTACACTGAAGATATTTATGACCAAGTCAATTTATCGCATGATGTGAAAAAGTTCATTCGTTACAATGCCAATAAAGCGTTAATGAACCTTGGATTTGCCCCTTACTTTGAAGAAGAAGAGATCAACCCTATTGTATTGAATGGACTCAATACAAAAACAAAGTCGCATGACTTCTTCTCAATGAAAGGGAACGGCTACAAAAAAGCAACAGTTGAGCCGTTAAAAGATGACGATTTCTTCTTTGGAGATGAATCATAAGGAAAGCGTAAAAGTCAAAACGCATCACTCGTTTTGGCTTTTTGCCATTTCTAACAATGTGATAGTTACATACTGGAGGTTACCGAACATGGGAAAAATGGACGAAATCATTTTAGTAGCACCACGCGCACGCGTGTTTCAAAACGAAACACTTGCGTTTAATGGTGTGAACAGTGAAGAGAAAACAATCAGCACCATTATGAAAGAAATCGAAGAGCACTTCGAGCAAATGCGAAGAGGCGATGCAGAAGAAAATCCTGACTTCAAGCAGCCGATTCCTTATGTCGTGATTAAGCGTGAGGACGAAGTGTATGTATACGAAAGACTTCAAGGCGGAGGAGAGACTCGCTTACATCATAAGTTATCTCTTGGCTTTGGGGGGCATATGAACTTCATCGAAGGAAAAAACTTTGCTGAGATTCTAAAAGAAAATACAGATCGTGAGCTGGACGAAGAACTTTCAATTCAAGAAGAAGACAAACTTGAAATGAAAACCCTTGGGTTAATCAATGACGATGACAACAGTGTCGGCCGTGTGCACATCGGACTGTTATCAGCGCTTGAACTATCTCCAGGTGCTCATGTAGAGGTAAAAGAAACAGATCAAATCTCAGGAAAATGGATGAAAGCAGCCGATTTGAAAAAGCCTGAATACTTCGATCGTCTTGAAACATGGTCTCAATTTGTCGTTAACATCTTAGCGTAAATGAATACACAACAAACCGGCTCAGCAGAAGACTTGAGCCGGTTTGTTTCGTTACAACAGCTTCAACTTATTGGAAAACGAATGCGTCGTGACCGGCCTGTTTCAATCTTGCGACGAGATCATCTGCATTTTGCTTTGTACGGAAAGCCCCGGCTTGCACTCGGAACATGCCACCGTCTAATACAACAAACGCGTCAAAGCCTTTGGATTTAAGTGTTGCTGCTAATTCATCTGCATTGGCTTTCACTTTGAAAGCTCCTGCCTGCACTTTATAAAGATTACTTGCTTTTTTTTTCAATTGAAAGGCTTCTTCTAGACCAGTCGCATGAGCGCGAGCGATGCCTTGAAGGAAGGTTGCGTTGCGGAGCTTATTAGCATCAGCTGCCGTATCGATGAAACCATTCTCTGTTAAAATAGCGGGCATAGAAGTTTCTCGAAGAACGTGGAAGTTCGCAGTTTTCTTGCCGCGGTTCGCAAAATCAACCGAGCGGACAATTTCATCATGAAGGGCATTGCGATACGTGGTGGTCGGTGCTGAAACGCCAGGATACACATAGCTTTCAAACCCTGTGCCCCCGCCAGCATTAATATGAATAGACACGAAATAGTTTGCCCCCCAGCTGTTTGCCGCATTCGTACGCTGGGACAAAGTGACGGATTGGTCAGTTGAACGACTTAAGCGGACGGAAACCCCATCATATTCACTAATCAAAATGTCTCTTAATAAAAGCGCGATTTGAAGTGTTATATTTTTCTCCAAAAGTCCATTAGCACTAGCTCCAGAATCTGTTCCTCCGTGGCCAGGATCAATAAAAATTTTCACCATCTATTCATCACCTCGTCTTTATTTTATGAGAAAATAGAAGAATTGCCTGTACAAAATGCGGAAATCATTGAGACTCTTTTCTGCATCATTTGTGATTAAAAAGCTACATTTTTCTAAGAAAAAGCAAATTGTTGGTTTGTCCGCCCAAACGGGATGAATACAATGGAAATAGCACATCATTTCCTGGGAAACCGCAGAAATCCCTACAATATTCGGTATCTCGGGTCATTTTGACAGCAAACTTGGGCTTAAGCGGGCGATTGTCACGATTACAGCTCCACCCGAATAGAATAAAGAGAGAAGAGCGAGAGGTGAATACGTTGGAGCGAGCTGTCACATATAAAAACAACGGCCAAATCAATATTATACTTAACGGACAAAAGCAAGTATTGGTTGATGCAGACTCAGAGGCAGAATACCTAGAAGCCTTGCAGAAAAATGAGGCAAAACACAGCATCTTACGGGAAATAGAGCGTGAAATGAACAGCCTTGTCGGTATGGATGAAATGAAACGAAACATAAAAGAGATTTATGCTTGGATTTTTGTTAATCAAAAACGGCAGGAACAAGGGTTAAAGGTAGGAAAACAAGCGCTTCATATGATGTTCAAAGGAAATCCTGGCACAGGAAAAACCACAGTTGCAAGACTTGTCGGGAAGCTTTTCTTTGAAATGAATGTGCTCTCAAAGGGTCACTTAATTGAAGCAGAACGAGGTGATCTTGTTGGAGAGTACATTGGTCATACAGCGCAAAAAACAAGGGATTTAATTAAAAAATCATTAGGTGGTATTTTGTTCATTGACGAAGCCTATTCTCTTGCACGCGGAGGAGAAAAGGATTTTGGAAAAGAAGCGATTGATACCCTTGTAAAACATATGGAGGACAAACAGCACGAATTCATTCTCATTCTTGCTGGCTACTCCAAGGAAATGGATCATTTTCTTTCTTTAAACCCCGGCCTGCAATCAAGATTTCCAATCAACATCAGCTTTCCTGATTATACAGTCGATCAGCTCATGGATATTGCAAAACGAATGATGGCAGACAGAGAATATGTATTTACACAAGAAGCCGAATGGAAGCTGCGGGATTATTTAATGCACATTAAAAGTACCACAAGCCCGGCAAAATTCAGCAACGGCCGGTTTGTGCGAAACACCATTGAAAAAGCCATACGAACCCAGGCGATGAGACTGCTTCTTGTGGATCATTATGATAAAAAAGATCTGCTGACCATTAAAAGTCACGATCTTCAAATGAAAGAGGATACGCCTTCTTGAAATGGCGTATCCTTTTTATAAAGAGTCACTAAAATAAACCATCCGAATAGTGGTATACGTGTGATGTGTTTGGTATGATGGTACTACTGAAAACTTAAGTACAGAAAGGAAACAACTAACGTTGAATGAACATGAAATGACTGAAAAAGCGATCCTTGTCGGCTGCCAATTGCCGCATGTAACGGATGAACGCTTTCAATACTCAATGGAAGAATTAGCTTCCTTAACTAAAACCGCTGGCGGTGAAGCTGTCAGCGTGATGACGCAGAAGAGAAATAGACAAGACAGTGCAACGTATATCGGGAAAGGGAAAGTAGAAGAACTTGAAGTGCTTTGCGAGGAACTCGAATGTGATGTCATTATTTTTAATGACGAGCTTTCTCCAAGCCAGCTAAAAGCTTTGGCGACTGCTTTAGATGTAAAAATTATTGATCGTACGCAACTGATTTTAGATATCTTTGCAAAAAGAGCCCGTACAAGAGAGGGGAAGCTGCAAATAGAGCTTGCCCAGCTTCAGTATGCCTTGCCGAGACTAAGTGGACAAGGGATCAGCCTTTCAAGACAAGGGGGCGGAATTGGCGCAAGAGGTCCAGGTGAAACAAAACTTGAAACAGACAGACGCCATATTCGAAACCGCATTCATGAAATTAACGGGCAGTTATCTGCAGTCAAAGAACACCGAACAAGATACCGGGAGCGCCGAAAGAAAAATGGTGTGTTCCAAATTGCCATTGTCGGGTATACGAATGCCGGAAAATCAACTTTGTTTAACCAATTAACAGAAGCGGATAGTCATGAAGAGGACCTGCTGTTTGCGACACTTGATCCAATGACACGTAAGATGACATTAGAATCTGGCTACAGTGTGCTGATTTCAGATACAGTTGGCTTTATCCAAGACCTTCCGACCACACTGATTGCCGCATTTCGTTCCACCCTTGAAGAAGTGAAGGAAGCCGATTACTTGCTTCATGTCATCGACTCTTCTAATGAGGATTATGAAGGGCACGAACGAACGGTTCATGAGCTTTTAGAAGAATTAGAAGCGGACCGAATTCCGATGCTGACTGTTTATAACAAGGAAGATCAAATTAGACCAGATTTCATCCCATCTTCAAAGCATCGCCACATCTTAATCAGTGCTAAGCGCAAGGAAGATGTAAAAAGGTTAAAAGCGGATATTATGGCCGAGCTGAAAAAAGCCTTTTTAAAGCCATATCATGTAAAGATTCCAGCGCATGAAGGCAAGCTCATTTCCGCATTAAAATCAGAAACGCTTGTGGAATCACTAGAATTTCAAAAAGAAGCAGAAATATATGACATCACCGGATATAGTGGTGAGGATCAGACCATTTTAGGTCAAATCAAGAAGTATATGTTGGAAAGGAATTAAATCAAGATGTTTCACACATTAAAACA
Source organism: Bacillus sp. FSL H7-0578 (assembly GCF_038630855.1). Lineage (NCBI taxonomy): Bacteria > Bacillati > Bacillota > Bacilli > Caryophanales > Bacillaceae > Bacillus > Bacillus sp. FSL H7-0578. The sequence continues at coordinate 1,677,353 of NZ_CP152045.1, forward strand.
CGGCAGTATTTTAGAAAAAGCAGCAGCAGAAACAGAACAAGAGATTTTACACGTGCATCAGCAAATTGATCAAAAGAGCGAACAAAATGAGTGGCGGGTGCTTGAAAGCTATCGAAAGCACAAAGTCAGTGACTCTCACTTTAATCCGACGACTGGATATGGCTACGATGATATGGGGAGAGACACATTAGAAAAGATTTATGCGGATGTCTTCGGAGGAGAAAGCGGACTTGTGCGTCCGCAAATTATTTCCGGTACACATGCAATTTCCATTGCCTTATTTGGTGTGCTGAGACCTGGCGATGAATTGATCTATATGACGGGAAAACCATACGATACGCTAGAAGAAATTGTCGGGATTCGCGGGAAAAGAGGGACAGGCTCATTAAAAGACTTCCAGATTGACTACAAAGCCATTGATTTACGACAAGATGGATCCGTCGATTATGAGAAAGTAAAAGAGTCGATTTCCTCTAAAACAAAAGTCATCGGCATTCAGCGTTCAAAAGGCTATGCGTCAAGACCATCCTTTACTATAGAAGAAATTGAGCAAATGATTTCATTTGTGAAAGAGATTAATGAAGAAATCATTGTGTTTGTAGATAACTGTTATGGTGAATTTACTGAATTAAAAGAGCCATGTCATGTCGGAGCTGACCTCATGGCCGGTTCACTCATTAAAAACCCAGGCGGAGGCCTTGCCAAAACAGGCGGCTATATCGTTGGAAAAGAAAAATGGGTAGAAGCTTGCTCTTATCGAATGACATCTCCAGGCATCGGCAGTGAAGCGGGTGCATCGCTGTATGCGCTCCAAGAAATGTATCAAGGCTTTTTCTTGGCGCCGCATGTTGTGGCTCAAAGCTTAAAAGGCGCAGTGTTTACGGCTCGTTTTCTTGAGAAGCTCGGATTCCAAACAAACCCGGCGTGGAATGCGAAAAGAACGGATTTGATTCAATCAGTCGAATTTGGGGATCCTAAAAAAATGATTGCTTTCTGTCAGGCAATCCAGTATGCATCTCCGATTAATAGTCACGTCACACCACATGCAAGCTATATGCCAGGCTACGAAGACGATGTCATTATGGCAGCGGGCACCTTTGTACAAGGAGCCAGTATCGAATTATCAGCCGATGGTCCGATCAGACCGCCTTATACTGCCTACGTTCAAGGCGGTCTCACGTATGCCCATGTGAAAAATGCGATTTGCAGTGCTGTCGATGCCTTATTGGAACAAGGCTTTGTTGAAGTGCCTGCTCAATAAAAAAATCCATGTTAATATTCCTAACATCTTGTTGACACATAATATAACATGACATATAATAAATTTAAGCAAAGAGGAGGAGACAGTTGAGATGAGTGATAACATTCGCCGCTCAATGCCTTTATTCCCAATTGGGATTGTCATGCAGCTAACAGAATTATCTGCAAGACAAATTCGCTATTATGAGGAAAATGGTTTAGTATTTCCAGCAAGAAGTGATGGAAACCGCCGATTATTTTCTTTTCATGATGTTGATAAATTACTAGAAATTAAAAACCTCATCGAACAAGGTGTAAACATGGCAGGAATCAAAAAGCTTTTTGCCAAAGCTGAGGCAGAAAATCCATCGTCTGCTACAAAGACGGAGGAAAAAGCTACAGCTAAGCACAACTTGACAGATGATGAACTCAGGAAGCTACTGAAGAAGGAACTCATTCAGGCTGGACGTTTCCAACAAGGAACGACCTTTAGGCAGGGGGATATGTCAAGGTTCTTCCGTTAACCAATTAGCAAAAGCATTGCTATACACATTTTACCTTTTGTAGGGGAGGAGTTTTACGAAATGGCAAAGTACACAAGAGAAGATATCGTAAAATTAGTAAATGAGGAAAACGTAAAGTACATCCGTCTGCAATTTACAGACATTCTCGGAACGATTAAAAATGTTGAGATTCCTGTGAGCCAGTTAGAAAAAGCTCTCGATAACAAATGTATGTTTGACGGTTCATCTATTGAAGGATTCGTACGTATCGAAGAATCAGATATGTATCTATACCCAGATCTAAACACATTTGTTATTTTCCCTTGGACAGCAGAAAAAGGTAAAGTTGCACGCTTTATTTGTGACATTTATAAGCCAGACGGGACACCATTTGATGGAGACCCGCGTAACAACTTAAAGCGTATCTTAAAGGAAATGGAAGAACTAGGATTTAGTGATTTCAACCTTGGACCTGAGCCAGAATTCTTCTTATTTAAATTAGATGAAAAAGGCGAACCAACGCTTGAACTAAATGATAAAGGCGGATACTTTGACCTTGCGCCAACAGATCTAGGCGAAAACTGCCGCCGTGATATCGTGCTAGAGCTTGAAGAAATGGGCTTTGAAATTGAAGCATCTCACCACGAAGTAGCACCAGGGCAGCACGAAATTGATTTCAAATATGCAGGCGCGATCCGTTCTTGTGATGACATTCAAACGTTCAAACTCGTTGTCAAAACCATTGCGAGAAAACACGGTCTTCATGCGACATTCATGCCAAAACCATTGTTCGGTGTAAACGGATCTGGTATGCACTGTAACCTATCATTATTCAAAAATGGCAAAAACGCATTCTTTGATGAAAAAGCAGATTTACAATTAAGCGAGACTGCTAGACACTTTATCGCAGGTATCGTCAAGCACGCAACAAGCTTTACAGCGGTCACAAACCCAACGGTTAACTCTTACAAGCGTCTTGTACCTGGCTATGAAGCACCTTGCTATGTGGCATGGAGTGCACAAAACCGAAGCCCATTGATCCGTATCCCGGCATCACGCGGCATCAGCACACGTGTAGAAGTGCGCAGCGTAGACCCATCTGCAAACCCATACCTTGCACTAAGCGTATTACTTGCAGCAGGTCTTGACGGAATCAAAAACAAACTAGAAGCACCAGCCCCAATCGACAGAAATATCTATGTCATGGACAAAGAAGAGCGTCTTGAAAACGGCATCTCTGACCTTCCTGCAACACTTGCAGAAGCACTCGAGCTGCTGAAATCAAACGAAGTCATGATCAACGCACTAGGCGATCACCTATTCGAGCACTTCATCGAATCAAAAGAAATTGAATGGGATATGTTCCGCACCCAAGTACACCCATGGGAACGCGATCAGTATATGTCTCAGTATTAATAAAAAACCCCTTGGAGCCATTGGCTTCAGGGGGTTTTTGTTTTTTGGGGTATAACGAAGGGCATAGATGAGCATTTTCGGTGTGGCTGCTTGTTTAAGCATACGTTCATATGCATTGAATAAAAATGATTTCGGTAGGGGATATCCATCTTTCAATTAGAGTTACTAAATTCAACTCATACAGGTAAACGTCATTAAGAACGAGTCTAGCGTCATGTTATGAGCCGTATTGATGTAAAGGTTTTGGGTCTCAATAGATCATTTGATTTTTTGCTCTAAAATCAAGAGTTTTAATTATCAGTAAAAGACTCTGGTTGCTGTATACTTCTATCCGGGATATTAAAACAAATGTACCCCATCTTGAACCGGATGGGGTAGCTGTATCAATAAATTCAATTTTTGTCTTGTGTAATAAAGTTTGTTTTATTTTAATATTTAATAATTGTTCTTCCTAAATGTTGGCCATTTTTAATGGCTTCAATTTTTTCAGGTAACGTATCGAGAGTAATCTCATTGACTAGAGTCGTTTGGGAGATATTCCATTCGTTTGCTATCTCGTTCCAAATTACTTTGCGTTTATTGATTGGCACATTTACAGAATCGATCCCCAGAAGGTTGATCCCTCTTAAAATAAAAGGTAACACAGTTGTTGTTAATTTAATTCCACCTGCATTTCCGCACATGCTCATGCTTCCACCGTAAGAAATTTGAGGGATTAATACAGAAGCTACATCTCCTCCAACAGTATCTAATACGAAGTCAAATTTTTGCTTGTTTAATGGTTTTTTTAACTCTCCTAACTGGTTTGCAAAAATGACATCATTTGCTCCTAAAGATTTTGCTATGTCAACTTGATTATCTTTACGCACTAAAGCAAAGATATTTTTGTACCCAATTTTAGATAATAATTGTATAGAGATGCTACCAACTCCACCAGTTGAGCCCGTAACGAGTATATTAGGTTGATTTTTTGTATTCATACCATTTTCCTGTAAAGCCATGATCGAAAGAGCAGCAGTAAAGCCTGCTGTTCCAAAAATCATTGCTTCTTTTAAAGTCAAGTTATTTGGCAAAGGAACAATCCAATCCGCAGGTACTCTAGCATATTCTGAAAAACCTCCAGTGTGGCTCATGCCCAATGCGAAACCTGTGACAATAACTTGTTGACCCTCTACGAAACGATTATCTGTTGTATGAACGATAGTTCCACTTAGATCAATTCCGGGAATCATTGGATAGTTACGAATAACACCTCCATTTTTTTGAACGGCCAGCATATCTTTATAATTGATTGAAGAATATGCAACTTTAATTAATACTTCTCCCTCAGATAAATCATTAACACTTACATTTTGAGGATCGTAACTAACTTGATCATTTTTTTCTGTAACTAGAATCGCTTTAAATGAATCCATTATTTATCTTCCTCTCTAAAAATATATTATGACAAAACATTTCCGGTGCAAAAGTATTTCAATTAAAAAACTACCATGATATTATAGGTAAAGTCAATGTGGGGGAGATACGATGGAATTATCAGAGTGCATAAATTTTTTACTAAGTGTTAGTCAAAATAAAGTGTTTAAGTACTTTAGTAAGCTTTTAGAGGAATGTGATTTGACACCCGCTCAATATGGTGTGTTGAACTGTTTGTGGAGAGAGGGCCAGCTATCTCCCAAACAAATTGGAGAACTTGTGTATTTAGAAGCCTCAACAGTTTCTGGAATTTTAGATAAAATGCAAAAAGCTGACTTAATTGAACGCACAATAGATCCAAAAAATCGAAGAAATATTTTAGTAGATGCTACTCAAAAATCTTTAGTCATTAGAGATAAAGTTGAAGCAGCAACAATTGAGCTGAACAAAACAGCGCTTCAAAACTTGTCAAAACATGATAAGGTTGTGCTAAAGAAAGCATTGAATACAATTATAAATAATTTTCAATGATGTATTTTTATAAACAAGCTTCATATTAAATCCATAACCGCAAAAAAGCTCTTTTACTGGAGCCTTTTTGCGGTTTCTGTTCGATGATTTGTAAATTTCTGCAAGTCATAATAAATGTCACATAAGGAGATTTGGTGGAAGGAGAGTGAGGCATGGAGACAGTTCTTTCACATGTTGGTGTGAAAATAAATGAATGGTATAAAATGATCCGGCAATTCAGTGTTCCAGACGCAGAGATTTTGAAAGCTGAGGTAGAACAAAAGATTGAATAAATAGAAGAAGACCAGGATTTACTGATCTACTATCAATTAATTTGCTTCCGCCATCAGCTTATGCTTGTTAATATAAAATCCTCACAGCAGCGGTCTTTATCTATTGCAGACTTCGTTGATAAAATCGAAAAGTCGAATCATCAACTTTCTGGTATGCTGCAATACTAAAAATTATCCAGAGACAGTTAACCATCTTCGGTAGCAAAAAGCCTAAAAGCTGTTTGAATAAAGGCATCTGTTGCTTTGGATATATCTTTCATATCAAGCACTGCAATATTGATATCTCTGAACGTATCTGGTGTTAATTCACGAAAAACGACTTGGTCTGGCAGTGACCAAATATTTTTTTTAGTTGTAATGGTTATTCCTAAACCTTCTTGTATCATACTTAATCCTGTCTCTATATACTCCATTTCAAACCGAACGTGAGGAGTTACGTTATACTTTTTAAATAAATCATGAACTTGTACCTCATAACCCCCTTTCCCCAATAGTATATCTTCACCTTGTAAGTCGGGAATACTTATTATTTCTTTCTGATATAAAGGATGGCTTGAATGCATCAGTACAATCAGTTGATCTTTCATTAAATGTACGGTATCAAAATCTTTATCAGGAGGAATAATAATGCCCACATCAATGTATTTAGAACGTAACCACTCTTTAACTTGATCTACACTCCCTTCTGAAAGTTTGATTTCTAGGCCTGGATATTGATTCTCCATTGCACGTATGATTTTAGGAATAAATCTAGTACAAGCAGTTCGGTAAGCTCCTATATGTATCTTCCCAATCTCTAACCCTTGTTCAGCTGCAACTAATTCATCTACTTTTTGTAATTCACTTAGAACCTTCCTGAAAATAACTAATATACGTTCTCCTATATCTGTGAAAAATAAGCCATTTTTCTTATCTCTTTCAATTAACTTTGTTCCTAGTTGCGATTCAATTGTAGCTACGGCTCGACTTACAGCCGGCTGTGTCATATGTAATTCCTCACCGGCTTTTGTAAAACTTCCTGTTTCAGAAATTTGGACAATTAGTTGAATTTGCGATCTATTCATAGCGTTTTTGTTATCTCCTGTATGATTAATATGCATTTCATTTATATTGGAACTTAATGTACCATAAAAGAAAATAGAACTTCAAGATATAATCCGAGACAATAAGTGAGGCTAATCATACTCATTAAGGTGATGATCATCATAACCTTATCATTTTGGGTTTGAATTTTATAGGAGGATTAACGTGAAAAATATTTTAATCATTAACGCACATGAGTACCATGAGATGGCCAAAGGCCAATTAAACCAGACATTAGTAGAAAGAATGGTAGACAAGCTAAGCCCACTTTATCATGTTAAAACCACAATTGTTGCAAATCACTATGATGTAAAAGAAGAACAGGAAAAATTCAAATGGGCTGATTTTGTGATTATTCAAACACCAGTTTATTGGTATCACTATCCTGCTGCATTTAAGAAGTACATGGATACTGTATATGAGCACGGAATTTTTTATAGAGGGACAGATATTTATGGTGAAGGAGGTTTATTAGAAGGACGTCATTACATGCTTTCTGTTACTTGGGGTGCAGGTGAATGGGTGTTCGATAATCCGATAGAGCAGCCTTTCTTTGAGGGGAAGGAAGTAGACGAGGTCCTAGTTGCAATGCACAAAGCACAGCAATTCATAGGGATGAAACCATTAAAAACACTCTCAAATCATTCGGCGCTCAAGCCTGACATGGAGAAAGTATTTGAAAAGACGGATCAGCATTTAGAAGAGATATTTTCTTTATCTTAAAATGACAGAAATCCGTATTTGAGATGTATGCTTCACCATTCACCCGAAAAAATTCCTAGTTTTTGACCAATGACTTCAATCTTAAAAAGGAGAGAAGGATGATGAGTACTAGTGAAAAAAGAAGAGCGGGATTTTGTTCGCAATGCGTTTCAAAATGTGGAGTGATATCCGTTACACAAAATAATCAGTTAGTAAAGGTGCTCCCGGATAAAAATCATCCGAATGGGGGAATCTGTCCAAAAGGAGCAGCAGCACCTCAAATCGTCAATCATCCTGATCGCATCGTTTTTCCTTTAAAGAGAACTAACCCAAAGGGGCAAGATCCACTATGGGAGAAAATCACATGGGAAGAAGCCATCCAAACCATTGCAAGTAAACTAAAACAGATTCGTTCTGAAACAGGGGCAGAAACAGTTTCTTACACTTTTCCAACAGTTGGTGCAAGCGGAAGTTTTAGCTGGGGGCCATATTTACAGCGCTTGATGAATCTATACGGCACCCCCAACTATATTTCTCATACCAATGTCTGCCAGTGGACAAGGGACGAGGGATCAAAATACACATATGGTGTTGGATTGCCTCAACCCGACTTTGAACGTGCTAGCTTGATATTGATATGGGGGCACAATCCAGCAGATACGAATCTTCAGACTTGGAAAAGGCTCATGGCAGCTAGAAAAAGAGGCAGTAAACTAGTAGTCATCGATCCACGCCGAACAACGACAGCTGCCGCAGCAGATTTATGGATTTCTCCGAATCATGGAACTGATATCGCTTTAATATTAGGGTGTCTTCAATTTTTGATTGAGAACCATTCGTATGATGAGCAATTTCTTCTCCAATGGACCAATGCCCCTTTCTTAGTGGATAAGCGAACAGGAAAATTCCTTCGACCAGCACATCATCAGCCATATGAATTTTTAGTTCTTGATCAAAAACAGAAGCCATTTAAAATCGATACTCGGGCAGATCCTGAGACATGGTCAGAACATATTTTACTTTCAGGCGAATACGAAAATGAGGACGTTTCTTCAGAAACCGTTTTTTCTCAATTATTGAAACAAGTATCTTCATTTAGAATGGAACATGTGGAAAAAATAACGGGTATTCCAGCTGAGAAATTAACGGAACTTGGGGAATTATTAAGCCAAGAAAATCCGATAACCTATTATTCATGGAATGGATTAGAACAGCATGTAAATAGTTCATCTACCAATCGAGCATTATGTATCCTTTATAGTCTGACCGGTTGTTTTGATAAGCAAGGGGGGAATATTATCCTCCCGTCTTTACCAGTAAACTTAATAAAAGGTCAAGATTTACTGCCAACTTCACAAGAGCAGAAGCGTTTAGGATTAGATCAGAGACCTTTAGGTGCTCCCAAAATATCTGCTTCAGGGTATGATTTTGTTCATGCTGTATTAAACGAATCTCCGTATTATATGAGAGGCTTGTTAAGTTTTGGGGGTAATATGGTCACTCAAAACCCTGGAACCAAGAATATGATAGAAGCCTTGAAAAAATTAGAATTTCATGTACACGTTGACATGTTTCATAGTCCAATGACGAAGTTTGCAGACATTGTATTACCAGCTGCACATGCATGGGAGTCCCCAAGTTTGTTGGCAGGCTTTGAAGGGAATTTACAAACGGATCAACATATTCAATACAAACCTGCAATGTCAAAGGCTCCTGGGGAAGCTCGTCCTGATCTACAAATAATCATGGAAATAGCGGTTGAAATGGGTTATCAAGAAGAGTTTTGGAATGGAAATATTGAGAAAGCGTTTAATGACTATCTTAAACCAGTGAATGTCACATTAGACCAACTTCGATCTCACCCTGAAGGTCTGTCTGTGCCCTTAAAAATAAAATATTGTAAATATAGAGAAAAAATGAATGAAAGAGTCAAAGGTTTTTCTACTCCGACAAGAAAGCTGGAGATTTATTCCGAGTTTTTGTTAGAGCATGGATATGCTCCACTGCCTCAATTTGAAAAACCATTAACTGTTCCGCAATATCAGAATCAATCGAATGATTTTCCGTTAGTTCTTTCTTCTTTTAAATTAAAAAGTTTTTGTCATAGCCAGCATCGTAATATTGCTAGACTAAGAAAACTGCATCCCGATCCTTTTGCTGAAATCCATCCCCAAACAGCTCAAATGTATAGGCTAAATGAAGGTGAATGGATTTATTTAGCCTCTCCTTTCGGCAGGATGAAGGCAGTCGCTCGACTGACAGAAAGTATACCCGTGGGGACAATATATACTCAAGCGGGCTGGTGGGATGAGTGTGATGAACTTGAATTAGCTGGATTTGATCCATTTTCAGTAGAAGGTGCAAATGTCAATCAATTAATAGGTACCGATGAGATTGACCCCATATCAGGTTCCGAACCATTAAAATCTTATCGATGCCAGATTTATAAGATAGGATAGATCCTTTGCCCTAATTAAAGCAAAAAAGCTGATGACTCCCAGCGGTGGAGGCTTCAGCTTTTTGCTTTTATACTAAAAATGTCATATCAATTTGTTTATGTGTTGCATGATTAATATGCATTTTATTTATGTTGTGGCTTCATGTACCATTAAATAGGATTACACATCAAGAAAAGTATCGGAGGTAACAAATTTGATCAGTCGTCATATATTATTTCTATTTGCACTTATATTAGCTGCATTTAATCTTAGGCCTGGTATAACTTCAGTTAGTCCAGTTTTGCACGGAATATCAAATGAATTAGGCATGAGTTCTGCTTCAGCTAGTCTACTTACATCTATTCCTTTATTATGTTTTGGCTTTTGCTCGTTATTCGCTGGTCGTTTAGCAAATCGCTATCAATCAGAGAAAACCATCACATTTTTTATCGCTTTTATAGGTATTGTAACGCTTTCGCGTGTCTTTACAAATTCGTCTATCTATCTATTGATAACGGCTTTATTCATTGGTGCGGGAATTGGGATTGTAAGTCCTTTGCTCTCTGGTTTCATCAAAAGTTACTTTCCGGAGAAGGCAGCCTCCATGATAGGCGTATATTCTACTTCAATGGTAGTTGGAGCATCCATTTCTATTGGGCTGACGACACCACTTCAACACTGGCTCAATAATTCATGGAAAAACGGATTAGCGTTCTGGAGTATTCTTGCTCTAATGGCTGTTCCACTTTGGCTTATGGTCATTAAACATTCTCATACACATACAGCATCACAAAAGAGAAGTGCCTCCTTGCCATTAAAAAATAAAAAGGCGTGGTTATTAACCTCTTTTGTAGGGCTTGTCACTCTTATGTTTTATTGTTTTGCAGCTTGGCTACCAGCCATCGTAGAGGAAAAAGGATGGACGTCAGCATTTGGTGGTCTTGTAGGTACAATAGCTATGATTGCACAATTGCCAGCTACTCTTTTATTGCCTAGTCTCTTGAAGAAGCTGCCAAGTAGAAGACTTTGGATTTTAGTCTTTACCCTTAGTGTAATGACTGGATTATCTCTTTTATGTTTTACAAACGTGACACCTATTGTTTCAAGTATATGTCTAGGGATTGGCAGTGGCGGTCTTGTCTCACTCACTTTATTATTACCGATAGATAAGGCATCGTCCCCTATGGAAGCAAGTACTTGGTCAGCAATGACTCAAGCAATTGGATACATGATTGGTGCAACGGGCCCGTTTATCATCGGTTTTCTCCATGATTTTCTAGGCAGTTTCGTTCCAACATTATATCTTCTTATACTTTTAGGTTTCATTGTTATGTTATTGGGATGGAAAATCACTAAGTCAGCTCATGCTAATGAAGAGGGGTTATCTGTGAAATAAATCTATTCTTATAACTGTAAGGTTAGCTAGTACTCATTTGAAGTATTTATTCAGGAAAGGGGGTGATAATGATGGAGAATAACTCGAAGTTACAGCAGGCGACAAAAATATATAAAGCACTCGGTGAACCAACCCGATTAAAAATTGCTCGTTTGCTTGCTAATGAAGCAAATTTATGTTGTTCAGATATAGGAATAAAACTTGAATCAATTGCTGGATCAACTTTATCCCATCACTTAAAACAATTAACTGATTGCGGGCTAATGAGTACTTATAAAGAAGGCACATATATATACTACAGCCTAGACCGTGAGTTGATTGGAAAGTATGCTCCATATGTGATGGAGTAATTTTTCTTATTTCTATACTTAAGGAAATATAGAAATAAGAGGTATGATTTTTCTTGTCCGGATTATGGCTAAATTACTCGATAGGTATCCTCATCTAAATTTTGAGTAGATCCATTACTAGTACTTTATATAAAAAAGCTAAAGCGAACCATCTATCTTTATCATAAGTGCGTTAAATTCAAGGGTGTCACCTTTATAAAACATTTTTAAAGAAACTGTAAAGATCACTTTTTCTACATGCAAAAATCAGCTCTTTACAGCTAATTTTTCAAACGTTCGGTTAATTTATGAAATTAAATCTAAATTTCTAGAAATACCGAAATAAAACCAAAAGGAGAAAGATAATGAGAAAAAATATTGGAGCAAAATCTTACGTGTTACCACAACCAGTTTTTATTATTGCAGCGTATGACGAAAATGGAATTCCGAATGCCATGGCTTCTACATGGGGCGGTATTAGTAATGAAAATGAAATTTCAATCTGCATTAGTTCAGAACGAAAGACGTTAAAGAATATTATGCTGCATGGTGCATTTACCGTAAGCATGTCAGATGCGTCTTTTCTTGAGGCATGTGATTATCTTGGAAATGAAACTGGAAATGAGGTTCCAGATAAATTTGCAAGAGCTGGATTTCATGCAGTTAAGGCGGACTTTGTTGATGCACCACTGATTGAGGAACTTCCATTTGCGTTAGAGTGTAAAGTGAAAAGTTATAATGAAAAAGAATGGCGCATGATTGCTGAAATCGTGAACATCAGTGTTGAGGAGGATATACTAGATGAGAAAGGTAAAATCAATCTGGATAAATTCAGCCCACTTGTATTTGATAGGGGAAGTAGGAATTACCATAAAATAGGAGAAAAAGCAGGGGATGCTTTTGAGGATGGACTGTATCTTAAGAACAAGTAAAAATCTGCAAAAAAGTGGCTTTTCTCTACCGAGGAAGGCGCCCATAGCTTTTACTTATCTTGTTTGAGAGTTACATTTTCAACTACCACTGCTTTTTCAGAACCTGTAACTGAATTGGAACTTGTTCCTGTCTACATTGTAAAAGCCAGTATAACAACGGCTGTCAAAGCAAGTTCTCCAAAAGTATAAGAAGCGTAACACTTTAAGCTCTTTACAGTTAATTTTTCAAGCGCTCGGTTAATTTATGAAAATAAATCTGTATTTCTAGAAATATCGAAATATAAAACAAATAGGTGTGAATTATTTTGTCAAATATGTGGAAAATTTATTTATTAGCTGCCATTAGTTTTCTTAATGGTACATCAGAATATGTTATTGCGGGAATCTTAGACAAAATTGCTGAGGCTAATCACATTTCAGTTTCATCTGCAGGACAGTTAATCACTGTGTTTTCAGTAGCTTTTGGTGCAGGGACACCCTTTCTAATTGCTATGTTTGCTCGAATGGACCGAAAAAAACTTCTTGTCTATGCTTTAACCGTTTTCTCTGTCATTAATATTCTTATTGCGATAATAACAGGGTATGAAATGCTAATGTCAGCTAGAATAATCTCTGCCCTTAGTGCTGGTGTTATGCAAGTCACAGTTCTAACCCTTGCTGCAGTTTTAGCAGCTCCAGGAAAGCAAGGAGGTGCGATTGCTACAGTTATTATGGGACAAAGTTCTGCTTTGGTTGCAGGTGTACCTATAGGAAGAGTTGTGGCTTCACATTATGATTGGAATGTCATATTCATTGGAATTGGGGCAGTAGGATTACTTTTCTCTGTCTTAACTTTGTTTGCTATACCAAAAACAGTTGCTGAAAAACCCGTACCTTTACGTGAGCAGTTTAAATTTTTTATGAGACCACGTATCGCAGCATACTTGCTTATAACTTTTCTATGGTTAGGTGCATATTCCGTTGTATTTACGTATATTTCACCATATTTCCTAGATATATTCGGCATGAGCAATCATGGGGTAACGACAGCACTCTTTATTTTTGGGATTGCTAGTGCTATTGGAGCTCAATTAGGAGGCTTTAGTACAGATAAGTGGGGGGCATTTCGTACATTAACTGGAGGAATGTTACTCCATGCTATTGCACTATTGCTCTTCCCGTTTATCGGTCAGTTTGCTTTTCTTTTCTATGTATTACTTATTTTCTGGGCGCTTGCAGCTTGGTCTTCCGGCTCGCCAATACAATTTCAGTTAATAAGCCTTGCCCCTGCTGCGGCAAGCATTGTGCTTAGTTTGCACAGTGCTTTGGGACAACTTGGAATGGCAGGTGGAGCTGGTATCGGCGGTATTGCTGTCAAAAATGGTTTGTTGAATTATCTTCCTTGGATTGGGGCTTTTACTCTTGCTATTGCTGTCGGAGTCACAGTTCTTGACAAGGTTCTATCTAAACGAAAAACAGTTTAAAGAAACTCAGAGCACTCTTTTTATAAAATAAAAAGTGGTTTCATTCAACCTCAACATGATGATGTCCAAACCGTCGCATCAAGAAGGAGCTCTGGAGGATAATTGGTTAAAAAACGATAAAGTGGATTAAAGTGTAAGACTCCTTATGGTATTCTAGTAAAAGAATACGCCATAAAAGGAGTCTTTTTTATATGAAAATATTAGATGCTCCATCTTTACTGTCAGCTGTCGAACAAAGGTCAAAAGTCTATCAGGAGCTTCGAGACGAAATGCAGCATGTGAAAAAAGCATTAAAAAGTGTGTCGGGATTAGGTAATGAATTTACTGGAAAAGGTGCAGACAATATCAAAGCCTTTTATGAGGATCTTGCGCTTTACACAGACACTTATCTTGACTTTATCGATATGCAAAAAGCGTTTTTAGATGGGGTAAAAGGAAAGCTTGATGATGAATCGTTAGGCGGGAGTACATTTATTGATGAGCATTTCTTAGACGCTCAACTGAAACAAGGGATTCAGAATAATAAAGATATGGTCAAGGAACAAAAAGAAGCCCTATCCACTATTTTTGATGACATCAGTGATCTCATAGAACTGAATGTATTTTCAAGTAAAGAGGTCAATGAACATTTAGATGATGCGAACAAAAAAAGAAAAGAGGCAATTGATGCTTTACATAAAATAGACCATGAGCTAAAAACAGAATACGCAAAATCAGAAGCGATTGAAAAACACCTCTCAACTTTTTATGCAAAAATGATGGCTGCTACAGGAAAAGGGAAAAATGCGCAGCCAATGTATTACGATGCAAAAGCATTTCATGAGACAGATGTGTACAAGAATCATGATAAAATCGATGCACAGGTGAAAGCATATTTAAAGGTGAAAAAAGAAGAAAAAGAGAAACGAAGAATCAAAGAATTGAAAGAAAAACTCAACGATCCTTCGTGTATATCAGAAGAGAAATACTTTGAGATTGTAGACGAAATTGGATATGAAAATCTTTCTTACGATCAAAAAATGTATTACAGCCAGCTTCTCCAGATCAAAGCGCAGGAAGAAGCATCAGAGGGGTTCGTTGATGTTGTAAAAGGAGCAGCAGTTGGTCTGTATGATGTGGCCAAAGATACAGTAGTTGGCATCTACGATCTTGTGACAGATCCTGGAGGTGCCGTTGAATCGGTCGTAACGGCTGTTTCTCATCCAATTGAAACGTCGAAAGCGATTGGAAAGTCGATTTCAGACTCATTCCAAAAAGAAGTTATCGATGGTGATGCATATTCTCGATCACACTGGTTTGCCTATGCGACCGGTTCTCTAGCAGAAATCGTCTTTGGTTCTAAAGGGGCAGGTGCCATAACAAAAACGGGAACAACAGCAGCCAAAACGACGGTGAAGAAAGGCCTTGAGCAAGGAGCAAAATCATTAGACAGAGTTTCTATTCCGAATCTATTGCCATACTCACCAAAATTTCAAATGGCTGGCGGCCCGAAGCTGCCGTATAACGTGTTTGACGGAGAAAATCTCAAAAATAAACTCCTCTCTATGGCGAAGCGTCTAGACAACAATTCAGGATACGGCATCTCTAAGACAGGCAGACGCTTACCAGCACCAAAATCACCACCAACCGTTGTCAGTTACGGAGATCACTATGTGAGATGGAAACGTAAAAAAGTGTTAAAACCAAATGTTGTTTATTCAACAAAGCAAGGCTACACCTACACAACCGACCACTACGGACGTATTGTCAAAGTCGAAGCAAGTGATTTAAAATACGGAGAGGTTAAAAGAAACCAATATGCCCAATCCAATTCAGGGAAGCCGGATCGATTAATGGATGATGATGGAGGTCATTTGATAGCGTCTATTTTTAAAGGTTCCGGGGATATTGATAACCTTGTTCCGATGAGTTCACAGATTAATCGTAGTGGTGGGAAATGGTATCAGTTGGAGCAGGAATGGTTGGCAGCCTTGAGGAAAGATCCACCTCAGACAGTATCAGTTTCCATAGAAAGCATTAGATATGAAGGAGATTCTATGCGACCAACTTTATTTAAAATTAAGTATAAAATTGGAGCTAGGAGAGTTAAAAAGGTATCGATTGAAAATAAGCCAGGAGGTTAATTCAATGGAAATGGAACCATCGAATGAAGTTTATCAAGAAATTTTGAATACAATAAATGAAATAATACCTGTTGATTGGGAGAATGTTTTGCTATATGCGGAAATTCTGGATGACTCTCGTGAAGTTTATTTTTTCTTTAATACAAACAAACAACAAGAATATATTTATTCTCATGATATTCCTGATATATTTGAGGTCAGTGAAAATATATATGATGACTTATTAATTAATTTACAGGATTCTTTTAAGAAACTCAGAGATGAATTTAAAATTAATGAGCAAAAAACTTGGACAAATTTAACGCTGAAAATCAAGAATAGGAATCGATTTACCATTGATTTTAATTATGATGATGTATTGAACTCTCATTACAATACCTATCAACGAATGGCTATTTGGGAATATGAAAATTTGGGATATCTCCCTGAAGATGAGGAAGATAAAGAAGCCGTATTAAATTATATAAAAAATAAAGACGATAACTAACGCACAATACCCTCCAATTTAAGGAGGGTATTTCTCATATATGTTTCATAAAATCTCATTTCCATTATCTAAACCGATAAACCGTCACTTCACAATCACCCAGCACCTCTTCAATCATCTCTTCCACAATCGTCCAATCGCCGCCTGCTAATCCGCAGCCGATCCCGTATGGAATGGCGATGGACGTTGGGTTTTTCTCTTCAGGTGATTGTGTCACTGTATCCTTTAGGTGTTGAAAGCAGTTGCGTAAGGCATCGTAGTCTGTTTGCTGTCTTGTTCTTCCGTATCCAGCTTGGGCAAATAAGTTGGCCATTGTTTTTCCGTCTTTTGTTGTGATGAGTTGAACGGAGCTTAACAAGTCATCTCCTTGTTCTGTACATAACTGTTTATAATCTTTGTACACATTCGGATATTTGCTTTTGATCTGTTTCGCTAATCCAGCTCCCATGACTCCTTTACAGTTCACCTGGTGACAAATGATGTCTTCGCTTGCCTCTAATATATTGCCGTCTACCGTTTTGATCATATGCAGTAACCCCTTTTTGATAAAATGCAAACTTATGTTCTATTATAACAGTTTTGTTCCTGTGATTTAATAGCTTTTGATGAGTTTTTAGTTAGTACATGAGTTCAGGTGACAGCAAAGTGACAAACATGTCATATGATTCCATGGTTTGTTCGTTCGATCGATGGAGGCAGACATCTCATTACAATTATCCTTATCGTAAATCAAGTAAAAAGGGATGAAATGAGATGCGGGGACTTAATGAAGATTTATTTAGGTGGGTGAATGAACTCAGTATCGATCATGGTTACTTGAATCCAATATTTATTGGACTAGCTGAATATACAGTGCTGCTGGCAGCGCTCGTGTGTCTGTTCGTATGGTTTCAAAATCGCAGCAGGTACAATAGGGCGATGGTTGTTTCTGCCGGACTGACCTTCGTACTCGCCGAGTTACTTGGGAAAATCGCTGGGGGGTTTTATTTTAATCAGCAGCCCTTTGCAGAAATGAGCCGCGTCAATCTTTTGATTCAAAAGGAAGTGAATAACTCGTTTCCGAGTGATCATACCATCTTTATTTTTTCGATTTGCGTGATCTTTTGGCTGTTTCACAAACGCCATATGTATTGGCTAATCATTGCCTGTGCTGTTGGTTTTTCAAGGATTTGGGTAGGTGTTCATTATCCATTTGATGTCTTAGCAGGAGCTGTTATAGCGTGTTTAACAGCCGTCGCCGTTGTATATTTGCCGATATGCCAAAAGAGCGTTGATGCCCTCTTGTCATGTTATGAATGGCTTGAACAAAAATTGGTGGGGAAGAGAACAAAATAATATTGTTGCAGCAAAATACCCCGATCTGTAAAGCTGAGATCGGGGTACTGTTTATTTTCGCCAAAACGTTGAACAATCCGCTTTGTCTTCGATATTAAATTCGATGATTTTTTTTAGGAGAGGATAATCAACTGGCAAGCTTTCTTTCATGCGAAACAGATTTTTCCCATGATCGTACCCAGCTTGTACAATGTCAGCTGAAAATTGATCAATTCCTTTTGCTTCTGGTGCGACAGAAATGTGATGTTTTGCCACGCTAAACCCAATAATAAATGTGCCGTGATCTGTGAACATGGGCTGATTCCAAGCAATTCTTGGCTCTAATTGAGGGAATGTGTCTTCTACCCATTGTAAGATGGCTTGAGTGCGCTGCTTCAGCTCGGGGTTACCGATTTTGCTGATATATTCTTCAAACACATGCATAATATTTTATCCTCCCAATCCATCTACCTCATAAGCCTCAGACGGGATTCGAACCCGCACTCCTTTCGTAAGCATAGGCTAGGGGCAACACGCTTCCCTACGGAATTTCACCGACAGGAATTTCACCTGTCTCAGCTCATGTGCTTTTCGGTGCTTCTGAAACCCTTGCCTTGCGACCCGCCAGCTACAATTTGTTTTACGGCGCTCTTCCCTTCTAGAGCTACTGAGGCGTGTAAGTTATTGATCATATTATATAAAGAAACTGGATAAATGAAAAGCTGTGCTGATGATCTTTAGACAAATCACACGGTATTAACCATCATAAGATTAGAAAGCCACAGCATTGGGCTTTTTCATTTCATCTCAAGATGTTTATTTTAAAAAAAGGCGGAATTTTTTCGCAAATATCATTGACTAGGAGAAAGAAACGCACTTTCAATGGAAACGGTTATTGAAGATTCAAGTGATTCATATTAAAATGATGTCAAATGGACTAATTAGCAATTGCTAATAGAAGTTCCATATTTAGTGAAATCATGTGTTGCAGCTGAAGGTGATTGGGGGTGTAGAATGAGCAAAGTTCCTGTTGCGGAATTGGCATCACTATTAAATGACTGGAACATGGAAATCAAAAAAGATCATGCAGATGAGGCAGAACGGTTATTTGCCAAAGCGAAACAAGCGGTAGAGGAAATTGACGATGCGGATATTCTCATTTACTATTCTCTTCTTGAGAAGAGGCATCACATTCTTATGTACAATTTAAGAGGGCAAAAGGGCAATGTTTCAACGAAAAGCATAGAGGGTAATTATGGAAAAAAAGAAGATGACCTGTCTAACCGTCTTGCCTATTATTTTGATTTTTATGAGGGTGTGTATGAGCAGCATCAAGGTAATTATGAGGTTGCATTGCAAATGTATCAAAGTGCTGAAAAGCTCTTAGATAAAATTCCAAGTGAGATCGAACGTGCTGATTTCGATTTTAAAGTGGCATGGCTTTATTACCGGCTCAGTCATATCATGCTCTCATTAACCTATATCCGCAGAGCGCTGCACGTCTATAAGCGGCACAAGCAGTATGAAAGAAGAACGGCCCTTTCATACTCCCTCATAGCAGCGAATCTAACAGAGATCGGCCGGTATGAAGAGGCGCTTGAGAATTATCGTTTGGCAGAAGAGGTTTTGACAAGCGAGCAGGATGATTTTATGCTGGCTCAGCATCATCACAATGTGGCCATTTTATATTCATTTTGGAACAAACCGAAGGAATCGATACGTCATCTTGAAAAAGCACTGTCCCATCAAGAGTATTATGATTCAGATTTCTTTTTCCATTCTACGTATCTGATCAGCCGGGAACTCTGTGTGATTGGTGAAAAGCAGCGTGCAAGCCAATATATAGAGGCTGCATATGCCAGAATGAAAGATGCTTCTCATGAAGTGTTTCAGCTAAAAATAGGCATCGTACATGATCTTTACTTAACGCATGCACCGCAAAGATTTAAGCAAATTGATGAGAAATTAAGAAAGTTAGAAGAGAAGAATGAATATCATGAAGTAAAAGAGCTATCACAATTTGCAGCAAAATATTGTGAAAAGCAAGCACTTTATGAGCAGTCTGTTTTTTACTTGAACAAAAGTTTAGAAGCGGATTTACATATGAAAAGAATGGGGTTGATTTAAGATGAAAACAGGATTAAAAGTATTATTCGTTGTAGGTTTAGCGGTCGCTGCGACTGTTCTGACGCAAAACGTTGCAGGTTCTTTCGAAGTTGCAGAAAAAATCATTGGTGGTTAATACCATTTATCTCTCGCCCTTGTTGATATCGTCAGCAAGGGTTTTTTGTGTTTTAATAGGCTCTTCTTATTAAACGCTGCAAGAACGTTTAATAAGAAGAATTCGCAACAAAGGGGGTGTGCAAATTTATTACCTGCTCCATTATTCTAAATAAACATAGGGCAGAGCAACAAGTTAAAAAGGTCACTTTTCTTTGCTTAATTTAATTTTTTGCAGGACTTTTCATTCAAATTTTATCAAATTGGTCTAATGTACATAGAAGGAAAAGAAAAAGCAGGGGCACCGCCCCATTTGTCATGCATATGATGAGATAAGGTCTGATTCGAAGGCAGGTGATTGTATGTATCCACGGGTTTATGGTGGTTTTCATGGAGGCGGATTTACAGGAGGCGGGGCTCATATTGGGCCGGTTGGTTCCCATATCGGCTTTGGCGGGTCTTATTTGAGCCCAGGTGTGTTCTCTGGCTTGGGAGGTTTTCCGGGGTACGGGGGATTCGGGACATTTTCTGGATATCCGTATGGCTCTACGTTCATCATGGGACGCCCTCCTGGTTTTTATGTGAGGAGTTATTAGTTTAAGAGCACAATAATTGAAATAGCCAGAGAGGCTATTTCAATTGGTGAAAGTGCTTTAATGCAGCAGTTATCACAATGACCCCTAGGATGATGATAGGCAGCCAGATGATGATAAATGGATCGTAACGATCTGTATATGCAGCAATAGCTGCACCTAGGCAGTAGAAGACAATAGAGCCTATTCGCATCAAGCTTACAAGCTGGATAGGGGCCTTTCTTTTTTTCCGGTATGATATACGCTGAGCTGCATCTTCAAATAGGTTAGCAAGTGTACTCGTGAGAACGGTTGTGGAAATGCCAGCAACATTCAATTTACGAGCGGCTGCTGTCTGCATGCCCATAGCCATACTTAAAAGGATGATCAGCATAAAGTAAGCACCTTGTGTATGAGGGAAAACGGTCATGAGAGCAAATAGAAGCAAAATCATCAATTCGATGATAAAAATGCGTGTAACGGCTTTTGGCCAAAACGTTTTCTCATGCTTTCCGCCTATCACAACTGCAAGTAAAACCCCTAAAACGAACCCACTTAGAGCAATGATGGAATGAAGGGCTGTTAGCTGCAAGGAGCTTCCTGCTGCAATGCCAAGCAGCACAATATTACCTGTCATATTGGCTGTAAACACATGCCCTAGGCTTAAATAGCCAATCACATCCACAATTCCTGCGGAAAGACATAAGAAAACCAAAGCTGTATTTCGAAATGAATGTGCGGTCAAAATAGTCATCCCTTTCTTCCTCTCTAATGAATAAGTGTAACGCTTTATGACCGCGAATGTCCATCTGATGAGATGGTCACATGTGTGCAAGCTGATGTAAGACTTGTCTAAAAGTATCATCATTCACAAGGTGCCTCATGCGGCGGAACGGATCGCCCTTTTCCTTTAAACGCTCTATAACAGCCGGCATCGTAAAAAGAGAAGGATGAAGCTCATCATGATAGAGTTCGTCCCATTCAAGCGGTGTCGCAACAAGTCCAAGCTCATTTCCTCTTGGGGAATATGGAGCGATGATTGTTTTCCCAGCATCATGCTGAATGTAGTCTAAATACAAGCGATTGCCGCGGTTTTTCTTAAGACGTTCCAGAGTAAAAAGATCCGGTGCTTGCTCACATAAAAATTGGCATATAAACGCGGTGAATTGTCTTGTTTCTTCGTATGTGAAGGCGTTTTTCTTTAAAGGAATATAGACTTGAAGCCCTTTACCTCCGCTTGTTTTAATAAAGGCTGTGAGAAAAAGCCCGTCTAAAAGCGCTTTTATGCGTTTAGCCGCTTCTATGGCTAGATGAAACTCATTTACAGATGGCGGGTCCAGATCAAAGACGATTTCTGTCGGCCGATTCGTATCTCTTGTTTCAAAAGGGATATGAAATTCCATTGCCAGCTGGTTGCCAAGCCAAAGAAGCGTACGAGGATCATTACAGACCGTGTAAGAAATATCATCAACTTCATCTGTCAAAACAAAATCCGGCGCATAATCAGGTGTCGACTTTTGATAAAAGAATTCATCTCCAGTGCCGTGTGGATACCGAATTAAAGTAAGACGCCTTTCACGTAAAAAGGGCAAAAGGTAGGGAGCCGCTTGTCTTAAATAAAGTAAGTAATCTGCCTTGTTTAGTTGAAGAGCCGGGACAATCGGTTTCTCAGGGTGAGTGACGTCTATAGCAGCAGGGAGTGGATACAGCTGTTTGAGCATGTGCTGAAATGTACATGCTGCTGGATCAGCATCTAGTAAAAAGGAAGAAAAACGCGGCTCTCTTAACGCCGATCCATCAAAGGATATACAAGCAATGCTGGCAACGATAGAAGGAGGGATTTCGTATAATGATCCTCCTGTTAACTGGCCTTTTGTCTGAAATAGCGTACGCAGTGTTTGTTCTTCTTCTTTAGAAAATCCATGCTTGAATTGTACAACCTCGATGAGAGCCGCATCTTGATAAATGGAACCTTGGAAATAGCCATTTTCCTTGTCAAAACGGGTGACAATGACAGAGACATACCGCCAGTTTTTCATTTTCAGCCATTCTTTTGAACGAGTATTGTCATGCCATTTACTCATCTTTTTTTTCGCTACTAGTCCTTCTGCTAAATACATCGTCATCACGTTTTTCATGTATTCAGAGTCTGGATCTGTATGAATGACCTGCAAAAGGGAAGGGTGCTCAAGCTGAACTGATGAGGGGAGCTTTGCTTCTTGGAATAATTGCTGCAGCTGATTTTTTCTTTCCATCAACGGTGAATCAACGATAGGTTTCCCTTTGCAGCTTAATAGATCGAATGCAATAAAATGACATGGAAATCGTTCAGCCTGTCTTTGGATGGCTTCTTTGTTTTTCAGCCTGCCTCTTTGCTGAACCTTCGCAAACTCGCTTTGCTGTTCACTCAGTAAAAAGACCAATTCTCCGTCAAGCGTCAGCGGTAAATAAGGAGCAAATTGGTCTCTTAATTGTTCGCACTGCTCCATCACTTCAGGAAATTGCTCATTTAGCCGTTTTCCGGTCCTGCTTTCTAAACGAATCTCGTCTTCTTCCCATACAAGAATAGCCCGAAAGCCATCATATTTTAATTCATATACCCAGTCTGCACCGGCAGGTATATCATGTGCAGGTGTTAATCGCATAGGTTTCATTGTGCATGTCACTTCCTTATATCATGTGTTCTTAGAGTGGGATGAAATTTTCAATCACATACATAAGTCTGATGAAAACATTACATAGTAAGGAGAAAAGAACGGAGGAAGCGCGATGCATACAGTATGGAAAGGCGGCATTAGTTTCGGATTGGTCAATATTCCAGTCAAGCTGTTTACCGCTACAGAGAACAAAGACATTAAATTAAGACAGCTGCATAAAGAGTGTCACACGCCCATTAACTACAAGAAAGTATGTGCCAATTGCGGTGAAGAGGTAGCGCCGGAACAAATCGTCAAGGCGTATGAATATGCGAAAAATAAATTTATTGAATTGGACGATGAAGAGCTGGAAAAACTGCGAAAAGAAAATGAAGAAAAAGCCGTTGAAATCATTGATTTTGTGAAGATTGAAGAGATTGATCCCATCTATTATGAAAGAAGTTACTTCTTATCACCGGATACTGGCGGAGCAAAGGCTTATTCATTATTAAGAAAAGCTTTAGAGGAATCGGGAAAAATTGGTGTCGCAAAAATTATGATCCGCTCAAAGGAGCAATTAGCGATCGTTAGGTGCTATGAACATATTTTGCTTATGGAAACCATTCATTTCCCTGACGAAATTAGACAAGTATCAGATGTACCGAATATCCCCCAAGAGGAGAACATTGTAAAGAAAGAGTTAGATACAGCGCTCCTTTTAATCGAGCAGCTGACCACGACATTCGATCCAGCGGCATATCAAGATGAATACAGAGAACAGCTGATGAATTTAATTGGCGATAAAATATCTGGAGAACATACCGTTCAGCCAGAAACGACAGGCAAAAAAGATCCTGCAGCCAATGTGACAGATTTAATGGCCGCACTACAGGCTTCGATCGACCGATCAAAACCAGCCAAACCGAAAAAAGCAGCACCTAAGAAAAGAAAAACACCAGCGAAAAAAGAAAAGAATGCATAAAAAAGACCGCTGACAAGCGGTCTTATTGCGGCTTTAACACATCCTGAATCGTCCCGTCTTTTCGGTGAATGACAACAGATGTTCCTTTATTAGCTGAAATCTCCTTGGCCCGGTCAATTGCTTCTTGTTTTGTTTCTTTGACCTCACTTGCTCGTTTCGCTTTCTCTGTTTGAACCGCCCAGCCTTCCTCGTGTTTCACAACATGCTGCGCCTGATCCATGAGCTCTGGTCTTGCGGAGCTGCTGTTCTCAGAAGGTTTGACAGAACCATGAGAGGAGAAATTTTCTACCTCTTTCTCCGTTGCGTTCTTTTTCCACTCTTTCGCTTGACTGATTGCAATTGGAATGGCTCTATTTTCCTCATAGCCTTCCTGAATCATTTTATTGGCAATCTCAAGCGCTTTTTTTCGAATGACGTTGTCTAATGATTGAAATGAAGCTGGATAATCGTTCATCGTCCAAGGCATAAGAAACGCTCCTTTCTTTTATTTGAACACCTTCCCCCATCTGTAATGGATCAAACATTCAAGTTCTCTCAATCCAATGTTGGGGATAAAATACATCGTTTTGCTGAGGCAGAATCTCATCAATTCCCGCAGAATAGAAGGTAGAAAAGGAGTGATTTTGATGATGATGAAAGGTTTGTATGAAGCACATTTACCTGTGAGTGATTTGAAGGCATCGATTGCGTTTTATGAAAAATTGGAATTGACACTTGCTCATGAAAATGAACGAGTTGCTTTTTTATGGATTGAGAAAGGAAAAAGCTGGCTTGGCCTGTGGAAAGTAGATATAAACAATTTTCCATACCATCCCTCGACTCGGCACGTTGCCTTTCAAATTACAACGTCCAGTATCGAACAGATCAAGACCTGGCTGATTGAAAGAGGCATCAACATTCACCCAATGTTTGGTTTTTCAGAAGAAAAACAGCCTTTAGTTCTCGATAATCCGCCGCAATTTCATGCAGCGATCTATTTTCTTGACCCAGATGAGAATCTGCTCGAATGCATTGCGCCGCTTGAACTTGATACAGCAGAAGACTACGATATCATGACATATGAGGACTGGGATCGAAAGAAAAATCCGTTTATTGATTGACAAAATCACTCATTGTAACTATAGTGATTACAACGGTGGTGAAAGATTGTGAAACAAATTAGCAGCAGGTATCCGATTGCTGTTCATATTGTGTCATTTATTGCAGGTGTTCCAAAAGAGTGTACAGGTGATTTTATTGCAGAGAGCGTGAATTCAAATCCTGCCATTGTTCGAAAAATGATGGCAATGCTCAAACGGGCGGGTCTCATTGAAATTCGCCGCGGAGTAGGCGGTGCTTATTTAAAAAGACCGGCTGAGGACATCACACTCTTAGATGTGTACCGTGCTGTGGATGTAAGCGAGGATGAAGAATTATTTAACTTTCATCAGCCCGTCATCGCATGCCCGATTGGTCAAGCGATGGATACGAGACTGCGGCATGAACTAAAAGAAGCACAAGCTGCACTTGAGAATCACCTAAAGCAAGTGACAATTCAGCAATTATTAACAGAGGCGGAATAAAAAAGCTCGTACATCAGAGCTTTTTTATACCTTTGTTGTAACCATTTTGATTATAACGAATGCCATCACCGTTGAACGAAAAATGAGGAGGTCAAACAAATGAAGTTATTAGTAACAGGCGCAACAGGACAACTCGGATCGCTCGTCATCAAGCATTTGCTCACAAAAGTACCGGCTGAACAAATTGCAGTCAGTGTTCGAAATCCGCAAAAAGCCGCACATTTGAAAGAGGCTGGAGTGGATGTACGCCAAGGAGACTTTACTCAGCCAGACACCCTGGCATCAGCATTTGAGGGCATTGACCGTCTGTTGATCATTTCAACAGCTGATGGAGACCGCGTCGAGCAGCATAAAGTAGCAATTGAAGCGGCGAAAGCAGCAAATGTGAGGTTTATTGCTTATACAAGTGTTGTCAATGCAAGAGAGAGTCAGCTTATCCTTGCAAATGACCATGCTAAAACAGAAGAAGCCATTTTGGCCTCTGGCATTCCTCATGTATTTTTAAGAAACAACTGGTATGTTGAAAACGAAAAAGATACGATTCTGGCGTCAGTCAGCGGCGCACCATTTTTAAGCCCTATTGGCGAAGGAAAGGTTGGCTGGGCAACAAGAAATGACTACGCAGAAGCGGCAGCAAATGCGTTAACACTTGCCGTACATGATCAGGAGATATATGAACTGTCAGGACCGCTTCGGACGCATAGTGAACTTGCACAAATTGTTAGTAAGGTAAGTGGAAAAGAAATCAAAGTAGAAAAAATAGATGTAGACACATTTGGAGAATTTTTAGCTTCAAATGGTGTACCAAAAGAAGCAGTGCCATTTGTCAAAGCCATTCAAAGCGGCATTCGCGATGGTGCTTTAGCTGTTGAAAGCCAAGATTTCGAAACATTACTAGGCCGTCCGTTAACACCTATTGAAGAAAGAATTCGAGAATTGATTTCAAAATAAACATCAAAAACGCCCTATGAAAAGGGCGTTTTTTTCATTTAGTCACACGAACCATAAGGTCAAATTTTAGACAAATCACTTCGTTGAAATTTCAGAAATTTGGGATTAAAATGAAATTAAGGCCAGTTATTTAGTCATCAGATGACCAGAATGATGAATCAAAATGCAGCAATAGAAGGGAAGTTCGCCGATGAAAGTCCATTTATTCGTTACTTGTTTAATTGACACGATGCAGCCAAATGTAGGAAAGGCGACAGTGGAAGTATTGGAAAGACTCGGTGTTGAAGTGGAATTTCCAGAAACACAAGTGTGCTGCGGGCAGCCAGCCTTTAACAGCGGCTATACAAAAGAGGCAATCAAAGCAGCGAAAAACATGATCAAAGCCTTTGAATCAGCTGAATATGTTGTGACACCATCAGGTTCGTGCAAGGCGATGTTTTTAGAATACCCTCATCTTTTAAGAGAAGACCGAGTGTGGTCGGCCAAGGCTGAGGCACTTGCCGCAAAAACATATGAATTAACAGAGTTTATTGTTGATATATTACACATGACAGATGTAGGCGCGAGCCTGAAAGGAAACGCAACCTATCACACCTCTTGTCATATGACGAGACTGCTGCGCATTAAGGAGGCACCTTTTACCCTATTGTCAAATGTCAAAGATTTGACGATGAAACCATTGCCCCGCGCAGAAAATTGCTGCGGATTTGGAGGAACCTTTTCAGTGAAAATGACCCCTATTTCTGAGCAGATGGTTGATGAAAAAGTACAAAGCATAGAGGAGACAGGCGCCGAATATATCATTGGTGCTGACTGCGGGTGTCTGCTGAACATTGGCGGGAGGCTGAACCGTCTTGATAAACCCATTCAGGTCATGCACATCGCAGAAGTATTAAACAGCCGCGGACTTTAAGAGGAGGAACGGCACATGAGTATGAAAATTGGAGAAAAGGCCTTTAAAGAACGGATCGGGGATGGCTTAGAAGACGCTGTCATGAGAGGTGCTGTCTCCTCAGCACAGGAACGCCTGTATAAAAGAAGGCTGACTGCAAGCGAGGAGCTTGGCAATTGGGAAAAGTGGCGTGAGCTTGGCGAGGAAATCAGGCAGCATACGCTGACGCATCTTGATGATTACTTATATCAATTAAGTGAAAGTGTAAGTGCACGCGGAGGTCATGTCTTTTTTGCGAAAACAAAGGAAGAGGCATCAGCATATATTCAAAACGTGGCACAGAAGAAAGCAGGCAAAAAGGTCGTCAAATCAAAATCAATGGTCACAGAAGAAATCGAGATGAATCAAGCGCTTGAAGAGATCGGCTGTGAGGTGGTCGAAAGCGATCTTGGCGAATATATTCTGCAAGTGGATGACCATGAACCGCCTTCACATATTGTGGCACCCGCCCTTCATATGACGAAAGAACAAATACGGGAAGTATTTCATGAAAGGCTTGGGTATGAGATGTCAGACACACCTGAAGAAATGACGAGTTTTGTGAGAGCCCTCTTGCGTGAAAAATTCCTCGAAGCTGATATTGGTGTGACCGGCTGTAATTTTGCAGTGGCCAACACAGGGTCCATCTGCCTTGTGACAAATGAAGGGAATGCGGATCTTGTCACGGCTATACCGAAGACGCATATTGCCGTTATGGGAATGGAGCGGCTTGTTCCAACAATGGAGGAACTGGATGTCCTTGTGGGTCTTTTGTGCAGGAGCGCAGTCGGTCAAAAATTAACTAGTTATATTTCTGTCGTGGGACCAAAAGGAGAAGGAGAACTAGATGGACCAGAAGAATTTCACTTGGTCATTGTGGACAATGGGCGGTCAAATATATTAGGAACGGCCTTTCAGCCTGTTCTCCAATGTATCCGGTGCGCAGCCTGCATCAATGTATGCCCGGTTTACCGGCATGTTGGCGGACATTCGTACGGTTCGATTTATCCGGGGCCAATCGGAGCTGTTCTTTCGCCGCTTCTTGGCGGCTATGATGACTATAAAGAGCTCCCCTTTGCATCAAGTCTGTGCGCAGCCTGCACGGATGCTTGTCCAGTGAAGATTCCGCTTCACGAGTTATTGATTAAACATAGACAGGTGATCGTAGAAAAAGAGGGCAGAGCGCCTAAAGCTGAAATGATGGCGATGAAAATGTTTGGTATGGGGGCATCGTCTCCCGGAATGTATCAATTTGGAACAAAAGCAGCCCCTGCGCTCTTGAATCGTATGGCTTCAAACGGACAAATTTCAAAAGGGATAGGCCCTTTAAAGAATTGGACAGATATTCGTGACCTGCCAGTTCCAAGTAAAGAAAGATTCAGGGATTGGTTTAAAAAGAGACAAAGGGAGGAGAAGTGATGAAGGGGACCATATCTCACCGAGAGTCGTTTCTATCTCATATCCAGCAGCAATTAGGCAAAAACTCCTCCCCAACTGCAGCAATTCAGCGTCCGGAATGGAGGCATCAAGTCCAGTGGGAAACAAACGGAAGTTTGTCTAAAGAAGAGCTAGTCGAGCAATTGAAAAAGCAATGTCAGCAAATTCACACAAGAGTGGTCGAAACAACACCGGAGGAAGCGCCCTCTGTATTACGATTATTGATAACAGAATATGGTGAGGGTGCTGTGATGACATCGCGTGATCGGCGTTTTGAACAATATGGTTTCCTCCCTATGTTTGACAGCTTGCAACAGGAAGGAATCTCCATCACCAGCTGGAATACAGATGCATCAAGAGAAGAAAAATTAAGGCAGGCAGAACAAGCGAAATATGCAGTTGTGTTCAGTGATTATACCCTTGCAGAATCAGGTACAGTTGTCCTTTCATCCCACCAAGGTCAAGGAAGAGCGCTGCATTTTTTACCGATGATGTATATCGTGTGTATAGAGAAAAGCTCAATTGTTCCGCGGATGATTCAGGCTGTTTCGGCTCTCAATCGCTCAGTAGAAGAGGGGGAGCAGGCGAAAGGCGCCATCCATTTTATATCAGGTCCAAGTAATTCTGCCGATATTGAAATGAATTTAGTGGTGGGGGTTCATGGCCCAGTTCAGGCCGTTTATCTGTTAATAGATGATGAATGAAGGCTTTCGTCATGAAAGCTTTTTTTCATCCAGAAAGCTCGCGCCAGTTTTAAAAAATCATCTTGCC
The DNA here is from genome assembly GCF_038630855.1 of Bacillus sp. FSL H7-0578. NCBI lineage: Bacteria > Bacillati > Bacillota > Bacilli > Caryophanales > Bacillaceae > Bacillus > Bacillus sp. FSL H7-0578. The sequence continues at coordinate 1,707,059 of NZ_CP152045.1, forward strand.
ACTAGGTGAATGGACATAGTAAGATGACGACATACAAGATGAACTGCTCATCTACTGCTGATGTAAAGGAAGCTGCTAATGGAAATGAAGACAACTGCTCAAACGAAATCAATTGCACTACCGCTTGTGATTTCAATTATTGCCATTTCGTTTTCTGCAATTATTGTGAAATGGTCAAATGCACCTGCTGCTATTTTAAGTATGTATCGAATGATCTTTGCGGCGGCTCTCATGCTGCCGTTTATCCTACCTAGAAAAAAAGAATTTCTCTCGATAAAGCGAAGAGACTGGTTTTTCTTATGTATGTCAGGCTTCTTTTTAGGGCTCCATTTTGTGTTGTGGTTTGGCTCACTGAAACTGACGACAGTGGCAAGCTCTACCATTATTATCGCCCTTCAGCCGATGGTCTCCTTATTAGGCGGATTCCTCATTTTCCGTGAACGAACAACAATGTCTGCTCTATTGACGATGTGTGCAGCGATTGTTGGTGCCCTCATGATAGGCTGGGGAGATATTGGTCATAGCAAGGAAGCCATCTTAGGAGATATTTTATCCTTTTTGAGTGTGATTGCTGTTGTTTGTTATTTGTTAATAGGCCAACAGGCTGTAAGAAAAATATCTCATTGGATTTATAGTTTTTGTGTATTTGGTTTTGCCGGTCTTTTTTTAATTTTATTCAACCTGCTTCAGCAAACCCCTTTCACAGGCTATCCGGGTAAAGAGTGGGGAATCTTTTTATTGCTCGCCATCATTCCCACCATGTCTCATGTCATTAATAATTGGCTTTTAACCTATGTGAATGCGACAACCATTTCAATGAGTATTCTTGGTGAACCTGTTGGGGCAACGATCCTTGCTGTATGGCTGCTTGGAGAGAAAGTCACTCTGCTTCAAATGCTTGGCGGCCTGCTTGTTCTTTTAGGCGTCTTTTTCTTTTTGATGCAGCAGCGTCAAGGAATCGTGATGAAAACAAAAAAATCCGGTTAACTTCCGGATTTTTTACTCTTTTAAATCGTTTTTTTCAATCACTTTGTTTAATCTTGCCTCGATTTTTTTCAATTCCATTCGTTTTCTTCTGATCATGCGAAACGCGATGACAATGATTGTCACAATAAAGGCAATGAATAGAAGAGAGAACATTTGAAATAGAAGATCTCCCATGTTGAATGCCATATCCTCTCTATTAGACATACGTAAAACCTCCTTTTCTATCTATATATTACCATAATCATTAAAAGATTGAGATTTATCCATAATTTATCTATAATAGGTAAAATATCACTCATTAAAGGAGAACCAATATGAGAACTTTAGTCCTTTTACGAGGTCTCCCAGGCGTAGGTAAATCAACATGGATCAAAGAACAAGGCTTAGAGCCTTACACTTTATCAGCGGATCAAATCCGGCTGTTAACGCAGCCGCCGCAGCTATCAGTCAATGGGAAACTAGAAATTTCAAGCAAGCATGACCACAAAGTTTGGTCTTTATTATTCGATCTACTCACGGCCCGTATGGAACGCGGAGACTTTACTGTGATTGATGCGACACATATTTCAAGTAAATCGATTTCTCAATATAAGTCTTTAGCGACTTCGTATCGTTACAGGGTATATGTCGTCGATTTCACGCAGGTGCCCCTTGAAACAGCTCTTTTGCAAAATCGCTCACGTGAATCTCACAAAGTGGTGCGGGAATCTGTTTTGTATCAAATGAACGAGCGGTTAAAAACAGAAAAGGTCCCGTCATGGGTGACTGTTTTGCAGCCGGAGGAATATCCGCAAGTGATGACCTATCAGCCTCGATCCTTTGATCAATATGAGGCCATTCATGTTTTCGGAGATATTCACGGTTGTTACACCGCACTTACCACCTATTTGCAAGGAGACATCAAAGAAAACGAACTTTATATCTTTACAGGGGATTTGCTTGATAGGGGAATAGAAAACAAAGAAGTATTAGATTGGATGCTCGCCCATAGAGAATGCCGGAATGTCATCGTCATTGAAGGCAATCATGATCAGCATTTATACCGGTTTGCACATGGTGAAAAAGTCAGAAGCAATATGTTTAACCGGCATACTGCGCCTGAAATCGAAGCAGCAGACTTTGATTTGAAGGAAGTACGAAAGTTTGTCAGAACCTTTCATCAGCTGACTTATTTTACGTACCATGATCAGACATTTCTTGTTACCCATGGCGGACTTGCTCATTTGCCGGAAGAGCTTCTTCATGTCTCAACACAGCAGCTCATTCACGGCGTAGGAGAATATTCAGATGACATTGATCACTTATTTGTTCAAAACACAGCTGGGCTGGATATCATCCAAATTCACGGGCATCGCAATTTATACAGACTGCCTATTCACGCAGCGGAAAGATCTTATAACCTAGAAGGCCAGGTTGAATTTGGGGGGCAGCTGCGGGTGTTAAAAATCACAGCTGAGGGGATTGAGACTCATGAAATTGACAATCCAGTCTACAGAGCCTCTGAGAAAAAACAATTGGCTGCTGTTCAATCAGATATTTCACTGGATGATTTTTTAGCTCATTTAGATCAGCATGAATACGTTCAGGAATTAAAGCTTCCACACCATATTTCATCTTTTAATTTTACGAAAAAGGCTTTTAGTGAACGTCAGTGGGATGATGTGAATGTGAAGGCAAGAGGTTTGTTTGTCAATATGGTTTCAAAGCAGATTGTGTCTAGAAGCTATAATAAATTTTTTAACATTGATGAGCGTCCGGAGACAAGAATGCAGCATTTAGTGAACCATCTTCAATTCCCTGTCGCCGTATATGATAAAGCAAATGGATACTTAGGAACTGTTGGGTATAACGAAATGGAAGATGAATTGGTGTTTACGTCCAAATCGTATACATCACATGTGAAACAAAATCAGCATGCTTCCTGGGTCGAAGAGCTATTTTATAAAACCTTCAGTGATGTCCAGGCTGACTACATCAAATCATACGTCCGTGACCACCATGTATCTCTTGTGTTTGAAGTCATTTTGCCAGAAAAAGATCCGCATATTATCACATATGAACAAGATCAACTCATTTTACTCGATATAGTGAAGCGGCAGTTAAGCTATGAAAAAGCACCATTCGCTGAAGTGAAAAGATTAAGTGAACAGCTGGGAATATCCTGTAAGCAGGAAGTGGCTGTTTTCCATGATTGGACGTCTTTTTATAAATGGTATCAGGCGGTCTCTCATGATGACACAATAAAAGAAGAGGGATATGTCATTGAGGATGCTCGCGGCTTTATGACCAAACTCAAGCTTCCTTATTATCAATTCTGGAAGCAGATGCGCGGGATGAAGCAGCGCGTTGCAGAGAAGCGTTCCTCGCAAAAATTTATGCAGGCGTTGCAGACAGCGGAGCAAGCTAGGTTCTATACGTGGCTTCTTGAGCAAGAAGCAGATCATGTGAGGAATAGCACAATTATTGAACTGCGGTCACAATTTGAACAAAGCGGTACTGCCCAATTGAATAATGGTGGGATAAATGCATAGTCTAACAAAGAGTCTTTTCTAAGGAAAAGGCTTTTTTTGATGCAATTGAAAGGTGGACACTTGCATGCCTGACCATATTGAAGTCATTCTTCGGACGATGTTTGCTTTTGCAATTTTATTTGGAGGAGCACGTCTTTTAGGAAAACAAACCATTGCGCAAATGAATATTTTTGATTTTATAGCAGCCATCAGCTTAGGTTCAATTGCAGCGAACCTGGCGTTTAATACAACGCTCCCGCTTCAGCACACAACGATTTCCTTTGTGTCACTTGTCATGATTATTTATGTGATTTCCCTGCTTGCATTAAGAAGCCGGAAGATGAGAGGGTTTATGGCTGGTAAACCAACCCTTGTCATACAAAATGGAAAAATTCTTGAAGGAAATATGAAAGGGATGAGATATACCCTTGATTATTTAAATCAACAGCTGAGAGAAAAAGACATCTTTGATATTAGCGAAGTTGAATTTGCGATGATTGAAACAGATGGGCATATGTCAGTGAAAAAATACCCTTCGTTTGAAAAAGTCACGCGGAAAGACCTACATTTATTCATGGAGGCAGAGCGTTACATGCCGATTGAAGTCATCATGGACGGGAAACTCATCCAAAAGAACATACAAGAAAATCAATTAACAGAGCAATGGATAGAAGAAGAGCTTAAAAAAAGGCAGCTGTCCTTAAAGGACATTGTTTATGCTGTTCGTTCAAGTAATGGAAACTTATATATTGATACATATGACGACCATATTCATTCTCCAATCGATCAGGAATGAATGTGTAGTGCTGATGACACCTGTGTGACACACATTTGACAATCTTTATAAGTCCTTTGGGTGTCATACGACTAGGTAGCATTTCTCAATTATTATTATTTTCAGAAAATGTGATGACGGATTAAAATAAGTATGTTTAAGTATAAATAGATGGAATTAAAATATTAATATAATATACCGAAAGCGGAATGAACGTTCATTCCTATATTTTTATAAGGAGGGGATGAAATGCCAGCAGTGACTGATAAACAAGAACAGATCATGAAGGCTTCGCTGGAACTATTTATTGAACGAGGCTTTGACGGCACCACAATGCCGATGATTTCAAAAAGAGCAAACGTCGGAGCGGGCACCATTTACCGTTATTTCGACAGCAAGGAGGCGCTCGTCAATATTTTGTACCAGCGCAGTCTCTCAGCATTTATCGAAAAAATGAACACAAACAGTCCAGATCCAAAGTTAAGTATCCGGGCGTACTTTAAGCATGTATTTTATTGCTTGGTTTTATTTACAAAGGAGAATCCAAGCGGGCTGTATTTCTTAGAGATTGATAAACGGTCTCATTACTTAGACGAGACGAGCAAAGAGAAAATGCAGCATTTGTTACATGAGCTTTTCCTTATCTTTGAAGAAGGGAAAAAGGATGGAATTCATCCAAATCTCTCAGGCAGAACCATTTTATCTATTGTATTTGGTGCCTTCGTGCAGCTGCATAAACAAATTCTTGCAGAAGAAATAGAGCCAACGATTGATTTTTTAGAGGATATTGAGCAATGTTTATGGCGCGCCATCAGCGTTGCATCTTAAAGAGATAAAGGGAGTGGGCATATGAAGCAACCATCAATCATTCCAAAACCAAAAACATACGGACCTTTTAAAAATATTCCCCATATAAAAAAAGGAGAGCTTTCTCAAACCTTTTGGCGGCTGGCAGATGAATTAGGACCGATCTTTCAGTTTGAATTTTCAAATGCAACAAGTATTTTTGTTTCCAGCCATGAACTTGTCAAAGAAGTATGTGACGAGAGCCGTTTTGATAAATATATTGGGACTAGTCTGAGTAAAGTTAGAGCATTTTCAGGGGATGGACTATTTACAAGCTGGACAGAAGAACCGAACTGGAGAAAGGCTCATCAAATTTTGATGCCTGCATTCAGCCAGCAGGCCATGAAGGGCTATCATGAAATGATGCTCGATATTGCCACACAGCTTGTGCAAAAATGGCAAAGAACAGGCCGCGATGAAGAAATTGAAGTAGCTGAGGATATGACAAAGCTGACTTTAGATACAATCGGCCTTTGCGGTTTTGATTTTCGCTTTAACAGCTTTTATAAAGAAAATCAGCATCCGTTCATCGACAGCATGCTGAAAGGTTTAAATGAAGCAATGGAGCAGTCGAGCCGATTGCCAATTGCAGATAAACTGATGATCAAAAGAAGAAAAGAATTTGACCAGCATGTCGATTTTATGAAGAAATTAGTAGATGACATTATTCAGGAACGAAGAAAACAAGATAAAACGGGCGATGATTTACTGTCTCTTATGCTGCATGCAGAGGACCCTGAAACAGGTGAACGTTTATCCGATGAAAATATCCGTTATCAAATCATCACCTTCTTAATTGCAGGACATGAAACAACAAGCGGGCTGCTATCATTTGCGATTTATTTCTTACTGAAGAATCCAGAGAAATTAAAGAAAGCCGTCCAGGAAGCAGATGAGGTGCTGCAGGGCGGGCTTCCGGCATTTAAACAGGTGCAAAAGCTAAGCTACACTCGTATGGTGTTAAATGAAGCTCTCCGCCTCTGGCCAACAGCGCCTACGTTCTCTCTTTATGCGAAAGAGGACACAGTAATCGGGGGGAAATATCCGATTCAAAAGAATCAAAGTGTCTCTGTTCTGCTCCCTAAACTACACCGTGATCAAGCGGTATGGGGAGAGGATGCAGAAGACTTTAAACCAGAGCGGTTTATGCACCCTGAGAAAATTCCGCAGCATGCCTATAAACCGTTCGGAAATGGCCAGCGTGCATGTATCGGTATGCAGTTCGCCCTGCATGAAGCTACGATGGTTCTCGCGATGGTTCTGCACAATTTAGAGTTAATTGATCACACATCTTATGAGCTAGATTTAAAAGAATCTCTCACAATTAAACCTAACGATTTTAAAATCAAAGTGCGGCCAAGGAAGCAGCAATTCTTTATGGCACCACCGAAGGAAGAACCGAAGAAAAACACCAATTCTAGTGAGTCAAAAGTGGCGAGTCACGGTACACCGCTGCTAGTTTTGTACGGATCAAATCTTGGCACAGCAAAGCAAATAGCGAACGAATTGGCTGAAGACGGGAAAGCAAAAGGGTTTGATGTGACCACTGCACCGCTTGATGACTTTACACGCCAATTGCCAGATACAGGTGCTGTCCTCATCGTGACCGCTTCATACAACGGACATCCACCTGACAATGCGAAGCAATTTGTGGATTGGCTGGCGCAGGATGAGGAGCAGGATTTATCAAACGTGATATTTGCGGTCTTTGGATGCGGAGATCGAAATTGGGCGAGTACGTACCAGCGTATTCCTCGTCTGATTGATGAAGCACTTGAAAGAAAAGGGGCGAAGCGTGTAACGGATATAGGTGAAGGCGATGCAGGCGGTGATATGGATGAGGATAAAGAAATCTTCCAGAAAACTGTCTTCGAACAGCTTGCAAAAGAATTTAAGCTCACCTTCAAAGAAAAAGGTAAGGAAAAACCAAACCTATCATTTGCTTATACTAATGAGCTAGTGGAACGTCCTGTAGCTAAAATATATGATGCCTTTTCAGCTGTTGTATTGAAAAATGAAGAATTACAATCAGAAAAAAGCACACGGCAGACAAGACATATTGAATTAAAATTACCTGCTGGAAAAGCATACAAAGAAGGGGATCATATTGGGATTGTACCGAAAAATAGTGATGCACTCGTTCAGCGTGTGACCCGCCGCTTTAAACTAGATCCTGAGCAGCACATTAAGCTTTCATCTGAGAAAGAGGCAAGTCATTTACCATTAGATCAGCCGATTCCAATCAAAGAATTACTTGCCTCGCATGTTGAGCTTCAAGAGCCTGCAACACGTACACAGTTAAGAGAGCTCGCAGCACATACTGTATGTCCGCCTCACCGCGTGGAGCTTGAACAAATGGCTGGTGAAGCATATCAAGAAGCCATCTTAAAGAAACGAGTAACCATGCTGGATTTATTAGATCAATATGAAGCGTGTGAGCTGCCGTTTGTGCACTTTTTGGCGCTTTTACCAGGTTTGAAGCCGCGTTATTACTCGATTTCTAGCTCGCCAAAGGTAGATGAAGAAAAAGTCAGTATCACAGTGGCGGTTGTCAAAGGTAAAGCATGGAGCGGAAGCGGAGAATATGCCGGAGTCGCATCAACCTATTTATGTGGTTTGAAAGAAGGGGAAGAAGTAGCCTGCTTCCTGCATGAAGCGCAAGACGGATTCCAGCTGCCCCCTTCATCAGACATACCGATGATTATGATTGGACCAGGTACAGGAATCGCTCCATTTAGAGGATTTGTTCAGGCAAGAGAAGTGTGGCAGAAGGAAGGGAAGCAGCTAGGCGAAGCCCACCTATATTTTGGCTGCCGTCACCCTCAGGAAGATGATCTGTATTATGATGAAATGCAGCTTGCAGCGCAAAACGGAGTTGTCCATATCCATCGCGCTTATTCTCGTTACGATGAGCAAAAAGTATATGTCCAGCATTTGTTGAAAGAAGACGGCGGCATGCTGATTGAATTGCTTGATCAAGGTGCTTATCTGTACGTGTGCGGAGACGGAAAAGTCATGGCCCCAGATGTAGAGGCTACACTGATCGATCTTTATCAAAACGAGAAACAATGCTCGAGAGAAGCAGCTGAAAATTGGCTGACAACCCTCGCAAATGACAATAGATATGTAAAAGATGTGTGGAGCTGACAAAGAGGAAAGACCGCCTATTAGGCGGTTTTTTTTGTTCTCATAGAAAGAGATCGATAGAATGAAGATTGGGAAGATACAAAACACCTAATTTGGAAATGAAATATTTTGTAAAAAATAAGAATATTCTCTCATTTACTCCAATATGAAACAATCGTATGATTTTTGATATAGGACATAAAGGAGGAATATGATGAAAAAGGTGAAAATGTTACTCCCTTCTCTTCTCGTTTTTGGTGCTTTAAGTGTGCCTAGTTTTGCCCATGCCGCATCGGATTCAGTACTAACGTCTGATTATGACATGGTGACTTCTGATGGTAAAGTGATTTCTTCAAGTGATTTCCACAATGATACGAAAGCCCCCTCATCCTTTGACAAAGTGGATGATCTTTCTTCTACTGTTGGCGAAAAAGTAAAACCACTATCAAAATATTTAAAAGATTTTCAAACGAAAGTCGTCATTGGAGACGATGGTAGAACCAAAGTAGCAAATACAAGAGTGGCACCATACAATTCGATTGCTTATATTACATTTGGCGGCTCAAGCTGTACGGGAACACTCATTGCTCCTAACAAAATTTTGACAAACGGACACTGCGTATATAATACGGCATCGAGAAGCTATAGTGAGAAAGGGACTGTATATCCTGGTATGAATGATAGTACTGCGGTGAATGGTTCAGCAAAAATGACTGAGTTCTATGTGCCAAGCGGATATATTAATACTGGAGCAAGCCAATATGACTTTGCCGTGATCAAAACCGATACGAACATTGGCAATACGGTCGGCTACCGATCAATCCGCCAGGTGACAAACTTGACTGGGACAACCATTAAAATCTCAGGATATCCTGGTGATAAAATGAGATCGACTGGCAAGGTGTCACAGTGGGAGATGTCAGGTCCTGTGACGAGAGAAGATACGAATCTAGCGTACTACACGATTGATACATTCAGCGGAAATTCAGGTTCTGCCATGCTGGATCAGAACCAGCAAATCGTTGGAGTTCATAACGCTGGGTATTCAAACGGAACGATAAATGGCGGTCCGAAAGCGACAGCTGCTTTTGTTGAGTTTATAAACTATGCGAAAGCGCAATAAAAAATAGAGCTTGTTTCCTTCATAGGGGACAAGCTTTTTTGTATGAATCGATTTGATAGGATTCATATTTCTAACCTGAGAGATTTGAGATTGAGAGCCTCATCATTTTTTTCTCATGTCATCTGCGCACCACTCATACATTAAAATGACACATTTCCTTTCAGTCAAGATGATGCTTAAGATGGATGAGGAGGGTCACGCGCTTTTGAAGATGAAAAGAGGCTGGATCGCTGCTGTCACCTTATGTTTTGTGATATGGATGGGCACGTTGTTAGGTGGATTTGGAGAGAAGCAGGCAGCAAAAGGGGCTGATCGATATGATCATGTCGTTCAATTTCCAAAGGAAAGGTACCCTGAAACAGGCAGTCATATTCAAGAAGCCATTCGAAAAGGGCATTCAGATGTGTGTACCATTGACCGAAATGGAGCAGATGCCCGCAGGCAAGAATCATTAAAAGGAATTCCGACAAAACCTGGCTTTGACCGGGATGAATGGCCAATGGCGGTTTGTCTTGAGGGAGGAAAAGGCGCAAGCGTTCAATATGTCAGTCCATCTGATAATAGGGGAGCAGGCTCATGGGTCGGACACCAAATCAGCAGGTTTCCTGATGGGAAAAGAATATTATTCATTGTGAAATAAATCGGAAAGAGTCTCCCTAGAGTGGGGGGCTCTTTTGTTTATCATCAGAGCCTATTCGAGCTAGCAGGGACAAAAGATTCAGTGGTACAATCAATCTATAAGGTACAAAGACTGACAAGAAGAAAATGTGAAGGGACATTTGCTTATGGATAAGAACCGTGCATTATACGATTTTTTTATGCAGCATGCAGAGGAGCTGACCGAAACATGGTATGAATCAATTGAGGACGATGATCCAGAATCCATATATCGTTCAACAGATTCCAGCATCATATCAGAGCTAAAACGGCAGAATCAAGATTATTACCAGCATTTTATACGAGCTATTATTGAAGATAAGACGTATTTACATACTGAATTTAAAAAATGGTCTGAGGCATTAGCCAGTGACCCAAAGCATTTAAATACACCATTAGATTATGTCGTGAGAGAATACATGTCCAATCAAAGAGTGGTTCTGCATTACTTAAAAGAATTTATCAAACAGCGTCAAGATGAAATTGATATTGACCGCATCTTTTATTGGTATGATTTAATTTCCGAAGCGTTTAATATTTCAATCCATGTGTTTATCCAGCAATATGTGAAAAATACAACCGAAAAACTCGTGGCTCAAAGAGATATGATTTACGAATTGAGCTCACCGGTGATTGTCTTAAAAAGCCAGATTGCGTTATTGCCTTTAGTAGGTGACATTGACACAGCGAGAGCAAAGATTATTTTAGAAAATACGCTAAATCAGTGCTCGCAAAAAGGTGTTCAGCATTTATGTATTGATCTATCGGGTGTGGTCATTATTGATACAATGGTGGCTCATCAAATCTTTGATCTTGTCACGTCACTTCGGTTAATTGGAGTAGAGACGACCATTTCAGGGATTAGACCAGAAATTGCCCAAACAGCAGTGCAGCTCGGACTTCCTTTTAATGAATTTCGCACGGCATCATCACTTGCTCACGCGCTGGACCGCATGACTGAATTTTCTCCAATATAAAAACCAGGCCGATGAATGGCCTGGTTTTTAATTTAGATGACAGCGTCAATTTGTGTGACTTTCCAATTTTTTTGTACTTTTTCGTACGTAACAGTTCGTTTTACTTTGCGTCCATCAAGTGTTGGGACAGTAAATTCATATGTGCGGGCCGTTTGTTTTTTAGAAACAAGTTTAGGTGTGGCTTTTTCCCAATTGAGCATGTTGTCTCCATCACCGACTGGAACAGCCATTTTGCCTTTATGAACAATGAACTGATAATCTTTTAAACCATGTTTGATGGCATCTTGAGTGAAAACTTGAGATAGGTAGCTGTTTAATTTTTTCTTTGTATCAAATGTTTTAGAAAGATAGTTGTACGTCATATCTTTATAGGTAAATGATTTTAATTTGACATTAGAATGGTCTTTAATTTTGTAGCCTGACATTGCACTCCAAAAATGTTCTCTTGCATCAAGGGCAATATGTAACGCTTCTTTATTAGTCAAAGCGGCTGATTTCTTGGAAGCGGCCAATGTTGTTGTTTGTAATGAGATCATAAGCAAAATAGCAGTTAATAAAACAAATAATTTTTTCAAGGCGATTGCCTCCTTTTCTCAATGAAAACTTCTTATGTTACAAATGTTACAATAATTACAGCAATATTACAAGTATTAAATCTAAATGTTTTTTTATTTCTTTTGTTTCTAATTATATAACGTTTGAGGGAGACAAAAAGTTTTCATTTTTTTATTTTTCTTCTTAATCATTATTTAACCGTTCTAAAGAAGAACGAAACGTCTTTTGGAAAAATTTCTATTTAGACGTTTAACACTCTTTTTTATTTAAGACATATACTATCGTGATGAATGTCTAAAGAAAGTGGTGTTTAATATGTATCATCCGTATGAAGGTGTGTATAATGGGTACTCATATGATAGGCAGATGCAAGGATTTCCATCTGTTGGTATTCCTCAAGGTGGAGGGTTTCCTGGGTTTCCGATCGGAGGAGGAGGTACTTGGCCAGGGCAAGGTTCAGGCGGACACTCAGCACCGCCGGCACCGCCGCAGCATATCATTTCCCAGTATCAGCAAGCACTCTCTCAGCCACAAAGTATGCAGTCGCTTATATCGGGGCAAGGTGTTGGCGGAGGCCATCAAACTGTACAATTTGCAGCGGGATGTAATAGAAGATGGACGATTGTGCTTTTGAGAAACGGTCAAGTATTTTTAATGTTCGTTCTTTCCTCACAGCCTTTTGGCCGAACAACTGGCTTTATATGGCCGAACTTTACATTTGGTTCCTTCCCAAGCTCAAGTATTCTTGCATATTCTTGTGCATAAGAAAAAGCCGGTTTTCATCAGCTGCTGATGAAATACCGGCTTTTTTTAATGAATATTTCGAAATACGCCAATCACTTTACCTAGTATACTCACATTCTGTAAAATAATCGGTTCCATTGATGGATTCTCTGGCTGTAATCTAAAGTGTGTATTTTCTTTATAGAAACGTTTCACTGTCGCTTCATCTTCCTCTGTCATGGCGACCACAATATCTCCATTGTTAGCGGTGCTTTGCTGACGCACAATGACATAGTCCTTGTCCAAAATACCTGCATCAATCATACTTTCTCCCATAATTTCAAGCATAAACACTTGTTCGTCTGGTGCTGCAAAAGTCTCTGGAAGAGGGAAGTATTCTTCTACATTCTCAACAGCTGTGATAGGAAGGCCGGCGGTTACTTTTCCGATGACTGGAACGTTCATTACAGCACTCTTTGGAATATTCATTTCCTCTTCATCTAGTACTTCGATCGCTCTAGGTTTTGTCGGGTCTCTTCTTATTAAGCCCTTTGTTTCCAGTCTAGCTAAATGTCCATGGACCGTTGAACTGGATGCTAGACCGACAGCTTCTCCAATTTCACGGACGGATGGGGGATAACCCTTGCTTTTTACTTCATCTTTGATGAATTTCAGGATATCGAGTTGTCTTTTTGATAGCTTCGTCATCTTTTGCACCTCAAAACGTCAATTTTAAAGAAATTATAGCATGTTTTTCCTAACAGTACAAACATAGGTTCGAAAAAACGTTTGACAGAAACGTTTGTTCGTATTTATAATGAGAGACAGAAAGAGCGAACACACATTCTATTAGGAGAGATGACATTATGAGGTTAAAAGAATCTATTATTTTTATTGGGGTATTCTCATTCATCGTTGGCATATTTCTCTCACTTATTGCAGTCACAAGCCATAATGATTCAAATCAATATGTTAAAATAGAGGTTCAATCAGGAGATACTCTTTGGGGATTAGCTGATCAAGTAAATGACAGCAAATCAATCGACAAAAATGCATTTATTGACTGGGTAACAGAACACAATGATCTTGCTTCAACAGAAATCCAGCCTGGAGACATTCTTGTCATACCCGTGAAAAAAGAGCATCCAGTCGTATATCAGCTTGCAACAGTACAATAGAAAGGTCGATTGAAGACATGAACGCAATCATTTATGCGAGAGTAAGCACTGTGAAAGAAGAGCAGGAAACCTCGCTGAAAAGACAAGAAGAAGAACTGCTGGCTTTAGCTGCCATGCACAAGATGAATGTGGTCAAAGTCATCAAAGAAAAAGCAAGTGGATATGAGCTAGATCGTGATGGCGTGTTTGAAATGCTTGCTGCACTGAAGGAAGAGTCGATCGATGCCGTTCTTATCCAAGATGAAACACGTCTTGGAAGAGGACAAGCTAAAATTGCGCTTCTTCATTGTCTATTTAAAGAGAACGTAAAGGTATACAGCGTGTTTCATAGAGGAGAGCTTGAGCTTTCAGAAGCAGATGAAATGGTCATCGAGATTGTAGGAGTCGTCGAAGAGTACCAACGGAAAATTCATAACCTGAAAATCAAGCGGGGGATGAAAAGGGCTGTTGAGCGCGGATATCAGCCTGAACTAAATTTAAGGCAGCAGGACCATGCACCTGGCCGTGAGCGTATTGAAGTGCCTATTTCAGAAATTGTTCGATTAAGAAAAAATAACATGACGTTCGCCGAAATTGCCGCAACTCTTCAGGCATTAGGTTTTGACATTTCAAAAGCAACAGTGCATAGAAGGTATCAAGAATATGAAAAAGGCCTTACCACCTAAAGCGTGATTTGTTGTCAAAATGATTGATATTTAGTAGTATGTAGAGAAAATGCTTTAAAGGAGTTTGTCATGATTTCTAAAGAACAGCTTGCAAGAATAAATGAGCTTTCAAAAAAGTCGAAAGAAACCGGTTTATCAGACGCTGAAAAAACAGAACAAAAGCAGTTGAGAGAAGAGTATTTGAAAGCTTTTCGTTCTTCTATGAAAAATACACTTAAAACTGTCAAAATCGTTGACCCTGAAGGAAACGATGTCACACCAGAAAAATTAAAAAGAGAAAAAGATCAGAACCTTCATTAAGGTTGTGATTTCTTGAATTTTGAAAAGATGGGAAGAATATTCTCGTCTTTTTTCATATTTGCATAACTTTTTAGGTGATCGATAAACTAAATGTGACAAAATCCTTCTTTTTCAGCGTGAAATAGTTGTGAAAAAAGGACAGTAGATTTATGATAATGGTGTACACAAGATACGGAAGGGGATTTATATGGAAACGATTGAATTGAAATCTATTGCAACAATACGTACTCTCTCCATAGACGCAATTGAAAAAGCGAATTCCGGTCACCCAGGAATGCCGATGGGTGCTGCACCAATGGCATACGCTTTATGGACGAATCACTTAAACGTAAGTCCGCAAAATCCAAATTGGTTTAACAGAGACCGCTTTGTTTTATCTGCGGGCCATGGTTCTATGCTTCTATACAGCATGCTTCATTTAAGCGGATACAATCTGAGCATTGAAGATTTAAAACAATTCCGCCAATGGGGAAGCAAAACACCTGGACATCCTGAATTTGGACACACAGAAGGCGTAGACGCGACAACGGGTCCTTTAGGCCAGGGAATTGCTATGGCAGTAGGAATGGCACTTGCAGAAAGACATCTTGCGGAAACGTATAACAAAGACAACTTTCATGTTGTAGACCACTATACATACAGCATTTGCGGAGATGGAGACTTAATGGAGGGAATTTCCTCTGAAGCAGCTTCACTTGCTGGTCATTTAGGCTTAGGCCGTTTAATCGTTCTTTACGATTCAAATGACATTTCTTTAGATGGCGATTTAGATCGTTCATTCTCTGAAAATGTGAAGAATCGTTTTGAAGCGATGAACTGGGAAGTTCTTTACGTGAAAGACGGCAACAACATCGAAGAAGTAACAGCTGCTATTGAAAAGGCGAAGCAAAGCACAGACAGACCTACATTAATCGAAGTGAAAACAACGATCGGTTTCGGATCGCCAAACCGTGCGGGAACGTCTGGTGTGCATGGTGCACCGCTTGGCAGTGAGGAAGCAAAGCTGACGAAGGAAGCTTACTCTTGGACGTTTGAAGAAGATTTCCATGTACCTTCTGAAGTGTACGATCATTTCAAAGAAGCTGTCAAAGACGCTGGACAGAAAAAAGAAGCAGCGTGGAATGAGCTGTTTGCGCAATACGAAAAAGAATATCCAGAGCTGGCAGCACAGCTGAAGCTTGCGATTGAAGGAAAGCTTCCTGAGAATTGGGATCAAGAAATTCCTGTTTATGAAGCAGGTTCAAGCCTTGCTTCCCGCGCATCTTCAGGTGAAGTGTTAAATGGCATTGCAAAGCAAGTACCTTTCTTTATTGGCGGGTCTGCTGACCTTGCTGGATCAAATAAAACAACGATTAAAAACACAGATGATTTCGGGAAAAATAATTATGCCGGCAAAAACATTTGGTTCGGTGTCAGAGAATTTGCAATGGGTGCAGCGCTCAATGGTATGGCACTTCACGGCGGTCTTCGTGTATTCGGCGGAACGTTCTTTGTTTTCTCAGATTACTTAAGACCAGCAATTCGTCTTGCTGCCTTAATGGGACTTCCAGTCACTTACGTCTTTACTCATGATAGTATCGCTGTTGGTGAAGATGGTCCGACGCATGAACCGGTTGAACAGCTTGCTTCACTGCGTGCGATGCCTAACCTTTCAGTTATCCGCCCAGCAGATGGAAATGAAACAGCTGCAGCGTGGAAACTAGCTGTATCTTCAACTGATAAACCGACAGCACTAGTTCTTACTCGTCAAAACCTTCCAACGATTGACCAGGCACCAGAGAAGGCATATGAGGGAGTAGAGAAAGGTGGATACGTTGTGGTTGAAGCAGCTGATGCACAGCCAGAAGCACTTCTACTCGCTTCAGGATCTGAGGTTGGTTTAGCCATTGAAGCACAAAAGGCACTTGAAAAAGAAGGTATCCGAGCATCTGTTGTCAGCCTTCCTGCATGGGATCGCTTCGATCAGCAGTCAGACGAATACAAAGAATCCGTTCTTCCTAAAGCAGTACGTGCACGTATTGCAATTGAAATGGGTGCTTCACTTGGCTGGGAGCGTTACACTGGTCTTGATGGTGACGTGATTGCAATTGATAAATTTGGCGCTTCTGCACCAGGAGAAACCATTATCGAGAAATACGGCTTTACTATCAGCAATGTAGTCAGCCGTGTGAAAGCGAAGCTGAATAAATAAACGAACTCCAAGCATCATGCTTTTTTGCTATCTGTTTGCAGAGCATTTTCATCCGCTCTGCAAACTTTTTTCTTTTTTCTTGTTTTTTTGACAAAACTAGTTTCTTCTTGCTTCATAGATAGACAATTCTTTCTTTCACATTTTTGTATAATACAAGCAATAAACGAGATTGACGAAATGTGAAAGGAAGGGATAGACATGGAACGTCATTATTATATTTATTGGATTGAGGATGAATTTGCGCATCACTATTTTGGCAGAGAATCGATTTTGTTTCATTTGTTTGAGTCGTTACATTGGACGAACCGCACTGACGATGAGCTTGTAATGCTTGTGAAGCAAGTGGATTATGTGACGAAACGAATCCCTGCTTTTCATATGCACCAGCGTCTAATGAATAACTTAACGAACATTCACTATACACAAATAGGCTCGATTTACAGCGCTTCCTTACCAGATGGAAAAGGAACTGCAGCATTTATTATTAAAGACCGGTATATTCAAATGTCTGCCACTGGCAGTTATGAGGCAGAAGCGGTGTTTTTTGAAGTGCTGAGAAAAATCAGCCCTTGTTTTCTTGCGATGGACTTTAGTTCAAAGAAGCATGGGTGGCTTAATCCAGTAAAAGTGAGGAATTTTGTTTAAAAAAATAAAATTGAACGTGAAATGTTGTATAATAGCCTTTTGTTTAGTACACTTTATACGAGACAACATGAAGGAGGAAGAATTATGGATTTATGGGTTGTCATCCTTGTAGGCGTTGTTGCACTGCTTGCAGGAGTTGCACTCGGATTCTTTATTGCTCGTAAGTATATGATGAGCTATTTGAAAAAGAATCCACCGATTAATGAACAAATGCTTCGAATGATGATGATGCAAATGGGCATGAAACCGTCCCAGAAGAAAATCAATCAAATGATGAAAGCCATGAACAACCAAGCGAAATAATACGTACGATATTATGATCATAGATGGAACATGGTTTTAAAGAATGGACAAGCATTGTCCTTTCTTTATTCAATTCACCTTCATCAGACGCTTAAAACCACTGTACTTGCATGAATGAAGCAGGGAAGGTGGTTTTTATTATGGCGTCAAGAGTATGTAAAAAACAAAAAACCCCTATGTCAGAGGTTTTTGTTTCGTTTATGGTCACACATATCAACTGTTCTAAAAATGGTGAGGCATGTTTGATATCATGAAGTATGATTAGTTGGCTGAGTTTGAGTGTAAGTGTCGTTGATATTGTAAGAGGAGATGATCTAGCTGCTGGCTATGTTCGATGGTCACTGTTGATGTCATCCCATTATGCAAGACAACTTTCATCAGCTCTTCTCTTTTTTCTTCGATTTGAGTTAATAATGATGTTTTTACCAAAGTCATGTTCCTTTCATGCAAATCTTGATAAAAAGAATCGATTCTATTATATCCATTTTAAGGTTTATTTTCAAATTTAAAGGATTCATTATCTTGATGTCAAATTAAATTATATAAGGTTTTAAGAGAATAGACCATCTTTATTGAGGTGATGTAAAAAAAATGAAATGATTTTGTCATCTCTTATTGTATATTGTAAGAAGGGGGTGTTCTTTTGACAGATTTGAATTACTTTTTAGCATTTGGAGCAGGATTTCTTTCTTTTATTTCACCGTGCTGTCTGCCGCTTTATCCAGGATTTTTATCGTATATTACGGGCGTTAGTATAGATGAAGTGAAATCCGAGAAGGTGATGCTGAGAAGAAGAAGTCTGCTTCATACTTTATTCTTTTTAGTTGGGTTCTCTATTATATTTATTGCGATTGGCTTTGGGACATCGTTTGTCGGGAAGTTTTTTAATGATTATCATCAAGCGATTCGTCAAATTGGAGCCATCCTCATTATTTTCTTTGGTTTTATGACTCTTGGCGTATTCAAGCCCTCTATCCTCATGGGCGAAAAGAGAATCCAGTTCAAAAACCGTCCTGCTGGTTTTTTTGGATCCATTCTCATCGGAATGGGCTTTGCCGCTGGATGGACACCTTGTACAGGACCTATTTTATCCGCTGTTATCACACTGGCGAGTAACAATCCTGAGTCGGCGGTCATGTATATGATTGCGTATGTATTCGGATTTGCCGTCCCGTTTTTTATTCTCTCCTTTTTCATTACGAAAATGGCGTGGATCAGAAAACGCCAGCAGCTCATCATGCGAATTGGCGGAATCATTATGATTGTGGTAGGGATTTTGCTGTTCTTTGATCTTCTGACATGGATTATCATCATGTTCTCATCATTGTTTGGCGGCTTTACAGGCTTTTGAAATCGTTTTCTACAGTCGCGGCGAATGGTTTTTTTTCGTCAATTGGAGTATATTATACATAGGCTGACCTTAAAGAATAAAGGAATGATTTGATATGATGATCTTGATCTCTTCTATAATTGCGGTATGTATGGCGGTGGCCGTCATGTTTATTCGCATTAAGTCATCTGCAAAACCTGCAACTGCGAAAAAAATTATTTTACCTCCTATTTTCATGAGCACTGGCGCACTGATGTTTTTTGTTCCTATGTTTCGGGTAACTGGAGCTGAATTTTTAGAAGCGATCACAGTGGGGATGTTTTTCTCCATATTTTTAATCAAAACATCGAAGTTTGAAATTAGAGGTAATGACATCTACTTAAAACGGTCAAAAGCATTTGTGTTCATTCTCATTGGACTTCTTGTCCTTCGTATCGGGATGAAGACCATCTTGAGTTCTTCTATTGATTATGGTTCATTAAGCGGGATGTTTTGGATTCTTGCCTTTGGCATGATCGTGCCTTGGCGGGTTGCCATGTATTTATCGTTTAGAAAGCTGTCTAAACAATTAGATCCGCAGCAGATTCAAATGAATTAAACCTCCTTTTAATAAAGGAGGTTACATATTGTTGACAAAGGGCTAAAATGATCTTTTATTTTAGCCCTTTGTCTTCTATTCAGCGTTATTGAAAACCTTTGAAGTCTAGGAAGGACGAGCACTGGCGCGGAGCGAATTTAACATTCGTGAGCACCAGCGCGCAGGACTGACAAAGAATGTGAGGGTTTGTCTAAACGCTGAAACCTCCTTTATAAAAGGAGGTTATTTTAATAACGATTCATATGGCGAGTGATCAATGTTTTTTTCTTGAAGGCGCTTCAGTAAAAACTTATGATCCCGCTTTGGTGTGGCCATAATGTAGCCGCGAATGATTAAGTCTAAATTAATGCTGGCAGCCTGTTCTTTTAATGCCAGCTCACCGATTTTACCTGCAATTTTTTCTTTGGCAACATCTCTAAACAGCTCTGGAACAGGTAATACGAGTTCATTTAACAGCTGTTTGTCCTCATCCCGCCATAGGTGAAGGCTCTTTTGAATATACTCATCCTGCCAATCAAGCTCTGATTTCCCATCTTCCTTTGGCAATCGTTTTAAAAACTTGCGAAACATAAAAAAGCCACCGATTGCGAGTAATCCGATCATCACTGTACCCCAAAATAAAATGAACCACAAAAACCAGCCGCTTAACATGTTCTCACTCCTTATACCCCTTATCTCTCTATTTTATATTACATGAAGAGAGGATAGAAGAAAATAACAAAAATGTATGTTTATGATCTCTATAAATGCCCTTTTTCATTGATAGCCGCCCATTTACTAGAATGACCCAAACCAATTAATAGAAAAAGAATACATTATCATATAGCGACTCTACTATTTGGCCATGGTGGTTCGCAAAAGGTATTGACTTGAAATGAACGGGAAGAGAGCCCACCTATATAAAGGTGGGCTCTTAATGTTTGAAGTGCGGGATTTGAAAGGAAAATGCACCGTTTGGATGGTCGGAACATTTTTTAATTTTGATCGATATGATTCGGTTTTCATAATCTGTTTCAATGTCTTTGTCGTTTAAATAAAAAGGGAGCATCACGCTTTTTTCAATTGGCTGTTCGCCTTCACCATTTGCATGTTGTACTGTGTAAGTCAACGTCAGCTCATGTCCAGCGAAGGTCAGCTTTACATCAGTGATCGATAAGGTGGAGACATCGATTTCGATAATATAATCACGGCTTGTTTCATAAAGATCAATTGGGAGGTGTTCATCATACCAGGCAAATGGATCATCCATTAAAACATTGAGCCAATCATCTATTTCAATAAAATCAGAGGAATTCGATTGCTTTTCATTCTCCATAAACACTCCTCCATCACATCTCATAATAAATCATATGATGAAAGTAGAAATGTGTGAAAGACCTAAAACATCCCGTGTGGTCACGGGATGAGAGGGGGATCATTACATATCATGATGAGAATTGTGCTTTTGTCTTGTATGGTTGCGGTTTTTCACTTTTTTACTGCCTGATAACGGCTCAGGCTGACCGCCTTGATGCTCCTTAGGAGAGTTTTGACGGATGTCTTTCCCTGTATTTTTATTCGTCATGATGTTTGGCTCCTTCTTATCTTATTGATTCTTTTTACGTTTTTTATTGTTTTGCCTTTGTTCTTCTGTTAAAACGAGCTGATCATCTTCCGTATAGCCTGCGCCATTACCCTGGCTTTTGGCTGCGTTCATGCCATTAATGACATGATTCGCTTTGCGTTTTGTCATGTTTTATCACCTCATTTGTAGTATGAGCCCGCCCCGCATCGTTTATGAAGAGTAATCATTTCCTAATGATAAGTTAAACTTATTGAATTTAATAAAAGCATTGTTATTTACTTATGTATGAATTTGTTTTAAGATGAAATTGTGAGAAAATTGTGGTGAAATACGACGATTTTTCTGAGAATTGAAATTGATCTTGATCATCAAAAGGGGGATTTTGGACATGTCGAAACAGCAGCAAGTCGCTAAACAAGACGCTTTTCAATCTAGAAAAACGTTTTCGACAAATGGGAAAACGTATCACTATTATTCGTTAGAAGCACTAGAGAAACAAGGAATCGGAAATGTTTCTAAGCTGCCTTATTCCATTAAGGTACTTTTAGAATCAGTGCTTCGCCAAGTAGACGGTAGAGTGATCAAGAAGGAACACGTTGAAAACTTGGCAAAATGGGGAACTGCCGAGGTAAAAGAAATTGATGTTCCGTTTAAACCTTCTCGTGTTATTTTACAAGACTTCACGGGTGTACCAGCAGTCGTTGACCTTGCTTCCTTAAGAAAAGCAATGGCAGATGTAGGCGGGGACCCGGATAAAATCAACCCTGAAATTCCAGTTGACCTTGTGATTGACCACTCAGTACAAGTTGATAAAGCTGGAACTGAAGATGCATTAAACATTAACATGGATTTAGAATTCGAACGTAACGCAGAGCGTTATAACTTCCTTAGCTGGGCAAAGAAAGCGTTTAATAACTACCAAGCTGTTCCGCCTGCAACAGGAATTGTTCACCAAGTGAACTTAGAGTATCTTGCAAGTGTTGTTCATGCGATTGAAGAAGATGGCGAGATCATCACTTACCCAGATACATTAGTTGGTACTGATTCTCATACAACGATGATTAACGGTATCGGTGTACTTGGATGGGGCGTTGGCGGTATCGAAGCGGAAGCTGGTATGCTTGGTCAGCCTTCATACTTCCCAGTACCAGAAGTGATTGGTGCTAAATTAGTTGGAGAGCTTCCAAACGGAACAACTGCAACTGACCTTGCATTAAAAGTCACACAAGTCCTTCGTGAAAAAGGCGTAGTGAACAAGTTCGTTGAGTTCTTCGGACCTGGTGTTGCACAATTGCCATTAGCAGATCGTGCAACGATTGCGAACATGGCGCCAGAATACGGTGCTACTTGCGGATTCTTCCCAGTAGATGAAGAAGCCCTTGCTTACCTTCGCCTTACTGGACGTGATGAAGAGCAAATTAATATCGTTGAAGAATATTCTCGCGCAAATGGCTTATTCTATACGCCAGATGCAGAAGAGCCAATTTTTACTGATGTTGTGGAAATTGATCTTTCTAAAATTGAGTCAAACTTATCTGGACCAAAACGTCCACAAGATTTGATTCCACTTTCTAAAATGAAAGAAACGTTCCATCAACACATTGAAAGCCCTGCTGGTAACCAAGGGTTTGGCTTAGATAAATCAGAGCTTGATAAACAAATCGAATTTAATCTTGCAAACGGTGAAAAAGCTGTGATGAAGACAGGTGCGATTGCGATTGCAGCGATTACGAGCTGTACGAATACATCGAACCCATACGTGTTAATCGGAGCAGGTCTTGTTGCGAAGAAAGCAAGTGAGCTCGGTATGAAAGTGCCAAACTACGTCAAAACGTCACTAGCGCCGGGTTCTAAAGTTGTAACAGGGTACCTTGTGAATTCGGGACTTCTTCCATATTTAAGAGACCTCGGATTTAACATTGTTGGATATGGCTGTACAACATGTATCGGAAACTCTGGACCGCTTGAGAAAGAAATTGAAGATGCAGTCTCTGAAAATGACCTGCTGATCACTTCTGTTTTATCAGGTAACCGTAACTTTGAAGGTCGTATTCATCCGCTTGTGAAAGGGAACTATCTTGCATCTCCACCATTAGTTGTGGCTTATGCACTTGCTGGTACGGTGAATATTGATTTAACAAAAGATCCTATCGGTGTCGATAAAAATGGCGAGAACGTTTATTTCAATGACATTTGGCCATCAATGGATGAAATCAACAGCGTCGTTAAAAGCACTGTCACACCTGAGCTATTCCGTTCAGAGTATGAAACTGTTTTTGACAACAATGAACGATGGAATGAAATTAAAACGACGGATGATGCATTGTACAAATGGGATGAAAATTCCACATACATTGATAACCCGCCATTCTTTGAAAACCTATCAGTTGAACCTGGTAAAGTTGAACCGCTTAAAGGCTTGCGCGTCGTTGCGAAGTTCGGTGACTCTGTCACAACTGACCATATTTCTCCTGCTGGAGCGATTGGTAAGGACACACCGGCGGGCAAATACTTGCAAGAAAGAGGCGTATCGCCTAGAGACTTTAACTCATATGGATCCCGCCGTGGTAACCACCATGTCATGATGAGAGGGACTTTTGCAAACATCCGTATTAAGAACCAAATTGCACCAGGAACAGAAGGCGGTTATACAACTTACTGGCCAACTGGTGAAGTGACATCGATTTATGATGCATGCATGCGTTATAAAGAGGATGGAACAGGTCTTGCGATTTTAGCAGGTAAAGACTACGGAATGGGTTCTTCACGTGACTGGGCAGCAAAAGGAACAAACCTTCTTGGAATTAAATTTGTTCTAGCTGAAAGCTTTGAGCGTATCCACAGAAGTAACCTTGTCTTCATGGGCGTACTTCCTTTGCAGTTTAAAGACGGAGAAAGTGCAGAAACTCATGGTCTAACAGGAACAGAAACATTTGAAGTTCATGTTGACGAAACAGTTCGTCCACGTGATCTCGTCACTGTGAAAGCAATTGACACAGATGGAAACGAGAAAACGTTTGAAGTGGTGGTTCGCTTTGACAGTGAAGTCGAAATTGACTACTATCGTCATGGCGGTATCCTTCAAATGGTACTTCGCGAAAAATTGGCAAGCAACTAATACAGCAAAGAAGAGAAGGCGATCCAACAGCTTTCTCTTCTTTTTTAAAATAGTGGAGGATCAATCATGTGGAAAAAAGGAATGGCAAGCGCTGTTTTACTTGTGTTGATTGGTTTACTTGCGTGGAATTTATTTGGGCCAAAAGAGCCCGCAATCGGTCTTGAAAAAGGCGATCAGGCCCCTGATTTTGAACTGAAAACCCTTGACGGCAAAACCGCCTCGTTATCTGATTACCGAGGGAAAAAGGTGCTCGTCAATTTTTGGGCGACATGGTGTAAGCCGTGCAGGACGGAAATGCCGGATTTAGACGCGATTAGGAGCGAAAATGACCAAGTTGAAGTACTAGCGGTGAATTTAACGACCACTGAAAAGAGTGTGGATCATGTGGCAGCATTCACAAAAGAATTAAAGGTGAGCTTTCCTGTTTTATTGGACCAAAAAGGCATTCAAGCAAGATATCAGGTGCTCTCATACCCAACGACATACATATTAGACGAAAAAGGACGCATCATGTCTGTGAAGCATCAAATGCTGACAAAAAAAGAAATTGAAAAAGAGCTGGATCTATAATGATTCAGCTCTTTTGCTTATTTTCTAAATGTTTTGGCGAAAATGTAATCATACATATATGGAGGTGAGTGGAATGAGAAGAAGAAAACGACGCACATTTGAAGAGCTTGTGCTTGAAAATAAAAAAGAATTATTAAGCAATGAGGAATTTTTAAACCAGCTTGAAGAAAAGTTGGAAGAGCGATTTAGACAGAAATAAGTTATGAATTATCCGTTTTCGTTCATCCTAAAGAAGAGGGAGGGATGATAATGGGTAGAGAGCATGATAAACAAGCGCAGTTTACACCAGACCATTTAGGGACAAAACCTGTAGCATACAAACGGAATAAAGGTAAAAAGATGCATAATAAATCAAATGAACAGCCTGATGTGATACAGACGAAGGGCGAATAAGGAGGGGAATCATCATGAATAACGAGTCATATCAATCCAATCCAGATGATCGTTCTGATAATGTTGAAAAGCTGCAAGATATGATCGAGAACACACTTGACAATATCGATGAATCTGAAGCAGCGATGTCCGTTTCAACAGAGACAGAAAAGCAAATGATCAAACAAAAAAACGAAAACCGCAAAATGAGTATTGACGCGATGCGTTCTGAGATCAAGGACGAAGAAGCAGCAAGAAAGAATGGCTATACCGAATAAACCAGGGATTCCTGGTTTATTTTATTGCCTCTTTTTAGAAGAACCATTTGGAATGTGGTAAAATGACAGAGACAGACCTTAGGTTTTGATAGGAGAGCGATGAAAACGTGTATGTATCCAAAAAAGAAATAGAAGTCCGTTATGCAGAAACAGATCAAATGGGTATCGTGTATCATGCCAATTATTTAATTTGGATGGAAGTTGGCAGAACAGCATTGATAAAAGAATTAGGTTTTTCCTATGCACAGCTAGAAGCAGACGGCGCTCTTGCACCTGTTATAGACTTGCAGGTTCAATATAAAAAACCATTGCTGTATGGTGAAACAGCAACCGTTCATACATGGATTGAAGAATATAATGGGGTCAAAACGGTGTATGGCTATGAAATTCAAAAACCTGATGGACAAACAGCGATTACAGGGACAACCTCACATATTTGTGTCGATAAAGAAACCTTTAGACCTATTCAATTTAGAAAAGCCTTTCCTGCCTGGCATAAAGTATATGAACAGTCGAAGAAGCAGGTTTAATTTATGGCTTTTGGTATTAAACGAAGCGATTTAAATGCTTGGAAAACAGCTGTCCAGCAAGGAAAAGTTGCTTTTTTAACACACTACTGGCTTGATGACCGTTTTCCAAATGCCAATACCGTCACAAAAGCAGCCTGTCAGGATATGAAGCGGTTAGTTGAGTGGGGAGAAAGACATGGACTAAAAAAAGAATGGATTCATGACCGCGAAGAGTTTCCTCATTTTGACTTGATCGGTGAGCCGCAAAAAAGAATTCTGCAAAAGGAACGATCTTTAGGAAACATTCAGGAGTATGGGCTGTATATTGAAGTGTAAAACAAAAAAGATACCCGAGGGATGAGGTATCTTTTTTGTTTATTCATAATGAAATTCTGGTTCTTTCACGGACTCGTTATAATCAATATGCAGATCATGGTTGTCAAAGTACCAAATATCACTTTCCTCAATAAAGAAAGTAATGCCTTCTATTTCAGCGGTTGCGCCGGCATTTTGAGGTTCATCTTTTGCGACGCCTAGAGAAAAGCCTTTTTGTACATTACTGCACCCGCCATATCTCACAAAAAAGCGAACTTGATCACCTTTTTCTAAATCTAATTCATCCTTGTACCAATTGAGTGCATCTTCTTTTATCGTTAATTTCAATGTGATCGCCCCTTTTTGAAGTCATGCTGTTTTTAAAATGCAGGATGCAAAAACAGCTTTTCTTTACTTTTACCACATATTTAAATGGATGAAACGGCTAGAGCCATTTGATTTTCGGTTCAGTTTTGTTGAGAATTCGTTTGAGGTTGGCGATGTGTCTGTAGATCACAAAGCCAGCAAGAACGGCAACAACAATGATTAAGAAAAGGTCTTTGGTGAATATGCTGTAAATGAATGTATAGATCCCGGTCAGCATAGATGATAGTGAAACATATTTACTAATGTATAAAAATAAGAAAAAAGCAGCGATCATCGTGATAAATAGGAATGGGGCATAAAATAGCAGCACACCGCCTGATGTAGCGACTGCCTTTCCCCCTTTAAATTTTGCAAAGACAGGAAAGCTGTGACCGATAACAGCAGCAACTCCTGCTAATAAGGGATGGATGTCCAGCTGCATGAAAAACGGTAGAGCTGAAGCAAGCGTCCCTTTTAGGATATCAGCAGTAATCACA
This sequence comes from Bacillus sp. FSL H7-0578, assembly GCF_038630855.1. Classification (NCBI taxonomy): domain Bacteria; kingdom Bacillati; phylum Bacillota; class Bacilli; order Caryophanales; family Bacillaceae; genus Bacillus; species Bacillus sp. FSL H7-0578. The sequence goes on from NZ_CP152045.1 coordinate 1,734,137, forward strand.
ATAGACCCTGCTTTTACGCCAAGTGTACGAAATGCATTCGTCGCACCTAGGTTTCCGCTGCCATGTTCACGGATATCGATTCCCTTTGCAGCTTTCCCGACAATGAGACCGGATGGAATACTGCCGAGAAGATAAGCCAAAATAAACATCAAAGCAATTAACATCTGCATAACTCCTTTATATTCTCCCTCTTGTCTTACATTTTAACATGATCTTGTGAAAAACATGGGGAACTTTTTTTGAAAAAATCGAAAGCAGATGGATTCAGCTTTGTTTTTAAGCAGAAATTCGCTAAAATAGAGGAAAAGGAGTGTTTGGATGAACAATCCTACGAAAGAAGAAATTGGCCGTATACTAAAGAGCAGTAAACGAATTGCTGTTGTTGGTTTATCAGATCAGCCGCACCGGACGTCTTATATGGTGTCTAAAGCGATGCAGGATGCCGGGTATGAGATCATTCCAGTGAATCCAACGATCGATGAAGCTCTCGGTGTGAAAGCAGTCGCTTCTTTAAAAGACATAAAAGAGCCTGTTGATATCGTCAATGTTTTCAGACGTTCAGAGTTTTTACCAGAGGTGGCAGAAGAGTTTCTCGAAATAGACGCACCTGTTTTTTGGGCGCAGCAAGGCATATATCACGAAGAAGCGAAAAGGCTGATTGAGGAAAATGGCAAGGTCGCCATCATGAATTTATGTATCAAGGTGGCTCATGCGATGACAAAAACTCATTAAATCGTCAAAAATCCTTGGTTTTTCAAGGATTTTTGCTTTTTTGTTGAAGAAATATATTTGCGATTCTGAAAGAAAGCGATAAAATAAGGCGACAGGGACATATCGGCGGCCTTGCATATCGAGAAAAAGAGCGATAAGATAAATATAGAACATTTGTTCTGTTTTGCTAAAACCATCATATGATTGCATTTGGCTTATGAAACAGTCTTGTTTATAATGGACTTCTAGTTCTGATTGCAGAATGTAGAATGATTCTCATAGCTGTGCAAAAGAGCATGTATTGGTGAATGACACATGCATGATGATGATGCAGCTTATTAAAGTGGACAGTAATGAGCAGCATGATCATCATTAAAATCTAGAGAGATCATTTGATGATTAGCCGGTTATGTTTGTTAGTGAAAGGGGATTAAGCATTTGGTTAAAAAGCAGCAAGTAGATTATAACGATGATTCTATTCAGGTGCTAGAGGGGCTTGAAGCGGTCCGTAAACGTCCAGGGATGTATATTGGATCTACGGATTCGCGCGGTCTTCATCACCTTGTCTATGAGATTGTAGACAACTCTGTTGATGAAGTGCTCGCTGGCCATGGAGATCATATCATTGTCAAAATACATAAAGATAACAGCATTTCCGTCCAAGATAAAGGGCGTGGAATGCCTACTGGTATGCATAAGCTTGGAAAACCGACACCTGAGATCATTTTAACGGTCCTGCACGCAGGCGGAAAATTTGGTCAAGGCGGATATAAAACAAGTGGTGGCCTTCACGGAGTTGGGGCATCTGTTGTGAACGCGCTGTCAGAATGGCTCACTGTCACAATTGAACGTGACGGATTTATTTATCATCAGCGCTTTGAAAACGGCGGTAAACCAGTCACATCACTTGAAAAAGTCGGAAAATCGAAAAAAACGGGAACACTGATTCATTTTAAGCCTGACCCTACCATGTTCAGTGTTACGACCTATAATTTCGATACATTATCAGAGCGTTTAAGAGAATCTGCCTTTTTATTAAAAGGGTTAAAAATAGAGTTGATCGATGAACGGCATGATGTACAAGAAACGTTTTATTATGAGACAGGCATTGAAGCCTTTGTTGCTTATTTAAATGAAGAAAAAGATGTTCTGAGTGAAGTCGTCTCATTTGAAGGAGAGCATCAGTCCATTGAAGTAGATTTTGCTTTTCAATTTAATGATGGCTATTCGGAAAATATCCTTTCCTTCGTTAATAACGTCAGAACAAAAGATGGCGGTACACATGAGTCTGGTGCCAAAACGGCCATGACGAGAGCCTTTAACGAATATGCTCGCAAAGTCGCTCTTTTAAAGGAAAAAGACAAAAATTTAGAAGGCACTGACATTCGTGAGGGACTGTCTGCTATTATTTCTGTCAGAATTCCTGAAGAGCTGCTTCAATTTGAAGGACAGACAAAAGGAAAGCTTGGGACAAGTGAGGCTCGTTCAGCTGTTGATGCTGTTATTTCTGAAAAGCTTGCGTATTTCCTTGAAGAAAACCGGGAAACAGCCACTCTTCTTGTGAAAAAAGCGATTAAAGCGCAGCAGGCAAGAGAGGCTGCTAGAAGAGCACGTGAAGAAGCGAGGAGCGGCAAGAAACGGAAAAAGTCTGAAGCAACACTGAGCGGAAAATTAACACCTGCTCAATCTAGAAACCCAGCAAGAAACGAACTATATCTAGTAGAGGGTGACTCTGCGGGCGGGTCAGCAAAACAGGGGCGCGACCGTAAATTCCAGGCGGTGCTGCCGCTGCGCGGAAAGGTCATCAATACAGAAAAAGCAAAGCTTGCTGATATTTTCAAAAACGAAGAAATCAACACCATTATTCATGCAATTGGTGGAGGCGTTGGAGTCGACTTTAATGTAGAAGACATCAATTATGACAAAATTGTGATCATGACAGATGCGGATACGGATGGAGCGCATATTCAAGTACTTCTCTTAACATTCTTCTACCGCTATATGAAGCCGCTGATTGAGCATGGCAAAGTGTTTATTGCACTCCCGCCTTTATATAAAGTCAGCAAAGGCTCAGGGAAAAAAGAGATTATTGAGTACGCATGGTCTGATGAAGAAATGGATGACGTACTGAAGAAAGTTGGAAAAGGGTACACGATTCAGCGCTACAAAGGGTTAGGTGAAATGAATGCCGACCAGCTATGGGAAACGACAATGAATCCAGAATCGAGAACACTTGTCAGGGTCAAAATTGATGATGCTGCACGTGTGGAACGCCGCGTCACAACTCTAATGGGTGACAAAGTAGAACCACGCCGTAAATGGATTGAAAAGAATGTCGCCTTTGGACTTGATGAGGAAAGCAACATTCTTGAAAATGAAAACTTGTCGCTAGCTGAGGAGGTTTAAACATGGCACAACAAGAACGATTTCATGATTTACCATTAGAAGAAGTAATCGGCGACCGCTTTGGCCGCTATAGTAAATATATTATCCAAGACCGTGCGCTTCCAGATGCACGTGATGGACTAAAACCTGTACAAAGAAGAATTTTATATGCGATGTATGCAGAAGGAAATACGCAGGATAAAAACTTCCGTAAAGCCGCTAAAACAGTCGGTAACGTGATTGGTAACTATCACCCGCACGGGGACTCATCTGTTTATGAAGCGATGGTAAGAATGAGTCAGGAGTGGAAAGTACGGAATGTACTGATTGAGATGCATGGGAATAACGGGAGTATCGATGGAGATCCGCCTGCTGCCATGCGTTATACGGAAGCAAGGCTGTCTGCTATTGCTTCAGAGCTTTTAAAGGACTTAGACAAGGAAACGGTCGAATTTGTCGCAAACTTTGATGATACAAGTAAAGAGCCCGTTGTATTACCAGCGATGTTCCCAAACCTTCTTGTAAACGGATCAACAGGGATTTCAGCCGGGTATGCCACAGATATCCCTCCGCATCACTTGGGAGAAGTCATTGATGGTGTTATTAAACGAATCGAACAGCCGCATTGTACGGTTGAGGATTTAATGACGGTCATCAAAGGGCCAGATTTCCCAACAGGCGGTATCATTCAAGGTGTAGACGGTATTAAGAAGGCGTATGAAACAGGAAAAGGAAAGATTATGATTCGAGGCAAAGCGGAGATTGAAACCATCCGCGGCGGACGCCAGCAAATCGTGATTACAGAAATTCCTTACGAAGTGAATAAGGCGAACCTTGTCAAAAAGATGGACGAGTTCCGAATTGAAAGAAAAGTAGAAGGCATTTCAGAGGTCCGAGATGAGACAGACCGTACTGGGCTTCGAATCGTAGTAGAGCTGAAAAAAGAAGCAGATGCAAATGGTGTGCTGAATTTCTTATATAAAAACTCAGATCTGCAAATCCCATATAACTTTAATATGGTAGCGATACATAATCGAAGACCGACCTTAATGACGCTGACAACTATACTAGATGCATATATTGCCCATCAAAAAGAAGTGGTGACGAACCGCTCAGCGTACGAGCTTCGAAAAGCGAAGGAACGCCACCATATTGTCGACGGTTTAATTAAGGCACTTTCCATCTTAGATGAAGTCATTGCCACAATCCGCTCCTCTAATGATAAGCGTGATGCAAAGAACAACTTGATGGCGAAATATGACTTTACAGAAGCACAATCAGAAGCGATTGTTTCACTCCAGTTATATCGTTTAACGAATACAGATATTACGCAATTAAGAGACGAAGCAAGAGAGCTAGATGTGCAGATAGCAGAGCTTGAAGACATTTTAGCGAACGAGAAAAAGCTGCTAAAGGTCATTACAAACAGCCTGAAAAAGCTCAAAAAGACATATGCTGATGAGAGAAGATCCGTTATTGAGGAAAAAATCGAAGAAATTAAGATTAACCTTGAAGTGATGATCGCATCAGAGGATGTTTATGTGACAGTCACGAAGGATGGTTACATCAAGCGAACAAGCCAGCGCTCCTATGCTGCCTCTAACGGTAAGGACTTTGGCATGAAGGATACTGACCGTTTGATTCATCAGTTTGAAATGAATACAACGGATGTTCTTCTGCTGTTTACGAATAAAGGAAGCTACATTTATTGTCCTGTTCATCAGCTGCCAGATATACGCTGGAAAGACATGGGGCAGCATATTACGAATATCATTTCGATTGATCGCGAGGAATCAATCCAAAAAGCCATTCCAATAAAAGAATTTGATGAAACATCATATCTTTTATTCTTTACGAAAGGCGGAATGGTGAAGAAAACAGAGCTTCTTCAATATAAAGCGCAGCGTTATTCGAAACCGCTTGTCGCCTTGAACCTAAAAGGTGACGATGAACTCGTCGATGTTCATGTCACAACAGGACAGCAGGAATTGTTTATTGCAACGAAAAATGGTTACGGTTTGTGGTTTGATGAAGAAGAAGTAAGTGTTGTTGGACCGAGAGCGGCCGGCGTCAAAGGAATCAATTTGAAGGAAGGGGACGAGGTAGTCTCTGGCCAGATCATCGATCCGAAAAACGATGTCCTTGTGCTCACGACACAAAGAGGGGCTGTAAAGCGAATGAACCTCTCTGAGTTTGATAAAACATCAAGAGCGAAACGCGGGGTTCTTATGCTGAGAGAATTAAAGAAAAACCCGCACCGTATTGTGGCTGTGATCGCTGCATCTCTGCACGATACACTTGAAATAGATACAGAAAAGGGTACAACGATTCCGCTTGAAATCTCTACTCTAAGAGCAAATGACCGTTATAGCAATGGATCGTTTATTGTAGATGAGGAAGAGCAGGGAGAAGTGACTCATGTCCTTCTGACGCCTGAACGTGTGCCAGATGACAATAAATAAGCAAACGAAAACCCCCTGCCAGTCGCAGGGGGTTTCTTTTATATACGGGTCTTTTAGCTCTCGTGGTTGCCAAACATGCTTGAAATGGCGTGCACTACTTCAATTCCTTGGTAGACGAAAAGAGAAAGTGAAGTGACAGAGAATAGACCTAGAATGAAAATTCTTAAGAAAAATAACATCGTGTGAAACCTCCCAATTTTTGTTTTGATTTAGATGGTTGGGTTAAACACGAGCTAGTCGGAAATAAGAAGATTGGTAGAACACTGCAAGTAAATGCTTCTTTTTCCGGTCAAATCGATCAGTATGAGTGATGCGTGCAAATCCAGCTGTCATACTGCCAATAATCAGCAGTGCTGTAAATGCGGCAAATACTGCGCTCACATGTTTTTGTTTCTTTTCATCGCCCATTGTCTGAACGATTTTCATTTCATGTGATTCTTGATCGGCAACCACCTTTGCATGATGGTATACCTGAACGGAATGAGGCATTGAGAACAAATGAAAACTTGCAAGTGCTATGCATAAAACACCTAATTTTAATAGCATATTTTTTTTCATTTTTCTCACCCCTTCCTGGTTATTTTCATGATCTTACCACGTTTTCAGTTATTTGAAAAGTCTTATTTTTTTACTTTCCCTCTTTAAAAAAGCGATAAACATCAGGACATCTATAGGACTGTTTCACTTCATGAAAGGTTTCAATTTTATTTTTTAAATTTAAAAAAAGTGCCATGATCATGGATCAGACACTTTTAGTGAGCTTGTAATGAATGCGGTTTTGCTACAGCTTTAGTAAAGATTCCTGCAATACATATGGCAAATAGAACAAAGATAAAGGCATGAAGCAGTCCTACTTGATTGGCAAGCAGCCCTAAAATAGGAGGACCGGAAAGGGAGGCTGTGTAACCAGATAAGGTCACAATACTGACGCGTTTGACAGCGTACCGGCTATCATCGCCAGCTGCAGAAATGGTCAGCGGAAAGCCTAAAGATGCGCCAAGTCCCCATAAAAAGATCGATATCATACATACAACAAGTGAAATTTTTAAAATGACTAAAAATAGGCCGGCAGCTGCTGATAAAATCGCAACTCTTAGCAATAACACTCTGCCAAAGCGATCGATCAAACGTCCGCTGATCAGTCTGCCGCTAATCATGCCGCACAAAAACAAAGCATAGATGACTGTACTCATGGAATGTGAAACTTGGTAGCCATCTACCATTGCAAGTGGAATCCAATCATTGGCCGAGCCTTCGACAAACGCAAGACATAAGGCGATCATCGCAAGAGATATCGTTCGTTTGTTCAGCCATGCCGTTTGACTAGACTCAACTGTATCGGGCTGCTTCTCATGCTGATCCTTTCCTGTCCCATGCGGGATAAACCGTGTACAAATCAATATGCTGAGGAACAGCAGAAGGGCAATAGCGAGAAGGTGTATCAATACAGAGATGCCTAGATGGATAAAAAGAATACCAGCACCTGCTCCAATTAAAGTCCCAATACTAAAGGAAGCGTGCAATATAGGCAGAATGGTTTTCTTGATGCTGTATTCAATCTCTGTTCCTTCTAAGTTCATCGCTACATTGCACATGCCAGAGCCTGCGCCAAAAAGAAAAAGACCAGAAGTGACGACAAAGATAGAAGAGAGCGTTGAACCAATGGCAAGAGTAGTAAATCCAAGGAACATCAAAAAAGCACTGATCACAATCGCCACTCGGCCGCCTTTTTTGCGGACGAATACATTTGAAAGAACAAGCCCAACAATTGAACCAACGGATAAACCGAGTAAAATAAGTCCCATTGTTCCTGTGTTTGCTTGTAATAAATCTCTCACTTCCGGTGTCCGTGAAAACCATGTAGAAATGGAGATTCCAGACATCGTAAAGATCACAATAATTGCTATATACCACTTTAATTCCATCAAATCCCTCACATTTAAAGATATATATGTTATTGAACAAATCTACTCGATTATAAATGAGACTTGCTGATTCGTAAATAACTTGCTGTAGGAACATGATTAATTCTAGTCAAAAGAAATCATTTCTTCCCAATTCTTTTGATGAGAAGGTAAAATAAACATAAAGGGGCGGTAGGATGTAATCATATCGCATCGGTATAAATAGAAGGGAGGAGGAGATCAACATGAAAAGTGAAAAGGAAAAAATGATCCAAGGAGAACATTATGTATCTAGTGACCAAACACTGATCGGAGATCGTGAAAGAGCGAAACAATTGACATACGCATATCAGCGCTTGCGGAAATGATGTCGTTTTTGAAGGAAGACTGCAGTGCGATTACGGATACAATATCGAGATTGGTGAGCATTTTTTTGCAAATTTTGATGCAGTATTTTTAGACGTTTGCAAAATTACCATTGGACATCACTGTTTATTAGGTCCGAATGTACATATTTATACGGCTGGACACCCGCTTGATCCGATAGAACGTGCAAAGGGCATTGAATTCGGCAAACCAGTCACCATTGGAAACCATGTATGGATTGGCGGCGGTGCTATTATTAATCCAGGTGTCACAATTGGTGACAATGCTGTCATTGCATCTGGTGCCGTTGTGACAAAAAGTGTTCCAGCAAACGTGGTGGTTGGCGGAAATCCTGCGAAAATCATTAAATATCTTGATGAATCAAAATCTGGCGAATAAACGGCAGATTTTGATTTTTTCTATTTTGTCTCAATAAGATAAGTATACTTAATTATGAAACAAGAGAAATTCGTTTAATGGATAACTTCCTAGAATATATATTATGTAAACTAGGAAATGAGAATACATATTAGCGTCATTCCATTATTTGAATCTCCATCCCCCATGATGTTGTGATATAGAAAAATCCAAGAGGGCTCAGCTCTCTAACTTTAACATCAGGCTGTTCTGCAAAATATTTCAAAGCCTCTTCTATATTGGTCACTGTAATAGCTAAATGAGCTACACCGATATCACTCGGTTTTAGGTGAACATTCTGTTGATCTGGCGTCGACCATTGGACCAGTTCGATCTTTCTACCGCCGTATTGCAAAAATGCCGCCCCTTCTACAACTGAATGATCGTGAACCCCAAAGTATCTTTTAAAACTATCGTCTTCAAAGTGCATCCGTCCTGGCCGGAACAAGACTTCAAAACCCAAAATATTAGTGAAGAATTCAACTGCTGCTTCGATATCGGGTACTACAAATCCTGAATGCTCTATTGTGCCTTGAAAAATTGTATTTTTCATATCGCTAAACCCCTTTGATTTTTTTGGAAGTAAACGATTAATTATAAAGTAGTATTTAATGCAGCTATATAACACAAGCACCGATGATGTTGGCACTACTACAAGATTTAGAACAACAATACCTGAGCCTTGAGATACTATATTATTTTTTTGTAATTTCTATCTTTTTTGATTATCCATTAAAATTTACATGTTCCATCTGAACAATAATCATCGAGCGACGACTCTAATTTATGCTCTTCAACCTTAGCATTCGCGTACTCTTCTTTCCAAACCTGTTGTAATGTTTCTAAAAATACTTCGCTAGGTTGTGCTCCTGAGATGACATATTTATCATTCACTACGTAAAAGGGAACGCCCTGAATCCCAATTTTTGATCCCTCGGCTCTATCAGCTGCAATATTCTCGCTATATTTATCATTTGCTAAAACATCCAAAGCTTCGTTGCCATCAAGACCTATTTCACTTGTAAGTTGAGCAAGTGTTGCGTGATCACCGATATCTAGTGAATCCGTGAAATGAGCTTTCAAAATACGCTCCATAAACTCCCGTATCTTCCCTTTCTCTTTTGCATAATAAGAAAGACGAAGTGCATCATATGAATTCGTGGGAATCATTGTATCAAATTGATAATCTAATCCAACATCTTTTGCCTTCTGTTTCAATTGATTGTTCAGTACTTTTGCTTTTTCATATGGGACACCATGCTTGGAGGATAATACTTGATGGATATCCATTCCTGTATTTTTTTTCGCATATGGATCTAATTGAAAATGACGAAATAAGACTTCTACCTCTTCTTTATGTTCAAACTGTTCTAACCCTATTTCAAATTGACGTTTGCCAATATAACAAAACGGACAAACAAAATCAGACCAAATTTCTACTTTCATCATATGTTCCCCCTTTATGATTTTGATGAATGTGCGAGGGGGATTATGTTAATAAACATCTTTTTAACTAATCCCACCAAAGCTCTTTTTTAAAAAGTTCGTGCTGCCGCTTTTGCCTTTTCAATTGCTGCAGCAACAACTTCTTCTTTCTTAGTTGGATCATAGTCAATACCTTCAACAAAAATCGTTGGTTCCACTTCAATTCCAACAAACTTTAGCGCACCTCTCACGTAAGAATCGGAATGTTCCATTCCAATTGCCTGCGAATAAAATCCTCCCATTCCATGAATATGGATTGCTTTTTTTCCTTTCATCAATCCTTCTGGACCTTCTGCTGTATATTTAAACGTTTTTCCAGCACTCATGATTGTATCAAAATAGGCTTTTAATAATGGTTGGATTCCTAAATTCCACATTGAAGACTGAATGATGTATTTATCTACTTCCATAAATTGCTTTGTGAATGCATTCACTGCTTCTATTTTTTGTGCTTCAACATCTGTTAGCGCTTCGCCACTTCTTAACTTCTTTTGTCCAGTTAAAAAATCAGCGTCAATTAATGGAACATTTGCATAATAGACATCTACTTCTATTATTTCATCCGTTGGATTTACTTCCTTATATTCATTGATAAATGCTCTAGCAACTTGCGTACTTCTTGATTGTTCCTCACTTTGGGGTGTTCCTTTAACAAATAATACTTTTGACATGATCATTTCCCCTTTATGATTTTGATGAATGTTTTTTGTTCCTAAACATTTTTTGAATACTTATTAAAAGAATTTACACGTTTCATCTAAACAATATTTTCAGTATGATCCCTACAATTTTTGCTGAATCAACACCCTCACACAAAAAGCTGAATTAATGATTATAGACAATGGGCATTTTTCCGATTAATTGGCGTTGCCTAGCGGCGTCATACATGAGTTTAGCGACATTTTCCCTTGATACGGACATTTTAGCTGGCTGATCGCCGAATGAATAACCGTAAGATTGCCCTTTGTATTTGATATTAGGATTAATGATTCGAACGACTGTCCAATCCAGGTTTGATTGTTTAATCAGTTCTCCTATCTTCTTCATTTCGGCATAACCATTTGGCATGAAAAGTTTAGGCAGTATTCTCGGCAGTATCGTCGATAAGCTTTTCTTATCGTCTTTAGATTGCAAGGCTGGCGTCGCGAGTGTAATCAACCTTTTTTTGGTGAACTTCTTCATCGCTTTGACAATCCGGTTATGTCCGTCGGCAATCGGTGTGCCTTTTCGTTTTCGCGACAAATCAATCCCGGGGCCTAAGGTGCTTATCACGACATCAGCTTCTGAAACTGCCGTTTCAATAGCTGAATTGTTCGTTAGTTCCCCCGTTACAATGCGTAAATTCGAATGCTTTTGCTTGATTTTCTCAGGGTTTCTCACATATACCGTAACGAAATCTCCGTTTTCTAATGCAAACTGTGTTAAAAGTTGACCGATTGCACCAGTTGCCCCAAAAATAGTGATGTTCATGGTCTTCTATCTCCTTTTGTTATTCTGAATGATCACAATTATTTCCTTGATCAAAACTTTTTCGTAATAACATGTGTTATTTAAGCAACGCGCGTTGTATAATTTGATGATAAGATGAAAAAGAATCATAAACAATAACCAAAATAGCCGATATGTTGTTTACGCAACACTTCTATTGTATTGTCGTTTTTAAACACCATATGAACCCTTAAAAGGAGAAGAAAAAATGATTATGCCAAAAAAAGATCCAAGAACACTTCGTACAAGACAATTGATTGTAGACTCTTTTCTTTCGTTAGCTAGTGAAAAAGATTTCAACAATATAACGGTACGTGATATCACAGAAAAGGCTACTATTAACCGCGCTACATTTTATGCGCACTTTGACGATAAATTTGATTTATTACATTCTACAATCACCAATACATTTACAGACAAATTGAAAAAAAGATTAAATGATCACGATGGATTCAATGAAAAAGTCATTGCAAATATTTTTCTAGCCATGTGTGATCACCATAAAGAGCTAAGCGAATTATGTCCTAAAGGTTATCATTCTTTAGGAACGATTATAGAAAGTAAAATTAAAGAGGAGTTACAGAAGCTCATAGCTGATCTTGTGCTAAAAGGAACTGAAAATACGATTGAATTAGAGGATAAACAATTGATAACAATCCTATCTACTATGCTAAGTTGGGGGATATACGGAGCTGCATACACATGGAATAAGGATGGTAGACCTATTTCATCAGAAGAGCTAGTGACTAAGACCCTGCCTATCTTTAAAAATGGTATGAGTAAGTATTTTCTTTAATGAATATCAATTATTTTCAGCCATTTTAAAGTAGCCTTTATTAATTACGCAACAAATCGTTATTAGAATAAAACAGTTGCTGTAATTGGCAGTGGGCATTCTGCTGTTAGCACTCTGTTTGAGCTGGCAGAGCTAAAAATAATGGGGTATTTAGAGGAGAAAGCAATGATCAATCGCCTGCAAGAGGTCAATTAGTATTAGCTGCCGGTTATGAGCAGGCTCGATTTGTTTTTGCTTAAAGGACTGGTGATTAAGAGTCTGCTGAACGTATAGAACTTAAGTTACAAAGCTTTACCTTCTTGTACAGGTCTATCCTTTTGTTTGTCTAAATCTCACCTCTTTTAAATTTCAAAAACTTCTACGACCTTCTCAATAAATTAAATCGGTCGTAGAGGTTGGGCCTTTTTGGGCTTCCTTGATTTGTTACCGAATTTGTTGGTACTGTAAATCAAATATTCTGGGATATTTCTTTTAAAAATTGCTTTCTCTTTTCATCTGTTGTTAAGTTAACTCCCGAAAAATGAATCCATTTGGTGTCTTCATTTTTAATTCCCAAGTCAGCAAGAGTTCTGTTAATAAAAACGCTTTGAATCGCATTCCCGCCTTCAGATTCTATATAATCCTTATCTGTTGTAGATGTTGAGATGACGGTTGTTTTTTTTATATTTGTCAATAAACCTTTTAAAGCCCCAGTGTTTTTATCTTCCAAGAATGCGAAACCTCTTAACATGACTTTATCAATAAATCCTTTTAAAATTGCAGGTAAATCCCACCACCAGACAGGAAATATAAATATCAATTCAGTTGACTGATTTAATTTCTCTTGATAATCCTTAACTAATTGATAAGGTGTATCTCCTTTATTAAAATATTGCAATTCTTCAGCTGAAAAAACAGGATTAAACCCATCTTTATATAAATCGATCACTTGAAATGGTTCTCTCTTTGTTTCTAGATTTTCTGTAATGGAAGTCAAAATGGCATGATTATAGCTTCCGTCCCAAGGATGTGCATAGACAATTGTTTTCATGATTCATTCACCCTTTTTTGTTATTTTCATCATATTTTGATGTACATTCATTTTATTGTATGCTATAACGTACTACAAGTACGGTAATTAAAGTGCGATACTAACCTAAAGGAGAGTGTAAAATGACTAAAGAATCCTTTACAGCTCATGTTGATCTAAAAGAAACTGGATTTGGGTACACTTTATCATTAATTGGTGGGAAATATAAGATGACGGTACTGTATGCTTTATATGCAAACAATGCGCCTATTCGCTATAATCAGTTGAAACGAATGCTTGGGGCAATCTCTTTTAAAACATTAACCAATACACTAAAAGAACTTGAAGCAGATCAGTTAATTAATCGTAAAGAATATCCTCAAGTGCCTCCAAAAGTAGAATATAGTTTATCGGAAAAGGGATTATCATTGATCCCTGTATTAGATGAGATTTGTTATTGGGGAGAAGAACAAATGAAAATGAAATAGTTAGGCTGGCAAATCTTTCTCCTCAAACACATCCTTTTTAATTTTAAGTTCATTTCTCTCAAAACGTGCTATATCTTTCCTCGTTCCGATGACAATTTGAGCTATCCGTTTGACCAAATCTCTTTCTGGTTGCATAACAGAGGCTGAAGTTTTTGTGTTGCAATTGATGAGCACAAAAAAAGAGCCTTTGCTGGCTCCTTATTGTTAATCATATAAAGTTGATCTTAAGACTTTGAAAAGCCTGTTCTCCATGTGGGATATTTAAGAATCCACCCAATTTCGTTCTTGGCTTTGTGGTTCGAGGCCCCTCTCTCCCAAGAGTTTGTTTGAGGATACGATGAACCAGTTTTGTCTTGAAGGGTGCCTTTTAAGAAGCTGCTGCACAACGGTACCACTTGGAATTTGTATCAATGCGAACAAAGAAGGACATTTTGTCCTTCCTTTCTTGTACCTGCTTGAGGTTATGCTTTGCAGATCAATATATAGCTCATTCGGGTAAATCCTTATTGCACTTTCACAATCTTATACTTATTCGACTTCCCCTATGCCCCTATGAAGAGAATGAAATCTAAAAATGAATGATTCCTAATTCTATTGATGTTTTAATTGCTTCAGCTCTTGAAGTCACATTTAGTTTTTGATATATGTTTGTTAAATGTGCTTTTACAGTTCTTTCAGAAATTCCCATATCGAATGCAATTTCCTTACTCCGGAACCCTCTAGCTACTGCTTGCAAAACGAGCATCTCTTTTTCGGTAAGCGAGTGGTTGTCTGTTTTCAATTTTTCTTGAGGTTCTTTGTGTGCGGTTGATTCAAACACCTTTGAGGCCACATTTGATTGAAGTAAAATGTCTCCTCTGATGGCTGCTTCAATTGTATTAAATAAGTTTTCTCTGCTGGTATCCTTTAAGAGGTAGCCTTTTGCACCAAGCTGTAACCCTTGAATCATTAAGTTCTCTTCATTATAAGTAGTCAGAATGAGTACGGGAACTTTTATTTGAAGAGACTGCATTTCTCTAAGCATATCAAGCCCGCTCATCATAGGCATGTTGAGGTCAAGTAATACAAGGTCTGGGGATTTTTCTTTTATGACATCTAACCCCTTTCCTCCATCTTCTGCTTCTCCAACAACTTCAAATCTTTCGTCTGTTTCAAGAATTAATTTTAATCCTTCTCTCACAACATAATGATCATCCACAATCACAATTCGATAAGACACTGTATTTACTCCTTTTTCAAAGGTATGTTTACTATTACTTGTGTACCTTCATTTTTTTTACTTTTCAAATGGATCTCTCCACCAAGCAGCCGGACACGTTCTGATATACCAATGATGCCGTAATGTCCAAAAGTGGATTCTCGTTTTTTCTCATCAAACCCCACTCCATTGTCTGCTATTTCCAAATGGATGTGATCACCTTGTTGTACGATCACTAACTCGACATGGCTTGCTTTGGCATGTTTTGAAACATTCGTTAAGCATTCTTTTATTATGTAAACAGTATGTTCAATAAAAAAAGGCGACATATTCTGAAGTACAGAGATCTTTGTGCGAATTGGGATATTCGTTGCTGTCGTAAATCGATTTACTTCATTTTTTACTGTTTCGGTTAAATCGTATTGATCATGACGATCCTTCCGAAGATCATCAATCACCATCCGTGCCTCACCTAGTGTTTTTCGCGCTTGGCTCATTGAGCCCTTGATAATGCTTTGAGCACGCTGGGTATTTTGATTCTCTAAATGTGCTTGAACAGCTTCCAATTGCATAATAATGCCTGCAAGCCCTTGTGCAAGGGTATCATGTAAATCTCTAGCCATTCTTTGACGCTCATTAGCAAGGGTTAACTCTTCCACCTGCTGATGTGCGAGTTCGAGTTCCTTTAGAAACGTTTGAGTTCGAATTCTAGCCTTTACTTGTCTAAAAAATAAGATAGAGTATGCAACGACCACAATAAGGATAAGAAATAAAATCGGAATGTAGACAGTCAGATCATCGGTATCATTAGCCAAAATAAGAGCTAGAAAAAAAAGCACATAAAAACAAAGTCCTGTCAAAATAATCTTTAATGTATGATAGTATACACCGATGCTCTGAGCAATTAATACCGGTAAAAGACCAATTAAAATAACAGGAGAGGCAGCTGGCATAGCTAAAACACAAAGTAGAATAACGATTCCTTGTATGAAGAAATAAATCCAAGGCTTCTTCTGGAAAAAATAAAAAGACCACCAATGAAAAATGAGATGTATTGCAAAAAGGCCAGAAAAAAACAAACTTGAAAGCGATAGAGATACTGTTAAAAACTGAAAAATCATCGCTGCAACATACACAAGAATACCCCATAATAACGTGGGAATTCGGGAATAGATCATTTCATTAAATGGGTCTATCCGTTTCTTATCCATAAACGTTCACCTTCCAAACCCCATCATAACACGAAAAATACCGCCCGCCTTTGAAAGAGGCAATGGCGGTATTAGAATTTTAACATTTAAAGAAGAATAAATTATATAATCTTCTTTTCTTTTTGGGCAATTGACTCTCCTTCAATATCAATATGCGGAAGCAATCGTGCCAGCCATTTAGGTAAGTACCAATTTGCACGCCCTAATAGCATCATACAAGCGGGGATAAAGGTCATTCTAATAACAAATGCATCGAATAAAACCCCAAATGCCAATGTTAATCCCATTGTTTTAATAATCAAGTCTTGAGCAAAAATAAAGCTTGCGAAAACGAAAATCATAATTAAGCCTGCTGCAGTTACAACCCTGCCACTATGCTGTAATCCAGAAATAACAGATTTCTTTGCATCCTGAGATAGAAGAAATTCTTCCCTTATTCTACTAACTAAAAATACTTCATAATCCATTGCAAGACCAAATAATATTCCTGTTACTAGTACAGGCATAAAGTTCAACAGAGGGCCTGCTGCAGGTATTCCAAACAATGGGGCAAGATGTCCATCCTGTAAAACAAAGACAGCAAAACCTAATGTAGCAGTTAATGTCATTAAAAACCCTAGTACAGCCTTTAATGGAACAAGGAATGATCTAAATACAAGAATCATTAACACAAAAGCAAATCCAATAATGACTCCTGCAAATTTTGGCAATGCTTGACTGAGTCTATCTGAAATATCTATATTCACGGCAGTAGAACCAGTCACAAGAAACTTTGTGTCAGTCACACTCGATTCATTTCGAATGTCTTTTACTAATTGCTTCGTTTCTTTATCCTCCGGACCACTTCTAGGTAAGATTGTTAACATTGCGTACTCACCCGATTGATCAGGGATCGCCGGCGTGATTTGTTTGATACCATCCATTTTTTCTAACAATTTTGATGATTCCTCGATGGACTTGGACTTCCTCGTTTTATCTGCTTGAGAGGCATCTATGATGACAACAAGTGGTCCATTAAATCCCTTGCCAAATCCTTCTGCTAAAAGATCGTATCCTTTACGTTCAGTTGTTTCTTTGCCTTTCATACCGTTATCCGGAAGGCCAAGCTCCATATGAAGTGCTGGCCAGCTTACCAATCCTGTCAATAAAATGACACCTAGCATTATTTTACCCGGATGCTTTTGAATAAATCTTCCCCAGCCCATTGTTTTTTTCTCTTTTTTTGGCTGTAATTTAGAAAATAACTTATTTTGTCTGGAAGGACTCACCTTATCTCCAAGAAGCCCTAGTATAGCTGGAACAATCGTCAGAGAAACAAGCATAACAGATAGTACCATAAAGGCTCCCACAAGGCCCATGATACCTAGAAACGGTATGTCAACTAATACAAGTCCACATAATGCAACAATAACAGTGACGCCCGCAAATAATACAGCACTTCCTGCGGTACCCACTGCTCTAGCAGCAGCCTCATTCAAATTGTAGCCTTCTGCTAACAGCTGTCGATATCTTGAAATGATAAACAGTGCATAATCAATTCCTACTGCAAGACCAATCATCACCGCTAATATGAGACTAAATGCAGACATTTCTACAAAGTTTGAGGTGATTAAAATGACCATAACACCTATGACTAACCCGATCACAGCCGTCAATATTGGTAATCCTGCGACCAAAAGTGAAGCAAATGTAAAGACTAAAATCAAGAAGGCGAAGACAATCCCTATGATTTCAGAAATCCCACCTACTTCAATTTCAGAGAATGTGACGGAGCCGCCTAATTCCGTTTGGATGCCGGCATCTCTTGAAATCTTTATGCTATTTAATACTTTCTCTTTTGAGGATTCCTTTACCTTATCCGCTTTCACTCGATACGTAATATCCGCATATCCTATCTTCTTATCTTTACTTATCGTGAAGTTTTGATATAAATCGGTCACCTGCTTAACTGCTTTATCCTTTTTAATTTCTTTCATCGTCTCATTTATTTTATGTTTTACTTTCTTTGCTTCTAATGTTTCATCCTTAGGTGCTTTAAATATCAGACGAATCGTTCCCCCATCATCACCTGCTGGGAACTTCTTTTCCAAGAGATCCATCGCCTTTTCAGATTTTGTTCCTGGAATCGACATATCTCCATTAAATGAAACGCCTGTCCCTATTGTTGCTGCAACTACAGCTACTAAAATAAGTAACCAACCGATTAACATTCGTTTAGGCTTCATAAAAGCAAAGTTTCCTAAGTTATATAAAAATTTAGCCATTCACTTACTCCTTTTTCATCGAATTCATGATATTCACCTCTTTATTCTACGCAATGAAATAGTGAAGTAAAATTGTACTTTTGGGCAAAAGGGATTGTACATTCAGGCAAGAAAAAGAGCATCTCTCTTGAGATACCCTTCATATATATTGAAGATCTGCCATATGACAACATATCCTCTTCCTATATAAATCCCAATATCTCATTTTGTTGATGTGCTAGTTCCATTCCCTCTGCTAGATAGAGAGCGTTCATTTTATCTATATCATCATCTGGCCAATGGCGGATCAGTTGACGCAATCTAGCTGCAACGGTCTGACAAACATCTGGTGATAAGTAACGATCAGAATCGGGCTGTTCCAGCAATGGGATGATGTCATCCTGGTAGTTTTCAAAGGGTATTTCCCCACCAAACCCCTCCATATCATCTAAATTCATACCAATACAAGCAGCTAATCTTTTTCTAAAACCATGGAAGTCACTGTATGACCAATGTGCTTCGCAATGAGTAAAATCCAAACCCATGAAACATTCCTCCGATTTCAAGTTTGGGTTATTTTGATTTAATTCCTGCACCACAAAGAGGTATGACGATTGTTTCTTTTGATTTCTTTTTATATTTCATGTAGCCAGCAAAATTGACTGCAGATGTCACTTCCACATAAAATCCTTTCTCACTTAGCTTAGAGCGTGCATTCAATATCTCTTCTTCTTCAATATCTATAAATGTGCCATTGGTATTTTGTACAGCTTCTAGAATTTGTTTGGAGCGCGCCGGGGCAGCAATGGCTATCCCTTCTGCCAAGGTTCCTGTATTCGTAACAGGCGATGCTGATTCTTTCGCATTTTGATAAGCTTTCACAAGAGGTGCACAGTTTTTCGCTTGTATGGCAATGATTTTCGGTATTTGATGAATCAAACCATTTTCAAATAACTCTTTAAAACCATAATACGCACCTAGGAGGAGAGTACCATTTCCAACCGGAATGATTATAGCATCAGGTGCTCCTTTTATTTGTTCATAAATTTCATAGGCGTATGTTTTTGTTCCTTCAAAAAAATAAGGTTGATACACATGGCTTGCATAAAAAACGTTTTCGTCGCCTACTGCTTTTTGGGCCGCGGCTGCAATATCCTCTCGTGTACCGCGAATTTCTTTAATCGTTGCTCCATGGGCTTTTATTTGAGCGACCTTTTTAGGTGAAGTTTCATCGCTTAGATAGATGTCACATGCAATCTCGCAGCGAGCTGCATAAGCGGCAATCGCCGTTCCTGCATTCCCGCTGCTATCCGCAATGACTTTTGATACCCCTAATTCCTTTGCTTTTGTCATTAAAACAGCAGCTCCTCGATCTTTAAAGGATAGCGTAGGCATCATATAATCAACTTTTACATAAGTGTTTGGCTCATTAGGATCTAAAACGATTAACGGAGTTTGACCTTCACCCATTGTCACAGATTCCCAAGTCTTAGAACCTTTTGAAAATGGCATGGTTTCAACATAACGCCATAATGAGTTTGGGTAGTGATTCCAAGCCTCTATATCTATTTTAGGGGTATCTTTCACCAGATTTAATACGCCGTTACAATCACATTTCCATAAAGTTGGTGTCATCTCATACTTTTTGCCGCAATGGTTGCAAATCAATTGATCCATCAATCATCAGCTCCTTTAAATAATTTTTTATATGAAATATATTTTTTTATATAACATGGGCAAAAAAATATTCTAAATATAAGAAATAGCATCAATTTCAATTTTGAAACCAAAATGTAATTCATTCGTTGGTACAACAGTCCGTGCTGGTTGATGTTCACCGAAAAATTCAGTATAAACCGCATCTACTTTGTCCCATAGTTCAATATCCGAAATGTATAATGTCATACGCAAAATCTTTTCTTTTTTACTTCCGGCTGCTTCTACAATCATCTCCACATTCTTAAGCGCTTGTAATGTCTCTTCTTCAATGGGGCCGAATTCTTTTTCTCTCGTTTCTGGATTGATGGCAAATTGTCCTGAAACGTAGACCGTGTTTTGATGAATGGTTGCGAATGCATAGTGTCCGTTGGATTTTAGATTCCCTACCTCAAGGATACTTTTCATTTCGTTTTCCCTTCATTCGATTTATGTTTGATCTCATCCAAATAGCTGTAGACAGTGACTTTAGAAATACCTAACATAGATGCGACCTTCTCAACCGAACCTTTCATTAAAAAGATTCCCTTTTCATCCATGAACCTTATTAATTCAATTTTTTCATGACGTTTCATAACTGGGTGGACACTGTTTTGAATGATCTGTTGAATCAATTGATCTACTATTCCTTCCACATTATCAAAATCATCATTTGATGTTGTTTCATTCTCTTGAACTTCAACTTTTGTAGAAAGAAAAGTATCCATAAATTGCTGCATTTGATTCAATGCTTCAACATCAAAATTGATACAGAATGCTCCAACCACCTTTTTCTTAGAATCACGAATTAATGAAGTCGAAGAACGAATGGTACGGTTGTCTTCTGTTTTAAATGTATACCCAGCAAGATAATCTTCTGATTGTAATACAGTCTTGACTAGATGATCAAATGATTGACCGATTTCTCTTCCTGTCACATGGTTATTTACTGTAAACATGACAGATGCTTGAGGGTTCGTTAAATCATGAATCACTACTTCACAATTTGGTCCAAACATTTTTGCCGTAGATTTTGCTAAAGGAATATAGCTCTCTAATAAATTCTTCGTATTTTCCATGCCTAAGCACCTCATTTGTTTATTCCACTAGATTATAAAATTTTATATATATAAAAACAATATATAGATTTTTTTATATATGTTGAAAAGGTTGAGAAAATATAAAAAAAGCAGCCATTGACTGCTTTTTGCTCGTGCTCCTTTCTAATTGATTTCTTGCTGGATTCCATACAAAATGACTTCAATTCCCCACCTGAACCGTTCCATTGATACGGTATCACCTGCAAACATTTCTTCTTTCAGGCTATGGATGAAAGAAATGCCGTCATCGTATGCATCTCCTCTTCTTTATGGAAATCGTTTAAAGGTACATCACATTTATATTATAACGTACACCGTTCGTTTAAAAAGTTTATTTCACGATTGTGTGTTTTAATGAAAAGAAACCAATCGTCCGCCATCATATGATACACTCCAACTAGGAATGTGATAACGATGATTCTTGAATCAGTCGTTTCCATTGTTCTAATTCTGAGTGTAAGAGGTGTTTCTATGAATAAATTATTGGCAACGTTGATATTAGGATTGGGCTTTAGTGGTGCTGCTCTCATTCTTTCTGTCCCTTTGTTATTCAAGTCCAAACCAGAACAATTTGAGCTGGTGTTTACTGCTGGATCAGCGGGCGCTTTCGCTGTATTCGCTGTCTCATGCCTAGTTCTTCGAAAACAATTCAATCGCTAAAAAACCTAAACACAATCCGCCATTAGAACAACAAGTCCAATTAATCCTGCTAGTTGACCCATCAGATGTACGTTTTTTTATGGAGAAGGAACTTCCGCGAGAGCAGTATCAAATGAAAGAAGTGCTGGGAGAACTCTATTTTACAACTTCAACATAAGGAGAATGACGATAGTACACTTATTACAGATAGATTTTAAGATGAAGGGTCCTTTCGGTGATGAAATGGCAAAAGAGTTTTCTGATTTAGCGAAAAGTATAAATGTGGAAGACGGATTCATATGGAAAATATGGACGGAGAATGCTCAAAAAAATGAGGATGAGGGTGAAATCATTATCTATACAATAGGTTCAAGACCTGTTTATTCCCTCGTCATAACGTTGCTTCATCAGGCATTCCCCCGTTTGAATGATGAGGAGAAAGCGATGTCAACTCTCCGTCTAGTTCAACCTATTTCTTGTCATTCCTATCTTATTTCCAGTAGACCAACTCTCTTACTAAGCCATTACCTGTGTAACCAACGTTTATATCATGCAGAATAACCATTAGAGTAATTAATAAAGAACGCACCCTCGTCATCTGTAGATTTTGAAAGTGACTTTGTATGTAGAGGGCTTACTCCTCAGTTTTCTTATCTAGAGATATGTGAAAGTTAGACTTATTAGATGAAAAGTAGATGTTATTATTGCTCTGAGTAGATGACGTGAATCCCACACAGTCTTTCATTGATACGTTAGAAAAAGTCTTCCCTGTGTTATCATAGTTGACTATTTCGCAACCCCTGTCCATTACCTCTGAAAAAGTTACAGCAAATTTACTATCTTTTAAGCTGCTTAACTCTCTTTTTGGAGAGTCTACCACTGCATCCTACTCTTTGAACATGCTGAGCAGATTAATACTATGGTGCAAATTGATACAAGTAATTTATAGTAATTCATTTAATCATCTCCTTTTTCAATTATAAACAAGCGAAGCAATCGGGAAGCCCGGCTGCTTAACCTCTCACTTTTTATGATAAAAGACTTTTGTGTTATTCGATTTGACAAATCCATTGGAACTTTTCTCAAGGTCGAATGGCGCCATCGCGACCGTGGTGTTAAAGACACATTTTGCATCGAGCACAAGCACTGAAAATATGCAATCGACACATATGAAAAACCAGCGTTCCCTTATTTGAGAATAAACGCTGGTTTTTTTTATTATTTGATGTTTAATCCTTCTTTAATGGACTTTAACGTGATTTCATTCGACCATTCTGGGCGATCAGAATATGCAAAGACTGCATTTGTAACAATTCCATCGAATTTCATTTCGCGTAATTTCCGGTAAAGTGCTTCAAAATTAATTTCTCCTTCACCAGGATTCAAGTGCTGGTGAACGGTTACATTGGCATCTGGTGGATTCACGATATAACGTAGCCCGTGAGCTGCTTTATGATTTAGTGTATCTGCGATTAATACATGTGCAAGCAGATCTCCTGCCTCACCAAGGTGCTTCTCTACATCACCAATCCCATCGTCATAGAAGAACGCATGGGGAACAGAATACACAAGTTTGATCCATTCTTTATCTAGTGCACGAATCATGCGGATCGCTTCAATGTTCAACTCTATAAAGTCATGTGGATGTGACTGAAGGTTTAGCTTAATCCCTTCTTTTTCAAAGATTGGCATCAGTTCGTCCATTGATCTGACAAATGCTGCTTCACTTTCTAAAGGGCGTGTTTTGTCTCCACTAAATTCACTGTTCATGAGATCAACACCAAGTTCTGATGTGATCTCAATACATCTTTTCCAGTTTCTCACTGCCGCTTGCCGCTCTTGCTCATTTGGTGAAGACCATTGTTGAACAGGAAGTACAGAAGAAATTTTTACACCTGCATCACGACAATATCTCTTTAAGTCTCTGATCAAATGTTTATCAACTTTTGGATAGTCATAAAACCAAATGAAATCTTTACGCGGGGACAGCTCTACATATTCATAGCCGAGTCTTGCAACGTTATCAATTGTATCTTTTAAATTTGTATGATCACGGTAATGAGACGGGTCGTATGCTAAAATCATGTTCAATCTCCCTTTCTTTTTCAGCTAAGTATTTATTTTTGGACGGTTGTTAATGCTTGATCATAAAATGCTGGGCGGTCATCAAGGTGAATCGGAGTGACTTCACCAGATACTCTCGCTTCTAAACATGCATCAGATGTGACTGCTGCGACATAACCATCCCATGCTGTTGGACCATTGACTTCCCCTTTTAATGTAGAATCAATCCAATCTTGTAGTTCAGCATCATACGCGCTTTTAAAACGAGCTTGCCAGTCTACTAAAATATCTTTTGAATGTTTTGCATCAGTACGCAAAACAACCGTAGCAGGCTCAGGAAGACTGGCAATTCCTTTTTCTCCAACGACTTGGCACTGAATATCATATCCATACTCACAATTGACAAAAATTTCTCCACTAATGAGTGCCCCACGTTTTGTTTTCATCAAGACTATGATTGGATCTTGAAGGTGATCGGCTGCTTGACTTGTTTTCTTTGGTGCAATTGTTTGTACTGACACATAGTCGTCGTTTAGTAACCAGCGGTGAATATCAATTTCGTGGATAAATGTATCGACAATTGACATATCACCAGTATAAGTTTCAGGTACTGTTGGGTTCCTATGTGCAGAATGAATGATTAATGGTTCACCAACAGTTCCTTGATCAAGAGTTGCTTTCAATGCTAGATAGCTTGGGTCATAACGGCGCATGTATCCAACCTGCACGAATAACTTCCCTGCTTCGATTTCAGCATTCACAATGCGCTTACACCCTTCTGCTGTTGTCGCAAGTGGTTTTTCGCAGAAAACAGGTTTTCCTGCTTGTATCGCAGCTAATACAAACTCTTCATGTGTTGGTCCCCAAGAAGTGACGATAATCGCATCAACATCATCAGCTTGAATGAGTTGATGGCCATCGTTGTAGACTGTTGCATCTAAATGTAATGCGTTTACAATCGCTTGGGCTTGCGCTTGATTCACATCTGTTACTGCCACAATTTTTCCTTTTGACAATGTATTTGTGATTCTTTTCATATGTTCTTGACCAATTGCTCCAGTACCAATAACACCAATTCTTAATTTCATTTGAGAACCCCCTCTGAATGAAAGCGCTTTATGTATGGCGCTTAATCGTGTGTGTATCATGATTTTGTATCTTTTCAAAAGTCTTTGTCATAATAAGTCCGACTGCACATACCCCTAAGATGGCTTCAAAATAAAATCCAAATGCGATGCCAAATACATGATTGACCATTCCTGCAATAAACGGACCACCGAAAATACCAAGTGCATATAATGCTTGATACGCACCCATGGCAGTCGCTCTAAAACTTTGTGACACAGATTCAATGGCCATTCCTAGAAGTATTGGAAAAATAAAACCTAATGCAAGTCCACCTACTCCTTGGTTGATATAAAAGATGACCTTTTGTTGAATAAAAGGAATCATAAAGATCGAAAATGAGGCAACCGTAAATGAACCGATTAAGATGTTTCTTTTATTCGCCTCCTTAAGCAGTCTCGCAAGTAATAAAGGTGCTAAGGTGTGCGGCATCATAAAAGAACAGACAACGTAAAAAAGTTCACTTTGTTTCATGCCGATGGTGAGTGCATACGTTGATGTAAATCCAAACATCGTCGTAAAAATCATACTGTGCGCTAAAATAGACAACAGTGAAATCTTTAGTAACGCTGGTTCTTTCGCGACTTTAATGAGTTGCTTCATTTTCAATTGGGTCTTGTTTTCTGTTTTTTGTTCGAGAATAAAAAGTGATAAAACAAGACCAATCAAGCCGATGAAGGATCCAATCCAAAACGGTGCTTTCCATCCAAAGATATCGACGATATAACCACTAAAGCTCATACCTAACAACTGCGCGAGGACAACGATAAATGAAATGTAATTCATTGCCTTCTGTGATTCATTTTCTTTGAAATAATTCGCATACATTATTGTGAAGGCAACCCATGTTGCTGCTGCTAAGCCAGCAAGACACCTCGCAATAAGCCCCCATATGAAGGCGTCCGTTAAGGCAAATAAAAGACAGCTACAAGTGGCCGTCATCATGCCGAAGACAATAAACGGTTTTCTCATGTGTAAGAAGTCGGAAAAGATCCCCACAGGTAGCCTGCAAAAAAGCTGCATCAGCCCGTAACTACTTAACACGATACCAATAAAGGTATAGTGTCCACCAAGTGTTTTTAAATAAGGTGATAAAATCGGGACATAGAGAAACTGTGTAAACCAAAAGAAAAATGAAATGATAGAAAATAGGACTTTGTCTTTCGCGATGACCACATCCATTTATTTGGCAGGCTGTGATCAGAAGGGACACAGCCGCCTGTTCGCTCGTTTACATATAACGAGCTGTAACCATTTTCTTTCTAGTATAGAATTCTACGCCGTCTGTCCCGTTGGCGTGAAGATCACCGTAGAATGAATCTTTCCAACCGGAGAATGGGAAGAATGCCATTGGAGCTGGGACACCCACGTTAACGCCTAGCATACCTGCTTCAATGTTTTCACGAAATTCTCGGACACTTGATGCACTGTCAGTGTAAAGGCAAGCACCGTTCGCAAATCTTGAATGGTTGGCAATGTCAATCGCTTCACCAAGTGATTTCACACGTACAACAGAAAGAACAGGTGCGAAAATTTCGTCTTGCCAAATTTTCATTTCTTCTGTAACGTGATCAAAAATCGTTGGTCCAACGAAGTAGCCTTCGCCTTCTGTCTCACTGTCTTTTCTTCCATCACGAATGAGGCATGCGCCTTCGTCTACTCCTGATTGAATGTATTGTAACGTGCGCTCTTTATGACCTTCACGGATGACAGGTCCAAGGAACACATCTTCCTCAATGCCATTACCAATGACAATTTGATTTGATTCAATTACTAATTTTTCAATGAATTCATCCGCAATCTCTTCTTCTACTGCCACAACAGCAGCTGCCATACATCTCTCACCAGCTGATCCGAACGCAGCACCGATGATTTGTTTTGTTGCCCCATCTAAATCAGCATCCTTTAAGACGATAGAATGGTTTTTCGCTCCAGCTAACGCTTGAACGCGTTTGCCGTGCTCTGTTCCTTTTTTGTATACATACTCTGCCACTGGCTGAGAGCCAACAAATGAAATCGCTTTGACGTTTTTGTGCTCAAGCAACCCATTTACCACATCATGTGCACCGTTCACAATGTTAAGTACGCCTTTTGGGAGACCAGCTTCTTCAAATAGCTCTGCTAATCTTGCGGCAAGGATTGGTGTTCTTTCAGATGGCTTTAAGACAAATGTGTTTCCACAAGCAATGGCGAGTGGGAACATCCAGCAAGGAACCATCATAGGGAAGTTAAACGGTGTAATCCCGCCAATGACACCGATGGGGTAGCGATACATACCAGACTCAAGTCCTGTTGCAATGTCAGGTAGTTGTTTCCCCATCATGAGGGTTGGTGCACCAGCAGCGAATTCCACACACTCTATGCCGCGTTGTACTTCTCCTTTAGCTTCTGTTAAGCTCTTTCCGTTTTCAAGCGTCACAAGCTCAGCTAATTCTTCCCATTTCTCCACAAGCAATTGCTGGTATTTGAAAAGGATACGCGCACGTTTTGGTACAGCTGTTTTGGACCAAGTTTTGAATGCTTCGTTTGCTGACTGGACAGCACGATCTACGTCTTCTATTGTTGATAAAGGTACTTCTGCAATTACTTCACCGGTTGCAGGATTGAAAACCTTTTCTGTTTGCGTTGTTGCAGCTTCGGTCCATTTGCCACCAATATAATTTTTCACTGTTTTTAAGGTTGTTTTTGCCATGTTTTTTCTCTCTCCTCTACTACTGTTATGGTTGATTTAGAATGAATTCTTCTGCTGTTGCCATAAACGCTTTGATTTCTTCTACAGATGGCATCGCATCAGATGAACTATGTTTTGAAATAACAATTGATGCTGAAGCACTGCCAAAGCGCATTGCTTCTTGAATTGTCAACCCATTCATTAGTGCATAAATGAGAGCAGATGCATATGAATCGCCAGCGCCAAATGTTTTCAGTACTTTCGTTTTAAAAATGCCCCCGCGATGGGAAAGACCATCTTTTGTATAGGCGATTGATCCTTCTCCTCCATGTTTAATGATGACAATTTTTGCATGATGTGAAAACCATTTATTTGCAGTGGATTCATCGTTTGATGGGCCGTCAACTGTCAATTTTTCCATCATGTCAAACTCTTCCCTTGTCCCGATGATCAAATCTGATTTTTCAGCAGCAAGGTTATAATAAATTGATGTTTCCTCTTCGGACTGCCAAGTATATGGACGATAATCGACATCAAAAATGATGGTCACTTGATGTTTTTTTGCATAATCTAGCGCAACGAAAACGGCTTCTCTAGAAGGACTTTTTGCTAGCGCTGTTCCTGAGATAAGAATGGCTTTCGCTTGTTTGATGTAATCTTCAGACACTTCGCTGATTTCAAGTTTAAGATCAGCGACATTGTCTCTATACATTAAAATGCTGCATTCTTCAGGGCTTTTAATTTCAGTGAATGCAAGGCCTGTCACCGCGCCTGTTCGATCAATGACAATTCCTTCAGTATCAATGTTGTTTTCTTGCAAATAGTGTGTCGCAAAACGCCCCATTTGGTCATCGGCAACCTTTCCGATAAAGCCTGACTTCATGCCAAGTCTCGCAAGACCGATGGAAATATTCGCAGGAGACCCGCCGACATATTTAGTAAATGTCACTGTTTCTTCCATTGGACAGTTGATTTCATTTGCATTTAAATCAATACATAATCTACCGATCGCAATGACGTCTAGTTTTCTATCTTGTTCAAAAGTTAAATAGGACATTGTCACTTCTCCTTGCTCGCAGCTAATTTGTGTTCCATAATCCACTCATGTTCCTTGCTGTTATGAAACTTCCATGTCCGAACAGGCCCTGCCATCACATTCAAATAGTAAATGTCATAACCAGGGGGCGCTGATACTGGATGATACCCTTTTGGTACTAAAACAGCACTGCCATCTTTGACAGCCATTGTTTCATCTAAAGAAAGGTCATCTGTATACACCCTTTGGAGCGCAAATCCGTGATCTGGTTTTACCTTATGATAATACGTTTCTTCTAAGTAAGATTCATATGGTAAATGATCTTGATCATGCTTATGTGGCGGGTAACTCGACCAGTTTCCTTCTGGTGTAAATACTTCGACTACAAGCAAATGATCTGCAGGCTCTTGCTCTGGTAAAATATTATGAACCTGCCTTGCAATATTGCCTGCTCCTCTATGTTCAACCCCTATATGTTCTGGGGTAATGAGGCGCGCTTTGTATGTGCCTTTTCCTGGAGCAGAGCAAATGGCTATTTCTACATCTGTTGTTGCCTTGATATCAAACTTGTCACCATTTGGTACATAGACAGAATATGGAGGAATCTTTTCAAAAATATCCATGCGCTCTCCGATGTTCTCCCATTTTTCTGTTGTTGTTGAAAGGTGGAGTTTACCAGAAAGAATGACAACACAAACCTCTTTGTCTCCCGTTTCGTGATGAAGCGTTTCACCTTTTGAGAGGGTATACACATCAAATCCAATATACGTCCAGCCTGCAGATTCAGGCGTGATGCTCAGCACCTTTCCCTCTTTATCACGTTTTTGTCCTGGTACGATTAGATCAGTCATGATGATCACACCTTTCGTTTTTTTAGCTTTTTAATATCTTCTTGCTTTGTTTAGTTGATTTTCCTTTGCTTCGAATGCTTTTTGCACAGACTCCTGCTCTGATACAGCTGCGATGCCAACATGCCACCATGAACCACCGTAACCGTCTGTCATCGTTTTTGGCAGCACTTTGATATCAATCAATGTGCTTACCGTTTGATGTTTTGCATCTTCAATCGCTGCTTTTAGCTCATCAAGTGTATACACTTCATACGTTTTTGCACCGTAAGCTGCTGCTGATTGAGCAAAATTGATTTTCATGATCTCGCCATCAAGCTGACCTGTCTTTTTATTTCTCATACGGAATTCTGTTGCAAAGCTGGAGATTCCGTTATCCATTTGAAGGTTGTTGATACAGCCAAAACCTGAGTTGTCAAAAAGCATAATGTTGATTTTATAACCTTCTTGAATACTCGTGACAAGCTCACTGTGTAGCATTAAGTAGCTCCCGTCTCCAGTCATCGCATATACTTCTTGGTCAGGTGCAGCCATTTTTGCACCGAATGCAGATGCGACTTCGTATCCCATACAAGAATAGCCATACTCTAAGTGGTACGTATTTCTCTCTTTTGCGACCCACATACGTTGCAAGTCACCTGGTAAACTCCCTGCTGCGCAAGTGATGATGCTATCTTTTGGAATCCATTCGTTAATGCAACCAAGAACGGTTGTTTGCGGGAGTGTTGTGTTTAATTCTTTTTTGTATTCTTCCATTTCTTCTTTGAAATGCCCTTTGATCTCTGGCTCAAAGTCATCGCCTGAGTATTCGATGTTGCGGAGTCTTTCAAGTTCTTGCTCCCACTTCGCTTTTGCTTCTTTAATCTCGTTCGTATAACCAGATTGATAGCCGTCTAGCGCTTTTCTTAATGCACGAAGTCCTAGTTTCGCATCAGCGATGATTTTTGTCGCTTCTAGTTTAGAAGCATGGAAGTCTGATAGATTAATTGTCAGGACATCTCTTTCTGCGTAAAAACGTTTGGATGATGTCGTAAAGTCAGTGAACCGAGTGCCTACACCGATGATCAGATCAGCATCATGTGAGATTTCGTTTGCCGAACTATTTCCTGTCACACCAAGTCCGCCAACGTTTAATGGGTGCGTGCTTTCAATTCCGCTCTTGCCAGCTTGTGTTTCACTAAATGGAATATTGAACGTTTCTGCAAATTGTTTGAATTCGTCAGCAGCCTCTGAATAGCGAACGCCTCCGCCAAGAATTAAGAGTGGTTTTTTCTTCGTTTTGATCAGCTCAGCCGCTTCTTCGATGCTTCTGGTAGAAGGCGCCTGCCGATCTAAGTAATGCGTACGTTCTTTAAAGAATGACATAGGATAATCCCATGCCTCGCCTTGTACATCTTGAGGTAAAGAGATGGTAACAGCACCTGTATCCATTTGATTTGTTAACACGCGCATGGCGCTGACCATTGCACTCATCAGCTGTTCTGGACGTGTAATGCGATCCCAATATTTGCTGACGGCTCGAAACGTATCATTTGTAGATAAGCTCAGATCATGCGTTTGTTCCATTTGTTGTAACACTGGATCTGGCTGACGAGTAGCAAAGACGTCACTTGGCAAAAGAAGAAGTGGAATTTGGTTCGCTGTTGCTGTTGCTGCCGCTGTCACCATATTGGCTGAGCCCGGGCCAACGGATGAAGAGCAAGCGATAATTTGTTTCCGGTGTTTTTGCTTTGCAAAAGCCATTGCCGCATGAGCCATTCCCTGTTCATTTCTTCCTTGATAGACTTCGAGTCTTCCTGGGTTTTCTTGAAGTGCTTGACCAATTCCTACAACGTTTCCATGACCAAAAATGGTGAAGATTCCTTTAATAAATGGTTCTCTCTTTCCATCGAACTCAACATATTGGGCATTTAAGAACTTGACCAATGCCTGACTCATTGTCAATCTAATTGTTTCCATCGTACTCCCTACCTTATCGTATAAATTTATTTCTGCTCTTGAGAGGGTCTCTCTTACCCAAACAGCCTCGCTTGTTTCAAACGTATCAATCATCATGTCAATACTTATTCTTTGTCTGTCGCTACAATCAATTTAATATCGTTTTGTTCAATAAAGTTGACATACTGTGTATTTAATGGATCATCAGTGATTAAATAGTCTATCTCATTCAAACCGCAGTAGGTAACCATTGCATATTTGTCGAACTTCGTATGATCGACAAGTAAAAAAACATCTCTTCCTTTTTTTACAACTAGCTCCTTCATAGTTGTTTCGACAGGTGATGAGTTGGTGACACCATTAGAGATGGAGACACCTGTAGATGCCATGAATACTTTATCAAAGTTATATAGATTTAACTCCTCAGCTATAGAATAGTTGGAAAAGGATTTCGTCTTTCGTTCTAATTGTCCCCCTGTCGAAATCACTTGTAGCTGTTTATAAGGCATTGCTTGAACGATGAAATCCACGTTATTTGTCACAACTGTTACCTGTTTGTTGTGAATGAAATGTATGAGCTCCAGTGTTGTCGTACCAGAATCAATAAAGATCACATCTCCATCCTTCACCCAGCTTGCTGCCTCTCTTGCAATCAGACGTTTTTGCGCTTGATTTCTAATTTGTCTGTCTTGAAAGGCTTCAAGCTTCGCATGATTTGCAGCAACTCCTCCGTAGACCTTTTGAATATGTCCTTCGTTTACTAATTTTTGGACATCACGTCGAATGGTATTTTTGGAAACGTCAAATGTCTCGACAAGGTCGTCTAAAGATACAGACTGATTTTTCAAGATATATTCTTTGATTTGTTGAATTCTTTTCATTTTTAACATCGTGATCTTCCTTTTCATCATGGCTTATGGAAGGCGGCTTCATGTGATGTGATGGGTTTTTTATCTGATGCGCTGGCTAGATCCGAATTCCCTCATTTTCATTTTGACCACACTTTTAATAGCCTCTGTACCTGGCGTTAGGATGGTTTGTGGATCGTATATGTCAGCATCCTCTTTTAATTTAGAGCGTATAGCTTGATTCCAAGCTAGTAGACATTCTGTATTGACATTAATTTTCGCATGCCCTAATGAAATCGCTCGCTGAATTTGTTCGACCGGAATCCCAGAACCACCGTGGAGTACTAATGGGATATCTGTGCGTTCAGAAATATCTTTCATTTCTTCAAATCCAAGCTTTGGTTCACCTTGGTATGGCCCATGTACTGAACCAAGTGCTGCCGCAAGTGCGTCTACATTGGTTTCTTGTACAAGTCGATGACAGTCTAATGGATTAGCATATACAATGTTGCCAATCATCCCATCTTCCATACCACCGACTGAGCCAACTTCTGCCTCTACTGATACACCTCTTTTCATCGCATAGCTGACAACATCGTTTGTCATACGGATGTTTTCTTTTAAAGAAAAGGATGAACCATCAATCATGACAGAGCTGAAACCTGCTTCAATGGCTGATTGGCACCTAGCAACGCTCGCCCCGTGATCAAGGTGCAAAGCAACTGGAACTGTAATCGATAAATCTCTCATCAATCCCTCTACCATTCCAACAATCGTTTGAAAGCCACCTAGGTAATCAACAAGTCGATCAGAAGCTGCAACAATGACAGGAGAGTTCTCTTCTTCTGCGGCAAGTAGAATGGCTTTCGTCCATTGCAATCCATTGATATTAAACTGCCCAATAGCATATTTTGCTTGCTTCGCTTCTTTTAACATCTCTTTCATTGAAACTAATTTCACATCAGTTACAGTCATTATGAACACTCCTTCATGGCAATTAGACCCCCATTTTTGTAAGTACGTTGTTTGTCGTTTGTTTGGCTTTTTTAATGACTACTTCTGCATCAAGGTTGTAATAATCGGGTCTAAATAGCTCAACAGATACCACACCGTCATATCCTTTTTCTTTTAAGATGCTGAAAATCCCTTGAAGATCGATGGCGCCTTCACCTGGCCATACGCGATCTTCATCTGTTAAAAAGCCGATTGGGAAGTCCTCTGTATCATCGATATGGACGATAAAGATTTTTGAAATATCAACCTTTTGTAAGTCCTCTAAACGTGAGCCCATTGCATGGAAATGAAAACAGTCTAGAACAAGCCCTACGTTGTCACAATTAACCTCTTCAATGATTTTGTATGCTTGAGACAATGTGTTGACAGTACATTCAGGGTGACCTACGAATTCTAAAGCGATTTTTACTTCATAAGGAGAAGCGAGCGTAGAAAGTTCCTTTAACACGCTTACACAACTTTTATGAATCTCTGATTTAAGAAATTTTTCTTTTGTTACTAGTGGAACGACAACTATGTAAGGTGCACCAATTGTTTTGGCCGTTTCAAGCATGTCTTTAAATGTTTGAATTGTCGCTTCGTATTGTTCTTTTGATTGATTATTGAAGAAGACGAGAGCATTTAAGGCAAGTGGTTTAATTGTGGTTGATTGAAAATAGTTGTTTAGATCCTCAAGTGAAGCAGTCTCAAGGTATTCTGGTAATTTATCCATTGTTCGAATTTCAATAAAATCATAACCGTGTTTTTCGCAAAGGTTTAAATCTTTTGATAAATTAGAATTTTTGAGAGTTGTCGCTTGGTTAAATGCAAGTTTCATTTATATACCTCTTTCATTAAGAAATTGTTTTATTATTTGATGTAACATCAACGCCTGAATGACCATGATTTCGGAAATTCGCTTCAAGTTCTTCTAATGTAAGCCCTTTCGTTTCTGGCAAGAATTTAGTAACAAACAATATTGACAAGATACCGAATCCAACGAAGATAAAGAATGTCACAGACAACCCAAGTTGAGATAGTAGAATAGGGAACGTTAGACCGACTAAGAAATTAACAATCCAAAGGCAGAAAACTGTGACACCCATGCCGAGCCCTCTAAGGCGGAGTGGAAATATCTCAGACAACATGAGCCAAGTCACTGGAGAAATTGCACCTTGTTGGAACGCAAGGAAGGTAATGGTTAATAATAACACGATATATGGAAGTAATTCTGACCCAGCAAAAAGATTTGAAAAAATTCCGATGAAAAGTAATGTTGTCGTTGTACCGATTAATCCTGTAATGAGCATAGGGCGGCGTCCGATTTTGCCTAGCAAGACAATTCCTACAATTGTCGCGATAACCGAAATAATACCATTTCCAATGTTACCAATCAACGCTGCTTTTGTATCAAAGCCGGCACCTCTTAATATCTCGGTTCCATAATACATAATAGAGTTGACACCAGTTATTTGTTGGACAATCGCAATCCCTACTCCGATGAGTACAAGCCTTCTCACCCAAGAAATAGAGAAATCTTTAAAGGTTGCTTTGTCAAGGTTCTTTTCTTTTTCATAGGCATTTTCAATCTCACTAAGCTCTCTTTCTGCATCTACCTTTGAGCGAATCTTTTGTAGCACTTGCAGGGCTTCATCTCTTTTCCCACTAGTGACAAGCCACCTTGGGCTTTCAGGGACTCTCAACATGCCAAAGAATAAAATGATCGCTGGAAGAGCAGCAATCGGTAGCATAATTCGCCATACAAATGGGTTCTCTCCTAATAAGTTACCAATGATAGCATTGAAAACGAATGCAAGTAATTGACCTGTTACGATCATCAATTCATTTTGTGTAACGATTCTTCCGCGCTGATTCGCAGGTGACATTTCTGCTAAGAAAGTTGGCACTGCAACAGATGCTCCCCCAACTGCTAGGCCAAGGAGGAATCGGAAAATAATCATAATTTCTGCATTCGGTGAAACCGTACAACCGATCGTGGAAAAAAAGAACATCGCTGCGAGAGAAAAAATCGTTCTACGCCTGCCATAACGGTCTGATAACCGACCGCATATCACTGCCCCAAATGCTGCCCCAAAAAGTAATGCACTTGTCACTAAACCTTGTGTAAGCGCTGTTAAATTGAGCTGCCCTGGTTGTGACATATATGGTAATGCCCCATTTAAGACGCCAGTATCATATCCGAAAAGAAGTCCGCCAAAAGTCGAAATTAAAATAATCGCCCTAAGATTTTGGTGTTGGTTGACTTGTTTATTCATGCTCGTTTTCTCCTGTTCTATTTTAAGTATGGATCACTAATTTCTCATCAATATACTTACGAGCCAACAGCGCATATTCAAGTGGATGTGCAATTGAAGGATCTTGCTCAGCTTCAACCACAATCCATCCGTTATAACCATTTTCTAATAGAACGCGGTATACTTCTTCAAAATTAATACATCCGTCACCTGGAACAGTGAAAATACCTTTAAGAAAGGATTGTAGAAAAGGCAAATCTTCTTGCTTACAAAGGTCCATTATTTCTTTTCTAACATCCTTAAAGTGAACATGATGTATGCGGTCAATATGTGTATGCAATAGGGGCATATAATCGCCATCTGATACGAAAATATGACCAGTATCATATAGAAGATGAACATATTTTTCGTCCGTTCCTTCTAATAAACGAGTAATATCTGATAAGGTTTGAACCCCTGTGCCAAGGTGATGATGGTACACAAGTTTCAGATTGAAAGCGTTAGCAATTTTGCCTAACTCATTTATTCCTGTGCAGAGTAAGTCCCATTCTTTATCCGAAAAAGTGGGTTGATTTTTGTAAACACTCACTTCTTTTTTTTGAATAGAGTACGTTTGTTCAGATACAACCGCTACACTTGCATTTACTTCTTGTAAATATCGACAATGATCAGTAAATTTTTTTTTCGCCATCTCTAGTCCGTCTTGTATGATGTAACTACTAAACCACTTGCCTGCAATTTTTAGATTACGTAATTGAAGCTCTTTATTTAAAATGTTGGGTTCGGGGAAAAAACCACCTACTTCAGTTCCTTGAAAACCAGCGACACATATATCGCTTAATAAGTGAGATAATGTATTATCAGCTCCTATCGTTGGAATATCATCATTCCTCCAGCCAATCGGAGCAATGCCCCACGAAATACAGTTCGGGTTGGTCACGCGTTTGTCAGCCTCCTTTATGACTAAATACTTGAAAAATAGAGTTAACCATAAGTTTTTCAAAAAATAATCATATTTTTGGTTAACTTATGGTTAACTTTGAAATAATCATAATATCAAAAGCGCTTTCAGTCAATTGTTTTTCGAAATTTTTTCATTATTTTAACTATTCATCACGAAAAAAAGCCTGATGCAATTGCACCAGACTAGACACCTATTAAAATTAAAGGCTATACATTGGATTTAATTTTAATGATAGCTTCTCCATATTGTTTCATGGCACGATTGAGTTCTTTCAGCATAGCTTGAACATTTTTTTTCAAAGTTCATGACCCCTTTATGCTTCATTCTCTTTTCATTATGAAGATGATGATTTCGTTTGGCAAAGTCAATGTATGCGCCAACATTCTTCATGAAAACGCAAACAACACTTGAAAACTTATGCATGTCTCATTTTCCTGCAATTTTTACAGGTTTTCTTTACTTGTGAATATTCATTGAAAAAGATCACTAATCTGTTCTTAGCCTTGTCAACTTGGCGAATATAAAAAACTTAAAATTGCCAGTGTGTGACGGTATTCTATCGGAGTACACTGATTTAATTTTTTCAGGATTCGGGAAAGGTGTTTCCATCAAATATTGAATTGAGTGTGTTTCATTTATTTCGTGACATAAAAGGACGATACCTAGCTATTAATGATCTGAATGATTTTTTGTTTAGCATCTTTTGCTTCTGGGATTAGCATGACAACAAACACATGAAGCATTTCCAGATAAACGTAGGTGTTGATCTCAATTCCTTGCTCTGTTAGTTTTTCATCAAGTTTTATCGCATCTGGATATAAAGCTTCGTGTGTGCCAATAAATGAGTGATTTTCCCCAGTCCTTTAAAATCTCCGTAGATTGGGCTGATCAATGAGTCTGTTGGGTGTTTATCAGCAGCCCATATGTTTGTAATGACTTCCATTCCTTCACGAGCCAGCATCTGATTTTTTTCAGCATATTCAGGGAGTAACTAACGATTTAGCCCCTTTTATGAATTCAATTTTTAATAGGTCATCTTCTGTATATAATCGATAACCATTAGAATAGCGTATTGGGACAGGTAAAATGCCGTTTTCTTCATAGTACCGAATGGCAGCAGCGCTTATTCCTGTTCTTTTTGCAAGTTCACCTTTTGTCATCAGCTCTATTCCTATGTTCGTATTTTTCATGTATAGGTTAGTCACCTGTTGATATTTCCATTATAAAGGTTGAAGTATACTACAAGGTCAAGAATAAGGTCAAAAATATAGATATGTGATTTTCAATTTAGCCTTTTGAAACGGAAATGCCACTATTTATTCATTTTTAAGGTTGCTGTAAGGTTCGGATTAATACAGGTTAAGGTTGAGGTTGTACAATGGGTTTGTAAGGAAGTGAGGGATGAGTCGAATGATTCTCCTCCCTTCTAAATTAATCATAGAGGTGAAAAGTTTTGAGAGAAAATAAAATTTTGTCTTCATTATGTTACTTCAGTATCTTTTTTGCACCGTTTCTGTTTCCGATTATCGTCTACTTCTTAGGAAAGGATGAAGTGAAATATCATGCGAAAAAGTCACTATGGACGCATGTTATTCCTTATTTGATTTTCGGTATTGGTATTGTCGGTTCAGGTTTACTTGGCATGAACGATATCAGTCATGCTGGTCCGTTCTTAATTGCTACGTATGCTCTGACATTCCTTGTGGCGATTTACTTCTTCATTTGGAACATTGTGAAAGGCATTAAAGTGTTTTCAGAATAATAATAGATGAAAAAACGGTTCTGTCATTGAGCAGAACCGTTTTTTGTATGTCTATTCAAGTGGGTAATTGGATATCAATCGTTGTTCCTTCTCCAATTATACTTTGTATCGTAATATCTCCGCCGTGTTTTTGGATAATATCTTTTGCAATCGCCATTCCAAGACCAGAGCCAGCATGTGTCCCTGCTGTATTCGTCCCTCTATAGTAGCGGTCAAACACTTTTTCTAGCTCTGCCTCTTCAATTCCTTTGCCGTTGTCTTTAATTGTGATATGGGTATGTTCTTTTTGCTCAAGCTGTACAATGATTTTCACATCAGCATCATTGTGGACAAGGGCATTTAAAATGAGATTGGTGACTGCTCTTCGTATGAGGACCGTATCAATATTCAGCATGAGCTTGTCTACATTCGTTTGCAGCTCAATGCTTTGATCTGCATATCTCGAATCGTTTAGGATATCAATTAACGTTTTACGCAGCAACGGCACAATGTTCACAAGCTCTTTATGTAGCATCACGTCGTTATTTTTCAGCCTTGTTGTTAAATTTAGATCCTCCATGACATCTTTAATGTACAGTGATTTATTCTCTATGATGCTGGCATAATGCATTATCTCTTGATCTGAAAGAGGATAATTTCGATCCTTCATGATTTCAGCATAGCCTTGAATAGAGGATAATGGCGTTTTAATATCATGAGAAATATGGCTGATCCATTCTTCCCGCATTTGCTCTAGTTTGTCTTTTTCTTTTTTGCTTGAAGCGAGCTGCTCTGATAAGTGATTGACATTATAGAAGACATCTTTATAAATTCCTTTAGCAGGCAGATTTGTCGTGTAATCTCCGTTTGCCAGCCGCTGGATGCTATGAATGGCACGGCCGAGCGGTTTTGTGAGCTGCCGGCTGAATAAGTAACCAATGAGTAATGCTATGATGGCATCAATTGATAATAAAATCATCGTCCCGATATTGAATCTTGTTACTAAATCCTTCGTGTCAAACGAGAATAGGTATTTTCCGATGGAAGGGTCTTTAAAACCGATAAAGTAGCTGTATTCTTTGCCCTTTACTTTTTTTCCGCCAGCATAAATGGTCGATAATAATTGCTTATCTTTATATTTATGTAAGTTCACGATGTCTATCGGTGTATATTTGTTCTTTAATCCTTTAGGTGCCTGCGCATGATACACGTTTTGGCCATTTTCATCTAAAATTTGAACCCATGCATTCTGTTGTTTTAAGGCTTTCTGCCCTTCTTTGTTTACGGTTATCCCTTGATCAGAAAAAGAGATGTATTGTTCAAATGATCTTGTGAAGGTTTCGGGCGTATTTTCCTCGTTATGCTGGCTGTTTGCCTGAAGTACGAGCCAAATCATAAATACGAATAAGTTGATAAAGACCGTGATAATGGTCACGATAATGACAGAGACCATATACCTGCCTGTTAATCGCCATTTCATCCTTACGCATCCTTTACAACAAATTTATAGCCAAGCCCTTTGACTGTGACGAGAAACTCTGGTGTTGACGGGGAATTTTCTATTTTTTCCCGAAGTCTTCGGATATGAACCATTACCGTATTGTCAGAACCGAAGAAGTCTTCCCCCCAAACAGTTTGATAAAGCGTTTCTTTACTGATGATGCGGTTCGGGTGCTGCAAGAAGTAGGTCATCAGCAGAAGCTCTTTCGGTGTGAGCTCAATGACCGCGCCATTTTTCTTCAGTTCTGCTTGCTGTTCGTTTAACTCAAACGGCCCTTTTTTGATGACGGGATCCGCTTGAGATGACTGCAAGTATGAGAGCCGTCTCAGCTGCGCTTTCACCCGGTAGGCGACTTCCTTTGGACTGAACGGTTTTGTAATGTAGTCATCCCCGCCGATGGCAAGACCTACAATTTTGTCTGATTCCTCTCCCTTTGCTGATAAAAAGATAATCGGAACATGGGAGGTCTCTCTGATTTGTCTGCAAATATCATAGCCTTCACCGTCTGGCAGCATAATATCAAGTATGACAAGATCAGGCTGTTCTTGGTGGAATTTCGTGAGCCCATCACGGGCAGTTGAAGCTGTTATAACGCGATCAATGCCTTCTCTTGTTAATACTGTGTTGATTAATTCCAAAATTTCTTTTTCGTCATCGATCATTAATACTTTGCTTTGATGCTTTGGCATACATTGATCACTCTCCTGAAGTCATTGCCATTATTATACCCAATGTAAGAACATAGTGAAAAAATCAACTTCCTATTTGCATAAAAAAAGCCAATTTTCTTTTGAAATGAGAAAATTGGCTTTTGGTGATTCAATTGATTCTAGCGTTTGACTACAAATGTTGTCACACTTTGAGCCGGGAGATGAGCCCAAAATTGATTACCTGATATATTTAAGTCTGTACCGGGCTGAAGGTTGCTGTTGCTGCTTGTAATCCATCTTGATGCTTGCGAAGCAGTTCCATTTTGCATCACAAAGTGCTGATTGACTCCTGTATTGTTTTTGTTAATCGCGACAATGACAACCTGATTGTTTCCTTTGTAGGCAGATACGAAAACATTTGGTTCAGGACTTTTCGTTGCATCAATTCTGACGTATCCTGGGCGTACAAACTTGGAGAAATGCGCCATGTTGTAACCGCGTTTACTGATCAGGCCATCTTCCTTCATAGGGCCGTAGGATCTGCGGATGTACCACCAAACATATGCCTGAAAGTCCCCTTCTACCATCGAATGGTGAATATGCTCTGAAACCCCTAATGCCTCAGGCCAGCGGTCCGCTGAATTGTTATCGCTATTCGGGTAGTAGACCTCTGTCATCCAAAGCTCCTTCCCCCCTCCTTTTTGTTTGAACAGAGGATATGGAAGCTGGCTGATTTGGGTTCCGTACAAATGGGCTCCGAGAATGTCCATATTTCTAAGCGCTTGCGGATCATTTAAGATAGGATCTGATATATTTTTAAGGTATTGAAAGGATTCTGGCGCAATCACGCGGGCATTAATGGAGCCGGCATTTTCTCTCATGAAACGCAGGATTTCCTGAGGAGTCCACCA
Organism: Bacillus sp. FSL H7-0578; assembly: GCF_038630855.1. NCBI lineage: Bacteria > Bacillati > Bacillota > Bacilli > Caryophanales > Bacillaceae > Bacillus > Bacillus sp. FSL H7-0578. The sequence goes on from NZ_CP152045.1 coordinate 1,775,279, forward strand.
TGTCCATTCATGTGCATAATCAGGCTCGTTTTGTACTGATATCGCATAGAGATTGACTCCATTATTTTTCATATACGTCACAAAATCGTTCAGATGCTGAGCATATGCAGCGTATTGATTGTATCTCAGCCGCTTTGCAGTTGTACCATTACGGTTGAAAGTCTCGACCATATGGCTTGGAGGATTCCAAGGTGAAGCGATCACTAAAGCTCCATGCTCTATTGCTCTTTTGGCTGTGGCGACCTCTCTGTGCCAATTATTTCTGTTCTCATCTACAAAAATTCTTAGAATGGAAAACCCTAACTGATTCTGCCCATTGCCAAAAGCGGTTTCCCTTTGAGGTGCGGTCAAATCACCAATCCAAGCCGGGTGGTTCATTCCGCCAAAGCCGCGAATCACTTGTCTTTCTGCATTGATATTAATATTGGCATCTGCTGCTGAAACTTCAGTTGCGCCAGGTCCGATGAACATGACAGACAGCATGGTGAAGCAGATCAATAAAGTACAGATTGTTTTTTTGATCATTGACATCAAATTTTTCCACTCTCCTATCATTTTCTCATCCTTTGTTATTGAGTAAACCGCCAGGAATCAAACTGAAATAGGTTTGCACCTGTTCCAGTAAAGACAAAAAATACGTTGTGCACGCCAGCTGCTCCGTTTACTGTCGTTTCTACTTCTCGCCAATTGTTTGTTCCGCCTGTGGAAGGGACATTTAATGTTCCGACGAGTCTGCCGTCAGGGCTTCCGAGGCGTACTTCTATTTTTCCGCCTGCATTTGATGCTACATTCGCTTTAAATGTTCTTGCGCCGTTTGATCCGAAATCGACGTTACTGGCAGCCACCCAATCTCCGTTTTGAATGTTTGTGACATGCTGGTTATTGACCGGTCCGCCTGGAGCTGAAGAGGCCTCTGTCAAAATGCGTCCATTCCATGCAAATGTTTCAGCTTCTACCCGCTGATAAGGATTCAGGTTGGAAAGCTGTTTGACCCCTTCAAAATTGGCTGCAACCTCTCGAAGGGAGCCGTCAGCATTATGCACAAGCTTATTAATATGCGGAGATCTGTAGCCTTTTCCTGCCCCGTATAAAGCAGAGCTGACCGTTTGGGTATGATACACGACATACCACTCGTTTTTAAAATTGAACACCGCATGATGGTTGTTACCGCCGCCGCCAAAAAATGCACCCGGATTTTTCAGGAAATGCCCTCTATACGTAAATGGACCCATCGGACTTGAGCTCGTCATATAACCGATCTCACCAGGTGGTTTATCTGCTGGGTGGGAGCCGCCAAAGTTGATGCAATAGGAATAGTAATAGGTTCCGTTATACTTATGCATCCCTGAGTCTTCAAACATAAAAGGAGCATCAATGGTCGAGGCGCTACTGGCAACACTTGTCATATCAGGCCCTAGTTTTAAGACTCTTGCTGTTTTAGGATTGGCCCATTGTCCCTGCGTTGGATTAGAACCGCCTGGTACGCCTCCACCGGCATATAAATAACCAGTGCCGTCATCATCTACAAAAACGGCTGGATCAAACAGCCATACAACCCCGGACATTCCTGGTGTATTTGGCGTGACAAGCGCTTTTCCGATAGGATCTGTCCATGGACCGATTGGGGAATCTGCTGTCAGAACCCCAATCCCTCCGCCGCTGTTTGCGAAATAAAGGAAAAATTTATCCTTCCCATTGATTTTTTTCACCGCCGCTGATGGAGCCCAGGAAGCACCTGCCCATTTAGCAATCCCTTTGCCGCCATTTGCCCCATTTGCACCGGCTACTGGAATCGCGCCATGATCTGTCCAGTTCACCATATCTGCTGAAGAGATGACGAAGACCCTATTCAAATTGGCAAAAGAATTATCTTTAATCGTACCGTTGCTGTGATATTCATAGTCATCACTCGACATATAAATGTACACTCTTCCGTTATAGGTGAGCGCAAACGGATCAGCGCCCAAGTGGTGGTCTATGAGCGGGTTTGCATTTCCTACACGTTTTGCAATTGTTGTGCTTGCCGCACTCGCATCATATACCGGTAAACAACTCAGTACCAAAGCAAAAATCAATAAACCAACGCCGCACTTCATCCTCGTCCTCATCGTTTCATTTCCTCCTGTTTTCATCTTCCTAATATTGGGGTTTAGGCCCAATTTCAAAATATGTTGATAGATACTGATGAAGAATGAATAGAAAGAATGATTTCTAGTGCAAATCCTTGCTGTAATCATGATGAAAACCCTTACTTTTTGACTAGAAGACAACAAAAAATGCAGTCTCCCATGCTGGGGCTGCATTTTTTCTTCATGATTCGTTGCATGTAGCTTACATATAACGAGCGGTGACCATTTTCTTTCTTGTGTAAAACTCTACTCCGTCTGTTCCATTGGCATGCAAGTCTCCGTAGAAGGAATCCTTCCAGCCGGAAAACGGGAAGAATGCCATTGGTGCGGGAACACCGATATTGACGCCGAGCATCCCTGCTTCAATATTTTCGCGAAATTCTCTGATGCTTGATGCACTGTCTGTGTACAGGCAGGCACCGTTCGCAAATTTTGATTGATTAGACAGGTCGATCGCTTCTGTCAGTGAAGAGACACGAACTATTGATAAGACTGGGGCGAAAATCTCGTCCTGCCAAATTTTCATTTGATTTGTCACATGGTCAAAGATCGTTGGTCCAACGAAATACCCTTTTCCATTTGTTTCGTTATCTTTCCTGCCATCTCGAATGAGACTTGCGCCTTCTTCAATCCCTGACTGAATGTATTGAAGCGTTCGCTCCTTATGTTCCTCTCGAATGACTGGACCAAGAAAGACCTCTTCATTTATTCCGTTTCCAATGACAAGCTTATTCGATTCATCAACTAATTTTTGAATGAGATCATCTGCCACTTCTTCTTCCACTGCGACAACGGCCGCGGCCATGCAGCGCTCTCCTGCTGATCCAAAGGCAGCACCAATGATTTGTTTCGTTGCCGCGTCTAAATCTGCATCTTTGAGGACAATGGAGTGATTTTTTGCTCCTGCAAGTGCTTGGACACGTTTGCCATGCTCTGTGCCTTTTTTATAGACGTATTCTGCAACTGGCTGAGAGCCGACAAATGAAATGGCTTTGACCTTTTGGTGTTCAAGCAGACCATTGACGACATCATGAGCTCCATTGACAATGTTGAGAACCCCTTTTGGAAGACCAGCTTCTTCAAATAATTCGGCTAATCGTGCGGCAAGAATCGGCGTGCGCTCTGAAGGTTTTAAAACAAACGTATTTCCGCAGGCAATGGCAAGCGGGAACATCCAGCAAGGAACCATCATCGGAAAGTTAAATGGTGTAATTCCGCCGATGACGCCAATTGGATAGCGGTACATGCCAGATTCGAGTCCAGATGCGATATCTGGTAATTGTTTTCCCATCATTAAGGTTGGTGCACCAGCGGCAAATTCGACACATTCAATTCCGCGCTGCACTTCTCCTTTTGCTTCTGTGATGCTTTTTCCGTTTTCAATCGTTACGAGTTCAGCCAGCTCATCCCATTTGTCAACGAGTAACTGTTGGTATTTAAATAAAATGCGTGCACGGCGGGGAACGGGAGTTTTCGACCAAGTGGCAAATGCTTCTTGTGCTGCCTGTACCGCATGTTCGACATCTTTTTTTGTTGAAAGCGGCACTTCTGCGATGATCTCGCCAGTAGCTGGGTTATATACTTCCTCTGTTTGACTAGTTTCTGCCTCAATCCATTGTCCGCCAATATAATTTTTCAACATTTGTACATCTGTTTTGGTCATGTTCCCTCTCTCCTTTTTATGAAAAAATGTAGGATTTGTTTAGTTGTCATTGTCTCATCTAACGGGCGCCCATCTGTATACACTCTTTGTCAAATATTATTGTTGTTTTGGTTTACGTTGTGATAAAAGCTTGCTCTAACGTGTGATAGGTTGCCGCCCAGCCATTTGTTTGTGAGAAATGATTTCGGAATGTGATTCACTCATGATTTGTTTTTGATTAACTTTTGATTAACTTTAGAAAAATCATAATATTAAAAACGCTTTCAGTCAATCCTCTATTTGCAGCATAAAAAAACCTGATGCGCATTGCATCAGGTAGAGGCTGGTTTATTTCTGTAAATTGGTTGATGCGGCATATTGATTCGGATCTGCAAAATGCGAGAGCATCTCACCATGTTCTTCAATGAGTTCATCGCATAATTTGATGATGTCATCAATCGACAGTTCAGCACTTGTGTGTGGATCTAGTAATGCCGCTTGATAAATGTGTTCTTTTTTCCCGCTGATTGCTGCTTCGATGGTCATGAGCTGTGAACTAATATTGGTCCGGTTCAGTCCCGCCAGTTGTTCAGGGATCTCTCCGACATAGCATGGCATGATGCCGCTTCGATCTGCAACACACGGCACTTCGACACACGCTTTTTCAGGCAGGTTGTGAATGAGGCCACCTGTGTTCAGCACATTCCCGGCAAATTTAAAGGGAACGTTCGTTTCAATCGCTTCAATGATACGTGAACCATATTCTTTTGAGCGAGTATGTGTGATCTGTGTATTGCCCACAAGGTCATGCTTCATTGTATTCCAATTGTTGATTTGTTCCTCGCAGCGTCTCGGGTATTCATCGAGCGGAATGTTAAACTGACCGATTAGTTCTGGGTACCGTGATTTGATGAAATATGGATGGTATTCGGCATTGTGCTCTGAGGATTCTGTGACATAGTAGCCGAATTTATCCATCAGTTCAAAGCGTACCATATCATGATGCCTGGATTGCTGTTTTTCTTTTGCTCGTCTTTTGATTTCTGGATACAAATCTTTTCCGTCCCGTTTTACCTCTAATAACCATGCCATATGGTTAATACCGGCAATTTTTTCTTCAATGCCTTCATGTTCCATTTCAAGAGATTCAAATAGGTCCTTTGTACAGACTTGCACACTATGACAGAGACCAATCGTTTGAACCTGAGTATAGCGCAGCATCGCACCTGTCAGTGTGGCCATTGGGTTCGTGTAATTTAACAATAAAGCATTTGGACAAACCTCTTCCATGTCCTTTGCAAATTCCAGCATGACAGGAATCGTTCGAAGGGAGCGGAAGATGCCGCCGATCCCTACCGTATCCGCAATCGTTTGTCTTAATCCGTATTTTTTTGGTATTTCAAAATCAATGACAGTACTTGGCCGGTAGCCTCCAACTTGGATGGCATTGATAACATATTTCGCATCCTTTAAGGCTTCTTTCCGGTTGTGATAGGACTGGATGGTCACATTTGCACCGTAATTTGCTTTTAAATGCCGGAGCATCGTTTCTGATTCTTTCAGCCGGTTGTGGTCGATATCATATAATGCGAATTCAAAGCCTGCAAGGGCGGGAACAAACAGACAATCTCCTAATATATTTTTAGCAAACACGGTACTCCCTGCACCGATAAATGTAATTTTAGACATAGACGACTCTCCTTTTTACATCCATATTGGGCTAGCCTTTGACAGAGCCTTGTGAAAGCCCTGCGATAAAATATTTTTGCAAAAGTAAAAACATCGTGACCATTGGCAGCATCGCAATGAGTGCAGCTGCCCCAACGAGCTGAAGCTGATGCTGATTTTGACCAAAAAAATGGGATAAGGCGACTGTGAGTGTATGCATCTCTTTATCTTGCAAAAAGAAGATAGCAAATTGATAGTCGTTCCAAATATACACGCAGGCAATAATTAATACAGAAGCGGTAATGGGCTTCAGAAGCGGAAAAACGACTGTGAAAAAAACTCTGAGTGTCCCTGCACCATCAATACGGGCAGCTTCTTCAAGCTCCTTTGGAATTGTCGACCGGATAAAGCCTGCGTATAAGAAAATTGTCAGCGGCAAAAAAGCAGCCACATAATTTAAAACAGCAATTTGATAGGTGTTCATCATCCCGATTTGAACGACCATTTTATAGAGCGGGACAAGGGCTGTAAGCGGTGGAATGACCATAATGGCAATAAATAAAACATAGACTGCTTTATTCAGCTTTGTGTTCCTTCTTGCAAGCGGATAGGCTGCAAGAGATCCAAAGATAATGAGCAATACAGCGGAACTGAACGTAATGATCACTGTATTCAAAAAGGACTGGCCAAGCTGAGCCTCTGTCCATGCTGTGCGGAAGTTTTCAAGATGCAGTGCTTTCGGAAACAGCCATTTTGAACTGAAATCTCCTATCCCCTTTAATGATGTCGTCACCAAAATATAAAATGGAATGAGGTGCAGCAATGTGATCAATAGTGCGAGGAAGGAGTACCATTTTTTCTTGCGCTTATAGGCGTTATCCATCACACCTCGGTCTCCTTTCGTTTGAAATAAATCAGCGCTGCGACACTAATGACAAGGATAATGACCGCCATGAAAACCCCTTGCGTCGCTGCATAGCCTGCATCCTGGCGTTTGAAGTACAGATCATACATAAAGGTCGACATGGATTGCGAGGAATCTCCAGGTCCGCCGCCCGTGAGTGCCACAATGACATCAAAGAGCTTGAGCCCGCCAATGACATTCAGCACAACATTAATGGTGATCGACGGCATAAGCAGCGGCAATGTAATCCGCCTGAATTGCTGGAAGCTCGATGCGCCGTCTAATTGAGCCGCTTCATAATAATCCTTAGGAATACTTTGAAGTCCTGCTAAATAAATGATCATCGCAATCCCGACGAATTGATATGTGTTGACAAGCACAATGATCCATGTGTTAAATTGCGGGTTGCCGAGCGCATTTATTTGATCAAATCCAAAAAGCGTCACCACATCATTTAAGGCACCACCTTGGTAAGCAAACACAAAATACCAAATATAGCCCATCGCAATCGGGCTGATCATGACAGGTAAATAGATGACCGTTCTTGTGATGGCTTTCATCTTTAATCTTTGATTTAATAAGAGAGCATACCCAAGTCCGATGATATTTTGTAAGACAGTGCTCCCAATTCCATAGAGAAGCGTGTTTTTGACAACAAGCCATGTCGCTTGATCCTGAAGCAGCCTTTGATATTGCCCAAGACCAATCCATTGATAAGTTTGTGAGAAACCGTTCCAATTCGTAAAAGAAAGCTGAATGCCGTTCAAAAAAGGATAAATGATAAAGGTACTGACGACGAGAACAGCTGGCATGTACATCCACCAAAGTGATGAATTCTGGCGTTTTTGTATCTTTTGTTTTGGTAAAGAGGTGAATGCGGCTGGCTGCTTTGCTTTTGTGATGTCATTCATTGGCTTCACTCCTGTTTCAGCATCCATCGGCTATTGTTTTTTCAAACGCTTATATTCCTCTTCCATTTTCTTTGATAACTGTTCTGGTGTGATGGAGCCTGCTAATAATTCTTGACCCGTTGTTGCCATGACCGCCCACATTCCGCTTGGTAAGTATTTTCGATCGAAATACGGTTCAATCTTCACCTGTTCGTATTGATCGTAAAATGCAGAGTAATAGTTTTTCGCTTTCACTTGTTTTAGAGCTGTTTCAGAGGATGTGCCCTCGGCGATTTTTTTTGCGTTTTCAGGTTTTGCTAAAAAATCGATGAATTGTTTTGCTTCTTTTAGATGCTTAGAGTCTTTCCAAGCAGCAACAGTAAAACGTTCTCCGCCAATCCAGCTTTGTTCATCTCCTTCATGAATGGCTGGAACAGGCATCGTGCCTACTTTGATCGATGAATTCAGCTCTGTTGCTTCAGGTCCTAAAGATCCTCCGACAAAGGTGAAGGCGATTTTGTTTTGTGCCATGAGTTCAGGCGCTTGAGAGAGTTTCGCTGTCAGGACATCATTGTTTAAAAGGTCTTGATCCTTCAGATCTTTCATGAATTGTGCAAGCGGTGTATAGAGAGACCAATCAAATGATCCGTTTTCAAGTTCCTTTCCGTATTGATGCTTTTGATCGGTGATTAATAAAGGCGTCGCCAGCTCATCAAAGACTTGGGCAATATTTGAGTTATCTCCTCCTGGTATCCAGAGCGGCACAACATCTCCTTTGCTCTTTTCTTTCACTGTCAGCAAAGCAGATTTTAATTCATCAAGTGTTCTAGGGACTTCTATGCCATATTCCTTTAATAGATTGGCATTAAAGCTAAGCCCGTCTTTTGCTTGATTCAGCGGGTAAGCGTACACTTTCCCATCTTGGTCTTTTAAAATTTGGTCGAGTGAAGGATCAAGCTGTTTGACCCAATCCATCTCTTTTAAATCAGCCACATACTCGCTATAGCGCAGTTTGGCCCAGCCATGTGTATCAAACAGGTCTGGCATATCGTTTGCTCCCATTTTGACGCGGATCATATCTTCATAGCTGTTGCCTGGGAAATTAGCATCGATTCGAATCTGCTCATGCTTCTTCTCAAACTCGCGAATGACTTCTTCAAACGCTTTTCTTTCCCCGCTGTTGCTCATTGTTGAAAATAGCGTCAAGGTGACCTTTCCATTTGCTTCAGATGAGCTGTTATTACCGCAAGCAGACAAAATCATGGTCAAGAAAATGGCTGCAGTCAGCAGCATGATTTTTTTATTCATGGTTTCCTCCTTTTGATCACTGAAAATTCAGACGATTATCGGTAGAATTCATGCAGTTGCGGAAACAAAGGAAGTCCATTATACTGGAATTCTATTCTTTTCAAAGAGATAAGAGAGCATAGCGGCAGGCTGCCTTGTTCTTAGCATGATCTGGCCATCATGCTAAGCAGCTTGCTTTCTGCTTTTTTGTCTCTTTTTTGTTAGCTGAAATCTATGGTTCACCCCCTTTCATGGATGAGACATGTACTGCCTCGCTCGATGAGTGTTGTTGGTACGACGACTTTCAGAGGAAGTTTTCTTCCGTTTATTCTCTCAAGCAAAAGCTTCAGACCGACTTCCCCCATTTCTTCTGTATATACTTTGACGGTCGTAAGCGGCGGGCTTGAAAATGACGCGGCTTCAATGTCATTAAACCCAACAATGGATACATCTGAAGGCACGTGTAGACCGGCTTCATGCAGAGCGCGCATTGCGCCGATTGCCATAGAGTCACTTCCAATGAAAAAGGCTTGCGGCAGTTTTCCCTTTTTGATAGCTTGCTGCATAAGCGTATAGCCTTCTTGCATGGAGTATTCACCAATGTGGATGTCTTCCATATGAAGAGCGCCCGCCTCCTGCATTCTTTTCATAAACGTCGTTTGTCTTTCGTCCTCAATCACAGCATTACCTTCGAAATAATGCTCTCGCTCTTTCCCGCCAATATAGCCTAGATGTGTATAGCCGAGAGATTGCAGATGACGAATGGCGCGATCTGCCGCTCTGACAAAATCAACATGTACACAATCATACAAATCTTCATCCGCATAATGATTGATAAAAACAATGTGTTCCATTCGATTTGTCATTTTTTCAACCGTATCGGGGCTGATTCGTCCAATGACGATCAAGCCGTCAATTTCCTTTAGCATCGCCCCTTTATCCATGCTTCTTAGGCGAAAGGTATGGAGAGTGGACAGGCCTTGTTTGGCATATTCTTTTTCAATTCCTTTTCGAATCGATGAAAAAAAGGGATCATTTAATTCTTCGTCAATGGATTGAGCGACAACGACACCGATGACTGGGGATTCAGATGGGCTTTTTTCTTCTGCTTGATCGGCTTTTCTTGCTCTCACTGGGGTATAGTTTAACTTCTTAGCAATGTCGAGGATGTTTTGTCTCGTTGCGTGTGAAACGGCAAGCGTTTGATCGCCATTTAACACACGGGATACAGTGGAAACGGACACTTTTGCATCATGAGCAATATCTTTGAGTGTGGTCATAGGCAAACTCCTCATCGTTATTTGACTAAATATTTACTAAAGATATTTGAAGGATAACACATAAATAAAGCGCTTTCAATTATGAATTTTTGATTTTTATTTTGTTTTTGGGTAAGTTTTGGTGAATGAATTGTGTTTTAGTAAAATTTGCGTAAAAAAGAGGATGGTTTTCATCCTCTCTTTTACTAACGTGATTCGATTGAGGCTGTTTCTTTTGCAAATATTTGCTTCATTCTTTCCCAAGCAGTGTCGAGTTCTTTATGAAGTCCAAATAAACCTGAGGTGCCGATGATGTAGATCTCATTTCCAGCCTCAGCAAGCAGCCGGAACGTGCTCTCATTACAAGAGCCGTCTACTTCAATTGAAAACGAGTATCCTTCGTGTTTTTTGATATCTTTCACCTGTTTAATTTTCTGAAGCATTTCTTTAATAAAAGGCTGTCCGGCAAAGCCTGGATCGATCGTCATGATCGTCACTCTGTCTATTAAATGAATAAAGGAATCTAATGCTGCAACAGGTGTGGCGGGATTTAGAACAAAGCCAACCTCACATTTTCTTTGGTGAATATGGCGTATGATTCGAAAGGCATCTTTTTGCACGACTTCTGGGTGTAAACAAATCATCGTTGCGCCTGCATCAATACATGCATCGATTAAAAATTCCTGCGGATGTTCGGCCATTAGATGAACATCAATCGGTAAATTTGTCAGTTTCCGAAGCTGTTCAATGAAAAAGGGTGATAACGTAATATTCTTCACATAATGCCCATCCATCACGTCGACATGGTACCGGTCTGCTCTCGTGTTGAGAAGATGAATTTGTTCACGGAAATGCGTTAGATCCATGCACATCAGTGAAGGTGAAAAAACGGCTGTCATTCTCAGGCTCCTCCTTTTTACAGTTGAAATAAAAACTTGATCAATCCAATCAAGATTCCGATGATACCAAAGTCTGTATCTCCAAACGTTGTCCCTTCAAAGCCAAGGGTTCCTAACACAGGTAATAAACAAGCAGGTAAAAAGGAAAGAAGCAATCCATTTACAAAGGCCCCAGCGACAGCCCCTCTAACCCCTCCAGTTGCATTGCCATACACGCCTGCTGTAGCACCGCAAAAAAAGTGCGGGACAAGACCTGGGACAATGACAGTTAAACCAAACAAAGGTAAAAGAAAAATGGATACGATGCCTCCTGCAAAGCTGCATAAAAAACCGATAATGACCGCATTAGGCGCAAATGGAAAAACGGTTGGCGCATCAAGTGCCGGCTTTGCCCCCTTCACGAATCGATCGGCAATCCCTTTAAATGCAGGCACGATCTCGCCAATGGCCATCCGTACCCCTGCTAAAATAATGTACACACCAGCAGCAAACGTAATCGCCTGAATGAGAATGAAGACAGCGAAGTTCGTGCCCCCGCTAATTTGTTCTATATAAGGAATTCCTGCAAACGGTGCAATTGCAAAGAACAGTAAAGCCATCGTAATCGAAATGGCAACAGATGTATCTCTTAGAAAACCGAGTGATTTAGGCACTTGAATGGTTTCCGTTGATTTTTCAGGAGAACCAACCCATTTGCCGATCATTCCCGCAGTAAAATACCCGAAAGTACTGAAGTGTCCGAGCGCGAGATCATTGCTTCCTGTGACTTTCCTCGTAAACGGCTGAAGGATTGCGGGTGCAATGACCATAGCTGCACCTAATATCATTGAGCCAGTAGAGATGAGCAGCCATCCGTGCAGGCCGGCTGTCGAGAGAACGACGGCGAGCATAGCCGCCATATACAACGTGTGGTGACCAGTCAAAAAGACGTATTTAAAGGGTGTGAATCTTGCAAGTAACAAATTGACCAGCATACCAAAAATCATGATAAGTGCTGTCTGTGTACCGAATTCCTTTTGAGCAATGGCGGCCATAGCATCTGTATTTGGGACAACCCCTTGAATGTGAAAGGCTGCTTCAAACATCTTTCGAAAAACCCCAAGTGAATCAGAGACGACTGTAGCGCCCGCCCCTAATATTAAGAAACCCATGGTTGTTTTCAAGGTGCCTGACACAGTGTCTGCAGCTGATTTTTTCTGTAAAAGTAAACCGGCTAGTGCAAACAAACCGATGAGAATGGCAGGTGTGCCCAATATATCGTTCATGATCAGTTCTATCATGATGTGAATCCCCCTTTTTCATGACTTAAATATGTTGACGAAGGACGTCTTTAATGGCTTCCTGGTCTAACAAATTGTTTAAGCCAGCCACATTTCTTGTGCCGTCATTCAGTTGGTCAATAATATCAGCTGCTCCGATATAAAGGTCTGCTTGTTCATTTTTACTTGTACTGAGATCGGTATGATCCACTTCAGCTTTAAGACCTAATTCTTCTAATGCTTTTTTGACATTCATTTCTACAATAAAGCTGCTTCCTAACCCGTTTCCACATACAACAAGAATTTTTTTCATTTTCTCACTCCTCCTTTATACTTGTGAAAATTGGTCGATTAGTTTTTGAACCGATGCTAAATCTTCTGCTTCAATCAATTGTTTCGTCCGTTTCTCTTCACTTAACAGCATGGTCAGCTGTTTGAGTGCTTTCAGGTGGCTCATGCTGTCAATAGCCGCTAGCACTATGACGAGCCGCACCTGCTTTTTTCCATCCTTTGAAAACGAAATGGGCTGTTTGAATGACATGAGTGTCATGCTCAATTTGTTCACGCCGTCCTCGGGCCTTGCATGTGGAATGGCCACTTGTGGTGCAATGACAATATAAGGACCATTTTGATGAACAGACTGTATCATGGCTTCTACATAACTTGGTTTAATAGCATGTTGATTAAGTAAAGGCTGCGCCGCTTTTGTAATCGCCTCTTGCCATGTGTCTGCTGTTTGGTGGAGCTTGATGGTTTGTTCTGTTAATAAATCATTTAACACTGGATTCCACCCTTTCTGATAGGATACATATGTGGGATAAAGCAGCTCCCGAATATCATGAAGCAGTGCTTGTTTATTTTGTACGATGGTATGCTGCTGAATGATGTTAAATAAAGCGTTTACATGCCCCTCTTCAATCTTCGTTTCTGAGCCTTTCCCGTATTGAAGTAATGTTTTTTTCTCATAGGCAGTTAAAATAGGATGAACGAGATGAACTGGTTTTCCTTTAAACGAAATAGGTGTTGTGGACACAACGAAATCTGCATCAACGGCTGTTAATTCTTCATATGCACGCTTTGATAACAGTCCGCGTACTTCAATGTAGCCGATTAATTCGAGAAGCTGAGTTTTCAGCATGTTACTTGTGCCGATTCCTTCTCCGCAGACAATGTATACAGAACGCCTGACAATGGATGAAATTCCTTCTCTTCTCATCCAGCTGCCAAAATGCATGGCGAGATATGCAATTTCATGGTCACTCAACTTTGAACAGGCCGCCTTTTCTAAATGACAAGCAACTTTTTGAGTGATTTCAAACACTTCTGGCTGTGCCTTTTTTATAGAATCCGTCAATTCATTGATGATACCAATGTGATAGATGAGCCTGTAATAAGCTGGAATTAAATGCATTGTTAAGTTTTGCTCCAATGCTTTTGGTTCTTGAAAGGTAATACAAGCATATCTCTGAAAGTCAAATATCATTTGTCTGGCGATGGTGCGAATGAGATGTTCTTCTGGTTTTTTAATTGATGGAAGTTTTTGTTTTTTGGCACTGAGCCATAAGGTGCTAAGAAAATAGATCTCATCATCATGAACAATGAGACTGGCCTCTTTTTGAATCTGCGCCATGAAACGAATAGCAGCCAAACATTCCTCTGTTTCCTGCAATGTTCGCTTTTCTTCGTTTGAAATGTGTACAGCATGCCCCAGCTTCATCCGCTTGAAGTAGAAAAAGAGATCCAAAGAGAGCTGTTCCAGCATCTCATCTGCAAATTCAAGCTTAAGTTCTTGTTCTGACTGCTGGAGGAGATGGTGTACCCGTTTGGATGAAATAGGTCCCTTTAACCAAAACGACGGAAACGTTTTTTCGTTTTTTATCATGGTGCGAATGAAATGTATATAAGGTTTGAGTGCCAATCGAATGACCCTTTCGTCTCCTGAAATGACATAGCCGCTTGCTGCCTGATAGCGAAGTGTGATCTCCTGCTTTAAAAGCGCTTCTTTTAGCTGTTTCATATCCTCGAGCAATGTATTTCGGCTCACCTTTGTCATCTTCATAAAATCATCAATTCTTAGGCAATGCTGGCTGCATGCAATGGATAAAAGCAAAATGGCCCTTCGTTCCTTTACACATGGTTCATAATCGTGACCAATAAGAATGGTATCAGCTTTTTGAATAATGACTTCTTTTTCATGAGGGTTTAAATAATAGCCAAGTTGGTTTCTTCGCTGCACACCACTAAGCTGATGAGTTTCCAGCCAGCTGTTCATTCGTTTGATTTCAGCGTAAACGGTTCGAGTCGAGACATTCATTCGATTCTGTAAATCTTCTATTGATAGATAAGATGTCGTATGAAGCAGCATAGATAGTAACGTCGTGCCCCTTTTGGTTAAGTACAGTTGGAATTCCTCCCTTCTTCCCTTTGGTTATAAGTCTAATCAACTCACATGCATCAAAGAAGCCCAAATGTCTTCAGCACGTGCTGTGCAGCGATTGTGTGCTCTTTTCATTAAGAAAAACACACTATAAGGCTTGTATACAAAGAGTCCTTTGTCTTTTTTACGTGTTTAAGGAGCAATAAAAGCAAAAAACCTTGATTGGTATAAAGCCATTCAAGGTTTTTTCACTTCTTATCATCTTTTATTTTTCCTATACGTGACGATCAAAATTATTTGTTGTTTAAACTAAATCCGAAATCCAAATAGTTTTCAAATGAAAGACAGATACACCAATCCCCTTCTAATGATATAAAGTAGTGATGCTGTGGGATATCTAAAAAATAGACTAGTAACTCTTTTAAATGTTTTAATTCAAACTGGTACCCAAACTCTGTAAGGTTATCCCCTATGTAAATTACTTGTAAGTCATTAGCTAAATATTTTTCTTTTAATTCAGTTATAAATAGAAGAGCATCAGAAAGTAACGATTCATTATTTGAGCTCTTACTATGGTGTTTATTGGTTTGTAACCAATTTATTTTTGAACCAGCAAAATCAAATTTTTGTTCTATTAAATCTAAATAAATTTCTGGATTTTCATGTACTTTGACATATATAAGTAGGTCTTTTAATTCCAAATCCTTTATTAGATCTTCATCATAAGAATTCAATAAAATGAACCCCTTTATCTAAATGTATTTATTTAACTACCTTCTTGTCAAAATTCATAGGAATCGCTGTGAGGTCTAACCAGCATTGATTATGGACAATATAGGAGGAGTCTCTCTTGTAAACCTTCCAAGATTTCTACAGGCATTTCCCTGACCTTGATATCATCGCCTAGGAAAAATAGCCAATTTGTTATTTCGGTTATTTCTTCTGTATGATTAACATCGATAAAAGTCTTTAAAATGGCTGTAGTTTGGTAAGGATTCGTATAAGAAATTGACATTTTGAAAGGATGGTATTTTTTGAACTGTGCAATTGCCTTTGGACCAAGTTCAAGGACAAGGTTAATTCCTTCTTCCTGTTTACTTAGTTTTTCTAAAATCTTTTTCCTGCTTAATCGAATATTTGTAGAGCATGGTTCTACATCTGTGAGATGGTCGACAGGCAAAATCCGTTTCTTCTCCTCCTTTAAATCAAAGCCTTCGATCAGCCACAGGCTTTTTTCACGATAAAGATTCAAGAGGTAAATAGGATAGGACTTCATCACGTTCTCCTCTCTTATGGTAATCAGTAAATAACGATCCAAAATAAGCAGTTGGATTAATTTTTCTAACATGGGATGAGGGAGATCTGCCAAATCAAGCAGATCAGGATTATTCGGATTAGTCCCTTCAAATAGTAAGAGGCGATTTAACAGAACAAGGTCATCTTGCTGGGTTTCTGAGATGAGTCCTAGTAATTTTTCAGCTAAAGACTGACGACTCTTTAAATAAGGGAGTTGTTGGTTTCTCGTAGCCATAAAGGCAATAAAAAGAGCTTTAATCTCATTATCGGTAAAACGAACAGTTGGCAGGACAGAGTTGTTCATCACAAAATATCCCCCGTCCCTTCCGACTTCTGCGACAAGCGGCATCCCCATAGCTTCAATTTCTCTGATGTCTCTAATTGCTGTCGAACGAGAGATATTAAATTCTCTCATGATTTCAGAAATTGTAAAGTTGGCGCGGTTGTTGATATACCGCATGATGGTATTAATCCGTTCAACTTTTTTCATCTGGCCCCCTAAACAGTATCATTTTTTGACATGGTTTAAGCCTATTATATATTTATCAAGTGAAAAGAAAAAACATTTGATCAATTTTTCAAAAGGAAGTGTTGAATATGGCAGATTATATACTAGAACAAAAAGACAGCTTTCACGTGTTAGGTATTGGAACTGAACTTAAGAGTCATTACACAGACTATGCGGGCATAACGAAAGAAAAAGCAGAATTTTGGCAAGCAGTCACAAAAGAAGGTAAGCTTGACACCTTAAAAGCCATTGCCTCAAATGACTATATTTTTATCGTAAACGAAGCGGTAAATAACAAGATGATGCATTATGTCGGGGTCATGACAGAGGAATCGTTACCAGAAGCGGACAGAGTAATTCAATTTCCTAAAGGGGAATATCTAATCGTTAAAGGGGAAGCTAAAACCGCTGATGAATTGCATCAAACTCTTACTGGTATTGCATTTGGTCAAGTCTTGCCTGAAGCAAAGAATTTCGCCTATGTTGGTGGACCAAATGCAGTGGTAGAGATGGGGCAGCGAAACGACTTATTACTTGGTGAGATGTGGATTCCTGTTGTAGGAAAATAAGAAGGATATGGAGGGATAGAAATGGCCTATATCGTTGATTTTAAAAATGTGTCTACGATTGGTTTAGAGTCTTCACCTGTAGCAGACGCACTTGCTGGCTTACGAGCGAATGAGGCTCGTTACTTTATGAACAAATATAAGCATGAATTTACAGTATTACCTGCCAGCGAAAGTCAGGAGACCCTTGATTATGTGAACCGAGTGTTAAAAGAAGAACGTGAACTAGAGTTTGCAGCCAAACCTTTAGAAACGGCAAGTTTTCAAGTAGAAAATATCAAATGGACCTACGTCTTTTATGAGGATGGTCTTGCAATTAACGTCCTGTATACAGTGGATGACCCGAAAAAACGTGCTGTTGGTTTTAAGCTTTCTGAAGGGATGGAAGTGCCAAAGGAATTAGAAGGGAAATTTAAATTTGCTAGGCAGAAGTCTAAACTAGCTGGAACGATTCGTGGGTCATATTTTAAAATTAAAGGGGAATATTGAACTCGAATTTGTGAATCTGATGAAACAAATAAATTAAAATTATTTCCCCCTTCTAAACAGAGCAGCATTCTCTATGCATTATTAGAGGATGTTTTTCTGTTTATTGTACCAACTTTATTTTCTTATGAAGAAGTTATACGATGAGGTCGATCCCCTTTTGGTCGTTTTTTTAATTTGAAGTCCAATAACACAAAAAGACTTGTAAGGCATTAAGCCAATCAAGTTTTTTTTGCGTAATCTCATTAAAAACGAACTAATTTGAATTCATCTTTGAAAGAAAGTCTTGAAAAATTACTTTTACTAGTGAATTCTCAGTAGTAGCCACTACATGATTTACACGTTCTAAAATTTGAGGATGCTTCAATATCAATTTCTTTCCTTCTTCAATTGGGAAACTTCTCAATGTATCAATACAAATCTCAAATAATTCTTTATCATTAGTATTCAACAAATCTATTAAAATATTTAACTCATATTCATTGCACTCATTATCCAGGCAATAAGCAATTTTACGCTGCCACTCTATTGGTTTATTAAGCACCTGATTTGATAGTTCTTCCCAGTCATTTAGGCTAAAATCAGAGAGTATCTCACTAGCAATCAAACACCCGTCATCATACCATGAATCTACTGTTGTATCAACAGATAAAAGATTATCTAATTCTCTAAACATATTGAATCCCCTAATTATGAAATTACTCTGAGGACACATTCGAGTACCTACAGCCCCAAAAATTGATCATAAACGAGTAAAACTGAAGAAACTAGCGATGTTAATTTGTTAGTAATTAAGTATCTACTATTTTATTTCCACCAGTTGGATGTAATTTCTTTCAAATGAAATTCTATAAAATCAATCACTTTGGTATAGTCATCCGAGCTGAATTCCTGAATAGGATTGTCCCAATCTGTATTTTTAACTATTAGAACAATATAGTTACCATCAGAAGATAAATCGGGATACCACCCTAAATCCAACGTTATTGATGATTTCTCATGATAAAGTTGTAATAAACTTTCAGTGAACATAAACCATCTATCATCTTCTGTTTCTAACTTTTTAGGGTCAATTTCCCTGAAATTATTATAACGTACAATCCAACCTTCAGTTATTCTTAAAGGATGAATGTTGAATACAGGGACTTCGAGTTTTATATTTCTTCTCATTATTCTCCAACTTATTCATAAATTTGATAGTAATTTAAGTCCTAATTTATTATTTAGCCTATAAATTATCAATTAGAATTGTCTTTAATCATTCTACTAATTTCAATACTTAGTTGCTCAACTATTTTCAGAGGTTGCTTCTGTCAATTGGCCAATCTATATTTTTCAAAAACCTTCCTTAACACCTCGCTAATAGTTTTCTTATCCTGAGGATACTCTGTAATGTACGTGTTACAGGCGTGCTCAAGATAATAGTAGAATGTCTGATAATCAACAATAACCTCATCATCATGAAGTGCAAATAGTACTCCATGAAAGGGCTCCTCGTCGGGTTCCAGATCATTTGGAAATGTGCAATCCACATCGTTAATTCCATAACCTACCCCCGTAGATAAATGCTGAACAATATTTACAAAGCTATCATCAGTAATGGCATTGAAAAAAGCCACCACAGGAAAGTGTTCATCTCTTAACATTTGAGTTTCTAAAATTTTTTTTAACATACTATCTGAATCCTCCTACCTATAATTCAGGATAAAACGAGGTCACTGCCCCATCCTTATCTGTATAACCTCTCCATTTTATACCTTGTCCATCATAACCTTCCCATTCTCTCCCTAAAACACCTTTTGAAGAAGCATTATTTACAGCTTCTTTTCCTCGTTTAATAAAATCTTCATCAGAAATTAACTTAGGATCATAAACAGTTTTATCAAATGGCTTTGCTTTCCATCCAATTTTTTGACCTGTTTTAGCATCTAAAGAAGGAACTTGGTAAGTTATTTTTTCCACTCCTGGCAAAGCATCATGCTTCTTAACATTTAATATATTTACATCATTTTTCATAAATTCATCTTTGTTATGCGCCCCACCAATTCCTCTTCTCCTTGGAACATTGGGATCAACTTTTCTTATATGATCTTCTAAGTTAGATGAGAACTTAACTTTTTCCCTACCCGTAATTCCCATCTTCCCCCGAAAGCCTTTCGCCCCAAACGGCAAAAGCATCCCCAGAGCCGCGTTCATACTCGCTTCCTGCTGTTCTTTAGAAATTTTATTTCCAAACATATCTCGGCCAGTGATCGCTTCGCTGAAGCCGTTGGTGGCGGTGAGGCCGTATAAACCTTTTTGGGATGTCTTTAGGGCGTCAAAGGATTTTTGTGATGTCTTGTAAATGTCGACTGCCCTGACCGCGGCTGATGTGGCTTGGGTCGTTTTATAGACAGCTTTTCCGCCTTTGAAAATGCGGCCTGCCCAGCCGACGATTGGGATGTAGCCTGCGGCTGCCATGCCGCCTGCCGCGACTCGCTGGCCTGCGGTGAGTTCCTCGCCTGTGATTGGATCAACGCCTGTTGCGGCACGTTTTGCATCGTTCACGCCAGTCAGTTCATTCACGATGTTTCCACCATAATCGAGGGCTTTTTCATACCAAGGGCGGTTGGCGAGGGCTTCTTGTTCCTTTGCGGTCTTGCGGGCTTCTTCTTGTTCTTTTTTGATTTTCAGATATTCAGCAGTTTGCTTCTCAATATCGCTTTTTGCCTTGTAAATTTCGCTATTTTGATACGCTTTCTTATCAAAATTCATAGGTGAAATCGCTTTTCCGTCATTTGTCGCATTCATCATTTCAGCATACAATGCCATTGTAGCTTGCTGCTCCGTCTCTGACAAAGCATATTCATCTTTTAAATTTTGATCAAGCTCTCTTAGTTCTTTGACCGTCTTTTTTCGTTCATCTTCCGCATCTTCTATTTTTTCATCAAAGGTTTGGCTATCAAATACCTCTAGGGAAATGAGGTCATCAATGTCTTGAAAAATCGTTTTGAGTGCCTTTTTTTGATCCTTCACAATGCTTTTGGCATTCTTGATGCCCATATGTACTGCGTTGTCTAAAAAGTGTTCTTCTACAAAGGTATCGCCGCCAAAGCTCGTATCATCCAGTGTCCCAGAAACACCTTCATGAAAGGCTTTTTGCTTATCAATGAAGCTGATAAACATGTCTACATTTCCAGCGAGCTCTTTATAGAAACTTTTAATGTTATCTGCACCTTTCCCAGTGAAATCATCACCGAGGTTGGCAACACCTTGTAATGCCTTTTTTAAATCTATCATTTGTTCGCGGAGTTCCTGATAGTGTTTTGCCCTTGTGTCCATGGCACTGGTTAGTGCTTTTGCATCAAGTATCTTCCCCAGCAGAATTCACTCCTTCCTATTCATTGACAAGGTCAATTTTACCAATAAAAATTTTGTCATTAAATAGGAATATTGATACAAAAAAACAGTACTTATTATGTAAATGAACAATGTTTCAATAGAATACTTTAGCTCCACTTTTGTCAGTAATAATTATGATGCGATATTTAGAACATCTTTTAAATAAATATTTTTTTAAGCTACTTCATTATAAAATTGTTATAGAGCAATTCCATGGTAAGGAAGATGTCACTAGTCGAGGCAATCCCTACATGAATTAGGAATGCACTTAGAAAAAGCACACCCGCATCAGTGTACTTTTTACGATTTAGACTTCAGCAATTGCAGCTCTTGCTCCATGATATCTGCTGCTTCAGTTATAAATTGAATAATTAAATCTAATTCTTCTGCTTTGTATTCGTTTGTAAGCTGTTTAGTTGATGCTGATAAGGATTGGAAAAGTTCTTTCACTTGTGATTTTCCTGCTGTTAGTGGGACAATGATGACTCTTCGTTTGTCTTTTGGGTCCTTTTCTCTTTTGGCGTAGCCCGCTTTTTCAAGCCGATCAATAAGAGCTGTGACCGCACCTGAGCTAAGACCTGTTTTTTCACTTAATTCTCCTGCTGTGAGAGGACCGAGTTCGTTTAATAAATCGGCGGATTTGAGATCTGTTGGAAAAAGGCCGAGCGATTGAGCGGCCGCTTGGTGGAACAAGACGGTTCGTGTGGCGAGGCGCCTCATTGTATGGATGATCTGGGCTGCTCTGTCTTCAGCCTCGTTCTTTATTGACAACTTGTTCTCCTCCCTTTAAAATCAATTTATCTTGATCATCAAGATAAATGTTCTCTTACTTTATGGTTAAGTTGATCATAGCAAAAATAATGAGAGAACGTAAGCAGGAGGTAAATGAAATGAATCAGGTGGATAAAGGCAAGGCATCCACTCGCTTTGTTGTCATCGGTTTGCTGTTAGGGATTTTTATGGCAGCGATGGACAATACCATTGTTGCAACAGCAATGGGAAGCATCGTAGCAGATTTAGGCAGTTTTGATAAATTTGCTTGGGTGACGGCTTCTTATATGGTGGCAGTGATGGCGGGAATGCCTATTTACGGAAAGCTTTCTGATATGTATGGTCGAAAGCGTTTTTTTCTGTTTGGACTTATTTTCTTTTTAATTGGATCAGCGCTGTGCGGTATCGCACAAACGATGGATCAGCTCATTATTTACCGAGCCATTCAAGGGCTTGGGGGCGGTGCACTTCTTCCGATCGCATTTACGATTATCTTCGACATCTTCCCGCCTGAAAAGCGCGGAAAAATGTCTGGTATGTTTGGAGCAGTCTTTGGTTTATCAAGTGTACTCGGACCGCTTTTAGGTGCTATTATTACGGATTCGATCGGCTGGCATTGGGTTTTCTATATTAATGTGCCAATTGGTATTGTCAGTGTCTTCTTGATCGCTAGATACTATCAGGAATCGCTTGAACATCGTAAGCAGAAAATCGACTGGTCAGGTGCTATTACACTTGTCGTTGCGGTTGTCAGCTTAATGTTCGCGCTTGAGCTTGGCGGTAAATCTTATGCTTGGGATTCGGTGCAAATCCTCACACTTTTTGCTGTGTTTCTTGTGTTCGGTACGATCTTCTTTATTGTTGAGCGTAAGGCTGAAGAGCCAATTATCTCATTTTGGATGTTTAAAAATCGATTATTTGCAACATCTCAAATTTTGGCGTTTTTATATGGCGGGACATTTATTATTCTTGCTGTCTTTATTCCTATTTTCGTGCAGGCGGTGTACGGTGAATCTGCGACAAGTGCAGGGTTCATTTTAACACCGATGATGATTGGATCAGTCATTGGCAGTATGATTGGCGGAACGATGCAGACGAAAGTGCCTTTCAGACGTCTTATGACTATTTCTGTCATTTCATTTTTCGCTGGGATGCTGCTGCTTGCCAATATGTCACCAGATACAGCAAGACTGTGGCTCACACTCTTTATGATGATATCAGGCTTTGGCGTCGGGTTCAGCTTCTCCCTTCTGCCGTCAGCTTCAATGAATGATCTTGAGCCGCGTTACCGAGGCAGTGCAAACTCGACCAATTCATTTATGAGATCACTTGGAATGACGCTCGGTGTTACAATTTTCGGAACGATTCAAACCAATGTGCTGACAAATCGTTTAGCTGATGCCTTTAGCGGAATGAAAGGAGCCCCTTCTCAAATAAGCGATCCACAGGCTATTTTCCAAGAAGGTGCCCGCTCACAAATTCCGACTGATATTTTAAATAAAGTCATCGATGCGATGTCACAAAGTATTACGTACGTATTTTTGCTTGCATTATTCCCGATTGCACTTGCGGCGATTACGGTCGTATTTATGGGAAATGCACGGGTACGCACATCTAATGAAATGAAGGAAAACGAATAATGTGAAAAAGCAGAGCGATAGCGGCTCTGCTTTTTTTCTTATTGATATAACGGATGGGCTTTGCCCTCACTGCCAACGATTCGTATTTTCGATTGGACCATGTCTTTCGCTGCTTGTTTTGCTTTTTGTAAATACATACGCGGATCTAAGCTTTCAGGTTCGTTTGAGAAATGATCACGTATCGCTTCGGAATATGCATTTTTCAGTTCAGTTGAGACATTCACCTTTGCCATTCCAAGTGCAACGCATCGCTTGACATCCTCATCTGGTACAGCGGAACCACCGTGCAGGACAAGTGGTACATCGACCAACGCTGCAATTTGTTCAATGCGGGCAAAGTCAATATTCGGCACCCCTTTATAAATGCCATGGGCAGTACCAATCGCAGGCGCTAAAGTAGGCACCCTAGTTTCTTCTACAAATTGACGGCATTCTGATGGAACGGCTTTTTCAGCATCTTTTTCATCGACGACGATATCATCTTCTACGCCGCCTACCTTGCCTAGCTCTGCTTCGACATTCACACCGACTTTTAAGGCAAGATCCACGACTTCTTTTGTGCGGCGTACATTTTCTTCATATGAATGCATAGATGCATCGATCATAACGGATGTATATCCGGCCCTGATACAGGTGAGAATCACATCAAAGTCTGTGCAGTGATCCAGGTGAAGACCGATTGGGATTTGATATTGATCAGCCGCCGCCTTCACTGTATCTGCAATTGCTTTTGCTCCAAGAGATTGAACCGTTCCAACCGTTGTTTGCAAAATCACAGGTGACTTTAATTCTGCAGCAGTTTCGAGCACCCAATAGATACTGTCAAAGGAGTGTACATTGAATGCCACAATTCCGTATTTTTCTTTTTTCGCAGCCTCAAGCATTGGTGTTGTTGAAAGTAAAGGCATGATCAAACATCCTCTCTAGTTAAAATATCCGTTTCTAATACAGCAAGCATGTCTTCATTTGTTCTTGTTTCCAGCAGTTTTTGACGTTTCGTTTCATCCATTAAGCCTCGTGAAAGGGCTGAAAGAGCTTTTAAATGAGTCGTCCCTGCTTCACTTTTAGGGATCAGTAAGGATAAGAAGAAAAAGCAAGGCTTCCCATCAAAAGCGTCCCATTCAATTCCTGTTTCCGTGCGGACGATCACAAGTGCTGGTTTCGTGATGGCTTCTGTTTGTGTATGCGGAATGGCAAATCCATCTTGAAATCCGGTTGTACTAAGTGCTTCCCTTTCCGCTAAGCCTTTTTTGACATCCTCTGGTGAGGTGCAAATACCTGCTTTGTAGGCAATGTCAGCAATGGCTGCGAACACGCCAGCCTGTGAAGAAGCTGTTTCGTGAAGATTCATATAGATATGTTCCATCATTTCTCCTCCTCCGTTTTAAACTGCGGGGTTGTCTATTTTTTTACGGTAAAGTCCGTAGAGAATCGCACCTACTAGTGAGCCGATTAGTATGGAAAGCACCCATTGGAATGCACCTGTGACAACTGGAAGAACAAGGAATCCACCATGCGGAGCTGGAACCTGTACGCCAAACAAATATGTCAATATAGCAGAGATGGCAGAGCCAAACATGATAATTGGCAGGACAACGACCGGGTTTTTGGCCGCAAATGGGATGGCTCCTTCTGTAATATGTGTCGCTCCTAGAATATAGTTGATTGCCCCTGCATTTCGTTCTTGTGGCGTGAAATGTTTTCGGAAAATCGTTGTGGCAATCGCAATGATAAGCGGCGGTGTGATACATGCTGCTGACACACCTGCCATGAAGTAAAGGTTACCTTCTGCAAGTAAAGCCGTTCCTGTGACATAGGCTGCTTTGTTAAAGGGTCCGCCCATATCAAATCCACACATTGCTCCAACAATTAAGCCTAAAAGCAGCGGATTTGTGGATTGTACAGATGAAAGAAAGTCCATTAAGGAATTATTTAGCCCTGTGATTGGAACTAACAACGGGGTCATGACAGCCCCAATTAAGAAAATACCGATGACAGGATAGATGAAGATTGATTTTAATCCATCAAGTGATGCTGGTAATTTTTGAAGCAAGAATTGAAGCAATAAAATGATATATCCTGCTGCAAAACCTGCGATAATACCACCTAAGAATCCAGCACCTCCATCATTTGCAAGGAGACCACCTATAAATCCGACGACCATCCCTGGGCGTTTTGCGATCGAATCAGCGATAAATGCTGCTAAAATTGGTACCATTAAGCTGAAGCCAAGTCCTCCAATGCTTTTCAAATAGGCAGCAAACGGATGATACGTTTCGTGCTTAGGATCAGCAGAGTAGATACCAAATAAGAAAGAAAGGGCAATTAAGACCCCGCCTCCAACGACAAATGGCAGCATGTGTGATACACCATTCATTAAGTGCTTATAGATGGTGTGTATCCATTTATTTGCCGACTTTTGTTGAGAGGATGAAGGAGCAGATGGTTTTTCTGTTCCAGAAGCTCTTCCTTTCACTTGATGAACGGGAGCATCTCCATTTATAATGCTCTGGATCAGCTCAGCCGGCGTGCGAATGCCTTTGGCTACAGGCACTTCAATCAGTGGTTTGCCGTGAAAACGATCTGTATTTACATCTTTGTCAGCTGCCACAATGACCCCATCTGCTTCCATAATGTCTTGATCAGTTAAAGCGTTTTCAATTCCTACTTGACCATGCGTTTCGACTTTAATGTCGACCCCTAGCTGCTCAGCAGCGATTTTTAATGCTTCAGCTGCCATAAATGTGTGTGCAATACCTGTTGGACAGCCGGTTGCAGCGACAATTTTTTTACGGCTCATGTGTTATTCCCCCTTATATCTTCTGAATGTGTACTTGCTCAATCAATGAATCAATATCTTGTAAATCACTTAAGCCTTTTGAAAACGCAGTGGATGCTCCCGTTGCAATGCCGTAGCGTAAGCATTCTTCAGGTGAATGTTCTTCAAGGTGTTTACTAAGAAAAGCTGCGAGCATCGCATCTCCAGAACAAGCTGTGTTTACGACAGTGCCTGTTGGTGCGTTTCCTTTAAACACTGCGTCCTTCGTAATGAATAAAGCCCCTTCTCCCCCGCGGGAAATAAGCACTTGCTCTGCACCCATCTCAATGAGCTTCTCTCCTGATTGAATGAGTTCTTTTTCTGACAAAGGATGTGTTTTGCCGAAAAAAGCTGCAATTTCTTCTTCATTCGGTTTTAATAAATACGGCTTGTATTGAAGCGTCTCAAGAACAGCTGCTGAGCTTGTGTCTAAAATGAACTTGACCTTCTGTTGATGACAAATAGCTGCTACTTCTGAAAAGATGCTGGCAGGAACGCCTTTTGGCAGACTGCCTGACATGATGAGGATGCCTCCCTGCGGGATAGCCGCAATTTTCTCACGAAAGGCGTGAAGCGCTTTTTCTTCAATCGCTGGGCCTTGATTCACGAGCTTGTATTCTTCTGTCGTATTAATAAAAACATTAATGCGTGTAATGCCTTCAACCGAGATAAAATCGGTCTGAATGGAGAGATCCTTTAAAGATTGTTCAATATAAGAGCCTGAAAATCCAGCAATAAATCCTAGTGCAGTGCTGGTGAAGCCATATTTCTTTAGCATAATTGACACGTTCACGCCTTTTCCATTCGGCTGATAATCTTCATCTTCTGTGCGATTGACTGCATTTGCCCGCATTTCTTTTAATGCAATATATAGGTCAATAGCAGGATTTAAGGTGCAGGTATAAATCAATTGGTTTCACCTTCTTTCTTTTCTCTAAAGAAAGTATCTCATACGATTCAGTGAAAATGTTTTCAGAATGTGTAAAGGTTTTCATGAGAAAAAGCCTTCCAGATCAAAGTCTCGAAGGCTTTCTTATTGGTTATTTCATTCGGATCACATAGGCGTCAAGTAAAATACGGGCAATGACATGAAGAGACAGGCGGGATCTGACTTCATAATCTGGGAAGAAAGATTGTTCCCCTTTATATCCGACTAGTGTCATATCTGATATTTTGCTTAATGTAGAATCTATTCTTGTCGTCACCGTAATGGTTGTGACTTGCTTCATACTGAGGTTTTGACACGCTTCAACAAGCTCAGCTGTTTCGCCATTTAATGAAACAAAGATGGCAAGCTCACTTTTTTCAATGTCTCGCGATTTCAGCCGAATGATATTCGGATCGTCGTGTACTTCACATGTTTTCCCGATGAGCTGTAATTTGATGGTCATTTCTTTGGCGATCATCTCTGAGAAGCCTCTGCCGAAAATATAAATTTTGTCTGCATTATGTATTTTTTGAACGGCATCTTCAATTTGTCCAATACTTTGCAGCTGTATCGTTTTTAAAACCTCTTCTTCATTTTTCCGAATTGCTAGTTTGATGTCTTCATCAATATTTTTGAGCTGGTCGCTTGCATCTGTCATTTTCTTTTCTTGTTTCAATCGATATTTAAAGGATGTATAGCCGTTATAGCCAATTTTTTTCATCAGTCTGACAATCGTGGCCGTTGATACATTGGCTCTTTCGCTTAAAGTGACAATGGATAAGGTGGAGATATCCTCTAAATGCTGGTGAATATAATTGAGTAAATATCGTTCTGTTTCACTTAACGTTTGATATACATCACTTGGGATGTTAAATAATGATTCATTCAAATCGATTCCCCCTTATTCATTTCATACTATAATTAAATGCCCAATAAAAACAAGATGATTCTTTTGTCATGTATTTAGATGAAAGGCGAAAATGAGTGAAATTTTATTTTTGACATAAACTAAAGAAAAGTTGTGTCTATGTGAAAGGAGCTGATCCGTATGCTTCATCTTTTGTTTTATCTGATCCTTCTCTATGTCGTTTATGTCTTTTTGACCGCATTTGTTTTGTTTTATTTACCGATCCAAAAAACATGCAAAGAACATTGTATCTATAAAGCTTCTTCGATCTCAGGAGACGATCAGGGCACAAATCAAGTGATGCTTCTTGACGATGGATTTGTGTCCGGTCAGGCCAGAATCCAAATGATTCGTGAGGCAAAGAGGAAGATCCGCCTTAGTTATTATTCCATCCAAAAGGGGAAAACAGCCGAATGGGTACTAGGTGCTTTAATTGAAGCTGCTGATCGAGGGGTGAAAGTTCAGCTGCTTTTAGACGGCATCTGCCACAGTTTGCGTGGACCGCTAAAAGATTTACGATATGCCGTGGCAAATCACCCGAACATGGCCATTCGTTTTTATGAGCCCTTTCGGTTATTTAAGCCATGGACGTGGCATAACCGCCTTCATGATAAGCTGCTGCTGGCAGATGGCCGAGTGGCTGTGATGGGCGGAAGAAATATCGGTGATAAATACTTTGCAGATCAGCCCCCTAAAGATTTTGCATTTGACCGCGATGTGCTGCTTTATAACGACAAAAAAGGAAAAGTATTAGATGAAATGGAGCAATACTTCGTTTATTTATGGAATCATGACTTTACGAAAAGAACAAAAGCTGTGTTCTCCAAACAAAAAGCAAAGAAAGGCTTAAAACTAAGAAAGAAACTGCTTAGATCCTATCAGGAGGCAATGCATGCGAAAGAACCTTTTGTGATGTCGTCTTTTAATTGGGCAGCAGATGGCACCTCAGTAAAGCAGATTGCATTTTTTACAAATCCTGTGGAGCGTTTCAATAAGCGTCCTCTTGTGCTCAAAAAACTAAACGATCTAGCCCACCGGGCAAAGCGTTCTGTGCTCATACAGACGCCTTATGTCATCCCCACACGACCCATGAAAGACGGCCTTACTCCCTTAGCCAGCGGGATTCAAACGACAGTTGTCACGAATTCTCTTACAGCGACGCCAAATCCGTTAGCTTTTGCAGGTTACTTAAGCACGAAAAAGGAACTGATGAAAACAGGCGTTCATTTGTACGAATATGAAGGCCCGTATTCCATTCATGCGAAATCAATGGTCATTGATGATTATTTAAGTATTATTGGCACATATAATTTAGATGCGAGGTCTAGTTTTTTAAATACAGAGTCAATTTTGGTCATTGATAGTGCCCCTTTTGCGCTATCACTTACTCAGGCAATAGAACGTAAAATTTCCTATAGTATACTTGTCGCGAAGGACAAAGCAGCCTATAAAGCGGAGTCCTATGGGCAGAAAAAAAAGCCTTTGATGAAAAGGCTCCTTTTAAATGGTTTATCCGCGATAACTGTTCTATGGCGGCGGTTGATCTAAAGGGCAGCTTACTCTTGTGGCAGCCCTTTTTCTTCTGATTGATCCTCTTCTGCTGACTCCAATTTGGTCAATTTAAACACCAGAATCCCCGCAACAATCACAATGACACCTAATAGTTTTGCGGGAGAAAATTCCACTTTTTCTAACCCAAGCCAGCCAAGCGAATCGAACAAAAGCGCGGAGCCGAGCTGTGAAATTAGGACAATCGAGATTCCATAAGTCGGACCGAGACGTTTGATGCTTTGAACGAGGCAGATGACCACCCCTACTCCAATGGCTCCGCTAATCCAGTACCACGCTTCCATATGTCTTAATTGAAACATGCCGGTTCCTTCTAGCAAAAGACCCATCAAAAGTGAAGCAATAAAGCCCATACCTAGAACGAGAGTGGTCGTTGACCAAGAGCCTGTCTGCTCATTGACCTTACTGTTAAAAATGGTTTGTAAGCTGACGAGTGCGCCAGCCGTGATGGCTAATCCTATTCCTATGATCATGTCTGAATCCCTTCATTTCTTCTATTCATAAATGTTTCGCTCCGCTATTTCTAAGAGTCCTTCCCGGTCAAGAATCGTAATCTTCCCTCTTCGCCTCTCTATCAGCCCTTTTTCACAAAATTGCTGAATCACCCGGTTAATATGACGGTAGCTTGTACCAATTAAGCTCGCCGCATCAGTAAGACGCAGTGCGCTCGCGCTGTTATCCCCTGTTAACACAGACAATAAGTAGCTTGCGAGTCTGACCTCTACAGGATATAAAAGGTGGAAGCTCAAATCGTTTGATTTCGTATAAAATTTGTTTGTGATGCCCTTTAGTAAAAAGGTTAACACGCGCGGGTCATCCTTCGCATGGCGCATGAGCGCTTGATGAGAAATCCTTAGCATATGTACTTCTGTGACAGCCTCCACTGTATTGACCATATCAGTCTGCTGAACGTATTCAATATCTCCAATCGCTTCAAGAGGATGTTTAAAACAAAGAATGAAGGTCTTTCCTTCTTTTGTGGTGGTGAAAATCTTTAATTTTCCTTTTACTAACAAGTACAAGTGCTCCCTCTGATCTCCCTTTGAACAAATCAGCTCACCTTGCTCATAGCGCCATAAGCTGACGTGTGATATGAGTTTCTGATGAAAGACGTTTTCTAATTCATGTGCCTTGAGATAAGAGGAAAATAGAGATTCATCATGAAGCTCCTCCATCTGACGCCCTCCTTTATAGCTTTAAAATGATGACGCCTGCGATCATCAATAGAATTCCTGCATAATGCTGCCATTTCATTTTCTTCTTCTGTACACCAAACCATCCTTTTGCATCGATTGCAAAGGTGAAAGCAAGCTGAGCAATGAGTAAAGCAGCGATGGTCAGTGTGACACCGATCATTTGAATCGCAGTCACTTCATTGAAAATAATAATGGCTGCAAATGCACCGCCTACTAAATAAAGCGGCTGCACCTTTTGATATTCTCGAAAGTGACCGTCACGTACGATCAGTAAAATGATCAGTGCGATCATAAAGCCGGTCAGCTGCGTGATGGTTGCCGCCTGCCATGTCCCGATATCCTGGCTGATTCTTGCGTTTGCGACGCCTTGCAGTGTAATACAAGCGCCTCCTAATAAAGCGAAAATAACACCTTTCATTCGTTCAAATGCTCCTTCTTTTTCAGTCTAGTTCCATTAAAAGATAGATGCCCTGATGTTGAAAAGGACATATGTCCCACTTTGCGTATTATATCAGAAACTTTTTCTTTTACAGTTGCATCGTTTTAGATTTTTCACAGTGGGTACAGTTTTATATCACCTGAAAACAGAATATTGAATGGAATCACATATAAAAAGGAGACATGTCAGAATGAGAAATCAAGAGAAACATTTTATTAACGGAGAATGGATCGCATCAACAGGAAACGAAACGACGGAAGTCATCAATCCTGCTACAGAGGAAGTCATTGGCACCATTAGTTTAGGAACAAAAGAAGATTTAGATAAGGCAGTCAAAGCTGCTCGTGCCGCCTTCCCTTCTTTCTCAAAAACATCTCGAAATGAACGCGTAAAGATGCTGGAAAACATTGTGCGTGGCTACGAAAAGCGTAAGGATGAACTAATTGAAGTCATGACACAAGAGCTCGGTGCACCGCTGAAAGTATCGGAAGAGGTTCATTACAAAATGGGACATGAACATTTTTCTAAAGCAGCGGAAGCACTTAAATCGTATACATTTACTGAGGACCGCGGCGGGCACACTATTATAAAAGAAGCGATTGGTGTCAGCGGATTGATTACACCTTGGAATTTCCCAACAAATCAAACATCACTTAAAATCGCGGGTGCCATTGCAGCAGGCTCACCAGTTGTCTTAAAGCCTGCGGAAATTACACCTTTTGCCGCAATGATTCTTGCAGACATCATTGATGAAGCTGGCGTACCGAAAGGCGTCTTCAACCTAGTAAACGGAACTGGTGATGTCATTGGTGACGGCATTAGCTCACACCCTGATATTGACTTTGTTTCATTTACGGGATCAGGTGCTGTCGGCTCTAAAATAATGGAAAATGCTGCAGACAATATTAAGAAAGTGGCTCTTGAGCTCGGCGGGAAATCCCCTCTTATCATCTTAGATGATGCAGATGTGGATGAGGCAGCCGAAACAGCCGTTCATCATATTGCGATGAATACAGGTCAAGTATGTTCCGCAGCTACACGTGTGCTGATTCCTGAATCAATGAAAGACGCATTTGAAAAAGCGCTGCTGAATGCCCTGCCGAAGTTTACAGTTGGTGATCCGAGAGAAGATCACGCCACTGGCCCGCTTGTCTCCAAAAAGCAATGGGATACCGTGCAGTCTTATATTGAAAAAGGAATTGAAGAAGGTGCTCACCTGCTTGCTGGGGGAACTGGTAAGCCGGACGGACTAGACAAAGGATATTTCGCCAAGCATACTATTTTCACAAATGTGAAGAATGATATGACCATTGCGCAAGAGGAAATATTCGGACCCGTCATGAGTGTGATCACATATCAAGACCTGGATCATGCCCTTGAGATTGCCAATGATACAGTGTACGGTCTTGCTGGCTATGTGGTTGGAAAAGATGAAAAAACATTAAAATATGTAGCTGAACATATTCGTGCCGGTCAAATTACCATTAACAACGCCGAAACAGATTACTTTGCCCCATTTGGCGGCTTTAAGCAATCTGGTATCGGAAGAGAATGGGGAGACTTCGGTATCGAGGAATATTTAGAAGTGAAAGCTGTGATGGGACTTCCAACAGCATAATTTGAAAAAGGAGAAAAACTCTAAGGTTTTTCTCCTTTTTTCATGATAGAAAGAATCTGCCCCCTGCTCCCCTACTTATCCATCATGATTTTATATTTTTCGACCGTTGCTTTAGGAGGAAACGATTCTTGTAACTCATCAAACCAAACTTCAATCGTTTGACCCTGTGACAGCTCTTTAGAGTCTACTTTTGTTAAATCCATAACGATGAGATCATTTTTATACTTTTCAATAAGAAGATGAGTTTTCAATGAATCATCGCTTTTTAATGGCGTTTTATTGTTTATAAGAAGTAAATTCGTCTCCCCTTTTCTTAGCAGGATGCCTTTTTTTGAAAAAGGTGCTGTTGTTTTATTCTGATTGTATGAATCTTTTATATTATCCTTTGGAGAATTGCACGCTACTAATAAAATGAGAAAAATCAAGATGACAAGCCGAAAACATTTTATATTTTTAAACTTTATCTGCATCAACTTTCATACACCCCTTTTCAATCCCTTACGATCGTCTCTTCATTCAAAACGGCCCATTTTTCTAAAGATGCTTTATACAGTTAAACGATTCACCTTCAAGTTCCTTCTCCTTGCAAAGGTATTAGAAATCTTAATCATGACAATCAATATTATATATTTTACTTAATGGCAAACTTTCGGTAAAGTTCAAATTGAACCTATATATATAATTCCTATCGAATTAATCTATGTTTATATTCCTTGTGAGGTGGATATCGTTGCAACTTCATGTATTGAACAGTCCGTTTAGTCAGGAGCAGGCAGAACTGCTTAATCAGCTGCTTCCGACTTTAACAGATCAGCAAAAAATTTGGCTTACCGGTTATTTATCAGCACAGGCAGCTTTAGCCGGATCAGAAAACACTGCCTTAGCCCCTTCTCCTTCTGCCGCAGCACCAGCGCAGCCTGTCAGCAAAGATGTGACCGTCCTTTATGGCTCACAAACAGGCAATTCTGAAGGGTTAGCAAAAAAGACAGCTCAGCATCTTGAAGAGAAAGGTTTTCAAGTGACGCTCTCTTCTATGTCAGATTTTAAACCAAATAGTCTGAAAAAAATAAACAATTTACTGATTATCGTCAGCACACATGGCGAGGGAGATCCGCCTGATAATGCCCTTTCTTTCCATGAATATGTTCACGGCAGACGGGCACCAAAGCTCGATCATTTAAGCTTTTCTGTCCTATCACTTGGTGACAGCTCTTACGAATTCTTCTGTCAAACAGGTAAAGAATTTGATGAGCGCTTAAAAGAGCTTGGCGGAACGCGTCTTTTCGATCGAGTGGACTGTGATCTTGATTATGATGAGCCGTTTTCTGAATGGCTTCAAGGGGTGGCATCTTCACTTAACGAAGGCGGAGCCGCAGCCCCGCAGGAATCAGCGGAAGCGAACACTCAAACGGCAGCATCTGAATACTCAAGAACAAATCCTTTTTATGCTGAAGTGCTTGAAAATATCAACTTAAATGGCCGCGGTTCTAACAAAGAAACCCGTCATTTAGAGCTTTCTCTTGAAGGATCAGGACTTGTTTATGAGCCGGGTGACAGCCTTGGTATTTATCCAACAAATGATCCTGCGCTTGTTGATGAATTGATCACAACATGCGGATGGAATGCAGAGGAAGCCGTAACCGTTCATAAAAACGGCGACACGCTTCCTTTAAAAGAAGCACTTACCTCTCATTTTGAGATTACCGTATTGACAAAACCTCTTCTTCAAAAGATGGCGTCCTTTACAAAAAGCGAAGCCTTGCAGGCCCTTTTAGAAGAAGGAAACGAAGAAAAGTTAAAAGAGTATATAGCAGGAAGAGATTTAGTAGATGCTGCTCGTGATTTCGGTCCTTTTGAAGGAACAGCGGCAGACTTCACTGCCATTTTAAGAAAAATTCCGGCTCGCCTTTATTCCATTGCAAGCAGCCTGAAAGCAAATGAAGAGGAAGTTCATTTGACGATCGGTGCTGTGAGATATGATGCTCACGGAAGAGAACGTCAAGGTGTCTGCTCAATCTTATGTGCGGAGCGCTTAGAGCCAGGTGATAAGCTGCCTGTTTATATCCAGCACAATCAAAACTTTAAGCTTCCTGAAAACCCTGAAGCACCGATCATTATGGTAGGACCAGGCACAGGCATCGCCCCTTTCCGTTCCTTTATGCAGGAGCGCGAGGAAGTCGGTGCAGACGGAAAGTCATGGCTGTTCTTCGGTGATCAGCACTTTGTGACGGATTTCTTATATCAAACCGAATGGCAAAAGTGGTTAAAAGATGGTGTGTTAACGAAAATGGATGTGGCTTTTTCAAGAGATTCAGAGGAAAAAGTATATGTCCAGCACCAAATGAAGAAACAAAGTAAAGAATTATTCGAATGGCTGGAGCAAGGTGCCTATGTATATGTCTGCGGAGATGAAAAACATATGGCGCATGATGTTCATAATACCCTTCTATCAATCATCCAAGAAGAAGGTGCGATGAGCAAAGAGAAAGCTGAAAGCTATCTAGCCAACTTGCAGCAGCAAAAACGCTATCAGCGTGACGTATATTGATTGAATGCTTGAAAGAAAGGAGCTTTTACTTACATGGTGAAGACAGCATTAACAGCGCCGGATGGACCTCCGAGCGACGTAGAGGAAATCAAAGAAAAAAGTGATTATTTACGGGGTACTTTAAAAGAAGTGATGCTTGATCCGATTTCAGCGGGTATTCCTGATGATGACAACCGTCTGATGAAGCATCACGGCAGTTATTTACAGGATGATCGTGACCTGAGAAATGAACGGCAAAAACAAAAGCTTGAGCCTGCCTATCAATTTATGCTGCGCGTCCGCCTGCCTGGCGGAATCGCTACATCCAAACAGTGGCTTGTGATGGATGAGCTTGCTCATAAATATGGAAACGGTACGTTAAAGCTGACAACTCGTGAAACCTTTCAGCTTCACGGTATTTTAAAATGGAACATGAAAAAGACCATTCAAGACATTCATTCCACTATGCTTGATACGATCGCTGCTTGCGGCGATGTGAACCGTAATGTCATGTGTACATCAAATCCTTATCAATCAGAAGTGCACCATGATGTATACGAGCTTGCCAAAAAATTAAGTGATGACCTGCTTCCGCAAACAAGAGCGTATCATGAAATTTGGCTTGATGAGGAAAAGGTAGCAGCAACGCCTGATACAGAGGTTGAGCCGATGTATGGTCCACTTTATTTGCCAAGAAAATTCAAGATTGGTGTGGCGGTCCCTCCTGCTAACGATATTGATGTTTTTTCGCAGGATTTAGGCTTCATTGCGATTATTGAAAATGATCAATTAGTCGGTTTTAATGTCGCGATTGGCGGTGGAATGGGCATGACTCATGGTGATACAGCGACCTATCCTCAGCTTGCAAAAGTAATTGGCTTTTGTACACCGGAACAAGTTGTAGAGATTGCCAAACAAGTGATCACCATCCAGCGGGACTACGGAAACCGTTCGGTGAGAAAAAATGCCCGCTTTAAATATACAGTGGACCGCCTCGGTCTTGAGAATGTAAAAGAAGAGCTTGAGCGCCGCCTTGGATTTACCCTATTAGACGCAAGAGATTATCACTTCGATCATAACGGTGACCGCTATGGCTGGGTAAAAGGCATTAATGGCAGATGGCATTATACGATGTTTGTAGAAGGCGGACGTATCACGGATTACGATGATTATCCGCTGATGACAGGCATTCGTGAAATCGCAAAGATTCATACAGGTGACTTCCGCTTAACAGCGAATCAAAATTTGATCATTGGAAACGTCACATCTCATAAAAAGAAACAAATCGAGCAGCTCATTCAGGAGTTTGGTTTGTCAGATGGACAGCAGCACTCTGCACTTCGCCGCAGTTCAATGGCCTGTGTTGCTCTTCCGACATGCGGCTTAGCGATGGCAGAGGCAGAACGCTACCTCCCGCGCTTAATTGACAAAATTGAAGAGATTGTCGAAGAAAATGGCTTAAGTGATAAAGAAATCACGATTCGTATGACTGGATGTCCAAATGGATGTGCCCGTCATGCGCTTGGTGAAATTGGCTTTATCGGGAAATCACCTGGCAAATACAACATGTATCTTGGCGCTGCGTTTGATGGCAGCAGATTAAGTAAACTGTACCGAGAAAATGTAGGAGAAGAAGACATTTTAAACGAGCTTGGCTCTCTACTCCCCCGCTATGCAAAAGAACGCGAGGAACATGAACATTTCGGTGATTTTGTGATTCGGGCAGGTATTGTAAAAGAAACAACAGATGGCACGAATTTTCATGTGCAATAAAAAAGACAGGACGCTCTCCTGTCTTTTTTTATGGACTTTGTTTTCTTTTCAAGTATTCGCAAATGCTGTAATACACATCAGGATTATCTAGAGACGAAAGATCTGGTGAAGGCTGCTGTTCATAAGCTCCTTTTAATAAACGCCGGACGATTTTTCCGTTTCTTGTTTTCGGTAAAGCTGAAATGAGATGAATTTCCTTTGGTGTGAGCGCTTTTCCCGCATATGAACCAACATGTATTTTGAGCTCTTGAATGAGTGCTGCTTCTTCAAAAGTCTGTGAACTGGCCACAATGAAACAAACTAGTGCTTCTCCCTTCACCTCATCCTTTACTCCAATCACAGCAGCCTCATGTACGGCTGGATGCCCGACAAGAATGGATTCAATTTCAGCTGGACCAATGCGTTTACCTGCTGTATTAATGACATCATCCGATCTGCCCGTGATATGGAATGAGCCATCCTCTGATTGCATCACCCAATCACCGTGCGTCCACACCCCATCAAATCGTTTAAAATAGGTGTCTTCATATCGCTCCGGATCTTTCCAAAACCCACATGTCATGCCGACCCACGGCTTTTTCACAACAAGCTCCCCTACCTCATTCAGAACGCTCTCTCCTGCCTCATTATACACATCTGCCGCCATTCCTAAGATGGCCGCATTAAAAAGGATCGGTTTGATTGGACGAAGCAGCGTACTTCCTACAATACCGCCAGAAACCTCTGTTCCCCCTGAGTAATTTAAGATTGGAATGTGCTTTTGACCAATGGTGTCAAAAAGCCATTGCCATGGTGCTTCATTCCACGGTTCACCTGTAGATATGATGGCTTTCACATGCGGCAGCTCAATGTCTGAAAGGTTTTGCTGCATCGCAGAACGAACAAAAGTAGGTGAAAGTCCAAAATGGGTGACTTTTTGCTCGTGGATGAATGACCAAAGGTGGTGTTCATCTGGATAATCGGGGGCGCCGTCATATAAAACAATTGCAGCTCCATTGATCAAGCCGCCAAAGACGAGAAAGGGCCCCATCATCCATCCCATGTCTGTGAGCCAAAACAAACGGTCTCCTTTTGCAACGTCCATACAAAGACCGGCATCAAAAGCCGCTTTTACAGGAAAGCCTGCGTGTGTATGGACAGCCCCTTTTGGTGTACCGGTTGTTCCAGACGTGTATAAGATCATAAGGGGATCTTCATTTGAAAGATAAGTTGTTTTACTCAGTGGTTCCTCTTTTAACAAATCGTTTAGCTGAATATCCTCTTTATATCCAGTAGAAGAGGAAGCATGTACAATGACTGTTTGGACAGTCTTGGTTTTGTCGATCGCTTCTGCCGCACATTCACGCATGTTGATTGTCTTTCCCCGGCGCGTCACGCTTGAGCCTGTGACGACAATGGTTGCACCTGATGCACGAATACGTACGGCAAGAGGCTCGCTTCCATAGCCAGAAAAAACCGGGCTAAAGATGACACCAATCTTTGCAAAGGCAAGCATGACGGCAGCTGTTTCCGGAAGCATCGGCATATAAATGACCGCTACATCCCCTTTTTGTATTCCCTTTTTCAAAAAACCAGCAGCGAGACGATTGACCTTTTCTTGAAGTTCGAGGAACGACCATCTTCTCTCTTCTCCCGCTTCATTTCTCCACATCACAGCTGGTTGATGCTGGGTTTCTTCATTCTCTGCCCATTTGTCAACAGCCGTTTCGACCACGTTGAGCCGGCCGCCTTTATACCAATTGGGCCACATGAATGAATCTTGGCCTAATGCGGCTTCATACCGCTTCTTCCACACGATGCCAACCGCCTTTTCGGCTACTCTCCAAAACCAATCGGTCCGCTCGATACTAGCTTGATAGAACGCATCATAAGTAGAAAAACCAAGTGAATGCATCCATTTGTAAAGGCGTGTTTGTTTCATCATCTGTTCTTCGGGTATCCACGCTGGTTTTAGGTTCATCATGAGTCCGCCCCCTTTAGACCGGATAAACCGGGTGTTTTCGTCTTGTAAATGTCATCTCTTTAGAGGTATAGGCTTGTAATCTATGACAAAGCTCATCTCGCAAATGGTCAAATGGGATGACACCATCGACAATCATTTCAGAGGCAAGCTCATATATATTCATATCTTCCTGGTATTCCTTGCGTTTCTCTTGAATAAATGCTGCTCTTTCCTCAGCAGGCAGTTCGGCAATTTTATTCGCATAGACAGCATTTACAGCGGCTTCTGGCCCCATGACAGCAATTTGTGCTGATGGAAGTGCGAGACAGCAGTCCGGTTCAAAGGCCGGTCCTGCCATTGCATATAAACCTGCACCATATGCTTTACGAACAATGACGGATATTTTCGGAACGGTTGCCTCTGACATGGCGGAGATCATTTTCGCTCCGTGCCTGATAATGCCTGCTTGT
The DNA here is from genome assembly GCF_038630855.1 of Bacillus sp. FSL H7-0578. Classification (NCBI taxonomy): domain Bacteria; kingdom Bacillati; phylum Bacillota; class Bacilli; order Caryophanales; family Bacillaceae; genus Bacillus; species Bacillus sp. FSL H7-0578. The sequence goes on from NZ_CP152045.1 coordinate 1,814,428, forward strand.
TCCACTTTTGTTCCGATCATAAACCCCGGTATATCGGCAAGGAAAAGGAGTGGAATATGAAAGGCGTCACATAGCTGAATAAACTTAGCCGCTTTGTCGGCTGAGTCATGGAATAAAACGCCGCCTTTTACCCTCGGCTGGTTGGCAATAAGACCGACAGGCTGACCATTCATGCGGCCAAAGCCTGTGATCAATTCTGCGGCAAACAGTTTTTTGATTTCAAAAAATGATCCTTCATCAATGAGTAAATCAATGAGCTGATACATATCAAAAGGGGTATTCTGCCCTTTAGGAATGAGGTCTTGGATGGTGATCTCTGATGGTTTAGGTGCGATTGCGGCTGCCCGCTTTGGTTTTTCTGTATAGTTGGCAGGCATGTAAGTTAAATAAGTGCGGGCGATTTGAATGGCTTCTTCCTCTGTTTTTGCTAAAATATCGCCGCATCCAGAAATGCTGCAATGCATTTTTGCTCCGCCCATTTCTTCAAGTGATACTTTCTCTCCAATCACCATTTCGGCCATTCGCGGTGAGCCTAAGTACATTGAGGCATTCCCTTCGACCATGACGACGATGTCACAAAAAGCAGGAATGTAAGCACCTCCGGCTGCCGAAGGACCAAATAGTAAACAAATTTGCGGGATACGTCCAGACAGCTTCACCTGGTTATAAAAAATGCGGCCTGCACCCCTTCTGCCTGGAAACATGGCGATTTGATCGGTGATTCTAGCACCCGCAGAGTCAACTAAATACAGCATTGGGCAGTTGAGCTTTTCGGCTGTTTCCTGGATTCTAATGATTTTTTCTACCGTTTTGACGCCCCATGATCCTGCTTTGACGGTAGAATCATTTGCCATAACGCAAACAGTCTGCCCATTCATCCGCCCTGTCCCTGTGACAACACCATCTGCTGGTAAATGTTCATTTTGACACTCGGCAAACATGGCATCCTCAATGAAAGAATCCTCATCTAATAACAACTGGAGGCGGTCACGGACGAACAATTTTCCTTTTTCTTTGTTTTTTTGATGGTATCGGTCGGCCCCGCCTTTCAGAATCTGCTGTTTTTTTAGTTCATATCCTTCGATCATACCCATTCCCCTTTCTTGCTACCTGCCTCTGTATTGAGGCGTTCGTTTTTCTTGGAAGGCTTGAAGACCTTCCGTTCGATCTTCTGTCTCAATGAGCCGTAGATACGCTTCGTATTCCTTTGTCAAACCTGTATGCAAATCGTGATCAAGGCTTGATTGAATCGCTTGTTTCGCTTCTTTTAAGGCAAGCGGGCCATTTTTGATGATTTGTTTTGCAAGAGAGATGGCATCGTTCATGAGGGAATCTGCTACAGAGATATGCTCAATCAGCCCAATTTGAATGGCTTCTTCTGCTTGTAATGATGCGCCTGTGAAAATAAGTTCTTTTGCTTTACCGAGTCCAATGAGGCGCGGAAGGCGCTGCGTCCCTCCGGCTCCTGGTATGATAGCTAGTCCTGTTTCTGGCAGGCCGAGTCTTGCTCCGGCTCGTGCAATGCGGAGATCACAAGCGAGCGCGAGCTCAAGTCCTCCGCCTAGTGCGTGTCCGTTCATCACTGCAATGACAGGTACAGGAATAGATTCAATCTCGATAAAGGTTTGCTGAATCGAAAGAACAGCGCCTTTCGCTTCTGCTTCTGTCATCAATCGTCGTTCTTTTAAATCTGCTCCAGCACAAAAGACTTTTGAACCGGCTCCTGTAATGAGAAGACAGCGAATGCTTTCATCGTGTTTGATTTCTTGAATGATTTGATTGATCTCCTCCAGCATTGGAGCAGATAGGGAATTCGCTTGTTCTGGCCTGTTTAAGGTCATGATGCCGATCTGTTCATCTTGTATCGAAAAATGGACCAATGATGTCATGTTATTCATCCTTTATGAAGTAGTCTGAGAGTGAAAAGCACGTAAACAGTGACTAGGCAGGGTTCGATCTACTTTTGCTTCAATCCATTCTGCCGCTTTAATTAATGCAGGAAGGTGAATATTTGTCTCAATTCCTAGTTTTTGAAGCATATGCACCACATCTTCTGTCGCCACATTTCCGCTGGAACCAGGTGCATAGGGACATCCGCCAAGCCCGCCGCTGGAGGAGTCAAATATGGTGATCCCTGCTTTTAATGCCGTATAAATATTCGCAAGAGCCATCCCCTTCGTATCATGAAAATGAAGAGCGATTTTATCAGCAGGAAAACGTTCGAGTAAAATGTCTAAGCGTCTTTCTACTTGAAGCGGATGGGCTTCACCTATGGTGTCACCGAGAGATATTTCATCAATGCCATAAGAAAGCAAAATATCCGTTAACCGGAGGACTTGATCCATTGGCACTTGTTTTTCATATGGGCAGCCAAACACGGTGGAAATATACGCGCGCGTGTTTTTTCCTGCTGCTTTTAAATCAGCTGTCATTTGTTTGATAACAGGAAGTGTTTCGTGGATGGATTGATTCATATTTTTCTTGTTATGTGTTTCACTCGAAGAGATGAACATAGCGCCTGTGTCAAGATTGGCTTCAAAAAAATGAGCTAAGCCTTTTTCATTGGGAATGAGTGCTGCATAGGTGATGTCGTCTTTTTTGTTAAAGGATTGGGTGAGTTCTTTGGCATCTTTTAAGGCTGGAACCCATTTAGGATGAACAAATGATGTGACTTCAATATAAGGGAGCTGGGCTGCTGCGAGCAGATCAATCCACGTTCGCTTCTCGCCTGTGTCAAGCCAGACTGATTCATTTTGCAGTCCGTCCCGCGGGCCGACCTCCCTGATAAGCACACTCTTTGGTAATGCCATCTGGCTCCCTCCTATTCTGATAGTTCTAAAAGAACCTCTCCTTCATCGACAAACTCTCCCTCTGCCTTATACACTTTACTGATGATCCCGCCCTCTTCAGCAACGATCGGAATCTCCATTTTCATTGATTCTAAGATGGCAACCTCCTGTCCTTTTTGCACTTCATCGCCTTGTTTCACAAGAAGCTTCCACAAGTTTCCGGCCATTTGAATTGTGACAGTTTTCATGAACGGTTTTCCTCCCTTTTTTTCATGAGAAAATCGGTGGTGATGCTGCCTTGTAAGAAAGCAGAAGATCCGGCCATTTCCCTTAAAAGCGGTAAGTTGGTTTTGATCCCTTCTATTTCATATGCTTGTAATGCCCCTTTTAATCGTTCTATTGCAAGTTTTCGTGTATCACCGTAAACGATCATTTTCGCAATCATTGGATCGTAAAAAGGGGTAATGATGCTTCCATTTGTCACGCTTGACTCATGACGGATATACGGAGCTTCAGGTGTGGAAAGCCGAGTGATCGTTCCTGGTGATGGATAAAAGGTGACGGGATCTTCCGCATAAATTCTAACCTCGATGGCATGGCCGATTTGATGAATATCCTCCTGATTAAAGGAAAGCGGCTCACATGCAGCGATTTTCAGCTGCTCCTCGACAAGGTCAATGCCTGTAATTTCTTCTGTGACAGGGTGCTCTACTTGTAATCTTGTGTTCATTTCTAGGAAATAAAATTGTTGATGCTGATCGACTAAACATTCAATCGTTCCTGCATTTTCATACCCAATCGCTTTGGCTGCTTTGACGGCCATCTCCCCCATCTGATGTCTCACCGATTCATCGAGACAGACGGCTGGTGCTTCTTCAATGATTTTTTGATGTCTTCGCTGGAGTGAACAGTCGCGCTCAAATAAGTGAACCCCATGGCCGAAGGAATCAAAAAGGACCTGAATTTCAATGTGCCGAGCGTTTTCAATGACCTTTTCCATATACAGCGTCCCATCGTTGAAAAAGCTTTGCGCTCTTTTTTGATTCCCTTCAAAAGCCCTGTACAGCTCCTCGTCATTTTGCACGAGCTGCATGCCAATTCCTCCGCCCCCGCTTGATGCCTTGAGCATGATCGGATAACCGAGTGACTGCGCTTGACTGACCCCTTCTTCTGCATCATGCAACGGAGCTGAAACGCCTGGTACAATGGGGATACCTGCTTGAGCCATCGTTTTTCTTGCTTCAATTTTATTCCCCATTCGCTGAATGACTTGTGCGGATGGGCCAATAAAGGCGATTCCTTCGCTGCGGCAGCGTTCTGCAAAGGCTGCATTTTCTGATAAGAGGCCATATCCTGGGTGGATGGCATCTGTATTTGTCTGTTTGGCTACACGAATGATGGCTTCCATGTTTAAATAGCTTTCAGATACTTTCGCGCCTCCAATCAGATAGGCGCTGTCTGCTTCTTGCACATGAAGTGCATGCTGATCTGCTTCTGAATAAACGGCGACGGTGTGGATCCCGAGCCTTTTACACGTTCGAATAATTCGCCTAGCAATTTCGCCTCGATTTGCAATCAGTACTTGTTGAAACATCACTGCCTTCACTCCTTTATTAGATCAAGCGCCTGCTTTTTCAGACGAAATTTTTGAATCTTCCCTGATGCGGTCATTGGATACTCGTCAGTGATGAAAAAATATTTAGGAATTTTGTAGCGAGCCATTTGCGACTGACAATAGCTGGTGAGTGTCTCAATTGTCACCGTCCTACCTTGTTTAAGCCGAATGAATGCGGCGGCTTCTTCTCCATACGTCTCGTCAGGTATACCAACGACCTGTGCATCAAGAATATCCGGATGAGTATAAAGAACATCCTCAATCTCTTTTGGATAAACATTCTCCCCGCCTCTAATGATCATATCTTTCAGCCGTCCTGTGATTTTCACATAGCCGTCCTCATCCATCTCTGCTAAATCACCCGTATGAAGCCAGCCGTCCTGATCAATCACTTCATTTGTGGCTTCTTCATTTTTATAGTAGCCTTTCATCACATGATAGCCTCTTGTACACAGCTCTCCTTGTTCTCCTCTTGGTACTTCCTCCGGCGTGCCTGGAACGGTGATTTTCACTTCAATGTGAGGAAGCGCCCGGCCGACCGTTTGAACCCGCCTTTCAAATGAATCATCCGTTCTTGTTTGGGTAATGACAGGAGAGCTTTCGGTCTGGCCGTAAGCAATCGTGAGCTCCTTCAGTCCCATTTGTTCAATGACGGCTTTCATCACATGGGATGGGCAAAGAGATCCTGCCATAATGCCCGTTCGTAATGTGGACAGATCGTATTGGTGAAAATTCGGATGGTCGAGCTCTGCAATGAACATTGTCGGGACGCCGTGAAGGACGGTGCACTTCTCTTTTTCTACGGTTTGAAGAACTCGCTCTGGGTGGAAGGATTCAATTGGAATGATCGTTCCTCCTTTTGTGAGACATGCAAGCACGCCAAGGACGGATCCAAAGCAATGAAAGAAAGGAACAGGGATACACATTCGGTCCTTTTGGGTGAGCTTCATACAATCTGCGATTTGGCTGGCATTGCAGACAATGTTTGTATGGCTGAGCATGACTCCTTTTGGATAGCCGGTTGTGCCTGAGGTATATTGCATATTAATGACGTCATCCGGTTCAAGCTCATCCATTCGTTTCTCCCACTCATGATCCTCTGTTCTTTTGGCAGCTGCTTGAATACTGTTCCAGCTGCGCATGGCCTTTGGCGTGTGCTCACCTATATAGACGACACTTTTTAAATAAGGAAAAGATGAGGATGTGATCTCTCCTTGATGAGCGTTTTGAAGCTCCGGTATGAGTTCTTCAAGCATTTTGACATAGGATGTCTCTTTAAACCCGTCTACGATAAACAGCATGCTACTATCAGAGTGCTTGAGTAAATAAGCGAGTTCTTGTGATTGAAAGTTTGTATTCACGGTGACAAGAACGGCTCCAATCGACGCGCAGGCGAATTGCAGCATGAGCCATTCGGGTACATTGGGCGCCATGATGGCGATATGATCCCCTTTTTGAACCCCTAATGCCATAAGACCTTTTCCGGTTTCCTTGACTTCTCGATAAAACGCTTCATATGAATAACGTAAAGAACGTTCTGGATACACAATGGCTTCATGTCCTGGATGCTGCTCCCTTTTCTCTTTTAATAACGAGCCGATTGTCTGTGGATGAATCGACATCATGGCTTTCCTCCTCCATTGATGGTAAGCGTTTTCATTATCGGATTACGCTAACAGTTGTCTTGCGATGACTAGACGCTGAATTTCAGAGGTCCCTTCTCCAATTTCCATTAGCTTGGCATCTCTCACAAGCCGTTCTACACCACATTCTTTCATGTAGCCTGTTCCCCCGTGGATTTGAACAGCATCAAGACTTGCTTTTGTCGCCATTTCAGAAGCGAAGAGTTTGGCATAGGCAGCTTCTTTTGTAAACGGCTTGCCGTGATCTTTCAGCCAAGCGGCTTTCCAAACCATTTGTCTAGCGAGCTCTATTTGCATCGCCATATCTGCCAGCTTAAATTGAATCGCTTGGAAGGAAGAAAGGGTCTGCCCAAATTGCTTTCTTTCTTTTGCATGCGAGAGCGAAGCATCTAGTGCAGCTTGTGCGATGCCAACTGATAACGCAGCAATTGAAATGCGCCCCCCGTCTAATGTATATAAAAATTGCTTAAAGCCTTTCGCTGGGTCTCCTAAAATATTCTGGGCTGGTACACGTACACCGTCTAAAATGATTTCTGCTGTATCTGAACCGCGCACGCCCATTTTGTCATATGGATTTGTAATGGTCAGCCCTTTTTGCCCTTTCTCCACAATGAAGGCGGAGATGATCGGGCGGCCGTTTTCATCTTGATCCGAGACAGCAGTGACGATAATGGTTCTGGCAAAATTGGCGTTTGTGATCCAGCACTTTTCCCCGCTAATGACATACTCTTGTCCGTCTTTGACTGCTTTTGTTTTCGTCCCTTTTGCATCTGACCCTGCATTTGGTTCTGTTAATCCGAAGGAACCAAGTGCTGTTCCAGAAGCCAGCGGGACAAGGTGGTCCATCTTTTGTTCCTCTGTACCAAAGTAATAAAGCGGGCTTGCGCCTAAGGAAACGGCTGCAGCATAGCTAAGACCTGTACTACCGCACTGTTTTCCGATTTCTTCTACAGCGAGTGCATATGATATCGTATCTCCTCCTGAGCCGCCGTATTTCTCTGGAAAGGGGATGCCCATAAAGCCGAGCTCCCCCATTTTTTGAAACGTTTTGGCTGGGAATACGGCCTGTTTATCAATGGTTTGAGCGAGTGGTGCAATTTCTGCTTTGGCGAAATCTTTGACCATCTGGCGGATCATTTGTTGTTCTTTCGTTAATTCAAAATCCATCTTGCTTCCCCCTTTAGCTCTTTTCTATCATATTTATTAATCAAGCAGCTGCTTCATGCCAAGCTTGATTGAATTCAGAAAATTAAAAAATAGAAAAAAAGCATGAACGAAGAAAATCTCACTCATGCTTTTTCTGTTATTTCACTATTTTTGTAGAAGGCTTGCTTTCGTGATGAAGACGATTCAGAGCCGTAATCTTGTAAGTATCCATTTTCTTTTGATTGACTGGGAGGTCTTTAATCGTTGTTATGGCGCCTTTTTCTTTTCTAACCGTTTGCAGCAATTCATATGTTCCTTTATTTGTTAATCGATAGACCGCATAATAGGATACGGTAGAATGCGGATCATTTTTGATTTGTAAAGCCGCACCATCCGATGTCTTTTTCACAGATTGAATGATTGGTTTTTTAGGTGCTTTCTGATGAAGCCAAGGCATTTCTGGAATGAGAGCTGGTTTGCTGTATGACTCTTCTATCAATCGATCCTTTACATTCAAAGGGTTGCGATTGAGATCCTTCAGGCTGAAATGCATGCTTCCCTGCACAAGCTGTGACTGCCTGTTCAGCTCAATCTGCCTAAAATATTCTTCCGGGTCAGACCAAGCAGGGTCACTGTTTTGATTAATTTTATATGCCGCCTGCCCAATGTACAGGTGAACCGGCTCCCCTTTCACCTCATTTGACCACCATTTCGTCAGCACATCATAAGCGGCAGCTTGAAAGCCGATGCTCCAGTAAATTTGCGGAGTAACATAATCAATATCGTGCTGCTGAATCCACTCTCTTGTATCAGCATACAAATCATCGTAGTTGGTCATTCCTGCAGTGGTGTTTGAACCAGTCGGGTCATCTTTTATGTTGCGCCATACCCCGAATGGACTAATACCAAATTTCACATACGGTTTTTCTTTCTTAATGGTGTCATTGATTTGCTTCACCAGCTGATTCACATTATCTCTTCGCCAATCTTCTATATGAGTAAATGCTTTTTTTCCATATGTTTCATACGTTTCTTGATCTGGAAATGGTACACCGGCTATTTTATATGGATAAAAATAATCATCCATATGTACTGCATCAATATCGTAGTTTTTCACAACTTCTTCTATACCGCCGATAATGAAGTCCTGAGTTTCAGGAATACCAGGATTGTAATAAAGCTGATTACCATACGCAATCGTCCAATCAGGATGTTGTCTTGCAGGGTGATCGGCAGACAAACGGCTGAGATCAGTATGATTCATTGTGATTCGGTAAGGGTTAAACCAAGCGTGAAATTCAAGGCCGCGTTTATGAGCTTCTTCGATCATAAACTCAAGCGGATCGTACCCCGGATCTTTCCCTTGTGTTCCAGTCAAATATTCTGACCACGGCCCGTATGCTGAAGGATAAAAGGCATCTGCTGTTGGTTTAATTTGCATAATGACGGCATTCATATTCATCGCTTTGATTTCGTCTAACAAACGAATAAACTCTTGCTTCTGCTCTGCTACAGGCAGCCCCTTCTTTGAGGGCCAATCTAAGTTATAAACAGATGCAATCCATACCGCGCGCATCTCTCTTGTGCTCTCAAGCTTCCCTTTTGGCACTGCACGAGCTGCTAGACTGCTAGAAGGAATCAATAAAAATACAAACATCAACATCAGTGTTAAAACTGTCATACTGATCTTTTTCAGCATGTTTTGCATCACCTCATCTTAAGTTTATTCCGCTTTTTGTGATGGAATGCCAGCAGATGGTGTAAGCAGAATGTTTTTCATTTCATTGAGCTGAGCTTCAGGGACTTTGCAGGCTTCAATTAAATACCGCTCTGCACTCCCGTATGTCTCCAGCATTTCGTGCAGCACATCTTCAAGATAATCTTGCTGCACACCGACAAGCGGCTGAATTTGTTCTTTTGACACCCGGTATAAACTCATCAATCGGACAAATCGTTCCTGCCTTCTGACGAGCATTTGCACGCCTTCATTGGAACGCATGTATTCACTTAAAACGACAGCCTGCGGTACACCTGCCACCAACTGAATCAGGGCAGATAAAAAACCTGTACGGTCCTTGCCACTCGTGCAGTGAAGCATCAGCGGGTAATGGCTTTGATCTGAAAGCAGTGTGAACAGCTGCCGAATCTCTTCTTTACGCTCTGTCAGCATGCTTTGATATAACTCTTTCATGATCGGTGTAAATGAGAGAGACTTCCCTTCTGTTACCAGCATACGAAACATGGTCCATTTACTTGGCATCTTACTGTCAGGCTGCATCGGAATATGGACGATTTTGTCGTGTTCCTTGATCTTTGGCGGATGTGATTTACGTTCTGAGGCTGTACGGAGGTCACAAACGGTTTGAATTCCGAGTGCTGAGAATATCTCGATGTCTTGTTTCGACAAACGGGATAAGTCTGCGGATCGATAAATCATTCCCTGTTTGATCACCATCCCATCTGTTGTTTGAAGCCCCCCTACTTCTCTAAAATTCGCAAGCTTTGAAAATGGGTTGTTTGATTGATTCATAGAAGTGAAAGTTCCTTTCTGGTTTCTTTCTTTTTTCTATCATACGCTTTTATATCAAAGGAGAAAAGAGAATCAATTGACCTAATCCATGTAAGAGAATTTATTGGTATAATGGAAAAAGGACATTCGGATTGATTGGAGATATGAAGTATGATAAAAACAAAACGGATTCAGCAAATCAAAGAGTATGTGTTTGACCGGGAATCTGCCTCACTTGATGAGCTTGTGGCGCATTTTGGTGTCTCAAAAAACACGATACGCCGAGATGTACAGGCATTGGTCGAGTCCGGCGTACTCAAAAAAGTGTATGGCGGAGTGGCTGTGAACCACTCAACGTTAGTGGTGTATCAGGAGCGAAAGATCCGTCAGCTCAGTAAAAAGCAATTGATCGGTCAGACGGCTGCCACTTTTGTGGAAAACGGGGATATGATTTTTATTGATTCTGGTACGACAACGCTTGAGATGCTCCCCTATTTGACGGAGAAACAGGTGACCATTGTGACCAATAATGTGGATTTCATTACACAGGCGATGCCTTATGAAAATCTCACCATCTTTTCCACTGGCGGGATGCTTGAAAGGAAAACGAATTCTTTCGTTGGTTATCAAAGTGTTGAGCGCTTAAAAGCTTACAATGTCAATAAAGCCTTTATCGCATCAACTGGTTTATCCATTGATCACGGTGTCACGAATTCGTCTCCGCTTGAAACCGATATTAAAAAGACGCTTGTTCAAAAAAGTGCCAAAACCTTTTTATTAGTGGATGATAGCAAATTCGATCACTACGCCTTGACCACGTTTTGTGATTTGCACGAGATTGATATCGTCGTGACCAATCAGAAGCCAAATGAAGATTATCTTCAATATGGAAAAGAGCATGATGTACGGTTTGTCACGCCTTCATCAAATGAATAGATGGACAAAAAAACGGCTCAGGAATTTGAGCCGTTTTTTGATTCATTGATTTCAAGCTGTATGATCATACGGAATAAAAATCGATACACGGCCGAGATGACGTCAATGAAAGCCGTATCTTCGTGGATATCCTCAAGCTCAAGAAGCTGCAAATTCACATCAAATAAGCCATCTTGTCCATTAAATTGAAGCTGAGCACCATTTAATGGCGATAGCATGTCCTTTAGAATATTCGTGTCTTTTTTAGGACGTTTTAAACCGAATAGGACGGTATACGTTTGAAACACTTCATCCCATTCAATGGCCAAGCCATCCACTTTCACGACATCAAACCACTTGGATTCGATATAAATGAATTCTTTTTGATGTTTTTTCACATATGTAAGCGGTGTGTTTAGAAATGAGGCGTTTTCTGTTTGAATCATGTTCTCTGATTCCTTGTCTACACGCTCTATATATACATCGCCAAAACGTGCTTCTTCTTTTATTCTCGCCCCTTCTAATGTCCAATTGCGGCGCGCCGCTTCATCATATTCAAAGCCGGTCAGCGCCTGTCCTTCTTTCAGTAAGTCTTGTAAGCGATTTTGCAGTGACATGGCTATGTCTCCTTTCTTCTCCTTCATGTGTGTTTATTATTTTAGCATAACTCATGAAAAGAAAGATATGTCCCAGCATATGATGGTATGATAGTGTCAAAAGAAACATCTCGGAGGGGTACGTTTTGCTCACAATGACACTGGCAGAAAAAATCGTAGATGAGGTTAAAAAGGTGCTGACTGAGGAAATCATCATCGCACAAACAAACGGCACCATCATTGCAGCAACAGATCCAGCGCGCGTTGGACAATTTCATGAAGGAGCGTATCTGACATCTGTTGAAGGACAGAAACGAATTCTCACAAAGGATGACCAGCAGCACATGAAAGGCGTCAAAGCTGGCATCAATCTGCCTATTTATTTTAAGCAAGAGGTCATCGGGGTCATTGGAATGACAGGAGATCCTGTACATGTGTCTCCTTTTGGCGAAATATTAAGAAAAATGACCGAGCTGCTTATTCATGAACATGAATTTTTTCAAGAAACTGAAACGGATGAACGTCAGCTCGAAGCGTTTGTATTCGACTGGCTTCATCTGCCAGAGACAGCGATTGATCTCACTGAAAAAGCGTCGCGGCTTCAGCTTGATATCAACAAGGAGCGCGCAGTTGTTCTGATCGATTGTCAGGCTGAATCGTTTATGAAGCAGAATCAATACAAAGAATTGAAGGAAACGCTGCATCTCAACAGCCAGGAGATCATCGTCCGCTGGGGGCATGGCCGCTTTTTACTCATGCTGCAAACAACAGCAGATGATCGTAAAGCCCTGCAGCAGCGCCTGTTTCACATCCATGCCTCCCTTACGGCGCGGAGCTCTCCCGGGGTTTTGATTGGGGCGGGAAAACCAGCAGCTGCTCATTTGATGAAGCAATCGTTTCAACAAGCCTTTCGAGCATTAAAAATGGCACATGCTGATACGCCGATTGTATTTGATGAAGATTTAACGCTCGAACTTTTTATGGAGGAAGTAAGTCAGGAAACAAAAGAAGTGTTTCTTGATCGAACGATCGCCCCTCTTCTTCCCTATCCTGAATTAGTGAAAACATTGCGGGTACTCATGACCTCAGATTGTTCATTGAAATATACCGCAGAAGCGATGCATGTCCATATCAATACACTGCATTACAGGCTAAAACGAATCCAAGATTTAACGACACTTGATCCAAAGCGCATGCAAGATGCCATGCTCTTTTATTTAGCCTTCATGCTATTAGATGATGATCCAAAAAAACGAAGTGAACAGCCCGATATTTTGTAGAATCGTCCATAGGCATGAGGCGATTCTTTTTTTATACTGAAAGAAACGATACGTCTCATCAATAGGAGTTGAATGCGTATATTACATTCTGAATTTTTAAATCAATTAAAAAAGATTGTTGGCGCGTCTTACATGCAGGACAGTAAAGCCGATCGGCTTGCCTACTCTTATGATGCAACACCAAATTTTCAGCATATGCCAGATGTCATCGTAAGCCCGCATACGGCTGAGGAAATCCAGCAAATTGTCCGGCTCTGCGCCTCATATAACATACCGATCGTGCCAAGAGGATCAGGAACGAACCTTTGTGCAGGCACATGTCCCACTCAAGGCGGACTTGTGCTGCTGTTTACAAGAATGAACCAATTAATAGAAATAGATGAAGAAAACCTGACAGCAACGGTGCAGCCTGGTTTGATCACACAGGAACTTATTCGCCAAGTAGAGGCGAAAGGCCTCTTCTATCCACCTGATCCAAGCTCTATGAAAATCTCTACATTAGGCGGAAATATTAATGAAAATTCAGGTGGTCTCCGGGGGTTAAAGTATGGAGTGACGAGAGATTATGTCCTTGGACTTGAAGTCGTTCTGCCAAACGGTGACATCATCAAAACAGGCGGCAAGCTTGCAAAGGACGTGGCCGGGTATGATATGACCCGTTTGTTCGTAGGTTCAGAAGGAACGCTCGGGATTGTCACTGAAGCCACGCTAAAGCTTTTGCCGCTTCCAGAAACAAAACAAACGATACTTTGCTTATATGAAAGTTTAGAGGAAGCCGCCGCTTCAGTGTCAGCGATTATTGCAGAGCGTATCATCCCCGCCACATTAGAATTTATGGATCAGCCGACTCTGGAAGTCGTTGAAGACTTTGCAAAAATCGGTTTGCCGACTGACGTTCAAGCGGTGCTGTTAATCGAACAAGACGGCCATCCTGAAGCGGTTGCCCGTGATATGCAGCGCATCGCAAAAGTGTGTCAGCAGCATGGTGCAAAAGAAGTGAATATCGCACATTCTGAAGAAGAGGCAAATGCACTTTTAACAGCGAGACGATCCGCTTTATCTGCCCTCGCCCGCTTAAGCCCGACGACCATTTTAGAAGATGCCACAGTTCCCCGGTCTGAAATTGCCAGCATGGTGCGGGCGATCGAAGACATTGCGAAGCAGTACAAAGTGAAAATCTGTACATTTGGTCATGCAGGTGATGGCAATTTGCATCCTACTTGTGCAACAGATGCAAGAAATGAAGAAGAAATGAAACGGGTGGAAGAAGCCTTTCAGGCCATTTTTGAAAAAGCAGTCTCACTTGGCGGCACCATTACGGGTGAACATGGCGTGGGTCTTATGAAAGCCCCTTACTTAGAACTGAAGGTTAAAAAAGAAGGCATTGCGGCAATGAAAGCGATCAAACATGCGCTAGACCCGGAAAATATCATGAACCCTGATAAAGTGTTCGGAAAAGCCGCAAGAAAGCGGGTGGTGGTCTCATGAGTTCTAAACAAACAGAGATTCAGCAAGCATTTCAGCAGCAAATGGACGAAAAAGAGCTGCTCAATTGCATGCGCTGCGGATTCTGCCTTCCTTCCTGTCCGACTTATATTGAATCTGGTCAACAAGAAACACACTCTCCCCGCGGCCGAATTGCTTTAATGAAGGCGGTGAGAGACGGCGTCATTGAGCCAGATGAAGATGTCGAGCATTCACTGAATCTTTGTCTTGGCTGCCGTGCATGTGAACCGGTCTGCCCTTCCGGCGTTAAATATGGACGGTTACTTGAAGATGCAAGAGACATCATTCAGCAGCACAAAAAACAATCCATCCCTGTCAAACTTGTAAGACGTGTCGTGTTTAAAGGTCTTTTTCCTTCACAAAGCCGAATGCGGAAAGCAGCAGGACTTCTTCGTTTTTATCAAACATCTGGTCTGCAAACGGCTGCCCGCAAAACTGGCATGCTGAAGGTGCTTCCACCGCATTTACGCCTGATGGAACAGGCGCTCCCAAAGGTGCCGCGTCAACGAAAAAGCCGTTTGACGGAATACAAAGCCGCCGGCCCAACGAGAATACGGGTCGCCTTTTTTACTGGCTGTTTAATGGACACCGTTTTTTCCAGCACAAACGAAGCGACCATCCAGCTTTTGCAGCTGGCAGGCTGTGACGTCATCGTCCCTCCTATTCAGACGTGCTGCGGAGCGCTCCATGGCCATAGCGGTGAAAAAGAACAAGCGAAACAGTTAGCAAAGCGGAATATTGAAGCGTTTGAAGAGATAGATGCGGATGCCATAGTCATGAATGCAGGCGGTTGTGGTGCTTTTTTAAGTGATTATGATCATTTGCTTTGCGATAATCCGGATTTTCAAAAGCGAAGTGAAGCCTTCTCAAAGAAAATCACGGATATATCAGACATTTTAGTGGAGCTGGAATTTCACCGCCGCATGCCGCTTGCTTTGCCAGAGCAGGTCATCACCTATCAGGATTCTTGTCATTTGCGGAACGGAATGGGCGTACAGCATGCACCAAGGGTGCTGATGAAGGCCATTCAAGGTGTATCATTTAAAGAAATGAAGGATTCGGGCCGGTGCTGCGGCTCAGCTGGCATTTACAACATCTTGCAGCCAAAGATGTCGATGCAAATTTTAGATCATAAAATGACAGAAGCCACTCAAACAAAGGCCGCTGCCATCGTTACGTCTAATCCAGGCTGTCAGCTGCAAATGGCAGCAGGCATCAAACGCTCAGGGCACTCACCGAGCATGCGTGCCGTCCATCTAGCTGATTTATTATTAGAAGCCGTTCTATATGGAAAAAAAGCGTCCAGCCCATCAAGCTGAACGCTTTTTTCATGCATATCTTTAGACAATCGGTTAGATAATAGAGGCAAATCGCCGAAGGAGCTGGTCCAAATGCTGAAGAAAAACAAACAACAAAAGGACCCGAATTCAGTATTTGAAGCATTGTCACGTTCTGCTGATTTTACAAATGAGCTGTCTCGAAATGGAGACTTTCTGTATAGGATTTCCTTTTTTCGTTCATTGATTAATGGACATCTTCTACATGAACAAATTCTCCCCTCCCTCAAACAACTGCACCTGTCACCCACTCTTGAAGAGCTGAAAGAACGAATTCCCATTGAGAAGGCTGTCATCACGAGCGATCTTCAAAAAGTGCAAGAAGCCCTTCACCGGGGCAGCATTGCGATTAGACTTGAGACAGACTGGGGCAAAACGCTTCTCTTGCCGATTGAAGAAAAGAAAGGCAGACAAATAGGTCCGCCTGAAATTGAATTTGGGATTATCAGTGCACAGGAAGCATTTGTGGAGGTTTTAGATACCAATTTAAATTTGGTCAGACGGCGGCTGCCGACGCCTAACCTGAAAGTTGAGGAAAAGACGGTTGGTACGCTCTCTCAAACAAAAGTTGCCGTGTTATATATTGAAGAAATCGCCAACCCGGAAAACATCGAAACGGTTCTTCAACGAATTGAGGACGTTGATTATGATCAGATTTTAGATGCGAATTACCTCGCTCAAATGCTTTATGATGTATCCAATACGATCTTTCCGTTGTTTTTGAATACAGAAAGACCCGACCGCGTGTCTTCAGGCTTATCAGAAGGGAAAATTGCCATATTAGTTGATGGTTCGCCTCATGTCTTGCTTGCCCCAACTATTTTACTTGAGTATTTTTCCACGATGGAAGACTACAATATGTCATGGATTGCGGCTTCTTGCTTTAGGCTGTTACGCATATTTGCTGTGATATTTTCCATTTTTGCGACACCTTTATATGTCGCCGTTTTAACCTTTCATTATGAGCTGATCCCAAAGGATTTATTAGAAACCATTGTGTCCTCGCGCTATCTTGTGCCATTTCCTCCGATCATTGAGGCACTATTTTTAGAGATTTCGATTGAATTACTAAGAGAGGCTGGATCCAGGCTTCCGACAAAGGTAGGACAAACACTCGGGATTGTTGGCGGGATCGTCATTGGACAGGCGGCGGTGGCAGCGGGCTTAACAAGTAATATCCTGCTGATTATTGTGGCATTGTCTGCTCTAGCTTCCTTTGTCACCCCGATCTATAAAATGGGAAATGCCATCCGGCTTTTGAGGTTCCCTTTTCTATTTGCAGCACAGGTTTGGGGAGCCTTAGGAATTTCACTGATGGGCGCTTTTCTGATCACCCATTTGATGAAATTAACCTCTATTGGGCAGCCATACCTTGAACCCATTTATCCACCTCGTCTAGCTGATTTAAAGAGCAGTTTGATTCGCCCTCAGCTTCGCTTTTTGAATAAAAGGCCGGATAATTTACGCGGACAAAATAGAACCATTCACCAGCCAAAGCCTAAGCAAGGCCGGAAGGGGAAAAATGATTTTTATGAATAAGGAAGTGAAGGCATGAGCTCTTCTTCTGTCAAAGAGAAATTTCAAATATCCCCTTTTTTTGTGTTTTTTCTCATTAATGCCAATCAAGTAGGTGTCGGCATTTTAAACTTTCAAACGAACCTTGTCCGTTCCATGAATAATGACGGATGGATCGCCATTCTAATTTCTGGCATCAGTGTCAATGTGATGATCTTTCTGATTTACTTGATGTTTAAAAAGGCTCCTTCGGATGAATTTGTTCATATTACAAAATTCGTATTTGGTAAATGGATTGGGCAATTATTCAATATTCTCTACATCTTATACTTTTCATGTTTGTCGCTTACTGTCCTCGTCCATTATATGGATGTAATCCATGTGTGGCTGTTTAAAGAAATTCCGGGTTTTTTGTTTGCTGCTGTACTGCTTGTGCTAGTGTATTACATTCATACCGGCGGCTTTAGAACCATTGCAGGATGGGCGTTTTTTAGCATTATACTCACATATTGGATGACGTTTATTTGCTTTTACGTCATGAAATATAGTCACATTCGCTTTATGTTTCCAATGTTTGATCATACATTCTCGCAGCTGGTAATGGGTCTCAAAGATGCCTCCTTACCCATGTTTGGTTTTGGAACGCTGCTTGTCTATTATCCCTTTATTAAAAAAGCACAAACGTCACAAAAATTTGCCCACATGGGAGCATTATTCACGACATGCTTAAATTTACTTGTCTTTCTCGTATCCATTGCGTATTATTCGAGTGCTCAGCTTAAATTAACAAAATGGCCAACATTGACGTTAACAAGCATTGTGAAACTTCCCTTCATTCAGCGCTTTGAATTTATTGAAGTGTCTCTTTGGCTGCTTCTTATTATTCCAAATATCGCGATTCCATTATGGGCTGCGAGCCGAATGGCGAAACAAGTATTTCATACAAGCCAGCGCGTCAATTTAATCGGTCTCAGCATTCTCATTCTGATCATGTTTTCGTTTTTTGCCGGTGCAACTTCTTTTGAAACCTTTAATCAATGGGTGGAATATAGCGGATTCATTCTGATCTATGGATTGATTGTCTGTATGGTCATTGGACTGATGCTGAAAAAAAGGTGGGTGAAAAAACGAACATGAAACAGTATGTACTCATAGGTCTTATGTTGTTTAGTCTTTTGTTAACTAGCTGTGCACAGCCCCGGCTATTAGATGAATTAAATATCTCTCAGGCGGCAGGATTTGATTTAATGGAAGATGGCGAAATGAAGGGCTTTTTTGTCTTTCCCGTCTTTAAAAGTGAAGAGCAAGGCAGCTATCAAATATTAAGTGCAAAGTCAAACACGATTAGTAATATCCAATTTCTCGTGTCAGAAAAATCGCCTTTTCCGGTGGTTATGGGCCAGGTGCTCGTTATTTTAGTCAGTGAAAAGTTAGCAAAAGAAGTCGGCATGATCGATTTAATGAATTACATTTATCGTGATCCTATTATTGGTTCACGCCAAGTGTTTGCGATTGTTGGCGGAGAAGTCGAAGAATTATTATACACAAAAATGAATCAAACGAACTTAAATATAGGTGTATATCTCTCTGATCTGTTAGCGCAAAATATGCGAAATGGCAATGAGCCAGTCACAAATCAGCATATTTTTATGAATCAGATGATGGCAAAAGGGGTCGATGCTTATCTCCCTTACATTGAAAGAACAAGCAATGCCATCAAGGTCTCGGGCGTTGCTCTATTTGATCAAGAAAAAATGGTGGGTCATATTCCAGGAGAAGACACGTTCACATTTAAAGCGATGATTGAAAATCATAAAAATGGCATCTATGAGTTTCAATTGCAAGATCGAGCGAAGACTCATGTTGTCATTGAAAATATCAAATCACATGTGTCTTACCAGATCAAACCGACGAAAAACCTAACAAAAAAGCCTCATATCACGATAGATATCAAACTAAAAGGCGAATTAAAAGAATTCATGAAGTCCAAAAAAATCGATAAACCGAATATATTGGACCAAGTCGAAAAAGAAGTTGAAAAACGTATCACTCAGCAAGGAGAAGATCTTGTACAGTCCTTTAAAAAGCAAAACATAGACCCGCTTGGACTGGGCCTTAGATATAGATCAAAAGACAAGGCAATGACACCAGAAAAATGGCAAGACATTTATCCTGATGCGGATGTAAAAGTGAAATGCCGCATGAAAATTGTTCAAACGGGAGTCAGCCAATAAAAGGGCTTATTCAAATATGTCTTGTTTGTTCTCCAAGATTTTGGACACTTTCATTTTCACTCGTGGAACCTGATCTTTTTGATTAACATCATGTAAAATCTTCTCTACTTCATTTTTATCAGTTTTAAGGATTTTAGGTGAAAATTGTTCCACAAGAGCCGGTCCATTCCCTTTTGCACAGTTTGCCATTGTATCTAGTGCAATGAAGCAGAAAGGTCTTCCTTTGTTTAGCCAAGATTTCATTCTTTCCCAGGTTGGACAGCTGACGGCTGCCAGCCTTCCCCACTGATCGTGAAAATGGGTGCAATTTGACTCCATCCAATCCAATATTTTGTGAGAACGGAAACGGTGCAGGCAAATAAAAGCCTCTAACGGCAATTCTTTTTCACTGATCGATTTCATTTTTTTCAATATATGGTGTAATCCCTCATCTTCTGGCAAACAGCTGGCTGCTGCCCACAAAAGCGGATAAAGGAATTCTTCGTCCGCCTGATCCAAAAGTTCTCTTACCCATTCAGCGGCAACTGTACCTAGAACATCAGCTGCGATTTCTAACATTCGTGATTTCACTTCGGCATGCTCCGTTTCATAAAACCTACTATGAACAGAATCCAAGATTTTTTGCCGGTCGTGCTGTTTCAGCGCATCGATGACATCATCCTCAAGAAACCATCTAGTAATTGAAAAGTCTATTAAAGACGCCAAATCATGCCTAACGACGTGTAATGTTGGTGCTTTCTCACTTTTGGTGACGATGACGTCCTTCTCTGATTGGAAAGCCTGTCCGTCCTCTCCATAAAAATCATCGTGCAGTAAAAATTGGTTAGGAGAATGGAGAACGGAGAACGGCTAAGTGATAAGGCTGTTTCGGTTCATCAGACGCTTCTACAACATTCATTTCGTTTTTTTGACAGGCTTCACATAAAGTAGTTGTCCCCACCATTTTCACTTCCTTTTACTGCTAATGATTGTCATTCGAGAAAGAGCGGAAACCATTTGAGCATAAGTTAATATAAAGATTATTCTTTCTACATTGATCCATGTTGAATCAATTGAAAAAATGACAATATTCTAATCTTCATCCTTTACATCGGGGTCTTCCGGAATCGGTTCATTTAAGATCTCTTGGACGAGCTCTTTATATTGTTCGAGCTGCTTTAAATGCGTTTGAAACTGCCCTTGATAAATAAGATAAGATTCCCCGTCAAATACGTAACGGATCTTTTTTTGCTGGATTAATTTTTTAATATACGCTTCTGATACTTCCAAGTATTCAGCTGTTTCTGCAATTGTTAAATACATGTTTGTGCACCACCCGTTCGTTTCATCTAGCAAATTATATCATGTTCTGCTGAAAAAACGGATGCAGCCTATTCTTTTATGGTGACTATTTTTCACATAGCAAGTAGATCGTCTAAATGCCGGCAAATATGGTATGATAAAATCTGCTAGACGAGAGCTTTTTAACATAGACTTGATGAAAAAGCCAGGTTCAGTGGTGTCTGTATGAGCCGCAAGCCATGCTGGCATATATAGAAAGCATACTCATGAGAAAAGCAAAACAAGCATAGGCTCTTATAAGGATGCTTGAAGAAAAATCGTATTTAAAGGCAGAGTGAAATGAATGGGAACCTTTTTTAATGAAATTTTAACCTGGCTGACAAGCCTTGGTTATGTAGGTGTAGCACTAGGGCTGATGATTGAAATCATTCCGAGTGAAATTGTACTTGCCTATGGCGGATATATGGTGTCAACAGGCACAATTGGTTTTGTAGGAGCTGTGATTGCCGGCGTCATCGGTGGTACGCTCGCCCAGTGTTTTATTTACTGGATCGGTCTGTACGGCGGAAGACCTTTTTTAACAAAGTATGGAAAGTATTTGTTCATCCATGAACATCATATCGCGACTGCAGAGCGCTGGTTTGACCGGTATGGAACCGGTGTAGTCTTTACCGCCCGCTTTATCCCTGTTGTCCGTCATGCCATCTCGATTCCAGCGGGTATTGCCAAGATGCCTTTTTTGAAATTCGTTTTCTTGACAGGATTAGCTGCCATCCCTTGGTCTATCTTATTTATCTATCTTGGCATGCAGCTTGGGACAAAATGGGATCATATTCAAAGTGTTGCTCATGCTTATACAACCCCTATTATGGTCATTGCCATTGTCCTGATTGTTCTCTACTTTGTACTCAAAAAAATTCGGACGAATCGAAAACGGACAATCTAACCAAAACGCCTTTCACTGATCTGGTGAAAGGCGTTTTTTTATGAGTGTGCTGATTGTTTTTCCATATATCGGGATAGCTCTATTATCATTGCACCCATTCTCTCAAGTGACGGGGCAAGAATTCGGTCTATTCCCTCTTCTTTTAAAGCTTCAGCAGTGACTTTCCCGACTGCTACTGCAAGCACGTGCTGCTCGAATAATGCTTGCAATTCTTCTTTTCTTCCCCATTCTGCAGCTAGTTTGAAAAAGGCGTGAACTTGGACAGCGGTTGTAAAACAAACGGCATGTACTTGTCCATCTTTCATTTCTTTCAGCAGCGTTTCAGCTGCCTCTGGTTCAGGAGGTGTGTGCTGATATGGTAAAAGCGGCAAAACATCTGCCCCTTTTTCATGTAAAAACTGAATGAGAGCTGGTGCATTTTCACCATGAAGCTGCACCATCACACGTTTGCCTTGAAATTCCTTGTCTTCAAGCTTTGAAATCAAGTCACGAACTGTACCGTCTTCATCAGAGAGCTCAGGCTGAATTCCGCGTTTTTTCAAAGCAGCAAAGGTTTTGTACCCTCTTGAAGCAATATGGGCATTTGATAGAATGTTCATAAATTCTTTACCAAGCTGCAGCTCTTCTGCACTCTCAATCAATGTATCTGTACCGATGCCTGTTGTCAAGATCACCCAGTCGGCCCCTTGTTTCACAAAGGTTTCTATGCCTGGCTTTAATTCCTCTTTGGCTAAAAATACGGTTCCTTGAAGAGAACGAATAACGGCTTGTCCCCCTTGCTTTTCGACAAGTGTACGCATTTCTTCTGTTTTTCTCGTTCCACAAATGGCAATCGTTTTTCCAGATAAGCCCTTCCTCATTTTATCCCTCTTTTTCTATCACATTTGATATGTATTAAATATAGATTTATTTGGAAGACGATGCAAGTGTCTACTAAAAAAGAGCTTGACGTTTCTATCGAATTCGAGTATCTTTTGTAAGTGCAAATTGTAGGAGGTCATTATGGAAAAACAGAATGTTCAAGCAATTCGATTATCAATTGCAGACCCAACACCACTTGGTTTGTTTGGTTTAGCAATGGTGACGCTCGTTGCGTCCTCACAAAAACTAGGAATCACAGATGGCACTTCCCTTATTTTACCTTGGGCTATCTTCCTTGGAGGAATCGCGCAGCTGATCGCGTCCATACAAGATTCAAAGCATCATAATATTTTTGGAGCCACTGCTTTTGGCGCATTCGGTCTTTTCTGGATGGGCGTTGGAACAACTTGGCTCATTCAAGCCGGCGTCTTTGGGAAAACGCTTGCGGGAGCAGCAGATCCAAAACAGCTAGGCTTTGCGTTTATTGGCTATTTGATTTTCAGCTTGTTTATGACGATTGGTGCAATGGAAACACATAAAGTGTTATTTTTGATTTTCGTCTTTATTGATTTCTTATTCATTGGTCTTTCCCTTAGTACATTTGGTGTGATGTATGATGTGACTCATACCATGGCTGGTATTGCAGAATTGATCATTTCCCTGCTTTCATTTTATGGTTCTGCAGCTGTTGTTCTTAATACACATTTTGGCCGTATTGTTCTGCCAATCGGACAACCATTTCGCATTTTTACAAAAGCTTAAATAAAAAAGAACTGCTCTGTGCAGTTCTTTTTTTATGTTTATTTTTCTTGTGCCTCTTGAAAAATCTCTCCGATGATTTCATACGAGCGCATTCTTTCTTGATGGTCAAACATATCCGAATTAATCATCACTTCATCTGCTTGAGTAGCTTCTATAAAGGCTTCTAATTCTGTTTTCACCTTTTCTTTATCCCCAATGATAGTCGAGCTTAATTGTTCATCCACCATCGCTTTTTCATATGGACTCCAAAGACCATCCATGCTGTCGACAGGCGCCTTCAGTTTTCCTGGTGTGTTGCGAATGAGACTTAAAAACCGCTGATAATGAGAGGTTGCCAAATATTCAGCCCGTTCTGTTTGATCTGCAGCAAAAACCGTCACACCGACCATGGCATAAGGCTCTTTTAATACATCAGAAGGTCTAAATGACTGTCTGTACAACTCTAATGCGGGAATTGTATTTTTAGGTGAGAAGTGTGCTGCAAAGGCAAATGGCAATCCAAGTTCTCCTGCAAGTCTAGCGCTAAAACCGCTTGAACCAAGGAGCCAAATTGGAATGTCCAGGCCTTCCCCTGGAACAGCTCTTACATGTTTTTTAACCTGACCTGTCGGTTTGAAATATTGACGAAGTTCTTCAAGCTGCTCAGGGAAATCTTCTCCGTTATGAAGATTACGTCTAAGTGCTCTTGCTGTTAACTGATCTGTCCCTGGTGCTCTGCCAAGACCTAAATCAATTCTCCCCGGATACAATGTCTCAAGTGTGCCAAATTGTTCGGCAATGACAAGTGAAGAGTGGTTTGGCAGCATAATCCCGCCAGATCCTACTCGAATCTTTTCGGTTCCTCCCGCAATATATCCAATTAAAACAGACGTTGCAGAGCTCGCTACCCCTTCCATGTTATGGTGTTCTGCCAGCCAGTATCTATGATAACCCCACTTCTCCGCCTTCTTTGCTAAATCCATACTACGATCAAAAGATTCTTTAATGGTACCTCCTTCTGTCACTGAGGATAAATTTAAAACGGAATAGGCTTTGCCTTGTAAAACTGATTGACTCATATATGATGTCCCCATTTCTGTCAAAAATCATACTATTTTATACTTTCAACACCATAACACAAATCAATGAAAGATTTAAATGATTTGATTCGATGATTTTCGAAATGATGATTTTCTAGGTTTTACTTCCAATTTGAAAATTTGCACATAGAATGAAATATCAATTCTAGGAGATGGGCAATTTGTACAATCAATTCGAACACAAATGTCCCTTTTGCGGTAAATACCATGAACAGCCTCATTACAAAAGATCACGTCATGACCGTCCTCGAAAAAGAGACTGTCCATTCATTAAACAAGAATATTCAAAACAAAATATATCTCAAGGGAATCAACCTTGCCACAATGCAAAAGGAATAAAACAATCAAAACAAAATCAAAGAGCTGGACCAAGAGGCCCGGCAGGTCCCCCTGGACCAACCGGACCTACTGGACCTGCTGGCGGGTTAACCGGCGCCCTTCCTTTTAATCCCTCACAATCACAAGATTACGATGCAGGGCAAGTGGTCACGTTTGATGGCAGTACTTACATTGCCAATGTTGACGCTCCATCAGGAATACCTGGACTCTCCCCAGACTACACTCTTTTGGCTGCTTCTGGAGAAACTGGACCAACTGGGCCTACTGGGATTGGATTAAGTGGTGTTGAAGCCTATGATCCTGTTATGGCACCAACATATACAGTAGGTCAGGTGGTCACTTATGGTGGTGGTACGTATATTGTGGATTCTGCACCACCTTCAGGTACGCCAGATACGTCGTCAGATTACACACTTTTAGCAGCACCAGGTGAAACTGGGCCTGCAGGCGCCACGGGCATCACCGGTTCAACTGGACCTACCGGACCTACTGGTGCCACGGGCATCACCGGTTCAACCGGATCTACCGGTCCTACTGGTGTTACTGGTATTACTGGACCAACAGGTCCTACGGGTGCCACGGGCATCACTGGATCAACTGGCTCTACCGGCGCTACGGGTATCACTGGAGCTACCGGTCCTACGGGTGCGACAGGGGTTACCGGAGCTACTGGGCCTACTGGTGTAACGGGTATCACTGGAGCTACCGGACCTACCGGTGCCACGGGCATCACTGGAGCTACGGGTCCTACTGGTGCGACAGGGATTACTGGATCAACTGGACCTACTGGTGCCACCGGTATTACCGGATCTACCGGTCCTACTGGTGTCACTGGTATTACTGGAGCTACTGGGCCTACTGGCGCCACGGGCATCACTGGTTCTACTGGACCTACTGGTGCCACGGGCATCACCGGTTCAACTGGACCTACCGGGACCACGGGGATCACTGGAGCTACCGGACCTACCGGTGCCACGGGCATCACCGGTTCAACTGGACCTACCGGTGCCACGGGCATCACCGGTTCAACCGGATCTACCGGTGCCACGGGCATCACCGGTTCAACTGGACCTACCGGTGCCACGGGCATCACCGGTTCAACCGGATCTACCGGTCCTACTGGTGTTACTGGTATTACTGGACCAACAGGTCCTACGGGTGCCACGGGGATCACTGGATCAACTGGATCAACTGGCTCTACCGGCGCTACGGGGATCACTGGATCAACTGGACCTACTGGTGCCACGGGTATCACCGGTTCAACCGGATCTACCGGTCCTACTGGTGTCACTGGTATTACTGGACCAACAGGTCCTACTGGTGTGACGGGTATCACTGGGGCTACTGGAACAGGTGGTTTTACAGATACAGCACTTTATGCTGCTAATAGTTCTGGCCCTACCATCGTTACTGTAGCAGGAGGAACGAATATTCCTTTGCCAAACTTTCAAAACATTACTGGTTTTACAGCAAACGGCACAAGTACTGTTTTTACCGTTCTGCAAACTGGTAAATATTATATTACGTATCAAATCAACACCACTACAGCTCTTTTGATTAATACACGTTTGCTTTTAAATGGAACAACTACTATTTCTGGTTCTGTTCAATCACCTGTTATCTCAACTTCATTAATCAACAACACTGTTATTGTTAATTTAACAGCTGGTAATACCATCTCACTGCAGTTTTTTGGGGCGGTTGTCACAGCTATTTTAGTTGGCGGAGGTGGTGCTGCTGGAGCAGCCTTGACCATCATACGTCTTAGCTAAACTAAAAAAAGAAAGGCTTTTTCAGCCTTTCTTTTTTATGTCTTCTATTACATTTATACACTGTTCAATATCATACGATTGCAAAAGATGAAAAATAGATTGGATGATTGAAAACTCTAAATTCCACCATTCTAATAACTGCAGTTTTTCGATTATTTCGGATGAAAATCGATATTTCATGAGCTGCTGGGGATTTCCTGCGGCAATTGCATATGGCGGCACATCTTTTGTGATCACACTATTTGCCCCGATCACGGCCCCGTTTCCTATACATACTCCTGACATAATCGTCGCACCATATCCAATCCATACGTCATGTCCAATATGAACATCTCCCTTCGATTTGGGATGTCCTTTAATATGGGCAGCTTCTTTAAAAATTTGATTAAACGGATACGTTGTGACCCAATCAGTACGGTGTTCCCCGCCTAGAAAAATTTTCACTTCGTTTGCGATAGAACAAAACTTTCCAATATGTAATGTCGTTCCTTCCCCCCACGTCAGCACTTGGAAATCTGGTCCGGCATAAGAAAAGTCACCGATATTGTGCGAGCTCAGTTCATTTCTTTGATTCAAAAACATAGAAGATTCGGCCTCCTTAAAAGTGAGAGATCTTCGTATGTATATGCTGTCTTACACCTTTACATTATGATTGAACAAGCGCTACAATTTGTTTTTTCTTCCATACGAGCTGATAGTAGCTGTATTGGAGGAGTAAGTTTACAAAGAAAGCTGCAGGGTAGCCAATCCATATTCCTTTAATGCCAAGGGATGTATAGTGTGATAGCACATAAGCGACTGGTACTTCTACAAGCCAAATGGAACAAATACTAAAGATCGTCGGCCAAAGAACCGTCCCGCTTGCTCTCATTGTGGCTGCAACAATTTGGGCCGTTCCAAAAATGAGATAGCTCCATAGTGTAATGACGACCAAACTATAGGCGATGTCTATCGTCCCAGGATCTGTTAAAAAGATCGATAAAATCTGAGGCGCAAAAATATAAACGAAAATGATGATGCATCCGCCTATGGCGAAGTTAAGCCCTAACCCAATTTTAATGACATCTTTCAGTCGATTCATATTTCCTGCGCCAATGAATTGAGCTGCAAAGATCGAGACCGCAATGCCAAGGCTCACTGCCGGCATCTGCACATAACTCACGACTTGATTGACAACACCATAGGCAGCTGTTGCCTGTGATCCATAATCGTTGACGAAAGAAATAACGGCAATTTCTGATAAAGAAATGAGGATCATATTAATGCTTGATGGGATACTGAGCTTTAATAACGTTTTTAATAGATCTCCTTTCATCAATAAATGCTTTCTCACCGATGCATCAATGCGAAGCGGGTGCTTTGTCTTATATAAGTAGATGTGTAGAATGATAAATGTCACAATTGTTGAAATCACAGAAGCATACGCAGCGCCGTATAAGCCGAACGCTGGCAGTCCCAGCCATCCAAATAATAAAATGGGCAGCATCAAAATATTCGTTGCCGTACTAATCATTAAGAAATAAAATGGCGTTTTCGAATCCCCTGTCCCTCGCAAGAAGGTCGTATAAACAAAATAAAGAAATAAGATCGGCATTGAGATGAATAGAATTCTAGCATAGCCCGCACTTTCCTCCACGATATTGGCGGGTGTTCCCATAAGGTTTAAGATGTCTGTTGCGAAAAAACCTCCAATGATCGCTAAAGATACTCCGATCAAAAAAGTGAATGAAAGCGTTGTGCCAATAATTTCTTTTAATTTCTGTTCATTTTTTGCTCCATACGCTTGTCCAATAAGGATCGAGCTTCCCGATCCAATTCCAATGGAAAAAGAAACGAGTAAAAAGAAAAGCGGAAAGAATGCAGAAATGGCAGCTACTGCATCCTCTCCAATCCATCTTCCGACAAGAACAATAGACACTAATTGTCCGATCGATTGCAAAATATTACTTAGCAAAAGCGGGATGAGAAAAATGGACATGGTTTTTACTAAAGATTGATTATTATCTAACGTCATGATGGTTCTCCTTCTCTCTCTAAATCTAAAGATTCTCAGCTAGTATGCTGACAATACGGTCTTCTATCTCTTTCCCATTTTCGTCATCAACAAGGTGATTTAATAAGATGGAAAAAGCGAGCGTTTTCCCGCCCTGCGTGTCAATATATCCAGAAAGTGTGCTGACCGTTGTTAACGACCCTGTTTTTGCACGTACTTTTTCTAGTGTAGCTGGTTCCTTCAATCTGTTCCTTAACGTTCCCCCCACCATTCGTTCACTTGCCCCTGCTAAAGGGAGCGCATGTTCATAGGTTTTAAACCATTTTTCCTTTTGAATGTTTGTCAAAAATAAAGTGAACTGGTTAGCAGAGACAAGGTTAATAGGTGATATGCCCGATCCGTCACGCAGCACTGCAAGCGAAGGATCGATGCCAAACGCAGGAAGCCGTTCATTCATGACGTCCAGCCCAGCTTCAAAGCTCCCTTTGTTCTTCACTTTTTTCCCTAGTTCCTTTAGCAAAATTTCTGCATGGGTATTGTTGCTTAATTTCATCATAGGAACAAGCAGCTCAGATAATGGCATCGATGTATGGGAGGCAATTTTTTTGGCTTTTTTAGGAACTTGTTTTGATTTCAGCGGTCCCTTTACTTGAATCCCTTCCGCCTTTAACGCTCGTTTCATTAAGTCTAAAGCATAGGCGGACGGATCCCATAAAGCTACCCATTGTTTAGATGAGCTCGCTTTAACAGGAATAGTCCCAGTCAACGTAATCTTGTTGGTTCCGTGAGAGCGCTTAAAAGAGATTTTCTTTTTTTCACCTTCTGGAACTGTTTTCACTTGATTGATGACTTGAGCGACATCCGTCTTTGGGATCATATCATATGCGGCTTTCTGTCCTGCTTTTTTTCCTGGTTTTACTTCGAGAATCACGGTCCCTGCATCATAATCTTGATTCGGTGAAGCCGTGAGAGCAGAAATTTGTGCCCCGTAATATTGATCCTCATCACTCCAAGGCAGGTCAATGGAGTATCTCGTGTCATCAAACCAAGTGTCATCTGCCGCAAGCTGCCCGCGAATGGTATGTATTCCGGCCTTTTTGACTTGTTTGGCAAGTGCTGCAAAATCCTCCTCTAATAAAGTCGGATCGCCGGTGCCACGAAGATAAAGGCTGCCATGTAGCGTTTTCTTTTGAATGGAACCATCCATCCAGATGTCTGTAGGGAATGTGTGTGTTTCTCCAAGTATATCAAGTGCGATGGCTGATGTGAGCAGTTTCATATTAGAAGCAGGAGTAAGACGAATATCGGCTTGATGTTCATAAAGAAGAGAGGTGTCAGAAGTATCGCGGACGCTGATGCCAGAGATCGCGCCCTCTAAATCAGGTGCTGTTCGTATGAATTCGTCTAAAGCTGTCATCCATTGAAGTGAATCGTCACGAGCTTTGAGTTGTTCATCTTTCGCTGAAAAAGGGAGAAATAAAATCGACAGGATACATATTTGTAAAAACATGAGCTGTGAAAAACGCTTCACGCAATCCCTCCTTTTTGTTGCAGCCAATTTTAGAAGAATATGTTCATTATACACAAAAGAACGTTTGTTCTCAAAGGTTTTTTAAACAGAAAAGTCAGCTTTCTTTGACGAAAACTGACAAGCCCCTTACCTCTTTTCTGGATTCCAGCCATCGGTTCCGCGAAGAACAGCCTGAACCGTGATTTGACTTGCTTCATTTTGGGTTAAAATGGTTGACCATTTTACGCGGTTTGCTGGACTGCTTCCCGCTCCTGTCGATCCAAATTCTTTATATCTGGCCGTTCTTTCATTGTCACGGTTATCCCAGTTATGCCATCCCTCTGCTTTCACATGATCATCCATTTTTGTATGAAGGAATGTTACAGCCGAATGAGGTCTCCACGGACGTCCTAAATAAACCGATTGCGCAGCTGCCGTCCCCTTTTTCAGCGTAGAGTCCATGAATACATAGCCGTACCTTTGCGCTTCTGTTGTGGATGCTGCAGTAATATACCCATTTCCAAGGCTTTTTATTTCAGCTCTTTTAAACACAGCTGTGGCTGATCCAAAAATAAAATCAACCGTGCCCTCAATATAGCAGTTTTCATAATATTGCCGCCCTGTGCCTGTTGCATAAAGTGTATCTTGATAGCCTAACACGCGTATTTGTTTGAACACAGCCCGGTCGCCAGACACATACAGCGCAACTGCCTGACCAGCATGTCTGCCAGCTGTATTTTGAAAGGTGATATTTTCTGCATAAAAATCGTTTGCACGAATCATTGTGCTTGAGCTGTTTGTTGTACTCCCAGTGCTTGCATTTGTATCATCATACGTAAGGATCGTCTTGTGCTGGTTTTCGCCAATAAAGGATACGTGTGGTTTATTTTGCGGAAGCAAAATTTTTTCTTTATATACGCCATTTTTAATATAGATCGTTGCCGGTTGTTGATTGTTTGCTGGAATCGCATCAATGGCAGACTGAACGGTGCGGTATGTCCCGCTTCCCTTTTGATCAACGACAAGGACGCGGTTATGCCCGGCTTCTGCTGCTTGAAGTGAAGCGAAGTCAAAAAGAAAGAAAGACAAGACCATAACAATCCATACGTTTCTATATTTCATCACATATCTCCTCCTCATTTTGTGAACGTTTTCATCAAACATTCTTTTTGATCCTATTCCATACACGCACAAAAAAACACCCACGTTTTTATGTTGTGGATGTTTTTTTAGACTTTTCATATTGCATCGCATAAATCCCTTCATTTTCAACCCATTCACAAAATAGAACGTCTCGATAAGAGGAAATATGCTGCTTTTTTAATTGCTTATTCAGCCAGGATTCATCAAAGCCGGCTTCTTGTAAATCATCTTTTAAGATTTCGCCGTCAATAATAAATGTTCTAGGCAATTTCACTTCTTTTCCCTTCACGTTCACATCTTCTGCTGTGGCTGGCGCGTATTTCATTTTCGGAAGAACACTGACAGAACCGTCCGTTTCCAAAATGGCATATTCAATTTCATTCAGTGCAAAATGGCCTTTTGCGCGAACCAGTGTCTGCAGCTGATTGATATCAAGCATATTCTTCTTTAACCGATTGTAGTGAATCTTCCCCTTATCAATCACAAGAGTAGGTCTTCCTTCTAAAAAAGCGCGAATGGATTTAAAGCGCTGTGAAAGCCATTCAACTGTATAAATAAGTACGCCCCATACCGCAACAGCAAATAAAATGTGCTGAATCCTGACTTCTGGGTCAAAAATGGCGTTTCCGACCATTTCGCCTAAAATTAGTGCAGAAATAAAATCAAACGGTGTGATTTGTGCAAATTGTGTTTTCCCTAATAATTTTGTAATAAAAAATAAAGCGAAAAATCCGATTAAGAGTTCAATCAAAATATTAACGAACGGCACAAAAATTCCTTCCTTTCTTGCTGCATTTATATACAGCATATACATGAAAGGAAGGATCTAAACCATTTATGAAGGCAATAAAATAAAGACATTGTCCCCTTCAACGAATGTTTCATATGTTTTAACGCATCCGTGATCTGGTGCTTGCACGTTTCCTGATGAAAGATCAATTTTCCAATCATGCATTGGGCAGAAAACGTGATTCCCGCTGACCATGCCTTCAGCCAGAACGCCGCCTTTATGAGGACAGCGATTTTCAATGGCTTTGAACTGCTTATTAGAGGTTTGAAAAACAGCTAATTCAAGTGTACCGGCTTCAACTGTTTTACCTAGCTGTAGCGGAAAATCTGATAGGGTGCCAATGTGAACTTTAACAACTGAAACTGTCATATGATCTCATCCCTTCAATTGATTTATACGGAAGCCGTCGCTTTTTGAAATAATTGTCTCGTGTCTTTTTGACTCTCGCGAAGCTCCTGCCAAGGCTCTTCATATGTTGAAAGCGCAATGTCCATTCTTTCGATTAAGGCTGCTCGTTTTTCATCATCCAGGAGTACTGATTGAATATGATCTAACCCAAGTCGCTCAACCCAAGCAGAGGTTCTTTCTAAATAATTTGCCGTTTCTCTGTAATATTGCAGGTATGCTGCGGCCATTTGCTCTACTTCTTCTGCTGTACTGACCTTCATTAATAAATCTCCAGCCCGCAGGTGTGTGCCGCCATTTCCGCCGGCGTACAATTCAAACCCTCCATCTATCCCCACAATACCGAGGTCTTTAATTCCGGACTCTGCACAGTTTCTCGGACAAGCAGAGACGGCCATTTTTACTTTATGCGGTGTCGCAAGACCTTCAAATTTCTTTTCAAGTGCAATTCCAAGAGCCATGGAGTCCTGCGTGCCGAACCTGCAAAATTGTTCTCCAACACATGTTTTAACTGTTCTTAAAGATTTTCCATATGCATAACCCGATGGCATATCTAGATCCGCCCACACTTTAGGTAAATCTTCTTTTTTGACACCTAGAAGGTCAATACGCTGACCGCCAGTCATTTTCACAAGCGGTATTTCATATTTGTCGACGACATCGGCTATTTTTCTCAAGTCATTTGCATTGGTGACGCCGCCGTACATTCGCGGAACAACTGAATAGGTGCCATCGTTTTGAATATTGGCGTGCATGCGTTCATTTACAAAGCGTGAGCTCTTTTCATCTTTGTATTCAAGTGGATGAAGCATGCCTAAATAATAATTCAGTGCAGGGCGGCATTTTGAACAGCCCTCTTCTGTATTCCAGTCAAGTACATTCATCACTTCTTTGACATGCTGCAGCCCTTTCTCTTTGATTTCATGAATGACTTCATCTCGTGAAAGGGTAGTGCAGGCGCAGATGGTTTCTTTTTGGGCTGTCCGGCTTGCATCCTCACCTAGCGTATGCCAAAGAATCTCTTCGACAACAGGCTGACAGCCTCCGCAAGATCGTGAGGCACTTGTACATTGCTTGACTTCCTGAAACGTTGTTAAGCCTTCTTTCTGAATGGCTTCCACAATCTGCCCTTTTGACACGCCATTACAGCCGCAAACGATATGGTCGTTTGCCATGCTGTCAATCGTGCTTTCTTGCGCCGGATCATTGGAGGTTAAGACAGATACCTTCTCCATATCCGACATATCTATTCCTTCTTTAATGTACGAGAATAAACGAGGTCCGTCGCTTGTTTCTCCAAACATGACGGCGCCTACTAATCGGTTTTGCTGGAAGACGAGTTTTTGATAGATGCCTTTTTGTTCGTCAAAAATCTTAATCGCTTTTTTCTCATCGTTTTCAATAAAATCACCAGCTGAAAATACATCAACTCCTGATACTTTCAGCTGTGTTGACAGAACAGAGCCTTCATATGGAGCAGGGTTCAAGCCGCATACATGCTTGGCAAGTACAGTCGCTTGATCGTATAAAGGAGCAACTAATCCGTACGTTTGTCCCCTGTGTTCCACACATTCTCCGACGGCATAAATGCCCGGGACACTTGTTTCCATAAAATCATTGACGATAATCCCACGGTTCACTTCAAGCCCGCTTATTTCTGCAAGCATTTTACTTGGTTTAATTCCCGCAGCCATGACGACTAGGTCTGTCTCAAGTGTAGTGCCATCTGAAAATGATAATCCTTCTACTCTTGTATCTCCTAAAATCTCATTTGTCTGTTTTCCTAACAGGAATTTCATCCCCTGTTCTTCTAATGCTTTTTGAAGAAGCTGGCCTGCAATAGGGTCTAGCTGGCGTTCCATTAAATGAGAGCTGAGGTGGATGACATTCACTTCCATGCCTAAGTTTAATAGACCGCGTGCTGCTTCAAGCCCAAGGAGTCCGCCTCCGATGACTGCTGCTTTTTTGTACATAGTAGAGGCATTGACCATTTCCTCAGTGTCTTGCAATGTACGAAAAGCCGTCACGCCTTTTTTATCACTCCCTGGAATTGGAAGGATGAATGGAAGTGACCCTGTTGCTAAAATCAATCGGTCATAATGCACGGTCCGTCCTTGATCACTGGTGACTGTTTGGTTCTCTGTATCGATCTTCACTATAGTCTCGTTTGTAAACAGCTGAATATCATGCTCATGATACCAGTTCCAATCGTTTAACGTAATATCTTCGACCTTCGTATCCCCTTGAAGCACTTTCGATAAAAGAATTCGGTTATAGTTAGGATGCGGTTCAGTCCCAAATACCGTCATGTCGAAACGTTCGCTGTCTGTTTTTAAAATGTTTTCAAGGCTTCGAATGCCGGCCATACCGTTCCCCACTAATACGAGTTTTTCTTTCATGATAAAACACCCCTCATGTGATCATTTTTTAGAAAGTACCATAATCTAAACATAGATGGAAAATACATGTTAAAATTTCTCACATAGTTTTTCATTCACGCAGGCTGACAGCTGTACAGGACAATATTTAAAGCCTGGCATTTTACTGTGCGGATCTAGTTGGTCATCAATTAATTGATTAATTGATTGATGTTTGCTCCAGTGAAATGGAACAAATACGGTATCTTTTCGAATGGTGTCTGATATGCGGCATCTGATGATGACACTTCCTCTTTTTGACTTGATGGTCACGAGCTCCCCGTGCTGAAGTCCATACGTTTTCGCTGTGTCAGGGTGAAGCTCTGCATATGCTTCAAACTGTCTGGCAACAAGAGAGGTGCTCCTTCTTGTTTGAACGCCTGTTTGGTAATGAGCCATCACCCTGCCGGTCGTTAAATAAAGAGGGTATTCTTGACTGACGGGTTCCTTTGCAGCCTTTTTTCCATGTGTGACAACGGCAAACTTCGCTAAACTGTCAGAATGTGAGAATGCATGTTCAAATAATCTTTCAGTTCCCGGATCTTCTAAATGAGTACAAGGCCACCTTATGCCTTGTTCCTTCCTCAGCCTTTCATAGGTTATGCCTGAATAATCAGCCTTTGCACCTTTCGTAACGGCTCTTATTTCCTCAAAGATCTCTTCTGCGGATGAAAAGGAAAAATGGCTGCCTTTGCCTAATACAGCTGCTATTTCACAAATGATTTGCCAATCGTGCTTTCTTTGGTGTTTAAGTGGATATGTTGCTTCTCTAAGCGTAACGCGCCCCTCTATGTTTGTCACGGTACCTTCATCCTCTAAATATGACGAAGTCGGTAAAATTACATCTGCCAGCGCAGCTGTCTCAGACATAAATAAATCAACGGCAACAAAAAAGGACAAGTTCTTGATGGCTTGCTGAATCAAGTGCGCGTTCGGCCCTGACTGGACAGGGTTTGAGCACATTAAAAAGAGCGCTTTGATCTCACCTGCCTCCATTTTTTCAAACATCTCAAAAGCAGACACACCCTTTCCTGGGAGTTCTTTTTCATCAATGTTCCATCGTTCAGCCATTTCTTTTCTGTGACCAGGGTTTGAGATATCTCGATATCCTGGAAGCTGATCTGCTTTTTGCCCATGCTCCCTTGCTCCCTGGCCATTTCCCTGGCCGGTTATTGCGCCATAGCCGCATCCAAAGCGGCCGATCTTCCCAGTAACAAGCAGAATATTCAGGAAATTACGCACAGAAGCTGTACCGTCTATTTGCTGCTCAATGCCTCTTGCTGTAAAAATCATGCCTGTCTTTTCTTGTGCGAATTTCCTTGCTATTTTCTGCATCACATCAATCGTCACGCCGGTTTGCTCAGCAATGTCTGGCAGGGAGATGCGTGAGATATGCTCCTTTAGTTCTTGGAAACCTGACGTTCGTTGATGAATAAATGATTCATCGATTAAATGCTCATGCAGCATGATGTGCAATATGCCGTTTGCCAGTGCGGCATCTGACCCTGGTTTTAGGCTGACATGTAAATCGGCTAATTGGGCAGTCGGAGTTTTGCGCGGATCAATGACGATGAGAAATGCGCCATTGTTTTTCGCCTCTTCGATGTAGGGCAGGAAGGTTGGCTGACATTCCGCTATATTCGTTCCAACCAATATCAACACTCGTGCATGCTTGATGTCGCTTAGAGGAAAGGTCAGGCCACGGTCAAGTCCGAATGTTTGATTTGCGGCAGTTGCTGCCGAAGACATACATAGTCTCCCGTTATAATCGATGTATTTTGTTTTCAGCGCCACTCTTGCAAATTTCCCGAGTAAGTACGCTTCCTCATTTGTAATTGATGCGCTTCCGTACACACTGATCACATCATGGCCATGTGACAGCTGAAGGGATTCTATGTTTGTTTTGATTTCCTCAAGAGCCTCCTGCCATGTCGCTTTTACAAACTGTCCGTTTCTTTTGATCAGCGGGTGATTCAGGCGATCTTTATGGAGCGCGTGCTGGTGGGCATGCTGTCCTTTCATACAAAGTCTTCCGTGCGTAGTTGGATTGTGTACACCAATCGTTTGGTAGCGTGTTCGCCCTTCCACATGCTGCTCGATTAATTGCATTTTGCACTGCATACTGCAAAAAGGACATTGGGCTGGGAACACTCGCTTTTGTTCTTCCTGCTTTGATTTTTGCTGGGCATATTGTAAAAAAGATTGACTCATACCTTCACATCCTTATGACTTACATTTTCTTGTCTGCTTTGGTCAAATTGCGCACAGAGCTCTTCTCTTATTTCCTCATCAAGCAACTTTTCTCGAATAGAAATGTTCCCTTGCCGGGAAAGCCAATCACCAATGGATTCTTGAAAGTAAGCATTTTTCCTATACTCTTCAAGCAGCGCTTTAAAAAAAGGGATAAGCTCACTTGAATGAGCCAAGGTGTAAAAAAGCTGGCCTCCTATATAAATGTTCCATTCACCCAGCTGCTTTTTCAGACAGATGTCATCAATTGGAGCAAGTTTACACGTGCAGGAAGCACCGGTGATATGAATGGAGGTGACAGCTGGTAAAAGTGTATCTTCCACTTGTCTTTCCAGCTCTATCACAAGTGACGTGACTGCTGGATCACTGCAGTCGCATGAAAGGATATGAGATAGTCTTCTTTTCTCATTGGGCATAATTGGCCAATGATTTTTGACGATTTGTGCCGCCTGTTTTGACACACCGATAAGCCGTATTCGTTTATGCTTTGTCAGCTCTGCCTGCTCAATCAGCCTGTTCTCTAACAAAGACGTAATGATTTTCAAAAAATCCAAATCAAGCCGGCCTCCATATAATTGAGGAATCAACATGTCTTCCTGCTCAGCAGCGCCGATTTTTTCCACCGATCCTTGAAATTGCTCGAGATAGTATTGAATGGCCGGCCGGCAGATGCCGCAGCCGTGATTCGTTTTCCATTGAAAATGTCTTCTTATTTCTTCAGCATTCACCGGCTGCTGCTTTTTAATAAACGAAAAAATGGTCTGCTCATCTGCTTCTGTACATGGACAATAAAAGGCCTGCGATTCCGTTTGTTCATGTGATGATAACTGGCAGCAAGCACGGACGAGCTCTTGACACCCGCCGCACCCGGTTGCTGCCCCTGTCTGTTTTTTCACCTCTTCTAAGTTTGTCAGCTGATGAACCGAAATGCTTTTTAAAATCGTCCCTTTTGTAACGGTTTGACATTGGCAGACGAGATCTTCCATTTTTAATGAATCTAGTGGGGATGCTTGCTTTTCATAAAGGGATTTCATGACCACACTTTTATCACGTCCCACTTTCACATCTTGCAAAAGCTGATCGGCATGCTCCAGCTCTCCGACGAATAAAATGCCTGCCAGCGCCTCACGTTCAAAGACGAATTTTTTATATACCTCTTGCTCTTCATCTAAATAAGTCACAGCTGACATAAACGGAGAATGATGTTCAATACATCCAGCAGAATAAATCGGCAAATCAGGTACTTTTAATTTTGTTGAGTAAATGGGCTTGGGTGTATGTGTGATTTTTTCCCCTAAAAGATGCTTAGCGAGCACGCTTGCTTGTTCATAAATGGGCTGAACAAGACCATGCACCATCCCTTTGTGCTCTGCACATTCTCCAATCGCATAAATATTTGGGATATTTGTCTCCATCACGTCATTGACAACAATGGCTTTTCTCGTGTGTATGCCATGATTCTCTGCAAGCTGTATATTCGGACGGATACCTGTTGTAAAAACAACAAGATCAGCCTCCACGATGTCGCCATTTTTCAATAGAACGCCTTCTACCCTCTCACCGCCTAAGCATGCAATGGTATGGGCATTTGTTTTCACCTGAATCCCTTTTCGTATAAATTGTCGCTGTAATAATCCGGCGGCTGTTTCATCTAATTGTCGCTGCATGAGCCGCTCCGTATGATGAATGATGGTGGTTTCCAGCCCCGCAATCTGCAGACCAGCTGCCACCTCCACACCAAGCACGCCGCCTCCGATCACTGCTGCTTGTTGATAATGCACCGCATCCGCACAAATGGCCTCATAATCATCAATTGTCCGAAAAGCGTATATCCCTTTTTTGGACACACCCTGAATAGGAAGAAAATTCGGCGATGAACCCGTTGCAATGACGAGCTTGTCATAGGGAATTTCCCGGCGCGCATCTGTCATGACACATTTTCGATTTGTATCAATATGTATAACTGATTCTCCTTTGTACAATGTGATGTCATGCGCGGTGTACCATTCTTTATCCTTTAGTTCAATTTGAGCTAATGATTCGCTTTTTTGTAAAATGGGCGAAAGTTTTATTCGATTGTAGGCAGAGTGCTTCTCTTTTCCAATGACTGTTATGGCGTAATGTTCTGGATGCTTTTGAATGATCTCTTCGATACATTTCATACTCGCCATGCCGTTTCCGATAAACACAAGTTTGCGTTTTGTCATCTGAAATCAACCTTTCTAAGCCTCTGGCTCGAGCACTTTGTATGGATTGATTATGGCACACACTTGTAAAAAAGTGTTTATTCATGTCAATTTTTCTCACATAATACTTTCATTACATAAGTGAACTCGCTATCTTTAAGTCAGAAAATTCAATAGAGGAGGCGTTTTATGAAACTCTCAGAATTAAAATCAAGTGGTCATCCTAAGACATTGTTTGGTTCCTTTTTATATTTTGATGTGAGCTTTATGATCTGGGTTTTGTTAGGGGCGCTGGGTGCTTTTATTGCGCAAGATTTTGCTTTATCAACCGTAGAGAAAGGCATGATTGTGGCCATTCCAATTCTATCTGGTTCTTTTTTTCGGATTGTGCTCGGTTTATTCACCGATCGAATAGGACCTAAAAAGACTGCAGTGATGGGAATGCTTTTAACGACCATTCCGCTCATTTGGGGGTTCATCGCTGGTACAACCCTTTCAGAGCTCGTACTGATTGGGATTTTGCTTGGAGTAGCAGGAGCAAGTTTTGCTGTTGCTCTGCCAATGGCAAGCCGCTGGTATCCTCCTCACTTACAAGGAGTAGCTATGGGGATTGCAGGCGCCGGGAATAGTGGAACACTGATCTCCACATTATTTGGTCCAAGGCTTGCGGAGATTTACGGGTGGCATGCCGTAATGGGGCTCGCTCTGATTCCGTTAAGTCTTGTCTTTTTGTTCTTTATTTTCACTGCAAAAGATGCACCAAATCAGCCCGCTCCTCAGCCGATTTGGTCGTACTTTTCAGTATTTCAAGTGAAATCGACATGGTTTTTCTGTCTGCTTTATGCGATCACATTCGGAGGGTTTGTCGGGCTTTCCAGTTTCCTCAGTATTTTCTTTGTGGATCAATATGGGGTTTCGAAGATTCATGCTGGTGATTTTGTGACCCTTTGTGTGGCGGCAGGCAGCTTCTTTCGTCCTGTGGGCGGTCTCATTGCCGATAAAATAGGTGGAATGAAAGTACTGCTTGGATTATTCGGAATCATCGGCATCTGCTTAGGGGGAGTGAGCAGTCTTCCAGCTTTACCTGTGGTCATTGCGCTTTTATTTGCCGGGATGATGTGCCTTGGGATGGGAAATGGCGCTGTTTTTCAGCTGGTGCCTCAAGTATTTCATAAAGAAATTGGGATTGTGACCGGAATTGTTGGGGCTGCTGGAGGCATTGGCGGATTCTTTTTACCTAATATTCTTGGCAGTTTAAAAGAATTGACTGGCTCATATACGTTTGGCTTTTTGACCATTTCTCTTTTTGTTCTGATTGTCTTCCTCTGTTTAGTCGTATCGCAGCTTAAACGTAAAAAAGTGTTGATCAACCATACCATTTCTGAATCATAAAAAGCCATGACCACACGTTGGTCATGGCTTTTCTTTATATTGTAACACCCTTTGTTTGACCTATTTTGGCAGAACCGAACTCCCCATTAAATAACGGTCTACCTCGTGTGCCACTTGTCTGCCTTCATTAATTGCCCAGACAATCAAGCTTTGCCCGCGTCTTGCATCTCCCGCTGCAAATACGCCTTCTACATTTGTTGTATATTCCCCATATTTTGCGTCAATGCGATTGTTTTTGCTGTCCACGCCAAAGTGTTTCACAAGCGGCTGTTCAGTTCCCTCAAAA
Organism: Bacillus sp. FSL H7-0578; assembly: GCF_038630855.1. NCBI lineage: Bacteria > Bacillati > Bacillota > Bacilli > Caryophanales > Bacillaceae > Bacillus > Bacillus sp. FSL H7-0578. The sequence continues at coordinate 1,854,925 of NZ_CP152045.1, forward strand.
CCAATTGCAATAAAGACGAGCTGAGCAGGCCATACCTTCTCTGTTCCTGGAATCTCATGAAATTCAAACTTCCCTTGTTCGTTTTTCACCTTTTCCATTTGAATGGTATGAAGCTCTTTTAATTTCCCATTTTTATCTGCCACAATTTTTGTGGTTTGAATTGAATATTGACGCGGATCTTCTCCGAATTTGGCTTGTGCTTCTTCATAAGCATAATCCAGCGAGAAGACATAAGGCTGTTCTGGCCACATGTTATCCCCTACACGTGTATCCGGAAGCTTTGGATGCTTCCCGAATTGAACAACACTTTTTGCTTTTTGGCGAAGTGCAGTTGCAACGCAGTCTGCACCTGTGTCTCCTCCGCCAATCACAATTACGTCTTTTCCTTTTGCATCAATGAAGTTTTTGTCTTTAAATCCTGAATCAAGCATGCTTTTCGTTGCCAGGGTTAAATAATCCATCGCAAGGTGAATCCCTTTTGCTTCCCGGCCTTCAATCAATAGATCACGCTGCTTTTGTGCACCTGTACAAAGGATAACGGCATCAAACTGCTCTTTCAGTTCATCAGCAGTAATATCCACACCGATTTCTGTGTTCGTCACAAAGTCAATGCCTTCTTGTCTTAGAAGTTTGACTCTTCGCTCGACCACTTCTTTATCGAGCTTCATATTCGGAATCCCGTATGTCAGCAGTCCGCCAAGACGGTCAGAACGCTCGAACACTGTTACAGCGTGCCCTGCTTGGTTTAATTGATCAGCACTTGCAAGTCCTGCTGGTCCTGAGCCGACAATGGCAATTTTCTTCCCTGTACGGCTTGAAGGGATTCTTGGTGTGATCCATCCATTTTCAAAGCCTTTATCAATGATCGTACGTTCGATATTTTTAATCGAAACAGCTGGATCATTGATAGCGACTGTACATGACCCTTCACAAGGTGCCGGACATACTCTCCCAGTAAACTCAGGGAAATTATTTGTTTTTTGAAGTCTTTCGAGAGCTTCTTTCCATCTTCCGCGATAGACAAGATCATTCCACTCTGGAATTAAATTGTAGATCGGGCAGCCAGACACGCCGCCCCTGATCTCCATCCCAATTTGACAAAACGGTGTTCCGCAATCCATACATCTAGCGCCCTGCTTCTTCAATACGTCATCTGTATAAGGAGCTGAATATTCTTTCCAGTCATTTTGACGAGTGAGAGGGTCACGTTCATTTGGCTTTTCTCTTTTATAATCCATAAAACCTGTTGCTTTGCCCATTGTCCTCTCCCCTTTCTTAATGAGCGAGGGCTGCTTTTTGCCCGTTTGCCGTTTCTTGATTTTTCGGTTTTGTGTTTGCTTCAAAGGCATACATCACCGCTTCTTCATGACTGAGGCCCGCTTGTTTTTGTTCTTCGATGCTTTGAAGCATCATTTTGTAATTTCTCGGAATGACTTTGATGAATTGATCCTTTTCTTGCTCCCAGTTTTCAAGAAGTGCTGCTGCTTTTGAGCTGTTTGTATAATCAAGGTGTTCCTTGATCATTTGTTTCACTTCTTGTTCTTCTTCATGATCTGTGAGCTTTTCAAACATGATCATTTCCATATTGCACATTCTTTTGAACTGTTTTGCATCCGATGTATGGATGTAAGCCACACCGCCAGACATACCTGCACCAAAGTTTTTCCCAACGTCTCCTAAAATAACGACACGTCCGCCAGTCATGTATTCACAGCCGTGATCTCCGATTCCTTCAACAACCACATGTACACCTGAATTACGAACAGCAAATCGTTCACCAGCACGCCCGTTAATATAAGCTTTTCCGCTAGTTGCGCCGTAAAATGCAACGTTCCCTACAATGACGTTTTCATGTCCATTTTGTACAAAATGATCAGACGTTTTAACAGCAATTTTGCCTCCTGAGAGTCCTTTGCCGATATAGTCATTTGAATCACCTGTTAAATAGAGAGACATGCCCTTTGGCACAAATGCGCCGAAGCTTTGTCCAGCTGAACCAGTGAACCTTAGTGTGATGGTATCCTCTGGCAAGCCCTCTTCCCCGTAGCGCTTAGACACTTCACTGCCAGTAATGGTTCCGGCCACACGGTTGATATTGCGAATGTTCAATGATAGATCAACCGGTGTTTGATGATTCAGCGCTTCTTGCACATAAGGAAGGATTTCATTCATATCCAGAGATTCATCAATTTTATGATTTTGCGGTGTTCTGAATGTCCGCGCTCCTTCTGGCTGATAAAGCAATGTTTCAAGGTTTAGCTGCCCTGCTTTCCAGTGAGCTTTTGCTCGTTCACTGACCGCTAGGACGTCCGTGCGTCCGATTAATTCATCCATTGATGTAAAGCCGAGTTCCGCTAAGATTTCTCTTACTTCCTCTGCAATAAACATCATGAAGTTCACAATGTGATCGGGGTTACCCATGAATTTTTTGCGGAGCTCTGGATTTTGTGTGGCTACACCGACTGGGCAAGTATCTAAATGACATGCTCTCATCATCACGCAGCCCAGCACGACAAGTGGAGCTGTCGCAAAGCCATACTCTTCTGCTCCTAAAATCGCAGCCATCACAACGTCGCGGCCAGTCATTAACTTTCCGTCTGTTTCAAGAACGACTCTCTCGCGAAGACCATTTAACACAAGGGTTTGATGCGCTTCTGCCAATCCAAGCTCCCAAGGAAGCCCTGTGTGTTTAATACTCGTTTTCGGTGAAGCTCCAGTACCGCCGTCATAACCACTGATGACAATGACATCCGCAGTTCCTTTTGCTACACCTGCTGCAATCGTGCCAACGCCGGCTTTAGATACAAGCTTGACACTGATGCGTGCATCACGGTTCGCGTTTTTTAAATCATGAATCAGCTGTGCCAAATCCTCGATGGAATAAATATCATGATGCGGCGGTGGTGAAATCAATCCGACACCTGGCGTAGAACCACGTACATCGGCAACCCAAGGATACACTTTATTTCCTGGCAGCTGTCCGCCTTCTCCAGGTTTTGCTCCTTGCGCCATTTTAATTTGCAGTTCATCTGCATTGACTAAGTAATGACTTTTCACACCAAATCGGCCAGAAGCGATTTGTTTAATTGCACTTCTGCGGTCATCACCGTGTTCATCTACTGTAAAGCGGGCAGGATCTTCTCCGCCTTCTCCGCTGTTACTTTTACCGCCAATTCGGTTCATCGCAATCGCAAGTGCCTCATGCGCTTCTTTACTTAAAGATCCAAATGACATGGCACCTGTCTTAAAGCGGCGCACGATGGATTCAGCAGATTCAACCTCTTCCAGACGAACCGGTTTTTGTTTTGGCTGAAATGCAAACAAGTTTCTGAGGAAGCCGATTCTTTCTTCATCCGCTGCCTTTGTATATTGTTTAAATAGGTCGTAATCTTCATTACGGCATGCCCACTGGAGCGTATGGATCGTTTTTGGATTAAAGGCATGGTGCTCTCCATTTTTTCTCCACTGGAATTCACTGCCTGATTCAAGTGTCTGGTCAGTTGCTGCTTGATACCCTGCTTCATGGCGAAGTTTTGCCTCATGAGCAATGGTGTCAAGATCAATTCCGCCAAGCTGAGAAGCTGTTCCTGTGAAATACGCTTGAATGACGTCTTCACTAATCCCGACTGCTTCAAAGATTTGCGCGCCTCTATAGCTTTGCACAGTGGAAATCCCCACTTTGGACATGACTTTGACGACACCTTCTGTCACGCTTTTACCAAACTTTGTAACAGCTTCATCAAAGCTGATCGAAATTGCTTCGTCTGCAATCAGCTGTTTATACGTTTCATAGACAAGGTAAGGGTGAATCGCATCTGCCCCGTAGCCAATCAGTGCGGCAAAATGATGAACCTCTCTCACCTCTCCAGATTCAACGATCAAGCTAACCTTTGTCCGCAGGCCTTGACGCACAAGATGCTGATGAAGTGCACTTAGCGCAAGAAGTGGTGGAATCGGTACTTTTTGTTCTGTCATTTCACGATCTGAAAGGATTAATAAAGAGACACCTTCTCTGATCGCTTTTTCCGCCTCTTCAAACATCGCATCCAGTCCGCGCTTTAAATCATCGGTGAAAAGTGTATGAATTGTTTTGCTTTTAAAGGCATTATGAACAATCGTTTTCAAGCCGTTAAATTGTCCGCTCGTTAAGACCGGTGTATAAAGTTTAATTCTTCGGCATGAATATTCATTTGGATGTAAAATATCGCCTTCGGCACCTAACCAAGTCATGGTTGATGTCACGAGCTGCTCACGAATGGCATCAATCGGCGGGTTCGTGACTTGTGCAAACAGCTGCTTAAAATAATGAAAAAGAGACTGCGCACGATCTGATAACACAGCAAGCGGTGTGTCACTTCCCATTGAACCGATTGGGTCCTTGCCTTCCTCTAGTAAAGGAATTAAATACTTTTGAATGTCTTCATACGTATAATGGAACGCACGCTGACGCGTCAATAAATCATCCATTATACTAGAATTTTCTGAATTTTCTTCCGAGCGATTGACGTGGACCATTTCTTCATCGAGCCATTTTTGATAAGGCAGTTCATTCGCAATGGTCGATTTCACTTCTTCGTCAGAAATAATTCGTCCTTCTTCTAGATCAATGAGCAGCATTTTACCAGGCTCAAGTCGATCTTTATACTTAACATCTTCTTCATTTGTGTCGATTACGCCAACCTCAGAAGAGAAAATGATATGATCATCATTCGTGACATAATATCTTGCCGGTCTTAATCCATTTCGGTCTAAGATCGCCCCGATTTGTTTGCCGTCCGTAAAGGAAATGGCTGTTGGTCCATCCCACGGCTCCATGAGAGAACTATGGTATTCATAAAATGCCCGTTTCTCTTTCGACATGTGCGTGTTTTCCGTCCAAGGCTCAGGAATCAGCATCATTGCTGTATGAGCAGGTGTACGGCCTGCAAGCACAAAGAATTCAAAGGCATTGTCTAAAATGGATGAATCACTTCCGTCTGCATTCAGCACTGGCAAAATCTTGTCTAAATCGTCTCCGAAGGCTTCAGATACGAATTGTTGTTCTCTTGCTCTCATCCAATTGATGTTCCCTCTTAATGTGTTGATTTCTCCGTTGTGAATTAAGTAACGGTTTGGATGGGCTCTTTCCCATGTAGGAAATGTATTTGTACTAAATCTTGAATGGACAAGTGAAAATGCAGAAACAAATGTTTCATCCTGTAGATCAAGATAAAAAGCATCGACTTGATCTGATGTTAAAAGCCCCTTGTATACGATGGTTTGACTCGACAGGCTGACAAAGTAAAATTGTTTTTCTTCTCTTGTTCCCCAGTTCTCAGCCTGTTTACGGATGACATATAATTTTCGTTCAAATGACAAACGATCTGTGATCTTGTCGTTTGCTCCGATAAAGACCTGTCTCACAACCGGACAGCTCTTCGCTGCGACAGTACCAATTTTTCCTGGATCGACAGGAACCGTTCTCCAGCCAATTAATGTTTGGCCTTCTTGTTTAATGAACCCGTTGATTTTCTGTTCGATGGCTTGACGCGTTTTTTCGTCATCATCTTTTGAAAAGAAGACCATTCCTACCCCGTAACGGCCTTTTTCAGGAAGTGCAAATTCTTTGCAGTTCTTTCTAAAGAAAGCGTCTGGCAGCTGTACCATTAAACCGGCACCATCACCTGTATACGGATCACTGCCTTGCCCGCCGCGATGATCAAGCTGGCACAGCATTTGTAATCCCTTTTTGACGATGCTATGTGTCGCCTCCCCTTTTAAATGGGCGTACAGTCCGATTCCACATGCATCATGTTCAAATTCAGGACGGTAGAGACCTTGTGGTTGTGGTAGTTGATTATAAGTCATCGTTTCTCTCCCCCGTTTAAAAGATCCGTTTTTTCACAGTAATAAAATCTCACAAACTCTGTAACTTATTTTAAGTTTTCAAATTGATATAAACAATATATAATTTAGATCAAAACAATCTCTTTTTGAGATAGATGGGTGTGAAGTGCAAAAATGGAGCTTCGTCAGTTACGTTATTTTGTAGAAGTCGCAGACCGTGAACACGTGTCAGAAGCGGCTGAAAACTTACATGTTGCCCAATCTGCTATCAGCCGGCAGATTGCGAATTTAGAAGAAGAACTTGGAGTGGCCTTATTCGAACGAGAAGGACGAAATATCAAATTAACGAAGATCGGCAGGCAATTTTTAGATCATGTCAGAACTGCACTCAAAGCCATTGATTATGCGAAAGAGCAAATTGATGAATACTTAGATCCGCACAAAGGAACAGTGAATATTGGCTTTCCTACAAGTCTAGCAAGCCAAGTACTCCCTTCTGTCATCTCCGCCTTTAAGCAGGAATATCCAGAGGTCGATTTCTTACTTCGTCAAGGATCCTATAAATTTCTCATTGAAGCGGTCAAAAATCGAGATATCGATCTCGCCTTTTTAGGACCCGTACCGACAAACGATTCTCAAATAGAAGGAAATATTTTGTTTTCCGAAAGCATTTATGCCCTTTTACCGGTTAGCCACCCCTTTAGTGGACAAAGAAGTATTCATTTAAGTGATTTAAGAAAGGATCATTTCGTGTTATTTCCTGAAGGGTATGTGCTGAGACAAATTGCGGTTGATGCTTGCAAGCAGGCAGGCTATGAGCCTACCATTTCATCTGAAGGAGAAGATTTGGATGCCATTAAAGGTCTCGTATCTGCAGGTATGGGCGTTACCTTATTACCCGAAAGCGCCTTTTATGAAACAACACCGCGATTTACAGTGAAACTTCCGATCGATTTCCCTCAAGTGAGAAGAACGGTTGGAATTATTGCATCTAAAACGCGCGAAATGTCTCCTTCTGCCCATGATTTTTATGTGTTTGTGAAGGATTTCTTTTCTAAAATTGAACAATATAAATAATTCACTAAAACAAGACATTTCATTTGTAGAAATAATCCCACTTTGTATATGATGGGTTACAGAACAAAAGACTATATGGAAGAAAGGTATTCATATGAAATCAATTTTATCGTTTTTAAAGCCGTATCGGCTGTCCGTTGTGTCCATTGTCATTCTCACCTTTTTAAGCAGTATGCTCCAGCTGTATTTACCGACGTTAACAGCAGATATCGTTGATGTCGGTATCGTCCAGGGAGATATTGCTTACATATGGAAGGTTGGCGGCTGGATGGTGGCTTGTTCTTTACTCGCCATTTTGCTCACCATTTGGAAGTCTTACTTGTCATCAAAAACAGCACTTGGCTTCGGGCGTGATATGAGAAGACAGCTGTTTGTACATGTCGAACAATTTTCATTAGAAGAATTTCAAAAGATCGGCACGTCTTCCTTTATTACAAGATCAACAAATGATGTGAAACAAGTCCAAGATGTGACGATTATGATTTTACAAATGATGACGCGGGCCCCGCTCATGCTTGTAGGCGGAATTATTTTGGCTGTTTCCAGGGATGCTGTCCTGTCTCTTATCTTTTTAGCGGCCCTCCCCCTTCTTGGCGGATTTATCTATTTGGTGTCAAGAAAAGCGATCCCGCTATTTGGCCAGCTTCAGAAAAAAACAGACCGGCTGAATTTAATTATGCGGGAATCTCTTTCAGGCATCCGCGTTATTCGTGCATTTAACCGTGTGGATGATGAAAAGGAGCGATTCCAAGAAGCCAACACGTCCTATAAGGATACTGGTCTTAAAGTCAACCGATTAATGGCTTACTTGTTTCCATTTATGCTGATCATCATGAACTTCACGAATATCGGTATTGTCTGGCTTGGCGCAAACCGAATTGATGCCGGAGAAATGGAAGTTGGAAATCTCATTGCCTTCATTCAATATGCGATGATGATTTTAATGGCGCTTATTATGCTGTCGATGAGCTTTATTATGGTCCCAAGAGCACAAGCGTCAGCTAAACGCATGAATGAAGTGTTAAACATGGAACCAAAGATTAAAGACAAAGAAGAGTCTATGACTGAGCTTCACGAGCCCGCCCAATCCATTCGCTTTGAGGATGTGTCATTTTATTACTCAAATGCTGAGAAACCAGCCGTTCAAGGTATCACGTTTGAAGCCAAAACTGGTGAAACAACAGCCATCATCGGAAGTACGGGTTCTGGGAAAACAACACTTCTCCAGCTGATGACGCGCTTTTATGAAGTGACAGAAGGCCGGATTACACTAGATGGTGTAGACATTAGAGAACTGCCTCAGGAGAAACTGAGAAACCAAATGGGCTATGTCTCTCAAAAAGCTGTTTTATTCAGCGGAACCATTGCCGAAAATGTACGCTTTGGCAAGCAGGATGCAAGCGATGAAGACGTCTGGCAGGCGCTGCGAACTGCGCAGGCCGAAGAATTTGTTTTGCAAAAAGATGGAGGAATTGATGCAGGAATTGATCAAGGAGGTTCCAATCTATCCGGCGGCCAAAAGCAGCGGCTTTCCATTGCAAGGGCGCTAGTGAGAAGACCATCATTCTATCTGTTTGACGATAGCTTTTCAGCACTTGATTACAAAACAGATGCGAAGCTGCGGGCATCATTAGAAGCAGAAAAAGCTCATGCAGCCCTCATCATTGTGGCTCAACGAATCAGTACAGTGAAGCATAGTGATAAAATCATTGTACTTGATGAAGGAAAAATTGCAGGTATCGGAACACATGAACAATTAATAAAGGATAATCTTGTATATCAAGAGATTGTCGCATCTCAGGAAGGTCAGGAGGTGAGCGAGGATGAGTAAAAAAATGTCTTCCGGCATGGGCCATAAAGGCGGCCACCCTAAAGGGCCAGCCGCAAAACCAAAGGAATTTAAGAAAACACTGCTTCGTTTGACAGGCTATTTAAAACCAAGAAAATTTCAGCTGATCATCGTCCTTATTGCAGCGATTGGTTCAACTGTCTTTAATGTCATTAGTCCAAAGCTGCTTGGGGATGCCACCTCTTCCCTATTTGACAGCTTTACGAATGGAACAGACGTTCAATTTGATGTCATTTCACGAATTCTTTTACTGCTTGTCGTGCTGTACGTCGTTGCTTCCCTCTTTTCATTCGTTCAGCAATATGTCATGGCTGGTGTCTCTCAACAGACCATTGCTGAATTACGGCAGGAAGCAAATGACAAGCTCACACGTCTCCCCCTTCGTTATTTTGATAAAACAACCCACGGGGACACGCTGAGCCGTGTGATGAATGATATCGATAATATTAATACATCGCTTCAGCAGGCGCTCACCCAAGTGATTACATCTGTGATTACAGTCATTGGGATTGTCGTCATGATGCTCTTCATCAGTCCGCTGCTTACGTTGCTTGTTTGTTTGACGCTGCCACTCAGCCTGTTTGCGATTCGCGGCATTACGTCATTTTCTCAAAAGCATTTTAAAGCGCAGCAAAAAGAGCTTGGGACGATCAATGGACATATTAATGAGATGTTCACAGGACATCAGACAGTTCGTGCGTATGGCTACGAAAAGAAAGCGATCGATACATTTGATCAATTAAATGAAAAGCTGTATGAATCATCAAGGAAAGCACAGTTCATTTCTGGTTTAATGATGCCAATGATGACCTTTATCGGGAACCTTGGCTATGTGGCAGTCAGTGTAGCCGGCGGGATTCTTGTCATTAATGGGAATATTCGTGTCGGGGATGTGCAGGCGTTTATCCAATACACACAGCAAATGTCTCAGCCGCTTGTGCAAGCATCAAGCGTCGCAAACTTAGTTCAATCAGCGATCGCTTCTGCTGAAAGGGTCTTTGAAATCCTTGATGAGGAAGAAAAAAGTACCGAAGAAGATGCGGCAATTGATCTTGCATCACTCTCAGGCGATGTGAGCTTTGAACAAGTTCAATTCGGATATGAAAAAGATCATCCGATTATTAAAGATTTGGATTTAGATGTGCAAGAAGGTCAGACGGTTGCCATTGTTGGGCCAACAGGTGCAGGAAAAACAACCATCATTAATCTTTTAATGCGTTTTTACGAATTAGATCAAGGCTCCATACGCATTGGCGGTGTCAAAACCACTGACCTCAGCCGTCAGCAAGTACGAGACTTATTTGCGATGGTTCTTCAAGATACATGGCTCTTTGAAGGAACGATTTACGACAACATTGCCTATGGCAGGCAGCACGTTTCCAAAGAGGATGTCATCAAAGCCGCCAAACATGCCTATGCAGATGATTTCATCCGCACGCTTCCAGATGGTTATGACACACTGTTAACAGAAGATGCAGGCAACCTGTCTCAAGGTCAGCGCCAGCTGTTAACCATCGCCCGTGCCATTTTATCTGATCCAAAGATCTTGATATTAGATGAAGCAACAAGCAGTGTGGATACACGGACAGAGATGCATATTCAAAAAGCAATGAATGAATTGATGAAAGGCAGAACGAGCTTTGTGATTGCACACAGACTTTCAACGATTAAGGATGCAGACCTTATTTTAGTCATGAAGGATGGAAGCATCATTGAAAAAGGATCGCACAGCGAACTCTTAAAACAAAAAGGCTTCTATGCAGACTTATATATGAGTCAATTTGCCGAAAATCAAGTGGGATAACATCAAAAAAGAGGATAGACACGCATGTCACATGCTGTCTATCCTCTTTTCAATTGTCATCTGCTCGCTTCTTCACTTTTACACTGAGCTTCGTTATATACTCTGCTTCATCTTTAGACATGAGCGAATGAAGTAAATACTCCTCAAATACATCTCCATCCAGCATCATGCCCTCTTTCTCGATTTCATCTAACAAATGCGAATAAGCAGATTCGATCTGATCAAATGTTCCTTGATCATACATCACCGCATAGAGCCCGCCAGGTTTTTTGACTGCCCCCGGGCCATCCATTCGGCAGAACAGCTGATCTGACTGATGATAGTGCCGCTTACGGAACTGCTCCTTTTTTAAGACAGAACCATTTGCCGCAGCCCCTTTTATGCCAACTCCCTTTAAAAATTCCCCTACAATACGTGATATTTCTTCTACAGGTGTATTGAAGTCGATCGGGTTTGATGCACTTAGTACAACGGGTTCTTCTGGCAGCTCTTGAAACAGGACCTCCCCTATTTTCACATTTGCTAATTCAAGTGTCGTCTCCATCACCCGCATAAGAAAAGCCTGGATGTCTTGAAGTTTTTCAATCTCTTGTTTGACCTTTTTTATTTGGTCGGCCGCTAGGCTTTGCAGTCTCTCGCGGGAAGGTTCTGTGAAATATTGTTTTAACTCTTTGATCGGAAATTGAACAGCTCGCAAGGATTGAATCGCAATAAAATGGTCAAATTGCTCAAGTGTATAGTAACGGTACCCATTTTTATGCACACCAGCCGGCTTAAATAAATCGATTTTATCATAATACAGAAGCGTATCTTTTTTGACATCAAATAGCTTGGCAAATTCTCCAGTGAAAAACGTTTTTTGCACATCATTGATCATGATGAAGGCTCCTTTCTTGACTATGGAGTAACTCCATCCTTTATCATAACATGCAGAAACACCACTACGCAGGGAAAGGATAAGAAAATGAACAAAATAACTCAACATGAAGTGACATTAGCACATGCAAATAAAGAGGACTTCCCTTCTATGAAAAAAGAGCTTCAGAAAGCTTTTACAGCTGGCGTGATCGACGCATTTGGCGATGCGCAGGATGGACCGATTCCTCCAGATGAAGTGATTGATGAATCTTTTCATTCCAATGACCACATTGTTTATCATATTATGCTAAATGGTGAAAAGGCAGGCGGCGTTGTGATCAAAATCAACCAAGAGACACATCACAACTCGGTTGATTTGCTATACATTTCATCATCCTTTCACGGCCGGGGCATTGGTCAGGCAGCATGGAAAGCCATCGAGGCGCAATATCCAGAAACGATTGTATGGGAGGTTGTGACTCCATACTTTGAAAAACGCAACATTCATTTTTATGTCAATAAATGCGGTTTTCAAATAGTTGAATTTTATCACTTACACCATCCAGATCCAAACGCACATCATGAAGCACATCACGGCAATGAACCTTTAGCACCTGAGGAATTTGAATTTTTTAAATTTGAGAAGGTCATGAAGAAAAATTGTGCAAACGTAGGATAACGTGTATTTCTTTTAAATAAAGTTAAAAACACTACCTCATAAAAAGGTAGTGTTTCTTGAATCTTTCTAGCTTCTAATCTGACCGTCACCACACAGAAGCAGCTTAGTTGTCGTAAGTGCAGGAAGTCCCATTGGCCCTCTTGCGTGCAGTTTTTGAGTAGAGATGCCGATTTCAGCTCCATAGCCAAGTGCACCGCCGTCTGTAAAGCGAGTCGATGCGTTATGATAAACAGCCGCCGCATCTACTTCGTTTAGAAACGTGAGTGCATTTTTTTCATCTTCTGTCACGATGGCTTCTGAATGTTTTGTGCCGTACTGATCGATATGGCTGATTGCTTCCTCAATTGAATCGACTACCTTTACCGCAAGATCCAGACTTAAATACTCATCTGTCCAATCCACTTCCAAAGCAGGAACCGCGTTTGAGAAGTAAGACTCTGCTGCCTGGTCGCCATGTACAGTGACACGATGCTCCTGCAAAGCTTCATTTAATGAGGCTGCATTCTCTTTCAGCCAATCGCGATGAATAATCAGCGTCTCAAGTGCATTACATACGGCCGGACGATTCGTTTTCGCATTGATCACAATCTCAATGGCTTTTTTCACATTCGCGGTTTGATCAATATAGACATGACAGTTTCCTGTCCCTGTTTCAAGCACTGGGATAGTGGATTCTTCTACCACTGTTTTGATTAAGGAAGCTCCGCCTCGCGGAATTAAAACATCGATCCATTCTTTTAGTTGAAACATCGCCTGAACCGATGAACGGTCTGTTTGTTCAATCAATTGCACCGCATCACGAGGAATCTTTGTTTGATCCAATGCTTCATGGATCACACTGACAATGGCTTTGTTGGAAGAAATAGCGGAGGAACCGCCTTTTAAAATCACTGAGTTGCCTGCCTTAAGGGCAAGGCCTGCTGCATCGACAGTGACGTTCGGTCTCGCTTCATAGATCATCCCGATCACACCGAGCGGTACTCTTCGGCTTTTCACGTGTAAGCCGTTATCAAGAGTCCATTCATCCAATATTTCTCCAACAGGATCTGTTAATCTCGTCACAAGCCGCAAACTTTCAGCAAACTCGTGAATTCTTTCTTCATTTAACATTAATCGATCCATGAGTGCCTCTGAGAAGCCCTTTTCTTTCCCAGCATCTAAGTCCTTTTGATTCTCCTGTAAAATAAAGCGGCTGTTTTGCTCTAATGCTTCTGCCATTTTAAGAAGCGCGTCATTTTTTTCCTCTGTCTGAAGTAAACCGAGTTTTTTTGAAACATGCTTTGCTTTCTTCGCTTTTTCTTTGACCGATGTGACAACTTCAGCTGTCAGTGTCATGGAATTCCTCCCTTTTGGTTAACAAACTGGAATCGATAAATCTAAATGACAAACAAATGCTTCTAGATCGACGACATGCACGATTTCATCTTGTAACAAATCACTCTTACGTGCGAGTTCATCTGACGCATAATTCACAATGCCAAGACCTATTTCTCTTCCATCTTGATCTAAAATACGGACCACATCGCCTTTTTTAAACGAACCTTTTACGTTGACAATCCCATCAGAATCAAGGCTTCCCTCTCGGTGCATGAGGAATTCCTGTGTTTTCTCTTGAACCACGATCTCACCCTTTGGTCCAGAATGAAAGGCAATCCACTGCTTCTTATAATTGAGCGGCGCTACATTTTCGTCAGCGGTAAAATAAGTGCCGTCCTCTGTCCCATTGATCGCTTTGTCTAAAATGTCAGGCGTATCTGCTTTTCCTAAAAAGCCGTTGATCCCTGCGGCCATTGATATTTTAAACGCATCGAGCTTTGATTTCATTCCGCCTGTACCTACGCTGCTGCCTGCGTCTCCAGCAGCTGCTTCGATGTCTTCTGTGATGTCTGTCACTTCAAGAATTCTCTTCGCATTTGGATTTGTATGAGGATTATCTTCATACAAGCCATCAATATCAGATAAAATGGCAAGGAAATCCGCATCAATGAGTCCAGCTACTTTTGCAGACAATGTATCGTTGTCTCCAAACTTCAACCGATTGATCGTCACTGTATCATTTTCATTAATAATCGGGATGATGCCTCGATCTAATAACACGTTCATTGTGTTACGCACATTTTGATAGCGCGTTTCATCAGAAAAATCACTTCTTGTAATTAAGAGCTGTGAGGCAATATAACCGTGTGATAAAAATAAAGTAGAATATGATTCCATTAAAAGCCCTTGCCCAATTGAGGCAGATGCCTGCTTTTCCGGCAGTGTTTTGGGTCTATCAATAAATCCTAGTTTTCGGTAACCAGCTGCAACCGCACCAGATGAAACCAAAATGACTTCGTGTCCTTCATCTTTGAGTTTTACAATTTGATTGACGAGGTTTTCTAGTTTTTTCAAACTAATCTCACCTTGAAAGCTAGTAAGAGAGCTGCTTCCGATTTTCACAACAATTCGTTTTCTCTCTTTATCTGCGTACACCTAATCACTCCTGTACCTGAGCTCTATTTATATAGATACTTTTTGTTTTTGCTGATTGCTTATCTCTTTTGATCGATTGGCAGCATGTTTGACAGCCTGCTTGATCGCTTCTCCTCCGCCAAAATCATCTAATGCATTGAGTCCTGCAGCAGTTGTTCCATTTGGTGACGTAATTTTCTCTCTTAGGACAGAAGGATTTTCCTCTGTTTCTTGCAGCATTTTTGCCGCACCGAGGAGTGTCTGCGCGCCAATTTGGCGAGACAATTCCTTTGATAAACCTGCCTCTTCTCCTGCTTCTTCGATTCTCTCCATTAAGAAATAAAAGTAGGCGGGCCCGCTTCCAGCAATTCCAGTGAAAATATCCATTTGCTCTTCCTGAATGGTATAGACTTCGCCCATTTCAGATAAAAGAGCCTGGCTTATGCTCATATGGTCGTTTTTCACGTAACGTCCAGCAGATAAAGCAGTCGCTGATGCCCCGATCGTACTTGATGTATTTGGCATGACCCTCATAACAGGCTGGCCTTCATGCAGCATGTCTTCAATATACGATAGCTTAACACCTGCAAGGACAGACATGATGAGCTGATCTGGCTGAATACGAGGTTTTAATGATTCAAGGGCTGCTTCAGCATCCTTTGGCTTCATGGCCAGGATCAACATATCCATTTCTTCAAAAGGAAATGAATCCATTGCGCCTGTTTGGATTCCGTATCGTTTCGTTAGTTCATCCAATCGAAGTTGATTTTGTCTGTTTGTTGCGTAAATTTGGTCTAGCGGCATCTGTCCTGATCGTACAATCCCTGCGATCATTCCTTCCGCCATAGAGCCTGCTCCAATGAAAGCAACTTTCTTTTGATCAATGATATTGATCCTCTCCCTTGTTCGCTTTTTGTTCGTGTTTTTCGCACGTTAGTAATCGTAACATGATGAGAAATCGTGTCAAGAAAGAGCCAGCGCTTTTCAAAAGTCCCGAATGCATGGCCGGCAGCTTGCTGCAAGTATGTTAGCCGTGTTTTTCAAATACAGTAATTTAGATCAAAAGAACTATGATCATTTGAATCATAGGGCCCTTTCGTTCGACTAGATTCACCATTTTATTTTTGGTTTCGGTGACTTCAATTCTATTTTTCAGAAAGCGCTCTCATTTTAATGACTTTCTATTTTCCTATATAGTGAATGTGCTTGAATCTTTCGATTAGACTATTGACATATTTTAGAAAACATGTCCATTGAAATGATATTTTACTGGTGATACCGTGAAAGAGAAATCATGTGAAAAAGGAGCGTTCATAATGAAAGTGAAAGAAAACTATGTCAATGTGATTCCAATGAAAGAAATCCGTTCTACCGATGACCTTCTTTTCCCCTTCCCTATTTACAATGAGCTGCGTGCAGAAAGTGATATTAGATATGATGAGACAAGAAAGTGCTGGGATCTTTTTCGATATGCGGATATCCAGTCTGTTCTAAAGCAGCCTAAAGTGTTCTCTTCACAGCGAGGAAGAAGCACGTCTAAAACAAGTATTTTAACGATGGATCCTCCAAAACATACAAAGATGAGAGCGCTTGTGAATAAAGCGTTCACCCCAAAAGCGATCAAGCAATTAGAAGATAAGATCAAAGACTTGACACATGATCTATTAAATCAAGTTAAGGATCAACGTACGTTTGATATTGTGCAAGATTTAGCAGCTCCCCTGCCAGTGATGATCATCGCTGAGCTTCTCGGTGCAGAGGTGCAGGACAGAGAGCTGATTAAAAAACATTCTGATGCCCTTGTGGCAGGTGCTAAGGATGAATCAAAAGAAGCCATTCAGGCTGTAGTAGATATGCAGAAACGTGCTGAAGAGGAGCTGTCCGTTTATTTTGCTCATTTGATCAAAAAAAGAAAAGAAACACCTGCCAATGACTTGATCTCGCTTCTCATTCAAGCGGAAATCGATGGAGAGCGTTTAACCGAGAATGAACTGCTTGGCTTTTGTATTCTATTACTCGTTGCAGGCAATGAGACAACGACCAATTTAATAACCAATGCCGTACGACTACTGACAGAGCAGCCGCATATTGCTGAATCAGTTCGGCAGGACCCCTCTCTTATTCCTCAATTGACTGAGGAAACGCTGCGGTATTATCCGCCTGTTCAAGCCATTGGCCGAATCGCCGCAGAGGATGTTGAAATTGCAGGCGCGCACATTGAAAAAGGAGACTACCTCATCAGCTGGGTTGCTTCAGCAAATCGAGATGAACAGAAGTTTGAAGATCCAGATACGTTCCGGCTTGACCGAAAATCAAATCCGCATATGAGCTTTGGGTTTGGCATTCATTTTTGTCTCGGTGCACCGCTTGCCCGGCTTGAAAGCAACATTGCGCTTGACGTTTTACTCCATACGTTTCAAGACATCACCTGCGCTACAGATCAGCTAAAACCTATACAAAGCACGTTTGTTTTTGGGGTAAAAGAATTTCCTGTACAAGTCACCCGTTATTAAAAGTCCCTTTTCAGGGGCTTTTTTTCATTTTCTTCAATTCATCATCTCTTTCTTACCTTCCTTCTCCGAACATGCTAAAATAAAATCCATACAAAGTGATAACGGAATGCAGAAAGGAAGCCGAAAACTCATGACCGATTATACAGCGATGAAAGACGGAATATTCAAATCAGTTTGTTCGTTAGATTGCCCGGATCAGTGCGGTCTTTTAATACATAAAGAAAATGGAAAGATCGTGAAAGTGCAGGGAGATCCGGACCACCCTGTCACACAAGGAAACATATGCAACAAAGTGCGTAATGTCACAGCCCGTTTATATGATGAAAAAAGACTGACCACTCCTTTAAAACGTGTTGGCCAAAAAGGCGAAGGTCAGTTTGCACCGATTACGTGGGAAGAAGCCATTGAAACCATTCGGCAAAAATGGACAAAGTTGATCGAAGAAAAAGGACCAGAAAGCATTCTGCCTTACAGCTTCTATGGAAACATGGGCAATCTCAACGCAGAAGGAATGGACCGCCGCTTTTTTTATCGTCTTGGTTCAAGTCAGTTAGACCGAACGATCTGTCAGTCTGCGGGAACGACTGGCTATAAATATACAATGGGTGCAAGCATTGGGACAGATCCTGAAGACACCATTCATACGAAACTATTTATCTTTTGGGGCATCAATGCCGTATCGACCAATATGCACCAAATCACCTTGGCACAAAAAGCACGAAAGCAAGGAGCGAAGATTGTTGTAATTGATGTTCACAAGAACCAAACCGGCCGGATGGCAGATTGGTTCATTCCGCTTCGGCCTGGTACTGACAGTGCGCTTGCCCTTGGCATCATGCACGTCCTTTTTAAAGAGGAACGTACAGATGAAGCCTTTTTAGAGGCTTACACGGTCGGCCATAAGGAGCTGCGCGAGCATGTAAAGCAGTATGATCCAGACACAGTTGAGCGCATCACAGGTGTCCCGAGGGATGACATCATTACACTTGCGAGAATGTACGCTGAGACATCACCCTCTCTCATTCGCATCGGGAATGGTTTACAGCACCATGATAATGGCGGGATGAGTATTAGAACCATCTCCTGCCTCCCTGCCCTGACTGGTCAATGGCTGCACAAGGGCGGCGGAGCGATGAAATCAAACTCTTCTTTTCTCAGCTATAATGAAACAGCCCTTCAGCGGCCGGATTTATTAAAAGAACGCACGCCTAGATCCTTTAATATGAATCAGCTGGGCAGCGTGCTGACAAGCGCAGAGCCTTCCGTTGATTCTCTCTTTATCTACTCGTGCAACCCAGCGGTTGTCACACCTGAAGCGAATAAAGTCAGAGAAGGTTTGCTGAGAGAGGACTTATTTACAGTGGTTCATGATTTATTCCTGACAGAAACAGCGGCGTATGCAGACATTGTCCTGCCGGCTACATCAGCCTTTGAAAACGAGGATTTCTATACATCATACTGGCATCATTATATTCAAATTCAGGAGCCCGTAATTGAACGCTACGGAGAAAGCAAATCCAATACTGAAGTATTCCGCCTGCTTGCCCATGCGATGGGCTTTGAAGATGAAGCCTTCCGCGAGACAGATGCTGAACTGATGGAACAAGCTCTTCATCATCCAGAAAATCCGCATTATGAGGACATTTCATACGAAGCATTAAAAGAAAAGAAATGGATCAAAGCGAAACGTGGACCTTTCCAGGAATTAAAGCTTCAAACCCCAAGCGGGAAAATTGAGCTTTATTCTGAACAAATGAAAAAAGACGGGTATCCAGCACTTCCAACCTATGTGCCCCTTTATCAGGAGAGCGATTATCCGCTTACCTTTATACCGGGACCGAACCATAATTTTCTGAATTCCACCTTCTCACTTCATGAAAAGCATCAAAAGCTTGAGAAATTTCCGAAGCTTCACATGAATGAACAGGATGCAAAGGAAAGAAAAATTGAAGATGGTGACATGGTGCGTGTGCTAAACGACCGAGGAGAGTGTGAGCTTGTCGTGTCAGTCGGTCAAAATGTATTATCTGGTGTTGTGGTCAGTCAAGGATTATGGGCAGATCAAAAAGGCAAAAAGCATTTAGTGAATGGATTAACACCTGATCGATTGGCAGATATGGGAGGCGGCGCTACGTTCTTTTCTGGCAGAGTGGAAGTTGAAAAATTATCATAGAAAAAAGCCAGCCATTTTTTGCTGGCTTTTTTCATATGCTTTTATCGAATCATCAGCTGATTCGTCATGACATTCGCACTTCCGTTGCTTCGGTAGCCTTCTACAGTTAATGCTGTTTCATACATTTTTCCCATTGGCATGCCTAAGCTTTCCCATTTTTTAAAATGCTCACTGACGGAGACAGTTCCGCTTGTGCGTTTTGTTTGACGTACACTCCAATATTGTTTGAAGGTAGCGTCTCCAATGATAGAAGGCTGATTGACACGGAGCGTTTCATATATGTCATATGTGCCTCCATCGGCATAAAATGATCCTTTATACGTTCCTGTTGGACGATATGTGCCCCATGACTCAACAATGTAGTATTCAGCTAATGGAGATTGTGTCCAGCCATAGACACATAAATAGGAATTCCCGCCCGGGTTAAAGGCTGCGTTGTAGTTGATGGAGATGTTGCCAAGTTGATGATGAGTTTTAGTGGAATCAAACTTCTTTCCTTTTCGAAATAAGGCATTTCCAATATTGTTCCAGCTTGCACTAAATGCCCCGCCGTTATTGAGTGTCATCGAGGTATTTCCGTAATCCTTCCATAATTCAAAATCGTATCCGCTGTGTGTCCCTATCCTATTATCATAAATCGTTTCCGCATGAGCTGGCACAGCCGTCAGTGTCAGCACAAATCCAATACACATCACAAACAACAGCCTCAATCTTTTCAATTTCATTTTCCATCCCTCTCCTTTTTTCATCCGTATTGTTCTGTCATCCCTAAGATGAAAAACCCATCACCTCCTTTCATGCAGCCCTTTCTGCTAGATGGAACGATACTGATTTAACCCTGCATGGATGTCTTTTGTTTGTGTATAAATCCTTTGATACAAATGAAATAGATCGGCATATACTTCTGCGTGCGGCTGATTTGGCTCATAAACAGCAGCTTGATGGATCAACTGATGTGCACATACTTCAAGTGATGGATACCATTCGCAGCCAACTGCGGCAAGCATCGCTGCACCTAAAGCGGGCCCTTGTTCATTGTCTAACTGGATGACTTCAGCCTGAAAAATGTCTGCTTGCATTTGAAGCCATGTCCGGCTTCTCGCACCGCCGCCAATAGATACAATAGAATCTATGTTTTTTCCTGCCTGCCGGAATAATGCGATAGATTCATTTAGCGAAAAGGTAATTCCCTCTAACACTGCTCTGACAACATGTGCCCTTTCATGCCTGCTGTCTAATCCAATCAAGCTGCCGCGAATGATCGAATCCGCATGAGGTGTTCTTTCCCCAACTAAATAGGGTGTAAAGAGCAATCCTTTCGCTCCTGGTGCAACATGAGCCGCACCTTCTAAAAGTGACTGAAACGATTCCTCAGGAGCCAGTAAGTGTTTTGCCCAGTTCAGGCTATATCCTGCTGAAAGGGTGACACCCATTGTGTAAAAAGCGTCTTTTTTTGCATGATGAAACAAATGCAAATTCCCTTGAAGCTCCCTTTCATGATCCTCTTCATAGGAAAGAATGACCCCAGATGTGCCGATACTGCATAACGTGCGGTCAGAGGACAAGATGCCAGCACCAATTGCTCCGCAGGCATTATCTGCCCCGCCGGCAAAAACCTTTGCGCCTTCTTTCATCCCAACTTCACGTGCAATGTGCGGCAAAAGTGTACCAACCTCCGCCTCTGATGTGACAAGCGGCGGGCAAATGTGAGGAGAAATATCAAACGCCTGACAAATCTCCTCACTCCACGTCTGTTCACCGATATTTAACAGCAAGGTGCCAGCCGCATCAGAATAATCCATATGGACTGCGCCTGTTAAACGAAATCTGACATAATCTTTTGGGAGTAAAAACATGTCGATTTGCTGATCAATATGTGGTTCATGTTCCTTTACCCATAATAATTTTGGCAGTGTGAATCCTTCTAACGCCTGGTTTTTTGTGATCTTTTGCAGCCGGTCTCCCAGCTTTTTTGTCATGTGCGTACATTGTGCTGTCGTCCGTGTATCATTCCATAAAATTGCAGGGCGGAGCACTTCGCGAGATTCATTTAATAGAACTAATCCATGCATCTGGCCGGAAAAGCTGATGCCTTCAACTCGTCTTGAATGAACAGGCTGCTTTGCCATCAGTTCTTTCATCGCAGCCATTGTCTGCTTTACCCAATCCTCGGGGTGCTGCTCACAATATCCAGGCTTCTCTTGAATGAGCCGGTACGGCTTAGAGGCTTCGCAGCACACCTTCCCGCTCTCATCCACTAATATCGCCTTGACCCCGCTTGTTCCAAGATCAATTCCCATCACATATTTCATGTTTTCACTCCTTCAAAACAGGTCAGCCCCTTCAATTAATCTTCTAACAAGTATTGATTTAAACGGGCTTTCAGCTGTTCCTCTCTTCCCGATTCGTTTCTGATCAAAGGATGTTTCAGCGCATATTCTTCTAATGTATGAAAGTTTGCCTTTCCTTCTGAAATATCACGTCCAATTCCTTCAGAAAAGCTGCGATACCGGTGCTTTATAACATCTTCAAACACACGGTCTTCTATGAGTCTATGAGCGACCCGCAGTCCTTTTGCGAATGCATCCATCCCGGCAATATGGGCATATAAAATATCTTCAAGTTCAAAGGAAGCTCTTCTCACTTTTGCATCAAAATTAAGACCGCCAGACCCTAGACCGCCATTTTGCAGAATTTCATACATGGCAAGAGTTGTGGCATACAGATCGGTTGGAAATTCATCTGTATCCCACCCAAGAAGCGAATTTCCTTGGTTTGCATCAACAGAACCGAGCAGCCCATGAATTCTTGCGACACGTAATTCATGCTCAAACGTATGGCCGGCCAGTGTCGCATGATTGGCCTCGATATTTAATTTGAAATGGGAATCTAATCCGTATTGTTTTAAAAAGGCGATGGATGTCGCTGCATCTGTGTCGTATTGATGAGTGGTTGGTTCCTTTGGTTTTGGTTCGATTAAAAATTGGCCAGTGTACCCAATTTCTTTTGCATAATCAACAGCCATATGCAAGAAAGCCGCCATGTGATCAAGCTCTCTTTTCATATCTGTATTGAGCAGCGTATCGTACCCTTCTCGTCCACCCCAGAAAACATAATTTTCTGCACCGAGTTCTTTGGCGGTTTCAATGCCTTTTTTGACCTGTGCGGCCGCATAGGCAAAGACATCTGCATGACAAGATGTCGCAGCACCGTGTACAAATCTAGGATGCTTGAACATATTGGCCGTGTTCCACAGCAGCTTTACTCCGCTTTGCTTCATGTATTCTTTCATTCTTTCTAAAATGATGTCTAATTGTTGATTGGTCTCTTGAAGCGTCTCCCCCTCTGGCGCGATGTCACGATCATGGAATGAAAAATACGGAACATCCAATAGGTCAAAAAGCTGAAAGGCGACTTCCAATCTAGCTTTTGCTAAATCCATTCCGCTATAAGCGTCCCACGCTCTTTGCATCGTGCCAGTTCCAAACATGTCTGTTCCATCAGCAGTTAATGTATGCCAATAAGCGACTGAAAAACGCAGGTGGTCTTTCATTGTTTTTCCGCCAATCACTTCGCTTGGATTATAGTATTGAAAGGCGAGTGGATTTTTTGATTGTTTTCCTTCATATTGAATTTTGCCGATTCCTTCTAAGCTGTATAACGTTTTCATATTTGATTTGGTCATTCTTCATTCCTCCTGAGTACACTTTGTAAGTTGATTCAACAAACTAATGATCAATCTATGAAAAAATCACTTTGAATTTTCCATATTTTTTAGTTTTTTAAAAATATTTTCGTTATAATAAAGTTAAAATCATTTATCTTACTAAAAACATGCTGAAAAAAGCAGCTCTTCTCAACTTAATCTAAAGACGAAACAAATGGAGTGGATAACGTGGATATCGCTGATCAGAACTTTGTAAAAAAAATAAATCAAAAACTATTATTAAAAGAAATTCTCCAGCATGCGCCCATTTCGAGAGCAAAATTATCTGAACGCACTGGATTAAATAAATCGACTGTTTCTTCTCAGGTAAGTACGTTAATGAAAGAACATCTTGTCTATGAAATCGGTCAAGGTGAGTCTAGCGGCGGGAGAAGACCGGTTTTACTAATGTTTAATAAACGTGCTGGCTGCTCCATCGGAATCGATGTCGGCGTTGATTATGTCAATGGCATATTAACTGATCTTGAAGGGTCCATTCTTTACGAAGAGCAGATCAAGCTCCCACCCAGCTCTCCTGAGGTCACAATACGTAAATTAATTGAATTAATACAGCAGCTCATCTCACAAATGCCCTCTTCCCCATACGGGCTCATTGGCATTGGCCTATGCATACATGGTTTAGTGGATGCAGGTGAACAAATCGTGTTTACGCCTCATTCCAAATGGAAAAATGTTGATCTGAAAACCACGCTGCAAGAGACATTCCAAGTACCGATCTTCATTGAAAATGAAGCAAATGCCGGTGCATATGGTGAAAAAATCTTTGGTGCCGCTAAACATTATGACCATTTGATCTATGCAAGCATCGGCACTGGCATCGGGATCGGAATCATCATCGATCATCATTTATACAGAGGGGCGTACGGCTTTTCTGGTGAAATGGGACATATGACAATCGATTTTAACGGACCAACATGCAGCTGCGGGAACCGTGGATGCTGGGAATTGTATGCTTCTGAGAAAGCCTTGTTTCAGTCTCTTCAAACAGATGATCAGCACATCTCCCATCAAGACCTGGAACAGCTGGCCAAGTTAAATGATATGAAAACGCTCAATGCCCTGCGCAACTTTGGCTTTTACCTTGGTGTCGGTCTCACAAACGTCCTGCATACCTTTAACCCGCAAGCCATTATTTTAAGAAACAAAGTGATCGAATCACATCAGGCGGTTCTACATGTGATTGAGGAGGAGGTATCCTCGCGAATGGATACGCAATTCAGCTCACATGTAGAGCTGCTCCCTTCATCATTAGGACACAATGCGCCAGTATTGGGGATGACATCTCTTGTCATAGAAGCTTTTCTGCAAGATGCCACCCTCACAACATGACCTATTTGTTTTTCAATTAGAGACAGCTCGTAGCGAGTTGTCTTTCTTATTCGTCTGTTTCCTCATAGCGAAAATAGTGAAAATCAGCAGGAAGACGCTCGCCGCTCGTATCTTGGCACTGCATACCGACAAATGCCCCTGTAAAAAACCCCCCGCCTCGAATAAAATCATCGGATAAATGGATGGATTCAAGCGGTACATCAATTTCCTTCCACTCTTTCTGATCAAAAGAATAAGAATATTTATATGTCTCTTTCCGAACGGTCACTTTTAAATAGACATAAGTGACCTCGTCAGGAATGATGATTTTATGTGCCAATGGCTGAGAAAAGGCAAGGTTTTCACAGACAGATAGTTCAAGCGTGCGGCCAAGTTCCTCATCATATGTCACCTGGAGTGCTGTCCAGTTTTCCGTATTATAATAATTCACAAGACCAGCTGATTGCTGAAAGTTTTCTGGGAAGAACGAAACAGCTGTCTCTGCTTCAAAATAAAAGCTTTGCCAGCGTCTTGCAACAAATGCTTGGGTAAACTTAGACGTTAAAGATTCGCGGCCGAATAACCTTAAATGCTGAGGTTTCTCCGTTAACGAACCAATCTGATCGGTAAACGGAATTCTTAATGTTTGGAAGTGTCTATTTAGTGTTGATTCTTTAAATTCATCGACTGTATGATAGGTTGGTGCAAAAACCTTTTCTTCGATCTTTGGCGCTTCAACCTCAAGCGTCCCCTCCTTTCCGCCTACAACATAAGGCCAGCCATCCTTCCATTCAAGCTTTTGTATCGCTGTTTCTCTTCCTAAAGGACACCAACCTCTCTGTTGAAAAATAGATTCCTTGTTTGATTGAATCGGACGGCCAGTGAGATGAGCGAGATACCATTCATTTGTATGCGTTTGAACGATTGAAGCATGCCCGCATTTTTGAAGCGGATGTTCAGGCGCGTGGAAGGCACTTAAGATCGGGTTATCAGGATGAACCTCATAAGGCCCTTCAATATGCGAGGAACGGGCGATCGTTGCTGCATGCTCATACCTGGTACCTCCTTCTGCCGTTAATAAATAGTAGTAGTCACCGATGTGATACAGATGCGGCGCTTCTGTCAGTTTAATCGGTGTGCCTTTAAAAATGACCTTCCTTTGACCGATGAGCTTCTTTTCAGCCACACTATATTCCTGCAAGGCAATACCTGCAAAGGAATGGTGCTTTTCTCTATGATCCCACAGCATATTTAAGACGTATTTCTTCCCGCTTTGATCATGGAATAAAGATGGATCAAAGCCGGAGCTGTTGAGCCGGATCGGTTCACTCCAATCGCCGTCCACTTCGCTTGCCGTGACCAAATAATTATGACCGTCTTTAAATGGACCATCCACTACTTTGATATCTGAATAAATAAGCCAAAACTGCCCATCCGCATAGCTTAAGCACGGCGCCCATACTCCGCCAGAATCAGGATTTCCCTTCATATCCAGCTGCGACGTTTTTTGCAAAGGACGCGCAGCAAGGCGCCAATGGACGAGATCCTTCGAATGATAAATTTGAACCCCTGGAAACCATTCAAATGTAGAGACGGCCATATAATAATCTTCTCCAACACGGCAAATACTTGGATCGGGGTTAAATCCTTTGAGCACTGGATTGGTAATCTTCATTGAACTTCCTCCTCTTTCAGAGACCTACATTTTAAAATCGTCCATATGATCGATATATACCTTGTCTCTATTCTCAAGCTCCCGTACGACTTTTTTATGTTTTTCTTCATCTAGGTTATAAAAATTAATATCAATCATCGCTAAAATCAGTAAGCATACAGGAATCACCGTTGTCGTGATTAAAATGCCCAGTAAAGCTTCTGGTGTTTGCATTTGGTTGGCAACATAGCCAAAGCGATCGAGTACAAGCCCTGGCACAATCCCGCCTAATGCCATCCCAAATTTAAAGAAGAATCCGATGATGGCATAGATGAGTCCGCCCATCCTTTTCCCTGTTTTATATTCGCCATATTCAACGGTTTCAGGAATGAGCGCCCACATGTAAGCACCGGCTGTAATACTCCCTGCAGCTGCGACAAGCCTGAAAACAAGGATTAAAGTGATTTGACTCGGCGGTATCACAAGTAATGCAAGAAGACCTACAATATTCAGCAATAATGAATAATTCAGCAGCTTTTTCTTTCCTAACAGCTTGTGCAGTTTTGGAATAAACGGCAGCACCATTAATGCTGGCAGACTGCCAATGAGTCCGTACCATTTCACTAAATCTTCTCTGCCAAGGTTATACGTCACATAATAGATCCCAACTGAATTACTGATCGAGTTCACACCAAAAATAATAATAAAGAAAATGCTTAATACAACAAGCGGACGATTGACACGTAACTGAACAAAGATATCACTGAACTTAATTTTTTCCTCAGGCTTTTGAAGCGTGACACGTTCATTCGTGCTTTTAAAACAGAAAATAAGTAATGCACCGCCAAGAACGCCGAGAAAAGCCATCGTCATCTGCCAGCCGAGGGCTGTATTTCCTGTTTTATCACTCAAAAAAGTCGCAAGAAAAGGAACAAAAAAAGCAACAACTAGACCTCCGAGATTAGCAAAAAGCATACGAACAGACGTAATACTGACAACCTCTTGGTTATTTCTTGTCATTGCTGATGTTAAAGCACCATAAGGAACATTGATGAATGTGTATGTAAGCGATAAACCAACATACGTGATGTAGGCATAAACGAGTTTACCCATTTCAGAAAAATCAGGTGTTGTAAAGCAAAGGATGGCGAGTACCACAAAAGGAAACGCACCGAATAACAAGTAAGGTCTGAACCTGCCAAAACGGCTGTTCGTTCGATCCACCATTGCACCAATAAACGGATCTGCAAGCGCATCAATGGCGCGGACAACTAAAAACATCGTCCCTGCTGCCGCCGCTGATAAACCATACACATCTGTATAAAAAAATAATAGATACGTAGAGACAGTTGCATAAATTAAGTTACATGCGAAATCTCCTGAAGCATATCCCACTTTTTCAGACATACGAATCTTTTTTAAATTCTCACTTACCATGAGCTTTCTCCCTTCTTCTCTTAGCCTCTTCTAACGAACAGATGATGGAGGGCAGCAGCAGTCAATGCGAAGAATATAAAGCGCTTTCAATTTGTTGTAAAAATGAAGCTGAACATCTGATCTTTCAGCTTAGCCCACATACGCAGCAAATGATTTGAATGACGGAATCATCCCCTTTAATAGTCGGATCATCACTTGGAATTCATCTTAGTTTATCGACTAAACAAACTAAGATGAATTCATTTTATAAAATCTGATCTGACTTTTCAATATTTTTCGAAAAAATAATCCAAATAATTGATTTCTTGTCATTTTTCCGGCTGAATGACGTGAAAAACTGAAGTGAATCATTTAATGGTTGCAATTCAGCTCATCCCATGCTATATTTATCAAGCGATGAGCTGAATTGTGTAAGTCGGGTAACATGTCTCCTTGAGACACACACGAATGTGGCGTGTGGTTATTCCGCCTCAATACGCAAAAGACATCTTCTCAGGAAGATGTCTTTTTTCTTATCCTATTTTTGTTCCATTTTCAACAGGCTCATCTGTGGCTAGTAAAACCACGTCTTCTTTTGACGGCATGCCCCCTAAGACAAGCACTTCTGATTTGAACCCTGCAATTCTTCTTGGCGGAAAATTGACGACTGCTACGATTTGTCTGCCAGTGAGATTCTCAGCCGTATAACGTTTTGTCAGCTGAGCACTGGATTGCTTTAAACCAATCTCTTCACCAAAATCAATCTTGAGTTTCAATGCAGGAACTCTTGCCTCTGCAAAGAATTCCGCTTCAATGATCGTCCCAACACGAATATCTAACGCCAAAAACTGTTCAATATCTGCCATCTGTTTCTCTCCTCTTCTTTCAAGGGTAAGTTCATTTACTAGAGTCATCTATTGTTTTTTTCATTGTAGCACATTCATTTCGTAAAAAAGTGAGTCAAAAAGCCGATTCACGGCAAAAACCACCCTTTAGTTTACATAATGTTTTTATCGTCGTGTATTAAATGATTGCATTCTGAAAATGAATTCAGTAAAATGGCAAATAATCCTACTGCTTCCTCCCAAATATATTGGGGAGGGGTTAACACTTGTTTACATTATCAGATATGTGGACATTTTGCTGGTCGTTTTTCGTCATTCTTCCTATCGTTGCCATCTTGCATCAGCTTGGCCATATTATGGTCGCATGGATGTTTGGCGCAAAGGTTTCTTTTGCTCTTGGCAGAGGCAAAAAAGTATTGAAAATAGGTGTTGTGGAAATTAGACGAATCTATTTTCTAGATGCATTTTGCCATTATGAAGAAATGAGGAAAAATAACCGATTCTCGCACATTCTTGTCTACCTAGGCGGATCATTATGCAACCTGCTCAGTGTTCTCATACTGAATACAATGATCGCCAATGATATCCTGCCAGAACATCAATTTTTCTATCAATTTGCTTACTTCTCAGTCTACTATGTATTTTTTGCACTGCTGCCAGTCCAGTATGCAGATCATCATCCGAGTGATGGGCAAGCAATTGTGAACATCATTCGGCACGGTGAACCATGTGACATCATTGATTAACAGGATGGCTTCCCGCTGTTAATTTGATAATGAATCGTTAAAAAAGGAATACCGAATAGCTTCATTTGATGAACCGCTGTGAGACTTTTATCTGTCTCCGGCTTCATATGAAAGCTTTCTTCCATTGGCAGTTTCATGGTGATAAAAGGTGTATGCAAATACAACCCTTCGTCACCGGTACTGCCTTTTGGACATGCACTTTTTAATAGAAAGTCTTCCTTTTCATTAAAAGGTTTTAAAATGGCGGTCAGCTGAGAATATGGAAGCGGCAGCGCAATATTCATATAGCCCGCAGCTGCATCGTGATGATGAGCATAAAGTGCAAAAAAGACCTGCTCCCCTTTTTCGTTGTGACGAATCCACGCCCTGACATCCTTTCGCTCTTCTTTAGGATGTTGAAATGCAGTCAGACGTCCCTTCATTTCATACGGCTTACTAGATGTTCCCAAATAGAGCTGGCCTATTTTCTTGAAAATTGGCTGAAGTAAAAAAACAAACGGCCTCACCCACCAATGAAAACAGACTGCTGCTTTTAACGTAAAGGCCGTCGGATTTTCATAAAACCTTCGAATCACAGGTGACACCCTTTCAGCTGAAAATGTCGTTCCATTTAAATCATCAAGTGAATCGACTAAACCGAGGTTCTCTTGATCATACATTCTTTCCTTTTGAAAAGAGACCAAATGAAAACGGCCATGCACTTTTGATATCGGAAAGTGCTTCTGCTTCAATTGATCCTTTGGCCCTTCGATCAGCCATCCAATCAAACCTGGTAAAATCACAAAAAAGGCATTAATACTGCCATGAAACCAAATCATCTGATCAATGCTGATGTAGGTCACGCGCATGAGCATGCCAGCGGAATAAAGAAGAGATAGCACGATTGTTCCCATTAAGACGCAGCTAGAAAACACAATCAGCACTTTTGCCACAGTCGATCGAAACCTTGTTTTCATACAAAGAATGCCGTACAAGTAGAGGGCAATGACATATAGCGTGACGCTGAACGTATCAAAGAGACGGGAGAAGCTAATCCCAACAGCAATCATCACAGGCGACAGCAAAATCACCCATCCTGCCGCTTTGTATAAAGCTGTCTCTTTTTCTCGATTTCTCCCTAATAATCCATAGAAAAGCGGGATAAAAAAAGCCGAGTAATGAAAATGAATAGCGGTCAAAAGCACGATGATTGGTGAAAAGGTCATTACCTGTATATCTGCCGTGTACAGCCAAAACCAAAGTCCTCCTAAAGCGAGATACATCCATGCACCACCCGTCATCAATTCATGAAGTGGAAAGATTCCCCTTTTCAGCAAACGAGTACAACCATATAACGCCAAAAGAATCGTATACAAAAACCATCCCGATGCAAACAAGGCAGAATGATAGATGAATGCAGCCGTTGCACAAAGAGCAGCTAATGGAAAGGCTTTCATTAAAAAGCCGAGCAGTATCCCCGGCTTACTCTCCCTCTCTTCCTTCACAAAAAAGGCTAAAACTGCAGGAAGGAAAAACAGAATGGCTATCAGTACAAATAACTCTGCTACCGGACCTGTCATCAAGCTGGTGGCGATAAAACAGCACATGAAGACGAGGCTTGATATCAAATGCCATTTATTCATCATGAGACATCACCCTTTCAGTAAACCGTCCTTTATATGTAAAAAGGGTCCCAAACAGTCGATTTTTCACATGCACATCAATGGTATACTCACCCGCGTGCTCGTCGTAGCCTTCTGTGACATCTGACACACCGTAAAGCCATGAAGGCAGCGGCCACTCACGTCCTAACATCAACAACTTCTGCCGGCCGGATTGAATGTGAAGGAACCCATGCTTTGTTACTGTAAAATGAAGCTCTGACATAAGGAGTCTAGGTTTTCCAAAATAGTCTAGTACTTTATGACTCTTCTGATCAATGATCATATCTGCATCAAAGTGACGTTCCTTCTTTGGGAAATAAAACGTACGGAACCAGTGCATGCCTTCCTCTCCCTTATTTGTCATAAAGGGTTTATTGACAATTCGGAAGGGAATGTTTTTTCCTCTCTCAGGGAAAAAACAGCGAAAGAGTGGACCAATTTTGAAGAAAAATCGAATGAGCCTCGTTCCGCCGCCTATTTCCTCCATGGTGCCTTCAGCGGTAAACGCACGGTTGTATCTTTCTTTTAATTTTGGATGAAGCTTATCGTAATCCTTTACTTGATGACGATGAACGACCATGTCTACCTCCCCTTTTTCGTTTGATCGAAAATACGTCTATACAATCTTTTAAATTAATCATTCCTGCAATGGATTGGATCAAAAATGCACTCATCACAAGCGGCTCATGGAGTGTCGTTTGGGGGGATAGGATCCCGATACAAAGCATCAGCAGCAGAAACACACTTTGAAGAATGAACAGATATTTCTTTGATAGCTTAGGTATCAGCCATGATACGCCTATAAAGGCATAAAACAACCGAAATCCGGTGCTATGATCAAAAGCAGAATGTGAAAAAGGGATAACCGCTTGGCATAGCCAGACGATGGCAAACAGCAAACAAATTCCATAATGGGCAAGTGTTCTCTCCAGTAACAACCGAGGGTGCGTACCCTTTTCAAGCCACGTCTTTAGTGCGCCAAAACTAAAGGCCGTCATAAGCCCCATCATCGGGCGAAAAAGAAATCGATCTGCCCACGCCCATCCTTTTCCTTCTTTCGGTTCATAATCAAATTGCGTTTGAAACACAATATGATCATTCGTTTTCACATATTTCCAATAGCCGCCGCCTTCTTTGATAAAAGACAACGGGTGTGACGATTTGAATTTAAGTGAGGATGACCTTTCATTTCGTTCATCCATCATTCTAGTTCGATATGCTCCTGTCCCTGTGACACTTACACCAAATCCAAGATGCTTTTCATACAAAAAGGTTTGGGGCTGTTCATCTTGAGGTCCATTTAATGAAATGGTTGAAAAACGCAAATCCCACTGTTCATGAAGCTTTGGATTTTGCGTATATTCCCATACTTTCTCTAAAGGTGCATGAATGGTTGTTTCCACATAAACAGGCTTTCTTTTCATCTGCCTCTACTCCTCTATGTGAATTATTTCACATAATAAGCATACCATGTTTCACAAAACTGTCAAATCTTTATTCGTTTTCTCTCAAAAAAATGGTTCCAGAAGGATGCTTCTCTATGATATCGGTTCACTGTAAAAAAAAAGACCTGTCAAATAGACAGATCTTCTTTTTGCAATACACCTGTGATATAGAGCCGAACTGCATAGCTCACACTTTCTTCAAGCTGTTCTTTTCGTTGGAATCCCTTTTTATTAGAAATATCACCGAAGCCGTGCAGTAAGCTTCTCAGTCCTCTGACGACATGTGTCATTTCCTCTTCCTTTACACCAAAGCGTGACATGATGGTTTGGACAAACTGAACAAGGCGCTCTGCTGCAATACGTACTTCTTTTTCGTTCATATGTGAAAAGGCAGCTTCATAAAGACCTGGGTGTTCTCGGACAAAGTGCACATATTGTCTGGCAAAGGCTAAAACAGCTTCTCCTTTTTCCAGCCCCTCTGTGACTTGCATCCCTTCCTCACAAAGCATGGAGAGCCCTTTTACTGCGAGTGCTGCCTGAATCTCATGAAGGCCGGATACATGATTATAAAGAGAAGGCGGCCTGATATTCAGTCTTTTAGACAATGTAGCAATAGTCAAAGCGGAGAAGCCCTCTTCATCAACAAATGCAGCCGCTGTATCCATAATTTTTTCTTGTGTAATTCCCATTCTTGGAGACACGGTTTACTGCCCTCCTTTTTTTAGCTGGTACTGTCTTTTTTTAACGGCAGCTTGAAGCTTTTCATGAGGCTCTATGATAAGGTCACCATGTCCTGCAGCAAGACAGGATATGCGCAATGTCAGTAACTTTTCAGCGCTTTTTAGTGCGGTTTCTGCATCCCATGTGGCAAAAGCCGGGAACGGGAAGCTCCACCGAAACTCACCCGTTACTGATAAGCCGCCTTTTGTCACAAGTGCATCCCCTGCAATGACAACTCCTGACCTTTCATCGTATAAAGAAATGCTGCCAGGTGTATGCCCTGGTGTTGCAATCACTTTGAGCGGCCCAATCTCATCTCCTTCTTCAACAAGCACATCTGGTTTTGTGTGAATATTTTTCATAAAACTGCCTTTAATTTTTTGCTGAGGTTCATCAGGGAGCAAGGAAAAGTCACCTTCAAAAAGGCGTGCATCACGTTTTGATAAATAGACAACTGCCTCTGGAAAAGCCTTCTTCACCTCATCTAATGCGCCGATATGATCCATATGGCTATGAGTGAGAATAATCTTATGAATTGGTTTGTTCTTTTTACGGGCAAATTCGATGATCGAGTTCGCCGCCATTTTTAAAGCAGCATCAATTAAGATGAGTCCTTCCTCTTCCTCAAAGACATAGCAATTTATCGGAAATAATCGCGGCATCAATGTAAGCTGGTGCAGACGGTCAAAAGTTGTTAATCTCATGATTGCCCTCCTAAAACTAATATCGTTAGTTTTATATTAACTAATAGCATTAGTTTTAGCAATCATTTTTTCATCAACCGCAATGTAAATATCAATTTGCGCTTCTTTTGGATCAATAGATCTTTCATCATACCATTCAAAATCACCTGTATAAGTGCGGTATTGACGCTGATCCCACGTCCAAATCTTGTGCCATGTTTCAAGCACGACCTCTTCAATCGGTCCTTTTCTCGTTTGAAATCTTGCGTAGGTGGACGCAGGAATCTCTTTTACATGTTCGATCTGCTGATCCGCGAACTCTCCAGCTGTAAATAAATAAGAACCATGTTCATCTTTTTCATAATCTGAATACAGCCCTATGACTGGAGCTTGTCCCCCATGTAGCTGCTGCGCAAAAAAATCCTGCCAAAGCGGTGCAATCTTACGCTCTTTTGTCTTCTCTATTTCGTTTGTTGTTCGAACAGACAACCCTTTGATCCATTGTTTCTCTAATGTGACGATATCGTACATACATTCTCATCTCCTTTTCTCCCATCATATAAAAAGAAACCTGACAACAGTGTGTCAAGTTTCTATTCGCTTCATAAATTGTTTTAATTGGAGATCAAATGCTTCCTTGATGTGCTGAGGTGAAAGAATGTCGGCGTCCGGTCCTAAATGGAATAGGAAACTGTGCAGCCAATCATCTTGCGGCACGGTCAATGCTGCCAGATAGGTTCCGTCTGAACATATGATCAATTCGTTCTCATCCACCCATTCCTTCACTTTGCCAACTGATGTTTCCGTTAACCTAAGCGTGAGCGTTGTGACTGAAGGTTCTTCATGCCAAGAGTCATTCCAAGGCTTCTCTTCGTTTTTGATTCTTTTCGGCCTGAAATATGCTGAAATGGTGATGAGGTCTGTCATTCTGGTCAGCTTGAATAGACGAAAATCATTTTTCACACAACAAAACGCATACAAGTACCAATGCCTTCCTTTTAAGACAAGCGTATAAGGCTCCACTTTACGTTGAAGTGTTTCACCTTTTGCGTTGCGATAAGTGAATTGAATGAATTGATGCGCGGAAGCAGCTGTATGGATCAGCTGAAGCTTCTTTTCTGCCTGGCTGTCTTTCCCCCAGGAGCTTAAATCAATAAAGACATGGTGCTGTTTCTCGCTTTCATCGGTATGTGGGGGAATGAGAGATTTGATTTTTTTCAGTACATGTTCACTTTCTTTAAAGGAGTATGCACTCGTCATGCTTTCAAGGGCTGTTAAAATCAGCTCAATGTCATCATCGGTAAATAATTTTTTCTCTAAACGATAGTCGTCAACAAGCGAAATGCCTCCGCCTGCTCCTTGTGTTGTCACAACAGGAATCCCGGCTTGATTGATGGTCTCAATATCGCGATAAATCGTCCTTACGCTCACTTCGTGAAGTTCAGCAAGGTCTTTCGCTTGTACTTGCTTTTTGCTAATGAGCAGCATCACAATAGACAAAATACGATCAATTTTCATGACTTTTCCTCTTTTTCATAAATGTAGGTTTTGATTTGATAAAAAAAGAAAGAATGGTAAAGATAAGGAACAGCCAGCATCGTTTACATCCCTGCACATGCAGGAGGAGGTTGCATCATGACACATCACGTGTGGCAGTTATTCATCATTGGGAGCATTATGCTGATCTGCATCATCTTTCGAATGAACCGAATGAGACGCTATCAGCTTGTGCGCCCGATCAGTCTTTTGATGAGAATGTATGTATTTGGACTCACTGCCCTTATTCTCTTATTAGAAGGCTGGCAAAATCACAGCATTTTCATCTACGCCGCTATTGGTATGCTCTTTGGAAGCAGTCTGGCCGTTCATGCCTATGAGACGATCCGCATGAAAGAAGAAAATGGCCGCCTTTATGTGAAAACGAGTAAATGGATTGAAAGCTTCATTTTATGCTTATTTTTATCTCGACTTAGTTTTAAGCTGGGTGAACTGACGAACCATTCGCTCACAAAGATTGGTGTCGTTGAACTGTATCAGCATATTGTGAGTGATGATGCCATGACCATGCTCAGCTTTTTTCTGTTAGCTGCTTACTATGTTGTTTTTTCTTATCAAATGATGAAAGCAGGTAAACGAGTAGCACATACGCATCATGCGTAAAAACCTTCCTATATGAGTAGGAAGGTTTTTATTAGTCATGCTGCGCATGATGAATCATTTGTTCAAGCACTTCCATCACATGCTGATCTTCAGGGCTGTAAAAAATCGATGTCCCTGCTCGTCTAGATTTCACGAGACGAAGGTTTTTTAAAAAACGCAGCTGATGAGAAACAGTTGATTGCATGAGATTCAGTGTTTCTGCGATATCATTTACCGAGTATTCACCTTGAGACAGCAGGTGCAGAATACGAATACGTGTCGGATCAGATAAGGCTTTAAACGTTTGGGAGACAAGAAATAAACTTTCTTCATCCAGCTCCATCCGTTCCTGTTCTTGATTTGTATTCAGTTCTTCCTTCATTTCGCTTCACCTTTCTTGTTAGTCAAATCACGACTTATTCTATGTATCATCATATACTAAAACGTCCGGCGTGCAAAGCGGGCACACTTTAGAAAAAAGATTTATTCAAATAGCATTGACACTTGGTAGCATTCTTTTTAAAATGAGCATTATTTATTCATTTTTTTAGAGGAGCTGATAGGCAAATTGACTGAAGAGCCAAGACTAAAACGCAGCCTGACTGTCTTTCCACTTGTTGTGATCGGGCTTGCTTATATGGATCCACTTGTCGTATTTGATTCATACGGCATTGTTGCTCAGCTGACGAAAGGACACGTCGCTGCAGCTTATATATTTACGTTACTTGCATTACTATTGACAGCGCTTAGCTATGGGAATATGGTGAAGGCTTTTCCAAAAGCAGGATCTGCTTATACATATGCGCAAAAAAGTATTCATCCTCATGTCGGCTTCCTTGTGGGCTGGACACTTTTACTGGATTATTTATTTCTGCCTATGGTGAATTTTGCGATCGGTAGTGCTTATTTAACCGCAGCCTTTCCTGATGTACCTCATTACATTTGGATCATCATACTTGCTATCGCCATAACGACTGTCAATGTCATCGGTATACGGCTTACAGCCAACATTACGGCGCTATTTGTGACGTTTCAGGTCATTGTCGCCGTCACCTTTGTTGGGTTTGTTATTTATGGGCTCACACAAAACACTGGCAGTGGAGAGTTATTGTCAGCCCGGCCTTTTTATTCAGCGAGCTTAGATCCAGCGCTTATTTTTTCAGGAGCGACCATTTTATGTTTCTCCTTTCTAGGATTTGATGCCATTTCGACGATGTCTGAGGAAACCATTAAACCAAAAAAGACGATTCCGCTTGCCATTTTCTTAACAGTTGCGATTGGAGGCGTACTGTTTACTTTGACGTCTTATTTTTTGCAGCAGGTGTTTCCAAATTTTCAGCAGTTCAAGCATCCTGATGCAGCCTCACTTGAAATTGCAGAATTTGTGGGCGGCGCATTTCTCCACTCGTTCTTTTTAGCCGGCACAATGGTGGCTGTCATTTCTTCCTCCTTATCGTCACATGCGAGTGCAGCAAGGCTTTTATATGCAATGGGAAGAGATCAATCGTTACCGAAGCGTTTCTTCGGGTATATTCATCCGAGATTAAAAACCCCTGTTTTTAATATTTTATTAATCGGAGCTTTCTCCTTAACCGCAGTCGTTGGCGAACTTGAAGTCATTTATTCCTTTATCAGCTTCGGCGCGTTAATTGGATTTACCTTTGTGAATTTGTCTGTTTTTGCGTACTTTTTCGTCAGACAAAAACAAAGAGGTGTGCTGAATACATTGAGATATGCAGTGATCCCTCTATGCGGGACGGCGTTTTGTCTTTGGCTGTTAACGAGCATCAGCACAAATGCATTAATCATTGGCATGATGTGGCTGATTATCGGTTTTGTTTATTTCTGCTTCAGGCTGAAAACACGACCTGAATTTACGTTTGGATATGATTGATTATAAGGTTTTCACTTGGTATCCTGCACAGGATATGGCATAATAAAAAGGCTGTACTTCCCTTTTAAAAGCGGGGCAAAACAGGGGTGAACTGACCTTGAAAAAGAAAAAAACAGGATGTTTTGCCATTTCAGGCTGTTTCACGATTTTTCTCTTTGTTTTCGTATTAGCAGCCATTGCCATCTCGTTTAATCAAAAGGAGTTAAAAAAGCTGCCGATTGATACGGAATCAATTGTTTTGTCGAGATTGGATGATTACAAACCGCTTGTAGAAACAGAGTTAAGAGATCAAGATTTAGATCAGTATACCGGGTTAATCCTCGGTATGATGTATCAAGAATCAAAAGGCAGAGGCGGAGATCCAATGCAGGCCTCTGAATCTCTTGGTTTGAAACGAAATGAAATCAATGACCCTCAGAAAAGCATTAAACAAGGAGTCCATCATTTTTCGACTATGTACAAGCATGGGAAGAAAAAAGGCGTTGATTTGGAAACCATTATTCAAAGCTATAACATGGGAATCGGCTATATTGATTTTGTTGCAAAAAACGGGGGAAAACATTCCGAGAAACTGGCAAAGCAATACTCCAAAAAGCAAGTGAAACGAAACCCCAAGGTCTATACGTGCGGCGGCAACAAAGATAACTTCCGCTATCCGTATTGCTACGGCGACTTCACTTACGCTGAAAAAGTAAAAGAAAAAACGAAAACAGTTGAAGAAAAGATGAAATTGGCTTCTTCATCCACACCATCATCGTAAAAAAGCACTTCCGTCAAGGAAGTGTTTCAGATTGTTGTCAAAGTGCTAAAATAATCTTTATTTTAGCACTTTGTC
Organism: Bacillus sp. FSL H7-0578; assembly: GCF_038630855.1. NCBI lineage: Bacteria > Bacillati > Bacillota > Bacilli > Caryophanales > Bacillaceae > Bacillus > Bacillus sp. FSL H7-0578. Next base: position 1,893,210 of record NZ_CP152045.1, read on the forward strand.
TTTTTTCAGCGTGATAGAAAACCTTTGCAGTCTAGGAAGGACGAGCACTGGCGCGGAGCGAATTTGACATTCGTGAGCACCAGCGCGCAGGACTGACAAAGAATGCGAGGGTTTGTCTACACGCTGAAGCACTTCCGTAAAGGAAGTGCTTTTCATTTTATCGCTGTTCTTTCCCAATTTCCGGGAGGATTGTTTTTGCTAAATGCTGGTCCATTTCCTCATATTCATCATAATGAATCGTTTCATACAGCTCTTTCCTCGTTTGCATATCCCCAAGTATCCCCTGCTGCGTTCCCTTTTCCATGATTTCTGTAAATAAACGCTCATACGCTTTTGCAGCGACTCTAAGTGATGACACAGGGTAAATGACCATTTGAAAGCCAAACATAGAAAATTCGTCTGCATGATAATAAGGGGTCTTGCCAAACTCCGTCATGTTTGCAAGGAGCGGCCCTTTAATATTACTTGACGCATGCGTGAAGTCCTCCGCTGTGATGAGTGCCTCAGGAAAAATAGCGTCAGCTCCTGCTTCTACGTAAAGATTGGCCCGGCGGATGACATCCTCCATTCCATTTACGGACTTTGCATCGGTTCTCGCAATCACCAAAAGCGTTGGTGCCGCTTGTTTGATGGCTTTGATTTTTGCGACCATTTCTTCTACTGGAACGAGTGATTTCCCGTTTAAATGCCCGCATTTTTTTGGCATTTGCTGATCTTCAATTTGAACAGCTGCCACTTTGCTCTCAACCATTTCTTTTGCCGCTCTTGCTGCATTTAAAACACCGCCATAACCTGTGTCCATATCGACCAAAAGCGGCAGCTGGGAAGCTCGAATGATCTCCTTCGCTTTTTCTGCCATTTCTGTTGAATGGATCATGCCGAGATCAGGCAGTCCTTTGCTGGCACAAAAAGCGGCACCTGATAAATAGAGCCCTTGAAAGCCCATTTTTTTCGCATAGAGCGCAGACATTCCATCGTGAACGCCTGGAATTTGAAATAAAGCTGATTTGTTCATTTGTTCTTTAAAGGCTGCGGCTAAATCAGCCTGACTTCTTTCTTCATTCACGATCCACACGCTAGCTCCCCCTTATATGACGAATAAGTCCATAAATGCTGGTACTGTTGTTGTTTTTAATTGATTTGGATTTTGGCAGAGTGACACAATTTGATCCACTTGTTTTTGTGGAAATCTTGTCTTTAAATGATAGACCCATTTCTTTTCAAGCAGCGGAATGCCTTCCTGTCTTCTTCTGCGATGACCAAGCGGGTATTCAATTTCAATTCGGTCTGTCATCGTCCCGTCTTTAAAGAAAATTTGTACACAGTTTGCAATCGATCTCTTTTTCGGATCTAAATAATCCTCTGTGTAACGTTTATCCTCTTTCACAATCATTCGATCACGAAGACGATCAATGGCTGGATTTTGCGCCGTTTCTTCTTCATAATGGTCAGCTGTTAGTTCACCATAGATCAGTCCAATGGCTGTAATATACTGCAAGCAATGATCACGGTCTGCCGGATTATAAAGCGGCCCTTTCTTATCAATAATCCGAATTGCTGACTCATGTGTCGTAATCTCTACCCGGTCAATTTCATCTAAACGATCTTTTACAGCGTCATGCAGCATCACAGCCGCCTCTGCAGCTGTCTGTGCATGAAACTCAGCAGGATAAGCAATTTTGAAAAGAACATTTTCTATGACGTATGACCCAAGGGGCTGGGCGAGCGTAAGTGGTTTTCCTTTCATAAGAACATCTTCAAAGCCCCACTTCTCTGCACTGAGGGGCGTTTGATAACCCATTTCCCCTTTACGTGTCATCATGGCCAGCCTCACTCCGCGGCTTGTTGCATCCCCCGCTGCCCATGATTTCCTCGATCCTGTGTTTGGGGCGTGGCGATACGTCCTAAGCGGGGAATTATCAACAAACGCTTGTGATAAAACATGCTGGACCTCTTCCTTTGTTCCGCCAAGCATTGCACACACAACTGCACTTGTTGCCACTTTGACAAATAACACATGGTCCAATCCATTTCGATTTAGACAATTTTCTAAAGCAAGGACACCTTGAATTTCATGTGCCTTGACGATTGCATGCAGTACATCATTCATCGTTAGCGGCTCTTCTCCGTTTGCAAGGCGTGTTCTGCTGATATAATCACTTACAGCTAATATTCCGCCTAAGTTATCTGACGGATGACCCCACTCCTGTGCAAGCCACGTATCGTTATAATCTAACCAGCGGATCATACAGCCAATATCAAAAGCCGCTTGAACAGGATCTAGCACAAACGAAGTGCCTGGAACTCTTGCTCCGTTAGGCACAACAGTTCCAGGTACGATAGGTCCAAGGTGCTTCGTACATTCTGGAAAATTAAGAGCCAGCATACCGCACCCAAGCGTGTCTATGAGCACATACCGCGCGGTTTCAATGGCCTCTTTGCTCGTAATTTCTCCGTCTACTGCATAGGCAGCGATTTCTTCTAATAGCTGATCTGTTTGATTGGCGACTGCTGTTTTGTTCATGTTCATTCCCCCGTTTTTCCATCATCATTTGAAACCTTTAATCCTCTTGGCCCTAAATACCGGACTCTCGGTCTAAAAATGCGATTATGCAAATGCTGTTCAATCACATGTGCGGCTAATCCGCTAGCTCTTGCAGCAAAGAAAATGGGTGTATAAAGTGAAATAGGAATTCCGAGCACGTAATAAATCGGTGCAGCATAATAATCAAGATTTGGATAAAGGTTTTTCTGCTCTTTCATGTATGCCTCTCCTGCTACACACATGTCATATAGCGTTGTATCTCCCTTTGATTCGGTAAGCGTTTTCAATGAACGTTTTAAAAGAGCGGCTCGCGGGTCCATTTTTCTCATGTATACTCTGTGGCCAAAGCCCATCATTTTTTCTTTTGCGGCTAATTTTCGTTCAATGAGCGCAAGAAATCCTTCTGTTGTTTTTCCTTCAAGAAGCATGTGCATGACAGCTTCATTTGCTCCTCCGTGGAGGTCACCTTTTAATGAAGAGATCGCTCCAGTAAAAGCACCATACATGTCAGAATGCGTGGATGCAATCACTCTAGCCGCAAACGTTGAATTCGGCAGCTCATGTTCGCTATATAATGTGAGTGTTTGGTCAAAAGCGGTAATTTCGTCTTGTGCCGGGGTGCGTCCTGTTAACATGGATAAAAAGTTTTCAGTGTAGGATTTGGTCTGATCTGGAGAAATAGCGGCGTCTTTTGTGAGAATATAATAGCTTCCAGCAACAATGGCCGGCAGCTGGCCTAATAATCGAACTGCACGCCTTACTTGGCACGCTTCAGATCGATCATGTAATGCGTCATCATACCCTGCAAGAGCAGATAAGCACGTTCTCATCGCATCCATAGGGTGAGTGGTTTTTGGCAGATTCGTTAATATGGTTTGAATGGTTGGATGTAAGCTCGTTTGTGAGGATATATCTTGCTGAAATTGGTGATATTCCATCTGATCTGGTAATCTTCCATAAATAAGCAGATAGGCTGTTTCTAAATATGTCTTGTTTTGTGCCAGCTCAATGAGGTCGTACCCGCGAATCACAATTTCCTCTTGCTCCACATCTAAGTATGATATGGATGTTTCGCTTGCCACAATGTCTTCAAGCCCCGGTTTATACTGCAATTGTTCAGTCATCATATAACCCCCGTTTCGTCCAATTGTTGATCTCCAAACGAGCAAACGGCCAAAAATGATGTGAATCTATAGATGGGAAGATACCGTGCTAGTCGGATACCCAATTTCCATTCTATCCAAAGCACTTCATCTTGTAAATAAAAGAACGTATGTCCAGTTGGACATACGTTAGCTGTAATATGGAGAAATCATGATATAAACAATGACGCCAGTGAGACTAACATAGAGCCAAAGCGGCATCGTCCAGCGGGCAATTTTACGGTGACGCTCGACCTGCATCTGTGCGCCTCTAAATAGTGTAATCAGTGCAAGCGGTACAATAATAGCTGAGAGTACAATATGTGTAATCAAAATAAAGAAGTAAATCGGACGGATGATCCCTTCTCCTCCGAAGTGTGTATCAGCTGCCATTGAATGATATGTGACATAGGAAATTAAAAAGACAAGTGTTGTTGAAAATGCAGCAAAGATAAATCGTCTATGTGCTTTAATGTTCTTTTGTTTAATCATAATGAGTGCTGAAAGTAAGAAGATAAACGTAAAGCTGTTCATCACGGCATTCAGTAACGGCAGAAATGTAATATCCAGATGACTAAATTTATCTGTTTTTGGCATTAAAAATAATAAAGCGATTAATCCGTTTATGGCAATTGTTAAAATGACAACAATGCCGGTGAAATTTTTCGGTTTTTGATTCTGTTCGTTCATGTTTGAAAACCTCTCTTTATTAGTTCCGACTAAGAGTATGTTATTTAACTTTCTCTATAAAGTCAATGAATTCGCTGTCTTCGTCGAATTTTAGACAAACTTGCCGATTACTGGCGTTCTAACGGGTTGAAAGATTCATCCACTTCCTTTAAAATTGGAATTTATGTGATTTTTATCATTTCTTATATGAAAGGAGTAATGGACTTGTCAATCTTACAGGAAACACTCAAAGATGTGAAGGCGTTAGAGCAAGAATTACAGCAATTGCAGTTCCAAATGTATCGAATGCAAGAAAATATGAAAGATATTTCGAAAAAGGCAAAGATCATTGGCATTGATCAGGCGAAAGAAGATGAATGGATGATTGTCTCTGCCATTGAAAATGCTGATACATGTAAAATCATGCTGACCGATTGTGAAAAAGCTTTTCGCGGACAATCTGACTTTTCCTTAATTGCGGAATATCCTGAAGAAGGAAAGATTCATATTGCTGATATAAAAGGCCCTCCCGATAATGGGTACGGCTCAATCTGTATGAAGCATTTAAAAGAAATCGCAAGAGAGCAGAACATCCCAGTCATCACAGGTGACCTCGTCAAAAGAGATTGGAATCATGTGGACCGCTTGATTCATTTTTATGAAAAGCATCAATTTGATGTCCAAATCAATTGGAAAGAACAAAGCGGAGAAATTTATTGGGTGGACAGCTAACGACAAAAAACCAGTGTGTATGATGGAATATACGCTGGTTTTTGTCGAAAATGCAAATTTTTCTGAAAAATGTGTGTTTTTTTGACCAAAAAAAGGGTACAATAAAAGCATCAGGCCGCCACCTGATGCTTTCTTCCAAAAAACAATAAGTTACTAGTTAAGTACTTTTACTTTGACTGATTTTACGCCCCAATTTTTTGCTTGGGATTTGCTTGGTACATGAACATCAATTTTGTTACCTTTAATTGCGCCGCCAGTATCTGCTGCGATGGCTTCACCGTAGCCTTCAACATAAACCTTACTTCCTAATGGAATGACATTAGGATCTACTGCAATCACTTTCGCATTTGGGTTTTTGTTTAAGTTTACCCCTGTTGCAGTGATACCTGAGATGCCACCATCATTTGCTGTATAAGCCGTAGCCGTTACAGTCATTTCTTTTTGTACACTTTGACTAGCAGAAGATGATTCTGCTTTAGCTGTTTCCTGTTTAGGAGCAGCTTTTTTCGGTGCTTCCTGTTTAGGAGCAGCTTTTTGTGTTGTTTGCTCTTTTTGGACAGGCTCCTGTTTTTGTACAGGCTCTGAGCTTACCGGAGCTGAGCTTTGACCAGCAACACTTAGTGTTGAACCAATCATAATTATATCTGAGTTTAAGTTATTCCAAGACTTAATATCGCTAATTGACACATTGAATTTTTGAGCGATTTTCCAGAGGCTGTCCCCCTTCTGGACTTTATACTGCTCCTGAGTTTTCTCTTTTGAAGAGATTGTCAATTTATCACCTACATAAATCATGTCTGTAGATAAATTGTTCCAACCCTTTAGGTCCTTTAGAGACACATCATTTTTTTGAGAGATTCCCCAAAGTGTATCACCTTTCTTCACAGTGATTTCCTTTGCAGAAGCTTGCTGTGCTCCAAATGCTGTTGTAGAGATTGCTGCAACAGCAACCAAGGACATAATAGTCTTCTTCATAAAGTAAATCCTCCCTTGTTAGCTTTTTATGGCGGCTAACGAGTGCTATCGTAACATATGTAAATGTCAATTCAATAACAAAACGATATGTTTTAGATTACAGTTCCTTTACATGAAACATCTCTCTCCATTGGTAAATCAGACCACAAAACAGCTCGATTACCCGCCATATCAAGGTTTTGAAAGGATCAGAAACCTCCTGTTGAAAACGTGTCCAAACGCAGCGAAAAAAATTTATTTTTCTTCTTCAACCTCTTTATTTTTTTCTTTTTCTATAAATAAACGGATTTCTTCTAAAAAAACATCCCCGTATTTCTCTCTTTTTTGAGCGCCAATTCCCTTAATATGGAGAAGTTCTTCTTCTGTTTTAGGCTGAACGGCTGACATTTCCTTCAAGGTTTGATCAGAAAATACAACAAATGGCGGAACGCCCTGCTCTCTCGCCAGCTTCATTCTCACCGCTCTCAGCTGCTCAAATAATGCATCGTTTTCTTGAATCGCCTCTCTTTTCACTGCCTGTTTTTTATACACAGCCTCTTGCCCGACTAACACTTTCTTTCCTTTATGTGTCACTTTTAATGTTGGATAAGCTCCTTCAGACATGTGCAAATACTCTTCTGTAATTAAAAATTCGATGAAATCACTGATTTGCTGGGCTGATTGCTGCTTCATTAAAGCGTATGTAGGAAGACGGTCGAAACCGAGGTCAAGCACTTTTTTATTTTTAGAGCCTGCCAGTACTTGAGCAATCATCATTTTTCCAAACCGCTCGTTCATTCTAACCGTACACGATAAAACCATTTGCGCTTCTCGAGTGACCTCTTCACGCTCTCTTTCATCAAGGCAATTGCTGCATTTTTGGCAAGGGGTACTTGCTGATTGATCAAAGTAGTCCATCACAAATTGCTGCAGACATTGCTCAGTGTGACAGTAATCGACCATTTGCCTTAGTTTAAGCAGTTCATGCTGATAGCGCACTTCATCTTCTGTTGACTGTTCAATGAGGAATCGCTGCATTCGTACGCCCTGCGGCGAGAACAGTAAAATGCATTCACTTTGGAGCCCGTCTCTGCCGGCGCGTCCAGCTTCTTGATAGTAGCTTTCAATATCCCTTGGAATTTGATGATGAATCACAAAACGGACATTTGATTTATTAATTCCCATGCCAAATGCAGATGTAGCGACCATAACCTGGATGTCATCATTTAAAAACAGGTTTTGCTGTTCTTCTCTTACATTGTCATCTAACCCGCCATGATAAATGCCAGCTTTGATCTTTTGTTTCTTTAGCCGATTGTAAATGTTTTCGGCTTCTTTTCTTGTAGCAGTATAGATAATGCCGGACTCAAGTTTATTTTTCTTCATATAATGTGTGATAAAGCGGTCACTATTTTCTCCTTTGACCACCTGAAAAGATAAATTTTCTCTAGCAAACCCAGTAAAAATGGTTTCTTCTTCGTTCATGCCAAGCTGTTCACATATATCTCGGTGGACCTTTTTCGTGGCTGTAGCAGTTAATGCGACAATCACTGGCCTTTTTGTCAGCCGATTTAAGCATTCTTGAATAAAGCGGTAGCTCGGCCTAAAATCATGCCCCCACTCAGATATACAGTGTGCTTCATCAATTGCAATTAAAGGGATCGTTAACCGATCAAGCAGCTGAAAAAAACGCTCATTTTGTAAACGTTCAGGTGTGATATAAAGCAGCTGATATTCCCCATCTTCACATTTTTTCAGCCTTTTATTCATTTCAGCTGCGGAAAGTGTGCTGTTTAAAAAGGACGATCGTATGCCCATCTCATTTAGCGCATCGACTTGATCTTTCATTAAAGAAATTAGCGGGGATACAACGATCGTTGTTCCTTCCATCATCAGGGCAGGAATCTGGTAGCAAACCGATTTCCCTCCGCCTGTCGGCATAATACAGACGGTATCCTTCTGTATGTTTACAATCGATTCAATGGCTTGTTTCTGTCCCTGCCTAAATGCGTCAAAGCCAAAGTATTGTTTCAGGAGTGCTTCTGCTTGTTCTAACATCCAATTCCCTCTCCGTCTTTTGTTTTGTCTATTTTAACATACATTCATGCCTCTTCCGGCCGACTGTGCAATTTCGTTTTTTCACAAAATAAAAAGCCATTTTCCGCAATGGAAAATGGCTTGAATCATCCTAGGAAAAGCTGCGGATGCCGTAATCTAAGTAAGAAAGTTTTAAACCACCACTCCTCAAAGTGGGTGTTTGCAGAAACGTTCCTGTCTTCCTCGCTAAGGAGGCATGACATTCCGGCTTCAATATAAAACTCCCTATTACAGCTTAAAGGTTAAAACTTAATTAACATTACGCGCATCGCAGCCTTTAAACTATATTACACGAAAGTTTATTAAATTTCAAGAGATCTTTTTTCTATGAAATACTCATGTATACAAGTTATTTGTTCATGTGTACATAAGAAAAAATTATTCTGAAAAAATTAACCTTCGCTTATGATCCTATTTTTCCTCATCTACATCAACATCCTGCTCTTCCTCTAATCTTTCATACGTATCTGAATGCATCTGATCCATTGTTTCTCTATTTGTTAAATCGCGCATTTGATCGGAGAATGAACGGTCAAATTCGTTTGGATCTTGAGTGTTTTCTTCATTTTTCTTTGCATCGATTGAATAACGTGTATATGGAACTGCTTTTAAACGCTCGTATGGAATCTCTTTCCCCGTTTTCTCACATATCCCATATGTTCCGTCTTCCATTCGTTTCAGTGCTGCATCGATTTCACCTTCAAGCTGATCATCGACTTGATCCAGCGTTTGTTCTGTCATGCGGTCTAAATAGATGCTCCCATGATCAGCGATATGATTTCCAACACCATTTGAAATCTCACTCGATTCAACGAGCATCGATTCTTCTTTCTTTTTTGATCCCTTCACATCTTCTTTTAATTGAATCAATCTTTCGTATAAATCAGCTTGTTGTTCTTTCGTTAAGCCCACGGTCAATCACTCCTTTCTCATTACCTTCCCGCTGAAAGGGAAAAGAAAACATCAAAAAAGCCGCCGCCTCTTTGGCAGCAGCTTTCTTTTCTTACAGATGGCGAAGTGCTTCTTCTACTGATTTTCCGCCTTTCATCAAGTCGAAGGACTTATTTTTCACATTGGATTCTGTTAAGCTCTCCACAAGAACAATGGCTACGTCCTCTCTTGAAATCTCGATGTTTTGATCATCTGGAATATGTTCGGCAGCTTCAATCTTTCCTGTCTTCTCCTCATGCAGCAAGGCACCTGGGCGGACAATCGTATAGGAAAGACCAGACTGTCTTAAGTGCTCATCGGCTTTTCTTTTTGCTTCATAATAAGTTTCCATACTTCCTTGCCCTTTTCCTTGGTTCGGATCATCTGCATTATAGGCACTAAGCATAACAAAATGCTGGATGTTTTCTTTTTTCGCTGTATCAACGAGGCGTTTTGCACCTTCTTGATCGACCGCAATGGTCTTATCTGCCCCTGTTTTTGAGCCTGAACCAGCTGCAAAGATGACAGCGTCTGCTTGTTTTACAGCATCTGTCACATCTTTTTCAAGATCACCGATGACAGGTGCTGCACCAAGTTCCTTTAGTGCATCAGCTTGTTTTTCATCTCGAATGAGAGCAAGCGGCTCATGTCCTTTTTCTTTTAAATAACGAACGACAAGTCTGCCTGTATGTCCATTTGCTCCTGCAACTAACACTTTCATTGTTCATTCTCCTTTCTGTATCTGTTTCATCTTTATCCTTTTTTGCTATCATTCAAACACTTAAGCAGAAAAAAGCCCTTCCCATCAGATGGGAAGGACTTAGCAATGTGCGATCTATAAAAATAAGAACGAAGAATGAGAAAAGTGCATATGATCTATGTAATCGCAAGATTGATCAGCAAAGATGTTTTGTCAAAATGGCTTGCACATCACTCAAATCCGTCTCTTTGGAAAAGTCGAGTTCAAATACTTTTGAGCTTGTGACAAGCAGCATACCTGTGTCCTGATCAAACACGCCAGCTTCTTGTATGGCAAAACTTTCAATTGATCGATACGGCAAGGAGACCCTGACTTTCTTCTTAGAAAATACGCGGTTATCGCCAAAGATCAGTCGTTTATTGGTAAAGCAAATTTGGTCGTGACGCAGTCTGTAAACAGCCTCAATTCTTTCCCCTTCAATCAATAAGGATTCGAATTTCTTATCATTTTGTTTACTGACAGAAAAAATACCCACGTAAACCCCCTCTTCCTGCATCAAATTCCTTTATGACAAAACGGCCACACGGCTCTGTGGGTACGTTTTATTCTCACTTATAGAATACGCTATAAATGGTCGTTATTCCATTACGAATAGATTAAATTTCATTTAACTTTTTCTTTTTGATCCGATGCTCTTTCCTCTACTTATTTAGACTGTTAAAGCAGGAAAAAAGTTTCAGTTCTTTTCGAGAAAAAATGCTGCTTCATTCCAATAAAAAAACAGTGATTATGCAAATCACTGTTTTTAAATGACTATTCGTCTTTTGGTGTATCAATGGTTCCCTCGGCATACACGTCGGAAATCTGTTCAAGCGTAATTGCCATATCAGCGTCCTCATGTTCATGCCAAGCATGTTGACTTTTCTGCTCGTCATTTTGCTGCTTTTTCATCATCATCACCCTTTACTGTTTTTCTTAGTATGAGTGATGGTCCTCAAAATCATTCAGCTGAAATATCTTCGAAATACTCCTTGTAATACCCGCCTACTTTACCCGTATTGTCAACGACAAACAGAAATTCTTCTGTTTCATTTTTCACTTCATATGTGCTTCCAACCGTTAATGCCCGATCGACCATATATTTTTTCGCATTTGTATGTACACATTTTACTTGTTTTAACGTTTGAGCCGTTTGCCAGTTTTGATGGATCATGATTTAAAAACTCCTTTTTTCATCTATACATTTATTGTAGCCAAATTTTCGCGAAATGCAATGAGTGTTATGGATTGCTTTCAAACATGTCGTGTAATATGATTAATGTATACGTTTACATCTTTGTGCGTATAAAGTTTCGTTGCATGTCCGCTTTTCCCACCTAGAACTCGCAGAAAACAATCCATATCTTTAAGGAGGTTTGTTTATTTATGAGCTCTACAACACTTCAAATTAGTTCAAAACTCGAATCTTTTCTCCAAGGGACGAAAAAACTCTACATTAATGGTCAGTTTGTCACAAGTCACGATAACAAAACCTTTGCTACTCCTAACCCAGCCACAGGCGAAACCCTTATTGATGTTTATGAAGCAGGTGCAAAAGATATTGATGAGGCAGTAAAAGCTGCAAAAAAAGCCTTTCATGGTCCTTGGCGCTCCATGTCTGCCGCTGAACGCGCCCGCCTCATGTTCAAGCTTGCTGATTTAATGGAAGAAAATCAGGAAGAGCTTGCACAGCTAGAAACTTTAGATAACGGAAAACCAATTAATGAAACAACAAATGCAGATATCCCCCTCGCTATAGAGCACATGCGCTATTATGCGGGCTGGACGACAAAAATGAATGGACAAACCCTTCCTGTCAGTCAAGGATATTTTAATTATACCCGACATGAGCCGGTTGGTGTTGTAGGACAAATCATCCCATGGAACTTCCCTCTGCTCATGGCTATGTGGAAAATGGGCGCCGCACTTGCAACAGGGTGCACCATCGTTTTAAAGCCAGCCGAACAAACTCCACTCTCTGCTCTTTACTTAGCAGAATTAGTGGACAAAGCCGGCTTCCCAGAAGGCGTGATTAACATCGTTCCTGGATTTGGCGAAACAGCCGGAGAAGCCTTAACTGATCATCCTGACGTGAACAAGCTGGCCTTCACAGGGTCAACAAGTGTTGGGAAATTAATTATGGAGAAAGCGGCTAAAACCATTAAGAGGGTCACATTAGAGCTTGGCGGAAAATCACCGAATATTATTTTACCTGATGCCGATTTAAAGAAAGCCATTCCAGGTGCTTTAAATGGCGTCATGTTTAACCAAGGCCAAGTATGCTGCGCGGGTTCCAGAGTCTTTGTTCATCGGAGCCAATATGATGAAGTGGTCGATCAAATGGCCAAATATGCAGGATCCCTCAAGCAAGGCGCTGGTCTTCATCAAGATACGCAAATTGGACCTCTTGTAAGTAAAGAACAGCACGAACGCGTGTTAGGCTATATTGAAAAAGGTAAATCCGAAGGGGCAACAGCCGTTGTCGGGGGCGATTGCCCTTATGAGGCTGGCTATTTCGTCTCCCCTACTATTTTTAAAGATGTAGAAGATGAAATGACCATTGCTAAAGAGGAAATCTTTGGACCTGTCTTATCTGCCATTCCTTACGATTCCATTGATGAAGTGGTCGAACGTGCCAACCAGTCTGAATATGGATTAGCAGCAGGACTTTGGACAGAAAACTTAAAGCATGCCCATGATATCGCTGCACGTCTTGAAGCAGGAACGATTTGGGTCAACTGCTATAATGTCTTTGATGCCGCCTCCCCGTTTGGAGGATATAAGCAATCAGGTCTTGGCAGAGAAATGGGATCATATGCCCTTAACAACTATACAGAAGTCAAAAGTGTATGGATTAATCTCCAAGACTAATGACGTCAAAAAAGCCGGTGACCGTGTCATCGGCTTTTTTGTGTTTGCATGTGACAGGCCGGCTCCTGAATATAGTATGAAAGGGAAGGAGCATGGCCGCATATGCAAGATTTTAAATTGAAAGTAAATGAATTTATCGAAGAATTGCACATAGAGATGCAGCGAAGACAACGAGAAGATGGCGCCTTTGTTTTCTGCTTTGAAGGTCCAATGATGACAAATGCTTTTTTGATTATGCTGTTAAAGGCTGTCGGCGATACGGATCAAGCTTTCGTTGATCAATTAGCAGAAGCGATACGCGAAAAGCAAAATGAGGATGGGTCTTTTTCTTTGTATCATGATCAAACGGGACATGTAACAGCTACTGTGCAGGGCTATTGCGGAATGCTCGTTTCAGGCAGGTTTCAACAAGATGAGCCTCATATGGAAAAAGCAGCGCAATATATTCGATCAAATGGCGGATTAAAGAACGTTCACTTTATGACAAAGTGGATGCTCGCCGTCAACGGCATGCACCCTTGGCCGTACTTCTATGCACCACTTTCCTTTTTACTCATCCCTACATACTTTCCACTTCACTTCTATCATCTTAGTGCATATGCAAGAATTCACTTTGTGCCAATGATGATTGCACTCAACAAACGATATACTTCTCATGAGAAATTTCCAAGCCTAGCACACCTTGATGCAAACATGTCTAAGAATCCATTTGACTGGTTTATGGCAAGAGAAGAACGTTCCACTCATCACTTTCTGACTTACATGCGATCGTATACAGCACTCGACAGCCGGCTGGACTTTTTCGGATATGAAGCAGCAAAGCGATATATGTTTGACCGCCTCGAAAAAGATGGCACACTGTACAGCTATTTAAGTGCAAGTATTTTTATGGTCTATGCACTGATGAGCCTTGGATACTCCCCGGGACATCATCTCATTTTAAAAGCAGTCAAAGGCATGAAAAAGCTAGTCACAAACTGTCAGGGCAGAATGTATGCAGAAAATTCCACATCCACAGTTTGGGATACAGCACTTGTCAGTTATGCTTCTCAAAAAGCTGGCAAAAAACAAGAAGACCCAGTCATCACAAAGTCTTTCTCATACTTACTGAACCGGCAGCAAATGAAGAAAGCAGACTGGGCGATTCATAACCGGCATGCTGCTCCGGGAGGCTTTGGTTTTTCAGATATCAATACGAATAACCCTGATTGTGATGATACGCAAATTGTCTTAAAAGCCATTCCTCGAACGTACGCACCAGTTCAGTGGAATCGAGGATTCAATTGGCTTCTTTCCATGCAAAACCGTGATGGCGGATTCTCCGCTTTTGAAAAAAATCAAGATCACTTCCTGCTTCGACATCTGCCGCTTGAATCTGCGGAGGATGCAGCAATTGATCCATCGACTCCTGATATTACAGGCCGCGTGCTTCATCTCATGGGTCTTGAAGAGAAAAACATGTCACCGCCTATTCACAGGCAAAAAGACCAATGTGTCAAGTGGCTCCTAGATCATCAAGAGAAAAATGGATCATGGTTTGGCAGATGGGGTGTTTGCTATATTTATGGAACGTGGGCAGCATTAACAGGTCTAAAAGCTGCCGGCATCCCCTCCACCCATCCTGCTGTCCAAAAAGCATGCCGATTTTTAAAGCAGATTCAACGAGAAGATGGCAGCTTCGGAGAATCATGTAAAAGTGCAGAGGTAAAAACGTATGTCCCCCTCCCGTTTGGCACAGTGGTTCAGACGGCTTGGGCAGCAGAGGCACTTTTACAATATGAGAAGCCCGATGACAAAACGATTTTAAAAGCCATCTCATTTTTGATCCATCATCAGCACACGAATGAAGCCTTGCACTATCCAGTAGGCATTGGCCTGCCAAAGCAATTTTACATCACTTATCATAGCTACCCATTTGTCTTTCCGATGATGGCTTGTTCCACATTTTTAGAAGAAATGAGGCGTAAGAATGAATAAGGAAGAGTACCGTTTGCAGCTCAAAGAGTGGCTTAGCTCCATTCAACCCGCGATTCAAGATGACAACATCCGTCAGAAAGTAGACCATTTATGGTTCTCAATGGATGATGAACATTCCAGTGAACAAGAGTGGTACGAACTGGCAGAACGTATTGCTGAGGACATGAACCCACAAGAAGACATGCGGGAGGTAGCAGCTGGAAGTCACAAGTTACCTCCTCTCCCTTACCGGTATGATGCACTAGAACCGTTTATTTCAAAAGAAATTATGTATTTGCATCACCAGAAGCATCATCAATCATATGTAGATGGTTTGAACCAAGCTGAGCTTGCATTAAAAAATGCAAGAAGAACCAATGATTTTAAAATGATTAAGCATTGGGAACGGGAGCTTGCCTTCAATGGTGCGGGGCACTATTTACATTGTATTTTTTGGTTTTCCATGAGTCCTTCAGGAAAACGAAAGCCCACTGGACAAATGCTTCGTCTCATTGAACAATCGTTTGACAGCTATGATGCATTTAAATCTCAATTTTCAGCAGCGGCCAAACAAGTAGAAGGTGTTGGCTGGGCCATTCTCGTATGGGCGCCTAGATCTCAGCGATTAGAGATTTTACAAGCAGAACGCCATCAATTTTTGTCACAATGGGACGTGATCCCCCTTCTAGTCCTTGATGTATGGGAGCACGCCTACTACCTTCAATATCTGAATGAAAAAGCGAAATACGTAGATCGTTGGTGGAGTGTGGTCGACTGGCGTGAGCCAGAAGCTAGGCTTAAGCAGGCACAACAAGTGAGATGGACCCCTTTTTAAAACGATGCTCCATATAGGCTAATGCTTATATGGGGTATTTTTAGTTTACATAATTTTATTATTAACACCTTTATAAAGAATGGGTTGTTTTTTCAGAAAATTCGTTTAAAATAGGAAAGATATGTGAGGAAAGTGAGATGAAGCAATGAATGAACATTCTTTTAACCATTAGTCAATTTGCAGGAAGAACCTTTGCAATCTGGGTCATTATCTTTGCATGTCTTGGATTTACTTTTCCTAACGTATTTTCTCAGATTGGACCGTATATCCCTTTTTTATTAGGTGTTATTATGTTTGGGATGGGGCTTACGTTATCTGGTGAAGATTTTAAGGAGCTTTTTCGTAAACCTCTCTATGTGTTAATTGGGGTTTTGGCGCAGTACACACTCATGCCGCTGATCGCCTTTCTATTAGCTTACGGATTACGGCTGCCATCTGAAATTGCTGTAGGCGTTATTCTTGTGGGCTGCTGCCCGGGCGGTACAGCATCCAATGTCATGACCTTCTTGGCAAAAGGCAATATGGCATTATCCGTAGCGGTCACAACTATATCGACCCTTCTTGCTCCCTTTTTAACGCCTCTCTTTATCTATATTTTTGCAAGATCATGGTTACCTGTATCACCGGAGGCATTATTTTTGTCGATTGTCCAAGTTGTGCTAATTCCTATTATCCTAGGTGTTATCGTTAAGGTATTTTTCAAAAAACAAGTAAACTATGCAGTTCAAGCATTGCCGCTTGTATCTGTTGCTGGAATTGTGTTGATCATTGCAGCGGTTGTCAGTGCAAATAAAGAGCAGATTCTTCAATCTGGATTGCTGATATTTGCCGTTGTTATATTACATAATGGACTTGGTCTCTTATTTGGTTACCTGATCGCAAAGTGGTGCAGAATGGATATCCCTTCTCGTAGAGCGATCTCGATCGAAGTAGGCATGCAAAACTCCGGGCTCGGTGCAGCGCTAGCAACAGCACACTTCTCACCGCTCGCAGCCGTACCAAGTGCGATTTTTAGTGTGTGGCATAATTTATCTGGTTCCTGGCTTGCGACGTATTGGTCAAAACGAGGACAACATGACAGTGAAAAGAAAAAAAGCTAGCACCTTAACAGGTGCTAGCTTTTTATAATTGAAGATTATCCTTCAAGTAATAGCTGCTCAGGATCTTCAAGCAGATTTTTAATCGTAACGAGGAATCCAACTGCTTCTTTACCATCGACAATACGGTGGTCATAAGAAAGAGCTAAATACATCATCGGACGGTTCTCAAAACGTTCTTCATCAATCGCCACCGGACGAAGCTGAATTTTATGCATCCCTAAAATTCCAACTTGCGGGCTGTTTAAAATCGGAGTTGATAGCAGAGAACCAAATGTTCCGCCGTTTGTGATCGTGAATGATCCACCTTGTAACTCATTAAGAGACAATTTGTTATCTCTTGCTTTTTTCGCAAGATGACCAATTTCTTTTTCAATTCCCGCAAATGACAATCTGTCTGCATCACGGACAACCGGTACGACAAGTCCTTCGTTTGCAGCAACAGCGATGCCGATGTCATAGAATTTCTTCAAGACAAGCTCATCACCTTGAATTTCTGCGTTAAGCAGCGGATACTTCTTCAGTGCTGCTACAACTGCTTTTGTAAAGAAGGACATGAAGCCAAGCTTGACATCATTTTGTTCTAGGAAGGCATCTTTACGACGCTTTCTTAAATCCATCACAGCTGTCATATCGACTTCATTAAATGTCGTCAGCATCGCAGCCGTTTGTTGAACTTCAACTAAACGTTTTGCAATTGTTTGTCTGCGGCGTGACATTCTTTCACGTTCAATAGGCTTTCCTGGTTGTTCAGTTTGCACCGCAGCATTTGCTTTTGGCGCGGCTTTTGGTGCACTTGCAGGTGCTTCATTCTTTTGATAAGAAGCGACATCCTGCTTTCGTACCCTGCCCAGCGGATCTACGGTTGGAATCTCAGATAAGTCTAATCCCTTCTCTCTCGCTAGTTTTCTAGCTGCAGGAGAAGCGATAGTTCTGCCATTACCAGCTTTCGGCTCTTCTTTCACTGCTTCTTCTTTTTGAGCAGCTGCCGGTTCTTCTTTCGAAGCTGGTGCAGAAGCTTGCTCAGGTGCTGGAGCTGCGGACTCGCTTCCGCCAGCTTCACCTGCTGCAATCGTTCCGATGACCTCTCCAACTTGTACAGTGTCACCAGAATCTTTCAGTACTTCTTTTAATACACCAGATTCTTCAGCAGTCAGTTCTACATTGACTTTATCTGTTTCAAGTTCCAGCAGGTACTCCCCCTGCTCCACATAATCGCCCGGCTGCTTTAGCCATTGAGCAATCGTTCCTTCCGAGATTGATTCCGCTAATTCAGGTACTTTAATTTCCGCCATTTTTCATTTCCCCCTTAGTTTTTGCGAGTCAAGCTATCAGATACAATTCGTTCTTGTTCTTTTTTATGCACAGTTGGATCACCCTCAGCCGTACTTGAACGTCTTCTTCGGCCGATGTAACGTACTTTTACTTTTTCAGGTGCAATTTCACGTAAATATGGCTCAATGTATCCCCAAGCTCCCATATTTTGCGGTTCTTCTTGCACCCATACGATTTCTTCTAAGTTTGTCAGCTTTGTTAAAATTCCTTTAATATCTTTGGCTGGGAACGGATATAGCTGTTCCACTCTTGCAACGTGAAGCCAATCTTTCGGCTCTTCCATTTGAGTAAAACGATCACTAATATCAATGGATACCTTCCCGCTAGATAGCACGAGACGCGATACTTTTTCGTGATCATGTACAAGACCCGGCTGTTCAAGAACTGGACGGAACTGTCCATCTGTTAATTCTTGGACTTCAGACAATGTGTTCGGGTTACGAAGCAGACTCTTCGGTGTCATAATGACAAGCGGACGAATCTCTTCACGAAGCAGCATTTTCGCCTGTCTTCTAAGAATATGGAAATATTGCGCTGCACTAGTCAGGTTCGCAACTGTCCAGTTATTCTCAGCAGCTGATTGCAGGAAGCGTTCTGTTCTTCCACTTGAATGCTCAGGACCTTGTCCTTCATATCCATGCGGCAGCAGCATGACTAAACCTGATTTTTGTCCCCATTTTGCACGGCCAGCTGAGATAAATTGATCGAAATACACTTGAGCCGCATTTGCGAAGTCACCGAATTGAGCTTCCCAAATCACTAACGTTTCAGGAGAATAGACATTATAACCATATTCAAACCCGATGACTGAGCCTTCTGACAGTGGACTGTTATGAACTGTAAACGATGCATTCGCATCACTTAGTTCATGAAGAGCAATAAATTCATCTCCCGTTTGACTGTCGTGAAGAACAAGGTTTCTTTGAGCAAAAGTACCACGCTCTGAATCCTGTCCGGTCATTCGAATTGGCGTACCGTCTTTTAAGATAGATGCAAATGCGAGTGCTTCCCCAAGTGACCATTCTACTTTACGGTCATCTGTAAACACTTTTGCACGTTTTTCAAGGATCCGCTTCAGCTTACCAAATACTTGGAAATCATTCGGCCAGCTGATCAATTCTTCATTCAGCTTTCTGAGTACATCAAATTCTACTGATGTATCAACTGCTGGGAAGCCGTTTGATACAGGCTCTGGCAGCTCGATTTCTTGAATCGTATGCTCTTTCTTTGAAGGCACCTTTTTATAAGCTTCTTCTATTTTTGCCGTCACAGCCTGCTCGATTTCTTCACGCTGCTCTTTTGTCAAAAGACCTTCTGAGACAAGTTTATCTGCAAAGATATTCTTGACCGTTTTGTGCTTTCTAACCGCATCGTACAGCATTGGCTGAGTTGTAGAAGGCTCATCCATTTCGTTATGACCGTATCTGCGGTAACCAATCAAGTCAATAAGGAAATCCTTCTTGAAGCGTTTGCGGTATTCTACTGCTAGCTGAACAGCCGCTAAACACGCTTCTGGATCATCTGCATTGACGTGAACAATAGGGATCTCAAATCCTTTTGCAAGGTCACTCGCATATTTCGTCGAGCGGGATTCATTGCTTTCTGTTGTAAACCCGATCATATTGTTGGCAATAATATGGATGGTTCCGCCTACTTGATAGCCTACAAGTTGGCTTAAATTTAATGTTTCTGCCACAATTCCTTCTCCAGGGAATGCTGCATCCCCATGAATTAAGATGGCTAACGCTTTTTCAACGTCTTGAACTGGATAGCCTTTTTGAGTACGTGATTCCTGAGCGGCACGCGTGCTTCCTTCAATGATTGGATCAATGAACTCCAAGTGACTTGGGTTATTAGCAAGCGTAACTCTCGCACTCTTTGTATCTTCGTCTTTGATTTGACGGTCAGCTCCAAGATGGTACTTAACATCCCCTGTCCATCCGTAGCTGATGCCAATAGAGCCTTCTGATGGAACGAGCTCTTTATTTGGCGCATGCTGGAATTCTGAGAAAATGATCTCATATGGCTTTCCTAACACATGTGCTAATACATTTAAACGGCCTCTGTGTGCCATTCCAATGTTAATATTTGAAGTCCCTTGTGTAACAGACTCTGAAATAATTTCATCAAGTACTGGGACAAGTGCGTCTAAACCTTCTATAGAGAAGCGCTTTTGCCCAACAAATGTTTTATGAAGAAACTGCTCGAACTGCTCAACTTCTGTTAATCTCTTGAATACAGAAACTAATTTATCTGCTGGTTTTTTCTTAAATAGTTCACCAGATTCAATTGATTTTGAGAGCCAGTTTCGCTCTTCGAAGTCATGCACGTGATCAAACTCAAATGAAATGGTACGTTTATACGTATTTCTCAAATGGTTAATGGCTTCTATGCCGTTTGAAATGTGTTTTGGTGCATCCGGACTAATAATAGATATCGGAATATTCTTGACATCTTCTTCTGTTAAACCGTACTCCTTTAAAGGAAACAGCTCTTGTAATTCCTTTTCTTTGCGAAGAGGATTGACGGAAGCATTTAAATGGCCATACGTTCTGATGTCTTCTGCCAGTTTAACGACTGATGCTATCTTTTGGATTTGTTCAGAAGTAACTACGCTATTTTCTTTTTTCCCAATTTCCTCCTTCATTTCACTCGGTGGTGCACCAAGTTCATCAAATATGCCTCTTAGATCTTCATCAACACTAGTAGGATCCTGGACATACTGATCGTAGAGCTCGAGCACATAGCCGAGGTTCGGACCATGAAATTCTTCCCAACTCAACGGTTGTTTCACATCATTTTGAAACATTTTGAACACTACCCCCAACTTTGATCATCAAGTGATTGAACACTATCTCGATATAACTTCCAGAACACAATGACCAAATTTATGTAATAAAACGCTTCCAATAATATTCTACCACTGTTTTGGATTACTTTCTACATTCTTTGTTCAATTAAAGATAAAAAATTCACAGAAAAACAAAAAATTTAAATCATTCCGAAAAATAATTTGAAGAAAGGGGCAAAACCTTATGCCCCAATGCTTTTATGCAGCAGTTTCTTCAGTAATGGATATAAAACATCTGGCAATGTATCGACATCTGGTACAAAAATGCTGAACTTGCCATACATATCTTGAATGGTTTTCATCTGTGCTTCTTCTATCGGCGAATTGGATAAAAACACATTGATCACCTCAATGCCCTTTTTCCTCGCTTCAAGAACTGCTTCATGTGTATCGACAATCCCATTTTGTTCGTAGCTGAACGCAGCTGGCTCTCCGTCTGAAAAGACAATCAGAAACTTTTGCTCTTCTCTTCGCTTTAAAATCATCTTTGTCATTTGGCGGATCGCATAGCCATCCCGGTTATCCTCTTCTGGCTCAAGAGACATAATAGAAGGCCCTGCATCAAATAGAGAATCTTTGAACGACACAACTGTGTTGAAGTAGTTTGGCTGACTTGTTTCTGTTGCGTCGTTTGTATCTTCCCAAAACCCAACAATTTGATGTGGGACTTGCACGGATTTTAACGCTTCATGAAAGAGAACAATGCCTTTTTTCGTCTCATCCATCTTGTCAAACATGCTCGCTGAACAGTCTACTAATAAGGTGAAAACAGCATCAATCTGAGAAGTCGGTGCCTGTTTTTTATAGAAAAGACGCGGGTTAGACTCTGTAAAGTAGCGAATCAGCTTTTTGCTGAGACGTCCTGCATGAAGGTCTGTTTTAGGCCATGATTTTTTATGTTCAAGTGTTTTTTGGATCATTTGTTTTAAGCGTTTCTGATAAGGCTCAATTTCCTTCGCATGCTGCTTGTAGGCATCGATTTGTTCTGGCTTAGGAGGATCTGGTGAAATCATGACTGGAAACGCATATTTGTTTTCTTTTCCATTCTCATGACCATCTGCTCCGCTTTCTTCACCTTCAGCCTCTTCCAGCGCTTCAAGCTTTGAATAATCTTTTCGGTGTGTTTGCTTTGCAGAACCTTGGACAGTTCCGAGTGCCTGATCTCCGTCATCACCTTCTCTTGCCGCATCCTTACCAAGATCACTTTTACCGCCGTGCTCTAAATCAAATTGAAGGAAGCTTTTGGATGGCGCTTCGGTTTCTCGATGCCACACTTCCATATACTCTTGGTGAATGTCTTCATCGCCTTCTTTTTCTCGGTCGACTTTGATGTCCTCACTTAATGTAGGTTTTCTTTTTAAGTCATGGAACAGCGGTTCTTTTGCCGCTTGTTCATAGTCCAATTCAGGGAAGAAAAAGTACGTATTCAGCATATCCTTTTCAAGCAGTTCATCGAACCCTTCCATCAATTCTTTGACAATAGCTGCGATGTCTGCAGTTGAACCCGCATCATATACACGTTCAAGACTTGACTCAATAAACGGAATCATCGGGTTGATCTGCTCATGAAGAGGCGGAATCTCTTCGAGCGGAGAATCAGCTGTCAGCTTCAGATAAATCGCACAAAAGAGTGCATCTGTTAAAATACTTCGTTCTTGGTTAATCGTTAATTGTGTCTTAAAGTGACGCCGGTACAGCTCTCTTCTTCGTTTAAATACCTTTTTTGTTCCTGGGCGGTCATGCTTAATCCGCTCTTCAATCCGGATATCTTCAAACAGCATAAACAATTGTTTACATACATCAGGAATGGATAATGTATGAGCAAAGCGAATGATCTCCTGAAATACCGTAAGATCACTATAAACCGTGCCTACTGCACGAAGGAACACATCACTTTTCAGCCCTGCTAGCATATCTTCTTGTTTACGATCATCCCAAAAATGACTGATGAAAATTTTCTTTTCAAACGGTTCATAGTAGGACTGCACACCGTATTCAAGCTCGACATCATCACTTTTTGCTAACGTTTTGGCTAAATCCGTTAATTCCATAAATAAAAATGAATCGATTCTGCTGTCATTAAATTTGATGAATTTCAAAAGTTAGAACCTCACTCGAATAATGTTTGGGCGATATTTCTTACCGCTGCTTTTTCCCGGTCATCTTCCAGCTTTTCAACAATGCCTCGTTCAACGGCACGAAGCGGCGGGATGTATTGCGCAAGATCACAAGTATCTAGAAGCGCGCGGATGGATGCTGCTTCTTCACTCACCTGTCCGTTATGAGCTTGTGTAATAAGGTCTGATGAGAGCTGAACGAATTGATCAATTAACCGCTCATCCTTTAAAACAGATTGAGATTGCAGTACATCTTTCAGGATACCGCCGCCGATATATGGAACGTCAATGACCACAAAACGGTTTTTTAACGCTTCATTTAGAGGCACTGTGCCGACATATCCTTCATTGATTGCCGCAATGACCCCAAAGCCTTCTTCTGCTTTAACAACCTCACCTGTAAATGGGTTTGTCATCATTTTTCTGTAGTCGAGTACACCATTTAAAATAGGCAGTGTTTCTGGCTTCGCCATGTTGATTTCATCAATATATAAAAGATGGCCTTTTTTCATTGCTTTTGTCACAGGTCCTTCAATGAATTCAATCGAAGCCACCTGACCATCATTGTGGATGGTTTTATAGCCAATCAAGCTTTCAGCATCAAGATCAACCGAGCAGTTCACACTGTGCATCGGCTGCTGAAAGAAAGCGGATAATGTTTCTGCTAGTTTGGTTTTACCTGAGCCGGTCGGTCCCTTTAAAAGAACGTTTTTTCCTAGTGCTAATGCAATCATGGCATCTTGAATGATAGAAGTATCCTGTGATTCATAGCCGCCTGTTCCAATAAGTGGACGAAATTCTTCTTCCAGCACTTTTGCTTTTGCTTTAATCATTGCTTGAATTTCTTCTGGGAGTGATTGTTCGTTAAACATGTATGATTAATTCCTCTCTTCGATCATTTTCCTCACCAAGTATACTAAAAAAACCTTTATGCACTCAATACATAAAGGTTAGACTTCTGTTATTTTGCCATTTCTTTTGTTATCGCTCCGCAAGCGATACGTTTTCCTGAGTTACCAGAAGGGTTACTTAAGTAATCATCTGCTTCTGCATGAATGATAAAGCTTCGCCCATTTTGATCGATTAATTGATTCGGGCCTCCCTTTAACATCACATCTGGTACATTCACGACAACATCAATTTGTCCATCTGCTCCCACCTCTAAATTAGGCATATCTCCAGCATGGTACCCCTTTGGATTGTCAAAACCATGCTCTCTATGGGTTGGATTAAAGTGAGCTCCTGCCGTTTCAAAATCTGGCGTTTCACATATTCCTGTTTCATGAATATGAAAACCGTGAGGACCTGGTGGCAGCCCTTTCGCTTTCACATGCAGATCCAGCCCATTTTCTGAGGACTCTCTTATTTCAATGCTTCCTATTTTTTGCCCGCTTTCGTTTATGAGTGGCGTCGTGACTGGTGCTTGTTTAGGTGCTGAAACTTCGCTTGTTTCTTCGGTCGTTTCTTTTTTCGGCGGTGCATGACATGCTGATGCGGTAAAGATCAAACATATCATGATCATCCACACTGACTTTTTCATTTATGACTGCCCCCTTTTGTTATCAGTATGGACAATCACAGCAGCAGGCAAACAAAAAAAGCCGAAAATCGGCTTTTTTTAGAAGAAACGTTTTGCACCTAAGTAGGCTTTTTTCCAATATGGGTTGCTTAAGTTCGAGATTCCTACTCCATTGTCACTTGCATGAAGGAAATCTCCTCCGCCAAGGTATAGTCCCATATGAGAAGGGCCTGCTTTGTACGTTGTAAAATAAACAAAATCTCCAACTTGCGGTGTGCTTACAGGAGTCATCATATTCCAGTAGCCAGCTGTGCTTAATCTGGATACAGATGAAACTTTGTTAATGAGATAGTAAACAAAGCCGCTGCAGTCAAATCCTGCTGGTGTATTACCGCCCCATCTGTAAGGAACGCCTGTCAGCTTTTTCCCCTCTTGAATCATTGTCGTGATCTTTGCATTCATTGGTACATCATTTTTGTTATTGTCGACTGGCTTTGTTGAACCGTTAGACGTAGAGCCATTCGATCCAGTTGAACCGGAAGCTGCACCATTGATTTTTAATACTTGTCCAATTCTAAGCACATCACTTTTTAAGTTGTTGGCTGTTCGGATTGATTGAACCTGTACTTTGAATTGATTCGCAATTTTCCATAACGAATCACCTGATTTTACAGTATAAGAGGTTGTTTTCCCGCTAGAAGACTGGTTACTGTTTGAATTGCTTGGTTTAGTAGGTTTCGGCTGACTTGGTTTTGATGCAGCCGTCCCTTTTACTTTCAATACTTGATTCGGATAAATCATATCAGATTTTAATCCGTTCAATGTTTTGATTTCACCAATCGACATATTTAGCGAATTCGCAATTTTCCAAAGTGAATCCCCTAATTTAACCTTGTATGTACTTGATGATGAACTATTTGAATTCGTTGTCTTATTGCTTGAGCTGGAATTTGAAGATGAGTTTGAATTTGATGACTGGTTTCCGCTCGTCTTCGTGCTGCCAGATACCTTTAGCTTTTGACCAGGACGAATCAGGTCACTGTTTAAGCTGTTTAGGCTTTTTAAGCTCGCAACTGACATTTTATGATTTTTTGCAATCAGCCATAAAGAATCGCCAAGCTTTACAGTATAGCTGGAA
This sequence comes from Bacillus sp. FSL H7-0578, assembly GCF_038630855.1. Classification (NCBI taxonomy): domain Bacteria; kingdom Bacillati; phylum Bacillota; class Bacilli; order Caryophanales; family Bacillaceae; genus Bacillus; species Bacillus sp. FSL H7-0578. The sequence continues at coordinate 1,918,737 of NZ_CP152045.1, forward strand.
GTCTTTGAAGCACTTGATTTCGTTGCTTTTGACCCTGTTGATGAACTGGATTTCTTGCTTTTTTCGCCAGGAATTTTCAAGCTTTGTCCTGCAAAAATCATTGTCGTTTTTAATTGATTAAGAGATTGAAGCTCCGAAATACTTGTATTGTACTGTTCGGCAATCTTCCAAAGTGAGTCACCGCTTTTCACCTTGATCGTCTGTGCTTCTGCCGGTGCAGCAAACACAGCTGAGCCAGCGATCGCTGAAACTGTGAGTCCGGTTACTACTTTTTTCTTCATAGAGGAATCTCCGCCTTTCATGATTTTGTTCAATAAGACTTATGTACTAGTTTTGAGTTTAGCATTTAATGGTTCTGCTTCTCTTGCACTATTTTATCTTTATTTCTATTATATTACTCGACATGAAGACGTTGGGCAATAACAAATAGGCTAAAGCAGCCAACTCAAAATGCTAAAACAAAGCCATATCGTTTCTATCGGCTGTTTGTTGTATTTATAAACATTTTTTAAGGAATTTTTAAGTTGACGTTTAGAAATTTGTCAAAACAAGCACGCTGCTAGTTTCATAGTTCTATTCTACATGACAAATTTTTCTGTATCAAATGACTTTTTACTTAATTGGCTGATTTTTCTCCGCAAATAAAAAAGCATCCTTCCGAATGAAGAATGCAGCGTTCGTTATTATTTTCTTATTTCCGGATCTTTTACGGTAAGCGGGTAAAGCACGCCTTCTTTCGCAAACGACATTTTTCCCGTTTCTTCTGACACGACAAGAACAAGTGCATCGGTCATACCAGAGAGTCCGATCGCTGCCCTGTGCCTTGTGCCAAGCGAAGCACTCACTTTTTTCGATGTAAGCGGCAGCACATTTGCAGCAGAGACAAGTGTATTTTCTTTGACTAAAAGAGCACCGTCATGCAGTGGATTTCCCGGATAGAAAATGCTTTCTATTAAGGAAGCACTAATTTTCGCATGAAGGTTTGTCCCTTTTTGAATAAAATCCTCAACCTCATCGCGTCTTTGGATCACAATGAGTGCTCCATGCTTTTGTTTTGATAAATTCTCAATGGCTAAAGAAAATTGAGCAAATCCTGGTGTGAATTCTTCCATATACGCTTGTAAATAAAACGCCGAGGCCTCTGCATGCATTTCATTAAACTGATCATGCAATGCTTCGAGATCACAAAGTAAACACTGCTCTGTTTCATCAAGAGAATCAATGATGTCACTTGCATCCTTCATAATGTTCATCAAATGTGTTCTCATCCCGGCTTTAAATATCACTTCTTCGTTCGTCCGATGGATCATCTGATCTTTTCCCTTCTTCTTTCGCTTGTTGTTATAAAATAGCAAATTGTGCACATTCTATTTGTATGGAGGTGAGCTTAATATGACCATTCAGAAAATCATCCAATATGCTTGCAGCATTTTAGGTGTTGTCAGTCTTTCTTTTATTTATGCCCAAATGTTTAAAAAAACGAAGCCATCTAAGAAAAATAATCCGACGGAGAATTGATTTTTTTACATAGCATGATATAATTCCTCTCGTTATTTCTGTTCAGAGAGGAACTTATAATGAGAGAAACGAATAGCATTCGAGCAAAGCTGACACTATTTTTAACCATTTTGATTCCGATTTTAATTACCCAAGCAGGTCTTTCGCTTATTACCTTTTTAGATACGGTGATGTCTGGAAAAGTGAGTGCAGAAGACCTTGCGGGTGTTGCGATCGGTTCTAGTATTTGGACACCTGTTTATACGGGACTTGCCGGGATTTTGATGGCCGTTACTCCGATTGTGGCTCAGCTGATGGGCGCTGGGCATAAAGAAGATGTTCCCCGGGCTGTCTTTCAGGCGATCTATTTGTCCTTTCTTTTAAGTATCGCTGTGATTGTGATTGGTACGATCAGCGTTCCTTACATACTAGGAGGACTTGGACTCGAGCACTCTGTAGAGGATATTGCGCGGCATTTTCTCAGCTTTCTTGCTTTTGGCATCCTCCCGCTGTTTGGTTATTCGGTGCTACGGTCATTTATTGATGCATTAGGGAAAACACGTGTGACGATGTTCATCACGCTCACAGCACTTCCTATTAACTTTGTTTTAAATTACGTATTTATTTTTGGGAATTTGGGCTTTCCAAAGCTTGGCGGTGCGGGTGCCGGTCTTGCATCTGCAATGACGTATTGGGCGATTTTCATCATGAGTATTTGTATTGTCATTAAAGCAGAACCATTTGCCTCATTTCGTTTGTTTCAAAAACTGCCTCGAATGAATATCTCCCGTATAGGGCAAATACTGAAAATTGGCCTTCCTATCGGGTTTGCGATCTTTTTTGAAACGAGTATCTTTGCAGCAGTGACGCTATTAATGGGTCACTTTGATACCATTACTATCGCCAGTCACCAAGCAGCGATGAACTTTGCTTCTATTCTTTATATTTTACCGCTTAGCATCTCAATGGCGTTAACGATCGTTGTTGGGTTTGAAGCGGGGGCTAAGAGGTATAAAGACGCGCAAAGCTACAGCTATATCGGCATTGGAACGGCGGTATTATTCTCATTATGTACGGCCGCCCTCATCTTGCTATTCAGACCAGAGATCGCTGGTTTATATACAGCTGAATCAGCTGTTTTACAAATGACACAGCACTTTTTGATTTACGCGATCTTTTTCCAGCTGTCAGATGCGATTGCTGCACCCATTCAAGGGGCTCTGCGCGGCTATAAAGATGTGAATTATACGCTCATTGCTGCTTTTGTCTCTTACTGGGTCATCGGTCTTCCTGCCGGTTATCTCATTGGCACATATACCTCCTTTGGGGCGTTTGGTTATTGGATCGGACTGATTGCCGGGCTTGCCGCAGGTGCCATCGTCCTCTTTATCCGTCTTAAGTTGATTCAAAAACGTCAACTTAGGCATGTATCGAATCACTAAATACAACACAAAAAAGCAGCTGACATAGATCAGCTGCTTTTTTGTTTAATCATTCCATTGATACGTCCAGAAAATTTCTTCATCAAACCATTTTTGGACGACTGGTTCTTTGTTTTTCAGCTTTTGTTCAAGCTCTCTCAGCATGCCCTCTGTTTGCGTTCTATGCGCTCTCAGTGCATTTAATTTGATATCTGCCACATCTGTAATATCAATCACAATATCCGCATGTCCAAGTACTTCTTCTCTATTTTTCGTAATGGCCATGCAGTATGCGACAGGACGGTCTTCTTTTTTCTTGCGATATAGAGCACGAATCACAGCTTCACCTGTCGCATCATGATCAGGGTGTACACCGTGTCCTGGATAAAACGTCACAATGAGTGTCGGTTTGACTTCATCAATGATGGTTTCCATCACATCTGCCAAATACTCGTCGTCTTCAAATTCCAATGTTTTATCACGCAGTCCAAGCATACGTAAGTCAGTGATATCCATTTCTTTGCAGGCATTGATTAATTCCTGTTTTCTTAATTCAGGAAGTGTTTCACGGTTAGCATATGTTGGGCTTCCCATATTTCTGCCCATTTCCCCAAGTGTCCCGCATGCATATGTGACGGGAATTCCGCGTTTTCTGCTTTGTGCAATGAGACCAGCCACCCCAAAGGATTCATCATCGGGGTGAGGCAGCATCACTAGTACATGTTCGTTCATGACTTGTCACCCTTTCTTCTACACCTGAAATGGCGTTTCACTAATTTGTAATGAGATCGCTAGTTTGCCGTCTGGCAAGTGTCCAGCTAATAGCAGTCGGCCTTGGTCATCAAACACATAATCGGTTAATCCTTCTGCGTAAATCCAGCCATCTTCTGTTTTCATTCCAACACGGTATGGACCTTGTCCTTTTATTTTCGCCTGTGAATAGACGACTTTCGCGTTGCGGATATACGCCACAACCGTCATATTTTGTTCATTTACATGAGCTGAATAAGAACCAGTTGTCGTTTCAAGATGAACGAAGACTGGACGATTTAAAAACGATTCAAGATGTGTTGTGACATCTTCCGTTTGAATTGGTTTCATGAGTGGTTCCTTCCTTCATTTTGAATTAATTCTCGCAGCTTTTTCGTATGTAAGCTGATCAGCTGCAGCTGATGATCATGCTTAAGCTCACTTTCTAAAATTCTCTCCACAGCAAGCACATACTTTTGGTGTAAGGATTTCCTCGCCCGCGGATGTGTTCGTGCATCGAGTAAATCATCACATATGGCCTCGTGTAAAGAAGACATATCATCAACATCAAGCTGACGATTTTTCCATAAAGATTGATAGGCGGCTGCAAGCTCATGAGCTGACGACATATGATCACCTCTACAGTTTTGTTAACAACTTATTATGACATGATCCGCCTGCAAAAAAAAGCAAACTGCTCGTTTGGCTTAATGAGAATTCGCTGTTTTTTTCATGCGTAATTGAGAGGTGGTAAACAGTAAAATCGCCACCCAAATACAAAGGAACGTCACAATTTTAGCTGCGGATAAGTGTTCGTGATAGACAAACAGCCCTAAAAACAGCGTAATTGTCGGTGCAATGTATTGCAAAATGCCCACTTGATAAAGTGGAATTCTTTTTGCGCCTTCTGAGAATAAAAGAAGCGGCACGGCTGTAAAAACGCCTGCAAAAAATAAGAGACCGAGCGACCCGAAGCTGTTAGGATTCATAGTCACCACAGGTTCTTTTAAGAAAAATAATAAGTACACAAGTGCAGCCGGTGCGAGAAGCAGCGTTTCAATCGTCAAACCAATCGCGCTCGTGAAGCTCATCCTTTTTTTGATCAAACCATAAAAGCCGAAGCTAAGGGCTAATAAGAAAGCAACGACAGGAAATGACCCGTATTGAACTGTTGAAAGGATCACCCCAAATGCGGCAATAAGAATGGCAATGGTTTGCCATTTATTTAGTCGTTCTTTTAAGAAAATAATCCCTAATAGAACGGATACAAGCGGATTAATATAATACCCTAAACTTGCTTCTAGCATAAGACCATGATTGACTGCCCAAATGTAGACATACCAGTTGACTGAAATTAAAATAGCAGATAAAAGTAATGAAAAAAATGCTTTACCATCCAGTATGAGACCCTTTACTGTCTGCATCGCTGGGCGGACTTGTTTTAAATACAAAAGAATACCGCACATAAACACAAATGACCATAAAATTCTGTGTGCTAAAATTTCGCCTGACGAAATATGTTCCATCAGCTTCCAATATAACGGGAATAAACCCCAGAGTGTAAAAGATGCTGCCGTGTAGAGAACACCTTTTGATTGCTGTTCGTTCAATGTAACCATCCCTTTCTAAATCTAACGTATATTATAGCACGCACGCAGGCGAATGGGCATATACTAATTCAGGGCATTTAGAAAGGATGATTCGCATGTTCGACTGGAACCGATTATTCCCTTTTCAAAAGCAGTTCTCAAAAGAAGCCTTAAAGAATTCAGATCCTAAAGACGTTGAGCAGTATGTCAATCAAGTCATGGAAAGTGTATTCGGCTCCAATTATCCTGCTCAGTTCCCATTTCAGGACCCCCTTTCTCAAAATCAAAAAACGAGAGAAACTGATGTCGAAAAAGAAAAAGAGCCAGAAGTCGAAGTGTTCGAGACGACTGATCATGTGTTTGTCAAAATTGAAATTGCTCGTCCGAACACAGAAAAAGTCAAAATCAAACATACAGCCAATCTGCTGTTTATTGATCATTTTCCTGAAGAAGGGACGCAGAAGAAAGTCGTCCTCCCTGCTGCTGTGAAACGAAAAGGAACGAAGGCGTCGTATCAAGATGGTATATTGGAAATTATGTTTTTAAAGCATGATGATCCAGGAATTTCTGAAATTGATATTCCATTATAAAAAGCCTGCTTTAAGAACGGAAGCAGGCTTACTCTTTTTTCTTAATAATATGGTGGATATCCGCCGCCATAAGGTGGTGGAGCAGGCGGTGGTGGCGGCGGGTAATATGGACGGGGATAATTAAAAATCGCACTTCCTAGAAATCCGCCAAGCAGTCCGCCGACTAAAGGAGCGCCAAAACCAAAAAACAAAGGGACTCTGGATTCATATGGCGGAATGCCAGGGGCGCCGCCTCGAAAATACGGAGTATGAGGGTACATGCATTTCTCCTCCTTTGTCATGTGCCTAACATCAGCATATTCATCAGGAGTCAAAATGTTTGGGCAAACCTAAAACTAGGCTTGCTCCTTTTTCCCGTGAGAGTCTGTATACTCCCCTGCCCACCGAGATACCTCATGAAACACATCATGTAACGCATTCCCTTTTTCAGTTAAACTGTAAATGACTTTGACAGGCGTCTCAGGCAGGACGGTCCGCTCTATAATCCCTTCTTGCTCGAGCTCTTTTAAACGCTCTGCGAGCATTTTTTGACTGATCGACGGGATCGTGTCTGTGAGGTCTTTAAAACGCTTTGGTCCATCAAGCAATACATGTATAATGAGACCGTTCCACCTTTTGCCTAGGAGTAAAAAAGCTTGCTGAATGTGTGGACATAATTGAAATTCCATAAATTTCAGCCTTTCTTTTCATGATTGTTTGACAAACTAACGGTGTACAATTTAAAATAACTCTAGTTACAATAAGTAAGTTTCTCACTTTTTAGTTATTGTACCATATTATTTGCAAAAACGGGAGGAAATATCCATATGGCGACCGATCAAAAAACAATTGATATCTTAAAACAAAGAGCTTCAGTAAAAGAGTATGATACTTCTCATGAAATGACAAAAGAAGAGTTAACAGAGCTTCTTGAAATCACAACAAAAGCACCATCTGCTTGGAACCTTCAGCATTGGCATTTCACTGTTTTCCATAGTGCTGAAGCAAAAGCAAAATTACTTCCAATCGCTTACAACCAAAAGCAAGTATCACAGGCATCAGCTGTTATTGCAGTTCTAGGTGACCTTGAAGCTAACCAAAATGGCGAAAAAATCTACAGTGAACTGGCAGAACAAGGCTTCATTACTGAAGACATTAAAGAAACATTGATGACTCAAATTAATGGCGCATACCAAAGCGAGCAATATGCACGCGAAGCAGCGTATTCAAATGCTTCATTAGCTGCTATGCAATTAATGATTGCGGCAAAAGCAATGGGCTATGATACATGTGCAATGGGTGGTTTCAGTAAAGACGCGTACATCAAAGAATTCAATGTAAGCGGCCGCTACGAGCCGGTTATGCTGATTTCAGTTGGTAAAGCAGCGAAAGAAGCTCATAAAAGCAATCGTTTCGACATCGAAGAAGTATCTGATTTCCTTTAAAAATTGGAAAAGCCTCAGCCTTTATGCTGGGGCTTTTTTATTTGCTTTAAATATTATTTCTACATACTTTCTTTCACCTTCCCCCTCTTTACATCTTCACTCTTTCTCCTTTGACAAGAATGAAAGCGTTATATTAGTATGATATTCACCAAAATGATTGTTTTTTCTGAAAATGGTCTTGTGATCTAATCTGACAACTGCTATTATTATGAAATTACAAAATATTCAGGAGGAAATCATGAACAAAAAATTGATGCTGGCACTACTTATCGCGATTCCATTCATCGGACAGCTCGCATTGCTGCCTTTTGCAAATCGCATTCATCCATTTGTCATCGGCCTGCCCTTTTTCCACTTCTGGCTCTTGCTATGGATTGTACTCACACCAATTTGCACATTTATCATTTATAAGATGCAACATTCAAATGGAGGAACTGACTAATGCAAGGAAATTTAACAGCTTTATTGATTACTGCAAGTATTATTTTCATCGTCGTGGTCATCGGATTTGCCGCTGGTCGTGACAAATCATCAAGACAGTCAGTAGAAGAATGGTCTGTCGGCGGAAGAAAATTTGGCGGACTGCTCGTCTGGTTCCTCGTTGGCGCAGACTTATATACAGCTTATACCTTTTTAGGGCTTACAAGTACAGCTTATACAGCTGGAAGCGTCGCTTTTTTCGCTATTCCTTATTCCGTCCTAGCTTATTTTATTGCTTATTTCTTTTTACCGAAACTATGGACTGTTGCGAAAAATCACAACCTTACAACACTTGCCGATTATGCACGTGAGCGGTTTGACAGCAAGCTGTTATCCAGTTTGATTGCGATTGTTGGAGTACTTATGCTGATTCCTTATATTTGTCTTCAGCTGAGCGGGATTCAAGATACGTTAACTGTCGCTGGAACTAATTATATTAATGTGAATGCAGTTGTTATTATTTCATTTATTTTAGTCGCACTTTATACATTTTTCAGTGGTATTAAAGGTCCTACATATACAGCCATTATTAAAGATATTCTCGTTTGGGTGATCATGCTGTTTATGGTCGTTTCACTGCCGATCATTCATTTTAACGGCTGGACACCGATGATGAATACGTTAGCCAAAGAAGCACCTCAGCTTCTAACGATCCCTGAAGGCGGTCCTAAAGGCATTTTATGGTTTATTACTGCTTCAGGCGTTTCTGCTCTTGCTTTGTTTATGTGGGCACACGCAGCAACTGGGGTTTTTACAGCCAAAAGCGCAGATGCCATCCGTAAAAACAGCATGTTTTTGCCTCTTTATAATATTGTATTGATTTTGGTCATCTTCCTTGGATTTATTGCTTTTTTAGTCTTACCAGAAGATACAAATCCGAGATTTGCTCTTCTTCATTTAATTCAAACATCATATGGCGGCGTGATGCAGGGACTCGCCTATTCTACGATTGCACTGGCTTCCCTCATTCCATGCTCCATCATGGCCATTGGCGCATCGAATTTATTTGCCAATAATTTATACCGTGACTTAATTCATCCGAATGTGTCACCTAAAAGATTGACCATCATTACACGTTCGATGGTGTTTATCGTCATCGGACTCGCTCTTTTATTCGGGATGCTGTTCCCAACTGCACTTGTCACGCTTCAGCTCATTGGTGTTTCAGGAATGGTTCAAATCTTCCCAGCTATTGCCATCAGCTTATTCTGGAAAAAACAATCGAGAGAAGCAACGATTGCCGGGTTAGTCATTGGGATCATCGTTACCTTTACAGCGAATATCTCACAAGTCACGTTCGGCCTTTATGAAGGTTTTCTTGGTTTACTAGCAAACGTCATCGTCATCTTGATTTTGAATCCATTCTTCCAAAACAAGGTCACATCCAATTCTGTCATGAATGATCTATTTGAAAAGGATCATGAAAAAACAGAAGCGATCACAAACGAAGTGTAAGGATAAGAAAAAGCAGTCCCCTGATGAGGACTGCTTTTTTTTATTTCATTTCTTTTTTCAAGACTTCAATGGCTTTTTTCATTTGTGTATCGTTGTTCTTTAGCTTATCTTGGATCTTTGTCATCAGAACGGTCGTTGTATCTCCTGTCAGAATACCGTCTGCCTTGAGATCGTTGTCTGTTTGGAAGTTTTTGACGATAGACTGGAATGCTTGATCGTACTCACCGTTTGCTTTTGCTTTGTAGCCAAGCGCTTGGAACATTTTTTGAGCTGCTTTGACTTCATCTCCATTGTCATTTAGCTCATATGATTTTTTCGGGCTTAAGTACGGCAGCTTTGCATAACTTGGGAGAGCTGCTTTCACCTGTGGTTCGATACCTTTTTTGTGAATCCAAGAACCGTCTGGTGTCAGCCATTTTGCAATGGTTAACTTGACACTAGAACCATCATTATAGTTTTGCGCATTTTGAACAGTTCCTTTGCCAAATGTCTTTTCACCCACAATTTGAATGCCTGAAGATTGGTGCAGAGCCGCCGCCATGATTTCAGCAGCGCTGGCTGATCCTCCATTTACAAGGACAACTGCCGGCTGATGGACTTTGCGTTCTTTTTCAGCCTTGTACACTTGTTTCTTCCCTTTTTCTTCAACCTGCATGATGACTTTTCCTTTATCAATAAAGTCATTGCTCATTTCAATGGCTTCTGTCATGATGCCGCCTGGATTATCTCTCAGGTCAATGACAAAACCTTTTGCCCCTTTTTTCTCGAGGTCATCAATTGCTTTATCCAGCTCTTTCGATGTGGTTTCAGCAAAGGACGTAATTTGGATTTCTCCTATTTTGTCTTTTGTGAGTTTTGCATACACCGTTTCAAGCGGAATCGTGTCTCTTGTGATGGTCACATCTACATTACCGACTCCTTGACGATTGAGATGCAGCTTAACATCCGTTCCTTTTTTCCCTCTAATGAGAGAGACTGCTTTATTGACCGACATTCCTTTGGTGCTTTTTCCATCCACTTTTAAAATATGATCATGAGGTTTCAAACCAGCTTTTTCAGCAGGAGAGCCTTTAATCGGCGCGACAATTAAAATTTGTCCATCCTTCTCTTCTACTTGTGCACCAATTCCTTCAAATGAAGAAGAAATGGTATTGTTAAATCCTTCGGCTTCCTCCTGATCCATATATGTAGAGTATGGATCATCAAGTGATGCAATCATTCCTTGGATCGCACCATCTACTAGTTTTTGATCATCCGTTTTTTCGTAATACTCATCCTTTACCTTCGTATACGCAGCCATGAGTTTACTAAACTTCTCGTCTCCTGAGACGCTGACAGCACCTTGTTTTGTGATCACAAATGTAATCGCTGAGGACAGTGCAGCAGTCACCAGAATGGCTACCACGAACTTCATTTGTTTTTTCAAAAAAACACCACCTTTATCTCCTTTCATTATTATCAAGGACGATGCTTCATCCGTCAACCAAAGGATCAACTTCTATTTGAAAAGATAAGCCATTTGCCCCTCTATTGCATAATCTTTAGAGAGGAACAGGATAAGGAAAGAAGGGATTATATGAGTGATTATGTAGAAATGCTTGCTTATTTTGGCGTATCAGGTGCCCATCCTGGCGGAATTGAGTTAACAAAAACGATGATTGAGCATATAAAACTGCCGCCTCATGCACGAATACTTGACGCTGGATGCGGTACAGGACAGACCGCCGCCTATTTAGGAAATATAGGTTATCAGGTGGAGGCCATTGATACGCATCCATTGATGATTGAAAAGGCGAACCTGCGATTCAAACGGGAGGAACTGCCGATCCGTGCTTTAGAGGCATCCATTGAGCAGCTGCCCTTTCCAGATCAAGCGTTCTCTCTACTCATCAGTGAATCTGTTTTAAGCTTTACCAAGCTGCGTGATGCACTAGCTGAGATCAAACGTGTGCTTGCTCCTGGCAGCCAATTGATTGCAAATGAAGCTGTGTTAAAAGCCCCTCTTACGCCTGAAGAGCTTGCAGCGGTTCGGAATTTTTACGGCTTCCACTCGCTCTTGTCGCTTGAAGAATGGAAGGAGCAGTTAACCGAAGCGGGCTTCCGTGACATTCAGATCCTCTCATTCGATGAACATATGGGGCAGGAGGAGCCGACAGAGATGGAATTATCTGAACACATACCCCCTTCTCTTTACGAAACGCTGCAAACACACTACGATCTCATTCAAGCACACCGAAAGCAGCTAAGTCACATTCTATTTGAATGTACCGTATAAAATGAGCGAATCTCCTATATGTTTTGTCCAAACTCTATGAAGTCTCTCGCATAGGATAAGAGTGAAAAGAGTTTGTCATAAGGAGGAAAAACATGGAGCGCTACTACAAGCTTTGTCAGCAGCACATGGGGAAAGTCGCTAGAATCACTGACCGTAATGGCAGAGTACACGTCGGACGCATTGAGCGTGTGACAAACCGCAAAGTTTATATTCGTCCAGTCGGCGGGTCTCGCGGAGGCTTTGGCTTTGGCTATTGGGGCGGATATTATGGCTGGGGTGCAGCGTATGGCATCGGCCTCGGTTTCATTACCGGCTTCGCATTAGCAGGATTGTTCTTTTTTTAAAAGAAGAATAAGAGAAGGCCTCCCGAATAGCTGGGAGGCCTTTTACTTACTTGTTTAGATTTTCTTTACTTTGTTCATGTATTCTTCAAATGTTAAATCGTGATCATGCATCGCTTTAGCGGCTTCTTTTCCCACATAGCGCAGATGCCACGGCTCATATTCGTATTTCGTAATGTCTTCTTTTCCTTTTGGATAACGGATGATAAAGCCATATTTATAGGCGTTTTTAGCCACCCATTTGCCATCTGGTGTTTCACCAAACTTTTCAGAGATCTCAAAACCGGCACTTTTTGAGGAAATGTCCATGGCTAAACCTGTTTGATGTTCACTTTCGCCTGGTAAAGCGACTGCTTCTTGTGCTTTTTCTTTGCCTTTTAATTTGACCTCACTATCAAAAATGACTTTTTGACGGTCATAGGAGCGATAGCCAGATACTGCAGCAAGCTCGAAGTTTTCCTTTTTTGCACCTTTGAATAACTTCTCAAGCGCTTCCGCTGCTTCTTTGCGGATATATCGCTTTTCAATATCTTCCGAAAAAGAGAATTCTACTTTTGGTACAACGAGATCAGAAGGTTTATAGGTTCCTGGTAATGCATATTCTTTGTTGACAAGTGCTAGCACATTTTCAGGATTTTGAATGGTTTTCAGACCGCTCACAACCTTGATGTCATTGAAATATTCACTCTTTAACGTCAGCTCTTGATTCGATGAATCTGCCTTATCGTTTGAGTTGTGCTGGGGAGATGAACTTGCTGCGTTTTTTTGTTCGTTAGTTTTGTTTGATTCAGATGTACCGCTTTTTTGATCCAGCAACTGGCAGCCTGATAGCGCGGCTGTCAAACCAAGAATCGATGCGATTGAGAGTATTTTGTAGCTTTTCTTCATGACATACCTTCCTTTTGCTCTTCTAAAAAAATAAAGATGCGCTACATTGTAGCACACCCTTTATACTATTATAAAACGGAGTCTAGCGCAATTAAGATCATTTCATCAAACGTTGTTTGACGCTCTTCAGCCGTTGTTTCTTCTCCTGTTAGAACGTGATCACTCACAGTCAAAATTGATAAAGCTTTTCGATCAAATTTTGCTGCAAGAGAATAAAGAGCGGTTGTCTCCATTTCGATCGCTAGGATACCATATTGAGCCATGAGCTCAAGTGGTTTTTCATTGTAAAATTGGTCTGCTGTAAATACATTTCCGACACGTACAGCGACATTTTTTGCTTCTGCCGTGTCGTAGGCTTTCTTGAGCAGGCCAAAATCAGCGCATGGCGCATAATCAATCGGTCCAAATGCCACACGATTCATTTGTGAATCTGTTGATGATGTCTGGGCTAAAATGACGTCACGTACATTGACATCTCTTTTGATGGCTCCGCAAGATCCAACGCGAATTAAGTTTTGAACATCATAGCTTTGAATGAGTTCATTCACATAAATCGAAATAGACGGTACGCCCATCCCAGTGCCCTGTACAGAAACACGTTTTCCTTTATAGGTTCCAGTATAGCCATACATTCCGCGCACTTCGTTATAGCACTCAACATCTTCTAAATATGTATCTGCAATATATTTCGCACGCAACGGATCGCCTGGCAGCAATACCGTTTCTGCAATTTGTCCTTTTTCTGCTCCAATATGTACACTCATTTTTTAGCCTCCACTTACGTTTACTATGTATTTTATCCTATTTATTATAAACGATTGAGCTAAAAAAAGAAAATACCAGCTGAATCTCAAGCTGGCATCATCAATCATCTATTTAACTTATCGTCATCATTCGTTCACTGCGTTTCCACCCTGCCGGAGAGAGCTGATAATAGCACTTCCCCTTTTTCTTATCATCAATCACAACAATATCACCTGTTGTGATAAACCGCGCATTGTAATCATTAGGGACTGTATCATGTACATTAAATGTCGAGAATGCTTTTTCCAGTACATCAAGGTGTGTTCTGCCGCCAATCTTTGTCCGGTACACAGGCAGATGCCCGCTTGCAGCGCCATATTCAGGTGTCTGATAAATGGTTAAGTGAAATGCTGAAGGTTTCTTTTGAAAAAATCTCAACGTCAATTGCATTCAAATCCCTCCCCTTTTATATAAAATTGGCTGGGATCTGTCAATTTCCTTCTTCTATTTTTGTCGAATGACAGGCAATCTTTCGTCAATCTTTTTACAAATGAGAAATAAAGCGAGTCCTATCGCAAAGCCTCCTGCAACATCTGTCAAATAATGCACCCCGATATACATCCGGCTGATGCCAATGGCCAGAACGAAAAGCCCTGTGATCAAATAGACGATTTTTTGTCTTTCTTTCAGCCATGGGATCATTTCAACTAATAGATAAGCCATAAAAGGGTAGATGGTGGCTGCATTCATCGAATGTCCGCTCGGAAAGCTGTAATACGTTTCACCTACAAGGTGATCAAAGGCCGGACGCTCTCTAGCAAACAGCCCCTTTAATTCATGATTGATTGTTTTTTCTGTGAGATATAGTAGAAAGAGCATCATGATAGAGTAGTAGCGCTTATACATAAACAAGACCACACTAAAAATGAGCATGATTGGAACGAGCAGCGCGCTGATGCCTAAGTCCGTCAAAGCCAGCATGACATCATTTAAAAAAGGGAGTCTGATGCTTTCAAACCATAAGATGATCTGGTTGTCCAAATCTTGAAAAGCCCCAGATACCATGAGCGCAGCAATGGCGCCAAATAAAATGAAAAGATATAGGATGTACACGCGAAAGATTCCCCTCCCTCTCTCTTCAGAATCTCTTCAAAGTATAGTACCTACCACGCCTCTTCTTCAACTATCATTGCTTTTTTCAGCATATATTCAAATGTAATGTCAGCCAGCTCAAATGTTTCAAGCTCAGCAGGTATGTACCCTCTTTTGATCAGCTCCACGTAGAAGAACTCCGCAATTTCCTCTGTATCAATCACCAAATCTGCTTCTTTCATTGCATTCCGCCTCCTTTTTTATGATGTATGAACGCCGGCTGTTTTTTATTACAGTTTGTCATAATGGCTCATTCCATACATATAAATGCAGTAAACAAAAAGAAAAGGGGCTTGAGGCAATGAAATGGTTAAGCATATTAGATGGAGAAACTTTTGATCAGGTGATGGGCCGTATCTTGAGGGGATGGTTTTATGTGATTGCATTTTTCTGTGTGCCTTATTTTTTATTCGTGTTAGGACAAGTCTTTCTTTAACCAAAATGTTCGTGTAAACTTTCCAAAATAAAATCCATCATATCCTTATATTCTGGATCTTTGAAAAATTCATAGAGAATTTTATAATCGTTATAAATATCAAGAAGCTCATCCACTATAGATACAGCCAGAAATTCAAGTGAAGATTCGCTTTCTTGTTTCTCTTCCAGCTGCAATAGAGCCGTTTGGACCATATCTTCTTCTAACTCTTTTGAGGTTTCTCCGACGTAATGCACAAAAAGAAGCTGATGAACAAACTGGTCCATCTCATATTTTCTTAGGACAAGCGTTAAATCTTCCTCTTCTGTTTCCAGCCACTCTCCGTCTTTCAGCCTCGTGAGTTCGTAAATGACATCTTCCCAACCATCTTCAAGGTAGCGCCAAATTTCAGTCCGATGACCGATGATTTTAAATAGCTCTTTTCCGTAATCTTTTACATATACAACATCGCCAATGAGGAACTCATATTCAATGTCCAGCTTTTCTGTATCGACAATCACTCCGCTATACTCATCGTAAAGCTGAAGTGATGTTTCAAAATAAAGCACCTCATTATGATTGACCTCATATAAATAGTGCTGGTCAATTTGATGGACTTTTGTAATCGTTCCGACTGTGCCGTACATGACAACGACGACAATATCCCCTACTTGATATTTTGGTGCTTTCGCCTTCATTCTGTCTCCCCCTTGCCCGACTTTTGGTCTTAACGTATCGTATGCCGGCGCAAGGAATTCTGCATGGGCAACCACACCATGCAAAACGCCATTTTATTTCTCGTGAAAAAACCGCTTCTCCATTCGGATAAGCGGTTGCGTGTTATTTTTTTTTGACTTCTACTTCGTATTGCTCAAACGCTTCGTCAAATGTTGTCATTGAGCTTAAATAATCACCATTTAATTCTAAATAAGCGCACAGCTCATGATAATCTGTGGAAGCTTTAGGAAAGCTGTGATCCTCGTACGCAGCATTTGCGAAATGACTGATTTCATCTTTCGGTTTTGGATGTCTGAACTTCATTAAATAATGGTAAAACGACTTCACCTGTTTTTCCCTCCGCGACACACTATTTTGTTGTTATATTATACAGCAATTTGATGACTTGTATAGGCAGAGGTACAACTTATGATGAAAAGTCAAAGTAATTTCGCTTTAATAACCGCTCCATGCTCATTAATTCTTCATAGGAGATTTTTTCTGGAAGTTTTGTCTGATCCACTAAAATTAATTGATCTTCAATCTCTTTGACCGTCTCATCCTTTTGATAGGTCATCCCGCAGTGCGTGCAGGAAATGGACGGCGTTTCGATGATTTCAATTGATTGTGTGCCCGTGATCAGTTCCCAATAGACTGTTGTCTGCTCCGCATTTGCTTTGTTTTCCTCACACCAATCACATGTCAGCAAGGCTATTTCTCCTCCTTTACGGTTTGTTCTTTTTTGAGCTGCGCTTGATATTTCTTCTCTTTTAATTCATCTCGTTTTTCACGTTTGTTTTTAAGTGTGTCGTGCTCAGGATTTGTCTCATATGCTTCTCTACGTTTCATTCGGCTTAAATTCTCAGGCGTAAACGATCTCGCTTCATCCTCTAATAGTGCGGTAATACCAATTGCCGGTTCTTGTTTCTCTTCATAAATTTCATTAAAATACGCATCTGCCTGGCCTGCGACGTAATGCTCTGGTTCTGGATAAGAGGTGATGACACCTTCAAAGTTACGAAGGACGACTTTGTCAGGGCTTTGCGATAATAAATAATTTGGCTGTAAAGCAATTTTCCCTCCGCCTCCTGGCGCATCTACTACAAAGCTTGGTACTGCATAACCACTCGTATGTCCTCTTAAGCCTTCAATGATTTCAAGCCCTTTTGATACCGGCGTTCTAAAGTGGCCAATGCCCTCAGATAAATCACATTGATAAATATAATATGGTCTGACCCGAATCTTCACAAGATCGTGCATCAGCTTCTTCATAATCGGCACACTGTCATTAATACCTGCAAGGATGACGGCCTGATTCCCTACAGGAACACCGGCATTCACAAGACGTTCGCACGCTTCTTTTGCTTCTTTTGTGATTTCAATACTTGTATTGAAATGGGTGTTCAGCCAAACTGGGTGATATTTTTTCAAAATCTCGCACAGCTCATCTGTAATACGCTGCGGAAAGACAACCGGCGCGCGGGTTCCAATCCGAATGATCTCAACGTGCGGAATATCCCGTAAGTTTTTCAAAATGTATTCAAGCACTTGATCATTGATTAACAGCCCATCTCCGCCAGAAATTAACACGTCCCGCACCTCAGGTGTTTCTCTAATATATCCAATTGCAGCATCTAACTGCTTTTTCGGCACACCCATACCAATCTGGCCGGAAAAACGTCTTCTCGTACAATAACGGCAGTACATGGAGCACTGATTTGTCACAAGAAACAGTACACGATCTGGATATCGGTGCGTGAGCCCCGGGACAGGTGAGTCCTCATCTTCATGCAGCGGGTCTTCCAGATCATATTTTGTTTTATGAAGCTCTTCTGCAATTGGCACAGATTGCATACGTATTGGACATCTTGGATCGTCTGGATTCATCAGTGAGGCATAGTAGGGTGTAATGTTGAGTGGAATGGTTTTAGTGGAAATCTTCACCCCTTCTCGTTCCTCTTCTGTTAAGTTTACGATTTTTTCTAAATCCTCAAGCGTTTTCACAGTATGCGTCAGCTGCCAAATCCAGTCGTTCCACTTTTCCTCAGGTACATCCTTCCAAAGCTCAATGTCCTTCCAGTGACGTGCCGGTTCATACAATTTCTGATTCATATCCATTCCCCCTATCAGCATTCACTTTATACTATGCAAGTTATGTGCCAACATGGGAAAATGCCCCTATTCTTTACAAAAGGAGCTTTTACCCGTCATATTCAATTGGATGTTGTGCCTATATTTCGGCATCTGCATATTTCTTTAATTTATATTGCAGCGTTTGTCGAGGAATTTTTAAAGCAGCGGCGGTTTTTTTAATATTTCCATTATGCTGATGTAAAGCTTCTTGAATCAATGTTTGTTCAAATGAAGACACTTGATTTTTTAAGGAGGATTCAGATGTTTCTTTTTCCAGCTTTTGCTCACGTAAATGAGCCGGAAGGTATAGAGGGATGATCTCTTCCGCTTCCTTTGGCATCATCAACACGGCATGCTCTATCGTATGTTTTAATTCTCTAACATTCCCAGGCCAGTGGTGCGCCATAAACAATCGTTCCGTTTCTTCAGAAAGGCGTGTAACGTTTTTTGAAAACTGCTGATGATAGGTTTGAATGAAGTAGCGGGATAGCAGCGTGATATCTTGCTTTCTTTCACGAAGCGGCGGGATATGAAAAGATGATACATGCAGTCTATAAAATAAATCTTCTCTTAAAATTTGCTTTTTCACTGCTTCGAATGGGTCCATATTGAGCGCAGTAATGAGCCGAACATCCACTTGAATGGATTTTGCGTCACCGATGCGGCGGACAACGCCATCCTCTAACACACGTAATAATTTCGTCTGCAGCGTGAGCGGCATCTCTTGCAGCTCATCAAGAAAAAGTGTGCCCCCATCAGCTAATTCGAAAAGTCCCTTGCGATCAAGCGCGCCCGTATAGCTCCCTTTGACAGATCCGAACAATAAACTTTCAAGTAATGATTCTGGGAGTGCTGCGCAGTTTTGCGGAATGAACACTTGATTTTTCCGGTCAGATTCATGGACAATGGCTTGAACGAGCACTTCTTTTCCTGTCCCTGTTTCCCCGTAGACAACAACTGATGATGGATAAGCAGCTGCTTTTTTTGCCCTTTCAAGCATTTCTTTTAAAAGCGGATCATTTGTTAAAAATGAAGCAAAATCATGCATTTGTACGGCCTCAGCCGCGTCTTGTGTCCGCTTTTTTTGCCCTAACCGATTGGAAAGAGCCGACAGCTTTGATACATCTTTTGCGACTTCGACCGCGCCTATTAACTCGTGATCTTCGATAATAGGCAATGTCGTGTTCACTGTTTCAATCCTTTCTCCATTTTTATTCAAATAGGTTTGCAGCGAATGATAAATGGGCTTTCCTGTTCGCAACACATGCATGAGCGTACTTGTTTTTTCAGTTAAAGAGGGATACACATCAAGGATGTACTTGCCAATCACCTCTTCTTTTTGTAAAGAGTCAAACTTAGCGGCATTATGATTGTAAAAAATCGTCATCCCTCGATCATCTACAACGTGAATGGCTTCATCAATAGCTTCTAAAATCAATTCAAACCAATCTGCTCTTTCGACAACCTTCCCCATTCTTTCCCCCTCACTTTCAGTGCCAAAAAACCGGCATCAATTGCCAAGTTTTCAGCGGCTTGATCATTTCTTAAAGGTTCCTGTCCTTTTCATGTTTCGCTTTTTCCTTTCTACTTCCTGCAATCATTGCGAAAAAAGCACCCCTCTTATGAGGAGTGCTTTCGTCCGGATGTTTGATAAAGAGACATATCGAATTCTTGCAGCGATTCCCTATACAGCGGCACAATCGGCTTTCCTTCCTGAAAAAACGCAAATTGGGATGGGTACAGCTTAATCGGCTGATGATAAAAAGCAAATCGCTTCACGACCTCAGGATCAATACGGCAAAAGGCATAATGCACAAGTAAATAAACATCTTGTTTCCATTTAAACAGGCGCCTGTTTGGCGGACTGAAAACTGGAGAAGCCTGAATTATGCTGCCATCCTCAAATGCCTGAAGCTGATCATTTGAAATCGTATAGATCTCCTTAGGGTGAAACTGAAAATATTGCACGTCACGTTTTGAAGCAAACCGTCTTTTTTTCTGATCTTCAATATAAAAGAACGTTTTCCCATTATCTGCGGTAACGACTGTATAATTGGGTACTGCCAGCTTCTCTTTCATTTCATATTTCATCTCACATAACAGCGGAACACGGATCGCACGCCTGTTCTTTTCATTGATCCAGCGTTTTTCAATTCCATGAAGTTTCCCGTCTGCGATTTGATAATAATCTCCTTCTTTTTCAATGACCGTTCCGTCAATTAAATCATACGGCATACTCGAAAACAGATGATGAAAGGAATGGGGCGTTTTATACGTTGTATCCAGTACATCTTTTAATGGAAAAAACGCAGCGAAGTGATTCAGCCTCATCCAAAATACAGAATCTGCATGATGCCAGTGCTTTGGCTCATCGTCCCAATATTGTCCGTATTTTTCATAGATCAGTGGAAGCAAGCAGCTTCTGTGCATGACCGAACAATGGTCCACTTGAAAGGACGCATGCTCTAAGATTTGATCTGCTTCTCGAATAAAACTCATCGTTTCCACTAAATGCTGATCAACATGCACGACCCGCTGTGAGGAATACACAATATCTATGTGAGGCTTCGACCGAAAAACATCCACCATTTTAAGCAAACGATCTTGATGGTACATGGTATCATCGGTTAAATAACAAATGAGCTCACCTGTTATACGGGTTAATGCTTCATTAATAAGCGTCGCATATCGTGCGGTTAACAGCCGTTTTGCTGGATGAACTGTGTGCGAATACAGCTGAATGCGTTCATCACTTAAATAGGGCTGGATCTTTTGAATGGTGCCCTCTTCTGAGCCATCATCCATAATCAAAAGCTCCCAATGCGGATACGTTTGATCTACCATACTCTTTAGCACACGATCAATGAAATCTGGTTTATTGTAGCTTGTTAAAATCACCGATACTTTCATGATCATTATCCTTTTTGATTAGATTAAAAAGCCCCCCAGCTGACAATGTTCACATAAGGAACACTCACTCTTAGCTGATTTGTCGCGTTTTTAAAGACTGCAACTGTATCAAACAATTGCACGACAACCACGTTTTGAAGTACATCTCCATTGACCAAATGAACACGCGGCACTGGAATGCCAAGCTCAAGCCATGGACGAAGTAATTCTTTGATGTCTGACACATTCTCTTCCCCACTTTCTTCTAAAAGACGAAGAAGAAGTAAAATCAAGATGATTTCAAGCACTCCTTCCGACTCTACTAATTCTTCGTTCCAACCATCTAATAATTGTTCAAATTCCATTCATAATCCCTCTCTCTTCACATTTAATCTTTACTAGAGTATGAGCGTCACTTCATTTAGCCTCAGCATTTGAAAACATTTTTAAAAATGTGTGAAGTGATTAAATGAAAAAAAGATCAGGAATCAGCGTTCTGCTTATGCCAAAAAAAAAGAACGGCATATACATAGGGGTGAGTTTGAATTGATGAAGAAAGGATGGGGAAAAAATGAGCGAAAAGCGTGCTGAATTAAAAAAGGAACTATTGAAAGTGTTTTTCAAACCAATTACTCATGCATTAACAGCTAATCTCGAAGAAGGAGGAGTTCAAATGGAAGAAAAATTGAACGATTTATTAAGTGAAGTGGCAGCTGAGGCATCACCTTCAGATTCTGCTACAACACTCGATGTATCTCAGCCAGCAAGATGGATCTTTGCAAGACTTGCACCAGGAACAGTCATTAGCATTGTCACTGACTCAGGAGATTTAATTGGGCCAGTTCAATTTGTATCATTCGATGCTTCAACAGGCGTTGTATTTGTTACACAAGAAAGCTCTGTCACACCTACAGGCTCAGCAACGACTCTATTAGATGTAGATAAAGTTGAAAGTGTTACATTCACATCTTAATGTGAGAGGATCATCATGAAGCTTCTTTATATCAGTTCTGGCTACGGCGGAATCTATCACATGTTTGATCAATGGGTAGAAGAAAGCTTCATTGATTCCCCCTTTTCATGTGTAAAGATTGATAGAGAATCTCTACCCACGAACATGCACAAAATCCGGACATTTTCTCCGGATTTTGTTTTGATGATGATTGGTGATCATGTTCCGAAAGATGTGCTTCATCAATTCAAACAAGAAAAAATCCCGATTGTTCTTTGGATGACAGAAGATCCCTTTTATACAGATGTGTCAGCTGCTTGCGCACATGAAGCTCAACTTATATTAACGATTGATGAAGGGGTTTTGCCATTTTATAAACAATTAGGCGCTCTAAATACGCACTACTTTCCCATTCCGGCAAATACACGTGTCTTTCAGAAAAATGAATCGCCAGAAGAGATGTGCACGTATGACATTGCTCTCATTGGCTACCCTTATCCCAACCGCATCAAAGCCATCGATACACTCTTGCAGCAAAACAAATGGCGTATTCTCGTTGCAGGTAAGGAATGGCACCGTCACTTAAATAAATCACGGAGACATTATCGTGATTTCACACTGATAACGAATTGGCTGAGTCCTCAGCAAATGGCGGACATCTATCAGCAGACAGCAATTGTTCTGAATCCGCATAGGCCGGCTCAATTTGCGTATAACAAAAACAAAGCCATGATTCAAAATATGAGCCTCAATAACAGAGCATTTGACATTGCTGCAACTGGAAGTTTTCAATTGACGGATCTACATCCACCGCCTGCTTTTTCAAGCTTTGCTTTTTACAAAGATGAGGATGATTTGATAAAACAGGTGGTATACTATGGATCAAATGCAGGTGAAAGAAAGGCGGCCGCACTGAACAACTATGAGCAAGCCGTTCGCTGGAATACATTTGATACGATGCCACAAAGGCTTTATGACATTGTAAAAAGCGCCCTATAACTGGGCGCTTTCAAATTGTTGACAAAGGGCTAAAATGTTCTTGATTTTAGCCCTTTGTCTTCTTTTCAGCGTGATAGAAAGCCTTTGCAGTGTAGGAAGGGCGAGTACCGGAGCGGAGCGAATTTGACATTCGTGAGCACCGGAGCGCAGACCTGACACCGAATGCGAGGGTTTGTCTACACGCTGAAAGCGCCCTATAACTGGGCGCTTTTTCTCGTTGAATGCCAGCTTATGCATGATCTTCCGCATCTCGGCGAGCTAATAAGATTTTCTCTGCCTCTTTCCGGTCTGCCTCCTGTTTCACCACAAGCGACTGCGTGTGAGCCATCATATATGCTCCGACAGATCCTTCTAAAAAGGAATGAATGCATTCTTTGGCATAATGAGCATGAAAAGCATATATTGCACCATTTAGCCGGCCATACGTATATGGCTGCTCATGCTTTGGCATGAAAAAGTAATGATTGTCCTTATATAAAGTAGCTTCATTGTTTTCATGCAGTGTCCAAGTTTCATTTGGGTTTTCTAACGCCTCTGTAAAAGATGCGGTGCAGTCATATCCCCCCTCCACTAAAAGCTGCAAGCACTTCTCGATATCTGCCGGCTGTCTTAGAGGAGACGATGGATGCAGATACAGCACAATATCAAAGGTTTTTCCCTCCCGCTCTAAATAAGCAAGCGCATGCTTCACAGCTAACAGTGACGGCGTTTGTTCTGTCACATGTGTGCTTGGCAGTTCAATCACATTTGCTCCGTAGTGAGATGAAATGATTTGCGTATTGACATCCTCTGAGGAGACGATGACTTCATCTAATTCAATCATTTGCAGTAACGGGTGAATGGTCCAATAGATAAGCGGCCTCTCAGCCAATATGCGTATGTGTTCATCATGCCGGCCGTCGTGACTTCTAAATGCAGGTATCATGGCTAAAATACGATTTCCCCTATACATGTCTTCTCTTCTCCCCTCGCGCACAGCTCCCTACAATTTTCTTCTCTGCCCGAGCTGACCGCAGTACTGAAGTATTCAGGTCTCTCGTTTTTCTAGTTGATCTCTTATCTCTCCATATTCTATTAAGACGACAAGCAGATGGTTATAATTTGTTCACCTAATTTATACATGAAGTGGTTCTTTTCCTCAAACGAATGCCGCTCTTTCACATATGATGCAAAGTAGAGAAATGAGAGTTGGGGGATTAGATATGTCCAAACAGATAGAAACGACTTTGAAGACCTTTTTTCGTGACAAAACAATATTGGTTACAGGCGGTACGGGGTCAATCGGCCGGCAAATCGTGAATAAATTAACAAGTTGCTCTCCAAAGAAGATAATCGTCTTCAGTAAAGATGACAGCAAACAATACATGATGAAAAATGAGTACGCAGATCATCAAGAGGTCGTATTCGCTTTAGGAGATGTCCGGGATGCAAGCCGCATGAGACAGCTCGTCAAGGGTGTGGATATCATTTTCCATGCAGCGGCCTTAAAACAAGTACCCACTTGTGAAGATAATCCGTTCGAAGCTGTTCAAACGAATATCATCGGCGGGCAGCACGTCATTGAAGCCGCAATTGAACATGAAGTGAGTCATGTCGTCAACATCTCCACTGACAAAGCGGTTTCTCCAACAAATGCCATGGGTGCAACAAAATTGATTTCAGAAAAACTATTTTTCCAAGCAAACGAAAGTATTCCGAATCAAAAAACGAGGTTTTGCTCTGTACGCTTTGGCAATGTGCTTGGATCTAGAGGTTCCGTTATTCCGATCATGCTCCAGCAGCTATTAAATGAAAAACCTTTGACCGTGACTGATCCTCATATGACACGTTTTTTTATGTCCATTGAAGAGGCTGTTTCCCTCACACTTCAAGCAGCAATCATGATGAAAGGCGGCGAAACCTTCATTCTCAAGATGGAGTCCTTACAGCTTGCCGATCTCCTAAAAGCGTTTCATGAATATGCCGCTCAAATCAATGCTAAATCTCCGGATATTCTTGTAGTCGGAAAAAGACCTGGCGAAAAGCTTCACGAGGAGCTCACATTTCCGCACGAAGCAGATGCACTGTTTGAACATGAACAATTTTATGCCATTTTACCGAGACCACATTTGCACCCTGTCTTTCAAAAAGTCGACTTAACGAATTACACCTCAAAAGAAGCACCGCTCATTACAAAAGAAAAGCTGTTCCACATCATCGAACAATTACATCATACACATCATAAAAAATAAAAAATCGTCACACGGAAGCAGCTGCTTTCCATGTGACGATTTTTAAATGGATCAATCAAATAGATGTTTCAAATCCCCGTAGCCTTCTTTTTCAAGATCATCCTTTGGGATAAACTTTAAAGCGGCTGAGTTAATACAATACCGAAGACCGTTTGGCCCTGGTCCATCAGGAAAAACATGACCTAGATGAGAATCAGCTGTTTTACTGCGAACCTCTGTCCGCACCATTCCATGACTCGTATCAACCTTCTCTGCTACTTCTTCCTCTTCAAGCGGTTTTGTAAAACTTGGCCATCCGCAGTGGGCATCAAACTTATCTAAAGAAGAAAAAAGCGGCTTTCCTGAAATGATATCCACATAGATACCTTCTTCTTTATGATCCCAAAATTCATTTTGAAATGGCGGCTCTGTGCCATTATTTTGCGTGACTTCGTACTGCATGCGATTTAATTCTTTTATACGCTTTTCTTTTTCATTTGCCATTATTTATCACTCCAATGGGACTCAATAAAACCGGCTCTGCCCGAACCGACATGATATCGTTCGTAGTGCATTTTGTTTTTCTTATAATAATGCTGATGATATTCCTCTGCTGGATAAAAAGGACCTGCGTCTAAAATTTCTGTAACGATTGGCTTTTTGAAAATCCCGCTTTGGCTCAGCTGCTCTTTCGATGCTTCAGCTAGCTTTCGCTGCTCGTCATGATGAACATAAATACCTGTACGGTAAGATTCCCCTCTATCGCCAAATTGCCCGCCATCGTCTGTTGGGTCTATTTGCTGCCAATACAGCTCTAGCAGCTTCTCATATGGGAAGACGTCAGGATCAAACGTAATTTGAACCGCTTCTCTATGTCCCGTTGTATTTGTACATACTTCCTCATAGGTCGGATTCACTGTATGTCCGCCAGTATACCCTGATTCAACTTTGATAATGCCCGGCTGTTCATCAAAAGGTTTAACCATACACCAGAAGCAGCCTCCTGCAAATGTGGCTAATTCTTGTTTTTCAGACATATTAGTGCCCCCTTCATTTAAAAAATGGTATCATCATATTATAACATGATAAAAAATAATGAAAATGATACGACTTGTATACCAAAATAAAAGAAAGCATGACGTCGTATCTTTAAAATATAATGGGGGTTTAATGATTGGAACAAAGAAAACAAATGATGTACGAAATGGACACTTTACTGAGAACCGTATTTAAGCAGATCCGTTATGAAATTAACAGCCTGCTCGAAAACGAATTATCTCGGAATGAATTTCTTATTTTAAATCTGCTGCGTGAGCAAGGTGCAAAAAAAGTAACGGAATTCGCTTCCATTCTCGGAGTGTCAGCAAGTCATATTACCGCTGTGACTGACACACTCGTAGAAAAAGGCTGGATCACCCGTATCCGCTCAAAAGAGGACCGCCGCATCATCAAAATCCACTTAACCGATAAGGGTAAGGAAATTACTGAGCATTTTGAGAAAAAGAAAACGGAATACTTTATGGAGCGATTTGAATCATTTGATGACGAAGAACTAAAAACAATGATCAAATTATTTAAAAAGCTGGATAAAAGTCAAAAGGATTAAGCATAGATTTTAGCGTTCAGGACATGCTACGGATAAAAAGAGGTGGAATGAACCATGACAAGCCCTTATCTTTGTCCAAACTGTAAAACAAACAGAACGCGCTTTAATCTCATTGAGCAGCTTTCAGAACCTGTCAAGCTAGATCCAGCAACAGGAGCAGTTGTCGAAAGATACGAAGGAGAACAGCTGTCTCCTTTTCACTTGAGTTATCAAGGTCCTCAAATGAAAGTCCAGTGCGGCGTTTGTGGTTTAATTGAGGATGAAAAAACGTTCATTAAACTAGCTGAATATCATCAATATTCTTCTCCTTCTTAACATGCCGGTCTGACGGAATACGTCAGGCTTTTTTCTATGCTTCTTTTGCCTATACAGATCGCCTTTTTCATGCATACGCTACAAAAAACACCATTGTATGAGAAAGAAGGGATTGATGACATGCAGCAGCTCTTTTATCATGACTTTCCAAATCGGCCATTCGCTGACACCTACGAGCATCTTCAAAGCAGCCCTTCATCAAAAGCCTTTATTCGATTATTTCACGCTGCACCAGATCTAAGTGAGCTCGCTGTTTATGTGAACCGGAAGCAGGTAATGAAACCAATGCCTTACAGCCATTTGACCGCTTATATGGAGTGGGATGAGGGAATGTATGAAATAGAAGTGTTCAAACTGGCTACAAATGAGAGAATTCTTCATTCCCGCATTCGATTTAAGAGCGGCGAGGTCTACACATTATGTATCACAGGTGCCCGTGCAGGCTTTGCACTGCTGACTGAGCAGCAGGACACTTTGATCAAACAAGAAGACCTGTCAGCACTTGCTTTTGTACAGCTGTCTCCGGACCTTCCTTCTATAGATATATATGAACGAGACCAAGGGATCCTATCGAAAGAACTTGATTATGTAAACAGCACCCACATTCATCATTTCTCCCCGAACAAATATCATTTTGAATTGAAAGCCGCGGGCACTCAAAGTGTACTGCTTGATATCCCAAAAGTTCATCTGCAAACAAAGCGTGCATACCTGATTCTGCTTCATGGTTTTGCTAACGGAGATCCTGAACTTATGGCAAAGGTGGTCTTGTCTCGGCAACTATAAAAAAGAGCCTTTCCTAAAATGGAAAAGGCTCCTTACGAGACATCTTCAGCTTTTTCTTGCTTTTGAAAATCAAAAGCAAGAATCATTGTGCCAAGAAATAATGCACAGTAGGCAATATTTAAGTAAAACTGATCGATATTTTCTGCTTTTAAAGCATTGGCAGCTGTTATGCCGAAGTACGCAGCAAATAAAAACGACAGTAAACTAAAATATTGATAGACTCGCTTCATGATAACACTCCTGACTCACACGTTCTATTGCTTTGGATGATAATATGAAAATTCAATTTCATCGTTCTGTAGATCAATTTTGTTCGCTTTCACATACATATCATTCGTCAGCGGCATTTCTGAAAGACGCACTTCAACCGTTTTTTGATCCGGTTTTACATGAACGAACTCTGGCAGCTCATAGAACTGACCCATGTAGCTTAAAACAAAACTAATCGGAATGCTCAATTGTCCAATTGAAAAGTCATCCACTTTCAAAAGCACATCACCATTATCTTCAACAGTTGGCGTAAATGAGACGTTTGCATCAATCGTTGAAGAGAAAGCTTTAATTGCGCCTGTTACTTTCACATCTTGATCGATTGCTACATGAAAGTCTGGCATATCATTTGATCCTTGATTTTTCAAATAATCATTCACAAAGCTGGTGAGTGATTCCTTTGAGCTGGATATATTAAAAGCATATTCGCTTTTCACTTCTTTGGTTGAAGCGGATTGACCGCCTGGCAGCAGCATCAAAATACCGCAGCCAATCACAATCAATAGATTGATTGCAAGTAAAATAAAAAATAAGCTTTTCCATTTTTTCATCTGTTTCACCCTATTCCTTCGGCAGTCCTTCTTTTTTCACTTCGGAGAATAAACGATTTGCCATAAGAGAGTACCCCTTTTGGTTTGGGTGGAAATCATCTTCTGCCAGTAATTTTTCATCAGAACCTTCTTCAAATAAATCTGCTACATTGACCATATCCGCATTGCCGTCTTTTTTGAGTTCCTTTTTGGCAGCGGCATTCCAGTCTTGAACGACTTCATCAATATCTCGCAGCTCAGACAAACTGAATTTAAAAGGATTGTACATGCTGACATACATGATTTTCGCATGAGCATTCTGTTCTCTCAGTTGAGCAAGAATGGTTTTAAAGCGCTCTTCAAAAGGACCCTGCTCTTTTTGAAAAGGAGCAAACGTCAAATTAAGCACATTTTGACGGACAACATGCATGAGATCATTCCCGCCGATCGTAAAGAAAATATAGTCAGCGTCTTTCAGTCCGTCCTGCACCTTTTTTTCTTTTAATCTTTTTAATAAATCTACTGTTCTACTGCCTTTAATGGCATAGTTTTTTAATGTGACAGACTGCACGCCGTCCACTGCTTCTATCTTGTCACGGGTCATGCCTGCATAGCCTTTTTTATCTTGATCTCCGATTCCTTCTGTTAAGGAATCTCCAACCGCTGCGATGGTAATATGTTCTTTTACTTTTGGTGTGTCTTCTAGTTTATCCTTTATGCCAGCCTCTTGCGCGGAACATGCAGAAAGAACAAAAGCTAGAGACATCACAATCAAAATCAAACGAGCCTTCAAACGATGATGTCCCTCCTTTTTCTGATTAAAAAAGTGTATCATGTTTTCGCCCATTTGAACATCCTTATGCTAGCTTCGGTTCAGCGTTTTGATGTCCTTGATGATGTCATCATAAGGTGTGTTTTGCACCCCATCATAGTTTTTCATCACTTTCCCATCTTGATTGACAAGGAAAAACAGGGACTGATGAATCACTTGGTCTTCATCTTCAGGTTTTTTTACAATGGTTTTAAAACTTTTCATTGCGAATTTTTCAATTTCTGACTGTGAATACCCAGTGAGAAAATCCCAATTTTTAAAGGACAATGGATAGGCTTTTGCAAATTCCTTTAGCTTTTTAGGTGAATCGACCTCTGGGTCCACGCTAAAGGAAATGATATGCGCATCCAATTTTTCTTCTTTTAACCGTTTTTGCAGCTCTGTCATATGAGCAGTCATCGGCGGACAAATTGTTTCACAGCTTGTGAAAATAAAATCAGCGACCCATACTTTCCCCTTCAAATCATCCAATGACACCTTTTGGCCATCTTGGTTTTCAAACTCAAACGGCTCTATTTGATAATTTAAAGCATCCTTGATTTGTCCATTTGAACATGAGACTAAAAGAAGCACGCTTACCACCATAAGCGCACCAAGTAAGGCTCCCCTTTTTCTATACATGATATGTCCATCCCCTTTTTCTATCAATCGGTATAAAAAGTAAAGCCTATTGCGCCCTTTCCAGTATGACACGAAATAATCGGTGTTGTGTAGGCGATGTCAATCAGTGCTTCAGGTGTGTGATCAAGCAGCGCTTTTT
The DNA here is from genome assembly GCF_038630855.1 of Bacillus sp. FSL H7-0578. Classification (NCBI taxonomy): domain Bacteria; kingdom Bacillati; phylum Bacillota; class Bacilli; order Caryophanales; family Bacillaceae; genus Bacillus; species Bacillus sp. FSL H7-0578. The sequence continues at coordinate 1,948,757 of NZ_CP152045.1, forward strand.
TTAGCTTTTCAGCGAGTTCTAATGCATCTGCATGTGCGATCCCAATGGCTTGAACTGTTTTTCCCTTCACCGCCTGTACATACTGTTTTGTCAGATGGCGGACAAGCGCAGAGTAGCTTCTCACATTCGCTTCTGGCGTATATACCCCGTCTGTTAAGCTGGCAATAGGTTTGATGTGAAGAAGTGAGCCGATGAGCGCCTTTCCTCTTCCAATTCTGCCGCCTTTGACGAGATTTTCTAATGTATCGATCGTGACATATAGCTTTGTTTGATGACGGATTTTATCTAATTCTGTGATAATATCTTCGCGGCTTGCACCCTTTTTGGCTAGTTCTGCTGCTTTGATGACTTGAAATCCTAATCCATAGGAAATAAAATTCGAATCAATCACCGTGATATTTCCATCTACCATTTTCGAAGCGCTTTCAGCAGTTTGAACAGTACCACTCATTCCACCAGTTAAATGGATACTGATCACTTCGCTTCCATCTGCCGTCAGCTTTTCATATAATTCGACGAATTGACCGATCGCAGGTTGAGACGTTTTCGGCAGTTCCTCAGCGGCCTCCATTTTTTCAATAAATTCATCTGGCTGTATATTCACTCGGTCAATATAATCAACTCCAGAAATGGAGATATTGAGCGGAATCACGTGAATGGAAAGATCATTGATTTTTTCTTGCGGAAGGTCCACAGTTGAATCTGTTACAATTTTAATTTGTTTCACTATCGTCTCATCCTTGCTGTCTTAGTCTTTACTTATGATATTACCTTATTTCCTGCACACTTGAAAACAACTGACCTAACGTTTTTGAAATTGTCACATTTTCTTCTTGTCACGAAAAAAATCCTTGCCAAACTGAGCAGCAGCCATTTCAAAATGGCTGCTTCCCCCTTTTGACAAAGATTTCTGCTTACGCATTGTGTTTCAGTGTAGGCTCCTGATAGATCTGTTCATATGTGCTCCACTTGACGTTACGTTTCACATCCTCTCTGAAAGAGTACACAGCTCTCTTTCCTTTAGATACATAGACTTTTTTCAAGAAAGCTTCAAGTCTAAAGGTGAGCATGAAACGATACGTCTCATCTCCCTTTAGAACAGGGATTTCTGTTACCTTGATCTGAGCTCCATCCATCCGTCTAAAACATATTGTTTTGAGCAGCACAAACGATCAATCCTCTTTTCCAATTATCTGTTAAGCCTAAATAAATAGGTGGAATAAATCTTGATCTTTATTCACTTCAACATAGTGAAATCCTTTTTTATCCATCCGCTCAATCAGCGCTGCATAGTCATCTCTTTCTTTCAATTCGATGCCGACTAGCGCAGGACCTTTGCTTCGGTTATTCTTTTTCGTATATTCAAAGCGTGAGATATCATCATTTGGCCCTAACACTTCATCTAAAAATTCACGAAGCGCTCCTGCTCTTTGCGGAAAATTGACAATAAAGTAATGTTGAAGCCCTTCATAGATCATCGAGCGTTCTTTGATTTCCTGCATTCTGCCGATGTCATTATTTCCTCCACTGACAATACAGACAACATTTTTCCCTTTGATCTCCTCGCGATGAGCATCTAATGCTGCGATCGGCAATGCGCCAGCCGGTTCTGCTACAATCGCACATTGATTATACAGCTCTAAAATCGTTGTACATACTTTCCCTTCTGGTACAAGACTGATTTTATCGACAACAGACTGAAGCGATGTAAACGTCTTTTCGCCAATTCGCTGAACCGCTGCTCCGTCTACAAACTTATCAATCGAATCAAGTGTCACAACCTCGCCCTTCTCATGCGAGGCATGCAGCGAAGCTGCGCCAAGCGGTTCGACTGCAATGATTTCGGTTTCTGGTGAGATATTTTTGATATATGTACCAACACCAGATAACAGACCTCCACCTCCGACACTTGCAAATAAAAAGTGAGGCTCCACTTCGATATCATTTAAGATTTCGACAGCAGTCGTTCCTTGTCCTGCCATCACATCCAGATCATCAAACGGATGGATAAATTCGCGCTTCTCTTCATCTCCGCATTTTACGGCTTCATGATACGAATCATCAAACGTATCTCCGGTTAAGATAATTTCAACATATTCTTTTCCGAACAGCTCCACTTGTGATACTTTTTGCCTTGGCGTCGTAGCAGGCATAAAGATTTTCCCGTGGATGCCTAAATATTTACAAGAATAGGCAACACCCTGCGCATGATTTCCAGCACTTGCACAGACAATGCCATTTTCTAGTTTATCTTTTGGAAGCTGGCTCATTTTATTAAAAGCGCCTCTTAATTTAAAGGAACGAACTACTTGAAGATCCTCTCTTTTTAAGTAGACATTGCATTCATATCGTTCAGAAAGTCGCTCATTTTTTTGAAGTGGTGTATGAATGACTACATCCTTCAAATTTTGATGGGCTTTTAAGATGTCTTTCACTTGAATTAGCGTATTTTCTTTGAGCAACGGTTTCATGTACAAGATCCTTTCTCTTTAACCTTATTTAATTTGTCATTATAACATGAATATTCAAAAAATAAACCAATAGATCACGATCCATCATAAATTTTATAAACTTTTTCGTTTTCCTGTACATTTGTTTTAATTGGGTGTTACAATTGAACCAATTAGAACCACAAAGAAAGGAATCACCCAATGGCCACTCAATCATTCGCGTCTATCTATGGAGATCATCAAGATATCAAGCATGCAATTCATCTCGCAAAACAATTTTCGAAAAACGAACAGCCGGTCTTGATAACAGGAGACATCGGCACAGGCAAAACGCTATTCGCCCAAGAAATGGCGAACGTAGCTGTTCCACACGCATCACTGACACACATGTATTGCCCCATCTTGAATGAAGAAACCTTACAGAAAGCTTTCACAGAAAAAAACAATCAAATTCTTTATTTAGATGAAATCGGTGCATTAAGTATATCTATGCAGCACCAGGTCATTCACTTTCTAGAAACGTCACCTGCAACAAAAGTAATCGCTTCTTCGTCTTTATCAATAGAGGCACTCAGGGTTTCTTCTACCTTTTTACCCGAGCTGTTTTATCGTCTGAATGTTCTTCATTTGGCCCTTCCAGCTTTAGCCGAACGAAAAACAGATATTCCAGTGTTAACAAATGCTTTCTTTCAAAAGCTGAACATGGCGCCTGATATTGATCCAAGTGTTTGGGAAGCCTTGCAGCAGTATCCATTTGAAGGAAATGTCCAAGAACTCAAAAATATTGTTCATTACGCTGCGTCCATACTCGAGGGCCACACGGTATTTTTACATCATTTACCGCCCTTTGTGTTAGCACCCCTTCCCTCAGCCGTGAAAGGTAAAAAGGAAGAACACCAGCTCACACTAATGGAAAAACAAGAGTTTGTTTTCTTGCTGGAAGCCATTAAATCTCTCAATGAAAAAGGAGAAGCAGCCAGCAGGCGCATCTTATCTGAATTAAGCAAACAAGGAGATATCCCGCTGACCCCTCAGCAGGTGCGAAACCGCTTAGATGATCTTGAGAAAAAAGCATACGTGACGAAAGGAAAAGGCAGGGCCGGAACGAAGATTACACTTGAAGGTCTTTCATTCCTGAAGTCGCTTGATGGTTATATACCGGTTCAATAAAAGGAGGACATCCATTGTTTACTGTAAAAGAAGAAATTGCGAACGCCATTACACATGGCATTGGTGTTATTTTATCCATCCCAGCCATTGTGTTTCTCGTCTTATTCGCTGTTCAATACGGCACTGTCACAGACATTATCAGCTTTTCGATATTTGGTGCATCCATGCTGCTGCTTTATTTAAGCTCAACCCTGCTTCATAGCATTCGGCACAAAAAAACAAAAGATATTTTTGAAATCCTCGACCACTCGGCTATTTATGTATTGATTGCTGGTACATATACACCCTTTTTACTTGGACCACTAAAAGGTGCACTCGGCTATACGCTCCTTGCCATTGTATGGGCGCTTGCTGCTGGTGGGATTGTCTTTAAAATCTTTTTCGTCAAACGCTTTATTATCGTATCTACCCTTGTCTATTTATTAATGGGCTGGATGATCATCATCGCCATCAAACCGCTTTATATCCAATTAACAGGTGCAGGATTTGGCCTCTTACTGTTAGGCGGCATATTATATTCAGTCGGAACCATCTTTTATATTTGGCGGAAAATTCCCTATCATCATGCGATTTGGCACAGCTTTGTTCTTGGCGGCAGCGCATCGATGTTCTTCTGTATTTTATTCTATTGCGTAAACATTCCTGCTGCATAGAATGAAAAAACCAGCATCCACTATTCGGATGCTGGTTTTTTCTATGCACGTTTTTGTGCGTAATCACTGATCATGACAGGAGCTTTAATATGAATATCGACATTAACAGGACGCAGTCTTTTCACGATCTTCCCAGTTAAAAGACGATCCGTTCCGCTAGTTTCAATTGGTACAAGCGGACAATCGTATTCTTCAGCAAGCGCCTCTGCAATATGACGATACGCTTCTGAAAGCAATAGACTCTGCCCAGACACGATTCTTTCCTTTGCTTCTTCTAATAAGACCTCATCCGTTTGATTCTGATGGATAACCGCCATTTTTTTGAGCCATTGTTTTAAAATCGGATACCGAAAGAGCTTCGGCTTTGCCATGAAAGCAAATGGCTTCTCAAGGTGGCCGATCAATAATGTCGTCGTGACTGGATTCAGCTCTTTTGTGACATAAATAACCGGGCCATCTGGCAGCTTCTTTTGCTGATGAATGGTCATGACTGATCCTGATTGATCAATACATCCCCGGGAAAACCTTTTTGCATGCTCATGAATGAGATGCATTCGTTTCGTATAGGAAATGCGTGGATCCGTTAATTCATGATCGTACAAATGCCTCATACTTTTTAAAAAGGATACAACAACATAAATCGTTAAAAACCAATAACGAAACAACCGTACTCCTCCTACTCACTTATCCTTTTTTGTCATATACGACAAATTCATAATTGTAGGGGTTCTTTTCGTCACGATGGCCTTTTTCGCGTGATACAATCGTCCATTCATCTTCATTGTAATACGGGAAATAGCGGTCTCCTTCAAACGCATGGTGAATGTGCGTGATATAGAGACGATCAGCATATGGCATCATTTCTTCATACAGCTTAGACCCGCCAATGATAAATAACTCTGTCTCGCTTCCCCCAATTGCCAAAATATCAGCAATTGAATGAACAACCTCGCATCCTTCTGCTTTAAAAGAAGAACTTGTGGTCAGCACAATATTTCGGCGGTTAGGCAGCGCTCGTCCAATGGATTCAAAGGTTTTTCTGCCCATGACAATTGTATGACCGCCTGTGACTTTTTTAAAATACGCTAAATCTGCTGGTAAATGCCAAGGCATTTGATTATCTAGACCAATGACTCTGTCTTCTCCTGTCGCCGCAATCATGGAAATCATACACTGACTTCTCCTTTTATATGCGGATGCGGATCATAGTTCTCAAGCACAAAATCATCAAACGTAAAATCAAAAATGCTCTTTACATCTCTTGTAATACGAAGCGTAGGAAGCGTGCGTTCCTCGCGCTCTAGCTGCATTTTCACCTGTGGAAGATGATTTTGATAAATATGAGCATCTCCGAGTGTGTGAATAAACTCTCCTGGCTCAAGATTTGTGACTTTGGCAATCATCATCGTTAGAAGGGCATATGAAGCAATATTAAATGGCACGCCTAAAAAGATATCTGCCGATCTTTGATATAGCTGGCAGGAAAGCTTCCCGTTTGATACGTAAAATTGAAATAGACAATGACAAGGAGGCAGCGCCATTTGATCAATTTCCCCCGGGTTCCAAGCGCTGACGATCAGTCGTCTTGAATTCGGGTTGTGCTCAATATCATGAATCAGCTTTGTGATCTGATCCACTGTCTCGCCGTCTCCGCTCGCCCATGATCTCCACTGTGCACCGTATACACGGCCCAGCTCTCCATTTTCATCTGCCCATTCGTTCCAAATGCGGACACCATTTTCTTGAAGATATTTGACATTTGTATCACCTTTTAAAAACCAAAGCAACTCATGAATGATCGATTTCAGGTGTAATTTCTTTGTGGTTAAAAGAGGAAATCCTTCCTGTAAATCAAATCTCATCTGGTAACCGAACGTGCTGATTGTACCTGTACCCGTTCTGTCACCTTTTTCATCCCCGTGCTGTAATACATGACGGCATAACTCTTTGTATTGTTTCATTTTTTTCATCCTTTATTTATGTTCTTGTTGTAGTTTACCTTATTTCGGCTTTTCTTGAAACCAAAAAAACATGCCTGCATGATGAGCAGACATGTTTTTCTTTTTATGCTTGATTCACTCGTTCCTGCTCTTCATCCTTAATATCTTGGTGTGAGTGAGCAATGCGGCTTGCAGCTGCGGCGGCAAGTGCAGCGACTAGGTCATCAAGGAAAGTATGCACTTCACCTGGACGGCCTTCATCTAATTCACGAATAATACCAAATTTCTCTTTATCTAAATAACCGAAGTTGGTCAAACCGATTGATCCATATACATTGACAATGGAAAGCGGAATAATCTCATCAATTCCATATAGCGGCTCATCTGTTTCAACTAAGTGCTGTAAAGGTTCTGGCAAGAGCTTTTTTTCTGCCAGCTGATCAAGGGCAAGTCCTGTTAAAACTGCATGGACAATTTCTCTTTTATTCAGCACTTTTTCAACATTTTCAATACAGACACTAAGTGGAAGGTTTGGATGATATTTTTCTTGGAGCTTCAGCACAATGTGTGCGATATCTTCAATTTTCACTCCGCGATCGTTTAACATTTGTTTTGTAATCTGCACCATTTCGTTCATTGTATATTTTTTCAATTGGCATGACATCTCCTTCTAGTGGCTCATCCAGCTCGGCGGGGTGTTTTTGTCCCAGTAAATATTACCGAGTTCGTGATGCGTCTGGAATCCATCTTCTGCTGTATGGTAATGAAAGTTAAACCAATATCCGCTGTGAGGCGGCTGATCTCTTCTGACATGAAAACGGAGCAAATCTTCTCCGGTCTTGCGGTTGTAAATGTGGAAGATTTTTTCGCCATTTCCGCTTGAAGGCTGATCAGTTAAAACAACATCTTGAAATTTTTCGTCATCTTTGAAATTTGTTAAATAGTCGGTTAACACTTGTTCAATCTTCGGCTGAATCTCTTCTCTGTACTCGTCCTCAATGACAGGTGTGATTTTACGGCCAAATTTGAGAAAGGATTGATTTTCTGCACTTGACAGCACCTCTTGCTTATATTGCTCAAAGGGATCTAACTGTTCTTTGCTTTCCTCTTGCGTTAGTTCCCAGCTGCGCATTTCATCTGATGTATCATAAACAGCTGTATAAGGCGTTTTATCAGATGAAGAAAGTTCAGAGGGCTTGACTGTCATCAAAGCCGACGGAGGAGAGACTAAACCAAAAGTTGCAATCGTAAAGAGCGCAACAAGCGTTTTTCTCATCCACATCTTCATGATATCTAATTCCTTCCATAAGTTATCATACTGCTATTCTAGCATATAATGAATTTTCAGTCATTCAATTTGGTCACCGATTTGAGACTTTCTTTTTCATAATAAAACGTTTACAATGGCAGTAATGACGACTAAAATTTGGGAGGAATGGGTATGCTTGAAGGTTTTTTTATTACGGCTTCCTTGCTGACATTATTTTATTTTGTCTATATGGAGATTACAGATTAAAAGCCCTGAATAAGGGCTTTTTTAGATGATTGACAAGGAATTAAAAAGAATTGTCTGCACACCTGAACCTTTAGCGAGGGCTTTTTTCTTTCTCAATATATCCATAATGAAATTGGGCTGTTTTTCGTTTTAAAACGTGAAATTGATAGGAGTCTGCTAGAAATCGGGTGCTTTTCCAATGATCTTTTAAAACCACTCTTTTTCTCGCCACTCTCAGCGCTTCTTGGACGGCTGTTTCGTGGTCAAAGTGGTGCTCTGCCGCATGACGGAGCGGTGCGATACTTGAAGATTCTTGAATCGTCTCCTCAAACATCGGATCAAAATAGACGACATCAAATGATTCATCAGAGAGCTTTTTTAGATGCTCGATACTGTCTCCACTTACAACAGATATCCGGTTCATCGCTTCATCTGCCTCTCTTACCCCTGTCTCCCATGTGTTTAGTCCTTCTCGCACTAGCAATGCTGTCATCGGACTCTTTTCGATACCGACGACCCTTCCATTCGCACCTACTCGCAGGCTTGCTGTAATGGCATCTGATCCTAGGCCAAGCGTACAATCTAAAAAGGAATCGCCCGGCTGAAGCTGCGTGGCTTCGATTAAAGGATCCTTTTCTCCACGCATGAGCCGCTTCACCCTGAACATCGCTGAGCTTGGATGGAAGAAGAACTTTTCACCATTTGGCTGATACCATTCAAATCTTTCTTTCCCCACAACAAGGACATCTCCTCGTTTCATCGCAAGCTGCTTGACGGATTGTTTGCGCCTTTCTACATACTCACCATGTAAATCCTCTGCAAGGGCTTTTGCTGTTTCAATTGTTTGTTCATTTGCTCTAAAGCTTGTTGTGATAAGCATGCGGTTCCTCCATCATGATCAAGAAAAAATGCCCTGACTTGATCACAGGACATTTCAACATGTGTATTAGCAATGTTTTTCAAATGCAGATAAGACGTTGTTCATGATGTCTTCCATTTCATGACCTTCAATCTCGTCACGCGGAATAAAATGAACGAGTTCATTTCCTTTTAAAAGTGCCATAGATGGAGACGATGGCTCTTCGCCTGTGAAGTATTCTCTCATTTTTGCCGTTGCTTCCCTGTCCTGACCAGCAAAAACTGTGACAATTCGATCTGGAGTTTTTTCTGCCTTCATCACAGCTTGAGTAGCAGCTGGGCGTGCTAAGCCGGCAGCGCACCCGCATACAGAATTAACAACTACAAATGTCGTTCCTTCTGCTTCTTGCATCGTTTGTTCTACTTCTTCTTCCGTTGTTAGTTCTTGAAATCCTGCACTTGTCAGCTCTTGACGCATCGGTACAACGAGCTGGCGCATGTATTCTTCATATGCCATTGACATAAAAAAGCCCCCTCTATAATCCTTATGTTGTGAATAAAGGATACTATAGAGAGAGCCAATTTTCAAATGTTCGATATCAGATTAAATTTTCATGATTCCGCCTGTATTGGCTGATGTCACAAGTTTTGAATATCTAGCAAGATAACCCGTTTTTACTTTTGGCTCAAAGCCTTTCCAGTTTGCTTTTCTTCTTTCCCATTCTTCCTCTGGAACATCTACGCTTAAAATGCGCTGTTCGATATCGACAACGACATGGTCACCATTTTCAACAAATGCAAGCGGGCCGCCCTCAGCTGCCTCTGGAGAGACGTGCCCAATAGACAATCCGCGAGAAGCGCCGGAAAAACGTCCGTCTGTAATTAAAGCAACCTTTGGTCCAAGTCCCATGCCGACGATTTGTGAAGTAGGTGCAAGCATTTCAGGCATGCCAGGTCCGCCTTTAGGTCCTTCGTAGCGAATGATGACAACATGTCCTGCTTCTACTTTTCTATTAATGATACCTTCAAGGGCTTCTTCCTGGGATTCAAATACGATCGCAGGCCCCTCGTGGCGTGTGATCCCGTCTTGTACCCCGCCCGTTTTAATGATGGCTCCATCTGGCGCAAGGTTTCCAAATAAAACGGCTAAGCCGCCTTTTTCAGTAAATGGCTTGTCAATTGGATAAATGACGTTATAATCTTTTACCTCATGCCCCGCAATGTTCTCGCCAAGCGTTTTCGCAGTGACAGTCATTGTATCTAAATGAAGAGCTCCTTCTTTTTTAGACAATTCATTTAGTGCCGCTGTAACACCGCCTGCTTCATGTAAATCCTCAATATAAACGTCTGAAGCTGGAGCAAGTTTTGATAAATGAGGAACACGTTCTGCTACTTCATTGATACGTTCAAGTGAATATTCAACACCTGCTTCATTCGCAATTGCCAATGTGTGAAGAACGGTATTGGTTGAACCACCAAGTGCCATATCTAATGCAAATGCATTATCAATTGCTTTTTCAGTGACAATATCCCGTGGTTTAATATCTTTTTTGATGAGCTCCATGAGTTGTTTTGCAGACTTCTTCGCAAATTCTCTTCGTTCTGGTGATGTCGCCAAAATCGTTCCATTTCCAGGAAGAGCGATCCCGAGTGCTTCCGCTAAACAGTTCATTGAGTTAGCTGTAAACATACCTGAACAAGATCCGCAGGTTGGACAGCCAAACTGCTCTAATTCATTTAACTCCTCTTCATTGATTTTACCTGACTGGTATGCACCAACGCCTTCAAATACAGAAGAAAGAGAAATTTTTCTGCCGTCACTTGTTCTACCCGCTTCCATCGGTCCCCCGCTCACAAAGACAGTCGGGATATTCACGCGCATCGCTGCCATCATCATTCCTGGTGTGATTTTATCGCAGTTAGGAATACAAACCATTCCATCAAACCAATGAGCAGATACAACGGTTTCTACAGAGTCCGCAATGATTTCACGGCTTGGCAATGAATATCTCATCCCGATATGACCCATGGCAATTCCATCATCGACGCCAATCGTATTGAATTCAAATGGCACTCCGCCAGCTTCACGAATGGCTTCCTTCACAATCTTCCCGAATTCCTGAAGATGGACATGTCCTGGGACAATATCAATATAGGAATTACATACGGCAATAAATGGCTTGCCGAAATCCTCATCCTTTACCCCCGCCGCTCTTAGTAAGCTTCGGTGAGGTGCTCTGTCGATTCCTTGTTTAATCATGTTACTGCGTAGTTCTGCCATCTGTTTAAAAAGCCTCCTATACTACAAGTCTTGTTGACTGCATGATTTTGAGTTGATTTTATTTTACAAATTTTCTGTTTATTTAGCCACCTATGAATGACCGGTGACTAACATGGCTGCTGAAGCAAGCGCTCAGCAAGGTTCGTGTCATAAAATCTGACCTCCAATATTCTATATTGGTACTACTATATAGAGTTTTTTCGCATATTTCAACAATATTCAAAATAATTTTTCTAAAAAAATTTTTCTGTCTATCATTTTTAGAAAAACAAGCTGCTTTTCATTGGCAGCTTGTTCATCTTTCTCATCATTCTGATGCATTCTTTCTACTTTCTGTCATTTGCTTCCATACAGAGCCTTTTGCTTCTTCTCCATGCTCAATGCGCTCAATCGCCATTTTCACTTGAAGACTGACTTCAAACTCAGGGTCTTGCTCTGCTTCTTTTAATGCTTCAAGTGCCGTTTCGTCCCCTTCTTCGTAAAGAAACATAGCTGCACGCCAGCGGACGAGCTTACTCGGATCCTTTAATGCTGCGATCATGGCTTCGATAGCACTCGGGTCACCAAGGTCAGAAATACAGTCACCAGCCGTTCTGCGGACCGTCACTGTTTTGTCTTCGAGCCCTTTATATAAAATAGGCAGAATGGCAGGATCTTCAATCATGCCAGCATTCACAACGGCTTGTCTGCGAATAGACGTTTTGGGATCCTCCATTGCTTTCATTAAAACAGGTATATCCTTTAGCTCTGGCTGCATTTGCTCTAAATGGGCAAAACGTTTTTTCCAATCTTCCTCTTGCAGCATGTCTTCTGTTACATCATATGCCTTTCGGTTCACCTGTCTATCTACAGCTTCCTGTCCTTCTTTCACTGCCTCTGTTAAGCGGGCTAAACGCTCATCATCATAGGCTGCTTGCAGCTCCTCTGTGACTTCCTCACCGATATCAGCAAATTCTCCAAAACGAACGCCGTGTTCTTTCCACACACGTTCAAACACGACATTGTCTGAGCTGCTTCTAAGCTTTAAAATGGCTGCTTGAAAACGTTCAGGCATGCCAAACCGCTCTTCTCTTTCACCGTCTGACAGTTTGACCTGCATTGGAATCCCATTAAACATTTGGACAAACACTTTCACTTCACCAAATGTGTCATCGCCTGACTGCGATCCTTCCTGAAGACCTTCTGTTTCTTGTCCAAAGGCTTCTCTAACCTGTTGTAAAATACCCTGCCAGTCAAACTTTGCATTTCGCTCAACCGCTAAGAAATCTGCAACATGATAAACCCCTTTTACACCTTCAATGCTTAAAATACGCTTGATCATTTCTGGCGCTTCGTCTTTTTGATCCTTTTTGTAGTTGTTGCTTTTACCGCCAGCAAGTGCTTCTGTCAAAATTACCTTCATGGTATTCGGACTTGGCGTTGGTTCTATTGCTGTTATTTTCATTGATATATCCTCCTTACACACATAAAGACCCTACTCATCTGTAAGGCCGCATTCTTCTTTCCACTTCTTGATAAATAAACTCATCAATTCATGCCGCTCATCAGCAAGCTGCTTTCCTGCATGAGTGTTCATCAAGTCTTTTAATTTGAGCAGTTTTTCTTCCATATGCTTTAGCACAGAGCCCTGCTGCGTGTCCTCTGTATAATGGGGCTCACCTGTAGCGCCAGCATACGTAAACACTCTAGCGATACCGCTTGCTCCTATCGCATCCAGCCTATCGGCATCTTGAACAATGGCCCCCTCTAACGTCATTGGCTTAAACTGCTTATGCCGATGACGAAAAGACATCGTTGTAATGATGTCCATGATATAGCGGACATCCCGCGTGTCCAATTCCCACAAAAGGAGCTGGTTCTCAAGCTGCTTTTCAGTGACCTTCCATTCACTTGACAGCTTTTCATCAATGACATCATGTACAATCGCTGCCATCTCGATGATAAATAGAGAGCCGCCTTCCTGATTTGCAATACGGACGGCAAGCTGGCGCACACGAGCAACATGAGCCGCATCGTGTCCAGTCGGTTCATCCTTCAGCCTGTCTGAAACAAAGGAGGCAGCTGCCTCCAATTGTTTTCGCTGCATGACTGTCAGCATCTTATTTGTTGAGCAGAGCGATGATTGAGCTTTCTAATTCTTTTGGTGGTGTTTTCGGCGAGAATCGTTCAATAACTTCTCCGTCTTGGTCCACGATAAATTTTGTGAAATTCCATTTCACTGTTTTTGTCCCAAGCACACCTTTCGCTTGACTTGTTAAATGCTTGAACAGCGGGTGCGCCTCTTCGCCATTGACATCTACTTTCGCAAACATAGGGAAGGTCACTCCATAATTCAAAGAACAGAATTCTTGAATGGCTTCTTCTCCTTCTGGCTCTTGGTTCATAAATTGGTTACACGGAAATCCTAAAATTTCAAGGCCCTTTTCATGATATTGATCATATAACTCTTGTAATTGTTTAAATTGAGGAGTCAGCCCACATTTGCTTGCTGTATTTACAATAATGAGCACTTTTCCTTTATAATCTGCCATCGATTGTTCCTGACCGTTAATGGTCTTGACCTGAATATCATAAATTGACATCTCATAGCCTCCTAGGATTCACTTTTTCCTATCGTAACATGCTTCTTTTAGAAAATCGCTTTTTATGCTCCCGTTTAAAAGAGTCCTGTCACACTGCCGTCTTCTAATATATCCATTTCGAGAGCCGCAGGTTTTTTAGGTAAGCCAGGCATTGTTAAAATGCTTCCGGTTAAGGCTACAATAAACCCTGCTCCTACAGATGGCTTTAACTCTCGAATCGTAATGGTAAAGCCTTTAGGTCTGCCGATTAAAGCTGGATCATCTGAAAGAGAATATTGTGTTTTTGCCATACAAACCGGCAAATGAGCCCAGCCGTTTTCTTCAATGGCAGCCAGCTGCTTTCTTGCTTTAGTTGTGAGCGTGACCCCATCTGCACCGTAAACCACTTTGGCCACTTTAGATAACTTTTCTTCGATGGAATCGTTCTCTTCATACAAATAGGTAAAGTTGTTCTTTTTCTTTTCAATGAGTGCTGCTAGTTCCTCGGCAAGAGCTGTTCCGCCTTCGCCTCCTTCTTCCCATACATTCACGGCTTTGACTGGATGGCCATGTTTGCCGCACCAATCTTCTATCGCTTGAATCTCTTCTTTTGTATCCGTTATAAACCGGTTTACCGCCACAATATATGGAAGACCAAAAGCTTGCACGGTTTCAATATGCTTTTCTAAATTATGTATGCCTTCTATTACGGCGTGTGCATTCTCTTCTTTGAGTTCGGTTTTCTTCATTCCGCCATGCATCTTTAATGCTCTCACTGTCGCCACAATGACAACTGCACCAGGTTTGAAATCACCAGCTCTTGTTTTAATGTGGAGGAATTTTTCTGCTCCAAGATCTGCTCCGAATCCTGCTTCTGTTACGACATAATCAGCTAATTTAGCTGCCATTTTGGTTGCAATTAAACTATTGCATCCATGTGCAATATTAGCAAAAGGACCGCCATGGACAAGGGCTGGGGTTCCTTCAATCGTTTGAACAAGGTTCGGTTTGAGTGCGTCTTTTAAAAGTAGCGTCAGAACACCTTCATATCCAAGTGCTCCCACTGTGACTGGCTCGCCTTCTTGATTATAGGCAACAACAATAGAAGAAAGACGTTTTTTTAAGTCGTTTAAGTCTTCTGCTAAACAGAGGATCGCCATCATTTCGGAAGCCACTGTAATATCAAATCCGTCTTCTCTAGGATACCCATTTAACTGACCGCCAAGTCCGACAACGACCTGTCTTAATGCACGATCGTTTAAATCAAGCACCCGCTTCCACACAATGCGCCGCGTGTCGATACCGAGTTCATTTCCGTGATGGATATGGTTATCAATAAATGCAGATAAGGCGTTATGTGCAGATGTAATGGCATGAAAATCCCCTGTGAAATGAAGATTGATTTCTTCCATTGGCAGCACCTGTGAATATCCTCCGCCCGCTGCTCCGCCTTTAATCCCCATTGTAGGACCTAATGATGGCTCACGCATCGCAACGATCGCTTTTTTGCCAATTTTTTCAAAGGCTTGACCAAGGCCGACAGTTACGGTGGATTTCCCCTCACCTGCTGGCGTAGGGTTAATTGAAGTGACAAGAATCACGTGTCCTTCTTTTTGTTTCTTTAAACGGTCAAAAATAGTCAAAGATATTTTCGCTTTTGTGAAACCATAGCATTCTAATTCTTCGTCATGTATTTGCAGCTTTGCTGCGATGTCTTGAATCGGTCTCAGCTTAGCCTTTTGGGCAATGTCAATATCAGATAAATGCTTTGTGATCATAACAAAATGGCCTCCTTTTTTTACAGAAACAGCATTCTTTTTTGCTCTAATTTTCATTGTAACATAATTGAAACATTGAAATATCGCCAGAAAGTTCCTATAATGAAGTGAAATTAGCTTTGGTTCAGGGGGTGGCGAGTTGCCTATTAACATACCAGTTCATCTGCCGGCAAAACAAATACTAGAGAGCGAAAATATTTTCGTCATGGATGAGACAAGGGCATTCAAGCAAGATATCCGTCCTTTGAATATCGTGATCTTAAATTTAATGCCAAAAAAAATACAAACTGAAACGCAGCTGCTGAGAATGCTCGGAAATTCTCCTTTACAAGTGTACTTCACGTTTTTGATTCCAAGTACACATACACCGAAGAATACGTCGAGAGAGCATCTAGATGAATTTTATACGACCTTTGAATCGATCCGCCATAAAAAATTTGATGGAATGATCATCACTGGCGCACCAATTGAGCACTTACCTTTTGAAGAAGTTTCTTATTGGAAAGAGCTGCAGGACATTTTGGACTGGAGTAAAACCAATGTAACGTCTACCCTTCATATTTGCTGGGGTGCACAGGCAGGTTTATATCACCATTACGGGATTGAAAAAATCAAGCTTCCCGAGAAAAAATTTGGTGTATTTGAGCATATTGTGAAAGAGAAAAAAGAAAGATTAGTCAGAGGTTTTGATGAAGTATACTATGTCCCACATTCTAGGCATACAGATATTAATACAGAACAATTAAAAAACACGCCGAATTTGAAAGTCTTGAGTATGTCTGAAGAAGCGGGTGTTTGTTTAATTGTTTCAGATGATGATAAACAAGTATTTTTAACTGGACATCCTGAATATGATACAGATACATTGATGCAGGAATATGAAAGAGATTTGTTGAAACATGATACAGTCCAAAAACCTGTCCACTATTTTATAGAAGATGGTGACACATTAATCCCAGTAAATCGCTGGAAAGCCCATGCAACCTTATTGTTTATGAATTGGCTAAATTATTATGTTTATCAAGAAACACCATACGTTTGGGAATAAAATAGACTGTGGTCTGATGATAAATCGTCAAAATGTGTTAAAATACAAATGGCTCTGTCTTCCATTATCAATTGAATCTGTTTGTTTTTTAAAATTAGTTTAATTCTTTCGTAACGAATGATATGCTCTAACTGTTTATATGTTATCTTTATGTATATGTAGACCTATGAGATTAATAGTTTTCGTACGAAGTTTTGTTGTTGTTGATTACATTTGAGGTGAATATTCTTGAATACCAATAAAAAAATATTAATCTTGACCGCAAATTATGGAAATGGACATATGCAGGTAGCAAAAACACTGTATGATGAATGCAAATCCCAAGGGTTTGAACATGTTGTAGTTTCTAATTTGTATCAAGAATCGAATCCCATTGTGTCAGAAGTGACTCAATATTTATACTTGAAGAGCTTTTCCATTGGGAAACAATTTTATCGCTTGTTTTATTACGGTGTAGATAAAATTTACAATAAACGCAAATTTAACATTTATTTAAAGATGGGAAATAAGCGTCTCGATGAATTAATTCAGTTACACAATCCGGACATCATCATTATTACATTCCCGATGATTGTTGTACCAGAATACCGAAACAAAACCGGTAAAGTGATTCCGACTTTTAATGTCATGACAGATTTTTGTCTCCATAAGATTTGGGTACATGAAAACATCGACCGATACTATGTTGCAACCGATTATGTGAAACAAAAATTAGTGGAAATCGGCACACATCCAAGCGATGTCAAGGTGACAGGTATTCCTATTAGACCACAGTTTGAAGCAGACGTGCCACAATCGATGATCTATAAGAAATATGGATTATCATCAGATAAAAAAGTTCTTCTCATCATGGCCGGTGCTCACGGTGTACTAAAAAATGTGAAGGAATTATGTGAGGCGCTGCTTCTCGACAGTGAAGTACAAATTGTTGTTGTATGCGGAAAGAACGCCGCGCTGAAACAATCGCTTAGCGTTCTTGAACAAGCACACCCAGATCAATTGAAGGCGCTTGGATATGTGGAACAAATTGATGAATTGTTCAGAGTAACAGATTGTATGATTACAAAACCAGGCGGCATTACTTTAACAGAAGCAACTGCAATCGGTGTCCCGGTCATTCTTTATAAGCCTGTCCCTGGACAAGAAAAGGAAAATGCTCTTTTCTTTGAGGATTATGGCGCTGCCATTGTCATTAACCGACATGAAGACATTTTAGAATCTGTGACCAACTTGCTGCAGGACGAAGAAAAATTAGAAACAATGAAACAAAACATGAAAAAACTGCACTTAAAACAATCTTCTCAAACCATTTTGGAAGATATCGTTGAGCAGTCAGATCTCATCATGAATAACAAAACATATGCTCGCGCATTATCATAAAAAGGTGTCCGTCATTGACGGACACCTTTTTCCTCACCCTTGATTTCCATTTGTTGTGTATACTTCTTCAAACGGCTGAACGACAACAAAGCCGCTTCCGGTAAACTTCATTTGAATGGACTCTCCGCTTCCCCTGCCAATAAACGTTTTAAAGGAAACATCTGTCACAAATTCAGTTTTTAAATCCCCTGACCACGCAACAGTCGCATTCGGATCTGTATAAACAGAATCACCCGGCTGAACAATGAGTGTCAGCGGCTCATAATGACTTGTGATTGCAACTAAGCCCGCCCCTTCTAATTTGACATTAAATAATCCACCTGCAAGCATACCAGATACTTTTTTCATCAATTTGATATCCCAGCGGACAGATGGTTCAAACGCAAGCAGGTCGTTTCCATTCACAAAAATGGATTCTCCTTGAGCCAAACGAAGAATCGAGATTTTTTTACCTTGATCTGCCACGTATAATTTCCCATCACCTGTCGCCTTCATTAGTGAGGTGCCTTCTCCTGAAAGCATTTTTTTGAACATCTTGGAGACGCCGTGCTCAAAAACACCTTCACGTTCAAATTTGATTTTCCCTCGATAGGAAACCATGGAACCCGTTTTTGCCCAAATCGTGTCAGTCAAATTAATTTCTAAAAGTCGTGGTGTTTCAAGTTCGAAGACCCCTTCTCCTTTATCTTCTTGCTGCGTATTCTGAACAAATTCTTCAAGTGTATAACGATTCATGATTGCACCTCTTTCTGTATTTTTTTTATATACGGACAAGCTATACGTGAGGTTCCGAAAACGTTTTATATTTCATTGTTATTCACCAAAAAAACAAAAAAATCAAACATTCTGCTCAAAATTTGGCTCGCCTGCTTGACGCTTTACTTTTGATGGTGTATAGTGGAACCATCATTTAACAACTGCAAAGTCGTTAGGTGATGAAAATTTTTTTTAGTATGCCAAAAGGTGTGCTACAGTACTAGGAGGAAAAAGCAATATGCAAAACGGTAAAGTAAAATGGTTCAATAATGAAAAAGGTTTCGGCTTCATTGAAGTTGAAGGCGGAGACGATGTATTCGTTCACTTCACAGCTATCGAAGGTGACGGCTACAAGTCTTTAGAAGAAGGACAAGAAGTTTCTTTTGAAATCGTTGAAGGTAATCGTGGACCTCAAGCTGCAAACGTAACAAAAATCTAATCAACTAAATCAATGATGAAACGACAAAATAAAGAGAGGCATATGCCTCTCTTATTTGATTTTCAGCTGAATTTCAATTGCTAAAATATTTTGCTTCAGTCGTTGTTCAATTTCAGAAATATCTTTTTCGAGAAAAGGTCTTCCCTTCTTTGCTACATCTACTAGCTGCTCTAGATCGCTGTATACCTCTTGAAATGTTCGATGTAATACCGTTTCGAAATCCTTATTATCCATGCCGGCCTTCCCCTTTTCCTCTATTATCCGTCACTTAGTCAAAAAGTAACTCAACCAAAACTTTCTATAGTTATATCGGCTCATTTTTCAGAATATGTTCTCTTTTTACACATTCTATCCGTTTTTTTTCATGAGCGGATGTTTGAGCAGGGAAAACCGGGGCGGCAGCCGCTTACTTTTTAAGCAGCGTCTGTCCGTATTCTTTTATTTTCTCTCCTACTGTGCATTGCTGAATACAAAAGGAGTGGGCGTATTTTTTTCCATATTCTTTTCGAAAGTGCTTCTTAATCAAACAATCTGAACAATACGTGTCTTGGAGATCCGTCAATTCTTGTACTGCTGTTTTTTTATCCACATTATTCAGCTCCGTCTGCTTCTAATTTCAATTTACTTTCAATTGGAACGTCTGCAAGCATCTGCCTTGCAAGCTGATCCGCCTCTGCATTTTGTTTACGATCGATGACTTCATATGTTGGCGTAAGCCTCAGCTCCCTTAAAGCCGCTTCAATCCGGTCGAGCCATTTGTTATGTATATCATCATAACAAGGCCATTCTCCTTTTAACTGATTCATGACAACAAGTGAATCGCCTCTAATCGTGACAGAATTTCTGCTTGCTCCAAGATCTTTTAAAGCTTTGACAGCCTCAAATAAAGCCGCATATTCTGCTTCATTATTGGTGATTCCTTGGAAGGGCTGATTTTTTCTCAAACGATAAGCATCTTCTCCGAGCTTATAGTAAACGACAACCCCAAGACCAGAGTCGCCTGTTTCTTTGTGAAAACTTGCATCAAAATAGACCTGAAGCTGATCAGGTTCAAGCTTTAGTTCTTCATTTAGCTTTTCAAGTTCTTTAATAGACCACATCGCCCCTTTTTCATCTTCAAATGATAGGAGTGACTGTGGTTCTTTTTTGTCGATATGTTTGGCTAAAATCAAGGCCTCTTTTAGCTCCATCCAATCTTCTTGGAAAAAAGCAATGGACCCAATCGATTTCACTTTCATTGTATAGTGTGCTCTTAATTTCATTGATCACATCGCCTTCCCGTGCTTTTAAGGTAAACGTTCGTTATGCTATAATCAAAAAGTTACATTTCACAATGAGAAAGGAAGTTCATGTCACTTGTTTAATGAAGGTATTTGGATCTTATTTGCGATCATTAATTTTATCATTGTTCTTCTATTTTATAAAGGATTTGGCAAAATGGGCCTTTTCGTCTGGATTGGCTTTGCGACGGTTGCTGCAAATTTACAAGTGGTCAAAACCGTTGAATTGTTTGGCTTAACGGCAACACTTGGGAACATTTTATATGGCAGTGTGTTTTTTGCAACGGACGTATTGAATGAAAAATATGGACAAAATGAAGCGAGAAAAGCTGTCTGGATTGGTTTTGCCACTCTTTTAACACTAACCGTTGTCATGCAGGAGGCTTTACTTTTCCATCCCGCTCCATCCGACATTTCTCAAACATCCCTGGAAACCATTTTTGGCTTTATGCCAAGGGTCGCACTTGGCAGTCTTGCTGCTTATATCATCAGTCAAATGTTAGATGTTTATGTATATTCGTTTATTCGCCGGATATTTCCTTCCGATGGTGCGCTCTGGGTGCGCAACGCTGGAAGTACGATGATCAGCCAGCTGCTTGATACACTGATCTTCACAACAATTGCCTTTCTTGGCACCTATCCATTTCATGTATGGATCGAGATCTTCATCACGACTTATGTGATTAAATTTATCGTCGCCGCGATTGCGACACCATACGCGTATGCAGCGAAAAAAATGGTTCCGCTTGATGAAAGGGTGAAATAAATTGCCAGCTGAAATATACATTGATGGTGCTAGCGCAGGTAATCCGGGTCCTTCTGGCATCGGCATTTTCATTAAATATGATGGAAAGGCAGAATCTTTCTCGATTCCTCTTGGATCAATGAGCAATCACGAGGCAGAATTTTCCGCTCTCATTGAAGGGATGAAAATCTGCGTAGAAAAAGGACTGCGATCCGTTTCGTTTCGAACAGATTCACAGGTAGTTGACCGTGCAGCCAATGCAGGATTTGCTAAAAATCCAGCCTTTCAGCATTTTATAAAAGAGATGATCGAGCTTCAAAGCCAGTTTGATTTATTTTTCATTAAGTGGATTCCAAGCAAGGAAAATCATGTAGCTGATCAGCTCGCTAGAAAAGCGATTCACCTTTCTAAAGGATGAATCGCTTTTTTTCGGTTATGCTAATGTATGAGGTGATACTGATTGGATAAAGAAAATAAAGGTCGTGTCACAAATGGGACAACGCCTCAAGGTGATGCGCAAACAAAAGATAAGCAGCCACTATCTCAGCTCGAAAATAGAGCGAAGAAAAGCAATACAAAAAGATGAATTTAGGGATCAGCTTAGCTGATCTCTATTTTACTTAACCGATTCACCATCGGTTCAATTCCTTTGATTTGATGGTATCGCAGCATGGCAGCAGCCCGTTCTTGATTGATGTTCACCTTCGTCTCATCTATTGGACAGCTCAGCGGGACATCACATTTGATCTCTGCCAATAAACGGGAAAGCTTCAAATCTTCTAATCCTGTTTGCATTTTCTTTTGCTGGGCAGCCGTTAGTTCATGAACATTTTCTAATAATCCGTCAATGGTTTGATATGTTTGAATAAATTTTAATGCTGTTTTTTCGCCGATTCCTTTGACGCCTGGGTAATTATCACTTGAATCCCCCATAAGTGCTTTCATATCGATCAGCGCCTTTGGAGAGATGCCCATTTCCTCTTCAAATAAAGCTTTAGTATAATGTTTATAGTTCCCAATTCCTTTTTGCATTAGAGCAACCGTCACTTGTTCATTCAATATTTGCAGCAAATCTCTGTCCCCAGTTAGGACAGTCACACGTGCTTCATTCTGATAGACTGCCGCCAGCGTGCCGATACAATCATCTGCCTCAAAGCCCTTTATACCAACGTTTACAATTCCTAGTTCTTCTGTCGCTTCCTTTGCTAAATCGAATTGCGGAATGAGCTCGACAGGTGCCTCTCCTCGATTTGCTTTATAATCTTGAAACAATTCATTTCGGTATGTTTGGCTTCCCATATCCCAGCAGCAAACAATATGGGTTGGCTCAAATGTTTGAACAGCGGTTAATAAATGCTTCAAATAGCCATTTACTCCATTCGTCGGGACACCGTGATCATTTATCATAAAATTTCGATGGACAGCCGTTGCATAAAACGATCTGAATAGAAGCGCCATGCCATCAACAAGCAATACGTGTTTATTCATTCTTATAAACTCCCTTTTTCAAAACAATACTCCTATTCTATCATAGAACATAGAATTCGACATAAAAAAGGCGCCTTCTTCTTTTGGAAAAGAAGTGGCACCTGGGGATTACTTTTGACCGTATTGCATTTTTTTCGATTCTGCTTCTGCGTAGGACGGCATCTCTTTTTGTTTAGGGTGACGCTCATCCTGCTTTTTTGCATGCTGTTTTTTTTCCATCATCATTCCCCTTTCTCGGTTCACTTGTTAAGATGACCAAAAAAGAGAAAGTTACTCTTTACTTCTGTTTTCGTTCGACATACTCCCTGACCATATCAATCGTGACATGCTTACGCAGCGGAACAATTCCGCCTCGTGCAAGCTCATTCATCTTCGAAGTAATTTCATTGATCTCGTCAGTTGTAAATGGCTCGTTTTGCTCACACTTCAAAACAGCAGTCTCTATTGCCTGCTCTCTTTTCTGCTCAAGCGCAAGAAACGATTTGATATGAGCATTCTGTTTTTGTGAATGTGCGGAAATTTCTTCGTGTACGCTCGTCATTTTTTATCAACTGCTTTCTTTTTTATATAGTCTATCATGAATCAAATGGTTTTCAACTGGTTCTTCCATTCATTTGTTTGCTTGTATACTTGTTCTATCATCGCCTGCTCTTTCGCATCTGTCGTTAAGCTCATGATAAATGTTTGTTTTTGTTCACTCAGCTGCTTGAGCGCTTCTGTTTCATATCTTTCAGTAAAGGTCTTCACCATCATATCGTATCTGCTCTGTAGTTCTTCTTTTTCTTTATCTGCCCATTTCGTCGTTAACTGGAAAAGAACATCTCGAATCGATTCTATAAACGCTGCCTTCCCGTTCTGTTCAAAGAAAGCTTTCGCTGATTTTTGCTTCTTTAAGAGCGGCTCAAACGGCGTCAGGTCCGCTTCCACTTCAATTTGTTTCAGCGCGGCATTTTTCTCATCTGGCGGCGACAGCCGGAGAGAAAAGTAAGGATCTTCTGCACACGCGGCCTGCAATCCTTTCTCCCACTCCTCTTTGAAATATTGAGTGATAAACGATTCCATTCGAATATCAAGCGCCTTTAGCTCTTGTACAAATTCAAATTCATAATCCTTTAGCGCCTGTTCAAGCGCTTTTTTCAACTCCTGCCTGAAGTCCCCTTGAGATATTCCAGGATAAAAGGCTGTCTTTAACAGATCATTTGCATATAGTGACAAGCGCTGAACAATGTGGTAAAGCTGTTCGTGCAAGTCCTTTTTCACACTTTCTGTCACTAGCTTAGATCGTTTAATATGACTCATTTGATCAACGATCGCTTCATAGGATGTGTTTATCTTTTTCTTTTCTGCTTGCTTTTCATCTTCCGACTGATGCAGCGTCTCATGCAGCTTGTCAACTGTTCTACATAATGTACTGGCTTCAAAATACAGAAGCTCAATCGCATCTTTCGCTAATTCTTCCTCAATAAAATAGTCGAGCTGTGTTCTAAGCTGTGCATACTGGTTATAAGGCGACTGTCCCTTTCCTTCGATCTCTTCCTTGCTGGATACGTGATGAAGGTTTGGGTGCCTGATGCCTTCTTTTGTGAGCTCATTTTTCACATAGTCAAAGACGGTTTCAAGCTCTGTTTGATCCTTTGCGAGGTCAGCTGCATTGATAATAAAAAACATTTTATCCATGCTAAATGAATCTTTTACAAGCCCGAGTTTACGTAAAAATGACCGGTCTGCTTTTGAGAAAGAATGCTGGTAGTAAGTTAAATAAAGAAGGGCATCGGCGTCCTTCATATATTGAAAGGCAATCTCTGTGTGACGTTTATTCATACTGCTGGCGCCTGGTGTATCAACAATCGTCAGTCCTTTATCTGTTAAAGGTGTACTTAAATAGACCGTCACTTCCTTCACCACACAAGAAACAGCCTCTTCAGCCACATATGGCTTTAATTCTTGCAGGGTGACATTGAGCGGCGTTTGTTTTTGAATCGAATCACGGAACGTTTCATGAGCGTTTAAAAAATGGTCAACAATGATGCGGTGATCCTGTTCAAGCACTCTTTTTTTCAGCGTCCGCTCGAGTTTCGCTTGAAACGTATCTCCCTTTTCTTCTGTTATAGAATAACCGAGAATTTGATCGAGCTCCTCTAATATTTCCTGCTCGGTTTTGAACACTACTTTCACACTTTCATGCGGATGGTCTTCTGTCGGCCGCGTCAGCTTATTGATCGTGGCCGTCGTTGGTGTAGGAGATGATGGCAGCACCTTTCTCCCAACAAGGGCATTGGCAAACGAAGATTTCCCCGAACTAAAAGCACCGAATAAGGCGAGTGTAAATTCCTTCGCTTGCAGCCGCTTTGTTCGTTTTTCAAAGGACTTTCTTTGAGACCCAAGCGCGTTTAATGGCATTAAAATTTGAGAAAGCTGCTCAAACTGGTCAATCGACTGCGCTGTCGGGATATGCTGTGATTGTCGCATTTGATCAAGCTCTGTCTGCTGCTGATTTTCTTTTTCTCTTTCTTCGGTATGAGTTGATGTTTGATTCTGATTTAGCTCGTCATGCTGCATCCGGTGTTTTTTCACATAAAACCAATCTTCTTCGATCTGCTCATTTGTTCCGTTTTGCCATATATCCCATACATGCTCAATATCTTTTCTGATGTGATCATTTTTTTCCATGCATTGCTCCAGCGCTTGGAGCTCCTGTGCTGCCTGGACCCATTTTTCTTGGTGCTTTCCCTCTTCATTCATGAGCTGGGTTTTCAGCATCTCGGTCATTTGTTCAATCAATGGTATTGCTTTCTGTTTCGTCTGTCTTTTCAGTGCTTCACCCGCATCTTTTGCATATTGCAAAACGTATTCATTTGAAAATGTCGCACCGTGATGGATCACGTTTTCAAGCAGTGATTCTTCTACAGGTGTTTCAAATGCCATCACTTGATTTAATAGCTCTTCACCAAGCTGATGTTTCTTGACTTCTTTTTTGAGCAGCTCAGCAATATGCCAGTCTACTTCTGCTTTCATTCTTGCTTTGACATCTGCTAAGAACTCGTTCGCCCGCTTTTCTTTTTCCTGCTCGGTTTTATTTTTAGCGAACAGCAGACCTACCTTAAAGCCAGGTGCTTTCGATTCAATATAATCACTTGCGAGCTCCCTCATTTTAAATGGGGTTAGATTTGCATTTTTTAAAATGTTCTCGACTTCAGAAGACACTTCATCTTCTAACTGTTTTGCTCCATTTTCAATGAAGCTGCTTCTCGCTTCAAGTTCCTTCACTTCTTTTCTTTTTTCTTGAAGCTGTAAATCCAGATCCTCTTCCTGCAGCTCTTCTTTTAATGAGTCAATATGTTCTTTTAAAACATGCTCTATTTTCTGCTCGGTATAGGCGCGAAGCGATGCTTTCGGCAATGTTTGTAATTCTTGCAGTTTCTCGATTAAACGAATCATTTCGTTTCTTGGATGCGACTCATCGGTTACAGATGTAAAGTATAGATGTTCTTCTTCAATGCCTTCTTTTTGAAGCATATCAACTACTTGATTTTTGTAGTCTTCAAACGCTGTCTCATGCTCATCATGTCGATCGACTTGATTGACGATGAAATAAAGATTTGGCACTTTCTCTTTAATGGAGCGAATGAAACGAATGTTTTCCTCAGAATGAACATGGTTGTAATGAACGACATAAAAAAGAGCATCTGCTTGATGAAGAATAGACGCAGCAGATAAAAAGTGAGCATGATCCGTTGAATCAATTCCGGGTGTATCAATCACTGCCACCTTTTCTTCCAGTCCTCTATAGTCCCCGCTAATTTCCACCATTTCAATCTGTTCTCCATCCTTACAAAAACGCTGAACTGCTTCTTTATCATAAGAACCGCTCATTTTTGCAAAACGGCCATCTGAGGTGTGAAGCTTTACTTCACTCTCCCCTTTCCTCACGACGACCAAGTTGGCACTTGTTGGAATTGGACTCGTTGGCAGGATGTGATCATGAAGCAGATGATTCACAAGAGATGACTTTCCAGCTGAATAGTGGCCGGTAAATGCGATATACACTTCTTCTTCTGCTTCCTTTTTGATAATTGATGCAAGTTTGGCTGCGCGTTCATGATCATCCCTTTTAAGAAGGCTTTGATATAAAGCACCTGTAGTTTGAACGAGCGAATCTCGAATAGACAAGTCTTCCATGACGATAAACCCCTTTGTTTTTAGAAAAGTCAGTTATGTATGTGATACCATTTTACACAAAATGAAGAGATTTTTCTTCTGATCTGAGGAAATAAAAAAAAATCTGCTTCCCGATCAGTCGCAATTGACTGGGATCAGGAAGCAGATTTTTTAGAAACACCTTTTAATACGAAGCCAATTAATAGGCTGTATACACAGACCGTACCGAGTAAGAAAACCATTGTCATGTGATCACCGTCCATCCTTCGTGATTGAGAATGCTTATCATTAATGAAAGTGTATCACAATTGATAATGATTTTCAATATTAATTTAACAAATACTGATTGAGCGCTTTCTCTTCTGTTTGAATTCTCACGGCCATCATCCATGCATTTAAACATGTGAACAAAATGGCGGTAAAATAGGCATTAAACAATAGCGGGATCAGCATAAGCTCAATTGCCACCACTACATAGTTAGGATGCTTTAACCAGCGATAAGGTCCTTTTTTCACCATCATCGCATTTGGTACAACTAAAATCTTTGTATTCCAATACGTCCCAAGAGAATATAATGCCCAGTATCGAATCACCTGTGTGGCCAGCAGTACAATGAGCAGCACAAGAAAATAGCGTGACGGCGTCTTGTTTAATCCCCATACCTCAACCATGAGTGAGAGAAAAAAGCCCGCATGCATAGCGACCATATAAGGATAATGACTTGCACCAAATTCAATGGCACCGATCGCTTTTACTTTCTTTTCATTTCTTTTAGCCACAAGCATTTCAATAAGCCGCTGACAAACGAAGAAACCAATGACGAGCCAAATGATCATGATTAGACCTCCTCCCATTTCATGAGCAGCAGCTCTGAGGAAAAGCCCGGACCAAGCGCTCCGCAAAGACCCATATCTCCCGCTTCAGCGGATTGATGTTCAAGATAATGTTTGATCACATACAAAACTGTGGCAGAGGACATATTTCCGTGTTGTTTAAGTACTTCTTTTGATGAAAAAAGCTGATCCTCTTGTAAGGATAGACTTTCAATATAGGCATCAATCACTTTTTTTCCTCCAGGATGGGCAAGAAAAACTGATAGGTCTTCTGCCGAATACCCTTGCTGCTCTAAAAATTGATCGACTTGCTCTTTTAACCAGCCTGAAATAATGGAAGGAATGTCACGGGAGAAAATAACCCGAAAGCCGTCACTTGTAAATTCCCATCCCATCACATCCTCAGACTCTTTCATTGTGACGGATTGTGTACCAATCACTCTAGGAACTGTTTTTAGATCGGCGTATTCAGATACACCTTTTTCTCCAGTTAAGAGTACCGCTGCTGTCCCGTCTCCGAACAAAGATGTCCCGATTAAATTGCTTTTTGATTGATCTTGCGGCTGGAAAGTTAAACTGCACAGTTCACAGGCGACAACCAGCACCTTTGCTTCTGGAAATGCCCTTATGTATTCGTAAGCCCGGGACAACCCTGCCGCTCCGCCCCCGCACCCTAATCCCCAGATCGGCACTCGTTTCGTATAAGGCGAAAAAGGAAGAACATTCATCAGTTTTGCATCAAGACTTGGTGTCGAAAGTCCGGTGCTTGAAATAAAAAACAATGCATCGATCTCTTCAAACGGAATCGGTTTTTTCAGGAACGCCTTCTCATGAAGACAGTGTATGACCGCTTCTTTTACATGAGCCAATGCTTTTTCCAAATAGAGATTGTTTTTCTCCTCAAAAGAGTGGTGCGTCTGATACCATTCAATTGGCTGCACAAACTGTCTGCTCTCGATTTCTCCGTTTTGAAAAGCTCTCAGCAGCCGGTCGATATCTTTAAACGATCGTTTAAATTGGGATCTAGCAAAATCAGCCGCCTTTTTCTGATCCACATGATGTTTTGGCAGACTCGTTCCAACAGAAAGAATGTACGCCATCGCCTTCACCTCTTTTTTCGATTAATATCCCCTATCGAAAAAAGGATATACATGCCAAAACGTCACAATTCAGTCAAAATATTTTCCTCCGGCTAACTTTTTGTCTTGACGACAATTGATAAATATTGGATAATATAGGTGAAAACATGATGTAGTTTTCCTCCTTCACAGGTTCGTTCTAAGCCAAGCGAACCTGCTTTTTTTATGCAAAAAAACACCTCTAAAAGAGAAGTGTTCAGAACGTAGACACCCCCCCTTTACTTATACAACACTTTCATACAAAATCTCCCTTTCGCTTCGAATTAATGGTCAAATCTGCTGCTATCTTAGCGTATAAATATTAACGTTTCGATCATTATTCAGAATGATTTTATTTAAACATAAATGGATCACCTTTTTTTGCTGATCAATACAAAGTAACAACCATAAATTTCCAATTCATTTGAATTTTCTATATAAAAAGGATTTTTTCCACTATATATTTAATCAATATGAGTACCAGGAAAAACAGTGAAAAAAGAAAGAATCTACAACATGGTTCGGCTCAAAATTTAATTGACTGGAGTGATTGTAATGAAAAAGGTTTCCCAAAAAAAGACACCCTACAACACGATACTTCTCTCAAAGGTAATTGGTTTAGTGCTTCTTACACTGTTTCTCTTTTTTATCTGGGATATGTCTAAACCCCATTTGCAGGCGACCAATGGGCAAGCAAAAAATGCTGCCAGCAGTGACTTCCGTGACACAAGCATCAGTCTGAAAGCAAAAGATCAGTCTACAAGAACATTGGATACACATTTTAAGACCAATCCAAACCAACAGGCAACGAATAAAACAGTCTTTTTAACATTTGATGATGGTCCTTCTGCTACATCAAATCAGCTGTTAAATGTATTAAAAGCACATCACGTGAAGGCGACGTTCTTCATGCTTGGACCGCAAATCCAAGCACACCAATCAGCTGTGAAAAGACTTTATCAAGAAGGACATCAATTAGGTCTTCATGGCATGACGCATGATATAAACCTCTTTTATCAGAACAGCGAGTCTCCCGCAAATGAAATGAGAGAAGCTCAGCGTATTCTTGCCTCTGTTACAGGCGTCTACAGCCGTCTTGTAAGAACCCCCTTTGGCAGTGTTCCAAATTTAACATATCATCAAAAAGTACGTTTAAACCAAAATGGCTTTATTTACTGGGACTGGACGATTGATAGTCTTGACTGGAGATATAAAAACTCACAATATGTTCCAGAGGTATTGAATCAATTGCAAATGTTTGAGAAAAATAAACCATGGGAACCAAAAGTTATATTAATGCATGATCAACCCTCTACCACAAACTATTTAGATAGCCTGATTATACAGCTAAAAGCAAGGGGCTATACATTTGCAGTCATTAACGAAACAATGCCGCCGGTACAACATTAATAGTGCTAATCACAAAAAGCCCGTATCCAAAAGATGCGGGCTTTCAGCTTGTAGACAAACCCTCACACGCTCCTTCCTAGGATCCTAGGACTTCAAAGGTTTTTTATCAAGCTAAAAAGAAGACAAAGAGCTAAAATAAAAGGTCATTTTAGCTCTTTGTCCATAATCAACCCCTCTCCAAGAGAGGGGTTTACATAACAGATTGCTTAGGTTCTTCTACCAGGTCATGCCCGGCTTCTTTTTTAAAAGGAATCATGTGATAAATAATATGAAGCAAAATAGCGGTAAAGCTTCCGGCCACAATGCCGTTACTTGTTAATAATTTAATCGAATCTGGCAGATGCTCAAACATTTGCGGTACGACAGTAACTCCTAAGCCGATTCCCACGGAGCAAGCGACGATCAGCAAGTTCTCCTGCTTTGCAAAGTCCACGCGCGAGAGCATTTTAATACCGTATGCAATGACCATGCCAAACATGGCAACCATTGCACCGCCAAGGACTGACTTTGGAATAATCGTCGTAAAGGCAGCGATCTTAGGAAAAAGACCAAATAACATGAGCAATGCTCCTGTTACAACAATGACTTGGTTTTTCTTGACTCCTGTTAACTGGATCAATCCAACGTTTTGCGAGTAGGCTGTGTATGGAAAAGCATTAAAGATTCCGCCTAATAACACAGCAATCCCCTCTGCGCGATAGCCTTTAGCCAAATCCATCTCTTTTAATGACCGGTTTGTTAAATCACCTAATGCAAAATAAACGCCTGTTGATTCAACTAATGACACAATCGCAACTAACGTCATGGTCATGATCGGTGCAAATTCAAAGGTCGGCATCCCAAAATAAAATGGCTCAATCATGCGGAAAACCTGGGCTTTTGCCACCTCAGCTGTCTCCACTTTCCCCATAAACGCAGCAACTGCTGTCCCAAGAAGAATACCGATTAAAATGGCGATCGCCTTCATAAACCCTTTCGTGAACCGATAGAGCAGTACAATGATAAACAGCACAAGGAAAGCGAGCCCTAGATTTTCAAAAGAACCATAGTCTGCACTTCCTTCTCCTCCTGCCATATTGTTCATCGCTACAGGAATGAGGGTGATACCAATAATGGTGACGACAGAACCTGTGACAACAGGCGGGAAAAATTTCACAAGCTTCCCAAAGAAAAAAGAAAGAAGAATGACAATACATCCAGAAGCGATAATACTTCCATAGATAGACGAAATTCCATACTTAGAGCCAATCGCAATCATCGGCGAAACCGCAGTAAATGTACAGCCTAATACAACAGGCAGACCGATCCCAAAGAAGCGGTTTTTCCATACTTGAAGCAATGTGGCAGCCCCGCACATGAAAATATCCGCAGAGATTAAGTAAGTCAGCTGTGCAGGCGTGAGCCCGAGCGCATCTCCAACAATGAGCGGTACAAGAACAGCACCTGCATACATTGCCAGTACATGCTGAATACCCAGTGAGAGCGTTTTGACTTTTTTAGCGGCACTCATGATTGTACCTCCCGTACAAACGTGACTTTCCCTTCCTCAAGTGATTCAATACGTGCGAGGGACTCAACGCGGTAGCCCATTTGCACAAGCGCATTTCTTCCAGGCTGGAATGATTTTTCGATGACAATGCCAAATCCGGCTACTTTTGCCTTCGCCTGCTTTGCAATTGCAGCAAGTCCTTTCGCAGCTTCACCATTCGCTAAAAAGTCATCGATGATTAACACACAATCATTTTCACTAAGATGCGTATTTGAGACAGCAATCGTGCTTTCTACTTTTTTCGTAAAAGAGTACACACTGGCCGTTAACAGGTTATCCGTTAATGTGAGTGATTGACGTTTTCTTGCAAACACAACAGGTACTTGAAGAGCAAGCCCAGCCATCACAGCAGGTGCGATGCCAGAAGATTCGATTGTGATGATTTTTGTAATGCCATCGTGCTTAAATAATCTAGCAAACTCTTGCCCGATCTCATGCATTAACACAGGATCAATTTGATGATTTAAAAAAGCATCTACTTTTAACACTTGATTTGACAGAACGATTCCTTCGTTCTCAATTTTTTGACGTAACAATTCCATCATTCTTCCCCCTAGCATATTGGCAAACATTCAATTTTTGGCATAAAAAAAGCATTGCTGTCCATGAGGAGCAAGCAATGCGAAAACGATCAACGGATCTTCAGCTCAAACAAGAGCTGTTTCATTTTGCTCACTCATAGTCGGACCTTATCGGTGTCCGGTAGAAACTTGCGTGCCATCATCACGCGATTATATGAGTGTTATAGTGTTCAAATTATAACAAGATTTCAGACGCTTGGAAAGCACTTTTCTAGAAAAATACCGAACTTAAATAATAGATCAGAACAAAATGTTCGTTTTTAGAATATTCAAGCATCAAAAAAGCACCCCTCTCATGAAAGGGTGCCCTTCTTTTATGATAAATACAGTTTTGTATATTTATCTGTTAAGTAGTCGATTAAATATTGAACATTTAATTCTTCGCCTGTTGCATCTTGAATGATTTCAGATGGCTTTTTCCGTTTTCCATGCTGGTGAACATGTTCCGTCAGCCATTCTTTTATCGGTGCAAAAGAACCATTTTGAATAAGCTCATCAAAATTTGGTAAATCTTTGATCATTTGCTGCTTTAATTGCGCTGCATACATATAACCAAGGGCATATGAAGGGAAATAGCCAAAGCTTCCATCAGACCAGTGAACATCCTGCAAGATACCGAGTGCATCATTAGGAGGCGTAATGCCAAGATACGCTTGATATTTTTCATTCCAAAGTGCAGGCAGATCTTCAACTGCTACTTCTTCATTGAAAATCGCTTTCTCAATTTCATAGCGGATGATAATGTGAAGCGGATACGTCAGTTCATCGGCTTCAATTCGAATGTAAGTAGGCTTCGATTCATTCACTGCATGCACAAAGTCTTCTAAAGAAACATCTTTAAATTGCTCAGGAGAAGCTTCTTGCAGCTTTTGATAATACGTTTTCCAGAAATCTTCGTGTCTGCCGATAAAGTTCTCAAAGAAAAGAGACTGTGATTCATGGATTCCCATCGAAGTCCCATCACATAAAAGTGTTCCGCTCAGTGCTTCATCAATGTTTTGCTCATAGATCGCATGACCACATTCATGAATCGTTCCAAAGATCGCCATTCGAAAATCATGCTCATCATAACGGGTCGTCACACGTACATCGCCTCTGCTTAACGTTACAGCAAATGGATGAACTGTTGTATCCAGGCGGCCTGCGTCAAAGTCATATCCTAATTCTTTTAAGAAAAAGAGACTCAATTCCTTTTGTTTATCGATTGGGAAGCTTTTCGATAAAAATGAAGTATCCGGCTTATTAGGTGAGGCTTCGATTTTTTTCACAAGAGGAACAATAGCGTCACGAAGTGCACCAAACTTTTGATCAAGCTGTTCAACCGTCATATCTGGCTCATAGTTATTGAGCAGCACATCATAAGGCGTTTTTTTCACGCCCCAATATTGGATGAAACGCTTGTTAAAGTCAATAAGCTGTTTTAAGTATGGTGCAAAGAGTGAAAAGTCTGATTTCTCCCTTGCTTCTACCCAAACATGCTCCGCTTTTGATTGTAAAATCGAGTATTCTTTAAATTCTTCTTTCGGAATTTTACTGTTTTCATCATACTCTTTTTGTGATAATTCGAGCGCCTTCTGTGTATCTTTTGACAGCTCATCTCGATGTTTGTTTAATGCGTGAAGAAGATCTCTCATTTCGTCAGAAGTCTTCATATTAAAAATATCACTTGATAATTGACCGATCGTTTCAGCTCTAAAATCCGCACTTTTTTTAGGTGCTTGTGTTCTAGAGTCCCAGTAAAGTAAATGGAGCGCCTCTGTATAATGGGCGATTTTCCCTAGTAATTGATAAAACGCTTTCTCAGTTGCTTCAAGACTCATGCGTTTGTTCCCCCAATCAATAAAATATGTATGTACGTTTCAAGGCTACTTCAATGAATGTTCTTTTGTCAATGAAAAAGGAGGATACACCGTGGTATCCTCCTCATTTGCAAGTTTTCAGCTATTTAAGATGTGATGATGGGCTTCACTGGCAGAACGGATTCAATTTTACTTTGAAGCTTAGTATCTTCTTTACGATCAAAGTAAATATGAATGCTTCCTGCGTCTTGGCTTGTCCGGATCAGTCTTCCGATCCCTTGGCGTAAGCGAAGCAGCATATACGGAAGGTCAACTTCAGCATGTGCATCCTTTGCTTCATTCCGTTTCGCTTCAAATACTGGATCATGCGGCGGA
The DNA here is from genome assembly GCF_038630855.1 of Bacillus sp. FSL H7-0578. Taxonomy (NCBI): domain Bacteria; kingdom Bacillati; phylum Bacillota; class Bacilli; order Caryophanales; family Bacillaceae; genus Bacillus; species Bacillus sp. FSL H7-0578. The sequence continues at coordinate 1,982,903 of NZ_CP152045.1, forward strand.
TAAGGAAGTCCCCAGATGATCACATTCGTTAATGATTCACCTGGAATATCAAGCCCTTCCCACAGATGAACTGAGCATAACACGGATGTCTCATCAGCTTGGAACTTTTGAACAATCGTGCTGATTTCCTCGTCTCCCTCAAAATATACGTCAAACGGCAGTGATTCATTTGCTGCTTCAAGCTGTTTTCTAAAGAAATGGAGTTCGTCAAATGAAGGGAATAATATCAGAGATCGTCCTCCATTTTCTTTCAGCTGAGTGATCACTTGCTGTGCTTTTGCCTCTTGCTCAGCGAGCTGCTGAATTCCATGGAAATAAATCTTCATTTGTTCATCGTAATCATACGGCGAAGCGACACTCATTGATAAGTAATCTTTAATCCCAAGACTTTCAGCTAAATAATCAAAGGATTGATTCTCAGACAATGTAGCGGAAGAGAAAATATATGGTCTTTTTTGCGAGAATACTTTTTCGCCAAGCACCTCTGCAACCGTCTTTGGCATCACAACAAATGTTGTATCTAATTCCTGTTTTTCCAGCCAGCTAATGGCATTTTTTTGATAAAGCGATAAAGAATACGCCATTTGTTCAATGTATTCCTCCACAACAGATAATTCGTATTGATCGATCGTATACATCTCAGATTCAAACACGAGCGCTTCTCCGATTTTTTCAAGCAAGTCACACAATTCACTTGCAGAACGCTTCACCTCATCGACACGCCCAATTTCAAGCCGGTGCGAGCCTTTGACTTCTTTGGCATGTGTTTTTAAGAGATAAAAGAACTCATCGTTTGTTGCAAGTGCATCTTCAACAAGCTCTGCAAATTCTTCGCGTATGTCGTTTTGCAAAAGACGTTCCAAAAATGTTTCGAGCGTTGATTGCTTCACTCGGTACGTTAACGCTTTTTGTGCGGCAAACTCGAGAAGATGTCCCTCATCAAATACGACGGAGCTATGCTCAGGAAGCAGCGGAAGCTGGCCCTCACGTTTCCGGGATTCCTTCGTCCACACATGCTCCATGTAAAAATCATGTGAACAGATGATGAGGTCTGTCGCTTTCCGGTAATGATCTCTTGATAAATTCAAACCACAGCGATGACGCATATCGCACGTCAGACAGTCCTGAAACGAGTCATAGCCAATTCGTGACCATTCATCATTTGATAACTCCGGATACTCTTTTCGATCGCCATACGGATAAAAGGTTTGCATGCCATGTGATTCATGAACAAATGAAGGCAGTGATTCATAAATATCGAGCCACTTTTCATCATCTTCACGCTGCATCGTTTTCTCCAACTTCTTTAAGCATAAATATTGATCATGCGATTTACTTAATCTCGCATCTATTTGAATATCAAGGTGATTGGCAATTTTATAGATATCACCTTCTTGTTTAACGAGCTGTTCAATTAACGTTTCGTCTGCACATGCAATAATCGCAGGCTTCCCTGTATACCTTGCATATGTGACGGCAAATAATAGATAGACGATGGTTTTGCCTGTGCCTACCCCAGCTTCGGCAAACATCACACTTTTTTCTTTAAAGGCTCTTTCTAGTTGAAAAGCCATAAATATTTGTTCATCTCGAAGATCAAAGCCCTTTTCTGGCAAAATGTCATAAAACACATCACCAATCCAGTTGCCCAGTTCTTCGTAAAAATTGTGTTCTTTTGATAATGAAAAAGGCAAACGAGATGCTGTCACCTGCTTCAACCCCCAACTTTTGAATCATTCAGACATTCAATAGTACCATTTACGCTGGGGAAAAACAATCTTTTTTTATGAGCGCAGGCGATGTTGATAGCTTTCCTTCATTAAAAATGCATGCTCAGAACGTTCTATGTATGCCTGAGCCAGCGCCAAATCTTCGATGGCTGCCGTAAGCTGAGCAGATTGTCCACCTTCATGCCCTTCTATTTCTTGAGCAGTCGAATTGAGTGCTTTTTGGATTAACTGAATTTGATCATAATGAATCATGAAGACACCTCTTTTTTTAAAATCAAGTTCAGTTTATTCCGCCACGCGAGTAGTTATACCTTTTCAGCATAAAAAAGCCGCACCTTCTTTCGGTGCGGCCATTTATTACGATTCGGTTGGTTGCTTTCTAGGCGGGCGTTTTCCCCAATATTGATAATAGTCTGTTTTAATAAATCCATTAAACAGCTTTCTCTTTTTCGTCGCTTTTCTTCCGAAGCACTCTTCGAATTTTTCGTGTGACGTTAAGATGTAAATGGACCATGTATCTAGGTTCTTAAACGCTTCACCCATTCCTTGATACATTTTTTCAACAGCTGGTTTATCACTCAGTCGTTCACCATAAGGAGGATTTCCAACAATCACACCGTACTCTTCTTTTGTTTGAAAGTCTTTTACTTGCATTTGTTTGAACTCAATCAGTTCACTCAGTCCTGCTTCTTCTGCATTCATTTTTGCGATGTCCACCATACGATGGTCGATGTCACTTGCGATAATGCGGAGCGGCTGATCATAGTTTGCTTTTTCTTCGACTTCCACACGCGCTTTGTTCCATACGTCTTCACCGATCCATTCCCATGATTCAGACGCAAAATCCCGGTTAAATCCTGGGGCAATGTTTTGTCCTATCATCGCTGCTTCTATGGCGATTGTTCCTGATCCGCAGAAAGGATCAACAAACGGACGGTCAGGTGTCCAGTTCGTTAATAAGACGAGCGCAGCAGCAAGCGTTTCTTTAATAGGTGCTCCGCCTTGATCCATGCGGTATCCGCGTTTATGAAGACCTACACCAGATGTATCAAGCGTAAGAACCGCTTTATCTTTTAAAAGAGCGATCTCGATTTTATATTCAGGTCCCGTCTCTTCAAGCCATTCAGACTGAATGTTGTAGGAGGATTTAAGCTTTTGAGCGATGGCTTTTTTGACGATGCGCTGGCAGTCAGGCACACTGGCAAGCTGAGATTTCACAGATTTCCCGATGACAGGAAACGTACTGTTTTTTGGTAAAAAAGCGGCCCAGTCAATCGCTTTCGTTTGTTCAAAAAGCTCATCAAATGTTTTTGCCGAAAATTCAGCAACTTGTACCTTGATCCGGTCTGCTGTACGCAGCCAAAGGTTTGCACGGCAAATGGCAAGAGCATCCCCCTTGAAAATCACTTTTCCGTTGTCGACTGTGCACTCATAGCCAAGGTCTCTTACTTCTTTTGCAACAATTGCTTCAATTCCCATTGGAGCTGTTGCGATGAGTGTATAGGTTTTCATTGATTTATCACCTGTTTTCTCGTCCTTTTATGTATTCAAGATAAAAGCTCTCCATATGTTGAAATAGGAGAGCTTTGTTTCATCATGTTTATGATAACGGATTTAACGTTCTGTAAGCCATGTTTTGTTCCATCGTACTGCAAACGGCAAATGCCTCGTACTCAGGTGGTAATCATCTATCTACAGAATTCTCTGTCCTTCTCTCCGTTTGGTTCCTTTGAGAAAGTTCCCCTACCAAGTTTGGGTTTCTCGCTCGAGGGGTTTACCGCGTTCCACTCTCACCATTTCTAGTGAGACTTCGTCACTGTGGCACTTTCAAGGATACTTTGCCATATCCTAAAAAGGACGTAGGCATTTTTCCTGCCGTCAGCCTTTCCCAGGCTGCCCTGGCTTATTTTTTCGCCAGGCACGAACACTACGGGCATCTCAGCACCGTGCGAGCATGGACTTTCCTCTGCAATGCACTAAATAGCATTACAGCGATTACCCGAACGTTAATCAATAAGCGTTATTATAAACGACAATGACATCTGACACAAGCTTTTTCAGCAAGACTCAATCATAAAGTTTGCTGCCGAAAACGTGTTTCTCAAGGTTCGATAGTCTTTTTAAAATATCAAAGTTTGTTGTATTAGACTGTGCAGGCTGTCTTTTCCCTTGTTCAACAGCTTCTTCAAGCTGTTTTGACAAGTGGAGGTTTTCTTGTTGAAGTTTTTCGATTTCTTGGTTGAATGTCTCATAGTCTTTAATGACCATATCTAAAAATTTATCGACTTCTTCTTGTTTGTACCCTCTGACACCTGTTTTAAATTCTTTTTCTAAAATTTCTTTCGCAGAAAGCTTTACTTTATCAGCAAGCATCTTTTTCACCTCATATCGTGAATTCATAGTATATTTTTTCAGAAATACGTGACGTTGTCAAATTTTCTCTTGCTTTTAATCAAAAAACGGATCTTCCGCCTCAACCTGCGCTCTTAGATCATCCATCGTGATGTACATAATGGGGTAATCGGTATAGGCTTCCGCCTCCCTGATCATATACTTCGGCGATCCCTCATGCTCGGGATCATATAAGACGAGAAGACCATCTGTTTTTTCAATAAAAAAGCGATTCTTTTGTTTAAATTGTGCCGGACTTTCGTACGGTCTATGCGTGACACTTTCTACAAAATCGGCCTGTGCAAGAATTCCTTCATACAACTCTTTGTTTTGTTCATTCCAGCGCTCTTCCTGTTCATAAAATGGCGTAATGACTGCAAGTTTTAACGCTGGATATTCCTCCTGAAGCTCAAACACCACTTCGGCTGTCCAAATTTCTGCCCCAAGCTGCCCTGATATGAGCACCCATTCCAGACCTTCTTCGATAAGGGCTGTCAGCCTTTTTTGAAGCTCCGCTTTTATGTATTGAAGTGCAGGCTCGTCTTGTTTGAATATCCCAAGCTCAAACGGCTTGTACCCTGTGACAGCAATAATTTTCATTTTTTCACCTGCTTTTAAAAAATGGGACTTATAAAAGTCCCATTCACTTTATCTGTTACAGCAAGGTCCACCGCAGTTAAAGTGTTGATGTGTTGTCGGGTCCACCTGAGAAAACGTATGCGGGAAGTAGTGAACATGTTTGAAATTATGGTGGTGAACATTTGTCACATGCTGCGGGTGGATATGCGGCACAATTGTTGTTGACTCGCTGTGTGTACAGCAATGATTCGTCGGATGAACAATTGGCTGTGTAACATTCGGATGGCAATGATGATGATGGTACATGTAGCATTCCCCTCTCCTTTATTTTCTTACATTATCAATGTATGAATCAAGAGGTGTACATGTACTAATGCATTAACCTATTTTAAAAGTTGGCAAGAAAAATATCTTTATAGTTTGAAAACACAAAAGCGACCAAAATGACCACAAGAAAAAACAAGTAGAAAAGACCCTTATACATGCTATACGCTCCTCATTCAATATCTAACGTTATTTTACAGGATTCGCGGACTTTCTACAATAAAAGTGCTAAACAATTTTTATTTTCGGCCGAGAGCCGAACGTTGTCATTTTTTGCGCTTTCCCGGGTAATATTATTTCATTGCCCAGCTTTTCTCAATAGCCGTTTTTTCCGCTTCTCAAGCTCTTTTGTGTCTCGCTCGCTTAACGATGAGAAAGATAATAAAGATTCCGTGATGGAAAGAGCTGACCTTGCATCTTTTTGGCGATGCTCTTTACACTTCGCAAGCTCTATACCTGCTTTTAATGCCAAATGGACATCACTTGATTCAAATAATGTTTCCCAAATTCGAACTGCTTCATCCCACTCGTTTAGCCGTTTATATTGTAATGAGAGATCAAAAGCCGCCTGATTGGCATGTTCAAAATCAGCACCTGTTAATTCCCGCAAATGCTTCGTAGCTTCCTGTACATCACGATGCGCAAGATGCCACCTAGCCAGCGCATATTTCTCATCATGTTCCTTTACCGCATCCATAGATAGAATTTTTTTGGATAGATGGATGTAAAGGCTGATTAACGAAAGGACGTCTAATTCATTATGAGTCAAAATCCCTTCGATGAGCTTCGGTTTTTGTTCCTTTAAAAAGTGAAAATAGATCATCGGTGCTAAAAAACCCGGTGTGTCGCCTTCCCGGTGGACGTGCAGCTCTTCTTTTTCAACCACAGACAGCGCCATTCGTTCATATTTATGCTTCCACAATCGTCTTGACCCATGCAGAAGATCAAAGTGGCCAAACTCTGGAAGCGCAGGGATTTGATCTCGCAGCAAAGTATGTCTCGTTTTCACTTGCGGCCAATCGAATGATTTTCCATTATATGTAACGAGTGATTCTACGTTCACTTCATCGAGAAAACTTTTATAAAGAGCCGCTTCATTTCCCGGATTTGTGAGCAGGTGCTGTTTCACCACTACTTTGTCAGTAAAAACCCGCGCATGTCCTAGCAAGAAGATCATATTTCCCGTTCCGCCAGATAATCCAGTTGTTTCTGTATCAAAGAAAAACAGTTCATGCGGCTTGTAACCTTTAGCCGATAGAGAATGCTGGATGCTGCTTTTGTTCCATGCCTCGATGACCTTTGGCAGTTCCGCAAACGAGTAGAGTCCATGCTTATCATCTAATGAATAGGTGACTTCTCGAATGAGACAAAAGGAATCCTCAAAGTGATAAGGAGCTGCACCCAATTGCTCCCATTCCTTTAAAAATGGAATGTTTTCGGCCGTCACAGGCTGAGGCTGCCCTTCCACTGTTTTTTGACGTTTTTCGTTTGGCTGGTTGTGCGATAGGTGCTTCTTCATTCGATTTAATTTCCCTTTTAAAGACATGAGTAGGTATCTTCCTCCTTCCTCTTAAAATGCAGACATCAATTCAACAATGCTGCTTTTTCCGCTCACCTCTTTCATTTCCATGCCAATGCAGGATGGACAGCCGTTCTCACAGCGGCACCGCTCTATCAGCTGAATGGCTGCACCTGCTATTTCATCGAAACGAGCTTGGACTTCTTTGCTTAAGCCGATTCCGCCAGGGTAGTGGTCATATAAAAAGACTGTCGGTTTACCGGTATGTGCCGCTTTAATTTGTGAAACAACATGAATATCTGAGCGGTCACACATCACAAAAGCAGGTACAATGTGCTGAAGAACATTTGCGATGCCAAGCAGGAGCTGTTCAAGTGTCTTCTCTTCAAATCTCCGCTCTGCCTCGTGTAATTCAAACCAAGCCGCACTCGTATGAATTTCTTCTTCCGGTAAGTGGATCGGTCCAGACCCGATATTTTCACCAGTACTCAGACGGATTTTTTTAAATATCGTAGGCATTGCGTTGACAGTCACATCACCGTAGTGAACAGATACCGCTTCTTTCTCTGTTGTCTGATCGATTTCCAGCACCTTGAGCTGAACAGCTAAATTAGCATCTGTATAGTATTCTACATCCACTTGTTTCACATAAGCCTTCAAATGCTCGTAATCTAGCTTTTCTACTTGATACTGAACCCCTTCATGTAAATAAATTGCCTCATCATGAAGCAATGTCATTGCACTGAATCGATCCATCTCTCCAATAATCCGGACATTCGCTACGTCGGATTGATCCACAATCACCACATTTTCCTGACTTGCAGATCTCAGGCTGATCCCATGCGCTGGGAACGATTGATCCGACCAATAATACCGGTTCCCGCTAAAATGAAGAACCCCTTCCTCATGTAAGTATTGCAAAATGTCTTCTACTTCCATGCCGCCAAACTGTTCATCCGTCCGAAATGGCAGCTCGTAGGAAGCACATTTTAGATGATCCACTAAAATAATGAGATTTTCAGGATTGATTCTGGCTGCTTCAGGCGGTCTATTAAAGAAATATTCAGGGTGTCTGACAATATATTGATCAAGGGGTGAGGAGCTTGCCACCATGATAATAAGCGCCTCCTCATGACGCCTTCCAGCACGTCCTGCCTGCTGCCATGTACTCGCTACACTGCCAGGATACCCCGTCATAATGCATACCTTTAGCTGACCTATATCTACCCCTAATTCTAGTGCGTTCGTGCTGACGACACCTAGAATTTCTCCTTCTCTTAACCCCTTTTCAATCATGCGCCGCTCTTTTGGCAAATAGCCTCCGCGATACCCGCGAATCGATTTTGGACCGATTTCTTTTTTCACAAGCTCTTGAATATGACTTAAAATCACTTCTACTCGTACCCTGCTTCTAGCAAAAACGATCGTTTGAATTTTTTCTTTTAAAAATGTTTTAGCCAATTGGTTGACGACAGTGGCAGCGCTTTGTCTAATATTTAATGGTTTATTCACCACTGGCGGGTTATAAAACACAAAATTCTTTTTACCGCTGGGCGCTCCGTTTCGTTCAATAAGATGCACTTTGCTCCCTGTGAGCTGCTGCGCCAGCTCTTTTGGATTCGCAATCGTTGCGGAAGTACAAATGAAAATCGGATCACTTCCATAAAATGCACAAATTCGCTTTAATCTTCGAATCACATTGGCCACATGACTGCCAAACACGCCTCGATATGTATGAAGTTCATCAATGACAATATACTTCAAATTCTCAAACAAGCTGACCCATTTCGTATGATGAGGCAAAATAGCTGAATGCAGCATATCTGGGTTTGTGATGACAATATGCCCTGCTTGTCTGACTCGCTGCCGAATGGCCGGGGAGGTGTCCCCGTCATATGTTTCACTATGAATCGGAACATCCATCTCGCGGATGATCTCGTTAAGTTCACTCTTTTGATCCTGCGCGAGCGCTTTTGTTGGGAATAAATAAAGAGAGCGGTTTGTCTGGTCTTCTGCGATCGACTGAAGAACAGGCAGATTGTAGCAAAGCGTTTTACCTGAAGCTGTTGGTGTAACCGTTACTACATGCTCACCATCCATTACTCGTTCAAAGGCTTCTTTTTGATGAATGTACAGCTCTTTAACGCCTCGTTTTTCAAGCGCCTTTTTTAGCCTGTCGTCCACTCTTTCAGGAACGGGAGAGGTCTGTGCAGGCTTTGCTTCAATTTCATGCCAATGCTCTACCTGTTCGTCTTTCTTTAATTCTTCTATCAGTTCGTTCATTGTTTTCTTTTTCATATTGCGTCCACCTCTCATTCTAGTGTACCGAATATTTGTTTGCATGACTAGGCGGCAATTTTTTGATGCGGACTTATGAGCAAATACTTTGAACTGTTGTAACAATATCTATTACACTTCTAAAGTGAAATGATTTTATCAAGGAAGAAGATGATCAGATTGAAAAACGAATTTAAGCCTTTGTTTGAACCATTTACGTTTCCAGGAGGCGCTTCTATTGATGGCCGGTTAGTCGTTGCTCCAATGACACACTTCGGTTCTCATGATGACGGCACCATTTCAAAAGACGAAATTGACTTCATTACAGCTAGATCAAGTGAAATGGGCATGGTGATTACAGCATGTGCGAATGTGACTCCAGATGGGAAGGCATTTGAAGGACAGCCTTCTATCGCAAGAGATGAAGATATCCCAGGCCTGAAAAAACTGGCTTCAGCTATCCAGGCAAAAGGAACAAAAGCCATCATTCAAATTCATCACGGCGGCTCTCAGGCTCTCCCTCATTTAGTTCCAAACGGTGATGTGGTTGCGCCAAGTGATGTGTTTAAAGATGGAAAACAAATTGCACGCGCTTTAAAAGAAGAGGAAATTACGCATATTATCGACTCCTTTAAAGAAGCGGCAAGACGAGCGGTTCAAGCAGGGTTTGACGGCGTGGAAATTCACGGAGCAAACGGTTATTTATTACAGCAATTTTACTCACCGCATAGCAATCAGCGTACAGATCAATGGGGAGGAAATGAAGAAAAACGTCTAGCTTTCCCTATTGCTGTTGTAGATGCAGTTAAAGAGGCCATCAAAGAACATGCGGCTAAACCGTTTATCTTTGGATACCGGTTATCTCCTGAAGAACCAGAAACACCTGGTTTAACAATGACAGAGACGTTTACATTAGTGGATGTTCTCAAAACAAAAAGCCTCGATTATTTGCATATCTCTCTAATGGAGATTGGCTCTAAAGCAAGACGAGGCGCAGATTCTAATAAAACTCGTATGGAACTGCTAAAAGAACGCTGCGGCGATGCTCTTCCGCTTATTGGAGTAGGCAGTGTCATTACAGCTGAAGATGCACTCCATGCTTACAATCAAGGGATTCCTCTCATCGCTGTCGCACGAGAGCTGATCGTCGACCCAGATTGGGCTAAGAAGATTAAAGAAGGCAGAGAACAAGAGATTGAAACCGTCATTAAACGCAGCCAAAAAGACAAGTATCTCATTCCAGAAGGATTGTGGTCTGTCATGGAAGCAAGTCAAGGCTGGGTTCCGATGGAGGATTAATGTCCTCAGCACGATAAAAAACTACCCTGTCAGTGGGTAGTTTTTTCTATTCATGGATTATTTCATTTTCACTGTAAAGAGCTTGGACATCTGCTTTTCTACAGAGCCTTTTGGTTCTTTATCAAGTCGTTCGATAAGGTCACCATTCATAATCACAATAGGTGTTACTGTACTTGATGCTTTCTCTTCAATCAGTTCTAAATCACATGTAATAAGAGGATCACCGATTTTCACTTTATCCCCTTCTTTCATGTGGGCTTCAAATCCTTCACCATTTAACCCAACTGTTTCAAGTCCGATATGAATCAGAAGCTCAAGCCCCGAGAGTGTTCGAATGCCAATTGCATGTTTTGTATGGAAGAGCTGAATGATTTCACCCTCTACTGGTGACACAATCGTCCCACTTTTTGGTTTTACTGCTACGCCGTCTCCCATCATCTTTTGAGAAAAGACGGGATCTGGTACATCAGTCATATCCATTAACTCTCCATCAACTGGAGAATAAATGACTTCTTCCTTTAGATCATCTTGGTTTTTTCCGAAACCGAATAATTTTTTCAGCAATGTCAATTTGCTCCCTTCAAGCTTTGCTTCTTAAATCTATTTCGTGTATGAAACTTTACGCCCATACACCTTGCTTCATTCAACACTATTTAATCATAATTTTTTCCTCTCATCAATTGATAACCGCCTGAGCCCCCTCTGCATAGGCTGTAGATGAGAGGTGATTCAGATGAAACATGAAGGCGAGAAAAAACATGAAATGCTGGCAAATGAAGATATGCTATATGAAGCGATTGAACAATTTTTTGCATCCTCCCCGTTTCACAAGATATTAAATAGTGCAGAGGCACTCATGACCACATCGCATTCACTTGCATCCATTATGACCGGTGTGACAGAGGATGAACAGAATGTGTATATCGAGATTCAATTTCCAGACCATTTTGTCGAAGGAGACATTGCGCTAGAAGTAAAAGCCCAATATTTACACTTATCAGTACAGGAAAAAATCAAAACAGATACGACTTCTTCGTATTCAAGCTTTACCAAAACCATTTTAATGCCGGCAAAAATAGATGAAACGAAAATGAAGAGTGTGTGGAAAGATCAATCGCTTCATGTGTCTGCGCCAAAGCAAACAACCCAATAGATCAATCTATTGGGTTTTAGCTATGCTTTAAAAATGCTTGTAAATCCTTTCGCCAATGAGCCTACTTGATTCATTGTACTCATCATTTGGCCAGCTGTATCAAACATTTTGTTAAAATCGTATTGCCCATTCGTTTTTTTGAATTGTGACAGCACACTTTTAAATTGAGATGGCTGCTGTTTTTGCGGCCTTGGCAATGGATAAGGGTTCATAGGCGGCTGCATGGGCATCATGCCTGGAGGCTGCTGCATTTGGGGTGGATTCATCGCTTCAGGCGGCTGTAAAGGCGGCACGTTTTCTTGGTATCCATAAGGCGGCTGATAAACAGTAGATGGTGCCTGATTCATTCCCCCTCCACCTTGATACGGCGGCATGAAATAGTCTGGAGGCTGCGGAGGCTGCTGCTGCATCTCTGGATACGGAAAAGGCCTTTGCTTGAATTGATTGAATTCATAAGGCTGCTGGTTTGAATAAGGGAACATCTATCTCGCTCCTCTCGCTCTCAACACATATTGATGTCACTCATATATTATGACCAAGAGCAGAAGATGTGCCTAAAGAAGCCATAAGAAAAACGCAGCATCATTCTTTAGCTGCGCTTTTTGATTTCTTCTATTAAAAGGTTCAGAGTGTAAACCACTGACTCAACTAAATTTTTTACACGGGGTGCGTGCTGTTTACCAAAATAAGATTGCAGGACAACCTCTTTTCCATTTTCTTTTACGGCTTCAAGCTGTTCTTGGTGTAAATATCTAGGTTTGGCCTGCTCAATAAACGAGATGGCAGCGGTGAGCCACTCCTCCATTTTCTGATCAAATGTAACAACGGCCGGCTGAATATCCGTATAAAAATCATACGATGGGTACTCCTCTTCAGCCTTTCCCTTTTGGTACTGCTCATACGCTTCTTCGATCCATATTCTCAAGTTTTGTGTATGTTCAAGTAATGTTTGATTATCCAAAGTGTTCACCTCTATGAACCATCCTATCAAACGTTTACCTATTGCTCAAATAGAAAGGCTATCCGGCGTGATATGCCGGTCTTGCTGCCAGTTTATACTCGGCTGCATGAAGCTTCACTTCACAGTCCTTTACTTCTGATTCAAGCCGGTCAATCATTTGTTCTTGCTCTTCTATCGCTGCACGTTTCGTCTGCTTCACAGCAAGAGACAGCTCTTCCTCTACCGCATCAATTTTTCGCTCGATTTCCTCTAACAACTGCATAATGGATTCTTTTGATACAAATTCGCTCATCATCAGATTCCTCCTTTATCGTCTCTCGTTACATTCTCTTTTCTTTCTCACCCTCCTTCACACATGACAAAACTAGAAGCAAATCGCCAATCTAAGTGTAGATAAGCGCTATTTCTTCCTTTTCGACAGATGCTTGTCCTTCTTTGTATGATTGCGTCCGATTGTGTAAATTCTAAAGACAAAAGGAGGTAGATTTCATGAAAAAGCAGCCAGCACCAAAAGAGCAAAAGCCAAAAGGGAAAGAAAACAGTCCAGATCAGCTGGATAAAAAGCTCGGCGGTCCTAATCGTCCATCTACGTAAAAAAAGCAGGCACCCCCTGCTTTTTATTTATGCAAAAAATAGTGCTCTAATGAGAAAAGAAAACGAAGCTGTCTTTTTTTATGAAAATACCAGTCGGTCAGCTCAATCTGCTTTGGCAGCGGCTCTGCCTCAAATAAAGATGGACTCAATTTCTTTTGAAACCAATCTTCCCTTTGATCGTCTAATGAATGTGTCATCACCGGATAAACCGTCCGAAGAAAAGGTGTTGACCTTCTAGCGATCCCTAAAAACGGTTCAAAATCAAACCGAGACCCCGTATGCGGAACGGTATGCAAAAAATGATAAAAATCCGAAAACAAATCGGCTCGAAATAATAGTTTCGCTAGTTTTTTACCTAATGTAATGCGATCCTTTACATTGGAAAACTTCCGTATGGTTAAGCCGTACAAATGCCCGTCCACCGTTGGAAAAACAACGGTTTGGAAATGTCCCCACTCGCTGAAAAGATATTGAATCGAGTGAAAAACATTCTTTTTCAGAAGAGGATTTTGTATAATAGGAGATTGTATAGTATATTGTTCATTTATGATGAGTGCATAAAGCAGACGCTCTGTGTCACGCTTTAGCCAGAAGCGTTCCCACTCAGCGCTCATAAAACGAGACACGGAGAAATAAGGAAGCAGATGAAACAAAGGTTTACTGCATCGCTTAGACCATTCGTACAAAAGAAGCTGAGGGTAAGCATCCGAAAAGATCAGCCAATTCGCTCTTTCATATGCTGTGAAAAAAAGGTGCCCCTGCTGATCCGTTAAACCTGGATGGAAGAGCTCGCCTTTTAAATCCGTCATGGACCACCCAGCATTTCTCGAGACAAAGGAAGCGAGCAGCGACCATTTCATCTCTGGATGCCGGTCATAAAAGCGCTTGTAGGCATTTGTCCTCGTCAGGTTGTCTTTATTTTTTGCTTTCGTTTCACGCAAAATTTGCTGAGTGATGATATGCTCTTCTTGGGACAACATGGTGATCTCTCCAATACAAAATGCATTAAAAGGAGGCTGAAACTTGATGATTCGGTATCCAAACGGAAAATCGTATCAGCCCATACAACAAATTGGGACAAAAAAAAGAATCAGCGGCGAATCCTCTTATAGTAACCGCGGGATGACGCTTGAGGCTGATTTAAATGAAACAAACCAATACTATTTGGTCAACGGGATCGCAGTCATTCATAAAAAGCCTACCCCAGTTCAAATTGTGAATGTGGATTATCCAAAAAGAAGTGCTGCTGTCATTAAAGAAGCCTATTTTAAACAATCATCCACAACAGACTATAACGGGGTTTACAAAGGCCGCTATATCGATTTTGAAGCAAAGGAAACCAAAAGCACTACCTCGTTTCCGCTCAAAAATTTCCACGACCATCAAATTGAGCATATGAAACAGGTTGAAAAGCAAGGCGGTATTTGTTTCGTTATTATATCCGCTTTTGGCTCCGTTTATTATTTGCCCGCTTCAGATCTCTTTTTCTTCTGGGAGCGGCAGAAAAAAAATGGCCGTAAATCCATTAGCAAAGACGAATTAATGGAAGCTGGCCACATAATGACACTTGGATATTCGCCAAGAATTGATTATATTAAAGTAGTGGAGACACTTCATTTTTCGGATGAAAGCAAGCAGCAATTACGTTCGAAAAAGGTTTAACACGAAAGGTTGAGATGTGATGTCTGATCAATTTACAAGTCGTGAACAGCGACGTAAAGCAAGTCAAGAAAACAATAAGAAGCAAAAGAACAAAAAAGGCAAAAAGAAAGCAGGTCTATTTAAAAAAATATTTTTATCTTTACTCGTGATCGGTCTACTTTGTTTAGTTGCCGGAATCACAACTTTTGCCGTTTTTGCATCAAGCGCTCCTTCTATTGATGATAGTAAGCTTAAAACACCATACTCTTCAAAGCTTTATGATAAAGACAAGAAAGTGTTTGCAGAAGTTGGTGCAGAAAAAAGAACGTATGTCTCGATAAAAGATATACCCGATGTAGTAAAAGACGCGTTTATTGCGACTGAAGATGCACGTTTTTATAAGCACCACGGGATTGATCCAATCCGTATCGGCGGTGCACTTGTCGCAAACGTTGAGGACGGCTTTGGTGCTGAAGGCGGAAGTACAATTACACAGCAGGTTGTGAAAAACTCCCTCCTGAGCAATCAAAAGACGTTAAAACGGAAAGTACAGGAAGTATGGCTCTCGATTCAGCTTGAGCAAAAATACTCTAAAGATGAAATTTTAGAAATGTATTTAAACCGTATTTTCTTCTCTCCTTATGCTTATGGTGTTGGGAAAGCAGCTGAACAATTTTTCGGAGTCACAGATTTAAATAAACTAACCGTTGCACAGGCTGCCACACTTGCAGGTATGCCGCAGAGTCCTTCTGCCTATAACCCAGTGAAACATCCCGAGGCAGCGGAAAAACGCCGTAATATCGTTTTAAGCCTTATGAAAAAACAAGGCTACATTTCAGAAAAAGACTATGACGCTGCAAAAGCAACCCCTGTCAGCAAGACAGTTGTTTCAGCTAGTAAATATAAGAGCCAAAACTCTAGTAAGTACTCTGCCTACATTGAAGAAGTGATGGAAGAAGTTCAGAAAAAAGCTAAAGTGGATGCGTCAACTGACGGATTAAAAATCTATACATCACTTGATCGAAAAGCCCAGGATCACCTAAATGATATCATTAATGGAGATTCAGTTGGATTTACGAAAGGGATGCAGGCGGGTGTGACCCTGCTTGATACGAAAAATGGTGAAATTCGCGCCATTGGCGGTGGACGTGATGTACCAGCCGGCGGCTTTAACTATGCGACGGATGCAAAACGCCAGCCAGGGTCCACAATTAAACCGATCTTAGATTACGGCCCAGTCATTGAAAACAAAAAATGGTCAACATATCAGCAAATTGATGATGCGCCGTATACGTACTCAGATGGTACACCGATTAATAACTTTGACAGAAGACATTTAGGTAAAATGTCGATGAGAAGTGCTTTGGCACAATCGCGTAACATCCCTGCACTTAAAGCATTCCAAGAAGCTGGTTCAGCCAATGCCGCTCAATTTGCTAATAATTTAGGCATGGACTTACCTTCTGATATTCCAGAATCTTATTCCATCGGTGGATTTGAAGATGGTGTGTCTTCATTAAAAATGGCAGGTGCATTTAGTGCATTCGGTAATAACGGATACTATAATGAACCGCACGCTGTTACATCTGTTGAATTTAATGACGGGACAAAGCTTGACCTTACGCCGGACTCAAAAGCAGCAATGAGTGATTACACAGCATTTATGATTACAGATATGCTGAAAACTGCTGTCCAATCTGGTACTGGTACACTTGCACAAGTACCGAACGTTCAAGTAGCTGGTAAAACAGGTACAACGAACTTCACACAAGATGTTATTAATAAACACAATATCCCTTCTGGCGGTGCAAAAGATTCATGGTTTGTCGGTTATACGCCGCAATATACAGCAGCCGTTTGGACTGGAATCGGTAATTCAAAAGATGCAGACGGAAAGATATGGCTGAATGATTACGAGCAGCGTGTTGCCAAAATCGTCTTCCAGCGATTGATTTCTCAAATTGATGATGGAAGCGGCTCATTTGAAAAACCAGACAGTGTCGTTGAAGCTACGGTTGAAAAAGGATCCGATCCAGCAAAATTAGCCGGACCAAATACACCAAGTGACAAGAAGACAACAGAATACTTTGTTAAAGGAACGGTACCAACAAAAGTCTCTGACACTTTTGAGAAAAAAGAAGCCGATAAGCCTTCTGATTTAAAAGCGGTGTATGATGAAGAGAAAAAATCCATCACACTGACTTGGGGCTATTCTGACGACGCTGATGCTACATTTAATGTCAAGCAAGCGGTTGATAATGGCGGCTATAAAGAGATTCAAAACAGCTCTGCTAAAGAAGCGGTCATCTCTGATGTGAAGCCTGGCTCCACATATAAATTCCAAGTGACAGCCACTGTAGATGATGTCACGAGTAAAGCGGCATCTACCTTCCTCACCATTAAGGATGACGCAGATGAGGAAGAAAAAGCGGATGATGAGAATAAAGAAGAAGAAGAACCGCAGCAGCCTGACGACGAGCAGACAGACCAAACAGACGATAACAAAAATCAGCCCCCTGGCACTGATGAGCAAAAGCCTGATGACAAAAAAGATCAAGATAAGGATAAGGATCAGGACCAAGGTGGAAATACAGAAAACGGAAATAATGGTTCTTCAGATAATGGCTCAGACAGTACAAATGGGAACAGCAACTCGCAAACTGATAATAAAGATAAAAAGAAAGATGATGAGAAAGCCAACTCTCAAAGTTCCAATTCGCAATCAAATGCTACTTCTCGAAAAGAAGATGAATAATGAAAAAGCACTTGCCTCCTATGGCAAGTGCTTTTTTTAACGCTGCTGTTTGATTTTTTTAAGTGCTTCATATTTTCCATACTGCTTTTTTAATTCCGTGTATAGCTCGTCCAATTGAATAAAGCAATGATATTGAGTTGGTTTTAGCAAAATGAACTCTAAACGTTCCGTCCAATTAATCGGAGCAACAGGAAATGTCTCTTGCTTGATATGTTCCCATTCAAACGTTTGGACACTCTCCCCTTTGATCCAGTAAAACATCGCAATCATACTGACGATTCCTTTCAGCATATCATCTTCTTCACAGCGGGATTTTCTTGTTTGGAAACGAGGAAGCATTTTTTCTTTTAATTCGTCCCACAGCTCAAACATCACAGGAACAAATTCTTCAGTTTCCTGCCATGGAAACTCGTCTGTTAAAGGTTCTGAAGATAGATCATATGCGAGCGGATTGGCCCTCAGTATATCTACTCGATCACCTTTAATCTCTACCTTTTTTTCTTTTAGCTTTTCGACATATGAGGTGAAAACAGCTGCCCCGCTCATGCCAGCTTCACCAATCCTTTTTTCAGCCTCTTCTGCCCTTCTCTGCACATATCAAGAAGCGGACACGATTCGCACTGCGGCCGCTGCGCCTTACAATGATATCTCCCAAAAAAGATCAGACGGTGATGCGTCACAGACCAATCTTCTTTTGGCACCTTTTTCATCAAGGTTTGCTCTACTTCAAGCACAGAATCTTTCCAGCGGCAGATGCCTAGACGTTTACTGACTCGTTCTACGTGTGTATCTACTGCTATTGCCGGTACACCAAAAGCGACCGAAACGACGACATTTGCTGTTTTCCGGCCAACCCCAGGAAGCTTAACAAGCTCATCCCGGTCCTTTGGTACTTCACCGCCATATTCTTCAATCAGCATTTTGCTCAACTTTTGAATGTTTTTAGCCTTATTTCGATAAAGACCAATCGAGCGAATATCTTGCTGCAGTTCTTCAAGTGGTACACTTAAATAGTCTTCTGGTGTTTTATATTTTTGAAAAAGCGTTTTGGTGACCTTGTTTACAAGCACGTCTGTACATTGAGCAGAGAGTGCAACAGCAATCACAAGCTCAAATGGATTGTCATGAACAAGCTCACACTCAGCCTCTGGAAACATATCTCCTATAATATCTAAACACTCATTGATTTGTTTTTTTGTTAACATGCCTTCTCCTTTATTGGTTATTGTTCCAGCCAATTATAAAAAGGAACTTGTCGTTTATAGGTGGACGTCTCTTCTTTTGAAGGCGGCGTTTTCTGCTGAGACCGGAAATGCTGGCTATGCTCTTTTGCTTCTTCCGCTGTTTTCAGCCCTTTCTTTTTCCACTCAAATAAAATTCGATCAATATAACGGAAATTTAATTTCCCTGATAAAACGGCTTCTCTTAGCGCCAGCCGAATCATCTCAGTATCATGATGGTCTTGATCCATCCAGATCGAAAGTGTTTCTCCTTCAAGAGGAGACAGCGGTCTGCCGAATTCATCTTCAAATAAAGCATATAAAGATTTTTCAGCCTGCACATGATGTTTTTGCGCTTCTTTCGCCTGTTTTGCTTCTAAAAAGTCATACAGCACGCCCCATAAAGGTTCTACTGAATAGCGGTCATGCTGAATACCAGACCTGTCTTCAAATGGCTGAATCGAGATAAATCCTTTTTGAATGAGATGCTGAACCATATACGCACACTCTTCCGCTGAAATGGTCATGCCTTGAGAAAGCTCTTCAAATGTTTGGAAGAAAACGCCTTGTTCTTCATTCATTTTAATTTTAAGCATCACCATCATCTGGGATTCATTCAGTCCTAACTGCTCATAATGAGCAATCAGCAAATTAGGCAAACTTGTCGACCCCATTTGCTGCATATTAATAAATTGCTGTCTATTCATCGGATACACCTCTTCATTTTAAGTATATCACGTTTTATTTCACGTGCCCCTCTAAAAAGACGTTTGAAAAAGCCTCCATTTGTTGGAGGCTTTCACGTCTTAAGGGTATAAACGGTTTAATAATCTTGGGAAAGGAATGGTTTCACGCACATGCGGCGCTCCGCTAATCCAAGCAACTGTACGTTCAAGTCCAAGACCAAAACCTGAATGCGGTACAGAACCGTATTGTCTTAATTCTGTATACCATTTGTAAGTTTCCTGATCAAGCCCATGTTCTTTCAATCTTGCTTCAAGAAGCTCTAAATCATGAACACGCTCAGAACCGCCAATAATCTCTCCGTAGCCTTCTGGTGCAATCAAGTCTGCACAAAGGACAACATCTTCACGATCCGGTGCTGGCTGCATATAAAACGGTTTTAATGATGTTGGGTAATGAGTGATAAACACTGGTTTATCATAGCTTTCGGCGATCGCTGTTTCGTGAGGCGCTCCGAAGTCATCTCCCCATTCGATATCATCAAAGCCTTTTTCCTGCAAGAATTTAATCGCTTCATCGTAAGTGATGCGCGGGAATGGTGCTTTGATATTTTCTAATTTTGCTGTATCACGGCCTAGTGTTTGCAGCTCCACTTTACAGTTTTCAAGTACGCTTTGAACAACATGAGACACATAATTTTCTTGATACTCAAGGTTTTCATTAAATTCGACAAAAGCCATCTCAGGCTCGATCATCCAAAACTCAATTAAATGACGTTTTGTTTTAGATTTTTCAGCTCTAAATGTTGGGCCAAATGAGAATACTTTTCCGAGTGCCATTGCCGCAGCTTCCATGTAAAGCTGACCACTTTGAGAAAGGTATGCATCTTCATCAAAATATTTCGTAGCAAACAGTTCCGTTGTGCCTTCAGGTGCACTTCCAGTTAAAATTGGCGGATCTACTTTCACGAAACCTTCTTGATGGAAGTATTCATATGTAGCACGAATAATTTCGTTACGGATTTTCATAATGGCATGCTGTTTTTTAGAACGAAGCCATAAATGACGGTGATCCATTAAGAATTCTGTTCCATGCTCTTTTGGTGTAATTGGATAATCTGTCGCTTCATGAATCACTTCAATGGATTTCACTTGCAATTCAAAACCTAGCGGTGAACGCTCATCTTTTGTCACTTGACCTGTTACATAGACGGATGTTTCTTGAGTGACTGATTTCGCCAGCTTAAAGACTTCCTCTTCCACTTCTGCTTTTACTACGACTCCTTGAATAAAGCCTGTCCCGTCACGCAGCTGCAAAAATGCAATTTTTCCGCTTGAACGTTTATTGGCAATCCATGCGCCGATGGTTACTTCTTGATCGACGTGTTTGAACACTTGATTAATCGTTGTTTTCAACATAATTCCCTCCAAAGCCAGAAAGAAACTCACCTTTAGACAGGTGTGAATCTTTTTTCATACATTTTATTATAACCGTTCTAAATCAGCATGGTCAACGCAAGACAGGAGAAACTACGGTGTTAAATTTTTTTCCACGTGTCCTGTCGAGAAGTCGACATAGCTGAAGCTATATTGATTGTTCTCATTTAAGTACGTCACTTCCCAAAGGAGTACGTCACCTTCTCTCGCTAATTTGACTTCTTTTAGCTTAGAGACCGTGTTCTCCTTTTGAACGGCTTGTACTGCTTGATTCGAAGTAATGCCTTCTTTTGCTTTTTTTGCGATTACTTTTTCTTTTTTGCTGGCAGGAACCCAAACGTAGGTCGTTTCATTCTGTTTGTTTTTCCCTTCAACAATAAATTGTTTTTCTTTCCCGACAAAGGTTTCCACTTGCTCCACTTGTACGATGTTTGCTTGTTCTTTTGCTCGTTCGATCGCTGCTTCATGCCCTTGTTCTCTTTGTCCCATGGCAATTTGATAAATCCACGTAAAGCTGATGATGCCAATAAGCAGAACGAGAGCCACTACAGATGAAATAATCCAGACTATTTTTTTCATGTCAAGCTTCCCCTATGTGCGATATATCGTAAATACCGCTTGATTTTGGTCTTCTTGATCTAATGCTAATCCAAACATGAGATCTTCTCTTTTAAGCGTTCTGTTCAATAAATCAACAATTTTGTATAGGTCTTCTGAATGCTTAATTTGAACAGTTGAAAGTACCTCTATTTTACTTTCCACTTCTAATTCCTCCTCGGTACGTAAATATTGTTAGTCATACTTTTCTGCACGGGAACCGATACTATTTTTACAACGGAACACAAAAAGCCGTTACGATAAATTAACTCCAAACCCACACCAGCTAAAGGCCGCTTATGACAGCGGCTTTTCGTTGTTAAGGTTTTCTATATACGCCTCAAGTGACTCTTTTGACATCTCGTGAACCGGCGCATGAGGGAGTGATTCTAAAAATAGTTTTCCATATGAAGCTGTTTTCACTCGGCGGTCTAAAATCAGCAATGTGCCTATGTCTTTTTCAGAGCGCAGCAAGCGTCCAGCTCCTTGCTTAAAAGTTAACACAGCTTCTGGTAAAGCGACGGCTTTAAACGGATTCTTCCCTTGTTTTTTAGCTGCATCACATTTGGCTTCAATGAGAGGAGAATCAGGCGGCCTGAACGGAAGACGTGCCATGATGACTGTTGTCAGCTCTGAGCCTGGAAAATCAACACCTTCCCAAAAACTACCCGTACCAAGTAAAATAGCTTGTTTTGCTAATTTGAACACTTTCGTTAATTTTACGGGGCTTCCGCCTGTCAAACCTTGAGCAAAAAGGGCTGACTGCATCCCTTCTGTTTTTAGCTCTTCATAGACTGCTTTTAACATCTCATGTGAATTAAACAAAACCAATATTTTTGCATGCTGCTGCTTTTCCATAACCTTTATATATTGCGCAGCCTGCTTTACATAATCTCGTTCATCACGGTTTGTAATCGGCGGCATGTCTGCTGGAACAATGACCTTAAGCTGTTTTTCAAGTTCAAAAGGTGAATCAATTTGCACAAGATGAGGGTAAAAATCTTGCAGGCCAAACCGTTCCAAGCAATAATCAAAGCGGTGATTGATGGTGAGTGTCCCTGATGTGAGGACAACACTCTTTTTGTTCATAAAGAAACGATCAGCCAAAAGCTCCCCAGTATCTAACGGCTGTGCATGCATAAAGACTGCGTTTTTGGCACCTTTTGCATCAATTTCAATCCAAACCGTTTCATCATTTTTCGGTTCAAAGATAAATCGGTACAGTGTACTGCAAAAAGTATGCATAAACAACATGACTTGGTCGTATTCCTCTGCTTCAAAGGCAAAGTGTTCTGTCAGCTGATCACTTTTTTGAAGAAGCTCATTTTTTTGCTGTTCATACAGTTTCTCACAAGCAATTAACAAGGAACAAAGCTTACTTGCTGTTTCTTTAATCCGTTTCCACTGAGCATGCTTTGAATGATGACGTACTCTATGAATGAGACGATTGATGTCGGCTTTTGGTTTTGTCCTTTTCACAAATGAATGGACGGTGCTAAAGAAAGCGTCACTTTCCATTTGAAGCTGATTGAGATACTCATCCATTTCAATAAAGGTGTCTGTCTGTAACCCTGCATGATGAAATCTCTTTTTCAGTTTCTTTAACAGTCCGCCTTGCAAGGAGCCAAGCTGCGTTAATTTCGCGTGAAGCTGGATATAAGACGCACTATCCCCTAGTGTTTCATTGGCTGTTTTCTCAAATTGATGGGCTTCGTCTATCACATATACGTCAGCATGCTGAAAGATAGACGATGCCTCCGTTTGTGATAAAAGCAGACGATGATTCGTTAAAATTAAATCAGCTGTTCTTGCCCTTTTTTTGGCGCGCTCATAAAAGCAATACTCTTTAAAACGGCGCTTTTTCGATGTAAACGGCATATGCACACAAGAAATGCGGTCTTTTATATTGGCAGCTCCTGACGGTAAATTCAGTTCAGATAAATCACCTGTTTCTGTTACAAGGAGCCACATTAAAATTTGCGCCTTCGTTAAGACGACATCATAGTTATCATCTTCCTCATGAAGCACATGCTCAAACTTATCTAAACAAATGTAATGCGCCCGACCTTTAAATACACAGGCAGCAGGCTCAAACGGAAGCAATTGATTCAACATCGGCACATCGCGCTGAAGCATTTGCTGCTGCAAAAGTATGGAATATGTACTAATAATGACAGGTTTTCCTGATTTCCTCGCTTCTAGAGCAGCTGGGATGAGGTAAGCGAGCGTTTTCCCAATACCCGGTGCCGCTTCAATTAATGCATAAGCTCTTTCATGAAACACGTCTCTCACTTTATTCATCATCGTAAGCTGGCCTTCTCTTACCTCATAGCCTTCTACCGTTTGCGGAAGCTTCTTTTTGATCTCCTCAAACAGCTGTTCATCATCTTCACTTACTGAATGTGTCGCCCTACTGATAGGATTGGTGACATTTTTTACAGCAAAAGAGCCGACTTCTACTAAAGAATCTTCCCAGCTAGCATGGCTTGTTTCAAGCTGCTTAATTAAAAGTCCTATATCACTTAGGAGATAAGAGGATAATCTGCGCAGCTGCTTCAGCACATTTTTCGGTGTATGTTTTAATTGATGTAATAAAGTTAAAAATAACATGGCAGTAACTTCCGCATCACTATCCGCCCTATGCGGGTGGTCATGTGGAAGCATGAGCTCTTCACTTAATTCAGTGAGCTTATAACCTTCAAGCTCAGGATAAAGAATTCTAGAGATCTCAACTGTATCAATTGCTAGCACATCCAGCTCATTTTTCCCGCATGCTTTTAGTTCATCATTTAAAAAATTCAAGTCAAAATGAACATTGTGCGCAACAAAATAAGCACCCTGTATGAGATCATACACCTCTTGGGCAATGTCCTCAAAAAACACCGCATCGTCAACCATGTGCTGCTGAATGCCTGTCAGCTGTTCAATAAATCCTGGGATTGCTTTTCCCGGGTTCACATATTTTGAATACCGTTCGACAATTTGTCCATTTTCAATGACCACCGCAGCTATTTGAATGATTTTATCACCCTTTTTAGGTGAATTCCCGGTGGTTTCAATATCAACGACAACAAACCTTTGATCGGTCATAAAATGGACACCTCAATTCCTCGTTTCACCCTAAAGTGAAACACGCTCTGGACAAAATAGATGAAACAGAACAGCCTCTCTTCTGAAACTGTTCTGTTTCCACGGAGCCTGCGTTATAAAATCGTTCTCGCAGGCTCTTGTCCAATCATTTGTTCAATTTGATTTTGTTTATTTAACACGACCACTTTTGGTGTATGTGTCTTAGCTTCTTCTTCTGACAGCATCCCATAAGCGATAATAATGACTTCATCCCCTGGCTGAACGAGTCTCGCCGCCGCCCCATTTAGACAAATGACACCGCTCTTTCTTTTGCCGGGAATAATATATGTTTCAAGTCTTGCGCCATTATGATTATTGACAATTTGTACTTTCTCATTTGCCATCATACCTGCCGCATCAAGTAAATCTTCGTCAATTGTAATACTTCCCACATAATGTAAGTTTGCTTCTGTTACCGTTGCTTTATGAAGCTTAGATGTCATAAAGGTTCTATACATGTTTTTCACCGCTTTCAGGAACATGGAAAATCACATTATCAATCAGTCTTGCCCGTGAAAATTTCACCGCAATCGCCATAATGACTTGACCTGTTAACTGCTCAAGCGGCTCAAGTTCTGGATATGAGTAGATCTCAATATAATCAATTTCTCCGCACGTCTGAACAAGTTCCTCTTCAATCAGCTGGTATACACGACTGACATCACGTTCACCTTTTTCAACAGCTGACCGTCCTTTTTTTAATGCGCGGTATAAAGCGGGTGCTTCTTGTCTTTCTTTTTCTGACAAGTACACATTCCTTGAGCTTTTCGCTAAACCGTCTTCTTCTCTGACTGTCGGTACAGATACAAGGTGAAGATCAAAGAAGAAATCCTTGATCATCGCATCGATCACAGCGACTTGCTGTGCATCCTTTAGTCCAAAGTAGACATTTGTTGGTGACACAAGATGAAACAGCTTTGTGAGCACAGTGACAACGCCGTCAAAATGTCCTGGACGTTTTTTTCCGCATAAGACATCCGTCCGCTTTTGAACCGTCATCGTAATAGATGGTTCATTTTGGTACATTTCCTTCACATCAGGTGTAAATAAAATATCCACCCCTGCTTGTTCTGCAAGACGCTGGTCTCTTTCCATATCCCTTGGATAGGATTCAAAGTCTTCATTTGGTCCAAATTGCAAAGGATTGACAAAAATACTCATCACGACAATGTCATTTTGACCTCTTGCCTCTTTCGCAAGCGTCAGATGTCCTTCATGAAGAAAGCCCATCGTTGGGACAAAGCCGATGGAATGCTGGTTTTCTTGATGCTGCTTAATTAATTCTTTTAGCTCGTGAATATGGGTGACAACGTTCATTTTTTGATTCCCCCATATAAGCCATCAAGGACTTCTTCTTTGATATGAAACGTGTGCATGTCCTCTGGAAAGGTACGTGCTTTTACTTCTTTCGTATATTGAATGAGCGCTTCTTCTAAAACAGTATCAATTTGCGCGTATTGTTTCACAAACTTAGGTGTTCTAGACACCCCGTATCCTACCACATCATGGTAAACGAGAACTTGTCCGTCTGCCTCAGCTCCTGCACCAATTCCGATCACAGGAATCTTCAGCATGTCGGTAATTCGTTTTGTCAGTTCGCCAGGTACGCATTCCAGCACAAGTGCGATCGCTCCGGCTTCCTCACATTTCAAGCTGTCTTCAATCAATTTTTGAGCACTTTCGTGGTCTTTTCCTTGCACTTTATACCCGCCAAGTACACCAACTGATTGAGGTGTGAGGCCTAAATGACTGACGACAGGAATTCCGCCTCTTGTTAAAGCTTGAATGGATTCAAATACTCCATCTCCGCCTTCTAGCTTTAAGGCATCGGCACCACTTTCTTGCATGATGCGTGCTGCATTTTTCATTGTTTCTTCTAACGAATAATGGTAAGACATAAATGGCATATCAGTCACAACAAATGTGTCTTTTGCGCCTCTTTTCACTGCTTTTGTGTGATGGATCATATCATCCATCGTGACTTGAACTGTGGAATCTAGTCCAAGTACAACCATCCCAAGTGAATCACCAACTAAGATCATGTCGACTTCCGCTTTTTCCGCTTGCTTTGCAGCTGGATAGTCGTATGCGGTCAGCATCACTATAGGTTCGTTTTGTTCTTTCATTTTGAAAAAATCTAGCTTTGTCTTCATTTGTTCCTCCTCATTCTGGAGAGGAGATGGCTTGCCTCACACCACATGCTTTGATTTCTCATGTGCGGCGAATCATCCCTCTGTCCAAGTCCCTTAGGATCAAGGCAGAAATTTATCGAATTTTTCTTCCTAACAGGTACAGTTCTTTGCAGATACTGCCCACACGAAGTATATCAAAAATGTGCCGGGTGTTCCACTCAAGTTGACTTGATCTCAATGTCTGCGGAGTAGATTTTTTGGATACCGTCCTCCGTTTCAAGCAATAAAACACCTTCTTCATTGATTCCAAGCGCCTTCCCCGTATATTGCCCATTGACGGTGCGGGCAACAATATGTTGACCGATCGTCATCGCAAACGATTCCCATAATTGTTTAATCGGCGCAAATCCTTGCTTCATGTAATCGTCATACCTTTTTTCAAAAGTGGACATCATCTGTTGTATGAGTGCAGCCCGATCCACTTTTTCATTCAGTTCCATTCGCAGACTTGTGGCGACATCCTTTAGTTCATCCGGGAAGTCATCAACTGTTTGGTTCACATTAATGCCCGGCCCAATGATGACCGCATGAACCTGGTCAGCTTCTGCTTTTAATTCAGTCAGAATGCCAACGACCTTTTTTCCATTCAACAAAATATCGTTTGGCCATTTAATAGATGGATTGAGTCCTGTTTGCTGCGCAATCGCTTCTGCGATGGCTACAGATGCCAAAAGCGTCATTTGCGGCGCTTTATGCAGCGGGATCTCAGGCCGGAGAATAAGACTCATCCAAATGCCTGTCCCATTTGGTGAATGCCACGTTCTTTGAAGACGCCCTTTTCCGTTTGTCTGATGATCGCTGACAACGATTGTGCCGTGGGGCGCACCTTCATTGACAAGATCATGGGCAATCAGCTGAGTGGAAGCGACTTCTTTCTGAAAGTAAATATGCCTGCCGAAGCTCTCTGTTTCCAGACCAAACAGAATTTCGTCCTCACTAATTTTGTCCGGTTTACGAAGCAGACGGTATCCTTTTCTTCTAACTGCTTCTACCTCATACCCCTCTTTTCGCAAGTCCTCCATATGCTTCCACACAGCTGTTCGGGAGCAGCCAAGCTCATCACAAATCTGCTGACTTGAGACAAAATCATGGCTGGATTCTGTAAATAGTTCAATTAATCGTTTTCTAATTGCGGATCGCATGCTTTAAGCCACTCCTCTATGGCTTCTTTTCGGTTTTCTAAACGGTTTTGCAAAACGGCTTTTTTCACAAAATCAAGCTCCTCTGCAATCCATTTCCCAGACGGCTTTTGCCGAAAGGCCATTAAATCTTTTCCTGAAACAGCGAGGTCTTGGAGCTTTTTAATCGGAAGTGCATCATAAGAACGCTTCGCTGCCTCCAGTTCATCAAAGAAAATGCGGCGCTCATGTTTTAGCTGTGTAATCTTCAAACTAGATAAGAGCACGTGTTCACCAGCTTCAAACATGTTTTCCGCATCCCAGTCACAATCAACGTATTGACTAATAGCTACTGCGTCTTTCAAAAGCTTCGTTGACAGCTTCCATTCTTTTAAGAAGGCCGCAGCCTCCGCTTCATTTAAACCTAGCAAATGGATGCAAGCCCCCCATACCTCTTCTAGTCCATCCAGTAAGTAATATGGAAAGGCTTGAAAGAATTCATGAAGACGCTCCTCTTTGAGACCTGGCAATTCTTCATATAATTTGGTTGAAATGAGTACTTGAATGGCCTTCTCACAATGACGGCCTTTTAAAAGCTTCTCCATTTCAATCTTTTTGCGCTCAACTGATATGTTGGCAAGCAGATGCTTATCCTTTTTCATAGCTTCAGCCGTTTCATCAGCGAGTTCAAAGCCAAGCTGGCTTAAAAAACGGACAGCTCTCATCATGCGAAGCGCATCTTCTTGAAAGCGGCACGCAGGATCTCCTACGGTTTGAATTCGTTTCCGCTTAATATCCTGTTTTCCACCTACATGATCAATAATTTCCCCATTTATATCCATGGCCATCGCATTAATCGTTAAATCTCTTCTTAAAAGATCTTCCTTAAGCGACGTGATAAACGCCACTTCTTTCGGTCTGCGAAAATCTTCATATTCTGATTCCGTTCGAAACGTCGTGACCTCATAGCTGACACCATCATGCAACACAATGACAGTGCCATGCGCCTTACCGACATCTACTGTTTTTTCAAATAAGGACTCAACCTTATCAGGTGTTGCATCTGTCGCAATATCGATATCGCCGATTTCCCGTCCTAATAGAACATCTCTCACCGCTCCGCCGACAAAGTAAGCCTGATGCCCATGTTCGTGCAGTGTATGTAATATAGGGATCGCATGTGTGAATGGTTCATTCATCTTCATCATCACCTTCGATCAATTCTAGGTAAAGCTTCTCATATTCACTCACAATCTTATCAGAGGAGAAATGAGCCTGAACACTAGACTGAGCTGCCGCTGACACTTTTTCATGAAGCGCTTCGTCTTTGAGCAGAGACACTGCGTGCTTTGCTGCTCCATCTATATCGCCGAGCGGGACAAGAAACCCTGTTTCTCCATGTGTAATGACCTCTGGAATACCTCCGACATCCGTACCGATACAAGGGACACCGCATGCCATTGCTTCAAGAAGCACAAGCCCAAAGCTCTCCTTCTCCGAAAGAAGCAGCTTCAAATCACTTATTGAATAAAGCTCCTCAACCTTCTCTTGCTTGCCTAAAAACAATACGCGGTCTGTCAGTCCTAATTTTTTCACGAGTTCACATACAACCGATTTCTCAGGACCATCACCAATGAGCAGCAGCTTTGCCTGCACCTGTTCAGAAATCTTTTGAAACACATGAATCACATCATGCACCCGTTTCACCTTTCGAAAGTTTGATACATGGATGATGACCTTTTCGTTCGGTAAAAGACCATAATGTGTCTTTAACAAATCGTGATCTTCACGCAAATACACCCGTTCATCAACAAAATTATGAATCGTATCAATTTTTTTATCTGGTTTGATGAGATCGTACGTCTGCGCAGCTAATGAATGCGACACCGCTGTTACGCGGTCCGATGATTCGATGGCGAACCGGATCACTTCTTTTAATGATGGATCATAGCCTAAAACCGTAATATCCGTTCCATGAAGCGTCGTAACGACTTTCACAGAGTGTCCAGTCATTTGTTTGGCTAGAAACGCACAGACCGCGTGCGGGACCGCATAATGCGCGTGAATAATATCAAGCTTTTCTCGTTTTGCGACTTCTGCCAATTTACTTGCCAGCGCAAGGTCATAAGGCGGATATTGAAAAACTGCATATTGATTCACATCCACCTCATGAAAATAAATATTCGGATATACTTTATTAAGCCTAAACGGAATGCTAGAGGTAATGAAATGAACATCGTGCCCTTTTTCAGCTAAACGTTTTCCAAGCTCCGTGGCGATAATGCCTGAGCCGCCGACACTTGGATAACAAGTAATTCCGATCTTCAGTTTTTTCATAATTACCCCCCAAGTAAGTCATCGTCTATCAAAAGTGGTTTCTTTGTGATAAACCCTTCTGCATAAGCTTTGTTGACTTCTCTTCCATACATAGACTCTCTCATTTTGACAAAATCAATATAACCGTTCACAAGAGGTGTCTCTACTGAGTTTGCCGATTTAACAAATTGGCTTTTATACGCGTGCAAGCTATCAATTTTTTGGTGCATTTCCTCAGAAATATCGATCACAAAATCTGGACGATGGTGCCCATTAATCATGTAATAATACATTTGGCTTATTTTATGCGCTGGCTGCTTGTATGAATCTTCAAATTTATGTATACCTGCAGAAAAAGCGGCCTCTTCTACAAGTGAGCCCGCATGGCCATGATCTGGATGCCGATCTTGGTGGTACGGAGCGAAAATCAGTTTCGGTTTATATGTTCGAATCACGCCCGCAATTTCCTTCATCGCTTCGTCATTTAGATACAGCCCTCTATCTGGCAGTGTAAGCTGGATTCTCGCTCTGACACC
This sequence comes from Bacillus sp. FSL H7-0578, assembly GCF_038630855.1. Taxonomy (NCBI): domain Bacteria; kingdom Bacillati; phylum Bacillota; class Bacilli; order Caryophanales; family Bacillaceae; genus Bacillus; species Bacillus sp. FSL H7-0578. The sequence continues at coordinate 2,013,354 of NZ_CP152045.1, forward strand.
TAAAATAGCGGCGGCGGCTTTTGCTTCTTCTTTGCGGCTCTCTACTGTTCCATTTGAAGATAATTCGGCCTGGGTCAAGTCGCAAATCCCGACGCGCGCCCCTTTTTTTACGTATTTTGCAATCGTTCCGCCCATTCCGATCTCTACATCATCGCTATGGGCACCGAATGCAAGGATATCAAGTCGTTTCATTTGTTCCTCCGTTTTTTGCTACATCTCGAAAATCAAACGTACCTTTATTTAAATTCCTGACTAAAATTTCAGCAGTTCCCATATTGGTGGCTAATGGAATGGTATACACATCGCAAAGCCGGATGAGTGCAGATACATCCGGTTCATGCGGCTGCGCAGTTAGCGGGTCTCTAAAAAAGAGCACAAGATCCATTGCATTATCAGCAATTAAAGCACCGATCTGCTGATCTCCCCCAAGTGGTCCTGATTGGAAACGATGAATGGGAAGCCCCGTCGCTTCTTTCACTCTCAAACCTGTTGTCCCTGTTGCGTAAAGTGTATGATCTGCCAAAATATCACGATACGCGGTGGCAAACTGAATCATGTCACTTTTTTTCTTATCATGAGCGATTAAAGCAATGTTCATCAGGAATCCACTCCTTATTAGTCGATGATATTTTCTAAACCATAAACGAGCTGATCAATGTGCATGACCTGCTCTACTGAAAGCTTCACGCCTGACATAAAGGATGCACGGTTATAAGAATCATGACGAATGGTGAGCGTCTGTCCGTCCATCCCAAACAGCACTTCTTGATGTGCAATCATACCAGGAAGTCTCACGCTGTGCAGACGGATACCATCATAATCGGCTCCTCGTGCCCCTTCGATCAATTCTTTCTCTTCTGGATGTCCCTGCTTTTTGCTTTCTCTTACTTCTGCAATCATTTCAGCCGTTTTTAAGCCCGTACCGCTTGGGGCATCTAGTTTTTTATCGTGGTGAAGCTCAATGATTTCAACGTCAGGGAAATAATTCGCGGCCATTTTGGCAAATTTCATCATTAAGACCGCACCGACAGCAAAGTTTGGTGCAATAATACAGCCTATGCCCTTTTCTTCTGTTAATTGCTGAAGCTCTTTTAGGTCATCTTCTGAAAATCCAGTTGTTCCTACGACTGGACGCACGCCATGTTCAAGTGCTTTTTTTGTATGTACTTTCCCGATTTCAGGTGTTGTCAGATCAATTAATACATCTGGTGCTGTTTCTGAAAGACACACATCAATATCCGTATAAATCGGTGCATTAGATGTCGTATGAATCACATCAGATAATTTTTTTCCTTCATGCGTGTGATCAAGTGCGGCCACCAGCTCAAAATGGCCTGTTTCTTCCGCCAGCTTCACAGCCTCTATCCCCATTCTTCCTCTTGCTCCAGCGATTACTACTTTGATGGTTTCGTTTGTCATCGTCTCTACTTCCCTTCTTTTTTCGTCCAGCGGTCTTTATCTCTTGTATTGAATTTATGCATCACACGATCATGTGCTTCTTCTAGTGAAATATCAAGTGAATTAGCGAGGCATGTTAACACAAACAAAACATCGCCAATTTCTTCTTCCATGCTTTTTTCTGTTTCCGTTGTTTTTTTCGGCTTTTCTCCATAGTAATGGTTAACCTCTCTTGCCAGCTCCCCTAATTCTTCTGTCAGGCGGGCCATCATCGCAAGCGGGCTGAAATAGCCTTCTTTAAATTGTCCTATGTAATCATCTACTTCTTGCTGCACGTGACGCAGCGTTTTTTCTTTCGTCATGAAGCTCATCCTCCTATCCATCTCTTACATGTTAGCGAAATCATAAATATTTGACAAATGTTTAAGACTCAGTTTGCTTGTTTCTCTCCCATACCATATAATATTATCGCTGTCTAAGCAAAAAAAGGAGTGGTCTCTTGCTAAAAGAAATTCGTCTTAAAAATATCGTATTTATTTTAATAGGATCTGCGATTTTTTCTTTCGGTCTTGTTCATTTTAATATGCAGAACAATTTGGCGGAAGGCGGATTTACAGGTATTACACTGCTTTTATATTTTCTATTTCACATTGACCCATCTATTTCAAACCTTGTCTTAAACATTCCGATCTTTTTTATAGGCTGGAAAATGCTCGGCAGAACGATGTTTACTTATACAATTGTAGGAACAGTGAGTCTTTCTGTCTTTCTTGCTATCTTCCAGCGCTTTCAAATACATATGCCTCTCCAGCACGATTTAGCCTTAGCCGCCCTCTTTGCAGGTGTATTTATCGGAACAGGCCTCGGAATCATCTTTAAATTCGGCGGTACAACAGGCGGTGTGGACATCATTGCAAGACTGATCAACAAGCATTATCAGGTGGCAATGGGACGAACAATGTTCATCTTCGACGCATGCGTCATCACCATCTCTCTGACCTACTTAAATTATAAAGAAGCGATGTATACACTTGTCGCAGTGTTTGTTGCTGCGAAGGTCATTGACTTCATGCAAGAAGGCGCTTACGCTGCCAAAGGCGCCATGATTATCTCTGAAAAAGATGACATCATTCAAAAGAAAATCACGGATGAAATGGAGCGCGGTGTCACCATCTTAAAAGGGGTCGGTTCCTATACGAAACAGGAGCGCAACGTTCTTTATTGCGTCGTTCCGAAAAACGAGCTTGTCCACCTTAAAAGCGTCGTGACCTCAGTCGATCCTCATGCGTTTGTATCTGTCAGTGACGTGCATGATGTACTCGGTGAAGGCTTTACATTAGATGAACACAAAAAGCCGCTCAATCCGCATTAAAAAAGAAGCACCAGTTTTGGGCTTCTTTTTTTATGATTTAGGATAATCAGCCTGACGTTTTTGCTTCTTTTCTTTTTCTGCACGATATTTCCGAAATCCAACATACGTTAACGTTAATAAAATGATACTCCCGGTTGTTAAGATGACCCATAAAAGCGATGGATCCGCTTCATCTTCATCGACGTGAGCAAACACACTCGATAAATCCTCTTCCAGCTTCGTGAGACGTTCAAGCTTTGTCCCACTTGATGCTTTTAAAAATTCACCTTGCTCAATCACTTCCATGTGCTGCTTAATTGTCTGCAGCTTTTCAGGCGAAATATCAATGGTTAAACTTGGATAGATCATATCGTATAAAGAAACCAGCTCATTCCAAGTTTCATAAAATGTCGTCGATTCTGGATCTTTTACTTCTTTTTTCAAAGTAGGAAAAGAGCCCATAATAGGCTTCTCCAGCGAACCCCAAAGAGGCTCAGAATCCGACTGGATCGCATCAAGCAGCATTCTAAATTGAGAGGCATAACGAAGCTTTTCGCGCTCATTCAATTCTTCCTGCGGCAGCCCTTTTATCATATCTTGATAGCCAAGTGTAATTTGCCGAATCTGCGTATTCGTCAAAGTTCCACGCCAATTCTCAGCTTTAAATGTCTTTTCAACATACAATGCGACTTGTAACGCCTCATCATATTTAGCTTGTCTCGTTAATTGAAAGATGGAATCTGATAGTTCCGTTAATTCTTGCAGCGTGTTAGCAGCTGTTTCCTCACCTTTGACAACTGCTGGCTGTAATACGAGAAAAAATAATAGAATCATCGCGATTGGCTTTCGTTTCATGCAAGTCCCTCCTAGCCCTTCTCCTTACAGCGTATGAAGAAAAGGACAAGGTTAGACCAACATTGTTAAGGGAGTTCAAGCTTGACCGATTTTTTCGATAGAACGAGATAATACGAAACAAGAAGAACCGCAATACTTAGCCAAAACGTCACGTAGCCGATCTCGTTTGAGTAAGCAGACAGCATAGAATAACGGGGCATCATACCAAATACATAATCAATTACATCATTATGTAAGATCCAAATGCCTGCTACCACGAGATGACGCATTTGAAAACGATAATATGGCGCAAACAATACAGCCTGAACCGCCATCGCAAAGTGAGACCCAATCAGCATGTATCCTTCCCACGGAAAATCATCAACAGATAAAAGCACAAAGATATTCATTCCTACCGCCCATAACCCATATTTAATCAAGGTCACAAGAGCAAGTGCTTCAAAATAAGGAGCATTTCGTTTCATCAAAAACGCAAGTAATACAAATAAAAAGAAAAAGCTGGCCGTTGGACTGTCTGGTACAAAAGCTAAAAAGACAGCCGGTGTCTCTACGAGCTGCGGAATATACCAATAGTAGCCGTACACAGTGCCAAGGAAATTGATCATAAGCACCAGCACAAGCATGTAGCGCGTCGCTAGCAAATATTGAATCCATCTCATATGTCTCTTCACTCACGATCTGTTAAAATCAGAAAAAAGCTGACAGCGCCAGCTTTTTCTCTTTTGAGTATATCCTTGTACTTGCATTTAAACAACTGAATTATTTTGATTTGACCTCAGATAAATATTTAGAGAGCTTCTCAAGTTCTTCATCACTACCTTTAAAGACACCCTTCGGCATGTTGCCTTTTCCTTCTACAGCGATTTTAGCGATCTCCTCAGGCGAAAGACCGTTGTCAACGAGTGACGGTCCAGCTGCTCCGCCCTGCATGTTATCCCCGTGGCAGGAGATACATGTCTGCTCTTGATAAATTTTATATTCTTCAGCTGAAGTATCAATCTCTGCTTCTTTCTTAATCTCACCTTGTTTTGCCGCTGCTTCCCAATCATGAGTTGCAACAGACTCCCACGTTAAATATGTTGCTGCGCCGACTGCAAGAATCATCATCCCGACTGCAATTGGTCTTCTATACGGTCTGCGTTCTGGACCTGAATCAAGAAATGGTGCGAGCAAAAGTGCACCAAACGCAATTCCAGGCATAATCATCGCGCCGACGACAGTGAAGTTTCCTGCAGCAAATTCATATTTTAATAACTGGTACAAAAATAGGAAATACCAGTCTGGCAGCGGAATATAGCCAGTATCTGTTGGGTCAGCCATCCGCTCAAGCGGAGGCGCATGAACAACAGTTAGGACAAGAAATCCAATTAAAAAAACGGCACCTACAAGCCATTCCTTTAAAAGAAAGTTCGGCCAAAAGGCTTCTGTTTTTCCCGGATATTCGGAATAGTCTTTAGGTATGTTAGGTTTTCTTTCTGCCGGTATTCTGGAATCTCCGACAAACTTCATCCCTTTTCCCCTATGCAAAGTCATCCCCTCCTCATTGAACATTCATCAAACGCAGCATTTTATAGCGGTCCAGAAATTCCTTGCTTACGAATCATAATAAAGTGGGCAGCCATCAGCCCAAATAATGCCGCTGGCAAGAAAAAGACATGGATAGCGAAAAATCTCGTCAGCGTTTGTGCCCCTACAATGTCAGGATGACCTGCAAGCAGCGTTTTGATCTCTTTACCAATGAAAGGTGTTGCTTCTGCTATTTGAAGACCAACCTTCGTCGCAAACAGCGCCTTCATATCCCATGGTAAAAGATAACCTGTAAAACCAAGTCCAAGCATCACAAAGAAAATGAGCACACCAACAATCCAGTTCAGCTCTCTAGGCTTTTTATACGCCCCTTGGAAAAAGACCCTTAGCGTATGTAAAAACATCATCACAATAACTAAACTCGCACCCCAGTGGTGCATCCCTCTGACAATCTGGCCAAATGCCACTTCATTTTGCAAATAATAGACAGATTCCCAGGCATTTTTAATATCCGGCACGTAATACATCGTTAAAAACATGCCCGAAAGGACTTGAATGACTGTCACAAAAAACGTTAAACCGCCAAAACAATACACAAAAGCGGAGAAATGATGTGCTGGATTGACGTGCTCTGGCACCTCGTGATCTGCAATATCTCTCCATATTGGTGTAATGTCCAGCCGCTCATCTACCCAATCGTAAATCTTGTTAAGCATCGTTACCCTTCCCCTTTCGGCACAGCTTTTCCAAGATAGAGGTATCCGTCCTTCACTTGCTGCTTATAATGGTCAAGCGGTGCAAGCGGTGGAGTTCCGGGTACGTTTGTACCATCCTTGTCGTACAGCCCATAATGGCACGGGCAGAAAAATTTGTTTGGATTTTTCGGATCACTGTTCCAGTTCACTGTACATCCTAAATGTTTACAGATTGGCGATAAAGCGACAATTTCATCCCCTTCTTTGTACACCCATGCTGACCTAGATTCCTTTGACTCGTACCATGCATCTACTTGATCAATTTTAAAGTCAAAGCGCTTCGGTTCCTTTGTCAGTTCATCTACACTGACAACTTGAACCATATCCTGATCCTCTGTTCCTTTTAGCACAGGGTCAAGCGCAAAGCGAACCATAGGCATGAGCATTCCAGCGGCCATAAACCCCCCCACGCCGGTCAACGTGTAATTCAAAAATTGACGCCTGGACACTCCATGTCTCTTCTCGCTCATTTTTTTCTCCCCCCCTCAGGTCGTCAGCTACTTTATAACTGAATTAGAAAAAATTTCATAAAACTAGGACACCCTCATAATATATCAATCTATTCACAAGGTCAACATCCTAAAAAGCTATGTACAATGCAAATGTAAGGGTTTTTATGAAGGGTTCCATTTTTGTAACAAAAAGTTCAAAATTTGTTCTACACTGTCTTGAATCACTTTTTGCTTTAATTCAACCTTCAAATGCTCCAGCGGAACCGGCTTGAGCAAAAATAGCGATTCACTGATCTCAGCATGCTCTTTCCACTGGTGATCAGATGTGATCAATACAACATGCTGAAAATGATCGTTGAGCGACTGCTTCATTGTGAGTATGTCTTCTTGTTTCCGGTCACTTACTTCCAAATATGTATGTGGCGGAAAAAGAAAAACCCGCCCTTTTAACTGTCTTTCAAGTTCATCTGCTACAAGAATAGTAAACTCTCCTAAAGACACGGTTTGTTTCATTTGATCCGCATTCATCCCAACTAATGGAATGATAGCGGTATCAATGTAAGCTTTAGATTGCAAAAAGCGATCCGCGTCCTCTGATTGAAATCTCATCAAATTCCCCTCTTTCATGACATAAGCCCTGCCTGTATAGGGCAAGGCTTATTCGTTCAGTTTATGACAATAGGCTTAATTCTTTTGCCAGCTTATTAAATGTTTCTTGATCATGACGGTCAAGTGCTTCATCTATCTCTTTCATGAGCCGTTCTTTTTGGAAAGTTGCGATTGAGTGCTCAAGCACTTTCTCAGCAAGATCCTTATCTTTTTCGTTCTCATAAAGATCCTTTGGAATATGAGGATTTGTTTCAAGAACAGCTGCATATTCCGGCGAACGATAAGCAGAACGGAAATTCAATTGAATAAACAAATCCTGCTGTTTATTCAAACGAATATCATGAAATGACTTTTCAGCATCTGTCGTCATGATGTTTTCTTTATAAAATCTAAAGGGAACTTCATCCACACAGTGTGTTGACATGATGATTCCCCTTGGGCAAAATTCTGCTTGCTCTACAAAATGAACCTTTTCCATCAAAGAGTCGTGACTCATTAAATAATTTAATATCCAAACACACTCTCTTCGCTTTAGCTGATAATGGTTTAAGAACCACCGGATAAATTCCTTTTTTTCATTGACAGAAACAGGGGTCTGCATGTTATTCCCTCCTCTATCGTAAATTAAATTGCTATACATGAATTATTCAACAAACCAGTTCTTCATTCCTGCAAACTATAAGGAAATTTCGTCTTCAATTCTTAAAATCGTTTCTTCAATTTCTTCATTCGTGCCATCTTTCTCTAGAACTTTGCGTAATAACGGCAATGCTTCTTTTTGTCTGCCCTCTTCTAAAAGGAACGAAGCGTATTCATATAAAAAGTCACGTTCCTCATCAAAATCAGGCAGGGCAAGCTTGAAATACTCGGCAGCTTCTTTGTATTCTTCTCGCCCAACAGAAGCAGATGCAGCATACCAATTCCATTTTGGATCATCTTCCCCAAAGCTTTTAACCTCTTTAATAACATCCAGAATTTCATCAAACAGCTCTTCATTTAAATAGATCGCCAGCAATGTTTGAACTGCTTCAATATAACCCGGATCGAGAGCAAGTGCTTCTTGAAGCAGTTTTTTCGCATCTTTTGAATCCCCATTTTTCAAATCAATCTTGGCACCATATAAATATAATTCTTTGTTATACTCATCAACTTTAATACCCTCTTTTACTACCTCTAAAGCCTCGTGATATAGTCCTTCTTCCTCATAACTTTTCGCTAAAGGCATATAAAGTGACGAATAGGAGGGATCAATATCTTTCAGTTCTGTAAGCTGCTGAATGGCTGTTTTCGTTCTGCCAGCCCTCATTGCTGTAAATCCGTAGCCAAAAAGAGTATTCGGGTCTGCTTGATCTTTTACTGCCTTTTCATACCATTCAAGTGCATCCTCAAATTCTCCAGCTGTGCTGAGCGATTCAGCGAGCCGCTGATACACATTGACACCGCCAACCTCATGCTGTTGATCTGCCACTTTGTAGAAATAATCGGCCGCTTTCTTTGAAAGACCTTGAGAAAAATACAACTCACCTAATGCAAAATCGATGATGGCTTCATTCGGAAGTAGCTCTTTCGCTTTTAAAAGCTTTTGTTCACTGACTTCAAATAGTCCTTGCATTTGATACAAATCTGCCATTAACAATAAACTCTCTGGGTACGCATCATCATCTTCAGGAATCGTTTCTAATACTGCAATCGCCTTCTCTTCTTCATCAGAGTCAATCAACAGCTCTGCATAAAAACACGTTAAACCTGTTTCCTCTGGATATAAATCATGTAAATCACTGATGAGATTCCGTGCTTTATCGATATCTCCCCAATCATAATATAATTGAGCCGCTTGCGCCTTTTCTTCATCATGCAAATGCTTCTCTGCTTGAGCAAGTGTTTGGAGTCCTTTTTCAGTCTCACCCGCCTCAACTAATTTTATGGCTTCTTGTAATGAACTATTCAAATCAAACCGTTCCTTTCTGTTTCCAAAAACCTAAACTATTGTTACTTCATATCATAATCGACAGGTACACATCCAGCAAATATGTTGCTCTTTTAAAATGAACCCATTTTTGTGTTTTAAAGACTGTTTTTCATTTCATCCTATACGAAACTGATGATTTGTAAACTGCAGACACTATTTTTATCGGACAAAATGTTTTTTTTCAAGGTTTCACCTTGAGACAAGCTATGCTATATTTCTGACAAATATGCAAAAGGAAAGAAAAAGCCTGAGGACCTCCTCAGACTGTTTTCGTTAAATATTCAATGTGTTCAAAGAAATTCGGGTATGAGACACGAACAGCATCTGTATCTTCAATCTCAATTGCTTGCTTTGTCACACATGCGGCAATTCCCAGCATCATACCGATACGGTGATCTCCGTAGCTTGAGACGACTGCGCCGCCTTGAAGCGTAGTTTTACCATGAATCTTCATACCATCATCTGTTGCTTCAATATTAGCACCGAGTTTTTTAAGTTCTGATACGACTGTATCAATTCGATTGGTTTCTTTAACTTTTAACTCAGCAGCATCTTTAATGATCGTTGTTCCTTCTGCTTGGGTCGCAAGAAGCGCAATAATCGGAATTTCATCGATGAGTCTTGAAATCATGTCACCAGAAATTTCAATCCCTTTTAATGATGAAGTAGAAATCGTTAAATCACCATACGGTTCTCCGCCTTTGGCATCTACTTCATTGATCTCAAGGTTTGCACCCATAAGTTTCAGCACATCAATAATACCTGTTCTTGTTTTGTTTAACCCGACATTTTTTAAGACAATCCGGCTGTTAGGAACGATTGATCCAGCTACAAGGAAAAATGCAGCTGAAGAGATGTCTCCTGGAACAAATATATCTGTTGCTGTTAATGTCTGGCCGCCTTCAATGGAAACACTTTGTTCATCTTCATCTAGTTTTACACCAAACATAGAGAGCATTCTTTCTGTATGATCTCTTGATTTATGAGGTTCAGTTAAAGTCGTTGTTCCCTCTGCTTGAAGTCCAGCTAAAAGGACAGCCGACTTAATTTGTGCACTTGCCACCGGGGACTCATAAGAGATTCCTTTTAAATGACCGCCACGAATAGAGAGTGGTGTAAACTCGCCATTTGCTCTGCCGTCTATTTTGGCTCCTAGTTGTTTAAGCGGACCCGTCACTCGCCTCATTGGTCTTTTGGCAATACTCTCATCACCGATTAGTGTACTGTGAAACTCACAACCAGCTAATATTCCCAACATTAATCGAATGGTTGTACCAGAATTGCCAACATCGAGAATGTCAGACGGCTCCTTGAGCTCTTTCAGTCCTTTACCATGAATGACAACATCTGTCCCTTTTTGTTCAATTTCAACGCCCATCTTTCTAAAGCAATCAATCGTACTTAAACAGTCAGCTCCAGGAAGAAAGTTTTTCACTACTGTGGTCCCTTCAGCAATTGCACCAAACATCACTGATCTATGTGAAATAGATTTATCACCTGGGATATGAATTTCTCCATTCATAGGAGCATTTTTATGAATTTTCATGTTTGTCACCTCAGTCAGCATAAAATGTATCGTAATTCGCTCTATTTTTTATACAGATTTCTGCACGCTTGCGGTCGTCATCTGTTTGAAAACTAATGCGTAAAATCCCATTAATGTCTTCCCGCGTCTCAATAATACGGATATTTGTAATACTAATGTTTTCACTTGCTAGATGCCCTGTAATCTCCGATATGACCCCAGGGTGATCCGGAACATCGACATACAGATCATAAAAAGCAGGAATGGCTCCTTTTTTCCTTAGAGGAAGTCCATCGCGATATTCCTTAGCATCTTGAAAATAAGAGAACAATCCTTCAGCATCTTCTTGCTCTACGAAGGTTTCAATGCGGTTAATCTCTTTTTTCCATTCATGGAATCGGTCTAAAATCTTGTGTTTATTGTGCAGCAGGATATCCCTCCACATTGCAGGATTGCTTGAAGCAATTCGTGTGATATCACGAAAGCCTCCAGCAGCAAACCGTTTAACAAGTGGGAATTGTTCTTCAAAATGATGTGCTTGATGCACAAGGCTGGCTGCAACAATATGAGGGAAATGGCTGATAACACTTGTCACAGCATCATGTTCTTCTGGTGTCATTTCGATGAAATGAGCATGTGTCCCCTTTAACAAATCCATCAACCGATCAACAGCTTGACGTTTTGTTTCCTTTGCAGGCGTTAAAATGTAGAACGCATTTTCAAATAAAAAGTCTTTCGCTGCAATAACACCTGACTTATGAGAGCCTGCCATTGGATGTCCGCCAATAAATTGGTACTGCTCAGGCAGCGCTTTTTCAGCAAAATGGACGACCTTTTGCTTTGTGCTGCCGACATCAGTGATTGTGAGCTCTCTTTCAATTCCAGAGTCTGCAATATCACTAAGCATCTTTATTGTTTGCTGGACAGGAGTTGCCAAAATAATGGTCGAAGATTCTTCTAAACCAGCCAAAAACGAATCAGCTGTTGCATCAATAATTCCCAGCTTTGTTGCAGCAACCATTTGTTCTTTGGAAACATCAAATCCTACAATTTTTTTATGAGGATGCTCTTTTTTAATTGAGAGTGCAATGGATCCCCCAATTAAACCGAGTCCAGCGATTAATATTGTTTCGTTTGCATCATTCATATTCATCACCTGATTTTTCGCGAAAATTAAACAACCTATTTCAACAGCTTATATGTATTGAGGTTGGTACAATGAAAGCCATATCCTGCCTTAGGATATGACTTTCTGGTTATGCTACGCACGAATGCCTTGCAGTAAATCTGCAAGTGTGCTTAGAATGTCTTCATTTTGCTCTTTTGTTCCGACGGTAATACGTAAAGAAGTCGGAAAACCAAGTGCTTTACCGGAACGAACAATGTAACCTTTTTTCAATAATGCATTGAACAATTCATCGGCATCTCTTTTAAAATCAATCAGCACAAAGTTTGTTTGAGATGGATAGATATATAGTCCAAAACGGTCAGCAAAATCTTGATATTGCTTGAGACCTGCTTCGTTTTTCTGTCTGCATGATTGTATGAAATCTTGATCTTTGATCGCTGCACGAGCAGCTGCCTGAGCGATACGGCTGGTATTAAACGGCTCTCTCGCTGGTTCAATGGCAGTAATCAGCTCTTCTGATGCAATTCCGTAGCCTACTCGAAGCGCTGCAAGTCCATATGCTTTAGAAAACGTTCGAAGTACAATGACATTTTGATAATTGTGTAATAAAGATAAACTGTTTGGAAAATCTTCTGCACGAACGTATTCAAAATACGCTTCATCTAGTACAACAAGCACGTGAGCTGGCACTTCATCTAAAAACGCCACAATCTCAGATTCTGACAAATGATTTCCTGTCGGGTTATTTGGATTACATACCCAGACAACCTTCGTGTTTTCATCGATCGCATCCAGCATGCCCTTCAGATCGTGAGCTCCTCCTTCTAAAAGAGGCACTTCTCGAATTTCAGCATGTTCAATCACTGCATTGTGACGGTATTGCGGAAACGATGGAGATGGGATGACGGTATTTGTATGTTGGTCAAGGAATGCTCTCGCAATAATTTGCACAAGTTCATCTGAGCCATTCCCGAAAATTAATTGTTTTTCACTTACTTGAAGAAACTCAGCAAGCTCCGTTCTTAAACTTGCGCTGTATCCATCAGGATAAATCGCTAGATGTTCGAGCTCGGCTTGTATTGCCTCTCTTGCATGTACAGAACATCCAAAAGGGTTTTCATTTGAAGCCAATTTCACAATTTTGTCTAATTGATATTCTTTTTTGACCTCTTCAATTGGTTTCCCAGGTTGATACGGTTTTAGCTGTTTTAATTGATCTTTGATTTGCAAAATGTTTCACCTCATTTGAATGAATAGAGGGGACTAAATGTTTTTGCATATGTTTCAAATTCTCTTAAAGCCTCTTGACGTGTATCACTTGCCAGCAATTGTTCTTGAAGCTCTTCAATTTTTTTCACAAGTGCACTTCCGACAACAACACCGTCACTCAGTTTATTCATTGAGTCTACCTGCTCTCTTGTTGAGATGCCAAAACCGACAGCAACCGGTATGTGACTCAGCTGTTTCACTTGTTGAATAAAATCTGTAATTGACGCGTCAAAGGATTGCCTGACACCTGTTACACCAAGAGATGAAACACAATACACAAAACCTTCTGCCTGCTCTACAATGTTTACTAATCGTTCCTTGCTTGTTGGTGCAACGAGTGAAATATATGAAATGCCATGTGTTTGACAGTTCTTTTGCAGCTCGCTGCTCTCTTCAAACGGCAAGTCGGGTGTTAAGAGTCCCGAAATATGATTTTTGCGCAGTAAAGCGAAAAAGTATTCTGTGTCTAATTGTAACACAGGATTATAATACGTAAATAGAATTACAGGAATTTTTACTCCGTTTTTTTTCATCTTCCCTGCTAATTCTATCGCTTTTACGATATTCATGCCATGATTTAGAGCTCTTTTGGAGGCTCTTTGAATGACAGGACCGTCTGCTAATGGATCGGAATAAGGAACACCGAGTTCAATCGCATGTGCACCGGCTGCTTGAAGAGAGACAGCTAAATCAATCGTAATGTCTTGTGACGGATCTCCCGCTGTGATAAATGGGATAAATAATTTTTCGCCTTGCTCTAATTGAAACGTGATCATTTTGTTTTTCCCTCACTTTCAAGCACGTTCATTAATGTATGCACATCCTTATCGCCTCTTCCTGACAGGCAGACAAGAACAATTTCCTCTTCATTCATCGTCTTGCTTACCTCAAACGCCTTGGCTAACGCATGTGCAGTTTCAATTGCTGGCAGAATTCCTTCTTTTTCAGTCAGCAGTTTTAGGGCATCTAGTGCTTCTTGATCTGTCGCACTCACATATTGAACCCGCCCGCTCGCATGTAAATATGCGTGCTCTGGTCCAATTCCCGGATAATCTAAACCAGCGGAAATCGAATATGGCTCAATAATTTGGCCAAATTCGTCTTGGATTAAGTATGTCAAAGACCCGTGGATCACACCTTTGGTTCCTTTCGTGATGGTTGCAGCATGGAGCGGCGTATCGATTCCTTTTCCAGCTGCCTCTACACCAATGATATCTACCTCTTCATCTAAGAATGCCCGGTACATTCCAATGGCATTACTTCCGCCGCCAACACAGGCAATGACTTTATGAGGAAGCCTTCCTTCTTTTTCAAGCAGCTGCTCTTTTGCTTCATCACCAATCATCCGCTGGAACTCACTGACGATTTGAGGATACGGATGAGGGCCTACAACGGAGCCAATCATGTAAAAATGATCACTGCAGTGCTGAACCCAATAGCGGATGGCTTCGTTGGTTGCATCTTTTAGTGTGCCATTCCCGCTTGTGACAGGTATGACTTCAGCGCCAAGCAGCTTCATCCGAAAGACATTGAGTGATTGTCTTTCCACATCTTCTTTTCCCATAAATACCGTGCAGGATAACCCGAACTTTGCGGCCACCGTTGCAGCAGCTACTCCGTGCTGGCCCGCGCCTGTTTCCGCGATGATGTTTGATTTCCCCATTTTTTTCGCAAGCAGGGCCTGACCAAGCGCATTGTTAATTTTATGAGCACCCGTGTGGTTTAAATCTTCTCTTTTTAAATAGATTTTTGCGCCGCCGAGGTATGCTGATAATTGGTCAGCATATGTAAGCGCAGTTGGTCTGCCTGAATAGTTTCGAAGTAGTGATACATATTCTGCTTGAAAAGCAGGGTCTTCTTTTAATTCACGAAATGCCTGCTCGATTTCTGCAAGTGGCTGCATGAGCGTTTCCGGGACAAATTTCCCTCCGAATTCTCCGTATCTGCCAATCTCATTTGGATATGCGTACATCATTTAACATCCTTTCTTCGAGCGCTTCGATCTTAGCGCTGCTTTTCTTCCCGTTTTCTTCTATTCCGCTTGAAAGATCGAGCGCTTCTGGACCATAAGCAAGGAGCTCTGCTACCGTTTCTGGTGTGATACCGCCTGCAATTATGCAAGTTTTCTCAAGCCGTTTTGCGTGCTGAACGTATGCAGGCACCGCCTCCCAAGTAAATGCTGTTCCAGAGCCGCCTCTCATACCTTTTACTTTCGCATCAATGAGGAAGCCATCGACAACAGGCGCAAATGCCGTCATTTTTTCGAGCGTACTTGTGACATTGGGCTCGTGATGGAACACTTTCCAAACGACAGCTCCTGTTTGTTGTTTAATTTCTTTTGCGTCATCCAGTGTTTCATCTCCATGAAGCTGTACGATATCTAAAGGTATATGTTTTGTGATCTCACACACTTTTTCGATCTTTTCATTTACAAATACACCGGCAATTTTTTTCTCACACTTTGTTTGAATGAGCCATTGTTTCACTTGATCTGGCTGGACTTGTCTTTTACTTGGAGCAAAAATAAATCCAATGGCATCTGCGTGAGATTGCGCAATACATTCCACATCGCCTTGTGATACTGCTCCGCAATATTTTAAGTAAGGCTTCATCCTGTTCATTCTCCAAACAATGTTTGAACGGCTTTTTCTTGTGATTGTTCTCTCATTAATGATTCTCCTACAAGAACTGCACCCGCTCCATGTTCCTTCACAAAGGTCAGATCATCAAATGTTTGAATACCGCTCTCACTCACTAGTAAGACATCGTTTGGAACGAGGGGTGCGATCTCTTTTGTTTGTTCAACTGTTGTTGTAAATGTATTTAAATTCCGGTTGTTCACTCCAATGATTTCAGGGGTAAACAACTTCAAAATATTTTCCAGTGTATCTGCTGCATGTACTTCGACAAGGACATCTAGGCCTTTCTCTTTCGCTTCAGCATAGAGCTCGTGCAGCTTTTGCGGCTCAAGTACTTCTCCGATTAATAAAATGGCATCTGCTCCTATACGTCTTGACTCTTCTACCTGTATGGAGTCAATGATGAAATCTTTTCTTAAAATTGGACGATCTACGTGTTTTTTAATGAGGGATAAGTATTCGTTTTTTCCTTGAAAGAACGGTTCATCCGTTAAAACAGATAAGCAATCAGCATTTGATTTTTCGTAAGCTTTTGCTGTTTGTAAAGGATCAAAATTCGGTTGAATGATTCCTTTGGAAGGAGACGCCTTTTTCACCTCCGCAATTAGACCAATTGAGCGATGAGGATTCATGAGTGCTTCTTTAAATGATCGTATTTCAAAGTGTCCATCCACTGGTAACTGCAATGTTTGGATATGTTCTTTTTTGCGGGAAATGATTTGATTAAGCATAGATCTCTTCCTCTCTCGTTTTTTGTTTTAAACGAGCCAATTGTTCTTTGGCTGCGCCGTTTTTAATCGTTTCAATCGCTTTTAATGTTCCGGCCATGAGGCTTTCTGACTTTCCTGCGACATATAAAGCCGCTCCAGCATTCAGGGCTGTAATATGAAGCGGCGCCCCTCCTGTTTGATGATTCAATATATTCTGAATCATTTTAGCACTCTCTTCCGGTGATTGGACCTGAATATCTGATAAATATCCTTTTTGCAGCCCAAAGTCTTCTGGATTGAGTGTATATTCTGTCATGACATCTTTTTTGAGTTCAATCACATATGAATTTGCTGTAATCGTTAATTCATCCAGCCCATCTTCTCCGCAAACAAACAGCACATGTTCTGGCTCTAACGGTGCAAGGGCTTTTGCCATTAATTTCGCCTTTTCCTTTGAGTAAACGCCGATGATTTGCTTTTTGGCTTGCATTGGGTGGCAAAGCGGGCCTAATAGATTAAATACCGTCCGGAAGCCCAGCTGCTTGCGGACTGCGGCTACTTGTTTCATAGATGAATGATACAATGGGGCAAATAAAAATCCCATGTTTTTCTCTTGTATTTGTCTTCTTGTTTCTTCTGGTGTGGATTGAATATGAATCCCAAGACACTCAAGTACATCGGCACTCCCGCTTTTAGAAGAAACTGATCGATTTCCGTGTTTGGCGATTTTGGCTCCAGCAGCGGAAGCGACAATGGCGGCGGCAGTTGATATATTAAAGGTGGAGAGTCCATCGCCTCCTGTGCCGCAAGTGTCAACAACATCAAGCGATCGTTCCATTGGTGCTGCATTTTGCCGCATGGCTTTCACAAAACCCGTCATTTCTTCAGCGGTTTCTCCTCTATGCGCTAAAATCGAGAGACTAGCAGCGACTTCAGCATCTGTTAAAAAGCCGCTCATCATATCATGCATAAGTTTATTTGCTTCATTTTCTGATAGAAAGCCTCCATTAACAAGAGCTGATAGTCGGTGATTCATCCTGCACACTCTCCTTTTCTGAGAAAATATGTTCCGCAAGCTGAATGGCTTTCAAAAGTGCTCCTGCCTTGTTACAAGTCTCTTCCCATTCATTTTCTGGGACAGAATCAGCCACAATGCCGGCGCCTGCTTGTATAGAAGCGGTCTGATTTTTGACGCTCATCGTACGAATGGTAATACAGGAGTCGATATTGCCGTCGAATCCAATATAGGCAATACAGCCGCCATACGTTTCTCTTGGCTCAGGCTCCATTTCATTTAATAATTGCATCGCTCTTATTTTCGGGGCACCTGTTAATGTGCCTGCAGGGAATGCGGACATGAGCGCATCGACTGGATGTGTATCCCGCTTTAGCTTTCCTGTCACAATGGAGATGATGTGCATGACATGTGAAAAATTCACTACTTTTGTAAAGGTAGGTACGGATACACTGCCGTATTCTGCCACACGGCCAACATCGTTTCTGGCAAGATCCACTAACATGTAATGCTCGGCTTTTTCCTTTTCATCTTCAAGCAGCTCTTTTGCTAGCTCAGCATCCTCTTCTATCGTTCTTCCGCGTTTTCTTGTGCCAGCAATAGGATGAATTTCTAAATGCCCGTTTTTGGCATGGATTAATCGTTCTGGCGAGCTGCCGACTAAATCACGATCTTTTAATTTCATAAAATACATATAAGGAGATGGATTCACAATCCGAAGCACGCGGTATAATTCAAATGAACTCACTGACACAGGGATATCAAAGCGCTGCGAGAGTACGCCTTGAAAAATGTCACCCGCTCGAATGTATTCTTTTATTTTTTCAACATCTTTTAGAAATTGCGCTTTTTCATAGGTTGACGTCACATGTTCAAAGGACGGCGGCTCATTCATATTCCCTGATAAAATCAGTTCTTTCATATCAACCTTTGAATGAAGCTTGTGAATCATCTGTTCAAGTTGTTTTTGATTTTCTTTGTAAGCGCGTATTTTTTCGTCTTCTGTTTCATGTCCGGTTAGCTGGGTGTACTGGATAAAATGAACATGATTTGTTTCATGATCAAAAGCAATCATCGTTTGGCAGACAAATAATGTGCAATTTTCTGCCAGCGATGCGCTGCGGTGAGGCCTGACAGAAGGTTCAATGTTTGGGATTAGATCGTAGCTTAAGTACCCAACAGCCCCGCCTGTAAATGGGATATCAATATCTGGCGTTTTGATTTGATATTGCTCCTTCATCCAATCCAGCAGTTTTTTCAGCTCTTGCTTTTGCATGACTTCCTGCCCCGCAGCGTCACGTGCAACGTATTTGTTTTGGTCATCATGTAAGGTTAAAAACGGATGCAATCCAATGAAAGAATATCTCGACCAGCTGGAAGACTCATCTTTGCTTTCTAGCAAATACACAATATCTTGTTTGAGCTTTTCAACAATTTGAATCGGTGAGAGCGTATCGACTTTAATGGTTTCAACAATTGGGATCGTTTTGTAGGACTCACTATCCTTTAAAAATTGGGTCAGGTTTGATTGGGAATTCATAAGCACACTCCTTAAATGGGATTAAGGAGAATGAGGGGACATATAGAGGGTTTGTATGAGTATACAAAATAAGCCTAAAAGAGGGTTACTCTTTTAGGCAGTATGATTAAATAGAAGTATCGTATCTCTGCTCAACTCTACTCATCTCAACTACCCTAGTCTCATTCTCATCTTCTCTAAGCTTGCAATGCCGTTTACACCTGTGTGTAAACTTCGGCTGTTCATATCGTATTATAATTCCTTGTTTTTTGTCAACTGTAAATCAGGGCGAAGCGTCACAGCTTCTTCCAAGTATACATGCTGTATGTCTTCCTGCTTTGTATCTGTCTGGACAGTCATTAAGACACGAATACATTGCTTTAAACCGCCATCAATGTCCAGTTCCTGCATACAAGTAACCGGTACATATGTCCATCCTTCAAATTGACGAAGTGCTTTTGCCGGAAAAACGGAGTGAATATCTTGTGTAGCTGAAATTAAGATCTGCACGACACGTTCTGGATCTACTTGGTTTCTTGAAATGATCGCTTCTAGCAGCTGTTTCGTTTTATTTAACACTTCTGTTTCTGTATCTTCTATCACAGTTGTAGCCCCACGTATCCCGCGAAACATCATAGACATCCCTCCTCCCGTTTCCATTCTTCGAGCCAGTAGTGCAGCTCATCTTTTGTGAAAGACTGTAAGGTGACGTCTCCAACCTGTTTTAATAAAACAAATTGAACACTGCCGCCTCTTGCTTTTTTATCACCAATCATCCGGTCAACAAATATTTTCGTGGAAATATCTTTTGTGACTTTGACCGGGAAACCGAGCTCTTTCATCCACTCTTTTAGTTCCAAACGATTAAGGCTGAGCCCCAGCTGCTTTTCGCTCACATACAGCGCAAACTGCATGCCGATTGCAATGGCATCTCCGTGCGTGATAGCGCCATATCCATACTCTGCTTCAATGGCATGCCCTAGTGTATGGCCTAAATTCAAAAATGCACGCACACCTTGTTCTTTTTCATCTTCTTGAACGATTGACGCTTTGACTTGAATGCCTTGATACAGCATATGTGCCAGCTCGCTTTTTGATAAATCCGTCAAAGAACGAATGGACATGAGTTCTGATAAAAATTCTTCACTTGAAATCAGTGCATGTTTGATGACTTCTGCAAAGCCTGATCTTCGTTCAATTTGAGAGAGGGTCTCAAGCATACTAGTATCATAGATCACAGCTTTCGGCTGATGAAACGCACCGATTAAATTTTTACCGAGCGGATGGTTGATCCCTGTTTTCCCGCCAACTGCACTATCATGTGCCAGCAGCGTCGTCGGCACTTGGATAAAATCAATGCCTCTCATATAAGTGGCAGCAGCAAAGCCAGCCAAATCTCCAATCACGCCTCCTCCCAGCGCAATGATGCAGGAGGAACGATCAAGCTGAAATTGAATGGCTTTCGTATGAATATGCTCAAATTCGGCAAAGGATTTTGACTGCTCTCCGCTTGGCACAACCACTTTGTTCACAGGCCACTTCTGCTGAAGTAAGCGAACCATCTCATCCCCATAAATGGCATCAACAGCTGCATCTGTGACGATTAAGAGCTTCGTATAGGAATGCCCAGTGGAAGTTATCAAGTCGACGATATTGCGTTTAATCCCATCACCGATAAATACAGGATAAGTGGCTGAAGACGTCTTAACTTCCAGTGTTTTCATTAAAATTCCCTCTGAAGCTGGCGCATTTTCTCAACATTTTCTTTAATGCGGTCGATTTGGTCAAGGCCAAACTGCTCCACAACTGCATTGGCAATTTCCCATGCAACGACTGCTTCTGCAACAACACTTGCAGCAGGAACAGCACAGCTGTCAGATCGTTCAATACTTGCAGAGAAAGGTTCTTTTGTTTCAATGTCAACGCTTTGAAGCGGCTTATAAAGCGTTGGGATTGGTTTCATAACCCCTCTTACGACAATTGGCATACCGGTTGACATTCCGCCTTCAAGACCACCTAGGCGATTTGTTTTTCTCGTATAGCCCTTTTCTTCATCCCAGATGATTTCATCATGGACCTCACTGCCGTTTTTAGAGGCTGCCTCGAAGCCAATACCGAATTCAACCCCTTTAAAAGCGTTGATACTAAGTACAGCGCCCGCAAGCTTGCTGTCCAATTTACGGTCGTAATGAACATAGCTGCCAACCCCAACCGGCATCCCTTCAACGATGACTTCAACAATTCCGCCAATTGAATCGCCGTTTTTCTTCGCTTCATCAATTGCATCCATCATTTTCTGACCTGCTTCACTGTCATAGCAGCGAACAGGTGATTCTTCTGTTACCTTCTGCAAATCTTCAATAGACTCATATGCTGTATGAGCTGCTTTCACTCCGCCAATTTCAAGAACGTGGCCAGCTACTTTAATCCCTAGATGTGCCAAGATTTGTTTGGCAACTGCGCCTGCTGCTACGCGAACAGTTGTCTCGCGGGCTGATGAGCGCTCTAATACGTTTCTCATATCACGGTGTCCATATTTGATCGCCCCATTTAAATCTGCATGTCCTGGTCTTGGACGGGAGATTTGACGCTTCATTTCACTTTCTTCTTCTTCCGTGATCGGCTCTGCCCCCATCACCTTTGTCCAATGCTTCCAGTCGTTGTTTTCAACAACAAGTGCGATTGGGGAACCTAATGTTCTCCCGTGGCGAACACCACTTAACACTTTCGCCTGGTCTTTTTCAATCTGCATTCTTCTTCCGCGGCCATGACCTTTTTGTCTTCTAGCCAATTCATAATTGATGTCATCCTGCTCTATGTAAAGTCCCGCTGGAACTCCTTCAATAATTGTGGTCAGTTGTGGACCATGTGATTCACCTGCTGTTAAGTACCTCATGACTCAATCTCCCTTCATCGCATTAACGCTTTTAAGTAAAAATATAATAACACACTTGCTACTAAAAAGTCAGCTACATACCCTTCTTTTGATAAAAGAAAGTATCAGCAGATGTCAGTCCAAACTTTTCTGGGTGAAAAATTTGCTCTGTAGAACCAACAAATAATACGCCATTTTGTTTTAAACTGCTGCTCATTTTTAAGTAAATTTCTTCTTTTGCCTCTTCAGTAAAGTAAATCAGTACATTTCGGCAGACGATGAGGTCAAGCTGTTTTTCATATGGATCTGCTAAAAGGTTGTGCTTCTTAAATTGAATATGCTTTCGAACCTCATCCTTCACAGTGTAAAATGAAGAATCTTCTTTTGTGAAATATTTTTGCTTGATATGATCTGGCACCTCTTGCAGAGAGCGTTCATGATATCTGCCTTTTTGAGCTGACTGCAGAACTTTATCATCAATATCAGTGGCAATAATTTGGAAGTCTTTCACAAGAGGATGACTTGACAGCAGCATGGAGAGTGTATATGGCTCCTCTCCTGTCGAACATGCTGCACTCCAAATCTTTAGGGTGCCGCCATTTTTCGAAAGCAGCGGCAGGATTTTTTGATCAAGTACTTCCCAGCGCTGATAGTTTCGGTAAAATTCTGACACATTTATCGTCATGCGGTCCATCGTCTCATCTAATAATGCTTTGTCCTTTTCAAGCGCGGCCGCGAATGCTTCAAAATCTTTATATCCTTTTTTATCATAAAGTGAGGTTAATCTACGTTTCATTTGTGCTTCTTTATATAAATTTAGATCAACCCCGGTTAGTTTTTTCCATTTTCCAACAAATACTTGATATGGATCCATCAATGTCCTCTCCTGTCTCATCTATCTTTGTCCTAGTATAGCTGTTTTTATCGAAAATTTGTATCTTCTCACGAGAAATTTCGTGTAGAAAGTTCAATATAAAAAAAGCCAAAGTGCTCATTAGATGAACACCTTGGCTTGAAACTTAATAAATCCAGCTTGAGATGGTTTGATCCCAGCTTGTGAGTTCTTCTTGTTTGAAGAATAAGTTAATTTCTCTTTCAGCACTTTCTGGTGAGTCTGACCCATGGATAATGTTTTTCCCAACAGTCAATCCATAGTCTCCTCTTATTGTGCCTGGAAGCGCTTCCTTTGGATTTGTTTTGCCGATAATCTGTCTTGTTACGTCTACTACCTGTTCACCTTGCCATACCATTGCAAATACAGGTCCTGACGTAATAAAGTCAACCAATTCCCCGAAAAACGGTTTTTCTTTATGCTCTCCGTAATGGGTTTCTGCTACTTCCTTTGGTATACTCATTAGTTTTGCACCAACAAGCTGAAGCCCCTTTTTTTCGAATCTTGACACAATGTCACCGATTAATTGTCTTTCCACACCATCAGGTTTGACCATAAGAAATGTTTTGTCCATATACGTTTTCCACCCCGTCGTTATGTATGTATAGGCTTACATTGTTACAAAGTGATCGTATCATTTTTTTTTATAATAATCAATTTTTGACAAAAAATTTCACAAAAAAACCAATCAACATCACGTTGATTAGAATTTTCGTTTCCCAATATATTTTGCAATGGAGGCGAGTGACGTTCTCGCTCGTCCTCGAGGAAGTTTGTCGAGCTGTTCAAAAGCTTTTTTCAAATACATTTCACTCACTCGAATCGAGCGGTCGATCGCATCTGTTTGTTTGAGGCTTTCAATGACAGGCTCCAGCTGCTTCTCCGTCGTTTCACTATTGATCAGCTTCAATTGACCTTCTAGTGTCGGATTTTTCAGTGCATATAAGACTGGGAGTGTGACATTCCCTTGTAAAAGGTCTCCTCCGACAGGCTTGCCCAGCTCTTCTTCAGTTGATGTGAAATCAAGGACATCATCAATGATTTGATAGGACATGCCGACATAGTATCCAAACCAATAGAGGGCTTTATGTGTTTTTTCATCTGTACCTGCTGCAATGGCGCCTAATTGACAGCTGCCTGCAATGAGCAAGGCTGTTTTTCGTTTGATTCTTCTTAAATATGTACGCAGGTTTTGATCCATATTATATTTATCTTTCACTTGCTCTATCTCACCAAGACAAAGCTCGACGACCATTTTTGACAAAATTTCATGTGCCATTGGGTGATTGATTTTTGTCATGTATTCAAGTGATCTCGCAAACATATAATCCCCTGTGTACATGGCAATTCTGTTATCCCATTTTGCCTTTATCGTTGGTTTGCCTCTTCTCAGCTCTGCATCATCAATAACATCATCGTGAACAAGTGATGCCATATGAATCAGCTCGAGGGCAACGGCAACATATTTAATTTTATTAATGTCATAGTCACCAAACATGCCTGAAAGGAGAACAAAAACGGGGCGGATTCGTTTTCCGCCCGCTTGCAGCAAATGAAGACCTGCTTCACTTAATAATGCATAATCAGAGCGAACTGTTTGTTCAAGCTCTTTTTCAATTATATCGATATCATGATTTAAAAAAGAGATCATTGCTTTTAATTTCATTATCTTCACCCAAATATCGTTTATTCAAAGCTTCTTTCCGATATGTGTTGCTGCTACACCGCCTGTAAATGGATGATACGAGACATCAGACAACCCGGCCTCTTCGAACAGAGCCGCCAGCTCTTTCATGCCAGGGAACGTTTTGGCTGATTCTTGAAGCCATGAATACTCCTGATAACTTTTGGCAAACAGTTTACCAAAGAGCGGCATAATGTATTTGAAATAGATGTAGTAGCCCTGTTTAAAACCGATCATCTCAGGCTGTGATGTCTCAAGACAGACAACCATTCCGCCAGGCTTCACTACTCTTGTCATTTCCTTTAGCACCGTTAAATAATCAGGAACGTTTCTAAGTCCAAAACCGATGGTGACATAATCAAATGAGTTGTCCTCAAAAGGAAGCTCCATCGCATTGCCATGAAGCAATTCAATTTGTTTGTAGCCCCCAGTCTTCACCTTCGTTTCTCCAACACTCAGCATATTTTTGCTAAAATCAAGGCCTTTGACCTCACCTTTTTCTCCAACAGCATCTGCAAGCGAAATTGTCCAATCGGCTGTTCCGCAGCATACATCTAATGCTTTAGAGCCTTTTTGCACATTCATAAGTTTCATTGTTTTATCGCGCCATTTCTTATGCTGTTTAAAGCTGATGACAGAGTTCATTTGATCGTAGTTTTTATAAATTTTTTCAAATACACCGTGTACTCGCTGTTCTTTTGATTGCTGCATGACTTACCCTTCTTCCACTTTCTGATGGTACGCAGGCTCATTTTTCATATGATCCAAGCGATTTAATAGCTCTTTTTGAACGACCGGAGATGACACAAGATGCTCCTTGATCGGTCGTTTGGCCTTTTCATAGCCTTCATTCTCAAAATTGTCAAAACACGAATAGGCGTCCGTATAACGATCGTTCAAAAAAAGTTTTAAATGTTTGTCATTTTCTGCTTGTTTCATAAAGCGTTTATAAACAAGAAAACGACTTGCAATCTCATTCCAATGCGTTAATTGAAAGTGCTCAGAAATCCTTTGGAAAAGCGCAGATTCAACTGTAGCTACACTTTTGTAAAAGTGCGCTGCATCTTGAATGGACCGGTCATACAGTCTAATTTTATGTTCATTGATCTCTTTGATCGCCGTAGCGAGCGTGCGGATCATATAAATGTCTTTCATGTCAGAGAGAAGAGAATAATAGAGACCGCTGAAATAGTCTCCTGCCAGGATGGTCAGCTGACGATTTTTGAATTCGTCTTGCTTGATGGCTGCAGCAGTTGTGACTTCGTCATGGGTATCAAGGGCAATTTGCACAAGCATCGCCGTTAAAATATAATTTTCTTTTTTCTCTGCATCAATTTGAGCTTCTTCAAACATTGCATGAAAAAGAAGGAGCTTATCTTCATCGATGAGTGGTGCGCGTAAATGCTTCGCCAAATAAGGATGAGAAAGCTTTTTATTTAATTTTATATTTAGATTAGATAAAATTCCGTAGATGTCTTGCAAAGATATCACCCTTGTCCCAAAAATTACAGTTTCATATGTAGACCTGCACATTGTATAGAGATTTATTATACCATATCAGCTCTCACTTTTATGCTATCAAGTGCTACAAGTTCTTTATTTCTTTGCTTCGCTTTGAATTTCGCCAAAGCTTGTTTGAATGACAGCATCGCCTCTTACTTTGATCGCTGACGTATGCTCAGTAAATTGTGCAATGATCACTTCACCTTTATCGAGTTTCTCGGAATGGTGAAATCTTGTATCAGAGCCTCTTGTTAGGCCGATGACGTTTACACCATTATCAATGGCTTTAATCACCACAAAATCAGATGCTTTATTTTCACTCATTTTGTTCACCTTCCATCTATTGAATTAGTCGTTTTTAATAAAGGAAAGCACTTCTGCTCTTGCGGCTGCATCATTTGCAAATGTGCCGCGGACGGCTGAGGTCACTGTTTTAGCGCCTGGCTTTTTCACTCCGCGCATCGTCATACACATATGCTCTGCTTCAACGACAATCATCACGCCATGCGGATTAAGTGTTTCCACCATACTATCTGCAATCGTTGATGTAATGCGTTCCTGAAGCTGCGGGCGTTTTGCCACGGCTTCTACAGCTCTTGCCAGCTTACTAAGTCCCGTTACTTTTCCTCCGCGCGGAATATAAGCGACATGGGCTTTCCCGTAGAAAGGCACAAGGTGGTGTTCACACATTGAATGGAAAGCAATATCTTTTACAAGGACGAGTTCTTCGTGGTCTTCGCCAAAAATGGTTTTAAAATGTTCTTTTGGATCTTCATTTAATCCTGAGAACACTTCTTCATACATTTTTGCGACTCGTTTTGGGGTATCAAGAAGTCCTTCACGATCCGGATCTTCTCCGATTGCTTTTAATATATCGCGTACTGCGTGTTCGATTAATTCTTTATTTATTTCACTCATGTATTATATCCTCCAAAGGCGATTACATTTCATTCAGATTCTAGCACACTTCAGATCCTAAAAGCAAAGGAGAGCGTTCTAAACGAACCTTTTGATTCAAAAGGAAAAGCCCCTTATGAAAGGGGCTTTTCTAGACCAGTGTGAAACTGTATATGTATAACTCCTTCAACAGGATCATTACACATAACGATTATTTACCTGCCACCGCGTCTTTAAGTGCTTTACCTGGTTTGAAAGCAGGTACTTTGCTTGCAGGGATTTCGATCTCTGCACCAGTTTGTGGGTTACGTCCTTTACGAGCTGAACGCTCACGTACTTCAAAGTTACCAAAACCAATAAGTTGGATTTTGTCACCATTTTTAAGTGCATCTAAAATTGTATCAAAAACAGAATCAACTGCTTTTGTCGCGTCTTTTTTAGATAACTCGCTTGCTTCAGCAACCGCGTTAATAAGTTCTGTCTTGTTCATGCCTTTCACCTCCTCCCAAAAATATGCATTCAGTAGATTGTTATCATTTCTTCACAATTCATCTTCTTTCTATACCCTTTTTCAGAAAAAAAGAGCGTCTAGAAAGCGTTATACATGGCTTTTCATTAGAAAACATCTCTTTGAAGGAATGTTTGTCCAACAAAGTGAAGATTTTCTGTAAGTAGATTAACACATATGAAATACCATATCAAGCATTTTAAAGGGAAGAATCCTTATTCGTCAAGGATTAAGGGCACTTTTGCGAACGAATATTCCTAATTTCAGCCTGAATCTGACTAATCTTTATACAATTGTCTTTTTATGACTCATTCTACACGCAAAAAAAAGACCCCATCAATGAGAGGTCTCACTTGCTATAAAATAATCGCGATCAAACCGCCTGATCCTTCGTTAATGATTCTTTCAAGCGTTTCCTTCAGCTTATATCTTGCGTTTTCCGGCATAAGAGACAGCTTCGCTTGAATGCCTTCTCTGACAAGGGAGCTGAGGGAGCGGCCAAATATATCTGAATTCCAAATCGAAAGCGGATCATCTTCAAAATCTTGCATTAAGTAGCGGACGAGCTCTTCACTTTGTTTTTCTGTTCCGATAATCGGTGCAAATTCACTCTCTACATCTACTTTGATCATATGAATAGATGGAGCGACCGCTTTTAATCTCACACCGAATCTTGATCCCTGCCTAATGATTTCTGGCTCATCTAAACTCATATCGGACAACGCTGGCGCTGCAATCCCGTAACCAGTCTGCTTCACCATTTTCAATGCGTCTGATACTTGATCATATTCTGTCTTAGCATGAGCAAAATCTTGCATCAGCTCTAGAAGATGGTCTTTTCCTCTAATTTCTACACCAACCACTTCTTTTAAAATATGATCATATAGATCATCTGGCGCATACAGGTCAATCTCTGCAATCCCCTGACCCATTTCAATTCCTGCTAAACCCGCTCTTTCGATAAAATCAAATTCACTGAATTGACCAACGACACGGTCGACATCTCTTAATCTTTTAATATCCTTTACAGTTTCCTTTACTGAATCCTGATAGCTTTCTCTCAGCCAGTGATCTTCTTTTAGCACCATCACCCAGCTTGGCAGGTTCACATTCACCTCTAGGACTGGGAATTCATATAATGCTTCACGAAGAACGCTGAGTACGTCTTGCTCTCTCATACTCTCTACGCTCATGGCGAGTACTGGAATATCATACTTTTGGCTAAGTTCCTGCCGGAGCGCTTCTGTTTCAGGATGATATGGCCTCACAGAGTTGATGACCATAATAAACGGCTTTCCAACCTCTTTGAGTTCATCAATCACACGTTCTTCAGATTCAATATAATCATGTCTTGGAATTTCTCCAATGGAACCATCTGTTGTAATCACTACACCTATTGTTGAATGCTCTTGAATGACCTTGCGTGTACCAATTTCCGCTGCTTCATGAAACGGGATTGGCTCTTCATACCACGGCGTATTGATCATTCTTGGGCCATTTTCATCTTCATACCCGCGCGCACCAGGGACAGTATATCCCACACAATCGACAAGTCTGATGTTGACATCAAGGCCGTCACTCACGTGAATTGATGCGGCTTGATTCGGTACAAATTTTGGCTCTGTGGTCATAATGGTTTTTCCTGCTGCGCTTTGCGGCAATTCATCCTGTGCCCTTGCACGATCTGCCTCATTATTGATATTCGGGAGCACCACGAGCTCCATAAACTTTTTAATAAACGTAGATTTCCCTGTACGAACAGCGCCAACGACTCCTAAATATATATCGCCTCCTGTTCGTTCAGCGATATCCTTGAAAATATCGACTTTTTCCAAGTGATCCCCTCCCGGACTTGCTATCCTCGTTTTCAAATGAAATACTCTATTCTTCAATCAAACTGTGCTTGAAAGGTGTCTGGACAATATATGTGTATGACGTTGTCCTATTTGAATATGACACCTTTTTGTTTTGAGAGTAAGTTTAGCCATAAAAAAACCTTTCTCCTCATTTATATGCAGAGGAAAAAGGTTCATTCTTATTTATGACGTCTTTTTTTCTAAAAAGGCAGGCTCACCTTTTTTGTTGATGGTATATGGGACAGAAAACGCGGGTACAAACGGGGTTTCCTGCCAATATACATCCTGAATGTTTTCACCTGGTTTCAGCTTTTGCTTCGCATTCTTCAAAATATGAGCAAAATCACTGCGGTAGTCCACATAGATGTCACCGTTTGATGAAATCAGTAATGGGAGGGAATTCCCTGTAACAGGACTTATCACCGCAGGCGGCGATTTTAATCCTAGTTTTTTTTCATTTAACGTATATAAATTGGCTGATACGACTTTGCCGTATGGCGGATATGTATGTTCATCTTGATACACCTTGATTCTAAGCCGTAATTCATTGATGGTCTGCGTCATTTTGACATCAAGCAGTTTCACAGTGGGTTTCTTTTCGACGTCTGTGAGGACATAAATATATTCGCCCCCGCCTTCATAAGATGTAGACGGTACATCGTGTAAATATCTTGGTGACAAGCGCTTAAAGTCGATGACATATTTCTGATAAACCGGCGTGTCTGCTTCTTTTGTTTCTATAGGCAGAAGACCATTTGTTGCTTTTTGAAATTCCTCAATCGCTGTCTGTACACTTTGCAGCTGCTCTTCGTATGACACCCGGTTCTCAGCTTTGCGATTTTCTGGATACAGACATCCTGTTAATAAAATAAGTGCTAACAGCGTGACACTGACTTTTGCTTTGATCATCACATTCTTCCTTTTTCTTTATTCATTAACCGGTCCGCTAATGACAACTAAAAACACAATGATACCTGATATCAGCATCAAGCTGTACGCAACGGTCGAGGCCGTTATTTTAAGAAATTTGCTTTTCAGCTTAAACCTGCTGAAATAAATGGTTACTACGGCTAAAAACATGAGCCCCATTGAACCAAGCGCAAACCACATCTTGATTAAAGCAAAACTCATCGTGCCTGTCCCCCTTCAAAACGAACGAATTGTAAGCGTTTATATTTCATTTTAAACCAAAAATAAGGTAAATATCAATCATTTTTCCAATCATTCAGAAAAAAGCGCATAAAAAAACTGAAGCAAAGAGGGGGACTCTGCTTCAGTCATTGGATCGACTATTTTCCTCATTCTGTAGAGGCAAAGCTCTATTCAAACTTCATTGCTATGTTATGCAAGTCTTCCCCTTCTTGCATCCTCTACATGCCTAAGTTCAGTCTTTCCTTTTATTTTGTTTGGTTTTCAAACATGTTCACAAGGTCTTCCATCTCATGTGTTTTCACACGTGCCATCAATGATTCTACAGCATCGTCAACCTTTTTCCCTTCAAACAGGACGCCGTAAAGAGCCTCTGTAATCGGCATGCTGACCTTGTATTCTTTGGAGAGCTGATAAGCGCCTTTTGTTGTGCGGACGCCTTCGACAACCATGCCCATTTTTTCAAGCACTTCTTCGAGCTTGTATCCTTTACCGAGTAAATTCCCGCAGCGCCAGTTACGCGAATGAACACTTGTACATGTCACGATCAAATCACCAACGCCTGTTAATCCGGCAAATGTAAGGGGATTCCCTCCCATTTTTGTGCCAAGACGTGCGATTTCAGCGAGTCCTCTAGTGATAAGCGCCGCTTTTGCATTGTCACCATATCCAAGTCCGTCTGTGATACCAGCCGCAAGAGCAATGATATTTTTCAATGCGCCGCCAATTTCCACCCCAATCACATCAGGGTTGGTGTACACTCTAAAATGATTGTTCATGAACAAATCTTGAACAAATTGAGCTGCTTCAATGTTTTCTGACGAGACAGTGACAGTTGTCGGATGACGCAGACCTACTTCTTCTGCATGACTCGGCCCTGATAGGACAACGACAGCCTCTCTTTTCTCAGATGGAACTTCTTGTTCAATCATTTGAGAAATTCTAAGAAGTGTATCTGGTTCAATTCCCTTACTGACATGGACAAATGGCACCTTCGATGAGATCAACTCATTTGCCTGCTTCAATACCTCACGAATGGCCTTTGTTGGCACGGCGACAATAACCGCCTCTGTCCCCTCTAAAGCCTGCTTCATATCGGTTGTCGCCTGAATAGACGCTGGCAGTTCGACATTTGGCAAGTAATCATGATTTTCATGTTTCTCATTGATTTGATCAATGAGCTCTTGTCTATGTCCCCACATGTGTACATCATGATGATTATCAGCTAATACAAGCGCAAGAGCTGTTCCCCAGCTGCCTGCTCCAAGTACTGAAATTTTCTTCATCCTGCTCACCCTTTTTATTTTCTCGCTCTCGCAAATATTTTAATTGGTGTTCCTTCAAAACCAAATGCATCTCGAATGCGGTTTTCTAGGAAACGCTCATAAGAAAAGTGCATAAGCTCTGGATCGTTGACAAACACAACGAAGGACGGAGGCTTAATGGCCACCTGTGTTGCATAGTAAATCTTTAGGCGCTGTCCGTTATGGGTCGGCGTTGGATTCATCGCCACCGCATCCATGATGATATCATTTAAAATATTGGTTTGAACGCGCATTGCATGGTTTTCGCTTGCTGTGATAATGGACGGCATTAATGTATGAATTCTCTTTTTCGTAAGAGCAGACATAAACAAGACAGGTGCATAATCAAGGAATTGAAAATGTTCGCGGATGTTTTGCTCAAATTCCTTCATCGTGCGCTCATCTTTTTCAACAGCATCCCATTTGTTCACAATGATGACAACTGCTTTACCAGCTTCGTGTGCATAGCCCGCAATTCGTTTATCCTGCTCAATAATGCCTTCCTCGCCGTCAAGTACAACAGCGACAACATCAGAGCGGTCAATGGCTTTTAATGCACGAAGTACACTGTATTTCTCTGTTGTTTCATATACTTTCCCTTTTTTCCTCATACCTGCTGTATCGACAATGACAAAGTCACGCTGATTGTACGTAAACATCGTATCGACAGCATCTCTTGTTGTACCAGCAATGTTGCTGACAATGACGCGGTCTTCTCCGAGCATCGCATTCACTAAAGAAGATTTCCCTACATTCGGGCGGCCAATTAAGCAGAACTGAACAACTTCTTCAGCATATTGCGTATCCGGCAAGTTCTTAAAGTGTTCTGCCACTGCATCAAGCAGATCACCAAGACCTAATCCGTGCGTTCCAGAAATCGGAAACGGCTCGCCAAATCCGAGTGCATAAAAGTCATACACATCGCTTCTCATTTCAGGGTTGTCCAGTTTATTGACAGCAAGTACAACTGGCTTTTTCGTACGATATAAAATTTTTGCGACTTCTTCATCCGCAGATGTCACGCCATCTCGGCCATTCACCATAAAGATAATGACATCCGCTTCATCCATTGCGATTTCTGCCTGATGGCGAATTTGCGCCAAGAATGGCTCATCACCAATATCAATTCCACCAGTATCTATTAAATTAAAGTCATAATTTAACCATTCAGCAGAGCTATAGATTCGATCTCTTGTTACACCAGGTGTGTCTTCTACAATCGATATTCTTTCGCCTGCGATTCGATTAAAAATTGTAGATTTTCCAACGTTGGGCCTTCCAACAATGGCTACGACAGGTTTACCCATAGTACCCTTCCTTTCAATCCAGCCGCGATTCAATATGTTCATCATCATGTTTCAACCGGGATTTATAATTTTCATTCAGATTTATGAAATAAACCCTTCAAACATGAAGGGTTCAACTTATATATTATATCAATTTTTAATCAGACCACAATGAATAACTTAAAAATGTTTGACAATCAAGTAAAGATCTTCTCCAATGCCGTGTGCAATTCCATCTAAAATGGCCTCTAAATTCATGGCATACATGTCGAGCTCTTCTTTATTTTCACAGAAAAAAACCGCTGTTCCGCCAATGACACGCTCTTTATTTGTTGTTGCCACAGCCAATATAAATTGTTCAATGGTGTTCGCCATGCCCTATTACCTCACTTTCTTTTTAATGAAATCTGTCGGCATTCTTATGGCATTTTCTAAAATAGGCACCTCTTCTAATACACGGACAGCCAAATCTTCACGCTGCCATTGCGGTAAAATGAACACACCAAGTGTACCGGTATTCAAATCACGTTTTGCGAGCGGACAGAGCGATGGTTCACCAGAATCGCGGTACACGCCAAGCACGTTCGATAAATCAAATAAAATGGCTTGCCGCTGTCCAAGGTTGGCAATCGTTGTAGCAGAGTTGAAATTTTTCGGCGTCAAGATAAAGCCCATCCCATGCTCTAAAATGAGCTTTTGCTTTTCAGGCAGCCCGATATTCATAATGTATATATCATTCACATAAAGCCCTGCCCCATCAAAGCGAAGTTCCCCTTTTTGAATGCTGACGATATCCTTTAATTGACTGCCTGACATTAATAGCTTTGCCATGAAAAAACAAAGAATACCGACTACTGTTCCAACAACAAGCGAGAAGAAAATACAGGCTGTCGTTGTAATAAGTGCAGTGAGAATGGCAATATAATTTCGACTTTCAAAGGCAATGGCAATGCCTTCTATATATGTACTGCCTCGTGAGACAAGCTCATACGAATCCATTTGGGTTAACGTATTTCTTTCCATATTTCGGACATCTCGAAATTGTGTGGCTGCCAAAGTGAGAAAGGTAATCGCTGTAAATTCCTCCTGAATTAGTGCAGGCATAATGATCGCACCTAATCCTGACGCAATAAAACCAAGTGCAATGTGAATCACTTGTCCATGAATATACGTCGGGTATTGCCGGTAATCCGTTCTTAACATGTAAAGTCTGGCCGCCATCCCAAAGATGACACCAATAATCACAGGAAACGTATAGTCTGTCATGTTGATTTTGCAGCCCCTTTTACTGATTTTCTTGATGAACGGGCGTTTAAGAGCTTTTCAAGCTGATCGACACCTAATAGGAAGACCGCTCCTTGTACAACGAAGGAAAGAAAAGAGAGATCCCCTAGGACAATTGATGATGTGAGGCGGTGAATCGTCAGCGCATAAAGGGCTTCGCCGAGACATACTGACATCATCCATAAGGTGATTCTTTCCGTTAACGGCTGTCCATATGTCATACACATTAAGATCAGCAGGGCAAATACGACCCAATCCACCTTTATTATCGTGAACCAAACAGGGTCATATAATGCAAACATCATAAAAAAGGCATACGCGCTCACCATCGAGCCCAATTGCATGATTCTCATCATTCGGTAACTAGGCCTATATATGACGAAAGCAGCACATGCATATAAAAAAGTCATCAAGAATCCCGCATTGATGCTCATATCTAAAACGGATATCATGATATGACTGAATATAATATGGACAAGTACACAGATGCCCAGCACGCTGCGCCACAAACTTTTTTCCATGATAAATG
Source organism: Bacillus sp. FSL H7-0578 (assembly GCF_038630855.1). NCBI lineage: Bacteria > Bacillati > Bacillota > Bacilli > Caryophanales > Bacillaceae > Bacillus > Bacillus sp. FSL H7-0578. The sequence goes on from NZ_CP152045.1 coordinate 2,047,843, forward strand.
TCACCATAATCCAAACGAACCATATAGACCAATAATAGTACAAAGCCTCCAACGCCTCATCACCTCAATTACATTATGGGAAAATCTCCAATTTTTAAACATGCGGATCGTTACCGGCTCTGTATGAAATAAACAAGCGGTGACACCCTAATAACCTGAGGAGGGATACATGATGGGAAAAGATAGACAGGAAAAACGTTTAAAGGCGTCAAAAAGAGTGGAATCTGACCGCGATCAATCCATTCATCATAAAGGTGCAACTGCATTAGAAGGTCCAGAAAGCGCTCGAAAAAGAAATCAATAAAAAAAGGCATGTGATATCACATGCCTCTCTGACTATAGTACGTTGTGTCAACGCCTCTTTCTTTGAGCCAATGACTTGTTTCCCCTGAGATCACAACTTGAGCCTGTCTCAGTTCTTCAATCGTCTTCACGCCAAGCACTGTCATCATCATCTTGATATCTTCTTGAAGTTCCATGATATCTTCGATGAGGCCGCTTTCTCCTCCACTGGTCAATGATTTTAAGAAAAATCCAGCTAGACCAGCAGCAGATGCGCCAAGAGCCATTGATTTGGTTACATCAAGAGCATCTTGAATACCTCCGGAGGCTAAAATCGTTTGACTCTGAAAGGCTGTATGTACTTCAGCAAGACTCGCTGCAGTTGGAATTCCCCATTGATCAAAATAACGAAGTGCTTTTTGGCGTCGGAGATTTTCAATCTTGGAGAAGTTCGTTCCACCAAATCCGCCTACATCAACGGCTGCAACCCCAGTATGGAACAACTTTCCTGCCGTCTCCTTGCTCATGCCAAACCCGACTTCTTTTACAACAACAGGCACACCAACAGATTCAACGATCGCTGCAATCCGCTCAAGCGCCCCCCTGAAATCGCGATCGCCTTCAGGCATGACAATCTCTTGGATGACATTCAGATGAATTTGGAGCATATTCGCCTCGAGCATGTTGACTGCTTCTTGAGCTTGCTTCATTGTCGCTTCACTGCCTAAATTCGCAAAGACAATTCCATCCGGATTGACTTTACGAACGACTTCATATGTTCGTCTTTCTTCTTTATCTTTCAGTGCAGCCATTTGTGATCCAACTGCTACTGGGATATTGGTCTCCTTCGCTGCGATCGATAAAGAGCGGTTGATCTCATAGGTGGATTCTCCGCCTCCGCCAGTCATTGCATTGATAAAAATTGGCGAACCGAAAGTCAGTCCGCCAATTGTCGTATGTGTATCAATTTGTGATGTCGCAAGATCTGGTAAACTGGCGTGAACGAAGGAAACATCATCTAAACCTGTTGCTGCATGCTGGCCAGTGGACAACGCATGCTCAATATGCTGCTTCTTTCTTTCTGCTCGCGTCAATTTTGATCACCAAATTATTTTAGTTTATTGAGTTTATCGCCGATCAGGTCACCAAGTTGGAATCCGCTTGTGTTTTCTTCTTTCGCCTGATATTGACGATAATCCTCTTCGATTTGTTTTTCAGGATTTTCTTCTAAATCACGGATGCTTAGTGAAATGCGCTCTTCGTCTTCATTCACATCAAGCACTTTCACTTTCACAGTCTGCCCTTCTTCAAGGACTTCTTGCGGCGTGCCGATATGTTTATGAGAGATTTGGGAAATATGCACAAGTCCTTCTACACCTGGCAGAATTTCAACAAATGCCCCAAAGCTCACAAGACGTTGAACGGTTCCTTCAAGCACATCACCTTGTTTTACCTTTTCACCAATTTGGCTCCAAGGTCCTGGTAATGTTTCTTTAATAGATAGTGAGATACGTTCGTTATCACGATCAACAGCAAGTACTTTGACCTTGACTTCCTGTCCTTCTTCTACTACGTCAGATGGCTTTTCAACATGCGCATGGGATAGTTGAGAAATGTGAACTAATCCGTCAATGCCGCCAATGTCAACAAATGCACCAAAATCAGTAAGCCGCTGCACTTTACCATCAATCACACTGCCTACTTCAAGCTTTTGCAGGAAGTCTTGCTTTTTGTCTAATTGCTCTTGCTCAACGACTGCACGGTGCGAGAGAATCACGCGATTTTTTTCGCGGTCAAGTTCTACCACGACTAGTGAGAGTGTTTTCCCTTTGTAATCTGTGAAGTCTTCTACATAGTGTGCTTCTACAAGAGATGCAGGAATAAATCCGCGCACACCAATGTCAACGACAAGACCACCTTTTACAACGTCTTTTACTTCAGCTTCAAATACTTCTTTTGTTTCAAACTTTTTCTCTAGGTCTTCCCAAGCGCGGTCTGCATCAACAGCACGTTTAGATAAAATCAAAGCATCGTCTTCGACCTTTGTTACTTTAAGCTCTAACTCGTCGCCATCTTTCACGACATCTGATGCTTTTTCAACGTGAAGACTTGATAATTCACTGATTGGGATGATACCAGGTTGTTTCACATTGACGATATCTACATTGACATGCTTGTCCTCAACTTTAGAAACAATCCCTTTCACTACATCTCCAACCTCTGGTACCTGAACATCGATTTGATTCATTTCCTCTGTCATTTCGATAACCTCCTTGGTCCAAACCTACACAGCTTAGTTAAAACGACTGGGCGAATATGTGTCTTAAGCATGATGATTGCCAGCCGAATATGTATTATAGAAACATTCAAATCAATATAATTGCTTGAATGATCAATAAAAATAGTATTAGTATAAACTTCTAATAAAAGACCTTGTTTGTCAAGAGATAAACCTCTAACTTATAAAAGTTTTCTAAAATTTCTTACTGTTTCTCCACGCGGTCTGCTGCATCTAAAATTTTCCCTGCCACCTCTTGAATAGAAAGGGAAGTGGTGTCAATTTCAATGGCGTCATCCGCTTTCTTCAAAGGTGAAACTTCGCGCTCAGAATCAAGCTTATCGCGTCTTGCAATCTCTTCGATCAGCTGATCGTAATTGACATCGTAGCCTTTTTTCTGATTCTCTTCAAAGCGGCGTTTTGCTCTTTCTTCTACTGATGCAAGCAAGAAAATTTTCACTTCAGCATCTGGAAGTACGTGAGTGCCTATGTCTCTTCCGTCCATAACGACGCCGCCTCGTTTGCCAAGCTCTTGCTGCCTGCGGACCATTTCTTCCCGAACAGCTCTGTGCTTTGCAACAACCGATACCTGGTTGCTTACGCGGTCTGTGCGAATATCCTCTGTGACATCCGTATTGTTTAGATGGACTTTTTGACCCTCGTCTGTTGTTACTAGTTCAATGACCGTTTTTTTCAGTAATGAATCAAGTGCCTGTTCGTCTTCAAGGTCTACACCTTGATTGAGTGCCGCAAGTGTAATCGCGCGGTACATAGCACCTGTATCAATATAAATATATGATTTTTTGGCTGCGACAATTTTTGCCACAGTGCTTTTGCCTGCTGCTGCAGGACCGTCAATTGCTATAGATAATTTCTTTTTCATAATACCTCTCCTTGATTGAATCTCCCTTATGAATTGTAACACGATCACCGCTCAAACGGGGGAATTTTCTATCAATCCTTCTGCTTAAACGTTTCAATCCATTCTTCAATACTCATGTTATTCACACCCTCATACTGCACGACTTTTGACAAAAAAAGCTCTCCTTTCGTCAAATGAAGTGTAATCTGAACAGTTAGCAATAAAACAAGCTGAATGAGCACCACTTTCAATAACCATCTTTCCATTGTCTTCATACAAAAAGCCTCCACGCTAGATTCTTTCCTCTCTAGTATGGAAGCTTTTTACACCCTTTATTCTTATGCTTTTTTCACACGTGTTAAAAGCTGCTGCTGGAAGCAGTATTTCATGATGTGCTGCTGGTGATCATTTGTGATCTCTGAAAACTCCATGATCGCTCTTGTTTTGCCAGACTGTTCATCTTGATATACTCGATTCATCTCTGCAACCGCTTTTATTTTCACGGGCTCTTTTAGGGGAAGTTCAAACTCTGTGACCACTTCTCCATATTCTTTCAATGACACGCCCTCAGGAACAGAAATTGCTACGCCGCCAGCACTCATATTCACAATAAACGTTTCAAAGGCCTCTTCATCCGTTTGCATAATGGTGGCTTTGACCATCGTATCCACTCTCAGATATTCTCTTCGCTGAAGCCGAATCATTTCTTCTTTTGGCGGAATGGAAATAACAATCATCGGGATATCTTCTTTTCTTTTTCCGATGACTTCGCTTGTACATTTGTATGGAATTTGGTTTTCGTCAAAAAAGAAGACGGTGATTTCTGTTTGCTGGTTTAAGTAGATGGTGCGTCCCGTTTCTTTATCAGCTGGATAATTAATGCAAATATCATCGTTATTATTTTCCAAAACCTTCGATTTTGCTGTTTTCACTTCTTTGTTCTCATTGACATATTCAATTGTGATTGCATCCCCTATTTGTAACATTCCTCATCACTCTTTTCATCTGTGAAATCGTATCCTCTCCTATATTAAACCATGTCTAAAACAAAAGGAAAAGACTTATTAGCCTTTTCCTTGTTTCCTTTTCTATAGGTCTTTATATATAGGTTCTGCGTTTTTTAGTTTATCTACTCGTTCTTCTTTTCCAGTATCTGCATTAATGAACATGCGATACGTATCGTTTTTTATCGTTCCGAGGAACTCATAGCACAGAACTTCCTCTGACATATCATTTTGCACAATCGCTAAATGAGTATCTTCGATCTTTACATGCTGATTTAATGTTTTCTTCGCTTCTTTTTGCGAGATTTTAGGTGATTTAATGTCACGTGTTTTATGATTCGTTAAATAATCCTTCGCTGAAAACCCAACAACCTCACCATCGTCCAATGCGACTTTCATGCGTATGCTATCTGGATAAAGCAGAACATTTTTCTGAAGAGGAACATAGGTAAATACACCGATATTATCAAATTGTGCACTTTCATCTAAATGGAACGATTCTGTATCAAACCCTTGCTTCTTTAAAAAGCTGAGTGCTTTTTCTGATGCATCATTTAAACTGATTTTCTGTTTTTTCACGTCACGATTCTGAAGAAGGTAAACTGGGTGTCCTCCTTTTTCAGTTAAGTCTAAATAAAAGTTTGCATGGCTGTCTGGATCAGACATCGATAAGCTGTACACGTCGCGATTGGTTTTGCTGCCGCTTTTTCTCACTTTAAAATGTTGATTATGGTCAGGTGTGAATTGCTGTGCAATGCGGATCGCTTCTTTTTTTGAAATCTTATCGCCTTTTAAATGATTGTATCCTTGTGTTTCTTTTTCTGTGGACACATTTGTAGGCCCAAGATCGACATCTGCAAATGCATCTGCATTTCTCTCGACTGTTTTCAGCCCGTCAATGATGGTGTTGTCGTTCTTTCGATCGCCGTCAGCGAGCGCCATTTCAACATCCATCCATTTTAAGTTTTTATTAAGTACGAGGTGCTGCACTTGTCTAAGTTCGTTTTGGATATCTGACGCTTGATTATATAGAGCTGTAATGGTTTTGTGTGTATCTTTAATTAATGGTTCATCTGATAAAGATTTGACTGATGATTTGTAGCTAAAGTCTCCGACATTCGCCAGAAATTCTTCCGTTTTATTAAAAGGCATCAATGTAAGCGGGAGCTGGCTGACATTGTTATGCGCTTCTGATGACATTCTCCATACATCTGCAAGTGCTGGTGAGATGGATGTTTGGCTGTTCATCGCAAGTGTTGCGCCCAGTTTGTCATGCAGCTGATCCACCTGATACGTTAAATCGTGGAAGGCTCTTTGGTAGTTGTTCTCAGCATGAAGCAGGACGGCGTCTTTTTCTTGATGTTCTTTATAGCCCCAGTAACCTGTTGAGATGACAGCAATTCCTAAAATAGCAATCAATATTCCTCTGATCATTTATTTACACCCCTTTTTATTCGCAGAATATATGTTTCCCGATTCGTTTAATTTGTGGTCTTCCCCAAATCCATGGACTTGTTGCTGTATCAGGATTAAAGTAATAGATGGCGCTCTCAGATGGATCCCAGCCATTGATTGCATCAAATACAGCTTTTTTTGCCGTTTCATCTGGCGTCATATAAAATTGCCCATCTGCTACAGCAGTAAACGCAAGCGGTTCAAAAATGACTCCTGCGATCGTATTTGGAAAGGTCGGATTGTTCAAGCGGTTTAAGATAACGGACGCGATGGCCACCTGTCCTTCATACGGCTCACCTCTTGCTTCACTGTAAACAGCTTGCGACAAGAGCTGAATGTCATTACTAGAAAAACCACCAGGCATGTTGGCTGCTGTTTGTTTTGGTGTTTGATTTCCCTGCTGGCTGCCTGACTGATTGCCGGACTTCCCAGATGATCCACTTTGACTTTTTTGATTTTCTTTTGTACCTTGGGCTGTCTTTTTTTGCGAGCTTTTTTGCGCAGGAGCCTTTGTTTGCTGATCAAGAGGCTTTCCGCCATAATGGGTAAACTGGTTCCCTTGCTGCAGCTGTTTTTGAACAAACTCTTTGTAGTATTTCGTCTTTTGAACTAATAAGTTTTTTGTTTTCTCACCTACAAGTCCATCGACCTTCTTCATGCCAAATTGGCTTTGAAAGTTGCGAACGGCCCAGTACGTCCCCCAGCCATAGACGCCATCGATTTTGCCATTGTAAAACCCATTGTATTGGAGCCGCGCTTGCAGCTCGACTACATCTTCTCCTGTTGCCCCGCGCTGGATGACTTGGCCGGTGAATGCTTCACTTTTACTGGCTGTCAAAAGTGAAGACGCAAGAAGAACGATTGAGAAGATAAGAACAATTTGTTTCATGAAACGAGCTTTATCCATATTTGATCCTCCTGTACTTTTGATGTTTGAATATATGTTTCTTCCGATCCCTATTTTTATACATTCAACACAGGAGAGAATTGGATGGAAAAGACAAAAAAACGCCCTATAAACAAATAGGACGTTTTCCAAATTAAATTTGCACCATTTTTACCGCACGGGCTTTTTTTGCTTTCCTTAAACCAAACCACCATAAAAAAATCATGAACGGCACCATGATATATCCCCAGTTTTTCATCCCTAATAGAATGAAATCATACAGGCCGTGAAACAGCACAGGGAGCGTTAAAGAAAGGATCAGCCATTTGCGCTGCTCTTTTTTATCAGAGAAGCGGGCTTTTCCGATATAAAATCCCATCACAACACCAAATAATGCGTGACTTGATACAGGTAATAAAGCACGGGTAAACGCATATTCGACCCCGTGGCCGACTAAGTAAAGGATATTTTCAAGTGTTGCAAAACCAAGTGAGACACTCGTTCCATACACAATTCCGTCATAGTGTTCGTCAAACTGGGCATGTGCATAAACGCTGACCATTAAAATAAACCATTTTAATGATTCCTCTAAAAAGCCCGACGTCACAAATGAAATCAAGATAGGATTTGTTGCAATATTTTCCTCTTGAAGGACATATTGAATAAACATGGTTGGAAACACAAGTATGACACCTAGCATAAAAGATCTGATGACCATGTGAACCGGCTCATTGTCGTACTGATCTTTCAAATAAAAATAACTTAAAAGTGCGATGCCGGGAGCTAAACCTGCTGAGATGATTGCGATCATAACCAGACCTCTTTCCCTACATTATCCTTCATTATCGTACCATGATTTACCCTTTTTTTATATGACTCGGGCCCATTTTTCTAAAAATACCTTTCTATATAATCCCAATTTATAAAAAAAAGAACCGAACCCCTTTGAAGGATTCAGTTCTTTTTTTATCCGTTAATTCTTTTTTTGATTTCTTCTGCAATGAGTCCGCCATGAAATCTTCCATTTTCGATAAAAATTTCATTGGCATTATTTCCAGCTGCAATGACTCCTGCAATGAAAATGCCTTCAACATTCGTTTCCATCGTCTCTTCATCAAATGCTGGACGGCCTGATTCTTGGTCAATCGTGACACCCATTTTTTCTAAGAAAGAATGATCTGGGTGATAGCCAGTCATGGCAAATACATAGTCACTTTTCACTCGATCCGTTTGATTTTGCTGGTTTGTGAAGATCACATCTTCTTCTGTGATTTCTTTCACCTGCGCACCAAACTCCATTCGAATCGTTCCATTACGGACAAGCGCTTCAAACTCTGGTAAAATCCAAGGCTTGATGCTGGATGAATATTCAGTTCCTCTATACAGCACAGTGACTCTGCTTCCGCATTTCACAAGTTCTAACGCAGCATCAACACTGGAGTTCTTCCCGCCGATCACCGTCACATCTTTATCAAAATATGGATGTCCTTCTTTAAAATAGTGATATACGTGGGGAAGGTCTTCTCCTTTGACGTTCATATAGTTTGGATGATCATAGTAGCCAGTCGCAATGACGACGTAATCACATGCATAGTCGTCTTTTGATGTATTCACCGTAAAACGGCCATCTTGTTTCGTCACGGCGTTTACTTTTTCAAAAGCATGCACACGCAGTTTTTTTCGTCTGACGACCTCTCGGTAATAGGAAAGCGCCTGAATACGAACGGGCTTACGGTTTTCAGTAATAAAAGCAACATCACCGATTTCAAGCTTTTCACTTGTACTAAAAAAGGTTTGATGTGTTGGGTAATGATAAATACTGTTCACGACATTCCCCTTTTCAATCACAAGTGCATCAATCCCAATTTGCTTGAATGCAATGGCAGCTGATAACCCGCATGGGCCGCCTCCTATTATGATCGCTTTTTCTTGTTTCATTTGTTCCACTCCTGTCATTTCACTGCAATAACAATTGCTGGGCTGTTTGATTCTTTGTTCCATTCCATAAAAAAATCTCCTATTTAAGGATAGGAGATTTTAAGGCGCGATGCAAATCAGCCGCTTAAATCCAGCCTCTGAATCGAGAAGCTTCAGCCATTTTACGTACACCGACCATATATGCAGCAAGACGCATATCAATTCGGCGGTTTTGCGCCATTTCATAAATATTATTAAATGATTTCACCATCATATCTTCTAAACGGGTTTCAACTTCTTCTTCTGTCCAGTAGAACCCTTGGTTATTCTGAACCCATTCAAAGTAAGAAACAGTTACACCACCCGCACTCGCAAGTACGTCTGGAACAAGCAGTACACCACGATCTGAAAGAATTTTGGTTCCTTCCAGTGTCGTTGGGCCATTTGCTGCTTCTACGACAATTTTGGCTTTAATGTTTGCCGCATTATCTTCTGTGATTTGGTTTTCAATGGCTGCAGGTACTAGGATATCACAATCCAGCTCAAGCAGCTCTTGGTTTGTAATTGTATCGTTAAATAGTTTAGTGACGGTTCCAAAGCTGTCACGTCGGTCAAGCAAGTAGTCAATGTCTAGACCATCTTCATCGTATAATCCGCCGTACGCATCTGAAATTCCTACGATTTTTGCTCCAGCATCATACATGAATTTAGCTAAGTAGCTTCCTGCATTTCCGAATCCCTGTACGACAACACGAGCCCCGTTAATGTCAATTCCTTTTTTCTTCGCCGCTTCTTTGATGCAGATCGTCACACCTTTTGCTGTTGCAGTATCACGTCCGTGTGATCCTCCAAGAACAATTGGTTTTCCTGTAATAAATCCTGGCGAGTTAAATTCATCAATTCTAGAATATTCATCCATCATCCATGCCATAATTTGAGAGTTCGTAAACACGTCTGGTGCTGGAACATCTTTTGTTGGTCCAACGATTTGACTGATGGCGCGAACATAGCCGCGGCTTAGTTTTTCAAGCTCTCTGAATGACATTTCTCTTGGATCACAGATAATACCGCCTTTTCCTCCGCCATAAGGAAGATCCACAATTCCACATTTTAAACTCATCCAAATTGAAAGCGCTTTTACTTCTTTTTCCGTAACGTTCGGGTGGAAACGGATTCCGCCTTTTGTTGGACCGACAGCATCATTGTGCTGTGCGCGGTAACCAGTGAAAATTTTCACCGATCCATCATCCATACGTACTGGAATTTTGACCGTTAATAGACGAATTGGTTCCTTCAGCAATTCATACACTTCCTGCGGATACCCTAATTTGTCTAGCGCTTTATGTATGACGGTTTGAGTTGACTTTAAAACATCTAGCTTATCTTCTGCGTTATGAGCGGCGTTTTGATCGGCTGCCATTAAAATAAACCCCCTAGAAATCTTTCATGATCTACTGCTCCCTTTCAAGCAATAGTATACACCTTCGTACTGGTAAAGCAAAGGTAAAAAGCGTTTTTTATCAAAATAAAATATCAGCGTTTATAAATATAAAAAAGGATATAAAAAAATACTGTTGTTTCATCACAACAGTATTAAATATAATAGAAAAAAGTGATTAAAAATACATTTGAATCGTTTTCACAGCATCTTCTTGCATGATCACTTTTCCATATTCTTTTAGCCGGTGAATGGTGAGTGTCGTAGGTGAACCAAACTCTGCTAAAATCGAAATGACTGTATCAGCAGATAATTCTCCAACATCATCCAGGCTGAGGTAATATTGACCTTCATAATGGTAAACTGTACCCCCTAAAAGTCCAATACGACTTAAACTATGGGACAGTTGAATCACATCTTCAAACGAGGCAAATTGATAGAGCACATGCTTACTCTCGTCGAGCTTGACTTGCATCTCAATGTAATCTTCATCAAACTCATCATCAGCATCTTCCTGCTGACTCTTTGTGACAATGACGACCATCCCCTGCGCCTGAAGAGAAAATACTTCAACAGCAATCGGTCCATTCGCTTCAAAACCGAGCTCCTGATTCGCTTCGTTCATCATGTCTTTAAACAGCTGATGGACTTTGAACGAATCTTTCCAAAGGTCTTCTTTCGTAAGACCTCGGTCTGTCAGGTCATCTAGTGTGAGAAAAATTTTGATTTTATTATAATTCAGACGCTCCAGTCGCATAACGTTCCCTCCTGCCTCTTCTAAACACACATCATACTGTAGTATATGAGATGATGAGTCATAGGTTCTTAATTTTGTATTCAGTTTACACTGTGTCAAGACGGAAGACAAGCACGAAGCTACGCTTACGGTGACTTTTATGGAAAATATTGAGGGTGCCGCAAGTTAACGCGTTTTTAGAGGCATTAAATAGATCAGATGGGTTTCTGGTTCTGCTCCGAGACGCAAGGGAATTTTTGTTGTTCCGTAGCCATTACTAATGAGAAAGAACGCACCTTTGACCTGGCCTGTTCTTCCTTTTTCATACGGTCCAAATTTCCCAATTCGGATCTGTCCCCCATGCGTATGACCGCTCAGGACAAGATCGATTCCTTCTTCTTCACTCATCAAATGATGTACATCTGGATTGTGTGATAAGAGAATATTGACATCATCTTTCACAAACTCAGGCCGTATCGCTTCATAATCTGCTTTTTCAAGCCGAATATCATCAATTCCTCCAATTTTGATTCGCTGCCCTTCAAAATTCCATACAGCCGTTTCATTTTGCAAAGTCGTGACATCGTATGCATGAAGAATCTCTTTAAACCTTTGCTGGTGCAGCTCATGATCATTATTTCCCCAAACAAAATAAACCGGCGCAATTCTTGATAAACGTTTCACATTTTCTTCAATCCTTGCATAGGGTACACCTTTTTCAGCTAAATCTCCGCCAATCATAATCACATCTGGCTCTTCCTGTCTGATTTCTGCTAATAAAGTGTCACTGATGAGACGTCTGTGTGTATCAGAAATAAAGAAAATGACAGCAGGCCGGTCTGATTGAAGTGCTTCTATTGTAAAGTAATGCTTTTTGATGTTGTTTTGTTTTGCCGTTTTCACCATTTTTGCCGTTACACACACACCTGTTGTAACAGCCGCAATGGCGGCAGTAAATCCGATGGCATATTTCATCACAAATGGCTCCCTTACATATCTTTCTTTCATAAGACGCTTGAATGAAAAAAGACGTTTCAACTGTTAAACGTCTTTTTTTCTCATTTATTTACTTTCATAATAGAGATTAATGTCGTATTGCTTCTGCATATAGTGAAAAACCGTCTCGCGCTCTTTCCACTGATTTGATTGCGGCCATAAATCTGTGCTTTTTTGTATAATTTCACATCGAAGCCGATGATATTCATCCTCAGCCTTTTCTTCTTTTTTCTTGTAGTAATAAGAGGCGTAAAAAGCAAAGACTTCAGCCATGATCCAAAACAGAAAAACTTCATGACCAAGCAGTGTGGCAATCATGGCTTCCGGCTGAAGCGAGCCGCCTCCCGCATTTGCCGTGATCACAAAATAAAACAAAAGAATGGCCAGCGATAGAAGGGCTGTCCATTGCCATCTTTTGCACTGCTTGGCAAAGCCCTCATATTTGTGCTTTCTTTTGATCAATGTTTCCATCATTTTCTGTGTCGGCTGATCCATATATCGGCTGATTGCGTGCAATGTCATCACATACACCCTGTCCCTTTTTTCTACATATGTATGTGCGTGCTTCTTCATTCATGTCAGGTGATTAGTTTTCTAGTGGAATATTCAGCACTTGACCACTATACACGCTGTTACCTTTCAAATGATTATAGGCTCTAATTTTCTCTTCACCCGAACGGTTTTTGTAATACTTCATTGAAATTCGATACAGGTTTTCCTCTGGACCAACAGTGTGCTGCACGACACGAATTGGTTTTTCTTCCTGCTTCTTTTTCTCTTCGGCCTCTTTTCGTTTTTTCTCTTCCTGTTGCTTTTGCAAGGCTAGCTGCTGCTGTTCACGCTTTTTGGCAGCTTCGGCTCTCGCGCGTTCTTTTTCTTTCGCTGCTTGTTCACGCTCTTCTTTCTCTTTAGTAGCTTTTTCTTTTTTCTGCTGTTCAGCTGTTTCTTTCGACCGCTGTTTTTCTTTCTCTTTCTTTTGCTTCTCATCATCAGACGCATCCGCTTTATCAACGCTTGAGTCATTTTTCGTTTCGACAAGTGCTGACGGGACTGGGTCTGTGTCAGCACTTGATGTAGAATCAATATTATATACATCTTGATTATTATTATGGTTGATTTCCTTTGATGTGTAGTAGATCAAAAGGAAGAACACTGTGACGACGATAATAGGAAAGATAATAGCAAGTGTTGTAAACAATGGATTACGCACCTTTTTCGTGCGCTGCTTTTTATATTCATGAAAATCTTCTCGTGTAGGAAAGTGAGAGTCATCTGAAGGCTGCACTTCTTCTTCAAAAATTTTCTCTGCATCATCGTCATGGATGTTTGTCAGCTGCTCCTTCTTTCTCTTCATTCTCGACATTTCTTCCATGTTCATCCCTCCCCCTATATTTCAAACGAATTTGACAAGCAAAGACTAAGTCAATGACAAAATGGGTCATGACAGGAACAAATAAATTCCCAGTCCACTCGTATAAAAGTCCTAAAAAAATACTAATTGAAACCACAAGGATAAACAAGAGTATTTTTGATAAGTAGCGAAAGTGAAGGAGCGCAAACACAATACTGGCAATTTCCAATCCAAATTGCTGCTGGACGATCCCTCGGAATAGAATTTCCTCTGAAAAGGCGATGAGCAGTGTTAACCAAACAATATGCGGGATGCTGCGATTTTTGAACATTTTTTCATTTAATCCGCCATCATCATACATATGAGCAGGAAACACCTTCATGACAATCGCATCCACAATGATCACAAGCACAGCGCCGCCAATTCCATAAGTCAGTATCCGCGCATCTTGGATCTCCCAAAGGGATGTAAAATTTGTCCAATGATTGAACATAAATATACCTAGTAAAAAAGAAATGATCAGCATCAGCAGCTGCGTGAAATACAGCTGTTCTACAACTTGTCGATCGGTTAATTTTTCGATGATTCGGCGATGTTGTTCAATCAATGCTGCGCCTCTTTTGTCAGATGAAACATACAGTCCAGCACGGTCTTCCAGTGTTTCATTTCATTCAGCTCCAATGGTTGATCTTTTTTTTCATAATCAGACAGGTCAAGTCCGCAAGAAGAGCAGCAGCTGCCAGAGGATGCGCTCTCCGTTTGATCAAGCTGTTCGTAAAAGTATGATAACAGAGATTGTCTAAAGCAGCTATGATCTGTGATCCGCTCCTTAAATTGCCACACTTTTCTCAGTTTTTCAGTTTGTCTGTCCTGCAATTTCTCTTTCAGTTTCATCAGGAGTACACGAGGCTCGTCAAATTGATACATCCTGTAATAATGGATCAGCATTCTTGCACGTGTCTCCTGAAGTCCTAATTCCATCAATTGTTCACGTAATTTCTTTTCATCATTTGTCTGCATTTGTGTGAGTCTAACTAAGAAGAAATCAATTTCTGGATCATCAAAGCCCTCTGCTTGTATTAAATGCTGTTGAATATCCGCGTCCTCTTCTGTATATAAAAGAATGCTCACACTATTTTTCCCGTCCCGTCCTGCTCTTCCAATTTCTTGCATAAATGCTTCAATAGACTGCGGCGGGCTCATATGAATAACAAATCGTATATCTGCTTTATCAATTCCCATTCCAAAAGCACTTGTACAACAAATGAGGTCAAGCTGTCCGCTGATAAATTGCTGCTGAATAAGCATGCGGTCTCCTGCATCCATTCCGCCATGGTAATACTCTACACGCTGATGGGTTTTTTGTTTCATTATAAGCGCCATATCTTCTGTCATTTGCCGGGTCGGGCAATAAATCAAGCCAGGGCCTTGCAGGAATTCCACAAGCTCAATGGCCCGTTTCTCTTTTGCTTCTTTCGTTTCGTGCGCTTCTTTGACTAATGCGATGTTTGGCCGGTTGACAGAATGGATATGAAAGTCTGGATGCTGCAATCTTAACGTTTGCACGGTATCTTTTAGCGTTTGTTTTGTTGCAGTTGCCGTCAGTGCTAAGGCGACAGGATGACCTAACGCTTCTCTCCATTCTCCCAGCTTGGAATATTCCGGACGGAAATCATGCCCCCATTCGGATATACAATGGGCTTCATCGACGACGAACAGACCAATATGCATCGATTTGAGCTGTTCTAGCAGCACCTCTGACATTAATGCCTCAGGCGCGACGAATAAAAATTTATATGATGGCAAATGCCGAATGATATGCCGTCTCTCCTGAAAAGATAATGTGCTGTTCAGTGCCGCCACTCGTTTTTCTCCGCGCATTTTCATTCGTTCGACTTGGTCCTCCATAAGCGATAACAGCGGCGAAATAATGAGAACTAATCCTTCAGTCATATAGCCGGGAATTTGATAGCAGATGGACTTCCCTCCGCCAGTAGGCAGCATGGCAACCGTATCTTTCTGATTCAGTACACTTTGAATAATGTCCTCTTGACCTGCTTTAAATGAGTCGTAACCAAAATATCGCATGAGCGTCTGATGAAGCTTATCCATTTGCTTTCACCATCCTTGTCAGAGCCAATCTTATTTGAAAATAAGTAAATGGATGTTCGAGTTTTTCTTTAATCAGCTTCATTTTATTTGTTTGAAGCTCCCTGGCTACTGCATGAATGGCCTGCTGCTCTTCTTCGCTCACATACGGCTCTATTGAGAAGCTCGGTTCATGTATGGACAGCTCGACAATATGGTCTTCGATCGTTGCCTTTTTTAATGAACGAATGTGAGCAATCTGATCAATATCATAGCCTTTTTGCACAAGCTCGAGCGTTTTATGGGTAGAGGTTGTTAGCACGCGTTTGAATTCAAGGTCACCTACGAGCTGCTGCATGACCTGCGCTTCACCTTTTTGGGCAGCATGAATAAAATAATGGAGGACATTCCAAAAAAGCAGGTACACATACCACACATCTTCTTTTAGCCACTCTGCCATTTGCTGATACGTACGCCCAATTCTTTCATTTGACGTCAATGAGTAAACAAAAATCAGCGCCTCTTGATCACTTATACGGGAAAGGAGCTTGTCTAGTTCATGATGCAGCTCTTCCGAAAGCTTATTCTTCTCGTGATGCTGTTTTAAGAAGGATTTCGTCCAGCTTTGTACAGATACATCTCTTTGTATTGGAACATATTGATGCGATCCAGCCAGATGGTGAGACAGCACTTGTACAAGTAACGAAAGCCTCATCCATAGCACCTTTGCTTTATCATGATATTTGGCACCATGAAAATAAGCGGGCATCGGTTTTTCTGAAAAATACTGGTTTAGCATACGCTGTCCTGCATTTGTAACAGTGAATGTCTCCCCTGTTTTTACGATGTAGTGCTTTTCGTCAAGCTTTATAGCAGAGCGATTCAGCTGATCCCTCGTAAACCCCGGGTAACAGCCGAAGTACTTTGAAAGCTGAAACAAACTGGCATCCTGTATGGTTTGTGATGATTTCTTTCCTTTAAAAAGATGGTAGACAGCACTTATGGAGCGTTCGCCGTTCAATTTATGTACACTGTCCATTAACATGACATCCAAGTAATGAAGAGTCATTCGCCAAAGCACCTGTCTTCCTGACAAAATTCGAATAATTTCTCCCTTTATTTTAACAGATTTCATCGAAGAAGAAATGTTTAAACTCAATTTGTGGGGGAAAGTTATGAACAAACCCTTATGTGATAAGCATTCTCAATCACTTTACAGTTGAAATGTGAAATTAAAATCATTACAATAAGGTTTGAGGAAATTGTTTTTTATCGGTGAAACTAAAAAGGTTAGACCATTTGTTCCATCGAACAATCTGGGAGGTATTTTTTTAACATGGCAAAATATACAATTGTAGACAAAGACACATGTATTGCTTGCGGCGCATGCGGTGCAGCTGCTCCAGACATTTATGATTATGATGATGAAGGCATTGCATTTGTTACGCTTGATGACAACCAAGGGACTGTAGAAGTTCCAGAAGTACTTGAAGAAGATATGCTTGATGCATTTGAAGGATGTCCAACAGATTCAATCAAAGTTGCGGACGAATCTTTCGATGGTGACCCGCTTAAGCATGAATAGTATAAAAGCCCCTTATGCAGGGGCTTTTTTTATATTAACTATTTTGAAGTCGGCGTTTATTTTCAAACCATGGACGCATTTTCACAAAAATGAGGCTAAACACGATGGTAATGATGATGCCTTTAATAAAGTTAAATGGTAAGATCCCTGCTGTAATGGTCGTCTTGAGCGCATGATCGGATAGTTCTGGCGCGTTTAAGAACCATGTGTAAGCTGGCAGGAATAAGAAGTAATTTAAAATACTCATCATCACAGTCATAAGCAATGTACCCGTAATCATAGACCATGCCATCCCTTTTGCTGATTTGATTTTTTTAAACATAAAGGCGACTGGCAAGATAAATAGTGTGCCTGCAATGAAGTTCGCAACTTGCCCAACTGGAACGCCGGACATACTGCCTTGAATGAGGTAATGCAGTACATTTTTTAATGCCTCAACAGCAATCCCTGCACCCGGTCCATAAATTAAAATCGCAATAATTGCCGGGATATCACTAAAATCAATTTTCAAATACGCTGGAAGACCCGGGAAAGGAAAATCCAATAAAATTAACACAAACGAAATACTGCTGAGCATACTGGTAACAACTAAACGCTTTACTTTACTTTGATTCAATATTCTCTCTCCTTTTCGATCAAATCTTTCGAAAAGAGGATTGTTCCATTTTAGCCACAAAAAAACCGCCCTTGAAAACAGGAGCGGGGAAATTGGGCTAGACAAATAAACGTGTGAACATGAATGTTTTCAACGTTTACGAACCTCCATCTTCTCCCATCCAGACTATACTGTCGGCTTCGGAATCACACCGAATCCTGCCAAAAAGGCTCGCGGGCTTAGAGACTATGCTCATCACCGCCGGTAGGGAATTACACCCTGCCCCGAAGATTGATCATTATTCAATTCGACATCATTATATATGATATATGAGCATTTGTACAGATAAAAATCTGAGCAAATTCATCAGTTTTAAGAAATCGTAAAAAACACAAAAATTATAATGACAAATGCGCAAAAATTGGTTATCTTTTGTTTAAAGGTGTTCATTCTTTATAAAGACACAAAGAAATGTTCGTGTTTTCTTTTTCACTTTACTGCTTTAATTTGATTGACACAGTGAAAAGGAATATGGTAAATTATCAGATATTTATGACGTTTATTTTAGGAGGAAATCTTACGATGTTTCGAGTATTAGTCTCAGATAAGATGAGCAATGATGGTCTTCTACCACTTTTAGAATCAGATTTTGTTGAAATTGTTCAAAAAAATGTAGCAGAAGCAGAAGATGAATTACACACGTTTGATGCCTTACTTGTCAGAAGTGCCACGAAAGTAACGAAAGAGCTTTATGAAAAAATGACTTCATTAAAAATTGTCGGCCGTGCCGGTGTGGGAGTAGACAATATTGACATTGATGAAGCGACCAAACACGGCGTCATTGTGATCAATGCACCAAACGGTAATACGATCTCGACAGCTGAGCATACGTTCGCTATGATTTCATCACTTATGCGTCATATTCCGCAAGCCAACATTTCTGTCAAATCAAAAGAATGGAACAGAGGTGCATATGTTGGTGCTGAGCTTTACGGAAAATCTCTTGGGATTGTCGGCTTAGGCAGAATCGGAAGTGAAATCGCGCAGCGTGCAAGAGCATTTGGCATGACAGTCAACGTGTTTGACCCATTTCTCACAAAGGAACGTGCAGAAAAAATTGGCGTCAATGCGAAATCACTTGATGAAGTACTCGAAGTATCAGATATTATTACTGTACATACGCCATTAACAAAAGAAACAAGAGGACTTCTCAATAAAGAAACGATTGCAAAAACGAAAAAAGGTGTTCGCCTTGTAAACTGTGCGCGCGGCGGCATTATTGACGAGGCTGACCTTCTTGAGGCACTTGAAAGCGGCCATGTCGCAGGAGCTGCACTCGATGTATTCGAGGTAGAACCGCCAACTGATAATCCGCTTGTGGATCATCCACATGTCATTGCAACTCCGCATCTTGGTGCCTCTACAAAAGAAGCACAATTAAATGTAGCGGCGCAAGTATCTGAAGAAGTCCTTCAATTTGCAAAAGGTCTTCCTGTCATGTCATCTATTAATCTACCAGCGATGACAAAAGACGAGTTCAAAAAGATTCAGCCTTATCATCAATTTGCAGGAAAACTTGGACGTCTTGTCTCTCAATCAATGAGAGAACCTGTAAAAGAAGTAGGCATTTCTTATGAAGGATCTATTTCAAAACTCGAAACATCCTTTATCACAAAGAGTCTTCTGTCAGGCTTTTTAAAAGAGCGTGTTGATTCGACTGTGAATGAAGTAAATGCTGGAATGGTCGCAAAAGAACGAGGCATTAGCTTTAGTGAAAAAATTTCTTCCAGCGAATCTGGTTACGAAAACAGTATTTCTATTGAAGTCAAAGGTGATCTTTCAACCTTTACTCTAAAAGCGACTTACATCCCGCATCTAGGGGAGCGCGTTGTTTCTATTAATGGATTTAATATTGATTTTTATCCAGATGGACACCTTGTCTATATCCAGCATACAGATGCACCTGGTGTGATTGGAAAGGTTGGACAGATTTTAGGCGACCATGATGTCAACATCGCCACAATGCAGGTGGGACGTAAAGAAAAAGGCGGCGAAGCCATTATGATGCTTTCTTTCGACAAGCATCTAGAGGACGAAATTGTGAAAAAATTAACTGAAGTGCAGGATATTCTTTCAGTCCGCCTGATTGACCTATAAAAAACAGTGATAAACCTCATGCTTTGCATGAGGTTTATTTTGTTGAAACCATTAAACGGTCTCCTGTTCGAATGAGATGAGTCGTCAGCTCATTGATCTTTTTCAACTGTTCCACAGTCATTTCATTCGCCTTTGCTATCGACCAAAGGGTATCCCCTTGTTTAATGACATATGTATTTTTTTCATGTCCATTTACATGAAGAGCCGGCTCTTGGAAACGTTCCACAGCAATCATTTTGAGCGGATCTACCGCATCCTTTTTGCTGACTGACCAATTGCCACGATGTACTTCAAAATGCAAATGAGTGCCTCTGGAGGCTCCTGTGTTGCCAATTATGCCAATCGGCTGTCCCGCTTGTACATGGTCACCCTTTTTCACAAAACGCTCGTGTAAATGAGCATAGACGGTTTCGTATCCATTTGGATGCTGAATAAATACAACTTCTCCATATGTAGCCGATACATACGAACGGGTGACCACACCTTCACTTGCAGCAAAAATGGATTCTCCTTCTGGCGCAGCTATATCTAATCCCTTATGCGAGCCGCCCCTTGTCCCAAACAAGTCAGTGACTTCTCCTTTCACTGGTTCCACCCATTCGTTTGTCTTCTGCGCATGTGCAAATGGCGCTAAGATCAAGAGCAAAAAACAGCTGGCACCTATGAAGCAATACCTTTTCATCAGTGACTCCCCTTCTTTGAGGTTCTTTTCATGACAGCTTAGTATACAGCAAGAAGACCCTTTTCTATACATCAAAAAAGAACGCAATGAAATGCTTGCGTCCTTTAACGATCTTTAATGACAACTGGATTCGGCAGGGCCGGTACCTCTATTGGTTCATTTAATTCATATGGTCCTACTTGATCTGTTCCTTCATATTGAATGGTGACATCTGTAAAACCAAAATCTTTCGCTGTGAGCAGCAGACCTTCAATGAGTAGAGTATGATCAATTGAGTCCGATAATTGTGCTGATGCTCCAAACGTGATGGTTACATGCTTACCTTTTGATGTCACTTCTTTAATGGGTTCTTCTTTAATTAATGGTTCAAGTCCAGAATCACTCGTGCGTTTCATGGCCTCTACAGCTTCTTCATAAGAAGAATAATGTGTTTTGGAGGGCACCAAAAAAGTCCCGCTCTTATTTTCTAACACGTAATAAGCTTTCTTCGTTTGTTTATCAATTGATATTGCGCCAATGCTGCTAGCCCCTAATTGAAGATGAGAGCCTTTGACTGATTTGACTTCCACTTGTTTATACCTGCTCCATTTGAGCGTTTCTTTTACCATATCTTTAAATCGATTGGCTTCCTTTATCGTATCAAGGGACAAATCATTTTTTAACTGAAAAACAAGTGTATTCCCATTTTCACGAAGGTCCACCATCTCAAGATAAGATTGAAGTGGCTTTGTCATTTCAAGCAGCTGCACCTGTTCATATGTGTTCATCATTTCCTGCAAATGGTCATGTTCATTCTCTTTTTCAATACTAATGGGAACCACTTGAGATGTTGATTCATCTATGTATGCAACCGTCATATACTTTTGCTTGTCTTCATGAGAAACAACGTGTGTGGTACCATTTGCCTGTTTGACCGGCTCTAATGTGGCATTTGCCTGTCCTTTGTCAGCACTTGAGTCCATTTTTATCTGTTTATGCTGTTCTTGAGCAGCCGGCTGAAATAAATGAGGAGAAATTAAAAACGCCATAAATAAAACCACAACGGTTGCCACCGCTGGACCGATCCATTTGACACTTTTCTTTTTCTTCCCGCTTGCCATCAGCACCTGCTGGTATATCTGCTTAGATGAACGGTTGTCCTCCACCTTTGGAAGCTGACTTAGTAACACCTTGATTCGTTCTTCGCTCCAATCGGACCTGTTCGTTTTCATTCACTAGCTCCTCCTTCAAAAGCTCCATATGTTTTCGGAGCACTTTCAGGCCTCGGTGCTGCGTTGTTTTGACTTTGCTTTCCGAGAACTTTAGCGCCTTTGCCGTCTCCATGATTGAGTAGCCCTGGATAAACCTTAAAATGATGACAGCTCTTTGATCAATCGTGCAGTGATCAAGCGCGGCATAAATTTCTTTAGTATTTTCATCCTGTACAGCCAGTTCGTCTGGGAGCAAGTCTGGGTCTTTTACATCCTGCTTATCCCAATCAAACGTGCCGAGTACCCGTTGTCTAATGGTTTGCTGCTTGCGAAACCAGTCAATCGCCACATGCCTTGCAATTGAAAACAGCCATGTTTTCTCGCTGCTTCTTCCTTCAAAAGTTTTATATGAGTGAAGTACCCGAATGTAAACCTCCTGTACGAGATCCTCTGCCTGATTTTTATCTTTAACCATATAAAATAAAAACTGGTACAAATCTTGATGGTACGAATCATATATTTTTTGAAAGGTTTCATGCATAGGAAACCCCTCCGTTCACTTATTTTTGTCGAGTGACTCTTATAAAACGTTACATTACAACTTTATGACAAATATATTACAAGTTCGACAGTTTGGAAAGGGCTTTTTGTTTAACTTCTCCTTAAAAATTTTAAAATAGAAAAAACACTTCATTTTCTTTACGAAAAGAAGTGTTTCTCATGTAACAAGATTCTTCGTCAAGATTAGACGAGTTCCTGCTTTTTTCTCGGAATATAGAATGTGAAGTGTGTACCTGCCCCCGCTTTGCTGTGAGCATGTATAGAGCCTTGATGCGCCTCGATGATGTTCTTCACAATCGCAAGGCCAAGTCCAGTACCAGAACGCCCTCTCGTCCTTGCTTTATCGGCTTTATAAAAGCGTTCGAAAATAAAGGGCAGATCCTCTTCCGGAATTCCGCTCCCCGAATCTTTTACATCCATTTTCAGTCCGTTTTCCACCGATTGAACCGAGAAGTGAACCTCGCCGCCCTCTGGTGTATGACGAATAGCATTATCAATGAGATTCGTAAACACTTGCTCAATCTTATCTGGATCGAATACAAAGTGCGGTTCATCCACTTGAATATCATACGTAAGGTCGATTTGTTTTTCTTTCGCAATCCCGAGAAACTTACGGTAGATCTTCTCTGTCAGCTCTTCCGTATCTGTTGATTCAAGATTCAGTGTAATATGACCTGCTTCCATTCTCGCTAGATCTAGAAGGTCATTCACAAGACGTCCCATTCGAAGTGATTCATCATAGATAATTTGCGCAATCTCTTTCTTTTCCTCTTCTGATCCCGCAATATCATCTACAATTGCCTCACTGTACCCTTGCAGCATGGCAATTGGTGTACGAAGTTCATGACTGACATTGGCAATGAAGTCTTTTCTCAGCTTATCAAGTCTTCGTTCCTCCGTCATATCACGAAGGACTGCAACTGCTCCCCTGACATCCTGCTGATTATACAGCGGAGACATGAGAAGAACCCAGGTACGTCCTTGCAGCGTAACTTCGATCATTTGCTCTTTTTCTGTGCTGACAGCTGTATGAAATAGCTCGCGCGCTTCTGGCGGCAGTTCATCTCCATCCTTGATCTTCATATTTTGCTCGTAATACCATGCCTGCAAAAATCGTTCTGCGGGAGGATTTGTCATCAAAATCGTTCCATCAATATTGATGGTGATGACGCCATCAGCCATACTGCTTAAAATATTAGATAAATGTTCTTTTTCTTGATTTAAGGCTGTGATATGGAATTTAAGCTGCTTCCCCATTTGATTAAAGGCGATTGCCAGTTCTCCAATTTCATCTTGCGTTAAAATAGGAATCTTTGTATCAAATTTCCCTTTCGCCAAATCTTGTGCACCCTCTCTCATCTTTCTGAGAGGATAGGTGACACGTGTTGACAAGAAGAAAGCGAATATAGTGGTCAGTACAATCGCAATGCCGGCGGCTAAAAAGATGTAGCGTGTCGTATGTTTCGTTGTTTGTTCTACAGCGAGGAGTGATTGAGAAAGAAAGACCATGCCTTTTTTTCCGTTCGCCTCATATGGAACACCGACTACAATCCGTTCATCTTTTCGATTGCCTGCATCAGGTTCTGCACGTTTACTGATTTTTTTACGATCTTTCAGTGCTTGATTTAAATCGTTGTCCGCTTCAATTTGTTTCTTTGTAATCGCAGGAAGCTTCCCGTCTTTTTCAGACGAATACCACTCTAGCCCGTCCTCTTGGATGATCGCAATACTCGTCAATTTGTCAGCGAGTTCTGATGTAATCGACCTCGCAAGCGATTGATCCTCATGGCTTTCTAAAATGACCGCTACTTTGTTTGCCATTTGTGTTAAATCAGATTTTGCTTCTTCTACATGATAATTCTCAATGAACTCTAAAAGAAGCACAGTTAAAATAGATAAAACGATCAAGACGAGGAAAAGAATGGTTAACCATAGCTTTCCTACAACACTTTTCCACAGTTTCATTCAGCGCCGACCTCAAATTTGTACCCGACACCCCATACAGTTACGATTTTTTTCGCTGCTTCTGGTGACACTTTATTCAATTTTTCACGAAGTCGTTTGACATGAGTATCAACTGTTCGTAAGTCTCCAAAGAATTCATATTGCCATACTTCTTTTAGCAGCTTTTCTCTGTCATAGACCTTATCTGGTGTTTTTGCAAGGAAATATAAAAGCTCATATTCCTTCGGCGTGAGGCTGACTTCTTTGCCATCAGCCGTCACTCTATGTGCATCATGGTCAATAGAAAGATGAGAAAACACAAGAACATCCTTTGTTGTTGTCCCAGTATTCAAATAAGACGTTTGAGACGATCTTCTGAGCAATGCCTTTACACGTAAAACAACTTCACGCGGGCTGAAAGGTTTGACGATGTAGTCATCCGTTCCTGCCTCAAATCCTTGAACGCGGTTGGCTTCTTCTCCTTTTGCCGTCAGCATAATGATTGGAGTCGCTTTTTTGTCTCGAATTTGATTACACACTTCGATTCCATCTGTACCAGGCATCATTAAATCGAGCAAAATGAGGTCGTAATCGGTTTGAAGCCCTTTTTGAATCGCCTCATCTCCATTTTCCGCTTCATCGATTTCATAATTTTCACGTTCTAAATACATTTTTAAAAGGCGGCGAATTCTTGCCTCATCATCTACGACTAATATTTTCGTTTGAGTTGTGTGTTCCATTAG
The DNA here is from genome assembly GCF_038630855.1 of Bacillus sp. FSL H7-0578. Lineage (NCBI taxonomy): Bacteria > Bacillati > Bacillota > Bacilli > Caryophanales > Bacillaceae > Bacillus > Bacillus sp. FSL H7-0578. Next base: position 2,072,593 of record NZ_CP152045.1, read on the forward strand.
ACAGTCCTCCTGCTTTCTCCGTTGTTACATTCATTTTAACAAAAAGCCGAATTGAATCATAAAAGTTGGCTTTCCTTGTGATTATGCGTAAGAATGAAGCCCCGCAATGACAAGGTTGACAAAGATGAGATTAAACATAATAATGGCGAAGCCGATCACAGCAAGCCATGCGGACTTTTCACCATGCCAGCCTCGCGACAAGCGAAGATGAAGATAGGCAGCATAAAAGAGAAACGTAATCAATGCCCATACTTCCTTCGGGTCCCAGCCCCAAAACCTAGTCCATGCAATTTGCGCCCAGATCATGGCAAAGATCAGCCCGCCTAACGCAAATACAGGGAAACCAATCGAAACCGCCCTATACCCAATTTCATCAACTAGATCTAGGTTCACCTGTTTCACTAGCGGTTGAAGCAGTGCGCTCAGCCGTTTGCGAATGATCAATCGAATGAGTCCGTATATGATCAGCCCTACGCCAAATGACCATAACACCGTATTGACCTTTCTACCTGAAAAAACAGGCGGCAGTTCAACAAACGGTTCCAAACGATCTTCCGTCACAAGCTCCCCTTTATGAGGTCCGACAAGAGCTGGGAGCTCATAGACCATCTCACTTTTTTCTTTATTTTTATCAATCCAATTAAATGTTGCTTCATATCCTGTCATTCTAAAGATAGACGTAACAGCGATAAATGCAAGTGTGACCACAATCATAAACATGACAAGCTCTAAACCAAACGTCTTCTTCCCTGGCTTTGTTTGATCCACATGCTTTAATAGAAAGATGACACCTGCCACAAAGCTGATGGCTAAAATGGCTTGGCCAAGTGCTGCTGTTGTCACGTGAATATAAAGCCAATTACTTTGAAGTGAAGGAATCAGCGGTGAAATATCTGATGGGAACATACTTGCATAGGCAATAATCAATAAAGCGATTGGAAGTGTAAATAAACCAAGTACAGACACTTGATACACAAAATATAAAATGATGAATGCAAGCACCAGCATCATGCCAAAAGCCGTTGTGAACTCAAACAAATTACTGACAGGTGCATGACCAGATGCGATCCATCTTGAAATAAAATAACCCAACTGGCTCAAAAAACCGATGATGGTAAGCGTAATGCCAATGAGTGCCGCCTTATTTCTGCGCGGTCCTTCTTCTTTCTTTTTTCCCTTAATGGCACCACCAAAAAAAGGAACTGCCGCTAAATAAAATAGAAAAGCTGCAAATAACAGATTTTCACTGACTGCCGCCATCTAATCCTTCCCCCTTGCTTTTGCTGATACTTGTTGTATCAGGCAGTTCTTTTTGATCAACTGGCTGTTTGATGCCACTGCCGTGCAGTAACACACCAAGATCGGACTTTAAGCCGAACCAGTTTTTGTTTGTATGTCCTGCCACCAATACTTTTCCATCCTTTGCCGACAGCCAGATTCTTCTATGCTGCCAATACATCCCCTGCACGACACCGATCATGAAGATGATTCCGCCTACTATGAGCACGCCAAGTGTTAAATCCTTTCTCACTGTTAACCCTGTGACGTTTTTCGTTTCGACCCGATCAAACTTCATTTTATATAGATTGTTATCAGAACCCTCTACTGTCTCTTGAATGGCGACAAAGCTTTTTTCACCTTTAGGTTTTTCAGGAGAAATCATTTCAAACACGAAAGCAGGATTATTCGGATTCCTTGTTTTCGTACTTGGCGTTCCATCATCGTCAAAATAAAAATCAGGCAGATAGCTCATCACCTTGACTTTGTAACCGCTACCAAGATCATATTCTGACTTAGGCTCCAGCAGATTAATCTTCACTGTACCGAAAGATTTTTCTGTATCTTTACGAATCAGCTGAAAGACCATTTGATCGAGTTCATTTTGTTTAAAATCCACTTGATATAATGAGAAATTGTCAAACTTGAGCGGTTCATTCACTTTGATATCGTGTTCTGTTACCTGCTTCAGTTTGGGCTTTTCACCAAATACAACTTCTCCTTCACGTTTGTATAAAATGGCATCCGTTTTATAGCTTTTCACCACTTGACCATCGCCAGCTTTTTCAATGGCATTCTCAAACACTTCTTTTTCATTTCCAGTTTCATAGCGATCAATTGAAAACGCATTATTTTTCAAGAAGTATTGACCATCCGTACCTGGAATTGGTGCAGTTTCCCCTTCTCTGACCCAAAGCGTTTCATCCACGTACATGCCCGGGACAAACCGGAGCATCGCTCCAATGAGAAAGATGATTAGTCCAATGTGATTGACGTAAGGTCCCCAGCGTGAAAAACGTCCTTTTTCGGCTAAAATATGCCCATTTTCTTCTCGCACGCGGTAACGCTTTTGTTTCATTGCTCCTATGATGCCTTCATATGTATGCTGATCTAATGTTTTGTCTGTCTCGCTAAACAGACGCTGTCTTCTCATAAAGCCTTCTTTTTTGATAACCCCTTGGTTTTTGAGTGCTCGATAAAGAGGAATAACGCGGTCGAGACTGCAAATGACAAGGGAGATTCCGATTGATGCGACAAGAGCTAAAAACCACCAAGAATTATAAAGATCATGGAATCCAAGTGTGTAATACAGCTTGCCAAACGATCCATATTGCTCTTCATAATACGTGGAAGCAGATGCACCTGGCGGAATAAATCGCTCCTGCGGAAAAATCGTTCCAAGCGAAGAAGCGAGCAGTGTAATGACAATCAGCCACACACCCACTTTAACGGAAGAAAAAAAGTTCCATACTTTATCAACAATCGTTTTGTTGTATGTTTGCGAGCGTCTTGCACTGCCGTCATATCTCATATCAAGCAGCTTTGAAGAGTTTTTCTCTTTAGCCGCAATGGGATTCCCGCATGATTCACATAGAACAGTACCGATTGGATTAATATGTCCACACTCGCACTTTACCTCTTTCATTCTATGACCCCTTTGGTTTAATCAAATTCATATATTCATAGACATTACGTTCTGTCATCGTTCCCTTTATGACTTTGATTACCTTGCCTTCAGGATTGATTAAAAATGTGGTTGGCAGCGGCGTAATATCATATGCCTCTGTCACTTGACGATCTTTGTCCATGGCAACAGGAAAATTCACGCCATAGGATTCCATAAAATTTTTCACGGCAATCTTGGATTCCGCAACATTGACTGCAACAATTTCCACACCGCGATCCTTGAACACTTCATATTGATTCGCCATATAAGGAAATTCTTGTTTACACGGACCACACCATGTACCCCAAAAATTAAGAAAGACACCTTTGCCTTTTAAGTCCTTTAACTCAATCCGATCCCCATCGACAGATTGAAGGACAAAGTTTGGCGCAATAGATCCTTCTTTGACTCGATCCTGTTTGGCAAATACTGAGTTATACATTGTATAACATAGTGCCGCAAGCATCACGAGGAGAATGCCCGTCCGTATGAAAAACCGTCTTTTTTTCATCTGAAGTACCCCTTCCCCATAGACATTCAGGTAAATTATAGCATTCTCCTTCTTTTGATGCTTCTTCATTTTTTGAAGTTTATGTGAAAATTAAAAAGCGCTTTTCCCATGATCGGCAATTGCTCTCAGGCGCTTTACTTCATGCGGAGACAATTCTCTGCGGTCTCCTGGTCTCATACCTTCAATATGAAGGAACGAATATTGCTCCCTTTTTAGCTTTAACACATCATGTCCAATCGCTTCAAACATGCGGCGCACCTGTCTGTTTCTGCCTTCGTGAATGGTTAATTGAACAATACAAGTTTGCTTTCGTTTATCAATAGAAAGCATTTTCGCACGAGCAGGTGCTGTTTTTTTATGATCTAACATGATCCCTTTTTCTAGCTTTCTAAGCAGTTCCTTTGAAGGAATGCCTTTTAGCTTCGCTGCATACGTTTTATCAATTTCGTATTTCGGGTGCATGAGCTTATGGGCAAATTCCCCATCATTTGTAATCAAAATCAAACCGCTCGTATCATAATCTAACCGGCCGATTGGATAAAGACGCTGCGGGACATCATCAAAGAAATCTGTGACGACCTTGCGTCCTTTATCATCCTCGGCAGCCGAAATGACGCCGCGCGGTTTATAAAGCATAAAGTAAACCGGTTCTTCTCTTTCAAGCTTTAATCCATTGACTTCAATTTTATCTGAAGAGCCCACCTTCACTCCGAGCTCTGTCACTGTTTGACCATTAACGGTAACTCTTCCTTCTTTAATTAATTCTTCAGCCTTTCGTCTTGAAGCGACGCCGGCATGTGCAATTACTTTCTGTAAACGTTCCATTTGTCTTTCACCTCATGTACTATCTTACTTGCTTGACTTAAAACAAACAAGCATTCGTGGAAAAATAAGCGTTTCGTCTGTCTAATTTCAGCTAAAAAGCGATTTTCCATCCATGAAATACAAAAAAGCGCCTGATTAGGCGCCGCTAAATAACAAACTGACGATTATCACAGATGCAATGACACCAATGAGATCTGCTAACAAACCTACTTTCAGCGCATCTCCCATTTTTTTAATACCGACTGCTCCAAAATAGACCGTTAAAATGTAAAGGGTGGTGTCTGTTGACCCTTGCATGACAGCTGCAAGCTGGCCAATAAAAGAATCTGGGCCATACGTCGCTATCAAGTCTGATGTCATTCCAAGTGCAGCCGTTCCTGATATCGGACGAATAAACGCAAGCGGCACCACTTCTGGCGGGAAACCAATCGCTGTAAAGACTGGTTTTAATAGTCCCATAACAAAATCAAGCGCACCTGACGCACGGAATATCGTAATGGCTACAAGCATACCGACTAAATAGGGAATGATTGAAAAGGCAATTTGAATGCCCTCTTTTCCTCCCTCCACAAATGTTTCATAGGTTGGTACCTTTTTAATGGTTCCAGCAATCAAAATTCCTGCGATGATCAGTGGTATCAAAGCAAGTGACAGCCAGTTAATAAATGCCACAAGATCACCCCCGCCTGCTTCTGCGATAGTGGAAATAACGATCGATGATAATTGCACCGATTCCTGAAATGAGTGTTGCTAAAATGGTTGGCCCTACAATGTCTGTTGGCTGATCTGCCCCATAGGTCATTCTTATTGCAATGACGGTTGTTGGCACAAGTGTGATAGAGGATGTGTTGACGGCTAGAAATGTAATCATAGAACGGCTTGCTTCATTTTTCCCGCCGTTTAATGATTTCATCTGCTCCATCGCCTTAATTCCAAGCGGTGTAGCGGCATTCCCGAGACCAAAGAAATTCGCCATGAGATTGGACAAAATATACCCCATTGCAGGATGATTAGGCGGAATATCCGGGAATAGCTTTGAAATAAAGGGCCGGCACAATTTACTAAAGAAATTTAACAGCCCTGCCTCTTCGGCAATCTTCATAAGTCCGAGCCAAAAAACGAGGACACTAATCAAACCAATTGAAATAGTAACCGCTTCTTTTGAGCCTTTAAATACAGCCTCGTTCACTTCCTGCATCGTTCCATTAAACATCGCATAGACAAGACCGATGACAGTGAGAAATACCCAAATTAGATTGACCATGAAGATCCGCCTATAGATGTCTGAAAGACAGACTTAAACATTTCTTGGAAACTTTTTTGAGGCATGCGGTTTCGTTTATTTTCATAAAAAATCGGTAATTGCTCGATCACCTGTCCATCTAATAAAATCGTCATTTTTCCGACAACATCTGGGATGGTTTCGGCGTTTTTTTTCCATTTCTTTTTTGGAGCGAGCATTTCCGTTTCAATTTTCACAAGTTTTTTTTCATCTTCATTTAAAAAATAGTCCACATCACGCTTGATAAACGCTTTTTTTTCGTAAAAGGTCCCTTTTAACGAAGCAAGCCTTCCTTTTTCAGCAAGCACATACGTTTTATAGTGATCAAATGCATATTCAAACATAGAGATATGATCCTTCCAGTCGTCCGGCGCATTAATGGTCACAGCGATCAGCTCGGCATCACCTTTTGCAGCGGTGGAGACAAGTGTTCGTTTTGCAAGCTTTGTATATCCTGTTTTCCCTCCAGTGGAATATTCGTATAAACCGGTGAGCAGCTTGTTTTTATTTTTCCAATAGCCTTCCATTGTCTTCGCTTTATAGAAAGTTGTACCGGCAATTTTTTGATATTGTTTATGCTTCATTGCGTATTTTGTTAGGATCGCCATATCATAGGCTGATGAATAATGATTTTTATGATCATCGAGTCCGTGCGGATTTTGAAAATTCGTATTCTCCATTCCTAGTTCAGCCGCCTTTTGATTCATCATAAAAATAAAGCCTTCTAAGCTGCCGCCAACATGCTCTGCAATGGCAACAGCTGCATCATTTCCAGAACGCAGCATGAGCCCGTATGTCAAATCTTCTAAGCTCACCTTCTGCCCTTCCTTTAAATAAATGGATGACCCCTCCGCCCCAATCGCACGTTTTGATACTTTAACGGTATCTTTCATTTTTCCTGATTCAATGGCTAATACAGCCGTCATGATTTTTGTAATACTGGCGATTCTTCTTTTTTCGTGCTCGTCCTTTCCAAATAGGACTCTGCCTGACTGTCCATCTATTAAAATGGCGCTTCTTGCACTCACTGATAATGAAATGTCTGCTTTGGCATGTGAAGAAAAAGGCAGTAAGAGTGTAAATAGAAGAAGGACTGCTGTTCCAATTTTTAAATAGGGCATGTTCATTCACGTCCTTGTCCGTTTTGTACAAGTGTATGCTCAGCTGAAAAAGTTATGATGCCTCGTCCATAAAAAAAAGCGCCTCTACATGTAGAGGCGCTTCTTCAAGTTGCTTATACCATTTTCACTTGCTGATGAGATGCCGTATATTCCAGCTCTTCTCTCATCGCTAAAAAGTCTTTTTCTAATGAAGAAAATAATTGTTTCATATCAGCGGATACTTCATGGTGAAAGACAATGCTGCTTTTTCCTGTATAGGCCGATCGGCTGTCTTCATACCATGTATCCTTTTTTGGCGTGAAAAATTCTTCAATGCATTGATGATAAATACGGTGAAGCATCTGCTGTGCGGCCTGCTGCGGGAATGTCTGCTGCTGGCCCATTTTCCTGCAAATGGCTGCTGCATCCTCGCTGTACACTGCAAGCTTCCGTAATGTACTCAATATGTCACAATAATAGGCTTCCGCTTCGGGGTTTAATCGTTTCAAGCTTGATAAGGTGGCTTCGTTCAGAAAACCATTCATTTCAATTGCAACCTTTGATAAAAAGACGCCTGCTTGATCAACTTGAGCCTTTACATTCATATGTGCCATTTGTTTCGTGTTTACCTTCCCCTCATGGCTTTGTCACCATTTTATCTGTCATCAAAAGATTTTAGACCTAAAATCTTTTTTATATTTTATCATACATTTTTCCTTCTTTTGAACTATTTTATGTCTTCAAATGTTTGATTGAAGTTTTCAAAAAATAGATCAGCCTCTTCTTGTACCCCGTCTGCTTCCACATTTTCTGGAAGCGGCGGTAATTCATCTAAGGCTTTTAAGCCAAATTGCTCTAAAAAGGTAGGGGTTGTCCCATAAAGAATCGCTCGTCCCGGACCATCGGCACGTCCTACTTCACAGAGCAGTGCTTTGGCTACTAAGCTATGAAGTACCCGCTCTGATTTGACTCCTCTAATCTCCTCTACCTCACTGCGTGTAATCGGCTGTTTATAAGAAACAATGGCAAGCACCTCCAGCGCTGCCTGCGACAAACCCTTGGATGGTGTCTCGACTAATTTTTTTAAATACATGCTGTATTCTTTTTTCGTCAGCAGCATATATGAATCTGCATATTCAATGAGCTCAATCCCTCGTTCTTGTTTTTGATATTCTTCCTTTACGGAAGACATAATGTCGAGTAATACCGACTCATCTACTTCAAGAACAGACATGAGCTGTTTTCTTGTTAAGCCTTCGTCACCTGCTGCATACAGCAGCGCTTCTAAGATGGCTTTCCAATTCACGATATCAAGCGTCATGAATCGTTTCACTCCCTATGATATAAATGTCTTCAAAGTTCCCTTCCTGCTCTAGCAAGATTTGATGACTTTTCATCAATTCGAGAACAGCAAGAAACGTCACGACAAGGTGCTCCTTTTGATCATGTTGAAATAGAGTCATGAAATTGGTCCGCTTTTTTGTTTTTCTTAAATGGTTCATAATCTCATTCATTTTGTCTTCAATCGGGATTTCTTGTCTTGTAATCTTTGATGGTGCTGGTTTCGTTATTTTCTTTCGATTTAATACCTTTTGGAACGCACCTAACATATCATACACCGTTACGTGTAAATTTGTGTCCTTCGCTTCTGATTCTTTTGCAAATTCGCTTAAATCACTCGGTGGTTTTGTAAAGGCATTTTGCCTTTCTTCTTCGCGTTCCTTTAGTTCTTGTGCTGCATTTTTATACTTGCGGTATTCAATCAATTTGCCAATCAGCTCTTCTCGAGGGTCTTCTTCCTCTTCGAGCAGGTCTTCATCAAACAGCTCTTCCTCTTGTTTTGGAAGAAGCATTCTGCTTTTAATACTCAGGAGGGTTGCAGCCATGACCAAATATTCGCTCGCAACATCGAGCTCAAGCTCCCTCATCGTGTGGACATATAATAAATACTGCTCCGTAATTTTAGCGACGGGAATATCATAAATATCAATTTCCAACCGGTTAATTAAATGTAAAAGCAAGTCCAAAGGACCCTCGAACGAATCTATTTTCACCTGATATTCCAGCATCTTTTTCTCACCATTTCTACTGTCTTCTAAGTACCGTTTCACCGGCTAACCTTTAGTATAAGACAGGATAAAGCTCTCGTCCAATATAATTTCGGCCATAATGCCTTAGGCAAATCAAGAAAAACAGTGGATCCGCCCATACCAATAAGGGCATTTATACATAGAATACCATTGTAATCAGAACTGATGAAAAAGGAGGCCGTATCATTATGGGAGATGGCTATAACTTCGGCGGAGGATTCGCGCTTATTGTCGTGCTTTTCATCTTGCTGATCATCGTTGGCGCGGCTTGGGTTTATTAAAGAAACAGAGCGTCCTTTTCACTAAAGGGACGCTCTTTCTTCTTTTCTTTTCGATATGTTAGACTGAGAGTGGAAAAGGAGATGACCGCTGTGTATCCTGAAGCGTACGTGGCTTTTTTACACGAATTTCATACGACAAGAGATTATTTTGAGTGTCATGAAATTCTAGAGGAATATTGGAAAGAAGATCCCCCTAAGCAGCGCAAAGACTATTGGGTCGGGCTCATTCAGCTCGCTGTTGCCTTGTATCATCAAAGACGGGGAAATGGAAAAGGAGCAAAACGGCTCATTTCTAACAGTCTTCATTTGTTAGAAGCAAACCGTTCAGTATTATCGAATCTCGGTCTGGATGATGAGGCATTTCTGATGCTTCTGAGAACGCTGAAAAAGAAAATGGATGAAGATATGCCCTATGAGAGTGTGATGCTGCCGATCAAAGATGAAGCACTTCTTTCTTTATGCCAAGAAATGGCCCAAAAAGAAGGACTGCTCTTTGGACAGGAAAGCAACTTATCCCATACATTTTTAATCGAAAAACATAGACTCCGTGACCGGACAGAAGTTTTGCTTGAACGAAAAAAGCAGATTGAACGTAAAAAAAGCAGAGGACTGTAGCCTCTGCTTTTACATGTGTGATATTTAATTTGATTCGCTGTGACACTTATGAAAGAAGCCTTGCGTTAATTCATTTGGAATGAGTGTTTTGGTTTTAAATATTTCTTCCACGGCTAAAACCATTTCCTTGCCGATTCCTTGATCACGATGGGATGGATTCACACTAATATGCTCAATTTGTACTTGGTCGTCTGTTTTGAGCACACCAATAGCACCTACAATATCCTCGCCATCTTTCCATAGGAACAGCTGCCGATCTTCATCCATTTCATATGACTTCATCGTCTGCTGAAGCTGTTTGACGTCTTTCTCACCCGGCATAAAGGACAGAAGTCCCATGGCAATTTTTTCAAAAGACCTCTTGTAACGAATTAACATATATACCCCTCAATATTCAAATTATCCTAATTTCCAGCAAATGTCTTATGATTCATTTGCTCATCACACATTATAAACATTTTTATACCGTTTTTAAACTCTTTTTCACTAAATTAAGAGAACGTTCGATTGAGATTCGCCATTTCAATAGCAGCAGCAGCCGATTCGCTGCCTTTATTTCCTGCTTTTGTACCAGCTCTTTCAATGGCTTGTTCAATAGATTCTGTTGTGAGTACACCAAAGATAATCGGTACCCCAGTTGACATAGCACTCTGAGCAATTCCTTTAGCAGCTTCATTACAAACGTAATCATAGTGAGTCGTTGCGCCTCTGATCACGGTTCCAAGTGTGATGACTGCATCATATTTTTTGGTTTCTGCTAATTTTTTTGCCATGTACGGGATTTCAAAAGCGCCTGGTACCCACACAACATCGATATCATCACCATTTGCTCCGTGTCTGAGTAATGTATCTTCCGCTCCATCTAACAGTTTACTTGTAATAAAATCATTGAATCTCGCTACAACGATTGCAAATTTTAGTCCTTCTGCTACTACATGACCTTGTATTGTATTCATATGTTGATCATCCTTTTTTGTGATTTTTATTTTGTTTCAATAGCGGCTGTTCGATTGTTGTTTAAATATGTCTGTAATGCTTCGATTGTCAGCATCTTTAAATCATGCTGTTTTTGGATCTCCTTTAGTTCAGGGACGCGAGCCATTGATCCATCTGCATTCATAATTTCACATATGACACCCGCTGGCTCTGAGCCTGCCAGTTTAGCAAGATCAACCGCCGCCTCTGTATGACCCGATCTTTCTAGTACGCCGCCCTCTTTTGCAATAAGCGGAAAAACATGACCTGGACGGGCAAATTCGTCTGGTTTTGCGTCTTTATTTAACATGGCCAGCATGGTCGTGGAGCGCTCAAAAGCACTAATACCAGTTGTCGTTGTCACATGGTCGATGCTTACTGTAAATGCTGTATGGTGTGCATCCGTATTATGTTCAACCATTGGATGCAGATTCAGGTGTTTTGCGATCGACGCATGGACTGGCGTACAAATGAGGCCTCTTCCATGTAAAGCCATGAAGTTAATCACCTCAGGTGTGGCATGCTCAGCAAGTGCCACAAAGTCTCCTTCATTTTCTCTGTCTTCATCATCCACTACGATAATGATTTCTCCTTGTTTAAGGGCATTTACTGCCTCATCAACGGAATGATACATACAATCGCCTCCTAGAATCCGTGCTCTTTTAGAAATGATGGGGTCAATCGAGATGGCTGTTTTTCGCTCTGCTCTTTTGTTAAAAAGCGATAAATGTATTTACCGATCATGTCACACTCTATATTCACGATATCCCCCATAGATTTAGTCGGGAAAATAGTTCCTTCAAGCGTGTGAGGAATAATAGAGACTGTGACATGTGAATCTCGCAAATCGAAAATGGTCAAGCTGACACCATCTATTGCGATCGAACCCTTTTGGGTGAGCATATCTGTGAGGGTCTTGTTCATCTTTAAATCATAGTAAATGGCATTACTCTTCTTTTCTATCCGGGTAATGACAGCCGTTCCATCAACATGGCCTGAGACAAAGTGGCCGCCAAATCGTCCATTTGAGGACATGGCTCGCTCTAAATTCACTGGACTGCCTTTTGTCAGCTGATCCAGCGATGTGGCTTTGACCGTCTCTGGCATCACATCTGCCGCGAACTGTTCTTTTGTGAAGCTAGTGACTGTGAGACATACTCCATTAATGGCGATACTGTCTCCGAGGTGAACATCTTCCAGCACACGGCTGCATGTAATGACAATTTCCATGGCATCTGCTGACTTTTTACTTAATGACTGAACGGTGCCAACTTCTTCAATTATCCCCGTAAACATGTGATCCTCCCTTTCGTTTCATTTGTATTTCTCACTTTTAAAAAAAGCGATGTTAGGGACATGTGATCGATTGAGCACCTTCGTCGCTTTTTATGGTCCATACAAGGTAGATGAGGGATCACCTAATAAACACTGCATGCAGTCTATTAACGACAAAATCATACAGAAAGCCCCGGAAAAAATTCCGGGGCTGTGGTTTTTTTGCATCAGAAATAAGACTATGATCAACAAATATTTTTCGTTCATAGCTTTCTTTATCCTTCTCCCATCCAGACTTTCACTGTCGGCTTCAGCTTTTCACTGAATCAACCGTTAATAAATTAACGGGTCACGGGCTGTAAAGCATTTGCTTTATTACCGTCGGTCGGGATTTTCACCCTGCCCCGAAGGATACAATCGATATTTAGCTGTCCTTAGGGGCTATTATAGCGATCCTTGTTGTCAAATGCAACAATCAAGATTTCTTCACAAAAAAAGCCTCCTTATAGGAAAGGAGACATGTTAATTGACGACTTTTACAACTTTTATCAGCCCATCTATTCTTTTTTCATTACTAAAGTAGGCTTTAATACGATCTCCTTTTTTCAGATCGGCCACATCATCTTCAAATTTCTTACCATTAAAAATGATTTTTGTGCCATTCTTCGCTTGACCGTAATATTCATCTCCATCAATTTTCGTAATGGTATATTCATAGATGGTGTAATCTTTATCATTATTTGTTAAGCTTTCGCCAATAGCTGTTGGCACATCTTCAATTTTCATGCCATTCATGTATAAATAACCTGCGCCTAAACAAAGCAGTAAAACAAATAAGATCGCAATTTTTAATTTAATTTTCCCCATATTTAGAACCTCCATCATCTGCGCTTCGCCTATTTGTATGTTTTATTCCTTCTTTTATTGAAATAAAACCAAAAAAGCTGATTTTCATTAATGGTTACTTATATAACGATTCAGATGGCCCTTTGGTTCCACCTCTTAATCATTACATATGATACGAATATGCGTTCTTTATTAAGGGGGTCTTTTTCCTATTTATTAGTTCGTAACACAACATACTGCAAGCTTTTCATTATATTCTTTTTTCGAGTGCGAATAAGTCTTCCTCTAACAATTGTGACCGCTGAACAGCGATGCTGCGGCTGTCGCGAACCCCTTGATTATAGTAGTAGCTTCCAAGGTTTTTTGTGATAAATTCTAGTATATTAATGGCTGCTAATTCACCAATCTCTTCTTCTCGTTCTTCGGCAAAATAACGCTGAATAGCCATCGTCATTTGATTTCTCTCTTCTTTTGTGAGTGGTTTCAAAGTCTCCCCTTCTTTCTTTTCGCTTTCTACATTTGCATTATGGATGTGCTGGCACCCCCACGAATACGAATGTTTGTTCTCTTATCATATCATAAAAACATATTCTGTGCATGACGGCCCTATAAGAAAAAGCGTATTTTGATGTAATGGATCAAATACGCTTTCACTATGCTGTATGATTTTTTCACGGAAGCTGTCATAGCGTGTTGTCCATTTTATTTTAAAATGGACAGGATCGTCGCTACAGAATGATCTACAAATGAACGCTCTGGACGTGACTTCATGAGGACGGTAAGCCCGATGAAAGAAACGACCAGTGTCTGTGCTAAGGCTTTAGCATTCAAGCTGCTTTCGAGTTCACCCGAGCGAATACCTTGCACAATCTTTTCTTCAAATATGACCGAAAGATACATCTGATGCTCTCTTGTCAGAATTTCAAATTTCTCTTCGTGTGGAGCAAGTTCCACTATCGTATTAATGCAAAAACAGCCTTTACTCGGGCCACCCCTGTATTCCTCTTCCACTACATCTGTAAATAATGTATGAAATGCTTCCTTTACAGATTGATTGTTTTGAAGTTTTGTTCGAATACGGGCTGCATGCTGCTTTGTATATTTGCGTAAGGCAGCCTCAAATAACTCCTCTTTATCTCCAAAGGCTGAGTATAAGCTTGGCCGCTGTATTCCCATTTTTGCAGTCAAATCGCTTAACGTTGTAGCTCTATACCCCTTTTCCCAGAAAAGCACCATTGCATCATCCAACGCTTTTTCCTCATCAAACTCACGCTGTCGAACCATCATCAATTCCTCTTTTCAATAATAAAATCATTTCACCAAAACAACTATTCATTTATTTATTTGTAAGGATATCATTTTCTTTTTTATTACCAATCAGTACATTATAATTTTATTTTATTCATGTAAAATTGTCAAACTACCTTTTTACTTTCAAAATTAACTTAGAATAACTGGATTAAACTCTTGACTTTAAAACATTTTGTTGGTTATTCTTAACAGAAATCAATTTATACTTATCGGTATATTATACTTTTTAGTATAAAAAGGAGAGGATGCAGTGAATGGTTAAAGATAAAATTACTCCAAGAGATCATCCTGATATGAAAACGGCTCATTTTCGAATAAAGCCTGGATCAAAAATGACTCACTATATGGCACTACTTTTTGCAGCATCGTGCGGGATGGCTGTTGCAAACATATACTTCGCACAACCGTTACTAGATTCACTGGCAGACGAGTTCGGTATCACGTATTCATCCATCGGTATTGTCATTACGATTACTCAGCTTTGTTATGCAGCGGGGCTGCTACTGATAGTACCACTTGGTGATCTGTTGAATCGACGCCGGCTCATCATTGGTCAGATGCTTTTATCTGTGCTTGCCCTCATTCTAGTCGGCATTGCTCCTATCATTGCCGTCCTATTTCTAGGATTAGCAGTGGTCGGACTGCTCGCTGTAGTCACTCAGGTACTCGTTGCGTTTGCAGCAAGTTGGGCTGCTCCAGAAGAGCGCGGCCGTATAGTCGGCTTGGTGCAAAGTGGAATTGTAATCGGTATTCTTCTCGCCCGGACCTTTGCTGGTGTATTAACCGATTTTGCTGGCTGGAGGTTTGTTTATCTTGTTTCTGCCGTCATCATGCTTATCCTGACTGGCGTATTGTTCCGAGTGCTCCCGCATGATGACAGCAAAAGAGAATCATTATCCTATGCTGATCTGCTTCGTTCAATGTTTACATTGTTTATACAAGAACGAATTCTCCGCATCCGTGGGATTCTGGCTCTTCTGATTTTTATTGTCTTTGGTACGTTATGGACTTCACTCGTGCTGCCTCTCAGTACAGCGCCATACTCTCTTTCACATACTGCTATTGGCGCATTTGGTCTTGCTGGGGCAGCCGGAGCGTTAGGAGCTGTTCGGGCTGGCAGCCTTGCTGATCGAGGTTTTGGACAGTTCACAACCGGTATAGCCCTTGTCCTCTTATTCATTTCATGGTTTTTCATCAGTTTGACTGAATATTCACTTATTGCATTAGTCATTGGCATTATCATTCTTGACCTATCTGTGCAGGCAGTACATGTGACCAATCAGAGTATGATTTTTACAGTACGGCCTGAGGCGAGAAGTCGGCTTACTGCCGCTTACATGATTTTTTACTCCATCGGAAGTGCGACCGGTTCAATTGTTTCAACCAGCATATACGCAGCCTATGGCTGGAGCGGAGTATGTCTTTTTGGTGCCTCTATCAGCGCTTTAGCCATTTTGTATTGGCTCATCACCTACCGCATAACGAAACAAATCACGGTAGAATCAGAAACAAAATAAAAAAACACCGCGATTAAGCGGTGTTTTAGATTAAGCATCTACAACTTCAACTTTTTCCATGCCTTGGCCTTGCTCCATATCAAGTACAGCCTCGATACCAGATGTTACCTTGCCAAAAACAGTGTGAACACCGTTTAAGTGCGGCTGCGGGTCATGCACGATAAAGAATTGGCTGCCGCCTGTGTCTTTACCAGCATGCGCCATTGATAATGAACCTCTTTCGTGCTGATGTGGATTTCCTTCTGTTTCACATTTAATTGTGTAACCAGGACCACCCGTTCCATTACCGTTTGGGTCGCCGCCTTGGCTGACGAAACCTGGAATCACGCGGTGGAATTTCAATCCATCGTAGAAGCCTTCATTCGCTAATTTTTCAAAGTTTGCTACTGTACCTGGAGCAGCCTCTGGGTAAAGTTCAAACTCAATTTTCTTTCCATTCGTTAATTGTATGTATCCTTTTTTCGCCATTTTTCACATTCTCCTTTCAGGTTAAACAACGCTCATTATAGCACATTTTCGGTGATGTTAAACATCCCCTGCTCTTCGATTGTCATTTACCTCTTAACTGATGATTGATAAAATAGGGTTGCTTGATTCTTTTTTCCTAATAAAATGATATTTGACTAAATGACATGTCTTCATTTATTGGAAAAGGAACACAACTTAAAAAGAAAATTGAAACGTCGAGCCAATTTGTTACGTCTATATGATGGAGTGCACTTCATCACGTGTACTCAAAAGATGAGTTTCTCTTGAAAGAGGAACGCTTTCGACTTGAAGGAGGTCAACATGTTTAAAAAAATGATGCTTGGTATGATGGCAGCGCTCCTTTTCCTAATTGGTGCGCCAAAAGTCAGCTTAGCGGATGCAGCTGTCGGCGATGTCATCGTCACACTCGGGCAAGACCTAACACCGGCTGATCGCCAGAAGGTGCTTGACGAGTTGAACCCACCTGAAAATGCGACAAAAATTGAAGTAACCAATAAAGAAGAGCACGAATATTTAGGAAAGTATATCCCTCGTTCTTCTATCGGGACGAGAGCATTATCATCTTCATCGATCACCATTGAAAAATCAGGTACTGGTCTGACTGTGGATACACACAACATCAAGACCATTACAGATGAGATGTATTTAAATGCTTTAATGACAGCAGGTGTCAAAGATGCCAAGGTTGTCGTGACTGCTCCATTTGAAGTATCTGGTACAGCGGCACTGACGGGCTTACTAAAAGCGTATGAGGTGTCAAGCGACAAAGCCATTCCAGAAGATGTGAAGCAGGTGGCAAACGAAGAGCTTGTGACAACTTCTAAATTGGGTGACTCTATCGGAAAAGACAACGCTTCTGCCCTTATTGCAAAAATCAAAGATGACATTGCAAAAAATGGTGTTCCTAAAACCACAAAAGAAGTAGAAGAAAAAGTGGATCAGGCTGCTTCTGAATTGAACTTAAATCTGACGCAGGATCAAAAAGATCAGCTTGTCTCGCTATTTGATAAAATGAAAAACATCAATATCGATTGGAATCAAGTAGGATCTCAAATTGATAAAGCAAAAGACAAGATTACTAAATTCATAGAATCGGATGAAGGGAAAAACCTTCTTCAAAAGATTTGGGATTTCTTTGTCTCCATTTGGAACGCGATCGTTTCTGTATTCACTGGAGGAAAATAATTCATTAAAAAAAGCTGCCTGAACACCAGGCGGCTTTTTTAAGTAGATGATTTCACTTTTGATTGATACGGTAAATCAAGTTTGACAATGTCCTCATATGTTTCACGCTCAACCACAAGCTGCGCTTCCCCGTCTTCTACAAACACAACAGCTGGGCGCGGGATACGGTTATAGTTGTTTGACATACTATAGCCGTAAGCTCCGGTACAAAAGACAGCTAATAAATCCCCTTGTGATAATTCTGGCAGATCGATATCCCAAATGAGCATATCTCCACTTTCACAGCATTTACCGGCAATTGAAACCGTTTGATCATGCGTTTGGCTCATTTTGTTGGCACTTGCGGCTTCATATTTCGCTTGATATAAAGCTGGACGAATGTTATCACTCATTCCGCCATCTATCGCCACATAATCGCGGATGCCAGGTACATGTTTTGATGATCCGATCGTATAAAGAGTCGTCCCTGCATCTCCAACAAGAGAACGGCCTGGTTCTATCCAAATCTCTGGCATATCAAACTCATAGCGGGCAACGTTCTCTTTCACAGCTTGGATAATTTTCTCGACATATTCTGTTGCAGGAAGTGGTTCATCCTCTTCTGTATAACGAATCCCAAAACCGCCGCCTAAGTTTAATACTGTAGAAATAAAACCAAATGATTCTCTCCATTCATCCAGCTTCAAAAAGATTTTATCTGCTGCAAGGACAAAACCAGCCGTATCAAAAATTTGTGAACCGATATGACAATGAACACCTAAAAGCTCGATCACTTCTGAACCAAGCACTTGTTTCACCGCTTCATCTGCTTGTCCATTGTGAAGATCAAAGCCAAATTTTGAATCCTCTTGACCTGTCGTAATGTAATCATGCGTATGCGCTTCGACACCAGGCGTGATGCGGAGCAATACTTTGACTTTTTTTGACAGCTCTTGACCAAGCTGTTCAATGAGCTTCATTTCATAGAAATTATCCACAACAATACAGCCGATCCCATGCTCTAAAGCCATTTTTAATTCTTCTCTGCTTTTATTATTGCCATGGAAATGAATTTTTTCTACTGGGAATCCAGCGCAAATGGCTGTGTGAAGCTCACCGCCTGATACGACATCAAGAGATAATCCTTCTTCTTTGGCAAGCTGAAACATGGCGATGGAGGAAAATGCTTTACTCGCATATGCTACCTGCGCCGTTAATTCTTCTTCTATAAACGCTTTTTGAAAGCTTTTTGCGCGCTCCCGTATTAAAGCCACATCATATACATAAAGTGGTGTCCCATACGTTTCAGCTAAAGAAACAGCATCAACACCACCAATTTCTAAATGACCGAGTTCATTTTGTCTGCAAGTGCCGTGTAAATACAATGTCATTCCCTCTTTCTCCGCTTCGGCTGAAAAAAGGCAGCTGCGTGAGCTGCCTTTTGCCGTGTCTCAAAGTTAAAAATACAATATCACAATCTTCAGCCACTTTCAATGAGCGTTAAGAATTTGGCGGAATTTTTGATCTGTTTTGAGGGTGAACGATGCTCGGCCTTACTTTTGAGCCAGGAACAGACGTCCGAATTAGCACTTGCCACAAAGCCTTTCCATTAAAAGGAATGAACGGCCACATATAAGGCGTCTGCAATGAACGAATGGATGTTAAATAAATGATTAACAACGTAAAACCAATGATGAGTCCATTCAGCTTAAAGATCGCTACTAGTGCTAGGATGATGAGCCTTACAATCTTATTGGCGACACTCAGTTCATAGCTTGGCGTTGTAAAGGTACCGATCGCTGCCAGCGAGACGTATAAGATGACCTCTGGTGTAAATAAACCAACATCAATGGCGATTTGTCCAATTAAAACAGCCGCGATCAGCCCCATGGCGGTCGACAATGCGGTTGGCGTATGAATCGCAGCCATCCTTAAAAATTCCACCCCGAAATCAGCAAGAAATACTTGGAGAATCACAGGGATATGAGAAGGTTTGTTAAATCCAATATAGCTTAAATTGTCTGGCAGGAGATTTGGTTCGAGGATAAAAAGAAACCAAATCGGCAAAAGAAAGGTAGAACATAAAATGCCTAAAAAGCGTACCCATCTTAAGAATGTACCAACGGCAGGTGCCTGGCGGTATTCTTCTGCATGCTGAACGTGGTGAAAAATAGTGGTTGGTGTAATGATGACACTAGGGGATGTATCCGTAATGATGATGACATGCCCTTCTAATATGTGGTTAGCGGCGACATCTGGACGCTCGGTGTAACGCACTAGCGGAAAGGGATTATATCCTTGCTTAATAATAAATTCTTCAATCGTTTTATCAGACATCGTCAGCCCATCGACTTTGATTCCTGATACTTCTTTTTCTATAATATCTACTAAGTCAGGGTCTGCAATATCTTCAATATAGCAAACACAGACATCCGCTTTTGAACGTTCGCCTACTTTGAGCATTTTGTATCGCAGCTTTTCATCCCGTACTCTTCTTCGAATCAGCGCTGTGTTTACAATAATGTTTTCAACAAATCCGTCCCTTGCTCCCCGGACCACCTTTTCTGTATCCGGCTCCTCAGGCATTCTGCCAGGATAGCTTCTAACATCAATGATAAAGGCGTAGTTTTCACCTTCTACAACGACTGCTACAAGCCCAGACAGTACTTGATCCACTGCTTCATCCAGCGTTTCTACCTTGGACACCTGCTGATTGACAAGGCGGTTCTCGACTACATGTGCAAGATCATCTGATTCAGGTTCGTTGTCATTGATTTCGATTAGCTCTTTTAATAAGTAGATGACATACTGTGTATCACACAATCCGTTTACATAGTAAAGCTGGATTTCCTGATCGTGTATATAAATTTTCCGAACACCAAGGTCGAAGCTGAGACCCATCCCGACATTTTCCTTGAAGTAATCTTCATTTTTCTTCGGGTCTCGGTACACGTTTACCTTGTCTTTCTTCATGGTAACCACTCCTTTCTAGTATTAATTCCACTGCTTTCATCGTGATTGGAGATCCCTTGCTCAGATCATCTTTTCGTCCCATCTTGCCAATATCTCCAATCCCGACAACTAACGGAAGGTTGAGGGAATCAAGGCAATACACTGTATCCCCGCTCATTTTATGGGGCTCCATTTCGGGAAGACCGTGTTTGTCGACACCATATTCTGTCAGTTCACCTTCCCGGTCAATCGAGACATGAACCTTTGTCCATTCTGCTTGATGCGTCTTGGATGCAACTGCGATCGCACCAATAACTTCGATTTCAGGGTGGCGCGCCACATGTTTCATCGCCATCTCCCCTGTTCCTTCACCTGTCAGACCAGAATCATCAAACATCACAAAGACTGGATCATACGGCGTTTTTAAAATCATCTGAACAAGTTCAGGTCCTGTCCGTTTGCTTGGATTTCCTTTTGAGCTGGAAATACATCGTCCGCCGACGTTTTTAGCAGCAAGCTCTATGGTTTTGGCAGCATATATATCTCCGTCTGTCACTAAAATGACTTTCCGTCTTTGCCCCATATTCGGTTATCCTTTCGGTTTAAAGATAAGTGCGACAATAAATGAGAATAAAATCGCAGCTGATATTCCAGCAGAGGTTAATTCAAAAATACCGATACCGATGCCGATGAATCCATGTACATCTGCCTGATGCATTGCCCCATGAAGCAAGCTATGACCAAAGCTGACGATTGGTACGGTTGCGCCCGCACCTGCAAATTCAATAAATTTATCATAAATACCGAATCCATCTAAAATGGTACCCGCTACAACAAAAGTAGTCATGACATGTGCAGGCGTGAGTTTAAGTACGTCTAGTAAAAGCTGGCCAATGACGCAAATAAGTCCGCCTGCCACAAAAGCGATAAGATAATCCATTAGCTCTCTCCTCCTGCACGCTCAAATACGACACCGTGCGCAATGGTTGGAATGGTCTCTTTTTGCTGAACCATCATCGGGCTGAGTAACGCCCCGGTTGCTACAACAAGTACTCTTTGCAAATTCCCTGCTTTCATTTCTTGAAAAATATGACTGAATGTCACAATAGCTGAACAAGCACAGCCGCTGCCTCCAGCGAAAACGTTTTGGTCGGGTGTATAGATAATTAAACCGCAATCATCGTGCTTTCGCCCAAGCTGAATGCCGTCTTCTTTCAGAAGATCCTTTAAGATCGGTGAACCAATGCCTGATAAATCACCAGTTAAAATCAGATCGTAATCATCTACTGTTCTTCCTAAGTCTTCTAAATGCTGCTTGATGGTGTCTGCCGCTGCCGGTGCCATGGCCGATCCCATATCAAATGGATCTGTAATGCCAAGATCCATGACCCTGCCTACTGTTGCGCTTGTAATTTGAATGTCAGAGATTTCTTGGCTGATAATAACGGCTCCGCTTCCTGTCACTGTACTTGTTGCTGTATCGGGCTTTTGTCCGCCGTATTCTGTCGGATTACGAAATTGGCGTTCTGCCGTCGCATTATGGCTGCTTGTCGCTGCAATAGCCCTATTTGCAAAACCGCCATCAATGAGCGCTGACGCAATGGCAACCGATTCCATTGAAGTCGAGCATGCCCCAAACAAGCAAAGAAACGGGATTTTCAGCTCTCTTGCCACATAGTTTGCAGTGACGTTCTGATTGAGTAAATCTCCAGCCAGCAACAGGTCAATATCGCTTTTTTGCAAATTTGCTTTTGATAAAGCGGTTGATATCGCATCATCCATGAGCTTCCTTTCAGCCATTTCCCAATTCTTTTGATCACAGTGCATTTCATCGTACGTTTTATCAATTAAATGGCCAATCGGGCCTTCTTTTTCTTTCGGTCCTGCAGCAGTTCCTTCTGCATTGACATAAAGCTTGTGCTCAAATACCCAAGATTGTTTACCTGTTAGTTTCACCTTTCATTCCTCCTACGAAAACATCTTTTCAAAGACGTATCGAATGATCCCTACGACATATGCGGAAACGACACCAAACACAATGACGTTCCCAGCGAGTTTAAACATATTTGTGGCAACACCTAAAACAAGCCCTTCACTTTTATGCTCAAGGGCAGCACTTGTCATACTGTTAGCAAAGCCTGTCACTGGTACAGCTGATCCGGCTCCAGCAAACTGGCCGATTCTATCGTAAATACCGATACCCGTTAATAGAGAAGAAATTAAAATGAGGGTTGCCACCGTCGGATTCCCTGCTGTCTTTTCGTTAAAATCAAAAAAATGGATATAGAAATTTTGCAGCCCCTCACCTATCAGACAGATTAAGCCGCCAACTAAAAACGCCTTGATGCAGTTGATGACATAAGGAGGTTTGGGCTGATACGTTTTTACCTTAGATGGATAGTTCTCTTTTAAACTCGACACGTGTTGTTCCCTCCAATTTCTTAAATATAAATAAGCCAATGAAATAGTGAACCAAATACCTTTCCTAAGACGATGGCCATGAGCAGCAAAACAATTTTCCCGTCCATTCCAATTCTTTTCGTTAATATGGGAAGTACATTTAATACTTCAGTGAGTGCAGCTGCAAGCATGCCGACAAAGATACCTGATAAAAGACCGACCGGCAGTGCCAGCCATTTGGTTAAATGCAGATGTATTTGACTTAAGGTGGCCCAGCCGCCAACGACTGCACCGCTAATGACAGCCGCCTCGTACCCTTGTATGAAGCGCTGCGTTTTGGTTAATTGCATTAAGCGGGGAATGATGCCAAGCACTGTAAGAAATGCCACAAATCCTGCTCCGACCGTTAAACCGCCGCCAAGTCCAACGAGTACGACAAAAAGCCATTTACCGATCATGGATATCTTTCAATGTTTCTTTATTTTCGTTGAGTGCGACGTAATGATCGAGATCAAGCTGATATTTAAACATTTCCACCTCGAGCGGACTTGGTTCTTCATTTAAACGCTTTTTAAATACATGATTGAAAAACAAAATCATGCCAAAGCCGAGTCCAAAGCTATATGGAATTTGTAATAAATACGGATGCTCAACCGTTTTTCCAGTGATCATTTCATATAGACGGATATGAACGAGCCGCATACTGACATCCTCGTGGAAATTCATAATGGCAAGGGCCGCTCCGACAAATAATAAGAGCCATACAAACACAAATAAAACGGGAGAAAGCTGGCGTTTGCCTGTATCAATTTCAACAATAGCTTCAGAGCCGCCGACGGTTTGAATGTCGATATCCGGCCACGTTTTTTTGATCGTTTTGACGACATGCATGATATCAAGTACGACGATGTGACGATCCTTTTTGCTGACATGATACACCGGCATTTTGCTAAGCTTTTGCACAGCAAACTCATCACCAGTGATTTGGGCGATATCCTCTAAATAAATGAGCTGATCAATACCAGTTTTGATTCGATGGCGCAGCCGAATAAAGATTTGTCCGTCCATCCAAGTCACTTCCTATACGATGGGTTAAAAATAGTATGTGGTGAAAAATGGTTCTCATACTGATAGAACTTGATTTACCGGTAATTACCACACAAAAAAAGCCAGCCGAATTGGCTAGCTGTCTTTTTGATCCATTTGCATTTGGATTTGTTTTAAAATTTTCTTTTCAAGCCGTGAGACTTGTACTTGTGAAATGCCAAGTCTTTCTGCAACCTCAGATTGTGTCTGATCTTTATAATACCTTAAATACACAATGAGTTTTTCCCGTTCTTCTAATTCCTTGATCGCTTCTTTCAGTGCGATTTTATCAAACCATCTTTCCTCAGAATGATCGGCAATTTGATCAAGCAATGTAATCGGATCCCCATCATTTTCATACACCGTTTCATGAATGGATGATGGTGAGCGTACCGCTTCTTGGGCGAGGACGACATCCTCTGGTGTGATATCAAGGTATTCGGCAATTTCCTGAACGGTCGGCATTCTTCCATGAGACTTAGACAATTCATCCCTTGCCCGCCGAATTTTATTTCCGAGTTCCTTTAGTGACCGGCTGACTTTGACCGTTCCATCATCCCGAATGAATCGCTGAATCTCACCAATGATCATTGGAACGGCGTATGTTGAAAACTTTACATCATATGACAAATCAAATTTATCAACAGATTTCAGCAGTCCAATACAGCCAATCTGAAACAGATCATCTGGTTCATATCCCCTATTTAAAAAGCGCTGAACAACGGACCAAACAAGACGCATGTTTTTTTCTACGAGGAGGTCTCTTGCTTGCTGATCACCGTCTTGGCTTTTTTTGATGAGCTCTTTGACTTCATCATTTGACAGCTGGGCTTTTTTAGCTTGCTTTTTTACCTCCACATCCATATGAGCAGCTCCTTTAATTACAAAGCGCTTTGCTTTTTGATAGATGCTTTGTTAAACGGATGGTCGTGCCCATTTCTGGTGATGAGTCCACCATGACATCATCCATAAAATTCTCCATGATGGTAAAGCCCATTCCAGAGCGCTCTAAGTCTGGTTTTGTTGTAAAAAGCGGCTGTCTTGCTTCCTCAAGATCTGTAATACCCATACCTTCGTCACGAATGGTAAGATAAACGACATGGTCATCTAGCGTGACATGGATATGCACCTTTCCATCTGGATTCCCATCATAGCCATGGATGATGGAGTTTGTCACTGCCTCAGATACAACGGTCTTGATTTCTGTTAATTCATCTAAAGTCGGGTCAAGCTGAGCGATAAACGCCGCGACTGTCACTCTTGCAAACGATTCATTCTGGCTTAATGCCGAAAAAGTCAGGTTCATTTCATTTCTCATGATGCCACCCCCAATGTTTGCAAAGCCGTTTGCTCAGAAGGCTCCATCCGAATGATTTTAAACAAACCAGACATATCAAATAACCGGTTCACCGCTGGCGAGATGGCACAGACGACCATTTCCCCTCCAAGCTGCTTAATTTCTTTATATCTTCCTAAAATCACTCCGAGTCCAGAGCTGTCCATAAACGATAAATCAGCCAGATTCAGCACAATGTGGCGAATGTCCTCTGTTTCCAAATAATTCGTCACCTTTTGTCTCAATGTTTCTGCGGAGTGATGATCGAGCTCTCCTGTTAACCGAATGCAAAGTACGCTCTCTTTTACTTGAAAATCAATACCAAGGCTCATTTTTTTATTCCTCCTTGCTCTAATTTCGGATAAAGAATGTTTCTCTTTTATATGAAGTAAATCCTTCACCATGACAAAACTAGTGACCATTCGTCACATTTAGATGTTCTTTTCTTTTCCTCATAGCAAAAAGACTGCCAATTACAGCAGCCTTTCGCCTTTTATTTCCATTTCACAAAATCAGCCATTGCTCGTTTGAAGAAAGTCCAAACGCCTGCCTTTTCCATTCCTTCTTTTGCTTCTACAGGGCTTTCATGCAGCACTTTTCCGTCTTTTTTCAAGACGATCGTACCAAGTTCCGTTCCTTTTGAAAATGGAGCTTTGACATCATGAGACAATTTGATTTCTTTTTTGATCTGATCCACATTTTCGCCTTTTTTCGTTAAAAGGGAGATCGGTTCAGAAGTCACGAGCTGAATGTTTTTCTTTTTCCCTTTGCTCACTTTGACCTCCGCCACATCTTGCCCTCGTTTGTAAAGCGGATGAGTCGTATATTGACTAAATGCGTAATCTAACATTTTGACTACCTGAGCGTTTCTGTCTTTCGGCGTGCTTGCGCCAAAGACCACCGCAATGACGCGCATGTTGCCTTTTTTAGCAGATGCAGTTAAACAGTATTTCGCTTCACCTGTAAAACCGGTTTTCACCCCATCGACCCCTGGATAAAATTTAATCAGACGGTTTGTGTTGACAAGCCAGAATTTTTTATCTGTGTTTTGCCGTAAATAGTCTTCGTAGACACCTGTGAATTTGGTGATTTGTTCATATTTCAACAGCTCTTTTGCCATTTTTGCCATATCGTGAGCTGTGCTGTAATGGTCTTTTTCAGGAAGTCCTGTTGGGTTTTGAAAGACCGTTGAGGTGAGGCCAAGCTCTTTCGCCCTTTTATTCATCTGCTCAACGAACTGTTCTTCAGATCCTGCAATATGCTCTGCCATGGCAACTGAAGCATCATTTCCTGACGCAATCGCAATGCCTTTCAGCATTTCTTTCACGGTCATTTCTTCTCCTGGTTCAAGGAAGATTTGTGAGCCTCCCATGGACGCTGCATAGTCGCTCGTTCTGACCTTGTCTGTCATTTTTAGTTTACCTTGATCAATGGCTTCCATGATGAGAAGCATCGTCATGATTTTGGTCATGCTTGCGGGTGCAAGCTTTTCATCGCTGTTTTTATTGTAAAGCACCTTTCCCGTGTCTCGTTCTATTAAGATCGCTGATTTGGCTTCGTGTGCCAATTCTGATGTTTGTTTTTCTCCTGGTTTTTCAATCTTTTCTTTTGCTATCGCTGATGGTGAAACCATTGAGATAAGGATCATTAAAATAAACAATGCACATATATGACGTTTCAAGTGGCAGACCTCCATTATCGTAATCCTTTCTATTTTTTCCTCATACAGGCTGTTTTATTCAGAGATCGTATGATTGCAAATAAAAAAAGCCTTCTGCTTGGGTAGCAGAAGGCTTCTGGACACATGCTATGAAAGTTGTTTGACAATGTCTTTTACTAAATCAAGAAAACTTGCTTTCACTTTTTCCGTTACTTCGATCACTTCATCATGAGACAGCGGCTGATCCAAAATACCAGATGCCGCATTGGAAATGCATGAAATGCCAAGTACTTTGATTCCTGCATGACGCGCAACAATGACTTCTGGAACAGTCGACATTCCGACCGCATCTGCTCCAAGTGTTCTTAGGAAACGAACTTCAGCAGGTGTTTCATATGAAGGCCCTGTCATCCCTGCATAAACTCCTTGCTGTACAGATATACCTAAACGCTGGGCTGTTTCTTCTGCAAGTGCCAGCAGTTCTTTATCGTACGGTGCAGACATATCAGGGAAGCGAACGCCTTGACTGTCATTTGGGCCAATTAATGGATTGGTTCCCATCATATTGATATGATCTGTGATCAGCATGAGATCTCCTGGGCGGAATGACGTATTCACACCGCCGGCTGCATTTGTGACAATGCATGTGTCAATGCCAATTTCTTTCATCACACGGACAGGAAACGTCACTTGCTTCATATCATATCCTTCATAGAAATGAAAACGTCCTTGCATAGCGCAAACGACAGTGCCTTTCAGCGTTCCGATCACGAGCTGTCCTGCATGTCCCTCTACTGTTGAAACAGGGAATCCAGGAATATCTTCATATTTTATTTTGATTGGATTTTCAATCTCATCTGCTAAAATGCCAAGTCCTGATCCTAAAATGAGCCCAACTGTTGGTACATATGTCGATGCTTGTTTAATGTATGCCGCCGCTTCTGAAAACTGTGCTCCCACGAAATCTCCCCCTATTTGAGTTTAGATAAAAAGCTTGTTCCGTATTTTGGCATCGTTGTCTTGAAATTATCTGCAACGGTTGCCCCAAGATCAGCAAACGTTTTTGCTGTTGGCAGTTCATTTGCTTCCTGATGCTTTTTGCTGTAAGCAATGAGCGGAACATATTCTCTTGTATGATCTGTTCCGTGATGAACTGGGTCATTACCATGATCTGCTGTGATCACAAGAAGGTCATCCTCTTTCAACAGGTCAAACACTTCAGGAAGACGTGCATCAAATTCCTCTAGTGCTTTTCCATAACCCTCTGGATCTCTTCTATGTCCGTAAAGAGCGTCAAAATCAACAAGGTTTAAAAAGCTTAGTCCTGTAAAGTCTGTTTTAAGTGTATCGACCAGCTTGTCCATTCCATCCATGTTTGATTTTGTTCTAAGAGATGATGTGATACCCTCGCCGTCATAAATATCAGAGATTTTTCCGATCGCAATGACATCGAGTCCATCATCTTTCAGTTCATTCATGACTGTACGGTCAAATGGTTTTAACGCATAGTCATGACGGTTTGGCGTTCTAACAAATGCGCCAGGCTCTCCGACAAACGGACGAGCGATAATCCGGCCAACCATATATTTTTCATCTAATGTGAGTTCACGGGCAATTTCACAAATACGATAAAGTTCATCTAATGGCACAACTTCTTCGTGCGCAGCAATTTGCAGCACAGAATCCGCAGATGTATAAACAATTAAATCGCCTGTTTTCATGTGCTCTTCGCCAAGCTCATCTAAAATTTCCGTACCAGATGCTGGTTTATTTCCAATAATACCTCGGCCTGTTTTTTCTTTTAGTTCATTTAATAGTTCATCTGGGAATCCTTCTGGAAAGACTTTGAACGGTGTGTCTATGTAAAGACCCATGATTTCCCAGTGTCCTGTCATTGTGTCTTTACCGTTTGATGCTTCTTGCATTTTTCCATAGTACGCAAGCGGTTTTTCATCCGCTGGAATTCCTTTGATTTCTTTAATATGACTCAGCCCAAGCTTCGCCATATTCGGCATATGAAGCCCGTTCATTTTTTCAGCAATATGTCCAAGTGTATCTGCACCTACATCATTAAAATCAGCAGCATCTGGTGCTTCCCCAATTCCTACTGAATCCATGACGACGAGGAAAATGCGTTTATACTGATAATCAGGCATTAAAAAGCGCCTCCTTCAATATTCTTGTCTTTTGACCTTACTAACAGCGAGAGGTCAGACATCTCAAGTATAAACCGTTTACAAGCCAGTTGACAACCATAAACGGTGTAAACATGAAAAAGCATGACACCCGTTCACTGTGTCATGCTTTACTTATGCCCTTGGATGGAATTTGTGATACACATCTTTCAGTCTTGTTTTCGTCACATGTGTATAAATTTGTGTTGTTGAGATATCGGCATGTCCGAGCATTTCCTGTACAGCTCTTAAGTCCGCACCGTTTTCAAGCAGGTGTGTAGCAAATGAATGTCTGAGCGTATGAGGCGTCAGTTCCTTTTGAATCCCTGCTTCGTTGGCTCGTTTTTTCAAGTTCTTCCAGAAGCCCTGACGCGACATTTTTTTCCCATGATGATTGAGAAATAGGGCATCGGACGGCTGTTTTTTTAACAGCTTGCTTCTTCCCTTTTCGATATATTCTTCAATTGCGCTTGCAGCAGCTTCACCGATTGGCACAATACGCTCTTTTCTCCCTTTTCCAAAACAGCGGACAAAGCCCATTGTGAGGTGAACATCGGCAAGGGTCAGATCCAGCATTTCACTGACGCGAATCCCCGTTGCATATAAGAGCTCAAGCATTGCTTTGTCTCGGTAGTCAAAGGGAGTGTGCTGATTTGGTGTATCAAGCAGCTTTTCGACCTCCCCTAATGATAAAACTTTCGGTAAAGTCCGCTCTGTTTTTTGCGTTTCAATGTTCCATGACGGGTCATTCGTTGTCACTTTTTCCCGAAGCAGAAATTGATGAAAGGAACGGATCGATGATAGATGCCGTACAGACGTTTTACTCGATTTCCCTTCCTCTTTTAGCTGCTTTAAATAATGAATGATATGCAGACGCGTGACATCGCTAATATCCGTCAGCTGTTCATGTGTCATTAAAAAAGACAAGTAGTTCTGTAAATCTCTTTTATAAGAAACAATGGTATTTTCAGAGAGTCCTCTCTCTACGGTCATAAAATGAATAAAGTCGGATAATTGATCGTTCAATGATTTCTACTCCCCGTTTTGATAAAAATAAATCAATCGGTCTTGCCAATTTTCTTGGTTCGGCTGATCCATTTCCATCACTTTAATTGCTGCACCCTCTGGTTTATCATAACGATGGTAGCTTTCATATTC
Organism: Bacillus sp. FSL H7-0578; assembly: GCF_038630855.1. Taxonomy (NCBI): domain Bacteria; kingdom Bacillati; phylum Bacillota; class Bacilli; order Caryophanales; family Bacillaceae; genus Bacillus; species Bacillus sp. FSL H7-0578. Next base: position 2,102,584 of record NZ_CP152045.1, read on the forward strand.
TGAATTTATCCATATCATAGCATAATAGAACAGGACGGTAAAACCAGTGAACAAGATAAATACTTTGATCACTTCACCTGTTGTTTTGAGCCATTTTCGCATAAACTTCAAGTCCTTTCTCACCTTCTCATTACTTCAGCATATGCCAGGTGGGACAAGGAATATACAGCGAAAATGCAAAAAACCTCTTCATCTTAAATGAAAAGGTTCCAATTCGGATTATTTGCCGGATTCATCATCATGACACCGGTGGCAAATACCATGGAATGTCAATCTATGATCCTTAATTTTAAATTTCCAGTCACGTTCAATAATCTCTTCGACATCTTCTAATAAATCATCTTCTATCTCATCGACTGTTCCGCATTCCATGCAGACAAGATGATGATGGAAGTGAGCGGCTCCTTCTTTGCGAAGATCATATCGCGAAACGCCGTCTCCAAAGTTAATTTTATCAACAACTTTCAGTTCAGTGAGCAATTCTAACGTCCGATAAACAGTAGCAAGACCAATTTCAGGAGACTTCTCTTTTACGAGGAGGTATACATCTTCTGCACTTAAATGGTCTTCTTCATTCTCAAGCAGTACTCTTACTGTGGCTTCACGCTGTGGCGTGAGCTTGTAGCTGGAAGAATGAAGCTGCTTCTTAATTCGATCAATCCTATTTTCCATTGACTTTCCCTCCTACGCCACATTACTTGATCATTATATCAAATGATGTGCTGAGAGCCAACTATAATCATTTTAAATTGATAAATAAATTGATTATTAATTAATAACAATTATAAAATAACACCTGCCAGCTTTTTCATCAGCATGAATGATATGTACGATTCAAAAAAAGACGACAGTGCAGCAAGCGCTAAAATCATCAGCAGAACAGATGCATACCGGCCAAACCACTGGACGGGTGCTTGACTGATGGTTTTTTTCATGAAGAGCTGTCCAATGAGACGGATGGAAAACGCAATCGCACAAGTGCCAATCACTAAATAGGCTGGAATGAGCAAAATGTTTTGCGGAAGCACCGATACAAACGAGAGAAAAAATCCACTCAGCCCCATTTGATTCACGAGAAAACCAACAGTAAACCCAACAACAATTCCTTTTAAAAAGATCATGAGAAAGATGAGCGGCAGACCAACGATGGAGATTCCCAGAATCCACATAAGGCCTAAATATTTCATATGATGCAGGAAGCTTTGTAAAAACATTTCTTTTGATTCTGCTGCTTTCTCATTTGTCAGCTGACCAAAAAATTGATTTAAATAATAGAATAAATCCTCTTTCTGGCTGAATGTCATGCTATTGACAATGATGGCCCCGAAAATCACACCCATTAAAAAGAGTACAGAGACAAATAAATAAATCGAGAGATGATCTTTTACGTGCTGAAGAAGATGCTCCTTCCAAGACTTTTTCCGCATGTGTCTTCCTCCCAAATAGTAAGGTTACTAGATTCTATGAGAGAGATTACGAAACATGACAGTTTTATCGAAAGAAAAAAGAGAAAGCAGCCTGCTCACTGCTTTCTCTTTTTCATTTATCGTGCGGCTTTTTGTACGTTCACAAGCCCGGCACCGTAATAAAAAGGTTCTCCAAGCTTTGTCGCCGTTTTTGACAGTCTCTCGCGTACTTCATCGTTTGTCAGATTCGGATGTTTTGATAGAATGACAGCCGCAGCGCCCGCTACATGCGGTGATGCCATTGACGTTCCGCTCATGTAGCCATATTCGTTATGAGGAATGGTGCTCAGCGTTGAAACGCCTGGTGCTGAGACTTCCAGTTCTTCGCCAACAGATGAATCAAAAGCTCTTTGCTTTTTTTGGTCAACAGAGGCAACCGCCATCACTGAACTGTATTTAGCCGGATAGTCAATCGTATTGAGAGAGCCATAGCTTCCTTCATTCCCTGCAGAAGCCACAATGAGAATCCCTTTATCATACGCTCGATCTACCGCTTCTTTCAGCGCCTCAGATTCACTTGCTCCCCCCATACTAATATTGATGACATCCATGTCATTCTCAATGGCCCATTCAATCCCTTTTATGATCCAGCTATAGTAGCCGTCACCATTTTCATCTGCCACCTTGACAGCATAGATAGAAGCTTTTGGTGCAACACCCACGACACCTACCTTATTATCTAATGCTGCAATTGTGCCTGCCACATGCGTTCCATGTTTATGCGGATCAACAAACGGATCAGACTCTGCCGGTACAAAGCTCACCCCGCCGGTGACATGTAAATCCTCATGTTTGCCGTCGATGCCGCTGTCAAGAACGGCTACTTTGACATTCTGTCCAGCGTATCCATGTTTATGTACCTTTTGTGCTTTGATGCTTTTGACGCCGTATGGAATCGTTTGAGCGCTTGTTTTTGCTTTTTGGTCTTCCTCGATAAAGGTCACTTCTTTTGCTTCATTCAGTTTCTTTTTCGAAGTCTCATTCAGCGACACTTTCATCATATCTATTTGCTCTATTGATTCTTTCACATGCCCGCCAGCTTCTTCTACAAGCTGTTTTTGTGTTTTGTCTTGAACGGAAGAAGAAAAGCCGATCATGTACTCTTTTTTTGTTTGCTCCTTTGCAGAAATATCTGACGCGCCAAACATGACGGATGTCACAAGCACACTTGCCATACAAAGCCCTGCTCCAAATGACTTGACGTTCACGATACTCACTCTCCCTTTCGTTTCTTTTTGTCATTTAACTACATATTTAGACAAAAAGAAACGACCGTTTGTCCTATTTTTTAAATTTTTCCATTTATTTGATCTAGTTGTCACAAAAAAGCAAAATAAAAATGCTTATGATCCTCTTGATAGTGATCATAAGCATTTCGTCCTTTATGTTTCTTCATCATATGCTGCAAGGCTTCCTGTTTTGTTTTTGTCTTCCTTTCGTGTGTGCTAAAATGCGGCATGTTTCCTCTCGACAGTTCTGGATTACGGCTCTGCTGCCTTTGGATATGCTCTCGTTTTTTCTTTGCTTTGCTTTTTCCCATTTGGCAAAACCCCTTTCGTTGACGTTATGATACACGATGTTACATAAAAAAGATAGACGTAAAAACGTCTATCTTTCTGTTTTCACCATATCAAGATGCGGAATCCCATCTTCATCATAAACATCTGAGACAGCCTTGAAACCAAATGATTCGTAAAATGACTTCAGGTAGGCTTGCGCCTGTATTTTGACACTTGTTTCACCTAGTTCACTAAGCTTTTCCAAAGCCTTGATGAGCAGCAGCTTTCCATAGCCTTTTTTCCGCCCGGCCTGCGTCACAAGCACGCGGCCGATGGACGCCTCCTTGTACATGATCCCGTTTTGGAAAATTCGGCAATAAGCCACAATCGTGCCGTTCTCTTTTGCGATGAGATGAAGCGCATCTTGGTCCCGGTGATCAATTTCAGGGTAAGGGCATGTTTGTTCTACAACAAACACGTTGACTCTTTCCATGAGAATCAAGTAAAGATCCTCTTTTGACAATTGTTCAAACGTTTGACATGTCCATTTAATGTGACTCATGATTGATATCCACCTTACCGTACACTCCGCCTCCACCAGCGATCAGTCCGACTTCGCCCTTCCTTGCTTTGATGATGTAGCCCGCTGTCTTTTCTGACAGAACGGCTTTTAGTTCTTGTTCTGTTGCTTGATGTAGAATATTCATCTCTGTGTGAAACACGGCTTTTAGCTTTTCCAGCGTTTTAGGTCCAACACCCGGAATAAACTGAAGCGGGAGCTGATGAACATAAGGAGGTCTCGTTCCTTTTTCACTTTCTTGGTCAGCAAGCTCTTTTAAACGTTCACTTACTCCTTTTGTCATCCGTGTATGTCCACATACATGGCACTCTTCTTGATCTGGTGCGTAAGGTCTAACCCCGCATTTCTCGCAGGTCGTATGATAATACTTCCCAAGCCGCGGAGCAAGTCCATAATTTCCTGTGACGGCTCTGCCATCTTTTTCTTCAAGAGCTAGCTTGAATTCGGCAAAAGAGGCATGATCCATTTTGATTTTTGTATATTCCCGCGCGATTTTTCCTAAAGAATGAGCATCTGAATTCGTTAAAAAAGGATACCGGTTCAGCTCACTCAGCTGGGACGCCATTGACGTATCACAGCTAAGACCAAGCTCAACAGCATCAATAAGGTCAGGATCAAATACTTCCGTCAAAGAAGTGTTGACCCCTTTGCCGTATAGACTTTTATGAGGCGTGAATATATGAGCAGGAATAAACAATCCTCCCAGCTCCTTAACCTTGCGCTGAAGTGTTTTCCCATCAACATAGAGGCGCTGTGAACTCAAATGCACATTTTTCATATGAAGCGAAAGCCATGCGGAAAACTCAGACATTTTGTGTAGTGTGGGCATAAATGCCAGCACATGAATCGGACCCTTTGAATGGTCATCATTGATTTCTAATTCACTGCCTAAAAGGAGCACTGTCTCTCCAAATGATAAACCGCCGTCATTTAGTTCCGTGTACCTACCTTCCTCTACACCTTCTATTAATTCTTCTAGGACTTCTGGAGATTGTGCATCAATCACACCAATCATCCCCATCCCTTTACTTTCTGCTGCTTCAATAAGAATTTGGTCAATTGTCAGTGACCTTGCACCTGTAATTTTGACAGCTCTGCCTGTTCTTGTTCTGCCAATATGGATATGGATGTCTGCAAAAAATTCCTTCATTTTGTTGACTCAAGTACCTCTTGCAGTTGTAAGTACTGAATGGCATAGGCTGTTTTTGCATCATAAATATGCTGCTTTTCAATGAGGTGCAGAGCTTCTTCTAATGAAACTTCCATTACTTCGACAAATTCATCTTCATCCAGCTCTCTTTTTTCTTCAAGCGGAACTAGCTGATCTGCTAGATAGATGTGAACAATTTCATCTGCAAAACCAGGTGATGTATAAAAGGCCGTCAGCTTTTGAAGCTGCTGGGTTGTATATCCTGTTTCTTCTTCTAATTCTCTTAATGCTGTATGTGCCGGCTCTTCCCCTTTTTCTAGTTTTCCGGCCGGAATTTCAACGATGGCTCTCTCTAGTGCTTTACGGTATTGTTTGACCAAGATGATTTTATTTTCGTCTGTACGTGCAATGACGGCTACTGCACCAGGATGTTTAATGATTTCGCGTTTGCCTTGTTTTCCGTTAGGCAATTCTACATCTTCAAGAACCAAATCAATGATTTTTCCGTTGTATAATTCTTTCGACGATAATGTTTTTTCTTCAAAGTCCTTCAATTTTGTCAGCTCCTCGTTCTACTTTCACTTTTTACTTCATTTATTTTAACATAGATGATTTAAGAGAAGCGAAAAGCGAAACGCTTGCTTCAATACGCCATTTGAAATCACCTAGCTTGAATTCCTGATTTTTTTCACTTAATGTGAAGGGATAGGAGTGTGATGGAATTGAAAAAAAGACGAATTGGCACCTCAGATCTCTTAGTGAGCGAGGCGGCACTAGGATGCATGTCTCTTGGGACTGAAAAAGAAAAAGCGCTCTCTTTATTAGATGAGGCCATTGATCTCGGAATTAACTATCTGGATACAGCCGATTTATATGATTTTGGGACAAATGAGGAAATTGTCGGGGAAGCCATTAAAAACAGACGTCAGGATTTGATTTTGGCGACAAAAGGCGGCAACCGCTTTGAAAAAGGCAAACCAGGCTGGGACTGGGACCCTTCAAAAGCGTACATAAAGGAAGCAGTAAAACAAAGCCTCAAGCGGCTTCAAACAGATTATATTGATTTATATCAATTGCACGGAGGCACGATTGATGACCCCATTGATGAAACGATTGAGGCTTTTGAAGAATTGGTAGAGGAAGGCGTAATTCGCTATTATGGCATTTCATCTATCCGTCCAAATGTCATTAAAGAATATGCCAAAAAGTCCAATATCGTAAGCGTGATGATGCAATATAGTTTACTCGACCGCCGCCCAGAAGAATGGTTCTCTCTACTTGAAGAACAAAGCATTAGCGTCGTCGCAAGAGGTCCTTTAGCGAAAGGATTATTAACTGAAAAGCCACTTTCTCAAGCAAGTGCAGCGATTCAAAAAAACGGCTATCTTCAATATTCATTTGAAGAGCTTCAGCAGATCATTCCTTCTTTAAAGAAAGTCGCTTATGACCTATCACTCACTGAACTGTCCATTCAGTATATACTGAAACATTCTGCGGTCAGTTCCGTTGTATTTGGTGCAAGCTCAGTGGATCAGTTAAAAGAAAATATAGCAGCAGCAAATGCACGTTCATTAAGTGACCAAGAAGTCAAAGCATTAACTTACTATACAAAACCATCTGTGTATGAAACGCACCGGTTTAAATAATATAAAAGAGATCACATGGTGTGATCTCTTTTTATATTATTGTATGTATAATGAATGAACGCTTTTTCATAGTGTTTTTCTCTATTAAAAATAAGAAGGGGCTAAAAGCCCCGTTGTCTTATCTACTTGCACTTTCATAATACGCATAATTTCCGGCTTTGCCTTTAAGGTGAAATGTAGTACCAAAACGTTGGAAATTATTCGCAAATACGCCATTACTTGAATACATACATAATCGATTGTCTCCACCTTTAAAAGGAGTTTCAGAACAATCAACAATTGAAGTAGCCTTTGTACTTAAATCAGCATTCGTTAAATCATTTGTAGCAAGAGCTTGTCCAGAAACAGGTAAAAGCAATCCTAAAGATAAAGCGACTCCAGCCATTGTTTTTCTCAATTTCATGTGAATCATCTCCATTCCCAAATTTTGTAATACACCTTCATTATAAGGAGAATGATCCTCTATCAAAAGGGTCTTAATATCCATATTTTCAATAAAAAGGAATTTAAATAATTCAATACTCACCTTTTTACTTCTATCTTAAACTTAAGTTATGGGATTTCGTTTCGTTTGACTGTAAATATCATACTGTCACGATTCTGAAATGAAGTGATGTGAAGGGGGAAGAAGTGCTTTTCTCTTTAAACACTTCTATGTTTCTGCTGTGGATCTATCTTAAGAAAAAAAGAGAGCATCATCGCCCTCTTTTTTATCTTTTATACTTTCTCCAGTCTAAATGGCTTTCATCTAGCAGCTCTGAAAAACTTTTGTTTTTTTCTTTTTCTTTCTGCTGCCGAAGGAGGTCTTGTCGTTTTTGTTCTTCTCTTTTTTCTGTCACGACGGCAAGGTTTTTCTTCATTTGAAGAAGCTGCTGTTTGACATCATCGTTTATGCCGTCCTTTAATTTTGCTTGATCTTGTTTGGTCTTTTTCATTGTGCTTCTCTCCTTTTGATTTAGTGTATCATCCGTTTTATTTTCTGAGCAAGAGGCACGCCAATCTCCCAAGATGTGGTATGATCGTCATAGAAAAAACTCCGGAAAGGAAGAATCGGCTAGATGAAGAAATGGATCGCTATATTTGCCTTCATATTATGTCCACTCGCTGCAATTGGTATTTTTTTCACCAATAAAATGATGTATATTCGAAAATTAACGGATAAAGAGCTCATCAAACGAGAATCAGATGGAGGCCATTATCACCACGAGAAATTTCAACAGCTTAAAAAAGAGAAAGTGTGTATTCCTTCAGCATTTGGTTATGATCTCCATGGCTATTTTGTGCCGTATCCCCATACAACACGAACAATCGTCCTTTGCCACGGTGTTACAGTCAGTTTGATTAACTCCGTTAAGTATATGAAATTATTCCAAAAGCTCGGATGGAATGTGATGCTTTATGATCATAGAAGACATGGAATGAGCGGCGGGAAAACCACAAGTTATGGATATTATGAAAAAGAAGATCTAGCAAAGATCGTAAAGTGGCTCAGACAAAAACTCGGAGAAAGTGCCATCATTGGGATACACGGAGAATCAATGGGTGCAGTCACGACCTTGTTATATGCTGCAAAGCCGGAAGCAAACGCCAATTTTTACATAGCAGACTGCCCTTTTGCTTCTTTTGAGGACCAGCTTCTTTATCGATTAAAAACAGATTTTCGCCTTTCAGGAAAATGGATTCTTCCACTAAGTGATCAAGTGTTAAAATGGCGGGACGGATACCGCATCCGGCAAGTTTCCCCTCTTGATGTGATCGATCAGGTGAAAGAACCTGTACTTTTTATTCATAGCCGCCATGACGACTATATCCCCTGTGAGCAAAGTCAGCAGTTATATACTCGAAAAAAGGGTGACAAACAGTTATTTATTGCGCCACACGGTGCGCATGCAATGTCTTTTAGCGAAAATAAGGAAGCTTATGAGCAAGAAATTCAAGCATTTCTTCAAAGATTTGAATTGAATGAAAATAAAAGAGGAGAATGAACAGCAGTTCGTCCCCTCTTTTTGAGCTAACTTATGCGATAGTCACCACTGTTGTATGGTGTCTGCCCGCAAGTTCCATATGGCTCTCTTCCGATTGCTGCTGACTCATGACCGATAATCCTGCAGTTGCTGCCAATAAAAGAACTATCAAACTCGTTTTCATATAAATGACCCCCATTTTGAATTTTTGATATGGCTTGAATTTTCCTTTCGTAAAACCGGGTAGATACTTCAAACAGTCCAAGCTCATTGTAATAATGAGCCGCATCAAGTGCCAATTCCTCAATATCTGGGTATAAGCGCTTGTCCTCGAGCAGGTCTAATGTATCGTCTATGATTGTTATGTCTGCATCAACGTACAATGCTTTTAAGAATTGAAATTTGCAGATGTAAATTTCATCTTCTAATTCACAGGCCTTTATAATACCTTGTTGATAGAGGGTTAATGACTCTTCTATTTGTTTTTGTTTAAACAGGATTTGTGTCAGCATAAATAGTGGGTCTAGAGAGCGATTAAGATGGGTTAAATTCTCCTTTTCAAACACTTCAATAGAGTCTTTCAGATAACGCCTTGCTTCCGCAAGATCGTTCATTTGATAATAACAGTTACCTAAGTTGAAAAGGGCCGAACCTATGACTCGAGGGTTTCCAATTGAGCGTGCTCGCTTTAGAGCATTTTTAAAGTAGGGCAATGCATGTTCATAGCATTTCAAATCATCATAGTTTGCACCAATGACAAATTCACAGTGGATGATTCTCAGCGTGTACGTTCTGTAGGCAGAATACGTATCTAACGCTTGCAAGGCATAGTGCATCGAAAAGTGGGTTTGTTTCATGTGGTAGTAAATTTCTGCTAATTTAAAGTAAAATTCTGCTCTTTCTATATCATCTGATATGAGATTGAGCTTTTTTTCTGCTGAGCGGTAATAAGCAATGGCACTTAAATAGTTTCTCTGTTCAAATTCAAACATTCCTGTGAAAAAATGAACATAGTATTCAAGCATATCCGTTAATTTCGTTTGTGAATGTTCAATCGTTTCTAGCAAATTCTTAATCTCTTCATCATTCGAGGCTTTCTTTGCCGGTTCAAAATATTCAAGCATCACCTTGTGGCGAAAATCCATCAGCTGGTAAAACAATAATAAGTTTTGATCCTGCTCCATCTCCAGGATTTCCTGCTCGATCTCCGCCTTCAGCTTCTCTGCTTTCATCACATGAAATCCGCAAATCTGCCTATACCATTCGTTTATTTTGATTCCAACCTGAGGCGATGACAGCTTGAGCTTCAATTCACTTTAGCACCTCCCTTCTCATATACGATACATGTTGTATTCTATCACATTTCCTCGAATGGAAGAAATATGAAAAGTCATTTTTCGCAAAGTTTTCGGTATCCCGCAATAAACGCTGCAAATGCCTATTTTTCGGCATTTACAGCCATTATTTTTTTATTTCCAGCTTGCTCATTTTGTCGAATTGTTTGTTGAAAAACGGGTTTTTCCGTTCCCAAAAGCTCATTTTCCGGATTAGACAGCCATGCGGTGTGATGAGATGATGAACGCACGAAAAAAACCCTTTCGAAAAAGGGCTTTTATAATACATCTGTTACTTGGTCCATATTCTCTTTGATCCAATTGACAGCTAAATCGAGCGTTGGAAATTCTTCTGTTTCAAATGTGACTTCATCTTGAAGAAGCCAAACGTCCTTTTTCACCGAATCCATTCCACCTATTGACCAGTGCAAAAGGCTATAGGGATGATTGTTATTTAAAAACGACACCCATGTTTTATTTTGTGCCGTATTTTGTATTGCTTTTAGCTTTTGATCCACTACATTTCCACCTTACTTTACAAGTATACCCATTCTCGGGCTGAGTATTTGTTGAGGACTTTTCAACATGAGTGTGTTGGCTTTTTCGTTAAAATCAATCGTCATTTCCTCGTCAAAAAAGACCTTTTGTGCTGTGTGTATGTACAGCTTAAAGAGCTGATTATGCTTGAGTTCTTCCCATTCGCCTGTTCTTTCGCCTGTGAGCCAAATCATTGGGACACCGCTTACCGCACAGCCGCACCCATCTGAATCATATCGAAGGAGCAGTTCTTTTGTTTCATGCCCTGCTTGTTGTTTTGTAAGGAACGCTGCTGCTGGTTCTGTTATATGAATATACATGCCGAACATCCTTTTTTCGTTGATTGTTACATTGTAACATATCAGTCATCAATTAAACATGTTCACGCCCTGTCAGCTCTTATGTCTGATCATTTGCCTTTAGCTGGTCTGACCAATTGTACGCTTCTTGTTCAATTTCTTTAATGAGCTCATCTTTTCCTTTGATATAACTTGCCATATCTTCAGGATAGGCTTTTGCCAATTGACGCTTTTTATCTGCATAGACTTTGGCACGATCAGGTGCAGCTTTTAAATAATCTCGGAACACCAAATGCCTTTTTACATCATCATGTCCGGCTTCATAGGCGTGAACGTGATGTGTTCGGTTCAAGCCGCCTTTTCTAAAAAAACGTCTTCCCTTGAGTCCATTTTCTCCGAGCGGTTCATATCCAAGCTGGCGAAACAGATGGTTACACTCATCTAAGCTGCTGATATGCTTCACCTCTAGCAAGATATCAATAATTGGCTTAGCCGCCATTCCTATGACTGACGTACTGCCAATATGGTGGCCATATACCCAGTTGTCGCCAACTATCTTTTTCAGCTTGTCATGCTCATCTTGAAATTGTTTTGGCCAGCTCGATTGGTATTCAATCACTTCCACCTTTCGAAGCATCAAACGTTCCATCTTTGTTAACATCAGATTGTTTTCCACCTGCAAACGGGCCTTCTGTTTAAACCCTAATTTTTCATAAAGCTTGATTGCTGGTGTATTTGCCTCTGCTGTTGTGAGCTCGATTGTTTTTTGATGCTGGATAATGGATTGCAGGAGCGCTGTCCCGATTCCTTGATTGACATGATGTGGGTGCACAGCTAACCGGCTGAGGATGATCCGATCGTCATGTAGTTCATATGAAGCGATCCCTAACAAATGCCCCTCTTTTTCAAATCCTATGAAAATCTCATCTGTTTCTATTATGTCTTTAACCGTTTCTTTTAAGGGCGGTAAATCTTGATAGCCAATTTGTTCTGCCTCCCGCTGATATGCGGCTAATTGTATATGTAACAGCTCTTTTGCTATTTCTTTATTTTTTTGATCCAGTCTGATGATCATGCTTTCGCCTCCAGCTTTTTCACAAATAGCACCCGGTCTTCATGAATGCCGTCGTAATCTGAAAAAACTGAAATGCCATCCACTGTTTTATCTCCCTTTTCTATCTGAAAACCGAGCTTTGTATGGTAAGCAATCGAGACTTTATTGACAGGAGCTGTGATGGCCTTAATCGTCGTTCTTCCTTCCTTTTCAGCCGCTTCATAAAACGCTTGATAGAGAATTTTGCCAATCTTTAATTTCCGGTGGTCTGGATGTACCCCGACAAAGTGAATATACGCTTCATCTGAATGTGATTGCGATAAAAAACCGACTAAAAAGCCGATCAGTTCACCTTTTTCAACAACAACAAAACTTGTTTGCTGAAAATGTTCGAAAAATAGCTTTGGCAATTTTGCGCGCAAATCTCTGCCTCCCCACCAGCTTTGAATGACGGATGTGACCGCATAAAAATCTGACGGTTTTACTTGACGTATCATGATGACCTCGCCCCTTTTCGTTTTTAGCTGTACCGCTCTTTTTTCACAAAAAATCAACTGTTTCAATAGTCTACCTGTCTGATCAATTGTTTGTAAAGGTGATGTATCAGCCTTTTTTCCTTTCAGCTTTGTTGGTTCTTCGTTCTTTCGCTGTCATCTCCTTTTAAATCTTCACACTTATTTCAAAAAGTTCACTTTTTGTGCGAAAGTTTTATTCTTTTGTTATGTTAAGATGGATCATATAGGAAATGGAACAAACGTTTATTGGAGATGATGATATTGGTTTGGATTGTTACTTCACTTGTTGTGTTTAGTCTTTTAAAGCTGCTTGTCACTTCGCTGCCTTCGGGTGTTGTTGAACGCCTTTTTAGTCGTTATGCGGTGCATGCAAAAGTAACAAGTGATCAAACAACGATGACGTTTCAAGGACGTCCACTCGATGATCAGCAAACATCTGAAATTATTCAACATTTTAATGATGCGATCTTTATTGAACGCTACTATATTTACCCTGGTGACGAAGAGCGTTTTCTTCATCCACAGGAAGGACCGGCGCCGCTTACCATGCAAACAAAGCTTGGCAAGCATGATGTAACCCTTTATCTGTATCATTACGATGACCACGTGGATGTGGTGCGGCAGTTTACCCATAAGCCTAAGAAAAAACTAACGGCCTATCGTTTGCGTTCTGAGCCGCTCCAAACATCCAACAACTTGGCACATGCTTAAAATGACTCATTTTACCCAGATGAGACGAAGTGGAGACACTTCGTCTTTTTTGTATGGATTTACACTCTTCTCTTTGAATGATTTACCAGTATCAATTTCACCTTCTGGCGGTTAAAATGTATACAGAACATACGTTCTAAGAGGTGAAAATCATGAATGAACGAGCCATTCTGCTTGTGGATATGCAGTCGTTTTATGCGTCAGTCGAAAAAGTGGAGGCTCCCCATTTGAAGGATGTGCCGCTCATCGTTTCAGGAGATCCCGAGCGGCGGAGCGGGGTCGTACTTGCGGCCTGCCCGCTCGCTAAAAAACGGGGCGTACAAAATGCATCAAGATTATGGGAAGCAAAGGAGAAATGCCCTGAAGCCGTCGTTGTACGTCCACGTATGCAGCGCTACCTTGATGTCTCTGTCATGATGACAGAACTGCTTGAACAATACACAGATCTTGTCGAACCCTATTCAATTGATGAACAGTTTCTCGATATTACGGGGAGTGTGACACTACTCGGTTCACCCCGCGAGATCGCTCAAAATATACAAACGACCATTATGAACCAGACGGGCATTTACGCACGTGTTGGTATTGGTCCTAATAAAGTGCTCGCTAAAATGGCCTGTGACCATTTTGCTAAAAAAAACACATCTGGCATCTATGAACTTCGTGCAGACCGGGTTGCGGCTGATTTATGGCCGCTTCCGATTGGAAAATTATTTGGTGTCGGCAAACGGATGGAGCACCACTTAAAACGAATGGGCATCAGTACCATCGGGACACTTGCTGCTTATCCGTTAGACCGGCTAAAAAAACGCTGGGGAATCAACGGGGAGCTTCTGCAGCGAACTGCTTTAGGCCACGACCCTTCCCCGGTCACTCTTCACACACATGATCAGCAAAAAGCGGTTGGGCATCATATGACCCTTCCCCATGATTATGCGTCCTTTGAGGACATCAAAGTCGCCCTTCTTGAATTGAGTGAAGAAGTGGCAAGACGTGCGCGCTTTAAGCATTATGTTGGGCAAACGGTGTCTGTTGGCGTAAGAGGTGCTGATTTTTCTCATCCGACTGGATTTCATAGACAAATCAAGCTCCATTCACCCACACAGTATGGGACAGATATTGCAGAAGCAGCTATTCAGCTATGCCAGCAGCACTGGGACGGCCAGCCCATTCGCAGTGTAGGTATTACTCTCTCGCAGCTGCAGCCTGACAGCCAATATCAGCTGAGTTTATTTGATCACCATTTTAAAAAAGACAGACTCAGCAAAGTATTTGATGCGATCCATATGAAGTATGGACCTGCTGCACTCTTGCACGCCTCGTCACTAACAAGCGCAGGGCAGGCGTATCACCGCGCCGAAAAAATTGGTGGACATTACAAATAACGGAGGCGAACAGCCATGAATCCCAATAAATTAACACCTGGATACAACCTCATGTGGGAATCAAGCCGAATGATGCTCCCAGAGCACCGTGAACAGCTGCTTGCTCAAAAACGGAAGAAAAAAGAATACACGCCTCCTCCGCTGAGTACTGATCAGCTAGAGGAAATGAATTTTTTGATCACACAGTCGATTACAGAGAACCAAGCGATTTGCGTGACATATGCCGCAGCAGGTATGAAACAGCAGTTTTGGGGCTGGGTGAAAACCATTCATTATGAAACGCAGCGCATAAAAATCGTCAATGATGAAGATGTTCTCCACCTGTCCTTGCAGCAAATTGTCGCGATTGATCTTGATTAAATGGTCTTTAAGTGACCATACGAATCAGAAGATCTAAAAGACATAGAAGCATCGGCAGAAAAAAACATGCTCTCCAAATTTGCGAGCTATTTGGGGCTCCTCTGTCCTATGGCGGATGTCTCCTCCATCAAATTGTGTATTTAATTTGCACAATTTTTCATGTATGATTGGAACATCTTAACACTCAGGGGAGAAACAGCATGAAAAATAACTTACGTACTTTACATCCACTTAGTTGGACGATCATCATCGGCACCATATTCGGCCGAATGGCGACGTCCATGAGCATTCCTTTTTTGGCCGTTTATTTGACACAAGTCAAAGGGGCTTCAGCTTCTTCAGCTGGGTTAATCATTGCCGTCAGCTCCCTTATTGGGATCGTGGCGAGTTTTTACGGCGGCTATGTTTCTGACCGAATCGGCAGGAAAAAGGTCATGCTTCTATCCATCTTCGGCTGGACACTTGTCTTTGTTGGCTTTGCGTTTGCAGATGCCATTTGGGTCTTCTTTCTCATGAACGCTTTAAATGGACTGTGCCGGGCACTGTTTGAACCGACGTCTAAGGCACTCTTATCCGATGTCACCCCATCAAGTATTCGGTTGTTTGTTTTTAATTTACGGTATACGGCCATTAATATCGGGGTGATCTTCGGCCCGCTGCTTGGCTTATATCTAGGATCATCGAAAACAACATTTCCATTTCTTGTCGCTGCCTTCATTTATTTGTTATATGGATTAACACTGGCCTGGCAATTTCAGAAGCATCCAGTTGCTGCTCCAGAAAGTACGAAACAAATCAGCGTCAAAAAAGCCCTTTCCATTATCCAAAAAGATACGGTCTTTAGCATCATCCTCATCGGCGTTACCTTATGTTCGTTCGGGTATTCGCATTTAAGCTCAACGCTGCCTCAATACTTATCAGCGTCACCTATGATTGAGGATGGTCCTAAACTGTTTGGATATCTTTTATCTTTAAATGCAGTGGTTGTCATTGTTGTACAATATCCGCTCATCATGATTGCGAAGCGCTACTCCACCATTTTGTCGCTGACCACCGGGAATATTCTTCTTGCCGGCAGTTTGTTTGCCATTGCTTTTTCACAGAGTCTCGGCATGCTTGCTTTCATCATTGTCGTGTTTACGATTGGGGAGGTTCTGCTGTTTGCGATGATGGATCTTTTTGTAGACAATATTGCAAAGCCTGAAGTGAAGGGATCGTACTTTGGGGCGATGGGATTTTCTCAGCTCGGCAGCGTCATCGGACCATTTGTCGGCGGACTGTGCATTGACTATTTTGGCGCAGCCCATCCCCTCTCCATTTTTACGGTCTTGTCAATGATCACCATCGCAGGCGTTCCATTTTTACTCATTGGATATTACCGTCTAAAAAAGCGATCGGCAGCAGCCATAGCTGTTAAAGTAAGTGGAGATCATTAAAAAAACCGCTCTTTCGTTTGAGCGGTTTTTTCTTTATACCCGGCGGATGGCGATCTCTTCCACCTTGTGCTGATCCCCTTTTTTCAAAATGAGATCAGCCCGATATTTTGTCGGTAAAATATTTTGATATAAATTTGGGCGGTTCACGGTATTCCAAATGGTGCTTGCCATTTGATCTGCCTCTTCATCCGTCAAATCTTTATATTGATGAAAGAAGGATTCAGGGTCTTGGAAGGCTGTTTCCCTGAGCAAACGAAATCGTTCTTTATACCATGATTGAATTTGCGTTTCAGCGGCGTCTACATAAATCGAAAAATCAAAGAAATCTGATACAAACACACGCGGTTCATCCTTCAGATCATCCAGCGCTGGTGATTGGAGCACATTGATTCCTTCAATAATGACAATATCCGCATCCTCTACTGTTTCATACACCCCTTCTAGCCGGTCATAGGTCAGATGCGAATATACCGGGGCATGCACAGTTTGTTTACCTGATTTTAATTCATTCAAAAAAGACAGCAGGGCTTTGACATCATAGCTTTCCGGGAAGCCCTTCTTTTCCATCAGCCCTCGATCCTTTAATTCTTTTTGAGGATATAAAAAGCCATCTGTTGTCACAAGACTCACCTTCAGCCCATCTCCAAGCCTCGATAAAAGCGTTTCAATGATACGAGCCGTTGTGCTTTTCCCGACAGCTACACTTCCAGCAATCCCAATTAAAAAGGGAATTTTGGCATGGTGCGGGTAGTTTAAAAAGGCATTCACATGCTGGTTTTTTTGTTTTTCTGCAAAGACATGTAATGTCAAAAAACGAATAAGCGGTATGTAAATATCTCGAACTTCTTCCAGCGATAAATAGTCATTTAACCCTTGCAGCGCTCTCGCTTCCTCTTCTGAAACAGATACCGGCATATATTCTCCAAGAGCTGCCCAAGCCTCTCTCGTATGGCGCGTGTATAGCGTATTAAAATCTAGTCTCGTGTCACTCAAAGTCTTTCCCACCAATCTTCACTAAACTCGTAACCCAAAAAGACGATAATCCGATTGTAGCTTAAAATGAAGGCGCTGTCTTTATTTTTCAACGAAAGTTTACTTCTTTTGCAAAAAAAAGCATTAAAAAAAGGAATATGAGGGTAAATAAGAGTATTCAGTACGATAGATAGAAGGGAGCAAACCAAATGAAATATGTGATGATTGGCGGAGACGCAGCAGGAATGAGCTGCGCTATGCAAATATATAGAGAGGATCCAGATGCACACATTGTTGCTTTTGAAAAAGGAGAGATTTTCTCATATGGACAGTGCGGACTCCCCTATTTGATCGGCGGTCTCATTGATCATCACAGAAAGCTGATCGCACGCAGTGCTGAAACCTTTCGCGAGAAATATGGAATTGACGCCAGATGCTTACACGAAGTGACCTCTATTGACCCAGAGCAAAAAACAGTGTCGGGTCATCATACGAAAACAAAAGAACCCTTTACAGAAAGCTATGACCGCCTCTTAATTGCGACAGGAGCAAGCCCTGTCACACTGGATTTAGACAGTCAGCCATTAGAAGGCGTACACGTATTAAAAACCATCCCGCATGCGCTGTCCATTTTAGACCATTTAAAAAAGGACGTCACACATGTCACGATCATTGGCGGTGGATATATCGGTCTTGAAATGGCTGAAAATTTAAAAGCGCTCGGAAAAAACGTACATATCATTCAGCGGGGAGCAGCACTCGGCCCGGGCTTTGACTCCGATATGGCAAAACACCTTAAAGAAGAGGCTGACGCCAAGGGCATTCACGTATCGCTCGGAGAAACGGTACAGCAATTAGAAGGCAAGTCACATGTCACAGCTGTTATCACAGACAAACAAACCATTCAAACAGATATGGTCATCATGGCCATCGGTGTCACTCCGCAAACCTCCTTTTTACATCATACCGGAATCAAGCGTCTTCAAAATGGCGCTATTGCAGTAAATGAATACATGCAAACCAATATAAAAGACATTTATGCTGCCGGTGATTGCGCAGCAACCTATCACCGCATCAAAAAATCACTGGATTATATTCCGCTTGGCACAACTGCGAATAAACAAGGGAGAATCGCAGGATTTCATATGACAGGAACAAACCGGGCATTTCAAGGCGTGACTGGAACAGCCGTCATGAAATTTATGGACGTGACAGCGGGACGAACAGGCTTATCAGAAAAAGAAGCAAAAGAGGCAGACATTCCTTTCTCCGTCATCACCATTGATAGTACAGATCACGCGAAGTATTACCCAGAAGCGCAGAAAATGAAAGTGAAACTGATTTACAGAAGCGATGACCATACCTTGCTTGGTGCCCAAATCATCGGCAGAAACGGTGTAGATAAACGGATCGATATCGTGGCGGCTGCCCTTTACCAAGAGCTGACCATAACAGATCTTGAAGATTTAGATATTAGCTATGCACCGCCTTTTAACAGTGTATGGGACCCGCTTCAGCAAGCGGCAAGACGGATATAGAAAGTGTCACAATGAAGCCTTACCTCAAAAAAAGAAACCAGTTCAAAACCGGTTTCTTTTTTGTTACTTTTTCATCATCGCTTTTCGTGCTGCTTTTTCAAATAAAAATGGGAATAACTGATACAATTTGCTGCCAGCGTTCATCCAGCCGGGCAGATTAATCTCTCTCTTTTTCGTCATCATGGCAGATACGACCTTCCCTGCCACCTTGTCCGCACTCAGCATCATAAAATCAACGTTCTTCACATATTCACCGCTGCGGTCAGCGATGGTAAAGAAGTCTGTGGCGATCGGTCCGGGATTGACCGTTGTCACGTGAATGCCTGAGTCTGCCAGCTCCATTCTGAGGCTGTTTGAAAATCCAAGAACGGCATGCTTTGATGCGGAATAAATAGCAGATTTGGGAGTCGCAATCTTTCCTGCCTGAGATGCAATATTGATAATATGTCCCTGCCCTCTTTGCTTCATCTCAGGGATGACCTTTTTCGTGCAGGCGATTAAGCCAAACACATTCACCTCAAACATCGACACCATTTCCTCTATGGAGGCATCTTCGACGAGATCGAATACGCCAAAGCCGGCATTGTTGACCAAAATATCGACCGGCCCCACTTCTTCATACGCGCGATCAATGTCCTCAAGCTGGCTGACATCAAGCTGAGCGATGTGACACACCCCGCCAGCACTCATAATTTTTTCTTTCACACTAGTAAGCTTTTCCACTCGTCTTGCTGAAATAATGACTTCTGCGCCTTCTTCTGCTGCCAAGTACGCCATTTTTTCACCAATGCCCCCAGATGCGCCAGTAATCCAAATCCTTTTTCCTGTCAATCGCCCCATGCGTTTCACTCCTTAGTTTGCTCTGTAATAGACGATTCCGTCTTTTGGCATTTCTTCAATTTGCCCAGCCTCTAAGAGCACATCCAGCTGACCGACTGTCTCAGACATCGTTAAAAACAAGGCCTCTTCATACATCACAGGAAATAGCTTGCGGCAAAGATGAAAGGCCGTCATTTCTTTTTGTTTAAGCAGCTGATACATCGTATTTGCTCGTTTCTCTTGTTTCTTAAATCTTTCTTCAATCAATTCATGGTGGGACGTGATGAGCTGACCGTGTCCTGGATAAATCGTCTTGATTGGCAGACGCAATAACCGATTGAGTGATGCTTTATATTGAAGCAGTGATTTTTGACGTTCCTCGCCTACATACGGTGCTTCCATTAACGGATTTGAAGAAATGGTCGTCAAAAGCAGGTCGCCGCCAATAAAATTCCCCGTTCTTTCATCTAAAAAAGAAAGATGAGATTGTGCGTGTCCGGGTGTTTCCATCACAAAGAAGTGTTCATGCCCGCTTAAACGATCACCTTCTTTTATGATCTCATCTACATGTGAAGTACAAGAATATGTATAAGATTGCTTCACCATTTTTTCACACTCATTTTGCCGAAGCGGGACACCTAACTGCTGAAAAAAAGGAATCATAAAGTCCACTTGGCGCTGCTTAAAGACTGGATCCTGACTAATATACGGCTCATTTAGCTGGTGTCCGATCACACGGACATGAGGTTTCATCAGATTTAACAGACCGACATGATCTGCATGATGATGGGTCAGCACCACTTGATCAATATCGTCTATCGATAAACGATGTTCCTTTAATTGCGTGACAAAAGCATGCTCTGCCTCTTCTGTCATCGGCCCGCAATCTACTAAGGTGACGGCCTCTCCTTTTAATACATATGCATACACATCCCCAACAGCAAACGGCGTCGGGATGGATAATTGAATGATGTTTTCTTTCACTTTTATACGTCATCTCCTGCTTTTTGACTCATGATTGTGGGTACTTAAGCCTTCATACTTCATTGTATCTTGCAAAAGGCAGACTGTCATGCGGTTTAGATGGGCAATTTTTTAAACTGCCCTATTGACATAAACTTGTCCATCGTTGCATAATGAACAACAAATATATGATGCGCGATGATAAGGATTAGTAAGCAAAATAACGATGCAAGAGAGTGAGGTCCGCCGGCTGAAAGACTTCACCATCCTCTTATTTGCTGAACCTGCCCTTTGAGCTGTTAGGCAAACCTAAACGTTTCCCGCGTTAAGGGACTAGAGCTGAGTATGCAGGTTTGCATGCTAATTGAGGGTGGTACCGCGAAAAACCTTTCGTCCTTTTCAGGCGAGAGGTTTTTTTATTTTCTACAAGGAGGAGCAGCTTATGAGTAAAATTGGATTTATCGGTGCAGGCTCAATGGCAGAGTCTATGATCAAAGGTTTATTAAAAAGCGGCATGATGTCGAATGAAGATATCATTGTTACAAACAAAACGAATGAAAAACGATTAGAAGAATTACAGGTACGTTATGGGGTCAAAACGGATTTCGCTCGGTCCTTTATTTATGAAGAAGCGGATATTCTCGTTTTTGCCTTAAAACCGAAGGATGCAGAAAGCGGAATTTCTGAAGTCCAGCCTCATTTACATGGACAGCTGATCATTTCTATTTTAGCTGGTATTTCCATTGAAACGATTCAACACTATGCTGGCGGAAAGACAGCAGTCGTTCGTGCGATGCCAAATACATCAGCGGCGATTCAGCAGTCAGCAACAGGTATTGCCGTAAGTCATGAAGTGACAGAGGAGCAAAAGAAAACAGCCGTCGAGCTGTTTGAAACAATCGGGCATGTCACAGTATTAGATGAATCGCAGCTAAATGCTGTGACAGCCATCGCAGGCAGCGGCCCAGCCTTCATTTATCATTTGATTGAAGGAATGGAGCGAGGAGCTTCGGAACTTGGAATGGACCAAGCAACTGCGAAATTACTCATTTGCCAAATGATTGCAGGCGCCGCCAATATGCTTCAAGACAGCGGAAAAGAGCCTGCCCAACTGCGCAAAGAAATTACAAGTGAAGGCGGTACAACAGAAGCCGGCCTGAACACACTGGCTGCCTATCAATTTGAAGAAGCCGTTGTCGATTGTGTCAAAACAGCTACTAAACGCGCAGCAGAATTAAACGAAATGTTTTCAGCAAGCACGTATAAATGAAATTGAAAAGCACCTGTTTTGATGACAGGTGCTTTTTCACATATGACCCTCTATTTTTTCTCGCTGGCCACTGGGTGTGAATTGCGTGATTCACACTTCGGTTCTTTCTGTTCTTTACTAGAAATGGCTTGTTCTAATAAAGAATCACGTGCCTGATAAAAATTCACATCAACTAATAATTCTTGATGCTTCACTTTAGCACCTCCTCATGTAGGTGATTCACTCATTGACATGATGGCTTTGATTTGATCCAGATGATGTTGTTCATGTAAAGCGATAGTTTCAGCTAATATTTGGACGGTCATCACTCCTTCTTCCGGATGCAGGCCTGATTGTTCCCAAATATCTTTTTCTAATAGCCGAAGCGTGTTGTTTCTTCTCTCTTTCATCCGTTTGATCAATGCTTTGATATCGTCAGCGTTATACCATTCATACGCTCTTTCTTTCACGTATATTTCAGGATCATACGATTGAAAGGGCGTGTGATCATCTGATATCGCTTGCTCTATCCGCTCTGACCAGACTTCTTCTGTGTCATACAAATGCCCGGCAAGCTGCTTGATTGACCACTTCCCCTCCCCCAAAGATTGATCCAATGTGTAATCATCACAAGCCTTCACTATCTTCTCTAGTTCACTCATACTTTCCTGAAGCGATGTGATGATGTCTGTTCTTGTTAATTTCCCAGTTTCCATTACGCAATCAACGTCTCCTTTACAGTGAATGCATTTCTACTTTTGATTTATCTTGATGCTTTCCTTTTAGTAGCAGTAAGCTGTTCATCAAACCTGCTACTATCACAAGCCCTGCCATCCCTATAGCGATGACATGTATAGGAATCAAATCTCCGATAAATGCCATGAGGATAAACCCACTAATATAAAATATGCGTGATAATGCAAGACCTGCTGAAAACACACGGGCTCTTAAATGACTGCTTGCATATGTCATAATATTAGTAGAATACAAAACTTCGATTGGGCTATATAATAGATTGGCTAATAAAACAACAATCAAAAATCCAATAAAAGTCGTTTGTTGATACGACAATGCATGTAATATCGCAAGCAATATAACCGCTAATGTAGACCACCTTTTATAAAATTGAAAGGAGAATTTCACTTTTTTGAAGTACGCTGCAAGTGTAAATCCACCGATAATTTGCCCTAGTCCACTAATTGTATGACCAAGCCCCAAGCCAAAATTCCCTTCTCTTGCCACTTCTAAAATATACAGACTAAATAAAACATAAACGATGCTTAAAGCAAATTCTCTTGACATCAATATCCATATGGCGCTTTGAATTTTGGGTGATCCCTTGATTTCTTTAATTCCTTCTTTAAAACTTTGAACATATGACACATACTCTTTTTTTTCCGATGCTTCTTTCGCTTTAATTGGAATTAACAGCATAGCTGATAATAAAAATGTCAGCGCATCTACTAAATAAATTGTGGAAATTGACCAAATTTCTGTCACCAACCCGCCTAATCCTGTCGCAATGAGCATCGATGCGCTAAAAGATGTGGCCAGTATACTATTCCCCTTAGAAAGCTGCTCCTTATCAAGGATTTCAGGTATCATAGATGAACGAGCAGGCAGATATATACCAGAGAAAGCACCATTTAACGCTAATAATAAATAAAGGATAAACGGTGTAACATTCATTGTGACAACTAAAACAAACCCCAGTCCAATGATAAAACGTGCCACATCTGCGAATATCACAACTTTTTTGTAAGAAAACTTATCTATAATTGGGCTCAAAAGCATAGATGTTAAAATGAGAGGGAGCATGGAACAAATAAATAGAATGCTTAGATGGGTCGCTTTCCCAGTAAGCTCATAAATTAAACCAATCGTCGCTATCGTTCTAAACCAATCTCCAAAAGCAGATAAGTTTTGCCCAATAAAGAAACAGACAAAATTTTGATCTTTGAATAGCGATGTCGTTTCTTTCTTTGAAATCATTAGAGGAGCACCTCAGTCGACTCGTACCAGCCTAACTCTTTTTGCATAAACTCCACGGCTTGATCATAATTTTCTCTCTCTTTTTCTGGGATAAGATCAACTAAGATCGCTGGATACCATGGCTTCGCTTCTTCTTTGATTACAAAATATTGCTCCGCTTCTTCAACTACTCCTTTCATTATGAGCAGTTGTAGTTTACGATAGATTTCCTCACGCTTTGGCATTCGATTGAGATGCGTTTTTTCTATTTTCATTGTTTTAGGGAAGAAGACGAGTCTTCTATCAAAAGCATGATATTCTCTAGATTTAACAATAGGTAATTCTTGATTCGTCAGGCTTTCGATATACTTTTGCGTATTTCCTTCATTTGACCATATCATGCCTTGCATGTAGGAGATCGCTCCTGTTCCCAAACCAATATATTGATCTTCATATCCCCCGTAAATCACTTCGCCATATTGAAAACGTTTATTCTGATGCTCTGGAGCCATAAACGTATACACATAATTTTGATGCCAGCCATTCTTTTTTAAATGACGATATAATGTATCACTAAACTCAAATTTTTCTTTAGGATTTGGCGGCATTGGCACCTTGCCTTTGTTAATTTTTGATAACCATCCCTTCGAACAAGCAATATATTCTAGTGGATACGTATCAATACTTGTGCTTCCTAATGACATCACTCCATTTATGTCCTCTATCATCTCTTCTTTCGTTTGTCCAGGCAGCTGATAAAGCAAATCAATGTTATAAGATTGGAAATGACGTTTCATTAAGTCCACAGTCTGAGAGATTTGATCAAAACTAGCCGTTAAGTTGAACATTTTCCGATAGTGTTCATTTAATGTTTGGACACCAAAGCTCCCTCTGTTGGCTCCACCTTCAGCCATAGCAGCCACTCTTTCTGGTGTAGCTGTTTTTGCTTCACATTCAAATGTCCATTCATAATCAGCAGATAATGAGAAATTTTCTTTTATAGCGGTCGAAAGTCGATAGATTAGTTCTGGGGGCATTATGGAAGGAGTACCTCCACCAACGAACACCACATCAAACGTCATTTTTTGGATATTAGGGGATTGGGATAAGATACGCATCTCATTGATTAAAGCATCTATATACTTTCCGATAATGGGCTCATATTTCGTAGATTTAATAAAAGGACAAAACGAACAGATCGTATCGCAGAAAGGGATATGTAAATATAAAGCGTTTTTCCCTTTTTGAAATGTTCGTTCTTTCTGAATGAATTCTGTCACACGAGATTGTGCTCCTTCTTGGCTCGCTTGGCCAAAAAAAGGATAAAGAAAATTCCATAAAGACGGATGCTCATCATAATAACTTTTCATATTTGACAATTCTCTCACCCAACTCTCGTCTATTTTTATCCCACATACAAATTCACAGAGAAGCTAAGAAAATCACTTCTCTGCGAAACACTCTTTTCAGTAAGTATTGATTCCATTCATTAGATTGCAATCCACTCGTTACGCTTCATTTTCATCACCTCCTTTTAATTAGATAAATTGTAACTTAATTACATAATTGATTATAATAGACTTTTCTGAATATTTCAATCATTTTCACTATTTTTTGTAAGGACTATTGTTTTATATACAATTTACGTATGAAACTTTTGGTATAACCATGAAAATATAGACTGATCATTCACAACCAAAAGCCCTATCATTAAGATAGGGCTCTTCATTACATCTACTTACTTTTCTCTAATAAAGCATGAATCGTTGATTCTAATAATTCTGGCAAAATGCCAAAAGAGAACGGGACGTGCAGCCGCTCTGTCCATTTGTGCGGGTCCTTTCCTAGTGGACCTACGTTGATGACTGGAACGTAAAGGGCTTCCTTTTCTCCTTGCGGTAAAGAATAGCCTTTTTGGTAAAGCGGCATATTGGTTGTATAATGACCTACTTCCTGCTTTTCGAGCTGTAAGTAACTTAAATCAGACAATCCCGGGAAATATTTCACTTCCTCTACTTCAAGTCCATATACCTCTTTTGCCTCTTTTTGAATCTTCTTGAATGTCTTCTGAATATGCGTATCTTCTGTTGAGGACACCGAAGGGTAAAATGGCGGACTATAAAATAGAACAATCAGCGGCCCTTCTTCCTTACATAGTGTCGTCAGCTCCGAGACAATTTTCGTTGAAAAATCACGATCTCCAAGTTCACCTCGGTTGGCGAATGCATAGTTGACAATGCGCTCGACTTCCTGTTCACCAGATCGATCTGCGGCTTTTTGATACAGCTCGTGATATGTGAGAACCGTCACCTGAGTGTCTATTGGTGTAAAGTGTTTAAAGCGCTGAAAGTCAGCTGTTTTCTGCCGAAGATTTGCCTCGATTTGGTCTGCTGCTTGTTTCGCAGTTTCATAGAGAAGTCCGTGCAGTTCTTCACTTGAACGTTTCATCATGAGCACATTAAATAAAGATACGGCTGTGTGAGGTGTTTGAACGGAATAGGCTTCTTTCAAGTCCTTTTGCATTAAGTTCGTTGGAGGCGGCGTTACTTCACCATCTACTTCCTCACAATAGTCACTATTGAGCTCTAACAGCCGGTTTAGTTCAGATACCATAAAATTCGCATTTAAGCCTGAGAAAGGCTCTCCTACATGCGTTTCGATCCCTTTACAGAAAAATCCGGCTAATACCTTTCCTATACTGCCTGTATACATATAATGATGTTCATCCCCTGGATACTTTTCAAACATCGGCTCACTGTTTAAACACGCGGTATAGTCAAGGTCATGTTTTTCTTTAAGCTCTTTTAATTTCGGCACAGCCTCAAGCATTCCTTGTGAATTTACTTCCTCATCAGGAACTGTGACGAGCAGGACATTTCCATCAAATGTTTCTGTCATCGCTCTTTCCAGCATAGAAAGCTGTACGGTGAGACCTGCTTTCATATCCATGGCCCCTCTTCCAAACAGCCAATCGCCTGAAGCAAGGTCCTCTCTTGCCCTCTTTGGAAGAAGCTCACTTTTTTGCGAAAAGGAAGTCATTAACTCTTCAGGCTTGCATGCCATGTTTTGAAATTCGCCGTAATCTTCTGTATCGACTACATCAAAGTGACTAAGAAGCAGCACGGTACGCTGCAGCGTACTTCGCTTCACAAGTGCCGTTAAATAATACCGGCCATCTTTCATCGGATGCAAAGCCAAATGATCAGGGTTCTGCTCAAAATAAGGCCGCTCCCTCAGCAAATAATATAAATATTCCGCTAACGCGACTTCTCCTGTTGTACCTGATATGCTTTCATACTGCATAAGAGCTGTCAGGAGCTCCTTTCGTTCACTCTCTTTTTGCCATTTCATCCGTTCTCCCCCTTTGATGTCTCTATCTCTCCATTATACAAAAACGTGTATAAAAGCTATATTCTTTGAGCACCTTTTATGACGAAAGTTTGAATGGCTGTTATAATCGGCTATACAATTCCATGAGGAGGCGAAGGTATTTGGAAACAAAACTCTTTTCACCTTGGACATTAAAAGGTGTTACACTGAAAAACCGCATCGTGATGTCCCCGATGTGTATGTATTCATCCTATGACCGTGATGGGAAATTACAGCCTTTCCACTTCACACATTATATTTCCCGTGCACAAGGTCAGGCTGGCCTCATCATGGTGGAAGCCAGCGCTGTATCTCCCGAGGGAAGAATTAGTGATCAAGACCTCGGTATTTGGAGCGATGAGCACATTGAAGGTTTCGCTTCATTAAACGAACAAATCAAAGCATACGGAACGAAGACAGCCATCCAGCTAGCCCATGCAGGACGTAAGGCTGAACTTGATGGAGACATTCTTGCACCATCAAGCATCCCATTTGATGAAACATCTAAAACCCCTGTCGAGATGTCTGTTGACCAAATCAAAGATACCGTTCAGGCGTTTCAGGATGCAGCTGTACGGGCAAAAAAAGCGGGTTTTGACATCATTGAAATTCATGGTGCACATGGCTATTTGATCAATGAATTTCTTTCACCGCTGGCGAACCACCGAACAGACGACTATGGCGGTTCACCAGAGAACCGTTATCGTTTCTTAAGAGAAGTCGTAGATGCAGTCAATACCGTATGGGACGGACCTTTATTTGTCCGTGTGTCGGCTTCTGATTACACGACAAAAGGACTTGATATTGCAGATTATATTGGGATTGCCACTTGGCTCAAAGAGCAAGGTGTCGACTTAATCGATGTCAGCTCAGGTGCTGTCGTACAGGCGAAAATCAATACATTCCCCGGCTACCAAGTCACATTCGCAGAGAAAATAAAAGAAGGTGCCGGCATTCAAACAGCTGCTGTCGGTCTCATCACATCTGGTGTACAGGCAGAGGAGATTTTACAAAATCAGCGTGCGGATTTGATCTTTATTGGCAGAGAGTTTTTACGGGATCCATACTTCCCAAAAACAGCTGCTCAAGAACTCCGTACATCCATCGAAAGCCCGCGTCAATATGATCGCGCTTGGTAAAAGCTCTTAGGAAAAAAGGTGTCTATTTTTCGAAATAGGCATCTTTTTTGTTTTTAAGAGAAACATATCTGCCTTTTGTGCCGTCTTTTAGCTAAAGAACTGCTTAGAGGAGATGGAAGAATGAATTCGGTAATGATTGAAAAAATGTATCATATAGATGGACACCACTTTTATACAAAACATCGTCAAGGCAAAAGGCAAGCCACGATTATCTTTGAAGCAGGCTACGGCATTTCTAGTGATACGTGGTCGAATATGGCACGTGATATTGACCCAGAGCTTGGGGTTTTCTTATACGACCGTTTAGGAAATGGAAAGAGCAGTGAGAGCGGTGAAGGAAGAACCTTGCATGACCTCGCTGATGATTTAGATGCGCTGCTGAAAGAAGCCAATATTCAGCCGCCATTTCTTATTGTCGCTCACTCATTTGGCTCTCTTGTCAGCCGGTTATGGGCAAGCCGCAGAGGAGATGATGTCATTGGCATGGTGCTGTTAGACCCAGCAAGCGAGGAGCAAGAGCAGATGATCCTGCCGCTTTTATCAAAGGAAGAACGCACTTCATATATGGCGCAGTTTACAGCAGAATGTACGCATGAGGACTTTCAGCAAATGTTAAGCACAATGAAAGAGGAGCAAACTCATTATGGAATGATGCCGCTTCTTGTCATTTCATCAGGTAAGAGCCGATTGTTTCACCCAGCTCATGAAGCTTGGCTCAGACTTCATAAACGCATGCTGTCTTTGTCATCCCAAAGCGGATGGATTCAGGCGCAAAACAGCTCGCACTATATTCATCATGATGAACCGCATATTGTACAGCTTGCTATCTATGATGTATGGTGCGCAGCCAAACAACCTGTCTCCTATTATCAAACTGCTAATTAAAATAAAAAACTCCTTGACCCGTTATGAGTCAAGGAGTTTCTTCTATTTATGCCGTTGGAGCAGATTGACTTTTTTCAGAAAGCAGCTTTTCAAT
Source organism: Bacillus sp. FSL H7-0578 (assembly GCF_038630855.1). NCBI lineage: Bacteria > Bacillati > Bacillota > Bacilli > Caryophanales > Bacillaceae > Bacillus > Bacillus sp. FSL H7-0578. Next base: position 2,131,519 of record NZ_CP152045.1, read on the forward strand.
GCTGACAAGCTGAACACATAATGTAAAGATGTCAATCGCTTGCTCTAGTTCTTCAAGAGCCGGGAATGTTGGTGCAATGCGAATGTTGCGATCAAGCGGATCTTTTCCATATGGATATGTTGCACCTGCACCTGTCATTGTGACACCTGCTTCTTTTGCTTTTTGCACAACAGCTTTTGCACAATGATCAAGTGTATTTAAACTAATGAAATATCCGCCATTTGGCTTGTGCCATTCAGCGATGTCTTTCCCGCCAAGTTTTTCGTCAAGAATGGAAAGAACGAGGTCAAATTTTGGCTTAATGATCGCCGCATGCTTTTTCATATGTTCCTTCAAACCTTCTGGATTTTGGAAGAAACGAAGATGTCTTAGTTGATTGATTTTGTCTGGTCCGATCGTTTGAATCGATAATTGCTTTTGAGTGAAGCTCACATTGTCAGGGCTAGACGCCATCAGTGCAACACCTGAGCCTGGGAATGTAATTTTAGACGTAGACGCAAACATAAACACACGGTTCGGGTATCCTGCCTCTTCAATTGCTTGAAAAATATCTTTTAACGTATCAGGTGTATCCGTTAGATGGTGGACCGCATATGCATCATCCCAAAAAATGCGGAAGTCGTCTGCTTTTGTTTTCATTGAAGCTAGGCGGTCAACGACTTCATCTGAATACGTAATGCCGTCTGGATTGCTATATTTCGGTACACACCAAATGCCTTTAATCGCTTCATCTTCTGCGACCAATTTTTCTACCTGATCCATATCAGGTCCATCAGCCTTCATATCGACCGTGATCATCTCTATGTTAAATAGCTCACAAATGGCAAAATGACGGTCATACCCTGGGCTTGGTGCAAGGAATTTTACCTTTGGCAGCTCTCCCCAAGGAGTTTTGCTGTCACATACGCCGTGAGTCATCGCACGTGCAATGGTATCATGCATCATATTCAGGCTAGAATTACCGCCGATGATGATTTGTTCTGGCTTTAAATTGAGTACTTCTGCAAAAAATGTCTTCGTTTCAGGAAGGCCTGTCAAGCCGCCATAGTTTCGCACATCTGTGCCATCTTCAGCTGTCATTGCATCCTTTGATGTCACAACATCGAGCATGCCCATAGACAAATCGAGCTGTTTTGGTGAAGGCTTCCCTCTAGACATGTCTAAGTGCAAGTTTTTACTTTTGTAAGTTTCATACTCATTTTGTAGTGCCACATATAGGTCATTCAATTCTGCTTCACTTAATGCTGTAAAACCGCTCATCTTTGATTGTGCCTCCCGTATTCTTCATAGTTTAATTCGTCATTTGTTTTTTCTTCACCATTTTACCACTACCTGAAAAAGAGCGTCATCATAAATATCAAAAAAATCACACAACTTTTTTTGACGATTCATCCAATTTTTACAGGGTGCGTTCAATGGGGAAAGAAGAGAAATCATGTGCAGCTTCTGTCAGCGGGAATATATCGCGCGCTTCTTTCAACAGTTGTTTCAGTGCCTCTTCTCCTTGGTAACGTGCACTTATATGGGTCAAAATGAGCCTTTTTGCGCCTGCTTCCTGTGCTGTTTTCGCTGCTTGTTCTGTTGTACTGTGATAATAATTGTAGGCTAAATCTGCATCTTCTTTACCGAATGTTGCTTCATGGACTAACACATCCGCATTTTTGGCAAGCCTTGTTATATTCTCGCACAAACGGGTATCTCCTGAAAATGCAACGATTCTCCCTTTTTTAGGGGGTTCCAAATAATCGGTTCCATCAATGGCTCTTCCATCTTCGAGTGTCACGGTTTCCCCATTTTTCAACTTCTGATACAAAGGTCCAGGTTTTACACCGATTTCTTTTAGATCTTCGGCTTTTAATGAACCAGGCATATCTTTTTCCACAACCCGATAGCCGTAAGCTGGAATCCCGTGAGAGACTCTTCTTGCTTCTACTTGAAAGGTATCATCTTCAAAGACGATCCCTTCATCTATTTCTATGATATGCAGCGGATATGTCAAATGCGTTTGTGTAGCTGAAAGTGCTGCATTCACAAAGGCCTTGATGCCCTTTGGTCCATAGATCGTCAATTCATCCTCCCCGCCTTGAAAGGATCTGCTGCCAAGGAGTCCCGGAAGACCATATACATGATCACCGTGCATATGTGTGATAAATATTTTCTCGATCTTTCTCGGTTTAATCGTTGTATGTAAGATTTGATGCTGCGTTGCTTCTCCGCAATCAAAAAGCCACACTGCATTTCTTTCTTCTAAAAGCTTTAGCGCTGTGCAAGTGACGTTTCTTGTTTTTGCAGGTATGCCTGCACCTGTTCCTAAAAAGAGCAGTTCCATTACTTTTCCTCCTAAAGCCGGTATACAATATCTTCATTCATATAGAATACATGAAGACAAGGTAAATGTGAATTCAACGGAATTATTGAAAAAAGTGAAACGAGAGCAGAAAAAGTCGAATCAAATGTTTGCTTTACGAACAATGAAGCTTTAAAATAAAGAAAATGTACATACATTCTCGGTTTTTACAACAATGCTACGAATAAAGTGAGGTACTTCTCGTGAATACAGAAACTAACAACCCTAAAGCAGTCATTGTCATTTTTGGCGCAACAGGAGACCTTGCCAAACGCAAGCTCTACCCTTCTATACATAGACTTTACCATAGCGGAAAGCTAGGTGATCAATTCGCTGTTGTCGGAGTTGGACGCCGCCCGTGGTCTCATGAGGACCTCAGAGCTGTGGTAAAGGAATCTGTTTCTTCTGATGATGCAGAAGCGAAAACAGAGGAATTCATTTCACATTTCTATTATCACGATTTTGACGTATCAAGCCCTGCTTCCTATCAATCGCTAAACACGCTTTTAACAGGCCTTGAAGATACGTACAGTATTCCAAATAACCGCATGTTCTATTTAGCTATGGCACCGGAATTTTTCGGAACGATTGCGAAGTTCCTAAAGAGTGAGGGCGTATCAGAAACAACCGGCTGGTCACGACTTGTCATTGAAAAGCCATTTGGGCACGATCTGCCAAGTGCCAAAACATTAAATGAAGAAATTCGTGATGCATTCACAGAAGATCAAATTTATCGTATTGACCACTACCTTGGTAAACAAATGGTTCAAAACATTGAAGTCATCCGCTTTGCAAATGCCATCTTTGAACCACTTTGGACAAACCGCTATATTTCAAACATTCAAATTACATCCAGTGAATCCTTAGGGGTTGAAGACCGGGCTCGATATTACGAAAATTCTGGTGCACTAAGAGATATGGTCCAAAACCATATGCTTCAAATGGTTGCCCTTTTAGCAATGGAGCCGCCAATTAAACTGAATACAGAGGAAATCCGCAGCGAAAAACGGAAAGCACTGCGCGCTCTTCGTCCTTTCTCTAAAGATGAGGTCGATCAATTCTTTGTCCGCGGTCAGTATGATACTGGTACGATGAATGGCAATGTCGTTCCTTCTTATCTGGAAGAGCAAAATGTTGACCCGAACTCAAACACAGAAACATTTGTGGCAGGGAAACTGCTGATTGATAACTTTAGATGGGCCGGGGTGCCATTTTACATTCGAACAGGAAAACGGTTAGAAAAGAAATCTACTCAAATCGTGGTTCAATTTAAAGACATTCCAATGAACCTGTACTATGGAAACGGAAATGCCATGCATCCAAACTTACTCGTCATTCATATTCAGCCAGATGAAGGCATCACCCTTCACTTAAATGCTCGCAAGCTGGATGGCGGCACATATGCGAAACCGATTAAGCTTGACTACCAAACAAACTATAACGACATCATGAATACACCAGAAGCATATGAAAAGCTGATTCATGACTGCTTGCTAGGCGATGCGACAAACTTTGCTCACTGGGACGAGGTGGCACTTTCTTGGAACTTTGTTGATCCGATTTCTGAGAAATGGGCAGAAAGCAAAACATTAAAACCAAACTATCCTGCTGGTTCTATGGGACCGAAAGAAGCTGATGAGCTTCTAGAAAAAGATGGATACCATTGGTGGAATATATAAAATCATATGAAAAAAGAGCAGTCTCCCTTGGGGGTTCTGCTCTTTTTTTAACGTCCTGTTTTTGTTATTTCAACCGTTGAAAAGTCAAATTTATCATAGCGATGATGGCTAAATGAATATTCAAACGGCTGCCCTGCGTTTAAATAAGCAACCTGCTCGACTTCAAGCACAGGATCTGTGGGGTCACACCCTAAATACTGCTGATCCAGCTGATCTGATTTAGCCGCTCTAATTTTCTTGTGCGCTCCTGCTATTTTTAAATGAAGCTGATTTGAAATGTAGCCATAGATAGAACCCAGTAGAACTTTTTCATCTATGCCCTTAATGAGATTAACAGGCATAAACGTTTTTTCTAATACATAAGGCTCTTCATCCACAAGACGGAGCCGGATGATATCATAAATAGGTGTGGTTGAGTCAATAGATAAGTGGGCTGCCACCTCTTCGCTTGGAAAATGGACATCAAAATGAATGATTTGAGTCGTGACGTTTTTATCTGCCATGACCTTTGTGAACCCTTTATTTTCATGGCCTGATACATTGATTGCCCCTTGATTGAGCGCTGCCTTTACAATAAATGTACCGTGGCCTCTTTTTCTAAAGAGCAGGCCTTCTGCAACGAGAAGATCGAGCGCACGTTTCATTGTCATTCTGCTGCATTGAAATTCGGCGGCAAGCGAGTTTTCATCTGGAATGGGTTGATCTTCTGGATAATATGCTGTTCCTATTCGTTTTCTGATTTCTTCTGAAATGAGTTCATACTTCTTCATCTCACACCACCAACTGACTTGTTTTTTCATAGCGCTTTATTCTAGAAGGAAATATGGCGTTTTTTAGCCTTCCTCTCATTTTACACTAAGGGATGTGAGCTTAAAAGGTGCCAGCCATTTTTGTTTCATCCACTTCCCGTCACATAAGAAAAATACCTGCTCTTTTCAAGGAAAGAGCAAGTATTTTGATTAAAAACCGTTATTCTTTGAAACGGATTGAAACCAGTATCCGCTTTTCTTAATCGTTCGTTTCCCGTCTTTTTGAAGATCGACTGAGACAAATCCATAACGATTTTTATATGCATTCGACCAGGACCAGTTGTCCATAAAGGTCCATAGATGATAGCCTTTCACATTGCTTCCTTCTTGAATAGCTCGATGAACCCATTTGAGATGCTCAGAAATAAAGTCAATGCGGTAATCGTCATGAATCATTCCTTCTTCATCCTTAAACCGCTCTTCTCCTTCGACACCCATGCCATTTTCAGAAATAAAACATTCAATATTATCATAGTCTGTTTGGACTTTTTTCAATATGTCATAAATGCCCTTTTCATAGATTTCCCAGCCTCGATACACATTCATTTTTCTTCCCGGCATCTCAAAAGAATCAAAATAATGGTTCGGCATAAATGGTGCTTGAGGGTGCGGCATATGCTCTTTCGCTTTCACTCTTCTTGGCTGATAATAGTTGATGCCAAGAAGATCAATCGTATTCTCTCGAATGAGCTCAAGGTCCCCTTCTTCCATACTTGGCATAAAGCCTTCTTTCTTTAAGACTTCTACTAGCTTTTCCGGGAAATGCCCCTTCACCGCAGGATCTAAGAAAGAACGGTTAAAGAAAGCATCTGCCATCTCTGCTGCTTCTACATCGCGCGGATGCTGGCTTCGCGGGTACGAAGGAGTCAGGTTTAGGATGATGCCAATCTTACCGCCTTGCTGCAGCTTTTTATAAGCCGCAATCGCCTTCGCATTTGATAAAAGTTCATGAAAACCGACCTGTACAGCCTTTTGGAAATCGACTTCGTTTGGATAATGAAAGCTATACATATATCCGCCTTCTACAGGCACAATCGGTTCGTTATGGGTAAACCATTTTTTCACCCGGTCACCAAATAATTGGAAGCATAATGCCGCATAGCTGACATAGTCGTCGACCACCTGTCTGTTCACCCAGCCGCCCTTCTCCTGAAGCGCCATTGGCATATCGAAATGGTATAGGTTCACAAATGGCTCGATATCATGTGCAATCAGTTCATTGATCACATCATTGTAAAAAGACACCGCTTCTTCATTGACGGCACCTGTTCCTTCAGGTAAGAGGCGTGACCATGAAATCGACAGCCGAAATGAATTGTGGCCAATTTCTTTCATGAGACGGATATCCTCTTTATATTTTCGATAAAATTGAGATGTCACGTCCGGCCCTACGCCATCAAAAAAACGAGTCGGCTCTTGTTCAAACCAATGATCCCAAATGTTCGGTCCCTTTCCATCGCCGGGGACGCTCCCTTCTGTTTGCGTCGCAGAAGCAGAAGATCCCCACCAGAAACCTTCTGGGAATGTATATGATTGCTTGTTAGTTTCCATCGACATGTATTGAGTCTCCTTCGCCTTTGATATTTGCTGCCTTCGTTTTTTCTGTTGTCGTTATTTTTTCATTTTTCACATTCATACGGTCAATAAATTTCAGGAACGGGAACCAAATGACAAACACAATCATCAGGTTAAACAGCTGAAGCAGACCGCCCGCTAGTGAATTTGTTGCCATCATTCCGCTAATAAAGATCGGTACTGTCCATGGGATATTCACGCCTGTCGGCGGCGGTACAATGCCTGATGCCATCGCAAAATAAGTAATACATGTAATGACCATTGGCGCCAAAATCCACGGAATGAGAATAAGCGGATTCATAACAATCGGTAAACCGAAGATAATCGGTTCATTGACGTTAAATAATCCTGGTCCTAAGCCCAACTTGGCTACTTGTTTTAATTGCTTACTTTTCAGGAAAATTAAAATCGTAAACACAACAGCAAGCGTCATACCGGTTCCACCCATTCCAACCGTATAAATTTCAATAAACTGCTTGCTGATGATATTAGGAACCTCACCTGTTTTTGTATAGCTTTCTAGGTTTTGTATGGACAATGTATTCCAAATCGGATCCATGACAGAGTTGATAATAATTTGGCCATGGAGCCCAAAGAACCAAAGAATTTGTATAAAGAAAACAGCGATCAACGTCGGAATGATACCGCTTCCAAGACCGACAAGCGGCGCCTGAATGGCATGATAAATCAAATCATGCATATTTGTTTTGAAGCCTTGTGTAATGATGATATTAATAAACAAAAAGGTTGTAAGTGTCAAAGTAGCCGGGATCAGTGCAGCAAAAGACTTGGAAACAGCTGGCGGAACCCCTTGCGGCATATTGATCACAAATTTCTTCTGGACAAAATAACGATAAATTTCAGCAGACAAAAAGCCTGTGATCATTCCTAGGAACATTCCCTTTGCACCTAAACGATCAACTGGGATAACGCCTGCAATCGTTGCACCGCCTTCTTGTTCTAGTAAAAACGGAGTTAGAAGCAAGAAAGAGGCTAAAGCAATCACGCCGCCAAAGACAGCTTCTACATCATAGCTTTTTGATAAATAGTAGCCGATCCCAAATACAACAAACACACTCATAATGCTGATGGTCGCACTCGGTGCGATATTCAGTGCAGACTGGACGCCTTCCAGTACGGTTTTACTCATGATTTTATCTAAAAATGGCAAATTCATCAGCACAACCATAATGGAACCAAAGATGGTGAGCGGGAACGCAAGCATAAAGGCATCACGTAAAACGCCTAAATAGCGGTTGTTGTTCAATCTCCCAGCAATCGGAACCAAAATGGCACTTATTTTATCAAACATTGGTTTCCCCCCTTGTTTACACCCTTTATTGTTTAAGCGATTGGAATATCGGCAGGAGCTCTCCCACAAGCTCCTTGATGGTAATGGTCGACATTAAGTGATCTTCAGCGTGCATGAGCAGTAAGGAAAAGGATGCCCTTTCTCCGCCTGCCTCTTTCTGCACGAGTTGAAAATGGATGTCATGTGCAAGCCGTAAATCTTCTTCCGCTTCTTTCATAAGACCAAAAGCTTCTTCTTCTAGACCTTCTCGATATTGTTTCAGAGCCTGAAGCAATTTGCTGCGTGCATTCCCGCTGTGTAAGATCAATTGAAAGCTCACTTGTTCCTCCGTGAGCCCTTCGAGTGTTTTCTTTTCCATCCTTAAGATTCTCCCATCAATGTAAGTGCCTGTTCATACGCTTTTTGTCCATCGGCAAGCCCGTATGCCTGCATATCAATGACCTCTACCTCAATCCCGTATTTTGTTGCTTCTTTTTGAAGGTCTCCTTTTAAAAAGCTCATTTGCGGTCCGATTAACACAACATCTGCATTCGCCATTTCTTTTTTTGCTTGATCTTGACCAACTGCCCAAATTTCTGCTTCGTCCCCGATTGAATCGGCATGTGCTTTCATCTTTGTCACTAGTAAACTCGTAGACATTCCCGAACTGCATGCTAATAAAATACGTTTCATTTCTCTCACCCCATTGTTGTAATAAAAGCGCTTCCAATTAATATTATATATTTTTATTTTTAAATGTCTAGACATTTAATTTCATTTGTCTGTATTTAATATAAAAAAGAGCGTATTTTACGCTCGTTCAGATTGTTGACAAAGGGCTAAAATGCTTGATTTTAGCCCTTTGTCTTCTTTTCAGCCTGATAGAAAACCTTTGCAGCCCTAGGAAGGACGAGCACAGGAGCGGAGCGAATTTGACATTCGTGAGCACCGGAGCGCAGACCTGACACCGAATGCGAGGGTTTGTCTACACGCTGATTTGTCTTCATTGTCTTATCCTTTTCCTGCCTGGAACCCAGGATACTTTGTCATGCCGCCGTCTACATATAACGTCAGGCCTGTGACATAGCTCGCCTCTTTTGATGCCAGCCAGACAGCACATGCTGCCACTTCTTCTGGCTTTCCAATATAACCGATTGGAATCAGCTCAATCACGCCTTTTTTCAATGCTGGATCATCGAATTTCTCCGCATTAATCGGGGTATCAATGGCGCCAGGTGCAATGCTGTTTACACGGATTTTTTTAGGGGCATATTCAAGCGCCAATGTTTCTGTCAAAAGCTTTGCGCCTCCTTTACTGGCTGCATAATGGACGAAATGAGGCCAAGGAATTTGCTGATGAACCGACGACATATTAATGATCGAACCTTCTATCCCATGATCTGTCATATACTTCAGTGCATCACGGCACCCTAGAAACATGCCTGTTAAATTGGTAGACATCACTTTGTTCCAATTATCCAGCGTCATTTCGGTAGAAGGTACTTCATTTTCAATGCCTGCGTTATTGATCATCACATCAAGACTGCCAAATGTATCAACAGCTTTATCAATCATCGCCTGCATATCCTCTTCCTTTGATACGTCTCCCTTGATTTTCACAGCCTGTCCGCCATGTTTTTGAATATCTGCAATGGTTTCATCCGGATTTTCTTTATCGGAGAAGTAATTGATCACCACATTGGCTTTTTCTTGTCCAAATCGGCGGGCCATCGCTTGACCAATCCCTGTACCTGCACCTGTAATCAGAACTGTTTTTCCTTCTAAATCTGGATACATTCGTGTAACCTCCTATTTTGTAAAGCCTAGCAGCACACCGCCTGCAATAATCATCAAGCAGCCTGCAATGACAAAGCTTGTTCTAGATGCTTTCTCTTTTAATAAGTAAATGCCGCCTAGTGTTGAGATAACAATCCCTGTTTGTGACATCGAAAAGCTTACGGCTACGCCGATTAATGGAATGGCCAAAAGCAGACCAAGATTTCCTGTTGACCAAACAAGACCGGCAATGATATTTCTAAACGTATATTTACTAAATGGATCCTGCTTTAAACTAATCGCTAAGGATGAAAGCAGCATGCCGACGGATTGCGGGACAAGTGCAGACCAGCCATCAATATCAAACCATCTTAAAATGACGACATATCCGACGTAGCCAACGGTTGAGATGAGCAGAATAATAATCCCTTTTTTAAAATTGCCTCTGCCATCCCCGCCGCCATTCTTTTTTTGACCGAGCGATGTCATCACAACACCTGCAATGATCAGTAAAATGGCGCAAGAACCAATGAGTATGACCGTCATCGTCTGCCATTCTTTGAAGACCATGACACCAAATAGCGTTGTGCTCACAAGCTGCATGCCCGTTGATAAAGGAACCGCTTTAGATACACCGAGAAAAGCAACACTTGAAAGCTGATTCATTTGTCCAATACTCCAGAAGATGCCTGAAATGACGGAAACCGCAAAAATAAGCGGTGTCAGCTCTGGCATTTTGATGAAAAACGCTGCAATCGAAAATAAAAATGCGCCGAGCGTAATGCCGAGGGTTTGCTGATACGCATTCCCGCCTAGTTTGACACTGATGAGAACAATACTTCCCCAAAATATCGCTGGGAGAAGTGCATATAAAATGCCCACTTCTATCCCTACTTTCTTGTCTTTTTTACATAGCATCCCTCTTTTTCACATTTTTAGCCGAAAAGATACAAACAAAAAAACCTTACCAAAGGTAAGGTTTTTCAGTCGTTCTCTATTTATTTCATCCATTCAGTATGGAATACGCCTTCTTTATCTGTGCGCTCATACGTATGTGCACCGAAATAGTCACGCTGTGCTTGAATTAAATTCGCTGGAAGGACAGCTGTGCGATAGCTATCAAAGTAAGCAAGTGCACTTGAGAATGAAGGAACAGGAACTCCTTGTTCCACTGCAAGTGAAATGACTTTACGAAGTGATGACTGATAGTTTTGAGCAATATCCTTAAAGTATGGATCAAGCAATAGGTTTTTCAGTTCAGGATTACGGTCATATGCTTCTTTAATTTGTTGTAAGAAGGCTGCACGAATGATACATCCGCCGCGGAAGATCATCGCAATTTCACCGTATTTTAAATCCCAGTTATATTCATCAGACGCTGCTTTCATTTGCGCAAAGCCTTGTGCGTAAGAGCAGATTTTACTCATGAATAGGGCTTTTCTAACCGCTTCGATCAGCTCTTGTTTATTCTCAGCTGATTGCGCTGGCTCAGGACCTTCGATCAATTGACTTGCTTCCACACGCTCATCTTTCATTGCAGAAATGTAGCGCGCAAAAACAGACTCAGTAATGATTGGAAGCGGGACACCTAGATCAAGTGAGCTTTTGCTTGTCCATTTTCCAGTTCCTTTTTGACCAGCTTTATCTAAGATAACATCCACAAGCGGCTGGTTTGTTTCTTCATCCACTTTTGTGAAAATGTCAGCTGTAATTTCGATTAAATAGCTGTCAAGCTCGCCTTTATTCCACTCTGAGAATACTTCATGAAGCTCCGCTGCTGACAAACCAGCAACATGCTTCAAGATAAAGTATGATTCAGAGATCAATTGCATATCCCCATACTCGATACCGTTATGAACCATTTTGACATAATGTCCTGCTCCATCTGGGCCGATATACGTTGTACAAGGCTCGCCATCTACTTTCGCAGAGATCGCTTCTAAGATTGGTTTCACTAGCTCATGCGCTTCTTTTTGACCGCCTGGCATGATGGAAGGGCCTTTTAGCGCGCCTTCTTCACCGCCGGAAACACCTGTACCAATGAAGTGAATACCACTCTCTGCAAGCTCTTGGTTACGTCTTTGTGTATCCTTGTAATATGTATTTCCACCATCAATTAAAATGTCACCTTTCTCTAGGTGAGGAAGTAATGATTGAATGGTTGCATCTGTTGCTGCACCAGCTTTTACCATTAAAAGAATTTTACGCGGTGTTTCAAGCGACTGAACAAATTCTTCGATGCTGTATGTGCCAACAACGTTTTTTCCTTCTGCTTCTTGAAGAAACTCTTCTGTTTTGCTGCTAGATCTGTTATAAACGGATACGGAGAAACCGCGGCTTTCAATATTGAGGGCAAGGTTTTTCCCCATAACGGCTAGTCCAACCACACCGATTTGTTGTTTTGACATAATTCTGACGTCCCTTCTAACACACTATATTGATTACTGCTGAAATGATGTACCCTTTGAAATTACCACAACATCACCTCTTTTATCAAGTTTTCAGGCTAGTCATTTCCTCTTTCGTCCTGAAAAAAATCTTTATTAAAACTTGTCCCGCTTGTTTTGCTCTCTTTTTCCTTAATGGTGATCCCTCTTTGCACCAATGACTTTCCATATTTTTCTTTCAGTCCATCTAAAATGGTTTGGAGGGGCTCTTCTTTTGCATCTTCTGTATATGAAAATAAATCAAGCTGTTTAACAGCTGCTTTTCGTTCGACAAGGTCTGTCCCCGTCACACCTAAGAGCCTCACTGGCTGGTCATTCCAATGTTTAAGGAATAACTGCTTTGCCGCTTCAAATATATCTTCCTTTCGATCCGTTGGATTCGAGAGCATGACACTTCGCGTGATATTTTTCCAGCTTGCATACCGAATCATGATGAGCAGCCGATTTGCCATCACTTCTTTTCTCCTTAACCTTGCACTCACAGATTGTGACAGCTTATCAATTAACGTGACAAGTTCATCTGAATCATCCGAATCATGAGGCAGAGTGGATGAATTGCCGACGGATTTAAATTCGTATATTCTTTCTGGGTCCACGATGCCGTCATGTTCACCATTCGCCTTTTGCTTTAATCTCGGACCATTAATGCCAAGCAATTCTTTTAGCGTATACTCATTCGCTTTCGCTAAGTCTTCAATAGTATGAATTCCGATTTTCTTTAATTTATCTGCCGTTTTTTGTCCAACCCCGTGCATGTCACCAGCAGGGAGCGGCCAGAGCATGTTCGGCACATCTCGTTTACGCAATATGGTGATGCCCATTGGCTTTTTCCAATTAGACGCCATTTTCGCTAAAAATTTATTCGGTGCAATGCCGATACTTGAAGGTAGCATCAGCTCCTCTACAAGCCTTGTTTGAATATCATGAGCCGTTTTTACCGCATGCTCGGCATATGGTGTATGCGTTAAATCAATATAGCCCTCATCAATCGATACAGGTTCGACTAAATCACTGTATTCTCTAAGTATTGTAAACATCTCTTGTGAGGAGCTGCGGTATCGGTCAAAGTTCGGTGTGCGGACAATGAGTCCCGGACATAGCCGCTTCGCCTCCCACAAGGGCATCGGGGGCTTCACTCCTAGTGCTCTTGCCTCGTAGCTGCACGTCACAACAATCCCTTTACGCTCTTTTGCATTTCCGCTGATGGCTAAAGGTTTCCCTCGCAAAGAAGGATCATACGCCATTTCTACATTGGCATAAAAAGCATTCATGTCTATATGGAAAATAATATTTGACATTGGCATAACCCCATTTTCTTGTCTACCTGTATTTTGATCAGCTGTTTCCTCATATATCAAACATGATGGATCCCTTTTATGCTCAATTATACATTGATTTATTTCATCTTTCCTCAAAAAAACCTTCTCTAAAAAAGAGAAGGTTCCAGATTGTTGACAAAGGGTTAAAATGATCTTGATTTTAGCCCTTTGTCTTCTTTTCAGCGTGATCAAAAACCTTGGCAGCCCTAGGAAGGACGAGCATCGGAGCGCAGGACTGACAAAGAATGCGAGGGTTTGTCTGCGCGCTGGGTTTCACGTTCATTTACACTTTTTCTTCAAGTATACCATGTTGATATTGAATGTCCTCATATGTGAATACTTCATTTTTTTGAGGATATAATTGTTTCACAACCGGAGTGGGCTGTTGATTAAAATTCATACTCAAACTTTGATTGGAGTAGTGTCCAGCCGGATCAATATAAAACTTGTAATCAATGACTCTTTCTACATCAATTTCAGCGTACGCAATTCCCTCTGTTTCAGCTGGAACCATATCACTGATCGGTTCCCCATCCGGCCCGTAAATGCACGTATGCCCGCTCTTAAATGTTTCAAAGTAATCTCTTTGCTCCTGCGTTAAGCAAATCATCTCTTTCATTTCTTCCGTATATATAGATGAAGTCATCAGCACAAATGTCTGTGTCGCGATGGCATAATATCTGCTTGAAATTTCATCGTCAAAATAACCTGGCCAAGAGGCTACATGTACCTGCTCATTTTGGGCATTCATCGCCATAAGATCAAGTGGAACTTGATGCTCCCAGCACATTAATCCGCCAAGGTTTCCAATGTCAGTTTGAAACACCGGCATCATACTTCCACTTCCGTCCCCCCAAATGAGTCTTTCTGCTACAGAAGCTCTCATTTTCCGATGTTTTCCAATTAAATCCCCATTCGGATTAAACCAAAGCTGAGCTAAATAGAGAGAGCCGCCATCTTTTTCACTGCATGATATACAAACGTACGTTTCATTTCTTTTTGCTGCCTCACTGATCTTTTGAATGGCTAAGCTAGGGATTTCAACTGCATTTTTATATAATTCATGATAGAACTTTCTCGTGTATTCTGGATGACCAATAAAAGCAAACCAAGGATAACCAGGTAAAAATGCTTCTGGGAATGCCACAAGCTTTGCACCATTTGAAGCTGCCTCGTCGATCAGTTCACATGATTTCTCAACGGTTGCTTCCAAATTTAAGTAGACAGGTGCTGCTTGTACCGCAGCTGCTCGAAACTTTGGGTAAATACTTGTCATATTCAAAACCTCCATTTCTTTTCATCCCCCTCATTATAGGATAGGAAATATGAAGTTTGGATGACATTTACTATTTTATACAAAATAAGGAATTTTATTTAATAGAGAAAACACGTGGTTCTGTTAGACATTTAACCATGTGTATAGTACACTGTGAGTAATGAAATGGATGTGATAATCATGATTATTGATACATTCAATGAAGTCTTTTTCCTTGTTGAATTCTTTACGATTATTCTTCCAGCGCTGACGGCCATCGGCATTGCGTTTTTACTAAAAGACTGCCGTATGAACGAACACCTTGGTGGACATCGTTTGGAAGAGTTGGACGCATCTTGCTTGAATCGAACAGACTTTCTGTTTATCATATATGATCGCATTACAACTTGGATTAGTAAAGTCATTCGAATGAAAAGATCATCTAATGATGATGAAGACCATTCGCTTCCTCTCACTAATTAAATTTTTTAATCATGAGGAGGAAACGAATTGAAACGTTTATTGACTGTTTTTACGACTTTATGTTTGATGATGATTGCGTCACCTGCATTTGCAGCGAGTGCGCAAACGAATACGAGCTCTGATGGGTTTTTCCATCATTATTTTGTTCAGCCTTTTTCTGAGCTGATCATTTGGCTTGCGAACTTTTTCCATGATGATTATGGTTTATCCATTATGTTCGTCACCTTGATTGTCCGCCTGCTGATTTTCCCGCTTTTTGCGAATCAATTTAAGAAGCAAAGAGTCATGCAGGAAAAAATGGCACTGGTGAAACCTCAGATTGACCAAATACAAAGCAAATTGAAGAAAACGAAAGATCCTGAAAAACAAAAAGAACTGCAAATGGAAATGATGAAAGTATATAAAGAGAACAATGTGAACCCGCTGGCAATGGGCTGTCTGCCTATGCTGATTCAAATTCCAATTGTTCTTGGCTTTTACTCAGCAATCCGCTCAACACCTGAGATCGCAACTCATACGTTCTTATGGTTTAACTTAGGACAAACCGATTTATTGGTGGCAGTCTTTGCAGGGGCTATGTATTTCTTGCAATTTTATGTCACGCAAAAATATGCGAAGCAATCAGGCACCCAGACAGAGGCTGCGCTGAAGCAAGCGAAAGTAATGGGCATGATTTTCCCAATCATGATGCTGTTTCTTTCAATTAATGCACCCGCTGCTCTTCCTTTATACTGGATGACAAGCGGACTACTACTCACGATTCAAACGATTATTTTAAATGTCATGTACCAAAAATCAAAAACGAAAGCTGCGGCTAACGAACAAGCCAAACCAGCTGCTGAATAAAAATAAACCCCTTATCTAAAGATAAGGGGCTCTTCATTATGCCAACTCTTCTTTCAACCGGTCTGGCAATTGATCGAGGTCCTCAATTTTCCCAAGGAACTTATTTGGGTCCACTTGCAAAATCATTTTGTTTTCTCTCTCCACAACGCCGAAGAAATATTCAGAGGCCTTCGTGTTCATATGAAATGGCTTGATCTCGCTCTGCTCGATATCGATGATATCTTTTGCATCTGAGACAAGACAGCCAATCATTTGATCGTTAACTTCAAATAACAGCACCTTTGACTGCTCGTTCACATCAAGAGGCTTTCCGTGAAGCATCACGCCTGTATCACTGACAGGAATGACCTCTCCTCTTAATGACATCAGGCCTTTAATTTCTTTTGGAAGATTCGATACTTCTTGTAAGTAAGGGACCTTTTCAATCGAACGAATATGCTCTACACTGATGCCAAACTCCTCTTGTCCCACCTGAAAAATAATAATCTTTTGCGTGCTCACAGAGTCTCCTGCCTTTACGATGGATTTGTCGTTTCTTCGATAATGGCGAGAACCATTTCAGCTGTTTTGACTAATTCTTCAATCGGCATTTTCTCATTTTTCGTATGAATATCTTCATATCCAACAGCTAGGTTGACAGTTGGGACGCCGTTGCCTGCAATGACGTTTGCATCACTGCCTCCGCCGCTCGTCTGCAGTTCTGAAGGACGGCCAATTTTTTCTGCCGCTTTTTTCGCCACTTCTACGACTTGATCGCCGTGTGAGAATTTGAAGCCTGGATACATGATGTCAATTTGTACATCGGCACTTCCGCCCATTTCTTTAGCGGTTTTTTCAAAGGCTTCTTTCATCTTCGCTACTTGAGCTTCCATTTTTGCTGGTTCTAAAGAGCGTGCTTCCGCCAAAATATCAACTTGATCGCACACAATATTCGTTTGTGTTCCGCCTTCAAAACGTCCGATATTCGCCGTTGTTTCTTCATCAATCCGGCCAAGCGGCATACTGGCAATTGCTTTAGATGCAATGGTAATCGCAGACACACCTTTTTCAGGCGCGACACCTGCGTGAGCTGTTTTTCCGTAAATCGTTGCGCGTACTTTTGCCTGTGTTGGTGCAGCTACGATAATCGTACCGACCTTACCATCTGAATCAAGGGCATAGCCGTATTTCGCTGTCATCAAATTCGGATCTAACGCTTTTGCTCCAACAAGTCCTGATTCCTCACCTGCTGTGATAACAAATTCAATCGTCCCGTGCGGTAAATTTTTCTCTTTCAGCACGCGAATCGCTTCAAACATAGCAGCAAGTCCTGTTTTATCGTCAGCGCCAAGAATGGTTGTTCCATCTGTTTTCACATAGCCGTCCTCAATGACTGGTTTTACGCCATTCCCCGGTACAACTGTATCCATATGAGAAGTGAAATAAATCGTATCTGCCTCTTGATTTCCTTCTAATGTGCAGATAAGGTTGCCTGCGCCGTGGCCTGTTACCGCTTTTGAATCGTCTTCAACCACTTTTAGACCAAGCTGCGAGAATTTTTCTTTTAGGACTTCAACAATTTTCTCTTCGTGTTTTGTTTCTGAATCAATCTGAACTAATTCTAAAAATTCGTCTAGTAAGCGTTTTTCATTGATCATAATGATGCTCCTCCTCTTATAGCGGCATGTTGCCATGCTTTTTTAACGGTCTATCTTCTTCCTTACTGCGAAGCACATCAAATGAGCGGATCAATCGCTCTCTCGTTTCAGCTGGCATGAAAATATCGTCTATCAGACCTGCCTGAGCCGCTTTCCATACACTTGGTTTGTTCTCAGGCTCGCGCGAAGCAGGATGAACGATTTCGTCTGCGAACGTTTTCCCCATGACATCAATTTCGGCCTCTGGCCATGCATAAACAAAGTCAGCGCCTAAGCCCTTACTATTCATTGCGACATATGCACCGCCAAACGCCTTTCTTAAAATCACAGTGATTTTTGGAACGGTTGCTTCAGCGTACGCATATAAAAGCTTTGCCCCATGGCGGATAATTCCCGCATGCTCGGCTTTCTCCCCTGGTAAAAAACCAGGAACGTCCACAAGGGTTAAGATCGGAATATGAAACGCATCGCAAAATCGAATAAACCTGGCCGCTTTATCGGCAGCATCAAGATCAAGGCTGCCTGCCAGCACCTTTGGCTGATTGGCAACAACACCAATGGAGGCTCCTTGTAGTCTGGCGAAACCAGTGACAATATTTTTTGAGAAACAAGGCTGCGTTTCAAAGAATGAGTCTGGATCGGTTATCGCTGTCACCACTTGTTTGACATCATAGGTGCGTGATGGATCCTTTGGCAGGATGCTGCCTGGATCGGCGGAATCATGCTTTCGTGCTTCAGCGTGCATGACAGCCTGCTGTTTTGTTTGTATGTACGTTAAAAGAGTGCGAACTGCTTTTAACACGTCCTTCTCATCTTTCCCAGTATAGTGCACATTCCCGCTTGTCTGATGCTGAACACTTGCACCGCCAAGACGGTCAGGACAGACCGTTTCTCCTGTTGCCTTTTCTATTACTTTCGGACCAGTTAAAAACATATGAGCTGTTTGCTCTGTCATGAAGACAAAATCAGTCAATGCAGGAGAATAGACTGCACCTCCAGCACATGAGCCTAAAATAACAGATATTTGCGGGATTCGACCAGAGTACAGCACATTCCGTTTAAAAATCTGTCCGTATCCTTCTAATGATACCACACCCTCTTGAATTCTCGCACCACCTGAGTCTTTTAGACCGATGACCGGCATCTGATTTTCAGCTGCAAGGTCCATTAAAGAGACAATTTTTTTGGCATGCATTTCGCCTAATGAGCCCCCATATACGGTTGCATCTTGTGCATAAACACAGACAGGCTTACCATGAATGAGTCCCGTTCCAATGACGACACCGTCACCAACATGCTCTGACAGACCGCCTGTTGCAAATGACTGAATTTCCATCAGGCTGCCCTCGTCAAGAAGTTCATGCAGCCGCTCTCGCACCGTCAGCTTTCCTTTGCTTCTGTGAGCGGCTGCTCGTTTTTCGCCGCCGCCCATTAACGCTTTATTCCGCCATTCAGTCAAGTCATTGAACGATTCATTCATCGCAATGTTTCTCTCCTTTCAAGGACCCGCACAATTCAAATAACACACCTGACGTTTCTTTAGGTGAAATAAAGGCAATCTGCTTTCCGCTGGCGCCCATCTGTGCTGTTTTTTGGAGAAGCTGCATGCCAAGGTGATCGAGACGGCTAAGATCCATTTGAATGTCATCTGACTTTAACGCAATATGATGGAGCCCCTCTCCTCTTTTTGTTAAAAAGGTATGTAGTTTACTGCGGGCTGAGATGGGCTCAATTAATTCAATGTGCAGATCATCAAGTAAAGCGAAGGACGCTTTAATCTCCTGCTCAGGAATCTCTTGTATGTCTGAAAAATGCCAGTTAAATAGCTGATGAAGCGTTTGAGATGTTTCTTTAATAGAAAAGACGGCAATGGCAATATGATCGATTTGGTTCATCCGTTCACTTCCTTTGCTGATCACTTGTCGCATATGAAAAAACCAGATAAAATAAAGACAAGTGCGCTTGTCGCAAAAATCTTCGGTTATAGGGGTGCGATATGTCTCAAAAATTCATGAAATTTATGGTATTGCTTATGATTAGCCTGCTGTTAGTTTCTTCACTTTTAGCAGGAGCAGCAGCCTTTTTATAAGGTTTGAATAAAAGCAGACAAGCAGGTGATTCGCGATATCAACGAATGGCCTGTTTGTCTTTGGCAAGCTTTTCAAAAGAATCGCTTGAGGTTGTAATCCATACCTTTGTACCAATTGGAAGCTGATCAAACAATCGCTCTACATCTTGATTATGAAGCCTTACACAGCCTGCTGTGATAAATTTCCCAATCGAAGTTTCGTCACTCGTTCCATGAATTCCGTAGGTTCTTCCATCTGTTCCTCGTGCATCGAATCCAATCCATCTTCGCCCAAGAGGATTATTCTTCGCACCGCCTTCAATATTCTTTCTTCTGTAATAGGGATCTTTCGCTTTGATCATAATCGTAAATTCACCTTCTGGCGTTAAATCTGCTGTTTTTCCTGTAGAGGCAGGATATACTTTTTGAATTTTCCCTTGATCAATAAAGGCAAGTTCATTTGTTTGTTTATTAATAATGACAAATGGGTCACCTGGCAGCGGGTTTTGTCCAAGCGGCCAGATTGGTGAAAGGGACATGGTCAGTACGGTATAAAATAAAAGACGCATAGGCTCCTCCTTTTTCATTAGATTGACCAATGAAGGAGGAACTCATGCGTCTCTATTCTTTCATCCCTTTAAAATAGCTTTTCAGTACTAAATATTGTTCCATTTCACCGAGGAAATGAAAGAGTGCCGCTCTTGCCTCAAATTCTTCTCGTGTTTGCGGGAGCGGAAGTGCATCGAACTCTTCTTTCATATCAATGAGACGTCTTAAAAACTTATGCGCTGTGTTCCCTGGGTGAATATGTTCGCGTAAGTCTCTAATGTATTCTGCAATGATTTGTCCATGCTCCGTTGTGACGGAAATCGACGTAATTTTAGGCAGCACACGCTCAATGATTTCAAATTGCTTTTGTCTCATGTTGAAATAATGATAGTACAGGTTTTCATGTCTTAATACATGGTTTTCAACATCACGATATGCGAGAGCTTTTGCTTCTTTAATCAATTGATGTGTCTCTGGTATTTCTTTTCCTGTCCAGTCTTGTTTCCCTGTCATTAAGTATTGCTCGATTTCCTCAAAGATTTTAGCAAAGTTGGCTTCAATCTGTTCGCTGTAGCGTTTGAGCTTTTTATCAACACTTGGCATATAGAGGTTCATAATCAGCGCTACCCCAACACCAATGGTAATCAGCAGCAGTTCATTCCAGATGAGATGCAGGGTAATCCCGCCAGACATGTATAAATGGAGGATGATGACTGAACTTGTGACAATCCCTTCTTTAATTCGAAGCAGAACCGTTGTCGGAATAAAGACAAGCAGCATCAAACCGATCACAAAAGGATGATACCCAATCAGATCGAAAAATAAATAAGAAAATAAAATGGCAAGACTGCAAGCTGCAAAGCGGGCTCCCGATGCTAACAGGGATCTTTTCTTTGTCACCTGAATACAAAGGATCGTAATAATCCCGGCAGCTGAATAATTTTGCAAGCCAAGCAATTGTGCAATATAAATAGCGATCGCTGTTCCTAATGCTGTTTTCAGCGTTCGGTAGCCGATTTTAAACATGATGTGATTCACTCTTTTCTGTCTTGTTTCCATTCACTTTTGTGAAATGATGAACTTTTTTTACTTTCCCCATTATAATCAAAAAAAGAAGGAGATGTTAAGTCTCCTTCTCTTATTTCTTTATAATATTTTTTGTAAGAAGTCTTGCGCACGCTGTGAAGACGGTGATTCAAAAAATTGTACAGGGTTTGCATCCTCTACAATTTTCCCATCATCCATAAAGATCACGCGGTCAGCCACTTCTTTTGCAAAGCCCATTTCATGTGTGACGATGACGAGTGTCATTCCAGATTGAGCCAGCTCTTTCATGACCTCTAATACTTCCTTGACCATTTCTGGATCTAGGGCTGACGTTGGTTCGTCAAACAGCATAATGTCTGGTGTCATCGCAAGCGCACGCGCAATCGCCACACGCTGCTTTTGACCGCCGGACAAACGGTTCGGGAAATCATCTTTTTTCTCTAAAAGCCCTACCTTTTTGAGCAGGTCTTCAGCTTGTTTGATGCTGTCTTCCTTCGATTGATTCTTCACATTCATTGGCGCATACGTGATATTTTCCAGCACCGTTTTATGCGGGAACAGATGGAAATGCTGAAATACCATTCCGATGTTCTCACGCACTTTTAGTGCATTCGTTTTTGGGTTGGTGATTTCGGTGTCCTTAATCGTAATGACACCAGAAGTCGGCTTTTCAAGTAAATTGATGCAGCGAAGGAACGTCGATTTTCCTGAACCAGATGGTCCAATGACCGCAACAACTTCCCCTTCTTTAATGGTGGTGTCGATCCCCTTTAAAACTTCATTTTTACCAAAAGATTTTGTGAGTTTCTCTATTTTAATCATTTGATTTTAACTTCCTTTCCACCGATTTGCCGACAAAGGTGAGAACAAGCACGATGACATAATAGATAAGACCCGCAAAAATAAGCGGTTCAAGATAATTATACGTAACGGCCCCTGCTTGATAGGCTCGTCTCATGACATCCCCCAGTCCGATGACTGTTACAATCGCTGATTCTTTTGTCAGTGTAATCGTTTCATTCACAAGTGCAGGTGAAATATTTTTAAACGCCTGCGGAAGCAATAAGTCCTTCATCATTTTAGCATAAGGGATGCCTAAAGCAACGGCCGCTTCTTTTTGACCTTTATCAATGGCATTAATACCCGCACGAATAATTTCAGATACGTATGCCGCCGAGTTGAGTGAAAATGCCGCTACAGCAGCCCAGTATTGGTCGATTTGAAACCCAAGAAGCTGAGGCAGACCAAAATAAATAATGAGCAATTGAAGCACAAGCGGTGTGCCTCGGAAAATTGACGTATAAAAATCTGCAAGCCAAATGAGCGGTTTAAACACACTAATTTTACAAAGCGTTAATAAAATTCCTAAGATAAATCCAAGTAAAAGGGATACCACTACTATAGAAAGCGTGACCTTAAGTCCTTCTAGAATAAAGGGCATCTGAGGTATTACATCTTTAAAATCAAACATGACATTCTCCTTTTTTCTGCCTTCATACAAAACAGGAAAAAAGTTCAACATGAGTTGAACTTTTCAGCGCTTTTCTACTTGATTTTCTTGAATGACGCTGATCCTTTTCCTGACTTACTTTTCATCAGCAAACCATTTTTTAATTAATTTATCAAGTTCGCCATTATCTTTCATTTCTTTTAATGATTTATTAAATTTCGCTGTTAAGTCGCTGTTTTTCTTGAATGCAATGGCTGAACCTTCGTTTGAGCTGTTCAACCCAAATGCTTGGAAGTCTTTTTCCTTTTTCAAGTAACCAGCAGCTACTTTATCTTCAATAATTGCTGCATCAAAACGGCCTGCTTTAATCTCTTGAATGATATCAGAAATTTTATTACGGTCTTCAACTGTTAGGTTATATTTCTTTTGCAGTCCATTTGCTTCATCCTGTTGAATGGAACCTAATTGAACGCCGACTGTTTTGTCTTTTAAATCTTTCTCTGCCTTAATACCGCTAGATTTCTTTGATACAACCAAGTTTTTAGCATTGTAATAAACATCAGAGAAATCAACTTGCTTTTTACGTTTTTCTGTAGGTGTCATTCCTGCAAGGACAATATCAGCTTTGTTTGTTTTAAGGGCTGATACAAGGCTAGCAAAGTCCATATCTTGAATTTCTAGCTTGTAGCCGTTCTTTTTCGCTAGTGCTGTTGCAAGATCTACATCAAAACCGACAATTTTATCTCCGTCTTTTGATTCAAATGGCGGATAATCTGCTGATGTCGCCATAACGAGTGTCTTGTCATCTCCTGATGCGTTTGAATTATTAGAAGAAGTTCCGCATGCTGCGAGTGCAGCTGCAAGACCAGCTGTCATAAGTAATAATAACCACTTTTTCATATGATGATGCCTCCCAGTATTTAAAATCATGTAATGATTTGAATATTTATTCACTATAATGTATTTTAAACACTTTCTTTTTAAGATGCAATAGTATTTTGCTAAAATTATTTTGATTCTATTGTCTTATAAAACAAAAAACAGACCGATCTAAAGACCGGACTGCTTTATATTTATTCATTCAAACGTCATATGTTAGATTTCTTCGCAATGCTCATCAAAAGCGGCTTGTAGTTTTGAAACGACTTCCATTGGCTCGTGCCCTTCAATTTCATGACGCTCGACCATTTTGATGATTTTTCCATCTTTTAATAAGGCGAAAGATGGTGAAGATGGCGGGAAGCCTTCAAAGTATTCACGCGCTCTTGCTGTTGCCTCTTTGTCCTGCCCAGCAAATACTGTCAGCAATTGATCTGGACGCTTATCGTAATGAACAGAATAGCCGGCAGCTGGTCTTGCAATACCGCCTGCACAGCCGCATACTGAATTCACCATGACAAGTGCCGTTCCTTTTTTAGTCAGTGCTTCGTCTACTTCTTCAGCTGATGTGAGCTCAGTGTAACCTGCCTGCTTAATTTCTTCTCTCGCTTGTTTCACAATATCATTCATAAATAAATTAAAATCAATATTCAAGTTCGTCCACTCCTTTTGCGTACCATAACCATTTTAACTCCATCATATCAAGGAAAACGCCTGCGGGCAAATGTGTTGTCTTTTCCTTCGCGTCTTTTTCCGAACATCGTTTATGAGCTGTCAAATTGGGGAAAAGTGATGATAAAGAGACGAAAGGGAGAACTGCGTGATGGCACAATTTAAAAAAGCGATGCTCATTTATAATGGAAATGCCGGACAAAAAAACATGGAAAAAACACTCGGTCAAACAGTGCCTCTTCTTTCTCTACATATTGATGAACTCATTTTGAAACCAACAAAGCAGCCAAATGATGCTTATGATTTCTGCCGTCAAATTGATGAAACGGTGGAATTGCTCATCATATTAGGCGGAGACGGTACCGTGCATGAATGCATGAACGGTATTGGCAGCTTAGAAAAAAGGCCCGCTGTAGCGATATTGCCAGGCGGGACATGCAATGATTTTTCTAGAACACTAGGTATTCCTCAACAAGTGCAGAAAGCCGCTCAAATGATTGTAGACGGCAAAGAGAAAAAGGTTGACTTAATCAAAGCAGAAGATCGATACGTGTTAAACTTTTGGGGAATTGGGCTGATCGCAGACACGTCCAACAATATTAACGACAAGGAAAAAGCCGTTCTCGGCAAAATCAGCTACTTCACAAGTGCGCTGCGCACCTTGCAGCAAACAGATCCTTTTCACGTACGTATTGAGACAGAAGAGGAAAGCTGGGATGAGGAAGCTGTCATCGTTCTTGTCATGAATGGACATTTTATCGGTACAAATAGAATTGATTTGCCTCATGCAGCCATTGATGATGGAAAAGCAGAAATCTTAATTTGCAGAAATACGAGTTTCTCTGCTTTAAAAGAAATCTTCTCAATGAACCGTGAAGAGCTGGAGGATTTCACCGGCGATCTGTCTCTCATTCAAGCGTCCAGTATTTATATCCACACAAAAGAGGAAATGGATGCTGATACAGATGGTGAGGTTTATATGACAGCCCCTTCTTCTTTAGAAGTGTTAAAACAGCATTTGACCTTTATTGTTCCAGCAGAATAAAAAAATGCCCGACATCATTTTGATTCGGGCGTTTTTTTGATATATCGTCTGTATAAATATTCAAGTGCATATCCAAGAAGCGTCCCGGCGAGAAGTGATATTCCTAAAAAGCTATTGGCTGCTCCTTTAAATCCGCCGACAATCAGCAGACAGTACACGATTTGAATGATTGAAACGATCGATATGATAAGCAGTAATCGTTCAGGATGATTGCGTGATTTAGAAATGTACCGCAGAAAAGCGAAGGCAATCGCTGTGATAAACATGAGACCAATCGTTAGAAAAGCAAAAAAATCTAGTCCAGACATATCATCGCTCCTTTCTCCTAGATGTGGAAATCCCCCTCTCATGCCGGGAGGGGGAAAATATTGTTTTAATAAACAGATGTCTGCTCGTCGATGCCTTCAAGGATTTGTTTAATTCGCTGAAGGAATCTGCCGCATACAAGCCCATCTAGTACTCTGTGATCTAATGAAAGACAAAGATTGACCATGTCTCTTGCCGCAATCATTCCGTTTACTATCATTGGACGCTTCACGATCGATTCTACTTGTAAAATCGCCGCTTGCGGATAATTAATGATTCCCATTGATTGTACCGAACCAAATGATCCCGTGTTGTTGACAGTGAAGGTACCGCCTTCCATATCACTTTGCTTAAGCGTTCCTTGTCTCACCTTAGACGCCAGCTCATGAATTTCTTTGGCAATGCCCTTAATGGTCTTTTCATCCGCATCCTTAATGACTGGAACAAAAAGCGCGTCATCTGTAGCGACAGCAATCGAAACATTGATTGCTTTCTTTTGCACAATTTTATCTCCGGCCCACATGCTGTTCATTTCAGGGAATTCCTTTAAGGCCTGAGCCACTGCTTTGACAAAGAACGCAAAGAACGTCAAGTTAAAGCCTTCTTTTGCTTTAAACTGATCCTTCAGCTGATTTCTTCTTGTCACTAGATTTGTCACATCGACTTCCATCATCGTCCATGCATGCGGAATTTCATGTTTGCTTCTCAGCATATTGGCTGCAATTGCCTGACGGATCGGCGTGACTGGCAGCTCAACATCACCAGGCATAGAAGGGACGGCAGGTGCCGCTTTTGCTTGAGATGGCTGCGCAGGCTCCGGTTGAACAGCACGTTCATTGACAGGTGCTGTCTTCTCTTTGACGCCGCCGTTTTCAATGAGCTGCAGCAAATCTTTTCTAGTGATTCGGCCGCCTGCTCCTGTACCTTGAACAGCCGCTAAATCAATGCTATGCTCATCTGCTAAACGAAGAACGGCTGGAGAATAACGTTTCTTTTGACTTTGATTCTCATTTGTTTGATCTGCTTCAGGCGCTTCGCTTAGCTCAGGTGCTGCTTCTTCTTTCACACTCTGCTGCTCGCTTCCTTCTATCTCAATTTCACAGAACACTTCTCCTACTTGCAGCGTTTCGCCTTCCTCAGCCGATAGCTTTGTAATCGTTCCTGTAAAAGATGACGGAACTTCTGCGTTCACTTTATCTGTCATGACTTCCGCAATCGGATCGTATTTATTCACATGATCGCCAGGTGAAACGAGCCATTTGCTAATGGTTCCTTCTGTTACACTTTCACCTAGCTGAGGCATTTTCATTTGTTCAATTGCCACTTTGAAACCCTCCTCTTTCTTAAAACGCCGCCAGCTCTCTCATTTCAGCTTCTACCTTATCCGGGTTGACCATGAAGAATTTCTCCATTGTCGGCGCATAAGGCATTGCCGGAATATCTGGTCCTGCCAGGCGTTTGATTGGTGCGTCTAAATCAAATAAGCAATGCTCCGAAATGATTGCCGCAACCTCACTCATGATGCTGCCTTCTTTTGTATCTTCCGTTAACAGAAGCACTTTCCCTGTTTTAGAAGCCGCTTCTATAATCGCTTCCTGATCAAGCGGGTACACTGTTCTCAAATCGAGAATATGAGCGGAAATGCCGTCTTTTGCAAGGCGGTCTGCTGCTTGCAGCGCAAAATGGACACAAAGGCCATATGTAATGACCGTGATATCATCGCCTTCACGCTTCACATCTGCTTTTCCAATCGGAAGAGTGTAATCCTCTTCAGGCACTTCTCCTTTAATCAGGCGGTATGCACGTTTATGTTCAAAGAACAATACAGGATCTGGATCACGCACTGCAGCCTTTAAAAGACCTTTGACATCATAAGGTGTAGAAGGCATCACAATCTTCAAACCAGGCTGGTTAGCAAAAATAGCTTCGACCGATTGTGAATGATAAAGTGCCCCGTGTACTCCACCCCCGTAAGGTGCGCGGATGACCATTGGACAGCTCCAATCATTATTTGAACGGTATCTAATTTTTGCAGCCTCTGAAATGATTTGGTTGATTGCAGGCATAATGAAATCCGCAAATTGCATTTCTGCAATTGGGCGCATTCCATACATCGCTGCCCCAATACCTACACCCGCAATGGCTGATTCTGCAAGAGGTGTATCCATGACGCGCGCTTCTCCAAATTGCTCGTAAAGACCCGCTGTCGCTTTAAATACGCCGCCTTTTTTCCCGACATCCTCTCCGAGCACAAACACTTTCGGATCTCGCTCCATTTCTTCTTTCATCGCCAGTGTAATAGCGTCTATATATGACATAACAGGCATTTTTCTTCCCCCTTACTCCGCATACACGTAACGAAGTGCGCTTTCTGCATCAGCATAAGCTGCGTTTTCCGCTTCATCAGTAGCTTCGTTTACGATTTGCATGATTTCTTTTGTCATCTCTTCTTTCATTTCAGAAGTCATGACGTTTCCTTCGATTAAATACGTTTCATATTGGATGAGCGGATCTTTCTTTCTTGCTTCGAGCACTTCTTCTTTTTCTCGATAGCTTGAATCATCGTCATCACTTGAATGCGCAGTTAAACGGTAAGAGATTGTTTCAATCAATGTCGGGCCTTCGCCTCTAGCCGCACGGTCTCTTGCTTCTTTGACAGCGGCATATACTTCAAGCGGATCATTTCCATCTACAGTGACACCAGGCATCCCATATCCAACCGCACGATCTGAAATGCGTTCACAGGCTACTTGTTTGTCATATGGCACGGAAATCGCATACTTATTGTTTTCACACATGAAAATAACAGGCAGTTTATGAACAGCAGCAAAGTTTGCGCCTTCGTGGAAATCACCTTGGTTTGATGAGCCTTCACCGAACGTGACAAAGCTGACAAAGTTTTTCTGCTCTAATCGTCCAGCAAGGGCAATTCCCACCGCGTGAGGAACCTGCGTTGTTACAGGTGACGACCCAGTCACAATTCGATTGGCTCTTTGCCCAAAATGCCCCGGCATTTGTCTTCCGCCTGAGTTTGGATCGTCTTGTTTTGCGAAACCAGACATCATTAAATCTTTTGCTGTCATCCCAAAAGCAAGGACAACCCCCATATCACGATAGTAAGGTAAGACGTAATCTTCTTCTCTATTAAGAGCAAATGCAGCGCCGACTTGCTGCGCTTCCTGCCCTTGACAAGAAATAACGAATGGAATTTTCCCGGAACGGTTTAAAAGCCACATCCGTTCATCGATTTTTCTTGCTAGAAGCATTGTTCTGTATATATCAATTGCTTGTTCATCTGATAATCCTAATTCCTGATGACGCATGTTACTCATCATGTTTCCCTCCTTGATTAAAAATGGATCGCCTTCCCGTCAACAGCAAGGGCTGCCTCGCCAATCGCCTCTGATAAGGTCGGATGCGGGTGTATCGTCTGCCCCACTTCCCACGGGGTTGCATCAAGTACTTTGGCTAATCCAGCTTCAGATATCATATCTGTTACATGAGGACCAATCATATGAATTCCTAAAATATCATCTGTCTTTTGATCGGCAATGATTTTGACGAATCCATCAGACTCCCCGTACACAAGTGCTTTTCCAATCGCCATAAATGGAAATTTCCCTATTTTGACTTCAAAGCCCTGCTCTTTTGCCGTCTGTTCAGTGAGTCCCACACTAGCAGTTTCTGGGTGAGAGTAAACACATTTAGATACGAGCGTTTCATCGAGCGGCTTCGGATCTTTTCCAGCCATATGTTCTACAGCAATCATCCCTTCGTGTGAAGCGACATGTGCCAGCTGAAGCCCGCCAATGACATCTCCTATTGCGTAAATATGCGATTCTTTCGTTTGATAATGTTCATTCACGACAATGCCTTGTTTTTCGGTTTGGATGTCCGTGTTTTCAAGACCTATGCCTTCGATATTAGGTACTCTGCCAACTGAAAGAAGGAGTTTTTCCGCTTCAAACGTCTGAATGTCTCCATCCTTTTCCGCTTGAATTGTCACGAGATTTTCCTGCTTTTCTACGCTATCTGGCAGTACCTTCGCATTAGTCACAAAAGTGATGCCTTTTTTAGATAATAGCTTTTCCATTTCTTTAGAAATGTCATGATCCTCTGTTGGCAAAATGCGGTCTGCAAACTCAAGCACAGTGACGTTCACACCAAAATCATTGAGCATGGAAGCCCACTCGATTCCGATCACTCCGCCCCCCACAATTAGCATTGACTGCGGAAGCTCTGGCAGTTCAAGTGCATCATCTGAAGTGAGGATGTGTGTTCCATCTGCTTCAAGCCCTGGCAGCACACGCGGTCTTGATCCTGTCGCGATGATGACCTGCTTTGGAATGAGCATTTCATTTTCCTCTCCATTTGCCATTTCTACGGAGACCGTTCCTGGCATTGGCGAAAAGATAGATGGGCCAAGAATACGGCCGATTCCTTCATATACATCAATTTTTCCTTGTTTCATTAAATGTTTGACGCCGCCTGCTAGTTTTTCGACGATCTCTGTTTTTCTTTTCTGCACATTGGCAAATTGCAAGGCAACGCCTCCTGCCTCAACACCAAAATCAGCTGCGCGTTTGACGGTTTGATAAACTTCTGCACTTCTGAGCAGCGCTTTAGACGGGATGCAGCCTTTATGAAGACATGTTCCGCCGAGCTTTTCTTTTTCTACAACTGCTGTTTTCAATCCAAGCTGTGAGGCACGGATGGCCGCTACATAGCCGCCTGTGCCTCCACCAAGAATGACGAGGTCATATTCAGTTGCCATGACTTGTCACTCCTTTCTTTTCCTGTTGATCATTTGGGTATTCTTTCGGTGATTCTTCTTCTTTTAAAATGCGAAGCGCACCTTCTGCTAACGATTGCAGCTCATTTTCACCTGGAAACACGACAACATCTGAAATCCAGTCAATATAGCCGCGAATACTTGACGTAATTTGTTTGCTGTATGCAAGTCCGCCTGTTAATACAATGACGTCAACTGCTCCTTTTAAGACAGCGCTAGCCGCACCAATTTCCTTGGCAATCTGATAGCACATTGCTTCATAAATGAGCGCCGCCCGCTCATCACCCGCTTCAATCATGCGTTCCACTTTCACAGCGTCTGTCGTGCCAAGATAGCCCGCAAGCCCGCCTTCACCAATAATGCGTTTGAGCATTTCTTCTTGGGTATACTCCCCCGAAAAACAAAGATTCACAAGATCACCTGTCGGCAAGGTTCCCGCACGCTCTGGGCTGAAAGGACCTTCGCCATGCAGACCGTTATTGACATCGATGACTTTTCCTTTTTCATGAACACCAATGGTGATACCGCCGCCCATATGAGTAATAATCATGTTCAAATCTTCGTAACTTTTTCCAAAAGAAGCCGCTGTTTTTCTTGCGACTGCTTTTTGATTTAATGCATGAAAAATGCTTTTTCTTTCGATCGTTGGCAGCCCTGAAATACGAGCAATTGGTTTTAGTTCATCCACTACAACTGGATCGACAATAAAAGCCGGGATATTCAGGCCAAGTGCAATTTCTCTCGCGATGATTCCACCGAGATTGGATGCGTGCTGGCCGGCATATCCTTCTTTTAGGTCTTCCACCATTTGCTCATTGACTTCATATGTGCCTCCTTCAATCGGACGAAGGAGACCGCCGCGCGCACAAACTGCATCAAACTTTGAGATATTCATCCCCTGTTCATGCAGTGTTTTCAAAATGGTTTCTTTACGGAATGAGAATTGATCAATAATATGAGGAAACTGCTTTAATTCCTCATCTGTATGTCTAAGTGTCGTTTCAAAAATAGACCGTTCATTATGAAACACACCGATTTTTGTTGAAGTAGAGCCAGGATTAATCGTGAGAATACGCCATTCTTTTGTCAGCAAAAACAAAACCTCCGTTTCAACTCATTCTTCAAATTAGCGACGGCTTAAAATATGTTGACCATTTTGCAAGAATTGACTTCTTGATTTGCGCATTCTTTCAATTCGCTCTTCAGCCAATCGGTCTGCCGCTTTATAAGTTGGAATGGCATCACGGTTTGAAATTTCAATTACACGTTCAATATTTTGATAAATGCCTTCGACTTTTTTCATCGCACGATCTGCATTATAGCCATAAAGCTCATCAGCCACGTTAATCACCCCGCCTGCATTGATCACATAGTCAGGAGCATATACAATTCCCATCTCATGGATAAGGTCTCCGTGATGCGTTTCTCTTAGCTGGTTATTTGCAGCACCTGCAATCACCTTTGCTTTTAACTTAGGAATGGTCACATCGTTAATGGTTGCACCAAGTGCGCACGGTGCATAAATATCACATGCTTGATCGTAAATATCGTCAGGGTCGACTGCTTTTGCGCCAAAGTCTTCAACAGCACGTTTGACAGAGTCTTTGTTGATATCTGTGACAATGAGCTGCGCGCCTTCTTCATGCAGATGTTTACACAAGTTGTAAGCGACATTTCCTACGCCTTGAACGGCAATTGTTTTTCCTTCTAATGAATCGGTCCCAAATGCAGCTTTGGCAGCGGCTTTCATTCCTTTGTATACACCGTAAGCTGTGACGGGAGACGGATTTCCAGAAGAACCAAATGCAGGAGAGATCCCTGTGACAAAATCGGTTTCTTCATGAATGAGATCCATGTCTTCTACCGTTGTACCGACATCTTCTGCTGTAATATAGCGGCCATTCAGCCCTTGAATATAACGTCCAAATGCACGGAACATTTCTTCATTTTTGTCTTTTCTCGGATCACCGATGATGACCGTTTTTCCGCCGCCAAGATTAAGTCCTGCTGCCGCGTTTTTATAAGTCATTCCTCTCGCTAGACGCAGTGCATCCTCAATGGCTGCTTCTTCGTTTTCATACGTCCACATTCTCGTTCCGCCTAGTGCCGGCCCAAGTGTTGTATCATGAATCGCAATAATCGCTTTTAAGCCAGACTGCTCATCCTGACAAAATACAAGCTGTTCATAATCGTATCGTTCCATATATTTAAAAAGTTCCATCGTGTTATTCCTCCTATTACTTCCGCTTAATTTGATGTACAGATGGCAAGCGCAATTGAATAAAGCTTACTTTCGGCTGAATCAGACCGGCTTGTTAAAGCAATCGGCGCCTTCGCTCCTGCCACCACAGCTCCCACCTTCGCATGTGCAAAGTAGATGAGAGATTTATAAAGAATGTTTCCTGCCTCAATTGTTGGCACAAGCAAAATATCTGCATGGCCGGCTACATCACTTGTAATATTTTTATGAGAAGCTGCCGTTTGAGAAATGGCATTATCTAAAGCAAGTGGCCCATCAATCAGGCAGCCAGAAATTTGCCCGCGCCGATTCATTTGCGCAAGACTTGCAGCAGTCAAAGTTGAATCCATTGCCGGATTCACGACCTCCACCGCAGAGAGCACTGCAACCTTCGGCATGTCGTTTCCGACAGCTTGCGCTACTTGAACAGAGTTGATCGTAATCTCTTTCAGCATATTTAAATCGGGCGCGATGTTCATCGCAGAATCCGTGACATAAATAAAGCGGTCAAAGCCCGGTACTTCAAATGCCGCAACATGTGATAGGACACTGGTCGTCCTGAGCCCATATTCTTTATTCAATACCGCTTTTAAAAGAACGGCTGTCGGGACATGCCCCTTCATCAAAATATCTGCATGCTTCTCGCTCACTGCCTGAACGGCAATCTTGGCAGATTCTTCGGGAGAATCTGAATGAATAATATCTATCCAGTCCTCATTGATTTCATGCTGCTTCACTAGCTCCTTCAGGTTGCGTTTGTTCCCAACCAGGAGAAAGCGAGCGACCTTTCGCTTAATTGCCATCTTGATGGCATGAAGCACTTCTTCGTCTTCTGCATGAGCCACAGCCGCCGTTTTGTTCTGCAGCTGGGCGGCTTTCATAATCAGATCGTCAAGCTTCATATATGCCCACCTTTCCTTGTGCTCGGTTCATGTTTTATATGCAAGTTCCGTGCCAGTTTGAAATGCAGTGAATATGAGGCAATTCGCATGACATTCGTGCAATCTTTTGCAGGTTACATGCATTTTATTGCATGCTATCTTTTGCAAGTTGATATTTGTCCATTTTATAGTAAAGGTTCCGAATGCTGATCCCTAACGTTTTCGCTGTTTTCGTGCGATTGAATTGATGCTTTTCAAGGGTTTGTTTAATCAGCTGCGCTTCAAATGCCTCAACAGCATCCGAAAGCGTCTCTCCCTCAAATTGACTGACAGTCAGTTCCTGCTGCTCTTTTTCTTCCTGATCTTCTGACTCCATGAAAGAAATATGCCCTTCATCAATCCATTCTTCTTGCGGGTTCAAAAAGATCATGGCTCGTCCAAGTACATTTTCAAGCTCTCTTACGTTTCCTGGCCACTTATATGATCGCAGTCTATTAAGTGCCTGTTCCGTTAACCCGCTCACGTTCCGTCCATAGTCTAAATTGATCTTTTGGATGAGACGTTTGCTTAACGAGTCAATATCCTCAAGGCGCTGCCTTAGCGGCGGGATGGAGATCGGGTATCTGTTCATTCGATAATATAAATCTTCTCTGAACTTTCCTTCCGCCATCGCTTTTTCAATATTGACATTTGTCGCCGTGATCACACGAACATCGACCGGTATAGCCTTTGTTCCGCCTACCCTTACTATTTCTTTCTCCTGCATCACACGAAGCAGCTTCGCCTGTGTACTTGGCGTCATTTCGCCAATTTCATCTAAAAAAATGCTGCCTTGATTCGCCTCTTCAAACAGCCCTTTTTTCCCGCCTCGCCTTGCACCAGAAAATGCTCCTTCTTCATAGCCAAAAAGCTCTGACTCTAAAAGGGTCTCAGATAAGGCTGCACAGTTGACCCGTACAAAGCGATTATATTTTCGGTCACTTTCATTATGAATGGCGTGCGCAAACAGCTCTTTTCCAGTACCTGATTCTCCCCGGAGTAAAATCGTGGCTGGCGTTTTCGCGCCTAGCTTCGCCTGCTCAAGCGCCACAAGCATTTGCTCACTCTCTCCAATGATGTCTTCAAATGTGTACTTTGCTTCAAGTGTACGGATGAGCTGCCTTGCTTTATTTAATTCATTTGTGAGTGATTGAATTTCTGATACGTCATGAATGACCCCGACACTGCCTTTTAAAATACCATCAACAATGACTGGCGCTACGTTGACAATCACATCTTTTTTATTCGGTCCGACTTTCATTCTGACGCCTCGAACGGGTCTTCTTGTTTCAAGTACCTTCAAATGCATGCTTTCTCCTTCAGAAATATCTGCACCTGCTGGTTTCCCCACAACTTCTTTATCTGTTAATCCAGTCATTTTCGTATAAGCCCGGTTGATTAAGATGCCTTTTCCCTGCTCATCAACAACTGATATGGCTTCATCCGACGATTGAATGATCGCCTCCAGCATCGTTCGCACTTCTTTAAGATTGGTTACTTCCTCCGCAAGCTCAACGGCATCTGTAATATCTTTAAAGATGGATAAAGCACCTAGCATTCTCCCCGCGTCATCAATAATTGGCAAACGCGTTGTCACAATTTGTATCTGCTGATTCAGAAATTGTTTTTGATTAAATTCTGGCTCTCTCGATCTTAAAATGTCGGGAAGCTTTGTATTTGGGATCACTTCTCGTATATGACGGCCAATCGCATCTTTTTGCGAACATCCAACCATTTTGGCCGCTGATCGATTAAACAGGACGACTTCTTCATTCATGTTTATAAAAATCATCCCGTCGTTCGTTGCATTAAAAATGCGGTCATGCTTATAGGTTTGTTCCTTTAATATTTGGATCAGCTGCTGTTTTTCTGACATTAATTCTGATATCACGTAAGCCATTGAACTTGGAACAATGACTGCGTGCTCTGGCTTTTTTTCAATTAGTTCTTTCAGCACTGCTGAACTGCCTGTTGTTTCAATGATGATATCAATGTCATCTTTTATGTATTCTTTCCAATCCGTTGTCGTATCAATTCCATTCTTTTTCGCTTCTACCATCCCCGGTGCCTCAAGATCAAGGTCGGCGATCGCAATGATTTGAATCATATTTGTTTTCAGCAATGTTTCAAGCAATGCTGATCCACCCTGTCCTGCACCGACAATCAAGACTCTCTGCATCCCGTTACCCCTTTATATGAAAAAATTTGCACACCATATTTTTCCGTTGCAAAAAATTGCACAACTCTTATATTACCACGTTTTCCTTTCTTGACAAAATATTTTTTGAATTAGACAATGGAAGTAAATGACGTTTAAGGGGACATTTGATGGGGAGAATACTTGCACTAGTGATTATTTTAATACCTGGCGCGCTTGCAGCACTTGGGATTAAGCTGCTGCGTGACACTGTTTTCGGCATCATCATTGCACCATTTCCATATTTATGGCTGCAAGGAATTGCAGGGTTGTTATTTTTAGGGGGAGGTCTTTATGTAGTGGCTGGCTTTATTTTATATAGAGACCGTAAACGAAATAAAGTGACTGCTCGCTTTAAGCAGAGATAAAACGTGAAAAAAGACCCGCTGATTTAGAGCAGGTCTTTATTTCATTTCTTCTCTTATTTTCACGGCTCGGTCAGGAAAATCAGTAAAAATGCCATCGACACCTAAGGAAAACATGTTTTTCATTTGCTTTTCACTATTTACTGTAAACGGCCTGATCACTTGCTGAGATGCATGGAGAGCTGCCACAACCTCTTTGGTCACGCCGGCACCCTTGATATTTGGATGGTAGCCCCTTGCTGGTACTGTTTTTATATACATCTCCGGCTGATGAATCACATCCATTGTGAGAACCGCAAGTTCAACATGTGGCATCAGTTTGTGAAAAAGAGCTAAACTGCCGTGATGAAACGATGAAACAAGTACACGATCTTCTATTTGAAAATGCTCGATTTGTTTTTTTACTTTCTCTTCGATACCCGGATATCGATAAATGGAGTTTTTTAGTTCAATATTGATGATCAATGATGATTGCTGCGTCACTAGCTCTAATACTTCCTCCAAAAGAGGAATGGATACAGCACCGGTTTCTTCGTAGAAAGAATGACTCGCATCTCCCGCTTTTAATTCTTCATATGTATGGTCTTTCACTAAACCTTTCATGTTCGTTGTTCTGTTCAGTTTCTCATCGTGAATGACAGCAAGTCTGCCGTCTTTCGTCAGCTGAACATCCAGCTCAATTCCGTCAGCTCCCGAATGGAGTGCATGCTCGAAGGCTATCATGGTGTTTTCAGGATAAATGCCTTTAAAGCCTCTGTGTGCAAAAATTTTCGTCATAGGTCACCTCTAAATATGATGCTTCCTTACATTATGACGTGTCTTTTTTCGTTTTTCCAGTTTTGAGCGCATAAAAAAACCTCTTCTGATTCATACGAAGAGGTTGACAGATAAATTCGATCACGTAATCGCTCTGATGGCTTGCTCTGTCGTCTCTGCGTCAAGAGCAAAAAGGGAAGAAACAACTGCGACTGCTGTAACAACGGTTACACCTAACAACAACTTTTTCATAAGATAACCTCCACTTTCTTTTGAAGTATTTGTGCATCGAATTTCTTTTCAAGAAAACGAATGGCATTTTGATAATCATTTCGTTCCTTGAAGTATTTCGATATTTGTTCAGACAAATCCTCAAGCTCCACATATAATCTATTTTTTTCTATGTAGTCTAATTTTTCTGAGAATACGTCTGCTGCCCCACTATTCTCGCACATCAAATCCAAAATTTCAAATTTTACTATATATTCATTATTTTGGATATCACAACTATACAAAATACCCTCTTTAATATATTCCCTCGCCTCTTGATCTCCTAAATGAACCAAGGCATTCGCCAGAACATATAAAGATTGGATGTAATAATGGCTATTGTCACGGTGAATTTGAATGCCCATCCCTTTTTTGGCATAATGTGCGCTTTTTTCATAATCATGCTTTGCATAATAAAGAACCGCTAAATTGTGATAGCATTTCCCAATGAGCACTTCATTGTTAATGCGCTTACTTTTCTCAAGTGCTTCTTTATACTTTTTCTCTGCTTCATCGAATTGGAACAAATCAATACAATTACTTGCATGTAAAATTAAGCTGTCAATCGCCTGCGCTGTGTACTCTTCATGCGCTTTGAACGTATCGATGGCTTTTTTAATATGATTAATGGATATGAAATTTTGTTTCAGTTCGTAATAGATCGAAGCAACCTTATGGTGAAAAGTTCCTACTTCCAGGTCTTCATTCACACGTTTTAGCCGCTGTTCTGCAATTTTGTAAAAGCTAATGGCTTCATCATACTTTTTCACATATGCAGCATATTGGCCTTTGTAAAAGTAAAAATAAAAATTAATAATGTCATCTGCCTTCTCATCGAGCGTTCCGACACTTTTCATAATTTGATTGGCTTTTTCAATATTTCCAAGTAACATTTCATGTCTGCCGTCAACAAGCTGATAATAAAGGAGAACTTCACGGTCTTCATCTGTATTTTTTAGCAAATTCTGAATTTTCTCTTTATAGACAGCAGATTTTTCTAAGTCATTCTGAGAAATGACCCTCGTCCACTTGCTAATTTCGTTCGCTACCTCAGCAGAGTGGATTTTCAGCTTTCCCATAACCTCACCCTCTTCTTTTCATTATTATAGCATAGTAAAAGAATGTGAAAATTATTAAATTCGACAATGGGAATATTCAGTTCAAATGGCACAATCTCTAAGAAGCCAGTGACTTTAAAACGCCAACCAATCAGGTCAATAGAAATAGAACTTTCGATCTCGTTTGCTTTAATTACCAAATCCATGAGACCTTTTCCTCTCATCCTTTTTCTTACGAATGAGCGTTTTCTTCTTCTATTTTGAAGACTTCATGATCAATTGGCGCAGCTGATTACCACTACTTTATGTCTTTTTTATTTTTTTCATGCTTTATTTTTCATTTTATTCTGAAAATAAAGCAGCCCGTTTGTCCAATTTAAACATTAAGATGATTTTATCAACCTAACCAATTTTTGACAACATCTTTCAAAATAAAAAAACGTCTCAATGAAGAAACGTTTTTTCATGAAAAAGATACTAGCTTGCTCTATGCTCTAATCGCAAACGATCAGCTACCATGGCAATAAATTCTGAATTGGTTGGTTTCGCTTTTGACATGCTGACAGTATAACCAAAGAGTGAGGAAATGGAATCAATGTTTCCTCTGCTCCAAGCGACTTCAATGGCATGACGAATCGCTCGTTCTACCCTGCTGGCAGTCGTGTTAAATTTCTTTGCAATGTCTGGGTACAACACTTTAGTAATGCTTCCGAGAAGCTCAATGTCATTGTACACCATAGAAATCGCTTCTCTTAAGTATAAATAGCCTTTAATATGAGCGGGCACGCCAATCTCATGAATAATGGTCGTAATGCTCGCATCTAAGTTTTTACGTTTCGGTTCAGGTTTGTTACGAAGAACACTGTTTTGGATTGATGAAGAGCGATGGGTAACTTGTGTGCCGTTTCCACTGACTTGACGAATATGACCTACTAGGTTTTCCATATCAAATGGCTTTAAAATGAAATAGGATGCGCCCAAATCAACTGCTTTTTTCGTGACATCTTCTTGTCCAAATGCCGTTAGCATAATCACACTTGGCTGTTTTGTCATTTCATTGTTTTCACGGAGGCGTTCTAGTACAGCAAGACCGTCTAAATGAGGCATAATAATGTCTAAGAGGAGAACGTCGGGCTCTTTATCTTTAAATAATGTCAGGCATTCCTGACCATTATACGCCACGCCAAGTACTTCCATATCTTCCTGTCCCTCAATGTACTCTGTCAAAAGGCCAACAAGCTCTCGATTGTCATCAGCTACACACACTTTAATTTTCTCCACGTTCTTTCCTCCCCAATGTCGATTCCTTTAGTCTTTTGCATTTCTCTTCTGAGTGTTCAATTCGACAAAACCATGCTATCCCCTTTAAAAAACTTTAATTTTCCGAATAATAGAGCATTATCTAGCTTTTTCTACGTTTTTCTTAACGAATCGACGATTATTGCAATTTGACAACAAGCTTTTTTCCATTTTGTCGAAAAATCTCTTTTTCCTTATTTTATAACATGATGGAAGAGAAAGAAAGGGTAGAAAAAAACT
The DNA here is from genome assembly GCF_038630855.1 of Bacillus sp. FSL H7-0578. NCBI lineage: Bacteria > Bacillati > Bacillota > Bacilli > Caryophanales > Bacillaceae > Bacillus > Bacillus sp. FSL H7-0578. The sequence goes on from NZ_CP152045.1 coordinate 2,171,135, forward strand.
GCCGGAAAATTCGCGGCAGTTTGATGATCAGCTTGCTTTTTTGTTTTTTTGATAAAGGTCGATTCCTGCTTCTGACAGCATCCATTCAATGTGTACGCCGTACCCGCTAGTCGGATCATTGACGAATACGTGTGTGACAGCTCCAATGACTTTGCCATTTTGCATGATGGGGCTTCCGCTCATTCCTTGGACGATTCCGCCCGTTTTGCTTAAGAGCCGCTCATCTGTTACCTTTAATACCATTCCTTTAGTTGCTGGGAATTTCTGCGGTGTTGTGCTGACAATTTTAATATTAAACTTCTCCACTTTATCATGATCCACAACGGTTAAAATTTCTGCTGGGCCTTCTTTTACTTCATTAGATAAAGCGACTGGAAGTGGTTTATCTGCTACATGATTTTTAAGCTTTTCGGTTAACGTACCAAAGATACCAAAAGGGCTGTTGCGGGAGATATCTCCTATTGTTTTTCTTTCGGAAGAGAATCTCGCCAATTTTTCTCCAGGATTGCCTCCTGTGCCTTTTTCAATCGATGTCACGGTTGATCTAACAATTTCACCATTGTCGACAACAATTGGTTTTTTTGTATCCATGTCAGAAATCACATGCCCAAGGGCACCATATTTTTTAGATAAAGGTTCAAAAAAGGTCATCGTGCCGATTCCTGCTGCAGAATCACGAATGTAAAGACCAATTCGATAGATGCCTTCACTTGCATCTTTTGCGGGTGTTAATGTTGTTTGAAAGGTTTTATGATCTCTCTTTATGAGCAAACGAAGCGTTTCACCCGTTTTCCCTGCTTTCTGAATAAATGGGGTGAGGTCATTCATTTTCTCCATTTTTTGACCATTGATTTCAATGATCATATCCCCTGATTGAATGCCTGCGGCTTCACCTGGTGATTTTTTGCCGTCTGCTGTTGTGATTTGATGAAAACCTACAACGAGAACTCCTACAGAGTGGAGCTTGACGCCAATGGATTGTCCTCCAGGAATGACTTTTAATTCAGGGAGAACGTCAACTTTTGTTTTCTTAATAGGAAATCCTTTAAAATCATAAACAATTTCGGCTTTTCCCGCCTTTTGTCCTGTAATATCCAGCTGATTCTTTTTCTCTGAAAGGCTAAAGGCTGGTGAAGAAGCATTGGCTGACGCTTCAATCGATGTGTCAATTGAGTGCTTTTGTTTTTCAAATACAGCAACATTTGTTGGAATGCTGATGTACTCCTTCACTATGCTCATAAACCCTGTACTTATTAAAGAAACAAGGAGAATCACACCAATGGCTTTTCTCATCTTTTCGGGCATTCATTTTTCACTCTCCTCGCTCCTTACCCACACCAGAACACTCATGTTTTGGCTACATCTTTACTTTTGCCTTCTTCGAGAGGATTTATAACCGGCAGCTTTAGAAAATGATTGGATAAATTGATAAAAGAAAAAGACGATTTTATGGGTATATACGCCGGCTTTTACACAACATAAAAAAAAGGCAGCTGATGATTCAGCTACCCTGTTGTTTTGACATCATTTGCTTGGTGCAATAGTTCTTTTGCGTGCTGTTTTGTCAGCTCAGTCACTTCCACACCGGCAATCATCCGGCCAATTTCACTCACTTTTTCTTCATGACTTAATGGTTTAACACTCGTCAGTGTTCTGCCCGCTTTCGAGCGTTTAGAAATGAAGAGATGCGTGTCAGCCATTGCGGCTACTTGAGGCAGGTGTGTAATACAGAGCACTTGTGATCCAGACGCAACTTTGTAAATTTTCTCAGCAATGGCTTGTGCCACTCTGCCGCTGACACCTGTATCAACTTCATCGAAAATAATGGATGTGACGTCTTGTTTAGCTGAGAAAATACTCTTCACAGCGAGCATGACACGTGAAATTTCTCCACCTGAGGCTACTTTCGATAAAGATTTCATCGGTTCGCCTGTATTTGTAGAAATGACAAATTGTGCTTGGTCGATTCCATTTTTCCCGAGCTGGACAGGTTTTCCGTCTAATAGCGGACAATCAGTGCTGCCAAATGGCGCATATCGAACAGAAAAAGCTGTGTCAAATGATGACTTCTCCATATACAAATCCTTGAGCTCTGTTTGAATTTGCTTTGCTAGCTTTTTGGCCCATTTTTTACGCAGCTCCGAAACGTTAAGTGCTTCCAGCAGAGCATCACGGCTCATCGCATCTAATTTATTTTTGAGCGTCTGCAGATGGCTGTCTCGATTTTGGATTTGATCTATTTCTTCTTCAATCTTCGCCGCATACTCCAAAATTTCCTCAACGGTTGTGCCGTATTTTCGTTTTAACTGCTTCATTTCATTCAGCCTGGACTCAATAAAATCAAGACGAGCCGGATCAAATTCTAATTGGTCCAGCATGCTTCGCATTTGGAAAGTTGAATCCTCTAATAAGTAGTAGGAGTTCGACACTTGTTCAGATAACTTTTTCAAATCATCGTTGATTTCAGACACTTGCTCAAGCTCGCTTGAGGACATACCAACCCAATCTAGTCCTCCTTGCTCATTACGCAAAGCGTTGTACGCGTTTTGGAGTGAGGAATAGATTTTTTCGTAGTTGCTGATTTGATGTCGCTCTTCCTGAAGCCTCTCATCTTCCCCCGGCTCTAATTGTGCCGCCTCAATCTCCTCTAGCTGAAATTGCAGTAAATCTAAGCGGTGCACCATTTCCTGCTCATTCTCAGACAGCTGCCTGAGCTTTTGAGCCGTCTTCATATATTGATCATATGCTTCTTGATACTGCAAGAGAGCCGGTGCAATGTCTTCTGCTCCAAATTGATCGAGCAAATGCAGATGATTTTCATCTTCCATGAGCAGCTGGTTATCGTGCTGTCCATGTATATCAAGCAAAAGCCGTCCTACTTCCCGTAAAAGTGAGATGGTGACAAGCTTTCCATTAATCCGGCAAATGCTTTTCCCGCTGTTGTTAATATCACGGCGGAGAATCATCATTTCATCTGATGCGTCAATTCCCTGCTCTTCGCATAGAGCAAATACAGGATGATCGGCTGGTACAAGAAAAAGCCCTTCCAGCTCTGCCTTTTTTTCACCGTAGCGGACAAATTCAGAGGAACCTCTTCCTCCCACGAGAAGTGAGACAGCGTCAATCATGATGGATTTTCCGGCACCTGTTTCCCCCGTTAGAACCGTGAGTCCTTTTTCAAATGAAACCGTTAACTCTTCAATGATTGCAAAGTTTTTAATGGTTAGTTCTGCTAACACTCATTTGACACCTCTTTTAGTAAACCTGATTCTTTATAGAAGCTCTAAAATTTTGCTCGAAACTGTCTCTGTATCATCTGGGGTGCGGCAAATGATTAAAATCGTATCATCCCCGCAAATCGTTCCCATAATTTCTTCCCAATCTAAATTATCCATTAAAGCACCAATCGCCTGAGCATTACCCGGCATTGTTTTCAGAACAATTAAATGACTGGCAGCATCCATTTTAATAAATGCATCCATTAGGGACCGCTTCAGCTTTGACAGCGGATTAAACCGCTGATCCGCAGGAAGACTGTATTTATATGTTCCATTGTTCGTCGGAACTTTCACTAAATGTAATTCTTTAATATCTCTAGAAACGGTCGCTTGTGTGATGTTATATCCATCGGCTTTCAAAATATCGACCAATTCATCTTGTGTTTCGATTTCTTGGCTCGCAATGATTTCTCTAATTTTAATATGCCTTTGACCTTTATTCATATTTGACCCCCCTAGGCGTTTCATTCTCAGTTTGTCTTTACGTTCTATGTTATATGATGCACAGTTCAAAAAACAAGCATTACGTGAGATACGGCCAATTCTTGTCTTTTGACCATGTAAAAAGGAATAATAGCGAGCTATTATTCCTTTTGTTTCAATGATTTCATGTGTCAGCCGGCTCAGGGCTGTTTTTCTTTTCTTTCAATACAGAATGGGCTTCCTTCACGACCTTCTCAAGTTGTGAAGCAGGAAGTGCCGCATTTTCTTCTTGATCAGGATGAAGCACTAAATGAAGCAGAAATTCAATATTTCCATCTCCACCAGTGATAGGCGAAAATGATACATCCTTTACATCATAACCTTCTTTTGCAGCAAATTGATTCATCTCTTCTAGTACACCAAGGTGGACAGAGGGCTCACGCACGATGCCTTTTTTCCCAACAAGCTCTCTGCCTGCTTCAAATTGAGGCTTGACGAGCGCAATACAGTCACCACCCGGCACAAGAATATGCTTTAAAGCCGGCAGAATGAGTTTGAGTGAGATAAAAGATACATCAATCGATGCCACTTCTGGCAACCCTTCAGTAAAATCAGCTGGGACGGAATGGCGGAAATTGGTACGCTCCATGACAATGACCCTGTCATCCTGCCTTAATTTCCACGCAAGCTGATTGTAGCCAACGTCTACAGCATATGATTTGACTGCTCCATTTTGAAGAGCACAATCTGTAAATCCGCCTGTTGATGAGCCAATATCAATCAGCAATTTCCCTTCAACTGTCAGATCAAATTCTTTTAGCGCTTTTTCAAGTTTTAACCCGCCGCGGCTTACGTATTTGAGAGGGTTCCCCTTCACTGTAAGCGGCGTATCACGAGCAATTTTCTCTCCTGGTTTATCCAAACGGTTTTCATTTGAGTAAACGATCCCTGCCATGATGGCACGCTTTGCTTTCTCTCTTGTTTCCATTAGTCCTTGTTCGACTAATAAAACGTCAAGTCGTTCTTTCTTTGATGTCATGATCCAATTCCTTTTCTTGGTGCTGCTGGAAGCAGGTCACGTAAAGTCTCAGCAACATGTGCTTTCGTCAGTCCAATTTCTTCAAGCAGGGCATCAACACTTCCATGCTCAATAAATTGATCTGGGATACCCATTCGTTCTACTTTGATATGTGATGCTTTCTTGTCGTGTAGATATTCTAATACGCTGCTGCCAAACCCGCCTTGGAGCACAGCTTCTTCAATCGTTAAAATCGGAATCCCTTCAGATAGAATGTCGTTTAGCATCGCTTCATCAAGCGGCTTAATAAACCGAGCGTTGACGACACGAATTGATTTCCCTTCTTTTTGAAGTTCCTCAGCTGCTTGCAGCGCCATTTTAATAGTCGTACCGAATGTTAAGATGACGGCATCCTTCCCTGAGCGAAGAACCTCCCAAGATCCAATCGGAATGGTTTTGAGCTGTTCATCCATTTTCACACCAAGCCCATTTCCGCGCGGGAAACGCATGGCAATAGGACCGTCATCATACTGAATGGCTGTATTGACCATGTGCTGGCCTTCATTTTCATCCTTCGGCATCATGAGCACCATATTCGGCATATGACGCATGAAGGCAATATCAAACACACCTTGATGCGTTTCTCCATCAGCACCGACAAGACCCGCACGGTCAATTCCGATAAAAACATTGAGGTTTTGGCGGCAAATATCATGCAGCACTTGATCATAAGCTCTTTGCAGGAACGTTGAATAAATCGCTAAAAATGGCTTCATATCCTGCGTCGCAAGCCCAGCTGCCATTGTGGCTGCATGCTGCTCAGCGATCCCTACATCAAACATTCGCTCAGGAAATTCCTTTGCAAAGCCTTCAAGTTTTGAGCCAACAGGCATCGCAGGCGTGATGGCAACAATACGCTCATCTTTCCGCGCCAGCTTTCTGACTGTTTCACTGACAAGACCACTCCATGACGGTGCAGCAGCTGCTGGTTTTACAAAATCACCTGTATCAATTTTGTATGGACCTGTGCCGTGCCATGTCCCAATTTTATCGGATTCTGCCGGCTGATAGCCTTTTCCTTTTTTCGTGATGACATGCAGCAGAACAGGACCTTTTGTTTTCTTTGCATATTCAAGGTTTTCAAAAAGATCTTCATAAGAATGTCCATCAACAGGACCTAAGTATGTGAATCCCATTTCCTCAAAAAACATGCCAGACACTAGTAAATACTTGAGGCTGTCTTTAATACGCTCTGCTGTGGCAGCAAGCTTTCCGCCTACAGCTGGTATCCGCTTGAATAAATATTCGAGCTCGTCCTTTACCCATTGGTACTTGCCTGCTGTGCGCAGTCTGCCAAGCATGGTGTGAATTGCACCGACGTTTGGTGCAATACTCATTTCATTATCGTTTAAGATGACGATCATATCTTTCTTTTCATCACCGATATGATTCAGAGCTTCAAGCGCCATACCTCCGGTTAATGCACCGTCTCCGATAATCGGCAGGATATATTCATCTGTCCCTTTAATATCCCGCGCGGCCGCCATTCCCATCGCGCCAGATAATGAGGTTGAGCTGTGGCCTGTTTCCCAAACATCATGCTCACTTTCATTTCGTTTAGGAAAACCGCAAAGTCCTTTATATTGACGAAGTGTATCAAACTCCGCCCCTCTTCCAGTTAACAGCTTGTGAACATAAGACTGATGTCCAACATCCCAAAGTAATTTGTCTTTCGGGCTGTCAAATACTTTATGAAGGGCAACCGTGAGTTCAACGACACCCAGGTTCGGACCGATATGCCCGCCAGAGTTAGCCAAGGACTCAATTAAAAACATGCGAATGTCAGCACTAAGCTCCTCTAATTCTGCATTTGACATTCCTTTTAGAAACGTTGGATTTTTTATTGATAAAAGATCCAATCAGGATCAACTCGCTTTCAACAAAATTTCTATCTACATATATAATGCCTTATTCCTATGAAAACCAAGCGGGAATAAGAGTTGTCTCATCATGATAAACTGTTTACAGTTTACCACAATTGCTCGAAGACCCTCAAATCTAGGCTGTTTTTAATGATCTCTTGAGGCGATCAGATCACATAACTCATGCAGCAATTGCTGCTCTAATTCAAGATTTGAGACAATTTCTTTTGCACGTGTGATGTGCTCGTGCAGCTTTTCTTTTGCTCCTGAAAGCGTTAATAAAGAAGGATATGTCGACTTTTCATTCGCTGTATCAGAGCCGACCCGTTTTCCTATTTTTTCTTCGCTACCTTCGAGGTCTAAAATGTCATCACGGATTTGAAAAGCAATGCCAATATGATAGCTGAACTCTCTTAGTTTTTCGATATCGTCATCTGATGCTCCTGCCAGCATTGCACCTGCTGTGACGCTGAATGTGAGAAGCTTTCCTGTTTTCCGGGCATGAATGGATTCTAGTTCAGCAAGCGGGACTTGTTTTTGCTCTGCTTCCATGTCATCAAATTGACCGCCTACCATTCCTAGTGCACCTGCTGACCGCACAAGCTCATCTACGATTCTGAGCTTTTGGTCAGGAGAGACGCTGCTAGATAGCTGCGATGTAATCAGGCGGAAGCTTTCCGTTAAAAGTGCATCACCAGCGAGAACCGCGGTTGCTTCCCCGTATACTTTATGGTTGGTCGGCTTTCCTCTGCGAAGGTCATCATCGTCCATGCAAGGCAGGTCGTCATGTATCAATGAATACGTATGAATCATTTCTACAGCACAGCCAACCGGTATGCCATCTTCTTCGTTTTTTCCGTAAGCATGTAATAAAGCAAGAACGAGAACAGGGCGAAGTCTTTTCCCTCCAGCTTCAAGAGAGTAAAGCATCGAAGATTTTAGTTCTTCTGGAATCTTCAATTCCTGAACATATGTAAATAAATACTCTTCAATGGCCTGTTTTCGTGTTGTTAAAAAATCCTGCAAATTACTTGTCACCAGCATCTGCCTCCTTCACCGAGAAAGGAGCCAGTTCACCGTCCTCTTTTAAAATGAAATCCATCTGCTTTTCAACGTGCTGTAATTTTTCATGACAAAGCTTTGAAAGTGTCATGCCTTCTTGGAAATAATGAATGGCTTGCTCAAGTGGTACATCTCCTTCTTCGAGCTTCCCAACGATCTCCTCAAGACCTTTCATCGCTTCTTCAAATGTCATTTGTTCTTCTTTTTGTTTATTTGATTCTGTCATGATGATTGCCCCTCCTTCTCAATAACCTCACAAATCAGACGTCCATCCTTCATGGTGATAGCCAATTGATCCTTCGTATCGACTTGGTTCACACTTTTAATCAGTTCATCGTCTTTATAGGCTAAACTGTAGCCTCTTTCCATCACTTGAAGTGGATTTAATGCATTTAGTTTACCAAGAACAGATTGGAACTGCGAATGAATTGTTTTCATTTGCACATTCATGCTGCGGATGAGCTGTTCTGTTTCATTGGCATGGCGTTTTTTCGCCTGAAGCAGCTGCTCTTTTGGATGAAGCGGCTTCAGCCTGTATGTCTGGCGGTCTAGTTGACTGCGTTTTTGTTCAATTTGTCTCGTCAGCTGTTTTTGAAAACGGTCAAATACCAAATCGAATTGTTGCTCTTTTTGCTCCTGCAATCGTTTTGGAAAACGGAAGGCATATGAGGATTGCAGCGCCACAAGACGGTCTTTCGCTTGTGATGTTCGATTCTTCACGGCCCTTGTAAGCCGAATGTCGATGGATTTGATTCGTTCTATTAAATCGGCTGTGCTTGGAACAGCGAGCTCAGCTGCTCCTGTTGGTGTGGGTGCTCTCATGTCTGCAGTGAAATCACTGATCGTAAAGTCCGTTTCATGCCCAACTGCAGAAATGATTGGAATGTCTGATGCGAAGATCGCTCTTGCGACAGCTTCTTCATTAAAGGCCCAAAGTTCTTCGATCGAACCGCCTCCTCTTCCGACAATCAAGACATCACAGATCTGTTTTTCATTTGCTTCTTTGATCCGCTCTACAATTGAACGGATGGCATTTTCACCTTGGACAAGCGCCGGAAGCACAATGATTTTCGCCTGCTGATAACGCCGGTTAATCGTTGTGATGACATCTCGAACAGCCGCTCCAGTTGGGGATGTAATGACACCAACAACCTCTGGATATTCAGGAATTGTTTTTTTATAGCGCGCATCAAATAAGCCTTCACTTGCCAGCTTTTTCTTCAGCTCTTCATAAGCGAGATGAAGAGCACCAACACCATCAGGCTGCATTTCTTTTGCATATAATTGATAGTTGCCGCTTGGTTCATATACTTGAATCCCGCCGCGTACAAACACTTTCATTCCGCTTTTTGGTGAAAAAGGCAGCTTTGCTGCGGAACGCTGGAACATGACGGCTTGCATGCGTGCGTTTTCGTCTTTTAAGGTGAAGTACACATGACCTCTTGAATGAATCTTCACATTGGATAACTCACCTTTGATCCAAATATCTTCTAAATGCGGATCAACATCAAATTTTCTTTTTATGTATTTTGTAAGGGCTGTGACCGTCACAAAGGCTTTTTCACTCATGACGTATTCCTCCTCTTCAAAAACGCACATTCATCCACCGGCAGCATGCAGGTGGATGAATGGATAAAGCTTATGCTAATGTACGTTTTGCTGATTTAACCGTATTGTGTGCAAGCATGGTAATCGTCATTGGACCGACTCCGCCAGGGACTGGTGTGATATAAGAAGCTTTTTCTTTCGCTTCTTCAAAATCAACATCCCCAACAAGCTTCCCAGTATCTAAACGATTGACTCCTACATCGATGACAATTGCGCCTTCTTTGATTTGGTCAGCTTTAATAAAGTTTGCTCGACCGACGGCAACAACTAAAATGTCCGCTTTTAACGTATGTTCTGAAATATTCGCCGTTCTTGAATGGCAGTAAGTAACCGTTGCATTTTCGTTTAACAGCAATTGTCCAACTGGTTTGCCGACAATATTGCTGCGCCCTACAACAACCACTTCTTTTCCAGAAAGACTGACACCCGTTTTGTTCAGTAATTCAACAATGCCTGCTGGTGTACAAGGTAGGAATGTATCTTCTCCAAGCAGCATTTTCCCGATATTTAATGGATGGAAACCATCTACATCTTTCTCAGGTGAAATACGTTCAATGACGGCTTTTTCAGAAATATGTTTTGGCAGTGGAAGTTGAACAAGAATCCCGTGGAATTGATCGTTCGCATTGTACTGATCAATCAGCTGAAGCAATTCTTCTTCTGTTAAAGAAGCATCTAAATGATCAAGCTGAAAGTGCATGCCCATTGCTTCTGCTGCTTTTTTCTTCCCGCGTACGTAAGAAAGTGAAGCCGGATCATCACCGATTAGAATAACGGCAAGACCAGGTGTGACTCCTTTTTGTTTTAGCTCTTCTACTTCTTTTGCTAATTGTTCACGCTTTTCTTTTGCTGTTTCTTTCCCATCGATGATTGTTGCTGTCATGTCGAATCCTCCTATTGCTGCTTTAGGTCGTTTTTAATGTTCGAAAGTACACCATTTACAAATTTCGGTGCTTTATCATCGCCGAATAATTTAGCGAGTTCAATCGCTTCATTCATCGAGACACTAACTGGGATGTCTTCTTGATACACCATCTCGTACACAGACAGCCTTAAAATGGCTCTGTCTACGTTTGCAATACGGTCGAGTTTCCAATTCACTAGATGCTGTGAGATCATGTCATCAAGCTTGTCCTTTTGTTCAAGCACACCGAAAACCAGTTCCTCGAAAAAAGGATCTGATTCTTGTTCATCCAGCGCATGTGTAATGGCCTCTTTCGGATCAATATTGCTCACATCAATTTGAAATAATGTTTGTAGCGCCTTTTCTCTTGCAGTTCTTCTTTTCATTATTTACTCCTTTAACCACTTTATCCGCTTGTCGTTAAGCCATACAGAGATCATAACATATTTTGACCGTGGTCGCACCAAGATCCATGCGAGCTGTGACGAAAAACGAATCAATCAACGTGTGACGTTATCAATATTCGGAAATTACTCAAAAATGGGCTTTAAAAAACCAAAGAGGCAATGCCTCCTTGGTTTTACTTGAACCCTTTTTTACATTTCTTGATCTACTTCAGCCTCAGGTGCTTTTGTATCAAATTGAATGCCAACGACATGAATGTTAATTTCATTAATTGTTAAGGCAGTCATGTTCAAAAGGGTTTGACGGATATTTTCTTGTACAGCAGTGGATACCTTTGGAATGGATAGGCCAAATTCAACCACACAATACACATCGATTGTGATGCCTTCATCAGAGACATCTACTTTTACACCTTTACGGTGATTTTTCTTACCAAAGCGTTCTGCTACATCAGCAGCGAAATTGCCGCGCATTTCGGCAATGCCTTCGACTTCTGAAGCGGCGATCCCAGCAATGACTTCAATCACTTCTGGTGCAATTTGCACTTTTCCCAATTGATCTTCATCAAGGTTCATTTCAAGCAAATTGTTTTCTGACACGATCATTCACCTCCGAAAGCTGAGATTATTTCATGATTTGGTATGTTTCTAAAAACTTCGTATTAAAGTTACCGCTCACAAATGTTTCATGCTCGAGCAATCTAAGGTGGAATGGAATCGTTGTGTAGACTCCTTCAATGACGAATTCTTGAAGCGCACGTTTCATTTTCGCAATCGCTTCTTCTCTCGTCTTACCATATGTGATCACTTTTGCAATCATGCTGTCATAATATGGCGGAATCACATAGCCCGGATAAGCGGCAGAATCAACACGTACACCTAAACCGCCTGGCGGAAGATACATTTTAATTTCACCAGCTGAAGGCATGAAGTTTTTCTCTGGGTTCTCTGCATTGATGCGGCATTCGATCGCCCAGCCTTCATATACGACATCCTCTTGTGTAAGAGAAAGCTTCTCACCTGATGCAACCTTGATCTGTTCTTTGATCAAGTCTACACCTGTGACCATTTCTGTCACAGGATGCTCTACTTGAATACGAGTATTCATTTCCATGAAGTAGAACTTCTCTTCATTATAATCATAAATGAATTCGACTGTTCCAGCACCTGTGTATTCAACAGCTTCTGCTGCTTTTACAGCTGCTTCACCCATTTGCTCACGAATGTCTGCATTTAGTGCTGGTGATGGCGTTTCTTCAAGAAGCTTTTGCATTCTTCTTTGGATCGAGCAATCACGCTCTCCTAAATGAATCGTATTGCCATGCTGATCTGCAAGCACTTGGATTTCCACATGTCTAAAGTCTTCAATGAACTTTTCTAAATAGACACCAGGGTTCCCAAAGTTTTGCGCCGCTTCCTGCTGCGTGATGGTGACTCCGTTAATAAGCTCTTCTTCTGTACGAGCCACACGAATCCCTTTACCGCCTCCGCCTGCAGTTGCTTTAATAATCACAGGATACCCAATACTAGCTGCTGTTGAAACAGCATCATCAAGATCTTTTACAATTCCTTGAGAACCAGGGACGATCGGAACGCCTGCATTCTTCATTGTTTCTCGCGCGACATCTTTCGTTCCCATTTTGGAAATCGCTGACGCAGTTGGTCCAACAAAGATCACATTACATTCCTCGCAAAGCTCTGCAAAGTCTGCATTTTCTGCTAAAAAGCCGTATCCTGGATGGATGGCATCTGTCCCTGTTAATTTTGCTACGCTGACAATATTCGTGACATTTAAATAACTATCTTTAGAAGCAGTCGGTCCGATGCAATATGCTTCATCAGCCATTTGTACATGCAGCGCATCGCGATCCGCTTCAGAAAATACCGCAACAGTTTCAATTCCAAGCTCTTTACAAGCGCGGATAATTCTAACTGCGATTTCTCCTCTGTTTGCAATTAATAGCTTTTTAATCATGATCGTACTCCTTACTCTGCTTTCACTAGAAAGAGGGGTTGTCCGAATTCTACAAGCTGACCGTTTTCAGCTAATACTTCGACGATTTCACCTTTTACTTCTGCTTCGATTTCATTAAACAGTTTCATCGCTTCCACGATACATACAACAGTGTTTTCCTTCACCTTGGAACCTGTTGTCACGTATGGATCTGCTTCTGGTGAAGAGGAAGCATAAAATGTGCCAACCATTGGGGATGTGATTTTATGCAGATTTTCAGACGCAGCTGCCTCTTGTGCAGGGGCTTCGGTCTGAGCTGGAGCTTGTGCTTTAGGAGCTTGTTGAGCTGGAGCTGCTTGGACAGGAGCCACTGGTGCTTGTGCCGCAACTTGCTGAACGACTTCTTTATTTTTCTTCAGTTTGATTTTTGCACCTTCGTTTTCGTACGTAAACTCATCGATAGTAGAGTCGTCAATTAATTTAATCAGTTCATGAATTTCTTCGATTTTTAACATGGATTTGCACCCCTATGTATGGATTTATCTTTTTATTATAGGCTAGTACTAAAAGTACATACTATAACCATCTTACAGGAGGATTTCGATGAATTCAACTACTATTGTGGCGAAGCGCCTCGCGTAAGCACCTTGGAGAGGGCGTCAAGCCGCATCAAAAAACGCCCTTTTCCGCAAAGGGCGCCAGTTCATTTTTATTGATTAGTGGGCTCAAAAGTGACAGCTACGTTATCAAGACCTCTCATTTCTTTTGTGACCATATCAATAATATCGGCCGCTTGAGATTTTGATTTTTTATCAGAACGAACCGTGATGCTCACCTTATCTCCTTCAGCACTTACGAGCGCATCTTTATAGCCTTTTGTTTTGATCAATGTCTCGAGCTGACGCTCAGTTCCTTCTGCCTCACTAAGTGCGGTCATTTGATCGTATGCTTCACTTTTTTCTTGTGCTGTTGCATCGTCACTGGAGACAATTTCGTTGTATTCTTCGCGCTGCTTGCTTCGTTTATCTTCAAGCTCTAGTCTGTATGTTGTAAAAAGCTCATCGTCTGTTTGCTCTGACACAGCCTTTCCTTCTTCACCGCTTGTTTCGATATCCTCTTGTTTGCCGTTTGTTTCTTTGTCAGTGGATTTCTTATCAGCGCCTTTTTCCATGCCTTTGTCCGTCCCTTTTTCTGTTTCAACTTTTTTCTCTTCAGTGCCTTTTGATTTCGTATCTTCTACTGTCACTGCATTTTCACCCTGTGGAGACATGATATAGTACACACTTAATACGACAACTAAACTTAGCATCGTTAATAGCCAAACCGTTTGTTTTTTTAACATCATTCCGAATCCTCCTTGATTTTTTTAGGGGCAACAGCCACTCTATGGCTCGGTACATCAAGCACTCGTGTAACCGCTTCAATGATGGTTTTCTTTATTTGAACGTTGTCTACTCCTTGAGCAACAACGAGGACACCTCGGATTTCTGGTTTTTTCGTTTGAACAACGACTGGTGTTTCTTCATTGCCATTTTTGATGATGACGACTTCTTCTTCTTTTGTTTGATCGGTGACACTTCGTACGCCGCCTTCTTTATCTGTTTCCTCGGTCGTTGTACTTTTATTGGATTTGTTTTTTTCAAACACTTTTAAAGACGTTGCATCTACATTGACCACAATGGATACATCCTCAACGCCGATGATAGTCTCTAAAATTTCTTTCAGCTGATTTTCGTATTCTTGCTCCACGTCCTCAATTGAATTTTTTGGTTTACCTGAGGATGCCGGTTTGAATACCTCCTGCTCTTCTGAGGATGTTTTTTTAGAAGCAGGAACCGCAGCTTGTTGTTTGCTTGATGGTGGTGACAAGATTTGACTGACTAACATGAAAGATACGCCGATAATGAATACAAGCAGCAAGTAATGGTGCTTCGTTAATTTGGGTTTCCCTTCACCTTTTTCAGGCGGCTGGAAGAATGATTTCAGCTTTTGTTTCCAGTCCTTGTTATTCATGATCTGCTGCGTCACCTCCCTCAATGTTCAGCGCGATGTGCTCAGGACTCGTATTCCAAACATCAGCAAGTGTCTCTTTCACCCTCGTGATCTCTTTGCTAGAAGATCCAGCGCTTTCCTCCTTTTGCTTGGAGAGATCAATGTCCACCTTTGCCACCGTTTCTACAGCATCACCTGTGAGCGGGGAAAGAACTGCTTTGATGCGAAATTGATCCGCCTCCATATTCTGATCCAGATGCTCCTCATCAGCCAGCACTTCTACGTGTTTCATTACATAGCTCTCCTTCTCCAGTGGCTCCTTTGCGCTTTTTTCTAGTTGGACAGCCATTTGCTTTAAAATATATGCACGCTGAGAGGCTTGTATTTCTTTTTTTTCTAAATTCATCTGATTTTTTATTTCTTCTGACTGCGCTTCTTCCTTCCCTTTCATCAATTCTGAAAAAATTTGATCAGGATCTGCTCGAAATAAAGCAAAAATCGGATTGAGCATCACCACGATTAGCAGCAGGCTGACGACCATTTTTGCATACTTTTGCATGCTCGAATTGGGAAGCAGAAGATCAATAACAATCGCAAATAAGATAAAAAGAATAATACTTGTGATCCATTCCGTGAGAAAACTCAAAAGGTGTCCCCTCCTTACTTCATCATCATGGTCAGGTTACCCGCAGTGATGATGACGGTAATGCTTAAAAAGAACATGAGCGACACTACAGCAAGTGCGGCAAATATATACAGCACACTTTTTGAAATGACATCAAGACAGCTGATGATGGGTCCGCCCCCTAACGGCTGAAGGATGGCAGCAGCAAGCTTATAGATAAGGGCTAACGAAAGCACTTTAATCGCCGGGAAAGCGGCAATTGAAATCAAAATGGCGACCCCAACTAGTCCGACTGTATTTTTGAGTAAAACAGAGGCGCTGATCACGGTATCGGTCGCATCTGTAAACATTCTGCCTAGGACAGGGATGAAGTTTCCGGTAATGAATTTGGCTGTACGAAGAGCGATTCCATCCGTAACGGCCGCAGATGCACCCTGAACGGAAATGACGCCGAGAAAAACGGTTAAAAAAACGGCAAGCCCGCCAATTGCCACATTTCTTAACAGCTGGGCAAGCTGGGTGACCTTGTATTGTTCGGTCAGCGTACTGATAATGCTCAATATTGCAGATAAAAAGATCAGCGGGAGAACGACATACTGAATGAAAACACCGCTCGTGTTCATTAAAAATAAAATAACGGGATGAAAGAATCCGGCTGAGACAAGCCCGCCTGATGAAGCAATAAGCGCTAGTAAAAGAGGAATAAGAGCAAGAATAAAACTGGTCATCGTTTGAATGGCTTCTGTGGCATAAGAAATCGCCACATGAAAGCTGTTTAGTGCAATAATAATCAGCACCATATAAACAAGAGCATATGCGACTTTGCTGACGGTGCTTTGTTCAAATGCATTTTGTAAAAGCTGCAAAAGCGAACAAAAGATGGTGAGTAAAATCAGAGTACCTAGGAGCTTTCCGTTTGCAATGACCTCGTGAAACAGATAATGTACAAAGGCTTTCAGCCATGTTTGGGGAGACAGCTCTTTATCGCCGTCAATCATTTCCTTCACTGTGCCCTTTTGGCTTTCTGGCAAAAAGCCGCCATACTCGTCCAAAATGGTTTCCCAAAAGTCACTGATGGAATGAAGCTCAAGTGCATCAGCCTGTCCATTCGCCACTTCCTGTGCTGCTGGCTGTTCATTAGATAAAGGTTCTTTTTCTTCTGCTCCTGCATGCGGAGCAATCAGCCAAAAGAAAAGCATCAATCCCATTACAGCGGTCACCTGCTTCATTGTCATCACCTCTTTTCATTTACGTCATGGACGGGATCATTCCTAAGATCGTCTCAATGATGACAGTTAAAATCGGGACTGCCATCACCAAGATGAGGATCTTGCCGCCTAGCTCTATTTTGGATGCAATGGCGCCTTGTCCAGCATCCTTTGTCAGCTGAGCGCCAAATTCCGCAATATAGGCAATGCCAATAATCTTCAATATGGTTTCAACATACTTCATATTGACGCCGGCACTTGCTGCAATTTTTTCAATCATCGAGATAATGGCATAGATTTGATCAATTAAATAAAGAAAAATGACACATCCGGTAAACACAACAAGCATAAAGGCGAAGGTTGGCTTTTGTTCTTTGACGATTAATGCTAAAAAAGTAGCGATTAAACCAATTCCAACAATTTGTATGATTTCGATTTGTAAGCCCTCCCCTATCCTTGAAATAGAAATACGGCTTTAATCTTTTTAAACAAATCGTCTACAATGGTTGCCACCATAAACAAAATGTAGATAAACCCAAGCAGCGTCACCCATTGAGCGTACTCTTTCTTCCCCATTTGGTCTAAAATCGTATGGAGAAAGGCCACGACGATGCCTACTCCGGCAATTTGAAAAATGACGTTTACATCAACGCCCATGCTCTCGACTCCCTTCCTCTCACATCAATAAAAGAATCAGTAGTAATCCGCTTAAAAATCCGAGGCTTCTGACCATTTTTTCATTTTTCGCTTGGGCGATTTCAGCTTCTTTCTCCTCTGATTCCAAATGACCTAAAGCAAGCTTGATATACTTTTGCTGAGAAGTGACATCATGCTGGCCAAGTGTTTCTCCAAAGTGTTTCAGCGCCTCATATTCGCCTTTTTTCAATACGGTTTTTTTCCAAACATCCTCAAGACTTTCGTTCCACGCATGACGTGCAGAAAAGGTCCCCACTTTCAGCTTTTCTGCAAATTGTTCAAACAGCTGATTCACAGGTGGACCTACCTGCGCTGCAATTTGCTCTGCCGCCCGTGCTAAAGGGGTTTGACCATACATAATTTCAGCTTCAAGAGACTGGAGAGCAAACCGCAGCTGCCGAATTTGTTTAGGTCTGTCGCTATATCGTTTGGCAAACTCGAATCCTCCCCATGTCGTGGCCGCGACAATGAAAATAGCGCCAATGAGCTTTAACATACGTCCACTCCCCGCCTCCATTTCATCTCTTGGCCGTCCCCGCCGTACATCCGCCCGATCGTGCCAGGCCCATTGTTTCGATTTAATTCAACATATCGTTCAAACACACGAAGCTCCCATAACGGTTTAAATGAAGGTCGTTTATATACATCTTCAAGTGAATAGCCATGAGCTGAGACGATGATGCTGACTCCGGCATGAATCGCTTCTAAAAGTGCCTCTACATCCTCACTTTTTCCGATTTCATCGACAATCATGACCTCTGGGCTCATAGACCGAATCATCATCATCAACCCTTCAGCCTTTGGACACGCATCGAGTACATCAATCCGGTGGCCAAAATGGTGCTGCGGCACCCCTCTGATACATCCAGCGATTTCAGAACGCTCATCAATAATGCCTGTTTTTCTAGGAGGGATTGTCTTTGTGCCGGTACTAGCAAGACGTGCTATATCCCGGAGCAGTGTGGTTTTCCCCGTTTGCGGGGGACCGATGATGAGTGTATTGTGCCAGTGCTCTTCATATAAATAAGGAAGAAAAGGAAGCGCAATTCCGATTTTTTCTTTGGCAATGCGGATATTAAATGAAGAGATATCTCTTAACCCTTTGACGAATCCGTTTTCAACGATCACCTTTCCTGCAAGTCCCACCCGGTGTCCGCCAGATATGGTGATATAGCCCTGTTTTAGCTCTTCCTCAAGTGTGTACATGCTGTAATTGCTCAGCCTGCCTAATAGCTGAGACGCATCTTCCCAGGTGGTGTGATAAGAAAGGAAACGTGGTTTTCCTCCCTGCATCAATTCGATAGGACGATCCGTGCGAATGCGGATTTCTTCTATTTGCGCCCATTCTGCCTCTTTCAGCAGCCTGAGTTCTTGTCCAATCGAGTGCGGGAGAATATCCAACAAACTCCGCAACGAATTCCCCTCCTTTTTTTCTTCTCTAAAATGTATGATGTGAGCCGTTAATTATGCCAAGCCGTTTCACTTATAGATCCCAACAAGAATAAACACGACACCAATGAAAATGAACACGAGCTTTGCATAGGATAGCTGCCCGGCAATTTGATAGATTCCAATCGTCATCGTGATAATAAAAATGAGCGGCCCGATGATTGCCAATATACTATTGATGACTACCGCTTTCCGTACATCATTTGTGATTAAAATAAGGATGGCTGCCGTCAGTTCAATGGCGGCGGATAAGAATCTCATGCCTGCCATTGCAGCGACTGACGGGTGTAGACCTGGGAGAAATTGTTTCATATAGAACCTCCAGCTTTTTTTACACTATATGCTTGACCAGCTGGAAGTAGTCTTGTTTTTCAGGAAGGAAGAGAGATGAATGAGAGAATTGAGAGAAGGCCTGTCTTGAGGAGTCATTTTTCCAATAAAAAAAGACTGTAAACACGAGGTTTACAGTCTTTTTTCGTTCATTACGCTCTTGAAACGTATGAGCCGTCAGATGTATTAATCACTAGTTTATCTCCTTGGTTCACAAAGAAAGGAACGTTGACGATTAAACCAGTTTCAGTTTTTGCAGGTTTTGAGCCGCCTGATGTTGTGTCACCTTTAATACCAGGCTCTGTTTCTACTACTTCTAGTTCTACTGTGTTTGGAAGTTCTACTCCAAGTGTTTCATCACCGTACATCACGATTTGAACAGACATATTTTCAAGCAAATATTTCAGCTCATCTTTAATTTGTGCTTCACTTAGTTCAAGCTGTTCATAAGAACTTGTATCCATGAAGACGTGCTGATCGCCATTTGCATACAAGTATTGCATTGTTTTTGTTTCGATTTGTGCTTTCGCTACTTTTTCGCCTGCGCGGAATGTTTTTTCTTGAATGGCACCTGTACGCAGGTTACGCAGTTTCGAACGAACAAACGCTGCGCCTTTCCCTGGTTTTACGTGCTGAAAATCCACTACTCTCCAAATACCGCCGTCCACTTCAATTGTCAGGCCAGTACGAAAATCGTTTACTGAAATCATTTTGTCATCCTCCTACATTTCACCATCATAATATGATAAGTTCTTTCGGTGAGTGGGTCAATCGTTTATTGCCGTCAGCTGTCAGGACAATATCATCCTCAATTCTCACGCCGCCGACATCTGGCAAGTAAATCCCCGGCTCAACTGTGACGACCATTCCCTCTTCTAAGACGACCTCTGATCGTGAGGAAAGGCCTGGCGCTTCATGTACTTCCATACCTAGCCCGTGCCCGGTTGAATGCCCGAAGTATTGACCATAGCCATACTTTTCAATGATGTCTCGTGTGATGCGATCAGCTTCTTTTCCTGTTAAGCCTGGCTTGATTCTATCCACACCAGCGTTTTCTGCTTCTAATACGATATGATAAATTTCCTTTAGCTTGTCGCTTGGTGTTCCGACAGCAATCGTTCTTGTCATATCAGAACAATAGCCTTTATAGTAAGCACCGAAATCGAGTGTCACTAAATCACCAGATTCAATCACCTTTTCACTCGCTCTTCCGTGAGGCAGGCTTGAACGAACACCTGAGGCCACTATCATATCGAATGAAGATCCTTCAGCACCTTCTTTTCTCATGAAAAATTCAAGCTCGTTCATGACAGCAATTTCCGTCAGGCCCGGCTTGATGTAAGTGAGAATATGATCAAAGGCGTGATCTGCAATCTTCGCAGCTTCCTCTAATATCTTAATCTCTTCACTAGACTTAATCAAGCGCAACTTTTCAACTGATTCAGAGACTGGAACAAGCTCTATACCGCCTGCTTTGGCTGCGTACTGCTGGTACGTGGCAAATGTCATATGGTTTTGTTCGAACCCAAGGCGTTTCACTCCAAATTCCTTTGCCGTTTGAGCAGCCGTTTCCACAATGTTTCCTTTATGTTCAATGATGTCATAGCCTTTGACTTGGTCCTTCGCTTGCTCTGTATAGCGGAAGTCCGTGATAAAAGCTGCCCGGTCCTTTGAAACGACAGCAAGACCGGCTGATCCGGTAAAACTGGTCATATACTGTAAATTAAAACTGCTTGTAATGACAAGGCCATCGATCTCTAATTCACTTAAAAGTGTTCTTAGTTTTTCAAGTTTCATGATACTGCTCCCCCTTCACTGACTAAATAACGAATCGCCAATTTATACCCTTCTAAGCCAAGCCCAACGATTTGCCCTTGGCATACTGGAGCAAGTACAGAATGATGACGGAATTCCTCTCTCTTATGAACATTTGAGATATGTACTTCAATGACTGATAAAGAAATACTTGCAATGGCATCTCTCAGCGCATAGCTGTAGTGGGTAAATGCACCCGGGTTAAACACGACACCATCGTACTGATCTTCTGCTTCATGGAGCGCATCAATCAAATCCCCTTCGTGATTTGATTGAAAGAACGTTAATTGGATGTTTGCTCGTTCTGCGAACTGGAACAAATCCGTCTCTAAATCTGTCAGCGTCTTACTTCCATAAACAGCAGGCTCTCTTTTGCCAAGCCTATTTAAATTGGGTCCATTTAGTACAAGAAAATGAGGCATATGACCACTCCTTCACCCTAATTCAATCTATATCGAGATCTGTTTCTTTTTCCTTAGAAACCTTTCGTTTCCAAAAATATTTTATCATATGAATAGGTGATTTACACTTTATTCTGTCTTTTTCCCGAGGGCCCTCGCAAGCTTCTGACTCGTCAATTCATTATATTCAAACGAAATGCTGTACCCGACAAACATGCCGTATAAAATATATAGGCAAAATGTCGTGACAATGGTGCTTTGCTGCAACTCTTGTACTTGCTTTACATCTGGGAAAATGGGATTAAATACGTAAAAAACGAGCAGCCATAAAAGCCCGCCATATACTAAACCCATCCAAAAGCCTTTGATCCTTTTTAAAAGCCCAAAATAAATAAAGGCGGCTCCAATCGATAAAATTCCTAACAGCACAATACTGATAAAAGTACCAAGTCCTCCCTTTTTCCATTCTCCAAGCACAAATGGCTGAAGCAGCATATTGGGACTCACCTCTGAAAAATGAAACACATGGGTCAGAAACCCGATAAAGCCCCAAAAAACACCGCCGACAAAGCCTGTAGCAGCCGCTCTTGCCACAAGTGATGTCGTTTGCACGGACTGATTTTTTTCTTCTTGGTTTTTCTTTTCATCACGTTTCATTTGTGAACACCTCCAGCAAGTAGTATGTCCAAAATGTCATGAAAAAAAAGGATTTCCATGCGTGAGTGTAAAATTTTTAAAACAGGGTATACTGGCTAAAAAGAGGTAGATAGAATTCTAGTAGATAATCGACCTGCGAGCTAGTGATTTCCCCTCATTTCCTGTACAATAAAGGTATAAGGAAATGCATGTAAATTACAGGAAACAGGCAGGTTGATGAAATATGTCCAATCAAACAAAACCTCCAGCTTATGGAGGGCAGGCAGTTGTCGAAGGTGTCATGTTCGGTGGTAAGAAGAACTATGTGACAGCGATTCGGCGAAAGGACCAGTCCATTGAGTTTTTGAAGCTTCCCCGGACCTCCAATAAACGAACCGCCTTTCTCAAGAAAATCCCCTTTGTCAGGGGTGTTGCTGCACTTGTTGAAGCAAGCGCAAACGGCAGTAAGCACTTAAACTTCTCCAGTGAGCGATATGACTTAGATCCTTCTGAAGATCATACTCTTGAAAAAGAACAAAAAGGCTCGAAATTATCCATGATCTTCGGCATTGCTGTGATCGGAGTTCTCTCTCTACTCTTTAGTAAATTTGTCTTTACCCTGGTACCTGTCTTTTTAGCAGAGCTTGTGCGCCCCATCTTTTCAGGGAATTTCGCACAAATCGCAGTGGAAACATTCTTCAAATTGATCCTTTTATTAGGCTATATTTACTTTATTTCCATGACCCCTTTAATTAAAAGAGTATTTCAATATCATGGGGCAGAACATAAAGTCATAAACTGCTATGAACAGAACCTTGACATCACAGTGGAAAATGTCCAAAAGCAATCCCGCCTGCATTATCGATGCGGCAGCAGCTTTATTTTATTCACTGTCATTGTCGGGATGTTCGTCTATTTACTCGTACCGACAGATCCTTTATGGGTGAGAGTTCTGAACCGCTTGGCACTTATTCCGGTTGTTCTGGGCATTTCATTTGAAGTGCTTCAGCTCACGAACAAACTCCGAGAAGTGCCTGTGCTTAAAGTGCTTGGCTATCCTGGCCTTTGGCTGCAATTGCTCACAACAAAAGAACCTTCTGACGATCAAGTCGAGGTAGCCATTGCAAGTTTTAATGAACTTCTTCGTTTAGAGGAAGCGTCACTGAAACAAGCGTCAGATTCTGCTCATCAAGTGATCTAACTTATAAATCCGGTAAATTCCTTCGGAGGTGGACAGTTATGAATCGCCGAGTACATCCTGCTTTTACCATTATTTTCGCTTTAGGTGTTTTGGGGTTTGTGTACTTACTCACAACGAACCCAGGCAGACTTTTTACCATGCTGCTGTCTGTTGTGATCGTTGGAGCGGCTCTATTTTTCCTATTTAGATGGCTGATGAATCGAAGAACTGGAACAGAGGGAAATCTTTATCGTAAAGCAGTCAAACAATCAAAACGTCGCTACCAGCAGCCTAAGCCAAAAACGAAAAGCCAGATGAAAAATCGGGTCACTCATCTGCGAAGCGTGCCGACTGACCACAAGTCTAAGCCCGTCCTTCTCAAAAAGAAAAGCCAAACACATTTGACTGTGATTGAAGGCAAGAAAAACAAAAAGAAGAATCGCGCCTTATTTTAAAATGTCCAGCTTTTTAAAAATTGCTCGGCCTTCTGTCTGCCTAGATCGACGAGCGCCTTTTTCTTTTCTGTCATGAGTTGAAAATCAGTGGCAATGACGTGTTCTACAGGAATAAAAATAATATGACGTTCGTGTTTTGTGGCGATATGTCTTTCGTCATGAGCACCACGCATCGTTTCAAAAAGAGCGCCAAACAGTTCAAACGCATTGCGGATGGAGTGTTGAGGGCGTTCTTTTTCGTTTGGCGTTAATGTGACACCGACGAACGGTCTTTTTTTCTCTTCAGCAAACAGCCATATTGGAAAATTGCTCAGCACTCCTCCATCTACAATGGTACAAATGCCTTTTGATGACTTCAGTTTGACAGGTTCGAAAAAATACGGCAGGCTGCAGCTCATTCGAATGGCCCTCGCAACGGAAAACCGCTCTGAATTTAAGCCGTATGAAGGAAGGTCGTCTGGCAGCACAAGGATTTTTCCATTCGTTAAATCGGACGCAACGATTTTCAGCGAATCTTTTTTGAGGTCTCCAAACACGGTGACCCCTTTTCGTTTTAGCACATCGGTCAGCCATTTTTCCAGCCGGTCTCCTTTATAAAGACCGAGACGCCAGTAAATGGATACCCACCTGAGCATTTTAAACGGGATGAATTGACATCTCCTATCAAGCAATTGATGCTCATCCATTTCGTCTAAAAGCGTGCGAATTTCCTGGCTTGTAAAACCTGCTGCGATGAGTGAAGCAATGATTGCTCCAGCACTTGTACCAGCAAGACGGACAAATTGAAATCCTCTCGCTTCAAGCGCTTCATAGGCACCTGCAAGCGCTGCCCCCTTAATGCCTCCACCTGAGAACACACCATCTATCTTCATCAAGGAGCCCCCTTTGATTTCACGCTAATAATAGTGTAGGAGCTTTTGCTTTCAATTAGAACTTTAATCAAAAAGGACACCCATGCTGAGGGTGTCCTTTTTAATTAAGATTCTTGATTTGTTTGTTCGTTTTTCTTTTGAATCGCTTTCAGCTGAACAGATCGCTCATCGTTTTCTTCAAAAAATTGAACGAGATCGCCGATGCGGTCAATGCTGTTCCAGCTGAGATGATGTTCAATGCCTTCTACATCATCATAAATTTTCTCTTCATCTACACCAATGATTCTTAAAAATTGCTCTAGCAGTTCATGTCTGTATACGAGACGTTTTCCAATTTTTTTGCCTTTCGGGGTTAAAATTAGACCACGATACTTCTCATAAATGAGGTATTCATCTTTATCTAGCTTCTGAACCATTTTTGTTACAGAGGAGGGATGGACAGCGAGTGCTTCTGCAATATCAGAGACTCTGGCATATCCTTTATCTTCTATCAGCATATAAATTTGTTCAATGTAATCTTCCATACTAGGTGTAGTCATAAAACCCCTCCATAATGCACCTTTACTTAATAATCAACCCAATTCTACACCATCGTTCATTAAAAAACAAGGAGTGTCCATCGGCTTAACGCTTGTAATTCCAATCATCTGAGGCATATTTCGTTTTGGCGAGATGATGGACAAACGCTAATTCTTCATCTGTCAGCTCATAAGGCTCAAGTTCAATATTTAATCCTTTTTCAAACCCTTTTTTAAACGCAGCACGCGCATCGTCTATTGTACATGTTCGGTCTGAGATTTCATTGATGGCAACCGCTTTGTTTTTAAAGCTTCGCTGCATCCGCTCTCTCACCCGGTCGTTTGGATAAAGGAACAAATCGAACAATTTGTCCTCATCAAGATCAATTAAAATAGATCCATGCTGGAGAATGACACCTTTTTGTCTCGTCTGAGCACTGCCCGCTACCTTTCTGCCTTCTACAACAAGCTCGTACCAAGAAGGGGCATCAAAGCATACAGATGATCTTGGGTTCTTTAAGCTTTCCTTTTCTTTATCTGTACGAGGAATGGCAAAATACGCATCGAGTCCCAGCTCTTTAAAGCCCTCTAAAATGCCTTCTGAAATAACGCGGTACGCCTCTGTCACCGTCGCTGGCATTTCTGGATGTTCCTCTGACACAATCACGCTGTAGGTCAGCTCCTGGTCATGAAGTACTCCCCGTCCTCCGGTTGGTCTGCGGACAAATCCAAGACCATATCGCTTGACGGCTTCTAGGTTGATTTCTTTTTCAACGTTCTGAAAATACCCAACAGATAATGTCGCCGGATCCCATCCATAAAAGCGGATAACAGGCGGGATGAGCTTCTCACTATGCCAATAAAGCAAAGCTTCGTCCATTGCCATGTTAAAGGCAGGGTCTTGGTTTCCTGAATCAATGAAACACCATTTCTCTTTTTGCATATAAAATCCCTTCTCTTTTACGTAGTCAATGTTAGATGATGGTGGTGACCACCGGTTTTCTCTCTTCATCAGTCTATCAAATAGGGACGGAATTGAAAATAATTCTTACCATTTATGATGACAAGTTTCTTATGCTTTACTATAATAGTATTTGTCTAAAACGTACCATCAGACAGGCTACTGTGCTGATGCTCAAGAAGGAGTCGAGTTGTATTGTCAATATTCAACTATATCGTCCTCTCACTTTGTGGACTTTTCGTTCTTTATTCCATCGGCAGCTACATTTATCAGCAGCGCATTATGAAAACGCTGACGGAAGAAGAATTTATTAAAGGTTACCGCAAAGCCCAGCTCATTGATGTGAGAGAGCCAAATGAGTTTGAAGGCGGACATATTTTAGGGGCAAGAAATATCCCCCTTTCCCAGCTAAAGCAGCGTAAAAACGAAATACGTCCTGACAAGCCTGTTTATCTCTATTGTCAAAATAATTTTAGAAGCGGAAAAGCAGCCCAAACTTTACGTAAAAATGGCTGCCGTGAGATTTATAATTTAAAAGGCGGCTTTAAAAAATGGGGCGGCCGCATTAAAACGAAGAACTAACTAAAAAGACTCTGGGAGCATGATTCCCCCTGAGTCTTTTTTCTTTATTTTCTTTCAAAAACGAGAACTGGATTCCGTGCGGCCTTTGTTTCATCCATACGTTTGACAACCGTTGTATGCGGCGCTTCCTGCACCACTTCAGGATTCTCTTCTGCTTCTTTCGCTATCTGAATCATTGCTTCGATGAATGCATCAAGTGTTTCTTTTGATTCTGTTTCAGTCGGTTCAATCATGATACATTCCTCTACATTGAGCGGGAAGTAGATCGTTGGCGGATGATAGCCGAAATCAAGTAATCGTTTGGCAATATCCAGTGTCCGCACACCTAATTTTTTCTGACGTTTACCTGAAAGAACAAATTCATGCTTACAGTGACGATCAAACGGCAAATCATAATGAGCACTTAAGCGGCGCATCATATAGTTCGCATTTAACACGGCATTATCGGTTACAGCCTTTAAACCGTCTGGCCCCATAGAGCGGATGTACGCATAAGCTCTGACGTTAATGCCAAAGTTGCCATAGAATGGCTTCACGCGCCCAATTGATTCTGGACGGTCATGATCAAAGTAAAAACGGCCTTCCTTCTTCACAAGCACTGGCTTTGGCAAATAAGGAATTAATTCCTTTTTAACGCCAACAGGACCTGAGCCAGGACCTCCGCCTCCGTGCGGGCCTGTAAAGGTTTTATGAAGATTTAAGTGGACAACATCAAATCCCATATCTCCTGGTCTTGCTCTGCTTAAAACAGCGTTCAAGTTGGCTCCGTCATAATAAAGCTTACCGCCAGCTCCGTGAACGATTTCAGCCATTTCTAAAATATTTTCTTCAAAGAGGCCGAGTGTATTCGGGTTTGTAAGCATTAAAGCAGCTGTTTCTTCATTAACAACGCGGCGTAAATCTTCTAAATCAACAAGCCCGTTTTCGTCAGATGCGACGGTAATGGTTTCAAATCCAGCGACTGTCGCAGATGCCGGGTTCGTTCCATGAGCAGAATCAGGCACAATGACTTTTGTACGCTGATGATCTCCCCTTGCTTCATGATACGCACGGATCATCATGAGTCCCGTCCACTCGCCATGTGCTCCTGCCGCAGGCTGTAATGTCACAGCGTCCATTCCCGTAATTTCTTCAAGATGTTCACCTAGATCGTATAGTAATTCTAATGCACCTTGCACAGTGTCTGCCTCTTGTAGCGGATGAACCTGTGAGAACCCTGCAAGCCGTGCAACCTTTTCATTAATCTTTGGATTATATTTCATCGTGCATGAGCCAAGAGGATAAAATCCGGAATCGACCCCATGATTGCGTCTTGATAATGCTGTATAATGACGCATAATATCAAGCTCAGATACTTCAGGAAGCTCAGCTTCCTCATCACGGATGTACGTCTCATCAAATAAAGACGGGATCTCCTGTTCAGGTACATCTAAATCAGGCAGGCTGTACCCAATTCTTCCTTCTTTAGATAATTCAAAAATAAGCGGCTGATCTTGTTTATTCATGGCGATCCCCCAATTCCTTGATAAACGTATCAATTTCTTCTTTTGTTCTTAGCTCTGTCACGGCTACAAGCATGTGCTGCTGAAGCTCTGGGTAGTCTAGCCCCAAGTCGTAGCCGCCGATGATTCCTTTTTCAAGCAATCGTTTATTGGCTTCTTTCACAGGCTCCTGTAACTTGATCACAAATTCATTGAAATGAGCTCCTTCTACATCCGCCTGCAGTCCATATTTTTCTGCCTGCGACTTGGCATAATGGGCTTTTTGCACGTTTTGATAGGCGATGTCTTTTATGCCTGTTTTCCCTAGTGCCGTCATGGCAACAGAAGCAGCTAATGCATTTAATGCTTGGTTTGAGCAAATATTTGACGTCGCTTTATCTCTTCGAATGTGCTGCTCACGCGCTTGAAGGGTCAGGACAAATCCACGAACACCATTTTCATCTTCTGTCTGCCCGACTAAACGACCTGGCACTTTTCTCATCAACTTTTTCGTCACGGCGAAATATCCGCAGTGAGGTCCGCCAAATGCAGCCGGGATGCCGAACGGCTGCGCATCACCAACGACAATATCTGCCCCGAGTTTTCCAGGAGGCGTCAATAGTCCGAGTGCGAGGGGATTGCTAGAGACAATGAACAGGCTTTTTCCTTTATGTGCAATGGGTTCAATGTCTTTTAACGGCTCGACTACACCAAAAAAGTTTGGATATTGCACGAGAACTGCTGCTGTATCATCGCAGACCGTCTTTTCCAATGCAGCTAGATCTGTCTGCCCTTTTTTCGCAGGCACTTCAACAACTTCAATGTTTTGTCCTTTGGCGTATGTTTTCAGCACCGCTCTTGATTCAGGGTGAACCGTTTCAGAAACAACCACTTTTTTCTTCTTTGTATGTCCCGCAGCGAGCATTGCCGCTTCAGCAAGTGCCGTCCCGCCATCATACATCGAGGAGTTGGCAAGATCCATACCCGTCAGCTCAGCAATCATTGTTTGAAATTCAAAGATCGCTTGCAATTCACCTTGCGAAATCTCCGGCTGATAAGGTGTATACGCAGTATAAAATTCAGAGCGTGAGATCACATGATCGACAATGACAGGCTGGTAATGATCATATACACCTGCACCAAGAAACGATGCATAGGAAACTGTATCCTTATTCTTTGCAGCTAGTCGGGATAATTCCCTGACAAGCGCTGTTTCAGATGCGGCTTCTTTGATGTTGTATGCTCCTTTGAATCTAACTTTCTCTGGGATATCTGAAAAAAGCTCATCAATCGACTGAACGCCGATGACATCCAGCATTTCTTTTTGATCTTGCTCTGTTTGCGGCAAATACCTGTGCTTCATCCTCTATTCCCCCTCGTTATTTGGCTCTTTTATAAAATGGTGTTGCGACGATTTTGGCTTTTAGACGTTTTTTGCGAACTTGTACTTCCACCTCTGCCCCAAGCTCTGCCACTGAGGTTTCGATCAAAGCAAGCCCGACATTTTTCTTTAATGTTGGGGATTGAGTGCCTGTTGTTACAATCCCAACCTGCTTTTCTCCTGAAAAGACTGGATAATCTGTACGCGGTATCCCTTTATCGATCATTTCAATGCCGACAAGCTTTCGTTTCAGTCCCTCTTCTTTTTGTTTTTTAAGTGCAGCTTTTCCGATAAAATCAGCTTCTTTATCCGTTTTGACAGCAAAACCAATGCCGCCTTCTAATGGAGAGATATCCTTTGTCAGCTCCTGGCCATAAAGCGGAAGTCTTGCTTCAAATCTCAAGGTGTCACGTGCACCGAGTCCGCATGGAATGAGTCCTTTTGGCTGCCCCGCTTCTAATAAAGCTGACCAAAGGTGGACCGCATCTTCTGACGACTGGCAGTAGATTTCAAAGCCGTCTTCACCTGTGTAGCCTGTTCTGGAAACGAGCACTTCTTTATTTGCGACCTCAGCTTTTGATAAAAACGTAAATGGCTTAAGCGATGTCACTTCTTCACCCGCCACCTCTTTGATGATGTCAGCTGCAAGAGGTCCTTGAAGCGCTAGCAAGGCGGTTTGATCAGAAATATTTTTGATCAATACATCATCCTTCTCTTGGTGCTTCAATAGCCAATCCACGTCTTTATCGATATTTGATGCATTGATGACAAGTAAATAGTGATTCTTTTCTTTTTGGTAGACGAGCAGGTCATCTACCGTTCCGCCATCTTCATAACACATCGCTGTATATAGTGCCTTACCGTCTGTCAGCTTAGACACATCATTGGTTAATAACCTTTGTAAAAATGGAAGGGCATCTTGACCTTTGACGTCCACCTCACCCATGTGAGACACATCAAAAAGCCCTGCTTTTGTTCGAACAGCTTCATGTTCTTCTTTAATGGAAGAAAATTGGACAGGTAATTCCCAGCCCCCGAAGTCAATGGTTTTTGCGCCAAACGTTTCATACGCATGAAAAAGCGGTGTTCGTTTCAACATCAATCGTTTCCCCCTTTTTTCTTACAGTGCAAATGCAAGCTGAATTTTCAGAAAAAAATCACAGCAAAAAAGGACAGAGCGCTCCCTTTTATCAAAAAGAAGTCTCTGTCCTTGCACCTGAAAGTTTACAGCACAATATCCTTGTGCGTTTTCCCCTTTGGTGGTTTGCTAAAACCCTTAAGCAAACACTCTCCAGAGTTGCGTCCGGTAAGAGTACTTTTGCCTGAGAGATTCACTGAATCATTCAGCTTGCTCCTTCGGCGCCTGCCAGTGCAAAATAACCGCCAAGTCTCTCCCCATACCATCATCCGCTCATATTTTTCACATTTATTGGACATACTATCAAAATGGGTGACTTATTTTCTAGATCACTTATCAACATCCTACCATTAGAAATGGATGAAGAGCAACAGAAAAATCATTAACATTTTTAAAACAACCTTTCGATATCGTTCGCTTTTATTCATATATCTAGTCTTTTAGAGACCTCTTAAAAAATGAAGCGTTTAAAAACAGAACAATTTTATCAGACCCTACTAGAAAGAAAGGCAGGCGACCACATTGAATATTCAAACGATTTTTGATCAGGAATGGGCAAATGAATTTCAGCAGCGGCTTTCAGCAGACGGCCCCTGGGCGAACTGGGATATGTATCGTTTAGCGACGCAGGTTCAAAAAGTCACAGCCATTGATTCATTCGAGGGGCTGCAAGCTCCCGCGCACCTGCCTGCATTCACACCTTTAAAGCACCAGCTCGAAGTAGCCAGAAGAGTCGTAGAAGAAATGAATGGGAAAGCCATTCTAGCAGATGAAGTGGGACTTGGAAAAACCGTAGAAGCAGGACTCATTATCAAAGAATACATGATTCGTGGACTTGCCAAAAAGATTCTCATTCTCGTCCCCGCCTCCCTTGTGTCTCAGTGGGTACAGGAGCTGCGGACGAAATTTTATATTGATGCTGTTGAACAAAAAAAGAGCTATGTGTGGGAGCAGTGTGACGTTGTGGTTTCCTCCATTGACACCGCCAAAAGACAACCGCATCGAGACACGATTTTATCGATTGCGTACGATATGGTCATTATCGATGAAGCACACAAACTGAAAAACAATAAAACGAAAAACTATGAATTTGTGAGAAACCTGAATAAGAAGTTCTGCCTGCTGCTGACAGCGACACCTATTCAAAACCGGATCGGAGAAATATTTAATCTCGTTTCCCTTCTGAAGCCAGGCCACCTAGGAAATGAACATCAATTTAAAGATCTCTTTGCCAAAAAGGACTTGCAGCTTGAAGACCATGACCGATTAAAACAGCTCGTCAATAAAGTGATGATTCGAAACCGAAGACAAGACACAGGCATCGAGTGGACAAAACGGCATGTCAAAACGATTTCCATTGATTTCTCTCCGACAGAACAAGCATTGTATGATGAAATCTGCAAGCTGAAAGAGAATCCGTCTTATACAAAGCATATGTTTTCCATTATGACCTTGGAACGAGAATGCTGTTCAAGCCGTGAAGCAGTTTATATGACGATTAAAAAAATGCAGGAAGAAGAAAAGCATATTCTCGGATCTTCTGCTATAACGCAAATCATGGAGAAAATTAATCAAGTGGAGCAAAACTCAAAGGCGCTTGAAGTGGTCAAACTCATTCAGCAGTTAAATGAGAAGGTCATTATTTTCACCGAATACCGCGCCACACAAATTTATTTACAATGGTTTCTACAGCAAAATGGCATCAGCTCTGTGCCATTTCGGGGCGGCTTTAAGCGGGGCAAAAAAGATTGGATGAAAGATTTATTCAGAGAAAGGGCGCAAGTGTTAATTGCGACAGAAGCTGGCGGCGAAGGGATCAACCTTCAGTTTTGTAACCAAATCATCAACTACGACCTCCCGTGGAACCCGATGCGTTTAGAACAGAGAATTGGACGTATCCACCGCCTTGGCCAAGAGCGGGATGTGCACATTTACAATATGTCAACAAACGGAACAGTTGAAGAGCATATTTTAAAGCTTTTATATGAGAAAATTCAGCTGTTTGAAAACGTCATAGGCGATTTAGATGATATTTTAACGAGAATTGATATTGAAGATGTCGAAACAAAGTTGCATCAAATCCTCTTCCAGCATGAATCAGGCGGAGACATGAAAAAGAAATTAACCCAGTTTGCTTCTTATTTAACTGAAGCACAAACACCACTTTTAGAAAAAAGACAGCAGGGCTCATAAAGGAGAGTTGATCAATGGAGCAGCATGACATTCACACCTTTCTTCTCCGTTTTTTCAAGGCGAATCAATGCAGCATATTAGAAGAAAGTGCAGGACATATGACCGTACAGCTGACAATCGAAATGGATAAATTAATTATGAACCGTCCTTTTTATTGGCACTGGCTTGAAAAAACTGGCGGTGTACCTGAACCGCGGCAGTTGACATTCATCACAGATCAAAAAAAAGCGGGTGATACGACCAGTGGTGAATTTATCCATTTCGGCTCCCCACGGTTATTTCAAATATTTGAGGCGGTCAAAGAGCAGGGCCGTTTTATCCGGCTTTATGAACGAGTCAGCCCGCTCACGAACAACCAGATCGCCCTTGAGCCATGGCTTGGTCTCAATGTAAAAATCTCTTATCTGGCAGACCGGAAGAAGGATAAGCTTTTATCATTAGGCCTTCATCTCATTCGCGGAGAAGTCATTGAACAATTTCAAGAGAAGCTGGAAGCTCGTGAGCTGTCATCTCAAATTCCCGATTATTGCTTTACGATGAGTACAATGATTAAGCCAGAAAGCGGAATCAAACGGCTCTACAGCCTCATGGAGCGTTATGCCCATGAAGAGCCAGATGACTGGGCAGTTCGAGCCGTTCAAAAATGGAAGGAAGACTCCGAACTTTTAAACCAATTTTATGAAGGGACTTCAGACACATCTGTAGAATATGAAATAGAAAGACAAGCACTTAAAACTTTATATGAACCAAAAATCAGTCTTACGATTGAAAATGGCGGACTTTTTTACTTACAGCAAAAAAGAGGAGGTTGACTCATGGTCCCCCTCCCCTTTTATGTGACATACAATTTTCGATCAGTCTAAAGCAAAGTTTGTCTGTTTGTATTGGGCGGAAACATGACGCAAGCAAACTATGAGGTCTTACCACCTATGTCTTTCCATTTCATGCGTTAAGTGCCTGAAATACATGATTCAGTATTTTAGGAGGGTATTTGTATGGAAAAGAAAACGAAAAAATTAGACAGTGAATGGATTCAATTATTACGCGAAGCTCGCAAGGCAGGACTAACAGTTGAAGAAGTCCGTCATTTCCTCAAATCAAATGAAAAGTCCTCTGAGTCTCCCCCTCTGGTAAGAAGTCATTCTATCAAACCTTTCTGAATGTGCTATAATATCGAAAGGAAGGTGATGACATTGATTGGCCAGCGTATTAAACAATACCGCAATGAAAAAGGCTACTCACTATCAGAACTGGCCGAAAAGGCTGGGGTAGCGAAGTCTTATTTAAGCTCAATAGAAAGAAACTTGCAAACAAACCCCTCCATTCAATTTCTTGAAAAAGTCTCCGCTGTTCTGGACGTCTCGGTTCATACACTTTTAAACGAAAAAGATGAAACCGAATACGATGGTCAATTAGATAGTGAATGGGAAAAACTAGTTCGAGATGCAATGACATCAGGGGTTTCGAAAAAGCAATTTCGTGAATTTTTAGATTATCAAATCTGGAGAAAAAAGCAAGAAGAGGAGTAAAGCGCACGTTTTAGCGCATACTCCTCCAATTGCTATGCAGACCTTGATATCAGCCTAAAGACTGGCTTTATTTTTTATCTTCGCTGTGTGCTTTTTCGTTTTCTTTCACGTAGCCTTTTTCATCCGTATGCTTTTTTGGATTGATCGTTAAACCATTCCACTGAGTCGCTTCGAAGGAAAGATCAATTTGAATCGCATCGCCTTGGTATTTATTTTGGATATAGTGACCAGCTTTATCCTTCGTCTGGTCATTGATAAATTCAATGATCATTTCCACTTTATCGTAATCAAACGGATTCTTTGGAATGCCGTCATACTCTGGAGCCACTGTTCCATCAACAGTTGCTACATTAATTTTCCCACTTTCATGTAAAAACTTCTCATCGACGGCATGACGAAGCTTTTCAAATGCGGTCTGATCCTGTTTTGACGTTAATTGATGCAAGTCAAGCAGGTTTGCATGGTCTAAAATAATATTTTTCGGATAACCATTTCCACCTTCGGCTCCAACCGTAAGAACACTCACCTGAAACTGGCTGAGAAATTCTTCAGCTGTATTTTTACCGCCATTCTTCGCGGAAGATCCATCTGTAAACTGGCTATAATCAAGACTCATCAGCACTTGGTTTATCGCTAATGATCCCTTATTATCAAAATGAAATTCTTTCTTGATCCGATCACCAGGTTTTAAGTTCGCAAGGTTGATGGCGCCGGAGTTCTCTTTAGCAGATAAATCCAGCTCTCCTGTTGAGTAGACCGCGTTTGCCTTTTCAATATCATTAAACGCCGCCCATGTTCCCCCGCCAATTAATGCAAGACCTAAAGCCCCTGATAATACACCTAAACGAATTGATTTCTTCATTGCCATGAATAATAAACCCCCTAATTTATTGTTTTATTGAAACCTGATTAGGTTACAAACGATTTAAGCTTGTTCCTCTTTCATATGTACATCAGCCGTGTGTCTACGATGTTTCGCTGCGCCCACAAAATGAATGGTTGAATAAACGAGCAGCATGACACCTGGTATGATAAGGAGTAAAGCAGTTCCAGCAGATGTCCCTGCATACGAAAGAAGCTTACCCGCATAAGGAATGTTCACTCCCATATACTGCGCAGTTACCTGATCCGCTTTTACCAGCGTGCCGTCCTGATACATATTGTTGTCACCCTTCGTCTCAAACGCTTTATATGCACCCTTTCCCTTCACCCCAACAATTCGGTGGGTCACAAAGGACTGATCCTGCTTTGTTTGAAACGTAATAATATCTCCTTTTTTGAGCGTCTCAGGTGAGGCGACCTGTTTTACGACAATCAGTGACCCAGCTGAAAATTCTGGTTCCATCGAACCTGATAATACTTGCTTCAATTGATAACCGAAGATCTGAGGTTCTCCTCCTGTTGTTCTTGA
This sequence comes from Bacillus sp. FSL H7-0578, assembly GCF_038630855.1. Lineage (NCBI taxonomy): Bacteria > Bacillati > Bacillota > Bacilli > Caryophanales > Bacillaceae > Bacillus > Bacillus sp. FSL H7-0578. Next base: position 2,206,561 of record NZ_CP152045.1, read on the forward strand.
TGACAACACGACAATAATAGAGGCTATCATCACCGTGAACACCATCACATAAAGAATACTCCCAGACATCTTCATCCATTTTTTCATAACCCCTTCTCCCCTTCGCCTATCATTTTTTCCCTTTAAAAGACAGCTCCATTCAGGACGCCTTTTCTTGACACTTTGAGAGCACCATCGGTTTAGACCAAAAGTACGCCTGATCAGATGCGCCAAACCCTTTAGGATAATAGATTTTAAATGCATAGCTTCCATTTGTTTTTGCTTTATCTGTCGTGACAGTCGCTGTTTCTTGCGACAACAGGGACTTTATGGAGCCCTTTTCAAGAATATGACCATCTTGTAATGGCTTCTGATCATTTCCTATTTTATGTAATTCCCACTTCCATTCAGAGTACGCAATAGGCTGTCCACTATTTTTTAGTGTCATGCTCAGTTTTTGAGGTGCGCAGACTGTTTCTTCGATCATCGTTTGATCGATAAGCTCCAATTGACTTTGATCCCATTTTTTAGGCTGACAATGCTGGTCTGTCTGTTCAAAATTTTCACATGTTTTCATGACAAAGTTTTTGTGCTCGACATCGTTAAAAGAAGCATTTGTTGGTGTCATGATGGAAGACGTCAAAATCAAACAAATGGCACAAAAGAGTACAAAGAGCGACTGTTTCATTCATTCCTTCAACTCCTTGAACTTATGTTCTTTAAAAAGAACGATTATATACAGTATAAGGAAATACCTATAAAACCCAAAACGTCAAATTAGTCCATTTTGTTCTTAAACAAGAACCATTACGAGAAAATTCTCCCATTTTCTCATTTTTTCACCATATTCAATATTTTTTTGTGTGACATTTGTACTTCTTAAAACTTACATAAAAATGTAGGATTTGGTCAGGATATGAAGAGGTGAGGTGATGTTAAGTGCAATATGGAAAAATCATAATCATGCTCAGTTTACTGCTGAGTCCTATGATGCTAGAGTTCAAACCCGTTGATGCGAGAGGTTTGACTGCCGCCGCAGATCAATGGGAAACGCGGGCAGTCAAAGAAGCAAAAAAAAGATACCCGCTAACGCAAGTATTATTTAAACAAAAAGTATGGGACCGCCACCGCGATAAGGAATCTGTGAAGCAGTATCATATTACCTTAAAAGACCATACAAAGGAATTTGGGGTGTTTGTCACCATTTCCTATAATCCTTACTCAAACAAGGTGAATAAAGTGATTGTTGTGGAGGAATACAGCTAAAACGGCATAGAAAAACCGCCTGCTGGGCGGCTTTTTACTTTCGTTGATGGCGCTGGCGTTTTTTAAGCATCATGGATAAGCCAAACGGCAGAACCCCAAATAAACGCTGTGAAAACGGCGGTTTCGTTTCTATTTTTTCTTGTTTGTGTTCCTTCCGTTCGTCACGTGGTGTATTCATATATTTAATGATTTCCTGCGTCATATATTTTACATAGTCATTTGTTTTCAAGCACTTTCACCTCTTCTTCCTTCAAGTCTTACCAGGAAGAGGATGATTTTATACACTGGCTAATCAGGATTTGCCCATCTCATGATTTCACCGGTCTTCCAATCCAGCATCAGTTCACGCTCATCGGATAAACCATCTTTTGTTTTCACCTTCACCAAAACAAGGACAAGTTTTTTCTTAAGATCGCATTTCATCCGCTTCAATGTCACACGGCCTTCTTCAGTATCAATATGGGTTTTCTGTTCCGCACAAATACGTTCTACTGTGCTGGCAGCTTCACTCACACCCACCCTAAAAAGCTGCTGTTTTTTATAAAAAGAAATCGTAAGCTCTGCACTTTTCAGTTCTTTTTGAAACCCCATCGTTATCGCCCCTAGGATCAAGAGAAAAAATAAAATCGCCGCAAGTACATGCGGATAGATAAACCCTTCCTCCCTTTTCACGATTTACGAACCACTCCTTTATATGTGAAAAAAACGGCTTCATACACTTTACCAGATCCATCTGTGACTTTTAGAATCGCTCTATGCTGACTCGTTCTCACGTGAAATTGTTTCACCTTGTGCAATAAAGGAAGATGTCCAGCCTGATCCGTTCGTTTTCGAAGCATTTCTTGGTATGGCTCAATTGTTACCACTCGCCCTTGATCAGAAATATACTCTAACACTTTTCCTCCTTTCACTGATTTGACAGCTTCTGCACGACTTAATTCCTCATCTAATTGCAGGACAGTCTGTTTCCATTCCATTTGGGAAAATCGATTGATGTCTTCAAATGGACGAGCTTTCTCAGCTGCTGAAAAGATCAGCCCACAGCCAAAAGAAAGAAATAGAAATAGCTGCAGCTGCCACAAAGCTTGTAAAAGGGTAAAAGCTTTGTCATCGCTCCACATGCCGAAAGCATATGGTCTCTTTTTTTTGTACTTTGTATGAAACACATCCCTTCTGTTTACGCCAATTGAAAACATATGTGATCTCGCCTCTCTTCTTTTTGATGGAAGATGTTGTCCCATTTATGAACGCTTCATTCATCTGTTCATGTAAAACCTGATAAGCTTCAAGCTTGGCTCTCACTTCCTTTTTCCCCATCATGAGTTTTTCATAGGCTGGCATGAGCACTAGGGCAGCAAATAGAAAGAGATGACAGGCAAACAGCGTCTCAAACGTACTAAATCCTCTATTGTTTTTGAACATGAATTCGCCCGCTTCCTAAATAAATCGTCAGTTTATACGATTGACTGCCAAATTCGACAATGAGAGATCCACCGCTGCTTGGATGTCCCTTTGCATTAAAATAGATACCTTGCGAGAATGTAGAAGTTTTGATGCTGCCCTTTTTATGCTGATAAGAAGCAATGACTTCGTTACTCTTTTGATCTATTACCTGATAAGATACATGCGGCGGATGGATCTCAACATGCACACGTGTTTTTTTGATAAATGCAGTATATGATGCCAATTGAAGATCTTGTTTCATGATGTTTACTTGCCTTTTTGCTTCAGCGTTTTCTATTATATTAGGGATTTTCCCTCCCATGATCGACAATACAATCGATAAAACAAGTAAGATCATCAGCTGTTCAAACAGGGTAAAACCCTTCTCATGTAAAAATAATTTATTCATGCTTCACGTTGCCGTTTTGAATGACAATCGCTTTTCCATTAGGACAAGTTAATCCTTTTTTGACATAACCTTCTTTTTCTAATTCAGCTAAAGATGGCGTCTTCCCATCATGCTCCAATTCATATGCCATCACTTGTGTGCTGACCATTGATTTAAGCCCTTCACAGCCCTTTTCCTGAATAGCTTGGTGATGACGTGTAATATTCGGTATGGTAATGAGTAAAAGAATGGATATTACAAGCATGACTATTAACATTTCTAACAGGGTAAATCCTTTATCATTCATGTCTCTGTCCTCCTTCTTACACTTGCTCCATTAGTTGATACATTGGTAAAAGAATAGATAAATACACGATGAGTATAAGAAGTGCTGTTATCCCATAAATAACTGGCTGCAGCCAAGAAATCCATTTTTCAATTTTTAGCTCTGCATTCTCTAATAGAAATTGGCTGTACGTATACATTTCTCTCGCAAGCATTCCGCTGGCTTCACCATGTTTGATAATGGCTGCAAAATGTTTTTCGAAAAAAGGAGACACGCTTACTTGATGGGCCATGCTTTCTCCTTTTCTTAACTCTTCCATCATTTGTTCACCTATTTCTTGAAGAAAAGGCAGGTAGCTTTGCTGTTTAAAAGCTTGCAAACCTTCGTACATCGATAACCCAGCCTGAAGCAGTCCGCTGAGCTGAAGAGAAAAAAGGTACGTATGCATCAGCTGCATCCCTTTATATAAAAAAGGCAGCTTACTCATCACCCTCAATTTCTCAAGGGTCGACTTTTTCCTAAAAAAAACAGCATAATATCCAATAAGACAGATACACAGACAACTAGTGATGAGCAGAAAAGCATGAAGGAATTGAAATAGTCCGAACATCCCTTGAATCAGCCAAGACATGCGGGTATCCATCGATGAGTACAAAACAGAAAATTGAGGAATGATCATTTGCTGAACGAGTACCAGCACGACCAAAACCGTGAAGATGAGGAAAAGCGGGTAACGTAACATACGTTTAAACGTGTCTAACTGTTTGATTTTTTTCTCTAAAAAACGGGCGCTTTGTTCTAAAGCACGGGCTAGACTGCCATGCTTCTCAGAAAAACATAGTATAGCGATGACTTCCCTCTGAAAATGGAGTCTCTCCAGCACTACATAAAAAGGCTCGCCTTCGTGCAGCCACTGAATACCTAGTTTTAATTGCTGCCGCTGTTGTTTTGATAACTGGATATTCACCATCACTAATGCCTCAATCAATGTATATCCAGCCTGAATTAATTGAGCCAGTTTTGATAGGCATTCAGCTTGATCCTTTTTAGACCATACTTTAGAGGCTCGCTTCTTCATAAACCCAGCGATGGTAAGTGTTTTTTGATAAATAGCCGAGTGCCACTCCTTTACGAATTAATCTTTGCAGTGTTTCATATGACGAGTGAGCATATTCTCCTTTAGCCTCCTTGATACACTCACCAAGCTCTTTTCCGAACAGCAGCTCAAATACATTTGTTCGTCTGATCGGTCGATTTAATTTACAGTAAAGCTGACATCTTTCTCCGCAAAAAGGACAGGTGAGCTCGATTAATCGCTGGGCAGCAATCGCAACCATTGTTTGTTCAAGTTCATTCATCGTCACACCAAATTCAAGCATGCGGTAAAGGGCTCCTTTTGCATTTTTTGCATGGAGCGTACTCAATACTAAATGGCCTGTCAGTGCTGCTCTAATCGCCGTTCTGGCCGTTTCAGCATCTCTTATTTCTCCTAGCACAATCACATCTGGATCATGTCTTAAAATAGCGCGTAATCCAGCGGCATACGTGATGCCGGCTTTTTCATTCACTTGAACCTGCAGCACTTCTTCATTCCTTGTTTCGACAGGATCTTCAAGGGTAATAATATTTCGGTTAAAATTCTTTTTTGCAAACTGAATCAATGAATATAGTGTTGTTGTTTTCCCTGAATTTGTTGGCCCAGTAAATAAAATGAGTCCATGCGAGTGGTTTAAAAAGGATAATAATCTGGCTGAGGCTTTCGGAAATAATGATAGATGTTTTATTTTCGGAACATGATCCTGCGGTAAAATTCTAATCACTAAGCTCTCATCATTCACTGTCGGCAAGGTAGACATCCGAATAAACACTTGACCGTTTCTTAGCATCACAGCTAGTGAGCCATTTTGCGGCCTCCTTTTTTCCCCGATATCCATAGAAGATAAAAACTTAAAATGTGCAATAAGCCTCTCTCCGCTTTTTTTATCAATGGTTCGCTGCTGGATTAAATCTGAATCAACACGAAATGACACCGAAGCTTCCTTTTCTTTTGGCACAATATGCACATCAGAAGCCCTCATGCGGCATGCTTCTTCTAGCAGCTCTTGCCTTAAATATTCAATCCCATACAAGTGGATCACTCCTTTCTCTGATCACATTGTAGAATGGCGGAACGTGAATGACAAAAGAGCAATTTATGATTTTAATGACTAAACAATGATGAAAACCCTCAACTCACGATGCATTACATCATTTTTTAGAAAAGAGCATATAAAAAAACCTGACTTTTACAAGTACAGGTTTTTTGGTCATGATGTGGCTTCTTGCGGCTGCTCTTCAAAGATACGAAATCCTCTTTTTTCTAACGCTTTTGCAAGGCTATGCTCAGTATTTACTTTTGAGAAATCAATGCCGAGTTTCACTACAGTTTGAGCGATCTCTGGGCGGATGCCTGAAATAATCGTCTCAATTCCTAGCAGCTTCGCACTATCGACCACTTTAAACAGCTGATAAGCCACCATCGTATCAACAACGGGAACACCAGAAATATCAATAAATAAGTGTGTTAGACGCAGTCTTGAAGCCTGTTCTAGTACGGACTCCAGAATGATTTTGGCCCGGTACGTATCGATTTCCCCAATCAGCGGCAAAATCCCAATTTCCTTTGATACTGGAATAACTGGGGCACTTAGCTCTTGAATCATCTCTCTTTGTGCATTCAGCTGACTAAGTGTCACGCGGTCATATTCTTCTGATAAACGCTCAATCATGTCATCAAATGTGGCGTGAAAGTGCTGATTCCACTGACACACATCTTGCAGCGTCACTTCAAGCTCTGTTTCTTGGGTGAATGTCTCAATTCTCGAACAGAAAATGTGGCGGAAAATCTTAAACTGTCCAATGATTTCATATAACGGCACCTCGTGCACTGCTCGATCACGTGCAATATCAACAGACCACTTTTTCAAATGGTTTTCTACTTTGTCAGACAGTGTCACAAGCGTGGCTGCAATGGTTTGAATAAACGCTGTGTTCTGTTCCTTCAGCTTCTTTTCCGTTTCCTCTGAAGCATGTTTAGAATATAATGAGCCTTCTTCTGTTCTTGTTTTTAGCCATTCTTCGGTCATGACAGGGGCTTCTTTTAGGATAAATTCGTATAATTGCTTTGATTTTTCATTTTTCATTTATTTCTTTCGCTCCTTTTTCACTAAAACTCGTGACATACAACTTTTATGTATAAATGACCGCAGATGGTGAACAATAACATTACACGTTTGATATTGGGCTATAGCCAAGTGGTAAGGCAATGGACTTTGACTCCGTGATCGTTGGTTCGAACCCAGCTAGCCCAGTTCAGCACAAAAACGAAGACGGCTGAAGCTTGTTTCAGCTGATCTTCGTTTTTTATTAGGATACCGATTGATGAATCGCTTTCTTCTTTGATATTTTCATAAGTTCTCCGGGATTATAGCCGACCACTAATTTATTCCCATCAATGATGATTGGTCTCCGGAGCAGCTTTGGTTTTTCAATGAGAAGCTGTAAGACCTCGTTTACTTTTAAGTCATTAATATTTAAATTTAAGCTTTTAAAAGCCTGACTTCGTGTGGCTAAAATTTCATCCATTCCCTCTGTTGTTAAAGAAAGAATCTTTTTTAATTCATCTAGTGTTGGCGTTTCTCTGAAAAGGTGACGCTCTTTAAAATCAATTTGATTCGCCTTTAACCAATGTTTTGTTTTGCGGCAAGACGTGCAGCTCGGGTATGAATAAAAAGTAATGTCACTCATTAGTCTTCCTCCTTAGGTCGTTAACCTTTTCTCTTATGGAGTAAGTACCCTCATGTTTTTCGGCATAAACACTTTTTCATCATTTTTTCAAAAAAATTTTTTCTGCATTCAAAATAAATTGTTCACATGATGTCAAAAATGTAAATGTTTACATAACAAGTGATGATCAGCTATAATATGAATCAAAGGGGTTTTTAAGGGGAGGGAAAGAAATGAATCGCATGTTCCGCGTGCTTGGCTTTTGGACGGGTATTTTTGCTGTCATGTTCTATTTAGGACATATGAAAGATGCATCGCTGTTATTCTTCGGTCAAACCGTTCTTTTTGTATTTTTATCCTACTTGAATTTATCCGAAAGAATGTATATTTACATTTTCGGAGCGTACTTGACGATTTTCTTTGCCGGATTTACATATTATTCGATTTTCATCATGGTTCCCGGTACCGGACATTAATTGAAAAAAGCATCTCTATAAAAAGAGATGCTTTTTTTCATACGTTTAAAGAGAAAATCCATTAATAAACGGATTTTGCTCCTGCTCCGTCAGCACAGTCGTTTCCCCGCCATGTCCGCTTAAAACAAGAGTTGATTCTGGCAATGACAATAATTTTTGATGGATTGATTGTAGCAGCACTTCCTGACTGCCGCCTACTAAATCTGTTCTCCCGATGCCGCCTTCAAATAGCGTGTCACCAGAAATAACAAAGCCCTCTTCCGCCGAATAGTAAGACACACTGCCTGGTGAATGCCCTGGTGTATGGAACATTTCTAATGTAAACGACCCAATTTGAAGCGTTCCTTCTGACGTAATCAATTTTTCAGCTTCTTTGACCGTAATTCCATTCCCAATCAATCGAGCTGAACCGTTTAATTCAGCGTTCGTGAGCCATTCTTTTTCATTTTCGTGTACATACAGCGGCACTCCCCACTCTTCGCGCACCTCATCTGCCGCGCCAATATGATCAAAATGAGCATGTGTCAATAAGACAGCAAGCGGTGTAAGCTGTTTTTCTTTTACATAGGAAATCAGCTTTTGCGCTTCACCGCCTGGATCAAAAATTAAGCATTCTCCCTGCTCATTTTTCCAAATATATGCGTTCGCTTGTACATAGCCTAGTGGCATTCTTCTCCAATTCATTTTCATCACCTACTTTATTCATTCTTTTTTATTATGAAGGCTATTCAATAAAAATTCAAACAATCGTCAACTGGAATCTACTCGACAAGCTTTATGAAAACGGTTAAAATGAAAAGAAAGGAAATCAAGGGGATTGATGACAAAGGGGGACTTTCACATGATGCTCGTCATTATTTTTGGTCTAGTCACGATTTTAGCTGCGCTCGGCATCTATCGCTCACTAAAAAAAGTGAACGTACTTGCCATCGCTTTTGCAGGCGCTACATTTTTGGTTTTTGGATGGTTCACTGTCATGACCATCATCTATAGCGGTTATCCAACCGCACATTAAAAGCCTGCTTATAGCAGGCTTTTTTATTGATTTAAATGCTTATTCACGCTTTCTAATTTGCTTGTAAGTGTTGTGGTTTGATCCCGTCTGTCATCGATGCGAATATTGGTCGCTACTCGGTGCAATCCCTTTTCAAAAGGGGCTTCATGAATGCGCTGAATGACCTCAAATAAAACGGATAATTCGCCTTCAATTAACGTATTCATCGGTGTTAATTGAAATTTGATTTTCCCTTCTTGTTGAAAGCCTTCTAAAATTCTTTGTACATCTGCTACATAAGCACTGACACTTGGTGTTTCAGTGCCTATCGGAATGATGGTGACGTCTGCTATAGCCATAATTTTTCCCCTTTCCATTAAATTCTCATGTTTTCTCGTCCTCATTGTAACCTATCCTCATTCAATCATGCCATGCTTACGTTACGTTTACGGCAGGTTTGTCTCGTTCTATCGTCAAATCCGCTCTCTCTACCTTCCCGATCTTTGTAAACAGAAGCAGGCATATACCTGAAACAGCTTCAATGATGCCGCCGGCCGCAATGACATACCCAGATCCAAATATTGTTGCCATATAGCCGCCAAGGAGGGCGCCTAACGGAATCATTAAGTAGGAAATCATGTTGATGATCGCATACACTTGCGGCTGATCCTCTGCCTTTACTGACAATTGAATCATCGTATGTTCGGGTACGTTAACTGCACTAATGGCTGCTCCTAAAGCAAAAGCTGATATAAACACAAGAGGCAACAATGCGTTCATACCTGTGATGAAGAAGGCGATTCCATCAACGATCCCAGCGCCTATAAACAGCAATCCATACCGATTCACTTTTATCTTTGTCAAAACAAACCCCATCAAAAATGCGCCTAGTGCAGTTGTGACTTTGATGAATGAATAGACGACCGGTCCACTATGTAAGTCTTCCGTTAAATAAATAACAGACAATGCTTCCCATGGTGCCGCAGCAAAGTTTGAGCAGACACAAAAAATCGCTAATGGAAACAAAATATGGTGGCTTCTAACAAGTGAAAAACCTCGAATTAATCTTTTGCTGTAAGATAATCCTTTTTTGGCTTTATCGATGATGACGTCTGTTTGATATGAAATCATGAACACCAATAAAGCGGACAAAAGGTAAAGTGGAATGATCACAAGCATTGTATAACCTACGCCTACAAATGCAATCATGACACCACAAATCGTGACCGTCACAAGTCTTACTACATGACTTGCTGATTGGATGGTTGCATTCGCTTTTTGTATGAAGTCCTCATGGACAAGCTTTGGAATAATCGATACAGATGCCGGTTCATAGGAGCCTCCTGTCGCCGAATGCAGCAGCATACAGCCAATGATGAGGACTAATGGCGTGAAACCATAAAAGTAACTAACCACAATTACAAGGATAATCGCTGCTCTTGTTAAATCAGCAAAGCACATCCAGAATTTCAATTGATGCGGCTTCATCATGGGCGAAATAAATGGCCCAACAATCGCTTGAGGGACAAAGCTGACCGCAATAAAAAAAGCTGTCCCTATGGCCCCTTTCCCTCCTAGTACTAAAAGCCACAAGATGGTGTTGAAAGATAAACTATCAGCCGTAATTTTGCACATTTTAGAAACAAATAAATAAGTAAAATTTCTTTTCCACAGGCTTTGCGCACTCAATAGTCGACATCTCCCTAAATCATATCCTTTTTTTTACATCCATATCTTTCACAATAGCTTACAAGGAGACCTTCGTCAATTGCTTCAACATTGTTTTTATTGACCATAAGCAATTGATTGTTTCTCAGAATATGAAAAAGCACCAGACAGGTGCTTTTAACACTTACACGCTTCCCACAAAAGCCGCTTTGTTTTTTCATAGATCGAATCAAATTGAACCATGGAAAGAGGATTTTTCCCTAGACCAAGCTCGACTGTATAGCCCTCATTATGAAATTGATAAATAAACCAATCGCGATAGCCTGCATAACTGTCGAGATATTGGATCGGTTTGTAGCCGCTCACTAGTTCGAATCGTTTGACCGTTTCTTTTGAGATGGCTGGCTCATGGCCAAGAAAACCCCAATAGATCTCTTCTCCTTGTGTATGAAGGGCGATCAGCCGGTCAAATCGTTTTCGCAACGCAAGATTTGCCATCGCTTTCGCTTCTGGTTCTGTTAATGGCTCACGCCCAGGATAATCCCGGTAGGACGGTGCTTTCGACTGATGACGATAGTACTCGATTTCCCAATAAGCAGGGAATTGATTGTTTAAATCCACCCCTCGAATATTTGCTTTCCATTCCCGGTAATCGGAATATCCCTCGTTTAGCAGTGTGAATTCTTCACGATGAAGACCTAGTGACTCCGGTCCATTACGTACCAAATCGACTCCATCTGGATTAACCATTGGCACGATGGATAAAGCGGTGGTCTGCAGGATATGAACCGCTTCATAATGTCTTGCCTGCACTGGGTCAGACGCTGCTAAGCAAAGCGATTTCAGCCATTTTAATAAAACAGACGTCGTGATCCATTCATTTGCATGAAATGAGGCATTGAGATGAATAGAATGTAAATGCTGAACAGGCTCTGTTCGGATCTCATAAATAGGTGTATCAAGCACTGAATGGCCAATGACGCTGATATGAAGAAAAGGAAATACAGCTTTCAAGCGGCTCAGCTCTTCTTCTAATTGAGCGCTATCATATTCAAATGTTCCATTGATCCAATCATCGGATTGCTGCAGTCTGTAAGGTGCAATAAATCTCTGCACATCACCTATCGAATCAAATACATGGACTCCTTCTGGAAGTCTATATCCTGGTAAAAGAAGCTCATCAGTGCTTGTTTGATTTGATAAATGAAAAGCCGCTTTTCCTATGCCAAGCTGCTTTGCCACAGCATCCCTCCCTGCTTCATCCAGCTGCCATTCAATTTTTCCAAACGACGTTGTCTTCATTTACATCCCTCCTCTCATACTATATGAGCCGGAAGGCAAAAAAAGAAAACCCCTGCTTCTAAAAATAGCAGAGGTTTTTTCATCTATTAGGACGCCTTTTTCAGCTCCGTTTCACCTTCTTTTTTGGATGGTGAATGGTCCGGGCTGTTTCGATCATAAAATCTAAGGAGATCCCCGTAGATGATTTGATCAGAGAACTGAAGCTCCTGCTTCGCCTTCTCTTCATAAGACTGACACACGTTTTTATCATCTACTGGCTCGCCTGTTTCTTTATTGTAGCAAACACCATCTGTAAAAATGCTGTCTTTCGTAATAAAGCTTCCATCACGGAGTACTGTAAAGTCATTCGTATCTTTCGATAAAAGGTCATGACCAAATTGAATTTGTTTACTTGTATCAATCCCTAGAAGATTGAGTACAGTTGGGCGGATATCGACCTGACCGCCTACCGTATCAATTTCTTTTGGATGTTGATCTGTCACCCCTGGAATGTGTACAACAAACGGGACTTTTTGAAGCTGTACTTCTTCAAATGGCGTAATCTCTTTATTTAAAAATTGTCCCATGGCTTCGTTATGGTTTTCAGAAATTCCGTAGTGATCCCCATACAAAACAAAAATGGAGTTATCGTATAACCCAGCTTCCTTCATCTTTTTAAAGAAAAGCTTAAGGGCTTCATCTTGATAACGCACTGTAGGGAAGTACTTGTTCAGCGTTTTGCTCTTTGAATCATATTCATCAATGAGCTTATCTTCTTCATCTAAATCAAAAGGGAAATGGTTCGTTAATGTAATCAATCTCGTATAGAAAGGCTGCGGGATCGATTTCATTAATTCAGCGGACTGCTCAAAGAACGGACCATCTTTCAGTCCCCAGCCAACTGAGTTTTCTTCATTCACATCAAATGATTTAATATCAAAAAACTTATCGTAGCCAAAGCTATCGTAGATAAGGTCACGGTTCCAGAAGCTTTTGTTATTCGCATGAATAACAGAAGAGTGGTAGCCCTCATCCTTTAACAGCTCAGGTGTCGCTGTAAACTCATTGCTTGGATTTGTGAAGAACACAGCCCCTCTTCCAAGTGGATAAAGAGAATTATCTACAATAAACTCTGAATCAGATGTTTTCCCTTGACCTGTTTGGTGATAGAAATTAGTAAAGTTATAGCTCTTCTTGATCAATTTGTTTAAAAACGGAGTAATTTCTTTCCCGTTTAATTTTTCATTGATCACGAAACTCTGTGTAGATTCAAGTGATACAAGAATGACATTTCGTCCTTTTGCTTGACCAAATGTCTTTTCATTACGGTCCGTTTGATTTGCGCTTACATAGTTTTCAATTTCAGTTAAGCTATTACTGTCAGCAAGAGCTCGTTGGGCGGACTGCTTCGATTGCAATACCCCGTCATAAATATGGAAGTTATATAAGCTGATATTTTTCACCAGCATCTCACGGTCAAATGAGCGAGTAAGGAGTTCTGGTCGTTCTGTTTCAGCTAAACCAAGGTTAAAGAAGAATGTAGCTGCCACAAATAAGTAATAGGCCGCTCGTTCTTTTCGTGAAATTGTGACATCTGTTCTAAAGGAAGGCTGTTTTTTATAGAGCCAAATTAAAATGATGATATCAACAAACATCAGTAAATCGACTGGTTCAATTAAAGAGGTAATACTTGACCCGAGGTCACCCATATTGTTTGTTTGAAATAGGACGGGGATGGTTAGAAAATCACTATAGAATCGATAAAACACAATGTTGGCTAACAAAACGAATGTTAGGATAAAGCTTGTCACGATGATATATCGATTGCGGTTTTTTTCTTTGAAAAATAAACCGATACCGAAGATAAACAAGAGAAAGCTAAGCGGATTAATAAACAGGATAAACTCCTGCATGAAATTTTCAATTTTAATATTGAAGCTAGATTTATAGATAACATAGGTTTTGACCCACATCAGCAATGTCGCAATCAGTAAAAATGAAATCGCCTTTAATCTATTCTTTCGCATTGTAACCTCCTTATGCTAAGCGCGCACCCAGGCTCTGGATATACCCTAATTATTGGTGCTTCTAGAAAAATAACTAAAGTATATCTTATCCTGTATATGATGGAAAATCAATGTCTTTTTCCTCATGACAAACTTATGAATATGCTAAACATCCAATTTCATGCCTATCTATCGCTTTTTTTAATAAAAATGACATCATTATGACTTTTTTGTTCAAGACAGCCATTTGGTTTTTGCCATCCATGCCCCGCCGATAACACCCGCATCGTTTCCGAGGGATGCAATTACCACTTCAACATCGTCAGCGCAAGGCGGGAAAGCATGTTGTTTCACAATGCGCTCTACTTTACTGCGAAGAAGCTCACCTGCTTTTGAAACACCGCCGCCAATCACAATTTTTGTTGGGTTTAAAGCACTAGCAAGATTCGCTAGGACAAGTCCAAGATGTGTCGTCACTTCTTCTACGACACGCATTGCAAGATCATCTCCGTTTTCTGCCGCCTCAAATACATTCTTTGCCGATAGCGAAGCGAGCTTGCCAAGTGAAGATGTATGCTGCTCGGTTTCTAATTTATCCTTTGCAATCCGGACGATGCCAGTTGCAGATGCGATCGTTTCAATACAGCCTGTTCTTCCACAGTTACACGGTGCACCTTGAAATGGAACAGCACAAATATGGCCAATTTCTCCGCCAGCTCCTGTTTCCCCTTGAACAACTTCACCGTTGACGATGATGCCGCCGCCAACCCCTGTTCCAAGTGTGACCATCAGGATATTTTTTGCGCCATCGCCTGCCCCCTTCCACATTTCACCGAGTGCAGCAATATTCGCATCATTTTCAATGACAGATGGAAGTCCCGTCTCTGCCTCTAGGTGATCTTTCAAGGGGTAGTTTGTCCAGCCCAGATTCGTTGTTTTATAGACGATGCCAGATACTTTATCTACAGGTCCAGGTGCACCCATTCCGATCCCAATAAGTGCTGATTTCGGCATACTGATCTCAACCAGTTTATGGTCAATTGATTTGGCAATATCGACTGTGATCGTCTGCCCGGATTTATCCGTAGGAATCTCCCACTTATGCTGAATTTCACCATATAGATTAATGAACGCAAGCTTAATTGTCGTACCGCCAAGATCAATACCTACAAACCAATCCCCTGTCATATGCCCTCCACCTTCACATTGTTTTTCGATTTAATTTGGCTAGCTCCATTTGAAGAATCGTCATTGCGTTTGACCATTCGGTCCGGTCAATGATGCCTGATGTATACATTTCCTTCAATTCGTCTGCCATAAATTCTAATTCTACTTCACGATCTCCGAAATACACATAATTTCCAAATCTCATGAGCAGCTGCTGTACATCATATAACGTTTTCATTGTTTCCACCATTTCTTCTCATCAACAGTTAGGATAAGCGTATTCATAAATGCGCTTTCAGTCAAGTCATTCAACGTGTTTGACTATTTTCGATATATTGTTTCAGCTTTAAAAATTGATCATTTTGAGGATCTTGTTTTAACGCTTTCGCTAATAGATCCTCTGCTTTCGCTGTCTCTCCTTTTTCTACGTATAAAAGCGATAAATGATACAGTTTATTTGGATCATCTGGATCTTTTTCAAGCGACTTTTGTAAAAATTGAATAGCCTTATCAAGTCGGCCCTGCTGCGCTTCCGATAGTGCATAGATATGAAGTGCCTCAGCTGATGCATCTTTATCGTGCACATATTCCTCTAGTCGTTCACTTGCTTCGCTGTACTTTTTCTCATCAAATAAACTTGCTGCCTCACTTGCTGCCGCTGCTTCCTTTTGATTGTCAGAATGAAACCCTGTATACAATCCAAAACCGCCAATAAAGAGCAGAGCAGTACTCGCAAGAAGCATTTTGACAGGCTGGATCTGTTTAGGCAGACGGACAGCTAATGCGGTGAAAAAACCGCCAACCAGGCCGCCAAGATGCCCTGCGTTATCAATACCTGATACAGTGAAGCCTATTCCTAGGTTAATGAGGATAATGACAATAATATTTGTCCCCATCGTCCGAAAGAAAAGCTTTCGATTTGAGATGGCTAAATATAACAGTGCGCCTAAGCAGCCAAAGATCGCGCCAGATGCGCCGGCTGCAATTGCCGTATTAAACACAAAGCTCGCTATGGAGCCAAAAATGCCGGAAATGAAATAGATGAGCAAAAATCTTCCCGATCCATAAATTCTCTCAACAGCCGCTCCAACGGACCAAAGAGCAAAAGTATTAAAGAGTAAGTGCGTCAAGCCAATATGTAAAAACATTGGTGTCATCAGGCGCCACCATTCACCCTCTAAGATCAGCACATTATTTTTAGCACCAAATGCTGTTAAAGTTGCGGTATTGGTACTTCCGCCTGACAGCTCAAGTAAAAGAAACATCACCACTTGGACAGCGATCAGCAAGTAGGTAAAAATGGGTCTGCCATTTTGAAACACGGCCCGTTCTCGTTCTCGCTGCTTTTCCTGATCATCAAATGCCTGAAGCACGTTCCTTTTCAGCTGCATGGCATCCTCAGCTGTGTCTTTCTTCGCTTCTTCTACATTTACTGCAAGCGATGTATTCAGCCATTTTTGCAGTTCGTTTACATCGTTTTGAAGCGTGTCTGCATTGAGTAATACAGGAGTAACTGTCACCTTATTCTCTTTTTGCGGCTGACCGTTTAGGTCTTCCCAATCATCTACTGGAACATCAGTTGTAAATTGCAGCTGTAGGAGATGAAGAGATCGTTTACGCATAGCTTCTCTCAGCTGATTGATCCGATATGTTTGCTCCTCGATATCTCGAACGATCTCCTGCTTGAAATTCACATCTTTTCTATATAGACGGATGAGATCATAACCTGAGTTTCGTGGTGCTTCAAAGAATATTTCATCTTCTGGGTACGGACTTTGAATCATCTCGTATCCTTTTTGTCTTAGTTCATCAACAACTCGCCAAAATAAACTATCTATGACATTCATACATTCGCGCTCCATTTTTTACATTATTATAGCAAGAATCGTTCTTATCCGCATTTCTAAACAAAAAAATCCCGGCTTTTGCGGGATTAGAATGCTTGGCGAATAAATTTCGTCCGAAAATATGGGATTTTCATCAGCCATTTAATCAAAAAGTGCCGGACTTGATTTTGGCCTAAAACCAAATTCATGAGCCGATAACGATTTTGCACGAGAACGAATGCAAATAGTGTGAACACAATGCTCCAAATCATTTTATTCATCCATATTCCCTCCTATGTTCGTATCGTGGCTTAAATAGTATTTGTTTATGCATGAACCATCGTTTTTATCGCTTAAAAGGTTCCTTTCATAAGCAGGCCTTCACAATCTAATCCCTTGCTCTTTTGATTGAATATAATAGACCTCTCCGCACTCTGATTGATCATAAGAAACGTCAAATTGATGAAGGTCGATTAGTCCCCATGAAAGTATGAGGCAGCTTACAATTCTGCTCTAACTCCTCCACCTTGTGCGGAAAGTAACTGTCGTATGGATTTGGTGTATAAACATATACAGCGTCTAAACAGGGTCATGTTCGTGAATACAAATCCAAGTTTGGTATGGGCTTTTCAAAGCCTTCTAGCTGTTTTAGCAGCCTATAATATAAAGCGATATGAGCTTTGATATGCTCTCTTCTTATTTTTAAGCTATTTCCCCCGACTCCAAAAAAATCAAGGTGCGTATGCCAAAAATAAAACCATGAATCACGAACAAGTTTTAAGTCACAAGTATTTACTTCCTCCCACATATGACGGAAGTATCTTTTCTTTCCGCGAAATTTTTTCAAAACATATCCCCCGTCAGCTAAAATGCCTTTTAATGAAGAATGTTGATTGCTATCTTTCTTGTGACTTTTGATCACAAACAAGACCTTCGCTCAACACAAAAAGCCCGTTCTTACGTATAAGCAGCGGACTTTTATTTTGGATATATGGTACCTTTCTCACTGACCATGATTGAGACCGGGATGTCGTGCGTTTCAGCCGGAATATGCTCAGTTTGCTGTACTGTCAAGCAAAGGGCAAGCGTTTCGCCGTGATAGTCAGCTAAGTAGCGGTCATAATAGCCGCCCCCATATCCGATACGGTAGCCTTGTCGATCGAAGCACACACCAGGCACAATGATCAAATCGATTGATTCTTTAGATGCAGCAGCCGACGCCAGAGGGTCTGGCTCTATTAGCCCAAAGTAGCGGGATATCATTTTCGTTTCCGGTGTATATTCATAAAACGTCATCTCTTTTGTTTCCGGAAAACAGGTGGGTACACATACTGTTTTCCCCTCCTGCCATGCTTTTTCAATTAGAGGCATTGTTGGTACCTCTTTTCCTCTAGACATGGTGAGTGCAATCGTATCCGCTTGTTTCCATGCTGACAGTTGAAACAAGTGCTCATGAAGTAAAGCGGTGCTTCGCTTGAATTCCTCGGCACTCATCTGGTCCAGCTTGGCTAATGTTTGAAGACGAAGCTCTTTTTTCACACAGATCATCTCCCATCATAAAAAAACAGCAGGAAAATTCCCTGCTGCTTACTTTGTTTCACGATGTAAAGTTTGTTTTTTATCACGTGAGCAATACTTTTTGAATTCAACGCGATCTGGATTGTTTCGCTTATTCTTTTTAGTAATATAGTTACGCTCACCGCATTCAGTGCAAGCTAGAGTAATATTTACGCGCATGTTTTTCCCTCCAAACTAAAATCAATTCACATTCAGACCTAACTATAATACCACTTCTAGCTTAGGAATGCTAGAATGTTTTTTCATCAATTTGAATTTCAGTCAATCCCGTCCGCGTTCTGATCCATATCACACGGTCATTTCATGAAAAATGGCCTGCTCCCCTATAAAACCTCAATCTTTGTCGTACTGTATACATGAGGAACCCTCTTTTATTTTGACAGCGAGCAAGATTTTCATACTCGTTTTTCATATAAAAAGAAAAAAGATGAAAAAAAGGTGATTTTTTCAGCAATTCCTTTTGAAACTAGCTTTTTTATGGTATAAAAAAGAAGGGTCGAAAACTGTCTGAAACAATCATGAAAGCCTTTTATGGCTTTCAGCATTAAAATATGAATAAAAGGTGATGAAACATGGAAATTGCAATTATCGGATTGCTTGTTGTCAGTATCGTACTGATCGCATTCTCATATTTTCAAAGAGAGCCGATTAAAGAAGTCGAGCAGGAACTTGAAACACTTCAACTATCTGCAATGCAAGAAATCTATAAACTGAAAAAGAAAATGAAGGTTCTTGAAGAAGAATTGCTTGAAACAAACATTGTCGTCCGCAAACATTCAGAAATTGATCCATCTATCGCAAGACAAATCATTTCAAAGCATCAAAATGGCATGTCTCCTGAGGCCATTGCGCGCGCTGAGCATGTATCTGTAGATGAGGTCAATATGATCATTAAAGACAACGAGAAGGTGCTTGTATGACGAAAAAAAGCATCCAAACGTTTGCGGCAGGTATGATTCTTGCAACTGGTGTTCTGGCGATCGTTTTTTTCCTCACTGGAAAAGATGAAGCGGCGGCTGATACAACCACAAAAGAAACGCTCGCAGCGAAAGTAACAGACACTGATGTGAAAAACTATTTAGACTCTAAAAAAGAAGTCTCCGTCAGCCGTGAAACATATCAGCAGCTTCTTAATTATAAAGAAAAAGCACTGAAGGCAAATGAAGACGGCGATTCTAAAAATGATAAAGAAACATCAGACAAGCCTAAAGGCAAATCGGTCAAATTTGTTATTAAAAACGGGATGAGCACAAGTGATGTTTCAGACATGCTTGAAAAGGACGGAATCATCAATTCGTCTAAAGATTTTAATGATTACGTGATTGACGCTGGCTACCATAAAGAAATTCGTGCAGGCAAGTTCAATTTAAAAACAGGGATGACGTTTAAACAAATCGTCAAAGCCTTAACAAAATAACAACAAAAACCCCCTGGCGGCGCTGACCTCCAGGGGGTTTTTGTTATCCAAATCGACCAGATATATAATCATTTGTTCTTTGATCATTTGGCTCAGAGAACATCACATTCGTATCATTGACCTCAACAAGCTCTCCCATTAAAAAGAAGGCTGTTCTATCTGATACCCTCGCCGCTTGCTGCATGTTATGCGTCACAATGGCAATCGTGTATTTCTCTTTTAATTTCATAATCAATTCTTCAATCTTTAATGTTGAGACAGGATCAAGCGCTGATGTTGGTTCATCCATTAGTAAAATATCTGGGCTTGTGGCAATAGCTCTTGCGATACAAAGACGCTGCTGCTGACCGCCGGAAAGACCTAATGCAGGCGCACTTAAACGATCTTTCACTTCATCCCAAAGGGCAACATCACGAAGCGCTTTTTCAGCGATTTCTTTCAATTGCTGCTTGCTCTTCACGCCATGAATTCTTGGTCCGTAGACGACATTATCAAAGATTGACTGAGGGAATGGGTTCCCTTTTTGAAAGACCATCCCGACGTTTTTACGCAGTTCCACTAGATCAACGCGGCCTTTTAAAATATTGTCGCCGTTATACATCATATCTCCAGTGATTTTCACACCTGGCACTGTTTTGACCATAAGATTTAAGGTCTTGATAAACGTTGACTTCCCGCAGCCGGACGGACCGATAATTGCTGTGACTTCATGCTCTCTAATGTCTAAATCAATATGCTTCAGTGCGTGATGCTGTCCGTACCAAAGGTTCATATCATTCACACGAAACACTTCTTTTTTGGCTGTTTCAGTAGCTATTGCATTCATCAAAATCCACCCGCCTTATCCAAATCGACCATTGATATAGTCTTCTGTTTTTTGCTGCGCAGGACGTGTAAAGATACGTTCAGTGGCATCATATTCTACTAGATCACCGTTCAGGAAAAAGGCTGTATGATCAGATACACGCAACGCTTGCTGCATGTTGTGTGTCACAATGACGATCGAATAATCATTTTTCAACTCTGATAATAACTCTTCAATTTTTGCATTTGAAATCGGGTCTAGGGCAGATGCGGGTTCATCTAATAAAAGAACGCTGGGCTTCATCGCAAGTGTACGCGCAATACAAAGGCGCTGCTGCTGACCACCGGATAATGACAAAGCCGAGCGGTGCAGACGATCTTTGACCTCATCCCAAAGCGCTGCTTTTGTTAAGCTTTCCTCTACCGCATCATCAAGCACTGATTTTCTTTTTTCCCCCGCATACTTTAACGCATGGGTAATGTTATTGTAGATCGATTTAGGAAATGGGTTTGGTTTTTGGAAAACCATGCCGATTTCTCTTCGTAAATTCACCACATTAATGCGGTCATCCAAAATATTGAGCCCTTCGTACATGATCGCCCCTTCACTTCTCGCACCTGGGATCAAGTCGTTCATGCGGTTAATGCTGCGTAAAAAGGTTGATTTCCCGCAGCCAGATGGGCCGATTAATGCGGTAATTGCGTTCTTCTCAATTTCAAATGAAATGTGATTGACTGCTCTTTTTTCACCATAATAAATGCTTAAATCCTGCACCTGTAAAATCTGTTCCGCTTGAAGTGGAGCCTTTTTTGCTGCAATCTCTTTTTTTTCTGCTAGCATTTGAACCATATCCCCTTCACACCTCTCTCACATTATTTTGACGTAAGCTTTTTATGAATAAATGAACCAAGCCATCTAGCTGCTAAGTTGAATACTAAAACTGAAAGCACAAGTACGGCTGATGCACCATTTGCAATGGCCTCTGCATCTGGAATGATTCCTTGTGTATTGACGTTCCATATATGAACGGCTAATGTTTCTGCCGGTCTAAAAACATTCAGCGGTGACGTATCAGAAAATGGACTCCAGTTTGTAAAATCAAGACGCGGTGTGGTGAGGCCTGCTGTGAAAAGAAGCGCTGCTGCCTCCCCGAAGACTCTTCCTGATGCTAAAATCGCACCGGTAATAATAGAAGGAATCGCACCAGGAATCAGGACCGTCTTCACTGTATGCCATTTCGTCACACCAAGCGCTAGTGATGCTTCCTTTTGATCCTTTGGTACAGAGCGAAGCGCGTCTTCTGTCACCCTCACCATCACTGGCAGGTTAAACACCGTGAGCGCAAGAGCTCCTCCGATGATCGTATAGCCCCAGCCTGTTAAATTGACAAACATGAGTAAACCAAACATACCAATGACAATAGAAGGAAGTGAAGACAACACTTCAATACATGTGCGAATAAAATCAGTGACTTTGTTTTGAGGCGCATATTCAGCCATGTACACTCCGCCGCCGACACCAAGTGGTACTGTGATCAGCATTGTAATAAACAAAATGTAAAACGAGTTAAACAGCTGATCCCTAATACCGCCGCCAGAGCCAATTGCACTTGAGCGGGTTGTCAAAAAATCAAAGTTTAATTCTTTTGCCCCGTTGAAAATGATATAAGAAAACAAACCAACTAGGATCGCCGTAATAATGGCAGCACATAATCCAAAAACAAACGTGGCAAAACGATCGGTCATTTTGCTATTCATTAAATCTTCCTCCTAGACGACAAGTATCTGATAATGAGTATGAACATAAACGATACAACTAGAAGGACAAGCCCCATTGACCAAAGTGTATTGTTTTCAACACTTCCATACGTTGTGTGACCCATGTTTAACGTAATAATGGTTGTTAATGTACCAGCTGTATCCATAATGCTCTCTGGTAAATTACGCGTGTTTCCAATGACCATCTGAACGGCAAGGGCTTCTCCAAATGCTCTTGCCATTCCAAGAACGACTGCAGTCATTAATGTTGGAAGAGCTGCCGGTACAAGCACACGTCTAATCGTTTGCCATCTTGTAGCGCCAAGTGCATACGATCCCTCACGTAAGCTTTTTGGAAGGGAAGCCATAGCATCAGTTGCAATGGATGTAACGGTTGGCAGAATCATAATAGACAGGACAATCGTTCCTGCTAACACGCTATGCCCTGAGCCGCTTGACTTGAAATGTCCGATAAACGGCACCAATACTGTAAGACCTATGAATCCGTAAACAACGGATGGAATCCCTACAAGCAATTCAATGACTGGCTGGAGAATTTTCCGGCCCCATGCAGGTGCAATTTCTGTCATAAAGATCGCTCCTGCGATGCCTAGCGGCGCTGCAATAAGTGCCGATAGAAGCGTGACGGCGATCGATCCAAAGATAAAAGGAAATGCGCCGTACTCCGGGTTTTCTGCTGTTGGGTTCCAATTGATACTGGTTAAGAACTCAATTGGGCTTACACCATTTACGATGAAAGATTGTAAACCCTTAATGCCAAGGAAGATGGTGATGGCGATGGATACTGCAATCATTAAGAATGCGCAGAATTTCACCAAAATACTTCCTCTTACTTCATCCATTTGCCTATTTTTCTTCGAGCTGATCAGCCGATCGCTCGCTTCTGTATGTTCTATCTGCTTCATCTTTTTCTACACTCCTATGAATGTCATAAAAGGAAAAGTGAAATGCTCCACTTTTCCTTCATCAGCAATTCAAGACCTCTTACTTATCTGATTGTTTGCCTGTTGCGTCTCTTTCTACTTTCATATTAGAGACTGAGATGTAGCCTTGGTCTTTGACGATTTCTTTTTGTACTTCGTCACTCATAAGGTAATCTAAGAATTGTTTTGCTAGACCTTCCGGCTCACCTTTTGTATAAGAGTGCTCGTATGCCCAAATTGTATATTTACCGCTTTCTACATTGCTTTCTTCTGGTTTCACACCATCAATGCTGAGCGGTGTAATTTTGTCATCTGTTAAATAAGAGAATGCTAGGTATCCAATCGCACCTGGTGTTTCTGCAATCAGCTTTTTCACTGTGTTTGAAGAATCTTCTGTGATTCCTTCTGCAGGTGTTGCACCGTCAAGTGCATATTTCACAAATGTTGCACGAGTTCCTGAAGAATCAGGTCTGTTGACAAGCGTGATTTTTTGGTCTTTCCCGCCAAGCTCTTTCCAGTTTTTGATTTTACCAGTGAAGATTTTTTTCAATTCGTCCTTTGTGATGTCTTTGACACCCACTTCAGGGTTTACAGCTGCGGCCATTCCAACAACTGCTACTTTGTGGTCTTTTAAAGCTTTTGCGTCGATTCCGTCTTTCTCTTCAGCGAATACATCTGAGTTACCAATTTGTACAGATCCTTCTGAAACTTGAGAAAGTCCTGTTCCTGAACCGCCGGCTTGTACTTGAATATCGGCTTTTGGATGTTTATCCATGAATTTTTCTGCTGCCGCAAGAACTAAAGGCTGCATCGCAGATGATCCTGAGATGGTAATGGAACCTGATGCCTCATCTTTGTTTGAAGCATTTCCTTTACTGTCTTTTGAATCTCCGCTTGAGCTGCTGTTTCCGCATGCTGTGACGAATGCTAACAATGCGATAGTAAGGAAAGTAAGCAGCCATAATTTGTTCTTTTTCATTTCAAGAATACCCCCTGAATAATTTGTCCTACGAGTAATACATTAAAGGTTCTTTATTAATTTCGTTTAAATGGAATGTTAAGGTTTTGTAAATGTCGAAGTTTTGTAGAGAAATTGCGGCGTTTTTTATGAATTTTGTCAATTTATATCGAAATTTTTGAAGAAAACGTAAAAAAACGCCCACAAAAAGTGAGCGTTTTTACCTATGAAAGGTCTAGTTATTTGTTTCTGCTTCATTTTCAATTTTGTTTTTGTTTTTCGCCTGTGTATCATTGCTTTCCTGTTTTGATTTCAGTTCAAAGTACTTATCTAATACTTGTTCACCAATATCATTTGTAATTGGATAGCGCTGGTTGTAGTCTTGATACACCCATGGCACGACAACGGAAATGGCTACTTCTGGATTATCAGCAGGCGCATACGCAACAAGAGTTGTGTTATACGTCGGTGTACCGCGCTTGCTTTTAATTGGACCGTCATAGAATGATTGAGCGGTTCCTGTTTTGCCAGCTGGATTATACTTTTTGTTGCCAAAGTTTGAATAGGCTGTCCCTCTTGGGTTCTGCATCACAAGCTTGAAGCCTTGCTGGACACGCTTGATTTCATCACTTGTCATGTCTAGCTTATTCAATACATCAGGTTTGACGGATTCCGTTACAGCTCCAATGCCTCGCTGCGGATCTGGCTCTCTCACTTCTTTGACAAGCTGCGGACGTAAACGATACCCGCCGTTTGCAATGGTTGAAACGTATTGCGCCATTTGCAGCGGTGTAAACGTATCATACTGTCCAATCGCATAGTCAAGTAAGAGCCCCGATTGTGTAGACGTTCCTCTGTAGCCCGTTGCTTCGTTTGGCAGGTCAATACCTGTTTTGACGCCAAGGCCAAATTTACTAAAATTGTAGCGGAACGTATCAAATGCTTTCGGATCAATTGGGAGCGGCTGATTCTTACGATATTCGCTTTTCCCAATGGCGATCGCTGTTTTGAACATATACACGTTTGATGAACGCTCTAGTGCTGTTAAATCATTAATGAGTCCCATATTTTGATAGGATTTCTTTGGCGGTGACTGGGCGATATAGAGAGGTTCATCGTATTGGGTACTTCCAATATGAATAGCGCCTGTTTTATATCCAGTCAGTACAGTGGCCCCTTTTACGGCTGATCCCATCGCATATGAGGATGTCATCGTTCCTAATGAGTAGTCATCGAATTTGTATTTTCCGTTTTTGTTAGAAATCTGCTTACCCGCAACAGAGAGAACCTCTCCATTTCTTGGGTCCATCATGACAACAAATGCGCGATCAAGAAGCTCAGTTCCCCCTCTTTGTTTCGCACTTCTCAAGTTCTTTTCAATAATTTTTTCAACTGCTTTTTGCAGCTGAATATCAATTGTAAGCACAAGGTCTTTCCCGCTCTTACCTTCTGTTAACACTTTAGAGCTTGTGACATTGCCCTGTTTATCAGTTGTACTCTGTTCTTTTTCCTTTTGGCCCTGCAGGACATCTTCATATTGATATTCGAGATAGCTTTTTCCTACACGGTCATTTCGGCTGTAGCCAAGTGATAGATAATGCTCAAGAAGTGACTGCGGAAGACCTTCATCACTCGAAGACACACTGCCGAGCATACTGCGGAGCAGTCCTTTATACGGATAGCTGCGTGACCAGTCTGTCGTCACATCAACACCTGGCAGCTCGTCCAAATGCTCAGAGACGTAAGCAATTTCGCTTGGCTTTACATCTTCATTTTTAATAAATTGAGGCGTCAGTGCATAGCCTCCATCCATCTGCCTTTTAATGGCAAGCACTTGTAAATCTTTTTTCGTCAGTTGATTTAATTCCTTGTCTGTGATGCGTTTTAGCTGAAGCTCATATAGTTTATCATCAGAGACCTTATCGTCACCCTTTAATTCTGATTCTTTTTGAACAAGCTTTTTCGCTTCATTCGGATGCGTTAAGATCCAGAAATCTTTTTTGTCACGATCTGTGATTTTTTTGGTACTCACATGGATCATATCCGCTAATTTTGATGCCACTTTGAGCCGCTCTTCTTGTGAAGTCGTCGAGGTTCTCGTATATGTAATGGCATTCAGCGCTTTATTGCTGACAATCGTATTGTAGTTTCGATCATAAATTTTTCCGCGCGGAGCAGATGAGCTGACATTCACATCCTCTTGTTTTTCTGCCTGCTTTTTATAATCTTCTCCATTGACAATTTGCACAAACCCGAGTCTAACAACAACGCCGGTAAAAATAATAAAGGCAGCTAAAAATAATAAATTCAGCCGGATCGGAAGTGTTTTGCGCCCTTCCTTCGCGTCTTTTTTGTTTTTCTTGTTTCTCATCACATCACCTTTTCTATCAAGAAAGAAATGGCACCCCTTTTTATGTATAAAAGGTGCCATCATCATTTTAGCGGTTTTTCTATCATTTATCTAGAAATTTGATGTTCCATAGGTAAGAAATTTTACCTTTCTCCCTTAATAAGGTTCGTTTGAGAAACTGGCTTTTGACCGTCAGCCTCTTTCATATCAGCTGTTTTTTCTTTCAAATGAATATCTTTTACAAAGTAATAAATGAGGGTGTGCCCCGCTCCGAGCACAACAAGTGATGCAGGGATTCCGAGCTCATCACCTAGTAAGGTGACAGACAGCAGGAACAAAACAATCGAACAAATACGGCCGGCATTTAAAAATAGCTCTCTGACCACAATATATTCAATTCGGGCCTTTCTGGCGTACCTTGCATGGCCGATGACATCATATGTTAAGGATACATAAGGAACAAGCAGGAGCGGATATCCTATTGCAATGGCTACCGCATACATCAGAAGTGATACATAGGACAAGTGGAAAACGATTAAAAACAAGGCTCCGTATAAAATCAGCCCGCCAAGCATGATGGCCTTCTTCCGCCACTTTTTCTTAATCAAACGTGTAGCGAAGAAATAAGTAAAAAAGGCAACACCTGAATTCACTAAACCAAACGTCCCGAGAGCAAGCTCACTGTTTGTTGCAATAAACACGAAGACACTGATTAAGAAGACAAAGACCCCTTCACGAAGCCCTTGAAAAAAGTGAGCTGTTGTAATCCTACGCCAATTCTCATCTGCATGACGTTCTTTCCAAATTTGTTTGATCATAAATTTGCCTTTTGACTGCCTTCTTTTGAGGAAAAAGCTCATCACAACCGCTAGTGAAAACAAAAAGAGCGATAATGTGAAAATGACGGTGTAGCCTGTATCATCCGTTAACTGAGAAATGACAATTCCCGCAATGAGCGGACCGATCATGCCGGCAGTTGAGGAAAGCACCCCAAGAAATCCATTGAAGAAATCTCTTGTTTCAGGCTCAGTGATCTCAAAGGTGAGTACGTTAAAAGCAAGCCAGTAAAAACCATAGCCGATCCCAAGGACACTTCCCAATAAAACTAGCCGTGCGGCCGCTTGTTCTCCTGCCATTAAGACAATTAAATAAAAAGCGGCTAAAAAGATGACACCGAAACGAAGGACAAACGCCCGGTCTATTTTTTTTGCGAGCCGGCCAGCGAATAAAAATGTAATGGGCTGAAGCACCACAATGGCCAAATTATAAATCGCAAGATCTGTGAATTTCCCGGACTGTTTCCATAAGTACACATTTACAAACGTATTCGAAAGCGCAATGGCAAGTGCGTATAACCCGCCAATCGTGAGGAGGAGCAATAAATCTTTTGTAACATCCATGTCCCCGAACATTTTCTTTAATCTGCTCATACCATTCATTCTCCTTTTCTACACAATAGTCTGTCTCATCAAAAGGCAGATATGTAAAAAAAGGAGGGAAAATATAAAAAGGCCTGCTTCTCTAAAGAGCAGGTCTTTTCAAATCAAATGATTTATTTAGCTTCGCTGTAAAGGCGAGCTACTTCATCCCAGTTCACAACATTCCAGAATGCTGAAATGTAATCAGGACGACGGTTTTGGTAGTTTAGGTAGTAAGCATGCTCCCAAACGTCTAGTCCTAGAATTGGCGTTTTTCCTTCAGTTAAAGGAGAATCTTGGTTTGGCGTGCTTGTGATTTCAAGTTTTCCGTTGTTCACAACAAGCCATGCCCAACCAGAACCAAAGCGTCCTGCAGCTGCTGCAGCGAAATCAGATTTGAATTTTTCAAATCCGCCTAATTCTTTTTCGATTGCATCTGCAAGTTCACCAGTTGGTGCGCCGCCACCGTTTGGTGAAAGAAGCGTCCAGAATAATGAGTGGTTCGCATGTCCTCCGCCATTGTTACGTACAGCTGTACGAATGTTTTCAGGCACTGAGTTTAAGTTAGCCACTAGCTCTTCAATTGATTGATCTTCAAGAGCTGATACACCTTCGATTGCTTTGTTTAAGTTTGTTACATATGTGTTGTGGTGTTTTGTGTGGTGAATCGTCATTGTTTCCTTGTCGATATGTGGTTCTAATGCATCGTAAGCATATGGTAATTCTGGAAGTTTAAAAGCCATGGTTAAATTCCTCCTTAAAATGTATGTACTGAAATGCTTCCTTTGTAAGTCAGCAATTCACCCTACTCAAAGAGTATCAAAAGAAACAGCTTGTTTCAACGTTATTGCTCATGTTCTGAAACATTTCAGTGTTTATTTTGTATTTAGCCCTTTTGAAAAAGTTTTAAACACCCTTTTTCAACTTAACGAAGGACATAAAATAAAAAGATGCCAAGCATCAGCGCTTGAATCAATCCTTTTGCAAAAACACCTGATACAAATCCAATTAATGAGCCTAATCCGACTTTCACACTCGTCTTCAGATCTTTTTGATGAACAAGGAGCTCTGCAATAACACTCCCAAGAAATGGACCAATAATAATTCCTGCAATGGGTATCACAAAAGGACCAGCTAATAACCCAATGGTGCTTCCCCAAATAGCTGCCTTGCTGCCGCCAAAGCGCTTTACCCCAATCAGGTTTGAGACATAATCTGCCGCAAATAAGACGGCAGTAAACATGGCTTGAATAAGCCAGAACGTCAGTGTAAGCGGCTCGAAGCTAAAGAAGAAACCATATAGAATAAATCCGAGAACCATAAAGACTACACTCGGGATAATTGGATAAACCAGTCCAACAAACGCAATGATAAATGCACAGCCAATCAGTATCCAATACAAAATGTCCAAGACCCTGCCGCCTCCTTTTATATGCTGTATACATTATGCCTCATTCCTTCTATCTTAACCAGTGATGAAGGCCATACTTGTACTTGATGGATAGACATTGATACAATATGAGAAATAGAAAAGAATGTAGGAAGTGAATGGGTATTGAACGTATTTAATCTATTGTTAAAAGGAATTTATTCACCAAAAGATATTGCTAAAGCACGGTTTACAGGGATCGGTAAAGCGATTTTATTCATTTTTATCCTCTCAATTATCGCAGCAGTTCCTCAGGGGTTTCATATGAGCCAAGAGATCTCGAATGCGATGTCAGGATTTCAGCATGTGATCAAAAAAGATTTACCCGACTTTTCAATCGAAAAAGGAAAGCTTCAAGCGGATCAAAGTGAACCAATAGAAAAAGAAGAAAACGGCATCACGATCATCTTTGATCCTGCTGAAAAAATAAAAGCAAGTGAGCTAGAATCAAAGCAAACGGCCATCGCTTTATTAAAGGAAAAAGCAGTGATTGCCATTGATGGGCAAATGACAGATATCCCCTACCAGCTTCTTGGCGGAACGCTGACAAAAGATGAACTCGCCCGCGTCACAAATCAGAACCAAGCGATTATCATCCCTGTGATCTGTGTACTGCTATATCTATCAACTGCGGCTCTCATGTTTATCAGCGCAACATTCCTTGCGATGCTTGGTACATTTATTAAACGAATGCAGCAAAAAGAGCTGTCCTTCCAAATGCTTTGGAAGCTCTCCGCTTATTCACTCACATTAACAACGGTCTTTTTCGCCATTATGAGTGCATTAAACACGCCTGTTGCAAACTCATTTTTATTAAATTGGGTCATTAACTTTATCTTTTTATATCTTGTTATTAAAGAAATTCCTGCAAAAAAAGGCAAATGATCCATCCAACAAGGATTTGTCTACACAATGAAAGCTCCCCCGGCTCGGAGGAGCTTTTTATGTATGTTCATGCTAGGACTCATCTGGATGGATGATCGCAAACAAATAGTGATCCTCCCACACTCCATTAATCTTTACTTTTTTACGATTTAGTCCCTCATTTTCAAAACCTGTCTTTTCAAGTACACGAATGGAACCTTTATTACTTGGCTTTACTCCAGCCTCAATACGATGGAGATTCAACTCAAAAAAGGCATAGTCAATGATTAAGCGAATGGCTTCTGTCATATATCCATTTCCGCCCTGCCTTTGATCGAGTACATACCCGAGCCAAGCTCCTTCTATCGGACCTCTTACGACAGAACTTAATGAGATCGTCCCAATTAAGGCATCGGTTTCATTTAAGAAAATACCGTGCATGTAAGATTCATCTTGTGCACTTCTTTGCCTACTCCGCTGAATTCGCTCAATTTGGCGAGGTAACGTGAAGAAATCATCTTTGACCAAAGGTGTAAATTCCTGAAAATATGAGCGGTTCTCAAGCTCTAATGTTAACAGTGATTCTGCATCATTTTCTGTTAGTGTTCTCACATATATATGCTGACTAACCTTCTTCATAAAATCCCCCCATTATTATTTTATCATACTGGCCATATGAGGTTGCTCTCCTATTTACTACACCAACGACCCAAGAAGTTTTTATTACAAGACATACTAGGACTAACTAGAACCATCCTTTCCAGCTTTTCTCCTCTTTTTGGTTCTATCATTTCAGGACATGCATAGACTGAAGTAAACTCTTAAAAGCGGTGAGTAAAATGCGGCGAATTCTTTTTTTACTAATCAGTTTGTTTGTCCTCTTTATTATCTTTTTTGATTTAAAAAATGGAACCATTCCTGTTGAGGAAAACCCAGCCGTTCCAGCAAGTGCCCTTCAAACAGCTGAGAAAAAGACATATAAGAACGTCACTGTAAAACAAGGTGAAACGGTCCTCTCCATCGTACATACAAGCAAGCCGCTTGATGACGTCATTAAAGATTTCGAGGAGCTGAATCAAGGTGTTAAAGCGAACGAAATCAGGGCAGGCAGCACATATAAGTTTCCTGTCTATAAGAGATAAAACGTTAATTCCTTGTCATTCATACAAAGAGACTGTTACAATATGAACTGTAAAACACGACGTACACGGCAAAGGATTGCTTGTACACTAAGGAGCGATTGACAAGTGAGTGAAGTCACACATCGTACTAAAACGCGTCCCGTCAAAGTGGGACCTTTAACTATAGGTGGAAATAATGAGGTTGTCATTCAAAGTATGGCAACAACCAAAACACATGATGTCGAAGCGACAGTCGCTGAAATTAAACGTTTAGAAGAGGCAGGCTGTCAAATCGTGCGTGTCGCATGTCCAGATGAGCGTGCAGCAAATGCAATTGCGGACATTAAAAAGCAAATTAACATCCCGCTTGTTGTGGATATTCATTTTGACTATAAGCTTGCCCTGAAAGCGATTGAAGCAGGCGCAGACAAAATCCGAATCAATC
Source organism: Bacillus sp. FSL H7-0578 (assembly GCF_038630855.1). Classification (NCBI taxonomy): domain Bacteria; kingdom Bacillati; phylum Bacillota; class Bacilli; order Caryophanales; family Bacillaceae; genus Bacillus; species Bacillus sp. FSL H7-0578. Next base: position 2,238,192 of record NZ_CP152045.1, read on the forward strand.
CAGGAAACATCGGAAGAAGAGAAAAAGTCGAAGCGGTTGTCAAAGCAGCAAAAGAAAAAGGCATTCCAATCCGTATTGGCGTAAACGCTGGTTCATTAGAGAAAAAAATTCTTGATAAATACGGCTACCCAACAGCAGATGGTATGGTCGAAAGTGCACTGCATCACATTAAAATTTTAGAAGACCTAGACTTTCATGACATCATCGTCAGTATGAAAGCATCTGATGTAAACCTTGCAATTGAAGCATACGAAAAAGCGGCTAAAGCCTTTGATTATCCTCTTCACCTTGGGATTACAGAATCAGGTACGTTATTTGCAGGTACAGTCAAAAGTGCAGCTGGACTTGGCGCTATTTTGAATATGGGAATTGGGAACACACTCCGTATCTCATTAAGCGCTGACCCAGTTGAGGAAGTAAAAGTAGCACGTGAATTGTTGAAATCATTTGGTCTTGCATCAAATGCAGCAACACTGATCTCCTGCCCAACTTGTGGACGAATTGAAATTGACCTCATCAGCATTGCAAATGAAGTCGAAGAATATATTTCTAAAATCAAAGCACCGATTAAAGTAGCTGTTCTCGGCTGTGCTGTTAACGGTCCAGGTGAAGCACGTGAAGCGGATATCGGTATCGCAGGCGCAAGAGGCGAAGGCTTATTGTTCCGTAAAGGTGAAATTGTTCGTAAGGTACCGGAAGAAACAATGGTCGAAGAACTGAAAAAAGAAATCGATAAAATCGCTGAAGAACATTATGCGAAAATGGAAGCTGAAAAAGAAAAACAAGCGAATGCCTAACAAAAAACGCCTGACGTCATAGTCAGGCGTTTTTCTGTTCTTATTAAAAGAACGGGGTGATAAATATGCCTAGGATGACGGAAACAATTCCGATCCCAATTGACCACGCGCCAAGCGCATGTGCTCCTTTTCTTCTTGCAATATAACCAACGACGATTGCCGCTACCCCTAATAGCACCGGCAAGACAAATAATGAGATAATCGCAATCGCGAGTGCTGTATAGCCTATCCCTTTACTGCCTGAATCGTCACCTGCTTGGTCACGTCCTCGTCTATCTTCTCGATCTCTTGAAGCTTGATATGGCTCTGCAATTTCAGCAGCTGTTTCCTCTAAATAGCCATCATCATTACTAAAATGTGTATCGATTTCACGATCATTTCTTCTGAAATCCTCGTCTCTTTCCATGATCAATTCCCCCTTTTGGTTAATAGAAAGGAGCTTTTTTAGTATGAGCAAATATGTCTGTTTCATGATTGCTAAAACTTGCTGGAATTGTGAATTGATTATGTTACACTTTAAGAGTATAAAAATGAGGAGTGTGGGCATGTTACGTTTAGGAATTGATATTGATGGTACAGTGACGGCACAGGACACCTTTGTCCCCTACTTAAATGAGTCGTTCCAATGTGCCATGACACTAGAAGATATGACAGAGTATGATTTGACGAAGCTTTTAAAGATTTCTCAAGAAGAATTTTGGGGCTGGATGGATCAGCACGAGCCTCTTATTTATAAACAGGCAGAGCCTGCTGAGGGTGCAAAAGAGATCCTCGAACAAATGAAGCAGCAGCACAGATTGATTTATATTACCGCAAGAAGGCAGCAGCATTCGGATATCACCTACAAGTGGTTTCAAGAACATGACGTACACTATGATGCTATTGAGCTGGTTGGCGGTCATCATAAGCTGGAAGCCGTTCAAAAGCACAAAATTGATGTATTTTTTGAAGACCATCATGGCAATGCCACAATGATTGCAAAAGAGGCTGACATCCCGGTTATCCTTTTTAACTCCCCTTATAACCAGATGCCGATCGACGACAGAATTATACGCGTAAACAACTGGCAGGAAGCATCTAAGTGGATCAAACAATACGAGCAGCGTCTGCAAACTGCTTATTAATGTAACTGAGCGAGCACCGAAGCGGATCAAACTCGAGGATTTGTCTACACGCCGAAGCCGATACATTTAATGTATCGGCTTTTTTAATGGAGCAAGCTGCCCTTCTTTCATGAGGAAATGGTAAAGTGCCCCCTTCATGCCTGCCTGATTTAAGTAGCAGCAAGTTTCCAGCTTCACCTGAATGTTCTTCCACGCATGCAGTGTATGTAAGTGTTTTTCAATGTTTTGTAATAAATCTGGTCTCGCACTTACGCCTCCTCCAATGAGAATTTTCTCCGGGTTAAGAACAGTCGCTACATTGTAAACGCCAATGGCTATTCGCTTGTACCATTGATCCAACAGCTTCTCAATGGCCGGATCATGCTTCGCCTTTTCAAAAATTTCTTGACCGTCTATTTGAGTACTTTGCGGTATTCCTTGCTTTTCTTTATAGCTCCGAATTAATCCAGCCGTTGAAGCGCTGCTGTTAAGAGTTGTAAACTGGCCATTTTCCGTCTCTGTCAGCATCATGCCAAATTCACCACCGCGGAAGGATGCACCGCGGACAAGCTGACCATTAGCAAAAATACCCCCGCCGACACCCGTGCCAATTGTCATACAAATAAAGCTGTCACAATCTTTCGCATGACCGCTGTATTTTTCTGCGAGAGCTGCACAGTTCGCATCATTTTCCACTTCTACACGAAGAGACGTTTTCTCTTCTAAAAGTGCTTTTACATTTTGACCATTTAAGGCGATGATGGCGCCTGCAAATTCTGTATAACCTGATTCACTGTCCACAAAGCCTGGTAGACTGATGGCGATACCGCTGACATTCGTCATCCTTTGATATTCCTTGACCACATCTGCCATAGCTTCTAAAAACGGTTCAAGCTGCCGGCAGTTCGTCTGATAGTCACCGCTAGAGACCAGCTTTCCCTCCTGATCCATTAATCCATGTTTCGTTCTCGTCCCGCCTACATCAAACACGACATAATAGGCCACTTTTACCCCTCCCTTTACTTCAAAATGTAGTACCTTGATCTCATTTTAATGAAACAGCCTCCCTTTGTAAAACGTTTTCAAAAGAGAAAACAAAAAAGCCAGCTCCACGGCTGGCTTTCTCATGAGTGAACTTCCTTCGGTTCGCAGGAAGGACACGTTCCATATATTTCAAACTTATGTCCACTAATATGATAATCCTCTAAATCGGCGTCGAGCTTGTCCATAGGGCAGGCATCGATCTCTTTTGTTTTCCCGCATGTAAGACAAATAAAGTGATGGTGATGATGGGAAAATGAACATTTAAAACGGAATAGTTTCTCCCCTGACAATTCTGTTGTTTCTAATATTCCAAGGTCTTCATATAGTGACAAGTTTCGATAAATCGTATCAAAGCTGAGACCAGGGTAGTCTTCACTTAGTGCCGTCAACACATTTTTAGCCGTCAAGTATTTATCAGAATCAGAAAACAATTGAAGCATGTCTTCACGTTTGCTTGTATATTTGTAGCCTTTTTCCTTTAATAAATCAAGCGCTTCTTGTACGTTCATGTTGATTCCCCCTTCTGAATTTCCCAATACTAATACACCCGATTAAAATCAAGATAGACAGCATCACAATGGTTCCGCCTGGCGCTAAATCAAGATAATAGCTTAAAATCAATCCGGCCAATACAGACAATTCACCAAATAAGATCGAAAGGAAAATCGCCTGTTTGAATCCTTTGGCAATGCGGATACTTGCCGCAACAGGAAGCGTCATGAGCGCCGACACAAGCAGTGTTCCGACGATACGCATCGATGCTGCAATGACAAGTGCAACGACTAAGATAAAAATAAAATGAATCCATTTTGCTGAAATACCAGAAGCCTTTGCATGCTCTTCATCAAAAGAAAGCAGAAACAATTCTTTATATAAAAGCACAACAACTAACACAACAACGAGTGAGATCCCTACAATAATCCAAAGATCAAGTCTTGAAACCGCACTGACACTTCCGAATAAATAACTAAACAAATCTGTATTAAAGCCATTCGCTAGTGAAATGAAGATGACGGAGATCCCAATACCCCCTGATAAAATAATAGGAATGGCAAGCTCCTGATAATGCTTATACACTGAGCGCAGGCGTTCAATAAACAATGAACCCGCAACAGAAAAAGCCATCCCTAAGTAGAGCGGGCTTACCCCTGTCAAAAGGCCAAACTTTTTATCAAGAAATAGACTTGCGGCAATACCGGCAAGTGATACGTGACTGAGGGCATCTGCAATAAGCGAGAGCCTTCTTACGACAATAAATACACCAAGTAAGGGCGCAATAAAACCAATCAGTATACCTGCGATAAACGCATTTTGTAAAAATTCATAATGAAAAAATGGAAATAGCATTATTCATGTCCCCCATGATGGTGATGGTCGTGATGAATCACTTGAATGTCATGCCCGTAAAATTGGGATAGCGCCTGATCATCCATTGAATCAAACGCTTCTGCATCCCCGTGGAAATGCAGTGTCTGATTTAAACAAGCCACATGGGTGACTTTATCAGAAACGGTGCCAACGTCGTGTGTGACGAGAATTAAAGACATTCCTTTTTCTTTGTTTAATGTTTCGAGCAGCTGATAAAAGCCTTCTACTGTCCGCTGGTCTACTCCAACCGTGGGCTCATCCAAAATGAGCAGCTTTGGCTGGCTGACAAGCGCACGGGCAATAAATGCACGCTGCTGCTGACCGCCAGAAAGCTCACCGATGTTTTGATGCTTTAAATCTTGTATGCCAACTGAGCGAATGGCATCTTCTACTTGCCATTTATCCTGCTTGCTCATTCGTTTAAACAAACCAATTTTCGCGGTCAGTCCGCTTGCGACGACCTCATATACAGAAGCAGGGAAACCCGTATTAAAGCTATTCGCCTTTTGAGAAACAAATCCAATTTGATCCCAGTCTCTAAATTTTGAAACAGGCGTGCCAAATAGCTTTAATTCACCTTGCTGCGGTTTAATGAGCCCAAGCAGGCATTTTAATAAGGTTGTTTTACCAGAACCATTCGGTCCAACAAGTGCTAGAAAGTTTCCTTCCTCTACTGTTAAATGAATGTGATCAATGACATTTCGCTGTCCATACGAGTACGAAATGTCCTTCATTTCAATAATTGGCTTTGCCATGAATCTTTCCACCTTTAATCAATATAAAAAGAATGATTACGATTTATACAACAAAAAGAAAATGGCTTTTGCCATTTTCTCTGTCCATACATACATTTCATTATATAAAAGAAAGATAAAAAAGTAAAATAAAAGCTAATGAATGGCTGTTTTGAACTTACCGCCTTTTGTTTCATGCGTATCCATAATCGTGATAAATGCTTGGTCATCAATTTCAAATACAATGGATTTCAGCTTTGTAATTTCAAGCCTTGTGACAACGGCGTAGATGACATCTTTTTCTTCATCTGTATAGCCGCCTTTTCCTCTCAGCTTTGTCGTTCCCCTGCCGAGTCGATGCAGAATCGCATCTGAAATTTCATCATAATAGTCTGATACGATAATCACAGCTTTTGTTTCATCAAGCCCTTGAATAACAGCATCAATTGTTTTCATTGCCAAATAATATGTCATGACAGAATACATAGCCTGCTCTGGTCCGAAAACAAAGCCTGCCCAAATAAAAATGAACACATTGACGATCATGACAAACTCACCGACGGAGAAAGGAATTTTTTTCGTCAGAAGAATTCCCAAGATCTCTGTTCCATCCATTGAACCTCCATTACGGATGACAAGTCCAACACCAAATCCAAGTAATAGCCCTCCAAATACAGTGGCTAAGATCGGCTGTGTTGTAAATGCCTCCACATGATGAAGTGAAGATTCAATCACGGCTAAGCTGACAATCCCAATCACAGTGGAAATCAGAAAGGTTTTCCCAATATGCTTGTATCCTGATATCATAAATGGAATATTTAAAATGACAACAATCGTCGCAAAATTTATAAACGGGTTATCTGTAAAGAGATAATCCAAAATTAGCGAAATGCCGATGATGCCTCCATCAATAATATTGTTTGGCACTAAAAATAATTCAATGCTGACTGCTGCACATGCAGCTCCTACTAGAATCAGAAAAATTCTCAAAATAAAATGAGGCACTGATTCCTTTCTATGCTGTTTACTATTTGCCATACGTTCTCCCTTCTACACATGTTAAATTTTCAATGAACATTTTATTCACTTTACTATTTTATCATTTCACAGAATAAAATAAAATTTTTTGCACATTTTCCGTTTTCGCCCATACATTGTTACAGAGGGGAGGAATGGAATTGATTTTAATTCAAAAAATTGTCCTGCAGCGGCTCAATCAGATCACAGCAAACGATCTGTTAAGGTATGCGAAACAGTACGGCGTCAGTTTAACGTCTCATCAAGCTGCTGAGGTTGCCAAACTCATGAACGGGAAAAACATCAATATTTTTAATGACTCAGAGCGTAACCGGCTTCTTAAGCAAGTGGAAGCGATTACTTCTAAACAGACAGCACAGACTGTGAATGATTTGTTTAACCAGTTTACAAGTTAAGCAAAAAAGGGCCGCATTTAGCGGCACCTCAACATGTTGCATCCTTTTTACTGACCCGTAATTTTATCTAGTAAGCCTTCATCAAATTGCTTTTCTTTCAGCATCGCAATTTCGAATTTGTAAGGTGGTTTTTTGTTCTTTTTATCTTCACCTACATAAGGCGTTTCTAGAATTTTCGGCACATCTTGAAGCTGCGGATGATGCACAATATAGCTCAGTGCATCGAAACCAATTTCACCAAAACCGATATTTTCATGTCGGTCTTTTCTTGCGCCTTGTACGTTTTTACTGTCATTAATATGAAGAACTTTGATTCGGTCAATACCGACGATTCGGTCAAATTCTTCTAATACACCATCAAAGTCACTCACAATCGGGTAACCAGCATCATGCGTGTGACACGTATCAAAGCAGACAGAAAGAGCTTCGTTATGTGTCACTCCGTCGATAATTTGGGCAAGCTCTTCAAAGCTTCTTCCGCACTCTGATCCTTTTCCTGCCATTGTTTCAAGTGCAATTTGAACCTCTTGACCTTTTACAATGACTTCGTTTAAACCTTCAATGATTTTTTGAATCCCTGCTTCTGCCCCTGCTCCGACATGCGCACCCGGGTGGAGAACAATTTGTCTTGCTCCCAGCGCTTTTGTACGCTCAATCTCAGATCGAAGAAAGTCTACACCAAGCTCAAATGTCGCTGGATTCACTGTATTTCCAATATTGATAATATACGGAGCATGCACGACGATATCCGTCATGCCATGCTCTTTCATATGCGCTTGTCCAGCTTCAATATTCAGGTCTTCAATTTTTTTGCGGCGCGTATTTTGCGGTGCACCTGTATAAATCATAAACGTATTCGAACCATAAGAGGCAGCTTCCTCACTCGCTGCAAGAAGCATATGTTTTCCGCTCATGGATACATGTGAACCAATCTTTAACAATGTTTCCCCCTACTTTCCATTACGCTTTGACTTTCTACGTTCCTGTCTTTTGATTTTATCCATCTCACGTGTCATTTTCTTTTTGTATCCAGGTTTGACGGCTTTCGGTTTTCTCACAAGACGTTTTGCTTTTTCTTCAATTTCATTCGGGGCTTTTTTACGTCTTTGACGCTTCAGACGGTCATCTGCATCTCGCCATTCGCCATGAACAATGGTTTTGTTTTCAAACACAACGCCCATTTTCTCAATTTGAATGAGTGCATCCTCATCAGCCAGCTCATAAATGGTCATGGCAATTCCAGAAGAACCCGCACGAGCTGTTCTTCCAACGCGGTGCACATAAAAATCAAGATCAGATGGAAGTTCATAGTTAATCACGTGGCTGACGCCTTTGATGTCAATCCCGCGTGCTGCAAGATCAGATGCCACAATATAAGTGAACTCCAAATCTTCAATTTGTTTCATGACTTTTTTACGTTCGCGCGGCGTTAATCCGCCATGAAGCACACCGATTTTCATTCCTTTTTCTTGTAGGAATGCTGCGATTTCATCAACAGTTGTTTTTGTATTGGCAAAAATGATTCCTAAATAAGGCTGTACATTCGTCACCATTTCATGGAGCAATTTTAATTTATCACGCTGTTTAGACGGAACTAAAATATGCTGAATGTTTTCTGCTGTAATCCGTTTTGGCTCAACATGCGCATACTTTGGATTGTCCATATATTTTTTCAGGAAAGGCTTTAGTTTTTCTGGAATGGTTGCAGAGAACACAAGCATTTGCAGCTGTTCTGGCATTTGTGCACCAATACGGTCCACATCTTCTAAAAATCCCATATCCAGCATTAAATCAGCTTCATCAATAACAAGAGAGGTCGCTTTATAAACATTCAGCGCCTGCTCATGAATGAGGTCAGCAATACGTCCAGGTGTACCGACAACCAAATGCGGCTGGTTTTTTAGCTTTTGAATTGATTTCTGCTTGTCCGTTCCGCCAATGTAAAGCTTTGCTTTGATCTCTTCTTCTGGAGAAGCATTCTTTAAAATCGTTTGAGCTTCTTTGAAAATTTGATTGGCTAATTCTCTTGTAGGTGCAGTAATCACTACTTGTACCTGTTCTTTGCTTGGATCAATTGAATGAATCAGCGGCAGTAAGTAGGCATGAGTTTTTCCTGTTCCGGTTTGTGACTGGCCAATCACGCTTTCTCCTTTTAAAACAGCAGGGATGATTCTTTTTTGAATATCAGTCGGCTCATAAAAGCCTAGTTCATGAATAGCATCTATAATAAAAGGCTTTAATTCATATGTCGTAAATTTCGTTTCTTTCATGTTTTCACTCCTTAAGGCAATGCCTTTTTGCTCATCTCCTCATTATAGCTGATTTTCAGTAAAAAAACCATGTCCGCTTTTCCTACAGGAAACCAATTAGTGCTTCCTTGCATAACCTATGAAGAGAAAGAGAATGCAGTAAGGGAGGTACAAGTATGTTAGGGCAAAGGCCTATGGGCGATTTTCAGCCGCGCCGTCCCTCACGCCGGCACCTTGGAAATGGCGGACAGCCCGGAATGTTTCAAAGAGGGCAGCAGCCTCCTATCCAGCAGCCTTTTCAAGGGCAGGGCAATCCATTTCAGCAAATGATGCCTCGCTCCCCGTCTGTACAGGGAGGCGGTTTACCCGGGATGGGCGGTATTCCAGGAGGTGAGAGCCGTGCACTAGGCGGCGGAGCAGGAATTAAAGGCATGCTCTCTAAATTTCTTCCTGGCGCAGGAGGAGCTGGAGTCTCTGGAGGTGGTGCGGGATTACAAGGAATCCAGAGCTTCACAAATCCTGCAACCCTCTCAAGCATGTTAGGAAATGTTCAAAAAGTGCTCGGGATGGCGCAGCAATTTACGCCAATGATTCAGCAATACGGTCCTTTAGTGAGAAATTTGCCGGCGATGATTAAACTGTACAGCCAGCTTGGCAGTGCGGATGATGATGAAGAAAGTGCAAATGATGCTGATGCAGAATCAGCGGAGACCAGCGCAGAAACAGAAGTGCCCGAGGAAGAAGCACAAACTGACGAAATAGAAAAAAATAAAGAACCAGAAGACATCCTCGTCAAAAAAACAGCACCTCACACATCACCTGCTCCTCAAGCAAAACCGAAAAAAAGATCTGGCAGCTCTGTTCCAAAACTATATGTCTAGTGATCTTTTAACGGCGAAGTGTTCACTGCGTATAACAATCTTTGATATATACGCTTACTTTGGCTATAATGGAAGCAAGAGAATGATAAAAAGCCGTTTTTTACGGCTTTTTATATTGTTCTTCTCTAGCAGCACTTCCCTACAGGAGGACGAATAAATGAATGTAATTAAAATATCGCCGCGTGGCTATTGCTATGGCGTTGTGGATGCAATGGTCATTGCTAAAAATGCCGCACTTGATAAGAACTTGCCACGCCCAATTTATATATTAGGTATGATTGTGCACAACAAACATGTCACTGATGCCTTCGAGGAAGATGGTATTTACACACTGGACGGACCAAACCGCTTAGACATTTTAAAGCAGGTTGAAAGCGGAACAGTCATTTTCACGGCTCACGGCGTTTCTCCTGAGGTTCGTCAAATCGCAGAAGAAAAAGGCCTTGTCACCATTGATGCGACCTGTCCAGATGTAACGAAAACTCACGAACTCATTTCAGAGAAAACAGCCGATGGCTATGACATTATTTATATTGGGAAAAAGGGTCATCCTGAGCCAGAAGGAGCTGTCGGAGTAGCCCCTGACAAGGTACACCTTGTCGAAACAGAAGCTGACATTGAGGCACTCGATTTAACATCAGAAAAACTGCTTATCACGAACCAAACGACGATGTCTCAATGGGATGTCCACGACCTGATGGAGCTGATTAAAGAGAAATACCCTCACGTCGAGTATCATCAAGAAATTTGTCTTGCGACACAGGTGCGTCAGGAAGCAGTATCGCAGCAAGCTGGCCAAGCCGATTTAACCATTGTTGTCGGCGATCCAAAAAGTAATAACTCTAACCGTCTCGCACAAGTGTCAATGGAGATTGCCGGAACGCAGGCTTACCGTATTGGCGACTTAAGTGAACTCAAGCTGGAGTGGCTGCAGGGCGTCAAAACCGTTGCCGTTACTGCTGGTGCTTCAACACCAACACCTATTACAAAGGAAGTCATTCGTTTCTTAGAAAACTATGAACCAGATGATGAAACGACCTGGAAGATTGAACGGACTGTTCCCCTTTCTAAAATTTTACCTCGCGTCAAAACAAAGAAATAAGAAAACGTCAGAGCATATCCGCTCTGACGTTTTTTGTTTACATAAATTGAAATGGGTTTGTGTTTGATTCAGAAACAAAGAGCTGTACGTTATATTTTTTATCCGCACACAGCGATTGAAGCTTCGCCTTTACGCCCTCTTTCATAATTTTTTCAGCATAATGCCCCGGGTCCACAACGTTCAGCCCTAGCATCATGGCATCGTGCGCAACATGGAAATAAAGGTCTCCTGTCACATACACATCTGCACCCATTCTTTTCGCTTGATGGATGTATTTATTTCCGTCTCCGCCAAGCACCGCCACTTTTTTCACAACAGCGTTTTGGTCTCCTACAAAACGAGCACCATTCACATCCAGCTTCGTTTTCACAAATTGTGTGAAATCTCTCAGTGTCATTGGCTCATTTAGCTCTCCAATACGGCCAAGACCTTTTTGAATAGGAGGAAGGTCTGTCGTGTGTACACTATAGGCGACTTCTTCATAAGGATGTGCTTTGATCATTTCGCGAATCACTTGTTTTTCTATACTTGCTGGGAAAATGGTTTCAATCCGCACTTCTTTCACAAATTCTAATTGACCCGACTCACCAATAAACGGCTCAGCTTCTTCTGATGGCAGAAAGCTGCCTGTCCCTTCATTTGAAAACGCACAATGGCTGTAGTTGCCGATATGGCCGGCGCCCGCATTTCCTAAAGCTGTCCGGATGGCCTCTTCAAATTCCACTGGGACATACAGAGCAAGCTGTTTGATTGGATCTTCGTATGTCGGCACTAACACTCTTGTTTCTTCAAGCTCTAAGGCCTCAGCAAGCAGGTCATTGACTCCGCCATCAGCTACGTCTAAATTCGTATGTGCCACATATACCGCAATATCATGTTTGATGCATTTTTCAATGATACGTCCAGCCGGCTGATCCGTCGCTACATGTTTTAATGGACGGAAAATCGGCGGATGGTGGGCAATAATAAGATCCACTTTTCGCTCGATCGCCTCATCTACTACATTCTCTAATACATCCAAGGTAATCATCACATTGGTTACTTTTTTATTTAAAGTCCCAATCTGAAGACCAATTTTATCCCCTTCCATGGCGTATGCCTTTGGTGAAAATTGTTCAAACAATTGGATGATTTCATGCCCGTTTACTGTTTTAGCCAACAGTCAAAACCTCCTTTAGCATCTTTATTTTCGCATTCAGCTCTTCAAGGCGTTCTTTATTTTCTTCTGTCCGCGCCGCCTGCTGAATTTGACTTTCTATCTTCTCCATATGCTGAAGCTCTTGCATCCACTTGCGCCGGAAGACGTCATTTTGCTCTTTCGCAAGAAACGGTCCAACCAGCATGCCTGCTTCAAGTGACATTCCTTCATAGGCTTTATCTTTATCGCCTTTTTCTGCAATGATGATTTCGTATATTTTGCCGTCCTCTTCTAAAATGACTTCATCTATCAATTCATACCCCTCTTGATAAAGCCATAAACGAATATGATGGGCATGGATATTCGGCTGAAGAATGAGCCTCTCATGGCCTGCGAGCTTATGCCTTCCTTCATTTAGAATGCTTGCGATGAGTGCCCCGCCCATACCTGCAATCGTCACTGCATTCACTTCGCCTTTTTCAATGACTTCAAGGCCATTTCCTTTTCTGACCGAAATTTCTTCATCTAATTCAAGTCTATGTACTTGCTGCTGCGCCGATTGAAGCGGTCCATCGGTAATTTCACCAGCAATGGCTTTCACTGCTTTTTGATGCAGGATCGCATAGCATGGCAAATAGGCATGATCTGAGCCGATATCAGCGAAGACTGCCTCATCTGGTAAAAAGTCTGCGACTTTTTTTAATCGTTTCGATAAATTCATTTCATTCATACGTATCACTACTTTTCTTTAATGTTCATACTTGTCTATCTTATATAAATTATGGACTTTTTAAAAGTCGTTTTCAAATGAAAAAAGCTCTTCTTTTGAAAAAGAGCTTTTTGTGTAAGATTATTTAATTTTAGACACCCATTCCGCCATTTCATCGAGCTTTTCATTTGGAATCAGCCCGCCTGGCATCCCGTTGCCGCCTTCTTGGATTTTCTTCTTGATGTCAGCTACTTCAAGCTTGTCTCCAACACCTTTTAATGCAGGACCTGCGCCGCCTTCATAGTTTTCCCCGTGACAGCTTAGACAGTTCTGCTTATACAATTCTTCCGGCGTTGCATTTGCTGTCTCTTCTTGCTTTTGCTCTTTGCCCCCAGAGGCAATTTTTTCTTCATCTTTCAGCCCCTTCATTGATAAGAAAAAAGTGAGTCCAATACCTAAAATGGCAATCAATAAAAATGGTATAAGTGGATTCCGTTTCATTTCTTTCATCCTCCCCTTTGTGAAAACCCCTTTGAGACTATGCAAACAATTCTAATTCTACTTTAATTTTACAAAAAGTAAACGAATTATGATACAAAACTTTGGTCAAGTTCACAGATTAGACAAAAATGATTCAAGATGAGAAATGAAGCCTTCAGCACATTTAGATGTATTTTTTATACATCTTTTCTCTAAGAACGTTGCAAATTCATTTGTTATTCAGTAAAATATAATCAGATTGAAAAAAGCGTTTTCATTTTTGATAAGAAAGAACGGATCTCTTTCAAGATCCGTCCGGTTTCTACTCTAAGAAGTCTTTTAATCGTTTACTTCTGCTTGGGTGTCTTAATTTACGAAGAGCTTTCGCTTCAATTTGTCTGATACGCTCTCTTGTTACGCCGAACACCTTTCCAACCTCTTCTAACGTGCGAGTTCTTCCGTCGTCTAGTCCGAAACGTAGTCTTAGCACATTTTCTTCACGGTCCGTCAGCGTGTCTAATACATCTTCAAGCTGCTCTTTTAAGAGTTCATACGCAGCGTGGTCAGATGGAGATGTCGCCTCTTGGTCTTCGATAAAATCACCAAGATGCGAGTCATCTTCTTCACCAATAGGTGTTTCTAAAGATACAGGCTCTTGCGCAATTTTAAGAATCTCTCTTACCTTTTCTGGAGTTAAATCCATGTCTTCAGCAATTTCCTCAGGCGTTGGTTCTCTGCCTAGGTCTTGCAGAAGCTGTCTTTGAACACGGATCAATTTATTAATCGTTTCCACCATATGAACCGGAATCCGGATTGTTCTCGCCTGATCGGCAATCGCACGTGTGATCGCCTGTCTAATCCACCAAGTCGCATATGTTGAGAATTTATATCCTTTGCGGTAATCAAACTTCTCAACCGCCTTCATCAGACCCATGTTTCCTTCTTGAATCAAGTCAAGGAACAGCATACCACGACCGACATAGCGTTTCGCAATGCTGACAACGAGACGAAGGTTCGCTTCCGCTAATCTTCTTTTTGATTCCTCATCGCCCTCTTCGATCTTTTGAGCATACGTAATTTCTTCTTTAGCAGATAACAAATTGACGCGTCCGATTTCTTTTAAGTACATACGAACAGGATCATTGATTTTGACACCTGGTGGTACGCTTAAATCATTCAGGTCAAATTCTTCTTCTGCTTTAGCCAGCTGCTGAACATTTGGGTCTTCTGTCTCTTCGTTTTCACTAATGAGCTCTACACCCTGTTCGCCTAAGTATTCATAGTATTCATCCATTTGGTCTGATTCAATTTCAAAGCTAGACATACGCTCTGCAATTTCTTCGTATGTTAAAACGCCCCGTTTTTTACCCGTTTCAGTGAGCTTATCTCTCACCTGTTCAAAGGTTAATTCAGTTTCGGTTTCGTGGGCTTGTTTATCAGCCATTATGGATCCCTCCTTCCAAAGCTTGCAACGAATTCTAAAGTAACTTGCGATTTACTTCCGCCCTGCTTTTCTCTCTCTATCAAACAGATGACGAAGCAAATAGGAAATAAAATAAATAATGATGAAGGCAAGATGCTTGCGGTCTTATGCTCCTCCCGTAAAGGATTCATTGCCAGCCGTAAGTCCTGTCATTAATAATAGACGTATTACTTCAGCGAACGGTTCAACTGAATAATTTCTTTTGCAAGTGTTGCCGCTTTGAAGAAATCTTTTTGCCTCTCCGCTTCTGCACGTTCTAGTTCTTTTTCCTTTATCATTGACAAATTCCGATGATTCAACACTTTTTTTACATAATCACTTAATTCAGCTTCACTTAGCTCGTCTCCGACTTGAATCATCAATATATCCGTCAACAACTGATTCATGACATCATCTTCTATCCGGTTCATCAGGTGCTGCGGCGTTGGTTCTTTGCCTTCTTCATACAAGGCATAAATGTACGTTGCCAGCGCCCTGTGCGAATCTATATTAAATTCAATCCCGATTCTGTCAAGTACTTTGCGGATCACGTCATCGCTTTTTAACATATGAGCAAGCAGCATTCGCTCTGCATTTTCATATGCCGGCCGCAGACGCTTTCTTCTCACTTGTGTTGACAGATGTGCACGCCGTTTTTCAAGCCCGTTTTCTTCCTGCGTGCTTTTGGTTTCTTGCCGCTGCTGTTTTTCAAACAGCTCCAGTTGTTCTTTTAATGAATCAAGTGAGATCGAAAACTCCCCAGCAAGCTGTTTCATGTAAATCTCTTGCTCCAAAGAGCCGTTTAACCGGCTGATTTCTCGGAGAACCTGCTTCATATAAGTAAGACGGTCTCCTTCATCTGATAAGTTTTTTCCTCTTCGGAAAAAATTCATCTTAAACGTCATTAATGTCACACTTGCATCTATGATGTCATTCCTAAATTTCTCGCCGCCATATTTACGAATGTAATCATCTGGATCAAGTCCATCTGGTATCATGGCAACGCGAACTTTACATCCTCTTTTTCCAAGCAAATCTGATGCTTTCATGGTCGCTTCGTATCCGGCCGTATCAGAGTCATAGCAAAGGATGATCTCTTCTACGTTCCGCCTGAGAAGCTTTACGTGCTCTTCTGTAAGAGACGTACCCATTGTTGCAACACTTTCACCGACACCTGATGTAACAGCTGAGATGACGTCTGCAAATCCTTCAAAAAGAACCGCCCGTTCGCGTTTGCGAATATGCATACGTGCGTCATGAAAGTGATAAAGCAGCTTACTTTTATGAAAAAGCGGCGTTTCAGGACTATTCATATATTTAGGCTGCTGATCACCAAGCGATCTTCCGGAAAAAGCGATGACCGTTCCATGATGATCATGAATGGGAAACATGACACGATCTCTAAAGCGGTCAAAAAAGCCTGTGCCGTTTTCACGTTGAATCAAAAGACCAGCCTTCTCCATCATCACAGGATCAAATCCTCGTTTTTCTAAAAACTTGGTCACGAAATCCCAAGAATCAAGAGCATATCCGATCTCAAACTTGGCAATTGTTTCATCCGTAAAGCCTCTGGACCGTAAATAATCGAGTGCGTTTTGACCTTCCTTTGTATTTACCAGCAAATGGTGGTAAAATTTCTTAAGAAGCTCATGGGCCTCAATCATTTTATGATCTGCAGTGTCCTCTTGCTGAGAGGAACTCATCTGAGCATTCGCTACCTGATCAGGCAGATCAATATGGTACTTATCAGCCACATGTGAAACGGCTTCAATAAATGAGTAGCCTTCCATTTGTCTGAGGAAAGAAAACACATTGCCTCCTGCACCACAGCCGAAACAATGGAAGATTTGCTTATCTGCTGAAACAGAGAATGAAGGAGTATTTTCACCATGGAATGGACAAAGACCGAAGTAATTTCGACCTTGCTTTCTAAGCTGTACGTATTCTCCAATCACTTCGACAATGTCTGCGTTTTTTTGGATCTGCTCCAAAAGTTCATCTGGTATACGTTTGCTCATCCTAATAACACTCCGTCGTACATTATTCGCCTTTTAATTTAAAAATCCTTCATGATTCGACAGGATTTTTTGTAGTTGCGCCATAAATCGCTTCTTATCCTCTTCTAAAAGCTTTTTGGGACCTTTTCCGTATACACCTTTTCTTCGCTGTTTGCTAGAAACATGCCTGCGTTCCAAATCAAAATCAATTGTTTCGTTTGTGTACATTCGTCCTCTTTCAGACAGAACAATGACCTGTCTCGGAAGCAGTAAGGAGGCAAGACCAATATCTTGGGTGACGACAATATCATGTGCGGCAGCTGAGTTTGCAATGACTAAATCCGCTGCTTCCTTATGTGTATCTACAAACCGCCAATCTTCAAGTGGAGATCTTTTGGTTTGAAAATGCTCATATGAAGCAATGAATGTCACTGGTACTTGAAATTGAGATGCGACAGAAAGGATTTCGTTTTTTACAGGACAAGCATCTGCATCGACATAAATCGTCCTCTCTTTTTTACGTTCATTCAGGTGACTAATTCTCCATCCCTCCACCTTATTCCTGCTTTAGAGAAGCAAAAAGACCATACTTTTCCCCCATAAAGCAATCAACAGTAAAACTCATTTTGTCGAAAAGTTATGTTCAGAATCACTTGACTTCTGCCAATATTAGTTTATTCGTTCTTGACTTAACTTAAACCTAAAATCAATCATTTTATCACAATTTTTTATTATAATACAAATGCAGCAAATATGCCATTGTTTTTGTTTACCCGTTTCCCACCATAGGAAAAACCCAGGAGGAGCATCCTGAGTTTATTCGGAACCTCTTTTGGTCAGCATTTGATGAATGACATTTGCCGTTTCCTCAACTGCTTTATTCGATACATCAACGACTTGACAGTTAATGCGGTCAACCACTTTTTCAAAATACTCTAGTTCCTCTTTAATCCGCTCAATGTTCGCATAAATAGCGCGATCATTTAAACCAAGAGATTTTAAACGCTCTTTGCGAATATGATTTAGTTTGTCTGGACTAATTTTTAAACCGATACATTTCTTCGGATCAACTGAAAATAACTCTTCTGGCGGATCAACTTCAGGTACAATTGGAACGTTCGCTACCTTCAGCCGCTTATGTGCCAAATATTGAGATAATGGTGTCTTGGACGTGCGTGATACACCAATGAGCACAATATCAGCCTTTAGAATACCTCTAGGGTCTCTGCCGTCATCGTATTTCACAGCGAACTCGATGGCTTCTACCTTTTTAAAATAGTCCTCATCTAATTGACGTACACGACCCGGCTCATGTTTCGCTTCATTTCCATATGCCGTTTCCATTTTATCAATGAGCGGACCGATGATGTCATAATAAACGACACCGTTGGCTTCTGCTTCCTCGATTAAGAATTGGCGCATTTCTGGCACAACAAGAGTAAAGCAGACGATCCCATTATCTGCTTTCGCCAGTGAAATGACTTCTTTAATCGTACCAACATCCTCTACATACGGGATTCTTCTAATATTTGAATGGTCTGATGAGCCGCCATCAAATTGGCTAAGTGCCGCTTTGACCACGAGCTCTGCCGTTTCTCCAACTGAATCTGATACCACAAAAATTACGCGATTACTCATAACATCCCCTCGCAGTCTTCTGTCATTAGATTATTTCGTTCTCCGATAAGCTGACAAGTATTTTCGTCATATTTGTTTTCGTAATTCTTCCGACCACTTCAAAGCCTTTATCCGTATCTTTTATCACAGGAAGTGCATCTATTTGCTTTTCAATCAAGTGCTTCGCCACATCCATAATGAAATCTTCCTTGCGGCAAACGGTGATGTTCGGCATTCTTGTCATAATAATATGGACAGGGATAGATGGAAGCTCCTGTTTCCCTATACTTGCGCGAAGGAGGTCTTTTCTGGATAACACGCCTGTTAAAATAGAGTGATCGTCCACAACGAATAATGTGCCCACATCCTCTAAAAACATCGTACAAATCGCATCATAAACCGAAACATTCTCATGTATTACCACTGGAATGGATTGAAAGTCTTTCACTTGAAGTTTTTTCAGCTTATCTGCGAGAAGCTGCGTGCCTGTTTTTCCTGTGAAAAAGTAGCCGACCCTTGGTCTTGCTTCTAAAAAGCCTGACATTGTTAAAATGGCTAAATCCGGTCTGAGGGTCGCCCTTGTTAAGTTCAGCCGATCGGCGATATGCTCTCCAGTGATCGGACCATTCTCTTTGACAATCTGTAAAATCTGCTCTTGCCGTTTATTTAACTCGATTGTACTCACCACCTTTAAATAGAGAGAGCGAAATCTTTATTTTATGTATATCATTTTCATAACTCATCATATTATAGCGCATCTTTGTCCGAATGAAACAAAAATCCACTCAAAAACCGTGAATTAAATGAGTAAAAAACGATTGCCCTTCGGAAAAGGCAACCGTTCTTAGGTATTTATTTTACAATTAAATTGTTCATATTCGCAAATGATTGAATGACTTTGGCTAGTTTGACCATTTGTGCTAAACGATTTCGCTTCAGTTTTTCATCATCCGCATGAACCATTGTATGATCGAAATAATGAACAATCGGTGTTTTTAACGTATCCAGCGCCTCAAGTGCCAAGCTGTATTGTCCTGCTGCTACATGTTCCTTTACAGCTTTCTCTACTTGCTGATACGCCTCAAACAGCTTTTGCTCATGTTCATTTTCAAACAGTTCAGGCTGAATCTCTGCATCTTCCCCTTTTTTACTGATTGAAATGACGCGCCCCAATGCTTCAGCCGTTTCTTTGAAGCTTTCTTGTTTCACACTCTCTTCAAGAACAGCTGCTTTTTTGACGACTGCATATGGCTCAATATTTTCAACATCCAGCACTGCATCAACAACATCATGGCGGATATGCTCTGCTTGAAGAACATATTTTAAACGATGCGTTAAAAATTCAATCAGAGCAGCTTCATGTTCTGCCTTTACTTGAGCAAGTGCAAACAGCTCTTTAAATGAAATATTCCAATGGCGGTCGAGCAGGATTTGAACGATACCGCTCGCTTGTCTTCTAAGTCCATAAGGGTCTTGAGAACCCGTTGGGATCACATCAATTGAGAAGAATGAACAAATAGAATCAAGCTTATCTGCTACTGCCACAATCGCACCAATCAAAGTGGACGGCGCCTCGTCACCAGCAAAGCGCGGCATATAGTGCTCGTTGATGCTTCTTGCTACTTCTTCATGTTCACCAAGAGCTCTTGCATATTTCTCACCCATGATTCCTTGTAATTCTGGGAATTCATAGACCATTTGAGTCACAAGGTCAAACTTCGAAATACTTGCTGCTCTCGCCACACGTTTAGTGGTTTCGTCATCTGCTCCGACATGCGCCGCTAGACGGGTTGCAATGTCTGTCACTCTCTTCAGCTTGTCGCCGATTGTTCCAAGTTTCTCATGGAATACCACTTTATCAAGCTTTTTAATATTGTCTTCAATCACTAGTTTTTCGTCTTCTTTATAGAAGAATGCAGCATCTGATAAACGCGCACGAAGTACTTTTTCATTCCCTCTTGCGACATTTTCGAGCGCCTCACTGTTTCCATTTCTGACTGTAATAAAGTGCGGCAATAATTCCCCTTGCTCATTTTTCACAGGGAAGTAGCGCTGATGCTCTTTCATTGTCGTCACCAATACTTCTTCCGGCAATGCAAGAAACTCTTCTTCAAAGGAACCAGACAGCACAGTTGGATATTCTACAAGATCGTTCACTTCTTCTAGAAGTTCAGGATCAACAGGAATGACCCAGCCTTTTTCTAAAGATAGCGCATCTAGCTGTTCAGTAATGAATTGTTTTCTTTTCTCTGAGTCTGCAATCACAAATTGATCGCGCAATGTTTGTTCATAGGAAGCAGGTGTGTCAATGCTGGCTGTCGTTCCAAGGAAACGGTGTCCTCTAGTCTCCCGGCCGCTTTTCACCCCAGCAATTTCAACAGGTACAATCTCTTCTCCAAATAAACAAACAATCCATTTAATCGGACGGATATAGCGTAAATCCTCGCTTCCCCATCTCATGTTCTTTGGAAAACTTAATGAAGCGGCGATTTCACCTAACGCTGGCAGAAGGTCTTTGACTTGCTTTCCTTCTTGAAACTTTTGGACATGGACATAATCCACTCCTTTGATCTCTTTGAAATAGAGATCATCTGTTGAAGCACCTTGTCCTCTTGCAAAGCCTTCAGCTGCTTTTGTCCAATTGCCTTCAGCATCTTGGGCAATCTTTTTAGCCGGGCCTTTTGCTTCTTCTTTGATGTCTTCTTGTTTTTCTGCGACACCTTTCACAAGTACAGCAAGACGTCTAGGTGAGTTAAATAAAGCAGTCTCTTCGAATGAAATATTTTGCGTTTCAAACCATGCTTTTACTTTCTCACCCAGCTGCTTTGTGCTCTCTGGCATGAAACGAGCCGGCATCTCTTCTAAGCCGATTTCAAGTAATACATCTTGTTTATTCATGAGAAGCCGCCTCCTCTTTTAGCATAGGGAATCCCAGTTTTTCGCGTTCTTCATAATAGGTTTTGGCTACTTTTCTTGCTAACTGACGCACTCTTCCGATATAACCAGTTCGCTCAGTCACAGAAATAGCACCCTTTGCATCGAGCAGGTTAAACGTATGAGAGCATTTGAGGACATAATCGTATGCCGGGTGAACAAGCCCTTTGTCCATTTGGCTATGTGCTTCTTTCTCATAGGTTGTAAATAGCTCGAACAGCATGTCAGTATTAGATGTTTCAAATGTATAAACAGAGTGCTCGTATTCAGCCATTAAGAATAAATCTCTGACCGTAAATCCGTCTGTCCATTCAAGATCGAAGACATTTTCTTTGTCCTGGATGTAAGAAGCAAGACGTTCAATACCGTATGTGATTTCAACAGAAACGGGCTTACATTCTAAGCCGCCGACTTGTTGGAAATACGTGAACTGCGTAATTTCCATCCCATCAAGCCATACTTCCCAGCCAAGTCCTGCACAGCCAAGAGATGGATTTTCCCAGTTATCTTCCACAAAACGAATATCATGTTTCAGCGGGTCAATGCCAAGTGCCTTCAATGATTCAAGATATAGCTCTTGAATATTGTCAGGTGATGGCTTAATGATCACTTGAAATTGGTGATGCTGATACAATCTATTTGGGTTTTCTCCATATCTGCCATCAGCCGGGCGTCTTGAAGGCTCTACATAAGCTACCTTCCACGGCTCTGGGCCGATGCTTCTGAGGAACGTGTATGGACTCATCGTTCCGGCACCTTTTTCTGTGTCATACGCCTGCATTAATACGCAGCCTTCATTTGACCAATGCTTTTGCAGCGTCAAAATCATGTCTTGAATATTCAATGATCGCACCTCCATCTTTTCTAGACCAACCGCTATGTATGGCGGGTGGGATGAGAACCTTGTAAGAGAACACAAAAACTCCCGTCTCTATGCTCGCAAGGTTCTTGCAAACATAGGGACGAGAGTTTTTCCCGCGGTTCCACCCTATTTGCTGGTGTAGTAGCACCCAGCCGCTTTGTTTTACGTTGCTCAAGAATGCCTTTCGTTACGCCTCCATCCTTAGCTCACACCGCCCTAAGGTCGCTTTTATGGATTTTACGTAAGTACTTCTTTCTGTCAATGCAACATATTTTATCTTAGATGATCTTACAAAAAGTCATGGGAGATGTCAACTTTTGTTTTCCCCGCCCATTAGCTTTTTCATGGATTCCATCTGATTCATGAATTTTTTTGATTTTAAATAGAGGCCGGAATATTCGTCATAGTAGTGATCAAGCACTTGACGAATTTCTTGTTTCGTCTGCTGTTTCACATCAACCTGACCAAGCCTTGATAAATCAAAATAATGAAACAAACGGAGCAGCCTTGCAGCTGCGGGGGATAAGGGCAGTTTATATGGATCTTTCGAAAAACAATTTTGGCAAATGAAGCCGTTATCTCTTATTGAGAAATGGAACTGCCCTTCTTTTTGACCACAGTGCACACATTGATCAAGTTCAGGCTTCATCCCCATCACTGATAACATTTTGACCTCTACGATAAATAAAATAATATCAGCATCTGTACCTTCGTTGAGATGACGCAGAGATTGAAGCAGAAGCTCAAACAAATAAGGGTTTGGCTTTTTTTCTTCTGTCCCTTTATCCATCAATTCCGTCATATATGCGGCATATGCGGTCAGAAATAAGTCTTCCCGAATGGCCCGCATACTTTCAATCATTTCGCCTTGCTGGAGCGTTCCAAGTCCTGTTGATGATTGGATCAGGAAGGTTCCGTATAAAAACGGCTGGCTTATGGCTGACAGGCGGCTGTTTGATTTTTTTGCGCCTCTTGCCATGACACCAATTTTCCCATGTTCTCTAGTGAGCAGCGTGACAATTTTGTTTGTTTCGCCATAATCTGTTGTTCTAAGGACGATTCCTTCACTTTTAATGAGCATTTGTCTACACTCCGAGCGCTGGAGGGGGTCAAGAATTATAAGATTGGAAAATCAAATCGTGCTATTTCTTCTTCAAGTACATCGGGTCTTTCCAGGTTCTCCTTTTCTAACTCTTTGAAAAGCAGATACGTGTCAACGCTTCCTGTTTGTGAAAATACGTTCCATGTAAAATTCAACATAAAAACCCCACCTTTCTTTATTAGAAGCAGCAACGCTACATCCAACATATTAATTTTATCTTGACCAGGCTACCTCCATTTCATGATAAACAATTTTTACTAATCGAACCGCACCATTGTCAGATTTACTGACAAATGCAGCGATTTTTTAATATTCGTCTTCTCTAAATCCAAAATCACGCAGGTGAGTGGATTTATTACGCCAGTCCTTCTGAACTTTGACCCAAAGCTCTAAATACACTTTTGAGCCTAGAAGTGCTTCAATATCTCTGCGCGCTTTTTGTCCCACTTCTTTTAACAAGCTGCCACGTTTACCAATGACGATCCCTTTTTGCGAATCACGTTCTACGACAATGGTCGCCGCGACATGGATCTTGCCATTTTCATCTGGCTTAATCGATTCAATCGCAACCGCAATACTGTGCGGAATCTCTTCTCTCGTTAAATGCAGCACTTTTTCACGAATTAATTCAGAAATAATAAACCGTTCTGGATGATCTGTTACTTGATCTGCCGGATAAAATTGAGGGCCCTCTGGAAGATAACCTTCAATCTGCTGAAGAAGCGTGTCGATATTGTTTCCTTCAAGAGCTGAAATTGGCACAATTTCCTTGAATGGGTAACGTGTGCGGTATTCATCAATTAAAAGGAATAGTTCATCTGGATGAATTTGGTCAATTTTATTAACGACTAGGAACACCGGCGTAGATGTTTGCTTTAGTCGTTCAATGATGAATTCATCACCTTTGCCATAGCCTTCCTGTGCGTTAATCATAAACAAGATCAGGTCGACTTCCTTCAGTGTATTTTGAGCCACCCTCATCATAAAATCACCAAGCTTATGCTTAGGTTTATGAATCCCCGGTGTATCGATAAAGATCGTTTGTGATGTGTTTGTTGTTAGAACACCTTGCACTTTGTTTCGCGTCGTTTGGGGCTTATCGCTCATGATGGCGATCTTTTGTCCAATGACACGATTAAGAAAGGTTGATTTCCCTACATTTGGTCTTCCAATAATTGATACAAATCCTGATTTGAAGCTTTCGTTAGTCATTTAAATCCTCCGGTGAAAATGCGCCTGGCAATAGTTCGTTTACTGTTGTTTCGTATATATGTCCTTTTAAGTTCGTTAGAATCACTGGCATATCAGGTGCACATAGCTCTGAAATGACCTGTCTGCATGCGCCGCACGGCGAAACAGGACGGTCTGTATCGGCCACCACTGCTAACATTTGAAAAGATGTAATGCCTTCTGAATAGGCTTTAAAAAGTGCTGTTCTTTCCGCACAATTACACATACCATATGCTGCATTTTCAATGTTGCAGCCGCCATACACTTTTCCATCATTCGACAGTAATGCTGCACCGACTTTGAATTTAGAATAGGGTACATATGCAAAATCTCTTGCTTTGATTGCTTCTGAAATCAACTCTTGTTTGTTCATTCCTAGTTCCCACTTTCAGAAGAAATGGTACCACTGTCACATTTATATTTTACATAATTCACGTGACATTTTCACGCCCATTTCTAAAAATGTTAATAAATAGTAATATTGTTCTATTGCATGATCTTCGGTAAGAAGATGATCAACCCAATCATAACCGAAATCGCGGCGTAAACGCAAACAGCGCCTGCCGCAGCGTCCTTCGCTCTCTCTGCAAGCGGGTGCCTTTCTTCTGTCATCAGATCCACTGTATGTTCAATGGCTGTATTGACAAGTTCAAGTGCAAACATCCCCCCGCAAAGAAGAAGAACGATCAGCCATTCAAATGGGTCTATGCGGAACCAAAAGCCGCAGATCACCACGATGATGGCTGCGACTGTGTGAAATCGAAAATTCCGTTCATTCAAGAAAGTTCGCCATATTCCTCTAAATGCATAGTAAAAACTCCGAAAAAAACGGGCGAGCGGCCTTCTCTTCTTACGATGATCTCGAAAGGCCATAATCATCCAGGATTTTTGTCTGTTTGGCGAACATTTCTTTTTCCTCTTCCTCTGTCATATGATCGTACCCAAGCAAATGGAGGAAGCCATGAATCGTTAAGAATCCAAGCTCTCTCATAAAGGAATGTCCATATTCCTCTGCCTGCTCTTTCGTTCGATCCACACTAATGATAATGTCACCAAGTACAGGCGGGATATCATCTGCTCCAATGATTTCAATCTCCCCTTCTCCTTCTTCCTCAAGTGCAAAGGAGATCACATCCGTTGGTGCGTCTTTTCCGCGGTATTCTTTATTGATTTGATGAATCTCTTCATTCGAAACAATCGTCACTGATACTTCCGCTTGATCCTTGACCTCAAGTTCGTCTGCAGCAAACTGAAGAAGCTTTTCCACTTCTTCAAGCTGCTCTTTTGATACTTGTCCTGTTTCATCTATTAAATCGATTAACAATGTCATTTACTTCACCTTCTGCTTCGGGGCATCTGGATATTCAATCCGAGAATGGAAAATCCCCTTTAATGTTGTACAAATCGTTTGGCTGATAATATTTAATTCTTTAAATGTGAGGTCACATTCACTAAATTGCCCGTCCTGCATTTTATCTGAAATAATGCCTTTGACAAGCTTTTCAATCCGCTCTGGATTTGGATTATGCATCGAACGAACCGCCGCTTCAACGCTGTCAGCCACAGAAATAATCGCTGCTTCTTTTGATTGCGGCTTTGGACCAGGGTAACGGAATTCTTCTTCTGTCACCTGATCATCACGCTCTTTCGCCTTATAGTAAAAAAACTTTAAAAGAGACTTCCCGTGATGCTGTTCGGCAATGTCGACAAGTTCTTCAGGAAACTTCTTTTCTCTCAGCATATCAGCGCCATCTGTCGTATGGGCAATAATAATATTTTTACTCAGCTGAGGAGAAAGCTTGTCATGCGGATTATCAATGTTCATTTGGTTTTCGATAAAGTACTGCGGTCTTTTCGTTTTCCCAATGTCATGATAATAAGCACCGACCCTTGCTAAAAGACCATTTGCGCCGACTGCTTCACATGCAGCATCCGCTAAATTCGCCACCATAACACTATGATGATATGTACCTGGTGTCTCGGTTAAAATCTTTTTGAGCAGCGGATGATTTGGATTGGATAATTCAATCAGTTTCATTGTGGAAAGAATACCAAACATGCTCTCAAAAACAGGCATTAACCCAATGACCAAGATAGATGATGCAAACCCTGACACAATCGCCATCATGAGGTTCACACCGATTTCAAGCCCTGATGGTGAAGAGTTTTGGATGAGTGTAATGGATAAAACCACAAGTACATTCACCAAAGCAACCAAAAGCCCAGCCTGCAATATTTTTGATCTTGCATTATGTTTTCTTAAAAATAAAATACCCGCCATCCCGCTCATCAGATAATAAGCGCAGATCACATAGTTAAAGACGCCGGTTACTCCTTGATTAAACATCATACTGCCGCAAAGAGCAAATACAAGACCGGAGAAGATCGCCAGCCGCTCATTAATAAGCAGCTTGATCAGCATCGTGCCAAGTGCCACTGGCACGACATAGCCTATCGTCGTATACTTCGTTTCCTGGAAGAGGCTGAACACTTCCATGATAATTAATATAATCGTGAAAATAAGCGAGTAAAGCAGTAACGACTTATTCTTATGGACAAGCGATTTTTTCCTCGATTCAAGGGAATGAACAATCGCTGCTAAGAAAAGTCCAATTAATATGAGAAGACCACTTACAGGCTTAAATAAATTTGAGCTGTTTAACAGACCCGTGAGTTCTAATTTGCGATAAACTTCCCGGTCAATGAGCTCTCCTTCTTCAACTAAGATTTGCCCCTGCTTAATTTGCACAGGCTGAATATTGTCAGCCGCTTCCTGTCTTTTCTTCTCTGTTGCCACTGGGTCAAATACATAGTTTGGAATGATCGCAAATTCACCGATTTCTTTCGCCGCATTTAAGTATTTTGATGGAATCGAATTGTTTTTAAGCTCTGTTTTGACTTGTTTTTTCTCATCTTGTAATTTCGCTGCTGTGATTTCTTTACTCATCAGTGAATTCACCACTGTGATGATGGAATCCTTAGTAAATGAGAGATTTTCATCACTTGCTTGGAGCAGTGCTTTGATGGATTGATCCGAAACAGCTTCCTGCATATCTGTTGTGAGCTTTTCTTTGACACGCTTGACCATTTCTTGATCTGATGGCGCGTTCTCTTTATCATCAGCTGCTTTCTTCTCTTCTTTAATGGCTTCAAAGAGGGATGAGATGAGGTCTACGCGATTATCAGAATACGCTTTTTTGAGCGTATATTGATCTTCTACCTGATCTGTTGCTTCTTGTTTCTTTTCTTCTGTCGCTTCTTGATCATCAACGGTTGACGGAGAATAGATGGTCTGTTCGCTCACTGAAAATAAATCTAAGTCGAGCGATTCAGGCTTTACATGGAAGAAGAGCACCACGAATAAAATGGCTGCTAAACCAGCGTACAGCAAAACATTTAAATAACGTGAGCGCTCCATTTTCTGAGGTTCTTTTTTAGACAGCAGTCTTTTGCGCTTACTGCCTTTTTGATTCTTTCTCAAGGAAAGTACCTCCTTTTTTACTTTAAACCACGATCGAAACAAAATGACCCGATGAAGACGATCGGGTCACTCAGTTCATTTTTGCTTTTCGTATGCGCCAATGATCTTCGCCACAAGCGGGTGTCTGACCACATCTGTCTGGTCTAATTCAATAAATGAGATGCCCCTGATCTCTGCAAGCATGTCCTTTGCAGCTGCAAGACCTGACTGCATGCCCTTTGGCAGATCAATCTGTGTAATATCTCCTGTAATGACCATTTTAGAGCCAAACCCAAGTCTCGTCAAAAACATTTTCATTTGGGCAGGTGTTGTATTCTGCGCTTCATCTAAAATCACAAATGCATCATCAAGCGTCCGGCCTCTCATATAGGCAAGGGGCGCTATTTCAATCACGCCGCGCTCGATTAGTCGTTCCGTATGATCACTGCCAAGCACATCATGCAGGGCATCATATAGTGGTCTTAAATAAGGATCTACTTTTTCCTTTAAATCGCCTGGTAAAAAGCCAAGACTCTCTCCTGCTTCAACAGCTGGTCTTGTCAGGATTATCCGTTTCACATGTCCATTTTTCAGCGAATGTACCGCATTGACGACTGCCAAATACGTCTTCCCTGTACCAGCAGGTCCAATTCCAAAGACCAGGTCATCTTTTTTCATCGCCGCAGCATATTCACGCTGGCCGATTGTTTTCACCCTGATCGACTTTCCTTTGGCATTTTTCGTAATTTCATCTTCATACATATTTTCAAAATAATTCAGCTTGTTTTTTTGCGCCATTTTAATGGCATAGACGACATCCCGTTCAGATATCTCAATTCCTTTACGGATGAGATGTAAAAGAGATGTGATCAAACGGCTTACTGTATCTCTCGATGCTTCCTCACCAGAAACATACACTTTTTCTCCACGCGTAATAATGGAGACGTTCAGCTCGTTTTCCATTAGTTTCAGATAAGCATCTTGATTGCCAAATAAAGCAATCGCTTCGTTTGGGCTATCCAATTTTTGTTGAATCTCAAGTAAATGTTCTGTCATTCTCTAGTCTCCCTGAACAATAGGTGTTGGTTGAACAATATCTTCTATTACTTGGTAAAGGATGATTAACTTAACTTTACCATTCCCTGTTGTCTCGTGCAAAACTTTTTCACTTTTCACCTCTCCTGTTTGACCTAGCTTCTCTTCTAATTCTTTTTTACCCATTTTAATCCCTGCTTGAACCGCTTCTTTATTTGTGTATTCGCGATTTATTTTCTCACTTTCGCGTGTAATTTCCTTTTCATAAGAGAATGGGAGCTGCATGTTTAAGAAATGAAGCGGATGAACTTCTGTTTCTGTTTTTGGCTGCTTAAAATCATCCTTTTTAAAAGAAAAGCCCCAAAATGGCAGTGAGCCTCCAAATGCGGAGAGCTTGTGCTTTGTCTTCATTTTACCCGTAAAAACGTCAAAAGATGTTCGAAGAGGGACAGAAACTTCTGAACGATACCACGTTTCACCATAGATTTTCGCTTTGGCTCCTACCGTTTTTTGCTGATCTTCACTGCCAATGAGTCCAGAGACAAGCATCTGTCCTTTCTTTACATGTTCATCAACCGCGGCAAGCGGCTCCCCTTTTTCTACATACATTCTCGTGATGACAGCCTTTTTCTTGGCGACGATATGCTGAGGACTCGTGTATTTTTCTTTTTCAGGTTCATTTTTTTCCACAACTTTCATTTGAAAGGTTGTGCCGTTTAGTTCTACGCCGACCCATGTGATGCTTTGAATATTGGTTGTCAGGGATTTTTGAATTTTTTCAGGTGTTCCCATTAGAAACTGAAAACGTCCTTTTTGCACCCCAATGTCGTCTAAATGCTTTCTCATTTGATGTTCAGTTTCTGGATTGGCTCCTTTAATATCGATTTTCCATACCATGTTTGAAAGCGCCAATATCGTCACTAGAAAGCATACAATCCCAAGGGTAAATCCGATATTCTTCCTTGACCATAGGAGTAGAAATGGAAAGCCCTTTTTTTGATGAAATGAACATGTCACGTCATGATGTCTGCGTACCTTTCTGAAGGCATGTACATCTGATAAGCGAATAAATAAGCGCACGCTGTCTTGACGGCGGCTCACTTGAAACATTGTGATCCCCTGCCTCGTGCACTCATTAATGAGCCGCTCAATGCCATTTCCTTTGATCTCCACTTCCACTCTGCCAATAAAATAGGCGAACCATTTATTCTTCACGCTTCTCCCCTCCGTCAGTTAAGAATCAATATAACGGACCTCATCGATTTTCCCTTCCAATAAAATCTCTTCTGGCAAAATCGTTTTAATCACAAAATCTTTCCCTGAAATAATGCATTGTCCCTGTTTGAGCATCAGCCTTACCTCTTGATCACTGAAAAGCAAAAGCCCTTTATGGTTCTCTATGTAAATGTGGAGTCTGCCAACCATCGTAATACGGGGAAGATCCATCATCACGTCTGGAGGGATTTCAAGTGTTCTTGTCAGCCATGCTTTAAGTCGATTTTTTCTTTTTCCCATTCAATAAGAACCCCTTCCCACCTCATGTGTATGAGATCAAACTGAAAGATGGTGAGACTGATGAGAAAGCCTCTATATCATCCTATTCCTCAGGGGTTCATATCATGCTAATGAATCCTGTAAAACAGCTGTTTCAGCATTTTCTTTAAGAAAAAATGTCATCAGGCAAAAAAAGCCCCCTTTTTCATAAAGGGGGCTTTCTTCTTTATCTTTTATATGGCCGTTTCATCGTTCTGTGCGGCTTTTTCGCGCGCGGCTCTCCAAATACTTCTCCAAGGATCATTCCTTGAACAATTGTATCTTGGTTCAGCTTCTCAATGAATTTTGGCCTCATTTCAGCAGATGCAGCCTTTGGCCTTGTCAGCTCTCTTTCAAGCGATTGGAACTCTTTGTTCAGCTCGTTTTTTCTTTCTTCCATTTCGGCAAGTGTAGCCGTATAGCGATCTTGTAAGGACGGAGAAGTTTTTTTCTTCATCCCGCCATGATCATGTACATCACCGAAATCGTCCAGCTGATCCGTCACGACTGGATCTGGACTTGTTTGCTTTGTTTGCTTTGGGGGCACCTGCTTACGCTGAGGAGCGGGCTTCTTTTGCTGATTCTGCTCTTCGTTCTCCTCTTGTTTGCCGATCTTCCCAAAGACGGCAGAGATGATACCGATGATAATCGCAATTAGTAGCGGATTTTCAAATAGAATGTCCAATGGGCTCCCTCCTTAAAGCGTGAGAGGATGCTTATTTGTTTTCATTATCAGATGGACCTTTTGTCATTTTGCCAAATGAATCTCTCATATCCGTATCAGCATCGATATTCTTAATGTTCATGTAGTCCATGACACCAATATTGCCTTCACGTAATGCTTCAGCCATTGCAAGTGGTACTTCAGCCTCTGCTTCTACGACTTTCGCGCGCATTTCTTCAACTTTCGCACGCATCTCTTGTTCTTGTGCAACAGCCATTGCGCGGCGTTCTTCTGCTTTCGCCTGTGCAATGTTTTTGTCTGCTTCTGCTTGGTCTGTTTGCAGGATCGCCCCGATGTTCTTACCGATATCAACATCTGCGATATCAATCGAGAGAATTTCAAATGCAGTACCTGAATCTAATCCTTTACCAAGAACCGTTTGAGAAATCATATCAGGGTTCTCAAGAACCTTTTTATGATTATCTGATGAACCGATTGTAGAGACAATCCCTTCACCTACACGGGCAATAATTGTTTCTTCCCCTGCACCACCGACAAGTCGGTCGATGTTTGCACGAACTGTAATACGTGCTTTTGCTTTGACTTCAATCCCGTCCATCGCAACACCAGAGATAAATGGTGTTTCAATGACTTTAGGGTTTACACTCATTTGAACTGCTTCAAGTACATCACGGCCTGCTAGGTCGATGGCTGCACAGCGAGCAAAGTTCAATTCGATATTGGCGCGTTGAGCTGCAATTAATGCGTTCACAACTCGGTCCACGTTACCACCTGCAAGATAGTGGCTCTCCAGCTGGTTAATCGTCACATCAAGACCTGCTTTATGTGCTTTGATGAGCGGGTTGACCACTCGGTTTGGAATCACTCGGCGCAGTCTCATTCCGACAAGTGTAAAAATGCTCACTTTTACGCCAGCCGCTAGGGCAGAAATCCACAGCATCACCGGTACAAAAGTGAAAAAGATCGATAGAACAATCAAACCTGCTGCGATAATCACAAATAATAGTAAAGTAGATGGATCCATTTTATTCCTCCTCTAAAATCAGTATATCTATACTTTCCTCACGACAATGCGTGAGCCTTCCGCTTTCACAATTTTTACTTGTTCATCTTTATCGATAAATGCACCTTCTGACACAACATCAATGCGCTCATCTCCGAGTACGATCGTACCAGATGGACGAAGTGCAGTGGCTGTCACTGCGATTTGTCCAACAAGATCCTCTCTTGTTTCATTTGAGACATAACCGCTTTCCTTATTGGTTGAATCGGTTAAAATGAACTTTTTAAAGAATTTCATACGTTTCCCCAACACCTTTGTCAATAAAATAACTGCTATGGTTGAAACAGCAGTGGCAATCAAGATGGAAATCGCCATTTCTGTAAAGCTTCCAGCTGCTAAAAATAAGCTGACAACGACACAGATCAGTCCAATGACACCTACGATTCCCCCTGGCAAAAACAATTCCAGAATGATGAGTGCAATCCCTGCTAAAAACAGGAATAACGTCTCATATCCTGCAAAACCTGCCACGAGATGACCATAAAAGAAGAGCAGAAGCGCTGTCACTCCCATGGTGCCTGGGACCCCAAAGCCAGGAGAATAGAGCTCAACAACTAACCCTAAGCTTGCAATGGATAAAAGGATTGGAATGACAATTGGGTGCGTAAGAAAACGCGCAACCTTTTCAGCAAAGCTCACTTCATCGTATTGAACAGAAGCGTCTTGTAATTTCAGCTTCTGAAGCAAGTCATCCATATTTTTTGCTTCCCCTTCTGCATACCCGAATTGAAGCGCACGGTCTGTATTGAAGGTGAGCAATTCTCCTTTTGGTGCACCGGCTTCTTTTGCGTCTATATCTACATCCGCCATGGCAAGAGCATACTTTGGATCACGCCCCTGCTTTTCGGCAGCATCACTCATTTCAGCAAGCCATAGAGATTCAGATTTTTGATCGGCAGCATTGCCTTCTCCATCAATGATCGCAGCAGCCCCCATTTTTCCATTCGGGGTCATATAAATTTGATCGGCATTTAGCGCGATGAAGGCCCCGGCTGAAAGCGCTCTATGATTGACAAACGCTGTCACTGGGATATCGGAAGCACGAATCGTATCTGCGATTTTAAGCGCTGCATCAACTGCACCACCCGGTGTATTGATGTCGAGAATAATATGCTTCGCCCGTTCCGACTTTGCCTGCTCAAACGATCGTTCAATGAATTTAGAAAGTCCTTTTTCTACTGTATCTTCAATTGGGATAACATGAACTTTCTGATCTGCTGATTTCGCGGTCAATTGAACCCCTAATAACAAGCATATTATAAAACAACTGAAGAGAGCAATAGAAATTTTTATTTTTTTCATCTATTTGGTGATCCCTCCTCTCTTTCTTCCATTTTACTGTTCCTTTACATACGTTACAAATGTATCATAGGTTTCATTTTTATATGACAGAATCACGAGGGCATAAAAAAAGTACCCTTCTAACAATAGAAGGATACTTTTTTATTGAGATAGCTGCTCGCTGACAAGTCTGTTAATGACAGCTCCATCAGCTTTACCTTTTACTTTTGGCATAATAGCGCTCATGACTTTACCCATATCAGCCTTCGAGGAAGCACCTGTTTCAGTAATCGTTTCTTTCACGATCGTTTGCAGTTCTTCTTCAGAAAGCTGTTCAGGTAAATAAACGTCTAATATGTCAATCTCTTTTTGAACTTTATCTACTAAATCTAAGCGATTAGCTTTCGAAAATTCATGGAGGGAGTCTTTACGTTGCTTAATCTCGCGGGAAAGGACGGTTAGTTCCTCATCGCCGGTCAAACTGTCTTTCTTAAGCTTAATTGCTTCATTTTGCAGCGAAGCCTTTACCATACGAATGACAACAAGCTTGTCTTTCTCACGGTTTTTCATCATAAGCTTCATATCAGAATTTAATTGCTCAAGAAGACTCATAAAATCCACCCTCTTTAGAATTTACGTTTTCTAGCAGCTTCAGACTTTTTCTTACGCTTTACGCTAGGCTTTTCATAAAATTCACGCTTTCTTGCTTCTTGCAATGTTCCAGTTTTGGATACACTGCGTTTAAAGCGACGAAGAGCATCTTCAAGCGATTCGTTTTTTCTAACGACCGTTTTTGACATTCTCTTTCCCTCCCTCCGAATACACCAATCGACTGCATTAAAAAAAGATATACATGCAAAACATGTACCTAGACATTATAATATAAGCCTAGTGTGAGGTCAACTAAGTGATTTGGAAATATATTTTCGTCATGAGCAGGTAGACAAGTCCATATATTCATTGGTAAGAGGAGGACTTTTCTATGATGGCGATCATTTATTTTTGTGCACTTATTTTCATTTTTTTATGGTCAATGGGTTTGCTGAGAAAAGGATTAATGGCGCTTGCGTCGTCTCGTATTGAGAAATCACTTCTTCTCTTTACAGATCACCCGGTCAAAGCATTCTTGGTCAGCATTGTGTTTACAGGGGTTCTACAAAGCAGTTCGGCGTTTATGGTCATCGTCATTGGCTTTGTCAGTACTGGCATTCTCTCTTTTAAAAAATCGATCCCAATGATTCTTGGAACCAATATCGGCTCAACGTTTACGACAGAATTTATCGCCATTAAAATGGACGTATTCATGTGGGTTTTGATCATAGCCGGTCTTGTATGCATTCTTTTTGGCAGGACATCTTTTAGACATGCAGGAAAAAGTTTATTTGGGCTCGGGATGATCTTTTTTTGCATACAAGGCTTTTCAAAAATTGCAGGGATGATGACAAGCCAGCCTGAGACATTGCGTTTTCTTGAAATGATGCACCATTCAGACTGGACAGCGCTGATTTCGGGTACCATTTTCACAGCAATTGTTCATTCGAGCTCAGTCTGTATCGGTATTTTAATGGGATTTATGAATGAAGGAACTGTGGCACTTCAGGAAGGCATCAGCTTTGTGTTGGGGTCCAATATTGGGACATGTATTACGGCTGTGATGGCTGCGATATCCGGCGGCTACGCAGCACGTCAAACGGCTTATGCACACGTCGTGTTTAATGTGCTTGGGGTTCTTTTATGCCTGCCGTTTCTCGCCCTGATCACAGAGGTTGTCGCCCTTCTCGCAAGCTCTCCTGCCCAGCAGATTGCGCATTTCAGCCTGCTGTTTAATGTGGCAAGCTCTCTCCTCTTCTTTCCGTTCATTCGCCCTTTTCACGCATTGATCTTGTGTCTCATGCCGAATCAGTCAAAATAAAAGAAACCGGCTTGCTCTTTTGGCTGCCGGTTTTTTTATCTATTATGAGGTCATTCTCACTTTGTCTGGCTGCACATCATCGCTGATGCGAACGAATTGTCCTTCGTTATAAGGATAGCCCGCTTTCGTAATTTTCACTTTGACCAGACGGCCGATCATGTCCTCTGTCCCTTCAAAAACAACTTTCATGTAGTTATCGGTATAACCAACATAAAGATTGTGGTTTCCTTCTTGTTCTTTGAAGGATTCTTCCGGAATAATCTCTAGCACATCACCTTCATATGCTGATGCGTACTCTTTCGCAAGCTGGTCAGAAAGAGCGATCAAACGGTGGACACGTTCGTTTTTCACATTCTCATCAACTTGATCTTCCATTCTTGCAGCAGGGGTACCTGTACGTTTGCTGTAAGGGAAGACGTGCAACTCAGAGAATTGATGATCTTTGACAAAATTGTACGTTTCCAAGAACTCTTCTTCTGTTTCCCCAGGGAATCCAACGATTACATCAGAGGTGACAGCAAGTCCCGGCAATGCTTTTTTCAGCTTTGTTAAACGCTCTGCAAAGAATTCCATCGTATATTTACGGCGCATTCTTTTCAGCACAGTATTTGAGCCAGATTGAAGCGGGATGTGTAAGTGTCTGACAATTTTATCTGACTGATCAAGCACTTCAATCACTTCATCTGTAATTTGACTTGCTTCAATAGATGAAATACGGATTCGTTTTAAGCCAATAACACGTTCATCTAATTCTCTCAGAAGCTTTGCAAAGTTATAATCCTTTAAGTCTTCTCCGTATCCGCCTGTGTGAATACCTGTCAGCACAATTTCTTTATAGCCCGCATCAACAAGCTGCTGCGCTTGATTGATGACCTCTTCTGGATCACGAGAACGAAGAAGTCCGCGCGCCCAAGGAATAATGCAGAATGTACAGAAATTGTTACAGCCTTCTTGGATTTTTAATGAAGCGCGCGTTCTGTCTGTGAAGGCAGGAACATCAAGTTCTTCAAACACACGTGCTTTCATGATATTGCCAACCCCGTTGATCGGCTGTCTTTCTCTGCGGTATTCTTCAATATAGCCTAGTAATTTATGTCTGTCCTGCGTTCCAACCACAATATCAACACCAGGAATCGCCATGATTTCTGCTGGTGATGTTTGCGCATAGCAGCCTGTTACACAAATGACACCATCCGGGTTATGGCGAATGGCTCTTCTAATGACTTGGCGGCTTTTCTTATCGCCTGTATTCGTGACCGTACATGTATTAATGACATATACGTCTGCTTTTGATTCATAATCTTTTCTTTCATAGCCAGCTTCTTTAAACAGCTGCCAGATCGCCTCTGTCTCATAGTGGTTGACCTTACAGCCAAGTGTATGGAACGCTACTGTTCCCATCATGATTCACCTCTTAATAACTCTGTTTGATAAGATATAGCGGAAAGCGCATATAAAGGAGCAGTTTCTGTTCTTAAAATGCGTGGTCCAAGCCCGCAAATGACTGCACCAAGCGTTTCAAGCTCTTCAATCTCCTTTTCTGCCAAACCGCCTTCAGGGCCAAAAACCACTAGCAAGGTTTGTCCGCCTTTCATCTGTTGAAGCACAGTTTGAAAGCGGCTTTGCTCTCCTTCTTTCGATGATTCTTCGTATGCAACGACACATTTATCGAATTCACCAGCTATTTGCGTCAGCTCTTTAAACGTTGATACTGAATAAACACGCGGAATGATATTCCGGTAGGACTGCTCGGCTGCTTCTTTCGCGATTTTCTCCCAGCGCTCTCGTTTTTTATGGGATTTTTTTTGGTCAAGCTTTGTAATAGAACGAGCCGCTTGAAACGGGATAAAAGCACTTGCGCCAAGCTCTGTGCCTT
Organism: Bacillus sp. FSL H7-0578; assembly: GCF_038630855.1. Classification (NCBI taxonomy): domain Bacteria; kingdom Bacillati; phylum Bacillota; class Bacilli; order Caryophanales; family Bacillaceae; genus Bacillus; species Bacillus sp. FSL H7-0578. The sequence continues at coordinate 2,275,279 of NZ_CP152045.1, forward strand.
TTTGGATAATGAGCTCAAGCTTATCTCCTTTTGGAAGACCGCTTGCAATCGTCACCCTAATCGGAAGTTCTCTGTCCTGATTTGTCCAGCTTTCAAGGTGACAAATCACTTCTTCCTTTGTTATTGTATCAATTTTACTGAGCGCTTCAAAGCCGTCTGTCGTTAGACAAAGGATTTCCTGTCCTGCTTTCATCCGCATGACATTGGAAAGATGATGTACATCTTCACCTTTTATAACGATGGCTCCCTTTAACGTCACTTCTTCTTTCGTGAGGTCGATAAAATATCGTTGCATACGTGTCCTGACACCTACTCGCTTTATTTTTTCGCTATAATGCTGACCCAATCTTCCATTGACAGCACTTCAACAATGTCAAAACCCGCCTCTTCTAATGCTGTTTTGACCTGTAATTTCTTTTGTCCAATGATGCCTGATGTAATGAAATAGCCATCTTTCTTCAATAGGTCATAGGCTTGATCTGTAAAGCGCAAAATCACTTCTGCCAGAATGTTGGCGACAATCACATCACGCTCACCTGAAATTCCATCAAGCAAATTGTTTTGTTTGACCGTCACTTGGTCACTTACACCATTTAATTCGATGTTTTGCTTCGCACTTTCTACCGCAACGGTGTCGAGATCAAAGGCTTGAATGTCCTTTGCACCAAGCATCGCTGCTGCCACACTTAGAATTCCAGAGCCTGTTCCAACATCAATCACCGTATCGTTTTCCTTCACGTAGCGCTCAAGCGCCTGAATGCAAAGGACGGTTGTTGGATGCGTACCTGTTCCAAATGCCATTCCAGGGTCCATTTCAATAATCAGTTCATCAGAATGAACGGGTGTATATTCTTCCCACGTTGGAACGATGGTGAATTTTTCAGAGATTTTCACAGGATGATAGTATTTCTTCCATGCGGTGGCCCATTCTTCTTCATTTACTTCACAAATTGACAGTGTATTGCGTCCAAGGTCAATATCGTATAGAAGAAGGTTGTTGATGGCTTCTTTGATCTCATCTACCGTTTCCATCAAAAAGCTGTTCATTGGAAGATAGGCTTTCACAATGACACCTTCATCTGGATAGTCATTCGGATCGAGCTGGTAGATCTCACCGTATACATTTTCACGTTCCTTGACTAAATCAAGCGGGTCCTCAATCACGACACCACTTGCACCTGCTTCATGCAAAATATTGGTGATCGGTTCCACCGCTTCATTTGTTGTATGGACGCTAATTTCTGACCACTTCAATACTACCAACTCCTTATCCGTCTTACTCGCCTTTAAATGCGCGTTTTACCTTGTCGAAAAAGCTCATTTCTTGTTCGTCTGGTTTATTTCCGCTCACTTCAGCAAATTTTCTAATGATATCTTTTTGATTGTCTGTTAAATTTGTCGGTGTGACGACACGTACAACGATATGCTGATCGCCTTGGCCGTAGCCGCGTACATTTTTCACACCTTTTCCTTTGAGTCTAAACTTCGTGCCAGTTTGAGTGCCAGCAGGAACTTTTAATTTTACTTTTCCGTGTAATGTCGGCACTTCAATTTCGTCACCTAATGCAGCCTGCGCAAAGGTAAGCGGCATCTCGCAGTAAATGTCATCTCCATCACGTTCGAAGAATTCATGCGCACGCACATGGAATACAACGAATAGATCGCCTGGAGGTCCTCCATTTACGCCTGGTTCACCTTGCCCAGACACTCTGAGCTGCTGGCCATCATCAACACCTGCAGGGATCGTCACGTTAATTTTCTTACGCTTACGCACTTTGCCAGAGCCGCCGCATGTTGAACATTTATGATCAATTTGTTTCCCTGTTCCGCTGCAGTAGTTACATACTCTGCGGTTGACCACTTTACCAAACGGAGTGGATTGCTCAACATTTAATTGACCAGAACCGCCGCAATGTGAACAGGTTTTTGCCTGCGTACCAGGCTTTGCACCTGATCCATGACATGTCTCGCAAGATTCTTCACGAGGGATTTCAATGGTTGCTTCTTTTCCAAATGCCGCTTCTTCAAACGAAAGCGTCATTGTATATTGCAGGTCCGCTCCTTGGCGCGGTGCATTTGGATCTCTTCTTCTGGCTCCGCCGCCAAAAATACTAGAGAAGATGTCATCAAAGCCGCCGAAGCCGCCAAAGTCTCCTCCTCCGCCAAAACCGCCGCCGCCAAAGCCTTGGTTTGGATCGGTATGACCGAACTGGTCATAATGCGAACGTTTTTGATCATCAGAAAGGGTTTCATAGGCTTCTTTTACTTCTTTGAATTTCTCATCTGAGCCAGCTTCTTTATTAATATCAGGGTGATACTTTTTTGAAAGCTTGCGGTATGCCTTTTTGATTTCGTCCTTTGAGGCGCTCTTACTTACGCCAAGCACTTCATAGTAATCACGCTTACTCATCTCTTCACACTCCCGATTTTCTCACATAAATACGATTGTATCATTTTGATTTAACCTTTTTCAATTCCTTTCAGCGTTGAAAAGAAAAAAAGTCAAAGCCAAGAGATCCTGACTTTGACTTTCTGACGAGTACGTTTCAGCAGTCTTTTTCAAAAGTAAAGGTGATTATTTTTTCTCTTGATCGTCGTTTACTTCTTCGTATTCTGCATCCACTACATTGTCATCTGCTTTTTGAGCACCTTCAGCGCCTTCTTGCTGAGCTTGTGCTTGTTTTGCAGCTTCTTCATAGAGCTTTGTCGTTAATTCTTGAACGATTGTTTGCAGCTCATCTTTTTTCGCTTTGATGTCTTCAAACTCGCCTTTTTCGATCGCAGCTTTTAGCGCATCTTTCGCGTCATTTGCTTTTTTCACTTGCTCTTCATCGATTTTGCCTTCTAGATCTTTTAATGTTTTTTCAGTTGTAAACACTAATTGATCTGCTTCGTTGCGCACTTCGATTTCTTCTTTTTTCTTCGCATCTGCTTCAGCATTTTCTTCTGCTTCTTTGACCATTTTTTCGATCTCATCATCAGAAAGACCTGAAGAAGATTTGATTGTGATGTTTTGCTCTTTGCCTGTACCCATATCTTTCGCACGTACGTTGACAATACCGTTTTTATCGATATCAAAAGATACTTCGATTTGCGGTACGCCGCGTGGTGCCGGCGGGATATCAGTCAATTGGAAGCGGCCTAATGTTTTGTTATCTGCAGCCATTGGGCGCTCACCTTGCAGGACATGGATATCTACAGCTGTTTGGTTGTCAGCAGCTGTTGAGAATACTTGAGATTTACTTGTTGGAATTGTTGTATTGCGTTCAATCAGCTTCGTGAATACGCCGCCCATTGTTTCAATTCCTAAAGAAAGTGGTGTTACGTCAAGAAGAACAACGTCTTTGACATCTCCTGTGATCACTCCACCTTGGATCGCTGCACCAAGTGCAACAACTTCATCAGGGTTTACACCTTTATGAGGCTCTTTGCCTGTTTCTTTTTTGATTGCTTCTTGTACTGCAGGAATACGAGTTGATCCACCTACAAGGATGACTTTATCAATCTCGCTAGCAGATAAACCAGCATCTTTCAGTGATTGACGTACAGGTGTCATTGTACGCTCTACAAGATCTGCAGAAAGCTCTTCGAATTTAGCACGTGTTAACGTTAATTCAAGGTGAAGAGGTCCTGCTTCTCCAGCTGTGATAAATGGCAGTGAGATTTGTGTAGAAGATACACCAGAAAGATCTTTTTTCGCTTTTTCAGCAGCATCTTTTAAACGCTGAAGCGCCATTTTATCTTTAGAAAGATCAATGCCATTTTCTTTTTTGAATTCAGCCACTAGGTGATCAATGATGACTTGGTCAAAATCGTCTCCACCTAGACGGTTGTCCCCAGCAGTTGAGCGCACTTCAAAGACGCCGTCTCCAAGCTCAAGGATCGATACGTCAAATGTACCGCCGCCAAGGTCGTATACAAGAATCGTTTGATCTTCTTCTGTTTTATCTAAACCATATGCAAGTGCAGCTGCTGTTGGTTCGTTGATGATACGTTCTACTTCAAGACCAGCAATTTTACCAGCATCTTTCGTTGCTTGACGTTCTGCATCGTTGAAGTAAGCAGGAACTGTGATAACAGCTTTTGTTACTTCTTCGCCAAGATAGCCTTCAGCGTATGATTTAAGATGCTGAAGAATAATCGCAGAGATTTCCTGCGGCGTGTAGTTCTTGCCTTCAACTTCTACTTTATAATCAGTACCCATATGTCTTTTAACAGACATGATCGTGTTCGGGTTTGTAATTGATTGACGTTTTGCTACTTCACCCACTTGGCGCTCTCCGTTTTTAAAAGCGACAACAGATGGTGTTGTACGTGCTCCTTCAGCGTTAGCAATGACTTTTGGCTCGCCGCCTTCAAGTACTGCAACACATGAGTTTGTTGTTCCTAAGTCAATCCCAATGATTTTACTCATATTCGATGACCTCCCATTATGTAGTTATTGATTTACTTTTACCATTGATGGACGAATAACTCGGTCTTTGAGTTTATAGCCCTTTTGCAATTCTTCTACAACGATATTTGAATCGTAGTTTTCATCTTCAACTTGCATGACGGCTTGATGAAGGTTTGGATCGAACTCTTTGCCGACAGCTTCAATTGGTTCAACGCCTTCATTTTTCAACGCTTCTACCAGCTGGCGGTAAACCATTTGCATTCCTTCTAACAAACTTTTCGTCTGCTCATTGTCTGGATCAATTCCAAGCGCTCTTTCAAAGTTATCAAGAGCTGGGAGAAGATCACTGACAACATGTTGAGAACGATATTTTTGCACGGTCTCCACTTCAGTTCGAGCACGGCGTTTATAGTTTTCAAAATCTGCTTGAACACGCAGAATTTTGTTTTCTTTTTCATCTAGAAGCTGCTGCAATTCATCGATTTTTTCTTGGAAGGCAGACTGTTCATCATTTGTTACTTCCTCAGTATCTGCTTGAACTGCTTCTTCTTGTGCTTCAACCTCTGCTTCTTGCTCAGGTGTCTGTTTTTCTTCTGACATTGTGTTCACCTCCCTCAAAAGATTCAAAAATACGAAGGGGCTGTGCCCCTATCTTTTATCACCCTACTCATCATACAAATTGGAAAGTGCGTTTGACAAGTCTTTTGATACATGATGCAAGAGACTGACAACCCGCCCGTAATCCATACGGGTTGGACCAATGACGGCAATGGAGCCGAGTGATTTTTGATCAATCGAATAAGTGGCTGTGATTAGGCTACAGTTCTCCATCGCTTCCAAATTGTTTTCTGAACCGATTTTAATGGTGATTCCTTGCTGATTTGGATGAAACAGCTGCATGACATCATTCTTTTGCTCAATAAGCATCATGAGTGAACGGATGCGGTCAATGTCATGAAACTCCGGCTGATTCAACATATTAATCTTCCCGCCAAAGAAAAGTTTTGATTCATTTTGAGTCGATGTAAATGTATTGCCGAGCGCATCTAAAATATGATCATAATCTTTTAAATGCGTACGAAGAAGTATCACAACTTCTTTATACATTCTGTCCTTCAGCTGATCCATCGGGACTCCGGCTAGGCGGCTGTTTAAAATATTCATCAGCTTCTCAATATCGGAGACATCGAGATGCTCAGAGAAGGTAATGGTTTTGTTTTCAACATGTCCGCTGTCTGTAATCATGATCGCCACTGCTTTGTTTGGCTGAACAGGGACAAGCTGAATTTTCTTTAATCGATTTTCACTTAGCTTTGGACCAAGCACAATCGATGTATAGTTTGTGAGATCTGATAAAATTTCCGCCGATTTTTGAACTGTCTTTTCCAGCTCAAAAATTTTCTCCTGAAAGGCCGACTGGATGAGCACAAGCTCTTTAGACGACAGTTTTCGCGGAGAGAGCAAATGATCTACATAATAACGATATCCTTTTTCGGAAGGAATTCTTCCTGATGAAGAATGGGTCTTTTCAATAAAACCAAGTTCCTCCAAATCAGCCATTTCGTTTCTAATCGTCGCAGAGCTGAATGTAATGTCTTCTTTTTTAGAAAGAGTCCTTGATCCAACTGGCTGCGCCGAACGAATAAAGTCATTAATGATGACTTGCAGAATCAAAAGCTGACGATTTGTTAACATCATCATCACCCCTGTTAGCACTCTCTTTCAACGAGTGCTAATTGTATAAACAAAATTACCAAACTCAAATTAAAATGTCAATTATAACTCACCGAGAAACGCTTGAAATACTTCATTGCCTAACAATTTTCCTTTTCTTGTTAAACGTATCCCCTTGTCATCTTTTACAATGAGGCCTTTTTCTTCTAAATCTTCAAGAACAGTGAAAAAAAGTGCTTCTGGTGCAGCACCATATTTTGCTTGGAAATCAGCGCTTTTCACCCCATCGATTTTTCGAAGACCTAAAAACATTTCTTCTTCTATTTGCTCTGCTTTTGTGACCTGATGTGTTTCCTTATACGGGAACCCTGTTTGGTCAATCAGCTCCAAATAATGTTTCACCGGCCCTGCATTCACATTTCGGATGCCATCTACATACCCGTGTGCGCCTGCACCAAAACCGAAGTAATCTTCATTGCTCCAATAGGTCAGGTTATGCTGGCTTTCAAAGCCAGGTTTGGCGTAATTGCTAATTTCGTACTGCTTTAATCCATGGCGCTCCATTTCATCCATCACAAGCTCATACATTTCAGCCTCACGTTCTTGCGGCGGTAAATGAAGTTTTCCTTTTTGCATTAAGTTGTAAAAAACGGTTTTCGGCTCGACGATGAGTGAGTAAACCGAATAATGCTCTGCCCCCAGTGAGAAAGCCGTCTCAAGTGAATTCATCACATGATGCTTTTCTTGATGCGGCAAGCCAAACATGAGATCAAGGCTAATATTGTCAAATCCAACCGCTCTAGCTCGCTCAAAGGATGTAAGGACATCCTTCTTTTGATGAACTCGTCCAATTTTCTTGAGCAAATCGTCTTCAAAAGTTTGAACGCCAAAGCTCAGCCGATTCACGCCGGCTGCTTTAAGCACATGCAACTTCTCAAGCGATAATTCATCTGGGTTTGCTTCTACTGCAAATTCAATCAGGTTTTTTGTCGGCTTTAATACGCTGTGAATGCTGTTCATGAGCTTGTCTAGCTGACTGACAGTCAGTGATGTCGGGGTTCCCCCGCCAATAAAAATTGTCTTTAGTTCCTGCTCGCCTTTTTGCTCGAGCGTGTGCTGCATCTCTTTCTCAAGAGCCGCTAAGTATTCGTCGACTGGCTGCGTTTTGATGAAAAATTTATTGAAATCACAATAGTGGCAAATATGCTCACAAAATGGAATGTGAATGTATGCTGCTTTCATTAGATGACACCTTCTTTACAGGTAAAGAGCCGCAGTTTATCGCTGCGGCGTCTTTGTTTGTTATCGACTATAAACGTCAAGGCAGACATTGTAAAGCAGGTAGCCTTGAGGATGTTATTTTTTTGGTGTGCTGTCGTCCATCTTCAGCACAGCCATAAATGCTTCTTGCGGGACTTCAACAGAGCCCACTTGCTTCATGCGCTTTTTCCCTTCTTTTTGCTTCTCAAGAAGCTTTCTTTTCCGGGAAATGTCTCCACCATAACATTTAGCAAGTACGTTTTTACGCATCGCTTTAATGGTGGAACGAGCAACGATTTTTTGACCGATCGCTGCTTGAACCGGCACTTCAAAGTGCTGGCGTGGAATCAGTTCTTTTAGCTTTTCTACGATGATCTTGCCTCGTTCATATGCATAATCGCGGTGAACAATAAAGGAAAGGGCATCGATTTTTTCACCATTCAGCATGATATCCATCTTCACCAGCGTCGAAGGACGATAGCCAATCAGCTCATAATCAAAGGACGCATAGCCTTTTGTGTTGGACTTTAGCTGATCAAAGAATTCGTATACGATCTCTGCCAAAGGAATTTCGTACACAATGCTCACGCGGTTCGCATCAAGATACTGCATATCAATGAAATTCCCGCGTTTTCCTTGGCAAAGCTCCATCACAGAGCCTACATAGTCATTCGGCACCATCATTGTTGCTTTTACATACGGTTCTTCAATTCGCTCAATCTTTTGCGGATCAGGCAGATTGGACGGGTTATCTACGACAATTTTTTCTCCATCTGTCATATATACATCATAAATAACACTTGGCGCTGTCGTAATCAGATCAATTTTAAATTCACGTTCAATCCGTTCTTGGATGATTTCCATATGAAGCATTCCAAGGAAGCCGCAGCGGAAACCGAAGCCAAGTGCTTGGGATGTCTCTGCCTCATATTGAAGTGAAGAATCATTTAATTCAAGCTTTTCTAACGCTTCACGTAAGTCGTTGTATTTCGCTGTATCAATTGGATAAAGTCCGCAGTATACCATTGGGTTTAGCTTTCTGTATCCTGGAAGTGCTTCTTTCGCAGGGTTTTCCGCGCTTGTGATCGTATCCCCTACACGTGTATCACCGACATTTTTAATCGCAGCGGTTAAGTAGCCAACATCTCCAACGGTGAGTTCGTCTGTTGGCATGGCTTTTGGTGTGAAAACGCCAACTTCAAGTACTTCAAATTCTTTCCCCGTCGCCATCATTTTAATTTTCTGACCAGGTCTGACGGTTCCTTCGACAATTCGTATGTACGCAATAACGCCGCGATACGCATCGTAAAGAGAATCAAAAATAAGGGCTTGAAGTGGTGCTTCTGGATCTCCAGCGGGAGCCGGCACCTTTTCAACGATTTGTTCTAAAATATCCTCGATTCCAATACCCGCCTTAGCAGAGGTGAGAACAGCTTCAGACGCATCCAACCCGATGACATCTTCAATTTCTTCTCTTACACGCTCAGGCTCTGCACTTGGCAGATCGATTTTGTTGATAATCGGAAGAATTTCTAAGTTGTTATCAAGAGCTAAATAAACGTTCGCAAGTGTCTGTGCTTCAATTCCTTGTGCTGCATCTACTACAAGAATCGCACCCTCACAGGCAGCTAGGCTTCGAGATACCTCATAGGTGAAGTCGACATGCCCTGGAGTATCAATCAGGTGCATGATATATTCTTCCCCATCCTTCGCCTTATACTTCAGCTGGACAGAGTTTAATTTAATCGTTATGCCGCGTTCACGCTCTAAATCCATGGAATCAAGCAATTGTTCTTTCATTTCCCGTTGAGTAATCGCCGCTGTTTTTTCCAAAATACGGTCTGCCAATGTGGATTTCCCATGGTCAATATGGGCGATAATGGAGAAATTTCGAATTCTTGATTGCCGCTCTAATCGTTTTTCTTTATCTGTCACAATCTATCACTCCTACTATAAAACGCGGGTTGCGCTAGGTTAGATTATATCAATAGGGCTGTAAAGATTCAATCGAAATCAAGAAAAGCCGCTTATCGGTCAGCGGCTTTGATCAAAAGGATGATATCTCATGAAAATCGTTTATTTCCCATTCACCCAATCATAAAGAGAACGGGCTGCATGTGTCATGCCATCAGACAGGGCTTTTCCTGCCTTGGAAAAGGCATTAAAGCCCTCTATTTCCTCCAGCTGTTTTTGTTTTTCGGCAAGATCCTTTTCTGTAACAGCCGTTCCTAAGATAGAAGCTTCCTTCTCTTCATTGTCGTTTATTTGAATGGAGAAAGCTCCTTTTAATTGCGGATCATGGTAGCCCTTCATTTGCAGCATGCCATTATTCGCTTGCTGCATTCCTAAAAAGACACCAAACAGCAAGACCAATCCTAAAATAATGATTTTTCCAATAAATGAGCCCATCCCCGTCACCACCTTAAGAGCGTTTTTTCTCATCCTTTGCTTTGCCGTCCACCTTTTCCGCGTCCCAGAAAATGTCGCTGAATACATCAGCTGCCGCATTGGATGCATTTCTTAATTCTTCCATATTATTATCTACTCCACCAAATTCTAAAAGAAGGGCTTTGTCGGATAAATCTTGATTATAGATTCCATTATCGCCAATTTCTCCTTTGGCAAACACACCGACACTAAGACCTTTATATTTTTTCTCCATCAAATGGTGGAACTCTGTCGCAAGCTTTAAGTTTTTCTCATAGCTTTGATTCTTCTTCCCAACAACAAACGCAATTCTCGCATATTTCTTCCCTTTGATTTCGACAGTCGTATCTTTCTTTCTTCTTGAGTCCCGGTGAATATCAATTAAATAATCGAGGTCATCATTTTTCGCTAAGGCTTCTTTCACGACCAATCTTGATTCATTATAAGACTGCGGATATTTTAATCCTTTTTTCACCAGTCTTTTTTCAATTTCCGTTTTGTCGACTGTATTGCCGATTCCTTGCTGATCAAGCGCCTTTCCAAACATGTCGCCGACAAGGGTGACATTCACTTTTGAGTGCCGTGCATTATTTGGATTCGTTTCTCCTTTTAAAAATGGTAAATATGATTCCGTATTATGTGTGTGGTAAATGTACACAGCTTTTCGTTTTCCTGTTGACCGGTCCGGTTCTTTGGCAGGCTTTTTCGGCGTATCATCATCGAGCTTGTCCAGCTCAGCCAAATTTGCTTCTTTTTCATCTTGGATCACTTCACTAGGCGGCGGCGATTCCATCGGCATATTGGTATAGTCTGTTCCTTCACCCGCTAAGATGATTTTTGTATCAAAATGTTCAAAGCCTGGGAGCTCTCTTCCTAGGAAACTGCGCGGGTCTTCTAAATTAATACTTGTTGCAAGCTTCAATGACAGCCCAGAGAAATGAAATCCTTTTTGATCTTCTGGAACTGCTGAGGCGAAATATTGGTTTTCCATGCCCATTAATGTGGCAAAAAATGCGCCAGAGAGCTCATCTGCTACACCATATAACGAGGCTTGCGGCCTCAGCTCGGGTTTTAAAGAGGTCAAAGCCCCTGACATCACAAACACCACAACAAGAGAGGCAATAAATAAGAAGATGCTTTTTACTACTTTCGTTCCATTAATCGCAACGACCAACTGTCGAGGACGGCGGGGTCTTTTTTTCATGATTTACTCCCTCCAGCACGCTTTCTAGTAATTACACTATGAGCGAGCTAGAGAAAGTAGAACCGATTAATGATTATATGAACCCATATTATCTTGAGTGATTTTTTGATGAAGCGCTGTGTTTAATCCGTTGGCAAGTACGTTTGCCATATCATCAATGAATGTATCGACTTCCTTAGGCGTGACCATTAAATTTTGCCCCAGGGGCGCAAGCACTTCGTGGATCAGCTGCCTTTTCTCTTCTTCAGGAAGGGTTCCTACGATGCCTAAGAATGATTGACGCGTTTCTTCATCTGGCAAGTCCTCTTCGTTAAGCACTTTTTTCTTCCCGAATGTCAAACCAGCCGGCACAAGAGAGCGGGATGGTCTATCATCTTTTAGTTCTCTACCAAAATGCTTTAAGACATAATCAATTGTGTCACTTGCAATGGTTACTGCATCCACCACTGTCGGAACGCCAATCGCAATCACTGGAATTCCCAATGTTTCTTTGCTTAATTCTTTTCGCTTATTCCCTACACCAGAGCCGGGATGGATACCTGTATCAGAAATTTGAATGGTTGTATTCACTCGTTCCACCGCACGAGCAGCAAGGGCATCGACCGCGATGACAAAATCAGGCTTAGACCGCTCGATCACGCCTTGGATAATGTCACTTGTTTCAATACCGGTCAGTCCCATCACCCCTGGAGACAAAGAGGAAACCGGGCGATAGCCTTCCTGAACATTTTCCGGCTGCAATTCAAAGAGATGGCGGGTTACAAGCAGGTTTTCAACTGTGAGAGGACCTAATGCATCTGGCGTAACATTCCAGTTTCCCAGCCCTACTACAAGGCAGCTTGCATCAGCCTGAATGCCTCTGTCTTTTAGAAACTGAGCAAAATGATGGGCAAAGACTTCAACGACTTTTTCTTGCATCTCAGAGTCTTTCTCCCGAATGCCTTGTGCCTCAAACGTCAAGTATGTCCCTGACTTTTTGCCGGTCAGCTCCTCCCCTTCTTTCGTGATTTCCACAGTACGTATGCGGATGCCTTGCTCTTCTTTTTCCTTTTCGACAATCCCTTGGATCCCGTCCTTTTTGACGACATTCGGATCGTTCTCTTGTTCTAGTATCTCTTTTGTTTCAACAGCGAGGTCTGTCCGGATTTGATAAACGCTTAAATCGAGTTTCTGTTTCTCCATAAAAAGACTCCTTCCACCAAGTAATTAACAGTAGTCTTTCCATCTCTTGAAAGAAACATTCGAGCACGTCATCAATGAAAAATACTTTACATTTATATTGCATTCTAAAGGTGTGTTTGATAGAATACAATTTGTTCTATTGTGAAGATTTAACCTTAAGACAATTGTGTTTAGGTTGTATCTTAGGAGGTGAAACACATGCCAAATATTAAATCAGCGATCAAACGTACAAAAACGAATAACGAACGCCGTGCACATAACGTAACAATCAAGTCTGCGATGCGTACTGCGATTAAACAAGTTGAAGTTTCTGTAGCTAACAACGATGCTGAGCAAGCAAAAGCTGCTCTTGCTTCTGCTGCAAAACGCATTGACAAAGCCGTTAAAACTGGTCTTGTACACAAAAACGCAGCTGCGCGTTACAAATCAAGACTTGCTAAACAAGTAAACGGACTTTCTGCATAATGCTTGCAACGCCTCAGTGATGAGGCACCTGTTTAACTGTACGTCCGTCCTGACCGGCCGAGCCTTAAGGACAGACTGGCAATTATACATCTAAACAAAAACGACCCTCTTTTTAGAAGGTCGTTTTTTTATATTCAAGCGCCTAACAAACGAAGCAGGAACAATTCTAACAGCAGCTGCTTGTCCTTTTTACCCGTTTTCATTTCGTAATCAATCGTTGAAAGCTCTTTGACGATCTGCTTAAGCTCTTCTTCTGAAAACAGTCTTGCCTGATCCATCGCAAGTTTGACCCGGAATGGATGGACTTTTAGATTTGAAGCAATTTGTTTTTGTCCATAGCCTTGCTGAGCGAAGTACTTCGTCTGCAAAATCAATCGAAATTGAGTTGAAATGAGTGCTAATATTTTAATGGGTTCCTCATTTTGCTTCAGCAGGTCATAAAACATCTGCATGGCCTCAGAGCGGCGTCTGTTTACAATTTGATTAATCAGCTCGAAAATATTTTGCTCTAAGCTTCTTGCAACGAGCTGATTGACATCCGCTAACTCAATTTCCTCCCGCTCTCCAATATATGTACTTAGCTTCCGAACCTCTTGGAATAGAGAGGAGAGACTCCCGCCGCATAGCATCACAAGCTGCTCAGCCGCTTTAGATGTAATCGTCTTCCCTTCTGTCTTCACCAGTGTGATGGTGAAATCAGTTGTTTCTTTTGGGTTTAACTCTTTCGCCTCAACGACAGCAGCTTTCTTTTTTAGCAATTTGGTGATTTTTTTACGCTCATCCAGCTTTTCATATGGTGCCAATAACACGAGAATGGTATAGGGCGCTGGCTTTTCTAAATAAGCTTCTAATACAGAAAGCTCATGCTCAATCTTTTCCTTTTTCTTTTCTGCTGTAAGAAAATAAGGATTCTTGATCACGACGAGACGTCTTTCTCCCATAAATGGAAATGTTTCTGCATCCGTTACAGCCTGTTCAAGCGGCACTTCTTCCATATCGAAGACGGAGTAATTAAAATCCTTCGTTTCTTCGTCTACTACAGCTTGTCTCAATTTAGCAGCGGTTTCTTGCAGTAAATATGTTTCTTTCCCATATAAGCAATAAACGGGATGGATATCCCCTCGTTTTAAATTGTTCCATACATCAAAGACCATCAATTGAATCCCTCTCTTTCACTTCCTCCTCTATCCTAAAGTGTGTGAAGACATTAGTAAAGAGGAAGCTGAAAGTGCCGCCTCCTCATTTATAGTAAACGTCCGGCGCAAGCTCCCGGGTCAGCCTGCTGTCAGACGATATTCATAAAATGATCATAAAATGGAAAACGGTTACTTTACCTTCTAGCAATTCCAAATGAGTTCAAGTATACTAAAATTAGCCAGGAGGGATGAAAATGAATGAATTTGAAAAAAATGTTCAAAGCAAGCGGAATGATGTGACCGACTCAGCCGTTGGTTTTATCGTCACATTCGGATTTTTCGCCTCAATGTTTATTTTGGCAACCATTATACACCTCGTTGGATCTTAACTTCATGAAGGTTACATGACTGCCGTTTTGGCAGTTTTTTTATTGAGTTTGTAAGATATCATATGGAGGGTGAGTATAAAACGTTCCTTCCTCATCGAGAAATTCATACGTCACGCTCCCGTCGGTATCTGTTCGATACACCTTCATTTGCTGGTCTTTTAATTTTTTCAAAACTTCCTGATGTGGATGCTGATAACGATTGCGTTCACCTGCTGAAATGAGTGCATGTGAGGGCTTGAGATGCTGAAGCCATTCTTCACTTGTTGACCCTTTACTCCCGTGATGTCCAACCTTTAAGATATCTGCCCGCAGATGAGGAAAGGCTTCTATAATGTCTCGCTCCCCTTCTTGTTCAAGATCTCCAGTGAGCATAAACCGTTTCCCGCCTAGAGTAAATGTCAAAACGAGTGAATCATTATTCTTAGTTGTTACCCGATCACGCGATGGATGAAGGACCTTAAATATTTGCTCTCCAATCTGAAGCTGATCTCCTCTCTCTAATTCATCAATCATGATCCCTTGATCAGCTGCTTCTTTTAACAGCTCCGCATCCTCTGGACTCCGTGCAAAGCCTTTTGGAATAGCCAGCCGCTTTACTTTATTTCGTTTGATTAAACGAGCTGCTTCTCCCATATGGTCTTGATCCGCATGTGTAAGAATAAGAACATCAAGTTTTGCTATACCTTTAGAATGCAGAAACGGGATCAGCGTTTGATCACCGATCGAAGACACTTTACGCCTTTTCTTCCACGGTTCTTCTTCAAAAGAAAGTCTGCCTCCTGTATCCACAAGCAGGTGCCCCTTTCGATAGGGCAGCTGAATAAACAAACTATCCCCCTGTCCTACATCCAGCATCGTCACTTCCCCTTTTTCGAAAAAATTCGGGGTGAAATAGTGTGCACTCAAGACACCAATAAGAAAAAGGATCGGCAGTGCATAGGATTTCACAGAAGTTTTGCACTCCATCACAAATAACAGAACAATTAACGCGCTCACCTCAAGAAGAATATGCCACCAAGCAGACTTCATAAAAATCAAGTTGAATTCATCAAAAACAGCCATATAGGCTGACAATTGATGACTAAGCTGAATCACCGAATCAAGCAGCTGAAACAATGTTTGTCCAAGCGGAAGATAAATAGTAGTGAGAATAAAAAAGAGTAAGGATAGCGGCATAACGACCGTCGTATATAAAGGAACAAATATCATGTTCAAAGGTACGCTCAGTAAAGAGAATTGGTGAAAATGATATAAAAGAACAGGAAGTGAAGCAAGCTGTGCAATAAAGGAAATCAGGAATAATTGCATGACTGAACTTTTTGCTTTTGATAAAATCCTAGTCGATAACAAAATAAAAAACGTGACCGCGAATGAAAGCTGAAATCCAATATCAAATAAATAAAGAGGATGAATTGCTAATAAGAGTAAAAACGTTGCACTTAATACTACAGCAGAAGGCTGTTTCATTTCTTTTGGCAAACTAGTCATCACTAAATAGATTCCTGCCATGAGGCAAGCTCTTAAAACAGATGGTGCAGCACCTGTCAAACAAGCATAAATAGGAAGAAAGCATAATAGAAGAATACGTGCTGTCTCTCTTGTCACGCCCGCACGAAGGAGACACCAAAATAAACATGCAAGAAGCGTTTGTACATGCAATCCTGAGATCGCTAGTAAATGAATAATCCCAAGCATTTGATAATCTCTTAATGTGTCAGGGTCTATCAACTCACGATCGCCAAAAATAAGTGCCTGTACAATGCCAACAGAGTGTTTAGGCACATGATCTTCTAAAAATTTCAACCCCTTTTGCCTTATCACTTGAAGATAATAGGAAGAACTGTCTTTTTTTGTACAGTTTTTGATCGACTGTGGCAGAAAAATGGCGTCAATGCCTTTTGATTTTAAAAATTGATCGTATTGAAACCCGTTAGGAATGGTTGCGTGCTTTGCTGGACGAACATCACCTGTCATGTGACAGCTCATACCAGGTTCTACCTCTTTTAATGCCTCCTTTTCACGCTCTGTTTGGATTGTATAAAAAGTGGCTAGTTGTTCATGGTCTGTTGAAACAGTCGCTGAAAAACGATTGCCATCTGTTTTCGGAATACTTTCAATCACAACGGAACCAGATAGGAATTTTTCTAGTACGGGTTGATCCGTTTCAAGAGACTCATGAATCATAAAAATGAGTATATAGACAGCACCGCATAGGCTGACCATTAAAAAGAGCTGAGGCATTTTTTTCAGTAGGCTTAGAAGTAATATGATGAGAAGAAAGAGAAGGAAATACATATGAAGATGATATGCAGCCAGAGCAATTCCAACAGCTGCTGAAATTGCCCCAAACGGCAAATATTTAAACATAGGAAGTAAATAATTGATTTGCCTTCTCATGCATATCGCGAATTTCTGTTTCGCTAAGTCCTGATTCACTCAGCTTCCCAATTAAATCTGCAACAAAGGCCAATTTTTCTTGATTTTTTAAGTCGATGATCATTTCATCTAATTCAACTTGCTCTGTTTGAACACCCGCCTGCTCGAATAAATCAATCGCATATGGATGATTTTTATAATCCTTTGCATAGTACACTGTTCGTATGCCCGCTTGAATGATGGCTTTACAGCACTGTAAACAAGGAAAATGTGTGACATATATTTCAGCATCAGCTGTAGGTGCACCAAATTTGGCACATTGTAAAATAGCATTCATTTCCGCATGGATGGTGCGAACACAGTGATGATCAATGACATAGCACCCTACATCCGCACAATGAACATCACCGGCAATGGAGCCATTATACCCCCCTGCAATGATGCGCTTGTCCCTTACGATGGTCGCCCCAACAGCTAACCGCTCACAAGTGCTTCGTAAAGCAAGCAAATGGCTTTGTGCCATAAAATATTGATTCCATGAAATTCTTTCCACGAGCTGATCCCTCCAGAATGATGGTTGATATTAAGTGTACATGCCTTTCTTCTCTACCGTCAATTCTACTTCACGGTCAATTGACTTTTCAGCCGTTCAATCGTCTTTTCCCCAAAACCTGAAATGTTCCGCAAGTCTTCAATTTGTTGAAATTCTCCGTGTTCCTCTCTATACGTAATGATAGCTTCGGCTTTAGCTGGTCCTATGCCGTTAATGGTTTGCAATTCGGCTGCATCGGCCTGATTGACATTCACACCTTCACTCTTTTCAACGCCCGTTGATGCGTCAGCTGATGCTGTTTGCCTCTCTCTTTCCGCTTCCCCCTGCTTCCGAACATAAATCATCATACTATCCTCTAATTTAGCTGCTTGGTTGATTTCAATCGAGTCTGCTTTGCTGGTAAAGCCTCCTGCCCTTTGAATCGCTTCCTCTACCCGAGCATCAGATTGAAACGTATAAACACCTGGCTTCCTTACAGCTCCTTTGACCTCTACAAAAATCGTCGATGGCTCTTTTTTTGTCTTTTCTTGTTTGTCTTCTAATGTGACTTGTATGTCTTTATTTTCCTTCAATACACTTGGCTCTCTGCTGCCCTCTCCTTTTCCAGTGAAAAAGAAGAAACTGAAGATGATCACGACTATGAGTCCAGCGGCGATATAAAGACTGTATTTTTTTAATGAAATGAGTCGTTTCACTTACTCACGCTTCTTTCAATCATATTTTTCTACTGCTCAACATACTGTTTAGAAGATAACAGATCCTATGCGTCTAAGGAGGGAGAACGTTTGAATATAGGGTTAATCGGTACAGGAAACATGGGTACCATACTTACTGAGGCATTTATTGAATCAAAGGCAGTCAATCCCTCATCGATTACCATTACAAACCGAACCATTGAAAAAGCGTTCAATATAAAAAAGAACCATCCAGAGCTTGAAGTAACGAAACAGCTTTCAGGGGCTGTCACGAATAAAGATTTCATTTTTGTTTGTGTCAAGCCACTTGATATTTATCCACTTTTAAAAGAACTGAGCCCTCTTTTAACGGAGCAGCAAACCATTGTCATCATTACAAGTCCGGTTCATCCTGAACAGCTTCAGGATATCGTTCCTTGTCAAACAGCCAGGCTGATCCCAAGCATTACAAACCGCGCTTTATCAGGCGCATCACTTTTAACTTTTGGTTCATCATGCAATGCCGCGATGAAAACTGCGTTAAGACAGTTAGCTTCGTGCATTTCAACACCTATCGAGATCCATCATTCAATTACTAGAGCGGCTTCCGATATTGTCAGCTGCGGACCTGCTTTTATCAGTTTTCTCGTTCAGAAAATGATTGAAGCAGCCGTAGAAGAAACGGATATTTCCAAAGAAGAAGCCACCACCTTATCAGAGGATATGCTTGTTGGTCTTGGCCGTTTGATTGAAAAAAGAGTCTATACCCTTCCGACACTGCAAGACAAAGTATGTGTGAAAGGCGGCGTCACTGGTGAAGGCATTAAAGCACTTGAAGCAGGTGTGCAAGATATGTTTCACCGTCTCTTTCAAAATACCCATGAAAAATTCGATGAAGATCTAGAAGCGGTTGCGCATCAATATCCGCCAAGTGTGTTCACTGATGATCGCAGAAATTAATCATCTTTGCAACAAACGAAAAAAGGGTTTTAAAAAACCATCGTTCTATTAAACGATGGTTTTTGGTTTCTTAGCTGAGATGAAATATCTTTCGGCGAATTCACCGGGGGCTTCATTTGTAAAATCAGCAGTCACTTCTATTTGTTCAAAGCCAGCGGACTCAAGGAACGCTGCATATGTTTCAAATGGAAATGTGCGCTGTTCATGTGTCTCATCATAACGCTGATACATGTCTCCGTCTTTTACAAAAAAGCTTAAATCATGTATGACCGAATACATGTCATCCCCTTTATCACTCTGCCAAATATAGCTGATCTCTTCATCTTGATCTGCATAAGTCGAACCTGGGAATACCTCTTCCATTTTATAAGGCGTATGAACATCAAAAAGTAAAACCCCATCTGCCTCTAAAAGCTGAAACATGTTTTTAAAGGTTTTTTTGACGTCATTTTCGTTTTTTAAGTAATTCAAGGAATCACAGCAAATAACGGCTGCCTGGAAGGCTTGCTCAAAGCCCGTAACCTCTCTCATATCTTGATGTAAAAATTGAATCGACTGCTTTTTCGCCTGCGCTTTTTGCTGCGCAAAGGCCAGCATTTCTTCACTGAGGTCAATTCCTGTGACCTTGTGGCCCTTTTCAGCTAACCGAAGAGAAATCTCTCCAGTTCCACAGCCTACATCGATGATGGCAGCATTCGGCTTCATATACTGCTGGATCCACTGAACCCATTCATCATAAGGTGCATGTGTCATGAGCTCGTCATACACACCTGCAAACCCTTGATAAATCATGAGTTAATGCCAAGTGAAAGCGTTTCTCTCGGCGCATCTCCCCATAGCTTTTCTAGATTGTAGTATCCTCTTTCTTCTTTGTGGAACACATGGGCAATGACATCACCCAGGTCAATCAATACCCATCTTGCTTCATCAAAGCCTTCCATCTTCTTCACTTCGATTCCGCTTTCCTCTGCAAGATGTTTTACTTCTCTTGCAATGGCTTGCACTTGTTTATCAGAATTTCCGTGACAAATGAGAAAATAATCTGCAACAAGTGAGATTCCTTGCATATTAAGGGCAATAATATCCTCAGCCCGTTTATCATCGCATGCTCCTGCTGCGACGTTTAAAATTGATGATGAATCCATCCAAAATTCCTCCTTAGTTGTTCTTATGCACAAGCGAATTGTAAGTAGCAAGCGTATCTGGAAAGACTGGCTGATTCTTTTTCATTAGAAAACTGATGGTGTTTTTTAATGATTGGATCAGTGCACGATCTAGATCATTTTCTGCTAATTCCCTTACTTCTTCGACACCAGGGAAATGACGTCCTGGTTCAATATAATCTGCGACATAAATGACTTTTTCAAGTAAGGTCATGTCTGGTCTGCCGGAAGTATGAAATTCAATAGCTGTTAACACATCTTGATCGTCAATTCCAGCTTCTTTTTTGACCAAATAGGCACCAACCGGGGCGTGCCAAAGCTCGGGCGAATATTCAAGCAATAAAGGGTTCATCTGTTCTTTTTGGATAATCCCTTTCATTTCTTCTTTTGGTCTAAATTTCGCATAATCATGAAAAATAGCGGCGATCTCTGCTTTTTTCACATCTGCACCGAACCGTTCCGCTAATGAAATGGCTGTCTCCATGACCCCGAGTGTATGTGTATATCTATGCTCTGTTAACTGCTCTTTGACACAGTTCAATGCTTCTTCACGATTCATATAAATGATGCTCCTTTATATAACGCTCAACAGCTTTCGGAATCAAATAATCGACAGGGTTCCCCTGCTCTATTCGCTGCCTAATCAATGTCGATGATACATCAAAAGCTGGAACATCTGCAAATAAAAGAGGATATGCCGTACTTCCAACGTAACCCGGCCTTTTCATCCCAATAAAGGTGATCATTTGAAGCAAATCATCGATCCGATGCCATTTTGGCAAATACTCGACCATGTCTGCTCCTATCATAAAAAAGAACTGATCTTCTGGATGACGCTTCTTTAACAGATTCACTGTATCTACCGTATAAGACGGACCCTCCCGCTCCATTTCAATAAGCTCGAGCCGAAAATATGGATTTGATTGAATCGCCGCCTCCACCATTTTTATGCGGTGATGACTATCTGCTCGTTTCCGTCCAGTTTTATGAGGAGGCATATGGTTTGGGATAAACCAAATTTCATCAAGCCCCACTTGAATCCGCACCTCACTTGCCATCAGCAAATGCCCGTTATGGGGAGGATCAAACGTACCGCCGAACAACCCTATTTTTTTCATATCGCATCCACCTTTACGGCAGCTTAATTTGTTTATTTTCCTTAGATTCTTTGTAAAGGACAATCACATTTCCGATCGTTTGAACGAGCTCAGCCTTTGCACCTTTTACAAGTGCTTTCGCAACTTCCGTTTTGTCCTCGTCGCAATTTTGCAATACGCTGACCTTTAACAGTTCTCTTGCTTCAAGCGCCTCGGAAATTTGCTTGACCATATTGTCATTCACCCCGCCTTTTCCAACTTGAAAAATAGGTGATAAATGATGTGCTTGTGCACGTAAAAAACGTTTTTGCTTACCTTTTAACATGGTGTTCCTCCTAATTTCTCTATGACAATTGACTTCATTTTTCCGGCGTCAGGCGTAATGCCTGTCCACAGTTCAAAGGCTCTTACTGCTTGTCCAACAAACATGCCAACCCCATCCACTGTTTTCAAGCCTAAACCTGCTGCTTCACTGAGCAGTTTTGTTTCTATTGGATTATACACAATATCACAAACGACCGCTGTTTTTTTTGCGTTCGCTAAAGAAATCGGGGTTTCTTCAATATTCGGATACATGCCGATCGAGGTCGTATGGATGATGACATCATATTCCCCAAGCCGCTCTTCCGCTGCATTTAATGTGATTGCTTGAGATGTGATTTTCCCCTCTGCACTTTCAATTAAAGCTTCAGCTTTTTCAATGGTGCGGTTCGTAATATCAAAGCTCTTCGGTGCATACTGAGCAATTGTCGTATAAATCGCTCTTGCCGCTCCGCCAGCACCAATCAAGAGAAATGACAGCTCTGATAGCGGCTGATCCAAGGCTTCAAGCAATGAATGAAGGAAGCCTTCTCCATCTGTATTGTACCCAACGAGCTGATCCCCTTCGAGCCTCACCGTATTGACGGCACCGAGGCGTTCAGCTGTCACATCAATTTTGTCGAGGTACTGCATGATTTCTACCTTGTGAGGAACAGTGACGTTAATGCCGCTGATTCCTAACGCCTTCATGCCGTTAATCGCATCTTTCAGGTCATCATTTGCTACTTGAAAGCCATGATAATGTCCATCAATTCCAGCATCCTTTAATGCTGCATTATGAATATCCGGAGACATTGAGTGGCCAACAGGGTTACCGATTACTCCGTATAAAGGTTTCAAGGTCTCTCCCCCTTTGAACATTTAAATTAACGAACGTCTCATAAACACATGAACGCCTTTTGGCGCATAAACTTTGATTTGCTTGCCCGCATCATTTGCAGTGACCCAGCCTAAACCTGAAAAGACGATGTCCATTTTTGGCTGATCAATGGTAAAGGTATGCGGAACGAGCGGCGGGAAATCATCCATTCCCTCTTTTGATGGCGGTGACAAGAGTTCCCCTGCATGTTTTTCATATAAATCATCTGCGTTCTCCAGCTTTGTCCGGTGAATGTTCAGCTCATTTGGCATATAGCAGACAAATGATGTTCTGCCGCCTTTTACGTAATCAAATCGAGCCAGTCCGCCAAAATAAAGCGTTTGTGCTTCATTTAATTGGAACGTTCTCGGTTTCAATTCTTTTTTCGGCGTTAAAATCTTCAAGTCATTTTTGCTGACATAGTGCGCCATTTGATGGCGGTTGATGATGCCCGGCGTATCAAATAAAGCAGACCCGTCATCAAGCGGAATTTCAATCGCATCAAGTGTAGTACCTGGATATTGGGATGTAGTAATAACGTTCTCTTCGCCAGATACTTCTTTGATGATTCGATTGATAAATGTTGATTTTCCAACATTCGTACAGCCGACGACATAGACATTTCTTCCCTCGCGGTAATGATCGATCGCTTCCATCACCTCAGGCACACCCTGGCCTCTGCTTGCACTGATTAAGAAAACATCGATAGGATTTAATCCGTTTTCCTTTGCTTCCCGTTTCATCCAATGAATCAGACGATCTTTTTTCACGGATTTCGGTAAAATATCCACTTTGTTGCCGACAAGTAAAATCGGATTACCGCCGACAATACGGCTCAGTCCATTGATCCAGCTTCCGTTAAAGTCAAAAATATCAACGACCTTCACAATGAGAGAATCTGTCTCTCCAATGCTGTGCAATATATTTAAAAAGTCGTCCTCTGTTAAAGAAACATCTTGAATCTCATTGTAGTTCTTTAACCTAAAACAGCGCTGACAGATCACATCTTCTTTCAATAGAGATGCTGCCGGCGCATATCCTAATTGATCTTTATCTTCCGTCTGAATGGCTACACCGCAGCCAATACAAACAACCTTTTCCATTATTACTCTTCCTCCCACTGAATGTGGCCCTTACGCTTTAAGGCTCCTAAAATTCTGCGTTCAATCTGCCTGTTAAACTTTGTGAAAAATCCGTCCGAGGCAGCAACAGGAACGACCAAAATCGTATGGAAGCCATGACGATTCCCGCCAAGAACATCTGTCATGAGCTGATCTCCAATGACAACCACATCTTCTTTTTTCAACTGCATATCAGCGACTGCCTTATTAAAGGCTCTTCCCATAGGCTTTCTCGCTTTATAAATAAACGGAATATGAACCGGTTCAGAAAAAAGCTTGACCCTTTTTTCATTATTGTTCGATACAATCGTCACTTGTATCCCGTGATCTTTCATTTCTTGAAACCATTCAATTAAGCGCGGTGTCGCACTTGGACGGTCCCATTCTACTAGTGTGTTATCTAGATCGGTAATAATTCCTTTTACATTTCGTTCTTTTAATTTTTGCGGTGAAATGTGGAAAATACTTTTCACAAATTCATCCGGTAAGAAATACTTCTTTAGCACAATTTGCACCCTTTCTTCCATTGGTTTTCAGCGATTGTGTCGAATCAAATCACAATTTGTCTGTCTATCGAATACAATGAAAAAGTTTTCGACATATGATGAGGACCTTCAACAGGTGTGGATAATTTTACACACATTATCCACCTATATTCCATCACGCTTTCATTCAATTATAAACACTCTACCCACAAGTTATCCACTTAACCATGTGGATAACAGAACGATTGTTCTTGTTTCCCATTCATGGTAGATTAAAGGTACTTCAAAGACAGTCGATCAACCTATGATGATATGTCTTTTCCTCAAATTTTATGCCAACTTTTTCAGGGGAGGTGTTTTTCCCATCATATGGGTTTCTAGTATGAAAAAGCTGTCAGATGATTTACTTATAGAATCGTATTATAAAGCAAATGAAATGAACTTAAATCGCGACTTCATTGAATTAATTGAGACAGAAATGAAAAGACGTTCGCTCGGGCATATGCTCTCTGTTTCCTCTTAATTCCATATCACAGGAACCATGCCTCCCGAGCACTCTCCTTTTTTAAACTCAGGTGACTGATATTATATCACTTGCGCTATAGGCTTACTACTATTTTCCGTAAAAAACACCCCTTCTGATGAAAGAAGAGGTGTCTTAATTGCAAGGCTGTTCATTCCAAAACCATAACCCTCCGCCTACGACTAAAATGACCACAAGGAACACAACAAGAAAAGCGTAACCGATTCCTGCTCCTTGTGCTGGATAAGGCGAACACGCAGGGTAAGGATAAGGACATCCCCACATATCAGTTACCTCCTTCTAGGAAGATATACTGTTAGAATATGCTGGATGGATGGTCTTGTTTAGGCAGATGGCCATCATTTAAAAATGTTTGATGACATCACGCTCTTTGATTTCGTTATAAATAATTCTCGCCCCTTTTGGTGTCATATGATTGCCAGAAGGGTCGATCAAACCTGACTGAATCAGGGCATGATCACTATCTTCTCCAGCTTCTCGGATGAAAGCTTTCCAGTTGTCGACAAGCGGCACCTGCTCATCCTTCGCTACTTCTCTGGTGATATCATTATAAGAGTTTTGCCAGGCTCTTGCCCCGCCTCTCCCGGCAAAATAAGATGACTTATATCTAGAGTAATAATACAAGCCATTTTTCCCGCCTTCTACAACAGGCACACAGGT
This sequence comes from Bacillus sp. FSL H7-0578, assembly GCF_038630855.1. Lineage (NCBI taxonomy): Bacteria > Bacillati > Bacillota > Bacilli > Caryophanales > Bacillaceae > Bacillus > Bacillus sp. FSL H7-0578. The sequence continues at coordinate 2,300,225 of NZ_CP152045.1, forward strand.
CATGAGAATCGGGGTTATGCCTTCTTTTCTACTTTCAGAAACAAAGTAGATTAAATTTTCTTTAAACCGTTTTTTCGTCACTCGGGGATGTTTCCCGTCTAAAATCGCCGCATCATTCGTGCCGAACATGATGAGGACGTAAGTTGGTTTCTGTTTTAAAATATCCTGCTCAAAGCGAAGTTTCGCGTCTTCAGTCGTCTGCCCGCCAATACCTGCATTCTTCACTTGAATTTGGCCGCGCTCGACGTTTTTCATGAGATTCACCCATTTTTCAGATGTTGGATAATCTCGAAAGTCCCAGTTTGATCCTCTTGTATTGCTGTCACCAAATGCAATGACGCTTTCTTGTACTGGCTTTGAGCACCCAGCAGCAACACATAGTAGGATAAAAAGGAAAACATATTTCTTCACAACATTCACCTCCAAAAGCCCTCTTCATATAGTAAACGACAAGACTTTTGGTTTCAATGAATGAATGTTTTTGACGAATGCTGCCTATTGCAGCTGAACAGGCATATATGCTTTGTCATGGTGCAGCAGTTCACTTACTTTTACAAATTCATAGCCCCTCTTCTTCAACTCAGGAATCACTTGTTTCAATGCTTCTACCGTTTGCTTGCGATTTCCTCCGCCATCATGTAAAAGGATGATATCGCCGCCTTGAATATGATCAATGATTCGGCTTGCAATTTTACGTGCGCCTGGTCTTGACCAGTCCTTCGGATCTTGCGTAAAGGACCACATGACCACATCGTACCCTTGCTTTGATAGAATGCGGAATGATTTCATTGTTAAGCGTCCACCAGGAGGGCGAAATAATAAGGGACCGCCAGGCTGGAGTGAAGCGATATGAGCCGCTGATTCTTTTAATTCCCGCTTGATCTCCTTTGACGACAAAAGGTCAAAATACGTATGATTCATCGTATGATTGCCGAGTTCATTCCCCTCGTCCACAATCCGTTCTGCGATCATTGGATATGTATGAATTCGGCTCCCTATCACAAAAAAGCTTGCATTCACTTGATGGTCCTTCAGCACATCCAATATTTGATTTGTATACACTGGATGAGGTCCATCATCAAAGGTGATCGCAATCTTTTTCCGTTCCGCTCTCACATCCCAAAAGGCACGTCCCGTTTTTTCAAGATCGACTCGTTTTAATGTACGTGCCTCTATTTTATTAGGAATAAAAGCACATAGCAGCCATATACACATCAAGATATGCAGCTCTCTCATTCGACCGCCTCCTCCACCGAACATCATTACCGATAAATTGCCCGCTTTCTCATCAATTCATGCTCATATCCGCTTTTTTTTAAATAAAAAAAGCCGGCCATATTGGCCCGCTCTTTGTTTCACGTTTGGTTTCTCTCTTCAACTGTCGAACGTTGCTTAGAATTCATACAGACACTCTCCTTCTTGGATTTGATTTTGAGCCCATAATAATTTCTGATAATACTGGTTGGACTTCTTGTATTGTTGAGAGGCTTCTAAGGCTGTCGCAATTTCTAGTGAGATATCCTCTATATAAGAGTATAGGCTAAGTTTTTCCAAATGATCAATGGTTTTTTGCAGTTGGTCTTCATTGATTTCCTGAACATATAAAGCATCCAGGTACTCAAACATATGACAGAACAGCTGGTCTTCATGCTTCTTTGCAGCCAATTTCCCATCTTCTAATATGCGCAGGGCATCCGCTTGTTCATTCTGTCTAAAAAGCAGCTTCGCCAGCGTATAGAGCGTATGCGGAAGCGTTGGAAGCAGCTCTTTGCGGGCAAGATCAGCAGATTCCGTTAAATATCGTTCCGCTTCCTCTCTATAGCCAAGCTCACCATAACATTTTCCTAAATTATAGAGCGCTGAACTGTATATGCGCGGGTGATCAATTTGAGATGCGAGCTGTTTTGCCTTTTTTAAATGAGGCAGTGCCCGGTCTTTTCGTTTTAAATCTTGATAATTTCCTGAGATGACAAAGAGACATTGAATGATGCGAATGGTATACGCATCATGCTGATCGTATATTTCCAGCGCCTTTAAAATATGGTGCATGGAGACATGTGTTTGTTTCATGATATAGTAGGCTTCTGCCACTTTAAAATGAAACTCTGCCTGCTCAATATCATCAAATACCATGGACAGCTGCTTTTCTGCGACTCGATAATATTTGACGGCTTCTAAATATTCTTTTTGACTAAATTCATGCATGCCACGAAAAAATGCATGGTAATAATGCAGCATATCAGATAACTCATGATTGGAGTTTTCGATTTTATCGACTAGATTAGATACTGAGAAAGGTTGATATTTTGAAGGGTGTATATAGTCAAGCATGATTTGGTGCCGAAAACACATGAGCTGATAATAAATCAGTAAATGCTGGTCCTCTTCCATCTGTTCAATTTCCGCTTCAACTTCCGCTTTCAAGATTTCCGCATCTGGAACACTGAACTGCCGTATCATTCGATACCATTCATTAATTTTCATACCTACATGTGAAGATAGAACCTTCCCCATGTTCCGAAAAAACCCCTTCCTTTTCGGTCTAATATTACATATTTTAGCACGCTTCTTGACCGCCAAGCACCGCAAAGAAACCGCAAACATATGAGGGGAGCTGTAAAAAGAGACGAACATTTTTCGAAAAACATGATTTTTTCATCGTACAGACACAGACAATCCCCCCTTCACATACATTTGAGGATATAGGCAGCGGCCTAAACATGGTGGAGGTGAAAATCGTGGCAGGAGTATTTACAGCGATGGGATTGATGGTCAAAGAATTGGTGTTTTTAGTGTCCTATGTCAAAAACAATGCCTTTCCACAGCCCCTTTCGGGAGATGATGAAAAAAAATACTTAGCCCTCATGGCACAGGGCGATGAACATGCAAGAAACATGCTGATTGAACATAACCTTCGGCTCGTCGCCCATATTGTAAAGAAATTTGAAAATACCGGGGAAGACGCTGAAGACCTCATCTCCATCGGGACGATCGGACTCATTAAAGCCATCGAAAGCTATTCCTCTGGAAAAGGAACAAAGCTGGCAACGTATGCGGCGCGGTGTATTGAAAATGAAATTCTCATGCATTTACGCGCGCTCAAAAAAACGAAAAAAGATGTCTCCTTGCATGATCCCATCGGTCAGGATAAAGAAGGCAACGAAATTTCATTAATTGATGTCTTAAAATCCGAAAATGAAGATGTAATTGATACCATTCAGCTCAACATGGAGCTTGAAAAAGTAAAGGAGTATATCGACATTCTCGACGGCCGAGAAAAAGAAGTGATCGTCGGCCGGTTTGGCCTTGATTTAAAGAAAGAAAAAACGCAGCGGGAAATAGCCAAAGAGCTTGGGATATCGCGGAGCTATGTATCCCGGATTGAGAAGCGCGCGCTGATGAAGATGTTTCATGAGTTTTACCGGGCGGAGAAGGAGAAACGAAAGCGGGAGAAGGGGAAGTGAAAATGAATTTTCCTAACTTCTAACAAAAACAGACCTCATGAGGTCTGTTTTTTATTTCGGCGCTAAGCTACTGTCACTCTGCATTTCTTTTGATAATAGCTGCCGCCTTAGCCCTCAAGAACAATGGCAAGATTTTGGTCATGAACTAAGGCATGAAGGAAATCAATTTATTATGCTCCACTATTTAGAGTACTGCAGGAAATGATGGCAAAGCGATTTGCATATAAGTATTGTATTCTGCATTAATGCTTAAAAAATTTAAATACGAAAAAATAAAATATGATGCTTCGTGTATTCTTGCTAATCAATTTTTTTGAAGAGAAAAAGGCTCTGTTAAAAGTAAATGTTGATATTTGATACCTGTCAGAAAGCTTAGTATAATCAATACAGGAACAAACATTCGGGATATTAGAAGTATGAGGAAGGCGTTTAGTAATTTGTTAAAACACATTGATAAACTACCGCTTACCCAAAAGAACAACTTGCTGCAAGAGACCCTATAAACGTAACAGTTTCCAAGGGTCATGTTATGAAAACAAGGTTGATAGTATGATTGGTTCTAAACTGACACCAGATCATGTACATTGTGTCGTTTAATTCTACAAGAATATCTTTAAGAAATAGCAGTACTTAAAGAAACAATTTAACTTTGGAGTGATCATAATGATTAAGTTTTTTGAGTACAACTGGCAGGTTAGAGACGAATGGGTTAACTGGTGTCATCAACTAACAACAGAAGAGTTGTTACAAGACCGCATAGGTGGAGTGGGGAGTATTTTATACACTCTTTTTCACATTATCGATGTTGAATATAGTTGGCTCCGTGGTATTCAGGGTAAAGAAGACGTGGTATTGAATTTTGATGATTACAAGTCTCTGACGAAGGTAAAAACTCTCTCATCTACTTTACGACATGAAATCGTTGAAATTTTAAAGTTTCATTTAGATGAAAAACAAGATCGAATAGTAACAGTTCCTTGGGATGAAGATGAATACACTAAAAATGAAATATTACATCATATAATTGCCCACGAAATTCACCATATCGGTCAACTTTCTGTTTGGGCAAGAGAAAAAGAATTAACACCTGTATCTGCTAATTTTATCGGTAGAAAGTTAAAATCAGTACATTCTTATGAAAAGTAAGGTCAGTTAAAGATCCATTCATTTATTCCACAATGCCATTTTCTTTTAAAAAGCACTCAAATAATTGCTGACCTTTCTCTTCGATTTGATCATCTTCAATGGGATATTCCCCAATGAATAAGCCTAAATGATTGTATTCCTCATAACTCTTTAAGAGATTCAACCCGTAACTTTTTTGATCAAAAAACAATAACCATTTTCCTGTTTCTAAACTCTTAAAAAACACGCCTTCATAATCACAACCTTGTTCATAATATCCTACATGTACATGCATACTCTCATCTAACCTATGTATTCTTTCATCTGTACACACTTTTATCTTGCTCCCTTAACTTTCATATCTTGCTGAAAATCAATATTCCTCAACTCAACCCAATCAACAAAATCAGGTACCGTTTTTGTCGTCAAAAAGTATTGGACGATTTGATAAGCCTGATGACGGTCGACATAGCTGCATGATGGCACATGCAATGGTGATCCTGCTATGAAATGCTCGATCGTTTCGATCTTTTCTACCTTTTGAAAAGGGACTAAACAATCTGGATATCTGATGATAAAGAATCCATACGGCTCAGTATAAAAGAAAACTAGAGTCTCGCATTCCCAATCTTCCTCTATCTCAATGGAAGATTCCCCGTTACCTTGTTTCCAATACTCTTCACCCTCCTGAAAGAAGATCTTTTTCATGAATTCTCCTCCCGGATTTTCTACTGGAGCTTCTGTAGGCCCGTAGTATAAAAACATCAATATCGCTCCTTCATGCCTATATCAATTTGGATTTAACCAATTGTTCTATTCCCCTCAAAATCATAAAAAGCTTGTGTTTGCTGGTTTAATTTTAGCATGTGAGATAGCTTTGGGTTTAGCTTTTGAAAGGTTTGAGTGCTGACCCATTTTACTTCTTCAATATCCTGATCCGGATCTAGAATGTTCATCTGGCCGTCAATGATTTCGGCAAAGAAGGTCATCATAGGCCTATGATACTTTTAATGCTTCTCACTCACCTCATGGATCCCAACAACAATAATGAAAACCAAACCTGATACATTTAAATACTCAAAAAATGGATGCTCCTCTGCCTCAAATACTCTACCCTTTCAGTCATACTTTAGAGGCAACTTAATTTCAATTAATTAAATTTTTTAGATAAGTAAAATGAAGAATTGAGAAAAACAAAATCAATATTGAGCTATAAATCTACATCCTATATGCACTTGAATTAAAGAAAAGAGATTGGGACAACTTGAAGATGTGTACCCGATTGTGTAACTAAGCTTATAGAAATATTTCATGTCATTATAGAGGGAGAAAAAATGAGGAAAAGTTTGAAGGAAAGCATTGAAAAAACAAAAGAGTTTTAATCTATTAATTTTCAGTGAAATTAAATCGAAAATTTAGATAATAAAAAGGGGCAAAAGCCCCCTCTATTACCCATATTTAGAATACCATTTTAAAAGCAAAGAATATAACTAATGTAGCGAATATTTGACTTCCAATAAATATTACATACCCTTTCCGCACTTGTTTATGTTGCAGAAATTCATTTCGTTTTTGAAATTTAAATTGTTTTTTTTCTTCAAAATATTTAATTAAAAGATATTCTGACGCAAAACATGTGAAATTTGCAAGAAACAGAAAAATAATAGTTAAATACATTCCATTATCTTCACCACTGAATGCACGGGAAAATAATATAATAGTTATACCTAAAAAAATATAAGAAAAATAAAACTTCTTAAGATAATTCATTATATCCAATCCCTTTTTTAATTTTAATATTATTTACAAAGCGTGCTTCCTAAATAATATGCAGTAGATATGATAAACGGAATAGAAGCAGAAAGTCCACCTGTAATTCCTAGAGCAAGAGCAGCAGCAGTATATGAGCCTGCATGAATTAATCCAATAGCCCCTAGTACATTACTGCATGAAATAGCACCTTTAACACTAATTTCGCTATTTGTATCTTTATTTATTAAACTAGAAAGTTCATTAGATACATTCTTAGTGAACTCTGATAATTTTTTATCATCATTAATTAATTCATTGAAATTTTCAACATAAGACACTAATTGAGAAGAAGTCATCGGATAATCTAAATTAGCAAGTTCTTTGTCTAAAGTCTTCTTCTTTAAAACTCTTATAATCTTATATCCATTCTTATCAGTATAAGTATCTAGGTGTTTCATAATTACTTCTGCTGCTTTGAAATCTTTTTCTTCCCAAAGTTCATTTACTGTCTTTGTTGAAGTGTTTTTCGCTTCTAGTGAACTAGAAAAAACACTAAACATAATAAACAAACTCAAAGAAATAAGTAAAAACTTTTTAAACACTGAAAACACTCCCATATTTTATATTTTTTTCAATATAATTACAATTTAACATATCTTATAATGAAATTACAACACAAAATTTAGAAATGTTTTCTAAGTAAAAAAGTAAGAATAAAATAAATCTTTAAAATTTATTTATACAAGTATATTTTATTTCAAAAGGAGTTCTAATTGATAGAAACTTTTGAACTAAATATAATTAAGCACAAAATCATATAAGCTAATAAACATCAAAAATGCTAATTTTTATTCCAAATTAATCAGTTTGTGCTTCCTTCCACTGCTCAAGCTCCGATACTGTTAGTAATTGATATCCTTGTTTGGTCAATTCCTTGATGATCGTGACAGCCGCGTTTGCAGAAGTGTCATAGATATCGTGCATTAAGACGGTTTCTCCACTAGACGCATGTGTGAGAATGTAGTTGGCGACGTATTGGCTGTTTCGATATTTCCAGTCTTCAGGATCTACGTCCCAAAGTGTGACTTTCATGTTGACAGCCGCGTTGATCTGACTGTTTGTTCCACCATATGGCGGTCTAAAGTGAGTCGGTGTGAACCCGCCTGCTTTTTCAATGATTTGCTGTGTATCTTCTACTTGTTTGATAGCTTGTTTTAATGGCAGTCTTGTGAGTAAAGGGTGGTTATAGGAATGATTTCCGATTTCATTTCCACCTTTTCTGATTTCACCCAGCATATCAGGATAATATTGAACCCTGCTTCCTAATACAAAAAATGTCGCATGTCCTTTGTTTTCTTTTAAAGCTGTTAAGATTTTTGAGGTCGTTGATGGATTTGGTCCATCATCAAATGTAAGGGCAATGGCTTTTTGATTTGGGTTGAATACTCCCTGTTTTGGCAGTTTTACGATCTTTCTTTTTGCGATCGGTTCTTTTTTCTCGTTTTTGTTCTTTTCTTTATTGATGTATTCTGGCTTTAACATGCCTTTAAGCAGTGTTTTCTTAATCGCCAGCACTTGAGGGCCTTGATTGACTGGTGCAATTTGCCCTGCTGGAAAGTAAAATTCAATAAAACGATCTTTGATGGCAAAATACTGATAATGCTCTGCCTTAGGAGACGTTCCTTGTTTGAGCAAATGCTCGTTTTCAGTAAGAGAGCGATCTTTTTTCAACTCCTCAAATGTCATTTGAGACAGTTTTTGCAGACTTTTTTTCTTTGATAAAAATAGATCATCAATTGATAAAAACTGCTGTTTCTTGAAATCAAAATTGAATATCTTCGTTTCTTGTGCGCCTTTTACTCCGCCTTTCAATTCATATGTATTGAATTTGATCGCAGCAGTTTGTTTGGCATAATGAGTAATCTCGTAATCTATGTTTAATTCGTATCGATGATCTTCATCGACATCACTTGCTTCACTAAACGATGTTTTGAATTTGTCCAGCGCTGTTTCTGCAAATCTTTTCATCTCTTGATCTAGCTTTTTTTGATGAAACACAGGATAGTTCACAGCATATCTCAAGTATCTCCCGTCATTCACGAGGGTCACAATTTCAACTTCTTTATAGCTCGCATCTGGTTCTACCTTCTTCTTCTCTGTCCCGCTTGCCTGCTGATTATGATAAAACGCAGCGATTCCGATGATCATCGCAAGTCCGCATAGGACGAGACTGACTTTCCATTTCATTGACACAATGATTCTCCTCTCGTGATGCCGTCATGCCTGAATGACGTGTGTTTGTAGGATAGACTTTGCATGCACCCTTTTTAGTTTGCAAATCACATAACTGTCACATTTTCGACACATTTTTAGAGAGGAATAAAAAAAGGACTTGATTTCTCAGTCCTTTGATTACTTTTGCATATATAGTTGAAATAATTTCGTTTCTTCATCAATGGAACGCGCTCGATCAAATGCCGCTCTGACCGTCTTTGTATTGTTCATGAGCTCGTACAGCATGGTCAGCACAAAAATAAATGCTGCATTCCCATCGATGTAATCGTCCGGTGCCGTATAAGATGTAGCTCCTGACTCTAAGAAAGCATCTGCTAAATTTTTCTCTCCTAGTGTGCAGCCTGTAGAGATGACATGAACTCCTTTTAAGGAGGCATACCGCTTGATTTCATCCACTCCAAAGGCAGTATCTCTAGGCTCCTCATCTTCGTAAACATCTTCCCCTAATTCAGGCATGATAAATGCTCCTTCTTCACCGTGAAACGATAAAAGAAGGTAATCTATTTCACCTCTAGCTCTACCAGATAACACATGAATCAGATCATTCGGTCTTCCGATCCAATGCATATCGACTTTCACGCCGAAGTTTTCAAGTGCTGCACGCAGGGCAAAAGATTCCAGCTCACTATTGGGTCCTGCTGCTAATATGATACGCATGGCCTGTTGATCCACTTCTATCTCCTCCAGACTATGATAAAAATAAAACCATTTTTTCCTCATCTGCATATGTATCAGCCCATTTTAGCGCTTTTTCTTCGACAGCGTACGACTCAAATCCAACGGAGCGATAGAGGCGCTTGGCTGAGTGATTAGTTGTCACCACTGATAAATACATTTGCTCGATATCCTGCCGTTCTCGCGCAAAGGAAAGAGCTTTTGTCATCAAGGCCTGGCCTGCTCCTTCTCCGCGGGCACTAGGTGTTACATACATCGCTGTCAGATTCGCTCGGTGCTTTAACTTCTGCAAGGTTTCTTGGATGAGCGTGACTGCCCCCACAAGCTGCCCTTGATGAAAAGCGCCAAAAGTCCACATAGATTGGGCCGAAGCAAAACGCGCTTTATATTTGTCCTTTGTATTGATTTGCTCTTCCTCATAGCTCATCGCAAAACCCTCTGGATTTAATCGCAGTGCTTCTAGTCTGAGTGCTGCATATTCTTCAGCATCATCTGGTGTTAACAATCGAATATTCAGAAAACCGCCTCCAAAAGAATGATGGATACTTCTAATTTTATCTTGAAAGGAGATTTTGATCAAAATTTTATTTCTGAATATAAAAAGGCATCCCATAAAAGGATGCCCCCTTCATTACCACTTACAGCGCTTCACCGGACGGCAGCAAGGGTTTTTAATATCACTGCCGCAATCGTATTCTTCTACAATATACTCGTTGTGAGTCGATTCAGTGACCGGATAGTAGTTTTCGATTCTTTTGATGTTTTTATTGACGTTTGTGATATGCGTTGGATGAATTTTTCTGATCGTTTGTTCATTCGTTCTTGTGTTGACAATTTGACGTGTGGGGAAAACAACCGTTTCGTCTCCTCCTTGGTTTCCTCTGCGAGGTCCAAAGAAGAAATCATCTAATCGATTTCGGCTCATCTCAACACCCCTTCAAGTTGTCTTTCACTTACACTCTATCGTATGTCAGAGGCACCTTTCGTGATTAGATGCATGTCTATTTTTAAAAAAATCCACTTTCTATCTATTTTTCTCTTTCTTTACAAAAGGACAATTTTAACATATTATACAAATGATATCTTACGAAGACAGGTCATCCATGAAAACAAAACATCAGCTCTTTTTATTCAATGCATTTTTTCCACTCATTATCAAATAAGAGGTGAACGATATGATCAACACGACACAGCCATTCGAACGAAACAAGCTAGACATTGCACTTGAACTAACTCAATTACATCTGAATCAATATCAAACAAACCATCCTGATCAGCTGAGTGAAATTTACGCGAAATATTACGCACTGCTTGAAGTGCTGGATTTGTCTTCCTATGATCAATTGATTGATTTACTGCCAAATGAGCTCAAACAGACGCTTGAGTAAAAAACCATCTACCCACATGGGATAGATGGTTTTCTTAAATTTATACACGTGCAGCCATATCGGTTTCGATTTGCTCTAAACTTCTTCCCTTTGTCTCGACTAGCACAAATCGGGTGAATAACAGCCCGATTAAGCAGATGACTCCGAATGAGGAGAAAATGACCCCAAAGCTGAATTGATCAGCCAGAATAGGGAAAACAAGTCCAACTGCTAATGATCCGGTCCAGTTAAAGGCAGAAGAGATACCTGCTCCGATGCCTCTGACAGAAAGCGGGAAGATTTCGCCGATGATGATCCAAGTGATCGGTGCCCACGAGAAGGCATAGCACAAAATAAAGCAGCAAAGTGAAATCAATGTCACCCAGTTTAAAATTCCTTCACTAACGCCAAGTGCCCCTAATGCGGCTGGAGCAAAGAAAGAAAGGGCCATGCCCGATCCCCCTACGGTGAGAATCGTTCGGCGGTCGAAGCGGTCAACAAATTGTAAAAAGATCACGGTCGTGACGACGAAAATGACACCGACAATGACTGTAAAACCTGCGGCGACCTGCGGCGCAAGACCTACATTCCGAGCGATACTCGTTGCATAATAGACAATGGAGTTCGCGCCTTGAATTTGCTGAAGGGTTGCCATTCCAACCCCAATGAAAAGAGCCATTCGGAATTTCTTTTGAAACAATTCACGAATCCCCGAGCGTTCTTCTTTGGCGACTTCTAAAATTTCCTGCATTTCTGATTCGATTTCTTCACGGGAAGAACGCAGTGATCCTAATACTTCCCGTGCTTTATGAGCCATTCCGTGTTTAATCAAATATCTCGGAGATTCAGGAAGCTTCAGCATGCCAATATAAAGCACGATCGCAAATAAAGCGGCACTTCCCAGCATCCAGCGCCAGCTGTCCGGGATGGGCTCAAACACAAACGCAACAATATAGCTGAGCAATAGACCCGTTACAATCATGAGCTGATTGAGCCCAGATAATTTCCCGCGGATTTTAGCAGGAGCGATTTCAGACATGTAAGCAGGAACCAAAGATGAAGCTGTTCCTACTGCTGTCCCTAAAAAGATTCGAGCGATGGTGAGTGAAATCTCTTCTGGTGCGACAGCTGATCCGATCGCCCCGACAAAAAAGATCACGGATGAGACCAAAATGAGTTTTCTGCGGCCAAATTTATCCCCTAAGAGACCGCTTAAGATGGAGCCAATGATGGCCCCGCCCATTAATGAAGAGACAACGATTCCAAGCCATAATGGGCTGAGCTGAAATTCTTCCTGAATATGTCCCTCTGCCCCTGCAATAATCCCAATATCATATCCAAATAAGATGCCTGCAAAGGACCCGAAAAAGAAGATAAATTTGCTTGACACTTTTTTCTCCAAGTGGATGACCCCCTCACTTAATTAACCGCTTTCATTTCACCCGATGCTTCTACTGTAACCAGTAGAAGACCTTTCCCCCTTCTATAAAACCACATATTCTGCATTGGCTAGCTTTGCAAAGTGAACAATTTGATCAACCTTTAAATTGAGAGACACGACTGTATGATGGCCCCCGCCTTCTTTAATCCATGCTTTGACGCCATCCTGAAAATTCGGTTTGATTTTCCACAATACACGCGCAACTGGTAAATGAGGTGCTGCTTCCTCTGGCTCAAAGGCTTCGACTTCTTGTATGAGCCATTTGAAATGTGTTCCAAAATCCGCTATAGAGACAACGACACCCTCGCCTGCTTTTCCATCAAACACAAGACGTGCTGGATCTTCCCGGTTTCCAATTCCAAGTGGAGACACGACAATGACAGGTTTTGTATGGGCGAGCGCTGGATCTACTTCCAGCATATGAGATTGCAGCACTGCTTCCTCTCCAAACGTCATTTCATATGTGTAGTCCTCCATAAAACCAGTGGATTGATGATGGCTCATCACTTTTAATAAGCGGTCCAGTGCGGCCGTTTTCCAATCACCTTCCCCAGCAAAGCCGTAGCCCTTTGCCATCAGTCGCTGTACCGCAAGTCCAGGCAGCTGCTTCATCCCATGTAAATCTTCAAAGTTTGTTGTAAAGGCATTATAGCCGCCTTCATCTAAGAAACGTTTGATGGCGATCTCATATCGCGCCTGCACCTTGACACTTTTTTCCCACTCTTCAACTGAATACGTTCCATAATTCACATCATATTGCGTTAAATACTCAGCAAATAATGCATCTACCTCTTCGTCATCTACTGCATTTACATATTCGACGAGATCGCCTATTCCAAAGTAGTCAACGGTCCATCCTAATTGAATCTGTGCTTCGATTTTATCGCCTTCTGTCACAGCCACATGCCGCATGTTGTCACCAAACCGGGCTACTTTGATGTGAAAGCTCTCATGATAGGCAGCCGCAACATCCATCCAATCCGCAATTTGCTGCTGCACTTCCGGCTTTGACCAATGACCGGTCACAATTTGGTTTTGTTTATTTAAACGTGCATTAATATAGCCATATTCTCTGTCTCCATGTGCGGATTGATGGAGATTCATATAGTCCATGTCGATCGTGTCCCATGGAATCTTTTCATAATATTGTGTAGCAAGATGCAAAAGAGGCTTTTGCAAAAGACTGGTGCCGCGTATCCACATTTTTGCTGGAGAAAAAGTATGCATCCACGTCATCACACCGACAACTTCATCGCGATAATTGACCTCTTTCATAAGCTTTGTGATTTGATCGGCACTGACAGCCAGGTCCTGCAAGATCACTGGATAAGGAAGTAAACCGCTCTCATTTAAAGCATCCGTCATTTTTTGTGCATCTGCTTTTACTTTTTGCAGTGCTTCATCACCATATAAATGCTGTGACCCAACGATAAACCAAAACTCTTTTTTCAGGCTTGTTAACATAAATATCCCTCGTTTCTTTATCTTGAAGGTTTTTGTCCGTAATACGCATGCTTTCCATGTTTTCTTAAGTAATGTTTATCTAAAATTCGCTGCGGCAATGGCTCAGCAAATTCGTTCAATTGCTTGGCAAAAAGATTCATCTTGGCGACTTCATCTAAAATCACACTGTTTGTGACCGCACTTTTAGCATCCTTCCCCCATGTAAATGGACCATGCCCTTGAAGCAATACACCCGGCACCGCCATCACATCTAGGTTTCTTTTCTCAAACGTTTCGATGATCAGCTTGCCCGTTTCTACCTCATAACCCCGATTGACTTCTTCTTCTGTTAGAAAACGAGCGCACGGAACGGCGCCGTAAAATGTATCGGCATGTGTTGTGCCCATTGCTGGTAAATCAAGTCCTGCCTGCGCCCAAACGGTTGCCCACATGGAATGGCTATGTGAAATGCCGCCAATTTCCTCAAAGTGTTTGTAAAGAACTGCATGTGTAGCTGTATCTGACGAAGGGCTCAATTCTCCTTCCACCACTTCACCATCAAAGTTCACCACGACCATATCTTTTGCTGATAGTTGGTCATACGCTATGCCACTCGGCTTAATCACAAACAAACCACTGTCACGATCACATGCACTGACATTACCCCATGTAAATTTCACAAGTCCGTATTTTGGCAAATCTAAATTTGCTTGATACACTTCTTCTTTTAAGCGATCTAGCATACCGTCGTCACTCCTTTCTTTGGCATGAGATGCGCTACCGCTGCTTCTTCAATCGCAAGACCATTTTGATAGCGCTTTAAAAATTCGTTAAAGCCTTTGACATCGAGTGGATCGGGCTCCATGAGTTCTTCTGATGTATGGGCAAATACGCGATGGGTGAGAAATTCAGCCAATGTTTGCTGCTGCTGATGGACCATATACGAAGCAAGGACAGCCATCCCAAACGCACCGCCTTCTCCGGCTGTTGAAACGACTGATACAGGTGTATTCAGTGCTGCGGCAACCATTTTTTGTCCAACGAGCGGTGTTTTAAATAATCCCCCATGCCCTAGTAAGCGGTCGATCACTACATGTTCCTGTTCCTTTAACCGGTCCATACCTATTTTCATAGCACCAAAAGCAGAGAACAAATGGGTTCGCATGAAATTAGCGAGGTTAAAGCGGCTTTCAGGAGACCTGACAAAAAGAGGTCTTCCTTCTGGCAGTCTCGTAATATTTTCACCAGAGTAATAGCCATAGCTTAAGAGACCGCCGCCATCTCGATCTGCTTTTAAAGCTTGCTGCAATAAGGATTCGTATAACCTTTCTGACTCCACTTGCAGGCCAAGTGCTTCAAATGCCTCTCTGAATATATTCATCCAAGCGTTTAGGTCACTTGTACAGTTATTCGCATGAACCATGGCAACTGGCAGTCCATCCGGCGTCGTGACAAGATCCACTTCTGGATACACACCTTTTAGATCCTGCTCCAGCACAATCATGGCAAAAACCGACGTCCCAACAGAAATATTCCCGGTCCGTCTTTCTACACTGTTTGTCGCCACCATTCCCGTTCCAGCGTCACCTTCCGGCGGGCAAAATGGAATGCCTGGCTGCAAATGTTTTCCTTGATCCAAAATGGCTGCCCCTGCTGCCGTTAACATGCCTGCCTCTTCGCCTGCTAAATAAACACGCGGCAGAAGGTGCCGAAGCTTCCACGGATAGCCTTTTTCTGCAATCAATGCTTCAAATTGCTGGAGCATTTCTTCATTGTAGTCCTTCGTTTGTTCATCAATTGGAAACATCCCTGACGCATCGCCAATACCAATGGCCTGCTTTCCGGTTAACAGCCAGTGAATATATCCAGACAAAGTGGTCATATATTCTAATCGGGATAGATGTTTTTCTTCTTCTAATACCGCTTGATACAAATGGGCTATGCTCCATCTTTCTGGAATATGAAATTGAAATACGTCTGTCAGCTTTTGACTCGCCTCGATGGTCGTTCCGTTCCGCCATGTTCGGAACGGAACGAGAACCTCTCCTGTATGATCACATGCCACATAGCCATGCATCATCGCTGATACCCCGATTGAGCCAATGGTTTGAATGGTCACACCATACTTTTGCTCGGCCTGTTCTTTCATCTCTCGATACGCCACTTGCAGACCTGTAATGATATCAATTAAGTTGTACGTCCATATTCCATCCTCGAGAAAACTTTCCCATTCATATGCACCTTGTGCAATTGGCTGAAATTCCTCATCTATTAAAATCGCTTTAATTCGTGTTGAGCCAAATTCAATGCCTAAAGATGTCCGTCCTTCTTTCAAGGCTTTGGCCGTCTCTTTGTGATCCACTCTACGTTCACCCCCATTTTTGATAGCGGTTTCAATTTTCTTTTTCTAGATTCATTGATTCTCTGGTACAATCACAATATAATATTTGTACGTACATATGTCAATAATAAATATAGTTGTACATACATAATGCGACAAAAACTTTCATTTTTTCTGAAGGGGTCATAACAGAAAAGGGAAGCGCCTGTTTTTGATCCGACAACCATGTTAAAATATGTCCATACAATTTCTTCTCAATCCGAGTAGATGATCAACTGAGAAAGAAGTGAAACGATGAAAAAGAAGTACCAGATCATTATTGATGATATAAAAAGCAAAATACTCACAGGGGATTATCGGATCGGGGAGCGTATTCCAACCGAATCAAGCCTGCAAGACATGTATCAAGTAAGCAGACATACAGTTCGAAAAGCCATTTTGGAATTGTCCAGCGAAGGATTTTTGCGCAGCGAAAAAGGTTCAGGCACATTTGTGACCAATCAATATCAAACAAAACCTGCGGGACATGCACATATGAAAACGATTGGTGTCATTACAACATACATATCCGATTACATTTTTCCTTCTATCATTCGAGGCATTGAAAGCCGTTTAAACGAAGAGAACTATTCTTTATTACTGGCAAGCACAAATAACGATGTTGAGCAGGAGAAAAAAGCGCTGGAAATGATGCTGTCGTTTGGTGTGGACGGACTTATCGTCGAGCCGACGAAAAGCAATTTATATAACCCAAACATCTCGTACTATTTATCCTTTAAAGAACAGGATGTACCGCTCATTATGATCAATGCCTATTATGAGCAGTTAGAGGTTCCTTTTCTCTGTTTGGATGATGTAAAATCCAGCTATTTAGCCACAAAAGAGCTGATCACCTCTGGACATCAGCAAATTGGGCTTATTTCAAAAACAGATGATTTACAGGGAAAATATCGGATGAAGGGCTATATTCAGGCGCTAGGTGAAGCGAAGCTTAATTTCCTGCCTGAGCATGTGCTTTTTTTCGATACAGAATCGAAGCAGCATTTAGGGGAGCAAATTAACACATTCCTGATGGCGCACAGACATGAGCTGACCGCCCTTGTTTGCTATAACGATGAGGTGGGTTTAGAAGTAGCCAGCGTATGCAGCGAAATCGGGCTGTCCATTCCAGATGATCTCTCGATTATTGGACAGGATAATTCATATATCGCCCAGAAAAATGCCCATGTGAAGCTGACAACACTGACCCATCCTCAGGAGCAAATGGGCCGGGATGCAGCTGACTGGATGATTAAAAAAGTTCAAGGGAAAAAGAATCTCCCTGATCAAACGTTTTACGAGCCTGAATTGGTTCCAGGTGAAACGATCAAACGAATAAAATGAGCCCCTACTCCAAGTGGCTCATTTTATTTTAGATTCCAGCATATCCAGCAGATCATACGCTATACGATCGGGAGAGTCTTGCGTGATTCGATTACGGTAGTTGGATAAAACGACCACGCCTGTTTTTGAATGCGGGCGGAAGCCCATGAAACTGGAGAATCCAGACGTCGCCCCATTATGGCAAATGAGTCCTGTGTCATC
The DNA here is from genome assembly GCF_038630855.1 of Bacillus sp. FSL H7-0578. Lineage (NCBI taxonomy): Bacteria > Bacillati > Bacillota > Bacilli > Caryophanales > Bacillaceae > Bacillus > Bacillus sp. FSL H7-0578. Next base: position 2,317,712 of record NZ_CP152045.1, read on the forward strand.
GATGACCCAGCCGAGTCCCATTGACATGTTCCTGCCCATATCCCGTCTTGGTTCATGCGTGATTTTCCAAAAAGAATCCGCATCTGCGTGTAGATGGCTAGAGAGAAATGACAATAAATCTGTGATGGTCGAGCGAATAGCGCCAGCTCCTTGATAGTCAAGCATATGAAGCGGCGGAACCTCTTTTCCATTTTCCCGATGCCCTAAGATCATCTTTGCTTCTACATTATCCTTAATCGTAATAAAGGTACTTGATAGATGAAGCTCATCCACGATATATTCCATCAATAGCTGTTCATATGTTTTGTGACGAGACCAGCCCATGATTAAACCAAGCAGACCCATACCCACATTGGAATAACGAGATGGAAAGCTTTTTGGCTGATTCCACTTTTTCGAATTTAACAGTTTCATTAATTCATCGAGTGAATACTGACAGAACATATCTCTTCTCACTTTAGGAAGGAAGCATAGCTGCAAATCTCTAAGAAGACGATGCGGAGGAAGACCAGACGTATGGGTTGCCAGCTGCTCTATTTGAATGGGGTGATTCTTTCGAATGTGAGGACAATACAGAGAAATCGAATTATCGAGTTTCATCTGCCCTTTTTGCATCATGCTTGCCAATATACTTGTCGTAAAGACTTTTGAAATCGAGCCAATCTCAAAAATGACATCCTCTGGCTGCACTCGCTTTTGTATAGGGTGATCCCCGAAATGAAAGACATGCGTTTCCCCTTGATGAATCAGTCCGATCACAAGCAGCGCCTCCTTCTTTTTCTTTGTATAAGAGGAAGCGATTCTCTGTACTTCTTGTTTGAGCGTCATTCATTCTCATCCTTTCTCTTCATTTTGATGTGGGATCAATTGATCAAGCTTTTCATAAATCGATGTCAATGTGGAGATCTCATCGAAGGATAATGCTGAATAATATTTTTCAATAATCGCAAGCTCTACCTTTCGCATATTCTCAAGGTACGTTTTTGCCTTCTCAGAAAGTTCAACATGCAATTCCCTCCGGTTATTCGGGTTAATGCTGCGGCGAATCCATTCTTTTTTTTCAAGCGTGTTTAACAATTGACTCACTGCACTTTGAGTGATGCCTAATTGCTGGGCAATTTGAATAGGAGAACTTCCCCCTTTCTGCTCAATAAAATTCAGTACAATATGCTGCTTATCGGTTAACTCATCTACAAATAATTCTTCAAACTCTAATCGGAGCTTTTGATGGATGCGGGCTTCGATATTGTTTAGCTCTTGAATCATAGCTGTTTTGGATGTCACTTTTATCACCTTCATAATTAAGATAACTTAAGTATAAAGCAACCTTTATATTAAAACAAGAAAAAATCCCCATCTTTTAGAAAGATAGGGAACTTGCCTATTACACTTCTTCTTTAGGGGTAGGCACCGCACATACGCCATCTGCACATGCTGCTTCAAATGAATTGGCAGACGCTTTCTCTGCTTGAGCTGCTTCCTCTGTCCAAGCTGTTTCAAGTGCGCGCAGGAACGTATCGGCCGGCTGCGCACCTGCAACTGAATACTTGTCATTGATCAAGAAAAACGGAACAGCATTGATACCAAGCTGTCTCGCTTCTTGTTCATCTTTTCGGACATGATCGGCAAATGCTTCGCTGCCCAAAACTTGCTGTACTTCCTTCTCATCAAGACCTGCTTTTTCTGCAATTTGTAAAAGGGTTTGACGATCACCAACATGCTTTCCATCTGTAAAATATGCTTGAAACAGTTCTCCCATGACAAAATCGCCTTTCCCCATTTGACCAGCATATTGCGCCAATCGATGAGCATCAAAGGTGTTTGTCAACACGAGCGGATCAAATTGAAAATCGATTCCTTTCTCTTTGCCGGCCTGCTTCACCTGCTCATTCATCGCCATGGCCTGGCTGCGGCTCATGCCATATTTTTTGACGAGCATATCATGAACGTCATAATCGACTTGAGCAGGTGCATGTGGATCAAGCTCAAAGCTTTTAAACTCTATCTCTACCTGGTCCTTCTCTGGGAATTGTTCTAGCGCTGTTTCCAGCTGTTTTTTTCCTATATAACAAAAAGGACAGGCGATATCTGACCAAATTTGTACTTTCATGTTCATCTTCCTTCCGTGTTTACGCTTTTTCTTTAACGATGTAACTATTATAGTTACATCAAATCGGTTATGTCAAGATTCTGGGCTTGATTGAAATGAAAAAGCCTCTCCTTTTAAGAAAGGAAAGGCGTTGAAAATGACTATTCTAAATTTGCATGGTGACCGTACATTGTATGTGTATCGAGCTCTTTCATTTCCATTAACCGCAAAATGACCCCATCGTAAGTCAAAAGAAGTAGCTGCTCAAATAGTGAACCCATTGGCTGAATGGTATGATGACTTCCTTCCTGTTGATCCTTCGGTGCACCTGACAATAAGATGACTTCATCCGATAGATCAGCTAAAGGTGACTCAGCAGAAAGCGTGAACGCTGCCACTTTTCCGCCAATTGCTTTTGCCTTTTTTGCAAGGACAAGCAAAGACTCTGTGCGGCCAGAGCCGCTCCCCACAATCAAGAGATCCTTTTTGGTAAAAGAAGGCGTATTCGTTTCTCCAATGACATAAGCCTTGACGCCAATATGCGTAAGTCTCATCGCAAACGATTTTCCCATCAAACCAGACCTGCCTGCACCTGCCACAAAGACTTTTTGTGCAGATAAAATACTTGTGACCAGGCGCTCTGCTTGTTCGTCTTGAATGGCTGGCGAATGCTCAGAAAGCTCATTTAAAATGGCCTTCACATAGTCGCTGGTCTTCATGATTGTGCGATCATCTGCTTCATTTTTGCCGCTACTTCTGCTTTATTGTCCTGGCTTGCGATACCGCCGCCGACAATGATTAAATCCGGGTTTAATTTCACGACTTCAGGTAACGTATCAAGCTTAATTCCGCCTGCAATCGCTGTTTTTGCCTGCTTGACGACTTGTTTAATTGTCATAAGGTCAGCAAATGAGTTTTGACCAACCGCTTGCAGGTCATAGCCTGTATGCACACAAATATAATCGACTCCAAGCGCATCCAGCTCTTTTGCCCGGCCTGCGATATCTTTGATGCCAATCATATCAACTAAAATTTGTTTTCCTCTTGCTTTCGCTTCTTTCACCGCTCCTTGAATGGACATATCTTCTGCCGCTGCAAGAATGGTGACGATATCTGCTCCTGCTTCGGATGCCTGCTGCACTTCATAGCCGGCAGCATCCATAATCTTCAGATCAGCGAGTACACGTAAATTCGGAAAAGCCTTCTTGACTTCTTTTACAGCACGAAGCCCTTCGTTAATCACAACAGGTGTCCCAATTTCGACCACATCAATGGATGCTTCTACTTCTTTGATCAGCTCAATTGCCTCTGGTATATTCACTAAATCTAATGCTAATTGTAATTTCATGAACGTTCACTCCCGTTTTTTCATCTCATCTTCAAGAGCTCCGTGGATAGGGCTTCTTGAACGATGAAATGAGTATAACAACAGGATGGACGCAATCCAAGTACGCACTTTTTTTTTACATACTATACTTTTCCGCATATGGTTACAAAAAAGATACTGTCTTTTGGCCAGTATCTCAGCGTAAAGACAAAGAGCTAAAATAAAGTTATTTTAGCCCTTTGCCTACAATCGGTCATCTTTATTTATCATCCTTTAAAAAATTGCTGTCGAGATATTGTTTTCCCCAATCATACATCGCCTCTAAAATCGGCATTAAGCTTTCTCCTAGTTCTGTGAGAGAATACTCAACCTTTGGCGGGACGACAGGATAAACCTCCCGGTGCACAATGTGATCTTCCTCTAATTCTCTTAGCTGATTGACAAGCATTCTTTGCGTAATCCCAGGCATTAACGACTTTAACTCACCAAAACGTTTTGTCCCTTCTCTGCCAAGGTGCCATAAAATCAGCATTTTCCACTTACCGCCGATAATATTCAGCGTCAGCTCTTTTTCGCAATTGAACACTTTATTTTCCATTCGTGATGACAACAACATACACTCCTTTAATTTCAAACCATTTACGCTTTATCATATACTGCGGCAAAATGAATAGCCAAGCATACGGTCTTCGTTATTGATTTTGTTTTTTGACAAAAGCCATCACAGCCTCTGTCATTTTTTGTGCTTCTTTTGGCGCTCTGTCTGATCCAAACCATTTGTTCAGATCACTATGGCTTAACGTATGAACCCGAAAAACAAACCGAGAGCCTTTATCATGGTTCAGTTTTTCTGCAAATCGGTACACCTCAGGATTTTCCCAGCCCGTGACCAAATAGACAGGAGGTACATTCGCTTGATTCATATAAGTGACAGGTGATGCCTTTGTCCAATTTTTCTCTTGTTTGCCAAAGACTTTTTTATACGATGGGATGGCTTGTATAAATTGATTGAGGTTTAACGGTCCGTCTAGAACAACAATGGAATTGATCGATTTTGGCGACAGCCCCACACGTTTTAAGTAAGTCGAATCTGTAGCAACCAGCGCCGTCAAATGACCGCCCGCTGAGTGACCCATGACGTTGATTTTTGATGAATCGATTTGATATTCATCCGCATGATCCTTGACCCATTTAATGGCGTTTGCTGTATCATCTGCCATCTGCTCATAGTTGGCATCAGGGTGAAGCCTGTAATTCATTGAAACAAACACATACCCTTGACCAGTAAAATAATCAGCCTTTGAAGCGACTCTATTCTTATCGCCACCTGTCCAGCCGCCGCCATGGAGATAGATCATCACAGGATGCTTCTTCTTTTTGTCTTCATCTTTGCCCTTTGGCATATACATATCGAGTGTTTGCTGTTTGTTTTGTGTGTCTGCATAATGGATATTGGTTGTCGGCTTAGGCTGGTTGAAACGGAACACAAAGAATGCGCATACCAATAAACCAGCGATGACCGCCGCAAATGAGAGCCATTTCATGATTCGATTCAATGTCATTGCACCTTTCTATGTTGGGATGGGGAAGTATATTTGGGCATATGTTGGCAGACTATCACGATTCATTTGATATTACTTGTATGACTTGAACCGTTTCACAATAAAAAGAAAAATATTGTTCTTCAAAGTCTTCGACAAAGTAATTCAAATTTTCCCATCCCCTATCTAAAAGCTGAATGTCCAAGAAAAGATAGTCATCGTTTGTTAACTCCAAATCTTTGATTTGAACAGAAGAGACATTGGTGAATTTCAGATGAATGTCTGCTTGTAGATTCGGGGATTCATATGGGATGTGCAGAACAATACAATTGATCAAGTCGTAATGTTCATTATACTCTTTAAAGTAGTGGAATTCATTGATTTGCTTTAGATGACTGATATCGAAATCAGGGATTTGCTTCTGGATTTTTCCATCAAGAAACCATGTCATTGTTTGTCCTCCAAGACGTTATTGTATAAATGCAATGATTCGTTTTCTTGTTTCTTCATGGTATTGAACGTAGGAATGCAATAAAGGATACGATTCAAGGATATGTTGAAACGATTTGATTTGAGGGGATTGCTCTCCAAATGACTGACGTAACACGTTTAACTGTTTTTTCGGTATTCGTTTATGAACAACCACATAACTCAAACTGCCTGCAACAAGTGAAAAAAATAAATAAAAATCATCTGAGGGCATACCAGTTTCTTCTTCAAAAGAGACGATATCATCTGGATAAGTGGAATCTAACAAGTATTGATAGCGCTGCTTCAAATCATTGATTAAGCCTTGTTTATCTTGGCTGAACTTCATGGACCTTTCCCCTTTCTCTCATTGTTTCTCAATTCTCATTTAGACTTTTATGTTAAATAGAAAATTTGCATTTGCATCAGATTCTTCAAGTATTTCATTGTTCAAATGCCATATCCCATGAGGATGGTAACTGCATTAGATTCATCTTTCTAAACTACTAAACATCACATTCATTCTCCTAACGAATCATGTCACGGAGTTTGTATATATTCTTCAAATGATATAAAGTCCGCTTTTTTTCGAAATACGCTTAAGATTTTCTGATCTCCTGTAAAAATAACATCTGTCGAATCAAAAAAACCGATTTCAAACACAGCTTGAGGAATAACGGGTGTATAATTCATGTTCCAATATCGTTCATTATCTTCAATTTGAGGTATTGAACTGATATTCAAATGATCTACATGACGAGGCAATGCGGTCAAAACAGCGAATATAAATGAATAAGAATAGTCATTTAAGAATTTTTTGAAATGTTCACCTTTCAGAAATAAAAAATCCGTATAATCTGGCATTACTTCTGAATGGAATTGATTTTTACGATCATGAAGCATTGTGAGTGTCACATCGCTTATGACCCAGTTGTAGTCTTCTACGTTTAAATTGATTTTCTTTATTAACTCATTTGCTTCGAATAAATCTATTTCTTTTGCTAATACGATTCTCATTACTTGCTCCACCTCATCAATTTAAAACATTAGACTACTAATTTAAAAATATTCTACAGTATCAAAGTCTGACCATAATTTCCAGTCAGTATTTGTGTTTATATTTACAATGAATAACCTTATCTTGAAATACACAGAACATGTAGATATATGTAAAATTTATTATTTAGTTTTATAATTTCGAATCAGTTCTTTTTTAAAATCATCAGGAAGTTTTTGATTCGGAAATACAACTGAAATCCAACCTAATACAACCTCATCTAAAGTTCTCCACGTTTTTAACAATTGTTTATTCATATGTTCTAATTGATGAATCGCTAATACTCCTATTTCATAACCTCTTTCGCCATAAATGATCCATTTCGCAGAAGGGGAAAACCATACCACACGTGAAGCAATATCCATCATGCTATCATTTACACTCTCTATCGGATAATCCGTTAAGAGATCAAGGTAATCACTTGGTGTGAGGTTTAACGGGATTTTCACCCAAGGATAATAACCAAAATCATGATAATAATCATCCATCGTCTTCTGCTCATCTAATACTGCCATTAGTATATATTTATCTCTGTGGCTCAAAGCTAAATCTCTTAGTGTCTCCCAGCTATCGTCTGATAACAACCAATGAAACTCTTCGAATAAGTAATAAGGTGTTTTTGTTTTCAACACTTGATCAGGGAATGTCTTTGTACTGTGAACGAGCGTATGTATAAACGATTGAACATGTTCAAATTCTTTTGGATCGGATATAAACAAATTTTTCACTTTATGCTCCTTTCATATCTTTGGGTGAGTCTATCATCAGTCATCATTGCTTGTAACATGACGCATAATGAGATAGCATTTGAGTGAAATAGTCATTAAATGTTTTTTGATCCTTCAATATTAGTTCTAGCCAATTTGCTAAAACAGGGTGGTTTAGTGGCTTCCACTCTTCTTTTAATAACCTATTTTTCACAGAATCTTTTGTTGACACCATACCTATGATACAAATTTCCATATCTCTATCTCCCCAAATCGCCCACTGTAAAGAATGAGATAACCAGACCACTATGTTCGAATTCGTGATTATATCATCCGCTATGGAACCTTTTGGGTGCGTCCATAGTGCATTTACATAGTCCTCATTTGAAATGTTCACACTCGTTTTCAGCCAATTATAATAACCAAATTCCTTCAAATAGTATTCGGTTGGATCTGGTTGAAGGACTGCAGTCAAAAATTCTCTATCTAGTGTAACATTTGATAACTCTTTTATTGTTGGTAAAATATCATCACTCAATGCCCAATCAAACTCTTGAAACAAAAAACAATCAAAATTCTTACAGAAGACTTGTTGTGGCAGCGTTTTATTTTGGTCAAACACATTGTCCACTAAATTATGATAGGATTTGAATTCTTTTTCTGAACGAATAAATAAGTCTTCAAGCCGTTTCAAACAACTACCTCCACTCTTGTTGAACTAATAGTTTTTTAATTCTTCCTCTTGAATACGACGACTCCATATGGATTGTAAAACAAATCATATTCAGGATAAAAATCATATTCAATAAGATCTAACTTTAATTGCTGGCCTTCATCATAGATAACCTTTTCTTCTAAAGTTTCTCTTTTTTCTTGAATAGATTTGTTTATCCAATTTAAAAAGTGCAGCTCTATTTCGTCAGCATGAAACCCTTCAAACATCATTTCAGGCTCTCCAAATTGTTGAAAACCACTGGTGACATACACAACATCACTTTCTTGAACAATAGAAGTCATATATTGATAAGTGTTGAACTCTTCAATTAAACTTAGCCATGACTTCTTCATAAAAGAACGACCTGATGATTCAACTTTTATTGCAATGCCATCAATCTTTAGTAAATCCGTAGTAAATTGTACAAGAGCGTTTATTTCTTCTAAGGATTCAGTCATCCCAATGATATACAAGCATGTTTGATGCTTATTTATTTGTTTAAGTTTTTCTAAATTGAAGTTCTTTTGGAAGGAAAGTCTCGCTTAACTGATCAATATGATCAACTACTTCAAGGTCGTAATAAGTTCCAGTTAGTTTATGTATGATTCGATTTAACAAATATATAATCATTCAATTCTTCAAGTTCTTTTAAATGATGTGACCAAAATCATGGAATTGCGATTACTGTTTCAGGCATAAAATTCACTCCTTTTATTTAGATTGAGGCTCAACCATAAGAAAATAACAAGGTGATCTATAGGAACTATTTGTATTTTTCTAACCAGTCATTCAAATCATCTACAGAATGTAAGTAAGAATTAGATGAATCTTACAAATCAATTCCACTCAAAAGAACCAACATATCCCAAACTTGATCATCATCTATTTCTGGATCGTCTGCAGAAACGTAATTTTCAGCCCAATCAGAAACTTGTTCTCTGGTGATCATCCCCTTTAAGACTTTTCGTATTTTATGTAAACAGTCTAGCATTTTTGGTTCGTCCATTAATTACATCATTCCTATATAAGTTTTTCTCAAAACTTACTTCACGCTGTAAACTGCTTATATTTTATATTTGATAATATCCTCCATTGACATCCCTTTAAAATATAAAGAAAGAATGCTTAAAATAGTGTATTCACCAAGTATACCAATCGGGTTAAATATCATTTTAGCCGTTTTTGGGTCAGCAACCTCTAAGTCCATAACAGGTGCAATGGAACCTTCTTTTCCCTCGCTTACGTAATAATTTTCATCTCTATATGTCACGAATTTCAGATTTTGAAGATCCTCTTCTTTTATAAAATCTTTATTTATTTTTGTGATGACTTTCCATGAACCACTTAAAAAGCCTGTCAAACCTGTACTTGCAACAAATAGCCCATTCTCTTTTTTCATCAATTGTTTTAACTCTCTTTTTTCAATTCTTTCATCAACAAACAAATCATAGTATTGGATTAAAATTTCATTCATATTGATTTCTTCCCTCACCTGAAATGATCAAAGCATAGCTCAATTTTCCAACTTCTTTTAATGGGAGTTCAATAATAGCTCCCGGTTCTATTTTACCTAAAGTTTTTGCTTTTTTAGTTGTTACTTTAATATCCGTTACTTCTTTCTCATTTAAATCATCAAAATAGTGACTGCCTCCATTGTTTAGGACTGTCATGATTGTCAAAAGCATCTCATCAATCGTTGGCTTTCTTTCCAAATGTTCCTCAGTCATTTCATAAAATTGTTCGATCGCTTCTTCAAAAATATCTAATCCATCATCACCAATCATGATATTCTTTTTCTTATGTTCTTCTTCCCAAAAACCCATTTGAAAGCACACTCCTTATTTATGTTTTCTAGATTTCGACAAGTAATATGCTAGTCTCATTTTGCTTTATTATGATAACCGTATACTTGTGTAAACTGTTTTATTTGCACGTTTGAAAAGTGCCACTTCATTATCCGTTAACCATTTAAGCTCTCTCATGTGATACGAAATGTCTTCTAAGTAGGTATCGGTTTCAGCAATTAATTTTTTATCTAAGATATTTCTTTTATTGTCTTCAACTACAAGATAAAGAGTAAACTGCTTTAAATCTAATTCAATCAGAGGATATGCTTTCTTTGTTTTATCAGGACTTAATTTTGTTTGTTTTCCTTTTATTTCCGCTTTATATTCCTTTTCTTTCATTTTTTGAAATGCCACTTTGACTAGCTGACTGTCCCAGCTTTTTAATTCACACAGATAGAGCATCGCTTTTTCTAAAGTATCAGCTAAGATCTTTTTCTTATTTATTGCATGTTCAAATTCACTGTAACAAAAGGGTACTTCTAGCTCATACGTATTTTTTAAAAATAACATGTTAGGTTCTTCTTTTGAGGTACTAATTAATTTGTAGTCTTTAAAAGATCCACATATAAAAACAATAGCCTCACAATCCTTTGTTTGAATTCTTTTCCCTAATTCCCATAAAAACATTTCAGTTATACAAAGGGATTGGCTAGCTAATATTCCTCTACCTTCATCTGACATTAATTGTATATACTTTAAATACACCTCTTATTTTCCTCCTTATTAAATGACCTGTTGATCCATATTTGCTCATTCTTTTTCCTTTTTTGCTTTCTTAAACACAAAAATTCTATCTCGTTCCCATCGAAACACCCTTTCTCTCTTTATATTTAATTGATATGACCGGTTGAAAAAAATTCTAGCTCCCTAGGATTTGAAGAATTTCTGTTGCTTCAATTCATCAATTAATGGTATAAACATTCTCCGCAAATCTGATTCATTTTCAAATGCTATTAAATATCCTTTTTTGCTCACGAGATTATTCGATACACAAATCCATATATCGAGATGATCTATAAAATAACCTTGATCCCCTTCTTCACCATCATGAAACTCTTCGCCATTTAGATAATTTACTGAAAAATATATGGATGAATAATAACCTGCTGTAAAACAATCTGAGACTTGAATTTCTCTCCCTCTAGATTTTTTCCCATATACGAATCGTCCAAATTCAGCTTTGATCGTTAAAACTAAATCTTTAAATTTTGCTTGTTTTTCATTCACTAGATTCAGTGCGGTATTTGTTATTTCTTTTTCGATATTTGCGATAGATCCTTTGGTCATCGTGTTTAATTTAACTTTCTTCAACTTTTCCTCCAGTATAAAACCCTCCCTAATTCCTAGAGAGGGTTTTATATCTAATACTAAAAGTAATTCATGACATTCTTACTACTACAATAATTTACTTCTATATAGCTTATTTTCTACCAAAATATAAAGATATTCTCCAACTACTTTGTAAGTAGGATCACACTGTGAAGGATCAATCCCATCTAAAAATAATTTCATTATAAACGTTTCATCGTCAACTATTTTAAAAGCATACTGTTTATTTTCCATATTATTAAATAACAAGATTTGACTCTCAGAAACATATAGTTGGTCACAGTACCTGTAATCTTTTCTATCTAGGTGGTACATTTTCTTTTTTTGACATGACTGATTTTCAGGGTTTAAATCGTAAGAAAAAGTTGAAATAACAATTGTTTGCTCTTCTTCATAGCTAGTGTATAGTTCTGAACCTAGAGTTTGTATTGAAGAACATTCATACATTATCCCTTTAAATTCTTCCTCAAATAACATTTCTCCTATAATTAAGTTAATACAGTAAATTCCTTTACCCTTAGGATTTAATTCATCAAATATCCCCTCTTCTGACATACCAATCCATAATAATCCGTTTTCATCCAGATGAAGTGTATTAACACTTAGTAAAAAAGAACATATTTCTACCATATTATTTTGTTTTAAATCTAAAAAATTTATTTTACATATATATTCTTGTTCAAACACAATGACAATGGTATCGTTTATTTCTTGTATTAAATAAATATAGCTATCAGAATCAAGTTCATTTAATGATTTATTCATTATAATACTATGATCCTTGACTACTTGAAGTATTAGTTGATCATCAATAAGAAATACCATATATATTTTCTCATCTCTTCCAACATTAAAATAAATTAAATCTTCTTTTGGAAAATCAATTACTTTTTCTGTAGTTATTTTACTTATCAATAATCTCAACTCCTAATATGGAAAGCTTGTTCTTAGAGTACCATCTTTTTGGACTACCACTCTAACTCTCTTTGTTTTTTTTCCTTTCCCATTGACACCAACATGTTTTTTATAAGTTTTCTCATAAACTATTGATCCAGGTTTATTCCCAGCTCTAGGCTTTCCAGTCCTCAAGGTATCCCGTGTAGTTCTTTTTAATGTTTTATTACTTCTAAATTTTCCCTTATTTTTCTTTTTAGATTTTGCAGAATGACCTGATTTAATATGATCCCAATCAACACTTTTTACTTTTCGTTTCCCGCTACTTTTCGCAAAATTATAAGCTCTTTTCGCTCCCTTTAACTTTCCACCACCCAAAAATCCTGATACGGTTGCAACTGCCACACCTTTCCAATCTTTTCCTGATTTATGTGCTTTGTATCCATCATATACCGCAAATCCTGCATTGACAACAAACCATACCCAATGGCCGTCTGGGTCCACATTCATGACTGGGTTGTTGTTTCCATAGGTATATCCGTTTTGATCTAGTGCTTCTCCATCGCTTCCTGGGTCTGGGTCAAGTGATAGGAATACGCCGTTTCTTGGTTCATAGTAGCGTGCGATTAAATAGTACAATCCTGTTTCTTCGTCAAAGCGGTAACCTGCATAGCGATATGGGTTTCCTTTTACTTCTTCATCTTCTTTTACTTTAGTTGGAACGCCCCATGTATCGTATTCGTACTCAGCAACGATTTTTCCTGCACTATTTGTGATGGCTATGACATCACCGTGTGCATTGTAGTGATAGAAATATTTGTTTCCATTTTGCGTGAATGCAAGGAGTTGTCCACTCTCACCGTATGTGTATGCTTTTGTGACTTCGTTGTCTCCATCTGTTTCGTATAAAACATTCAGGCTGTCGCCGTCATAAAAGTAATTGGTGACTTTTCCATTCACTGTTTTTTGAATTCTATATCCACGCTCATCATATTTGTAAGTGACAAATGGCTTGTCTTCCCCTTTTTTTGTGATAGCCGTTATGTTATCTTCTGCATCCCATTCATAAAGGAATTGCCCGTCAGACGTTCGGTTGCCATTTTTGTCATAAGTTAAAGTCTCATCATTTACCTTTGTCAGTTGGTTCATGATGTTGAATGATGCGTTGATTGTTTTTTTAGTGCCATTTTTGTCAGTCGTGACGGTTTTTCTGTTTCCAAACCCATCATATGTGTACTCAATGACCGTGCCATCTGGATGAGTTTCTTTGATCAATTGATCTAATTTTCCATACTCATAACGAATCTTCCCGTTGCTTCCTTGATCAACCGTTATTCTGTTTCCATTTTGATCATATTCATAAGCTTCGTTTAAGATCGTTGTGCCTTGGTTTGTTCCAATATGCAAATCATTGATTAAATTGCGCTCATCATAAGCAAAGCTAGCACCACTGCCGTTACCTGTAATAAAGGACTGGACATTTCCGTTTTCATCATAATCAAACGAATACGTAGAACTCGAATCCTTCATCTGCGTCATTTGATCAAGCTTATTATAACTGAATTGGTTCGTCCCTTTTTGATTTCCGTGTGTCCATTCAAAGGATTTCAGTTTATCTGAATCGGTTGGATACGTCCAAGTTTGGCTGCTGCCACGCTCTGTTAACTTTGTGATGCGGTTTTGTTGGTCAAACGTTCGATTTTTGGTTGTGTTTTGTTCTTTGTTGACAACCGTTGTTTCGTTTCCGTTTTTATCATAGCTAAAGTTATATTTTTCTGTCCCATTGTATGACTTGGATTTCACTCGGTCTGTTCCATCATACGTGAGAGACACTTCATGTCCATTTGCAGAAATGGTTTTGATTAAGTTGCTATTTGCATCATATTCACTTTTCAACACATTTCCTAATGGATCAATGGTTTTTGTCAATTTGCCCATCAGGTCGTATTCAAATTGATACGTCTGATCTGAATCAGCACGAATGGTTTTCGACCGTTCATTGCCCTCTTTATCATAGGTTCTCACAATGGATGTACCGTTAGATAAAGTGATCTTCTTCAGCTGATCGGCCTGGTCGTATTCGAATGTTGTTTTTTCGTCTTTCGCATCTGTTTCAGAAAGCTTATTGCCTGTTTCGTCGTAGGCAGATTGAGATGAGTAACCAAGCTCATCCTCTTCTTTAACTGCATAGTTCCCTTTTCCGTCGTAAGTCGTTCTCGTTAAAAGACTACCTTCTACTAGACGGATATCGTCAAACCAAACCGTTCCAGTCGCGCTTTTTTGGAAAACGATCTGTACATCGACTTTTTTCAATGGTTTTGTTTTTGGTATGACAACCGCCGCTCGGTTCCACTCCTGTGTACCGGTTGGGAATTTCGCATTAAACGTTCCTGTTGTGCCATCTGTATACGTAACGGACGCTTGAAGTGAGTAGTCATTTTCATTTGAAGCTTTGACATTTTCAGCCTTAGACATCCCAGTCAATGTGACATACACAGATTGATCATTTGCACTTTGTTCAATCGGGACAGATTGTTTATAGATGGCATTCGCTTGAGATGAAGATGTTCTGGTCATTTTTAACGAAACGTCATCGTTAAAGCCTTCTTCATTATCTAATGAACCACCTGTTCCGCTCCAGCTTGTTGTTTTATCCGTAAAAGAATTATTTTTGACTGGATTATAACTTGATGAAACTTCGCCTTTTTCTAGCTGAATTTCATCGAACCAGGCTTTTCCTTTTCCAGCCTTATCTCGATGATCCACTTCCATATAGATCACAGCTTTGCCTGCATGGGATGGCGTCGTAAACGTGACTTGGCGTTTTGTCCAATCGTTTTTGCCTGATAATGTGCTGTAGCCGTTGCTGATCCATTGAATTCGCTTGTTGTTTGTATCTCTTAAATCGATGTTAAAAAATGCTCTTGCTTTCGTTAGATCTGTCTTTATTTTCCCACTCAGTGTATACGTCGTATTTGGATCTAGTGTCACTTCTTGAGTAGCAGAAGAATAGCCAAGTTCTGTTCCTTCAGTTGTCGATTGTGAACTGATCTCTAATACTCGGCCTCCCGATAACGCACCACTTTTCCCAGCTATTTGCGCTAATTTCCCGTCATCCTTAGATGCTGTAAGCTTCCAGCCAGTTAGCGTATCTTCAAAACTGCCATTTTTCAAAATACTCGCGCCTGCAGCAAGTTCTTTACTCGTTTGTATCAAATTCCCGTAAGAATCATAAATACTTGCTGAAGACATATTTCCACTTTGATCCGTTTCAGATACAGCATCTAATCCATCATAGGCGATATCTGTGATATCTCCTTCTGTATCTTTCACTTTAGTGACATCATTGTTTTTGTTATACTCATAGGTTTCTGTACCATAAGCATCTTTTGCTTGAATAACATTACCATTCTTATCATAAGAATAGCTTTCTGTAGCTTTCCCTTTTTCTACATCATTCGGGTCAGCTTCTTCAACAATTTGATTTCCTTCATATTTGGTTTTGGTCGTAATCTTCAAACCTTCCGCATCATCTACAACTTGAATTGGATTGGCTGCTTCGTTATACGTATACTGTATTTTTCGACCGTTTGGCTGCGTCATCATGAGTGTCTTTTTAGACATATCATATGCATACTCAAAGGTTTCTTTTTTGGCATTGATTGCCTTAACTAAACGGTGATTTTCATATTGGTATTCTGTAAAAACAGGCTGATCTTCTGTGCTGTTTTGAGAGAATTGTTTAATCAATCTGCCTTCTTTATCGTATTCATATGAGATGCTCGTTCCATCTGGGTCAATGACTTTCACTAGTAAGCCTGCATCATACTCATATGAAAGCTTTTTCCCTTTTGGTCCTTGAACGGAGATGATATGACCATCTTCATCATATTCCATTGTTATTTTTCGGCCAGACGCATCTTCCATTGATGTGAGCTGATTGTTTTCGTTATATTTATATGTCGTTGTATTTTTATGTCCATCTACAACCTTAGTGATCTTCCCACCGTTTTTACTAAAGTGCGCAAAGGTTTGATCCTTCGTTTTTAACATGTATTCATCATTTGATTCCGTTAATTCAAGGAAAATACCTGTTGGTGGTTGGTACGTACCATCTGCTTTTTTTGTAAAAACATGAGTTGTGGCATCCTCATCAATATAGATGGCACCTTCTTTTGTTGGCGTAATACTAGTTTCTACATCTGCGTACCACCCTTGACCAAACAAATGGTCAGCTGCATCTAGACTGTTGTACGTGCGACCAATTCCAAGTCCTGGCCCTCTTCCATCAATTGACATTTCTTCTTCGCTGACAATGACATTCCCAGTTGCACCATTAAGCTGACCGTCTGGTATATCAATAATCGACCAGTAATCCTCTGTTCCAAGGAATTCGGCCCCTTCATGGAATGTCGGGTTAAAGGCTGGTGTCGGAATGGTTTCTCCATTTGCATCATAGGCGGAAAGGGTAAAGGAGTAGTTCTTACGTCCTTTATAATTTCCATTCGCATTTTCATATACTGGTGATGGGTCTAGCGCTAATTCCCCGCCCTTACTATCTGTATGAAGCACATATTTCCCACTTTTAATTTCATCAGGAGTTGGCCAAATATTCTTGTTTTGTGTTGTCCAATGATCGACATCACCCACATCAAATGATTGATATGCCTTACCATTATAAATGTTAATTTTATACCCTTTTGCATTTTTCACTTTGTCCCAATGTAAATTGATATAACCTGTTTGGCTCTCTTTTGTATTGGTATAAGCATATCCAGATAAAGCTTTCGGTCTAGATAAATCAGGTAAAGTTGGTCCAGCTGGCGGTGAAGCAATGGCTTCTCCATCTTTATTGTAGGCAATCACTCTGAAGGAATAGTGTTTTTGAGCCGCATCTCCTCCAGCATTTTTGTAAGTCGCACCTGGATGAATTGGAAGCTCCGCACCTTTTCCATCTTGGAGGTGCAATGCATATTTACCTGCTTTGATCTCAGCAGCTGTCGGCCATACTTTTTTCCCTTTTGTTGACCATGATGTTTGATTCCCAAGATCCAATGTCTCATAGCTTTTCCCATTAAACATTTGTATTTTATAACCGGTTGCACCGGAAACCGAATTCCAAGAAAGATCAAAGTAACCAGTTGCGTTATTATTATTGAATCCTTTTGTACTAGGTGCTTTTGCTCTAGCAACATTCGGCACGACAGGTTTTACTTTTGCTGACATTGCGCCTTCACCTTGGTCAAAAATCGCACTTACAGCTACCCAATAATTTTTACTTGTCGCATAATTGCCGCCTGAATTTTTGTAAACTGGAGAAGGATCAACTGCTAATTCAGTGCCACCTTTCCCATCTAAATGGAGTTTATATTTTTTTGCTGCTATCTCACTCGCTGTTGGCCATATATTCTTTCCTTTTGTACTCCATGATGCTACATTTCCAACTGAAATGGCTTCATACTCTTTTCCGTTGTATAGCCACACTTTGTAGCCTTTTGCGCCAGACACCTTTTCCCAACTTAAATTTAAGTAACCTGTACCATTCCCATTACTAAAACCTTTTACAGTCGGTGCATTTGCCTGTGGAATTGTATATGTTACTTCAATGACTGGTTTATTAGTTGAGTTTGTTGATGAGATTATTTTTTTCCAATGGTCTTGCCCATTTCCATTTGCATGTAATTTAAATCCATAGTTAGCTGTTCCACTATTCCAAGCTTTGATGGTCGATGTCACATCATAGGTCGCCCATTGTCCTTTATATACATTGGCTTTACCGATGTTTTTTGAGCTTGGTTTATTGTTCCATGTTAGCTTTGTATGATCATAGTTAGCATTGACTGTATCCAGCCAGAGACCAGTAACTTTCGTCCCGTAATATGAATGAGCAACATACGTTTTGAGCGTTGCTTTCGTTACATTCATATTTTGAATTGGCTTGAATGAATTAAACTTCATAAACGCATAGTTAGTCCCAGTTGTTTTATCATAATAACCTGTTTTCAGTACATAACTTTTAAGTTTAGCATCCCATTTTTGCGTAGAGGATGAATAATTTGTTGTTGGGTATGCACTCATGATAAATGTGTCTGCTGACACAGACAAAGAAGTCGAAGGATCGATAGACACAGGATAAACTCGTTCAGGATCTTTGAGCCATTTTTCATCTGCTGTCACACGAAGTAAATAACCATCGTCTTCTTTTTCTAGTTTAAAACTCACATCTTCTGAGCGAGCCACTTCACCTGACTTTTCATCTAAATTGGAATCGGTCATAAATGGTTTTGGGACTTGAAAAATGGTCCGCTTTTTCTGATCATAAAATGTAATAGAACCGTCTTCCTCAATTTCCCCAGTTAGATCTGTTTTTATTTTAAATGTAAAAGAATTGTAGCCATCATATCGATTGAGTACAATATCTTCTTTGATGTTTTCATTAAAGGTAAATGATCGTAAATCTATATTTGGAAATACCTCTTCATATGTAAGCTCATTGGTGTTCTCTTTAAATTGTGCTGAGGTATCCTTGGAATTGATTTCTGATTTGTTTTTCCCTGAAGCTTTTAAAATTGAAAATTCAATTTGATGCTTCTTGTGTTCAAATGTAGCATATAGTCCTTGTTTCATTTGCTTTTGAAAAGTTGATTCTAATCTTGCATTTTCTGTCTCTATTTCTTTTTTCGAGATCGTCTTTAATTCAGGAGAGATATCCTCCCACTCAGCGTCTGATGCATCTTTTATATGAATAGGGTCAGGATATACCTCTTGTGTAAATACACCCTCTCCTTCATAAAAAAGCTTACTGTTTTCTGTTCTTTCTGAAAGAACTTCTCCGTCTTTTCCAATTTCATCTTCGTCAATGCCTGCCATTTCTAGGGCTTTTGAATCATCTAATTCTTCTAAGCGATTATGACTTGATTTTGTATTTTCGTCATGTTCTTCTGCAAAAATATCAGAAGGAAACATTGATAAAAGCATCACAAAGGCTAATAGTGCCGCGATATTCCTTTTCCATTTTACTTTTCTTTTTAGATTCATATTAATCTCCTTATCATATATTTGTAACATTTGTAACATTACGCCATATATAATAATGCATTTGAAATGATACTTCAATATATTTCTATAAATATATCATTCTTTCAAACTAACCCATATATCATCAACTTATCAATATATCCCCTTTTTCATATAAAAAAAGCACCCTAAACGGATGCTTCAATCAAATGATATTTTTTCAAAATACGATAGGTAATTTCTTTTGCTTCTAGCCCGGTGCCTTCGATATTTGTGACGAAAATGTAGGTTTTGTTTTCATGTTTGATGAAGCCTGCGTACCAGCCGATGCCTGAACCGGAGCCTGTTTTTCCGTATAGGGTGGCATGTTTCTCTTCTTCTTGTATCATCATTCGTTTGACGGTTCTCATGACAGACAGGTCAAATGGAAGACTTTCTTCATATAGCTGTTTGAGAAAATGGACTTGTTCTACTGGAGAAATTTTCAACGAACTGCTTAACCAAAATTGATCGATTCCGCCTGATATGTCTTCGTTCCCATAATGAATGGCTTTCACCCAATGACTCATGCGTTCTTCTCCGATGTCACGCGCCATGGCTTGATAGTACCAGACGACTGAATCTCTCATACCAGAGCCCAGTGTATGATCCTTATTCCAGTTATCAATCTCTCTTTTCACTCCGTCCCAATATTTAATGTCGTATTCATCTCTCACTGCGCCTGTTTGGAGTCCGATGAGGGCATTTGCCACTTTAAATGTCGATTGTGGGGCAAAGCGCTTGTTCGCTCTTTTTTTGTTATACACCCATGGCGATTTTTCTTTTACTTCTTGAATCACAAATGTGCCTTCCCGGTCTTTCATGAATTCATCTACTGACCACGCTGGAGATGTTCCCTCACTTGATGAAGGCTGGCCGATACAAAATGCCATCAGCATGATGGTGCAAAACAGCCATTTCATATGCTTTTTCTTCAAAAAAATCGCTCCTTTTCCTATGATTTGTATCGATTGTAGCATGCCTGAGTGATGAGACATAAGGTACGCTTGTCCTCTTTTCTGCCAAATAAAAAAAGCCGGTTTCATCCGGCTTTTTGATCATATTAGCTTTCTTTTTTCTCTTCAATGGCCTGCTTCGCAATTTTTGAAATCGTCATATCATCCATTGGCGGGTTATGGAGCCCAGCCCGGATATCTCGATAGTAACGCTGAAGCGGACAGCCGAGGCTTAAGCTTTTTGCACCGACTAAACGCATGGCTTTATCGACCACTTGCAGACTATGATTAACGACTGTATGCTTCACAGCACCGAATTCATTGATTAACAGCTCTCTTTTCTCAGGCTTTTCATACAATGTTGTCGTTGAATAGATGACGTGGCGTGCTTGCTTTAGTAGTAAATCAATTTCGCCAATCAGTGTTTGGACATTCGGCAGGTCACTAATCGTTCCGCTGATACTGTTCGGTGAATGTGTGATGGCATACTGTACAGCATAGTCTCTTGCCGCTTGTGCAATTCCTAAATAGCAGGAAGGAATATGGGCGATCCAAGGGTTTAACGTACCGCCCCGAGGTCCTTTTTGCACTTCAACAAGCATATCATCTGATACCACAACTTGATCTAAGATTAAATCATGGCTTTCTGTTCCTCTCATGCCGACAACATCCCATGTTTCTTCTATAGAAACACCTTCTGTGTCACGGTGAATTAAGAAGAATCCCATCGCCTCTTTTTCTTCGATCCATACGCCGACTAAAAAGTATGTGAGAGCTGGTGACATTGTTGTGAAAATTTTACGTCCATTGATCACCCAGCGATCACCTGATTTCATCGCTGTTGTCCCAGGCTTGCCGCCTCTTGTTGGGCTGCCTGTCTGCGCCTCACTCACAGCGCGGTTGACAAGGGCCCCCTTCTTCACTTCTTCCGCAAAAAATTGCAGCTGCTTCTCATTCCATAGTTTCTTTTCATAAATTTCACCAACAACTCCTTGGTGCCAGCCAATCGATAAGGCAGTCGCTCCGTCCATGCTGCCAAGCGTTTCTTGAAATAGAACCATATCTGTTACAGATTGACCCCCGCCTCCATATTCAGCGGGAAGAGACAGGGCTGTATATCCCATGTTTACTAATGATTCGATATTCTGTTTAGGAAAATAAGCGCCTTCATCATGTTTTTTTGCGTTTTGTTCAATCGTTTCACGAAGAGATTCCAGCTGATTAAGCCATGTTTTTTGAAAATCGGTATCGACAAATAATGCTTTAGACAAAACGTATCCAACTCCTCTGTTTCTCACAATCTATGATATCTCATTTTTCCAATCGGAATGAATAAAACACACTTTACTTATAGGATTTAATGTGTTAAATTTTATCAATATTAAGTACATCTGTCAAAGGAACGTGATGCTTTTATGATCTCAGCTACTAATCTACATAAATCTTATGGGCAGACCCATGTGTTAAAAGGCATTGATTTCACCGTACAAGAAGGTGAAGTGGTCGCAATTATTGGACCGAGCGGATCAGGAAAAACAACACTTCTCCGCAGTTTAAACAGCCTCGACATTCCAGACAAAGGAGAGCTGACTGTTGGAGAAGCCACGATTCAATTTGAACGATATCATAAAAAAGATCTTTTAAAACTAAGGCAGCAATCTTCCATGGTATTTCAGCATTATCACTTGTTTCAAAATAAACGAGCACTTGAAAATATTACAGAGGGATTGATTGTGTCCCAAAACATGTCTAAAAAAGAAGCTGAAAAGGTTGGAGAGCAATTTTTAGCGCGGATTGGACTGCTTCATAAAAAGGATGCATTTCCGAGTGAATTATCTGGCGGTCAGCAGCAGCGGATTGGAATTGCCCGCGCTCTTGCGATGAATCCTGCGGTGCTTTTGTTTGATGAACCAACGTCCGCACTGGACCCAGAGATGGTCGGAGAAATCCTTGAAATGATCAAAGATATTGCGAGCCAAGGGATGACGATGGTCATTGTGACGCATGAAATTTCGTTTGCAAAGGACGTAGCGGATACCGTGATCTTTATGGCAGATGGGGAAATCGTTGAAAAAGGCTCCCCAGAAGACGTCCTGATGAAGCCTCAGCATGAACGAACGAAACAATTTTTATCTAGGATTCATCGCGGAATGTGGCAAGGATCGGAGGAAGACATATGAAGCAAAAGACAGCATTCATGACAGCTGGTGTCCTTCTGATTCTCCTCTCCCTGATTGGCTGCAGCAGTGTGAAAACAACAACAGATGATGGAAAACAAATTGTGAAAGTCGCACTGAGTGCAGAGGTCAATCCACCTTTTTTAGCCACAAATGACCGAAACGAACCGATTGGCTATAACATTGATTATTTAAATGAAGTGGAAAAGAGACTTCCACACATACATTTTGATTACATCTTTGGCGAGGAAGAATCCAATTTAATTGGTGTTGGCGCAGGGAAGTTTGAAATGGCAGCTAATTGGTTTTTCAGTAACCCTGAACGCGAAAAACGGTTTCTTTACCCTCAAGTTCCGTACGGCTATTCGATGACAGGATTAATTGTGAATGAATCAAACCGGGATATTCAATCGCTTGATGATATGACATCAAAAAAGCTCGCTCCTGTCAGTCCCAGCGGCGGATTGCGTTCCATATTAAATCAATATAATGAAGAACATGATCCAGATATTCCGCTGACAACCATTGAAAGCCCTTCAAATGAACTCAACTTAAAGCGCGTTGAAAGCGGACGGTCTGATGCGGCTTTTATGAATATTTCGACCTTCGATACCATACAAAAGCATCTCAACCTAAAGGTCAAAGTTGGCGGCATTGTGTCAAAGGAGCCGATTTATCTTGTCTTACAGCCGAGTGAGAAGCAGCTTGCAGCAGATTTGGACCGGGTCACACAAGAGATGATTGATGATGGAACACTACCTAAGCTTGCGAAAAAGTGGTTTGGGGTTGATTTCTTTCAAGATATTGACTACATCTCAGAGCAAGGCTATCAATATGAAGAAAGGAAGGAAGCGTCATGACGTTTACAGCTGGAGATTGGCTGCGAATTTTTTTACAGGTGCTTGAACGCCTGCCACTCACTTTTCTCATTATTGCGGTGTCATTGTTTTTCGCCATCATAATAGGGCTCTTATTTGCATGCATTCGTATAAAACAAATCCCAGTGCTGAAGCAATTGGCTGTTATCTATTTATCTTTTACACGAAGTACGCCATTAATTGTTCAGTTATTCTTAATTTATTTTGGACTTCCTCAGCTTTTACTTGTGGCAGGAATTCAAATCAATCATTGGGATCGTGTGTTATTTGTGATGATGACGTTCTCTTTACATACGGGGGCTTATTTATCTGAAGTTTTTCGCAGTGCGTATTCGTCTGTTGGGAAGGATCAGCTGGAAGCCGCCTACATTGTGGGGATGACAGATACACAGGCCTTGATCAGGATCATTATCCCGCAGGCCTTTCTCATTGCCCTGCCAAACCTCGGAAATTACACCATTGATCTTGTGAAAGACACGGCGATTGCCTTTACGATCGGACTCATCGATATTATGGGACAGGTGAAGATCATCTTAGGAAATAACTATGGAATCGGCATGTTTGAAGTGTATGTGATCATTGCGATTGTGTACTGGCTCATTTGTATGAGCATTGAACTAATCACCATGCTGCTTGAAAAGAAATTTGTAAAAGGCCGTACCAGCCTGTCACGTTAAGGAGGCGATTTGATGCAAACCATTGATATTCCATTTGCGATTGACCAAGTACCACATATTCTAAAAGGTGTTCCTCTCACCTTATTAATTGCTCTTGTTTCCATGGCTGTGAGTCTTGTGATCGGATCTGTTTTTGCTTTCATTCGCCTCTTTCGCATCCCTGTACTCAGACAGCTCGTTACGCTATACGTCTCCTTTTTTAGAGGAACGCCGCTTATTGTTCAACTGTTCGCTTTCTTTTATGGGCTCCCTTTTCTTCTAACCAGTATGAGCGGCACATTCGGACTGACCTTTCATCCGGATATGGTCTCCCCTTTAGCTGTGGCTCTTATTACCTTCAGCCTGCATTCAGCCGCTCATTTAACAGAGGTGGTCCGAAGTGCACTTCTGGCAGTAGACAAAGGGCAGCTTGAAGCGGCAAAAATTGTAGGCATGACCACACGTCAGGCGATGATACGCATTATTTTGCCGCAGGCATTTGTTGTGGCCTTACCAAACCTAGGCAATCAGCTCGTTCAGTTATTAAAAGCGACATCTCTTGCGTTTACAATTGGGGTACTCGAAATCATGGGTATTTCCCGGATCATTGCAAATGACGGCTATCAGTTTTTAGAAACTTATCTCGTCTCTGCTTTGATCTATTGGCTGCTGAGCATTGTCTTTGAATTAGCCTTTGCATTATTAGAGAAACGTGTCAGTGTATACGGAAGAACTCTCGGACGTTAAAAAGTCGATCAGGCCCAAAAACCTGATCGACTTTTTTATTCACCCTTTTTTGGTGTGTTAAATAGTTCTTTTGGTGCGGGTTTGAGCTTTGGTGCAGAGCCGAATACGACAGGTGCAGAAATATATCTGAACTCTCCTTTTCCATCCATGCTGCGGCCATGTGCCCATCTGCCTTGCTTACTTTCTTCCCCTCTTGAGAAGTTAAACAAGTCATAGGATACTTGCTGTTTTTCTAGTGAACGAGGGAAGGTGGTTGGTACGACGACATCCCCTTCTCGCTCTTCTAATTCTTTAATTGCGGCAAGCCACATATTTTGATGGTATGTATCACGAGCAATGAGGAAGGAGAGCATATCTTTGACGCCGCGGTCATCTGTCATTTCGTAAAGTCTTGTGACCTGAAGGCGGCCCTGGGCCTCTGCATTTAAATTGGCTCTGAAATCCGCCATTAAATTTCCGCTTGAAATGATGTATTTGGCATTCCACGGGTATCCTTGACTATCCGCTGCCATTGCCCCTAAACCTGCAACAATCGCATGCTGCGGGTTCATTCCGCCCATGACAGCTGCAAGTGCAGGATCACTTTGGTACGCCTCTTCTTGTTCCTTAACTGGTGCATTATCAAGTAAACGCGCAATCATCGTTGCCAGCATTTCGACATGACCAATTTCCTCTGTTCCCACGTCAAATAATAAATCCCTATATTTTTGATCTGCCCGGCAATTAAAGCCTTGAAATAAATATTGCATCATCACGCTGATTTCACCATATTGACCGCCTAATACTTCTTGTAATTTCTTTGCATACACCGGATCAGGCTTTGAGGGCTTTGCTTCATATTGCAATTCTTTGATGTGATAAAACATGATGTCATCTCCCTTATCATTAAACATCTTTTCAATTATCACTATTCAACCGCAGCTCTCTTTATGAAAATGATATGAATACATAAAAAAGAGAATGGCTTATGCCATCCTCTTTGTTATCTTACTTATTCAGCACTGACTAAAATTTTCACTTGATCTTTTTCATTGATTAATGCATGGAAGCCATCCTCGATCACATCGTCCAGCTTGATTTTTTTCGTGACGAGTGTGTCTGCAGAGAAATAGCCTTTTCTCATTAAGTTTAATACAGATGGGAATACGTCTCTGTAGCCGATAATTCCTTTTACTGTACGTTCTTTAATGACAATGTCATTCGGCATAATTTCCGCGCCTTTTTCCCAAATGCTTACAATCACTGTTTCGCCTGAAATTCTAGTTGATTGGATTGCTTGCTTCAATACAACAGGTACACCTGTCACTTCAAAAGAAACATCGACGCCACCGTTTGTACGGCGAGCAATTTCTTGAACAACATCTTCATACTGAGATGGATCAACAATGATCGCTCCAAGCTCTTTTGCTTTCACTTGGCGCTCTTTTGATAATTCAACTGCATAAATATCAGTAGCACCAGCTGCTTTTAATGCTTCAATGACAAGTAAACCGATTGGTCCGCAGCCAAACACAGCCGCTGTATCCCCAGCTTGTACTTTACTAGAACGAACCGCATATAAAGCAACTGCAGAAGGCTCGACAAGCGCGCCTTGCTCATATGAGATTTCGTCTGGTAATAAATGAAGTAATTCTTCATCGACTG
This sequence comes from Bacillus sp. FSL H7-0578, assembly GCF_038630855.1. Taxonomy (NCBI): domain Bacteria; kingdom Bacillati; phylum Bacillota; class Bacilli; order Caryophanales; family Bacillaceae; genus Bacillus; species Bacillus sp. FSL H7-0578. The sequence continues at coordinate 2,343,800 of NZ_CP152045.1, forward strand.
ATACATATTCAGAGAATCCACCGCCGCCTCCGGCAAGCCCTAAAAAGCCCATGTTTTCATCTAAGTTATAAGCACCTTGATGTCCGTGAGTTGCAAAAATAGGTTCAACAACCACTCGGTCGCCTACTTTGTAATTGCTCACGCCTTCTCCTACTTCAACAACTTCACCAGAGAACTCGTGTCCCAGTGTAACGGGTGCTTTTTCTTTTGTAAGTGGATGAGGTTCATTCACAGGAATGAAGATCGGTCCGCCTAAATATTCATGTAAATCACTACCGCAAATGCCGCACCATTTTACTTTCAGTTTCACTTTTCCTGGAGCAACTGTTGGTTCATCAATTTCCTCTAGTCGAATGTCCTTTTGATCGTGCCAGCGTAGTGCTTTCATTTGTAAGACTCCTTTTCTCATCAATTTAATTAACTTACTTAAATAATGATAACATAATTTTTTTAATTTTCTAAGTAGGATGCACTATTTTTTTGGCAGTCAATGGACGAAAGATGACAAAACATAGCAATAGACAGATAAGAAGCATACATAGACACCCGATGATGACGGAAATTCTGATCGATAGAATATGAGCGAGTCCGCCGAATATTCCTGTCATGGTCATCGTCAGAATGGCTTCAACCAAAGCATAAAAGCTGGCTACCCTCCCCATCACCTCTACGGGGATATTTGTTTGATAGAACGTCATAAAACCTGTATTCGCAAATGCTAAAAAGAAGGCTAATATAAAAAATCCACCGGCGGCTGCAACTAGACTGCTGGAAAATGCATAAATAAGATAGCCAAACGCCACAAACAAACTGCCGATTCCAAGCATCAGCGAAACTGACAGCCTTTCGACAATGACCGAATTAAGACTTGCCCCTGCGATAATACCCGCTCCAGCTATACTGACAAGAAGGCCATATTGTGTATCAGTCAGCATCAATACTTCTTTTGCAAAGGCTGTTTCAAGTGAGTCTATGGCCGTAGGAAGGACCGATATTGCGGCACTAAATAATAAATATACCGTCATGATCTGGCGTGACGTCAGACTAAAACGCAGAACAAGCTTTGCATCCTCTTTTAACATTGAAAGGGAAAACCGCTTTTGGGCAGCATCTGTTTTGACCAAATTCGGTAAACACATCGTTAACAAAGCAGATATCAACAGGCAGATCGCATTTACATAAATTGAAAGCACAGGAGTCCCGATGAGAAAGAGCAGACCTGCTGCTGCGGGCCCAAGTAAAAATCCACCGGATTGTAATAAAGAGCGAATGGCATTAAACCGTTTTCGGTTATCCGCCGGGATTAGTCCTGTCATATACACCATCGACGCTGGATGAAACATCGCTTGTGCCATCTGTATGAAAAACACCATGACATACAGGATGATCAGATGTCCTGAAAATAAGGCAAAAGGGATGCATGCAATGAGCAGAGCACGGGTAATATCTAAACTGATCATCACATTCCGCTGATTCAGCCTGTCAATCAAACTGCCGGACCAGCTATTGGTCAAAAGAGCAGCAGCCGGTCTTAGCAAATAAACTGCTGTTACAGCAAGTACAGAGCCCGTTTCTTGAAAAATAAGCAAATGGAGGGCAATCATATAAATCCATTCTCCTATGTTCGCAATCCCGATGGCTCCAAGTAAAATACTCATATCCCGCCAATGTTTTTTCATCATGATCCCCCCTATTTGTCATAAAAAAATCCCGCCCCCAAGACATGTCTGTCTTGAGGACGGGATTTACTCCGCGTTGCCACCTCAGTTCATTCATCTGTTGCCAGATGAACCTTAGCGGGTGATCATTCACCCTTCTCTGTAACGGGAGAAGTTCGCTGCACCACCATCCGAGGGAATCCGGTGCAGAGCTAAGAGGCTTGGTTCCATCATGCTTCCCAGCTCCTTCTCAGCTTGACGGAGTTCTCTGTGTGGGGCAGCTATGATGTACTCTTCTCTATTTGCGCTGTGTCTTTTTTTCATCACGATCTTCAGCTGAATTGTTACATATTGTACTGCGCCTCGATCAAAGCGTCAATATTTTTTTCATGTTAATCCGCATAAATCATTTTTCTAGTCATGCCGCCATCAACAACCAAATCTGTGCCGGTCACAAATTGATTGTCTTCATCAGTTAAATAAAAACAGGCTTTCACAATATCCTTTGGCGTACCCACTCGATTGGAAAGATGCTGCTGATGGTCAATTTCTCGAAGACTTTTCTCATCTTTCGTTTCAATCCATCCAGGGGAAATGCTATTCACCGTAATGTGATCCTGACTAAAAGAAACCGCCAAGGCATGAGTAAGCGCGGAAATCCCGCCTTTTGATGCAGCATATGCTTCCGTATGAGGCTCTGACATGGCCGCACGGGTAGAGGAAATGTTCACAATGGAACCGCCGTTTGGATTCTCTTTGATATAACGTGCTGCTTCTCTAGCGCATAAAAAAGCCCCTCTTACATTTGTATGCAGCACATGATCCCACTCATCGACCGTTAACTCATAAGGCGATACTGTGCACATGACGCCAGCATTGTTGATGAGAATATCAATCGTTTTGCAGTGCTCCGCAGCAAACGACATTAAGCGCTGAATATCCTTCTCCCGTTTCACATCCGTTTTAATGAAATAAACTTCATAGGACTCCTTTCTCAGCTGCTCCTCCAAACGCTTCCCCTTCTCTTCATCTATATCCGCAAGCACCACACGCGCCCCTTCTTTTGCATAACCGCAGGCGATCGCTTCACCAATACCATTGGCTGCGCCTGTGATGATGACGGTTTTTCCTTGAAAATGTAGCATATGATTGATTCCTTTCTATGACTGGTATGAATAATTTATTTTTATTCTTTCCTGAAAAGAGCAATCCAGTCATCCACCTCTATTGATTCTATCTGATCCTCTGTCATGTTCAATCTATAATATTGCTTTATTTTCTCGTTAGCATCTAACATGTATTTTGTAACGATCTCTTCTTCCTTTAAAGTTTTCGTTGTTCGCTTGACCCATTCTTGAAAAGGGTAACGTTTTTTTCGTTCCATTGATCTTACTTCTTTTATTCCCTCTTTATAAAACAATTCCCGCCATTGTTCTGTAGATAGACAGGACACATGACTTGGGTCTCTCAATCTTTCCAGCTCATTGATAAATAGTGCAAGCTCTTCATCATTTGGCGAAACATTATCAATAAAGAAAAACAGACCATTAGACTTTAATACACGAGATGCCTCTTTGGCAAACTGTTCAGGGTGCGGGAAATGGTGTGCTGCAATTCGGCATGTGACCATATCAAATGTGCCATCTAAAAAAGGAAGGCTCTCTGCATCCGCTACTACATAAAAAATTTGGGGATACGCTTTTAAATGAAGTGATGTATGAGAAAGCATCTCTTTCGTTAAATCCGTCGCAAACACTTGATTCACATATGGAGCCAGTGCTTTTGCGGTATGCCCGCCACCAGTTGCTATATCGAGTACGACCCAGCTCTCTTCTGGGGCTGCCCATTCAACAATTAGATCAAGGTCTGCTCCCTTTGCGTGAGTTTGACTCGTCACATACTTTTCTGCATTTCTTCCAAATTGTTCTACTACTCTTCTTTTGGCCTGATCTGAATTCATCTGATTCCTCCCCTTTGAAATGGATTTGTATATTCTATGTGATTTTTCCACAATAAAGAGCCGTCCCATTTTATTGAGCGGCTCCTTTCATGTTAAAAATTATCGAGAAAGCATCCCGTGCGGGTCAATGACAAATTTCTTCGCCACACCCGAATCAAAGTCACTATATCCTTTAGGGGCTTGATCAAGGTCAATGACGGTCGCATTGACGGCTTTGGCGATCTGTGCTCTGCCGCTTAAAATGGATTTCATTAGACTGCGATGATATTGCATAACAGGGGTTTGACCTGTCACAAAGGTATGAGCTTTCGCCCAGCCAAGTCCAATTCGCACTTTCAGAGAACCGACTTTTGCATCGGCATCCACTGCTCCTGGATCTTCTGTGACATAAAGCCCTGGAATTCCAAGCTTGCCTCCAACTTTGGTAATATCCATAATCGTATTTAAAACAGTTGCTGGAGCTTCTCCCTGGTCTCCATGACCCGAAGCTTCAAAGCCGACACAATCGACGGCACAATCAACTTCTGGCTCCCCTAAAATATTCGTGATTTGTTCGCCGATTCGATCATGTTTTCGTAGATTGATCGTCTCACAGCCGAAGCTTCTTGCCTGTTCCAGTCTTTGCTCATTCAGATCTCCAACAATCACAGCAGATGCGCCAAGAAGCTGAGCCGAATGTGCTGCTGCAAGACCTACTGGCCCAGCACCTGCAATATATACGGTCGAACCAGGCTTTACTCCAGCCGTATAAGCACCATGAAAACCTGTCGGGAAAATATCGGAAAGCATCGTGAGATCAAGTATTTTTTCCATCGCTTGATCTTTGTCTGGAAATTTGAGCAGTTGAAAATCTGCATATGGAACCATGACATACTCGGATTGGCCGCCAACCCATCCGCCCATATCTACATATCCATAGGCAGAGCCAGGGCGGTCCGGGTTTACATTTAAGCACACATGGGTTTTTTGTTCCTTACACATGACGCAGCGTCCGCATGCAATATTAAACGGAACGGACACGAGATCTCCTTTTTGAATAAACTCTACATCTCGCCCAACTTCCACGACTTCACCTGTAATTTCATGACCAAGGACAAGTCCTTCAGGTGCAGTCGTACGCCCTCTCACCATGTGCTGATCACTTCCGCAAATATTCGTCGTCACTACTTTTAAAATGACGCCATGCTCACATTTGCGCCCCACATTGGCTTTAGGTACACCCGGGCCGTCTTTTAAGACCAAATCAGGGTATCCAATATCCTCAACTGCTACTTTTCCTGCTCCTTTATAAACGACACCTTTGTTTCCCGACATGATTTCATTCCTCCCTTTTGTTTAAAAATGAAGTCTCTACAATTTTCTCTATTTCTTAAGCAATTTCCTTCTTCAAACAGCACATTATGTGAAAAAGAGGGAGTCACATGTCTATGTGAGAAAGAAAAATGTGTCTTTCAGCGAAATAAAAAAGAAAATATTGAAAAAAAAGCTAAACTTTTGCAGAACGGTGTCGATATAAGAAATAAGCCAGACAGGTATCCTTAATCGACAAACAAATTCCTTATATATACTATCATTCCTTACACACCTGGCTGGCGCCTATATCACATACAAAAGGCTCTTCTGATGAAGAACCTTTTTTTATAGCAGGCAAAGAGGCTCCTCTGACGAAGAGCCTCTTTTTTGAGTGCTTGTTCATTACCTGGGAAATATTTTCATCATTTTAAGGCTTTGATACAGATGTATGTATCATAGTGATAAACCGAGACTTCTCTAAAGTGATATGCTGAAAACAGACGGCTGATCTCTTCTTCACTGTACGATGAAAAAGATGTTGACCGTTTTTGTTCGTTGATCAGCTCCTGCTTTTGGAAAGATAAAAATACTTCTCCATCCACTTGAAGGACGCGGTACACTTCCTTCATGACTTGCTCAATATCCTTCAAGTAATAGATCGTCTGCACCGTAAATAATTTATTGAATGATCTGTCTTCAAAAGGTAATTGCTCAGCCTTACCAAGCGTAATGACGGCTTTGTCCTGTTCCGCAAGCTTCTTATGTTTTCTTTTTGCATATTTAATCATATGGCGAGAGGCATCCACTCCATATACTTTTCCGCGGTCAAGTTTTTCAGCTACCTTTGATAAGGTGATGCCTCTTCCAGTCCCAATTTCTAAAATTCGGTCATTTTCTTGTATATTTAAGAGTTGAATCGTCCATTCATTGATATTATGATGATTTTTTTCCATATAGCGGGCAACCCATTTTGAGAACAAGCCTTTTGGTTCCCTCATTTGTTTTCCAATCCAGCTTTGAATCAATGTTAACACCTGCTTTTCACCAGTAAATAAAACTATTTACAAATTTCCTTACTTTTCATATCGGCTCTCACCTTACAAAAATTAAGACCTAGTCCTAATTTATTTGTCTCTTATAAGACGCTCCTTTTCAGAAAATGTTTCGCAGAAAGTGAAAATTTTTTTAACCTGAATAGGCGTTTTCATTATTTGTGCTCAGATTGATTTCGTTTTCTGCATGAGCTGCATAATTTATAAATGTATCTTGATTAGATAAAGGTGGTGCTAGATTATGGGCTTTGGCGGTTATTCTGGAGGCTACTGCGGTGGCTACGGTGGCGGTTTTGCAGGCGGATTCGCATTGCTTGTTGTACTGTTCATTTTGTTGATCATCATTGGTGCAAGCTGGATTTGCTAACGTAAAAGGAGCAGGAAACGTCATGGTTTCCTGCTCCTTTTCTTTAATACCAATAAGTCCGGTACTGGTACATATAACGTCTGAGCATTTCCTCTTGCTCTCTTTGCATGCGGTATGGATTGCCGTATCCGTGCTTTAAGGAATGCGGAATAGATGCATACCCGTGCCCCACAGACGGAAATCTCATATATGGTGACATCGACATTCATTGATCACCTCACAATCACCTTTTACGGTATCATATGTGCAGGTGATCAATGTGGAGCGTGTCTAAACCTGGTCCTTCTCCATCGTATAACAATCAAGCATGGCAAGCATCATAAACATGTCAATCTCCTCCTTTTCACATTTTTCATTTCCTGTTTTAGTTCATATACTTTAGTTGTTTCTGTTTCATTTCTTCATAAATTGTTTCGACTTCTTGTTCGTAAAGAACGGTCTCAATGTCCTTGTATTTCCGCTTAATCGTCAAAGTAATAAAAAATAAATGGATTGTCATATACGCTCACCTCCCTTCAGTTCGCAGCACGCGAAATAGCCCGCAGATCTTCTTTATCAGTTGACCTGCGGGCACACAAAAATGCAGATCAAAAGACAGTGTCTTCCAACCTGCAATGGATGATACGTGTGAAATCCTCGTTTACTTAAACAGTTTTGAAGCGTGCACCGTATAAGGCAAAGGAAGGACACGAACTCTTCCACAGGCTGATGACATGATGAAATTGTTGGTTGAATTGATCACAAGTAGATACGAATAACATATTCTTCAGCCTCCTTTACGTTTTTTTTTTAATTACTTTGTAAGTATATCCAGCAAGCACCATTTTGTAAACCTGTTTTTAGTAATATAGATGAATTTTGTGTTTTTGACTAAATTTCTACTGTTATTCTTGTCCATTTATCCAATACAATAAAAAAAGCCTCCTCAGGCAAATGAGGAGGCTTTCGAATTAATCTTCGTCTAATTCTTGCAGTTTCTTTTGAAAGAAAATCGCGCGTTTAACACAAATAAAAGCTGCTAATAAGAAAACACAATCTATTCCCATCATCAGCATTTTTGGAGATGCTTCGATGTGCTGGTTCGGTAAGATCGTACCAATATATAAAAAGGTGCTGACAGCAAGCAAAATAAAAGCGTACTGCTTGTAATCTGTCACTAAATCACTCCACTTTTTCTTCACTTGTTTCACCTTCCAGTTATCAATGTCTATTCATAGCTTAACATAGTGAGAGAAAGCGAGGAGCATGTAAATCTATCCATTCGCCAGTGCGCTTAGTCCTTGCTTGATATCATGTAGTAAATCATCCACATCTTCAATTCCGACGGAAATACGAATTAAACCATCTGTGATGCCAAGCTCCTCCCGGCGGTCTTTTGGAATGGACGCATGGGTCATCCGGGCAGGGACAGAAATTAAGCTTTCAACCGCTCCAAGGCTTTCTGCGATTGTAAACAGCTTAAGCTGGCTCAAAAATACATCGACATGTTCTTCTTTTCCAATATCAAAAGAGATCATGCCGCCGAAGCCGGATGCTTGTGTTTTCGCAAGTTCATGTCCAGGGTGTGTATCGAGACCTGGATAATAAACACGTGTGACGGCTGCATGTTGCTTTAAAAACTCAGCGATTTTCTGTGCATTTTGTTGATGTGCTTCCATTCGTAGTCCAAGCGTTTTCATCCCTCTCATGAGAAGCCATGAATCCTGCGGTCCAAGAATTCCGCCTGTCGAGTTTTGAACAAAGTGCAGTTCTTCTCCAAGCTCTTTCGTCGCTGTGACGACAAGCCCGCCTACAACATCACTATGGCCGCCTAAATACTTAGTCGCACTGTGCAAGACAATGTCTGCGCCATATTCAATCGGCTTTTGGAAATACGGTGTGAAAAATGTATTGTCGACAATCATCAAGATGTTGGCTTCCTTTGTCAATTCGCCGATGGCTTTTAGATCCGTCATTTTGAGTAAAGGATTGGTTGGTGATTCAATGTAAACGGCTTTTGTTTCAGGTAAAATGGCTTTTTTCACTGCTTCAGGATCACTTGTGTCAACAAAGGTTGCAGTAATGCCAATACGGTTTAGCACCTTTGTGATGACGCGGTAGGTTCCGCCGTACACGTCATCTGTCAGGACAATATGATCTCCGCTGTTAAACAGCATCATCACAGCCGTAATGGCTGCCATCCCTGAACCAAATGCGTAGCCGCTTGCTCCTCCTTCAAGATCACGAATGACTGTTTCCAGTGCAGTTCTTGTTGGATTTGCTGTTCTGGAGTATTCATACCCCGTATGTTCGCCTGCTTTCGGCTGCTTATAAGTACTCACTTGATAAATCGGCACAGACACGGCGCCTGTTCTTTCATCACCCGTTGTTCCGCTGTGAATCATCATTGTTTTTGGTTTCATGCTATTTTCCTCCCTCATAAATTCCTTTACTTAAATATCGCTCACTGCTGTCAGGAAAAATGGTGACAATGACTGTCCCAGGTGCTGCTTTCTTTGCTTCCTCTAAAGCGGCAAATAAAGCGGCACCAGAAGAGCTGCCGATGAGAACACCTTCTTTTTCAGCTGCTTCTTTCACCATTCGAAACGCATCATCATCACTGACAGTGTAAATCTCATCGAATAAAGCCTGCTCCATATAGTCTGGGATAAATTCAAGGCCAATTCCTTCCGTTCTATGCGGGCCCGGGTCCCCTCCATTTAAAATTGATCCTTCAGGCTCCACAACCACTGTTTTTAACGCCTGATGCTGCTCTTTTAAATAGGCGGCACACCCTTGAAAAGTCCCGCCAGATCCTGCTCCAGCCACGAATACATCGATATTCCCTTTTAAGTCGGACCATAATTCGGGACCGAGTGTTCTGTAGTAAGTCAATGGATTTACTTGGTTTTTAAATTGTAAAACACAATAGGCATTGTCAAGGCTTGCCTCTAGTTCAAGGGCTCGATCAATCGCACCCTTCATGCCTTCTTTTCTCGGCGTATGAATAATTTCTGCACCGAGCGCCTTCATCAGCTGTTGTTTTTCTTGACTAAAATGTTCTGGTACACAAAAAATGGTATGCAATTGCTGCTTTCTTGCACTTAGGGCAAGCCCAATTCCTGTGTTTCCAGCAGTTGCTTCAATAATAGTTCCGCCTGGACGCAGTTTGCCAGATGCTAATGCTTCTCTGATGAGCATGTCACCTAAACGATCCTTAATACTTCCACCTGGATTCATCATCTCAAGCTTTGCATACACCTCAACGCCTTTTGGGACGCCAATCCCTGACAGCTTTAAAAGCGGTGTGCGGCCAATTAATTCAGTAATATCCTTTATGACAGCCATATGATTCCCTTCCTTTGCATGGAAAAGAAGGGGGAAACCCCTTCTTTTATTGTGTTTGCTTTATCATACGCAAGACAAGGTCGGTTGAGTGAATCGCTGCTTGCTCAAGGAATTGATCAAAGGAGATATTGGATTCTTTCCCTGCAATATCCGATAGCGCACGAACGACAACAAATGGCGTACCAAAGAGCTGGCAGACCTGTGCAACGGCTGCGGCTTCCATTTCCACCGCATACAGCTCTGGAAACTTCTCTCTCACAAACGCTACACGATCCGGATCATTCATAAACGAATCTCCTGTTGCAATCGTTCCTTTTGCCACTTGAATATGATCAATTTCTAAAGCAGATTCTTCTGCCAGCTTCACAAGCTTTTCATCTGCAATGAAAGCAGCTGGAAGTCCCGGCACTTGTCCATATTCGTAATCAAAGATGGTCACATCTACATCATGATGTCTCACATCAGTAGAGATGACAATATCACCTACATTTAATGAGTGGTGAAAACCGCCAGCAGATCCTGTATTGATCACATAATCTGGCTGAAAGCGGTCAAGCAGTAATGTTGTGCTGACCGCTGCATTTACTTTTCCAATCCCTGATTTTAATAAAATCACTTCTTTATCTTCATAAACACCTGTTGTAAATTCACACCCAGCGATGTTTTCTTGTGTAGCATTTTTTAGTTGATCTCTTAAAATCGTCACTTCTTCTTCCATTGCACCTATAACTGCGATTTTCAAATCAAAAACATCCTTTCATTCCCTTTTCTTCGCTTCTACGATCCAAACAAAATCATTCATTTGATGAAAGGACGTGCTAAAACCTTCTTCTTCAAAGATTTGCTTTAGCACATCAATGGATGGATAATATTCCGTTTCTAAATCCTCTGCAAGCTGATCGAACCCTGCGGCTCTCGCTTTGTCGATCTGAGCTTGATGTGCTGCTTGATTTTGAAACATTGTATCAGCAAAGACTATTTTACCATCTGAGTGAAGGATGTTGCTATAGGTGTGAATGGCTTGTTTTTTTTCTTCATCCGTTAAATGGTGGAATGCATATGAGCTGACGATCGTATCTGGCTCAAAAGGCGGCGCTGGAAATGATAAAAAATCCCCATCATGAAATAGATCTGGCAGTCCTTTTTGAAGAGCCGCTTTCTTCATGGCATCTGATGGTTCAACACCAAACACGTTTTTATCAGCTGCAAGGAGCAGCGCTGTTAGATTCCCCGTACCGCTTCCAAACTCAAGAACATCTTGGCCTGAACGGCGGGCAATTTCTTTTAAAATAGCCGGATACCGGCGAAACACTTCTCTATACTGCTCGTCATGACCACTTACCGTGTCGTCATAAGAGTCGGCCCAATGATCAAATAAAGAAAGAAATTCGCGTCCCATTTTCTTTCCCTCCACTTTATCTATTTATTCCTATGCGTATAGTATGTTTTATTCCGTCGAACAGTTCCTATCCTACCACAACTTCTGTTTCTTTCCTACTAAAAAATACTGGGAGAGACAGAAAAACATTTGCCCTTCTGAGGGAGAGAGATTAAGATGAATGAAGAGTATAGAGAGGTGAATCAAATGGATTTTCAGCTGGATTTTTTAAAGGATAAAATAGAATTTTTTGAAGCTACATCTTTAAAAGAACTTGAACAAAAGATCCAAAAACAAATTGAACATAATCAGGCGATTCTGCTGACCGTTCATTCTGTCAGTCATCAAACGACTGTGATCGATGAGCGGATTTTGTATACAGCAGTTGTTCATTTTAAAGCAAATGTTTAAACAAAAAAGATAGCATATCTGCTATCTTTTTTTCATGTTCATCTTAATTTTTCAACCTTCACAGGTTTCCAGCCTTTTTCATCTACCCATGTAATTTCCACACGGTAGCGTTCACCTGTTGATTTATCACGGATGGTTCCTTTTGCATCTTGAGGACCTCCGTTATTTCCTAACCAAAGAACGGTCATTTGATCTTCTGAAATTCCTGTCGCATAGGACATGGCTTTGATCATTTCTTTCCAGTCTTTTGAGCTGGAATCATAGGTTGCTGTATGTGAACCGGATTGCTCTGTTCCTACAGGCTCCCAGTCATCATTTTCGTATGTTTTGTCTACATCACTCGTTTTGCCGCCATCTGTTTCTTTGGCGTCTTTTAACGCATCTTTATTAGGTTTTTCTTCATCATCTGTCTTCTTCGTTTCGTCGTCTTGATCAGATGAATCATCTTTTTTTGCATCTGAATCATCGGATGTGTCTTTCTTTGGATCTTTCACATCTTCTTGTGAGTTTTGTTTATTTTCACTTGTTGCAGGTGCCGTTTTTGATGGCGCATCCGCTACATCAGGATCTTTCGGCTTATTAAAAATTAACAAACTCGATGCGACAACCAAAATAAGCACCACAACGATACCAATTAATATGTTAAGCACCATATTTGCCTTTCTGCGCTTATCACGATGTTCAAATCGAGAATTTCTACTCAAAATCTCTGCACTCCTTTGCCTCTGTTCCCTAAGTCGTTACTATTCTAACATGTCATGAAGGGATGTTCTATGTCTGTTTCTTTTCAATTTCATTGACCTTTTTTACAATATCATAAAACGCATCATTTGTCTTAGCCCGGCCACTTGTCTCGTCAAGGTGAACAACGACAAGGGCGTATTTTGGTTTTTCTACCGGAAAGTATCCTGCAAACCACTTATGATAAAGCGGATTCCCCTTTTTGTCTTGATTGCCGGTTTGGGCAGTACCTGATTTTCCCGCTACATCGAATGGCAAATCTTGAAACCTTCTTCCTGTTCCCTTGTCAGAGGTCACCACCTGCCTTAAGAATTTTTGCAGCTTTTGAGCTGTATAGCGGTCAATGCTGCCCCCTTCAGGCCGTTTGTTTTGAAAGGACAGCATCGTTGTTCCGTTTTGATACAGCACTTTTTCTGCGATTTTCACTTCTTTTCGTTCTCCTCCTCTTGCGATCGCAGCCATCATATTCGCGATTTGCAGAGGTGTCGTTTTGACATTTTTTTGTCCTATTGCGGTTTGTGCAATGGCTTTTTTGACATGCTTGTCTCTTTTATCTCCCCACACACTGCCTGTTTCTTCACGATCAAACTGTTTGAAGTGATGCTTATGATAGACATCCCCTTCCCAGCCAGCTCGATCTATGAGTCCAAGCTTTGCAGCCGTCTTTTCGATGATTTGATCATCTGTTTGAATGAGCTTTTCAGCAAGTGCCGCAAAGGTATAATTGCAGCTCTGCGAGAAACTGTCCGTCAGATTCAGCACTTCCTGTTTTCCTTCAGGCTCTCCATATAAATTCTTTCGACAGTCATACATGGTTTGTGGCTGGTCAAGGTTTTTTTCGATTGCTGCGGCAAGTACAGCTGTTTTAAAGACAGAGCCTGGAGCAATCGCTGTCAGCATGTAATTTCTTGCCTCATGCCGATTTTTGCTTGTGACATTTGGGGTACTTGCCATTGCCAGTACACTGCTGCTTTCAATGTCGAGCAGAACGGCACCGCCTTTTTCAACGCCTTGGTCTTTGAGCACCTTCTCCATTTCAGCCTGCATGTCTTCATCTATCGTTGTCTGTACCTGAAGTGGATAAAAGGAATGAGCTTCTGCTGTATATTTGACGTCCATACCGAACAAAGGGTTTCCCCTTCCGTCCACATGATATAACAATTTTGTGTCTTGCTCGGGTAATAGAAATTCGTCAAAGGTGCTTTCCAGCCCAAATGTGCCGATTTCAGTACGTATGGAAAGCTCTTTTTTGTCAGGATAACGCTTTCTGAGTAGTTCTGGATTTTCGCTTGTGAAACCTAATGTGTGGAGGGCAAGTCTTTTTTTGTCCTTCTCTTTCATATATACGCCGTACACACCTGAATATTTCATATCATTGATGTCTTTCAGTTTTTTTTTCGTGATGTCATCTTTTAAAATGAGAGGTTTTTTCGTTTCTGTTAACTGTTTTTTGAGTTCATCCTCTTCCATCTCAAGAATAGAGGCGGTTTGCTGCAAGCGTGGAAGATCATATTGCAGGAAAGGAAATAAGATAACCGCAGGCTGTTCTTTTGTAAGAAGTGCTTGGCCGTTTCGATCTAAAAACTCACCGCGCCCGTCTGAAATAACGACTTCTTCTGTTCGCTGTTTGACACTTTCTTGTATTAAATTGATATCAAGCTTTGAAAACGATTCTGTGAAGAACAGCTGAATTTCTGCCAGTCTCATCAGAAGACCGAGCAATAGTATAAAAATAATCGCACCTGTCCATTGAATTCTTCTTTTTTTGCGCATAAAAACACCTCGTCCCTATTGTGGACGAGGTGTTTACCTGATAAACGTGATTATGAAATTTTTACAATTTGGACGAACATTTCTCCGCCAGGTGTTTGAACGGTTACTTTGTCGTCTACTTGTTTACCTAAAAGGCTTTTTGCAATAGGTGAATCGTTTGAAATCTTGCCTTCGAACGGATCAGCTTCTGCACTTCCAACAATTGTGTAAGACTCTTCTTCCCCGTCTGGTAATTCAACGAATGTCACCGTTTTACCAAGTGAAACCACATTTGAGTTTCCTTCATCTTCGATAATTTTAGCATTACGAATCATATTATCAAGCGTTGTAATACGGCCTTCTACAAACGCCTGCTCTTCTTTAGCAGAATCATATTCCGAGTTTTCAGAGAGGTCTCCAAAACTTCTAGCGATTTTAATACGCTCTACAACCTCTTTACGTTTAACCGTTTTCAAATATTCAAGCTCTTCTTCTAATTTACGTTTTCCTTCTTCTGTCATTGGAAATACTTTCTCTTGTGCCATGAATCATTCACTCCTTCTATTAATCCTCATCATACAAACTTTCTGCACGTGAGTGACGACTGAAATATACAAGAATGAGGACATGTTCAGGCCCTCATTCCTTCTGTACCATATTCGTAAAAGTCCATCTTACATGGCGTCCCTTTTAGATGCAACTATTATGCCTTTTATTAGACAGGACCACTCGCAGCGGTCTAAAATCGCACAAACTGTGGAAAGGCACAGGAAGCTCCTGTACCTCGTTCGGCCATTTCGATCATATGTAGAAGAATAGCTTATCCATTCTCCATCTTCCAATACATAATATGGTCAGTGTACGATATGTCTATGCTATATTATTACAAAATTGCATTTTGATCAAGAATTGTTTGAAAATTTGTGATGATTTGTTTGTCGTTTTTTTAATATACTTTTTCAACTTCATTCTTTCGCTATGTGGTAGTGATTTCTCCATCTCTTCTTTTCTTCATTGTTTTCTTATCATATCAAACCCTTAAGATTTTTTCCGAGAATGCTGCTTTAATAAATGTTCACATATAATTAACAAATATTAACAAGGAAATATTTGGTTTTTATTGAATTTTATCAATGCAAGACCAAATACACGCTAGGGAGTGTTTTAAATGAACATGAAGAAAACAATTGTTTCTGTTCTATCCATCACTACCTTATCTTTTTCACTAATGGGCATGGCTTCAGCCAAAGAAACAGCGGATTTCACAGTCAATAGCAGCTCTTCTGGATTTCAAACTTTAGATGTGATTTCGATTCAAGATTACAGTGTATCTTTAAGAGTTGGTGAGCAATACTCGGTCTATAATTCTGCAGCTACACGTTATTGGACAGATAAACAGAGTGTAGCTTCTGTTAGCTCTAATGGAATAGTGACCGCTCATTCACCTGGCAAAGCCACTATCACTCTTTATAAAGGGACGTCTGTCTTAGGACAAGTTTTCGTGACTGTTTATTAATATGATGCTGAAAAGACCTTTACACTGTAAAGGTCTTTTTCTTCTCCACCATTTACTCTGCTCGGTTTTGAAGAATCGTTTGAATTTTTGTCACCATTAAGTCTATCGCCACATGGTTTTGGCCGCCTTCTGGGATGATGATATCGGCGTATCGTTTCGTCGGTTCAATGAATTGATTATGCATCGGTCTGACAACAGATACATATTGTTCAATCACAGAATCGATCGACCGGCCTCTTTCCTTCGTATCGCGTAAAATACGGCGGATGATGCGAAGGTCTGCATCTGTATCAACATACAGTTTAATATCCATTAAATCTCTCAAACGTTCGTCTTCGAGCGCAAAGATACCTTCAACGATAATGACATCCTTCGGCTCAACATGAACCGTCTCTTCTGAACGTGTGTTTAGTTTAAAATCATATATTGGTTTTTCAATGGATTCATACCTTAAGAGCTGTTCCAAATGCTCAAACATCAGGTCATTGTCGAATGCAAGCGGATGATCATAGTTCGTGAGCAGGCGCTCTTCAAATGGCATATGACTTTGATTTTTGTAATATAGATCTTGCTGAAGCATGAGGATGGAATGTCCTTTAAATTTTTCATAGATTGAATTGGTGACGCTCGTTTTACCCGAACCCGAGCCGCCAGCAATACCAATGACAACTGGTTTACTCCTCATGTGGCTGTTATTTCCCCTTTCTCATCATGTTGCTAGGGTATACTTTTTGATCAAGCTTGAATTTGACGATTTGCAGCGGATGACGAGCAGCATCTAGTTCATTTCCTTTTTCATCCCAAATCGTCTCAATTTTGCATGTGAAATTCTCAATTTCTGGTCCGAAGAATTCGACTTCGTCGCCTTGCTTAAAGAAGTTACGCTGCTGCAATGTCACGATTTGTTCTTTTTCATCATAATGAAGAACAAGACCTGCGAAATCAAATGTCGTTTTCTTCCCATGGATGCCAAACATTTGTTCATCCGTTCCTGGTACGCCTTCGAAAAAGGCTGGTGCTGTGTCACGGTTTGCGCATTTATCTAATTCATCTAACCATTCCTGCTGAATAACAAAATTGTCTGGGTCAGCACAATACGCATCAATCACTTTGCGATATACACTTACAACAGTGGCAACATAATGAATGGATTTCATCCGTCCTTCGATTTTTAAGCTGTCAATTCCCATTTCGATCATTTGAGGAATGGATTCAACAAGCTTCAAATCTTTTGGACTCATTGCAAATGGCGCATCTTCCTCACCAAATAAAGGCGCTTCCTCAGAACCTTCTAGTTTATAAAGATCATAATCCCAGCGGCAGGACTGACAGCAGCCTCCGCGGTTAGAATCTCTTGCCGTCATATGGTTACTGAGCACGCAGCGGCCAGAGTATGCGATACACATCGCACCGTGAATGAATGTTTCGATTTCAATATCGACCTTTTCTTTCATTTCTCTAATTTCTAGCGCACTAGTTTCACGTGCGAGCACCACACGCTCAAGCCCTTCTTCCTTCCAAAACTGAACAGCTTTCCAATTTGAAAGAGATTGCTGTGTGCTTAAATGGACTTCAAGCTTCGGTGCAACACGTTTACATGTTTCAATGATCAATGGATCAGCTACGATAATGCCTGCTACTCCAGCGCCTTCGATCCCTTGAAGGTATTCCTCCAGCCCGTTCATGTTTTCATTGTGGGCGAAGATATTTGTTGTCACATAAATGCGTGCGCCATATTTGTTTGCAAATGCGACACCTTCTGCCATTTCTTCAATTGAAAAGTTATCTGCATTTGAGCGAAGTCCAAATTCTTTCCCGCCAATAAAAACAGCGTCAGCTCCGTAATGTACAGCAATTTTCAGTTTTTCCAAGTTTCCTGCGGGTGCAAGCAGTTCTGGTTTTTTTGTAATGACACGTTTCCCATCAATCATTTCAGAAATACCATCTTTCAATAATGCCATTTCCTCTGCCTCCTCTTATCTTAATAAACCGTTTCTTTAAAGAAGAACCCTGTATCAATCGAACGATTCACTGGCTGAATCTCTTCAATCCGCTTCACCCAGTCCTCTTTCTGATCTTCATACGCGTCTTTGTCAGTCGTTAGTAAATCAATTGCTTTTCTATAAAGTGATGTCACCTCTGTCATATAAGAAAGTGACTTTAAAATTCCGTCAATTTTAAATGAGTCAATGCCTGCGTCAACAAACTCTTCTAATTCGTCAATCATACACACATCATTTGGACTCATAATATGTGTTCCGTTTGCATCCTCGAAAATAGGATATTTGTTTTGACGCTCTTGGTCATGCAGGAATAGCCCTTCCTCCATGTTTCTGCCTACGACATCCATTTGTTTGCCCTGGTATTCAAAGTAGTTGCCGATGAGCGTACGTTTCGATTGAAACATACATGTCATGCCATGGACTTGAATTTCAATCTCCACCTCAGCATTTTCTTTGATGTCGATCACACTGTCCATATTCAGCTCTTTTGCAAGAACAGCACGCGATGCGCCTTTTCTGCCCCAGTAGTTACAAGTGTAATAGTTTGTCCCAGTCGTTTCTGTACTCCAGTGAAGATTCAGGTTCACTCCTGTTTCCTTTGCTGCCATGATCACGGCTGGGTCTCCAAAGACGACGCCGTCCACGCTTAATGAATCGAGAAAGGTTAAATAATCTCCAAGCAGCTGCACGCGGTCATTATGAAAAATCGCATTCATCGCTACATACACTTTTTTGTGATGGGCATGTGCAAGCAAAGCCGTTTGTTTCACATCTTCTCTTGAAAACTCACCTGCAAGACGAATACCGTATGTTTGTTCGCCTATTAAGAATGCATCAGCTCCTGCCTCAATTAATGGCAGTACGTCTGACACGCTGCTTGGCGTCACAAGCAATTCTGGTTTCTTCATGATTGGTCACCTCTTTTTGTACTAATGGCGATCCCGTCTCCAACTGGAATAATGCACGTTTGGAAATCAGGGTTTGACATGAGCCATTGATTGTATCGATCAATTTTTCCAATTAATTGTTTTTTTCGTTTATCTTCAATTTCTTCTTCATAATTCGTTGCCACTAAGCCTTTGAATAAGACATTGTCTGTGATAATCATTCCGTCGTGAGCGAGCATCGGTTCAAACAATTCAAAGAAACGCTTGTACTGCCCTTTTGCGGCATCAATAAAGATCACATCATAGGGCGCCATCGTTTGGACCGTTTTAGCCGATTCCATCGCATCACCAAAAAACACGTGTATTCTTTCTTTTAACTTTAATTCCTCAATGTTCCGTGTTGCTTCTTCATAGCGCTTTGCATTTCGCTCAATCGTATAAATCTCAGCGTCTGGAAGAGCTGTTGCCATTCGAATAGCGGAATAGCCAATCGCTGTCCCAACCTCAAGAATTTTCTTCGGCTGTTTCATCGAAAGCAGCTGCAATAAAAGCTCGATGCTCACCTTTTCCATAATTGGCACATGATGCTCTTTTGCATAGATCTCTAATTGAGCGATTGCATCAGGACTTGGGTGAATTAAATGTTCAATATAATCATTTATTCGATCATCTTCGATAGTCATTATTTGTCTAGCTCCTTCATGACCTGAAAAAGAAGAGTCCTGCCTATTGCAGCTCTCTTTCTCGTCAATCTTTCGTTCATCTAAGTAAAAACAACCCGATATATTTTACCACAAAGAAGTGGCAATTGCGAACCTATAAAATGGAGATTCCAACGAAAAAAACTGCAGGCAATCTCGTATTGTCTACAGTCTTTTTCGATTCACTTGTCCATTAATTGCTGCCTGTGATGTATTTCGCTTTTGCTTTATTATGCTCATTTAACGTTTTCGTAAATACGACTTCTCCATTTTTCTTCGCAAGGAAGTAAACGTAATCCGTTTTCTCTGGATGCAGTGCGGCTTTCCAAGAGGATTCACCCGCATTTGCAATAGGTCCAGGCGGCAGCCCTTTGTTGTTATACGTGTTATAAGGAGATTTCACTTTTAGGTCTTTGTAATACACGCGGGATTTATGCTCACCAAGTGCATAAAGAACGGTTGGATCAGTTTGAAGCGGCATGTCCTTTTTCAACCGGTTATAGAATACACTTGAGATTTTTGCCCGATCTGTCTTTTCTGTTGCTTCCATTTCAATCAGTGAAGCCATTGTTAACACATCATGTATGGACATGTTTCTCTTTTTCATGTCTTTTTCATACGTTTTCACGTATTGATCTGTTTGTTTAATCATCGTTTCAATGATCGTTTCGAGCGATTCATCCTCACGATAAAATGGATACGTAGCAGGGAATAAATAACCCTCCAACGGATGTTTCACCTGTTTTCCATTCACCTGTGATGTCACGGTTTTCGGATATTTTTTCATTAACGTTTGAATAAAAGCAGGATCATCCAGCTTCGCTTCAACTTCCTTCGCTGAAAAATTCGTCTGATTTGCAATAATGGCTGCAATATCAGACAGCTGTCTTCCCTCTGGAATCACAAGCTGAAAGGCGTAATCTGTCCCGCCAGATGTCAGCTTTTTGATCAGCGTGTCTGCGTCCATTGTTTGTTTTAAATGGAAATATCCCGCTTTAAAGCCGGACGCCTTTTTGTATTTTGCATAATAAGTGAAAATCGTGTCATTCGAAATGAGCCCATTTTCTTTTAAAATGCCTGCAATTTCGCGGACAGATGTCCCATTTGGAATATGAATATTAATGGTTTGTTTGCTTTTTTGATCGACCGGTCCGAGTGCTGATTTAACATATAAAAAGCCTGATAATGCTGCAATGATGATGACAGCAAGGACAGATAACAGGACGATCCCCATTTTTCTTTTGAAGAATGGTCGTTTTTTTTGTTCTGAAAACATGCATGGCCCTCCTCACATCTAGCTTTTATAGTACATGATTCGACGGAGTTCGGCAATTCCTTGCTTATGCATGTCATGACAGAACTTGACATAACACGGCTAAACCAATGCCGCCACCACTTCCAATAGCAGCCATGACATAGCTTCCATTCGATAAGGCGCGCCCTTCATAAAATAATCTCACCATCATAGCAGCTCCTGACGCGCTGTAAGGATGCCCAAGGCAAAGTGCACCGCCTCTTCTATTGATTCGGTCATATGGTATCCCCAGCGTCCGGGCAATAAGTGCAGCTTTCAGCGCAAACGCTTCATTGATTTCAAATAGCGCCACTTCCTCTGCCTTGATGTTCTCTTGATGTAAAAGCTTCTTGATCGCATCAATTGGTGAAGCAGCTGGAAAATGAGGATGTATCGCTGTCACAGCACTTCCGGCATACCGTAGCATCACCTTATATCCACTTGCTTCCGCTAGCGATCTTTCCATCACAGCGACGGCGGCTGCTCCGTCTGCTTCCTTACAGCTATTGGCGGCGGTCACAGTTCCTTTTCCCGGTAAAAATACAGGCTTTGCCCGCTTGATCAGCTTTGCCATCGGTCTTATTTTAGCAGCCGCTTCATCTATGTTCATCCCGTCAATCGAAACGATTTCTTCTGAATATGTACCATGTGTGAATGCCGCTAAACTTCTTTCCCAGCTTAAAAGGGCATAGTCATCTTGTTCTTTTCTCGTGACAGAAAATGCCGACGCGGTCAGCTCTGCTGCTTCTCCCATATGCGGATCTCCTATCCGCTCCGGTGAAAAGCGTGCTCTCTCTTTCATTGGTGAGCTGGAAATGCTCTCAGTCCCGCCAGCGATATACATCGTGCCCTCCCCCGATTGAACCATGACGCAAGCTGTTCGGATCGCTTCAAGACCAGAGGCACACTGCCTGTCAATTGTCATACCAGGAACGTGTAAAGGAAGACCTGCTTCTAATGAGGACAGACGGGCCATATTTCCACCGCCTCCGACGACATTGCCTAATATGACGTCATCCGGTGTCATGATCTGAGACAAATGCCGAATAAGGGGAGCGGCTAATTGCTCTGGGCGATAATTTTTCAGCATCCCATTTTTGTCACCGAAGGGTGTTCGTTTTGCTTCTACGATCACTGCTTGCATGACAATTGCTCCTCCGCCCACTTTTTCATGCTCGCGCGGGCTATTTTTCCGCCGGATGTTTCAATCATTTGATCAATCACAAGCCATTTTTTTGGTACCTTGTAGGCGGCCAGCTTTTCTTTAACAGCTTGTCGAACCGCCTTTATTTGCGGCACTTGCTCCAGTATGGCAACAGGGATTTCACCCCAATATGGGTCAGGAACGCCAACCACAATCGACCGTTTTACCTCTGGCTGTTCATTTAGCACACGCTCAATTTCCTCTGGGAAAATATTCAGTCCTCCATAGACAATCATGCCATTCTCACGACCGCTCATATACAGATAACCGTCTTCATCCAGCCATCCCATATCGTAAACTGTCAGCCACTCCTCCGGCGGTTTCTGCTCATGTAAGTAACCTGAAAAAGTCATTGGGCTCTTTACATAAATCCTCCCTGTTTCATTTGGCTGACAGACAGATTGATCGGGCCGCCTTACTTCTACTTGAATGGAGGAGAAAGGCCGTCCAACAGAAGAAGGTTTTTGCAAAAAGTCATTTGAAGACAAATAAGAGACAAAACTTAACTCTGATGTGCCATAAAAATCAAAAAAAGTGACATGTGGATAGTTGGTGACGAGCTGTTCTTTTGAAGAGATGCTCCAATCTGCTCCCGATGACATGACAAGAAGCGGATTGTCCCCTCTAAAAGCATCGATTTGCAGTAACGTTTCTGTCATTGTTGGGACAGTATACATCACGGTGATATCACCTGTCTCTAAGGCTTTCTTCGCTTTTACTGGCACAAATTTTTCTAAAAGCGTCACTGTGCCGCCAAAGTATAATGTACTGATGGCACCATATAAAAAGTGAGAGGATAAAAGTGTACCTAATATAAGAGCATGATCTTGATGAGTGATTCCAAATGAAGCGGTGGTCATTCGAAAGCTCTCGATCCAAGACTGCTGACGCCTAATAAACGCTTTCGGTGAGCCTGTTGATCCTGACGTAAATCCCATATAAAAGACAGGATCCTTCTCGGTATCGCAGCTGTTATCTGGACTGTCTGTGAGAAGGCTCATTCTTTCCTTCCATTCAGATAAAGAAATAATCGGTATGTCTACGCTGCTTTGTTCAAATCTTTTCATCAATCGATCTTCTATAATGGCGAGATCCGCCTCACTTAACAAGAGCTTTTCAACACATTCTTCATGACTCCATCTCGGATCAAGCGGAACGGCTGTCCACCCTGCACAAGCAGCGCCCGCAAATATTTGCAAAAAAGAAGCACCATTTGATAATAAAAAAGCGATTCTTTTTTGCTGATGAGCCGTTCCTTGTAACCACTGTGCTGATCTCTGTACACGTTCGTACCAATCTTGATATGTAATGCTTTCTTGCTCATCTATGATGGCAATCTGATCTGGTTTCATTTCTGCATGTACTGCATAGCTTTCCGTTATTCTGATCAAACCGCACGCCTCCCTTTATGCAGATCCCTTTTTCGATATGACATGGCCTGTATGATTTTGACCGTAAAGACAGCACACATTCCCGCTTTGATGAGATCACCTGGAAGATAAATCAAACTAAGGAAAGCCGCCTGCGAGACCTTCATATGCATCATCATGGCTTGAAAGGGGATGCCGCACATATACAAAATCACAATACTGCAAACCGCATAGATCACAAAAAGACGCAGTGCGGTTACTTTTTTCAGCCGGTTCACCCATAAGCTGATCATGAAGGCAGCAACAGGATAAGCAAGAAGAAAACCACCGCTTGGACCAAAAAAGACCCCTATCCCGCCTCTCCCGCCTGACAAAAGAGGTGCGCCTGCTGCCACAACCAAAAGAAAAAGACATAAACTGATTAGTGCTTGTTTAGGCTTTAACAGCCCCCCAGCAAGCAAAAGACCTGCGGTTTGCAATGTAATCGGTACAGGTGTAAATGTAAATAAAATCGGCGGGATTAAGCCTAACATCCCGATGACCGCTGTCATTAACGCTATTTGCATCATATCTTGTATTTTCAATCTCCATGCCCCTCACTCAATTTATTGTTAAAAACAGAGTAAAAGGTACAATTCATTATGTCAACATAAAATAAAATAAAGTTAACATATTAATCGTAAAAAAAGACCTGTGAAGAAAGATCAAGAAGATCTGTTCACAGGCCTTTTATTTGTTCTATTCTTCGTCTTCTTGATCTAAGAACGTATTTAACGTTTCTTCAATCATGTCCCATTCTTCATCCGTTTCAATCGGCTCTAGCTCGCCATCTTCACCGTCTTCGTTCGGTGTAAAGCTTGATGCATGAATTTCAATTTCCTCATTGTCTTGCTCAGAAATTGGGTAGTAAAGGACATAAGATTTGTTAAAATGGTCGCTTTCAAAAGTAAATAGTACTTCGCAAAGCTGTTCATTTCCATTATCATCAACGATTGTAATTTGCTTTTCTCCGTGTTCCATTTGATTCACCTCATTTTAATTTAAGCTGTCTAAATATCCTTGCAGGATCATAACAGCCGCCATTTTATCAATGACTTTTTTACGCTTTTGTCTGCTCACATCTGCAGAGATGAGCATTTTTTCCGCTGCCATTGTTGACAGACGCTCGTCCCAAAGCACAACAGGAACATTGTACGTGTTTTCTAGCACTTTCGCAAATGATTGGCTGGCTTCGCCTCTAGGACCGACCGTGCCGTTCATATTTTTTGGAAAGCCAAGTACAATTTTATCCGCTCCAAATTCTGCAACGATCTCAGACAGGCGGCTGAGACCAAAATCTCCGCCTGCTTCATCAATTTTAATGGTTTCAATCCCTTGCGCTGTCCATCCCATTTCATCACTGATCGCAACACCAAGGGTTTTCGTGCCTAAATCTAAGCCCAGAATTCTCATGTTTTACGCCTCTTTATGTGTCTCTAAGTACGATTTAACCAATTCCTCAATTAATTCGTCTCGTTCTAGTTTACGAATTAGGTTGCGTGCATCCTGATGTCTTGGAATATAAGCAGGGTCGCCTGACAGCAAGTATCCGACAATTTGATTGATCGGGTTGTATCCTTTTTCTTGGAGTGCGTCATGAACTGTAATGAGCACTTCATTCACATTGGTTTCAGCTGAATCATCAGAGAAGTTAAACTTCATTGTCTTATCAAATGAACTCACTGCTTCTTGCACCTCTCTTCCAACATTCTACTAGCAAGCTTTTTTCTAACCGCTCATCTAATACCATTATTCTACACTACATCGCCTGATTATAAAACGGATTTGACAGATTCTTCGACAGTTGCCAGTGCTTCTTCAAGCTTTTCTGGTTGTTTTCCGCCTGCTTGTGCCATGTCTGGACGTCCGCCTCCACCTCCGCCGCAGATTTCAGCTGCCTGCTTCACAAGCTTTCCTGCATGAAGACCTTTTTCGATCACGTCTTTTGTCACTCCTGCTGAAATGTTTACTTTTCCGTTTTGAACGGCTCCCAGGACGATGACAGCTGATCCTAATTTAGCTTTTAAGTCATCAACCATTGTTCTTAAATGGTTCATGTCTTTAGCGTTTACTTTTTCAGTTAATACTTTCACTCCGCCAACTTCTGTCACTTTCTCTAAAATAGAGCCTGCTTCTGCTTGGCTTAATTTCGCAAGGAGAGATTCGTTTTCTCTTTGAACCTCTTTTAAATCTGCCTGTAATGAAGCAATCCGTTTTGGTACATCCTTCGTATTTGACTTCAGCTCACTTGCTGCCTGTTCTAAAATCGCCAGCTGGTCATTTAATTCTTCATAAGCGCCTTTACCAGTCACAGCTTCAATACGGCGTGTTCCAGCACCAATACCCGACTCAGACGCAATTTTAAACAAACCGATTTCCGCAGTGTTCTGCACATGACAGCCGCCGCATAGCTCGATGCTGTAATCGCCCACTTGGACAACACGGACAATATCGCCATACTTCTCGCCAAAGAGCGCCATTGCACCCATTTCTTTTGCTTCAGCAATTGGTTTCAGATCAATAGCAACTGAGATACCTTCCCAAATCTTTTCGTTCACGATTTTTTCAATCTGAGACAATTCTTCTTTCGTCACTTGTCCAAAGTGAGAGAAATCAAAGCGAAGTCTGTTTTCATTCACCAATGACCCTGCTTGGTTCACGTGGCTGCCTAATACATCTTTCAGCGCCTGATGCAGAAGGTGTGTCGCTGTATGGTTTTTCACAATGCCTTTTCGAAGAGCTGATTCCACTTCAGCAGTGACCTCGAGACCTTTTTGAGCCGTACCGCTTACGACGACTCCTTCATGGACATGCTGACCGTTTGGTGCTTTTTTCACGTCTTTGATCTCAATGATGGCTTCTGCACTTTTTAGTGTCCCTTTATCAGCCACTTGTCCGCCGCTTTCCGCATAGAAAGGTGTTTCATCTAACAAGATTTGCACCGTGTCTCCTTCATGTGCTTCAGAGACAAGTTCACCATTTTGAAGCAGTTCGATAATGCGAGTTTCCGCAGTTAAATTTTCGTAGCCAACAAAGGTACTTTCCACTTTAATATCGCCTAAAGCGCCGCCTTGAACCTGCATACTGCCGACATCTTGTCTCGCATTTCTTGCCCGTTCACGCTGCTTCTCCATTTCCGCTTGGAAGCCTTCTCGATCAACTGTCATGTTTTCATCTTCTGCGTATTCTTCTGTCAGCTCGACAGGGAATCCATACGTGTCATATAGCTTAAATACATCTTCACCTGAAATTTGTGAGCTGCCTTTGTCTCTTTCTTTTTTGATCACTTCTGACAAAATCGCTAACCCTTCGTTCAGTGTTTCGTGGAAACGTTCTTCTTCGTTTTTGATGACTTTCGCAATAAATTCTTCTTTTGCTTGTACATCTGGGTAGAAATCCTTCATGATCTCAGCAACAACTGGCACTAGATCATACATAAACGGACGGTGGATATGGATCGTTTTTGCATAACGCACAGCGCGGCGCAGCAAACGTCTTAATACATATCCGCGGCCTTCATTGGAAGGAAGCGCACCGTCGCTTACAGCAAAGGCAACTGTCCGGATATGGTCAGCAATGACTTTAAATGCTGTATCTTTTTCCTTCGCCAAACCATAGCTTTCTCCAGAAATGGTTTCGACTGCACGAATAATCGGCATGAAAAGGTCTGTATCGAAGTTCGTTGGCACATTTTGAATGACAGATACCATTCGTTCAAGGCCCATCCCTGTATCTATGTTTTTCTTCGGCAGTGGGGTATATGATCCATCTGGATTATGGTTGAATTCAGAGAACACGAGATTCCATACTTCTAGATAACGCTCGTTTTCCCCGCCTGGATATAATTCTGGATCGTTCATGTCGTCACCGTATGATTCACCGCGGTCATAAAAAATTTCTGTATTCGGTCCGCTTGGGCCCTCGCCAATATCCCAGAAGTTTCCTTCAAGGCGAATAATACGTTCTTCAGGCACACCAATTTTATCTCTCCAAAGAATATATGCTTCTTCGTCCTCTGGGTGGACTGTCACAGATAACAAATTCGGATCAAAACCAATCCACTCTTCACTTGTGAGGAATTCCCACGCCCATTCAATGGCCTCTTCTTTAAAATAGTCACCAATAGAGAAGTTGCCAAGCATTTCAAAGAAAGTGTGATGGCGTGCTGTCTTCCCTACATTTTCAATATCATTCGTACGAATCGATTTTTGCGCGTTGCAAATACGCGGATTGTCAGGTACGACGCGGCCATCAAAATATTTTTTTAATGTTGCCACCCCACTGTTGATCCATAAAAGTGTCGGATCGTCATGCGGTACAAGTGACGCACTCGGTTCTACAGCATGTCCTTTTTCTTTAAAAAAGTCTAAAAACATTTGACGTACTTGAGCTGAAGTTAAAGTTTTCATTCAAAAATCCTCCCTTTTCATTCATCAATCTCCACACAAACGAAAAAACACCCCGCCCTATGCAAGCACAAAACGACTTACACAGGGACGAGATGTTCTCGCGGTACCACCCTGATTATAGACAAATTCGTCTATCACCTTCACATCCGATAACGCCGGAAGAGAGCGGCAGTGTTTATCTGCACTCGGGACTAGCTTCCGTTAAAGGTCTGATAAGGCTTTTCACAGCAAATAAAGCCTCTCTCTGCAACAGCTTTTTAACGTACTCGGGTCCGTCATTGAATTTCAATATGTATGAATCGAAATTATTATAGACAACTCGGCTCGTCTTGTCAATGAACGCTTCGTCTCATCAGGATATATTGCACAATGATCACCCTGATAATCGCAGCTGCTGGTACGGCTAAAATCATCCCAATTAAGCCAAACAGCTCCCCTCCTGCAAGCAAGACAAGCATAATGACGACAGGATGCATATGAAGGCTTCGCCCTACAATGATCGGGCTGAGGACATTGCTCTCTAAAAATTGCAGCACCGCTACTGTGATCAATACAATGATGACCGATTTCACTGAGATGGTAAACGCAATAAAGATGGCAGGAACTGCGCCAATTATCGGTCCAAAATACGGAATCACGTTCGTTGCTCCTATCAGCATGCCAAGAACGAGCGGATACGGGATATGGAAAAGCCAGAGCACAATGGCTGCTGCACCCCCGATTAAAGAACAGACAAGCAGCTGCCCTCGAATATAATCACCAAGCGATTCATCCACTGCTTTGACAAAGGCATGCCCCCTCTTCCTAAATGACGGCGGCGTTAAATACCATGCCGCCCGCTTCATCGTGTTCATGTCTTTTACCATATAAAAAACAAGAAAAGGGATGAGTGCTGCAACTAAAGCGTAATCAAATAAAACTTTACAGCTAAGAATCATCCGCTCAGCGCTATTGGCTGCATATGTCTCCGATTGAACAATGAAACGGTCCAAGCGGTCATGAAGTCCGTCAGGCCAGTGGCTCGTATGATGATGAATATGTGATAATGCGCCATTATACGTTTCAGCGATGACAGGAATTTGTTCTGACAGCTCATTTAACTGTGCGATCATAACAGGCGCTCCTTTATATACCGCAAAACCAATCCCGCCAAAAAACAGGACATAGATGAGTAAGAGACTGACTGTTCTCGGCAGCCCTCGTGCATGCAGTCTTTCCACAATCGGATAAAGCAGATAAGAAATAAAAATAGCGATGAGAAGCGGAATGAGAACCGCCTTCAGCAATAAAAAAACAGGCATCCATAACTCGTCGAGCTGCAGTAAAATGAGCAAGGATGCAAGGACAAGCAGGACCCCTGCAGCATATATCAGAAATTGGATCGGACGTTTCTTCACCTTTTTCACCTCTTTTCTTATTGTTTAACCATTTTCTGCAATTATCCACGTAAATAAAATTTGTCCTAACTTTGTTAAAAATGAATACACATGAAACATACAGCTCCATCCAAAGTCACTGTTTGCTGTAAAATCTCGTCAGAAAATATTCCATCATTTACTTCTTTTTACACAAGTTGTGCTAGAATCCACTTTAGCTTTAGCCAATGAAACACAAGAGGAGGTTCTTCATGATCACATTCGAAGAAGTCAACAAGCATTATGGCCAGTTCCATGTACTTAAGGACATTAACCTACATATTCAAAAAGGGGAGGTTGTTGTGATCATCGGTCCTTCAGGGTCTGGTAAAAGTACGATGCTCAGGTGTATCAATCGTCTTGAAAGCATTGATGCGGGAAAAGTTCTCGTCAACCAAGTCTCTGTTCAGCATCCGAAGACCAACATCAATCTTGTCAGGCAAAATATCGGCATGGTCTTTCAGCATTTTCACCTCTATCCGCATAAGACGGTGCTTGAAAACATTATGCTTGCGCCGATGAAGGTCAAAAAAGTGAGCAAGGAAGAAGCAAAGGAAACAGCTGAATTTTATTTAAATAAAGTCGGCATTCCTGAAAAGGCAGACACCTACCCTTCACGACTCTCGGGCGGACAGCAGCAGCGCGTTGCCATTGCAAGAGGGCTTGCGATGAAGCCGGAGGTGATGCTTTTCGACGAACCGACATCTGCACTTGATCCAGAGATGATCGGCGAGGTATTAGATGTGATGAAGCAGCTGGCTCGTGAAGGCATGACCATGGTTGTCGTCACACATGAGATGGGCTTTGCCCGAGAAGTGGCTGACCGTATTGTCTTTATTGATGAAGGCAGAATTCTTGAAGAATCAACACCGGCTGCATTTTATGAAAAACCGCAAGAGAAACGTGCTCAATTATTTTTAAGCCGTATATTAAATCACTAGGGGGAATGGTTTGATGAAAAAAATGAAACGCTTTGGCCTGCTGCTCTTTATGACTTGCTGCATCGCCGCTTTGGCTGCTTGTGGATCTACTGAAAAAGGGTCAACTGATGCAAAACAAGGAAGTTCTTTAGAAGCCATTAAGAAAGACAAAAAAATCATTTTCGGTGTAAAAAATGACACACGTTTATTCGGTCTAAAAAATCCGAGCAGCGGTGATATTGAAGGATTTGATATTGACATTGCAAAAGCCATCACAAAGGAAATACTCGGCGATGAAGGAAAAGCAGAATTTAAGGAAGTGACATCTAAAACAAGAATTCCTTTGCTTCAAAAAGGGGATATCCATGCAATTGTTGCGACTATGACAATCACAGAAGAGCGTAAAAAAGAAGTCAATTTCTCAGATGTTTACTTTGAAGCAGGACAATCACTGCTTGTGAAAAAAGGAAGCGACATTCAATCCATTGATGATCTTAAAAAAGGAACGAAGGTGCTGGCCGTGAAAGGATCTACCTCTTCTCAAAATATCCGTGAGAAAGCACCTGAAGCATCCGTATTAGAATTTGAGAACTATCAGGAGGCTTTTACAGCATTAAAATCAAACCAAGGGCAAGTGCTGACAACTGATAATGCGATCTTATTTGGTATGGCAGATGAAGATTCAAATTATGAAGTGGTCGGCGGCACCTTTACAGATGAGCCTTATGGCATTGCTGTGAAAAAAGGGGATCAAGAATTAACAGATGCGATTAATAAAGCCTTAAAAACGTTAAAAGACAATGGAGAGTATGACAAGATTCTTAAAAAATGGATCAAAGAATAGCATTTGATTCGTCAAGATCAATGCCTCAGGTGAGCCGCTCAAAGGCTCCCCTGTTGATCAGGAAGGAAGTGAACTGATTGCTGCGGTTTTCCATTCTCACTGAAAATGTTCATCTTTATTTAGAAGGCTTTAAATATACCATTGGTGCAAGTGTCATCGCTCTGATTGGAAGCTTTTTGATCGGTACACTCATTGCCATTATGAGAATTGCGCCATTTAGGCCGCTCAACTGGTTCGGAACGGCTTATGTTGAATTTATTCGGAATATTCCGTTATTATTGATCACCTTTGTTTTCTTCTTTGGTTTACCGGTGCTGGGTATTGTAGCAGATGGCTTTACTGCTGGTACAATTGCTCTTGCCATTTATACGTCTGCCTTTATTGCTGAAGCCATTCGTGCAGGGATACAAGCTGTACCGCTTGGACAAATGGAAGCAGCCCGCGCCTCAGGTCTGTCATATGGCGGGACGATGCGGTATATCATTTTGCCGCAGGCGATTAAAATCGTCATTCCCCCTCTTGGAAATCAATTTATTAACCTTGTCAAAAACTCCTCGATTTTAGGTGTCATTGCAGGGTTTGATCTCATGTATCAAGGAGACCTTATTGCGTCTAGAACATTTGTGACGTTTGATGTCTACATCTTTGTTGCGATGTTCTATCTGCTATTAACCATTCCGCTCAGTCTAGGCGTCGGTTATTTAGAAAGAAGATTAGCAAGAAGCCACTAGAAAGGAGGAAACATCATGGATTTTATAGGTGCCTACCAGCCTGATCATCTCGCCTTTTTACTTGAAGGATTTGCTGTCACCTTAAAAGTGGCTTTTATTTCCATCATTTTGAGCTTTATCATTGGATTAGTCGTTGGTACATTGCGGTTCGCTCAAATTCCGGTTTTATCAAAAGTGCTTGCGGTTGTTGTAGAAACCATTCGGAACCTGCCGCTTTTACTGATCATCTTTTTCACATATTTTGCATTGCCTGAAATCGGCATCAAGCTGAGCATCACAGCCTCTGCTATTGCAGCTTTAACCGTGTTTGAATCTGCGATGCTGTCAGAAATTATTCGGAGCGGCCTTAAATCAATTGATAAGGGTCAGATCGAAGCAGCCAGGTCTTCTGGTTTAACCTATATTCAAACATTGAAAATGATTATTATGCCGCAGGCCCTGCGCCGAATGGTGCCGCCAATTGTCAGTCAATTCATATCCCTTTTAAAAGATACGTCGCTTGCTGTTGTCATTGCGCTTCCAGAATTATTACATCACGCACAAATATTAAATGGGCAAAGCCAATCCTATTTACTGCCGATATTCCTATTGGCAGCTATGATGTATTTTGTCGTCAATTTCAGCTTATCTATTCTTGCAAGACGATTAGAATACAGGCAGGCATAAAAAGAACATCCGCTCTTGACGGATGCCTCAGCGTAAAGACCGGTTTTTCGATCACGCTGAAAAAAACAAAGGGCTAAAATGAAGATCATTTTAGCCCTTTTTGTTTACATCATTCTCATAACACGTTTTCTTAGCTTTTTCATATCCCGCTTTGATGGCATATCATATCGGCTTGCAAAGTGATATGCGAGTGCACCTGCACCAAGCGTTAATAGTGAAGAAGTCATTTTGCCCATTCGAAATTCCCCCTTAACACTTATAGTTGAATTGAACGTTCATCGTCACTAAACAGATCATCTAAGCTGCTTAGTGTCCCGTCTTCCTCCACTTGGTGTGTAGATATTTTGCCTTTCGACAGTGTCAATTCAATAAAACAGCCCCAGCAATAATATTGATTGACCCCAATTTTTCCGATGTCTTTACATTTGCAATTTGGGCAAATGAGCATAATCAGCACCTCTTTACGTTCGGTTTAGAACCAGTGCTTCCTTTTGAACGTTCATCAAGGTTCCGGCAGCCTGCAGCTGTTTCCGAATCCCTGATAGCTCTGTAAAGAAGCCGTCCGAGAGTTCATATGCTACGATTGTGCCCGAATTTGAGCAAAAGTATACATCTTCCAAAATGCCTAAATTTTCACCATCAGGCGACTGCATCATTTTCTTTTTTAATTTTGAAAATAACAAGAATGGAGCAGAGGAATCCATGCCCACTCCCTCCTGACAGCTCACATACAAACCTTTATCTGTCAGCTGATCAAAAGCAGAGAATGGAACGAGTGCACAGTCTTTCTTTTTCCCCTCTAACACATATCCTCCGCAGCTGCCTCCGGCTAAAAAGCAAATATCTTTTATGGAACCAAGTGATTGGGACAGCTCATCTGTATAGATCGTCATTCCTTCAAGTTCTCGGCATGTTCTCAAAATGTGCTCAACCACCTTTTGCGGAACAGTCTTATCGTGTGCGTTTGCTTCATGACTCATACGAAGAAATGGCTTCCATGAACAGAATGGGAGAAGTTCTTTTCATACTAAAAGGCTTCCATATGGAAGCCTTCTACTCATGCATAAAATCAAATGGAGTGATTCCCTCCATGCCAATATTTGCGTCATGTACGCTAAACGGAAGCTCTTTTTGGAGCGCTTCAAGTTCTGCATCCATGATTTGTTCGGTTTGCACTAGCCGCATCGTTAAGGACGTTTGTCTAAGGGAATCCTCATTGTTTTTCACACCCCATTCCAGCGCTGATTCCTCGCCGCACAGTATTAAAAACTTTTTACTGCGTGTAATGGCTGTGTACAGCAGATTCCGCCGAAGCATTCGGTAATAGCTCCTGACGACTGGCAGCACAACAATCGGGAATTCACTTCCTTGTGATTTGTGAATGGAGCAGCAATAAGCATGTGTAAATTGATGAAAATCCTTTTTTGTAAAGGTGATTTCATTCCCATCAAAGGAGATCACGGCCATGTCTTCTTTTTCTGTATTTTCTTTTGCATAAAAAATCGAGACAATTTCGCCGATATCGCCGTTAAAAATGTTGTTCTCCGGCTGATTCACAAGCTGAAGCACCTTATCACCTGTCCGGTACACCACATCACCAAACGGGATTTCTCTGCCTTTTGGTTTTTTAGGATTCAAAATGTGCTGCAGCATTTTGTTGAGCTCATTGATGCCTGCTTTTCCTTTATACATTGGTGCGAGCACTTGAATGTCCTTTGCCGAAAATCCTTTTTGAGCAGCATTGCTGACAACTTTCTCAATGACTTCTTTCATTTGATCAGCTGAACACCGAATGAAGGACCGATCCTTTGAGCGTGCAGTAATATCCTTTGGCAGCACACCATTTTTCATATCATGTGCCAGTTCAACAATGGTTGAGCCGTCTGCCTGCCGGTAAATATCTGTCAGGGTAACAGCCGGCACGGCTTTTGAGGCAAGCAAATCCCGTAAAACTTGGCCTGGTCCGACAGATGGCAGCTGATGTTCATCTCCTACCATAATCACTTGGATATGATCAGGAATCGCTTTAAACAAATGATTCGCCAGCCAAATATCCAGCATACTTGATTCATCAATGATGACAAGCTTTCCTTCAATCGGCTGTTCCTCATCATGCGAGAAGCCCTCCGAACCGTTCCAGCCTAGCAGCCGGTGAATGGTGACAGCTGGAAGCCCTGTTGATTCTGTCATCCGCTTAGCCGCCCGTCCAGTTGGTGCCGCAAGCACAAATGGGAAGGATTCATCTTTTTTATAATCACTCGGATCAAGAGAAACACCGTGAAGATCACTGTAAAGCTCGACAATTCCTTTAATGACCGTCGTCTTCCCTGTTCCAGGCCCGCCTGTTAAAAGCAGCATCGGGGACATGAGTGCCTTTTGAATCGCTTCCTTTTGTGTCGGTGCATACTGGACGCCTAACCGCTCCTCCAGCTCGCCAAGTGCTAGCAGGAATTCTGATTCAGGAAATTGATCTGCATATTCTGTTTGGGAGACGATTTTTTGAATGCGTTTGGCGACACTTTGCTCTGCATAAAATAAGGATGGATGATAGCAGCGGTCGTCTTCAATGATCATTTCTTTTCCTTCGCCAAGTGCAATGATCTGATTGGCAACATCCATTTCAGTCACTTTGTAATCATTGCCTGTTTGGTTGAGCAGCTTGCGGGTTTCGACGATCAAATCTTTCGTTTGTATGTACGTATGACCATCCTGTAGACTGGCTGTCTCCACTGTATATAGCAAGGCGGCGCGAATCCGCTCTGGGTCATTACCTGAGATGCCTGTTCTAGCACCAAGCTCATCCGCCTTAATAAATCCGATTCCCTCGACATCCTTGACAAGCTGATAGGGATTTTCCTCGATTTTCTGCAGCGTTTCACTCTCGTATACTTGGTAAATCTTCATGCTGAGCTGCGGACCAAAACCATACTGATTCAGGCTGATCATGATTTGTTCCAGCCCTTGATGCTCCTGAAGCGCTGCGGCCAGCTTATCCGCCTTCTTTTTTGATAAGCGCGGTACATCATACAAAACAGCTGGGTCACGCATAATCTTATGAAGCGTCTGATTGCCAAGCTTCCCAACGATTTCTTCAGCCGTCTTTTTCCCTATCCCTTCAAATAAATCACTTGAGAGATAATGTATGATTCCTTGCTTCGTTGTTGGTACTTCCTTTTGAAAATGAGTGGCCTGAAACTGTTCACCAAATTTCGGATGGCTTGTCACTTTGCCATAAAAGGTGTAGGTTTCCTCCTCATGAAGTGCTGGGAAGTAGCCTGTGACAGATGCTGTTTTTTCCTCTAAGTTTTCCGATGTTTCAATGACTTTTACCTTTAACACCGAGTATAAATTACTTTCATTATGGAAAATAACGGCTTGAATGGTCCCCTTTAAAAACGGTTCGTCCTCAAGCTTCATTTGATCTGGATGTTCCTGCACAGGTCTTCCCTCCTTCCATCTATTCTGCCTCTTGAATCAGCTTTTGCGCATGTAGTGCCAGCATATGGTTAGGCTGCACGTCAATGGCTTTACCCAGCATCTCAAGTGCTTCGTCTTTTTTCTCTAAGTACGCATACGCAACACCTAAATTATAAAAGGCATCTGCATGCTGCGGATCACGCGTGATGACTTCGGTAAAATTTGTCACCGCTTCTTCCAGCATGTGTTCATTGGCTAAGCACATGCCAAATTGGAATCTTGCTTCATTATCTTCTTCATTTAGTTCAACGGCACGCTGAAGATACGGCATCGCAAGCTTTGGCTGCTCTAATTTGATGAGCGTCTGCCCGAGCATATAAAACAAATCACTATTTTCCATGCCCGCTTTTAGTGCTTGTTCAAAGTAGTCTTTCGCTTTCATAAAGTCTTCTTTTAATGTATATACATTTCCTGCTCCATAATAGGCTGCAGCTGCAGTATGATCAAGTTCAATTGCTTTCTGAAAAAAGTTTAAAGCGCGTTCAAATTCATTGATACTTGAAAGTAAGTTCGCAAAGTTAATATATGGAACCGGGTCCTTCGGGCTTTCTTCGATCGCTTTTGTAAAAGCTTCAGCTGCTTTTTCGATATTCCCTTGATTCAAGGCTTCTATGCCGATTTCGTTATAATTCATTCGCTCTCTCATCCTTTCATTAAAAAACCTCAACAGCGACGTTGAGGTTTTGAAACATGCTACACATACGACAGCTTTTGACCATCTTTGAAGACATCGTCAATTGTACCGCCGCCAAGACATTCGTCGCCATCATAAAAAACAACCGCTTGTCCCGGGGTAACAGCACGAACAGGTTCATCAAAGATCACCATCGCTTCTTGCTCACCTGTCATTTTGACCTTCACATGGTGATCTTCTTGACGGTATCTGAATTTTGCTGTGCAAGTTAATTCACCGTTTTCTCCGACAATATGAGGACGAGTCCAGCTGATATTAACAGCTGAAATGCTTTCAGAGTATAAAAGTGGATTGTGGAAGCCTTGTTCAACAAACAAGATGTTTTTCTCCAAGTCTTTTCCAACGACAAACCAAGGATCACCGCTGCCGCCAATGCCAAGTCCTTGGCGCTGACCGATCGTGTAATACATCAGTCCATCGTGCTCCCCTTTTACTTCTCCGTCCATTGTCTGCATCACACCAGGCTGTGCAGGCAAATATTGACTGAGGAACGTTTTAAAGTTTCTTTCTCCAATAAAGCAGATACCTGTTGAATCTTTTTTCGCTGCTGTTGCGAGCTCTGCTTCTTTTGCCAATTCACGAACCCTTTTTTTCTCTAAATCACCGATTGGGAACATGACTTTATCAAGTTGTTCCTGAGTCAGCTGATTTAAGAAATACGTTTGGTCTTTGTTTGCATCAAGACCTCGCAGCATTTTGACTTCATCACCAGTTCGATCAACACGAGCATAGTGTCCTGTTGCCAAATAATCCGCACCAAGTGAAAGTGCATGCTCAAGGAATGCCTTGAACTTAATTTCTTTGTTACACATGACATCTGGGTTTGGCGTTCTGCCCGCTTTATATTCATCAAGGAAATATTGAAACACTTTGTCCCAATATTGCTTCTCGAAATTCACTGCATAATAAGGGATTCCAATTTGGTTACATACGCGGATGACATCCTCATAGTCTTCCGTTGCTGTGCAGACACCATTTTCATCGGTGTCATCCCAGTTTTTCATAAATATGCCGATGACATCATAGCCTTGCTCCTTTAACATAAGAGCGGCAACTGATGAATCGACTCCTCCGGACATACCGACCACAACTCTTGTATCTTCTGGTCTTTTTGTCATCTTCATCAACTCCAATTTCAATGAAACAACATGCGCGTTTCGTTCTTCAGGTGCTTCGCTGTTTCATTTTTCACACACGAACAAAAGGAAGCATTTATTTGGCTAGGCGTTTGACAACAGCCGCTATCTTATGTGCCGCCTGCTTCACATGATCCTCTTCATTCCCAAGACCGAAGCTTATTCTGACTGAGGATGTCAGCTCTTTTGCTTCTTCGCCATACATGGCGCTTAACACGTGCGAAGGAAGGACAGATCCAGCCGTACATGCCGATCCGCTTGAAACAGCAATTCCTTCCATATCTAAATTCACAAGCAGCGATTCAATGGAGACGCCCGGGAAATGAACATTTAAAATGTGCGGCAATGTCTCTTTCGGATGTCCATTGATAGAGAAATTGAGAGATTCCTCTTCGAATACTTGCAGCATGGTTTCTTTGAGCTTACCATAATGCATCGCTTTTTCTCTTCTATTTTGCTTCGTTAATTGAACAGCTTCTGCAAGCCCAACAATTCCTGCCACATTTTCAGTGCCGGCACGGCGCTTTCTTTCTTGTTCGCCTCCGAATATTTGCGGAGAAAGTTTCACGCCTTCGTTTACATATAAAAAACCTGTTCCCATCGGACCATTCAGCTTATGGCCAGAAGCAGATAAAAGATCAATATGGAGATCTGCTGCATCAATGGGCACTGTGCCAAACGCCTGCACTGCGTCTGTATGAAAATGAGCAGTGTGATCACGCAGAAGTTCGCCAATGGCTTTGATTGGCTGAATCACACCTGTTTCATTATTGCCGTACATGACGGTCACAAGAATCGTATCATCTCTCAATGCTTGTTTTAATTGATCAAGATAAATCAATCCTGTTTCGTCCACATCTAAATATGTCACTTCAAATCCTAGTTTTTCTAGGCGTTCACATGTATGCAGCACCGCATGATGCTCTGTTTTCACTGTGATGATATGTTTTCCTTCATGCTGTCTTGCCATGGCAACACCTGTAATTGCCAGGTTGTCCGCCTCGGTTCCACCGCTTGTGAGGATGATCTCCTGCGGTTTACAGTGTAATTCTCCTGCAATGACTTCTCTTGCTTCATCGAGCCACTTTCTTGCCTCGCGCCCATATGAATGAATACTAGAGGGATTGCCAAATATCTCTGTAAAGTACGGCATCATCTTGTCCACAATACGCTGATCCATCGGCGTTGTGGCCGCATGATCTAAATAGATTCGTTCCATTTCCGGTACACCTCTGATCTAAATATAGAACATATACGAGTCTTGATCCCCGTCATCTGTGTAGCTTGCCAAGTCTTCAAGAGTTGTATTGTCTAGTACGTCTTTTACTGCATCACGAATACGAATCCATAGTTCACGCTTTGCTGGTTCTTCGTTTTCGATGACTTCAACAGGACTAATGGGTCCTTCTAATACACGAATAATATCACCTGCTGTGATCTCGTTTGGTTCATGTGCAAGAACATAGCCGCCATACGCTCCGCGGATACTTTTTACAAGACGGGCATTGCGGAGTGGTGATACAAGCTGCTCTAAATAATGCTCAGACAAATCATTGTTTTGAGCGATTGATTTTAATGATGTAGGGCCTTCGCCATGTTTTTTGGCTAATTCGATCATGATCGTCAGACCATATCTGCCTTTAGTTGATATTTTCAAGTTAAACACCTCTGCGTTTTCTATTCTATGTCATCAATTATTTTTCTGATTTCATATACGCCGATAAATAGACCAGAAGCAATTATATCATACTTTCAGCCAACTTTCATTTACGGGTTCTGAGCATGATAGAAGGACGAATCCCTTTTCTATTTGAAGAAATTTCGGTACTCTATACAAACAAGACATTGCTATAGGAGAGATAATTATGAAACCTTTAGCGTACCGGATGCGCCCAAGTCATATTGAAGACATTATTGGGCAGGAGCATCTTGTTGGAGAAGGTCAAATTATTAGGCGAATGGTCGAGGCAAAACATTTATCCTCGATGATTTTATACGGACCGCCGGGCATCGGCAAAACATCGATTGCAACCGCGATTGCTGGCAGTACAAGTATTGCTTTTCGAACGCTGAATGCGGTCATTCATAACAAAAAGGATATGGAAGCTGTTGCCGCTGAAGCGAAAATGAGCGGCCAGGTGATCCTTATTTTAGACGAAGTCCACCGGCTTGATAAAGGAAAGCAGGATTTTCTTCTTCCTTATTTAGAAAATGGCATGATCATTTTAATTGGGGCAACGACGGCTAATCCCTACCATGCGATCAATCCTGCCATTCGAAGCCGGACACAAATATTCGAGCTGAAGCCGCTTGAAACAGAGCAAATCAAAGCTGCGTTAACAAGAGCCTTACAGGATGAGCATCGAGGGCTTGGCGGCTATGAGGTGACAGTGGACGATGAAGCGATGAATCATTTTGCCAATGGATGCGGAGGAGACGTGCGTTCTGCTTTAAATGCACTCGAGCTCGCTGTCCTATCGACAAAAGCTGATGAGACAGGGCATATCACAATCACTCTTGCCGCAGCAGAAGAATGTTTACAAAAAAAGAGCTTCTCACATGACAAGAATGGTGATGCTCATTATGATGTCCTCTCGGCTTTTCAAAAATCCATTAGGGGATCTGATACAGATGCGGCGCTGCATTACCTTGCCAGACTGATCGAAGCAGGAGACCTTGAAAGCATTACAAGGAGATTACTCGTGATGGCTTACGAGGACATTGGCTTAGCCAGTCCGCAGGCTGGCCCCCGCGTGTTAAGCGCAGTACAAACAGCAGAAAGAATCGGTTTCCCAGAAGCACGGATTCCACTGGCGAACGCAGTGATTGAGCTGTGTCTTTCTCCTAAGTCTAATTCGGCATATAAGGCGATTGATGCGGCACTTGGTGACATTCGTACAGGGAAAATTGGAGAAGTTCCAGTTCATTTAAAGGATGCTCACTACAAAGGCGCCACAGCACTCGGAAGAGGCGTCGATTACTTATACCCGCATGATTACGAAAACGGCTGGGTGAAGCAGCAATATTTACCTGATCCGCTGAAAAACAAGCAATACTATGTACCGAAACAAACCGGAAAATTTGAAGGTGCATTGAAACAGGTCTATGAAAATTTAAAACGCCAGAAATAAAAAAAGCCCCCTGCATTTCAGCAGGCGGGCTGTTTATTTATCCTTCACACGTGTAATTGGAATATCTTTTAAAAGCTTCATAATGACATGACCACCCATGATCAGTCCGGCAACAGACGGAACGAATGCATTGGATGATGGCGGCATTTGCGCCTTGCGAATCTTCGCTTCATCATTTCCAACTTCTTTTCTGACATCTTCGCGAATGACAATTGGACTTTCATCAGAGAAAATGACTTCAATTCCTTTACGAATCCCTTCCTTACGCAGACGTGTTCTCACAACTTTTGCAATAGGGTCGGTATGTGTTTTTGAAATATCATCAATTTTGAAGCGTGTCGGATCTGTTTTGTTCGCAGCTCCCATACTTGAAATGATGTTCACACCTCGTTTCAGACACTCTTTCATTAAATGAATTTTATAGTGAATGGTATCTGAGGCATCAATGACATAATCAAGCGGATACTCAAAAAATTGCTCGTATGTTTCCTCTGTATAAAACATCTTCAGCGCGACAACTTCACATTCTGGATTAATATCAGCGATTCTCGCCTGCATTAAGTCAACCTTTGGCTGGCCAACTGTTGATAGCAATGCTGGAAGCTGACGATTTACATTTGTAATATCAATATCATCTTTATCAACAAGAACAATACGGCCAACGCCTGAACGAGCGAGTGCCTCAACTGCGAATGAACCAACGCCGCCCACACCAAGCACTGCAACTGTACTGTTTTTTAGTATATTTAAGCCTTCCTTGCCAATGGCAAGCTCGTTTCTTGAAAACTGATGTAACAAGTGCCTCACTCCACCTTTATTTAAAATGAATCGAAAGAATCATATCATATTCAGACTTCTCCGTCATCCTTCTCTAAAAGAAAAAAACACAAAAAAGTCCCGATGACGCCGCCAGCATTTCCTTCGTTTTGAACCCCGCACCATGCAGGTGGGTGCTTTCTTCCTGACTTTATAAGTCCTCTAAAGAGGCATTTATGCAGAAAGGAAAGGCAAGCTCCCGTATAAAAAAATGTTCGGTCAAAACTAGGTAACCACCGTACGTATCAGGACTTTATTTATTATTGATGAAAGCATATCATAGGCATATTTCTTTTTCAAGCGTTTACATACCTATAAACATGCGCCTATTTTACTGTTTTACTTTTGTTTTAATCGCTAAACTCAGCTCATCAAGCTGCGCCTCGCTTACATGGCCAGGGGCATCTGTGAGAACGCAGCTCGCACTTGCCGTTTTTGGGAATGCAATCGTATCTCTTAAGTTAGAGCGGCCTGCAAGCAGCATCACTAAACGGTCAAGACCCAGCGCGATTCCGCCATGCGGAGGAACACCGTGCTCAAACGCATCCAGCAGGAAGCCAAATTGTTCGTAAGCTTCTTCTTTTGAAAAACCAAGTAAGCCAAACATTTTTTCTTGAATGTCCTTTTCGAAAATACGAATAGAACCTCCGCCAAGCTCGTAGCCATTCAGCACAAGATCGTAAGCCTGTGCCTTCATGTCTTCCGGGCTTGTTTCAATTAATTCAAGATCCTCGCGAACTGGCATTGTGAATGGATGATGGGCAGCATAGAAGCGGCCTTCTTCTTCATCTTTTTCAAGCAGCGGCCAATCGACAACCCATAAGAAATTGAATACAGACTCATCGATCAGTCCAAGCTCTTTACCAAGTTTTAAGCGAAGTGCACCAAGCGCATCATGGACAACAGACGTCTTATCTGCAACAAAAAGTAAAAGGTCGCCTTCTTCAACTTGCAGCTGTTCTTTTAATTCAGCTTGCTTTGCTTCATCAAAGAATTTAGCGATCGGACCTTTTAATTCAGTCCCTTCTGCTTTTAGCCAAGCTAGACCTTTTGCACCGTAGTTCGCTGCAAATGCACCAAGTGCATCAATGTCTTTTCTTGAGTAGTTCGCTGCAGCCCCTTTTACATTGATGGCTTTCACAGACCCACCATTTTTCACAGCTCCGCTAAACACTTTGAAATCGGAGTCTTTTACCGTGTCTGAAATGTTCACCAGCTTCATCTCAAAGCGTGTATCCGGCTTATCAGATCCATAAGAATTCATCGCTTCATCGTATGTCATACGAGGTAATGGCAATGTAAGGTCTACTCCTTTGACATCTTTCATCACCTTCGCCATCATCTCTTCAGCAAGCGTCATGATATCCTCTTGACTCATAAAGGACATTTCAATATCGACTTGTGTAAATTCCGGCTGACGGTCAGCACGCAAGTCTTCATCTCTAAAACAGCGGGCAATTTGATAATAACGGTCCATTCCAGAAACCATCAGCAATTGTTTAAATAATTGCGGAGACTGAGG
The DNA here is from genome assembly GCF_038630855.1 of Bacillus sp. FSL H7-0578. Taxonomy (NCBI): domain Bacteria; kingdom Bacillati; phylum Bacillota; class Bacilli; order Caryophanales; family Bacillaceae; genus Bacillus; species Bacillus sp. FSL H7-0578. Next base: position 2,386,514 of record NZ_CP152045.1, read on the forward strand.
CAATGCATAAAATTCTCCCTCGTGTACACGGCTTGGAACAAGATAGTCACGCGCACCTTCTGGGGTACTTTTCGTTAAAATTGGTGTTTCAATGTCTAGAAAGCCGTTGTCGTCTAAGAAATGGCGGAATGCTTTTGTGACTTCATGTCGCATTTTCATTGTTTCAAACATTGCAGGGCGGCGAAGATCCAGGTAACGATATTTTAAACGAACATCTTCTGATACCTCATCTGCTTGATCTGAAATCACAAAAGGAGGAGTCTTCGCTTCATTTAAAACGGTGACCGTTTCGACTTGAATTTCAATTTTGCCCGTTTTTAAATTTGGGTTGATCGTTGCTTCTTCTCTTGCAACAACCGTTCCTTTAATATCAAGGACATATTCATTACGAATTGATTCTGCTGTCTCAAGCGCCTCTTTTGATAGGTCTGGATTGAAGACAACTTGTACAATCCCTGTACGGTCGCGCAAATCAATAAAGATTAATCCGCCTAGGTCACGCCTTTTTTGAACCCATCCTTTTAATACAACTGACTGACCGATTTGGTTTTCTGTTACTTCTCCACAATAAAAAGTTCTACCAAACACAAACATTCCACTCCTTCTTTACGCTTTCTGGTGGGCCTTCAACATTTGAATCAGCTCATCAAGCTTCACTTCAATTTGTTCACCCGTTGTCGTATCTTTCACATTCACAATTTGCTGCGCAAGCTCATCTTCACCAAGAACTGCAATAAATTTGGCTTTTAATCGATCAGCCGCTTTAAATTGTCCTTTTAGTTTCTTCCCTGTATAGTCCATTTCACTTGAGATACCTTCTTTTCTCAGACGGTTTAATAATGAAACAGAATAATCCTTCGCTTCATCTCCGAGAGCAGCAATGTATAGATCAATACCATCTTGCAGAGGAAGCTCAATTCCTTCAGCATCGATCGCAGATAAGAAACGCTCAATACTCATCGCAAATCCGATCCCTGGTGATTCAGGACCGCCAATTCCTTCAACGAGCCCATCATAACGGCCGCCGCCGGCTAATGTTGTAATCGCACCAAAGCCTTCTGCATTACTCATGATCTCAAATGCTGTGTGATTGTAGTAATCAAGACCGCGTACTAAATTTGGATCAACGACATACTCAATGCTTATATCCGATAAGTATTGTTTAACCTTTTCAAAATAAGTCCGCGATTCTTCATTTAAGAAATCTTGAATGGATGGAGCTGTTGCCATCAATTCATGATCACGATCCTTTTTACAATCAAGAATACGAAGCGGATTTTGATGTAAACGCGTTTGACAGTCGTGACAGAATTCCTCAATTCTTGGCTCAAAATGCTCGACCAGTGCTTTGCGGTAGTCTGCACGGCTCTCTTTGTCACCAAGGCTGTTAATGACGAGCTTTAAGTTGGAAAGACCTGCTTTCTCATACACACTCATCGCAAGCGAAATGACCTCAGCATCAATGGCAGGATCTTTGGAACCAATCGCTTCTATCCCAAATTGATAAAATTGACGATATCTTCCTGTTTGCGGACGTTCATAGCGGAACATTGGTCCGATGTAATACAGCTTTGTTGGCTGAGCAGGCTGTGCAAACAATTTATTTTCAACATAAGAACGGACGGTTGAAGCTGTTCCCTCTGGACGAAGTGTGATGCTGCGTCCTTTTTTATCTTCAAATGTGTACATCTCTTTTTGAACGATATCAGTTGATTCGCCTACTCCCCGTGCAAACAGCTCAGTATGCTCAAAAATCGGTGTGCGGATTTCTTTGTATTGAAAGGCTGCACATGTATCTCTCGCAATTTGTTCAACATACTGCCAGCGTTCTGACTCTCCAGGTAAAATATCCTGTGTGCCTCTTGGAATATTAAAACTCATTTTTCGTCCTCCTACGACCATCATTCATTTTTTATGTGGACATATAAAAAACCCCCGCCTCTACTATGTGTATAGTAGGGACGAGAGTTATACCCGTGGTGCCACCCTAGTTGGAACATGATCCAGCCATGTTCCCGCTCAAATCCTTAACGCAGATTCACGTTCTCCGCCTATTGACTCATTTTTAGAGCGTTCAGCAGGAAACCTACAGAGTGTTCTTTCGTGATAAATGCCATGCGGATTCGCTTTCAGCCTAAGGCGATTCCTCTCTGCTCACGCAATTTACCCTACTATTCTCTATCATCAGTTCCACATTTTAAATTTTCAAGTGTGTTGATTTATATTATAATAAGGTCGGTGCTGCCACTCTGTCAACCCTTGCCGTGCCTCTTTTTCTTTTCCAGCTCTTCTTTTGACGTACATCCGTATTCAGATGCGGTCTCTTCAAGGAAGCCTGGCTGATCCATTTCGTCGTGCTGCCAGCGGTCGATATCACGATGTCCATTATATTGCACTCGTCCTAATTTTCTGCTTAATCTCATGTTTGTACATCCTTTTATCACATTTTTATTTAGTATAAACAGATTGATTCATTTTTATTAGGGAAACTGCAAGGAATTCATCCACTACATAACGAATTAACATTCATCGGTTTTACAAGGGAGGGGAAAACACCGTTTTGAATCTGAAAAAACACAATCAAATGATGATGCTGCTTACTTGTTTTGTTCTCATCGCGAGTTCTTTGCCTATGACACATGCTACAGCACAAACAGATCAAGCTGTTGTCGCAACAGATGAAATCAATGTGAGAACGGGCCCTGGTTTAAGCTATGGAATTGCAGCTGTTGTAAAACGCGGCGAAAGTTATCCCATTCTCACTGAACAAGGAGAATGGGTGCAGATCCAATTATCAAACGGACAAAAAGGCTGGGTCGTCTCATGGCTGATTACCACATCATCCGGCGCTCAAAAATCCGCGAAGCCAAAGGCGCAAGGTCAAAGCACGGCTGGAGGCAGTACAATTACATCGACAGCTTCCGATCTTCGCATCCGGACAGGCCCTGGGACTTCCTATCAAGTGATTGGTACTTTCCCGCAAGGTGCTACCGCTAAAAAGCTCGAGACAAGCGGCGAATGGACGAAAATTTCGTATAAACAAGCAGAAGGCTGGGTTCACTCTGATTATGTTTCAGGGGGGCAGAAAACTTCTCAATCAAGCTCCGGCGAGTCCTCTCGCTCTAACCAGACAGGCACAGTTGGCGTATCGAGCTTGAATGTAAGGCAATCGGCCGCACCAAATGCACAAGTCGTCGCTTCACTTGCCCGCAACACACAGATCACCATTTTGCGAGAGCAGAACGGCTGGTATGAAATTGAGGGGAAAGGCGTAAAAGGCTGGGTTGCAAGCTATTACATTGTCACAGGCAAAGGAGCAGGCTCTGCACCTGAAAAGAGTTCATCCTCTTCGGCTTCTGAACAAAAAGCGTACATTGTCTATGATGGCACCAATATTCGAAAAAGCGCTTCTACCTCTGCTGGGATTGCAGAAAGAGCAACAAAAGGAGCTGCCTATCATATCGTTCGGACGCAAGGTGACTGGTACGAGGTGACACTATCAAACGGCGGAACCGGCTATGTGGCGAGCTGGGTCGTTCAAACGAAGAAAAATAGCAGCGACGCGCCAAGACCTCAGCAGGATTCATCGTCTGGAACTGGTTCTTTAAAAGGAAAAACGATTGTTCTTGATCCTGGTCATGGCGGAAAAGACAGCGGCACAATCGGCGCAGACGGTGCTTTTGAAAAGAACATCACCATCAAAACCGCCAATTTACTGGCAGGCAAATTAAGGGCTTCTGGTGCAAATGTATATTTAACAAGAAGTGATGATACCTTTATCAGCCTTCAATCAAGGGTGGCAACATCTCATTACCGAAATGCAGATGCATTTATTAGTCTTCATTACGATAGTTTTATGGATCAAAGTGTTAGAGGAAGTACAGCGTATTATTATCAAGCAGCAAAAGATCAGCAATTAGCGTCAAGCGTTCATTCAGAAGTCGCAAAACGCTCTCAAATCCCTGATAAGGGTGTCAAATTCGGAGATTACTTTGTTTTAAGAGAAAACAAACGCCCTTCCCTTTTATATGAACTCGGGTATTTAAGCAATCCTCAGGAGGAAGCGATCATTTATAGCGCCTCTTACCAAGAACGAGTCACAGAAGGAATGACTGAAGGATTAAAACAATATTTCCGTTAAAAAGAAAGAGGCCACTGCGCCTCTTTTTTGTTTATCCGCAAAAGAAAAAGACTCTAAACAAACTCCCGCACGAGTTCATCTACAGTCTAAAGAGAATCTATTCTTTGCTGTCCATCAAGATCGTGACTGGTCCTGAATTGGTCAATGTCACGTCCATCATCGCACCAAAACGGCCAGTTTCCACATGGATGCCTTTTTCTCTAAGGGTTTTATTGAAACATTCATAAAGCGAGTTAGCTGCATCCGGCTTGGCGGCTTTCATAAAATTCGGCCGTCTGCCCTTTCTCGTATCACCATATAGGGTAAATTGCGATACAGACAGAACGCTTCCTTTTATGTCCAATAATGAACGATTCATTTTCCCATTTTCATCTTCAAAAATACGTAAATGTGCAAGCTTTTCAGCTAAGTAAAGCACATCTTCTTCTGTATCTTCGTGTGTGACACCAACAAGCACCATATATCCTTCGTTGATGGCACCTGTGATCTCTTCTTCTACCTTCACAGATGCATTTGTCACACGCTGCACAACAAGCCTCATAGACGATATACTTCCTTTCTAATTCATGAATCGGCGAACAGAGTAAATGTCTTTGATTTGTTTAATGCGTTCGACCACTTTGTGCAAGTGATTAATATTTTGGATAAAGATCGCCATATGGATCGTCGCCACTTTGTTACGATCAGACTTCCCAGAAACAGAGGAGATGTTCGTTTTGGTTTCGTTGACTGCTTGAAGCACCTCATTGAGTAAGCCGCGTCTATCATATCCTAATATTTCAATTTCCACATTGTATTCTTTACGGTTTTGAGCAGGCTGCTCATGCTCCCACTCGACGGGAATTAACCGCTCCTGTGCTTCTCCTGTCTTCACGTTCGGACAGTCGTCGCGGTGAACAGATACGCCTCGGCCCTTCGTAATAAAACCGACAATGCTATCGCCAGGAACAGGATTACAGCACTTAGATAAGCGGACAAGCAGGTTATCAATTCCTTTGACCCTTACGCCAGCTTCCCGTTTTTTCCCGTGATACGTCTTTGGCTCCACCGTCACTTCTTGAACGGTTTTCTCTTGCTCTTCTTGATCTCTTTGTTTTCTTTCTTTTTCCGTTAAACGATTGGCGACCTGCAGTGCAGTAATGCCGTTATATCCAACTGCTGCATACATGTCCTCTTCGTTTGAAAAATTAAATTTGTCAGCCACTTTTTGCAGGTTTTCAGCGGTCAGAATGTCTTTGACATCAAACTCAAGGTTTTTGATCTCTTTCTCCACGAGCTCTCGGCCTTTTTCGACATTTTCTTCACGGCGCTGTTTTTTGAAAAACTGTCTGATCTTGTGCTTCGCTTGGGAGGTTTGGGCAAGCTTGACCCAATCCTGACTTGGCCCGTAGCTGTGCTTTGATGTCAGAATTTCAATAATGTCACCTGTTTTTAGTTTGTGATCGAGTGTGACCATCTTGCCATTGACCTTGGCACCGATCGTTTTATTCCCAATTTCCGAGTGAATCCGGTAAGAGAAATCAATTGGAACTGAGCCCGACGGCAGTTCAATGACGTCTCCTTTTGGAGTAAACACAAACACCATATCAGAGAAAAGATCAATCTTTAACGACTCCATAAATTCTTCTGCATCTGTGGATTCGTTTTGAAATTCAAGAATTTCTCTAAACCAAGAGAGCTTCTTCTGGAAGACCGCTTCTTCCGTTGATTCTGCTGACTCTTTACCTTCTTTGTATGCCCAGTGTGCCGCAATCCCGTATTCTGCGATTTCATGCATTTCCACTGTACGGATCTGAACTTCAAGCGGATCGCCTTTTGGTCCAATCACCGTTGTATGAAGAGACTGGTACATGTTCGGCTTTGGCATCGCAATATAATCCTTAAACCTGCCTGGCATCGGCTTCCAGCACGTATGGATAATCCCGAGCACAGCATAACAGTCTTTAATGCTGTCAACCAAAATACGAACGGCAAGCAGATCATAAATTTCATTAAACTGCTTATTTTGCAAGACCATTTTGCGATAAATACTATAAATATGTTTTGGTCTGCCGGAAAATTCAGCCTTGATGTTTACCTCAGACACGCGGTCTTTCACTTCATTGACAACCTCGTCCAAGTATTCCTCACGTTCCGCTCGTTTGCGCTTCATCAGATTCACAATCCGGTAATATTGCTGCGGATTTAAATAGCGGAGTGCTGTATCTTCAAGCTCCCACTTAATCTTTGAAATCCCTAATCTGTGCGCAAGCGGTGCAAAGATTTCAAGTGTTTCATTTGAAATTCTCCGCTGCTTTTCCTGCGGAAGATGCTTGAGCGTTCTCATATTATGAAGACGGTCTGCCAGCTTAATCAAGATCACGCGGATATCCTGCGCCATTGCAACAAACATTTTTCGATGGTTTTCGGCCTGCTGTTCTTCTTGTGATTTATATTTAATCTTCCCGAGCTTTGTGACACCATCAACAAGCATTGCTACTTCCTCGTTAAAATGCTCTTTTAAATCCTGTAATGTCACATCTGTATCCTCAACTACATCGTGCAGGAAACCGCCTGCAATGGTTGATGGGTCCATTTCAAGATCAACAAGAATACCCGCCACTTGAATTGGATGGATAATATAGGGCTCACCAGATTTCCGGTATTGCTCCTTGTGTGCATTTTCAGCATATTCATATGCTCGCTCTATAAATTGAATATGTTCAGCGGACAGGTATTCTCTTGCCTTGTCAATGACCTGCTGCGCCGTTAAAACTTGTTCGTTCGCCATGGAATCACCTTTTTAAATGAAAACTGTATTGTAGTTTATTATCAAGAAAAATTCGATAGATGTAAAGAGAAGAAGTCCGCTAAAAGATTTTTGATAGGAAAAAAGCACCCTTCTTACTGAGTGCTTTTTACGAAAACTCCATTAGTATTGCATTAACGTCATGATGTCGTAGCCGTCAAGCTTCTTTCTGCCGTCCAGATACGTCAGTTCAATCAAAAATGCAATCCCTGCCACAACGCCGCCTAATTCCTCTACAAGCTTAATGGACGCTTCAATTGTTCCACCAGTCGCAAGTAAGTCATCTGTAATCAGGACACGCTGACCAGGACGAATCGCATCTTTATGAATCGTTAATACATCTTTACCATATTCCAAGCCGTAATCGACTTTAACGACTTCACGAGGAAGCTTTCCTTCTTTACGAACCGGTGCAAAACCTACACCAAGTGCGTATGCTACAGGGCAGCCAATAATGAATCCACGCGCTTCAGGTCCAACAATGAGATCAATGTCTCTTTCCTTCGCGTAATCAACGATTTGATCCGTTGCATAACGGTACACTTCGCCTTTATCCATTAACGTTGTAATATCTTTAAATTGTACACCTTCCTTTGGGTAGTCAGGTACAACTGTCACATATTGTTTTAAATCCATCTTTTCCTTTTCCTCCTCGTACGTCAAAGCACAGGTGAGACTTCGCTCATCATGCTATTCAGCCATTCCTTCAGCTCTTTAGCTGAGGAATATGTTAGTGTTTGATCGAGTTCCATCAATCGTTGTTTTGCTGTATAGGATGCTGATGCCGTTAAATCTTTTTTAGGGGCATCAAGTACTATTGACAGCACACCATTCTCTATTTTAACAAAACCGAGTTCAAAAAACACCTTTGTCATAAAAATGATTGTATCTTTTGTCCAGCCTCTATGTTTGGCAAGGTCCATTCCTTGTTCTTTGATAGGAAAACTTCCCCGTTTAAACAAGAACCCATAAAACCATTTGAATTGGTCACGGCTTGGGAAAGAGGACATAAAATGATCTTCTTTTCTTTGAAAAACCGTATAAATTCTGGCAGGCTTTTGATTTTCTAAAAGCTGCTTCAGCAATTGCTCATCTGCGGGAACATCCGCAAAGACCACATATTTGCCCTGTACATCAAACGTTGATACATTTTCTGCATGAACATGATGAATGGGGATATCGACGTCCTGTTTTGTTGCTTCATCAAAACAGACAACCAAAGATTTTTCTGAATCAAGTGTCGAGACTTTCTTCTCCCAATCCTTTTTCCCGCGCAGATCAAACAGCTGCCATTCATCAACTCGTGCATCTTTTAGCATCAGCTGGGGCTTCTTCCGGTTATTCCATTCATTGACGGACATTTCTCCAATCACGGAAATGCGGCTTCCTGGAACAATTTCTTCTTTTAATTTCCCTTGGTGAAAACCGACACAGTCAAGCAGCTTGTCTTCGTCTTTCAGAGACATTTTAATATGGTTGTGATTTGCCCCAATCGTTCGGATATCTTCAAGCTTCGCATCTTCAATCATAATGAACGGTTTTGGGTTTGACATACCGAATGGTGACAGCATCCCCGCTTCCTCAATCGCTTCAACCGTCAATTCGTCTACCTTGCACACGGCATCGACCCGCTGTATTGGAATAAAATCTTCTTCCGTCAATGTTTCATTTGCATATTGATTTAATCTTTCCCTTAGTAAAGCGACATCATCCGCTCGAAGTGTCATCCCTGCTGCCATCGGGTGCCCCCCGAAATGCGGCAGGATGTCGCGGCATTTGCTTAGATGGAAAAACAGATCGAAGCCAGGAATACTCCGGGCTGATCCTTTTGCCATTTGCGTCTCTTCATCTATTCCAAGCACAATCGCCGGACGAGAAAAAGTATCCGTCAATTTAGAGGCAACAATTCCGACAACGCCCGGATTCCAGCCAGCTTTCGCTACAACGATCGCAGACTGGTCATCAGGCGTTTCTTCCACCATTTGAATGGCTTCTTCTGTGATCGTACTGACAATCTTTTGACGTTCTTTATTCAGTTCCTGTACAAAACGAGCGAGCTCTTCTGCTTCATCCTTATCCTCAGTCATCAGAAGATGAACGGCAGGATCTGCCTGTTCAATTCGTCCTACAGCATTCAGCCTTGGCGCAATTTGAAAGCCGACCGTTTCCTCATTGGCTTCTTCTAGAGTGGCTCCCGCTTCTTTCAATAACGCTTTCAGCCCCGGTCTATTCGACTGCCGAAGCTGCACAAGGCCTTTTTTGGCGAGCCATCTATTCTCATCATGAAGCGGTACAAGATCCGCGATTGTCCCGATTGCTGCAAGATCTAACAGCTGAACTGGCAGCTTCCCAAGCAGTGCATGCGCCACTTTAAACGCTACGCCTACACCAGCAAGTTCTTTAAAGGGATACTCACAGCCAGGCTGCTTAGGATGGACAATAGCAAGTGCCTCAGGCAGCTCCTCACTTGGTTCATGGTGATCTGTAATGATTAGGTCTAACCCTATTTCTTTTGCAATACGTGCTTCATTTACAGCAGCAATGCCTGTATCGACCGTGATGACAAGCGATGCTCCTTGCTCCTTGATATATCGAAATGCCTGTTCATTAGGCCCATAGCCTTCTTTAAATCGATCTGGAATATAAAAGTCTACTATCGCAGACCGCTCTTTTAATGTATGTAAAAGTACAGACGTACTTGTCACACCATCTGCATCATAGTCTCCGAAGATCACAATCGATTCCTGCTCTTCGATCGCTTTGTTGATGCGCTCTACTGCTTCTTTCATTCCTTTTAATAGAAATGGATCATGAAATTCGGCTTTTTGATCAAATAAAAAAGACCTCGCCTCTTCTACTTCTTCAAGTCCTCTTTTTACGAGAAGCGATGCAGTCAGCGCTGAAATATTCAGATTTTCAGAGAGTGATTTCACTTTTTCTTCGCTTGGATGTTCATATTCCCAGCGCATTTTGGATAATAACATAAATTCACCCCTCAACCACACTATTATACTAGAGTGGCCTGAGGGGTTTCAATTTTTATTTTATGAAATTGTGCTGGAAGATTATTTTTCCTTCCGGTCAAATGATGCTGGCTGTTCTTTTAAAGGCGTGACATGAGATTTTTTTTGAAGATCTTTGTCTGCCTTTTTCGTCGAAGCAGCAGGTGCAGCGGCTGCACGCTCAGCTTTTAATGCTTTTAGTTCACGTTTCAGTTTCACAATTTGGAAGATTCCTGCAAATGCCACAATCAGCCCGCCCATTAAAACTGAACCGATAATGACAAGGATCAGCGGCCATTCAGCCGTTCCAAATAAGTAGTGTACCTCGACAGGCCGTACATTAATCACGGCAAATACTGAGACAATTAATACGAAAATAAATGCGAGTATGATGGTCCATTGTTGTTTGTTCATCTACATATCCCCCAAGCTTTTTCTTTTATTCTTCCCTTTTCGCTGCCTTTTTTAAACACCGAAAGAAAGCAGTGGAAGAAAACCTATCAGCATGGGCATCATCAGCTGCTGAGTTTTTCTTTAATCAGATTCTTTAATTCTTTTCTTTCTCCAGAAATGACAAGGGTATCCCCTTCTTCGATGATGGTATCTGGTCCTGGATTTAAAATCTTCTCATGTGATTTTCTCACAATGGCGATGACTGTTACTTGATAGTTTTGGCGAACATTGAGGTCACCGATGCTTCTTTGAACAGCTGGTGCATTCTTTTCAATTTTAAACCATTCAATCACCAGTTCATCAATGGCTACCTCTACGGTTTCAAGCGCTTTCGGCTTATAGACCATGCCGCCTAAAATAGCCGCAATTTGTCTTGCTTCTTCATCGTTTAGCAGGATGCCAGAAATCGTTTCTTCATGGTCGTCCTCCTGAAAATGATACATTTCTCTTCTGCCGTCATCATGTGTAATGATGGCAAGCTTCTCATTATTTCTTGTGATCATTTCGGCTTTATGACCGATACCTGGCAGTTCAGTTTCCCGAACCTTCATAACAGCCCCTCCAATGAATAAAGCCAAATGCCTAAACAGACACTTGCTTTCTATACTGGTCTAAACGTAAGTCATTATAGCAAAAGACCATTTTAAGATCAATGAAACCCGAAATGTTTTTTCGAATCATCTTATTTTCAGAAAAATCGATAGAAAAAGACTGCCGAAAAAGGCAGTCTTTCTAGATTAAATATCTTGATCTGTATCAATCTTAGCTGGTTTTTTCAGCTCACGGCCTTTCCACATCAGCCAAATTTGTGCCGCGATATAAAGGGATGAGTACACCCCTGTTAATAAGCCGACAAGTAAGGCGATGGAGAAGTTTGTAATCGACGCTGATCCGAAGATAAGCAGTGCGACAACAACGACAAGTACAGTCAGCACCGTGTTGACAGATCGCGTAAAGGTTTGCTGTAAGCTTAAGTTCACAATGTACGATAGATCTTCAATGGTTTTCGGTTTACGTTTCTTCATTTGCTCACGAACCCTGTCGAAGGTAACGATCGTGTCGTTGATCGAGTACCCAATGACCGTGAGGATCGCGGCAATGAAGGTGACATCCACCTCTAAGCGCGTAATACTAAAGAAGGCGACAATAAAGAATGCATCGTACAGCAGTGAGATAATCGCCGCAATCGCCATCTTATACTCAAAACGGACGGATACATATAAAATGATCCCAATGGAAGCAATGATGACGGCATACAGCGCATTACGGGCAAGTTCTTTTCCGACAGTCGGTGATACTGTACTTACGTTCGGCTCAGTGCCGTATTTATCTTTGAAGTAATCCTTCACTTCAGCGATTTTTTCTTTGTTCGGCACCCCGACAAATCGAGCAGCTGCTTGATTTTCTTTTTGCCCCGACAGCACAACACTGTCTGCTTCAAGACCAAGCTTTTTAAAGTCTTGCTCTACTTGTGCAGTTGTCAGCTTGTGATCGCTTTGAACATCGATTCTCGTTCCACTAGCAAAGTCAATACCAGCATTGAGCTTGAAGATCGAAAGGACGATGATTCCCGCAATAGTAACAGCTATGGAGAAAATCATAAAGCCTTTACGTTTGCTGACGAAATCCCATTTATCAAATGGCGTTTTCGGTTCGGTATTTTCTGTTGTTTCGTGGATACTCATGATGTCTTTTTTGCGGACACCAAACCAGCCTTTTTTGCGGTCGAGCGCACGGCTTTCTACAAGCAGTCCAAGAAGGAATCTTGATAGGAATACAGCCGTGATAAAGCTTGTTAAAATCGAGAGGATGAGCATTGTTGCAAATCCTTTTACAGAGCTTGTCCCGAAGAAGAACAGCACTCCGCCGGCAATAATACTTGTTAAGTTTGCATCAAAGATGGTCGCAAATGATCTGCGGTTCCCTGACCTGAAAGCAGAACGGACAGATTTGCCGAGCTTCAGCTCTTCTTTGATCCGCTCATAAGTAATAATGTTGGCATCAACAGCCATCCCTACCCCTAGAATAAGTGCGGCAATTCCAGGCAGTGTCATGACCGCGCCCATCCAGTCAAACACTTGCAGCGTAATGTAGATATAGGCTGAGAGTGTGATGACAGCTATAAGACCAGGTAATCGGTAATAAAGCAGCATGAATAAGAAGATAAATGCGATTCCTACAATTCCTGCGAACACTGTTTCGTTCAGTGCTTGTTCACCAAACTGTGCACTCACAGATGTGGAATATTTTTCTGTTAATTTTACTGGCAATGCCCCGGCATTTAAAATACTTGCGAGGTCTTTTGCCTCTTGGACAGTAAATTTCCCTTCAATTTGTACGTCACTGCTGTTAATCTCTTGATTCACATTTGGTGCAGATACATACTTGTGGTTTGATTTTGAGACTTCTTTTTTGAATGAATCTCCTTTGTGATAATCAAGCCAAATGACAAGCTGGTTATTCGGCGCCATCGCCGCTACTTTTCTTGTGACGTCACCAAATTTTTTCGCATCCTTTAGTTTAACCGTCACAATTGGCTCATTCGTTTGACTGAATGTTTGTTTTGCACTGTTTTCGACTAGGTCAGCCCCGTTAAGAAGTTCTTTATCATTCGTATCTCTGAAGGATAGCTGTGCTTCAGTGGAAAGAATCTCCCTAGCTCTGTTTTGATCTTTTACCCCTGCAAGCTGCACACGGATACGATTATTGCCTTCAATCGAGATGTTCGGCTCACTTACACCTAGCACATTGGCTCTTCGGTTAAGAGCTTCCACTGTACTAACGAGAACACTATTTGTGATCTTGTCCTCTTTTTTCACTGGATGTACATCATACAGAACTTCAAATCCACCCTGTAAATCCAGCCCTAGCGTCATATCTTTCGCAACAGGCTTTGTCAGTAAGCCCACGCCAGTTCCGATTAACAGAACCACTAAGAAAAACGCAAGAATGCGCCCTTTTTTCATTATGTATTTCCTCCTTAAACACCTGAATCCATTAAGATGGCTTATTTCAACAGTTCATCAAGCATATTCTTGCCATCTTCACTGTCCAAAAAAGCAGACGTTTTAAACGACTGAACGGTTGCATAGTTCATAAATTCGCCTATTTTCACAGATAAAATATCTGCAACCATTTCATGAATCGGATACTCTTGTTTTTTCTTCCACTTCTTATTCTCTAAGTATGACCATAATTCCTCTAAATCTACATCTTTATAGCCCAAAACGATGAATTCTTCAAGCTTACTGAACAGAAAAGGCTTTAAATGGTCTTTGTATATAGCAGCTGGGTGTTGTGTCATTGCGTAGCTCCCCCTTTTCAGTTTTTTATCGAGAGACTTGTCATGCTTGGACGATATACACGCATATCTTATTGTATATGATTCTATGTCGTTTGAGAAGGCAGGTGATCTGTGATTTGACGAAGCAAACGTTTTTAAAGGGGACCATTATTTTAATTTTAGCAGGTTTTATCACGAGAATATTGGGTTTTGTCAATCGAATTGTCATTGCGAGGTTCATTGGCGAAGAAGGGGTCGGGCTTTATATGATGGCTGCACCTACCTTTTTTCTCGCCGTAACGCTCACACAATTCGGACTGCCTGTCGCCATTAGTAAGCTTGTCGCAGAAGCAGAAGCCCGGGGTGACAAACAGAAAACAAAACGTATTCTGGTCATGTCCCTTGCGATAACAGGAACACTCAGCCTGATATTCACGCCGCTCTTTTTATGGTTTGCGCCCATCATGGCAGAAAATATGCTGACTGATCCTAGAACGGTCTATCCACTGCTTGCCATTACACCCGTCGTACCAGTCATCGCCATTTCCAGTGTGTTAAGAGGCTATTTCCAGGGCAGACAGCAGATGAGCCCGCTTGCGATGTCTCAAGTTCTGGAGCAGGTCGCAAGAATTTCACTAGTGGCAGTATGTACAACGGCTTTCCTTCCTTACGGGATTGAATATGCGGCAGCAGGTGCGATGATTTCATCTGTGATTGGAGAGATGATTTCACTTGCTTACTTACTGATCGCCTTCCGCTATAAAAAGACGATTCGTATTCGAAAACGATTTTTTAAGGCGATTCATGACGGGAAGGACACGTTTAAACAGCTGATGAGCATTGCCCTGCCAACAACAGGCAGCCGTTTTATCGGGAATATTTCGTGGTTTTTAGAGCCGATTGTTGTCGCGCAAAGTCTTGCCATTGCTGGTTATGCAGCTGTAGAGGCGACAAGGCAGTACGGGGAGTTGACTGGTCTTGCTCTGACCCTTTTGACACTGCCTAGTTTTATTACGTATTCACTCTCCACTGCATTAGTTCCGGCGATCAGTGAAGGAATGGAGCAGAACAAACGTAAAACGGTCGAATACCGGCTGAAGCAGGCGATGCGCCTTTGTTTACTCAGCGGAGGCATTTCATGTATTATTCTTTTCGTTTACGCAGAAGATTTAACACTCTTTATGTATGGTTCATCGCACGCGGCCATTTATGTGAAATTCATGGCGCCATTTTTCCTTCTTTATTATTTTCAAGGGCCCCTTCAAGCCGTGCTTCAAGCACTCAATTTAGCTGGTGCGGCGATGACCAACAGCCTGATAGGTGCAATTGTGAAAACAGGGATGATTTTTGTCCTTGCTTCCCAGCCTGGCTTTGGCATTATGGGCGCAGCACTTGCGATCTTAATCGGCATCATCCTTGTCACGCTGCTCCATGCGGCAACTGTTGGAAAGGTGCTGCCTATTCATTTACCATTAAAGGAATATGGACTATGCGTCCTTGTGATTATCGGTACAGGGGCTGTCAGCCTTTGGCTGAAATCTCAAGTAGACGGACTCTTTTCTGCTCCTATTGAACTTGTGACGCTCATTTTTGTTACGTGCACGCTCTATGTCATTCTATTAATCTGCCTAGGGCTAGTGAAACGAGAAGAGCTGCGCCGCATCCCGTTCATTGGGAAGCTGTTTTAGCTCATCTCTTTTTGATCACTTCATCTTTCAAATCAATATAAAATGTTTTTTGATTAAAGCTGCAGTAAGAGATTTGATCGATATCATGATAGCCTCTTTTAGCAAGCTCATCTTTCAGCCACTGTTCATTTTGATTGATTTGCTTAAGATGGTCATGCTGCACGACACCGTCCGCAACAAGTGGAAGCTCAAGCGCTGCATGTTTGCGCTTGTTTTCTTTTTCGACAACGGCGAGCTTTCCAGACGGCTCTAAAATGGCGTAAGAGACATCCTGAATGCTGTCGATGTTATTTTCTCTTAATTGAATGAGAAGGTCATCAAAATTGTATCGCTGTTTTCTCATTGCACCCTCGTCTATTTTCCCATTGATGATGAGCAGGGCCGGTTTGCCGTCAAGAAAGCGCCGGACGCCTTGGAATTTCAATGAGAGGTAAGCAAGCGTGATTTGAATGAAGGTTAACAGCAGGATTGGCCATACCGTATGTAACATGTGATCCTCTACTTCTTCTATGGCGAGAACCGCAATTTCTGCGATCATCATAAAAATGACTAGATCTAAAATGCTCAGCTCGCCAATTTCCCTTTTGCCCATTAAGCGAAATATAAACCAAATAAGAAAATATAAAATGATGGTTCTCATGGAAATGATCAAGATATCCTGCATGTGATGTAAACCCTCCTTCTCCAACATAGCTTGTGTCAAAACACTTTATTTATGTAGAAAAGAAACGTCTGAAACATGTCTATTTTTTCTTCACTGTGAATACATTTTAGTAAAAGACAAGCTTCGTTCAATTGGAGAGGAGACGAATCTACATGCAGGAAACGAAACATATTGGAAAAGGCATTTTATCCGGCTTAATTGCCATTTTTGTCGTGATGGTTGTCACAAGTTTACTTGTGTCGCTCATGCTTACATTCACAAGTATGCAGGAAACATCATTTAAATGGATGATTATGATTTTGTCCTTTTCTGCCCTTTTATTAGGAGGCATCATTTCTGGAGGGAAAGCAAAGGAGCGTGGCTGGCTGATTGGTGCGGTCACGTCTATCATTTTTTCCCTCACTGTATTTCTATTTCAATATTTGGGATTTGGAAAAACGTTTTCACCAGAGCAGTTTATCTATCATGGAGCATTTTTAGGCATTTGTATGCTGGGGGGAATGATTGGCGTCAATCTTCGAGGCAAATAAAAAAAGAGCGGTTATATCGCTCTTTTTTTTATGGCTATGTATCAGAGGATTAGCCTTTGTCAGCTAATTCTCTAATAGCACGACGATCGAAAGTTAAACGGTTGTTTTCGCTTGTTTTGATGACCACTTTTGATTCATCAATTGAGTCGATTTCACCGTGTAAACCACCGATTGTGACGATTTTATCGCCTTTTGATAAAGATTGCTGCATCTGACGCACAGCTTTCTGTTGCTTTTGCTGTGGACGGATTAACAAGAAGTAAAGCACAGCAAACATGACAACAATCATAATGATTGAACCCATACCACCATCCATTCTATTTCACCCCTTTCTAAAGCATTGTAAAGCCTTTCGTTTATGCGTTAAAAGTTTTTCGCATTCGGTTTGTTAAAGCCGTAACGCTCAAAAAACTCTTCTTTAAAATCACCTAAACGATCCTCACGGATAGCTTCTCTCACTTGCTCCATTAATTTTAACAGAAAATGAAGATTATGATAAGTTGTTAATCGAATTCCGAACGTTTCATTTGTTCTGATGAGATGTCTAATATAGGCGCGTGTATAGTTTTTACATGTATAGCAGTCACAGTTTTCATCGATTGGTCTAAAGTCACGCTCATATTTTGCATTTTTCACAACAAGACGGCCTTCACTTGTCATCAAGGTGCCGTTTCTTGCAATTCGCGTCGGCAGTACGCAGTCAAACATATCTACACCGCGAATGGCGCCGTCAATTAAGGAGTCTGGTGAGCCGACACCCATTAGGTACCTCGGCTTGTCTGCCGGTAAAAATGGTGTTGTGAACTCTAGTACACGATTCATCACATCTTTTGGTTCCCCTACAGATAAGCCTCCGATGGCGTAACCTGGGAAATCAAGTGAAACAAGGTCTTTTGCACTTTGTTTTCGAAGCTCTTCGTATTCTCCGCCTTGGACAATCCCAAACAGCCCTTGATCTTCAGGACGCTGGTGCGCTGTTAGACAGCGCTCTGCCCATCTGCTTGTCCGCTCCACAGAACGTTTCATATAATCGTACTCTGCAGGATACGGCGGGCATTCATCAAATGCCATCATAATATCAGAGCCAAGTGCATTTTGGATGTCCATGGCTTTTTCAGGAGATAGGAACAGCTTGTCTCCGTTTAAATGATTACGGAAGTGAACGCCTTCTTCTTCAATTTTTCTAAATTCACTCAATGAAAAAACTTGGAATCCGCCTGAATCTGTTAGGATGGCTCGATCCCAGTTCATAAATTTGTGCAGACCGCCTGCTTCCTTTACGATATCGTGACCTGGACGGAGCCATAGGTGGTACGTATTGCTTAAGATGATGCCTGCATCCATAGCCTTTAATTCTTCAGGCGCCATTGTTTTGACTGTAGCCAGTGTACCTACTGGCATAAATACAGGTGTTTCAAAGGAGCCGTGCGGTGTATGAACGCGGCCAAGACGTGCACCTGTCTGTTTACATGATTTAATGAACTCATAACGTATCGGTAATTGCGACAAAAATGAGCCCTCCTGTCTTTGTTGTATGATGTTATTGAATCAGCATGGCATCGCCAAAGCTGAAGAATCGGTATTCCTCTTTAACAGCCTCATTGTACGCTTTAAGTACGTGCTCTCGTCCAGCTAATGCGCTGACAAGCATAATTAACGAGGATTTTGGCAGATGGAAATTCGTGATCATGCCGTCAATTGCCTTGAATGTATAGCCAGGGTAAATAAAGATCGACGTCCAGCCGCTTGAGGCTTTGAACTCACCATCATGTGCACTTGCAATGGTTTCAAGCGTTCTTGTTGACGTTGTGCCGACTGAAATAATCCGCCCGCCTTCCTTGCGAATGCGGTTAAGCTCATCAGCTGTTTCTTCATTCATTTCATAAAACTCTGCGTGCATTTCGTGTTCTTCAATACGTTCTGCACTTACCGGACGAAATGTGCCAAGCCCTACGTGCAGCGTAATGAAAGCAATGTGTACACCTTTCGCTTTCAGCGCATCCAGCAGCTCGGTTGTAAAGTGGAGACCGGCAGTTGGCGCAGCAGCGGAGCCAACCTCTTTTGAATAAACGGTTTGATAGCGTTCACGGTCGTCAAGCTGCTCTTTAATATATGGAGGCAGCGGCATTTCACCAAGGGATTCAAGCACTTCATAAAAAATGCCTGTATATTGAAACTCGACTTTTCTTCCGCCATGTTCCATTTCCTCTGTGCATACTGCTTTGAGCCGTCCATCACCAAACGTGATAACCGTCCCTTTTTTCACCCGTTTGGCTGGTTTGACAAGTGTTTCCCAGTTGTCTCCCTCTTCTTGTTTCAATAGAAGCAGCTCTACTTTGGCACCTGTATCCTCTTTCATACCAAACAGACGTGCAGGCAGAACGCGCGTATTGTTTAGAACGAGACAATCACCCTTTTGAAAATAATTGATGATTTGTGAGAATGTATCATGTGTAATCGCACCCGTTTGTTTGTTTAAGACCATCAGTCTTGATGCATCTCTTTTTTCAAGCGGCACTTGTGCAATCAATCTTTCTGGTAAATCAAAATCAAATAGTTCTAGCTTCATTTCCTTCACCTATTCTGTAGTTAACTAGTTAACGTTATTTCATCCGTCCAAAGATATTAAGTAATATGGTTAGTACGATGCTAATGACAATGCATATAATGACAGGAAAAAAGAACGTTACATTTCCTTTTTTCACAAAAATATCACCTGGAAGCTTACCAACCAATTGAAATACTAATCCTGCGGCAAAAAGGACACCACCTAAAATCATTAATATTTTAGGGAATTCAGTCACGAATCGGAACCTCCATTTGAAAATGTTCATACGCTTCTCTTGTGACGACCCGCCCTCTTGGTGTTCTTTGCAGGAAACCAATTTGCAGTAAGTACGGTTCGTACACATCTTCAATCGTATGTGATTCTTCTCCAATTGTTGCTGAGATCGTATCAAGCCCAACAGGACCGCCTCTAAATTTTTCGATCATACTTAAAAGCAGCTTATGGTCTATATGATCAAGGCCAAGCCTGTCGACTTGAAGACGCTCTAGGGCATCTTCCGCAATATCCTGCGTAATGGCATGATTCCCAAGCACCTGCGCAAAATCTCTTACTCTTCTGAGCAAACGATTGGCAACCCTCGGTGTTCCCCGGGAACGTCTCGCAATCTCTTCAGCAGAGCGAATATCGATCCCAATCTCAAACAGCTCGGCTGTTCTTGCCACAATGTGAGCCAAATCTCTTTGTTCATAGTATTCCAATCTTGCATGTACCCCAAACCTATCACGAAGCGGCGCTGTTAACAGCCCGACACGGGTTGTTGCACCTACAAGCGTAAATGGCGGTAAATCAAGCCGTACAGAGCGTGCTGTATCTCCTTTTCCAATGACAATATCTAAACAAAAGTCCTCCATTGCTGGGTACAGCACTTCTTCAATTGAGCGCTGCAAGCGGTGAATTTCATCAATAAACAATACATCACCTGGCTCAAGAGATGTTAAGATGGCCGCCAAATCACCAGGACGTTCAATCGCTGGTCCTGACGTTGTACGCAGCTGAACATTCATTTCATTGGCAATGATCGACGCAAGCGTTGTTTTCCCAAGTCCAGGAGGTCCATATAAAAGGACGTGATCAAGCGTTTCCTGCCTCATGCGGGCAGCTTCAATAAATACGCTGAGGTTATCCTTTACTTTTTGCTGACCGATATATTGGCTAAGTGTCTGTGGCCGCAGACTTTGCTCAATGGCTGATTCATGGTTGTCTGCTTCAGTTGAGACGAGCCGTTCATCCATGAGACATCACCCTATTTCAACATTTTTTGTAAAGCTTTTTTCACATATTGATCGGTTGTGAGATTCTTTTCTTCTTTTAATAATGGAAGAACCTTTTTGATTTCACGATCACCGTATCCAAGGACACTTAAGGCTTCAAGCGCTTCATCTAATGCAGTTTGCTGCGTTTCGACCTGAATGTGGTCCTCGTGATTAAATAAGTTGCCAATCATCTCTGGCACCACATCTGCAAGTTTGCCTTTTAGATCCAGAATGATTTGGCGTGCTGTTTTTTTGCCCACACCAGGGAATTTAATCAGGAACGCTTCATCTTCACGTTCTATCGCTGAAATGACAGCGCCAGGATCCCCGGAAGCAAGAATGGCGAGTGCGCCCTTTGGCCCAATTCCTGTGACATTTAACAGTTTTGTGAACAGCGCTTTTTCTTCTCGTGTTTGAAAACCGTATAACGAAAAGGCGTCTTCCTTTATGTAATGATACGTATAAATCGTTTCTTGTTTATTTACTCGATAGATAAACGGGTTTGGGGTATAGACTTGATATCCCACTCCGCCGTTTTCAATGACAACATATTGCGGGCACACATAATCAATGGTCCCTTTTACAAACTCTATCACCGTTTTCACCTCTTTGACTGTTCTTCATTGTAACATAAATCGAAGAGAAAACCGCAATAAAAGTTAACATACGTTCGCTCAGTACATTTTTATGATGAAACCACGAAAAACAGCTTGCGGCCTTCACACCAGCAAGCTGTTACACGCTTTAAAACGATACTTCATTTCGATAAGGCTTCATGACTTCAAGCACATGCTCAAATTCATCCTTTGTTCGAAAAGGAATGCCTTGCTCAAGCTGCTTTTCCACATGACTTTCTAAACGGGACGTATCAATTTGAAAAAAGAGATGAATAGGCTCCGCCCAGCCGTCAGGCCTTCCATGAAACGTAGAAATCACACCGTCCTCTGATAATCCGATATATCCATTTGCTTTACTTAATGGAGAGATATCATCAATTTGCTTTCTAAAAAGGGCAAAATCCTCTTTTTGTTCTACGAGCGTCCAGCCTTTATACTGCGCCCAGAATGTGTCTTTGTCTTCTAATGATGCCCGGTGTCTTTCAATACTCACATCGCCGTCTAGATAGACTTTTTCAAGCTGGACGGTAATAGAGTTTGACTGCTTTTGCAAGTGTTCTTTCCCTTCCATATCCGCAGCAAAAAAAAGCACACTTGTCATGATAAGTCCTGTAACGAAACATTTCATCTTCACTTTCACTATTTACACCTCTTTAGAACATGAGATCGATGCATGACATATGTAGTTTGACCCATTTTTCTAAACATTAACCAAATCGATCATTCAAATGTATGGTAAGAGTCTTTCGTTGTATCCTTCATTCGTAAATGTTATGTTTTATACAATCCATTGCTTTATCGAATGACACGGTTTTTTCATCATTCGTTTTTCAGCCGCATAAACTGAAACCAAAGAAGGTGAAGTCAATGTCAGATGTCAAAAGATTAGCCGAATCGATTCAATATCATGAAGAGAAACGTTTTCATAAGCTTGCCTATAAACCGGCAGAGCTTGAACTGTGCGGCAAAGGAAGAAGTGCCTATGTCTTTTTATACAAAAAAGACGGCAAGAAAATGGCACTAAAAGTCTTTTTCCCTTCTTATCAGCATATTGCCCGCAAAGAGGCTGCCATTTACGAAAAACTTTCCGGTTCGTCTTACTACCCTGAGATTTATGAGTCTGGGGATCAGTATATTTTAATGGAATATATTAAAGGCTACACATTCTATGAATGCCTTACAAAAGGAATTCCTATTAAAAAACAAATGATTGAACAAGTCGATGATGCGCTGGAGGAAGCGCGCGAGAAAGGATTGAATCCTTCTGATATTCATCTGCGCAATTTGATCTTAACAAAAGAAGGACGGATCAGGGTCATTGACGTTGCCAGATTCACGCAAACGAAAGCATGTCATCAATGGGATGATTTAAAAGCCGCTTATGCCTATTACCAAAAACCTTTTTTCCCTAAAAAAGCACCGCGTCTGTGGCTTGAAGTCATTGCATATTTGTATAAAAAGAACTGGCTGTCCCGCGGGCAGCTTAATAATCGAAATGATTTTTCTGCATAATGAAAGCCGCTCTCTTTTGAGCGGCTCAGATTGTTGACAAAGGGCTAAAATGATCTTGATTTTAGCCCTTTCTTTTCAGCGTGATAGAAAACCTTTGCAGTCTAGGAAGGACGAGTACCGGAGCGGAGCGAATTGGACATTCGTGAGCACCGGCACGCAGAACTGACAACGAATGCGAGGGTTTGTCTACACGCTGAGCCGCTCTCTTTGAGCGGCTTTCTGCGTTATTCTGTTTCTACATGGATACTATTGACGTTTAATAGGTTAATGATTTCATTATTCAGCTTAAACCAATGATTGGCTTCTTCAATTTTTTTATACACATCATAGGTAGCTGGACGTTTGAGCTCGAAATCAAGCACTTCCCCATTGTTCATATGAAATGTTACCTTAAATACTTTCATCATAAAGATCACCTTCCACTCTTCTTGTTCGCTGGTCAAATAGATCAGCTCTTTTCATTCATTCTCTATTCAACTCGTTTCCCCTCCTTGTTTCCATTCAAACCCAAGAAGTTTAAATTTTGTTTAAATTCACACAACATATCTATCTCTCAGATCTGCAAAGAAGTATATTGATTAAAAAGGAGGCTGCCCTTAATGAAGCAGAAAAAGAAACGAACATCTCCCGTAAAACAAACAGTCTTTTTTCATTTAACAGATGCTCTCATTCCAAGTGTGGACATGCTGGCATATGCAGCAAAGGCATTTTTTCACCTTTTAAGAAAAGCCTTCTCAGCCGTTTGATAAAACCCCGCACAGCATGCGTGCGAGGTTCTTTTTTTAGGGCTGATAAATTTGACTTCCCTGACTGACAAACTCCTTCGCCTTCTTTTCCATCTCTCTTTTCACTTCTTCAGATTGATTGCGGATATCATGAGAAATTTTCATACTGCAAAACTTCGGTCCGCACATCGAGCAAAAGTGAGCGGTTTTAGCGCCTTCGGCAGGCAATGTTTCATCATGGAACGCCAAGGCTCTTTCTGGATCAAGTGACAGGTTGAATTGGTCACGCCATCTAAATTCAAACCTCGCTTTCGATAAAGCATCATCGCGCTTTTGAGCAGCAGGATGTCCTTTTGCTAGATCAGCGGCATGTGCCGCAATTTTATAGGCGATCACGCCTTCTCTCACATCTTCTTTGTTCGGCAGACCTAAATGCTCTTTTGGTGTTACATAGCACAGCATGGCTGTTCCGTACCAGCCGATCATGGCCGCACCGATTGCGGATGTAATGTGATCATACCCCGGCGCGATATCTGTTGTAAGAGGCCCTAACGTATAAAATGGTGCTTCCTTGCAAATGTCCATTTGCTTGTCCACATTCTCTTTGATTTTATCCATTGGGACATGTCCTGGCCCTTCAATCATCACCTGCACATCATGTTTCCAAGCGATCTCTGTTAATTCACCTAACGTTTCCAGCTCTGCAAACTGCGCCTCATCATTGGCATCAGCAATCGAGCCTGGTCTAAGTCCATCTCCAAGTGAAAAGGCGATATCATATTTTTTCATAATTTCACAAATGTCTTCGAAGTGAGTGTAGAGGAAATTCTCTTGATGATGAGCAAGACACCATCTTGCCATAATTGCACCGCCTCTTGAAACAATTCCAGTCACCCGATCGACTGTAAGCGGAATATATCTTAACAGCACGCCCGCATGAATTGTGAAATAATCTACACCTTGTTCTGCTTGTTCAATTAATGTGTCCCTGTACACGTCCCACGTCAAATCTTCTGCGACTCCATTCACTTTTTCAAGGGCCTGATAGATAGGAACGGTTCCTACTGGGACTGGGCAATTCCGAATGATCCATTCTCTCGTTGTATGAATATCCTTTCCAGTAGACAGATCCATCATTGTATCTGCCCCCCATCTGATCGCCCATGTCATTTTTTCAACCTCTTCAACAATGGATGACGTGACAGCTGAATTACCAATATTCGCATTGATTTTGACATGAAAATTCCTTCCGATAATCATTGGTTCACTTTCTGGATGGTTAATATTCGAAGGAATGACGGCTCTTCCGCTCGCTACTTCCTCTCTAACGAACTCAGGGCTTAGCTCTTCTCTTATTGCGATAAACTCCATTTCAGGCGTAATGATGCCTTTTTTGGCATAATGCATTTGCGTCACGCGCGCTCCTTGTTTCGCGCGGAGCGGCTTATGATGAAAATCAGTTTGGACAGAATGGAAGGACTCCTTCTCCCTTGAACGATATCCGTTATCTTCCGGTTTTACATGACGCCCTTCATAGCTTTCTGTATCTCCTCTTTCTTCAATCCATGCTGCCCTAAGACGCTTTAATCCCTTTGTGACGTCAATATGAACGTTCTCATCAGTGTACGGTCCACTCGTATCGTATACACGGACTGGTTCATTTTTTATGCCGCCCGCCTCTGTCACAGTATGTGAGAGCGCAATCTCTCTTTTCGGCACTAAGATATCGGGCCTTGATCCTTTCTCATACACCTTTCGGCTGCCGTCAAAGCTGGATAATAATGATTGGTTGGATGGGACACTTTTCTTTTCCTTCATTTGCTGTTCTCTCCTTTTCTTCTTGTCACCGGACAGGATGGAATCAGCACCAGCAAAAAACCAGGCTCTATTGAAAGAACCTGGTTTCGTCGTCAGAAATAAACATGCATATCATTGATAGGATACATGCATCATCTTCAACTTCCCCACGCTGGTACGAGCCAGATCAGGTCCAAAGGGTTAAGAAGCTTATGCTACTCTCTCAGCCCATTTACGGGCACCCCTAGTCACTTTTATTGATTTCCACATCAGTGTAGCATAGAGACATCATGAAAAAAAGAGAATTCAGGAAAATAGTTCCTTTCCCCTACAAGCTTTATGGATTATATTGATATACAGATTTCTATACATGATCTGTCTCTCTCATTTCAATTAAATCTGAAATAATCGTTGATCCTTTTCTCCTATTATGTATAATTAATCTAAACGGAGAATTTTTATACAATTTATTCAAAGGAAGTTCTAGTCGATTGCAAACATTTCTCACATTTATCGTCGTAGGATTCTCAATTGCTCTGCCTGTTGGAGCAATCACGGTTGAAATGACAAAACAGGGACTCAAAAACGGATTCTTTCATGGTTTAACTGTCGGAGCAGGCGGTATGACCATAGACTTATTACTTATCTTGGCTTTATATGCTGGATTTGCTCAGTTTTTATCTTTGCCGTTTGTTCAAATCCCGCTCTGGCTGATCGGAGCTGTATTTTTAATGATTCTCGCATACGACTCCATTAAACACGCGGATCAAGATATCCATTTAGCAGGAGAAAAGGTCAATAAATCATTCGCAAAAACATATCGAAACGGCTTGCTCGTGGCGGTATCTCCTGGAAATCTTGTGTTCTGGGTTTCTGTTTTTGGTGCTGTACTTGCGGATGCGTATACAAAAACAGATTCATCTGAATTTATGCTGGCTGCCGGCGGTATCTTGGCAGGGATTTTCCTTCATGACATCGGTCTTCTCACACTTGTATCGTTAACAAGAAAAGTGATGAATCGGACGATGATCAAGTGGACATCCATTATTGCTGGTATTTTATTACTAGGGTTTGGCTGTTATTTCTTTTACGAATTTTATATAGGCATCAAGGTTTATTTTTAAGAAAAGGCTAAAGTTCGTGATGAACTTTAGCCTTTTTGTGTCAAACTATCGGGTCATGCCTGTTTGGCCTGTTTCAAATTGCGTTCTTCTCATGTCTCTAAAGCGTGTGAATGCACCTTCATCTTTTATGACTTGGACTGCTCTTCCATCCGCATAACGAGTCGCTGCTTCTTCTACTTGTGATACGCCTTCTGACGTCAGGCGGCCATCTGATTTAATGGCAATATACACATTCTCATCCGTCACCATGACTTGAGAGTCTGCCACGTGATTCATTTTATTGATGCGGTTGGCAATTTTTCTTGAACGCTGGATGTTCTCTTGTTTATCGTAGCCTGAGAACGACATTTGATTATGATAGTTCATATCTCCATGACTGTAGCGTCCATCTCCACCTGTGAGAGGCATTCGATCATCAGCTTGAGGACGTGTACGGTAATCAACATTTGTTGTATTTCTCCCGTTCATTCCCTCCATGAGTTCAGAAACTGGTCCTTGATGATCTTGGTTGTTGTCTTCCGCTCGTTGATTTGAATGATAACCAACCGGCTGGCCTGATTGATTATGACGTGTATCGACACCTGCGTTATTATTTGCACCACATGCCGTTAAACCAATAGGAAGAAGCACTAATGCGATTGTTTTTTGCCATTTTTGTCTCAAACGAAAAACCCCCTGTACAAATTCAATCTCATGAGCGCGAAACAGGCTCTGTTTTAGCATGTACAGTTAGGAAAAAAATCAAGCTGTCAGTTATAAACAAAAAAAGGAACGATTGAGATCGTTCCTTCTGTCATTAATCTTCTTCCTCTTCCTCCGGCCTTGCAAAAACGGATTGACCTGGATATGGCTGCATATAAGGCTGAGCTGGATAAGCCCCCATTTGGCCATAAGGAACAGGATTCGGATCATGTCCTGGCCAAGGCTGATGATGCTTCATGCCATCATCGCATCCGCAGTCTTCCTTTCCATATGCTGGATTTGAAACATTTGGATAAAACCCTTGATTTGCGTTGGCATTTGCATTGGCGTTTGAATGCATATGGTGATGCCAGTGATGTCCGTCGTTTGCATGGTGCTCATGATTCTCTCCGTAGTAAGCTGGCGCTTGATACGCAGGATAATACGGATGAGCCGGGTATGGATATGGCATCATATGATGATGATAATATGGCTGGATTGGATAACATAGGCCTGATCCCGGTAAAATTGGCGATGCCGGCACCATTTGCTGCGGATATGGATACATCGCCGGCATGTAATGACCATAACCAAAATAAGGATCATATGGTTCATGATGATGGTGCTGATGATGATGCTCGTTATTTTCAGCCACTCCCCCTACCGCTGCCCCTCCCATATTTGGCATTTGCGGGAAGTTAGGAAGGTTCGGATAATTGCCATGCTCCATGTCTTTTCCCTCCTCTTTTTGATGCGGAATATGAATAAACGGATCATACCCCTTCGCTACTTCTTCTTTTAGATGACCTTTATTTTCATGATGAAAATGGTCCTTGTTATCTTTATGTTCCTTATTTTCATGATGAAAATGATC
Source organism: Bacillus sp. FSL H7-0578 (assembly GCF_038630855.1). Classification (NCBI taxonomy): domain Bacteria; kingdom Bacillati; phylum Bacillota; class Bacilli; order Caryophanales; family Bacillaceae; genus Bacillus; species Bacillus sp. FSL H7-0578. The sequence continues at coordinate 2,414,215 of NZ_CP152045.1, forward strand.
CTTGTGGTCTATATGTTCCTTATTTTCATGATGAAAATGATCCTTGTTATCTTTATGGTCTTTATTTTCGTGATGAAAATGATCCTTGTGATCCTTTTTGTGATGAACGTGATCTTTTTTCTCATGATGATCTTTTTTGGGAGGAGGCGTGAATGGCTGGTAGAGATTGGTCTGATAATAGTTCACATCGACTTGCGGAAAAACTGGCTGCTCGATCTTTGGCACTGGCGGTACATATGGTACCGGTTCATTTGGCTTTTCCTTCGGTTTCGTATCTTGCACTTGCACAACATCTTTTGGCTTTTCTTTCACATACGGATGTTCTTTCGTTTTTGGCATTTCTTTTGCTTTGTGATGATCTGTTTTCACAGGAACACCACTAGATGGAATTTTAATCTTCATACCCGGCATGATCAAATCAGGATTACTGAGCTGTGAATTTAGTTTTTTCAATTCTTGAAAGTCGACTCCGTATTTCTTTGAAATTTTCCAAAGGGAGTCTCCTTTTTGCACAATATGAATTTTCAACGTTTTCCCCTCCTATGCAAAACGTGAACGTAACGGTTATGTCAGAAGTACAATATGTTTCAACATAAATTTATGCCTATTTACAAGCCGATATGATAAAAACTTGTTTTCTGATAGGAGGGGCTGATTCATTATTTAATGGTGAGCATTTTCTTGAGTGCAAGCAATGCGTCTTTCGTGATGTCTTCATTGACCTGTATCAACCCGGCCGGCTGACCCTTCTCAATGCTTTCAAGTGACCATAACAAATGAGGCAGATCAATCCGGTTCATAGTCAAACATGGACACATATCTGGGTTAAGGGATTCAATTTGTTTATCTGGGTGCTGCGCTATGATCCGTTTGACTAAATTCATCTCTGTTCCAATCGCCCATTTGCTTCCTGCTGGTGCCTGTTTGATCGTATCAATAATAAATTTCGTTGAACCTGCTAGGTCAGAAGCCCTTACGACCTCATGCGTGCATTCAGGATGGACAAGAATTTGAATGTCACGGTCTTTTTTTCTCATTTCTTCTATATTCTGAACGGTAAACTTCTCGTGTACGGAGCAATGGCCTTTCCATAAAATCATCTTAATACGAGAAAGCGGCTGATCGGTGATGAGCTTTTCTTCTATCTGATCCCACACAGCCATTTCTTCTAGCGGAATACCTAAATCAAAAGCCGTATTACGCCCTAGATGCTGATCAGGGAGAAACAGAATCCGCTCTTTTTGTGTCAGTGCCCACTCGAGTACTTTTTTAGCGTTTGACGAAGTAACAGTCGCCCCGCCATGCTTGCCGACAAATGCTTTAATATCTGCTGTTGAATTGACGTACGTAAGCGGAAGTATTGTATCCCCAAACAGATCAGTGAGCTGCTCCCATGCTCTGTCTGTTTGTTTCATATTCGCCATATCTGCCATTGAACAGCCCGCCCTCATATCTGGCAAAACGACGCTTTGATTCTTGTTTGACAGCATATCTGCCGTTTCTGCCATAAAGTGAACACCGCAGAACACAATGTATTCAGCCTCGTGATTGTCGGCAGCAATTTGTGCCAGCTGCAATGAATCTCCTGTGGCATCTGCAAATTCGATGACCTCATCCTTTTGATAATGGTGGCCCGGTATAAAAAGCTTTGAACCAAAAGCCCGCTTAATTTCTAACACTCGCTGCTTCATCTCATCATCAGAGCGGTGTTTATATTCATCTGGCATCATGACTGCATGTTGATTGGCTAATACATTAAGCATGGACATGAGTTGTTCCCCCTTTATGACTGAATTCCATATTCATACTAAAATCAAATGCTGGGGCTGAATGAGTCAGAAAACCAAGTGAAATAAGATCGACTCCGGTCCCCCTGTAGCTTGGCAATGTCTCTAACGTGATGCCCCCTGAAGCCTCTGTCAGAATGGACTCTGGCGTCATTTGTTTAAAACGTTTTACCTCGTCCGGAGAGCAGTTATCAAACATGATGACATCCGCTTTTGCTTCAATGGCTTCCATTAGCTGCGTTTCTGATTCAATTTCCACTTCAATTTTCACCATATGACCGGCATATGCTCTTGCTTTCTCTACAGCTTCACGGATAGAACCGCATGCGGCAATATGATTATCTTTAATCATCACCCCATCCGATAAGCCAAAGCGATGATTCTTTCCACCGCCTGTCTTTACTGCGTATTTTTCTAACATACGCAAGCCGGGTGTCGTTTTTCTCGTATCACAAATCGTAATAGACGGGTCATCTAATCGCTGCACCGCCTCATGTGTTAAGGTGGCGATACCTGTCATTCGCTGCAATAGATTTAAAATGACCCTCTCTCCCTTTAATAAGTCGTTGACTGGGCCCTTTATTTTCGCCAGTACAGCGCCTGAATGAATCCAATCACCTTCTTGAAAAAACAGCTCAGTTTGAATCTGTTCATTCAACAGGCGGTACCCTGTATCAATCAGTTGTGACCCTGCCAATACACCAGATTGTTTCGCAATGATAAGAGCTGTTCCTTTCTTGTCTCCAAAGATGGCATCAGCTGATACATCTCCAAAACCAATATCTTCTGTGAAAAAATGAGTGAGCATTTGTTTTAACTGTAAACGTTCCATTTGGCACCGATCCTTTCATTTTTCATAATGTGAATGTGGCCTTTTTCATGAACAATCTGCCTGCCCCGCCACAACGCATCACTCCGCTCTGGATAATCCATTCGATAATGGCCGCCTCTGCTTTCTGTACGAAGTAATGCAGATTTAGCAAGGCAAACCGCTAATGCCCATTGATTGCTTAATTCGACCTGTTCATTTGTGATATCCTTCACATTAATTTGCTGAAAATTGACATGTTGCAACGAATGAAGCAAAGTCTGCAAGCCTTTTTCATCTCTCACAATGGCCGCAAATGTAGTCATCCATTGTCTCAGCTGAGCTGTTGAAATCATTGGGACCATCCATATTTCTTGAATTGAAAAAGGTGGACTTGTTTCTTTCTGTTTAGGCAGTTGTTCAATTCTCTGTGCCGCTTTGCTGCCTAACACGAGACCTTCCAGAAGAGAATTACTCGCCAATCGATTCGCACCGTGTAAGCCAGTACAGGCCGCTTCTCCAATGGCAAATAGCTTTGGAACAGTCGTTTCTCCATATTCATTGACGCTAATGCCGCCCATTAAAAAGTGCATACCGGGGGAAATTGGCAGCCTGCCGCTTTCCATATCGACGCCTGCACGCTGGCACATCTGAGCTATGGCCGGAAAACGAGCTGAAAAATGCGGGATATCATGGATGTTAAGATACAATTGATGACCTAATTGCTGCTCATGAAAAATAGCTCTAGCGACCACATCTCTAGGTGCTAAATCAGCTTGTGGGTGAATACCTTTCATGATCCGCCTGCCTGTTTCATCTTCTAAATAAGCTCCCTCTCCCCGTACTGCCTCTGAAATGAGGCCAACTGCTTTTCCAGCGATTGTTAAAAGAGTTGGATGGAATTGAACAAATTCGAGATCCACTAATTGTGCCCCGGCTCGATAGGCCATCATCAGTCCGTCTCCTGTTATAGAAGGATCATTTGTGTTTGTCTCATACAGGGAGCCGCAGCCGCCAGTTGATAAAACAACGGCATCTGCGGTCATCGTATGTACGTGTCCTGTCTCGTCTTTCCATACAACACCCGTACATGTCCCTTCATGAATCAATAGATCAATGACATGATGATATTCGTATAAATGAATATGTGAGCCGAGCTGACTTTTCAGAAACTGTACAAGGGTTTTACCTGATTGATCTCCTCCTGCATGCAAAATGCGATGAGTGGTATGTGCTCCCTCTTTGCCTAATTGCGGCTCTCCTGCCTCATCTTGATCAAATGGACAGCCTTCTGCTACGAGCTGCTCCACAAGGTGTTTTCCAAGTCTCACGATTTCTTGTACCGTTCTTTCATCATTGTGATCACAGCCGGCAGCTAGTGTATCTTGCACATGCTGCTCAGCTGAATCATGTGCTGAAAAGGCAGCAGCGATTCCTCCTTGAGCCAGCATGGAATTACTAGATGAACATTGTTTTTTTGTCATCATGATGACCTGGCAGCTTTTCGAAATGGTTTTTGCAAAGGAAAGCGCTGCAATGCCTGACCCCACCACAATAACTTTTTTGATTGATGACACCATCGCCCCTCCTGTCATTTACACCTGTCTTGACACATATCATTACACAACACTAAAATAAATACAAGAAAAAATTTTCACACGGGAGATGGATGGGTTGGTTTATTTAGATTACGCAGCTTCTACACCTGTTTCAGAGGAAGCGCTGCATGTTTTTGAGCAGCTAAGCAAAAATTTTTACGGAAATGCAAGCAGCCTTCATGATGCTGGGGGAAAAGCAAATGACATATTGACTTACAGCAGACAATCACTCGCTGCCATGATCGAGGGTGAACCGGATGGGATCTATTTTACAAGCGGTGGAACTGAATCCAATCTCCTTGCGATTCAATCGATCATCAATGGACTGCCAGCACATCAACAGCATGTCATCACAACTTCAGTTGAGCATCCTTCTGTTCATTATGCAGTTAGCAGCTTAGAGCGTCTTGGCGTAAAAGTCACGATCATTGAACCGAATCAGGATGGAATCATAACAAAGGACATTCTTAAAAAAGCATTATTGCCTGAAACAGGACTAGTATCTATTCAGCATGCTAATTCAGAAACAGGGATTATCCAGCCGCTTGCTGAATTAGCGCCTCTTTTAAAAGAAAGGAACATTCTTTTTCATACAGATGCTGTGCAAACATTTGGAAAGATTCGTGTGTCCATCAAAGAACTTGGAGTCGATGCTGTGTCCATCTCAAGTCATAAAGTGTATGCTCCTAAAGGCGCTGGTGCCGTTTATATGGGCGCTCATGTTCCTTGGAAACCTTTATATACAGGAGCAGTTCAGGAAAATGGCTTACGTCCAGGGACAATAAACGTTCCATGTATCGGTGCTTTTGCTGCCGCAAGTGAACAAGCGATGCTTAGGCTGGATGAACAGCAAAAATTAGATAAGCAGCTGCGTGATTATTTTCTTCAGCAGTTAAAAATAAGACAGCTGCCAGTTCATACACTTCAGGACAATGACAATCGCCGCACGCTTCCTCATATTATTGGTTGTTTTTTTGAAGGGTTTGAAGGACAATATGTAATGTTAGCATGTAACCGGCATGGGATTTGTCTATCTACTGGAAGCGCATGTGCTTCCGGTTATCACCATCCTTCCCCTGCTGTGAAGGCATTGCGTGTATCAGATCGTGATGCCCTACAATTTATTCGACTATCATTTGGATGGCAGTCATCAAAAGAGGACATCGATCAGCTTTTGCATACATTTGAGCATTTGCAAAAGGAGAAGAAGGGAGCTTAGGACGTGGAGCAAGAGAGGAAACTCATTGGCGAAGAAAGAAGAAACGCCATTTTAGAGTGGCTTAAAGAAACAGACACACCGCTTACTGGAAGCTTTTTAGCTAAAAAGGCGGCTGTCTCTCGGCAAGTCATTGTACAAGATATTTCATTATTAAAAGCAAAAAACGAACCCATTATTGCCACAAGCCAAGGCTATGTGTATATGGCAGCGCAGCATGCGCCAGAAAGAGAAATTGAACAAATCATCGCCTGCAAACATGATCCTGCTCGTACAGAAGAGGAACTGACCTTGATTGTTGACTTTGGAGTGACGGTGAAAGATGTGATCATTGAGCATCCTGTTTATGGTGAACTAACGGCCTCTATTCGCGTCAGCACACGGAAACAAGTCGCTGATTTTGTCCATCATATTTCTAACACCGGCGCGTCCTACTTGTCAGAACTAACAGACGGCGTGCACCTGCATACTCTCACTTCTTACAGCCAAAAGCAGCTTGACCAAGCCATTCAAGCGCTGGATGATGCTGGGTTTTTAATAAAAGATTAAAAAAATAGTGTCCTCACGGGACACTATTTTTCATTCGTTAATTCATATGTTTGATAGCTGCCAAGCAGCTTGACCTCACAGCCAATCGCTTCTAATTCTTGAATCGCACCAGGGACGAGGACATCATCCATTTCTTTTTCAATGTCAATAATAAATAAATAATGTCCAAGACCTGTTTTTGTCGGACGAGATTCAATTTTTGACAAGTTAAGATTCCGCCAAGAAAAAGCAGACAGCACGCGGTGCAATGCGCCTGATTGGTCATCCTTAGGCAGACTGACCACAATGGTCGTTTTTGGCTTTGATGAGAAACCAGAATTCATTGGGAACGATGCGTTAGGATCTTTATGTAAAATCACAAAGCGTGTATGGTTGTGCGGATAATCATGGATGTCTTTTTTTGCAATCGCCAAACCATACGTTTTTGCGGCAATTTCATTGGCAATAGCCCCGACAGCTTCATCTGGATGCTCACTGATGTATTTTGCTGCATAGCCTGTTGATTCCACTGGCCGATGAGGAATATGAGGGTACTGCTTTTTCAGAAATTGATGACACTGGGCAATCGCGTGAGGATGCGATTGAATGACATCTAACGTCTCCCAGCTCTCCGCTCTTGATGGGTGGACAAGCAAATGCTGCCGAATTGGTGCTGTCATCTCCCCCACAATGGACAGCGCTTCTTCATGAATTAAATAATCAATCGTTAAGTTCACAGAGCCTTCGAGGGCATTTTCAAGTGGAACGACCGCCAAATCGACTTCGCCTTTTGACACAGCATCCATACATTGCGGAATCGTTGCATAGGCACGCTGCACCGCATCTTTTGGAAAACAAGAGCATACGGCCAAATGAGTAAATGTTGCCTCTGGTCCAAAATAACCTACAGTTAATTGCTTCATCTGCTATGATCTCTCCTTTTACGCCCCAGAACCTAGAATTTCGACTTTTTCGACAAATTCAAGCTTCCTTAATTGATTCATGACGGTGTTGATATCATCTGCCATACCAGCTGTACTAATTGATAAGGTGACATTCGCTCTTCCTTGCAGCGGAATCGTTTGGTGAATGGATAACACATTACAGCCAGAGTCAGCCACAATTTGAAGCAGTCTTGATAAAGCCCCAGACCGGTCCTCAAGGTGGAAAAACAATGTGATGATCTGCTCTTTCACCATTGTATAAAATGGAAAAACAGCATCTCGGTATTTATAAAAAGCACTGCGGCTTAAATCCGCTTTTTGAACAGCATCGGCAACTGAATCCGCTTTTTTGCGATCGAGAAGCTTTTTGACTTCAAGCGTTTTTCGCATCGCATCTGGAAGTACATCCTCTCTTACTAAATAGAACGTTTCTTCTTTCACCTGTTTTCTCCCCTTTTAAAAACGGGAGAGCCCATGGTCTGGACCCTCCTTTTGATCAATCAATAAATTCGAATTCAAATTCAAGCAGACGAATGATGTCGCCATCTTTTGCTCCGCGCTCACGCAAGGCATCATCGACACCCATTCCGCGCAGCTGTCTAGAGAATCGTTTAACAGATTCATCTCTTGAGAAGTCTGTCATCTTAAACAGACGCTCAAGTGCTTTACCCGTTAAGACAAATGTGCCATCAGGATCTCTAGAGATCTCAAATGGTGCATCGCCTTCATCAAACCTGTACATCACACGGTTATCCGACAGCTCCTCTTCATTATAGAGCGGGAATTCCGGTGTTGTTTCAAGCTGATTGGCGATTTCAAATAAGAGCTCACGAAGCCCTTCTCTTGTGATCGCACTAATCGGGAACACTTTATAGTCATCCGTTAATTTTTCTTTAAATGCCTCTAGATTGTCAGCTGCATCTGGCATGTCCATTTTGTTCGCAACAATGATTTGCGGACGCTCTGTCAATCTCATATTGTACTGCTCAAGCTCTTCATTAATCGTCACGTAGTCTTCGTATGGGTCACGCCCTTCAAGTCCAGACATATCAATGACATGGACAATGACACGTGTACGCTCAATATGACGTAAAAATTGATGACCTAAGCCAACGCCTTCGTGCGCTCCTTCGATCAGTCCTGGCAGATCCGCCATAACAAAGCTTCGGTTATCGTCTGTTTCAACAACCCCGAGGTTCGGTACAAGCGTTGTAAAATGATAATCCGCAATTTTTGGTTTCGCAGAAGAGACAATCGAGAGCAGCGTTGACTTCCCGACACTTGGGAAACCAACAAGTCCAACATCTGCAAGTACTTTTAATTCTAAGATGACGTCACGTTCTTTACCTGGCTCACCGTTTTCAGACAGCTGTGGTGCAGGGTTTGCTGGTGTTGCGAAGCGTGAATTCCCACGTCCGCCACGTCCGCCTTTGGCAATTACAGCCCGCTGCCCATGCTCTGTCAAGTCAGCTAGTACTTGTTCCGTCTCTGCATCTGTCACAACCGTACCCGGCGGAACTTTGACAATCATTTCTTCCGCATTTCGGCCGTGCTGGTTTTTACTCATTCCGTGCTCGCCGCGGTCAGCCTTGAAATGGCGCTTATAACGAAAGTCCATTAACGTTCTAAGTCCTTCGTCTACTTCAAATACAACATCTGCACCATTTCCGCCGTCGCCGCCTGCTGGGCCGCCCTTTGGTACATATTTTTCACGACGGAACGCCACCATACCGTTTCCGCCGTCACCGCCTTTAACATACACTTTAACCTGATCTACAAACATAACTTCCTCCGTTTCTCTGCATCACATATCTCGTTCTTGCCTCAAACAAAGCTCAATCATGGACTCATGAGGCGTCACATGAAATTGCGTTATACTCATACATGGATAGTTTGCGTCATGAAACGCATTTAACGCATCCAAACTTGTTAATTTTCCTTTGAAATCAAAATATAAGATCACATCATTTTCTTCATGATCTGTTTGGAAAGTGACCGTTAAATGATTTTCAGTTTTTTGGCAAACTGATTGATCGAATATCGAAAACAACTCCTGTGATACCGTTAGCAGCTGCGATTCATATGCTGATAAGTCTCGGGTTTCACCAAGCACTTCATATTCTAAGGTGATAAAATGCGACTCCCAATTAAATGTTAGAAAGTAATAGGCCAATTGGGGAATTTTTAAATTTGAGAGTTTGGATTCATGCTGTGCTTCAATGACCATTTCTTCTATAATTTCAAACACGCGGTCATATTTTTCTAATGTCAAGTTGCCTTTGATCAGCTGTAATTTATTCATCCAGTCGTGTCTTGAACGACTGAGCAGATAGATCAATTCATTTGTTAATGCAACGTGAGTTAATTTTTCATTTTCTTTACTTGGTATCTCTTCCATTATCGCACTCCCAATCGTTTGGTCTCTCTTTTAGGAGTCTTATCATCAATATGTCTCCCTGAATTATAACAGAGAAGACAGCATAGAAAAACACTAGTTATGTGAGGAAAGGTTGTTTTTTCTGATCGTATAGGAGAAAATGAGGCAAAGTCAGCAAACGTTCTTTGATATTTATGGAGTGCATCTTCTTTTATCATCTTCGGTACTGCTTGTAAAAAGTGAAAAAACTCCAGTCAATGACCGGAGTTTTTAGCAATTATTGTGCCGCAGGATATACGCTCACTTTTTTACGGTCACGACCGAAACGTTCGAATTTAACTGTTCCGTCGATTTTAGCGAAAAGAGTGTCGTCGCCTCCGCGTCCAACGTTTTCACCTGGATAGATTTTCGTTCCACGTTGACGATAAAGGATAGAACCACCAGTTACGAATTGACCATCAGCACGTTTAGCGCCTAAACGTTTAGACTCAGAGTCACGTCCGTTCTTTGTAGAACCTACCCCTTTTTTAGATGCGAAAAATTGAAGATCTAATCTAAGCATGAAGTTCACCTCCTATTTTTTTGTTGATATTCTCACATAATCGTGATAATCTCGTTCAATTGTCTCTAAGGAAACGACCATGCCTTCTAAAAGCAGCTGGGCTTTTTCAAAAGATACTGGATCTGTATCAGCCGGCAGTTCAAAAGAGAAGTAGCCGCCATCTTCACCAATATCAAGCAGTGGGTCCAATCCTGTCAGTGCAATAATTGAATTGACTGAGCCAAAAACAACAGCAGATACACCTGCACAAACGAGATCCTGACCTTTTTCAGCAAACTCGGCATGTCCAGTCATCTGAAAAGACGTAATGCTTTCATCTGCTGAAGACCGAGTAATGGTTGCTTTGATCATATCACTCACACGCCTTAAGCGTTGATTTTTTCGATAACAACTTTAGTGTAAGGTTGACGATGACCTTGTTTCTTGTGGTTGTTTTTCTTCGGTTTGTACTTGAACACAGTAATTTTCTTACCGCGACCTTGTTTTTCAACTTTAGCCGTTACTGTTGCTCCAGCAACTGAAGGGTTACCCACTTTGACAGTGTCTCCGCCGACAAACAATACGTTTTCGAAAGTTACTGTTTCACCTGCTTCAGCAGCTAGTTTTTCAACATAAACAGTTTGACCTTCTTCAACTTTTACTTGTTTACCACCAGTTTCGATAATTGCGTACATCTCTGCACCTCCTAATAAACTCAGACTCGCCGAATACAGGGGGCCATAGGCACTTTACACCTGCTCCGCGCGGTTGTAGCACGGGTGCTACATATCCATAACATTAAAAAATATATCAAACTAGACGCAGAATGTCAATGTATTTTCACTATTAGTACGGTAAAAGAAGCTCTTCCATTGAGGAGGTGGTTCTGCGATCTGAAAAATACGCATGGAGCAGTTCATTTTCATCAAGCTGGCTCATCTTCACGCCATCTCTTTCAATAATAATCGGATGCTTGCAGCCCCTTTGAAATCGTGCCATCACTTCGTATACTTTTTCCTCTGCACTTGCTCTCAGCGGAATCAGTTTTTCTACCTTCTGCTCTTTTTTACCGTAATACCGTTCTAGTAAGAAGCGAACCCTGACGTAATGCCGCTGCCTGTGTTCCATCACGAGTGAATAAGCTAAAAAAGTAAGCAGCACCCAGCCATTGAATTGCAGCGGTGCAAATAAAAGTAACCCTCCTGTCAATAGACCGAAAAAGACAAGTGAGCCTTTTATTGCTAGGGCATGTGCGCGTTGGAAAGGGTAAAAAACAGATAAGAGCAAAAAGAATAATTTTCCGCCATCAAGCGGCCAAACGGGCAAAAGATTCACAAGGAAAATCGCCATATTATAAAAGGTAAACATGGTAAAGACATCGTGCGAGATAAGAGAAGCCTCCATGAAAAGCCATGCCATGAGCTGGAGCGGTACATGCTGAAGCGGCCCGCACAAAATGACCGCCAGCTCTTCTTTTAACGGACGGTTCCCATGTTCCTCTACTTCCACCGTTCCGCCAAATGGCAGTAAAAAAATCCGCCGAATGCGCCAATGATAATAGCAGGCAGCCGCTGCATGTCCAAGTTCATGGACACAGACAATCACGAGCAGACAAAGCAGCGGCTTGATTTGACCTGACAGAACCGCAAACGCCATCACAATCCACAGCAGCGGATGGATGTGAATTTTCGTCAGCATGAGCAGCCATCTATTCAAAGGTCATCACCTGAATAGGATCGATAAATTGTTCATTTTGCTTAATGGCAAAGTAATACGTGCCCTTCCCTTGATCATCAAGTGAAATCTGGCCAATTTTTTCACCCTTATCGACAAAATCGTATAAGGCCACATCGGCTTTCTTTAATTGACCGTACCAGCTATAGCTGTTATCTGCATGCTGCACTACAACGGTAAGCCCTGTATCGCTTTGTTTTTTCACCTCGACCACGTAGCCTTCCTTCATACTATCAATGGCTTCAGCGGATGTCTCCACTTTGACACCTGCTCCATTTTGCGTAAAGGATTCCTGCACTTTACCAGAGGCAGGAACAGCTAGTTCTTGATTCGCTTGTACGTCCTTTTGGCCATCTTTTTTCTCTGTTAAAAAGGCCAGCGGATGTCCAACTGTTTTTTCAAACCAGCGGTTAGCAGCAGCAAATTGAAAATCTTGCTCAAAAGTCTGAGTAATCATCGGCTTCAGCTGCTGAAACGGACCTGTCTGACCTTTAAATGAAATGGCTGCAATCAAAACAAGGGACGCTGATAATAAGCATTTAAGCACAAAGGTATTCGGGTTAAATAAGGGATGACGATATTTCTTTGGCTGATGGGACGCGGATTCATAGGAGGTCGAGCCAGAATGCTTTTCTTCCTCTGTCAGCATAACCCATGGCGGGATATCTTCTTTTTTCTTGAAAGCCGTCTTCTTAGGGGGAGCAGCTGGCTGCATCATTTTGCGGCGCTGCGCGATTTTCTTTCGATACTCGTCCACTCTTTTCATGAGATCACCCTTTACATACAAACAGTTTGTACATTTTATGTGACAACCCCATCTGATATGCAACAAAAAGACCGATTCTCATCGAATCGGTCTCAGCGTGCAGACAAACCCTCGCATTCGGTGTCAGGTCTGCGCTCCGGTACTCACGAATGTCAAATTCGCTTCGCAAAGGTAGCCGTCTTTCCTAGACTGCAAAGGTTTTCTATCACGGTTCAGTGATTATGCTCTTACACCAAAAAATGCTTTGAGCTTTGCAAACATTCCCTTGTTTTCTTCTTCAAAAGATTGAAGCGGAACAGATTCGCCTAGTACCCGGCGGGCAATATTGCGATAGGCAATCGATACTTTATTTTTAGCATCCATAACAATTGGTTCACCATTGTTTGAAGCCTTAATCACATCATCATCATCTGCTACAATGCCAAGTAGATCAATCGATAAGTGATGTACCACTTCATCTACATCCATTGAATCGCCATTTTTCGCCATGTGTGTACGAATACGATTGACAATCAAACGAGGCGGTTCGATATCTTCTTGTTCTAACAAACCGATGATTCGGTCCGCATCTCTCACAGCTGAGATTTCAGGCGTCGTCACGACAATAGCCTTGTCTGCACCGGATACAGCATTTTTAAAGCCTTGCTCAATTCCAGCAGGGCAGTCAATAACAACATAATCAAAGTCTTGTTTCAATGATTGAATTAATTCTTTGATCTGTTCCGGCTCTACAGCCGTTTTATCACTTGTTTGAGCAGCAGGTAAAAGATACAAAAGATCCTCGAAACGCTTATCTTTTACAAGCGCTTGATGAATTTTGCATCTTCCTTCTACTACATCGACTAGATCATAAATAATGCGGTTTTCTAGCCCCATCACGACATCCAAATTCCGAAGGCCGATATCGGTATCAACTAGACACACTTTTTTCCCTTGAATCGCTAGTGCTGTGCCTAAGTTTGCAGATGTTGTTGTTTTGCCAACGCCGCCTTTTCCTGAGGTAATCACAATAGCCTCGCCCAATTTCACATTCCTCCCTCAAGCCTTGTCAGATTAGGTCTTATATGAGCCAATTGCTGCAGGCGTTCAATGATCATATTGCCATCTATATCTAAATAAGCACATTCCATTTCATTTCCATCTTCTTTTTGGTCTGGCGCGCGGTTAAAAACTTGTGCGATGCGAAGCTGTGTTGGAATCATATGAGATGCCGCAATAACAGCCTGTTTGTTGCCATTACATCCAGCATGCGCCACACCTTTTAATGCGCCAAGCACAAAAATATTTCCTCCTGCGCGAATCGTTCCGCCAGGATTGACATCTCCTATTAATAAAAGATCTCCTTCGACATGCAGCACTTGTCCAGAGCGCACAATTTTTGCTACAGAAGTAATTTCAGCCTCTGCTTTTAATCGTCTCGCCTCTTCAGTTGACATGACTTCACTTTCAATGGAGTGGATGACGAGATGTTCATTTTCAGACACCGCTTCAGTCAAACGCGTCTCCTGATCCTCTGTTAAATACCGAAAACCAAGCTTAATATGCACATTGACCTTATGTCCTTCTCTTCCATCTGTATATTGCTCAAGTAATAGAACCTCTCGCAAGCCGGAAAGAAGGTCATCAAACGAACAGTCATCATTTAACTGTAATGTTAATCCGTTTTTTGTACCTTTTATCGTCACATATTGCTGTTTTTGAGTTTTCAAGATGCTCACCTCAACAACATACTCATTTCGCCGTAATTGGACAAACTCCTGCTTTTATTCGTCGATCAGTCCTTGTTTCACGTGGGTGAAAAAGAGCCTAAACGGCACAACAAGTATGAGAGACGCAGCAGTATTTAAAAGAATCGTTGGAATAAAGCGTTCGATGACATACGTATTAAACGGCATAATCCCTGGTTGAATTGTCGCTTGAACGCCGTATACATAAAACTCCATCACGGAAACAGCAATAATCGACAGAAAGACAACGACTAACATATTCGTTTGCAGAACTTTAAAGGCTTTTGCTAACAAATAGCAAAGCGCCCCAAAGCCAAACATATGAACACCAAGTATGCCTGTATATGAAATATCATATAAAAGTCCAAAGATAAATCCGTAAATCACACCATATTTTTGATTCACAAAAGCAGTCATAAATACAAGTGCGAGTAAAATGAAATGAGGAGCTAAAATTTGATTCTCTGAAACAAATGGGAGCTTCACTAAATCAACAAAAATGCTGTCAAATACGAAGATAAACAACATGACGAAAGCAAGAAGGACACGTTTCACGAGCCTTCCTCCTTCGTCAATTCAGATGCATCTGCTGTACTTGTGCTGCGATTCACCACAATCACACGGTCTAAATTGTTGAGTTCAGCCGCTGGTTCTACGTAAATGATCTTTGTCAGGCCGTAATGGTCTGGCTCGATTTCACTTACCTTACCAATCGTTAAGCCTTGCGGGAATACGCCCCCTGCTCCAGATGTTTCAACAAGATCTCCTTTTTTGACATCCCCATCTGCATCGGATTTCAGAATATTCATAGTCAGCATTTTTTTCTTGCTGTCATAACCGTTAATGATTCCATTGAGTTCTTCTTTGCCCTTTTTCGCAAAAATTTTCGTTGAAATTCTATTATTTTGGTCAGTAGAGCTTAGCAATCTTACAGTTGAAGTAAAATTGTTGAGCTTATCACTTTCAATCTTCCCAATTAATGCGCCACTCTCATTTGTGACTGCCATATCTTTTTCCACGCCTTGTTTTTTCCCTTTATCAATCATCACAAAGCTATCCCAAAGAGAAGGGTTTCTTGCGATAACAGTTGATAGAATTGGCGTGTAGTCACGAATAGAGTTCACATAGCCAAGCTGTTTGCGAAGCTTTTTGTTCTCATCTTCTAGTTCTTGAAGTTTCGCCTCATATTGAGTTTGTCCATCAAGTTTTTTTCGAAGACGCTCGTTTTCATCATATGTGTTCTTTAAATCTTGTACGTTCCCATAAATACCGGCAATAAATTGTGATGGTTTATGAAAGACACCTTGAAAAAAGCCTGTCGTATCCCCCACTAATTTTTCCGGCCATGAAGCACCTCTGCCGCTTTTCACTGAAAAACCAATCATGGCCACCAGTACGATGACACAGACAAGGAGCAACATTAATCTTTTATTCATAAAAAACTGCGGCATGTCTTACACCTCTTTAATTACGCCCGATTATCGATTATCTTTTGATTTTCCTTTGAACAAATGAATATGTTCTAGTGCTTTCCCTGTCCCGATTGCCACACAGTCAAGCGGGTCTTCTGCAATAATGACTGGCATTTTCGTTTCATCACTAATGACTTTGTCAAGATTACGAAGCAATGCACCGCCTCCTGTTAAAACAATTCCGCGGTCCATAATATCTGCTGCCAGCTCAGGCGGGGTTTTTTCAAGAGTCATTTTCACTGCATCGACAATTGTTTCCACCGTATCGCGAAGCGCTTTTGCAATCTCTTCTGCCGTAATAGAGATTGTTTTTGGCAGACCTGTTAAAAGGTCACGGCCGCGAATGTCCATCTCATCATGTACATCAGGCTGCGCAGAACCGATTTCCATTTTAATCGCTTCTGACGTACGATCACCGATCATTAGGTTATACGTTTTACGGATGTAGCTGCTGATCGCATCATCCATCTCATCTCCTGCCACGCGGATTGATTGTGATGTCACAATGCCGCCAAGAGAAATAATCGCTACCTCTGTTGTACCGCCGCCAATGTCCACAACCATACTTCCTGTTGGCTCCCATACAGGCAGGTTAGCACCGATTGCCGCAGCAAATGGCTCTTCAATCGGGTATGCGTCACGTGCACCAGCTTGTCTTGTTGCATCAATGACTGCACGCTCTTCTACAGCTGTAATACCAGATGGTACACATACCATGACGTAAGGTTTACGAGCAAAAAGCCCTTTGCCTTTTAATGCTTGATTAATGTAATATTTCATCATTGTTGCTGTCGTCTCGTAATCTGCAATGACTCCGTCTTTCATTGGGCGTAATGCCACAACATTACCAGGTGTACGGCCAATCATGTTTCTAGCATCATTTCCAACTGCCACTATAGACTTCGTATCAGTTTCCAAGGCTACGACCGAAGGTTCTCTCACAACAATGCCTTTTCCTTTAATAAAAACAAGCGTATTCGCTGTTCCAAGATCTATTCCAAGGTCTTTTGTACCAATTCCAAACATATGTATGTATCTTCCTTTCTTAAACCAAAATTCCCTTAGGGAAAAACTCATAAACTCTATTATATCGTAAAACATTGAAAAAAAAAGTGTTACAAATACCCTTTTTCCTTCAAACTCACAAATTTTTGATCACCTATGACAAGATGATCAAGCAGCTGTATTCCAATCAGCTTTCCACATTCAAAAAGTCGCTGTGTGACTTCAATATCTTCCCTGCTCGGCGTCGGGTCTCCAGATGGATGGTTGTGCACACATATAAATGAAGCAGCCGAACGTTTAAACGCCTCTTTGAAAATTTCACGCGGGTGAACGATGGATGAGTTCAAACTTCCAATAAACACAGTATGTTTATGAAGAACTTGATTTTTTGAATTGAGATAAAGACAAACGAAATTCTCCTGTTGTAAAAACCTCATATCTTCCATCACATATTTTGCCCCATCCTCTGGTGTGCGGATCACATAGCGGTTGTCCGTCGTTTGATGGTGTAATCTAGTGCCGAGTTCTAAAGCAGCTAATAGAGAGACCGCCTTCGCCTTTCCAACTCCTCGAATCTTCGACATTTCTTCAATTGAGGCTTCTCTTACAGAGCGAAGACCGCCAAATGTTTGCAGAAGTCTTGCAGAAATTTGGAGAACTGATTCCTTTTTTGTGCCTGTCCTTAAAAGAATCGCAACAAGTTCATGGTTTGACAGACTGCCGGGACCATATTTCATAAATCGTTCTCTCGGCTTTTCATCTTGAGGAAAATGCTTTAGCAACATAGGGAAATCGTTCATGATGCCCACTCCTTTTAGATTCCTTCCTGTCATCAAAAAGGGGTGATTCCAAATGTTTCGAGCACTCTAACTGTTTTGGCAATAGGGAGACCGACAACGGAAAAATAATCACCATCTATTTTTTGAACAAACAGTGCGCCTTTTCCTTGAATGCCATAGCTTCCCGCTTTATCAAGCGGTTCTCCCGTTTCGATATAACGGTCTATTTCATTTTGCGCAAGTGTCCAAAACGTCACTTCTGTTTGTTCATAAAATGTTTCTTTTCTATTCTCTGACTGAATCGTGACACCCGTCAAGACTTGATGTGTCTTTCCTGACAATAATTGAAGCATTGAGGCCGCTTCTTCCTTGTCTTTTGGTTTCCCAAGACATTTGCCGTCAATTGCAACAATCGTATCTGCACCAATAATCACAGCTTCGGGATATAATCTTTGAATATCACTTGCTTTTTGTTCTGCCAACCATTGGACGTTCTCTGCAGGAGAAAAGTTTCGATTTATTTCTTCTTTTAATTGACTTGCTTGAATGTCATAAGAAAACCCTGCTAGATCAAGCAATTCTTTTCTTCTAGGGGATTGAGATGCGAGAATCAATTGGTTCATGTTTGTTCATCCTTTCAGGGTTTAGCCTAAGAAGTAAGATACCCATTCATCCTATCAAATGTACATCTTACCGACAATTTACGAAAATTCATTTTTCATGTTCCTTCATCATTATGTTGGATGCAAAAGAAAAAAACTAGTCATTTTTTGACTAGTTTGGTTTCTTAAAATATGATTTTACGTATTTAATTGATCAAGCAGTACCTGCTGAGATTTCCACCCGTTTTCAGCAGTAGGTTCATTTAACAGCTGCACCGCTTTCAGCAAACTGCTTTTAGCTGGTGCGTCCGTTGTTTTGGCACTTTCAAGCTCAGAGATCAGCTGCGCAACGTCCTTTTGATCCACATCATCCCCTGCAATGACCTTAGAGGATAAAACAGATGCCTTTTCTATTAAACTAGTCAGCTCCTCCGGTACTTGAAATGAGAGCTCCTTGCCTCCCCACGCCTCAAAGTGCTGATCAATCAGCTTCTTCCCAACAGCGCTTGTCATGCCCTGTTCTGTCGCAAGCCCGGCAATAACATAATAGCCATCATCCATTGAAACCTTTTTCCCCGCGTATCCTGCTTCTTTTAAACTGCCAACTAATTCATCTGCTCCTTTTTCAGAGGAAAACTTTCCAGCCTGTACAACATATGTTGAAAAGCTGTCAGAGGCGCTTTTTTCATCTTTATTCTCTTTTGATTCATCAGCAGTATCTGCTGGCGGCGCATCCCCGCCCGCTTTCATCGATGATTGATTTCCGGATGCTGAAACGCTGATATCTCCCCCTGATGGATTCTGAGTACCATCTTGACTTAGGCTAAGTGCAAACACACCTAGGCCTGTCCCAAGAACCACTGCAAACACAATCGTTGTCATCACTCTCTTAAACGGGCCGCGGTTTTTACCGAACTTCTGATCAAAGGAGCCTTTTTTCTTTTGATAAGGTGTGACGACCTTTGGATCAGAATGATAAATATGATCAGCTGCATCATCCCACTGGAAATCTTCTTCTTTCGGTTTAGCCGGTTCTTCCTCGGAAGCAGCTGTCTCCAGTTCTGACTGCCTTTTTTCCTCCCAATTCGAAAACGTCACTTGATCATCCTCTTGTTGTTTTGGCGGCTGATGGTCATCTTCATGAAGTATTTCTTCTTTGCCATTAATATTGACTTTTAACCCTTGTTTTTTTGCCTGCCTTTTTTTCACTGTCATTCCCCGCTTTCTGACATTGTTTGTAAGAAAGACCTTTTTGTCCAATGAATCAGCGCGAATGTAACCCGTCCTTCTTTCTGTTTCACACTTTAACATAGCGGATAAAAAAAAGAACAAGACTTTTGTCGGCAGGAAAAAAAAGTGTTCGCCAATTTTTTCAACCGGTCGACCCGGTGAATGGGAGCATGACATGAACTCCATAGAGATACAGCCAAAAAGAAAAAGAGATCGCAGGAACAAAGGGAAATGGCTCATCTAATCGAAAAGAAAAAACCTTCGCATAGACGATTCCAGTGATACACGAGAGGAAAAGAATGAGAAGGAATGGCTTGAATCCTAAGCAAAATGCAAGCACTCCGAACAGCTTGATATCAGCTCCGCCCATGCTATTTGGCTTGAAACGATCTAAAATATAAAACAAGAGAAAGCAAAAAAGAAGCGAAGCCGCTCCTTCCCACCAAATAAGTAGAGGTTCAAGCGTGCGGTATATGACGAAAAGAGGAAAAAAGAAGAGAAACAGCTCGTTTGGCACCCTCATATAAAGGAGATCGCTCACGACAGCAATCACAAATAAACTACAAAGAATCACAAGAAAAAGACCTTCAAACGAAATACCAGCGATTCTATACATGAGCAAAAAAAGACTGCCTGACAGCAGCTCAATCAGTGGATATAGCAAAGACAGCCGAGTGCCGCAATATTTACAAGTCCCCCTCAATAATGCATACGAAACTAGCGGAATCATCTCGCGCAAGGAAAGCGGCTGTTTACAGGCTGTACAGTGAGAACGAGGAAAAAGAATAGACCGCTTCAGTGGCAGCCTTTCACCAACTAGATGAAAGAACGACCCCATGGTGATGCCTGCAAGAAACACAAAAATGCCTATCATATATTGTGACCCCTTCCGAGAATAAGATAGACCGGATTTTACCACGACCCTATTCATTGAGCACATAGCGAAAATATGATTTTACTTCCCTTCTGCGTATCAAAAGAAAAAAACGCAAGAGGCATTGAAGCCATTTGCGTTTTTTTGTTACCCGATCATACGATTACGTATATCTGAAATAAAATAAAGAGAGCCTGTCACAAGAATCACCGCTGAAGGATCATCACTTTTTTTCTGAATGAACTCAAGCACTGTACGAGGGTCATCATCATAAGACTTTGCGTCTAACTGACTGCATACATAAAGCTTTTCAGCTGATTCGGCTCTTGGAAAATCAAATGAAACAAAATGGATAGAAGAACTAACGGCTTCAAGCTTTTGAATCATTTGCTTGTACGGCTTATCTTTTAAAGCACTAAAACATATATGCACCTGTTTACTAGAAAAATGAGCTTGCACAGTTTCAATTAAACGATCGATCCCTTCTTCATTATGAGCACCGTCTAAATACACTGGAGGATGATCTTTGACTTTTTCAAACCTTCCAGCCCAAACTGCCTGCCGAACGCCTTCATATATTTGCCCTTCTATCACGCTAATATAGCCTTCTTGCTCCAGCCATTCAATGAGTAAAACAGCAAGGGAAGCATTTTGCCTTTGATGCGTTCCAATTAATCCTGTTTCAAGCTGAGGATACTGCCTTTTTGATGTGCGTAACGTGAATCGTTCACCTGTTTCTGTCGGCTGCTGCTCATTAAAGATACAAGTATCATGTAAGGAAATACATTCGGCATTCTTTTCTTTGGCTGTGTTTTGAATGACAACAAGAGCTTCAGGCTGGTGAACTGCCGTGATCATCGGAATACCCTCTTTGATAATGCCCGCTTTTTCAGCTGCAATTTGTTCAAGTGTGTCACCTAAAATGGCCATATGATCATGACCAATCGACGTAATCGCTGTTAAGATAGGCACAGCAATATTTGTAGAATCAAGCCTTCCGCCAAGCCCTGTTTCCAAGAGGACAAAGTCTACTTGGTGCACATGAGCAAAATAAGCAAATGCACACGCTGTAATGATTTCAAATTCTGTTGCTGCGCCAAGCTCAGTTTGATCTAATTCATCAACAAGCGGCTTGATTTCATTCACCAAACTCAGCCATTCTTCATCCTCTATAGGCGCTCCGTTCACGCTGATTCTTTCATTGAACGTTAGTATAAATGGGGAGGTGAAGGTTCCGACCGAATAGCCGGCTGCCTGTAAAACAGAACGCGTGAACGCAATGGTTGATCCTTTACCATTTGTACCTGCAACATGTATTGCTTTTATGCTTTGTTCCGGATTGCCTAGTCTGTTCATCAGCCATTTCATTCGTTCAAGACCCGGTTTTACACCAAAGGCCAGTCTGCTGTGAATCCACTCAATCGCTTCATGATAGGTTGTAAACAATGTCATCTCTCATTTCATACGAAATTTTCAAAAAAGACGACTCCATTTCATTAGGAGCCGTCTTTTCAACCTTATGCTTTCAGCTCTTCAATACGCTTTTGAACAGCTTCGCGTTTTGCGACATAATCACGTTCTTTCGCACGCTCTTCTTCTACGACACTTTCAGGTGCTTTTTTCATAAAGCCTTCGTTGCCAAGCTTTTTCTGTACTCGTTCCACTTCTTTTGTCAGCTTATCAAGCTCTTTTTGCAGGCGTGCAATTTCTTCATCCAAGTTGATTAAGCCTTCAAGCGGCAGAATGAGTTCTGCTCCAGAAATAACAGCCGTCATCGCTTTATCACTAGCTGGAACATCTGTGCCAATTTCAAGAACACTTGGGTTCGTGAAGCGCTCAATATATGAACGATTTTTCTCTAAACGTTCCTGAACATCAGACGTAGATGCTTTAATGTAAAGCTCAACTTGTTTGCTCATTGGCGTGTTCACTTCACTGCGAATGTTACGAACAGAACGAATGAGTTCAACAAGCAGCTTCATATCAGCAGAAGCTTGTTCATTGGAAAGCTCCGGCTTCACTTCAGGCCATGCCGCTACAGTAATGGACTCACCTTCATGCGGCAGATGCTGCCAGATTTCTTCTGTTAAGAACGGCATAAACGGATGTAGAAGCCTCATCGTTTGATCTAATACATACGCAAGGATCGAACGAGTCGTTTTCTTCGCCGCTTCGTCTTCACCATAAAGCGGAAGTTTCGCCATTTCAATGTACCAATCACAGAAATCATCCCAAATGAAGTTGTATAAATGTCTGCCCACTTCACCGAATTCATACTTGTCAGCAAGCTGTGTGACACTTTCAATCGTTTCATTTAAGCGTGTTAAAATCCATTGATCAGCAACTGATTTTTCCCCTGATAAATCAAGCTCATCATACGTTAAACCATCCATATTCATTAAAGCAAAACGGGATGCGTTCCAAATTTTGTTCGCAAAGTTCCAAGTGGATTCAACCTTTTCAAAGCTAAAACGAAGATCCTGACCTGGTGAGCTTCCAGTCGCTAAGAAATATCTTAATGAATCCGCACCGTATTTGTCGATGACCTCCATTGGATCAATTCCGTTGCCAAGCGACTTACTCATTTTACGTCCTTGTTCGTCGCGGATGAGCCCATGAATGAGGACATCTTTAAACGGTTTTTCTCCTGTGAATTCAAGTCCTTGGAAGATCATGCGGGATACCCAGAAGAAAATGATGTCATAGCCTGTTACAAGCAGATTGGTTGGGTAGTAGCGCTTGAAGTCTTCACTGTCTGCATCTGGCCAGCCCATTGTAGAAAACGGCCAAAGTGCTGAACTAAACCATGTATCAAGCACATCGTTATCCTGTTCCCAGTTCTCAATATCTTCTGGTGCTTCAAGTCCAACGTATACTTCTTTCGTTTCTTTATGATACCAAGCCGGAATTCGGTGTCCCCACCATAGCTGACGAGAAATACACCAGTCACGGATATTTTCCATCCAATGTAAATATGTCTTTTCAAATCGGTCTGGAACAAATTGAACTTGGTCGTCCCCTTTTTGCAGATGAATGGCTTCGTCTGCCAGCGGCTGCATTTTCACAAACCATTGTGTCGATAAATACGGTTCAACGACAGCTCCACTTCGCTCACTATGACCAACTGAATGCATGTGGTCTTCAATTTTGAACAAAATGCCTTCCTCTTGTAAATCCTTCACAAGCTGTTTGCGGCATTCGAAGCGGTCCATCCCTTTATATTGCAGTGCATTCGCATTCATTGTGCCATCTTCATTCATGACAAGAATACGCTCTAACCCATGGCGGTTTCCAAGCTCAAAGTCATTCGGGTCATGAGCAGGTGTAATTTTCACAGCACCTGAACCAAACTCCATATCGACATAGTCATCACCGACGATTGGGATTTCACGGCCTGTAATTGGTAAAACCACTGTTTTTCCAATCAAATGCTGATAGCGTTCGTCATCAGGGTGTACGGCTACGGCTGTATCCCCCAGCATAGTTTCAGGTCTTGTTGTCGCAATTTCAATTGAACCTGTTCCATCTGAAAGCGGATATCTCAAGTGATAAAACGCACCTTGAACATCCTTATAAATCACTTCAATATCAGAAAGTGCCGTTTTCGTTGCTGGATCCCAGTTAATGATGTACTCTCCGCGATAAATAAGCCCTTTTTCATACAATTGAACAAACACTTGGCGAACGGCTTTATTCAGACCTTCATCTAAAGTAAAACGTTCACGGGAGTAATCGAGGCCAAGGCCCATTTTCGCCCACTGGCTGCGAATAAAATCTGCATATTCTTCTTTCCACTTCCACGTTTCTTCTACAAATTTCTCCCGGCCAAGGTCATACCGGCTTACGCCTTCTTCGCGAAGCTTTGCCTCGACTTTTGCTTGAGTTGCAATACCGGCATGGTCCATACCTGGAAGCCAAAGAACGTCATAGCCCTGCATCCGTTTCATACGTGTCACGATGTCTTGTAGTGTAGAATCCCATGCATGCCCAAGATGCAGTTTTCCTGTCACGTTTGGTGGAGGAATGACGACTGTATATGGATCTTTCGTTTTGTCATTTTGTGCTTCGAAGAATTTCCCTTCAAGCCAGTACGTATAGCGGTCTTTTTCAATCGCATTTGGATCGTACTTTGTTGGCATTTCTTGATTATTTGTTCCCATTTGTGTAACCTCCACATTTTTTCGGCTGATGAAACATAAAAAAAAGCCTTTCCATCCTTATAAAAGGACGAAAAAGCTTTTTCGCGGTACCACCTTTTTTCACGAGACACATATACGTGTCCCATACACTCTAAAGGATAACGGGGTTCTCCCGAATTTCTCTACTTGTTCATTCAAGAAATTAAGCTCACAGGCGACCTTCCAAACAAGTACATCCTAGGAAACCTTTCAGCTCTTGGTTTCCCTCTCTTTAGGGTCTTGCTCGTACTCTTCCTGATCCACGCTTACGATATATCACGTTCATCAGCACATACTCATCTTTTATTAATATTACTAAATGCCTTTTGTTTTCGTCAATCATCTTTTCCGCTTTTCTTCTTCTTTATACAAATTGGGCAGGCACCCTTCGCCCTTTTGCCCATATGATAATAACAAAATGAAGAAGGAGGGCGTTTGATTTGAAGAAGATCAATCCTTACACACTTCCCCCCTGGTTGAGACAAATTCGGGCAGTTGCTTCCCAAGTCGTTCTCCCGATTGCTATATTTCAAGGATTTCGTACGATCATTTTCCCTACGACATTTGACGTCCTCATTCTAGGTATTCTTATTTTTCTCGCCTGTGCCTTTCACCTTGATTGGTTTTAAAAACTTATCATTATGTACCTGCCCATATAAAGCCAGCGCAGCATAACCTCGTCATTCCGCCGATGACGAGGCACTTTGTTCTTCTTCAAGCCGTCTAGCCTGCTCAATCTCGTGAATCTTCATGACAGTCGGCTCTGAATTTTTCATCTGCCAATACGCTCTTAACAGCTGCTGGCAGCTTTCCATTTCATCCTGCCCGCCTGCTTCATAGGCTTTTACTGTATCAAACAGACCTTGCGGATAAGCGAGGTAGCTTAGGAATAAATGCAGTTCTTCCTCCCGAAGTGGGTTTCCTTTTTGATACGTATAAAACAAGGAAGTGCATTCAGGACAAGACGTGGGATAGGTTTTGAATGTCCGAAAGTAAAAGGTCAGAAGATCATAAATGGGGGCGGCTTTTTTAGACCGCTCAAAATTGGTGAAATGTCCTGTCCCTACATCATTATACAAAAAGTGATGGATCGATAGCTGTCCATGATTTAGCACAACACGCGTTGTCTCTTTGTCTGTCATTTCTTCATGCCAATCTTCTAAACGTTCAAGCGCAAATTCACTGGCAGACATCGCCTCTGAAAAATACATAGCAGCGGCCAGCTCAAATGGCGACATATACCACGTTTGTTCTGCCCGCTCTATGAATCGTTCATACATGTCTTTCTCTGTTTCCCATTTGGTCTTGATTTGTGTGTAATGTGCTTCTATCTCTTGCGCTGTGATATCCATCATGACTTCAGTCCGCTTATGAAGTCTTGCAATCTCTTGAAATAAATATTCATGCTTATCGTCCTGCTCTTCTCTCTTTTCATTCGTCAGCCACGGCATCAAATAGTATGCATACCGGCTTTCCCGATGACTTGAGAAAAAGGAACCGCTCTTCGTCCGATAAATCGGCACAAAGGAGCGATAGCCCTTTGATTCCAGTTCAAGCATTTGTTCTGTAAATTGCATATGCCGGCTGGCTTTTACTCGTTTCAGAGCAAATACACCCTGCTTAGTATAGACCTTGATGACAGCAGGACTGACAGGTTCAATATATTCAGCCTCAAGCCCGTATTCGTATAAGACAGATTGGATTTCATCCACGTTCACTCACCACATTTTCTCGGTCAGTCATCGCTTGCTATGCATTGCTTTTTTGATATTCAGGAATATAAAGAATCTGCCCTTCCTCAAGCTCCGCATCCATCGATAATGAGTTTGTGCGAAGAAGCTGCTGCACATTCAACTGATATCTCTCACAAATACGATCGACCGTATCTTCTTGCTGCACTATACATATTTTCATGCGGGAAAAATCTTCCTCCTCCTGCTTAGCGAACAGCTTTGTTAAATAAAGAGAATTCTCACTGCCAGACGTTTCTCTCACGTCTTCTTCAAGCTCCTCTTCTTCTTGAGCTGACTCATATATTTTAGGTGCTTCCCGTTCATATAACCGCCCGAGCTGATATTCATCATCGTGCGCCTCATGCTCAGGCTCCACTTGATCAGCAGGTGATTCAAAAGCCGGATACGACTGTACCGTTTCTTCCTGCTCTTCAGCAGCTTCCGGATCCTTTCTTACTTCCACTTCAAAGAACGGCTCTTCCCGCTCCTCTTCTTCTAATAGCTTTGGCGGTTCAAAAAATGGCGGTTCCTGCACCTGAGCTTCAGGGATGGATCGATAACCAAGCGCCACAGCTTCTTCTTGATTATTCGGCTGTTCTGGCTGTTCTGGCTCTTCAGGTTCTTCTAATTCTTCAGGTTCGTCGGACGCTTCCTCTACTTCCCTGTTCACCAATTCTATCTCAATTTCTTCTTCCTCTTCTTCTTGTACTTCCTGCACTTCCTGTTCCTCTTGCTCCGCGCGCGTATCATGTTGGAATACAGGCTGATTCTCATCATGCTCACGTTCTTCGCCTTGCAGCTCTTCTTGTTCTTCTTGTTCTGGCTGCAACTGATAATCGTAGGCCATATCGCCATAATCCACTTCAGGACGATGGACAAATTCATACGGCTCCTCTACAGGCGCCGGAGGCGTTTCCTCGTCTAATAAGCCCTCAATGGCTAAATCAGCCTGAATGGTGAGCAAACGATTCTCTGTCAGCTGGTAATCAAACGCATCAATAAACACAAACACATCATTTAAATGACTAATTTTGTTCTTCGGAATGGTGATATCGACTGGAAATTGATGCAAAAGCTCCGCCGTTCCGTCTTCTCTGACCTTTACCTCATCTGCTTCCCTGTATGTTGGAAAGGAACTCAATTCACCCAATAGCTCCTCTTGATTTATGTTGTATTCTCCTGTTAGCTCGAGTGAACCTCTAATAGAAACATAATCATTCACTTCTTGAACGAGAATGTCAGGGTCGAGAGAAATTGACAGCAGCTCACTGACTTCCTGTCCGCTTTTAAAATAAATGGATTCTTCTACTGAAAACTGTAATCGATTGTTTTGAGACAAGTCGGTGTCCTCCTTTCATCTAATCCTTAAAAAATAAAATTAGATGTCAATACAGTTGTATGAGGGAGGAAGTGAAAATATGATTGGTTTTCTCTAATGCAAAAAAGGCCGATATGTCTCCATATCGGCCTTTTGTTTTATCGACGTAGTTTTTGAAAAACCTTTTCCACTGTCTCAATCGTATATTCGATGTCTTCGTCTGTATGAGCTGTTGACAGGAATAGTCCTTCAAATTGAGAAGGCGGGAGGAAGATGCCGTGATCGGCCATTTCCTTGTAAAATTCAGCGAATAAAGCAAGATCAGCTGTTTTCGCTTTGTCATAATTGATCACTTCTTCATTTGTAAAGAAGAATCCGATCATGGAGCCCGCACGGTTAAACGTTAATGGAATTCCGTATGCTTTTGCCGCTTTCGAAATGCCTTCTTCTAAACGATCACCTTTTCGTTTAAATTCTTCATAAGACTCAGGTGTCAGCTGTTTTAGGGTTTCTAAGCCTGCTGTCATCGCAAGAGGGTTACCAGATAACGTTCCTGCTTGATAAATTGGACCGCTTGGCGCAATTTGTCTCATAATATCCGCTCTTCCGCCATAAGCACCGACTGGAAGACCGCCTCCAATCACTTTACCAAGGCACGTCAGATCAGGTGTGATGCCAAAATAGCCTTGCGCGCAGTGATAATCCACACGGAAGCCTGTCATGACCTCATCAAAAATAAGCAATGATCCGTATTGCTCCGTGATGTCTCTTAGTCCTTGCAAGAAACCTTCTTGCGGAGGGACAACCCCCATATTTCCTGCGACCGGCTCTACAATAACACCAGCGATATCATCTCCGAATTCTTGAAAAGCAACTTGAATACTTTCTAAATCATTGTACGGTACTGTGATTGTGTTACTTGCAGTCCCTTCAGGAACACCAGGACTATCCGGCAGTCCAAGCGTTGCTACTCCAGAACCAGCTTTAATGAGCAAAGAATCACCGTGGCCATGATAGCAGCCTTCAAATTTCACAATTTTATTTCTGCCTGTAAAACCACGAGCTAGACGAAGTGCACTCATCGTCGCCTCTGTACCAGAGCTGACCATGCGAATAACTTCGATGGAAGGAACCCGTTCTGATACAAGTTTAGCTAATTCATTTTCAACTAACGTAGAAGCACCGAAGCTTGTCCCATTTTCCGCTACTCGCTGAATGCTTTCAACGACACGATCATTCGTATGTCCTAAAATAAGCGGTCCCCATGATAAGACATAATCGATGTATTCATTTCCATCAATATCATAGATCTTGGCGCCTTTGCCTCGTTCCATAAAAATCGGGTCTGTGTTGACTGATTTAAATGCACGCACAGGGCTGTTGACACCACCAGGCATTAATTGCTGTGCTTCTTCAAATGCTTGCTTTGATTTTTCATAGCTACGTCCCATTTCAACGTCCTCCTGTCTATCCGTTCTTTATTCTGAGAGCCATTTTGCTGCATCTTTTGCATGATACGTAATGATGAGTTCTGCTCCTGCACGTTTCATGCTTGTCAGCATTTCAAGAACAAGCTCTTTTTCAGAAATCCAGCCATTTTGAGCGGCGGCTTTCACCATCGCATACTCTCCGCTCACATTATAAGCAACAACAGGGAGTGTAAATTCATTTTTCACATCACGCATAATGTCTAAGTAAGAAAGAGATGGTTTGACAATCAAGAAGTCAGCTCCCTCTTCTACATCAGATTGCGCTTCTCTTAGTGCTTCTAAACGGTTTGCAGGGTCCATTTGATATGTTTTACGATCTCCAAACTGTGGTGTACTATGTGCCGCATCACGGAACGGACCGTAAAAAGCACTTGCATATTTCACCGCATATGACATGACAGGTACATGAATAAAGCCTGCTTCATCAAGCGCCTCACGAATGGCAATAACAAATCCGTCCATCATATTTGAAGGCGCGATGATATCTGCACCTGCACGCGCTTGGCTGACAGCAGTTTTCGCTAATAGCTGAAGAGATTCATCATTTAAAATTTCTCCATCTTCAACGATTCCGCAGTGTCCGTGATCTGTATATTGGCATAAGCAAGTGTCTGCAATGACCACGAGCTCTGGGAAATGCTTTTTGATTTCAAGCGTTGCTCTTTGAACAATGCCATGATCGTGATACGCCTCACTGCCTACATGATCTTTATGATCCGGCACACCAAATACAATGATCGATTTAATGCCAAGATCAACAAGCTCTTGGACTTCTTCTTTCACGAGGTCTACAGAAATGTGATATACACCCGGCATTGAAGAGACTTCTTTTCGGACATTTTCTCCCTCTACAAAAAAGATCGGGTAAATGAAATCAGATGGTCTTAAAAAGGTTTCTCTGACTAATTCTCTCATTCCTGCGCTTGTCCGCAATCTGCGGTGTCTATTAAATTTCATCAATGGTTCAACTTCCTTTCAGATAAACGGCACATTAAATCAAGCATTCCGTCTATCGTATAAGTATCTGGGGTTTCAGAAGAAATCCCGTATTGAAGCAGTGCCTCTTTTGTCAGAGGACCGATCGTCACAAAACAGGTGTCAGATGCAGCAAGCTTCGCTGCGTCTTGTTCCATCACATGCATAAAAGAATGAACAGTGGATGAGCTCGTAAATGTAATAAAATCAAATGATTGCTTTGTCATTGCTGATTTGAGAGCAGCAATTCCTTCCTCATCCTTGACTGTTTCATATAAAATCCATTCTTTTACCTCTATGCCGAGCGGAATGAGGGTCTCTTTCACCACATCTCGTGACAGATGCCCTTTTGCAACAAACACACGCTCTCCTGGGCGTACATGGTCAAGTAATGCATCTGCCAGTTCCTCCGCTATAAATCGTTCTGGCACCACATCCACCTTCAAGCCGTGCTGCTCAAGATAGGCAGAGGTTTTCTCTCCTACAGCAGCCACTTTCAAATGGGTTAAGCTCTTATGTAAATGATGGTCTTTTATGTAATTCAGAAAAAAAGACGCACCATTCACACTCGTAAAAACAAGCCATTGGCTATTTTCTAAGTCCTTTAAAAAGGCCTGCGCTTTTTCTTTTGTGAGCGTAGGCTCAAACCGAATAAGAGAGGTTAAAACCGCATGGCCGTTCAGCGCTTCGATCTTTTGCTGAAACACGCCCGCTTGACGTTCATTTCGAGTGACAAGCACCGTCTGTCCGTGAAGCGATTTGCCTATGCTCATTGAGACAGATCCTTTTTCACCTTGTCGATCAAATCCTTTGCTCCCTTATCGGCCATCTGCTTCGCACACGCTGTTCCAATGGCTTCAGGGTCAGTGCCTGTGACGGTTTCTCGAATAATCGTGTGCCCATCAGCAGATGCAACAAGACCTGTTAGTTCAATTTCATTATGCTCATTCATCGTTGCATAGCCAGCGATCGGCACCTGACAGCTTCCATCCATTTGTTTGAGGAAAGCTCTTTCTGCAAGGACCGTTTTCTTCGTATATTCATTCGTAAATTGGGCGAGAAGCTTAAGCAGCTCTTCATCATCCCCGCGGCACTCAATCGATAGCGCGCCTTGTCCAACGGCAGGAAGGCAAGTCTCAGGAGATAAAAATTCCGACACGACCTCTTTGCTCCATCCCATTCTAGACAGACCGGCGGCCGCTAGAATAATGGCATCATACTCTTCATTTTTCAGCTTTTCCAATCTTGTATCAATGTTTCCTCGAATCCATTTAATCTCAAGATCTGGTCTCTCCTGAAGAAGCTGGGCGCTGCGCCGTAAGCTGCTCGTTCCCACAATTGCGCCCTTAGGCAGTTCGCTGAGACTCAGATGATCCTTCGAAATAAGTGCATCCCGCACATCTTCACGCTCAGGAATACAGCCAATCACTAAACCTTCCGGAAGAGCAGCCGGCATATCTTTCATGCTGTGCACCGCCATATCGATGTCATGATTCAGCATCGCCTGCTCGATCTCTTTAACAAACAGTCCTTTTCCGCCAACCTTAGATAAGGTCACATCTAAAATTTGATCACCCTTTGTCACAATTTCTTTTATTTCAAAAGAATAAGAAGGGTTTAGTTCAGACAGCTTTTGAATGACCCATTTTGTTTGTGTAATTGCCAGCTTACTTCGTCTAGAACCTACTTTAATTGTACGCAATACGTCTTCCTCCCGACAATGCCTTTAAGACTCATCATTATTGAAACCAATGAAAGGTTGATAAGCTACCAAGCAGAAAATAATTGATCATCAGCACAAGAAATGAAGCGACATTCCAAAATGCCACGATTTTGCCCTGCATATTTCTCACCAATCTGATATATAAGTAAAAGCCATATAAAAACAGCATAATAAACGAACCAAGCACCTTTGCATCTGTCCAGTACAACGTATCATACGAAATATATGCCCATATGATGCCAAGAATTAAACTAAGCAAGAGCATAGGCACACCAATAATGTTTAATACGTACGCCATATGATCCAGCTTTGATAAGTCTTCAATTCTCAGAAGCCATTTTCCCCATTTTTTCTTTTTCAGCAAACGATATTGAAAGAGATAAAGCAGTGAAAACGCAAATGAAAGTGAAAAGGCACCGTAGGATAAAATCGCCATCGTAATATGAATCACGAGCAGTTCACTCGTCAGCTTCCCCGTTAGTTCTGCTGAATGGAGATCAGATGGTGTAAAGGTGTGAATCGCCATCATGGAAAAACCGATCACATTTGTAAAAAAGACAATAAATTCAACGCGCAATACCTTTGTGAGCACAAGAGAAAGTGTCACAAGCACCCACGTATAAAAATATAACCCCTCTGCTACATTCAACACAGGGAATCGGTCTGTTTCCATCATAATATAGAACATGTAGACTGTTTGCAGCAGCCAGACAATAGAAAGCAACCAGAAAGCCATTTTTCCAGCCTTCCGGTTGTGTTGAAGAAAATCTATGAAATAGAACAAGACACTTAGTGCATAGATTAAGATCGTTGCTTCATTGAGTCTCGCTACAATGGATTCCATCATCGCTTAATCACTCACTGGCAACTGTAGCAAAGCCTTGCGCCATATTTGGTTTGAAAAGCTGAAATGATCCTTGCTCCACCTGCATCGGCTCGACCTTTTGCTCTTCATCTTCAACCTGTAAATCAAAGATTTCTTTAAAGAGTAAAAGCTTTTCCTCTGCATTCGGCTCCGCGGCAATTTCTTTTGCCTTTAAGATAGGGTCTTTCAGCATTTGGTTGATGATGCTTTTCGTATGTTTATTTAACAACTTCATTTCACGGTTTGTGAGGTTTGGAAGCTTCCGCTCAATACTCTGCATCGTATCGGCTTGAATCGTGAGTGCTTTTTCTCTAAGTGCAGAAATGACCGGAACAACACCTAACGTATTCAGCCATTGCTTAAATTCCACAATTTCTGCTTCAATCAGAAGCTCAACCTGCTCAGCCACTGCACGGCGCTCTTTTAAGTTGGCAGCCACGATGCCTTCAAGGTCATCAATGTCATACAAAAAAGCACCTTCTACTTCAGAAATAGCTGGATCTAAATCACGGGGTACAGCAATATCCACCATAAATAGAGGTCTGCCCTTCCGCTTTTTATTCGCACTTTCGACCATTTCTTTTGTAATGACAAATTGTTTCGCTCCCGTTGAGCTGATTAAAATGTCCGCTTCGGATAATGTTTTTTCTAATTGGTTTAAGCTCTTAGGCTCTCCCGAAAAACGACCCGCCAATTCCTTTGCCTTCTCAAACGTTCGGTTGATGACCGTTACTTGGCCAATTCCTTGACCTTGAAGGTTTTGAGCCGCCAGTTCGCCCATTTTGCCCGCACCAAGAATCAGGACATGCTTATCAGAAAGACGTCCAAAGATTTTTTTGGCAAGCTCAACAGCTGCATAGCTGACAGATACGGCATTAGACGCAATATCCGTTTCCGCATGAGAGCGCTTTGCAACGGTTACCGCCTGTTTAAATAAATAATTGAAAACGGTACCAATGGTCTTCTCCTCTTGAGCTACTTTAAAGCTGGAACGCACTTGACCGAGTATTTGCGTTTCACCAATGACCATGGAATCAAGTCCACAAGCCACACGGAATAAATGCTCAACCGCTCCATCGTTTTCATAAAACTTCAAATATGGAGAGACATCTTCCTTTTCTAAACCGAACCAATCGGCTAAAAATCTTTTTATATAAAACCGTCCAGTATGAAGCTGATCTACTACTGCGTAGATCTCTGTTCGATTACATGTTGAGATGACGATATTCTCTAGAATGCTTTTTTCTTCTTTAAGCTTGGACATCGCTGTTCCGAGCTCACTCGGTTCAAAGCTCAGCTGTTCCCGTATCTCAACAGGGGCTGTTTTATAATCTAAACCCACAACAAGAATATGCATAACTTCAGCTTGCACCCCCAACGCCCTGTCTAATTTATAATAATTACAATATAGAATTTATTATTTATAATGATTATAACATATATTCATTTTTAACTGGATAAAAATTGTGAACAGATTTCAAAAATGTTGTGATATAGTAGAAAAATGTTCGACACCAATTATGCCATATCATCACTTCAAGCAATTTACCAGATTTGGCGCGTGCGGACAAATGATCTGCTTAAAAGAAGGTGACATCTTTGAAGAAGAAATCCATTTTGCTGCCGCTCACTTTATTGGCTGTAGCGCTATATGCCATTCTCTCAGGAGGTCAATTTGACATTTGGAAGGATCAAGAGAAATGGTATACACTTGTACTGCTTTTTGGCCTCGCGTTCTTATATCAAGGAAAAAAGGAGCAAGAAAGCGCTCATGTGTTTATCGGTATGCTCATGACAGGCCTTTCGCTACACTTTATTCTACAGCCTAAATTGGACCACTGGCCTGACACATTTACAATGATTGTGTTCATCGTAGGACTTGCACTCTTTGTGAAATCATCTCAGAAAAAAGAATATCGAATTGAAAGTGTTGTGCTGATCGCACTCGGTTTGTTCCTTTATTTCTTTCAGCAAATTACAAAACAACTAAGTTCCCTTTCGATCCCTACTTCCGGCTTTGAATTGTACTGGCCTTATGTACTGATTGCTGTCAGTCTCCTCTTATTATTTTTAAAAAGGAAATAACTTATACAATAAAAAAGGCATCTGCTCATGGCAGATGCCTTCAGCGTAAAGACAAACCCTCGCATTCGGTGTCAGTCCTGCGTGCTGGTGCTCACGAATAACAAATTCGCTCCGCGCCAGTACTCGTCCTTTCTAGATTTCAAGGGTTTCTTATCACGCCGAAAAGAAGACAAAGAATAAAAAAAGCATCTGCTCATCGCAGATGCTTTTTTTTAGCCGTTTACCTTCGCAAGGATCGCATTCCAGGCTTCATCTTTTCCTTTTTTTGTTTCAGAAGAGAATAAGATGAGTTCATCTGATGGGTCAATGTCGAGCGTCTGTTTGACGACTTTCGCATGTTTTTCCCATTTGCCTTTTGGAATTTTATCCGCTTTTGTTGCGATGACGATCACGGGAACTCCGTAATATTTAAGGAACTCATACATGTTCACATCATCTACTGATGGCTTATGGCGCAGATCCACAATTTGGACGACTGCTTTTAATTCTTCACGCATTGTAATATACGTTTCGATCATTCTACCCCAGGCTTCGCGCTCTGTTTTTGATACTTTGGCAAAACCGTAGCCCGGAACGTCCACAAAATGGAGCATATCATTAATAATGTAGAAATTAAGCGTCTGGGTCTTACCTGGTTTAGAAGACGTACGCGCTAAATTTTTACGATTAATCAATGAGTTGATGAACGAGGACTTTCCAACATTTGATCGTCCAGCAAGCGCAATTTCAGGCAGTCCGCCGCTCGGGTACTGCTCTGGTTTCACCGCACTAATGACGATATCTGATTTTGTTACTTTCATCTTCCCTCTCCTACCAACGCTTTCTCAAGCACCTCATCTAAATGTGAGACCGGAATAAAGGTTAGTCCTTCTCTCACACTTTCAGGAATATCATCAATATCCTTCTCATTGTCCTTTGGAAGAATAATGGTTTTCAATCCTGCACGATGTGCGCCTAATGCTTTTTCTTTTAGTCCGCCAATCGGAAGCACTCTTCCTCTTAACGTTATCTCTCCTGTCATACCAACCTCTTTTGACACAGGACGTCCTGTGAGTGCTGATACAAGAGCCGTCGCAATGGTGATACCAGCTGATGGCCCGTCCTTTGGAACCGCACCCTCTGGAACATGGATATGAATATCGTGCTTTTCATTAAAATTAGGATCAATGTTCAGTTCATCTGCTTTGGATCGAATATAACTGAATGCCGCCTGTGCAGATTCTCTCATGACATCACCAAGCTTACCTGTTAACAAGAGCTTGCCTTTACCAGGAGAAAGCGATACCTCAATTGATAAGGTGTCTCCGCCAACAGTCGTATACGCAAGTCCTGTGACAACCCCGACTTGGTCTGTCGTTTCAGCCTGACCATAACGGTAAAGTCTTTTTCCGAGAAATTCAGATAAGTTCTTTTCCGTCACTGTGATGCGCTTGCGGTCTTCAGCCACAATCGCTCTTGCCGCTTTTCGGCAAATGGCCGCAAGCTGACGCTCTAATCCACGAACTCCTGCTTCTCTTGTGTAATAGCGAATCATATCATAAATCGCTGCTTCACGAAGCTGCAAGTTCCCTTTCTTTAATCCGTGCTCCTTTAGCTGCTTCGGCAGAAGATGATCTTTCACAATCTCTGCTTTTTCAACCTCTGTATACCCTGCAATCGTGATAATCTCCATTCTATCACGAAGTGGACCTGGAATGGTTGCTAAATTGTTGGCAGTGGCAATAAATAACACCTGCGATAAATCAAATGTCTCTTCAATATAGTGATCGCTAAAGTTGTGATTTTGCTCTGGATCCAGCACTTCAAGCATCGCAGAAGACGGATCACCTCTAAAATCAGAGGACATCTTATCGATTTCATCTAAAAGAAACACTGGATTCATTGTGCCTGCCTTACTCATCCCGCGAATGATACGGCCTGGCATCGCCCCTACATACGTTCTTCTATGTCCGCGAATTTCAGATTCATCACGCACCCCGCCAAGAGAGATACGGATAAACTTTCGATCAAGTGATTTAGCAATCGATTTGGCAAGTGACGTTTTCCCTACCCCAGGAGGTCCTGCTAAGCAAAGAATCGGTCCTTTTAATGAATTGGTCAGCTTCTGTACAGCAAGGTATTCAAGCACACGTTCTTTGACTTTTTCCAGCCCATGATGCTCATCATCTAAAATTTCACTTGCAAGCTTTAAATCTAGACGATCTTCTGTATAGATGCCCCATGGAAGATTGATCAGCCAATCAATATAATTTCGAATGACAGAGCTCTCCGCAGAGCTTGAAGGAATTTTTTCATAACGGTTCAATTCTTTTAACGCCGTTTCACGAACAGACTCAGGCATGCTGGACTCTTCGATTTTAGACATTAATGAACTGACTTCGCCTGTTTTCCCTTCCTTGTCTCCAAGCTCCTTTTGAATGGCTTTCATTTGTTCACGCAAATAATATTCTTTTTGCGTTCGTTCCATTGAACGTTTGACGCGCTGTCCAATTTTCTTTTCAATTTCAAGCACTTCTTTTTCATTGTGGATTAAGCTGATGACACGATTCAGACGTTTTTTGACATCCACTGTTTCCAGTACTTCTTGTTTGTCCTTTAATTTAAGCGGCAGGTGAGAAGCGACGATATCTGCCATTCTCCCCGGCTCCTCAATATCCGTCACCGTTGCATATGTTTCAGCTGAGATTTTTTTTGAAATTTTTATGTACTGATCAAAGTGATCTAACAAAGTGCGCATGAGTGCTTCTGCTTCTGCGTCCTTTAACTCTTCTTCTGCCAATTCTTTAATATCGACGGACGTATAGTCCTCCAGCTCCACGTATGACTCGATCTGCGCTCGATTTAAGCCTTCAACGAGTACACGAATCGTTCCATTCGGCAGCTTCAGCATTTGTTTGATTTTTGTGTAGGTGCCGACTTTGAAAATTTCCTCTTCACCTGGTTCATCTATTGAAATTTCCCGCTGTGTTGCTAGAAAAATCATAT
Source organism: Bacillus sp. FSL H7-0578 (assembly GCF_038630855.1). Classification (NCBI taxonomy): domain Bacteria; kingdom Bacillati; phylum Bacillota; class Bacilli; order Caryophanales; family Bacillaceae; genus Bacillus; species Bacillus sp. FSL H7-0578. Next base: position 2,451,555 of record NZ_CP152045.1, read on the forward strand.
GATCGTTCATCATCGCCTGTTCTAATGCTTGAACAGACTTCTCGCGTCCAACGTCCAAATGCAAGACCATTGTTGGATAAACAAGCAAGCCTCGCAATGGGAGGAGCGGAACATTCTTTTTGATTTCATCTGCCATGTTGATTGACACCTCCGTCACTAGTATGAATCATTATAATATACCTGTTTCAGTCTTGTACAATGTAAAAGACTTGAGAAATGATGATCTTACCGTAGTATACCCTTTCTTTTTATCTTGAAAAAGAAAAAAAGATCTATTTCACTAAAAAATCCCCATATGTGATGGGGATTAAACAGATTTTCTTTTCATTTCCTCTTCTAGTCCATCTTTCTTCTCGTCTGGCGGGTTGACCAAACAGTGATCCAGCACCTCTTGGAAGTGCTTCACAGGCACAATGGTGACGCCTTCAATCTCTTTTAAGATCGACTGCTGGTTGTCATAAGGAATAATCACGGTTGTGGCACCAGCTTGTTTCGCCGCCTTAATCTTCGGTATCACACCGCCGATCGGCTTCACCTGACCCTGCAATCCGATTTCACCTGTCATTGCTGTCAGATGATCAATCGGGATTTGATGAATGGCAGAGAAAATCGCCGCCGCCATGGCAATCCCAGCAGACGGTCCATCAATAGGGGCACCGCCTGGAAAATTAATATGGATGTCATATTCATTTGTCCGTATCCCTAAGTTTCTCAGCACTGTTAATACATTTTCAACAGATCCTTTTGCCATACTTTTTCGTCGAATAGATTTAGACTGACTGCCAATGCTTTCTTCTTCTGCAATGCCTGTAATGTTGATACTTCCTTTTTCGAGTGCCTTACATATATTCACTTCAATCTCGAGCAAGGCACCGCTGTTTGGTCCGTAGACTGCCAGACCATTCACTACACCGACTTTTGGCTTTTCCGGTACTTTTTGTTCATATCTTGGTGTCAGCTGGCTTGAGTGAATGACCCACTCGACATCGGCGATCGTGATGTCTTTTCTGTTTTCCGTGACGGCCATTCCAGCGGCAATCTGCACCATATTGACTGCTTCACGGCCATTTTTCACATAAGAGGTTAACAGGTTCAGCCCTTCATCACATAATTCCTTTTGGATTTTCTGGACAGCCTTAGCAGCGACAATTTTCAGTTCATGCTGGTCAAGGTCCTTAAAGAAAATTTCCAAACACCTCGATCGAATCGCTGGTGGAATTTCTTCAGGTGTTCTTGTCGTGGCGCCAATCAATCGAAAATCAGCCGGAAGTCCATTTTGAAAAATGTCATGAATGTGATTCGGAATTTGAGTGTTTTCCTCACTGTAGTAGGCACTATCTAAAAATACTTTCCGATCTTCAAGGACTTTCAGCATTTTGTTCATTTGAATCGGATGCAGTTCCCCAATTTCATCGATAAACAGAACCCCGCCATGCGCATGCGTAACGGCTCCTTGTTTTGGCTGCGGAATGCCTGCCTGTCCCATCGCTCCCGCCCCTTGGTAAATTGGGTCATGCACAGAACCAATGAGCGGGTCTGCGATGCCCCGTTCATCGAATCTTGCGGTTGTGGCATCGAGCTCCACAAATACCGCATCTTTCTTAAACGGTGAATCAGCATGACGTTTCGCTTCTTCCATGACAAGACGGGCAGCGGCTGTTTTTCCAACCCCCGGTGGTCCATAGACAATGACATGCTGAGGATTCGGTCCGCACAGCGCTGCTTTTAGAGCACGAATGCCGTCTTCCTGCCCTACAATATCTTGAAACCCCTTTGGCCGGACTCTCTCTGATAAAGGCTCACTCAGCTTGATTGACCGCATCTTTCTGAGTGCTTCCATTTCTTTTTTTGATTCTTTATCTATCGTCACCTTTTGTGTGCGCTGATTTCGCAGTAAGTTCCAAAAGTACAGCCCGATGACGATACCAAAGAACAGCTGTATAAATAATACGATTCCTGTCCAGCTCAATCGGTGCTCCCTCCTTCATCTATCGTATGTATTGGTTTCTGTCTGCTAGTATTTCCTAGAGCTGGACGGAATAAACACGTCTTCGACGATAAATAAAAAACTCCTGAATCAAAATGATTCAGGAGCGAGACTTCTCTTATGCAGATGTTTTAGTATCTTTGTTGACGACTGTGCCATCCTTTAACACAAGACGCGGCGGCTCACCATCAGCAACCGTTGCACCAGTGATGACACATTTTTCAATATCATCACGAGATGGAAGGTCAAACATGACATCAAGCATGATGCCTTCAATGATCGAGCGAAGACCACGAGCTCCTGTTTTACGCTCAATTGCCTTTTTCGCAATTTCGCTAAGAGCATCTTCTTCAAATTCAAGCTCTACATCGTCAAGCTCAAGCATTTTTGTATATTGCTTAACAAGCGCATTTTTAGGCTTCGTCAAGATTTCTACAAGTGCTTTTTCATCTAACGGCTCTAGGCTTGCAATAACCGGCAGACGACCGATGAATTCTGGAATTAAACCGAAGCGAAGCAAGTCTTCTGGCAGTACTTTTGATAGAAGGACTTCTTTTTCAAGATCTTCGACTTTATTTTCCGCACCGAATCCAATTACTTTTTGACCTAAGCGGCGTTTGATGATTTGCTCAATCCCGTCAAAGGCTCCTCCACAAATGAAGAGGATGTTCGTCGTATCAATTTGAATGAATTCTTGATGCGGATGCTTACGTCCACCTTGAGGCGGTACACTAGCGACTGTTCCTTCAAGAATTTTCAAAAGGGCTTGCTGGACGCCTTCCCCAGATACATCGCGAGTGATAGAAGGGTTTTCTGATTTTCTTGCTACTTTATCGATCTCATCGATGTAGATAATGCCTTTTTCCGCTTTTTCTACATCATAATCCGCTGCCTGGATCAGCTTTAGTAAAATATTCTCTACGTCTTCACCAACATAACCCGCTTCAGTTAATGATGTTGCATCTGCGATCGCAAATGGCACATTTAAAATACGTGCAAGTGTTTGAGCAAGTAATGTTTTACCGCTTCCTGTTGGTCCAATCATAGAAATATTACTTTTCGAAAGCTCAACATCATCAATCTTGCTGTTGGAATTGATCCGTTTGTAGTGGTTATACACCGCTACAGCTAAGGATTTTTTCGCATTGTCTTGTCCGATGACATATTCATCAAGAATCTCCCGAATTTCATGAGGCTTCGGAACATCCTTGAATTCAACTTCTTCCTCTGTGCCGAGCTCTTCTTCAACTATTTCCGTGCAAAGCTCGATACATTCATCACATATATATACGCCAGGTCCTGCGACCAGTTTACGCACTTGATCTTGCGTTTTTCCGCAAAACGAGCATTTTAATTGACCTTTTTCCTCGTTGAATTTAAACATTCTTTCACCCCTTATTCTTCTTCACTTGCCTGTAGCTAACAGTCAGCTACCTTTCTGGGTCCAGTATGTATGCATTTTACCATACTTTCCTAAAAGACGGTAACGATGTGTTTCTAACACTGCACATTGAGATATGTATGACAGAAAGATGCGACTTACACTATCGTTTCCAAAAGAAGCGATGATAAGTCAAAAATTGTACAAAACAAGGCACGAGTCACTCGCGCCCTGTTTTATTATTATGCACCATATTAACGGTTTTCTACAAGAAAATCAATTGCTTTACGAACTTTTAGATCTTCTTTCATTGCTTCAGTAGATCCGATCGCTTGTTTGATATTTTCAATTGGCATGTTGTATGCTTCAGCCATTTTTGAAAGTTCTTCTTCCACTTCTTCGTCAGACACTTGTAAGTTTTCTGCAGCAGCAATTGCTTCAAGTGTTAGGTTAGATTTTACGCGTTTAGCAGCATCTTCTTTCATTTGCTCTTTCAGCGCATCTTCATCTTGTCCAGAGAATTGGAAGTAAAGCTCAAGGTTCATTCCTTGCATTTGAAGACGTTGTTCGAATTCTTTCATCATGCGGTCTAGCTCAGTGTCAACCATCGCTTGTGGGATGTCAACTTCCGCATTTTCAGAAGCTTTCGCAACTAGCTCTTCACGAAGTTTTCCTTCTGCTTCGTTTTCTTTTGCTTCTTCAAGACGTTTCTTCGTTTTTTCAGTTAACTCAGCAAGCGTTTCTACTTCTTCATCAACATCTTTAGCGAACTCATCGTCAAGTGCTGGAAGTTCTTTTGCTTTGATTTCATGAATTTTCACTTTAAATACAGCTGGTTTACCTGCAAGGTCTTCAGCATGGTATTCTTCTGGGAATGTAACTTCTACGTCTTTTTCAGCGCCAGCTTCAAGACCAACTAATTGCTCTTCGAAACCAGGGATGAATGAACCAGAACCTACTTCAAGAGAGTAGTTCTCAGCTTTTCCGCCTTCGAATGCTTCTCCATCAACGAATCCTTCGAAATCAAGAACAACTGTATCGCCGTTTTCGATTGCGCCTTCTTCTTTGACAACAAGCTCAGCTTGACGGTTTTGCATGCCTTTAAGCTCTTCTTGTACATCTTCATCAGTAACAGCTGTGTCGTCTTTTTCTACGTTAAGACCTTTGTAGTCACCAAGTTTTACTTCAGGCTTCACTGTTACTTTTGCAGTGAAGATTAAGTTTTCGCCTTTTTCGATTTTCTCAACATCGATTTCAGGGCGGTCAACTGGCTCGATACCAGCTTCGTCGATTGCTTTTGGATATTCAACCGGAAGAAGAATATCTAATGCATCTTGATAAAGAGATTCTACACCAAAACGCTGCTCGAAAAGACCACGTGGTACTTTCCCTTTACGGAATCCAGGGATCGATACTTGCTTAACCACTTTCTTAAATGCATCATCAAGTGCTTTGTTAAATGTTTCAGCGTCAACTTCTACAGTTAGTACGCCTTCGTTACCTTCTTGTTTTTCCCATTTTACTGACATGTGTGTTTCCCTCCAAAAATCTATTCAGATTGTGCGTTGCTCCATTCTAAAGCATCATAAAGACTTCGTCCAATCAAAAACCACGCACTCCGCTAAGAAGCTTGCATTATGTATACAACATTTGACTTGATTATACATATCGTCTTTCAACCGTTGGAATCTGACAACTGCACTATATATGCACAAATACAACCATTATATTATAACATAACAAGTCCGTCTTTCAACTAAATCGACAAATTACAAATAAGAAATTTCTTCAATATCTTTCAGCATTGTGCAAGCTTCTCTCAGCTCTCGTTCGTTAAATTCATACAATAGATGCAATTCTTCGAGTTCAATCTCAATCCCATGCATTTCATAGCCGACTTTATGAAGTGCCGCTGCCCAAAGACTAGGATCTGTGTATTTAGGAAGAAATGGATACAGCACAAATAAGTGCCGGCGCCATAACTCTTCCACGGCTTGGTAAAGGGTCGGATTCTCATTGCCAAGCGTGTCATCAAGCATACGAAGGACTTGCTGAAGAAGCGGCATCTGCTCTGGCTTTACAGCCTCAGAAGGAATAAGGGTTAAAGAATCACCGAATTTTGTCACATGAACCGGTTTTGCCACATCATGCTCTGCCAGAAGCTGCAGGATCATTGATTTGACCAAAGGGTTCCCATCAGGATTTTGTAAGATGGTATTTAATAGACCCATATGCGGTGTAATATTCCGGTCTTTCAATGAATGAATGAACTGGACCTGTTCTTCCGGACGCTTCAGCATATCATCTATGTTGACCTCACTTCCGGCGTCCTCATCTTCATCTAAAATCTCTTCAGGTGATTCGATCATTTTTCTGCTAAATTCGAGCAGCTTGTAAAAATGCTCCGCGCTTTCTGCCGGAAGGTGGTTTTCCTCGAGCACAGCCTCAATCGTCTGTTTGACTTCTTCATATTCTTTCAGCTGAATGAGGATCGTCATATACACTTGGAGCACAGTGAAATAGTGGCCATATCCTTCATGCAGCATTTTTTCACAAACACGCTTTGCATCCTGTAGCTCACCAAGCTCCAGAAAACAAATGGCCATTCCAAGGTGAATATCGGATTCTTCATCGTCATCGTACGATTTAGCTTCTGAAAACAAGTGAAGCGCCTCTTGATACTGTTTATCTTTTAATGCTGCCATTCCTTTTTCAATCAGTCTTTCTTTCAGACCAGGAAACAAAATGACATTATCTTTCTTCTTGTCATGCTTCATGCTTACGTTCCTTTCGGGCGCATATTTTTTATCAGTTTACCAACGAAGATTAGTAAACACAAGTAACGAGAGGTTTTCATGCAAAAAAGAAGCCGTCACACCTCGGGCGGACAGCTTCTCGTTGCTTAAGCGCGCAGCCAGCTGCTGCGCTTTTCTTCAAATGCTTGAATGTCATCTTCTAGAAGTAATGTTAATGAAATCTCATCATAACCATTTAGGAGCATTTCTCTCCAGTGAGGGTCGACTTGAAAAGGGGTGATATTCCCTTCATGATCTTCTATCTGCTGTTTTTCAAGATCAACCGTCATCTCATACCCTTTGTTCTCATATGACGCAGCGAAGGTTTTCCACACATCATAATCAAGGCGAATCGGAAGCATCCCATTTTTAAAGCAGTTTTGATGAAATATATCTGCGAATGATGGTGCGATGACAATTTTAAAGCCATAATCATCAAGCGCCCAAGGAGCATGTTCCCTAGATGATCCGCAGCCAAAGTTCTCCCCTGCGATCAAAATGGATGCTCCTTCATAGATCGGCTGATTTAGTTCAAAATCTGGATTTGGGCTGCCATCGGCTAAATAACGCCAGTCGAAAAAGGCAAAGCGGCCATATCCTGTTCGTTCGATTCTTTTTAAAAATTGCTTCGGAATAATTTGATCTGTATCTACATTGATACGGTTAAGCACAGCGGCTTTTCCTTTATGAGTGACTAAAGGCTCCATCTATGACAACTCCTTACACGACTGTTTTCTCTTGATTAAACTTCCTGACATCGACAAAGCGGCCATGTATCGCAGCCATTGCAGCCATTGCCGGGCTGACAAGATGCGTTCTCGCACCCTTCCCTTGACGCCCTTCAAAGTTACGGTTTGATGTGGACGCGCAGCGTTCGCCCTCCGGTACCACATCGTTATTCATACTAAGGCACATACTGCAGCCTGATTCTCTCCATTCAAATCCTGCTTCAAGGAAGATTTCATGAAGACCTTCTTTTTCTGCTTGCAATTTGACACTTTGAGAGCCAGGCACCACAATCGCTCTGACATGATCTGCTACTTTTTGTCCTTCAATCATAGAAGCAGCTTGACGTAAATCAGTCATTCTTGAGTTCGTACATGAGCCGATAAAGACATGCTCAATCGTAATATCTTCTATACGCTGATGCGGGTGGACACCCATGTATTCGTAAGCACGAATTGCTTCTTTTTGATCATCTTCTTGTGCAAAGTCCTCAGGTCCTGGGATTGATGCATCCACAGGCAGTACCATTCCTGGGTTAATTCCCCACGTAACCATTGGTGAAATCTCATTTCCATCTAACACAATGGTTTTATCGTAGGTTGCACCTGGATCTGTTCTAAGTTCTTCCCATTCTTTAATAGCTGCTTCGAAGTCTTCACCCTGCGGTGCATATTTGCGGCCGCGGCAATATTCGAAGGTGACTTCATCAGGTGCAATCAATCCTGCTCTTGCGCCTGCTTCAATTGACATATTACAAACGGTCATCCGCTCATCCATCGTCATGTTTCTGAATACTTCCCCAGTGTATTCAATGACATAACCTGAGCCGAACTTCACGCCGTGCGCACCAATGACGGCTAAAATGACATCTTTGGCGGTTACCCCTTTTTGAAGCTTTCCGTCTACTCTAATTTCTAGCGTTTTCGGACGCTGCTGCCAAAGTGTTTGTGTAGAAAGTACATGTTCAACCTCACTAGTACCGATCCCAAAGGCAAGTGCACCAAACGCGCCGTGAGTTGATGTATGACTATCTCCACAAACGATTGTTTTCCCCGGAAGTGTCAATCCAAGCTCAGGTCCAACGACATGGACGATTCCTTGGTCAACACTGTGAAGGTCAGCAAGACGAACGCCAAATTCCGCACAGTTGCGCTCTAAGGCACTTACTTGCTTTTTAGCAATCTCATCTTTGATCACAAATCGATTCACAGTTGGGATGTTGTGATCCATCGTCGCAAACGTGTTTTGAGGTCTTCTCACCTTGCGCCCTTTTTGTCTTAATCCTTCAAATGCTTGAGGTGATGTCACTTCATGCACCAAGTGCAGATCAATATATAAAAGGTCTGGTTTTCCCTCGCCGCTTTTGACTACATGCTGATCCCATATTTTTTCGATGATTGTTCGAGGCATAACCCTTTTCCTCCCTCTACCTAATTCCACAAGATTCTATTTACACAATGGTTTGCACGCGCTGCTTGAGTGCGTCTACAACCGCATTAGTGATTTCTTCAGTCGTTTGATAAGTTCCCTCTTTTGCTGCTAAATCTTTTGTTCGTTTGCCAGAGACAAGAACAGCTTCGACAGCTTCTTCTATTGCAGCCGCTTCTTCTTCTAATGCAAAGGATGTTCTAAGCAAGCTTGCTGCTGATAAAATGGTTGCCAGAGGGTTTGCAACGTTTTGCCCCGCAATATCGGGTGCTGAACCATGAATTGGCTCATATAAATGAAGGCCAGTGCTTGATAAACTAGCAGATGGCAGCATGCCGAGTGATCCAGTAATCATAGAAGCTTCGTCACTTAAAATATCACCGAACATATTCTCCGTCACAATGACATCAAATTGAGCGGGCTTGTAAATCAGCTGCATGGCAGCATTGTCGACGAGCATATGCTCAAATTCAACTTCTGGATATTGAGCAGCAACTTCTTCTACTGCATCCCGCCATAGTTTACTAGAAGCAAGGACATTCGCTTTATCCACAGACGTCACTTTTTTCCGTCTTGTTAAGGCCATGTCGAACGCTTCTTTTAATACGCGGACAATTTCTTCCTTTGTATAAAGGAGCGTATCAACGGCAGCTTCTTTTCCTTCATCATCCGTATAGCGTTCGCTTGGTTCACCAAAATAGAGACCGCCTGTTAATTCACGAACGATGACGAAATCGACTCCGTTAATGTGATCTTGTTTTAACGGAGATGCCTCGCTTAAGCTATCGAACACCTTTACAGGGCGGATATTGGCAAATAAGTCCAGCTGTTTACGAATGGCGAGCAGGCCTTTTTCTGGACGAAGCTCTGGCGGGTTTTGATCCCACTTTGGTCCACCGACTGCTCCTAATAAAATCGCATCAGCGTTTTTGCATACATCTACTGTTTCCTTTGGAAGCGGGTTGTTTTTTTCATCTATTGCGATACCGCCAATAAGCGCAGTTTCAAATTCGAATTCGTGTCTAAATTGAGCCGCTGTCTCTTGAAGGACTGCGACTGCAGATGTCACGACTTCCGGTCCGATTCCATCGCCGGGCAAAAGTGCAATTTTCTTTTTCATGAGAACCTTCCTCCTTTCCTATGAGATCGCGTGATGTTTCTCAATTTCAATCAGATTTGATTTGAAGATTAAATGTCTGTTCACTGCATTGACGTAAGCTTTTGCAGATGCTTCAAGTACATCTTGCGCTACACCGCGTCCTGCTGTTTCTTTTCCTTCTATTGAAACAGTGACATATACTTCTGCTAGTGCATCTCTGCCTTTTCCATTTGATTGAATGCGGTAGTCCAGCAAATGAATTCTTTCTTCCATACAGCGCTCAAGCGTGTTGTACACAGCCTCTACACTGCCTGCACCTGTGGCTGCTTCTTGAATGACTTCCTGTGTTTCTTGATTTTTCAGAGAAACTGTTGCTGTTGGCATTTGTTCTGTTCCATAGTGTACTTGCAGACTTTCAAATTCGTAGCCAATTTTTCGGTCTGCTACTTTTTCTTCTAATATAATAGAGATCAAGTCATCATCTGTAATTTCTTTCTTCTTCTCTGTCAAGTTCTTGAAAGTCTCAAAGAATTTATTGATTTCGTCTTCCGTTAGTTTAAAGCCTAGTGTTTTCATACGGTCTTTAAACGCGTGTCTTCCGGAGTGTTTTCCAAGGACAAGCACATCTGTTGTCACGCCGACAAGCTCTGGAGAAATAATTTCATAGGTTGTTTTTTCTTTGAGGAAGCCATCTTGGTGAATACCTGATTCATGTGCAAATGCGTTGTTTCCAACGACTGCTTTATTACGCGGCACAATCATTCCTGAGTATTTGCTCACTACATCACTTGTACGCTTAATTTCATTCAATTGAATCGTTGATTCGACCTGGTAAAAGTCTTTTCGAATATGAAGAGCTACTGCAATTTCTTCTAACGCGGCATTTCCAGCGCGCTCGCCAATTCCGTTGACAGCCGTTTCAATTTGATCTGCTCCATTTTCAATGGCAGCAAGTGAGTTTGCTACAGCCATTCCTAAATCATCGTGACAGTGAGCGGACAAGTTGACGCGGTCGATATTTGGAACGTGTTCCTTCATATATTTAAAGATGTTTCCGTACTCTTTTGGCGCTAGGTATCCAACTGTATCTGGCAAGTTAATGACACTCGCCCCAGCGTCAATGACCTTTTCTACAATTTCTGCCAAGAAAGCAAGATCTGTACGGCACGCATCTTCTGCTGACCATTGGACAACTGGAAAACGTTCTTTCGCATATTTCACCATTGCGACAGCCTGTTCTACGACTTCTTCACGTGTTTTCTTGAGTTTATGCTTCAGGTGAATATCAGAAGTGGCAATAAAGACATGAAGCCTTGGCTCCACTCCATCTTTTAATGCTTCCCACGCAGCATCAATGTCACCTTTCACACATCGTGCAAGACCAGCAACAGAACAGTTTTTAATCGTTCTTGCAATTTCTTGTACGCCTAAGAAATCCCCTCGGGATGAAGCGGGAAATCCCGCTTCAATGATATTAACCCCAAGGCGCTCAAGCTGCTTTGCAATGATTAGCTTTTCTTGTGCATTTAAGTTCACTCCTGGTGATTGCTCTCCATCCCGAAGTGTTGTGTCAAAAAAATTAATTTTCCGCACCGACGCTCACCGCTTCCTTTTTCTTTCCTTGTTTAACGAAAGGCATCATTTCACGAAGCTTTCTACCAACGATTTCAATTTGGTGCTCATTTTCATTTGCATTGATTGCATTGAAACGTGGACGATTCACTTGGTTTTCAACAATCCATTCTTTTGCAAATGTTCCGTTTTGGATATCAGTCAAAACAGCTTTCATTGATTCTTTTACCTTTGCATCTACAACGCGTGGTCCTGATACGAAATCACCCCATTGTGCTGTATCAGAGATTGAATATCTCATGCCTTCTAAGCCTTCTTCATACATAAGGTCAACGATCAATTTCAGTTCATGCAGACACTCGAAGTATGCAAGCTCTGGCTGATAACCTGCTTCTGTTAACGTTTCGAATCCTGCCTTTACTAGTGAAGTAAGGCCTCCACAAAGAACTGCCTGCTCACCGAATAGATCCGTTTCTGTTTCTTCTTTAAATGTTGTTTCAAGAACGCCCGCTCTTGCTCCGCCGATCGCTTTTGCATAAGCAAGTGCTTTGTCTTTCGCTTGGCCAGATACATCTTGATAGATAGCAAATAGGGCAGGTACACCAGCGCCTTGCTCATATGTTCTTCTCACAAGATGTCCTGGTCCTTTTGGAGCTACAAGATACACGTCTACGTCACTTGGAGGAACAATTTGATGGAAGTGAACGTTGAATCCGTGTGCGAATACAAGTGAGTTGCCAGCTTCTAATTGATCTTTGATTTCTTCATCATATACTTTCTTTTGCTGCTCATCTGGAAGTAGTACCATCACGACGTCTGCTTGTGCCGCTGCTTCTTTTACTGTGAATACTTGATGACCGTCTTCTTGTGCTTTTGTATAAGATCCGCCTTTTCTTACGCCGACGATCACATCTACGCCGCTTTCTTTTAAGTTCAATGCATGTGCATGACCTTGTGAACCGTAACCAATGATTGCTACCTTTTGACCATTTAATACGTTTTCTTGAATATCACCGTTATAATATACTTTTACCATTTGACTCTCTCCTTTTGTTTAGACAATTGAAATTGTTTTATTTGTTTGCGGCTTTTGCTGATTATCTCTCGCAAAGGCCGTAGTGCCAGTTCTGGCGACTTCTTTAATGCCGTATGGCTTAAGTAATTCAATGAGTGCTTCAATTTTTGAAGACTCACCTGTCACCTGAATGACGACACTCTCTCTGCTCACATCTACAATAGAAGCTCTAAACGGTTCAATGACCCCTGTGATCTCCATTCTAGATGCTGGTGCAGATACGACTTTTATCAAAGCCAGCTCTCGCTGAACGATTGATTGATTTGTAATGTCTGTAACTTTCAGCACATCGATTTGTTTGTTCAGCTGTTTTGTCAGCTGCTCGATGTCTTTCTCCTGGTCTACATGGACGACGAACGTGATGCGTGATACATCTTGAATCTCAGAATGGCCGACCGTAATGCTTTCAATGTTGTAGTGTCTTTTAGTAAAGAGGCCTGTGATTCTGTTCAATACGCCTGATCGATTTAATACAGTCAACACAATAATTCTTTTCAAGGTTTCACCCCCACCATCTCATGAAGTCCTTTCCCCGGTGCTACCATCGGGAATACTTTTTCATCACGCGCTACATTGACATCGATGAAAACAGGCTCTCTAGAGGTTAAGGCTTCTTCAAGCTTTTCTTTCGCCTCTTCGTCTGATGAGATTCTGATTCCTTTAATGCCATAAGCTTCAGATAATTTGACGAAGTCTGGCTGCTCTGAAAATTTAGAATGCGAGTAGCGTTCTTCGTAGAAAATTTCTTGCCATTGTCTTACCATTCCAAGGCTGTGATTATTGAGTACAATCACTTTGACTGGAAGGTTCAGCTCACGGATAACGGCAAGTTCTTGCAGGGTCATTTGGAAACCTCCGTCTCCTAAAATCGCCACAACAGTTGCCTCTTGATCAGCCAGCTGAGCGCCGATGGCTGCTGGTAATCCGAAGCCCATTGTGCCAAGACCTCCAGATGTGACCCACTTATCTGCATTTTCAAATGGATAGAACTGCGCTGCCCACATTTGATGCTGTCCGACATCAGTTGCGACAATGGCTTCACCTTTTGTGAATTGATGAATGTATTCAATCAGCTTTTGAGGCTTAAAGCCTTCTGCTTCGTTTTCAACGTACCAGAGTGGATATTCTTCCTTCCACTGATCTAATTGATTTTTCCATTCGTCTGATTCCCCTTGCTTCCCGTCTTGCTTGATCAGTTCTTCAAGAACGAGCTTACTGTCTCCAACAACCGGGATATGGGTATGAATGTTCTTGCCGATTTCCGCTGGGTCGATGTCAATATGAGCGACCTTCGCATGTTTCGCAAAATGATTGAGGTTACCTGTTACCCTGTCATCAAATCTTGCTCCGATTGAAATGAGCAGATCACATTGATGAAGAGCCATGTTCGCTGCATATGTGCCATGCATACCAGCCATCCCTAGGAAAAGAGGGTGCTTTGCCGGGAATCCGCCAAGTCCAAGCAGTGTATGAGCGACTGGGATTTGCTGCTGCTCTACATACTGTCTTAATTCTTCAGATGCTTTGCCATGAAGTACGCCGGCTCCTGCTAGAATGACTGGTTTTTTCGCTCTGCTGACAGCTTCTACTAATTTGCGAATTTGCAAATAGTTCGGCTCTACTTTTGGCTGATAACCAGGTAAATCAATTGGCTGATCATATTCAAAGGTTCCTTCAATGCCTGCGACATCTTTTGGAATATCAATCAAGACTGGACCAGGTCTGCCTGTTGTTGCGATATGGAATGCCTCTTTAATGACACCCGGTAATTCCTCTGGATTCCTTACCTGGTAGCTGTGCTTTGTAATTGGCATTGTGATGCCGAGTACATCTGCTTCTTGGAATGCATCCGATCCAATGACTGACGTTGCCACCTGCCCTGTGAATACAACAAGGGGAAGTGAATCAATCATCGCATCTGCAATTCCTGTCACAAGGTTTGTCGCTCCCGGCCCTGATGTGGCAATGACAACACCCGGTTTACCAGATACTCTTGCGTATCCTTCTGCTGCGTGAATCGCTCCCTGCTCATGTCTTGGCAGGACATGAAATAAACCAGAATCGTAAATTTTATCGTAGATTGGCAAAACTGCTCCGCCCGGATAGCCAAAAATGACTTCTACTTTTTCTCTTTTGAGTGCTTCAATTAACATGAGTGCACCGTTCATCGTTTGTGGTGCTTTTGATTTTTCCGTCTCCATTTGTACATTTGTCCCCATTTGATTTCCTCCTCTTTGTCTTGCTTCAGTCAAGTCCTTTCACCCTTTTCCATTCAAGATAGAGATATGAGACCATATAAAAAAGCCTTCTCACCCCACAATGACACTACTTTTCACTAGGTCAAAGGGGCGAAAAAGCTTTGTTTTTCGCGGTACCACCCTTGTTCACGGCAACCCTGCTGCCGTCTCATGGACATCTTTCGTCCATTTTGGTAACGAGTGAGCAATGTCACTCGGCCTGCCCTACTATCATTTCAAGCAGACACTCAGAGGTGAGTTCACTTTAGAAAGTAACACCGGTTTCCAGCTAGCACCGGCTCTCTGTAGATACTGACTCTAAAGCTACTAGTCCTCTTCAACGTTTATCGATATCTATTTAACTTGCATGAATGTTTTCATCTGCAAAAACGACTTTTTCTCCCTCTTCAACTACTCGCTTACGGAATTGTTCAAGAAGTTTGTTTGTGTGGAACCCAGGTTTTCCTTCACCGATTGTACGGCCGTCAACTTTTACAACGGCGATGACTTCGGCTGCGGTTCCTGTTAGAAATACTTCTTCAGCTGTATACACATCATGTCTTGTGAATGGTTCTTCTTTCACTTCGTAGCCTAAGTCTTCTGCAATCTCCATGATGGCATTTCTTGTGATGCCTTCAAGTGCGCCGATATAACCTGGCGGTGTATAAAGCTTGCCTTTTTTATAAATAAACACGTTGTCTGCAGAACCTTCCGCCACGTACCCTTGATCGTTGAGCATCAGCGCTTCACTCACACCGGCCATATGGGCTTCGATTCGGACAAGAATGTTATTCAAATAATTTAATGATTTCACTTTTGGGCTAAGGACATCTGGACGATTTCGTCTTGTTGGAACCGTTACAATATCAATACCCGTTTCATATAGGTGCTTTGGAAAAATGGCCAGCGGCTCTACAATGATCACTGTGTTGGCTCTCCCGCAGTTGTTAGGATCTAAACCAAGATCACCCGCTCCTCTTGAGACGACAAGGCGAATATAGGCATCCTTTAGGCCGTTCCTTTCAACTGTATGAATCATTTTCTCCGTGAGTTCCTCAAGTGAATATGGAATGTTCAGCATAATGGATCTGGCGGAATCATACAGGCGGTCTAAATGTTCTTTCATTCGAAAGATATTTCCGTTATACACGCGAATCCCTTCGAAAACACCGTCGCCATATAAGAAGCCATGATCGTAAACTGAAATTTTCGCATCCTCTTTTTTCACGAGTTCATCGTTTAAAAAGATCCACTGTTCCTTTTGGTCTTCCATTTTCAGTGAGCACCCTCTCTTTCAAACAAAAAGTAGTTGAATTTTCAGACACTTTATATTGAAGTGTCTCTCGCTTGCACTGCGTGTTTGTTTAGCTTTTGTTGAACCCATCTTACGCCGCTTTCCATACAGTGTCAACAGCATTTTTAAAATTATTAGACAATTTAGACTAATCAAAATTAAATGTATACGCTTACACCTTTGCTAGACAAGGAATGAAAAAACTTAAAATTTTTTGTATTTTTTCTTCAATTTATTTACTTTACATGAACGGTTTTCTTTTGAGAAAACTTTTGTGATATTTTTTCACAACATTTTTGATGAATATTGTGAGATTTCATTGACTTTGTTTTTCTTTTAGCATGCCTTTCTAAAGCGTTTTCCTATGAATTTATGATAGAATGAGAGCATCTAATAGAAGGAGGGCAATACATGGCTAACATCAGAGGTTATATCGGTACGTATACAAAGGGAGACAGTAAAGGTGTTTATACGTTTACATTAAATACGGACAAGCAGCAGATTGAGCAAGTAGAAGTCGCTGCTGAGCTTGAAAATCCTACATATTTAACCGTGTCAGAGGATCAAAAGTTTGTTTATGCTGTTGTGAAAAAAGGATCACAGGGCGGCCTTGCTGCGTATCAAATTGATTCAACAACAGGCAGACTTCACTTCATCAACCAAGAGCTTGCCGATGGAGCTTCTCCTTGCCACGTCAGCGTGGACAGTCAAACGAAAACGGCGTATACAGCGAACTATCATAAAGGGACAGCAGAGATGTATGAAATCGATGCTGAAAACGGCTCAGTGATCCGCACGCTCTCACAGGCGCAGCATGAAGGAACTGGCCCTAACGAAGATCGTCAGGAAAAACCGCACACTCACTTTATGGGTCTCACGCCAGATGAACAATTTGCAGTGGCTGTTGACCTTGGAACAGATGGAATTTATACGTATAAGAAAGAAGACGGCAAACTTGAGCTTGCTCATACATTTGAAACAAAGCCAGGCAGCGGACCTCGTCATATCACATTCCACCCAACGAAACCTGTGGCATATGTCATGACAGAGCTAAGCTCAGAGGTCATTGTGCTTCGTTACTTTGAAGATGGTCATTTTGAAGAGATCCAAACAATCGCGACCATTCCAAGCGATTTTACGGAGAACAATCAAGGAAGTGCCATTCATGTCTCTTCAGACGGACAATTTGTTTATGCAGGAAATCGCGGTCATGACAGCATTGCGATTTTTAAAACAGACGCTGACGGCCAATTAAGCCTTGTCGAGATTGCTTCTTCTGAAGGAAACTGGCCTAGAGATTTTGTGCTTGATCCAACAGAAGAATTCCTCGTCGGTTCAAACCAAGAATCTAGCAATCTTGTGTTATACAAACGCGACAAAGAAACAGGACGACTCACTGTCTTACAATCAGACATTACCGTCCCTCATCCAGTTTGCGTGAAATTTTTAGGGTAAAGAAAAAAGCCTCCAATAACGGAGGCTTTTTTTATGCAGACGGCATACCGCCATCCTCAAGCTTTTGATCAATCAAAGACGTATCGGTTTTTTCGCCGAACCATTTTGACAGCCTGTCTTTTGCTTTCCCTTTCACATCATCATCAATGTACATTGCTACTTGAAGCAAAGCAAATGTAATGGCTCCTAAATCATCTGTATAGCCGACACCAATCAATGTATCCGGAATGAGATCAAGTGGAAGGATAAAATAGCCGAGTGCTCCAATAATCAAGGTCTTTGCTTTGACCGGCACTTCGGGTTTTTGCAATGTATAGTAAAGTAATAGCACAGCATAGACTAGAGAGACACCAGCTTTTTGTGCAGTCTTTTTTAACTTTTCCCAAAAGGCATGATCATTAAAATGCTTCTTCGAACGCTTTAATAGTTCTTTTTTCTCAGAACGATTCATCATATCGCCTCCATCTACAGCATAGCCCTTTTCCCTTAGTTATACAAGATATCCGCCGATTCGACAAACAAAAAGCAGCAAAAAGCAGCAAAAAGCAGCAGAAAGCTGCTGCATTCTACTGCTCTTTGTAAAACTTTTCAATTGCCTTATCGATGTACACCCATCCTTTATAAGACACATGAATCGTATCTTTAAAGAAATATGGATCGTACTCATGCTTAGTCAAATCTGCGACTTCATACCCATTATCTCGAATTTGACGATTGATTTTTTCATAATAACCTGTACGGCCTTCTTTCGGAAAACCGGTGTAGTCATACCACTTTCCGTTGACAGGAATCGTTACAAACAAAGGCTTTGCCCCTGCCTGTTTTAAAATATCAAGCATGATTTGAAAATCTTTGTATTCTGGTGATTCCGCATAAGAATGACCTTCACGGGAATCCTTCATCTTTTTCATGATCGGTTTCAGCTTGTGGTCAAACAGTTTTTGATTAATATAAAACGGGTTGTCCCCTGCTCTTTTCGCACCAAAAATGCTCGCTTCTTTTTCAAGCTCAGCCCATGTTTTTCCTTTGACTGAAGGAGACGGTTGAAGCTTGTGCTCATGCCCCGATCCAATCGTATAGTACATGTCTTTCTTTTGAAGCATGCCATAGTACATTTTCGCAATAGGAGAAATCGCGCCATAAGCGAACTTGTTCCCAGATAGCTCTGCTTTAAAAAGCTCTGTAATCACCATGTCGTTTTTGACTGCTTTAAACTTCATGATTCTTTTAATCAGCTCTTTTTTCACAGTTGGATCAATTTCTTTATTATAGGCGAGATTCAGCGCTTGAAGCGCTGAATAGTTCGGTGCAAAGTGATTCTCGTCAGATCCCCATTTCACAAACCACTGCGGGGACACGATAAATACAAGCTTCTTCCCTTTTAATTCATCCATATGCGCTGCGAAGTTCATCGCATGAATTAATGATTGCGATCCACCTTTTCCAATAAGATAAGGTGTAAACCCTTGAGGATTCTCATGAAAGAAATTCGAAGGGTGATATGGATCAAAACGTGATAGTTCAGAAGATCCATAGATCGGCAAATAAGTTGGATCTTTTAGCATTTCATCTTGTAAATAGAGCCCTTGGAACATCCCTGGATCTAATTCTGTGGCTGACTTTTGTAATTTGTCTTTTGGGATCAGGTGTGAGAGCCATGCATTTGGTACAAGAAGAACACCAATGAATAGAACAGCCGCTAAAATAAGCGGCCCAAAAAAACGCTTTTTCATTACTTCATCTCTGCCAGCTGCTCAGCAATATGATTCGGCGTATCCCACACATCACGATCGAATTCTGTAATCGGAACAGTGATTCCGAGTTGACTTTCAATTGCCATAAGCAGTTCTACTGTACCAAATGAATCAAGAAGACCTTCTTCAAAAATCGCAATCTCTGGATTTTCTTTCACAACGTCATCCTGACAAACCTCTGCAATAATACCGTATACTTGATTTTTAAATTCCATAATTTTCTACTCCCTTAATCATTAATGATGAAATGGTTTTCCTGAAAAAATATAAAATCCGAAACAAATCACATGGAATGTAATAATGATAGACACAACCATTGTGACCTTATTATCCGGCCACCACTTGTGCTTTTTATTCCATTTCTCAAATAAATTGTAACCGGACATAACAACTGCATGATATAGTCCGTAAATAATATATTGAAGGGCAAGACCATGCCAAGCACCCATCAATAGAAAGAGGACAAAGTACCCGATATTTGATACAGCCATACGGTTCTTAATCCACTTCTTTTTGGTCATAAAGAACACAAATCTCATAAACACGTAGTCTCTGAACCAGAAGGACAGGGACATATGCCAGCGATTCCAGAAGTCTTTAATATTTCGGCTGATAAACGGTTTATTAAAGTTCTCTGGCGACTTAATGCCCATAATATAACTCACACCTACAGCAAACATTGTATATCCAGCAAAGTCAAAGAACAAATACATGCTGTAAGCATACATATACGTTAACTGCTGAACAAAGTGACTGCTGCTAATATGATGGATATTCATCAGAATATATGTGTGAATTAGATACCCAATAATGAACTTATATAAGAAGCCAATAAAAATTTTATGAATACCGGCATATAGAAGATCACTGTATGCTTCCTTTTCAGGCGGCGTATCCATATCCTTTTCAAATCGGCGGTAACGGTCAATCGGACCTGATGAAATCGTCGGGAAAAAGACAATGAAATAGACCAAACGGTGAATCGGAATTTTCTTCTTAATCAAGCCGTCTCTTGTCTCGATAATTAACTGAACACCTTTAAATGTTAAGTACGAGATCCCCAAAAAGCTCAGCCAGTTCATTGGCGGCGGCTGGTGCGGCTGATGAGTTAAAAAGAACGGTAAAATCTTTGACAGCACAAGCGGCAAAATAGATGCCACTACTGCTGCATAGAAAACAGATGCCTGATTCGCCTTTAACCTGTATGCAAGGTACAGGCGGATGATGAAGACTTGCCACACCGTGAACAAGAAGAGCAGCAACGCGCCATGGGCATCCTTTGAGAAAATAAGTGCCAGCGCCACAACCGTTGCAAACATGTTGTAGCCCTGCATTCTTTTGCCGCGAAGACCAAGAATGATCGTCGGCAAAAGAAGAATACCAATTAGAATGAAAAAAAAGAATGAACTAAACGGAATCATAGAAGAACCTCTTTCGCGATTCTCTTACGGTCAACCTTCCCGTTTGGCGTCATGTACAGCTGCTCAAGATAGACAAACTTTCTTGGGATCATGTACGCTGGCAGTGAATCCGCCATTTCTTTCTTAATCGCGCTTGTCAGCTGATACTCTTTTTCAAATGAATGAGCTGCTGGAACAATCGCTGCAATCAAGTACTCAACATGACCGTTTGGCTGGAATGGCACAATCACACAAGCATTGACATAGGTTGTCTCGCTTACATGATATTCAATTTCTTCAAGCTCCATCCGGTATCCATGAAGCTTAATTTGATAGTCGAGACGGCCATGGCACGTAATTAAACCATCCTGCGCCACACCTGCGTCACCTGTACGGTAAGCAGGACGTCCTTCGTATTCAAAGAACACTTTATCTGTCAAGGCTTGTTCACCTAAGTAGCCTCTCGTGACACTTGGCCCCACGATGACAATTTCTCCTTTTTCACCATCAGGAAGTGTCTTGCCTTCTTCATCTAAAATGACGATTTCTGTATCAGGTTTGGCATAGCCGACTGGTAAAGAATCGTGCTGATCAAGAATCGCCTGCGTGACTTCAATCGATGTGATCGCAACAGTTGCTTCAGTTGGACCATACGTATTAAAGACCTGCGCCTTTGGAAAACGCTCCAGAAGTGCACTTGCTACAGCTACAGGAAGCGCCTCACCGCAGAACAAGAAAACTTTCAGCTCAGGTAAAAGCTCCCCTGTAAAGGAAGGGTCCATTAAGCACATTTGCACAAAAGAAGGTGTTGATGTCCACACTTCAACGTCAGATTGACCAAGTGCTGCAAACATATCCTTTGGCTTGTTGACGAGATCTTTTACTAAACAGTAAAGCGTGCCGCCTGATTGAAGCGCTGGATAGAGATCCATCACTGATAAGTCAAAAGAAAATGGTGCTTGATTTAAGAATGTGCGTCCCTCACCAATTGGGAAGTCACGGCACATCCAGTCTGTAAAGCTTTCTAAATTATTGGCTGTTACCTGAACGCCCTTCGGTTTTCCAGTACTGCCAGACGTATAAATAATGTAAAAAACATCATCTTGTTGAACCCACTGCGTGGATGGCGGTGCTTCTTTTTCAAGTGCTAAAAGTGATGCCGCACTCTTCACTTCAATGTGTTCTTCTACATCTAATACATTCTGCTCATTTGCACATATCAATAGACTGGCTTTTGAGCTTTCAATGATAGAGACGATGCGCTCGACAGGTATTGAGATATCGACCGGAATATATGGTCTGCCTGATTTCACACTGCCTAAGAAAGAAATCAGCATCTCTGGCTCCATATGACCGTATACAATGACAGGTTCACTGCCAGCTGCGACTGCATCGATCGCACCAGCCATTTGGTCTGATAAATGCCAAAGCTCATCATATGTGATCGACGCATGTTGAGAAACAAATGCTGGCTGTGTTGGTTTCGTTTGCTGGTATTCATGAATCGTTTGTAATAGTTTCATAATTTAATCTCCAATTAAAAATCGTTGTAAATGAATGATCCCGTATTTGCTGTGTGGAATCCGTAAATAAAGAACAATAATAGCAAAATAAGTAAGTAAAAGCTTGTATATCCTATCCATTTTACAGACTTATTTTCTGATAGCTTTTTGAATAGCATATTGATAACCTCTTTTCTTTTGACACTTATAGAGACGCATGACTCAATCAAAGAGTTTCATATCAAACCATAAAATTTTAAGAAATACTAAAAAAATGTCGAACCTTGGAACGTCTCTTTTGAGCAAAGCTGTCTTATTGTAACAAAGATTTAATACATTTGAAATGAAATCCGATCTTAAATTTGCCTTAAAATTGCTGAAAGCTGTCGAACTAACGCAAAAGCCACCTAGTTGGACTAGATGGCTTTGATTTCATTTACTTCTTATATTTATTGACTTCGAACATGAGAATGTTTTTAAACACCACATAATCCTTTTTACTTTCAAATGGACCTTTGTTATTGTCATGCTCGTCAATTTCATAAAAACCTGGTCCTTCTCCGGCATCACGTTTTTTGTACCAAGAGAGGAAGGCGTTGACTTCTTTCATTGAAAGGTCATACTCTTTCTGTAAGCCATTGACCATTGTGATGATGAGAAGGGCATCACCGTCTTCATTTGTTGCATCGTCTTTAGACGGTGTTGTTGGTTCTGGGTCTTTGTCGCCAGGTGGTTCGGTGTTGTTGGGAAATTGCAGGTCTTTTAAAGATAAAGAGATGACGGATTTGTAGTTTTGATCTGCAATCTCTGTATAATTCACATTATAATCTCGACCGCCAATAACGTATAAAGTATCGTCAATAATGACAGATGAAGCACCTATACGAGGATTGTGATAAGGTACATCTACACCTATAATTTCTTCTTTATTAGCATCATAAATATTTAATTTTCTAGTTGAAGAGGCAGGAAATACCATATTTCCTTTATAAGTAACGCCAGTTAAATAACCTGAAAGATTTCTTTTCTTAAATGACCAAACTCCTTTGTTTGTGTCATACTCAAAAACTTGGCGATTATCGTTCTGTCCAATTATATAAAACTTCTCTTTTAAAACTAAACCTGTCGCACCCTCTGTTTTTACATTTAGAGGAGCTTCTTCTTTCCATGTTTGACTGGTTAAATCATAACTAAAAAATTCTTTACCGCCTAGTACATAAATTTTATTTCCAATAACACCCGCTTGGACGTTATAAGAGCCTTTTGATTTGCTAACAAAGGGAATATCAGGTAGTGTTTCCCATTCATCTTTTTTTGTATCATACACTTCGAACTTATTATAAGTAAAACCCGTATGTTTTCCAGCAAGGACATAAATTTTTGAACCTACTACTACTGATGCTGCTCCTCCTCTTCCAGTTGGTATATCTTTCTTTTTAGTCCATTTATTCATCGATGGATCATATTCTAACGTTTCATTAAACGCATTAAACCCACCAATTACATAAATTTTCCCATCTACAGCATTAGCTACAGCTCCCACTCTTGCTGTTGGCAAATCAGCTAATTGATTCCATTCATCCTTAGCAGCATTTGCAACTTGAAACACCTGTGTGAATGAAAGAATTACTAGTAACATCATGACGATCCATTTTTTCAAAAATAACACTCCCTTTTCATTATCTTACTTCTTCATTATCGGAGTGTTTTTAAATTTTTATAGAATAAAATTGATCTTTTTAAGGAGAAATTAATAGTAAAAAAGCATTAGAAAGGGCCTTACTAAAGAGAGCCTCTTAAAATAGCAAGTTCAATCAGAAACTGCCTGAGACTATAATCAGAGAACAATTTTAAAAAACCTATGGCTTTATGGGTTTTTCATCAATCCATTATTAGAAAGTCTGTCACAAGACAAGCGGTTTTTCCGTTTTGATCTAGTCCCAAAAAGCTTGGGTACATCCCGTCACCGAATCCTCTTGTAAACATGGAAATGGCCACCTTGTCATGAAAACAAACTCCTCGTAAAGATAAAAATCATTATCCTCTTTATATCGTTTATCCTCATAAGCTTGAAGATATAGTGCTGCCTCTGCATCCATGAAACAGCCCATTCCCGTATTTACACCGTAGCCGAAGAACTCATTTTCTTTCAATTGATTGAGTCCCTGCCCTGCTCTTGTAGCAAGCTCCCATTATATTGCTTGCTCGTTTGTAAACTTGATCATTGCATAGGCTACTTCGTTCATATCCGTTTTCTAACCGCTTAACCACAAGTAGAATAGGATATTTTCCTAGAGTAACTTTCCTCGTAAACGACGATTGGTCCCCTTCTGAAACAAAAGAATCACAGGCAACGATATGTCCGCTCGTGATCTCGATAGAGCTTTCTCTCTTTTGGACATTTACTGTTTTACAATGCCTCTTTCATTAGGAAGGTTAATAAAAAAACGCCCTTCCAATGGAGGGCGGTGCTATTAACTATTTTCTTTTGAGTATTTCTTAATCAATGCTTCGCTAATCCTGCTTACGATATAGATCGCAACCGCTATAATCAGCATCAACGGAAACATGCTTAATCGATCGTCTGCAACATATACAATGATCCCCACAATGCTAGCCACTACGATTGCCGTTAAAAGATGCTTCACCTCCATCTCACCCCTTTGTATAAATCATATACATTTTATTACACAAAAGGTTTAATTGAAATGATTTCCATAAAATCAGTAAGTTTCATTTGTCGGCTCTTAAAGTAGATTGCTTCCCCTTATGTTGTTCGCACAATCTCCATATGCTAAAATCAACTAAAATATCTATTTAATGGATCAATCAGGAGGTCATTAAGTGTCACAGCAAAGCACGCCATCCAAAATGTTATTAATTACTTTACCCAGCGCTATGATTGCCCTTGTGATGATCTTAGGGAAAATTGATACACCTGTTACAAATGTTTTATTTTATCTTGTGGCTTTTAGTGTGATGGGTTTAGTTGTTTCAAGCTTAGTAAAAGACTACAGAAAAAAGAAAAATTAACTCCTCAACTTGGGAGCTGTCGTTTATGCAGCTCCCTTTCTTTATGTGGACGCTTAATTGCTACGAGTACTAACAGAAAGTAAAGGAGAACAGAATGAAAACCCTTGATGTCTTTGAGTTGAAAAATGGAATTGACCAAACGCTGAACAAGTTGAAGCAGCAAACACAGAATGTGAAGTCCCTAGAAAAACAAATCAATCAAATCATCTCCTTAGACGGCGCATTAAAGGGAGACGCTGGACAAGCGATAAAAGATTTTTATATCGAGTGTCACATTCCTTTCTTGCAATTCTTTCAGATCGTCATTGAAGAATACAGTGGTGCACTAAAAAAGACAAAACAGGCACTTCATGCTTTTGAATCAAACCCGAATGGTTTTATCTCTCAATCATTCATTGAACACGAGCTTGACCAAGGGTTAAAAAAAGCCGAACGGACTATTTCTGATATTGTATCCGATGTGAATCAAGCCCTCAGCAGGGTCAGCCATATTGCTCATTTGCCTCATGTAGATGAATCTGCTTTTCAACAAAGCTATCAAAAAGCCTGGCTTGAGACGTCCAAAACCATTGGACTACTTCATGCATTTGACAGAGAACAAACAAGTGCTCTAAATGAAACAAAAAGTTCGCTTCATACAATGAAACAATATTTGGACACCTTAAGCACGATGTTCACTAGCCCGAAAATTGAGATTACCAGTTATCAAAAGGGCTCTATTTTCAAAGGTGGAAAAGAAGAAAAAATCAGCAGCAACATCAGCGGATTGAATGAAAAAATAGACAACCCTAAAGAAAACCCAATGATGATCATGCTGAACAAGCTGAATGATAAAGAGCAATCGAATGTGGATACTCTTGTGAAGAAGAAACCGTCTAATAAAATCAATCAAAACGCCGTGTTCGTAAATGGAAAAGTATATAATACAAATGAAAAGATTGACTTTGCAAATGCCAAAACAGTTGAAGTTATTCGAGACGGAATGCTATATCGGTTACGAATATCGGAGCAAAACAAAGTGAATATTGAAAGCATCACAAAGATTTCCGACTTGAAAACGGGGGAACAAACCTCAAACATCTTAAATACAGCGGTTGAGTTTACAGGAATAAATGATGCCATTCGAGTCATCACAGGAAGAGACCCTGTAACAGGTGACAAAGTCGCTGACATGGACCGACTAGTATCAAGCTTGTACATGATACCCGGAGCTAAAATCGCTAAAGTTGGAAAATACGTATTTAAAATAATGAAAGGAGAGAAAGTAGCCAAGAAGATTGTCAAAACACCTTCCTTCGGCAAACACTCCGTACCAAAAGGTCCATATCGTGAAGTAAATGGTTTCCCTGCAAAAGTAAAACCAGGCGCTCAAGAAAAACATATTCCTGATGCACCTAACTATAAACAGGAGATAGCTAATGGTAAAACAAAGAGTATCTTCTTTGGAGATAATAAAAAAGCACAAAAATTGCTTGATAAACATGCAGGTACTGGTGATATGTTAAAAACAAAAAATAAAGAAAGAGTGGATTTTGGTCAAGTCATAGGAAAACATTACAATACAGAGACCAATAAGTATGAAGAGACTACAAGAGGCATTATACATTATAGTAAAAACGGCGCTCACATCGTGCCTTCACAACCATCATAAATATGAGAAAAGAGGATTGACATGGAACCTGATTCTTTATTTAAAACATTATCAAAATACAAAAATAGAGACCTTACATTGGAATATGAAAATGGATTAAGGCTAATCGGTAGAACTGATACATTTTTTGAAACTGATAACGGTCTAGAAGATGATAACATCAATTATAAAGAATATTACGCTACAGTCTTTCAAGTAAATAAAATTTTATCGCCTCCCCTTAATAATGAAAAAGACAGTTTATATACTTGGTTAATTGAGGGAAACACTTTGTTTGAGATCTCTCTTTATGAAGATACACCAAGTGCAGTTTATATGGCAGACGGTCAAAAAATATGGGAATTGGCCAGTGATGAATAACTAAGAAAAGCCCCTCCATGTCGGAAGGGCTTTACTTCAATATAAGTCTTTTGGTAAGCTTTCACTTGTCATCTGGCGCCTTTATTTCTGCTCTGCGTCTTGGACTTATGCTTGAAATATGTCTAACTAGTAGACTTTTTCCAATTCGACAAAATAATACATTCAACCCATTTCTTTAAAGGCATTATTTAAACAGCTGATATTTATCTTTATTAGGAAACATTTCAATTAGAGGAATGCCGATGTCCATATAAATGTGAAGTTATGTACCAAGATTGCTGCTACGTAATAAATTAAACTTATTACCGTCTCATTGTACAAGCTTATATAGATTGGAATGAGACGGAATTTCTACTACGATAGTTCAGCCACTTAAGTTCCAACAAACAAAAAAGCCTGAAATCCTTTATAGTAAAGGGTTTCAGGCTTTTTTGTTATTACGTTCAGATTGCTGACGCGTGTTTAAACACCTATAAATTCCAACCTACTCATAAAAGCTTACTGCAACCCTTCAAATAACTCCCTCACAAGTTTATTCATTATTAATACTTGGATTAGCAGTAAACAACATAGATATTAAAAGGGAATAAGTACGTTTGGAGGGAATTAAATGGCACAAGATTCTGATGAGCGTAAGTTGCAACAAATAAAACAAATGCAACAGATGTTTTTAGAGAAAATGAAAACTCAACCTTATCCCATGTACCCTAATTACGGAAAAATCACACGCTATGAAGAAATCCCAATTAATTTACCTGAACAACGTCAACTTCGTCATCCTGGTGTAGAAGGTTTAATGGTACCACTTCCAATTATTGAAAATACAAATTACAAAGGGAGTGGTAAGTTAGCGGGAAAAGTTGCTCTTATTACAGGAGGGGATAGTGGTATTGGTGCAGCCGTAGCTATTGCCTTCGCAAAGGAAAGTGCTGACGTTGCGATTGCATACTTAGATGAACACGAAGATGCTAATAGAACAAAAGCAAGAATCGAAGAACTTGGGCAACGTTGTTTATTGATGCCAGGAGACTTGCGAGATAAAAGGCAATGTATCACCATTGTAGAGAAAACAGTCAAAACCTTCGGACGTCTAGATGTTCTATGTAACCACGTTGGTATCCAATTTCAACAACCAAGCCTTCTTGACATTACAGACGAACAATTCGATGACACCTTTAAAGTCAACATATACTCACATTTTTACACAACCAGAGCAGCGCTTCCTTACTTAAAACCAGGCAGTTCTATTATCGGTACTTCTTCAGTCGTAACGTATGTAGGTGAGCAACAAATGATTGATTATACAGCCACAAAAGGTGCAATTGTTGGTTGGACACGTGCTTTGGCTAAAAATGTTGTAAAAAAAGGAATTCGTGTAAACGCCGTTGCTCCAGGTCGAATCTGGACGCCGCTTATTGCAGCAAGCTTCTCGTCAGACCAAGTGGCTGTATATGGAGCATTTAATCCAATGGAACGAGTTGCGCATCCATTTGAACTCGCACCAACATTTGTTTATCTAGCTTCTGATGATTCACGTTTTGTTACAGGTCAAGTGCTGCATGTTGACGGCGGGGAATCCACACATTCCTAATATAAGGAGGTCATTGGATTGAGATATGAATTTAATCCAGAAGTAGAGTTATTACTTATGAACCATTCAATGGAAAAAGTCACCATGGTTTATATGGAGCATTCATGGCTAATGCCTAAAATTGGACGTAGACCGCCTTATTATTGCTACCCAAATTACGAACTGAATGATCCAATCATTTAAATAAATCGCAGACAAAAATAGAAATTTTTTCTTCATTTCAGAAATTACGGGTAAATGGGCAAGTATGGGCAAATGAGTAAAAGGTGGTTACTCTTCATAAAATCACAGTTTTATTAAATCGTTGTGTAATGATGACTGACCGGCCCTTCGAGTAGCCCATTTATATCAATTTTAACATCTAATCGTCCTGTTCATTTGATCACAACAAAAAACCTCCTATACCGAAAGTGATATAAGCCAATAACAGGTGTAATTTCTTACATGACCGTTATACTGTCCGTTTCACTATATGATATAGAAGGTTGATTTGACGGGATTTAGCACCCGATTTTCGATACGTCCCGGGAGAGATTCGAACTCCCGACCGACGGCTTAGAAGATCGTTTCTATCCAGCTGAGCTACCTTATATATATCGCTATTTATTATTGTTTATTTATCATTCTTAGTATTTTGAACGTCACTAAAGTTTATATTAGTTTTCATTAATTAAAGCATTTCCATATCTAAACTCTTCAACCAAATGAAAGTTCTCCATACCTTCCCAAACATTTACTGGAATATGCTCTAAAACTATAAACTGAAATTCCTGACCATACTCTTTATTTACATGGCTAATAAATCCATCTAATATCCTCATGGCAGTAGTTATTTTTCCTTTATCACTAACTTCAACTTTACTCCAATTGTCCTCTTCTTCTCCATAATAAGGTCTGCTTGGTTGGTCCAATATCAAGATTTGTGGTATGTATGGAGACTTTTGTATTATGCTTACTTCATGTAAACCTAGAAATAAACATAAATGCATAAATAAATGATTAGAACTACTACCAACATGAGAAGCGTAAATTGAATCGGCAGGTCTTAATGATAATGATTTATCCTTAAAGTTAAATAATGCCTTATACCCTTCATAGTTCCCTAAAGCACTGCCGACTTCATCCAAATAATTTTGTACTATAGTTTCTAGCATACTTTTAAATGCTTCTCTGTTCATTATTTCATCTTTTATTAAACCTTTTAAGTTTGCTAATTCCTTTTCTTTTTTCTTTATATATTCAGTATAATCAACCTTTTCAGTTTTATCTTCATATAGCGACAGTTTATATTTCAATTCTCCAATAAATAATACCTTTTCCATTTCATTATTTGCAAGAATATTATTTGATTGAGGATATTGTTGAAGTTTTTCTTCAACTTGTAATAATTTTTGTTTAAGAGTACTTACTTCATCATTTATGTTCAGATTAAATGGTTTTCTATTTTTTATAACCTGTTTTAGTAACTTAAATTCTGATTCCAATTCATCTAATAATGATGAAATCTCTGGCAATAATAAAAGTTCTTCAAAGTTATTTTTTATATATTTGATTGGTTTTAGACTATCAAAATTATTTTTCTCTATTTGAAGAAAATTAGTATATTGGTTTTCTAATCTTCTATAATTTCGGATTTGGCGAATTAAATCGTCTCGCTGCTTGTTTAGCTCATCCATTTCCAAAAATGAATCAGATACATTTAACGATGCTTTTTCATTCACTAATTCTTTCAAAATTGTAATATATTGTTCAGGCGCAATATATTGGTCGTCAATTAAATTGTACTCCCTCGCTTTTTTTATATCATTATTAATATTAGTCTTAAATATATGTTCTTCTTTATCATATATAGACTGTTTTTTATTAGTCTTAGCAATTTCTTTTTCAATTGTATTTATTTTCTCTTTAATTAATATGTTTTCAATATCTTCTATTTTAAGAGCTATATCGAATATTCTTTCTAGAGCCTCTCTATATCTTGTTATATTCTGTTTATCAAAGTACACTTCATTATTTGAAATAACATTACCTGATTGAGTATTAAATAATAAGAAATACCGAAATGATATTTTATTTCCTGCCTTCAAACTATTACCACTATATGGTATGACTAGATTACTACTAATTGAAAACTCGGCTTGGATTATTTCTTTCAACTCATTTTCAGACATGTTACTAGATGGTTTTTCTGGAATCTTTCCCATAGAGGAAAAGTAATAATTCGAGGAACCTTTTCTGTTAATAATTTTTTCTCTTGCAATAGTAAAATGCTTCCCGTTTATACTAAATGATAGTCCATACCATTCTACATTCTCATTAATTTTTTCCTCTGAAATAGCGGCGCTACTTGAAAAAAAACAATAATCAATAATAGACATAATTTCAGACTTCCCTGTGCCACTTGCACCAGTAATTACATTAACCTTGTTTGGTTTAAAACTCAATGTTCTAATACGATTATCTTTTAACCACAACGTAATAGTCTCTATGTAAAATCTCATAATTCCACCCTTAATTGAAGATATAAATTAGAAGTATCATCCACAAGTATATCAGCTAATTTTTTACTAGCTTGTACTATATCTTTAGCTCGATTTCCAAGGCTCTTATTCTCCAGTTCAAAATTATTCTGTTTATTTAATGATAAGATACCATCTTTTAAATTAACTAATCCCATCCTCTTTAAAAGTATAATTGAGTTTAAAGTAACCGGAAGAAGAGATTGGAACCTTTCATTGTAATTTGAACAACTTGATGGATATTTAACAATTAACTCTTCCAAACTCCTTATTTTACTATTCTTCCTCTTTAAAATACCTAGAGTACTTTTATGTGCAAAAAATGGAAGTATCAAACAAGCTTTTCCTAAACTCATTTCTTTATGGTATTGAAGTATTGACAATAATGAGATGATACCTATCAATTCATTATGATAAATAGATTTATTCATTTTTATACCTCTTATCCCAATCATATCTCCAACCTATTTTTGGATTATCAGAAAGTAAATAATATTGCCCGTTGCTTAACTCTAAATCTAATGGAGTATCATCAAAACTCAACTTTTTACTTAAAATTTCCTCTAAGCAATTATTAGCTAAATCAATTATTTCATTCTCATCAACCTCTTTAATACTATTAAGTTTTCTTTTTAATTTTCTATATGTTTTATCAAATACAACTTCCCACTCATAGATTGATTCTCTATCAAATCCTTCTATTTCCGTACTCATTAACTCCCCATCTTGTTTCCATTGTTCTAAATTATTGTAAATAAGTAGTTTAGCAATAGTGCGTTTAATAATTTGCTCCTGATAATCATCATCTGTTTTCGAAATAACTTCTATATCCTCTAATTGCTTTATAAATAATTGTTCCTCTGGATTCCCTGAAATGATTGGCTTATGCCTTCTTATTATTTTTCTCTGTGTTCTTCCTAATAAAAAGCATCTTGTATACTTCTCATACAACTTATCAAAGCTATATTCAATTCGCTCTCTTTGTTTTATAGCTATATAATTTTCACTCCTTATATTACTGTCCAAACTACTAAAAACATCTTCAATTCTATTTTCTGGTACAAATTTCTCTTTAATTCTTAATTTAATACGTTCAATTAAATCATCTTCATTTAAACTAAGATTAGTATTTTTTAAAAACGCCTCTAACCATTTGTTATCTTGATTTTTCAATTCTTTTATATAGATAAGAAACTTACTTTCTCCCTTTTCATCACTTTCTTTACTCTTCTTAGATATTTCTGTCTTATATTTTTTCTCTATATATTCTTTGAATTCCTCTAAACTAATGAGACCACTCTTAAATTTTTCTAAGTTAACTATAAATTGGTTAGTTGTATTATACGATTTGTTTGAAACCAATATGAATTTAGTTTTTTCTATAAATTCTAGTTGTGCTCCTAAATTAGTTCTCCCCTCTACTTTATCATTAATAACTTTTATCCAATTATAAATCGTTTTCCAAAGGTCACTGTCACTTTCTCTTAGATTAATTATTTTCCCGTTTGCGTCAGTTTGGATTGAATGTTTTAATTGCAAAAGCGTTTGATTTCCATTTTGAAAATCTATATGAATATCATCTTTAATTTCTAATCCAATTGTTTCACCTGTTTCTAGCCCTAAAATCAAGTAAAGAAAATAGTAATACTGATATTCGAAACCAATGGACTTGTCCTCCGCAGCAGTAGTCTCTTGGTGGGTTTTCAAATTAGCCATTCCCATTCTCCCTTCATTTAAAAAATGCAATTAAACACACCTCCATCCAATTATATCATATAAATTACGATTATTACCATCTGTAATATATCAATATATGAGAAGCAACAAAATAAAATAGACATGATTATACATGTCTTTTAAATTACTTGCTAAAATATTATTCTGGAGTTTTCGAGGGGTTAGTATGAATAAAAGTCAGAGGGGACCTGTAAAAAGAGGGAGGACGTTCTAAGTAACTAAACTCGAATTTTACATAACTCAAACATTATGTAACAGAGAAATTTAAACTCTGCATTATTTAGCAAACCCCTTATCAGTGCGTGAGGATTAATATTCTTTAACCCATACAATCTAGAATATTTATTTAACCGCTTCTGAATATTGTTATGGTTAGGTGATGTTGCTATCCTATCACCATTTTCGTAATAAAAACCAAACTATTTTCCTTATTATATTCTTTTCGAATAATGGAATTCTGTTTCGTTATTATCCTAAAGAGTGAATTGTTTTTCATAATGCTGCCTCTAGATTTAATATAGTTGCACGGAAGTCAATATGCCGCTCCTAAAGCAGTTCTAAAAATCATTTGAACGGCTATAGCATCTCCCAACTGCACAAAATCATTTAAGTCTAGCATTGAAAGTAGCCATTAATTTCATGCTCTGTAGCTCCCTCTTTCACTTTTTGCTCCACTTTTATATTGATGACCTTCCAAAACTTTATATCAATCAATCCATTATCAAAGCACCTGGATAAAAAGACTTTTATTAAGCATTTTAAAGGAGTTAATATAGTCTGGTTGCTTACAATCATTCTGTCTAACCATTTATATATCGTATTAGCTGTAATATCCTCAACATACTGGACATGGGTTACACTTTGAAAATGTTCTACATGGAGGACATAATCACTTATTGTACGGTTTCATCTCATTTGCCATGTGATGATGTCTAGTGCCTGTGAGATTAAGATTGATTCAGTATGATTAGCAAAGTAAATTGATTTTATCCTTTATTTTAGGAGCGGCTGAGCCAGAATTAAGCAATTCTTCTAATTACGAATAACGCCTTAACATCAAACAAACCTTTTCTTTGGTCATACAAAAAACCTCCTATATCGTTAGCAAGTCGATATACGGTGTAATTTCTTACATGACCGCTATACTGACAGTTTCACTAAACGATATAAGAGGTTAATTTAACGGGTTTTAGCACCCGATTTAATTACGTCCCAGGAGAGATTCGAACTCCCGACCGACGGCTTAGAAGGCCGTTGCTCTATCCTGCTGAGCTACTGGGACATGTTGTTATGTATTGTGCTTTGGTGTATTACCTCAGCGACAAGATTTATTATATTACTATTGTTCTTTAAAGTCAACGGTTTTTCGAAAGTTTTTTCATAAGGGGCAAATGCTGCACCCTTATGAAATACCTTCCAATGTGACAGTGTTTTCGAGGTCTTGTATGACCTGACCTTCGTCCGTGAAAAACTGTACGTTTGCTTCGCTTCCATCTAGTGTCAGTATAGCATAGCTGCGCTCTTTTCGCACTCTTGGCAAGTGCACGCTGCCTGGGTTAATGAGGAGTTTTCCTCTTAGCATTTCACTGCCTGGAATGTGCGAGTGGCCAAAGCAGATAATGTCTGCGCCCAGCTCTTCTGCACGGTAGTAGACTTGAAGCAAGGATTGTTTGATGCCATGCAGATGTCCGTGAGTGAGAAATAGTTTTCCGCCTCCATCAAGTGGGAGCAGGAGCTCTTCTTCAAAATCGCCCATAAAGTCACAATTTCCTTTGACGACTTTGTATCCTTCAAGTGCTGGGTGGTTCGTTTCGAGTTCTGAATCTCCGCAGTGAATCATCATGTCAACTTCAGCCGCATGCCGTTTGGCAATGGTTTGAAGTTCGTCTGTGAGTCCATGACTGTCACTAATGATGAGTATCTTCATGGCTTCATTCCCCCTTATTCATTTGCGTCTAGCAGTGATGAAAGCTTTTGAAGCGCGACCGCTCGATGGCTGATCTTGTTTTTCTCCTCTGGTGATAATTCGGCCATCGTTTGGTCTTTGTCTTTGACGATGAAAATTGGGTCGTATCCGAAGCCATTTTCGCCGATTGGTTTTTCTGCGATGAAGCCTTCTACTGATCCTTCTACCGTCTTTGTTTCTTTTCCCGGTATGCTGACAGCAAGGGCACATCTGAATCTGGCTGTGCGGTCTTCTTTTTCAATGCCTTGAAGTTCGCTCAGCACTTTTTCCACATTCTCCGCATCGTCTTTATGCTCACCTGCGTATCTCGCTGAATACACGCCAGGTTTTCCGCCCAGATAATCAATCGACAGACCGGAATCGTCTGCAATGACCATTTCACCTGCTTTGGCTTGAATGGCCTCCGCTTTGATGATGGCATTTTCTTCGAAGGTTTGTCCTGTTTCTTCAATTTCTTCAGTAAAGCCAATGTCTGCTAGTGTTTTGACCGTGAATCCTTTTGGCTCAAGAATGGCTTTGAATTCTTTCGCTTTGCCCGCATTGTGCGTTGCAATGATGGCTGTTTTCATCCTGATCAAACCCTTCTCTTTATTCGATGACTTCTCCTGTTACTGCTTTTTGCTTTTCGATTAATTCTTTGATGCCCTTTTCGGCTAAATCAAGCAGTCCGTTTAGCTGTTCTCTTGAGAATGTCGCTTCTTCGCCTGTTCCTTGAAGTTCAACAAAGCGACCAGCGCCTGTCATGATGACATTCATATCTACTTCAGCAGAAGAATCTTCTTCATAGTTTAAATCTAACAGAAGACCTTGCTGAGAATCAATTCCGACGGATATCGCCGCTAAATAATCAGTAATCGGGTTTTCTTTGATGACTCCTTCAGCTCGCAGCTTTTGAATCGCAAGTGTCATGGCAACAAAAGCACCTGTGATGGATGCTGTGCGTGTGCCGCCGTCTGCTTGAATAACATCACAATCAATCCAAATGGTGCGTTCGCCAAGCTTTTCTAAGTCAACGACTGCGCGGAGTGCTCGTCCAATTAAACGCTGAATCTCCATGGTACGTCCTGTGACTTTTCCTTTAGATGATTCTCTTATCGTTCTTTGTGCAGTTGCTCTTGGAAGCATGCTATATTCTGCTGTAATCCAGCCTTTTCCTTCTCCTCTTAAAAAAGGAGGTACGCGGTCTTCGATCGATGCGTTACAAATCACCTTCGTATTTCCCGCTGAGATTAAGACAGAGCCTTCTGGATGCGTGATGTAGCCTGCCTCTATTTCAATTTTTCTCAATTCGTCATATTGTCTTTCATCTAATCTCATGTTTTACCTCCGTTACGATATACATTCCTCGCGAGTGCCAGCGGGGTTCTCCTACTAACTTTGACAACCTCAGCTCGTTCTAATCGCTTGGAATAAAAAAGAGGCAGCGAATATGCATGCCTCTTTTTCTCCATTATATCAATGTGTGACGTTAAAAACTACCTGTATTCACTTGTTCTGGTCGTGAAACCGGCTTTGTGAGCTCTGCTCCTTTTTCGTTCACAAGCTCAGCCTTGCCGTTCACCTTGACAGATACGCTTTTGACGTTCGGCAGCTCGGTTAATGTGAGCACAATGCTATCAAGAACTTTTTGTGAAATAACCTTTTTCTTTTCATCCGCACTGCCAAAAATAGATTCGTTGAAATCAAGTGTCACATGGCCATCTTTTACTTTTGGTACATCATTCAGCTTCACATCTTGATCAAAGTCTGTAAGCAGATGGCTTTTTTTGCTTGGTCCAGAGACGAGCTCATCAATTGCTGCTGTAATCGGATCATCCTCGTCTTTTGGCGCTCTTTTGGTCACCGGAACGTAGTACGTCTGTTCATCAGATTCAGCTAAATAGTAAACCGTCACTGGCTTTGTCGCTGTCATATCAGCAGCAGCCTCGTGCTGGATATTAATACCGTCTTCTCTGCTTAAATCATCTGAGATAGGTGTACCGTTCACTGGCATTTCTTTTAGTTCATGTCCATTCATCTTCAATTTGACTTTGGCTATGGAATCAAACTGAGTTAACGTCCAAGTGACAGATTGCAAAATGCGCTGCTCGTCTTCTTTTTTATAGTTTTTAAATTCATTTGAAAAATCGACAACCGCCGTTCCGTCTTTAATATCGACAGATACGCGCGTATCCGCTGGCAGCACTGCTCTGAAGCCATTCGGCATTAAGTTAGAAATAGGTCCCCCGTCCACGAGATATTCAAGGGTTTGTTTGGCACTTCCTTCATTTTTCGGCAGTGGAATGGATTGAGATACGACATACCCGTTTTTATCAATTAAATATAATTCTCTCATGACCGTATCTGCCTGCTTCTCTTCTTTTCCTTCTTTGGCTGTTTGTTTATCTTCTTTATTTTCTTTCACATATGTGACGTTTTGTGGTGGATCAATCTCTGTTTTCGCTTGGTCTGTTTGAAACAATCCGCATCCTGACAAAAGCATGGCTGACGCGATACACGTAACAGCTGCTGTAGATCCTTTTTTCAGCATACTTCACCCTCCTCTAGTAGTTTGTACTACTATGTATACGAGCTCCCCCAGAGGATTAGACCCTTTTCATAAAAAAATAACCCACTTCAAATAGAAGCGGGTTATTGCTGGTAGATGTGTTCAAGTGACACGGTTTCGACCTTCCCTGGCAGGTAGCCAAACCAGTCACGAGCGATGTTTTGAAAATTTTGCTGCTGCCCTGTTGTGTAAAATGTATGGACAGGCGTTTCTTTAGAGGTATTTAATAGCCCTTTATATGAAAGAATCGTACTTGCTTCTCTCGCTGTCTCATCTCCTGATGAAATAATGCTGACATCACTGCCCATAAAGCGCTGAATCGGCTCTTTTAAAATCGGATAGTGTGTGCAGCCAAGAATAAGAGTGTCAATTCCTGTTTCTTTCATCGGTTCAAGGGAATCTTTGACCACTGCCTCTGCTGTCTGATCTAAAAACGTACCGCTTTCCACAAATGGAACAAGGAGCGGACACGCCAGACTTTGAACCGTTAGACCTGCTTTTAGTGACAGCAGCGCTTCTTTGTATGCCTCGCTTTTGATCGTATTGATTGTGCCAATAACGCCAATATGCTGGTTGTTTGTCACCTTGATCGCTGTACGGGCGCCAGGCTGAATGACGCCAATGACCGGAATATCAAGCGTTGCTTTGATTTCATCCAGTGCGATCGCCGTTGCTGTGTTGCATGCAATGACGAGCATTTTAATATGGTGGTGTTTTAGTAAGTAGTGTGCCATTTCCCACGTATATTGAAGAACTTCTTCTTCTTTCCGCGGGCCATATGGACATCGTTTTGTATCGCCTACATAAATGATTTTTTCTTTTGGCAGTTGTCTCATGATTTCCTTTGCAACGGTTAAACCGCCGACGCCGGAATCAATGACGCCGATTGGTTGATCCAACAAAATCGCCTCATTTTCTTTTCATTTGCTGCTGTAGTTTCGTTAAGGATTGGTTGAAAACGATGGCTTCTTCTTCTGAGAAAGCCCCTAGAAGTTCACTGACGTATTCTTGGCGTTTAGCAATCACTTCTTGAATGATCCGCTCGCCTTCAGGCAATAAATGAATGCGAACCACGCGGCGGTCAGATGGATCTTTCACCCGTTCGACAAGTTCACTTTTTTCCATTCTATCAATTAAATCAGTGGTTGTGCTGCAAGCCAAGTACATCTTTTGTGACAGCTCGCCTATTGTCATATCTCCGAATTCATAAAGCCACTGAAGCCCGATGAATTGTGGAGGTGTAATCGTATATTGATTGAGGATTTCTCTGCCTTTTTGCTTAATAATTGCGGCAATGTGGCGTAATGATTTTTCAATCTCTGCAACATGGCCTGATTCATTCGTTTCCATTTTATTGATACCTCACTATAGCATCTCACTTTGATTAAAACGTATATGTCTATTTTCCTCGTTTTTTAAAGAAAATGCAAGAAGAGACTCATGGAAACCATATAGAAATAACCGGTTCCTCCCCAATATGGAAGGAAAACCGGCTGACTTTAGAGCTCTAGCTCACCCATACGCAGAAGCTCGACTACGGCCTGTGAACGGCCTTTGACTCCTAGCTTTTGCATGGCATTCGAAATATGATTTCGAACAGTCTTTTCGCTAATAAAAAGCTCGCTTGCAATTTCTTTTGTTGTTTTATCTTGGACGAGCAATTCGAATACTTCTCTTTCTCTTTTGGTTAATAGCGGCTTGGATTGAAACTCTTTCTCCTTCAAGTATTGTAACCCTCCTTGCTAAGGTGAGAGCTCTAGTCTCTATAGAATGGGATTCTGTATAGTCGAGATATCATATGCCGGGTGCCTGAGGTAGGTGACGTTAAAATCAAGAAATCCCGCATATCAGCGTCCAAATTCTGCGCTTTCCTCCACGCAAAAAAGGACGAGTCTCCTCCCCGAGACATCGTCCTTTTTTGCGTGGTATTTAAAAGATTGAAATGGCGCCTGTTAACAATGCAATAAGTGTTGTAAAAAGGGCAGTTAACACGGTCCATAGCAGTGCATATTTTTGCAAATCACCAATATCTTTGTTCAGCATACTGACAAGCAGCAGTGTTGAAGCTACAAGCGGACTCAGTAAGTGAACAGGCTGCCCTATGATAGAGGCACGTGCAATTTCCACCGGATCAATCCCATAAGCTGCGCCGGCTTCAGCCAAGATTGGCAGCACTCCGAAATAGTAAGCATCGTTTGAGAGCACAAATGTAAATGGCATACTCGTCAAAGCAACAATCAGCGGGAAAAATGAGCTGTAGGAATCCGGAATCATGTAAATTACCAAATTGGCAATAGACTCAACCATTTTTGTTCCAGAAAAAATCCCTGTGAAAATCCCTGCGGCAAATACAAGTGTGATAACCGTTAATGCGTTTCCTGCATGAGATAAAATTCGCTCGCGCTGATCTTCAACCTTTGGATAGTTGATCATCAGAGCGATGACAAATCCAATTAAGAAGAGTACAGGAATTGGTATGATATCCATGACGAGTGTGACCATGACAGCAACTGTAAGGAAGAAGTTAATCCAAATCAGATTCGGTCTCTTGATATCGGCTACTCCATCTTCAATTGACGCAGCCAATTCAGGAGAAATGGACGGCTCTTCTTTGTACTGAATCTCTGCAATCCCAATCCGTTTTCTTTCTTTTTTCCCAAGTACATAAGCAGTAAAAAGTATAAAAAGACCGCCTCCAACCATCGTTGGGAGTAATGGAATGAAAAATTCGCCTGCATCTAATCCAAGCGCCGCGATTGCACGAGTAGCTGGACCGCCCCATGGCGTCATTCCGCTCATAATTCCTAATGATAATAATGAAATTGTTCCTAAAATTAATGGGTTCATCCCAATTCTTAAGAAAAGTGGCAGCATAGCTGATACGGTAATCATGTACGTTGTTGTTCCATCACCATCTAATGCAACAAGCATAGACAAAATCGCTACCCCAAAAGCAATTTTGACAGGATCACCTTTTACAATACGTAGAATGAGTTTAATCAGAGGATCAAACAATCCAGCATCCAGCATGACACCGAAGAATAAAATCGCAAATAACAATAAAGCAGCTGATGGTGCAACAGTTTTCAGTCCATCAAGCATCATGTCCCCTAATCCTTTGTTAAAGCCACCGATCAATGCAAATATGATAGGTACAACGGTTAGAGCCACCACCGGATGCATACGTTTTGTCATAATGAGAAATGTAAATGTCAAGACCATCAAGATCCCTAAAATAGCTAGCACTTTATATCCCTCCATCCTCTTCTTTACATGATCTGCAAGCGCCCCCTTGCACTTGCGATCTATATGTTAGCGCTTTCTATTTCAAGGATATAATAGCTTTTTTTATAATGAAAATATCGATTTTTTCGTATATTCAATAAATTTCTTTTATAATCAACCTTGCTGATTTCTTAAAAACTCAATGAACGCTTTCACCACAGACAAATGAAGTGAGTCTGGCTGGTACATGAGCCATGTATCTCTTAAAACAGGCTGTCCATCTTTATACGAAAGTCCTTTTACAAATAACTCATCACTTGGTCTGAGGCAAATTTCTGGGACAATGGCATAGCCTAAACCATGCTTCACCATCTCTTTTGATGTATCCTGACGGTCTGTCTCCATCGTCACAAGCGGAGGCATTGTGAATGTTTCCTGCCACCATCTGTTAATCAGCCGTTTTAATGAACTGTCTGTATGATAGTCAATGAGCGGCAGATTCGGGAGATCTTTTAGCTGAATTTCTGATTTTGAAATAATGCAAAGACGCTCTTTATCGAGCAAAAAACGCTCTCCATTCCAGTCATAATCACCTCTTAAAATCCCTAAATGCACACTTGATGTTCCTAATAAATCCATTACCTTTGTGCTCCAGCCTGTGTTGACCATAAATTGAACATGTGGATACTGCTTAGAAAATTCTTTTAATATTTCTGGCAGTTTATACTGGGCAAAGTTACTTGAGACCCCTAACCGGATCGTTCCTTTGACCTTTTTTTGCATATTGAGCATGCCATCTTTCGTTTGCTGCAGCTGTTTGAGCATGTCATTTGCGTATTTAGCCAAGTATTCGCCCTCTGATGTAAATTCAATTCCTCGTTTTCTTTTAAAGAAAAGCTTCATATCAAACTCCTCTTCAAGCTGTTTCAATCGATAGCTTAAGGCAGGCTGAGAGACAAATAATTTTTCTGCCGCTTTTGTGATGTTCTTTTCTTCATAAAGTACCTTTAAAAACCGCCAATCTTTTTCATCCATTGTATGCCCTCCTTTTTTACTAATTATAAAATATTTTTATTGATTTCTCTTAAAATAATGTATTTAACTTATTTCTTATTATACTTTACCATTTTGGTTAGATAAACAGTTAATTAAAAATTGAGGGTGAGAGTCATGAGAAAAGTTCCAATCACAATCATGCGAGGCGGTACAAGCAAAGGAGTATTCATTCACGCTGACAATGCACCATATGAACACGATGAGCTCGAGGCATTTCTATTAGACATTATGGGCAGTCCTGACCGGCTGCAGGTCGATGGGATCGGCGGCGGTAATTCTTTAACAAGTAAAGTGGCCATTATCGATAAAGCCACACGCCCGGATGTGGATGTGAACTATACATTTGCACAGGTCAGTATTAATGAGAGATATGTCGACTTTAAAGGAAACTGCGGGAACATCTCATCAGCCGTTGGACCGTATGCGATCATTAAAGGACTTGTTCAAGCAGTTGAGCCCATTACGACTGTACGTATCCTCAATACCAATACAAATAAAGTCATTACGGCAGAGGTCGAAGTTGAAAATGGGGAAGTAAAATTTGAAGGACAGGCAGAAATTCCAGGCGTAAAAGGAACCGGTTCTCCCATTTATTTATCCTTTGAGAAACCTGAAGGCGCTGTCACAGGTAAAACCTATCCGACTGGAAACAAAATGGATACGATTCAAACAAAGTTTGGGGAGATTCCAATCTCGATCGTTGACATTGCAAATCCAATTGCCTTTATTCGCGCGAAAGATATTCAATTAAAAGGAACTGAATTACCTGAAGAGTTTACAGATGAATTACTGGATGATTTAGAAGAAATTCGTTCTCTCGCTGCTGAAATGTGTCACTTTGCACCAAAAGAAATGGCCACATTACAGTCTCCAGCTGTTCCAAAGCTTGCGCTCATCAGCGAGCCTGCTGATTATGTAGATACAAATGGAATCTTGAGACGAGCAGAAGATATGGACATCATCGTTCGTATGCTATCAATGCAAAGACCACACCAAGCACTTGCCATTACCGGCTCTGTCTGCGTGACAGCCAGCTGTTTCCTGGGTGAAACGCTTCCTTCTCAGCTGTTCCAAGGTCAAGATGACACCCTTCGTATTGGGCATCCTGCCGGGATTATGCAAACGGAAATTGACATCTCTCAAAACAGAGTCAAAGTCATTCGAACCGCAAGAGAAATTCTAGACGGAGTTGTTTTCACAAAACAAGATTATGTGATTCAGCCTCAGATTAAAAGAGAAGCTTAAAGCAGACGATGTTCTCGTCTGCTTTTTTTAATGCTGAAGCGGTGCATCTATATCTCCGGCAGAATGAGCTTTTATCTGCCCTTTCTCATCTTTGAGCTGGAGATGACCGTAGCGGTTGACTCCGCAGCAAATGCCCTCTTCCCATGTTTGTTTTTCACGGTCTAACGAGATCCGCAGCGGTTTATGAAGACGATATAACCGTTTGTTATAGAGGGAAGTGAGTGCTTCAAACCCTTCATTCTTCCAGCGTGTATGATATTTTTCAAAAGCGGCGGCAAGTTCCTTCACAAGCTGATCGGCTTTTACCTCTGTAAGCTCTGATAGGCAAATGGTTTTGTACGGAACATGCTCCGGCTTTGTCTTCACATTGATGCCAACCCCGATATAAATGGCGGTACGGTCCGCTTCAATCAATGTGCCTGATACCTTTGCTTCATTGATGAGAATATCATTTGGCCATTTGATCGCCAGCTGATCCTCAGCCCTGATGAGAGGTTTGAGTACATCGTAGATCGCTAGTGCCGTCAGCGGAGCAATCGTTGACTGGGTGGAGAGTTCTTCTGGCAGCAAAACCGTCATGGTCAAAGCGACATTCCCTGCAGGCGTTTCCCACGGTCTCCCTAGCCTGCCTCTTCCTGCTGTCTGCTGATGTGCATAGACAGCAAATGAAGGTTTTTCTCCTTTTTGCATAAGCCTTTTTGCTTCATTATTTGTACTATCAATGGTGTCATATTGAAAAATCTTCATGTGTTCTCCTTTTGTTTCTTCTTGATATGATCCTTTTATTATAACAAAATGAAGCTTACACGATGATGAGGGCTCTATGTTATTTATTTCGTTGAGCTTGAAATGTCTCTTTTTCTTCCTCTGTAAATGGGACAGGTGCGCCTGTTTCTTTATTAATTTGCACCATGGTGACTGAGCCGGTAAAGCATGGTTCCTGCTTTTCGTTTTCTCCTAAAT
The DNA here is from genome assembly GCF_038630855.1 of Bacillus sp. FSL H7-0578. NCBI lineage: Bacteria > Bacillati > Bacillota > Bacilli > Caryophanales > Bacillaceae > Bacillus > Bacillus sp. FSL H7-0578. The sequence continues at coordinate 2,495,154 of NZ_CP152045.1, forward strand.
AATGAAGGATGAGTGAGCTTGATCCGACTTTTTCCGGCTTTACATACACACGAAGCCGCTCCCCTATCTCCACCTGTTTGATGTAATCACATTGCAGGTTTGCCACGACTGTAATCGTCTCTTTCACTCGTTTCATTCGTTTATCAACAATTCCCGTTTTTTGAAAAAAGGCAATCCGTGCTTCTTCAAAATATACAAAAGGGGTGACATTGTTCATATGGCCAAACATATCTGTTTCTGAAAAACGGACAGTCGTTTCGACATAAAATCGAAAGGATGCTCTCCATTCTTCAAATGGTTCCTCAATATATGATGGAAGTCTCACTTCATCATCTCCTTATTCATCAACAAACGCCTCTCCCATATTGGAAGAGGCGTTTATTTTGTGTTCCATCCAGCCTCTTGTAAACACTCATCATGATTGGCAAAGAGGACTGAATGTGATGTTATTCTGCGTGATCGCTTCCGAAGAAGTTACGGAAAGCTTGTAATGTTGTATCTCGGTTAAGTGCTGCAATTGACGTTGTCAGCGGGATTCCTTTCGGACAAGCCTGCACACAGTTTTGAGAGTTCCCGCAGTTCGCAAGACCGCCGTCTCCCATAATTTCTTCTAGACGGTCAGACTTATTCATCGCACCTGTCGGATGTGCGTTAAATAGACGAACTTGCGAAAGCGGTGCAGGGCCCATAAAGGAAGACTTATCATTTACGTTTGGACAAGCTTCAAGGCAGACACCACATGTCATACATTTAGAAAGCTCATACGCCCATTGACGTTTTTTCTCAGGCATTCTTGGTCCAGGTCCAAGATCATATGTGCCATCGATCGGCACCCATGCTTTTACTTTTTTCAAGGAGTTGAACATGCGGCTTCTATCAACCTGCAAGTCTCTCACGACCGGGAATGTCTTCATCGGCTGAAGACGGATCGGCTGATCTAACTTGTCAATCAAGGCTGTACATGACTGGCGCGGTTTTCCATTAATGACCATGGAACAAGCTCCGCACACCTCTTCAAGACAGTTCATGTCCCAGTTGATCGCCGTTGTTTTTTCACCTTGTTTATTGACCGGGTTACGTCTAATTTCCATGAGTGCGGAAATGACGTTCATATTTGGGCGGTAAGGGATTTCGAATTCCTCATCATAAGGCTTTCCATCTGCTGTATCTTGACGTGTGATAATGAATTGAATTGTGTTTTTTTCACTCATCTTATTTCTCCACCTTTTTCTTCGAGTAATCTCGTTTACGAGGTGCAATTAACGATACATCGACGTCCTCATAGTGGAATGCAGGCTTTTGATTTTTCCCTTTGAACGTAGCCATCGTTGTTTTAAGGAATTCTTCATCGTTTCTTTCTGGGAATTCCGGTTTATAGTGTGCGCCTCGGCTTTCATTCCGGTTATAAGCCCCGATCGTAATGACTCTTGCCAGCTGAAGCATGTTGTCAAGCTGACGTGTGAAGGCAGCGCCTTGGTTGCTCCATGATGCGGTATCATTGATGTTGATCTTCTTGTAGCGCTCCATTAGTTCTTCGATCTTCTGATCTGTTTTTAAGAGTTTGTCATTGTAACGAACCACTGTCACGTTATCCGTCATCCATTCTCCAAGCTCTTTATGAAGCACGTACGCATTTTCTGTTCCGTCCATGCTGAGGATGTTGTCCCATTTCTCCTGCTCTTTCTTCACGGCGCTGTCAAATAGTGCAGAAGAAAGGTCTTCCGCAGATTTTTCAAGACCGCTAATGTACTTCACCGCATTTGGTCCAGCGACCATTCCGCCGTAAATCGCAGAAAGAAGTGAGTTTGCACCAAGTCTGTTTCCGCCGTGCATTGAGTAATCACATTCTCCGGCAGCGAATAGACCTTTGATATTCGTCATTTGATCATAATCGACCCATAATCCGCCCATTGAGTAATGAACAGCTGGGAAGATTTTCATCGGCAGCTTACGCGGGTCGTCACCCATGAATTTTTCATAGATTTCAATGATTCCGCCAAGCTTAATATCAAGCTCTTTTGGATCTTTGTGAGAAAGATCGAGATATACCATGTTCTCTCCGTTGATGCCAAGCTTTTGCTCGACACATACGTCAAAGATTTCACGCGTTGCAATGTCACGCGGTACAAGGTTCCCGTATGCTGGGTATTTTTCTTCAAGGAAGTACCAAGGCTTCCCGTCTTTATACGTCCAAACACGTCCGCCTTCACCACGAGCCGATTCACTCATGAGACGAAGCTTGTCATCTCCTGGGATCGCTGTCGGGTGAATTTGAATGAATTCTCCATTTGCATAATGCGCACCTTGCTGATAGACGATGGACGCAGCAGATCCAGTGTTAATCATGGAGTTCGTTGATTTACCGAACACGATTCCAGGACCGCCTGTTGCCATGATGACTGCATCTGAACGGAAGGATTCAATTTCCATTGTCGTCAAGTTCTGCGCGACAATCCCGCGGCACACTTCCTCGTCGTCTAAAACAGCGCCAAGGAATTCCCAGCCTTCATATTTCGTGACAAGTCCTGCTACTTCATAGCGGCGAACCTGCTCATCCAGTGCGTATAATAGCTGCTGGCCTGTTGTAGCTCCAGCAAACGCTGTACGGTGGTGCTGTGTTCCCCCGAAACGGCGGAAGTCCAATAATCCCTCTGGTGTTCTATTAAACATAACACCCATACGATCAAGTAAATGGATAATGGACGGCGCTGCTTCACACATTGCCTTTACTGGCGGCTGGTTGGCTAAGAAATCTCCGCCGTATACCGTGTCATCAAAATGCTCATAAGGTGAATCCCCTTCACCTTTTGTATTAACCGCTCCGTTGATTCCGCCCTGTGCACATACAGAATGCGAACGTTTCACAGGTACGATTGAAAATAGTTGAACAGCTGTTCCCGCTTCTGCTGCTTTAATAGTTGCCATGAGACCAGCTAAGCCGCCTCCGACAACGATGATGCTAGAATTACTCATTGTAGCCCCTCTCCCTCTTCTACTAATCTATTTCCTCTTAAACAAAAGCGAAAATTGCTCTTAGCCCTACATATGAAAGCGCTATAAATATACCTAATGTCACATATGTGGAGATTCGTTGTGAGCGTGGTGAAACAGTAATTCCCCAGCTGACAGCAAATGACCACAAGCCATTAGCAAAGTGGAAAATAGTAGATAAAACGCCGACAATATAGAAGCCTAGCATAAATGGAGAGCTTAAAATATTCGCCATCATGTCATAGTTGACTTCAGCTCCAAGCTGAGCTTGAATTCGTGTTTCCCATACGTGCCAAGAGACAAAAATCAATGTGATAATACCTGAAATCCTTTGCAGTCTGAACAGCCAGTTTCTTAAGTAACTGAAGCGAGACGTGTTGTTTTGTGCCGTAAAGGCTATGTACACCCCATAAACAGCATGATAGATCAGTGGTAAGAAAATCACGAACAGCTCAAGTGCATATCTGAAAGGAAGCTGTTCCATAAAGTGTGCAGCTTTGTTAAACGCCTCAGGTCCATTCGTCGCAAAGTGGTTAACCACTAAGTGCTGTATTAAAAATAGACCGACCGGAATGACGCCAAGCAAAGAATGCAATCTCCGATAAAAAAATTCTTTGTTCCCCGACATTACTTTACCCCCTAGTAAAAAAAGTGCAATTGCTTGAAAATTGTCTTACCCCCGCTTCTTTCAATTGTAAGCACTTTATTCAAATTTATTGACAATTTCATTTTACTCCTATGTCAAAAAAGCGTCAAGAAACCGCGTACATAAATTAAAATTTTCCGAAATTTAAAAGTTTTAAATCAAAATTCGTTTTACTACAATAAGAATTTCTTAGACTTCAGGGAAAACTCTGTCATCATATGCCCACATAAGCTATAATAAATTGTTGAAAGAGGGGAGCCGTACAATGAATAAATTCGAATCTAACTTAGAACAGCTAAAAGAAATTGAAGTCAATGGATTTGCCTACGAGCTGATACGCGAAGTTCTGCTGCCTGATATTCTTGGTCAGGACCATTCATCTATGATGTATTTTGCGGGTAAACTGCTTGCTCGTAAATTTCCTCAAGAGTCATGGGAGAAGATCCCCGAATTTTTCCATGATGCCGGATGGGGGACTCTCACAATGGTCCATTCGAAAAAACAGGAAATTGAGTTTGAGCTCGAAGGTCCACTAGTATCAAATCGACTCACCTATCAAAAGGAGCCATGCTTTCAGATGGAAGCGGGTTTTATTGCTGAACAAATTCAGCTTCTGAATGAGCACGTGGCTGAATCCTATGAACAAGTGAAAAAGCGTGCTGAGAAAGTCATTTTAACCGTTAAATGGGATTTAAGAGACCCTAGCTAATACTCTTGATAAAAGGCGCGGACTTCAGGTCACGCCTTTTTTATATGTCTACATCTCTATCATAGCATACTTAATGAATGGGTTTACGCCCGTTTCAGCCGACTCCATATAGAAAAAAGAGGCGACCCTCTTTCATGAGAGCACCTCTTTACCTTTTTAAGAATGAGCAGCGGCGCTCACCTTTGATAATTCAAACGCATCATGCAGCGCTTCAACCGCTTTGACCATATCATCACGGCCGACCACTGTTGAGACTTTGATTTCAGACGTACTGACCATTTTCACTTGAATGTCTTTTTGCGCTAACACAGCAAACATTTCAGCAGCTACGCCTGGGTTTGAGACCATTCCAGATCCCACGATGGATACTTTCGCTAATTTGCTTTCTGTCTCAATCTGCTCGTAGCCAAGCGCCCCTTTATATTCTTCTAATACTTCAACTGTTTTGGACAAATCATCCGTTTTGACAGAGAAAGAGATCGACGTCTGGTTGGTGCTTGTGACAGACTGAATGATGATATCAACATTGATATTCTGTTTCGCAAGCGTCGTAAAAATGGTCGATAATGTTGTTAAACCGCTTGAAAGTCCGCACACGGTCACACGTGTAATCTGATCTTCAAATGCAATGCCTCTGACGACTAAATTTTGTTCCATGGATGATTCCTCCTCAATTAACGTACCCGATTCATTTTCAATACTAGAACGGACTTCTAGCGGGACTTGATAATTTTTCGCAAATTCAACAGCTCTTGGATGCAGAACGCCAGCTCCTAAATTAGCCAGCTCAAGCATCTCATCGTATGAAATGCCTGCAAGTTTCCGCGCAGATGGTACATAACGCGGATCTGTTGTAAACACTCCTGGTACATCTGTGTAAATATCACATTTATCAGCTTTCAGTGCGGCAGCCAGTGCCACAGCTGTTGTATCTGATCCGCCGCGGCCAAGAGTTGTGATATGTAAGTCATCTGCAATTCCTTGGAAGCCTGCCACAACAACAACTTTCCCCGCACTTAATTCCTCTTTTATTCTTGATTCATCAATGTCCACGATTCTTGCATTTCCGTGTACATGCTCTGTTTTCATACCAGCCTGCCAGCCTGTAAAGGAAATGGCATCATAACCTCTTCTTTGGAGCGCCATCGCTAATAATGAAATGGTCACCTGCTCACCAGTTGCGAGCAGCATATCCATCTCTCTTTTGCTTGGATCGTCTGTGAGTTCTTTCGCTAAGTCTACTAGAACATCCGTTGATTTGCCCATCGCTGATACAACCACAACCACATCATGTCCTGCCTCGCGTTCAGCGATCACTCTCTCTGCGGCATTGCGGATTTTTTCTGCCGACCCAACGGAAGTTCCGCCAAATTTTTGTACAATTAGTCCCATGTCTACCACCCTTTTTCAAAAGTTCACGTGTGAGAGAAGAGGCAGCTTTGGAGACTGCCCGCTCACTGCAAATAAAAAAGCAATGAGAGAACAAATCTCCCATTGCTTTAAAATCATCATTAAACGATGCAAACAATGAGATAGCCCTCCAAGAAATCAATTCTTGACAGCCCTACATTTCTTCAATGTACAGCCAGCGAATAAAATGAGTGGATTTTATTCACTTCGGCGACGCTCCCCTTTCAGCCCTCTTCTTAGATCCCATCGATCTCCGAAGGCTTACTCTTGAAGTTCGCACCTCTATCTTCAACAAACAACACGTTCATTTATTAAATTAGTCACATCTTAACAGACTTTTGGTAAAAGTACAATCTATTTTTTTAATGCTTCCATTAAAAGTTCAGCCGTCTGTTTCGGAATGCCAGCCTCCTGAAAGTCTTGGATAGAGGCTTCTTTCATCTTTTTCACAGAGCCAAAATGTTTGAGGAGCTGCTTTTTACGCTTCTCTCCGATACCCGGTACATCGTCTAAAATAGACTGGAATGCATTTTTTCCGCGCAGCTGCCGGTGAAAGCTAATGGCGAACCGGTGCACTTCATCTTGAATGCGCTGCAATAAGTAAAAAGCCTGGCTATTCCGCTCCAGCGCAACAATTTCAAGTGTATCTCCCATCATGAGATTCGATGTCCGGTGTTTTTCATCTTTTACAAGACCTGCGACTGGGACAGACAGATTCAATTCATTTTCAAGCACATCGATGGCTGCGTTGATCTGTCCTTTTCCTCCGTCAATTAAAATTAAATCTGGCAGCGGCAGTTCATCCTTTAACACGCGGGTATATCGTCTTCTAATGACCTCACGCATGGATGCATAATCATCTGGCCCTGAGACAGTTTTAATTTTGTATTTTCGGTATTCCTTTTTATAGGGCTTCCCGTCCTGAAAGACGACCATGGCAGAAACCGGGTCTGCTCCTTGAATATTTGAGTTATCAAATGCCTCGATTCTGTATGGCATATAAATATTAAGTGCATCCCCGAGCTGTTTCACCGCACCAATTGTCCGCTCTTCATCACGCTCAATGAGCGAAAATTTTTCTTTTAAGGCGATTTTGGCATTTTGATGGGCAAGTAAAAGTAAATCCTTTTTCTTTCCTTTTTTCGGCTGGTGAACGTTCGTCTCAAGCAATTGCTCAATCATCTCTTGATCGACACTGTCAGGCACCAAAATTTCCTTCGGCAGAAAATGGTTGTTCTTTTCATAAAATTGCCCCATAAACGTGAGGAACTCTTCCTCAGGGTCCTGATACATTGGAAACAGGCTGACATCACGTTCAATCAATTTCCCCTGTCTGATGAAGAAAACTTGGACACACATCCAGCCTTTATCATAGGCATAGGCGAAGACATCTCGATCTGATAAATCACTCATCGTCATTTTCTGTTTTTCCATCGTTGAGTCGATATATGCGATTTGGTCTCTTAGTTCCTTTGCCCGTTCAAACTCTAAATTTTCAGCAGCTTCCTGCATCTTTTCGGTGAGTTCTTTTTTGATTTGCTGATGTCCTCCGTTTAGAAACCTTGTGATTTCATCCACGAGCTGCTTATTCGTTTCTTCGGAAATGTCATACACACATGGCGCAAGACATTGTCCAAGGTGATAATAAAGACAGACGCGGTCAGGAAGGGTGGCGCATTTTCTCAGTGGATATAAGCGGTCGAGCAGCTTTTTTGTTTCTCGAGCTGCTTGTACGTTTGGGTATGGACCGAAATATTTCCCTTTGTCCTTTTTTACATTGCGGGTGACGATCAGCTTGGGATGGCGTTCATTCGTAATTTTTATAAAAGGATACGTCTTGTCATCCTTGAGCATGACATTGTATTTTGGGTCATATTTTTTGATTAAATTCAGCTCTAAAATGAGCGCCTCGATATTAGAAGAGGTGACAATGTATTCAAAGTCTTCAATTTCACTGACAAGCCGCTGCGTTTTGGCGTCATGTGATCCAGTGAAATAAGAGCGCACCCTATTTTTTAAAACCTTTGCCTTTCCCACATAAATGATCGTATTTTGTCTATCTTTCATTAAGTAACAGCCTGGTTGATCCGGCAGGACTGACAGCTTTTCTTTGATTAGTTTGTTCATCTTTTCATCCGTCCTTGTTTTCCTCTTTCACTCCTTCTAGTGTATCACGAACATTTGTTTTATACCATGTTGAAAGAAAAGCGGCTCTCGTCTTTACGAGAACCGCTTCAATGATTATGCCGCTTGAGCATAGATTGGTTTATAGATGTTTGTTGACAAGCTCAGCAAGTGCTTCTTTTGGTTTGAAACCAACAGAAGTTTCTACAACTTCACCGTCTTTTAAAACAAGAAGTGTCGGGATACTCATAACGCCGTATTTACCAGCAGTTTCTTGGTTATCGTCTACATCAATTTTTACAATTTTCATTTTGTCGCCCATTTCTTGATCAAGTTCTTCAAGAACTGGAGCAATCATTTTACAAGGTCCACACCATGGTGCCCAAAAGTCTGCAAGAACAACACCTTCTGCAGTTTCTTGTGAAAATGTTGCGTCAGTAGCTTTTACGATTGCCATTATTCATTCCTCCAATGTAAATTATGCTTTTTAGTATAGCATCTACCAATGTGACTTGCGAATGAAATGCTTACGAATCATTTTTTAGGAAATGAATTAAAAAACAAACCGTATAATCGCACCAATAACAACAATCGCACCGATGATCATAAGAATGGTTCTAAGCATATGACATGACACCCTTTCCGCTTCATTTACAATGTATGATGCCCCAACATTCTTCTCATCAAACATCGAAATATGCAATTAAGCGAGGTCGACAGTTATCATGACCACTGACATTGGCGGCAGCTCCACCGTTAATTCGCCGGACTTTACAGCCATTTGCTCAAAGTCTTTTGGCTGAACAGAATGAGGATCATCGAATGTATTATGGGCATTCATGCGATCAGCCGTCAGTACACGTCCAGTGACTTTCGTTTGTTCTTCAATCCCTGCAATGGCAAGGGATATCTCTGTTTGTTCATGCGGATTCAAGTGACAGTAGCTAATATGCATCTTACCTGATGAACGCGAGGCTGACACACTGACCTGAGGAATTTTTTCACCTCTTCGTTCATACGGCGGTGAAACGAACTCCACTTCAAGCGCTTCTTCCTCTTGATGCACTTGAAACATGTGAAATACATGATACGTAGGTGTCAGAAGCATCTTTTCGTCCTTTGTTAATACCATCGCTTGCAGCACATTGACCGTCTGAGCAATATTTGCCATATGAATCCGCTCGCAATGGCGATGAAAAATATGAAAATGGAGTGCGGCCACAAGGGCGTCTCTTAGTGTGTTTTGCTGATATAAAAACCCAGGATTTGTCCCTGGCTCTGGGTCATACCATGTCCCCCATTCATCAATAATCATCCCGATTCGCTTGTCTGGGTCATAACGATCCATGATTTCTCCATGGTCTTCGACAAGCCGTTCCATCTCATAGGCCTTTTTCAGCGTGATAAACCATTCATCCTCATCGAATTCAGTCGCTGATCCTTTCTTCTCCCATGTACCAGGTACGGTGTAATAATGTAAACTGAGCCCATCCATCCACGGTGCAGCCCGCTCCATCAATACTTTCGTCCAATTCACGTCATTAGAGTTCGCGCCGCAGGCGATTTTGTAAATACGCTGCCCTGCAAACTCTCTTACGTACGTTTGATAGCGTTTATATAAATCTGCATAGTATTCAGGTGTCATATTCCCGCCGCAGCCCCAGCTTTCATTGCCTACACCAACATAGGTCAGCTTCCAAGGTTCTTGTTTTCCATTTTTAATGCGCCAATCTGACATAGGTGTCCCTTTTGGAAATGTCATGTATTCGACCCAATCGGCTAATTCTTGAACAGACCCGCTTCCCACATTGCCGCAAATGTAAGGTTCACATTCAAGCAGCTCACACAATGCCATAAATTCATGCGTACCAAATGCATTGGATTCAACCGTACCACCCCAATGGGTGTTGACCATTGGCTTTCGTTCACTCAGCTCACCTACACCATTTGCCCAGTGATACTCGTCTGCGAAGCAGCCCCCCGGCCATCTCAGCACCGGAATATGTAATGCTTGAAGGGCCTTCAGTACATCGGTACGAATCCCTTCAATATGACCAATCTCTGAGTCTTTTCCTACCCAAATCCCGTCATAAATTCCTCTTCCTAAATGCTCCTGAAAATGCCCATAAATGTGTTTAGAAATGCGTCCAATCACGTCATTGACTTTTACTGTCCCCTTCACTTGTCAACCGCTCCTTTTCTTCTTGATCACATACAAAAAAACCCAGAATACCTAGGCATTCTGAGTGTATGAGCGTTACGAGTGGATATTCATCTTTTTTAACTCTTCATTCAAAAGCGGGACCACTTCAAACAAGTCACCAACAATTCCATAATCGGCGATTTTGAAGATTTCCGCTTCTGGGTCTTTGTTAATTGCCACAATGACTTTACTGTTAGACATTCCCGCTAAATGCTGAATCGCTCCTGATATCCCGCATGCAATATAAAGATCAGGTGTGACGACTTTTCCCGTTTGACCAATTTGCAAAGCATAATCACAATAATCAGCGTCACAGGCTCCGCGCGAAGCTCCGACTGCTGCCCCCAGCGTCTCAGCGAGTTCATTCAGCGGTTCAAAGCCTTCCTTGCTCTTAACCCCGCGCCCTCCAGCAACAATGACCTTTGCTTCGGATAAATCTACACCTTCTGACGTTTTTTTAATGACTTCCTTCACGATCGTCCGAAGGTTTTGAATGTCGACAGAAACTGGTGTGACTTCTCCGCCTCGTGACGTATCCCGCTCAAGTGGTGCCACGTTATTTGGCCGGATGGTTGCTAGAAGCAGACGGTCTGTCGAAATGACTTTTTCGAAGGCTTTTCCAGAGTAAATCGGTCTAGTGAAAACAAGATGTTCACCGGTAACGCTTACATCAATCGCATCTGAAATCAAGCCAGTCTGGAGACGTGCGGCTATTTTCGGCGACAAGTCTTTTCCGATAGATGTATGGCCAAAGAGCACAGCATCTGGATCAACCTGATCTAATATGGCTTGAAGCGCCTGCGCAAAACCATCTGACGTATAATATGAAAGGTGCGGATGCTCCACAATCATGACATGATCCGCTCCATAGTAAAGCAGTTCATCTGCTAGGCCTTTGACGTCATCCCCTATTAACACGCCAATGACCTCGCCGCCCTCTGCCACTTTGTGAGCGGCAGCAATGGCTTCAAATGTCACATTTCTTAATTTACCGTCACGACTTTCTCCAAGTACAACAACTTTTTTACTCATCTTCAAGCTCCTCCTTGTTCTCGTGATATCGTAAAGTGGATGTTTAGATGACTTTTGCTTCATTTCTGAGTAGATCTGTCAGTTCTTTGACTTGATCCTGAAGCTCGCCGCTCAGCACCTTGCCACCCTCTTTTTTCTCCGGTAAGAAACGTTCAATTGTTTTGATTTTATATGGTACATCGTCTTCATCTAAATCTAAATCATCAAGTTCCAATTCTTCTAAAGGCTTTTTCTTTGCCTTCATAATGCCTGGTAATGATGGATAGCGAGGCTCATTGAGTCCTTGCTGAGCTGTGACGACAAGCGGGAGTTCGGCAGAAATGACTTCCACATCCCCCTCTGCATCTCGTTCAATCGATACAGAGCCGCCGTCAATTTGGATACTTGTTATCGTAGTCACATATGAAAAACCGAGTAATTCAGCAAGACGCGGGGCTACCTGTCCAGAGCCGCCGTCAATTGCTACATTCCCTGCTAAGATCAAGGAAGCCTCTTTGTCTTTTAAATAGTGATAAAGAATGGTAGAAGCAGAATATTGGTCCCACTCTTCTAAGTCATCCTCCACATTTAATAAGACGGCCCTGTCACAGCCCATAGCAAGCGCTGTTCTCAGCTGTTTCTCTGCATCCTCACCGCCAACTGTCACAACGGTCACTTCTCCCCCGTGCTCATCGCGAAGCTGAATGGCTTCTTCAATGGCATACTCGTCATAAGGATTAATAATGAACTCTGCTCCATCTTCTTGAATTGCACCAGACTGAATCGAAATTTTCTCTTCCGTGTCAAACGTACGCTTCATCAAAACAAATATATTCATTTATTTCTCCCCCTTGTGTCGTACTTATCCTTTATTCCCCTTTAAAGTTCGGTTTGCGCTTTTCGATAAAGGCCTGAATGCCTTCTTTGGCGTCATTTGATTGGAAAACCTCACCAAATTTTTTGGCTTCCAGTTTCATTCCGCCGTCATATGAATACAGTTTTGTTGCGTTCAATAAATCAAGCACATATTCAAGTGATTTAGGGCTTTTTGCCGCAAATTTCCCCGCAAGTGTTTTGGCCGCTTCGAGCGCTTCTTCCTCTGTTTCTGCCAGCTTTGTAACAAGGCCGCACGTAAATGCTTCTTCACCTGTAATCGGTTCAGCTGTTCCCATCATTTCAAGTGCTTTAGCAGAACCAACGTAGCGCGGGAGGCGCTGCGTGCCGCCGAATCCTGGAATAATGCCAAGATTTAGTTCTGGCAGTCCAAGCTTCGCATCTTTTGTTGCGATTCGGATATCACAAGACATGGCAAGCTCAAGGCCTCCGCCTAATGCTGCTCCGTGAATCGAGGCAATGACTGGCTTTGGACACTGTTCAATCCGTTCAAAGACTTGCTGTCCTCTATCAGCGAGGCTTGCATAATCAGACTCTTCCTGTAAAGTCGTAAATTCTTTAATATCAGCACCTGCTGAGAAGAATCTGCCTTCCCCGTGGATCACAATCGCTCTTACTTCTTCATTCTGTTCGAGCTCATCGAACATGTCATTAAGCTCAGTGAGCAGCTGAGAGGATAAGGCATTTGCAGGCGGGTTCTGAATCGTGATGAGCGCTGTCTGTCCTTCATGATGTAAGCTGAGTATTTTTTCCATGTCAATCATCCTTTTTCACATTGTCTTTAGGATTGATGTATTCCGTTTAACAGCAGATCATGTACATTTTCTGCGAGTGCAGGCAGATCATACTTTTGATCATTCATAACCCATGTTGTTGCGGTTTCATCAATCGTCCCAAATACCATTTGTCTCGCTAAGCGGACATCTAAATTTTGTCTAAATTCTCCTGTTTTCTTTCCTTCTGTTAAAATCGACTCGAGCATATTTAAATACCCTTTTAGCACCTCATTGATTTTTTGACGCAGCTCAAGGTTTGACTGCCTGAGTTCAAGCTGTGTCACAAGAGCCAAATGATGATTTTGCGCCAGCATGCGAAAATGCTCCTCAATCAACAGTAGAAGCTTTTCTTTGGCAGATGGCTTCTTTTGGATATCTGTTTCCATCCGTTCGATGAATTGTCCCATTTTTTCTTTGAACAATGAGATGAGAATATCCTCTTTGTTTTTGAAATAAAGATAAATGGTTCCGTCTGCCACCCCTGCTTGTTTCGCAATCTTTGAAACTTGTGATTGATGATAGCCGTTCTCCGCAATCACCACAACTGCTGCATCAATAATTTGCATGTACTTCGGTCTTTTCTGCTTCAATGTGCTTCGTCCCTTTCTAAATTGAATGAGCATTCATTCATAACTTTATGTTAAAAAGAAACGGGTGATTTGTCAAGAGATCTTCTTCTTTCTTTTCAACCTTTATCATACCAGAGCAGACGGTCATCATTCAAATCATCCGGCCGCTCGACCGGATGATGAAGGTCGTTATTTCTTCAATTGATCGACAGGTGTCTCAGATGATGAAGCTTGCTTTCTTTTTTCTTCTTCAATTAATACTCTGCGCAAAATTTTTCCGACAGCCGTTTTAGGCAGTGATTCTTTAAATTCATACACGCGCGGTACTTTAAATGAAGCAATTCTCGTTCTGACAAAGCGATCGAGTTCATCCTCTGTTAAATAAGCATCCTTTTTCGGCACAACAAACGCTTTTACTGTTTCTCCTCTATAAGGATCTGGTATGCCTGCGACAACGGCTTCTTGTACAAGCTCATGCTCATAAAGGGCTTCTTCGACCTCTCTTGGGTAAATATTATAACCGCTCGCAATAATGACATCTTTTTTCCGGTCAACGATATAGAAAAAACCGTCCTCATCCATATACCCAATATCTCCAGTGAAAAACCATCCGTCCCTTAATACAGCTGCTGTCTCCTCTGGCTGATTCCAATAGCCTTTCATAATTTGCGGCCCTTTGACGATAATTTCTCCGTGCTCATACGGCTCTTTAAGGCCACCCGTTTCCTCGCAATAAATGCCTGCGTCTGTCCCAGGCCACGGACAGCCAATGCTGCCTGTTTTGTTCGCTCCCCATAAAAAGTTAGAATGGGTCACTGGCGAAGTTTCTGAAAGACCATACCCCTCAACTAAACGCCCTCCTGTTAATTTCTCAAAGCTCTGTTTGACTTCAACAGGAAGAGCCGCCGAGCCGCTTAAACATGCAGTGATGGACGACAGATCATACTTTTCAATGTTCGGATGATGCAGCAAGGCAATATACATGGTGGGTGCACCTGGAAAGAGTGTCGGTTTCTGTTTTTCAATCGTTTTGAGGGTATCAGCTGCGTCAAATCGCGGAAGGAGAATCATTGAATGCCCTTCTTTCACAGCAAGGTTTAATACGGTCGTCATTCCGTATACATGAAAAAACGGAATGATGCCAAGGATTCGTTCTTTTCCTCTTGTCGTTTTATACATCCAAGAAGCGCACATTTCAGTATTCGCTAAAATATTTTCATGCGTCAGCATGACCCCTTTTGGTAAACCAGTCGTTCCGCCTGTATATTGCAAAACAGCGACATCCTCTTTCGGTTCAAAGGCAAGCGCCGGAATCTGTTCTTCTGACGATTCTTTCATAATTTGTGAGAAGTGATGAATGGTCTCGCTTTTCTCTACTTGGATGACCATTTTATTTTTTCTTTTTTGGACGATAGGAATCAGAATGTTTTTCGGAAATGGTAAATAATCCTGCAGTTTGGTGATGATCAAGTGCTCCATACTTGTCAGCGCTTTCATTTTATAGGCCTTTGGATACAATAAATCCAGTGTAATCAGCACTTTTGAGCCGCTGTCCTCCATTTGATATGCCAGTTCTTTCTCCGTATAAAGCGGGTTCGTTTGAACAACGATGCCGCCTGCAATTAAAACAGCATAATAAGAAATGACAGATTGAGGACAATTTGGCAGCATGATTGCTACTCTGTCGCCTTTTTTCACGCCAATTTTCATCAGGTGACCAGCTAGTTTCAATGCTTCTTCCTGGAGCTGTTCATAGGTGATGTTTTTTCCTAGAAAATGAATGGCTGTATGCTCAGGTGCAGCCTCTGCGGAGCTGAATAAGTAAGATTGTAACGTCTCATTTGGAATGGTGAGTTCGTGGGGAATTTGATTCGGGTAATGCAGAAGCCAACGTTTATCTGACTGCATAAAAACCCTCCTTCCTGAACTTTCGTACTATTTTATTATAGCAAACTTTTCCTTAAGGCAGTTTTCTTTTTTCAAATAGAGCTTGGTTCCATGGCATCTTTACTTCTTTGCCGGTGTTTCGATCGATGCTCTTTTTCCTTCATGATGCCACTGTTCATATAATCCACCGATTGCACGAAATGACTCATTTACTCTCTCCACGATCTGTTGATGGATACTCGGGTCATTAGGTAAATGCGTCTGGATGTTGTCGACTTGATACTGCCTCATCATATCTATGTAGACTGTAAGAAAGATTGTGTCTTCTAAAATCCAGTAAATGACTTCATCCGCCGCTTTTGTTCTTTTATGCAGCATTTGGATTCCTCGTTCATATTGAATAAGAATATAGCCACTCGGATCGATTTGAATATAAGGGCTCAAATCATCAAAAAATCCAGTCGTTTGAAATGGACGTGCAATATACGGTTCGTATATGTCTCTTGGCAGGGAAGTCATTTGGAGACAAGTATCAATTCGCTTTATGAGTTCGTCTTTTTGCAGAATTTGCTTCATGTGATTCACCGCCTTCTGGTGAGATAAAAGCTGCCAAGGAATCCCTGACAGCTTTCTCACTTTGTCTTCTTCATTTCACAGGAACATGTAAACGGCACCAATGACCGCAAAAGTGCAGGCAACTACGATTAATACTTTTGCTAGCTTTTCCATGTCGTCTCCTTAAATGCCGGCTGCTACTACATAAGACAGCCCAACTGAAATAATGAGTGAAATAAACCCGACCGCTCTATTATCATTCTCAATTTCTTTGTCTACTTTAAATCGTGGTGTTAAAAATTCAAAAATGAAATAGCTGACAAGCAGCATCACAAAGCCGTATACGCCCCATCCAATCATTTGCAGAAGGGAATTGTGCTGTGCGATAGAATGCTGAAACACATTCGCAATCCCAAAAATCTTTCCGCCTGTTGCCATGGCAACAGCTAAGTTCCCCCGCTGGATCTCTTCCCAGTTTTTATAGGAGGTAACGAGTTCAAAAATGGTTAGAAATAAGACAAGACATAGGACGGCCACGCTGTAATAGGCGGCAATTTCCACAAGTTCATTTTCCCAAAAGGCTTTCATGCGTTTTCTCCTTTTTACTTTAATTCGACGATGGTAACGCCTGATCCTCCCTCGCCTTGTTCCCCAAAACGAGCATTTTTCACACTTCGGTGCTGTTTCAGTAATTCCTGAACCCCTTTTCTAAGGGCGCCAGTTCCTTTTCCGTGAATGATTGACACACGCGGATAACCAGCTAAGACAGCATCATCTAAATATTTCTCGACTCTGCTTAAGGCATTTTCATAACGCTCTCCCCTTAAGTCAAGCTCAAGCGATACATGATAGTCTTTTCCTTTGACTGCCGTAATGGCTTTCTCCTGCTTAAATTCAGGTGCTGATTTGATAAATTCCATGTCTTTTTCTTTTACTTTCATTTTCAGAATGCCCATTTGGACACTCCATTCTTTGTCACCTGTTTGTTCAAGCAGCGTTCCTTTTTGCCCGAAGGTGAGCACTTTCACTTCGTCGCCTGATTTTAACTGTCTTGCTGCTTTTTTCACCGGCTCTGGCTTTTTCTTCCGGTCAAACTCAGGGACTGCTTCTTCAAGACGCTTTCTCGCATCGATGAGTTCATGTTCTTTAAATGATCGATGCTCATTTTTTATCGAACGAAGCTCTTGAATGATGTCTTCTGCTTCTTTTGAGGCTTGTTCAATTTTTTCTGCCGCTTTTTTTTCAGCTTCTTCAAGCAGTTTGTCCTTTTGCTCATTCCATTCAAGAATTTGTCTCTGCAATTCTTTATGAAGCTTTTCTGCTTCTTTTCTATAGACTTCTGTCTCATGCAGCTCTTCTTCTGCTTGTTTCTTGCTGTCTTCTAATGAAGCAATCATTTGGTCTACTTCATTATGCTCGGCATGCATATCCGCTTTTGCACGGTCAATGAGGTGATCTGGCAACCCAAGACGTTTAGAAATTTCAAATGCATTACTTCGTCCGGGCACACCGATGAGCAAGCGGTACGTTGGTGATAAGGTTTCAATGTCAAACTCCACGCTCGCATTTGTGACACCTTCCCGGTTATATCCGTAAGCCTTCAGCTCAGGATAATGGGTCGTTGCGATGACGCGTGCATTTGTTTGATGCACTTCATCTAAGATACTCATGGCCAGCGCGGCACCTTCTGCAGGGTCTGTTCCTGCCCCTAATTCATCAAATAACACGAGTGAGTTAGATGTCAAATTCTTTAAGATATCTACAATATTGACCATATGAGATGAGAACGTACTCAAGCTTTGCTCAATAGACTGTTCATCTCCAATATCAGCAAAGACTTGGTCGAATACAGCCACTTCCGAGCCTTCTTCAACTGGAATATGAAGGCCTGCCTGCGTCATCAGCGTAAGAAGACCAAGCGTTTTCAAGGTAACTGTCTTACCCCCTGTATTTGGGCCAGTAATAACAATGGTTGAAAAATCTTTGCCGAGCTCAATGTCATTTGCCACAACCTGATCCCTAGGCAATAGAGGATGTCTTGCCCGCTTTAAATAAATCTCCCCTTGATCATTCACAGCAGGCTTTGTGGCTTTTTCTGCCTTTGCATATTTGGCTTTAGCAAAAATAAAATCTAACGTCTGAAGCTCTTTTACATTGTGAAGCAGTTTCTCAATGTGTTCTGACACGCTCGCTGTCAGCATTTGCAGGATCTTTTCGACCTCTTGTTTTTCTTTTAAACGGGTTTGCTGCAAGGTGTTATTTAAATCCACGACCACTTGCGGCTCAATAAAAAGGGTTGCCCCAGATGATGATTGATCGTGAACAATTCCGCCGTAATTCGAGCGGTACTCCTGCTTTACCGGAATCACAAACCGATCATTACGAATGGTGACAATCGTGTCTGACAGCATTTTTGAAGCAGATTGTGAGCGAATCATGGATTCTAATTTATCTCGAACTTTTGATTCTAATGAACGTAATTGCGTACGTATTGTTCGTAGCGCCGGAGTTGCGTGATCAAGCACTTCTCCATTATCACCAATACAGCTTTCGATTTCTTTTCTGACTTCAGGCAGTAATATCAGCGTCTCTGCATATGTATGAAGGCGAGGTATGTCTACACCATCTTCATACAGGGACGTGAGAAAGTGCTTCATATTTTTCGCAGTGTATAACAGCGCTGCAATTTCCATGAGCTCAGATGGGCTTAATGTACTGCCGATTTCTGCCCGTTTGACCCCGCGTCTAATATCCGTCAGCCCGCCAAATGGCGCCGATCCCTTTAAGCGGATGACATCCTGTGCTTCTGCTACCTCTTCCAGCAAATGCTGAATGGTTTCTATATCCGTCAGCGGCGTTAAATCCTGCGCTCTTTCTTTTCCTAATGAGGATGCGGTATAGGACATGACTTTTTCTTTTACTTTATGAAATTCTAATGATGCTAACACTTTTTGTTGCAGCATGGTCCAGCCTCCTAACGACTACCTGTCACGCGTTAAAAACTTTTTGATCTCGTTTAGAGAAAAAGTATTCACGACATTTGCTTTTGGTGTCCAGCCTTTTCTTGCAGCTGTTACACCAACTTCCATATGATCCAGCATGGTGATATTGTGTGCATCTGTATTGATCATGATGTTCACACCTGCTTCGTTTGCTTTCATTAAATGCTCTGCTTTTAAATCAAGTCTTGACGGGTTGCTGTTGAGCTCTAGTGCAGTTCCCGTTTTCTTCGCAAGCTCTATGAGCTGATCTATATTTAAGGCATAACCGTCCCGTCTGCCGATCAAACGGCCTGTTGGATGTGCAATTAAATCCACATGCTGATTCCGCAGGGCATTTTCAAGGCGCTCCATAATGACTTCTTCCGGCTGAGAAAAGCTCGAGTGGATAGACGCAATGACAAAATCCATGTCTGCTAAAAAGTCATCATCATAATCTAATGATCCATCCGGGAGAATATCCATTTCGACCCCTTTGAAAATGTGAAAATGCTCGAATTCTTGATTCAGCTTGTCAATTTCTTTTGCTTGCAGACGTAAACGTTCTTTTGTTAAACCGTTTGCTACTTTTAAATAATGCGAGTGGTCTGTAATCGCCATGTATTCATAGCCTTTTGCGATACATGCCTCTGCCATTTCGCGAATAGAAAATGCGCCGTCACTCCATGTTGAGTGCATATGAAGGTCGCCTTTGATATCTTTTAACTCTACAAATTGCATACTTTCTTTATACGTATCAATCTCCGCTCCGGTTTCACGAATTTCTGGCGGGATGAGCGGAAGTTGAAAATGCGCATAAAAAGCGGCCTCGTCTTCAAACGTTTTGACTTCTCCAGTTTCAATTGTTTCCACACCATATTCACTAATACGCTCTCCGCGTTCCTTCGCCAGCTGTCGCATGCGAATATTGTGATCTTTTGAGCCAGTGAAATGGTGCAGCGTTGTTGCAAATTGGTCTGTTGTCACAAGCCGGAAGTCTACACTGATCTCAAAATCAAGGGCAAGAATGACAGATACCTTCGTATCACCGCTTGCGATGACGTCTTTGACATCATCAAGTGCAACGAGCTGCTCTCTGACTTGTTCAGGATCGCTGGTCGCAATGATATAATCTAAATCTTTGACAGTTTCTCGTGCACGTCTTAAACTGCCAGCTCTAGAAAAACGAAGAATCCCCTTCATCTGTTCAAGCGCATGATCAATCCGCTCTGCCACATCTAATGCAAAGCCAATTGGCAGTCGTTCTGGCTGTTTTCCAGCCTCCTCAAGAGCGGCGAGTATCTTTTCTTCGGTTTTTTTACCGAAGCCTGCAAGCGCTTGTACTTTTTCCGCTTCGCATGCTTCTTTTAATGACTGTGCATCATGGACGCCAAGCTCTTGGTAAAGCTTCGCAATCTTCTTCCCGCCAAGCCCTTGCAATTTTAAGAGCGGGACAAGCCCTTCAGGCACTTCCTTTTTTAATTGTTCGAGTGTTTCTGATTGTCCTTTTTCGATATACTCTGTGATCACAGCAAAGGTTCCTTTTCCAATGCCGGGTAATGCTAATAAATCATCTATTTGAGAAAGGCTGCGGTCGTCTTGTTCCAGTGCCGCTGCTGCTTTACGAAAGGCAGAAATTTTAAAAGGATTATCTCCTTTTAGTTCCATATATACTGCAATTGTTTCAAGAAGTTTGATAATATCTTTTTTATTCATCTCTCATCCTCCAGCCGCTTTGGCATCTTCCTATATAAATATACAAACTTTCCCTTCATCCTACAACTTTCTGTCATGTAATGAGAAAAAACTTCTCCAGAAAAGGAGAAGTTTTTAAACTCCATACGTCGACCATAGGTCTTTGACAAGACCGGACAGGTAAGGGGTGTTGTTTACGATCACATCTGCTAACATTGATTTGCTCATCATTGTTTGCAGCGCATCTACTGGAAGTAGTGCAGCCACAAACAATAGAATAAACACAAATAAATAGGTTTCAAGAAATCCTAAAACACCGCCAAGCAGTTTGTTCACCTGTTTAATCACAGGTATACTTGCAATGGTTGTGAGCAATCCGCCAATGATGGCGAGCAGGATTTTAGTCAAGATAAACAGAATGATAAACGCAATGGTATTATAATAAGCTGTTTCTAGATTCCCGCTAAAGAAAGCGAGCTGCGGTTGACCGCCGCTAAAATTAGGTGCCGGAATCCACGTAAGCTGTGGTGCAAGTGACTGATAAAACATAGAAGCCACTAAGATAGAAACAACAAAGCTGATCAATTTAATAAATTGAAGAATAAACCCGCGCTTTAGACCGACAAGCGTTCCCATAAGAAGCAAAAACAAAATGATGATATCGATCACGGTAATTTCATTCCTTTTCTTTTAGCTGAATCTCTAATTTTTCGTATTGCTCTTTTAATTTCAAGTAGTCGTGGACGACATTGACTGCTGTCAGTACAGCTAATTTGTTTATATCAAGGTATGGATTTTTTTCATTTATTTCTCTCATTTTATCATCAACAATTGACGCAACATGTCGCATATGCATCTTCGTTTCTTGTCCGATGATCGTATAGGACTGTCCGTAAATCTCAACTGTTGTTTTCGTTTTACCGCCGTCAGACAACGTTTCTCCTCCATTCCACGAGAATCCTAGTCTCTATCATAACATGTTTAGACATTGAATGGAAAGACGAGCCCTTCCCTGTTATGGTACACTTTAGAAATCAATGATATCAAGGTAAAAAGGAGTTATCCACTGTGCCCCAATCCGTTTTAAAAGCAACATCAGAAGACCTTAAAAAAATGAAGAGCGCGTATGCGCAGCATTTAACAGACAATTTGCCACCAGGCGCCCTCTTTCAAGCAAAAGTCCCTGGCTGTACGATTACAGCCTATCGATCTGGAAAAGTATTGTTTCAAGGACAAAAGGCAGAAGCTGAAGCCAGTCAATTCAGCCACTTGCAAGCAGCTGATACGAAAAGTCAAAAATCACCTGCTGTTACAAAATACAGTCCGCCGCCCGGCATTGCTTCCATGTCGGTCATCGGTTCAGATGAAGTAGGTACAGGTGATTATTTCGGACCGATCACAGTCTGTGCGGCCTATGTTGATGCCAGCCAGCTTGCTTTAATGAAAGAGCTTGGCGTAAAAGACTCAAAAGGGCTAAAGGACCCGCAAATTATCAACATTGCCAAGGATCTCATCAAAACCATTCCGTTCAGCCTTCTCGTTCTCCGAAATGAAAAGTACAATACGATGCAGGAAAAGGGCATGAGTCAAGGAAAAATGAAGGCACTGCTTCATAACCAAGTCATCACCTCTGTGCTAGAAAAACTGGACGGACAGCAGCCTGAAGCCATTTTGATTGACCAATTTGCAGAACCAGGGATTTATTTCAAGCATCTTGCCGGGAAAAAAATCATCCGGGAGCGGACGTATTTTAGTACAAAAGCAGAAGGCATCCATTTGTCAGTCGCTGCAGCTTCCATTATCGCAAGGTACGCCTTTTTAATTGAAATGGACAAATTATCACAGGCTGCAGGCTTTGACATCCCAAAAGGAGCCGGTCCTCATGTAGACAAGGCCGCCGCCAAGCTCATCAAGCTGCACGGTGAAGATGCTTTACGTCAATTTACAAAGCTGCATTTTGCCAACACACAAAAAGCGAAAAAAATGCTATAAAAAAAGCTAGAGCCCATGAGGTCCTAGCTTTTTTTCCTTTAACCGCGTAAGACGGCTTGATACGTATCTTCTAGTGCTTTCAAAACTTTTGTATGAACAGCTGTAACTTCTTCCTCGGTCAACGTTTGTTCAGGATTTAAATATTGAAGAGAGAATGCAACAGATTTTTTGCCTTCTTCCATATGTTCCCCTTCGTACACATCAAATACAGATAGGTCTGTGAGTAGATGACCGCCTGCTTCATAGATGACACGCTCCAGCTGTCCGCTTGAGATATGCTGATCGACAACAAGTGCGATGTCTCTTGTCACAGCAGGGAATCTCGGGATCGCTGTATATTTCATATCCTTCGTTTCAGATGTCATTACATCTGTTAAATCAAACTCGAAGACATACGTTTCTTTTAAATCCAATTCCTTTTCAACGACTGGATGCAGTGCGGCAACAAAGCCAATGACTTGACCATTTAAGTGAACATCTGCAGTTCGCCCTGGGTGAAGACCCTCACGCTCTGCTTGAACATAAGTGATTTGGTCTGACACACCAAGCTTTTCGAACAATCCTTCAGCAATTCCTTTCGCTACATAAAAATCGACGGCTTTTTTCTCGCCCTGCCAAAGATTTTTATGCCATAAGCCTGTCAGCGCACCAGCGACATGTTCTTTTTCCACTGGTTTTGCCCCTTCAGCTTCTGCTAAAAAAACAGAGCCCGTTTCATAAAATCCAAATGAGTCAGCTTGTCTTGCCAAGTTATATGCAACAGAATCAAGTAAGTTTGGCAGAAGACTTTGTCTCAGCACACTGCGTTCCTCACTCATTGGCAGAGAAAGTCTCGTTTCATAGGCTGGATGCAGTGCAAAAGCTGTGGACTTATGCTGATTCGTCAATGAATACGTAATCGCTTGAGAAAGTCCTGCCCCCTCTAAGAAACGTCTCACCTTTCTGCGCTTCACTTGGTATGGCGTGAGGCCGCCAACGGTGCCAGCTGTCCTAGGCAGTGTAGATGGAATATTATCGTAGCCATATAATCTTGCCACTTCTTCAATGAGGTCTTCTTCAATCGTAATATCCATTCTGCGGGAAGGAACTGTTACGACAAGAACATCATTTGATTCGCCCACTGTGAATCCTAGTTTGTTGAAAATCTGAATCATATCTTCTTTTGAAATGCTCATTCCAAGCACCTTGTTCACACGCTCAGTTGATACGTGGATGACATTCATACTTGCTTCAAGGTGATTTTCCTCAACTGTACCGCTTAGCACTTCACCGCCTGCATACATGCTGATCAATTGAGCTGCTCTTTCTGCTGCCGGTTTCGTACGCTGCGGATCGAGGCCTTTTTCAAATCGTGTGCTTGATTCACTGCGAAGCCCTAAGTCTCTAGATGCTTGACGGACTGTTTGACCGTTGAAATATGCCGCTTCTAAAAGAATCGTCGTCGTCTCATCCCGTACCTCTGATTCAAAGCCGCCCATGACGCCTGCTACCGCGTGTGCTTTCGTTCCATTCGTGATGACAAGGTGCTTTGATGACAATGTACGCTCTTGCTCATCGAGTGTTTGAATGATTTCGCTGTCAGACGCTTTACGAACGACCACCTGCTTTGAACCAAAGCGGTCATAATCAAAGGCATGAAGCGGCTGGCCGTATTCAAGCAGTACAAAGTTTGTAATATCCACAACGTTGTTAATTGGACGAATGCCTGCATTCATCAATCTTGTTTGCATCCAAAGCGGTGCTGGTCCAACCTTTACATTTTTAATGATCTTTGCTGCATAAAGTGGATTCGCTTCTTGATCCTCAATTTTAACAGAAATATAGTCTGCTGCTTTTTCGGAAGAAGTGTCATGTGCTGTATCAGGAAGCTTGATGTCTCTTCCTAAAATGGCCGCAACCTCATAAGCGACACCTAGCATATTCAGGGCATCGGCACGGTTTGGTGTTAAGCCAAGCTCAAGCACCGCATCATCTAATTGAAGTGCTTGAAGGGCATCATCTCCTGGTTTCACGTCGTTCGGGAAAACAAAGATGCCTTCTGCATATTCTTTTGGTACGAGCTTGCTCTCTACGCCTAATTCTTGCAGAGAACAAATCATGCCATGAGACTCTTCACCGCGCAGTTTTGCTTTTTTAATTTTAAAGTTGCCAGGAAGGACTGCGCCCACCGTTGCGACGGCCACATACTGTCCTTTCTCCACATTCGGAGCCCCGCAAATAATTTGCACTGGTGCTTCTTCGCCGATATCAACAAGACATTTGTTTAATTTATCTGCATTCGGATGCTGTTCACGTTCAATGACGTGTCCAACGACAACTCCTTTGATGCCTTCGCCTTTATATTCAACGGCTTCCACTTCAATTCCGCTTCTTGTGATTTTTTCTGCTAATTCAGCCGGCTTGATGCCTTCTAAATCGACATAGTCTTCTAACCATTTATATGAAACAAACATGTTGATTTCCTCCTCTTAGTCCTGCTTGAATTGCTTTGTGAATCTAATGTCATTTGTGTAGAAATGGCGAATATCATCAATGCCGTATTTCAGCATCGCGATCCGTTCCACACCCATTCCAAAAGCAAAGCCTTGGTAAGTTTCTGGATCAAACCCGCTCATTTTCAGGACATTCGGATGAACCATTCCTGCACCTAAAATCTCAATCCAGCCTGTTCCTTTACATACAGAGCAGCCCTTCCCGCCGCATTTAAAGCAAGACACATCGACTTCGACAGATGGTTCTGTGAATGGGAAAAAGCTTGGACGCAGTCTAATTTCACGATCTTCACCAAACATTTTTCTTGCGACTGTCTCCAGTGTTCCTTTTAAATCACTCATGCTAATATTGTGATCGACGACAAGCCCTTCAATTTGCATAAATTGATGTGAATGAGTCGCGTCATCACTGTCACGTCTATATACTTTCCCAGGACAGATGATCTTCACAGGACCTTGTCCTTTATATTTCTCAAGTGTACGTGCTTGTACTGGTGATGTTTGTGTTCTCATCAGTGTATCTTCGGTAATATAGAAGCTGTCCTGCATATCACGTGCCGGATGCTCCTTTGGAAGATTCAGCGCTTCAAAGTTATAATAATCCGTTTCTACCTCAGGACCTTCCTCAACGGTATAGCCCATGCCAATAAATAAATCTTCAATATCTTCGACAACAATCGTTAATGGATGTCTTGCTCCCATTTTGATTGGACTTGCCGGTAAAGTAACATCGATCGTTTGAGACGCAAGTTTTTTCTTCACTTCTTCTTTTTCCAGCTGTTCATTTTTTTCAGCAATGGCACCAGCAATCTGCTCTCTTACTTCGTTAGCAAGTGCACCCATTTTCGGTCTTTCTTCTGCGGAGAGCTTGCCCATTCCGCGAAGTACTTCTGTAATCGGTCCTTTTTTCCCTAAGTATTGAACACGAATGTCATTGACCTCTTTGAGCGAGCTAGCTGCTTCAACCTTCGCTATCGCCTCTGTTTCAAGCTGTTTTAACGTTTCTTGCATGAGTGTAATCCTCCTTTTGATATACAAAACCGCTCGGATAAACGGCTGTTTGATCGTTTGAAGACAATAAAAAAACCCGTTCCTCCATAAAAGAAGGGACGAGTTGTGGTCGCGGTACCACCCTTGTTAAGCACAAATGCATGTGCGAATAAGCTTCATTGACATAACGGAATCAAACGAATCCGGTTCACCTTTACGCAAAGCCTGCGGTCCCGGTGACAACTCCAGAGGTGAATTCCTGTTTCAGCATTCCTTAAATGCACTTTCAGTCTACGATGCATTCTCCCTAAAAGGCCGCTTCTTGAAACAATCTTCCTCTATCATGGTTTTTAAAATATTAGTTTCATTATAGTGAAAATGAGCACTTGATGCAACACTATCCGCGCAAATGATAGACAAGAACAGCTGCTGCAACAGCGACATTTAATGATTCTGCCTGCCCATACATTGGCACATATAAATTTTGATCTGTCATTTGCAGAATCGCTGGATCAATACCTGCTCCCTCATTTCCAACAATTAATGCAAACGGACCTTCTGCCGTTACGCTTCTATACTCTTTCGCATCTTTTAAGGCACTCCCGTATACAGGTATGCCTCGTTCTTTCAGTTCGGTGATCGCCTGTTGAAGAGTTTGCTTTAAGATAGGCAGGTGAAAATGAGACCCTTGTGCCGAACGGAGCGTTTTTCCGTTAAACGCATCAACTGTTCCTTCTCCTAAGATCACAGCATCAAGACCAGCGGCATCTGCTGTTCGAATGAGTGTGCCTAAATTCCCCGGGTCCTGCACTGCGTCTAATAGAAGAATTCGTTCAACCTTCTTTTCTTCAAAAACAGGAACTGTACAGACTGCGGCAATGTGCTGAGGCGTTTCCGTTTCTGTCATGGCAGAAAAGGCCTCTTCGCTCAGTTCATAAAGCTCAATGTCAGGCTGGATATGAGAAGGAAGCATATCGGGCGAGGTGACCATTAATTCCTTCACGATCCCGCTCTTTAATGCTTCTTCGACTAAATGTATTCCCTCAACGAGAAACAGCCCCGTTTTCGTTCGTTCTTTTTTCGTATGGAGCTTCTTCCACTGTTTAATGTTTGTGTTTTTAGCTGATTCTATATATTTCAAGCGACGTTAACTCCTTTAATTATCATGAATTTATTATATCTCATGCACCCTACATAATAAACCTGTCTTTGAGACAGAATAGGGCTATTACCATCAAAAAAGGAGTGTGGGCAATGGATTTTAATTTAAGAGGCGCAGTCATTCAAAACATTACTGGCCATAATCAAGAACAGCTTGAACATACGATTTTAGATGCTATTCAAAGCGGCGAGGAAAAAATGCTGCCAGGCCTTGGCGTGTTGTTCGAAGTGCTATGGCAAGAAGCATCAGAAAACGAGAAAAATGAGATCCTTGAAACATTAGAGCAAGGCTTAAAGCCTCAGCAGCAGCAATAAAAGAAGCCGGTTTGCTTATATAAGCAAACCGGCCTTTTTCATTTAGCCAGTGATAGGCGTTTCCATTCGAAGCGCTGGATCACGCCAGATTTCGACCCATTTTTTTATCGCAAACACAATAATCACAAAACCTAAGATCAGCATGATGATCGACAGTACCGCATTCAGCACGCTGTAACCGGATGCTTCAGGATTGAGATATACATTTGCTACCATCCAATAGCCTGCATAATTCACCGTCACATATAAGTAAGCAAGCGGAATTAAACAAGTCAGCATATATCGTCTTTTATCTGCAATTTTTAATACAACGGTTGCCCCGATGATCAACCCAACCGAGGCCATTAACTGATTTGAAACCCCAAACAGCGCCCAAATAGACCCGATGTCCCCTGAGTAAAGTAAGTATCCCCACATAAAACAAGCAAGCGCACTTGCAAACACCGAACCAGGTATCCAGTCAGTTCGTTTAAGCGGTTTATATGCTTCACCTAAGAAGTCTTGAATCAAATAGCGTGCCACACGTGTCCCCGCATCAATAGCAGTTAAAATAAAGACAGCCTCAAACATAATGACGAACTGGAAGAAGTAAGAAGCCAAATGACTAAAGAACGGAATCCCCGTAAAGATATACGCCATCCCTACCGCTAATGTTACGGCACCACCCGTTCTTCCTTCTAAGTCAAGGCCGATTTCCTTACTCAGCTGCGGAAGGTTTTCGACACTCATACCGAGTGTACGGAACACTTCGGGTGTACTGTTTATCGCAAAATAATCTCCTGGATGCAGAGCAGTAGCTGCAATTAAAGCCATAATCCCAACTAAGCATTCCACAAGCATTGCGCCAAACGCAACAGGCTTCATATCACTCCATCGGTCCAGCATCTTAGGTGTTGTCCCTGAACCAACAAATGCGTGGAAACCAGAAATGGCACCGCAAGCAATGGTAATCGAAATAAATGGCCAGACAGGACCAGCTAATACAGGTCCTCCTCCATTCACAAACTCTGTAAACGCGGGGAATTGAATGGACGGATTCACGACAAAGATACCAGCAATCAGCGCAATGAATACACCAATTTTCATAAAACTACTTAAATAGTCCCTCGGTGCAAGCAGCAGCCAAACTGGCAGAGCCGCAGCAAAAAAGGCATAGATCGGCAGGGCAAGAGCAAGCGTTTTTGTATCAAGTGTTAAAAAATCACCTAGTGCCGTTCCTTGAATATTTGGACCAAGGAATACCCCAAACATCAGCAAAATAAATCCCGCAGATGTCGCCAGCTTTAAATTGCCTGTTTTTTTATAATACAGACCAACCCCCATCGCAATCGGAATCGTGATTCCAACTGCAAATGTCCCCCAAGGGTTACGTTCTAAAGCATGAAGCACAACCATAGACAAACCTGCCATTGTGATGGTAATAATAAACAGCATCGCAAGCCCTGTACAAAACCCGGCAACAGGTCCCAGCTCTTCCTTCGCTACCTCTGATAATGATTTCCCCTTTTTTCGCATCGATGCAAATAAGACGACTAGATCATGTACAGCTCCGCCTATGACTGCTCCAATTAAAAGCCAAAGGAGACCAGGTAAATACCCAAATTGAGCGGCTAAAATCGGACCCACTAACGGACCAGCAGCTGCAATGGCAGCAAAGTGATGCCCAAATGTGACCCATTTATTTGTCGGCACATAATCTTTCCCGTCCTCTAGCGTGTGAGCCGGTGTAGGATGATCATCTGTGACCTTTAATACCTTGACCATCATAAATGTGCCATAAAGACGATAGGCAATCGCTAAAATACACATAGATCCTATGACAATTGTAACCGCATTCATTTAACCATCCCCTTTGTATAAACAATTTGTTACAAATATAACATAAATTGATTGATTTTTCTTTCTTTTAAAACCAAGTTGACAAATAAGAATAATATGTTTATTCTTAAGGTAGCTTCACCTACTTCCATAAACTCTCTTTTGACAGGGCATTCTATGGCTCTGTCCTTTTTATTGCTTTCATCTTACAAAAATAAACGCTCGATCACATGTGCCTTATTCACTAGGAAACATTCTCCTCTTTTACTGAAAACAGTTCTTTTGACTCTCTTTGAACACACCGTTCATTTCCTGGGAAATTCAATAAAAAAGCCTTTCCCCTGTACTGAGGAAAGGCTTTCTTACTTAAGAACCGTACGTAATCTGTTCAACGGTTTTTTGATCAAGTCTTTTGATCACTTCTGTTAAAAGCTTCACTGCATTTTCATAATCATCTCGGTGAATCATTGCGGCATGGGTATGAATATATCTGCTCGGAATTCCGATAGATAGTGATGGAACACCATGGCCTGTTAAATGAATACCGCCAGCATCTGTCCCGCCGCCAGGCATTGAGTCATATTGATAAGGAATGTTCAGTTCATCAGCTGTTTGGACAACAAAATCACGAAGTCCTTTATGGGAGACCATTGAAGCATCAAATACAACAATCGTTGGGCCTTTGCCAAGTTTGCTAGTTGCTTCTTTCTCAGTGATGCCCGGTGTATCTCCTGCTACACCTACATCAATGGCAAATCCAATATCAGGCTGAATCGTAGCCGCTGCTGTTTTAGCTCCGCGCAGGCCTACTTCCTCTTGGACAGTTGCGACGCTGTAAGCAATATTCTCATGCTGAGCATTGTGCAAATTTTTCATGACATCAATGGCGACTGCACAGCCAATGCGGTTGTCCCATGCTTTTGCAAGGAGCATTTTTTCATCATTCATGACTGTAAACTCAAAGTAAGGAACGATTTGATCTCCAGGCAGCACGCCCCACTCCATTGCCTGTTCTTTGCTTGACGCCCCAATATCAATAAACATATCCGTAATCTCAATTGACTTTTTACGAGCTTCAGGTGACAAGACGTGTGGTGGCTTTGAACCAATTACCCCTGTGATCTCTCCCTTTTTCGTCACAATGGTGACACGCTGGGCGAGCATGACTTGTGACCACCAGCCGCCGACTGTTTGAAAACGAATGTAGCCTTTGTCATCAATTTTTGTCACCATGAATCCTACTTCATCTAAGTGACCAGCGAGCATAATTTTAGGTCCGTTAGCGTTTCCTTCCTTTTTAGCGATCAAGCTGCCAAGGCGGTCTGTAGAGACTTCATCTGCATATGATTCTATGTATGTCTGCATGACTTTTTTGACATCACGTTCATTTCCTGGAATCCCTTTTGCATCCGTTAGGTCTTTGAGCATAGTTAATGTTTGATCGAGCTTTGTCATTCCATTTATCCTCCTTTATCTTCATGGTGCATTCTTATTATACAAAACCTCTTTCGTTCAATACGATCTTTTTATGAATATTTTTTCGTTTTACGAAATATTTTTTTAAAAAAAGTTGAAACCTTTTGGCGTTTTCATTCGTAGTACATCAGATAACGGTATTGGAGGTGCATCCTGTCATGTTTGTAATCCTCATGAGACTAGCTCTTGTTGCACTGCTTGTCTACATCTTCTACATGGCGGTAAAATTCTTCTCAAATCCGAGAAGAAAGCTGAAACAAGCACAATTAAAAGAAGGCTTTTATTTTATGGACGAACAGCAAAATGCGCGCAAAAATTTTAATTTCGTCTATAAAGGTGTCTTGTTTGAAGGGGAGAAGCATGTTCCTTCTAAGGATCATCCTCTGTTTGTCCACTCCATTTACGTTTGGACGGAGTCACCTGAGAAGCTGAGTGAATTTACATTAGAAGACTTTGAAAAACTGGAGGAAAACATTATCGAGCGTTATCCTCAAACAAAAATTGATTGGGATCAGCCCATAAAAAAAATCAAACAAAAAAAAGGAGCAGACACGCCGTCCTAATGGCGTCTGCTCCTTTTTCAAATAACTTGGATATATCCCAATAGGATCAACTGCAAAATAATTAATAAAGGCATGCCGATTTGAAAGGCAGGATGCTTTGTTTTATGCCGGAAATACTGCATTCCTAGATACGACCCGGCAGCGCCAAAAAGAACCGCAGCACTCCATAAATGCGCCTCTGAAATTCTCCATTTATGTGCTTTGGCCCGGCGTTTGTCTTCACCCATGAGAAAAAAGCCATAGCCATTCACCAAAATAAGCAGCAGGATCAAAGCCATATTCATTCATTTCACCTCACATGATGAGAAAAAAAGATCACCCCTCGAAGGAATGATCTTTTATAGAACTTACTTGTCTAGTTGTGCTTTTGCAGCATCAGCAAGCTGATTGAATGCACTTAGGTCATTCACAGCAAGATCAGCAAGCATTTTGCGGTTTACTTCGATACCAGAAAGCTTTAAGCCATGCATTAAACGGCTGTAAGAAAGACCGTTCATACGAGCTGCAGCGTTGATACGAGTGATCCATAGTTTACGGAAGTCACGTTTTTTCTGACGACGGTCACGGAAAGCGTAGTTTCCAGATTTCATCACCTGTTGGTTTGCTACTTTGTATAATCTATGTTTTGAACCGAAATAACCTTTTGCTAATTTAAGAACCTTTTTACGACGCTGACGCGACACAGTTCCGCCTTTTACTCTTGGCATTGTAATTCCCTCCTATGATTCCTATTCCAAATTACTTAATGTTTGCAAGTTGTTGTTTGATACGTTTGAAATCTCCAGCACTTACGATTGCACTCTTACGCAATTTACGTTTTTGCTTTGTAGATTTGTTAGCGAACAAGTGACTTGTGTACGCATGAGAACGTTTAAGTTTACCAGAACCTGTTTTTTTGAAACGTTTAGCAGATCCGCGGTGAGTTTTCATTTTTGGCATTGGATGTTTCCTCCCTCTGTTACTTTACTTTTCGACTTTTGGTGCAAGCATGAGGAACATGCTGCGTCCGTCCATCTTAGGTTTTGTTTCTACTGTTGCTACTTCAGCGCAGGCTTCAGAGAAACGGTCTAACACGCGCTGTCCGATTTCTTTATGCGTAATCGCACGGCCTTTAAAGCGGATAGAAGCTTTCACTTTATCTCCCTTTTCAAGGAATTTGATTGCATTACGGAGCTTCGTGTTAAAATCATGTTCATCGATTGTCGGGCTCAACCGAACTTCTTTTAAGCTAATGATTTTTTGATTCTTACGTGCCTCTTTTTCCTTCTTCTGCTGTTCGAATCGGAACTTACCATAGTCCATGATTCGGCAAACAGGTGGTTTTGCATTTGCAGCAACTAACACAAGGTCAAGATTGGCTTTAGCAGCAATTTCCAGAGCTTCCTGGCGGGTTTTAATCCCAAGCTGATCGCCATTTTGTCCGATCAAACGAACTTCACGCGCACGAATACCTTCATTAACTAATTGATCTTTGCTAATAGTGAGCCACCTCCATGAGATTTTGAATTGAGTTCACAATTCATTTGACCATTTCGTTGTATGTTTTACAGGCAAACAAAAAGTGTGGGCATATAAAACACCCACACTGCGAACATTTGCATGAAAAAATAAATGTACGGTCAACCTGTCAACTACAAACATGTGTCAATCAGGTGAGAAGCGGGTGCTTCTGCTTGTGATATCTATTCAATTCGTTAATTATTCTACACAATTTTCATTCGTCCGTCAAGTAACCGAACTCTTGAAACAACTTTTTCAGTTTAACATGATGAGACGAATTGGGCAAGACTTTTTCACACAATGACACCATCAAAGAATCAACTGCATAAAGATTGGGATGACGATAACGGTCACAACTCCTACGACCACAACGGCGATACTTGCCATCGCTGCTTCTACTTCTCCCATCTCAATTCCAACAGAAACCCCAAGCGCATGTCCTGATGTACCAAGTGCAAGACCTTTTGCCACTGGGTTTTTAATGCGAAATAATTTTAAGAAGAAGGCACCTAGTGCATAGACAATGACTGCGTTAAATATGACCGCAAAGGCTGTGATATCTGCGATTCCGCCAATATCCTTTGCAATCGGAAGAGCAATCGCTGTTGTCGCTGCTTGTGGAAGCATGCTTTTCATCACAGCCGCATCTAAATGAATCCCTTTCGCTACGAGATATACGATCGTAATGGAACAAAGTGAACCGACAAAAATGGCAGATAAAATTTGCCACCAATATTTTTTAAGCAAGGCTCTCTGCTTATAAAGCGGGATAGCGAAAGCAATCGTGGCAGGCTCTAAGAAAAATTTGATAATCTTGCCGCCCTCATTATAATCTGCGTAGGAAAAACCGCCAACTTTCAAAAATAAAATGCCTAGTACCATCGCCACAAACAGCGGGGTGAACAAGAAGAAACCTTTTGATTTTTTAAATAAGAATGTCCCTATCCCAAAGGCGACTAATGAGACGACAATGCCAAAATAAGGACTCATTGTACTTGTACCCATTTTGCATCTCTCCTTTAATGCGTACTTGAAGCTGGTTTATTTGAATGAGAAGGAGCAGATTTACTCTCCTTTGTCTCTTTACGTTTCTGCGGTCTTTCTGATAATTTCATGAGAAGCTGCGAAAACAGCCCTGTCGCTGCAAGTAGCATAATGGTTGCAATGATAATGACGCCGACTACTTGCACACCTACTTCTTGCATGACACCTAGTGATTGAATGACTGAGATTCCAGAGGGAACAAATAGAAAGCTAATGAGTCCTGTCAATGATGTTCCTAATTGCTCCACCTGCTCCAGTTTAACGATTTTCGTTGTTAACAAAACAAATAATAGAACCAAACCAATGACAGATGCGGGCATCGGAATCGGTAAATACATTGAAATGAGATTAGAAACAAACATTACGGTTGCAAAAATAAATGCTTGAGATAGAAATCCATATACTTTCGTGGCACTCATGCCGCTTCACCTCTTTCTTCGACTGCCCTCAGTATAAGGCATGAAATAAACGAATAAAGCGTTTACAATAAAACTCGCTGGATTCAATGACTGAAATGCAAAATACGAGTATTGAAATACAAACAAAAAAAGCCCTCCTACTCTAGCAGGAGTGACTTCTTTAATTCTTTGGCGTATGTGCGGCTGACAGGAATGATCGACCCGTCTGTCATATGCAGATTATACGTCGAATTAAACCAAGGCTGTACTTCTTTCATATGAGAGGTATTCACGATATAGCTGCGATGGACCCTCATAAAGTAAGCCTCAGGAAGTTTCTTTTCAATGACCACCAGCGGTTCTGAGACCTCATACATGTGATCCTTTGTTTTCACGACCTTTTTCCCCTCGCTGAGTCCTACATACATGATCTCTTCAACTCGCAGGATCACAATTGAGTCATCGACTGAGATCGCTAATTTTTGCTGGTGGGGCGCTTTCTCATCTGACAGCTGGTGCTCTTGCGTCTCAACAGATTTCCACTTTTTAAACTTTTGAATGGTCTGGAGCAGCCGCTCTTCATCAAATGGTTTTGTTAAGTAATCAAGGGCACTTACCTCAAACGCCTTCAGCGCATATTGATCAAAGGCTGTCGCAAATACAACCGCTGGCGGATCAGACATCCGGTTGAGCCTTTTCGCAATATCAAATCCGTTCTCACCAGATAAATCAATGTCTAAAAAGAGCAGATCCGGCTTATGATCGACCATCCGGTCAAAAGCAGATTCTATATTTTCTGCTTCCTGTATTTGAACATCCTCTTTCGTTCTTCGTAATAAGTATTTTAATTCATCTCTTGCTAACACTTCATCATCTACGATTAATACTTTCATCAACGAGAATCATCCTTTTTTACATAGTCCATCGGAATGCGAAATGAGATGTCAGTGCCTTTGTCACTATGAATGGATAAAGCGGCTTGTCTGCCAAAAATCCCTCTTAACCGCTGATCTAAATTAAAAAGGGCTGTTCCTGTTCCTTCTAGTGATTCGACAGGCGCTTTTAATAGCTGAGCCATCTTGTCATCATCAATCCCTTGTCCATTATCTGTCACTTTCATATAAACATGCCCATCTTTCATCAAAGCGGATACGATGACTTCACAATTCTTTTGATGTTTAGGAAAAGCATGCCTCACTGCGTTTTCAACAAGCACCTGAAGCACAAAGGGCGGAATCATCACCTGCTCCAGCTCCTTTTCGATTTGAAAGGTCACATGGTATCTATTTGGAAACCTTGCTTGTTCGAGTGATAAATATGCCTCCACATGCTGAATCTCCTTCTGCATTGGAATCAGCAGCTGGCGGGCGCCTTGCATATTTGAACGGAAATAAATACTTAGCTGAAGCAGCAGCTTCCTTGCCATCTCCACATTGGTTCTGCATAAAACAGAGATGGTATTAATAGCGTTAAATAAAAAGTGCGGGTTCACTTGTGCTTGAAGTGCTTTGATCTCTGCATCTTTTAAGAGGCGGCTTTGAGTTTCCGCCTCCCCCAGCTCAAGCTGTGTGGAAAACAGCATCGCCAAACCTTCTGCAAGCTCCTCTTCCACCCTGCTTAATCCGACCGGAGAATTGAAATACATTTTTAACGTTCCGATCGTTTGACCGTTAGAAGTGAGCGGCAGCACGATGGCCGCTTCAAGAGGGCAATGGGCGACTGAACAATTGATTTCGCCCTTCGAATGCGCCTTCATAATCTTGCCGCTCATCAAGACCTGTTTCGACAGCCCTGTAATCAGGCTTTTAGATGGAATATGATGATCTGTTCCATCTCCGACATGCGCTAAAATCTTTTCTGTGTCTGTTAAGGAGACCGCATCTGTTTCAGTCAACCGATGAATGATCTCCGCCACACTTTTACATGACTGTTCATTTAACCCTTGGCGGAAAAAAGGCAGTGTTTGATCGGCGATCGAAAATACACGATGTGTCTGCATCGCCTTTGCCTGCTCTTCTTGCCGAATGACTGACTGTAAAATAGATAAAAAGATAAAGCTGCCGATTCCATTCACAAAGATCATCGGCAGGGCGATGATACTGACAAGCCCCCATGCATCCGCAAATGGCTTTGCAAACAGAAGGATAATGATCATCTGTAATGATTCCATCGCCACCCCAAAAAGAGCTGCTTGGCGAGGTGTCACCATTCGATTCCTCCGCTTAAACCTGCTGCCGACATAGCCTGCAATGACACCCGCTAAAATGGAAGAAATCGCACAGCTGAGCGCGGTGCTTCCTCCTAAGGAATAGCGATGAATTCCAGCTAAAAGCCCTGCGCCAATCCCTACAAACGGCCCCCCGATTAAACCACCCATTTCGATCCCCATAATTCTCGTATTGGCGATAGAGCTTGACGAGCCAAGGTGATAAGAAAACTCATGATTCATGACAATTTGCTGCTGAATTTCAATTCCTGTGTAATTGCTGATAATACTAAAAGAAGCAAAAATGAAGACAAGAATTGCCTTTTTCCGAACCCCTTGATTATGTAGCAATAGATTGCGAAAACCCTTCACATGGGCAAGCACAAATCCTAAAATAACGATGATCCCCACACGCTCGATCATCATGATAATTAAATGAAGCAAACTGGCCACCTCAAATGATGTATGTCATATCTACTGTCTTTCTATTCTATCATGTGCGGTCAATGATCAAATATCTCTCAAATCTTTTCTTTATTGCCCTCTTCTTCTATTGTAAAATGAACATGAGCCTGTCACTTGCAATTGAAGGTAACACATACATAACAAGGGAGAAGATCATGAAAGCCGTATTTTTCGATTTAGATGATACTTTGCTTTGGGATGAAAAAAGCATTCACACAACTTTTCAGGAAACTTGCCGGGAAGCGGAAAAGAAATATGGACTTGATCCAGAATCGTTTGAACAGCTTGTACGTGAAGAAGCAAGAAAGCTGTACTCTTCCTATGAAACATATGATTATACTGTCATGATCGGCATTAATCCTTTCGAAGGACTGTGGTCGAATTTTAGTGAACCGATTAGCGAAGGCTTTCAAAAGCTGAACGCCCTTGCACCTGAGTATCGCAAAAACGCTTGGACCAATGGCTTAAGGGCAGCGGGAATTGACGATGAGGCATTTGGACAATATTTGGCTGATTTCTTTGCAGCAGAGCGCAGAAAACGCCCATATGTCTATGAAGAAACATACCCTGTTTTAAACCGCCTGAAAGGCAGCTACGAATTGCTCCTTTTAACAAACGGAGATCCTAGCCTTCAAAAGGAAAAACTGGCAGGTGTTCCTGAGCTTGCCCCTTATTTTAACGAAATTGTGATTTCAGGAGACTACGGGAAAGGCAAACCTGATCCGGGTATCTTTGAGCACTGCCTTCAGCTGTTAAACTTAACAAAAGACGAAGTGATCATGGTTGGAGATAATCCGAAAACAGATATTCTCGGCGCATCTCGCGCTGGCATCCAAACCGTTTGGATCAATCGCCATGGCAAGAAAAACGAAACAGATGTGACGCCTGATTATGAAATCAAAGACTTACATGAATTGTTTGATATATTAAAATAGAACAAAAAAACACCCTTCTCCTGACGACGAGATTGGGTGTTTTTGTAGTCTTAGAGCTATATGATTGCCGCTAGACTTTGCGCTTGCCGGTCTAAGCCGCGTGCTGCTTCTCCTACAATGATGAATTCCTCACTTGCCTGCTTTACAAGATCCCGGTTAGTAAACACGGTTGTCTTTGCCCGGCTTGTTCCGCTGCTGACTTTCTCTACTTCTGCATGAATCGCCTTCACGTATTGATCTACCTTGACGATCGCTTCTTTTGAATTTGTCGCTAGCTTTCGAATTTCTGCTGCCACTACACTAAAGCCATTTCCATAGGAACCCGCATGTGCCGCTTCTATTGCCGCATTTAAGGCGAGCAGCTGGGTTTGTGAAGAAATGCTGTTAATGCTTGCAGCAATGGAGCTGATGGACTCTACCCGCTCGGTTAATCCTTTTAGCAAGCTCATATTTTGATCGGTTTCGTTTGCTATATGATCAAAGGAGGCATTGACACTTTGACTATGCTGAATGCCAACTTCTGCTCGTTCCATTAATTTTGCAGACATCTCCTTTAAGTCTTCTACGACTTGCTTCATTGTATGTTCTCTCTCCGTAATATCTGTCGCCACTTTCACAACACCTACTACAGTTCCTTCTTCATCTCGAACAGGTGAATATGTCGCTTCAAGCCATAAGCTGCTGCCGTTTTTCGTGATCCGCTGCACTTTTTCTTGAAAAACTTGACCTTCTCTCAAACGCTTCCAAAACATGTGATAGCTCGTGTGTTCTGTAATATGCGGAGGACAGAACTGTCTATGTTGAAGACCGATCATCTCTTCTTTAGAATATCCCATGGCTTTTGCAAAAATATTGTTCACCCATAGAACTTCACCTGTCACATTAAATTCAATCATTGCCAGCGAGTGCTCTAATGCACGAAGAACAGCTGATTGCTCCAATACATGTGACGATAAATTGTTTGTTGTTTGCATCATCGCTTTCATTCCCCCAATTTGTCTCGAACCAATAGTACATACTTACCCTTACTTTTGTACTATCTAAACGTCTCTTTTTAGGAATTGGATCACTAGTGGAGGTGTTTTCCAAAAAGAAAAAAGCCAGTGACCTAAAGAGAATCACTGGCTGTGCTTATTATTTCTTTGCTTCTGCTACTGCATGTTTCACAAAGGCTTCAAGATCCATTGTTTCTGAATCTTGTTCCCCGTACTTTCTTACATTGACAGCGCCATTTTCTGCTTCTTGATCTCCGACGACAAGCATGTACGGAATCTTTTGCATTTGCGCTTCTCTAATTTTGTACCCAATTTTTTCATCGCGGCTGTCAAGCTCTACACGAAGACCTTCAAGCTGCAAACGTTCTTGTACTTTTTTCGCATAGTCTAAATGAACAGACGGTGAAACTGGGATGACTTGGAATTGTACAGGTGCCAGCCATGTTGGAAGGGCTCCTTTGTATTCTTCAATTAAGAAGGCAACGAAACGTTCCATTGTAGAAACAACGCCTCTATGAATCACGACTGGACGATGGTGCTTTCCATCTTCTCCGATATATGTGAGATCAAAGCGTTCTGGAAGTAAGAAATCAAGCTGTACAGTGGATAATGTCTCTTCTTTTCCAAGAGCTGTCTTCACTTGTACATCAAGCTTCGGCCCATAAAATGCCGCTTCGCCTTCTGCTTCATAGTAGTCGTGACCAAGCTCGTCCATTGCATCCTTCAGCATCGATTGTGCTTTATTCCACATCGCATCGTCATCGAAATACTTCTCAGTATCTTCTGGATCACGATAAGATAAGCGGAATGTGTAGTCATTCAAGCCAAAGTCTTGATACACTTCTTCAATTAAACGAACTGTACGGATGAACTCGTCTTTGATTTGATCTGGACGAACAAAGATGTGTGCATCGTTTAATGTCATACCGCGAACACGCTGAAGGCCGGATAAGGCACCTGACATTTCATAGCGGTGCATTGTACCAAGCTCTGCAATACGAATTGGCAATTCGCGATAGCTGTGCGGCTCGTTTTTGTAAATCATCATATGGTGCGGACAGTTCATCGGACGAAGAACAAGATCTTCGTTGTCCATTTCCATTACTGGGAACATGTCTTCTTGATAATGCGCCCAGTGTCCTGATGTTTTATACAATTCAACACTTGCAAGAACTGGTGTGTACACATGTTCATAGCCAAGACGCACTTCTTTATCGACAATGTAACGCTCAATGACGCGGCGGATTGTAGCGCCTTTTGGCAGCCAAAGCGGAAGTCCTTGACCAACCTTTTGAGAATTCGCAAACAGTTTCAGCTCTTTTCCAAGCTTACGGTGATCGCGTTCTTTCGCTTCTTCCAGCAGACGTAAGTGCTCATTTAAATCTTCTTTGCTGAAGAAAGCTGTTCCGTAAATACGCTGAAGCATTTGGTTGTTACTGTCGCCTCTCCAGTATGCACCGGCAAGGCTTAACAGTTTAAACTCTTTGATTTTTCCTGTAGACGGCAAATGAATCCCGCGGCAGAGGTCAAAGAATTCCCCCTGCTCATAAATCGTCACAGCTTCACCTTCTGGAATCGCCTCTAACAGTTCAAGCTTTAATTCATCACCAATCGCTTCAAAGCGCTTTTTCGCTTCTTCTCTTGATACTTCAATTCGCTCAATTGGCAGATTGCTGTTAATGATTTTCTTCATTTCTTTTTCAATCTTTGGTAAGTCTTCAGGTGTGATTGCAACATCGATGTCCACATCGTAGTAGAAGCCATTTTCGATGACAGGACCTACGCCAAACTGAACGTGATGCTCTTTTCCATACAGGCGTTTGATCGCCTGTGCTAGCAAATGTGCTGTGCTGTGGCGCATAATGTCGAGTGCTTCTTCACTTTTATCTGTGATGATCTCGATTGTCCCACTTTCTAATAGCGGCGTACGCAGATCTATTTCTTTACCGTTCAATTTACCGGCAAGTGCTTTTTTCTTTAGGCCCGGGCTAATTGATGCCGCGATGTCTTCTGTTGTAGCTGTTTTGTCAAACTCCTTGACTGCTCCATCTGGAAATGTAAGTTGAATTTGTTCTGACATCTCTGGTCACTCCTTTTTTTGGCAATATAAAAACCCCGCCCCCTGGAAAGGGACGAGGTTGAATAAACGGAATCGTGGTTCCACCCTTTTTCCCGTACTTGCAGCTTGCTTTTTCATAAGCAAATACGGCTTGTGTTTCGATAACGGGAATTCCCGTCAGCCATTACTAAAATGTTCACAGCTGATGTTCAAAGGTGGTAAAGCAAATGGTCCTCTGCTAGGAAGCTTTCAGCCGCGGCTTCCCTCTCTTTAAGCGGGTGTTCATTTGTTCATGTCCTTATCAATACGGTCTCTGTATGAAGTTACACCGTATTATAAAACGTTTTTTCGTGAAAATCAAGAAAGCTTTTCACTTTTCTTGTTGAAATGAGCATGTACAAATTGAACATTCTGCTCTTGGAATGAATGAGACGGGAACACCTCGACCCTTTCTTGAAAAATATTTTGAATGGTTTGCACCATCGAGTGACCTGTATCATTTGTAAATAGGTCAATTTTTTGCGGTGCAATGGAGACAAGCGGTGCAATCAGCTGCGAATCAATATACATTGGATGCTCTCTTACAAACTGTCTGTCTATGTATTGTTTTTGATCACGCTCAGAAGCGTAGCGAAATTCCCAAATCACCAGGCGGTCCTGATGCACAACATGTACTTTTTCGAGCCTAGGCTCTCTTGCCATCACATAGTCTCGAAGCGATTGAATGAAGTTTTGATACTCTTGCTCCATTTTGTATTCTTCAATGGACACTTCAACATAGTTCTTCAGCCTTCGGTCATACTCTGACAGCCTAAATGTCATAAATGAACCAATTGAAAAAACACCTTGCTGTAAAGAAATCGCCTCAAGCTCCTTTTTTAAAAGGGCTTCTCTTGACGGGTCTTGCTGAATGCCGGGAATATCATCTAAATCCCCGTTCATAATACTGTGTGCGATGGAAAGAATTTGGTGCTGCTCTTCGGGATCTTTAAACAAATAGGTGTTTTCAAGGATGCTGCGCATGCGCTCATTTTCTTTGCATTCCAAAAAAAAGTGAACCAATAATGGCCGCACAATGTGCTCAAGTGCTTCTTCTGATTCCTTCGCCTCTATGAGAAGCCGGTCTTTCCCTTGTTGAATTGACATGTGATGCCGACTGTCCAAGTGTTCAGCAAGATGTAAAAAAGCGGCGGTATCATATTCATCTTCAAAGATTATTTCAAGCATGTTTGTCCCCCCTAACGACATCTGTTACATATATATGGGGGGAACATAAAAAATAGACGCCTAAAATAAATCAGGCATCTTTCTTTTTAAAATGAGTGGAACAGAGATAAAGATCAAATAAATCAAACAAACAACCGCTAAGGCGGCATAATTGCCGCTGACAAAGCTTGAGCCGAGAACATTTAACGCAATTGTACCCGGTATTAAGCCTAAAAAGGTGGCTGTCACAAATGCACGATAATTTGCACGTGAAGCAGCTGCCGCATAGCTGACAAAATCAAAATGAATCGGTGCAATACGCAATAACAAAATATAAAGAAATCCATGCTCCTGAATACGGGACGTCACCGCTTTCAGCTTCCGGCTGTTTGATTCCGTTTCCTTCTTTTTTGCTCGAAAGGTTGAAGCAATCATGAAGGAGCCTGTTGCCCCGGCTGTCGCTCCAATGAGGGCATAAATCGTCCCAAGGACACTGCCGAATGCCAAACCCGCCGCAAGCGAAAAGACCGTAATCGGGACGAGAACAAACGGGCGGAAAAGAGATAAGAAAAGAAAAACAAAGGGAGCCAGCATTCCAAATTGAAGCACCCAATTCTTCACATCTTTCGGCGCCAGCTGAAGATGCTGTTTATTCAGCCACCACAGCGCAGCAGCAAGAATGCCAATCACAAGAAAAAGCAGCCATTTTCTTTTGTTCATTTCATTTGCTCCTCCTTCAGGTGACATACGCTTTTATAAATGACGGCGGTTTTCTCCTTCGAGCAAGACAGGCTCTGCTAAATAGAGAATCCGTTCCATTAAACGAGCGGCTTT
This sequence comes from Bacillus sp. FSL H7-0578, assembly GCF_038630855.1. NCBI lineage: Bacteria > Bacillati > Bacillota > Bacilli > Caryophanales > Bacillaceae > Bacillus > Bacillus sp. FSL H7-0578. The sequence goes on from NZ_CP152045.1 coordinate 2,538,051, forward strand.
GACCTCTTCCTTTTCCCCCCGCTGTGAGTACGTAAAGTGATGCTTCAGCTCATTTGGTGAGAAATTAGAAGAGAAAAATGTCGGCAGCTGCTCTGCCATACGGTATTGTAAGATCGTACCGAGCAGTTCATCCCGCACCCAGCTTGTCATCGATTCTGCCCCAATATCATCAAGCATTAAAATAGGAGTGGATTTAACCATATTCAGCTTTTCTTCTAGCGTATGATCAGCTAATGAATTTTTTAACTCTCTTACAAATTCAGGCACGTAAACAAGGAGAGATGGGTATTCTTTCTCCGCTAGCTGCTGCGCAATAGCTGCTAGTATATACGTTTTTCCTACTCCAAACTTTCCGTGTAAATACAAGCCTTTTCCTTTTCCAGTCTCATCATAGCTTTGGAGGAATTGACCTACTTTTTGAATGACCTCTTGTCTTCCCACAACGTTCAGATCAGCGAACGTCGCTTGAAGGACATTTTGCGGAATATACATGCTTTTCATCAGCTCTTGCTGTTTTTTCTGTCTATCGAGCCGCAGCTTGACCAGGCAAGGGGAATATTCAATATCAATACTCTGACCTTTGATCACAAGCTTCGGGTGATACCCATCTAAAATGGCATTGACGTTTTCGTCATCTAAGCAGTAAGAGCAGCCCTTCGACTGCTGCACATATTCAAAGAGCCGGTTCAAGCTGCGATTGATCATGTCTTCATGTATCTCTTCTTGATGCTTCTGTAAAAATGCCTTCACATCTTCATCAGACAACACACTTTCTTTAATCTGATTGTATCTCACGCGAAAATCTACTCGTCCTTTTAGCTGTTCAAATGAACGACCGATCGGTTTCATCCCATCTCACCTCACCTTAATGTGCATTGTACTTTTTCATATTTTTAAACTGATCTAACAGTTTTTCTTTTTCTCGTTCAAGGTCTTCTGTAGACAGATTGTCCGTTTGCTCTTTTGCCGGCTGTTCTTTTGTTTCGGTTTCTTTCATCCAGTCAGGCAGTTTCTCTTCCCGGACGACTTTTCCTGAACCATATGGGCTGCGCTGCTTTTTCTGCTGCGCCCACTCTGTCATTTGTCTGTTCTCTTCTTTTGCAATTTTCATGGCCGCAGCAACGGTTTTGATTTTCTTTCTCACCCAATGAGAAGCGATTTTTTGCATATATGCTTTCGACAGCTTCATATCTGTTTTGAGTAATGTATAGTAGATGAGAACATTCATGACACCTGGCTCTAGCTGCTGCTCGAGCATGATATCTTCGACAATTCTTAAGTCGGCATATGTTGGCTCAATGCCATCTGCCATGTCTTTTAGCAGCTCCCTAGGCGAAATATGATCCAGCTTTTCAATTAATTTTGCATCTGGAGTATCTGCCGCCTGCGTCTTTGAAGCATCTTGGCGCAAGTGTCTTGGCTGTTTTTGATCAATCAGCTTTGGCTGTTCGCCTCTGTATTCAATTTGGTACCAGTCTCTTGCTGCTTTTCTCAGCTCTTCTGTTGAGATCATTTGATCCGAACCGCATGCACCTGCTACAATATTTTGCATTTGAAGCGGGGTGATGCCGTATACAACAGCTAACTTCTTAATTGTTTCTTTTACCTGCTTTGTCAAAGCCTTTCTTGGAATCATCATGTCAGACATACCCGCTAATAATAGATCGAAATCAAAGGATTCGTCCGAGAGCGGTGCCGGCTGACTCGATCCAACGGTCACATATTCATAGCCTTCATCTAGCGATGACGCCTGATGAATTTCTTCTGTCATCTTGCGCTCGCCTGGCTGCAATACGTGAAACACTTCTTCAAACGACCGTGAAATATTCTTTGCTTCTGCAGGAACACCCGGATAAGAGAAATAATTACGCAGCTGCATATATTTTGCTTTCTCTACACGATGGTACAGCAGGACATTCAGCATACCATCTTGGAAAAATTCATCTGGTCTTAGCGGCGGTACAAGCTCATATGTAAACAGTCTGCCTTCTTCCGTTTCCTGTTCATATGTGCGGAGTAAGCCGATCGCTTCAAGCTTTAAACGTTCCTCAAAAATATCATTTAAATTCGTTTGCAGCATGACCATGAGCTGCCGATGAGGTGCAGGTTTCCCCCACATACGATTTTGTTCCAGCTCTCCCCACAGCGTCATGTATAAGCTGAAAGCGGACATGCCAATAAGCGGCTGATATAAAAGAGTGATGAGCTGTCTATCGATGTCACCGAGCAATGAAGCGCTTTTGACGACATACGGATCGACGGCTAGCACTTCCTTCCAATGCTCTGTCATATGCTGATCCTCCCCATGAATTGCGATTGTTTCCATTGTACACTCTTTTTGCGTTTTACGCTTTACGCAGGAAAAAGAGCATGAAGAATCTCCAGCTCTTTTTAGCGTTCTTTCTTTAATAGGTCTTTTAATTCATCAATAAAGACATTAATGTCTTTAAACTGCCGGTAAACCGAGGCAAACCTGACGTAAGACACTTCATCAATTTTCGCCAGCTCGTCCATGACCATTTCACCTACAAGCTCGCTTTTCACTTCTGACATGCCTTGATTGCGCAGTTCTTTTTCAATATTAAAGCAGACATCCTCCAGCTGCTTTAAAGCGACAGGACGCTTTTCACACGCTTTGATGAGTCCTCTCAGCATTTTTTCGCGGCTGAATTCTTCTCGAATCCCTTCTTTTTTCACCACAATCAGCGGTAATTCTTCTAATTTTTCAAACGTCGTAAAGCGATATTGGCAGCTTTCGCACTCTCTTCTACGACGGATGGATTTCCCTTCATCTACTGGTCTTGAATCAAGCACCCTTGTGCCAAGGTGCTGACATGTGGGACATTTCATTTCATCAGCTCCGATCTATTCTTGGAAGTTGTTTGTCTAGTTCATCATAAAGGGACAGAACGGTCTTTTGACTATAGCCGAAATCTGTTGGCAGGGCCGTTTCTGTTGTTACATTAAAATCGACAGCTGTTTCAAAAGGACGAATTGAAATGACAGTCGCCACGAGAAAGGCTTTTTTCGGCAATCGTATGTTTGCGCTGATTTCACCTCGTTCTGCTGAAACAGATGTCACTTGATAGGAATCGCTTTGGGAAAGAATGGTTTCCACCGCTTGAAAAACTTGTGCATTCGTCGATTTGTAGTAATGGCTTTTCAGTTCTGACACTGGATGCTCGTCAGATGTTTCTGTATGGTTTGACATGAACCGTTTAAACTTTTGTCTTAAAGTCATACACGTATCCCCTTTGCCATAATGCCTCTTTCTTTATTTTATAAAAAAAACCTTTGTTTTCCTAGAACAAAAGTATAGACAAGCTGGGGAATGTTGGATTTTTTATCAAAAAAATATAAAAAGGAGCATAACACAAAGGCATTCAATGCTTTTGGCCAGCTCCCATTGCAATCTTTTTTATGTTTACAGTGCTTTGGCTTGTGCCTGTTTTACTTGTACAGGTCCCATGCCTCGAGGAATTTCGATGTTTTCTCTTGTTTCAGCACCTAATTCATCTCCGATATGATCTGCTGCAATATTCGGATCTAGGTCACCGCAAGTATAAACATCTATGCTCGCATAACCATGTTCAGGAAAGCTGTGAATTGTCAGATGAGATTCAGAAATAATGACAACTCCACTTACTCCTTGAGGTGCAAATTTGTGAAAAGCAACCTCTCTTACCTCAGCTCCTGATTTCAAAGCTGCATTTACAAACGTTTTTTCAATAAAATCCATGTCGTTCAGTTTATCACAGTCGCATCCCCATAGCTCGGAGATAACGTGACGTCCGATTGTTTCCATCATGGACCCCCCTTTAAACAAGAATGAAAGAGTGAAGTTCTAAGCAGCCGGACCGGACATATACCACGGGGGAAAGTTAGTCCTAAGAGGTCCTAACCCTTTAAGTATACCCGAATGAGTCTGCGAACAAGAAGTTCACGAAAAATAGTATACTTTGTTTAGACCCATTTTGCAAGCTGTGTTTTTAGTGGGATTTTCTCTCATTTCTTGAAAAGGGACGATCGTCTTCTTCATTTCAAACAGCAGACAGCTCTTTCATCTGTGCGCCGACAAACTTTACAAGGTCAACCACTCGGCATGAATAACCCCATTCATTGTCATACCATGCAAGAACTTTCACTTTTCTCCCTTCCATTACCATCGTTGTCAGTCCATCAACGACTGCTGAATAAGGGTTTGTGTTAAAGTCCGTAGAGACAAGCGGCTCATCTGTGTAATCTAAAATACCGGCAAGAGATGTTTTAGATGCATTCGAGAAGGCTGCATTGACTTCTTCTGCTGTGACATCTTTTTTCAAGTCAACGACAAGATCAACCATCGACACATTGGAAACTGGTACGCGGAGTGCAAGTCCGTGTAATTTCCCTTTCATGTGCGGAAGCACTAAAGAAAGCGCTTTAGCGGCACCCGTCGTAGTTGGAATAATGGACTGAGCACATGCTCTTGCCCGGCGCAGATCCTTATGCGGGTTATCGATATTTTTTTGATCATTTGTATAAGCATGAACCGTTGTCATTAAACCATTGTCGATGCCAAATTCATCATCTAACAGTTTCACAACTGGTGCTAAACAGTTTGTTGTACAAGATGCGTTTGAAATAATGACGTGCTTTTCAGGATCAAGATCATCCTCATTGACACCCATCACAATCGTAATGTCTTCATTTTTACCTGGAGCTGTTAGAACGACTTTTTTCGCTCCGGCATCTATATGGCCCATCGCTTGATCTTTTGAATTAAATTTACCTGTTGCTTCAATGACGATATCAATCCCAAGCTCTCCCCATGGAAGCTGCTTCGGGTCTCTATTATTAAGCAAAAGAACTCTTTTGCCATTCACAATCAAGGCGTCATCTTCTGCTGTCACATCACATTCGTAACGTCCATGATTTGTGTCATATTTAATTAAATGTGCTAGCGTTTCGGCAGGATAGCTTGCGTTCACCGCTACAATTTGAATTTGATCATCAAGCATTGCTTTTCTGAAGACCATGCGTCCAATTCTGCCAAACCCATTGATCGCTGCTTTTACCTTCATGAACAGGTCACTCCTCTATTATGTGTTATACTCAATAAATTTATTTATGAAATTAGTATATCACATTAGAATGTAATTGCCAGTATATAAACGTATATTTTCTAAAAAGGGCTGTTCTTTTCAAAGGAAATCAGAATAAAGCATAAAAAAAGAAGAGTACGTGTATGTACTCTTACTTATCTGTATGTTCCCATTCATTTAATATGTTCTGCAATTGCTTTCTAATAAACGCGAGATCTTGTGTGTTCTCTATCACGCGGTCTGCTTTTTTACATTTCTCCTCAAGAGGCTGCTGAGAGTGAATACGATTCAGCGCTTCTTCCTCGCTGAGGTCATTTCGATTCATGAGCCGCGACAGCTGCAATTCGGGCGTTGTATACACCACAATGATGCGGTCGACGAGACTTTCAAGCTGACTTTCAAATAAAAGCGGGATATCGAGGACAACGAAGGTTTCCTTCTGACTAACCCCTTCATCTCTCTGTTTGAGCATTTCTTTTCTCACTTCAGGATGAACAATGGCATTCAGCTGCTTTCTTTTCTCTTCATCAGAAAAAATGACGGCTCCAAGCTGCTGCCGGTTCAGCTCCCCATTTGGCAGGAGAACATCCTCACCAAAGGTTTGAACGATTTGTTGAAGAGCTGGTGTTCCTTTGGCAACTGCTTCTTTTGCAATGACATCTGCGTCCACGACCCGGATGCCCTGCTCTTTTATCATTTGCGAGACGGTGCTTTTTCCACTAGCAATCCCGCCTGTTAATCCAATGACAAGCGTCAATTGATTTCCTCCTTTACAGCTTCCACACCCCAATTAAAATGAGCAGAAGCCCTGGTAAGCATGCAAGTTTATCGATCCAGCGCCAATTGGCCAAGTAATGACCGGAACGGAGCCCGATACACACAAAAAGTGAGCTCATCACGGCCACAGTGATACTCATGACAATTGGAGAAAAGCCTAGAATCGCAGCGCCAATCCCTGCGCCAAATGCATCAATGGATAAAGCAATCCCAAGAAGCACCGCTTCTATTCCATTGATCGTCCCAGAACGGTCAATATCTGCACTTGTCGGCTTTCGCAAAATTTGAATGACAAGACCAAGCGATTGCACTTCCACATTGAGCAATGTCTTTTCATGAAGGAGCAAATCACGCTCTTTCGCTGGTTTGTAAAATTGATAAAGGACCCAAAGTCCAATGGCGATTAAAATGCCTCCACCAAGTTTATCTGTCACTGAGACAGGGAGGAATGTCGTCAGCAGGCTGCCAATCAGCATGGAAATGAGCAGCACAATCCCTGAACAGCACGCAATAATGACAATCGCTTTAAATGGAATCTTCATTTTACGAAGTCCATACGTAAATCCTACAGAAAAGCTGTCAATGCTGACTGCAATAGCTAAAAACAGGAGCGAAATCGAAATCATACCTGAACTCTTCCTTTCTGTTCATGCAACGATGATCAAGAGTCTCTAGGCGTCCTTAGACTCTTCTTCACTATATGAAGAGCAGGTGGGCTGTGTGTCAGTCTACACCTTGCTGAAAAATGAATGTTTTTTATCGTATGCACAGCAAAAAGGAAGCATGCTGATGGCTGATTTTTATTGAGGACGCTTTTGGCAGGTCACACAAAAATGAGTGCCGCGCCCTCCGACTACTGTTTTCTCAATGATGCTTCCGCATGTTTGACAAGGCTCTCCCCGCCGGTCATACACAAGAAGCTGCAGCTGAAATGTGCCAATATCACCTTGTGAATTGATATATGAGCGAATCGTGCTTCCTCCTGCATCTACCGCTACTTGAAGTGTATCGATAATATGCCTGTGAAGCACTTTGCACGAATCAAGGCTGAGCTGATTCGCTTTTGTTTCTGGATGAATGCCTGCTTTAAACAAAACCTCATCTACATAAATATTACCTAGTCCCACGACAATCTTTTGATCAAGCAGCGCTGTTTTGACCACACGGGATGTTTTTTTCAATTGCTCCCATAAATATTCCGGAGTGAATTGATCATCAAAAGGCTCATATCCCAGCTGTGAGAGCGGGAGTTCCTTTTCTTCTTCACCCGGCTGAAATAAATGCATCGTGCCAAATTTACGCACATCATGATACCGAAGCTCAGTACCGTCTGTAAACGTAAAGACGACGTGTACATGTTTATCGTATGGCTCATGCGCTTCATGTACACGGTATTTCCCTTCCATCCTTAAATGGGAGACCATTACGTAGTGGTCTAAATGAAAGAGCAGGAACTTTCCTCTTCTTTCAATGGTTTGTATCGTTTCTCCTACCATCCTTCTTGCGAACTCTTCCGGCTCCCCAGGACGTTTGATGATATTTGGCCATTTGATATTGACCGTTTCAATCGTCTTTCCTTCGACTAACCGCTTGAGTGTGCGCCGGACGGTTTCAACTTCTGGTAATTCCGGCATGCTCCTCGCTCCTTTTTCTCTCTCTATTATTTTGCGTCGTACCAAGATGGCCCTGAAGCAAAATCAACTTTTAGCGGCACATCTAGCTGAAGTGCATTTTCCATGACTTCAGGAACAATTTTTTCGAGTATGGCAATTTCTTCTTTCGGCGCTTCGAAAATCAATTCATCGTGCACCTGTAATAAAAGATTTGCCTGCAAGTTTTCTTCTTTTAATTTACGCGCCATATCAATCATGGCCTTTTTAATAATATCAGCTGCACTTCCTTGGATCGGTGTGTTCATGGCTGTTCGTTCGGCAAAGCTTTTGATATTAAAATTACGGCTTGTGATATCCGGGATATACCGTCTGCGTTTGAGAAGCGTCGTGACATATCCTTTTTGTTTCGCTTCCTGCACGATCTCTTCCATATAGGTTTTCACGCCTTTAAAGCTTGTTAAATAGCGTTCGATAAAGGCAGCTGCTTCTTTTCTTGTGATCCCAAGGTTTTGAGATAACCCATAATCACTGATCCCATATACAATACCGAAGTTGACAGCCTTGGCTTGTCTTCTCATAGAGGAAGTCACTTCTTCTTCTGAGACATGGAACACGTCCATCGCTGTCTTCGTGTGAATATCCATATCTTTCGTAAACGCTTCGATTAAATTCTCATCCTGAGAAATATGAGCGAGTACACGCAGCTCAATTTGTGAATAGTCAGCAGCAAACATGAGCCAGCCTTCTTTTGATGGAACGAATGCTTGTCGAATCTTTCGTCCTTCTTCTAAACGAATTGGGATGTTTTGCAGGTTTGGGTCTGTCGAGCTTAGTCTTCCTGTTTGCGTGAGCGCTTGATTAAATCGTGTATGCACTTTATGGGTATCCTTGCGCGTTACTTTCATTAAGCCTTCCACATAGGTCGATTGGAGCTTTCCAATTTGGCGGTAATGCAGAATAGACCGAATGATCTCGTGCTTATCTTCAAGCTTTTCAAGAACATCCGCAGATGTCGAGTAGCCCGTCTTTGTCTTTTTAATAATCGGCAGTCCTAATTTTTCAAAAAGAATCACGCCAAGCTGTTTAGGAGAATTGATGTTAAATGTTTCACCTGCTAAGCGGTGAATGGTTTCTTCATATTCTTTCAGCTTTTTCGTTAACTCTTCACCCATCTTCTCTAGGCGCTCAATATCTACCTTTACCCCAAGGGATTCCATTTCACCTAGGATGAGGGCAAGCGGCAGCTCTAAGTCTTCATATAGTTCATGCTGATCATTTTTTTCTAACGCTTCAAGTGTTAAATCATGCAGAGCAGAGATCGCCGCTGCTTTTCGTCCAAGATGTTCCTTCAGTTCATCTTCAGGTGGAATCGCCTGCTTTGCTCCTTTTCCGTACACTTTTTCATCAGAAAGAGCGATGTTAAGACCATATTCCTTCGCCACACTTGCGACGTCCTCATACGATTTCTGAGGGTTGACGACATAGGAAGCGAGCAGGACATCGTTATCGACACCTTTTAGATCGACATCATGCCATCTGAGGGCGACAACTGCTCTTTTTGAATCAAAGACCCATTTCTTCTTCGTTTCATCCTGTACCCACTGTTTAAATGCGTCTGATTGAAGCGCATCTTCTTTCGTGATAAAAAACGCACCATTTTCATTATGGATCGCAAAACCAATCAAATCTGCTTCATGATAATTATCTCCAAGCTGCTCTACCACAAGAGCAGCTTGATTTGTCAGCATCTCATCCGTTACTTCGGTCATTTTTTTCACTTCTAATGCTTCTACTTCGACCTGTTCACCTGTTTCTGGTGCTTCTCCTAGACGCTCTAGCAGCGTTTGAAAGCCTAGTTCTTTATAAAGAGAGATCACTTGATCCATATGAGGACCTTCATATGCGAGATCCTTGCTTGATACATCAATTGGCGCTTCTACAAGAATCGTTGCGAGTTTTTTACTCATCACCGCCTGCTCTTTATATTCTTCAAGCTTTTCTTTGAGTTTTTTACCGCTGACTTCGTCAATATGTTCAAGCAGGTTTTCAACCGTTTCAAACTGCTTTAACAATTTAATCGCTGTTTTTTCACCTACACCCGGCACCCCTGGGATATTATCTGAGGAATCTCCCATCAAACCTTTCATATCGATGATTTGATCTGGGCGCAGGCCATATTTCTCTTCAATATGAGCCGGTGTGTAATATTCTACTTCTGTAATGCCTTTTTTCGTAATTGCTACCGTCGTATGGTCTGTTGAGAGCTGCGTTAAGTCCTTATCTCCTGAGAAAATTTTGACTTCAAAGCCGTCTTTTTCTGCCTCCACAGCCAATGTCCCGATAATATCGTCTGCCTCGTATTGAGGAAGCTCGTACCTTTTCACCTGATAGGCATCTAATAGTTCACGGATGAACGGCATTTGTTCTGATAGCTCTGGCGGCGTTTTTTGTCTTCCGCCTTTATATTCTTTAAATGTCTCGTGGCGGAACGTTGTTTTTCCCGCATCAAATGCGACAAGCATATGGGTTGGCTTCTCGTCCTCGAGCATCTTCATTAAGATCATCGCAAAGCCGTAAATGGCATTTGTGTGGACGCCTTTATCATTTGATAATAGCGGCAAAGCAAAAAAGGCTCGATAAGCGAGACTGTTTCCATCCACTAGTACTAATTTCTTTTTGTCTGTCATGTTTTAATCCTCCATCAGCTGAGCCATTTCAGCCGTCTCTTTCACACATTGTATCATCATTTTATCAAAGTTTATTTTGAAAAGAAAATAGTCGAACCTGCATAAAAAAAGGGACGAAAACAACAAGTGTTTTCGTCCTTACAAAATTGGCTCCTTGGATGAAGGGGTTCCTATTCATCCTACCAATGATTGTTTAACTAAACATGAATCCATTGTAAAGATCATGTAAATTTTAACGCGACTTTCCTTTTTTCCCTATTTTGATTTCAGGCTCACTGTAAAAGTCGTTCCTTTACCTTGTTTGCTATGGACCGAAATCGTCCCTTCATGCGCCTCCACAAGGTGTTTGACGATGGCAAGACCAAGTCCTGTACCGCCTGAATTTCTACTTCTATCTTTATCAATTCGATAAAATCTCTCAAATATTCTTGGAATCTCGCTTTTCTTCATGCCGATTCCTGTATCTGCTACATCAAATTCATAGGCGCCTTTCCGCGGTCTTGCCGAAATGGTGACACTCCCTCCCTCTGGTGTATAGGTAAGGGCATTGTTCACGAGATTGAGGAAGATTTGCTTTAACCTCAGAGGATCTGCCATCACATAGACAGGCTCTTTCGGGATTCGCACTTGTAATTGAATGCCTTTTTCTGCGGCCTTTTGTTTTAAAAGGACTTCAATCTCTTGAATGATTTCTGTCGCATTGGCGTCTTGAATATTCAGTTTGAAATGCTGCTGCTCGATTTTGGAAAGATCGAGTAAATCTTGAATGAGTGTTTCGAGACGGACACTCTCTTTTAGAATGATGGAAAGGAATTGTGTCAGCGCTTCTTTGTCATCAATCGCTCCATCAAGAAGAGTTTCGGAGAATCCTTTAATCGACGTAATCGGTGTCTTTAACTCGTGAGACACATTGGCGACAAAATCTTTTCGCATCTGCTCCAGCTGCTTTGTTTCTGTCACGTCATGAAACACAAGGACTATTCCTTTCCATTCATCGTCTGTACTTAAAATGGGAACACCATCCACCTGGAAGTAGCGCCGTTCAATGTCAACGGCCAGGCGTAAAAACTTCCGCACCTTCGTTTCTGTCATGAAAATTTCGTCAATCAGCTCAATAATTTCTTCATGTGTAAATGCTTCATGATACAGCTTGTGCATGTAAATGTGCTTTTGCACCTTAAACTGCTTGCGGAAAGTTCGATTGACTAGGTTAATATACCCCATCTTATCAATCAAAATAATCCCTGCTCCGATGTTTTCAATGACTGTTTGCAGACGGTCTCGCTGCATCTCCCCAGTGCTTGTCATTTCTTGAAGGCTTTCTGCCAGGCGCTTCATTGATGTATTAAGCTCACTTGTTTCAATGATGAGCTCTTCATAATGATTGGTATCATAGTTCCCGCGTTCCAGCTGTTTGGCTACCTTTGTGGCATAATCTATCGGTTTTACATATTTCATCGACATGCGGTATCCAAAGAAAACGATAATAATAATCGCCGAGCCAAGACAAACCGCTAATGCGAGCCAAAGCTGGCCGTCAATTTCATTTAAAGGCTGGAATGACGCATGGAGAAATAAATAGCCTGCCGGTTCATTTTGTTTCAGGATAGGGACTGCGTAATGAAACAGCGCATCCTTTTCATCCTCAATGACGACTCCTTTTGTTTGAAGGCGTTCATTGTTCAGTGTGTTTTGAATGATGCCCCTTTGCTCCGCTTGACCTGTTGTATGTATGATATTCCCCTTCAGGTCCACAATTGACGCATTCATATCGAGATGCTGCTTTGCCTGATTGAGGATCTCCTTGTTTTGCTTCGCCTGCAGATCATCACCATCCATGGAAGAAAGGAGAAAGCTCGATTCATTTTCCATTCGTTCCGTTAATTTTGTTTCATAAAAAACATGGAACATGTGATCCAAAAAAAGGCCAAGTGCAACAAACACAATAAAAAGGAGAAAAATAAGGCCCGAAAACAGACGGGTTCGAATTTTACTCATTTGGCTTTGGCTCCTCCAATTTGTAGCCTAAGCCGCGAATGGTTTTAATGTATGTTGGTTTTTTCGTATTCTTTTCAATTTTGTCCCGCAAGTGGCTGATATGTACATCCACAATACGAGTATCACCCGCAAAGTCATAATTCCAAACGGCACTTAGCAGCAGATCACGTGTGAGGACACGTCCTTTATGCTTGGCCAAATAAAGAAGCAGTTCAAATTCCTTCGGCGTAAGCTCTAGGCGTTCTTCTTGGAAGTAGACTTCATAGTGTTCTGGTAAAATGCGCAGTTCACCAATTTTGATTTGGTCTGCAATGACCTCTTCCTTCTCCTCTTGCGCGGGGACAGGCTGAGATTGCTGCGCTCTTCTCAAGATGGCTTTTACCCGAGCACCCACTTCTCTAGGACTGAATGGCTTTGTCATGTAATCATCGGCTCCAAGTTCAAGACCGAGCACCTTATCAAATTCATCGTCCTTTGCTGTCAGCATTAAAATAGGGAACATCATTTTTTGAATTCTCAGTTGTTTGCACACTTCAATACCGTCCATTTTCGGAAGCATTAAATCTAATACAATGAGATCAGGCTGTTCACTTGCTGCTTTTTCAAGCGCTTCTTCCCCATCTCTTGCTGTGACGACATCATAGCCCGCCCTTTCAAGGTTATAGCTTAGAAGTGTTACAATCGATTCTTCATCATCCACAACTAATATTTTTTTATTCATGTTGTGCCTCCAATTAGTGATTTCCCCTGCATCCGTTTTTTTGTATCTTATGTGAAAAGCGAGAAGTCATGCTTTCTCTTTCATTTTAACGAAAGCTTAACAAGAGGACAATTTAAAATTTCGACAAGATTGGTTTTGTAAACAAAAAGAAGGCCCCTCATAAGAGAAGCCTTCTTTTTTTCATATTAAGACAATACTTTCATGACGTTCTTAACAGATTCAACAGAACGGTCAAGCTGACTTCTTTCTTCTTCTGTCAGCTCAAGCTCAATGATCTGTTCAAGGCCGTTTCCACCTACGATTGTTGGTACACCAAGGTAAATGCCTTCGTAGCCATATTCACCTTCAAGGTATGCAATCGTTGGAATCACGCGGCGCTGATCTTTTAGAATCGCCTCAACCATTTCTACTAGTGAAGCAGCAGGTGCATAATAGGCACTACCGTTACCTAATAGGTTTACGATTTCGCCGCCGCCTTTTCTTGTTCTTTCAACAATCGCATCAATACGATCTTTTGGAATCAATGTTTCCAGCGGGATACCGCCTGCGTAAGAGTAACGAACAAGCGGAACCATGTCATCGCCATGTCCACCAAGCACAAATCCCGTCACATCTTTGACAGATAGGTTTAATTCTTGAGCAACAAACGTACGGAAGCGTGCTGTATCAAGAATGCCCGATTGTCCAATGACTTTTTCTTTTGGTAATCCTGATTCTTTATAAACGGCATATGTCATTGCATCAACAGGGTTTGTTAACACAACAATAATGGCTTCTGGAGAATATTTAACGATTTCGCGTGTCACGCTGCGCATGATTTTTTCATTTGTTGACACGAGATCGTCACGGCTCATTCCCGGCTTTCTTGCAATTCCTGCCGTAATGACCACGACATCAGAACCGGCTGTATCTTCGTAGTTAGAAGTGCCTGTAATGTTCGCATCGAAGCCTTGAACAGGGCTTGCTTCCAGCATATCAAGAGCTTTCCCTTTTGTTGGGTTCTCAAGCTGCGGGATATCAACTAATACGACATCCGCTAATTCTTTTTGAGCCGTTAGAAATGCTGTAGTTGCTCCTGTAAAACCTGCTCCGATGACAGATACTTTTTTACGCTTGTTTGCCATTTCCTTTTTCCCCTTTAACTTTAAAGTTTAAGAATCAAGACAAGTTTTTGATGAGCTCGTCAGCAAACTCAGAACATTTCACTTCTGTTGCGCCATCCATTAATCTAGCAAAATCGTATGTGACGACTTTAGATGCAATTGTTTTTTCAACAGATTGAATCACTAGATCAGCTGCTTCCTGCCAGCCAAGGTGCTCAAGTAAAAGCACGCCTGATAGAAGAACAGAAGATGGATTCACTTTATCAAGACCAGCATATTTTGGTGCTGTTCCGTGAGTCGCTTCAAAAATAGCGTGTCCTGTTTCGTAGTTGATGTTTGCACCTGGTGCGATACCAATTCCACCAACTTGTGCTGCAAGTGCATCAGAGATGTAATCTCCATTTAAGTTCATTGTAGCCACAACATCGAACTCAGCTGGACGAGTTAGGATTTGTTGAAGGAAAATATCTGCAATGCTGTCTTTGACAATGATTTTGCCAGCAGCTTCTGCTTCACTTTGCGCTTTGTTTGCCGCATCTTTTCCATCTTGTTCTACAATACGATCATATTGTGCCCATGTAAAGACTTTGTCGCCAAACTCTTTTTCAGCCACTTCGTAGCCCCAGTTTTTGAAGGCACCTTCTGTAAATTTCATGATGTTTCCTTTGTGAACAAGCGTCACAGATTTACGGCCTTGGTCAATTGCATATTGGATAGCCGCTCTGACAAGACGGGATGTTCCCTCTTCAGAAACTGGCTTGATTCCGATACCTGACGTTTCTGGGAAACGGATTTTATTCACACCTAATTCGTTTTTCAAGAAGTCAATTAATTTCTTCACTTCGTCTGAACCTTTTGCATACTCGATACCAGCATAGATATCTTCTGTGTTCTCTCGGAAGATCACCATATCTGTGTCTTCTGGACGTTTCACAGGAGAAGGTACCCCTTTGAACCAGCGAACAGGACGCAAGCATGTGAATAAATCAAGCTCTTGTCTAAGTGCCACGTTTAATGAACGGATTCCTCCGCCAATTGGTGTTGTTAGTGGCCCTTTAATCGCAATTAAGTATTCGCGAATGTCTTCAAGCGTTTGCTCAGGAAGCCACTCTCCAGTTTTATTGTAAGCTTTCTCACCTGCATATACTTCTTTCCAAGTGATTTGCTTTTCACCTTTATATGCTTTTTCTACAGCTGCTTCAAGTACTCTTGATGCTGCTTTCCAAATGTCAGGACCGATTCCGTCCCCTTCAATAAACGGGATAATTGGATTATTTGGTACATTCAATACGCCGCCAGTAACTGTAATTTTTTCGCCTTGTGACAATGATATTACCTCCCAGGTTATGTAGTGAATATTTGAAACTTCTTGGCTTGATGTCTGCAAACAAAGAAGTTTTTCACGTGATTCGTTTTTTTGTTGATATGGAGGCTGATTGGCCTTTTGAAATCAGCCCCCGCTTATTCTATAAACATTAGTCTCTTTCACTGATCGGAACAAAGGTTTGAAGATCAGGTCCAATGTAGTCAGCTCTTGGACGGATAAGACGGTTGTTGTCATATTGCTCTAGAATGTGAGCAATCCATCCAGAGAATCGGCTGATCACGAAAATTGGTGTAAACAAGTCATGATCAATCCCAAGACTGTGATATACAGATGCAGAATAAAAATCAACATTTGGTGGAAGATTTTTCTCTGATGTCACGATTTCCTCTGCGCGAACAGACATTTCATACCATTTCGGCTCGCCAGTGAGGTTTGTTAAACGCTGGCTCATTTCTTTTAGATGCTTTGCACGCGGGTCACCTTGACGGTATACACGGTGGCCAAAGCCCATAATTTTTTCTTTCTTCTCTAGCTTACCATGAATATAGGAATCTACGTTTTCAACTTCGCCAATTTCTGAAAGCATCTTCATCACGCCTTCATTAGCGCCGCCATGAAGCGGTCCCTTCAGCGCACCGATAGCCGCTGTCACACCAGAGTAGATATCTGATAGTGTAGCAACACATACACGTGCTGTAAATGTCGATGCGTTTAATTCATGATCCGCATGGAGAATAAGTGCCTTATCAATGGCTTCAATTTCTACTGGTGACGGCTCTTCGCCATTTAGCATATACAAGAAGTTTGCAGCATAGCTGTATTCTTCTTTTGGCTGTACAGGCTCAAGCCCTTTGCGGATGCGTGAAAACGCAGCGACTAGTCCAGAAATTTTCGCCTGTAAGCGAATCGCCTTTCTGTAATTCGCTTCTTTGTCCATAATCTCTGATTCGTCATCAAGTAAACCTAGTAAAGATACTGCTGTACGAATCGCAGACATTGGATGAACCCCATCAAGCGAATAAGATTTAAAATGCTCAATGATTTCTTGCGGAATCTGAGCATTTTCATTGAGCTGCTGTTTTAATTCACTCAGCTCCTGCTCATTCGGCAGCTTTAAGTGCCATAACAGGTAGACAATTTCTTCGAATGTAGCTTTTTCAGTTAAATCATCGATATTGTACCCTACATAAGTAAGAGTATCATCAATAATTGAGCTTACGGATGAAGTTGTTGCCACGATACCTTCAAGACCTCTTGTTGCTGTCATGTTCAATCTCCCCTTTTTAAAAAGATTCCCCTTCGTTGCAGAATTCTCACTTTTTGAAAGCGCTATCCAATCCGGATAAGATAGCAGGCTCAGAAAAGAAAATGCTTACATTTACCTATACGGTTAGAGCGCTTTTAGCCTCATATCTCTTGTGTGATCAATGAGTTCAAAATTAAGCCTATTCCCATTATAAACAATAATCAGACATTTGTTAAATGTTTAACTATAATTTTTTTTGATATTTTTTTTTCCAGTCTCCCATATCAGGCATGGAATAAAGGGATTTTGCTTCTTTTAATATATTTAATTATGTTTTTTTGCAAAAGCTCACGCAAGAAAAAATTTAAAAAAGAAAGTGGCAGGAACCACTCTCTTTTCACCCGCTGAAAAATTTCACAGCCTGCATCGCCAAATAAGCAATTCCAGCCCCGATAAGCGGTCCAACTGCCACACCTTTAAATAAGCTGACTGCCAAAATGGTACCGAACACAAGCGCTGCCGTAATATGCGGATCATTTTCGAGTAGCACAATCCCGTTTTTTGCAATTAATGCTACTAATATACCCGCTCCAAGAGCTATCCAAGCATAGGAAGATTTCATCGCTTCTCCAAGCTGCTTAAATCCAATGTCACCTGTTGCAATCGGGACCAGCACTGCAATGGTAATAACGGTGACCCCCCAATTAATGCCTTTAGATTGGAGAACCGGGAAAATTTTTTGATCCAGGCCAATCAGCTTAATCGCGATCAGCACAGAGACTGCTACAATTAACGAATTGTTTTTTGCAATAAGTGCAATAACGAGTAAAAGAACCAAAAACAAATTTGCTTGAGTAAACATACGCCGCTCCTTTCTTTCTTTTTATTGCGACCTTTTCATATTACTAATCTTTTTGAATAAAATGAAGTATCGGACATGCTTGTTTTTTGGAGGGGATTGTGTGAATCACGCCTATGTGGCCATTTTTCTTCGAAGTTTGATGATGATCAGCATTGCTGTTTTTGCGGTTGTCTTTTTATATCAGTCTTTTCCGTTTTTATATCCTTTTTGGATCGCCCTTATCGTGTCTTGTTTAATTCATCCTGCCGTCTGCAAAATCGAAGAGATCACCGGGATGCCAAGAGGATTTGTTGTGGTCATTGTGCTCTTGCTCTTTTTAGTCGCAGCCGCCGGCTTAATGACGCTTTTAGTTGCGGAAATCATTTCAGGAAGTGCTTATTTGGCAAAGGTGCTGCCCCGTCATCTTGATCAAATGATTGGGATTGTAGAGCAATTTTTCACAGACAAGATTCTGCCTTTATATCATGATGTGACGGCCCAATTTAATACGCTTCAAGCAGGTCAAAAGGAATCGATTTTGGGACAAATTCAAGCACTTGGTGATGAAGCGGCCGCAAAAATCGGGTCTTTTCTTTCAAAAACATTCGAGCTTATTCCGGCTTTTTTAGGTCTTTTGCCTGATGCAGCAGCCACACTGTTATTTTCTGCTCTGGCGACTTTTTTTATCACGAAAGATTGGTTTACGTTAAAAACATATGGCTCACGTATCTTTCCCGCAAAATGGATGCAGCATACACGCGCTATTTTATCTGAAATCAAAAAAGCCATTACCGGCTTTATGAAGGCTCAGCTTCTGCTTGTTGCCATGACGATTGGTATTGTATTGATTGGACTCATCATTTTAAAGGTCAAGCATGCCTTCGTCATCGCTCTATGTATCGGGCTCGTCGATTTACTTCCATACATCGGGAGCGGCACTGTTTTTCTACCGTGGATCATTTATTCTGCTATGACAGGAAATCTTTCCCTCGCCATTGGACTGGGCATTTTGTATATTGTCGTCCTCATTCAAAGACAAATATCAGAGCCAAAAGTCTTAAGCAAATCCATCGGACTTAATCCTTTAGCAACGCTTGTGGCGCTATTTGTCGGGTTAAAATGGTTTGGTTTTCTAGGACTTGTGATTGGCCCTGCTGCCCTTGTCGTGTGGCAGGCATTCCGTAATGCAGGAGTTTTCAGAGATATTTATGAGTACATTCGGTATGGAATGCAAAAATAAAAGAGACCTTCAGCTGAAGGTCTCTTTAACGAATGATCGTGTAGCGGTTGCGATTAGACATGTTTCTAAGCCAGCGTTCAAAGAGCGGCTTGATTCCCTTTCTCGTCACCGGAATGAGCAGCAAAGCCCCAAAGAGATCCGATAAGAAGCCTGGAATGAGCAGCAGCAGACCGCCGATTAGAATACAAAAACCATCGACAATCGCCCCCCCTGGCATCTTGCCATATTGTAAATCTCGCTGCACTTTTTGGAAGGCTTCTATACCTTGTTTTCTTGCAAAATAAGCACCTAAGGCACTTGTCAGCACGATGAGCAGCATGGTTGGCAAAATGCCAATGATTTTACTTGAGATTAAAAATAAACTAATTTCCACCGCAGGGAACAGAATTAATAATAGTAGAAAATATTTCTTCAACCATATCACCTCATGGGGTATCTTTCATCGAAAGCTGTTTACTTTTTTTAGTGTAACATAAAAAAAGAGAGGAGTCAGACAACTCCCCTCTAGTATGATTTAAAGGACGCTTGCACGGCCTTTGTAGATCGCTCCGCGTGCTGGATCTACTGTAATCTCTTCGCCTTCTTTTAATAATGTCGTTGCGCTGTCAAGACCAACAATCACTGGAATGCCGAGGCTTAGTCCAACAACTGCTGCATGGCTTGTTAAACCGCCTTCTTCTGTGATAAGGGCAGATGCTTTTTCTAAAGCTCCCATCATATCACGATCTGTGCAGTTTGCAACCAGGATCGCACCATCGTACATTTTTTCTTCTGCTTCTTTTCCGCTTTGTGCAATGACAACTGGTCCAAATGCAGATTTACGGCCAATACCTTGACCTTTCGCAATGATGTCACCGACAACATATACTTTCATTAAGTTCGTCGTACCTGTTTCACCAACTGGCACACCTGCTGTAATCACGATTAAATCGCCGTGTCTTACATAGCCTGTTTCAATTGACTTTTCTACCGCATTCTCAAGCATTTCATCAGTAGATGTCGTTTTTGATCCGCTCTTTGCAAATACACCGAATACGAGTGAAAGCTTTCTCGCCACTGATTCGTTTGCAGTAACTGCTACGATTGGTGCTTTTGGTCTATATTTTGAAATCATTCTTGCTGTATGTCCGCTTTCTGTCGGTGTCACAATGGCTGCTACATCAAGCTTCATTGCTGTATGTGCAACAGATTGACCAATCGCGTCTGTAATGCTGACTTCTACTTCTTCGCTTCTGCGAGAAAGAATGGCTTTATAGTTTAGTGCTTCTTCTGAACGTGATGCAATGTTATGCATTGTTTGTACGGCTTCTACTGGATATGTTCCTGCTGCTGTTTCACCAGAAAGCATAATCGCATCTGTGCCGTCAAAAATAGCATTTGCCACGTCACTTGCTTCCGCACGGGTAGGACGTGGGTTACGCTGCATGCTGTCCAGCATTTGAGTCGCTGTGATGACAGGCTTGCCTAAACGATTGCATTTTTTGATCAGCATTTTTTGAACAAGCGGTACTTCTTCTGCCGGGATCTCTACACCAAGATCTCCACGCGCAACCATTAAACCGTCAGATACCTCAAGGATCTCGTCGATGTTATCAACACCCTCTTGGTTTTCAATCTTAGGGATGATTTGAATATCAGTCGCATTGTTCTTTTCAAGAAGCTCACGAATTTCAAGAACATCAGAAGCTCGTCTCACAAAAGAAGCTGCGATGAAATCGACGCCTTGTTCAATTCCAAACAGAATATCATTGGCATCCTTTTCTGTAATACCTGGCAGGTTCACACTGACGCCAGGTATGTTGACGCCTTTTTTGTTTTTGAGCGTGCCTGTATTCATGACTTTAGTGACGATTTCTTTGCGGTCCTTGTTAATTTCTTTTACTTCTAAACCAATCAGACCATCATCTAATAGAATCGTTGAGCCTACTTCTACATCATGAATTAAATCTTCGTATGTCACACTAATTTTTTCCGTATTTCCAACAATGTCTTCCATACTCACGATAAGATCAGCACCAGCGACTAGCTCAATTGAGCCGTTTTCAACTGTACGTGTACGGATCTCTGGACCTTTTGTATCTAGAAGGATCGCAATGTCCTTGCCTAATGTTTTACCTGCTTTACGTATGTTTTCAATGCGTGCACCATGCTCTTCAAAATCTCCATGGGAGAAGTTGAGTCTGGCTACATTCATTCCTGCTTCAATCAATTCAGTCAGCTTTTCAATGCTTTCACTTGCTGGACCGATTGTACAAACGATTTTTGTCTTTCTCATTACTGTTCCTCCTAAGGTCTTCTCGTTTTATATAGAGAGCTCTTGTGAAAGTCGGTACATATTTTTATCGACTGTATGTTTTTTATCTAAGATTTCTAAAATATCGTGATGAACGAGTTCATTGCTTTGAATGCCTACACAGCGTCCGCCTTGTCCTTCAAGAAGAAGCTCGACTGCATATGCTCCTAAACGGCTTGCCAGCACTCGGTCAAACGCACTCGGAGAACCTCCGCGCTGAATATGTCCTAAGACAGATACACGTGTTTCAAGGCTTGTCTCCTCTTCAATCCGCTTACCAAATTCAACACCGCTGCCTACGCCTTCTGCAACGATGATGATACTATGCTTCTTGCCGCGTTCGTGACCTCTTCTTAACCTAGCAATAATTTCGTCCATGTCATAGTCTGCTTCAGGAATCAAAATAGATTCGGCTCCGCCCGCAAGACCTGACCAAAGAGCAATATCACCAGCATGTCTTCCCATTACTTCCACTACGTATGTACGTTCATGAGATGTGGCTGTATCACGAATTTTATCAATGGCATCAATGACAGTATTCAGTGCTGTATCAAAGCCAATAGTGAAATCAGTACCTGGAATATCGTTGTCAATCGTGCCAGGGACACCTACACATGGAAAACCGAGCTCTGTTAATTTCTTCGCTCCCATAAATGACCCGTCTCCACCAATGACTACAAGTCCTTCAATACCGAATTTTTTTAAGTTTTCAATCCCCTTTTCACGACCTTCAACTGTCTTGAATTCAGGACATCTTGCCGTGTAAAGTTTTGTTCCTCCACGATGAATGATATCGCCTACTGAACCTATTTCGAGTTTCTCAATTTTACCGTTAATTAGACCTGAGTATCCATTATAAATACCGTAAACTTCAACATTATGGTAAATTGCTTTCCTTACAACTGCGCGCACAGCTGCATTCATTCCTGGGGAATCCCCACCGCTTGTTAAAACTCCTATACGCTTCATCTTTTTCACCTCAGAGACCATATATGAATTAAACATACCATTTCCACTGCTTGAAAACAATCATGAGCAAATTTGGATGTTTTCAATACGAATTTCTAAAACCGTACTTATTATACAATTAAATAAACCGTTTTTAAACAAAAGTTAAGAACGTCATGAAAGCAAATCTCTCTGAAATCTGTGAAGGGAGGTGCTATAAACCTTATCATATCAAGGTTTTCAGACGTTTCAAATTTTATGAAAACAAAAGAAAATTATTTTCAAATAGCGCTTACATGAAGTCGGTTTTCATGAAAAAAGATGAAAAAAAATAAACGCCAGCCAAAATGGCTGTACGTTTATTTAGTTTACCCCAATATATTGATTTTCAATCGATACTTTCCCGATTGCTTTATATTTTTCATATCTTTGTTCGACTAGTTCTTCAGGTGTTAGTTTGAGCAAAGATGTCAGTGACTGTTTTAATGTTTTTTCCATGTAAGCTGCTTGTTGTTTCACGTCTCGATGTGCTCCACCTTGCACTTCTTTAATAACATCATCTATAATATCTAATTCTTTTAGGTCTGGAGCGGTAATTTTCATTGATTCTGCAGCTTTTTTCGCAAGTGATGAGTCCTTCCAGAGCAGCGCTGCTGCACCTTCAGGTGAAATCACTGAATACGTTGAGTTTTCTAGCATGAATAGGTGGTTTCCTACGCCTAAGCCTAGTGCGCCGCCGCTTCCGCCTTCTCCAATGACAATACAGACAACTGGTACACGAAGTCCTGCCATTTCGAATAGGTTTTTCGCAATTGCTTCACTTTGTCCGCGCTCTTCAGCTGCTTTACCAGGATAAGCTCCTTTTGTATCAATAAAGCAAATGATCGGGCGATTAAATTTATCTGCTTGTTTCATCAAGCGCAGCGCTTTACGATAGCCTTCTGGATGAGGCATTCCGAAATTACGGCGCAAGTTTTCTTTTGTATCTTTACCGCGCTGATGGCCAATAACAGTGACAGGAAGCCCTTTAAACGTGGCAATTCCTCCAACGATCGCTTCATCATCACCATAAAAACGGTCACCGTGACATTCGAAAAAGTTGTCAAACAGCTCTTGAATGTAATCGAGAGTTGTTGGGCGCATCGCATGCCGAGCAATCTGCACTCTGTCCCACGGCTTTAAATTTGTATAAATGTCTGCTTCAAGCTTGCTCAGACGTGTTTCAAGGCGCTCAATTTCTGCACTTAAATCCATTTCTGAGTTTTGTGTGAACTTTTTCAGTTCATCAATTTTCGCTCGAAGTTCAATGACAGGTTTTTCAAATTCTAGTTCTCCAGCCACTCTCGTTCACCTCCTGTGCTGTGTAGTGCTAAGATTCGGCCTAGTGTTTCTTTCATTTCTGCACGATGGATGACAGCATCAAGCTGTCCATGCTTCATTAAAAACTCAGCCGTCTGGAAGTCCTCTGGCAGGTCTTCACGAATCGTTTGTTCAATGATTCTTCGTCCTGCAAAACCAATTAAAGCACCAGGTTCTGCAAAATTGTAATCACCGAGAGACGCAAAACTAGCTGATACACCGCCAGTTGTTGGGTTCGTCATCACAGAGATAATCAAACCTTGATCCTCGCTGAACAGTTTTAATGCTGAACTTGTTTTTGCCATCTGCATGAGACTAAGAATTCCCTCTTGCATTCTCGCTCCGCCAGATGCAGTAAAGATAATAAATGGCACCTTGTCCGCTTTTGCTTTCTCGATCGCCAGCGTGATCTTTTCACCAACAACGGATCCCATGCTGCCCATACGGAACGTGGCATCCATGACAGCAATCACAGCACTTTGGCCTTCAATTTCACCTTTACCTGTGACAATGGCTTCATTCAAAGATGTCTTTTCTCTGTCTTTCTCAAGCTTTTCTTCGTAGCCTGGGAAACCGAGCGGGTTTGCTGAAATGAGGTGCCCGTTAAATTCTTCAAATGTGCCTTCATCTACAAGGCTTTCAATACGCTGTTTTGCATTCATTTGCAAATGTCTGCCGCAATTCATACAAACACGTAAATTTTTATCTAGTTCTTTGGTGAGCATTATTTTTTTACATTGCGGACATTTGGTCATGATGCCTTCAGGCACATCTTGACTTGCCTGTTCAGAGGGTACAGATGCATATTTTTTCTTTTTACTGAAAATATTCTTGATTGACAAATGACTACCTCCCTTTTTGAAGGGTTTTTTCTTTACACGCACATCCACTATTATAGGACATGTCATAACTGTACCGAAACTATTGTACTTTTTTTGTCAAACGCTGTCATCCTTCATTCAATTTTTTCAGTGGGGAATTGATGAGAAATGAGTATGTGTTTGGGGCGCTGAGCAGTTGATATGTTTGAATTGTGAACGTCTACAAAAAAATCTCATTCCGGATGAAAAATTTTTCGCATAAGAGAGGAAATGGTGCACGCTTTTCCTCCAATTTCAGAAAGAACGTGCACACTTTTCCAGTTGATTATTCGCCGATAATCGTTAATTTTCTTGTTTTTTCAGCGACAGCTTCTGGGTCGACCTTGATTCTTGCAACACCAGTTTCCATTGCTGCTTTTGCCACCGCTTTTGCTACCGCTGGTGCTACGCGTGCATCAAATGGTGCAGGGATGACATATTCAGCTGACAATTCTTCATCTGAGACAAGAGACGCAATTGCTTCAACAGCTGCGATTTTCATTTCTTCGTTAATGTGAGTTGCACGTACATCTAATGCTCCGCGGAAAATTCCTGGGAATGCCAGTACGTTGTTCACTTGGTTCGGGAAGTCAGAACGGCCAGTTCCTACAACACTTGCACCTGCTGCATGTGCATCTTCTGGCATGATCTCTGGATTTGGATTAGCCATAGCAAATATGACAGGATCTTTTGCCATTTTTCCAACCATTTCTTTTGTTAAAGCGCCTGCTACTGAAACCCCGATAAAGACGTCTGCACCTTCAATGACTTCTTCTAATGAACCTTCTTTGCGGTCTTGGTTCGTGAATTTAGCTACTTCGTTTTTCACTGCATTCATACCGTTCGGGCGGCCTTCGTAAATAGCACCTTTCGTATCACACATAATGATATCACGTACACCGAAATGATAAAGAAGCTTGATAATCGCAATTCCTGCTGCCCCGGCGCCGTTTGCCACTACTTTGATTGAAGACATGGATTTTCCAGATAGCTTCAGTGCATTCACAAGTCCTGCTACTGTCACAATGGCTGTTCCGTGCTGATCATCGTGGAAAACTGGAATGTTTGTCTCTTTTTTCAAGCGCTCTTCGATGATAAAGCAGTTAGGTGCTGCAATATCTTCAAGGTTCACACCGCCAAAAGTCGGCTCAAGAAGCTTCACTGTTTCAACGATTTTGTCAACATCGTTCGTTGCAAGCGCGATTGGGAAAGCATCTACGCCTGCAAAACTTTTGAATAATACAGCTTTCCCTTCCATTACTGGAAGAGATGCTTCTGCGCCAATATTTCCAAGCCCTAAAACAGCGCTTCCGTCTGTGACAACAGCGACCATATTGCCTTTCATTGTATAATCATACACTTTGCTTGTGTCGTCATAAATATCTTTACATGGTTCTGCAACACCAGGTGAATAAGCCAAGCTCAAGTCTTTCGCATTTTTCACTTGTACTTTTGATTTTGATTCGAGTTTGCCTTGATTCTCTTTGTGCATATGTAATGCTTCTTCTCTTAATGACATGTGATGAACACTCCTTCAAGTGGAAAATGATTTAATGATTTGCTAAGTTGATAAGCACATACTGGCAGTTTTAAATACACAGAATCTTTAAAATGATAACACAATAGGTGAATTTGTAAAACATATTCAGGCGATTTGTCATCATTTAATCACAACGTTTTGTTCACCGAGCAGCTCTTTTAACTGGAAAATCACAGCATGATTTGCATGAACTTTGTATGCATCTGGAAGTCTCATCGTCTTTTTTTGCTTCTCATAATACAAATAGACATCTGCTTCTCCGCTGTGCATCGAGAGGACTCGTTTTACTTGCTCTAGCAGCTCCTGCGTATGATTCTCTTCTTTGACCCGAATGTAGACAGACTCTTTTCTTTTTGCGTCCATCTCTTCCAGCAAAGCAGCTTCTTGCACGATGATTTGACTGCTGTCATTTCTGACCTCTACTCTGCCTTCAACATAAAGCATGGTGCCCTCCTCAAGTAAGGGGGACAGCTTTCTAAATTGCTCTGGAAAGACGACGCCTTCCATTTCTCCCGTTTCATCCCCAAATGTAACAAATGCCATCGATTGTCCATTTTTTGTCCGAATCGATTTCACTTTTGTCAAAAGACCACCCATTGAGATTTTACGCTTTATATAGGAAGAAAGCCTGATGATTTCCACTGCACTATTCTCTCTTAAGCGGTCTCGGTACGCTTGTACTGGATGATTTGATAAATATAACCCGAGTGCCTCTTTTTCAAATTGCAGGAGGTCAACAAGCGGCATTTCTTCTATCTCCGCATATTTTGGCTTAATGGAGAAGGTTGTATCCCCAAGAAAGTCCAGCTGATCCTCTGGATTTAAAAATGACACGTGGTCTAACGCAATATCTATCGATGCTAATAACGAAGCACGATTGGGATAAAATTCATCCATCGCCCCTGAAAAAATGAGCGCTTCAATCGTTTTTCGGTTGACACTCTTTGGTGATACTCTTGCGCAAAAATCAAATAAATCTTCAAACGGCTTTTCCTGTCTTGCTCTGTATATATCCTTTACAGCTGACACTCCGACATTTTTGATCGCTCTTAAGCTGTAGCGGATCTCCCCTTTTTCAACCGTAAATGGAAACTCACTCTTATTAATAGAAGGCTTCAACACAGATATCCCTTTTTCCTTCGCCTCATAGAAATATTGAGCAACTTTGTCTTCATTTCCAATTACACTCGTTAAAAGACCGCACATAAAATATAACGGATAATGCGCTTTTAAATAAGCAAGCTGAAAGCCAATCATGCTATATGCAACAGCATGGCTTCTATTAAAACCATAGTTTGCAAATTTGACGATTAAGTCATAAACGTCATTTGCAATGTTAACAGGATACTCCTTTTTTAGGCATCCTTCAACAAAATGGCTTCGCTCTTCATCAAGAACCTTTTTATCCTTCTTCGAAACAGCTCTTCTTAATAGATCTGCCTCGCCCAGCTGAAAACCAGCCATCTTCGCTGCAATCAGCATGATTTGCTCCTGATAGACGATGACCCCATATGTATCCTTTAATATGTCATACAAATCAGGATGAGGATAGGAGACCTTGACTCTGCCATGCTTTCGGTCGATAAAAAGCGGGATATTTTCCATTGGACCTGGACGATAGAGGGCATTGACCGCCACGATATCTTCTAAACTAGACGGCTTCAAGCGTCTCAGCACCTGCCGCATTCCCTGTGATTCAAGCTGGAATATTCCAGTTGTATCTCCGGCGGATAACAATTCAAACGTTTTCTGATCCTCGTATGAAATGTCACTAAAGTTAATGTGGACGTTTTCCTGTCTTTCAATCTGGTTTTTAATGGATTCAATTAATGTTAAGTTTCTGAGCCCTAAGAAATCCATCTTTAAAAGTCCAAGGTCTTCTAAATAATTCATGGCGTACTGCGTTAAATACACACCTTCATGGCCGTCTTGAATCGGAACGACCTCTGTCAGCGGCTCTTCGCTCAGCACAACGCCAGCTGCATGTGTCGAGGTGTGTCTTGGCAAGCCTTCTACTTTTAAAGCAGTTTGGAAGACCTTTCGAAGCTCTTCGGATTGCTGAAGCATCGTTTTTAATTCAGAAGATGCAGTCACCGCTTCTTTCAGCGTCGTTCCTGGCTTTGATGGAATCAGCTTGGCAAGACGGTCCGCTGCTTTTGAATCAATTCCCATCACACGTCCAACATCCCTTAAAGCAGCTTTTGCTGCAAGTGTTCCAAACGTGACAATTTGCGCCACATGCATGTCTCCGTATTTGTCTTTTACATAAGAAATGATTTCATCTCTTCTCGTATCGGGGAAATCAATATCAATATCTGGCATACTGATCCGCTCTGGATTTAAGAAACGCTCAAATAAAAGACCGTGACGGATCGGATCGACATCCGTAATAAACAGAACATACGCAACAAGTGAACCCGCTGCTGATCCCCGTCCAGGGCCTGTGACAATCCCTTTGTCATGCGCATACTTCATAAAATCCCACACAATGAGAAAATAATCACTGAAATTCATTTTTTGGATAATGCTCAGCTCATATTCAAGCCTTTTGACATACATGTCATTTGAAGCAATCTTTCTTTGCTTCATCCCTTCTGCGCACACTCTGCGTAAAAACTGATCTGCTGTTGATTGATCAGGAGTTGGATAGGATGGAAGTTTTGTCTGCCCAAGATTTAAATCGACTTCACAGCGGTCTGCAATCTCCACCGTTCTTGTCAGCAGCTCTCGATCATCTCTATACCATTCCAACATTTCATCAAAGGATTTGAAATGCTTTTCTCCTCGGTCTTCCTCTATCTCTGAAAGCTGCTTACCTGCTTTAATCGCCTTTAAGCACGTATAAGCCATTTTGTCTTCTCGATTGATATAGTGAACATCACCCGTCGCAACAAGAGGAATGTCCGTACTTTGTGAGACGTCCCGCAGTTTGCCGGCGAGCGATTCGTCCTGCTGAAATGGCTGAAGTGCGATATACACATGTCCCTCGCCGAATATATGCTTCAATTGTTTGGCGGTTTCACGCGCTTCTTCTAACTGATCATGCTGCAAAAGCGTTTCAATATACCCAGATGCGCCTGGTGTGATGGCAATGAGCCCGCGGTGATAGCTTTTGAGCCATTTCTCTTTCAATCCGGCTTTTGATTTTGATTTCAGCACACTGCTGATTTTGATCAGGTTTTGATAGCCTTCATTGTTTTTTGCAAGGAGTACCAAGGGATAAGCCTCTGTCTCTTGTTCATCTATGAAGACAGAAGCTGTTAAACCGATAACCGGCTTGATGCCATGTTTTTTACATTCCTTATAAAATTCAACCGTGCCATACATCACATGGTCATCGGTAAGAGCAAGCGCCTTGCAGCCAAGTTCTTTTGCTTTCAGCACAAGCTCCTTTACTTTAGCTGCACTGCTTAACAAGCTGTATCCACTGTGGACCTGAAGATGAACATAAGACATGCTTAATCCACTCCTTTCGTCTAAAGTCATTCTTTCATTATAAAACGCGATGCGATGAGAAACAAATGTTCTTTCTTTTCTGTCCGTTCATACTTGTCCAGCACACGCCATATATTGAATAGAGTGAGGTGGACAAAATGGATGTGAAGGAAGCTTTTATTCCGAATTTTATCAGCTGTTATTTTATCGCCCTTGGGGTCATTTTGGGTGGTGCTATCATAGGCGGTGTTGGTGCGTATTTATCTGGTCAGCCGCCTTTATCCATTATTACTAGTCTTGCCAACCGTTTAAAGATTTGGGCGCTTGTCGCCGCTATCGGCGGAACATTCGATGCTGTTTATAGCTTTGAACGAGGCATTTTCGAAGGAAACACGCGTGATATTTTCAAGCAGATTTTATTAATTATCTCTGCCATGGGCGGTGCACAAACGGGGTATCTCATTATTACGTGGCTCACCCAGGAGCATGTGTCATCATGAGGGTTCCGGAGCTGTATAAACGCCCAGGCTGGCAGCGTTTTTTTGCAGGAATGATGTTTGGTGCGATTGTAAGCTGGCTCATTTTTCTCTTTACATACGGAACCTTTCAGGAAAAGCAAGTGACACTGCTGAGAAGCCAGCAGCATCATATGGACAGTTTGAAAGAACAAATCACACTCTATCGGGAAGATTTGCATAAGTTAAATGAGGATAATAAGAAGCGGCTGCTGATTCAAAGCGTAGATGTTCATCTCGTGAATCGTGAGCAGTATAAAATCCCAGAGCCAGATACGCTAAAGTTTGAAGATCAGGTCAAGGAGGATATCTCAGAAGTCATTACAAAGGATATTGAAAGTGTCTATAAAACAAAGGAATTACTAAAACGGACAGTGGAAAATAAAGAATATACCATTCGGGAAAAGGCATATCGCGCGAAAGTGACAGAGCTGACAATTTATACGAAGCTTTCACTTGAAGTACGTATTTCATTTGCTGAATAAGGAGGTTGTGGAATTTTTATGAATTTCTGCCCTCAATGATCGCTTTTCACGCTTCATTTTTATACACTAAAAGTAGAACGAGATCTTAAATAGAAAGAGGTGAGGACAATGGAGGTTTACAGCTATCGTCAAATGGCACGAGACAAAGCAAGCCGGATCAAAGACGGCATGTGCGCCTATGCTGAGACAGAAATGATGGCTCATTTAATTAAAAAAGAATTAAAGCATCAAAATCTCCAAGCCTATGAAGATTCAACAGACATCGGCTGCTGGTTTATCCCTGTATGCAAGTAACCCTTTTCTCCATGACAAAAAAGAGAGAAGGGACTTAAGTATCCCTCCTCTCTTATGATGATGATTTACATACTTCCTCTAAATCACGCAAAATCTCATCTGCTACTGCCCAATCATAAATGGACGCACCGGCTGCAAGCGGGTGGCCGCCGCCATGATATTTTTTCGCAATGGTGTTAATGACGACTCCTTTAGAGCGGAATCTAACACGAATCTGATCGTTTTCTTCCACAAAAAAGACCCATGCCTTAATGCCTGCAATATTTCCTAGTGTCCCAACAAGCTGTGAGGCTTGCTGCGCTGTTGTTTGGAACGATTCCAAAATTTCACGCTTAATGAAAACAGATGCAACCCCGTTCTCTGACAAAGAAATATGTTGAAAAATATAACCATTTAATTTCACGACATTCAAATCTGTCTCATACAATTGATTGAAAAGATCTGAAGATGAAAATGGATATTCGATGAGTTCACCTGCATATTTGAGTGTCTTTTTCGTTGTGTTTGGGAAAAGGAAGCGGCCTGTGTCTCCTACAATGCCGGCATAGATCAATTCAGCCGCCTTTGTATTCAGCTGATATCCTTCTTCTTTCCCCTCTAAGTACAATTCATAAATCATCTCGCTCACAGAGCTTGCCTCTGTATCCACCCAAAGCAAATCACCATAAGGATCTTCATTTGGATGATGGTCGATTTTCATCAGCTTATCGCCCATTAAATAGCGCTGATCATCGATTCTTGCTTGATTGGCCGTATCACAGACAATGACAAGGGCCCCTTTATACACGTCGTCTGGTACCTCATCGAGTTCATATAAAAATGAAAGGGATGGCTCAGGCGTTCCTGTCGCATAAATATTTTTTTCTGGATAGGTGGCACGCAAGATTTCCGTAAGGCCGCACTGCGATCCATACGCATCAGGATCTGGTCTTACATGTCTATGGATGATGATGGTGTCATATAATGATATGGTTCTAATCAGTTCTTTTTTCATAAAAACTCCTTCTCATGCGATACTCTTTTTATTATTAAATCATAATCTATCGTGAC
Source organism: Bacillus sp. FSL H7-0578 (assembly GCF_038630855.1). NCBI lineage: Bacteria > Bacillati > Bacillota > Bacilli > Caryophanales > Bacillaceae > Bacillus > Bacillus sp. FSL H7-0578. The sequence goes on from NZ_CP152045.1 coordinate 2,569,467, forward strand.
GGAAAAGTGAGGAATAGACAATTTATTCTAGTAAGCAAGCCTATTTACGTTTAAAATAGGGTTGTAACCACTTACAATGGAGGCTTGGCACATGCTTGTTTTGATTGTGTTTATTATTTGTTCTGCCATGTTTTATTTATACTACAAAGCAAAAAATGTCCGTACGAACCGGCCAGTCGAGAAAAAATTCTGGTCGGCGAAATCCAGTATGGCACTTGGCTGCTTTGTCCTGCTCTTCGGTGTGAATCAATTATTTTTAAACCGCTCGTCACTCGCATTTGTCATCGGATTTATTTTTGTTGCCGTCGGTATCGGCAGTACGTGGGCTGGGTATAAAGCCTACAAGCATTACCTTCCGCTCTTCTTAAAGGAAGGCGAAAAAGATCACGCGTAATAAGGAAAGGGGCGACATAAGTTCGCCCTTTTTATCATTATCCCCTCTCCATCAGCTGCACCATCAGCATCGCTTTGCCTACGATATTCGATTGGTGATAAACCTCGACTTCCAGCTTTCCAAACTTGCGTCCTACTTCTAAAATATTCGGCTTAATCTGGATTGTGGATTCCATTTGGACCGGTTTTAAGAAATAGACAGAGAGACTCTCGACGATCAGTTCGCCCTTTTTATGAGATTTTAAGAAGCGGTTGGCAGATTCGATTAAAATTTGTGTGAACACCCCATATGAAATGTTTCCAAGCTGGTTCGTCATTTGCGGGGTAACCTCGTATTGATAAACCGCATCCGCTTTTGGTTTTTCTGTATCGGTTTCTTTAAACCCTCTTGAGACAACATCATCCAGCTTTTCTCCGACCTGCGGCTGCTTTTGGATCATTTGGAGCGCCTTGAGCACATCCTGACGGCTGATCATACCGATCAACTTCGCATGATCATCCACAACTGGCAGCACCTCAATGCCTTCCCACACCATCATTTGTGCAGCTGAGGCGACAGATGTTTTGCCAATGACCGTCAGCGGATTTTTCGTCATCACTTTTTCAATCGGTGTGGAGCGGTCATGCCCCGCAATATCCTTTGAGGTGAGGATTCCGTGAATCTTCATTTGATCATCTGCGACCGGGAAACGGCCGTGGCCAGTTTCATAATTCTTTTCATACCATTTTTCAAGCTTATCCTCTGGTGATAAATACACGGTGCGTTCAATCGGCGTTAAAATATCTTCTACAAGCACAATTTCTTTTTTAATTAATTGGTCATAAATGGCTCTGTTAATGAGGGCCGCTACGGTAAATGTATCGTAGCTTGTCGATAAAATCGGCAGCTCCAGCTCATCTGCGAGCTGAATGATTTCATCATCTGTTGAGAATCCGCCTGTGACCAGCACAGCCGCCCCTGCCTCTAATGCCTGTCTGTGGGCATTGATACGGTTTCCGACGATGAGCAGGTTGCCAGCTGCCGTATAGCGCATCATTGCGTCCAGCTCCATCGCTCCAATGACAAATTTGTTTAACGTTTTATGTAATCCGGCGCGTCCTCCAAGGACCTGTCCATCAATGACATTGACCACTTCTGCATATGTCAGTTTTTCAATATTTTCTTTTTTCTTTTGTTCAATTCGAATGGTGCCGACTCGTTCAATGGTACTGACGAATCCTTTATTTTCAGCATCTTTGATGGCCCGGTAAGCGGTGCCTTCACTCACTTTCATTTCTTTCGCTATGCGCCGGACAGAGATTTTCTCCCCGACATCTAATGAATCAATATACGATAAAATTTGCTCATGCTTTGTCGCCAATCCCGTTCACCCTTTTTGTTTTCAGCGTTTTCATCTATGTTTCATTATAAGGGCAGGAGGCTTTTAATAGCAATTTGTCTTTTCTTTCAGCAGATGAAGGCAAATAAAAAAAGCCGGCATTTGTGTGCCAGCTTTATTCATATGAGGATTAAATCTCGATTGATTCCCCGCTGTTTAACACATGCCCGACGCCGCCATGCAGGCTGTCTGCAAATGCATGCGGATCCTGTTCAATTGGCGGGAATGTGCTGTAGTGGATCGGAACGACCTGTTTTGCCCGCAGCCATTCTGCTGCGATTCTTGCATCTTCCGGTCCCATCGTGAAGTTATCACCAATTGGAAGGAATGCGAGTTCAATATGATTCAGTTCACCGATCAGCTTCATATCTGAAAAGAGAGCAGTGTCTCCAGCATGATAAATGGTTTTGCCCTCTGCCGTGAATAAAATACCTGATGGCATCCCTGTATACGTAATTGTCTGTGCCTCTTCATCAATGACAGCTGAACCATGGAACGCTTGCGTGAGCTTCACTTTACCAAATTCAAACTCACGGCCGCCTCCAATAGAAAGCGGGTGCGTTTTCACCCCTTGCCAGCTTAAATACGTGGCAAGTTCGAAAGGCGCGACAACAAGTGCATCATTGTTTTTAGCCATTTCAATGGTGTCGCCGATGTGATCTCCATGTCCATGTGTCAGTAAAATGACATCCGCTTTCACATCTTGCGGTTTGATCTCTGTGTGCTTATTTCCATTTAAAAATGGATCAATCCAAATATGGTATCCGTTTGTTTCAATGTGTACAACTGAATGTCCATGATATGTAGCTTTCATGTGAGTATATCCACCTTTCAATTTTTGATCTCATATCATTTATTCCCTCTATAAAAAGCTGAAAAACTTAATGCCTGTGAATCACGTTAAGACCACCTGTTGCTTCAATGACGGTCCCTGTAATAAGATCTGAACGGTCATCGCATAGAAATGAGATGATACGTCCTATATCCTCTCCAGTGCCAGACCTGCCTATCGGCGTTTCATCGTCTTTGATTTGACGGGCTTCCTCTATTGTCGATTCTTTCATGTCTCCAACGATTTTGCCTGGACACACCATATTGGCCGTGATACCGTTTTCGGCTTCTTCAATCGCAATGGTTTTCGTCAATGACGCAAGGCCCACTTTTGCCGCTCCAAAGGCTGATCTGTGCATCCAGCCTGGCGCATGGTCTGCACCTTGGAAGCCATAAGTGATAATGCGGCCAAAGCCTTGTTTTCTCATCATTGGGATGACCATTCGGAACAAATGGAATACTGCTGATAGGTTGCCTTCCATCATTTGATACCATTCATCCTCAGAATAATCCGCCAGTTTTTTTCGTTCAAAAATATAAGGGCCAGCATTGTTAATCAGGGCATCAATCCGCCCAAATCGCTCTGCTGCCAGCTCTACCATGTTTTTTAAATCTTCTTTTTTTGTCACATCACCTTGGACAAATTGAAGCTTATCTTCGTACTGCTGTAATTCTTCTTTCATCTGCCGGACAGCTTCATCATCACTTCGATAATTCACTGTCACAGAATACCCCATATTCAGTAAAGACTCGGTGACTTTCCGGCCAAGTCCTTTAGAACCCGCTGTTATTAATGCGTGTCGCACACAATCTCCTCCTAAAGCAAAGGTTGCAAGTTCACGTGTTTCTTATCTTATCTTTTACTTTACTATAAACCGGCATCTGGCGCACTTATGAACCCTTTATCGATATGAGTCAAACAGTATAGGGTGATTCATCCACTTTTTCAAATCCCATGAGCCATGGATATCGAGAAGCAGCGAAACAAAACGATAGCACTCTCTCACCTCATGAGGATCACGAGGAAGCGGGCAAATCTCTTCATAACCCAATTGAACATTGCGGGCAGCTTCTTTCGTCAAAAGGTATTCCAATGCAATAAAATCAAACGCAGCTGGTCCATATACGACATATTCTGTATCAACTAAACTCATCACTTGATCATCATTTTCAATATATTGAGACGGATCTAAATCAATTAAAATAAGACTGGCTGAATCAGGCGTCCTTAGCTTTTCGATCTTTTGCAGCACAATTTCTGCATAACAGTGAAATTCAGGCTGATCAGCGTAATAGCGGTCTATGAGTTTGGATACAGCCTTTTTTAACACAGCATGGAATTCTCTCAAATGCTTCTTTTCAGCTCCGTAGACTGCACCAAAAAAGTCAGTACGATATGAATGAAGTTGTGCTAGTTTCCTCCCATAATCCTTATAAAAGTCTGATGAACGTCCCTCAAAAGATGTACAAGGTGTTCCTTCTACTTTTTCCATTACATAAAAATGTCTCCCTGCCTTCTTCACTTTACGAACAACTTCTGGAATATGAAAGGAATTCATATGAGACAGCTTTTGATTGATTTGATCGATATGCTCTTGTACAGTACGGTCATCTACTCCATAGATCATCTTGATCCCAAATACAAATTCACTTTCTTCTCTTGCAGTTTTAGGAGATTTGACTACATATTCCGTTTTATCTTGTAAGGAGATCAGCCACACATCATTAACCCGTCCGTCATATTGTTCTCCTAACGTTTTCACTGATACGATTGGTTGATGAAACAAAGCCTCAAGCGTTTTCTTCATGATCTGCTGTCACTCCCTCTTCTGCTTGACGCAGGTATGCTTTCATTTCTCCAATGATCATCAATCTCCTTTTTCCATGACAAAAAAACCATCCGTATAAATGAATGGTTTTGATAAGTTATGCCAGGCAGGCTTTTGCTTTTTCTAAAGCGAGCTGAATTTGTTTGAATCCAGTTCCGCCTGCACTTGTTCTTTTTTCAACAGCAACATATGGATCAAGAACTGTGTAAATGTCTTGTTCAAAAAGCTCACTTGCTTCTGTAAATGTTTCAAAAGAAAGATCACTTAGATAGATGCCTTTTTGAATACATGTATACACAAGCTTGCCAACGATTTCGTGTGCTTCACGGAATGGCATGCCTTTTTTCGCAAGGTAGTCTGCCACTTCTGTCGCGTTTGAGAAATCTTCTTTTGTTGCCTTTTTCATGACATCTTCGTTCACTGTCATCGTTTGAATCATGCCTGTGAAAATTTGCAGGCTGCCAGCGATGGTTTTCACTGTATCAAACATGCCTTCTTTATCTTCTTGCAGGTCTTTGTTATACGTAAGCGGCAAGCCTTTCATAATCGTGAGAAGCCCCATCAGATTGCCATACACGCGGCCTGTTTTCCCGCGGATTAATTCAGCCATATCCGGGTTTTTCTTCTGCGGCATCATGCTGCTGCCTGTTGCATACGTGTCATCGAGTTCAATGAATTTGAATTCTTGCGAGCACCATAAAATGATTTCCTCACAAAAACGTGAGAGATGCATCATCACAAGGCTGCTATTAGATAAAAACTCTAAAATGAAGTCCCGGTCACTCACACCATCGAGGCTGTTTTCGTAAATGTGGTCAAAGCCAAGCTGCTCTGCTGTATATTCACGATCAATCGGGAATGTCGTTCCTGCTAACGCTCCGCATCCAAGTGGAGACACGTTAATTCGCTTCAATGAATCTTGAAAGCGCGCTTTGTCACGCTCAAGCATCCAAAAATAGGCGAGCATATGATGGGCAAACGAAATAGGCTGTGCACGCTGCAGGTGCGTATATCCTGGAAAAATTGTTTCAACGTGCTGTTCTGCCTTTTCTACAAGCACCGTTTGAAAGGAAGAGATCAGCTCAATAATATGCTCGACTTGGTTATTCAAATATAAGTGCATATCGGTTGCAACCTGATCATTCCGGCTTCTCGCTGTGTGCAATTTGCCGCCAAGCGGACCAATCTCATCAATGAGCATTTTTTCAAGGTTTAAATGAATGTCTTCATAATCGACTGAGAATTCCAGTTCATCCGCCTCTGCCTTTTTCATGAGCGTATTTAGTCCGTCTTTGATGGCAGCGGCCTCCTCATCGCCGAGGATACCGCATTTATTCAGCATACTTGCATGAGCAAGGGAGCCGGTCAAATCTTCTTTGACTAATTGTTTGTCGAAATGAATGGACGCGCCAAACTCATCGACCCATTTTTCTGGTGTTTTTTGAAATCGGCCTCCCCAAAGCTTTTTCATGCTTTAACCTGCTCCTTTTTATTCACGATGCTGTTTACTTTTGTCGGTAAGCCCCAAAGGTTAATAAATCCTACAGCTGCATCATGATCGAATTCGTCTGCTTTTGTATAAGTTGCTAGATTTTCATCATAAAGTGAATATGGTGATTTACGTCCTTCTACAATGGCATGACCTTTAAATAGTTTCACACGTACAACACCCGTTACGTTCTGCTGTGTTTCTTGTAAGAATGCATCTAGTGCTTCTTTAAGCGGTGAGAACCATAAGCCGTTGTATATTAATTCAGCCATTTTTTGTTCAACGATTGGTTTAAAGTGTGCCACTTCCTTGACAAGCGTTAAGTCTTCAAGCTCTTTATGTGCTTTAAGAAGTGTGACAGCACCTGGGCACTCGTACACTTCACGGGATTTGATGCCAACAAGACGGTTTTCAACGTGATCGATTCTGCCTACACCATGCTGACCAGCGACTTCATTTAAATGAAGGATGAGATCAGATAATGAATATTGGATACCATCAATCGCAGTCGGTTTTCCTTTTTCAAACGTGATCTCAATGATTTCAGGTGTGTCAGGCGTTTTTTCAAGTGGATTTGTCAGATCGTATGCACCCTCTGGCGGCGCAGCCCAAGGATCTTCTAAAATGCCACATTCGTTACTTCTGCCCCAAAGGTTTTGGTCGATTGAATATGGGCTGTCTAAGTTAATCGGAATTGGAATACCGTGTTTTTGTGCATAATCGATTTCTTCATCACGAGACCATTTCCATTCACGCACTGGTGCAAGAACTTCTAGGTCTGGATTCAATGCTTTAATGGATACTTCGAAACGAACTTGGTCGTTCCCTTTTCCAGTACATCCATGAGCAACTGCTACTGCATTTTCTTTTTCTGCCACTTCCACTAATTTTTTTGCAATAAGCGGGCGGGATAGTGCAGATACTAGTGGATATTTTCCTTCATACATTGTGTGTGCTTGTAATGCAGTGAGCGCAAACTCTTCAGCAAATTCTTCTTTTGCGTCAATCATGTATGATTGAACAGCTCCGACTTGAAGTGCTTTTTGTTGAACGAATGCTAAATCTTTTCCTTCACCTACGTCCAAGCAGCAAGCAACGACTTCGTATCCTTGCTCTTGTAACCATTTAACTGCAACAGAGGTATCAAGACCTCCGGAATATGCTAATACGACTTTTTTATTTTGTGACATGATTGAAAAGCTCCTCTCGCTTGTTTTGATTCTGTGAATGTTTTTGCATAAAAATAAGTTTTAATTTATAAACATGCATTTAGTATGTATACACTGTAACAAGGAAAAATTGTTTTTTCAACCCCTTTATGAAAAAAACTCTGCCAAATTTTCTTGGCAGAGTCATTTTGGGCTATTTTTGATCCTTTTCAAGCTCTCGTAAGACATGAGGAAGCTCTGGAATCACGAGTTTGGTCATGGCTAAACGAACGGCTCCGGTAGATCCCGGCGTGGCAAAGACAGCCTTTTGATTGACGACCCCTGCCGTTGCCCTGGATAAAATAGCAGCTGAACCTATGTCTTCTGTATAACTGAGCATGCGGAAGATTTCGCCAAAGCCAGGCAGTTCCTTGGAAAAAAGAGGGGTGATTGCTTCAATGGTCACATCCCTTGCAGCAATTCCTGTGCCGCCATTTAACAAGACGGCATCTATTTTCGGTTCGCTTGTTCCCTCCAGCACAGCGTCTTGAATCGATCCTATATCATCTTTTACAATATCGTATGCAAGAACAAGATGTCCCTGTTCTTTGAGCAAATCAATCATCAGACGGCCGCTTTTATCTGTATCTTTCGTTCTTGTATCACTGACCGTAATGACTTTCACATAAAGCCTTTCTTTCGCCTCACGTTTATGTTCTGTCACGCTCATCTTTCGCACCGCTCCCTTTTGCTTCATATTGGACAACATTATAGCATGCTGCTTTTAACAGAAAAAAGCTCTTTTCCTTATTGGAAAAGAGCTTCTCAAACTTGATTACGCTAAACGCATAACGTCTCTTGCAATCATTACTTCTTCGTTTGTTGGGATGACGATTACTTTTACAGGTGAGTGCGGGTAGCTGATGAATGCTTCTTCGCCTCTCATGTTGTTTAGGGATGGATCCCAGTAAACGCCCATGAATTCTAGACCACGAAGTACACGTGCTCTAACTTCTGAACTGTTTTCACCGATTCCAGCTGTGAAGATGATCGCATCTACGCCATTCATTCTAGCTGCATAAGAACCGATGTATTTATGAATACGGCTCGCAAAAATATCAAGAGCAACTTCTGCACGGTCGTTTCCTTCTTCTGTTGCTTCTTCGATATCACGAAGGTCACTTGACAGACCAGACACACCTAAAAGACCACTCTTCTTATTCAAAGTAGAAAGCACTTCTTCAGCAGTATGTCCTGTTTTTTCCATAATAAATGGAATAAGGGCAGGGTCAATGTTACCAGAACGTGTACCCATTGCAACACCAGCAAGTGGTGTAAAGCCCATAGATGTATCGATTGATTTTCCGCCTTCAACTGCTGCGATACTCGCACCATTTCCAAGGTGGCAAGAAATCAGACGAAGCTCTTCTAGTGGACGGCCTAATAGCTCTGCTGCACGCTCTGTAACGAACTTGTGGCTTGTCCCGTGGAATCCGTATTTACGAATACCAAAGTTTTTGTAGTAGTCGTACGGAAGGCTGTATAGGTAAGACTGCTCTGGCATAGTTTGGTGGAATGCTGTATCGAACACAGCAACCGCTGGTACGTCAGGCAGAATTTGTTTGAATGCTTTGATTCCTACAACGTTTGCAGGGTTGTGAAGTGGTGCAAGCTCTGAAAGCTGATCAATGTCATTGATCACTTCATCAGTTAAAAGAACAGAATCGCTGAATTTCTCTCCGCCGTGAACAACGCGGTGTCCTACGCCATCAATTTCATTAAAGTCTTTGATGATGTGAAATTCAGTTAGTTTTTCAAGCAGCATTTTGACCGCTACTGCGTGATCTGGAATATCTGTCACTTCTGTTTTCTTTTCTCCATCTACAGAGATCGTGAAGATACTGTTGTCCATTCCGATTCTTTCAACAAGCCCTTTTGTTAAAACGGTTTCTTCTGGCATGTCGAACAATTGGAATTTAAGAGATGAGCTTCCTGCGTTAATTGCAATAATTTTGGACATTACTGTCGCTCCTTTTACTCAGTTGTTATATAAGGTTTCACGTTTTTTCCGGTGCTATATTCAACCTGTTTGACGGGTCTTTTATAGTTTAACGATAAGTCCGAAAAATATCTGACTTTTTCATTTAAACATTGAAAACTTTGCATTTCAAGTGCACCTTCAAACTGTTATCGCTTACATCAATAAGTCGTTATTTTCTGAATAGTAAAATAGCCAGAAATCACTCTGGCTATTCTTTCGTTTCTTTTTCTTCTATAAACCACTGGTCTAGTTTTCTCATCACACCGACCATTGCTTCCTTCTGTGAGAAAGATGGAAGATTGGCAAACAGCATTCGTTTTGGTGCTTCCAGCCCTTCTTTTTTCTTTTGCATCACAAATAAGCTTTTGGCGTGTTTTTTATCCTTAAACATGGACACTGGCAGTTGAATTAACGCATTCATATACGCATGATCTTTGATGAAATCCTTTAATTGTACGCTCTCTTTTCCTTCAAACAAATCATTTGGAATGATGAAGAATAAGAAGCCGCCTTCTTTTGTGTATCGCAGGCTTTGTTCAATGAATAAATAATGGGCAAAGGCATGTCCTTCTTTTGCCTTTAATTCAAAGTCTGCTGCACGCTCATCATCTGGATAATAGCCCACTGGGAGACTGCATACAGTGACATCTGCCGGTGAGATCAGAAGCGGCTCAAGACTGTCCTGGTGGAAAAGCTCAACTTCTTTCTCCTCTAAATTCGCCTGCGCCCAAGCAATTTTAATGAGCACATCATCAATTTCAGATGCAAAGCCGCGTTTTGTTTCTGCAGTGAGATTATTTAAAACTGCAAGAAGTAAGTTTCCTGTTCCCGCTGCTGGATCAAAGACTACAAGCTCTTTTTGACCATCTAAAAATTTGTTCACCAAATAGCTGACAAACAGTCCAATCGTATCTGGTGTCATCTGGCGATTTGGATGAGAAATATCCTTTTGACCTTTCAATACGGCGAGCTGAAACGCTTTACGAATCTGCTCATGATCATAAGAAGCAAAATCTGCTTTCTCTATTAAATCCTTTAATAAACCGTTTCGATCATTTGCTTGGAAAAAGGCTTCTCCTGCTTCTGCCAATGCTTCAATATAAGAAATGCTCTGTTCCTTTTTTAATCGAATAGAAGCTGTATCGAGCAGTTCAAAAATCGTACTTACTTGATCTTTCTGCAATGCTTTTCTCTCCTCGCTTTGTTAAAAGCTATATGTTCTCATTGAAAAGAGCCCCAGGATGAAGCCGGAGCTCTTGTCGATGCTGCTTTTATAACAGTGATTTTGCAGCTTCAATGGCTTTTTCATAATTTGGGTGATTCGTTGCTTCACTTACGTATTCAGTGTAAACCACTTTTCCGTTAGGGTCTAATACGAAGACTGCGCGCGCCAATAAACGCAATTCTTTCATATACACTCCGAATGCTTCACCAAATGACATATCTCTGTGATCAGATAATGTTTCGACATTTTCAATTCCGTTTGCTCCGCACCAGCGTGCTTGTGCAAATGGAAGGTCTGCACTAATCGTATAAATATTGACAGGACCTAAACCCGCTGCCTCTTCATTGAAACGTCTTGTTTGTGCGTCACACACACCTGTATCAATAGAAGGAATCACTGAGATGATCGTCACTTTTCCTGCTAAATCAGAAAGTGAAACTTCTCCAAGTGAGTTCGTTAATACCGTAAAATCAGGAGCCTGCTCGCCTACTTTTACTTCATTTCCTACAAGCGTGACAGGACTTCCTTTAAATGTGATCGATGCCAAAACAATTCCTCCCTTTTCAAATGTATGGTTCTATCATAGTAGAGAAAGCAAAAAACTGCAAAGCCTAATCGTCCATTTTGCAAAAAAAGTTAACTGCAGCGCAGCTAACTTTTTAAAGGTCTATGTCATCTAGTTTTCGTTCTTTGTGACGGTGCTCCCGCTCATCCTTCTTAAACATGTGCTGAAGACGTTCAATTGCTTGAGGAGCAGAATCCAATATTTTATCGAGCAGATGGGTGTGTTCATCCAAATGAAGCATTCGAACTCCGTTTGTTCCTACAATTAAGAAGGCGATTGGTGTAATCGACACCCCGCCGCCGCTTCCGCCGCCAAATGGGAGTCTCGGCTCTTTTCGTTCCTGTTCATCAGAACGCTTTTCTTTCTTTTGGTTCCCGTTAAATTCACTGCCGCCGGCTGCAAATCCAAAACCAACCTTTGACACAGTGAGAATGACACTGCCGTCAGGGGTTTCGACTGGATCGCCGATGATTGTATTCACATCTATCATTTCTTTTAAGTTTTCCATCGCTGTCTTCATGAGACCTTGGATTGGATGATCTGCCATTTTCGGGTTCCTCCTTAAACAGATGATTCATTCTTCGTTGCTTGAAGAGAGGCACTTTTTCTCGCCTTTCTTCCTTTTAACCAATGGACAAGTAAACGAATGGCTGCAAGCATAGCATGTCCAATACGGAAATAAGCTATACATGCAAACTGAGTCTGTGACACATTGTGCTGAAAGGCCGGAATGACTTCATATATCGGTTTATGCTTAAAGGTGAGATGCTCCTGCATAAAGGCAAGCAGTGCTCCTTTAACTGACCACACACCGCCGGCTGCTACACCTGTTAAAGCGGCGTCTTGAAAGCCGATCCATGTCGACCAGTGAAACGAGACAATCTTTACGTGGATGAAGAACTTGCGCATGATCCGGTTTAAATCGACAATCTCTTTTGTGATGCGCTCCATTTGATGAAGGATCTGCTTCATATCACGTTTTCCTACTTTTTTATGCATCGATTCTTTTTCGTGATCAGGCGTTTTGGCGCTCTTCATTTTCTTCTCACGAATATCAATCGTTTGGTCTTCTGGATTGATCCTCACCATCGGAATCTCTTTTTTGAGTCTGACCAATCCATATAAGGTGATGACCTTCAGTGCAATGTGGTCATTGTCGTTTGTATGCGAATAGTCCAGCGAAATGGTTACTTTCATGAAAATTAACAAGATCACAAGAAACAAAAACGCTGCGATCCAAACGTAAAGCACTGTGCTCACTTCCTCCATAACAAATGATGCTTCCCCTACGATTATGGCTCTCATTCTGGATTTTATACCCAATCAACAAAAAAGAGTTTGACCGTTACGGCCAAACTCCCTCTGATTATACGTTTGATTCTGTTTTTTCATATAAATGTTCATGGACGACCACCGTATCGGCAAAGTAATCATGAACCCCTTGCTTTTTCGGTGAGAACCCAACGATAGCATAGAGAATAAAGATCGTATTAATGTAGCGTCCCACAATCTCTCTAAAGAAAATAACATCCCATGCCAGCTTCTTCTCAGGCTGAAGTGAGACCACTTTAATCCCAAACACCATCTTGCCAAGTGTTTGTTGAAAGATTTTCGTCATGATGGCGAAATAAAGGAGGAATACAATCGTCGTTGTGACGGAAAATGGAGAAAACCATCCCCCTCCTTTGGACCAGCCAAACAGACTAAAGATTGGAGAAACCGTCAAATGGTTTACACCCCAGACGACGAGCCAATCAAGAATAAATGCCCAAAATCTAATCCAAAAACCTGCAAACGCCTGTGCTTCAATTGAAGCGCGCTTCACAAAGGCCGGCTTCGATTCTTCCTCTTGGCTGCGGCTTTCGCTTACTTCATCGAATGTAGAATCCATCTATGATCCCTCCTTTATTTTGAATAGAGATACATCGGTTTAGACCCATTTGAGCCAGCCAGTGTTTCTTTTAAATTCAGAAAATCAATTTCGCTTTTAAAGAGCTTGCTTGCACTCATGTTGAAAAGAGAGTTCCAGCCAAAGCTTTGAGAATAGCTGACCACTGTTGCTCCTTTTAAGCCTTTTTCATTTTTCTTCATCGCTTTTAATGCATCTTCATAATACCCAAGCTCATCGACTAATCCGTTCGATTTTGCCTGTGTCCCGTCATATACCCGGCCGTCAGCAATTTTCTTGACTTCCTGTTTTGACATGCCGCGTCCTTCAGAGATCACTTTGACAAATCCTTCATAAGAGTTGTCGACCATGCTTTGCATGATGTTGCGCTCATCTTTTGTCATATCACGGTTTGGAGACATGATATCTTTGAATTTCCCGCTCTTAATCGTTTCATATTTAATACCCAGATTATCTGCGAGCTTTGAATAATTCAAGCTTTGCATGATGACACCTAACGATCCTGTTAATGTTTCAGGTGAAGCAAAGATTTTCTTCGCTGGAGTTGACACGTAGTAGCCGCCTGAAGCTGCCATGGATCCCATAGATACGTAAATCGGCTTCTTCGCTTTTTTCACTTCTTCTAATTTTTTATGTATTTCAGCACTTTCATAGACACCGCCGCCAGGAGAGTTTACGCGCAGAAGTACACCTTTTACAGAAGCATCCTCTTTCGCTTTATCTAGTTCTTTGAGGAATGCACGATGATCATAACCTTCTCCGCCTAATAGGCTCGATGCGCCGCCATTATCTTGAATGGTTCCATTAATCTCAAGAACAGCAATCTTGCCTGCACCGCTGCCATTCTCTAGTACCTTCTCTTCTATTTCATCCCCGAATTGATAACTCATTTTATTGTCATTGAAGCTATCGAACAAGGCCATCGTGACACTAATCACAATTGAAAATCCGAAAACACCAAGTGCAATAATTAGTGCTACCCATCTTTTCGCATTCATCTTTTTCTCCTCCTTTTTATCTCACTTCATTCATACGAATGCCCACACGAAATGTTTCACAGGAATTGTGGTTTTTTTACATTTCATGTAGGCATATGATAGCACCTCTCTTAAATAACGATCAACTTTACATCGTCTACTTAGACATGCGCATGACGAAAAATTGGCTTTTTTATCCTCTCCCTGCACCTAATAGGCTAGATCTTCACCGCAACGAAACACCTAAACCATTCTTTCATGAGAAAACGGCTATTCAATTATGCTCAGGATTCAGCCATTTCAAATCACTCACATCGACTCATTTCTCATAAAGCAATCCGATCTTCAGATGGTTCTTTCTAAAATTTTTACTTTCATATGAAAAAAGTGTAAAATGTGAGCAAGGGTTTTCATGTAAGCCCTTTATCATTGAAAATTATTTTTGACAGCAAAGGGGAGAACGTCAATGACAGACAATCGTCGCAATGTATTTTTCTTTTACAAAAAAGATCATGAATTGGATGGACACATTTCTTCTCTCGAGAAGCTCGCTACTGATCAAGGCTTTCACGTCGTCAAGCGTGCAGAGGATGCCCACATTATTGCTTCTATTGGCGGGGATGGCACATTTCTTCAAGCAGTACGTAAAACAAAATTCCGGGATGACTGCTTGTATGTAGGGGTATCAAAATCAGAGAATACGCACCTATACTGCGATTTCTCGTTAGAGCATTTTGATAAAATGATTGATGCCATGAATACTGAACAGCTTGAAGTGAGAAAATATCCGATCATCGATGTAAGCGTTGACAGCACAAACCAGTTCCATTGCTTAAATGAACTGTCAATCCGCTCCAGCATTATTAAAACATTTGTGATCGATGTGTATATAGATGATTTCCACTTTGAAACTTTTAGAGGCGACGGCATGATTATTTCCACTCCGACTGGCTCAACGGCCTACAATAAATCCGTGAGCGGCGCCGTGGTTGATCCGATGCTTCCTTGTATGCAGGTCACAGAACTTGCATCGCTGAATAACAACTCTTACCGTACATTAGGCGCTCCTTTCATCTTGAGCAGTGACCGCAAGCTGACGCTGAAGGTAGTGCAGGATGGAAACGATCATCCAATTATCGGGCTTGATAACGAAGCACTCGGCACAAAACACGTCAAACAAATTGACATTGGCCTTTCAGGAAAAGTCATTAAAACGGTGAAATTAAAAGACAACTCTTACTGGGAAAAAGTAAAACGCAGATTCCTTTGAGAATTTGTCCGCACGCTGAAAGCTCCTTTACGGGGCTTTTTTCTATGTCTTTTCATTCACGGTCATGGTTATGGTATGATGTCACAAGTATGAATGTACGAAAAGGAGAACACGATGACATTACAACATTTTGATCAATATCCATTAAGTGATGAATTGAAACAAGCGTTAGAAGCGCTTCACTTCCATACACCAACACCTGTTCAGCACGAGACATTATCAATTGCTTTTTCAAAGCAGGATTTAATCGTCAAATCTCAGACTGGGAGCGGCAAGACTGCAGCCTATGGTCTGCCGATTTGTGAAATGGTTGATTGGGCTGAAAATAAACCTCAAGCCCTCATCCTCGTTCCAACACGAGAGCTCGCCATGCAGGTCAAACAAGACCTCACAAGCCTCGGGCGATTCAAACGAATCAAAGCCGCAGCCATTTATGGAAAAGCCCCTTTTCAAGCGCAGAAAGTAGAGCTTTCACAGAAAAACCATATTGTGTGCGGGACACCAGGCCGCATTTTGGATCACCTTGAGAAAGGCACCCTTTCTTTAGAAAATCTCAAATTTTTCGTGTTAGATGAAGCGGATGAAATGCTGAACATGGGATTTATCGATCAAGTCTCTTCTATTATTCAGTATCTGCCGCCAAAGCGCATGTCGATGCTGTTTTCAGCGACAATGTCTGATGACATGAAGAAATTGAGCGAACAGTTTTTACAATCACCCAAAGTCATTGAGATCGCACGTGAAGAAACGTCTGTACAGCAAATCACTCACACCGTGATTGAAACAGAAGAAGAATCGAAATTCTCCCTTCTTCAGCGTACGATCGTCATTGAAAATCCAGATAGCTGCATTATTTTCTGTAATACACAAGACCGGGTGAATGAACTCACGCTGAAGCTGGACGAATGGGATGTGCCCTGTGACAAAATTCATGGCGGCATGAGACAGGAAGACCGCTTTGATGTGATGGATGAATTTAAAAAAGGTGAATTCCGTTATCTGATCGCAACAGATATAGCAGCCAGGGGAATTGATGTCAGTGATATGACGCATGTCATTCATTATGATCTTCCTTATGAAAAAGAGCGCTATATTCACCGGACTGGCAGAACAGGCAGAGCGGGGAAAAGCGGGAAAACGATTGCGTTTATGACAAAGAATGCAAAGCCGCTTATTGATGAATTAAAGCAGGATGCCGGCATAGATTTTCAAACTCAGCCTTATCCGACAAAGGAAGAAGCAGAAAAGCATGTAGAAAGCTTTGAAGAAAAGATTGAAACGCCTATTCAAAAGGAAAATAAACAGGCAGGCGTTGAGAAGGATATTATGAAGCTTTATTTTAACGGCGGAAAGAAAAAGAAACTGCGGGCTGTTGATTTCGTTGGGACCATTGCCAAAATAGAAGGCGTTGCATTCGATGACATTGGGATTATTACGATTCAAGACACAAAAACATATGTCGATATTTTAAACGGCAAAGGCCCTCTTGTGCTGAATGCTATGCGCCACACAACCATTAAAGGCAAGCAGTTAAAAGTACATGAAGCTCGTTCATAAAAAGTAAAGGCCCAGCGCCTTTACTTTTTTTATTGATGAGAAATAAACTCAAAACCGTGATCCCATCAGCCTTTTTGAGGTCAAACATGACAAATGTCATATTGAATACATGATGGGTGCTACTATGAGTATGACACCTTTCCTTCTATACTTTGAAGAAGAAAGAAACGGAAAGGACTTGAACGTTCATGACGACTTCAACAAACACACAGCAGCAAGCCTCTTTAAGAAAACAAGTTGGCCAATTCTCTGGTGCTGATTCAAAAAAAAGTATCATTCAACTCTTTAATACATTCATTCCATTTTTGGGGCTTTGGTTTCTTGCCTATTATAGCCTGAACATCTCCTACCTTTTAACCCTCTTTTTTGCGGTTATTGCAGCTGGTTTTTTAGTACGTGTCTTTATTATTTTTCACGACTGCTGCCATCAATCCTTTTTCAAACAGAAGCCGCTGAATCACCTGTTCGGTTTTTTAACGGGCGTACTCACCCTTTTCCCTTATCTTCAATGGCAAAGAGATCATTCAATTCACCATGCCACAAGTAGTAATTTAGACAAACGAGGTACTGGCGACATTTGGCTCCTGACAGTCAAAGAATATCAAGAAGCATCAGCATGGACAAAATTTCGCTACAGATTTTACCGTAACCCTTTTGTGATGTTTATTTTAGGTCCGATCTTTGTCTTTCTCTTAAAAAACCGTTTCAACGTCAAAAATGCACGTAAAAAAGAGCGCTGGAACACGTATTTCACAAACGTGAGCATCATTGCGCTAGCAGCTGCAACGTGTCTTCTTTTTGGCTGGCAGGAGTTCCTGCTTGTCCAAGGTCCAATCTTCCTGATCTCAGGATCAATCGGTGTATGGCTGTTTTATGTTCAGCATACGTTTGAGGATTCTTACTTTGAAGCAGATGAACATTGGAATTATGTGCAGGCAGCGGTAGAAGGCAGTTCTTTTTACAAATTGCCAAAGCTTCTTCAGTGGTTAACAGGCAATATCGGTTATCACCATGTCCATCATTTAAGTCCGAGGGTACCGAATTATCACTTGGAGCATGCACATGATCATAGTGAGCCGCTTCAAAATGTTCCAACCATCACTTTAAAAACAAGTATTGAATCAATGAAATTTAGACTTTGGGATGAAGAAACGAAAGCATTCGTTACCTTTAAAGAAGCACGGCAATCTAAGAAGATGCCCGCACCTGTCATTAAAGGAGACATTCTAAAGAAAAATGCATAATTGGTGCAAGCTCTTTCTTACACTAGAAGGAGCTTGTTGTCATTTACAGGATGCAACCATAAGTTGAATTTGATAAAGTAAGGAAAAAGAACGAAAACGGAAAAGGTGGCACACGGATGAAAAAACAGTTTAAAATTCAAAAATTGCATGGGATTTCTCCCTATATATGGGCCATTTTTTTCATCCTGCCCTTCTATTTTATCTTTAAAACACCTTCGACTTTAGGTATTGTGATCGGCATTATTTTGAACGTCGTCTTTTTCGCTGTGTATCGTTTTGCCTTTGTCGCAAAAGGCTGGTCTTTATATGTCTTCGGTCTTTTATTGATCGGTATTTCAACTGGTTATGTGATGCTCTACAGCTATATTTATTTCGCTTTTTGCATCGCCTATTTCAATGGGCATATTAAAAGAAAAGTACCTTTTTATATCTTATACTATATTCATCTAGGGAGCGCTGCTATAGCGGTGAACTTTAGTTTGATCTTAAAAAAGGGCTGGTTTCTCACACAAATTCCTTTTGTCGTGATCACCCTGATTAGTGCCATTCTTCTTCCTCTCAGCATTCGGAGCAGGAAGGAACGTGAACGGCTTGAGGAGAAATTAGAATATGCCAATGAACGGATTGCTGATCTTGTGAAGCTTGAAGAAAGGCAGCGCATTGCACGCGACCTGCATGACACCCTTGGACAAAAGCTTTCTTTGATCGGGTTAAAAAGTGATCTTGCCCGTAAACTCGTGTATAAAGACCCTGAACAGGCCCGTGTCGAACTCAAAAGCGTCCAGCAGACCGCCAGAACGTCTCTCAATGAAGTACGGAAGATTGTTTCCTCCATGAAGGGGATCCGAATCAAAGAGGAAATGTCGAACATCGAGCAAATTCTCGATGCAGCTGGCATTGAGTTGATCTATGATGAAAAGGAAGCACCGAAACACATCTCACTTCTGAACGAAAACATTGTGAGCATGTGCATCAAAGAGGCGGTGACAAATGTCGTCAAACATAGTGACGCGACTGTTTGTAAAATCACCATTCACCAAAAATCAAAGGAAGCCATCATCACCGTTGAGGACGACGGAACATTTAAAGGCGACTATCCGCCCTCTCAAACGAAGGGTCACGGCCTTTTAGGAATAAGAGAAAGATTGGAATTTGCAAATGGCCGCCTGCGTATTGAAACAAAAGACGGGACAAAGCTCATTATGAGCATTCCAAATGATTCAGCAGCAAAAGAAAAGGAGGGGATGAAATGATCAACATCTTTATCGCAGAAGATCAGCAAATGCTGCTTGGTGCACTCGGTTCACTTCTCGATTTAGAAGACGATATGACGGTTGTTGGGAAAGGTACGAACGGCCAAGATGCCATCGATTTTGCCAAAACACACCCTGTTGATATTTGCTTAATGGATATTGAAATGCCGGGAAAATCCGGACTTGATGCAGCAGAAGAGCTTAAAGGATCAGATGTGAAAATCATCATTTTAACGACCTTTGCCCGCTCCGGTTATTTCCAAAGGGCGCTAAAAGCTGGCGTCAGCGGCTACATGCTGAAAGACAGCCCAAGCGAGGAGCTGGCAAGTGCCATTCGCAGTGTGATGAAAGGGAAAAAGGTGTACGCACCTGAATTGATGGAAGACTTATATAGTGACGAAAACCCTTTAACGGAGCGGGAGAAATCGGTTCTTGAACTCGTCGCAGATGGTAAAAACACAAAAGAAATTGCAAAAGAACTGAGCATTAAAAGCGGCACTGTCCGGAACTACATTTCCATTATTTTAGATAAGCTGGAAGTGAAAAACCGCATCGAAGCCATTACACGATCAAAAGAAAAAGGCTGGTTTAAATAGAAAAAAGATCAGGACACATGCTGCCTTGATCTTTTTTTTATCGAAAATCCCCTCTTTATTTTTTATCACCAGCTATCAAAATGTCATTGACAACAGCCCACAGTTCTATGATATGATATCCAAGTGATAATAATTATCATTATCACTAATACCACCAATATCCGGCTTATGTGCCGATTTCAAAGGAGTCTACATTCATGAAGAAAATATTGTTCCCTCTGATGCTCATCTTTGTACTTGTATTGAGCGCATGTGGCAATAGCAGCACCTCTTCCTCAAATAAAGGAAATCAATCCACATCATCAGACAAAATTACATATCAATCAGAAAATGGTCCTGTGAAGCTGCCAGCGCATCCAAAACGTGTCGTTGTTCTCGGCTCTTACACAGGTAATGTCATGTCACTTGGTGTGAACCTTGTCGGCGTTGACTCCTGGTCAAAAAAGAATCCGCGCTTCCAAAAGGAATTAAAAGGTGTGGAAGAAGTATCGGATGCCAATATAGAAAAAATCATGAAGCTAAAGCCTGACGTCATCATTGGCTTAAGCAATACTAAAAATGTAGAAAAGCTCAAAAAAATCGCACCAACCGTTTTATTTACGTATAACAAAGTTGATTACCTTCAGCAGCACATTGAAATTGGAAAAGTATTAAACAAAGAAAAAGAAGCAAAAGCTTGGGTTAAAGATTTCAAAAAACGCGCAGCTGAAGCTGGAAAAGAAATCAAAGCAAAAATCGGCGAAGATGCAACCGTTTCTGTCTTTGAAAGTGGCACAAAAGATCTTTACGTCTTTGGAGATGCATGGGGCCGCGGAACAGAAATTCTTTATCAAGCCATGAAACTGAAAATGCCTGAGAAAGTGAAAGAAAAAGCATTAAAAGCCGGCTACTACGCAGTTTCACAGGAGGTCATCCCTGAATTTGCAGGAGACTATATGATCATTAGTAAAAACAGCGAAATGGACAATTCCTATCAAAACAGTGAAATTTACAAGTCCATCCCGGCTGTCAAAAAACATCGTGTGTATGAAGCCAATGCAGAGGAATTCTATTTTAATGACCCACTCACACTTGAATTCCAACTATCATTCTTTAAAAAGCACTTTTTAGGTAAATAAGCTGAAGCAAGGGACCTCTTCCCTTGCTTTTTTCTTGTCTGCTTCTAGCGGCAGGGACTTTTTTCCGCTACAATGACAACAAGTGAATACAAAAAGTGTGGTGCTGATTTTGTTTAAGATTCTACTGATTGAAGATGATACAACCCTCTTCCAAGAAATCAAAGAACGTCTAGTCAACTGGTCCTATGATGTCTATGGGATTCAAGATTTTCATCAGGTGCTGCAGGAATTCACGTCTGTCCAGCCTGATCTCGTCATTATTGATATACAGCTGCCAAAATACGATGGCTTTCACTGGTGCCGGATGATTCGGCATCATTCAAATGTTCCGATTATCTTCCTCTCCTCAAGAGACCACCCTGCTGATATGGTCATGTCGATGCAGCTCGGAGCCGATGATTTTGTGCAAAAGCCCTTCCACTTTGACGTACTCATTGCCAAAATTAGTGCTGTTCTTCGCCGTGTGCATGATTATAATGCAGAACCGGCCAGCCTAAAGGTATGGTGCGGCGCTACGATTGACCTAGAAAAAAACACCGTAACAAATGATCACGGTGAGGTTGAATTAACGAAAAATGAGTTATTTATTCTCAAGGAATTGATTCAGCATAAAAATCATATCGTCAGCCGTGAATCACTCATTCAAGCATTGTGGGAGGATGAACGGTTTGTCAGTGATAATACACTGACTGTAAACGTCAACCGCCTCAGAAAAAAACTAGACGAGATCTCCCTTGGCGCCTTCATTGAGACAAAAGTGGGTCAAGGCTATCTTGCAAAGGAAAAGGATGATCAATGATGCTGCAAGCATTTTTAAAAGAACGAAGAAGCTGGATTCTTTTCTTTCTTAGTTTGCAGCTCCTCATTCTGTTTGTTGCTTATTTGGATACGACCATTCCAATCGCTTCTCTTTTTTATATTGTGCTATTGTCTACATTTCTCATGATTGTCTTTCTCTTTTTTCGATATCGAAAAGAAACGGCTTATTATGAGAGGCTCAAAGAATGGGATGATGACATTGAACATCAAATGCGGTTAATCCCCTCTTCCCCATTTGAGCAGCTCATCCATGATGCGACGTCAGAGCAAATTGCACGCTACCGGCGGATGGCAGCAGAGCAGAAAATCGCTCTTGAAGAAGAAAAAGATGAATTGCTCTCTTGGATACATGAGGTCAAAACACCGCTTACAGCGATGCGCTTAATGATTGACCGTTTAACAGATCAGCAGCTGAAATCAAATATGACGTATGAGTGGCTCAGAATCCATTTATTACTTGATGCCCAGCTGCACCAAAGCAGAGTACGTCATATCGAAAATGATTTATTCATTGAAAAGCTGGACCTGCAAAGCATCATAGCGAAAGAAATCAAGGCTCTCCAATCATGGTGTATGCAAAAAGGAATCGGCTTTGAGCTGACGCTGGAGGAACGTACCGTATTAAGTGATATAAAATGGTTATCCTTTATGATCAGACAGGTACTCACAAATGCAGTCAAATACAGCCATTCTTCCGATATTGTCATTGAAAGCAAGCAAATAAATGATCAAGTCATGCTGACGATTACAGATCAAGGCAGAGGAATTGATCCAAGAGACATCTCTCGTATTTTTGAAAAAGGCTTTACCTCAACAAGACATCACAATGACACCGCCTCAACGGGAATGGGGCTCTATTTAACGAAAAAAGGAGCAGACGCTCTTCATATGACGATCGAGGTCAACTCCACGATAGATGAAGGTACAACCTTCACCTTCATCTTTCCGAAAAAGAATGATTTTGTTCATATTGCGAGCATGTGACAACAATGTCACATGCTCGTCTATTTTGTTCGCCAAATCGAAGGACGTCCAGCAGGCTTCTTTTTATACTAGAGATATCAATTAAAAGAAAAAGGGGTTCAGCAAATGAACATTTTAGAAGCTCGCAAAATTTATAAAAGCTATGGAAATAAATTCAACAAACAAGAGGTGCTGAGCGGTATTGATTTGAACATTGAAGCCGGGGAATTTGTCAGTATTATGGGGCCATCAGGCTCGGGGAAAACAACCCTTCTGAACGTATTGTCGTCTATCGATCATGTGTCCAGCGGATCCATTCGTATTGCAGATGCTGAGATGACGCAAATGAAGGATCAGCAGCTTGCGGAATTTAGAAAAAAGCAGCTTGGCTTTGTTTTTCAAGATTATAATTTACTTGATACACTCACGGTCAAAGAAAATATTCTTTTGCCTTTATCCATCTCCAAAACACCAAAAAAAGAAGCTTTTGAACGTTTTCAGCAGCTCGCAGAAGACATGGGGATTTATGAACTAAGAGACAAATACCCGAATGAACTCTCTGGTGGACAAAAGCAGCGGACATCGGCGGTTCGTGCCTTCATTCATGAACCAAGTCTTATTTTCGCTGATGAACCTACAGGGGCACTTGATTCCAAATCTGCATCTGACCTGCTCAACAAGCTGCAAGATTTCAATCGTAAACGAAAAGCGACCATTGTGATGGTGACACATGATCCTGTCGCAGCCAGCTATTCAAGCCGCGTCATTTTTATCAAGGATGGACAGATTTATACACAGTTGAATAAAGGCGCTTTAGAAAGAAAAATGTTTTTCGAGGATATTATGAAAACGCAAGGTGTCTTAGGCGGTGTGAAGCATGAACATTAATCAGCTCATCTTCCGTAACCTGAAGAAAAATTTGAAGAATTACTATTTGTATGTGTTTGCTCTCGTGTTTAGTGTCGCGCTCTATTTTTCCTTTGTCACCTTGCAGTACTCACCAGCACTTGATGATGTAAAAGGCTCCATTAAGGGCGGTGCGGCGATCAAAGCCGCTTCTGTACTACTCATTGCCATTGTTGGGATCTTCCTGTTATATGCGAACAGCATTTTTATTAAACGCAGAGGGAGAGAAATAGGCCTCCTTCAGCTCATCGGCATGACGAAACAAAAAATTGCTAAACTGCTTAATGCAGAAAATTTTATTCTATACGTATTCTCCATGGGTGTTGGCATCATAGCTGGATTTATCGGTTCAAAACTCATGCTGATGGTGCTATTTAAAGTAACCGGCGTCAGCGCCATCGCCAACCTGCACTTTTCAGGCATGGCCCTTTTACAGACACTTATCGTCTTTTTCATCATCTATGGATTAATCATGTTAAGAAATAGATGGTTTATTAATAGACAGACCATTTTATCTTTGTTTAGAACAACATCTTCGACAGAACAGCGTGTGAAAAAGATCTCTGTGTTTGAAATCATCATTGGGGTTTTCGGTATTGTCTTGATCAGCTCAGGCTATTATATTTCTTCTAAGCTTTTTACCGGCTCATATAAGTCGATGCTTGAGTTACTTTTAGCTATGATTTATATTTTAGCCTCTGTCATCATCGGTACCTTTCTTTTTTACAAAGGCTCTGTTTCTTTCATTGCCAATATCGTACGCAAAAGAAAAAATGGCTATCTCGCCATTCACGAAGTGTTATCTTTGTCATCCATTATGTTCCGGCTAAAATCAAATGCACTGCTTTTAACGATTATTACAACCGTATCTGCACTTGCCATCGGTTTGCTGGCTCTAAGCTACATTTCCTATTACTCAGCAGAAAAAACCGCTGAGCAGCAAATTCCAGCTCATTTCGTCATGGGCTCAGAAAAAGAAGCAGCAACTTTCACTCGTGCACTTTCTGACAAACATATTGCTTATGATCAAAAGCAGGTCAAAGTGATTCAAGCAAAATTTGATGCGAAAAAAATCATGGATTCAGAGTTGAAAAATATGAATAATGATCCAGGCGTATTGACACTGCCTGTGATCAGTGAGAAAAACGCACCAAATATTCATGTGGAGAAAAGCGAAGTGATTTTAAGCGGCTACAGTGATCTATTAAAGAAATTCATGCCGATTCAAAGCTCAGGCAATGTGAAACTTCTCATCAAAAAGCCTGTTGATTTGAAAGTCATGGATATGAAGAAAGATTATCTCATTTCTTACAACTTCACTTTTGGCGGTCTGCCTGTTGCCGTCGTGAGTCAAAATGTTTTTGAGCAGCTCGACAAGCAGAAAGATCCAAAGCTGCAGCTTAAGAATAGCCAATATAACGCAGTCAATATAAAAGATGATAAAAATCTTGAACAAGCAAATAGCGTGTTTACATCTTTAAAACTAAGTGACAAAAGCATGTCTCAATTAGCTTCAGCTCAGCAGCAAAAACAAACAATAGGACTGATGATGTTTGTGGTCGGATTTTTAGGTCTCAGCTTCCTTGTCACATCAGGCTGCATTTTATACTTTAAACAAATGAATGAAAGTGAAGAGGAACAAAGCTCCTACACGATCTTGCGTAAGCTTGGTTTTACTGAGAAGGATCTATTAAAAGGCATCCGGCTTAAACAGCTGTTTAACTTTGGGATTCCGCTCATCATCGGATTGCTGCACAGCTACTTTGCTGTACAATCAGGCTGGTTTTTGTTCGGCGGAGAATTGTGGACTCCAATGCTCATCGTCATGTCGATTTACACTGCCCTCTATTCTGTCTTCGGATTTCTGTCTGTCCAATATTATAAAAAGGTCATTAAAGAATCCTTGTAATCAATTCCCCATAGGCATCGCCTATGGGGTTATTTTATTTACGAAGGTGTTGATTCAAACTTGTGTGATAAAATATGGTCTCTTGCTGCATAAGCTTTTCGTTTGACCTCTTCTAGATTCACACCGACAAGCTTTCCGTTTTGTTTCACGGCTTTTCCAGCCACATAAACAGAATCAACATTTGAAGGGTGTGCCGTTTGGACAACCGCGCCAGCCGGATCTGTCATCGGCAGAAGATTCATGCTTGTCCGGTCGATTAGGATGAAATCAGCTTCTTTCCCAGGTGTAAGCGACCCAATTTTATGATCGAGCTGTAATGCACGAGCGCCATTGATCGTCGCAGCCTCAAGCATTTGATGAGCAGACAGCCCAAGTTCAGGCCCCGGCATGATCCCATCCATTAACAACGATTGATTTTGGATCGCGCGCTCTGCTTGAAGTCCGAATTTCATTTGGGCAAACAAATCTCCTCCTGTCGCTGTCACTACGTCTACACCGAGCGTTGGAAGAACACCTTGTGCAATCGCAAGTCCTGTGACAGGATAACCGTGACCCATCATCATTTCAATTTCAGGGGTAATGGATATGGAGCTTCCGCTGTCTGCCAGCATCTTCATTTGATCCGCATCAATTGCATTAATATGCACCATGTTCAAATCCGGTCCGAGTAACCCTGCTTTATGAAGCCGCTCAATCGATCGATCCTCCGCTCCCCAATTCCCAAAGCCGATGTGCATACTGCATAGAGCATCTAGAGACCGGGCTGTTTCAATTTCAAATACCGACGTCTCCCATGAAGAAAACTCTGGTCCACGAATCGCAAGTCCCATTGTTAAAAGCTGATCTGATGATTGAAAATGCGCTTTTTTCACACGTGCTGCGTCCTCCATATTGGTGAGCGTACTCTCTCTATCCCAATATTCAGCATCTCCAGAGGACCCAAAAGCAAAAACAGCTCGTATGCCCGCATCTTTTAATCCTTCAATGAGCTCTTCTGTATGATCCATTGAATTGATCATCGTCCAGTCTAAAAACGTGGTCACACCTGCATCTAAAGCCTCTAATGCCCCTAAATAATTGGCGATTCGATCGTCGGATGGGCGTCTCATCGATCCATAGTTGCCATAATAGATTTTGCTCAAATATGTCTGCAAAGACCAATCTGTTCCTATGCCCCGGATGACAGACTGCCACACATGCCGATGTGTATCTACAAGACCTGGCATGATGACCATATCAGATGCATCAACAATGTCAGCATCACTTACTTCAATTGAAGGTCCAACTTCTAAAATATGTTTCCCTTCAATTAATAAATCTCCCTTTTCAAGAAAACCTAAAGATGGATCCAGTGTTAAAAGAGCTGCATCTTTAAACAATGTTTTCTTCATCCATATCCCCCTTTTCAAATGACGAGGATAAGTGACCCCGCCTCAATGTCATTTTAAAACAGAACAGGATCAAAATAGAAGAAAAGTGACTTATCCCAATATATGAAAAGCAGACGTTTCTGAAATAGTTCTTTCGATCATCCCAAACTCAAAGAATTTCATAGGTTTTATTCCGATATATTGTAAGGCTGCTACACTTCCAACATAAAAAAAGCGCAGGATCATTACGTCCAAACGCTTCTTTGTTTGATTCTCTATGTACCTTACACAATCAATTGATACGCAATGTATAACGCAACCAGCCAGATCATGACCGCCGAAGCCTTATTAATACGGTTCATCCATTTGCCGTTTGTATCTAACTTTCCTAACATCTTCCCTAGAAGGGCGAGTCCAATAAACCATAACCAGGACACGATGATACAGGCAAGTGTAAACGCCAGCTTTTCTGCGCCGCTATATTGCAGCGAATTCGTACCAATGACACCAATTGTATCGAGAATCGCATGGGGATTTAAAAGAGAAACTGAACAGGCGAATACGATTTGTTTTCTTGCAGGCATTAATTTCTGCTTCTCTTGATCACCTGATGATGAGCTTGTGTTCCATACGGTCCATCCCATATAAACTAAAAAACAAAAACCAATGATATAAAGACCGATTTGCAGCACTGGAATGGTAAACACCACAACAGAAACACCTATGACAGCTAAAGCAATTAAAAGTGTGTCACAAAGAGCAGCCGTGATGACGACAGGCAATGCTCGATATAATCGAGGCTGCAGCGCTCCTTGTTGAAATACAAATACATTTTGTGCGCCCAAAGGTAAAATGAGACCAAAGGCAAGTACAATTCCATGAATGATCGCAATGGACATCTACTAACATTCTCCTTTTTCAGCAATTCCTACACATTTTAACATAAAACATTATGCTCACTTTCAACGAATTTGATTTTCCATACAAAAAAGCGCTGGATGCTTCCATCCATACGCTTCTCACTTCTTTATGATTGACCTTTTCGTGCAAGCTCTCTTTCTCTCAGCTCTACACGGCGAATTTTCGCTGACGGTGTTTTTGGCAGTTCGTCAATGAATTCGATTTCTCTTGGGTATTTGTATGGTGCTGTTGTGTTTTTCACATGTGTTTGCAGCTCTTTGATCAATTCATCACTTTGCACAGTTCCATCACGAAGGACGACGTATGCTTTCACGATTGATCCTCTGATTTCATCCGGGCTTGCCACAACTGCACATTCCTTCACTGCTGGATGCTTGATCAGCGCATCCTCTACTTCAAACGGTCCAATCGTATAGCCTGAGCTGACAATGATGTCATCTCTGCGGCTTTCAAACCAGAAGTACCCATCTTCGTCTTTTTTCGCGCGGTCACCCGTAATAAAGTAATTGCCGCGGCGCTGCGCCTTTGTACGCTCTTCGTCTTTATAGTATTCCTTAAATAAAGCCGGCGTTTCAAGATGGACCGCAATGTCACCAATTTCTCCAGGTGCGCAGACGTTTCCATCCTCATCAATGATATCTACTTCGTTGCCAGGGGTTGGTTTTCCCATACTGCCTGGCTTGATGTCCATTCCTTTTAGCACCCCTACGAGCAGTGTGCTTTCAGTTTGGCCATAGCCGTCTCGTACTTCTATATCGAAATGCTTTTTGAATGTATCAATGACTTCACGGTTCAGCGGCTCTCCCGCAGAAACAGCACTATGCAGCTTCGGCAGCTCGTACTGACTTAAATCATCTACTTTTGCCATAAAGCGATATTCTGTCGGTGTACAGCATAGGACATTGATTTCATTTTTTTGAAGCAGCTCTAAGTATGTATTTGGATTGAATTTTCCTCCATACACAAAGCCTTCTGCTCCACTTCCTAACACAGATAAGAGGGGGCTCCACACCCATTTTTGCCAGCCTGGTCCTGCTGTTGCCCATACTTTATCTCCTTCACTAATGGAGAGCCATGCTTTGGCAGCTGTGCGTAAATGTGCATACGCCCATCCGTGTGTATGAACAACCCCTTTAGGGTTCCCTGTTGTACCTGATGTATAGGATAAAAACGCCATGTCTGTGCGCTTTGTATCTGCCAATTCAAGTTCGTTTGATTGCTCTTCTTTTTGCACTAGAATGTTTCTCCAGCCATGATCGTTTTCACCGATTGAGAATGTTTTAAAATCGTTTGGCTGTTTGGTTCCGTCGAACGATTGAATGAATGAAGAGTAAACGATCGCTCCCTTTGCTTCTGCATGTTCAATTCGATAATCTATATCTTTTGCACGCAGCATTTCTGAACAAGGAATCACGACCATTCCTGTTTTCAAAATCGCTAAATAAATGCTGTATGCCTCGAGCATGCGCGGCACCATCACAATGATTTTATCGCCTTTTTTGAAGCCTGCTTTTAATAAAACATGTCCAATTTTATTTGCCTCTTCCACTAATGCTGCATACGTCACATGTGCTTCGTGGCCATTGCCATCCTGCCAGTGCAGGGCCATTTTCTCCTTGTCATGACTGAACGCTTCAATCTCGCTGACTAAGTTATATTGTTCTGGTGCAATTAAGTCTTCTCTTTTCATGGTACAGCTCCTTTTAGCCTCTTTCTTATGAAACGAAACATGTTTCAATTTACCTATTTTAACACTCATAACTGAAAAATGCTTGAATTAGGACCTACTCCTAGTATTATGCCATAATTTTTTTCATCCGTCTTCTTTTTTAAAAATATTCTAACTATTTATATGTACAAAAAGAAAAGAGCGGGAAGGATCCCGCTCATAAGCCATAGCTTTTAAATTGTGTGTCTTAGAAAGATCCGCCACCCATATGTTGTTGAGCGTAAGATACAAGACGCTTAGTGATTTCTCCACCAACTGATCCGTTAGCGCGAGATGTAGTTTCTGCACCAAGGTTTACACCAAATTCAGAAGCGATTTCGTACTTCATTTGGTCGATAGCTTGTGCAGCGCCTGGTACTAGTAATTGGTTAGAACTGCTTTGTCTGTTTTGTTGAGCCATGTGTTCTCACCTCCTTGTGAATATAGAATGTGTAGAAACACATGACTTCATGCGATTGATTTTATGGTAATTATTATGAAATTTTCGTTTTAGAATAGATCAGCGAATTCGTCTGCTGCTTTCTTTTCATTTGTCACAATAATTGTTTCAATTTGCTCTACTGCCTCGTCCAGCATCGGCTCGAAATCAGCAAAGCTTTCGTAGCGTTCTACCTTCTCAAGCTTTGGTTTTGTTTTAGGGGACGGCGGCGTAAAGATCGTACAGCAATCCTCGAAAGGCTGAATGCTTGTATCGTATGTGCCAATTCTTCTCGCTTCATCAATAATGTCATTTTTATCGACAGCAATGAGCGGGCGGATGATTGGTGTATTGGTCACATGGTTAATGGCATACATGCTTTCAAGTGTCTGACTTGCCACTTGACCAAGGCTTTCTCCGGTAATAATCGCAAGGGCATCGCGCTTTTCTCTTATTTTGTCAGCTATTTTCAGCATCATTCTTCTTGTTGATGTCATCGTATAGTTTTCAGGTACTTGTTTGTGAATCAGCTCTTGAATTTTTGTAAAAGGTACGATGTGAAGCTTCACTTCGCCTCCATATGCTGCCAGGCATTCTGCAAGATCAATGACCTTTTGTTTGGCACGTTCACTTGTATACGGCGGACTAAAGAAATGCACAGCTTCAATTTCAATTCCGCGTTTCATTGCTTGATAGCCGGCAACCGGGCTGTCAAAGCCGCCGGAAAGCATGAGCATCGCTCTTCCGCTAGAACCGACCGGCAGGCCGCCTGCACCTTTAACATCTTTAAATGTAATGTACGTTGCGTTCTCTCTGATTTCTATGCGTAAATGCACATCCGGCTGTTTCACATTGACCGTTAAGTTTTCCGTATTCCTTAGAACATGTCCGCCAATTTCACGGTTCATTTCATTTGAATCAAGTTCAAATTGTTTATAAGAGCGTTTCGTTGAGACTTTAAATGTATTTCCTTGTTCATACACTTCCTGTACCGCTGTTAGTGCCGCTTCTTTAATCGCATCTAGATTCGTCTCACATTTAACCGCAAGACTAAAACTCTGAATGCCAAATACACTTTTGAGCTGTTCTGAAATTGGTTCAGGGTCTTCTCCGTTCAGCATAATCGTGATGCGGTCTCTATCAGATGCAACCTTTAATGCTCCAAAATCCTTTAAGACGAATCGAATGTGCTGTCTTAGTTTTTCAATAAATTTCTTTCTATTCTTCCCTTTTGTTGAGATCTCACCAAAACGGACTAAAATATGATCATATTTCATGCTGTTATCTCATTCCTTTTAATTTTTTCACACTTTGTGCGATCGATGTGATGATTTGCGGCGTTAGCTCTGGTCCTTGTCCATACGTTAAGCTGATTCTCATACTGCTTTTGGCTACTTCCTCTGGTTTTCCCATTGCCAGCAGGACACGGCTTGGCTCTTTTTTCTTAGCTGAGCAGGCAGAGGTTGTAGAAACATATATGCCTTCTTTTTCAAGCATATGGAGGAGGACCTCAATTTGAATACCCGGCACTGAAAAATTCACAATGTGCGGCGCACTTAGCGCCTGCGGTGTGTTCATCACAATACCTTCTATGTCTCCAAGCTGTTTTTGCAGCTGCGTTTTTAAGTTCAGCATCTCATCATGATACTTGTCAAGCTGTTCAAATGATTGTTTCATGGCTTTTGCTAAGCTGACAGCTCCAGCAGGGTTTTCAGTACCTGAACGAAGCCCTAATTCCTGCTCTCCCCCAGTAATGAAAGGGGCGAGAGTGACATCTTTCTTTAAAAAGAGTGCTCCAGTGCCTTTTAAACCATGAATTTTATGGCCTGACATCGTCAAAAGGTCTACATCCAGCTGTTTATTGAGTGCTACCTTGCACATTCCCTGCACCCCGTCGACATGAAAAAGTGCGTTTTCGGCATGCTCGCGAATAATGCCAGCAGCTTCTTCAATTGGCTGGATGGCACCGGTTTCGTTATTGACGTGCATCATGCTGACAAGCACTGTATCAGGGCGAAGCACTTCTTTTAAATGAGTCATATCTGCATGGCCATGCTCATTTACTTGAATATAGGAGATGTCAAAGCCAAATAACGCCTTCAGCTGTTCAAACGATTCAATAACAGAAGGATGCTCTATTTCTGTGGTCACAATATGCTTGCCCCGGTTCATTTTGGCAAGTGCTGCCCCTTTAATGGCAATGTTATTCGCTTCTGTTGCACCAGAAGTAAAAATAATCTCATATTGTTTCAAGCCCGTGTAGTGAAGCATTTGTTTTCTCGTTTCATTTAACAGCCGGCTTGCATCAATTCCGAGCTGATGAAGCGAAGATGGATTTCCAAAATAACGTTCACTCACTTGCTGATATACTTGTAAAACCTCAGGGTACGGTTTTGTGGTTGCACTATTATCAAGATACATCATGGCGAAACTCCTTATCCTCTTGCGTTTAACTAATATGATCCGAATTCCTTTTATTTCAATATAAAGCGGTATATTGACAACCTCATCAATTCACTATATCATGCATAGTGCCATTGTCATATTTTTTCCTAAATTGACAGAATATTTAAACATGGCGGAAAAATAAAATAATAGGGGGATAACCTTATGAATAATAAGTTAAGTCAAACAGACACATTAGCCATCGGCTTAATGTTGTTTGCACTCTTTTTCGGCGCAGGCAATATGATATTCCCTCCTGTACTTGGACAGTACGCAGGTGAAAACGTATGGCTTGCGATCGGTGGATTTTTACTGACAGGAGTTGGACTTCCGCTCTTAGGTGTCATCGCCGTTGCCCTGACAGGAACTGGAGCAAAAGGGCTTGCTGACAAAGCTCATCCTACATTCGGTACCATTTTCACCGTCATTTTATATTTATCCATTGGGCCTTTCTTTGCGATCCCTCGTACTGGAACGGTTTCTTATGAAATTGGGCTGGCGCCGTTTCTGACTGAAGCGCAGTCTGAATCATGGATTCCATTATTCTTGTTTTCGATTGCTTTTTTCGGCATTACTTATGCTCTTGCTTTAAATCCATCGAAACTCGTTGACCGAATCGGTAAAATTTTAACACCAATTTTACTCGCTGTCATTGCTTTAATTGTGATAAAAGCCATCGCGACACCAATGGGTGGAATTGGCAGTCCGCATCCAACTTATGAAGGAAGCCCGCTCTTTACCGGGTTTTTAGAAGGCTACAAAACGATGGATGCTCTTGCTTCAATCGTTTTCGGAATTGTCGTTGTCACGGCTGTGAAAGAACGCGGTATTACAGAACGAAAATCGATTGCCGCAGCCTGTATTAAAGCAGGGCTTGTCGCAGCTGCTGGACTAGCTCTTGTGTACATATCACTCGCTTATGTCGGGGCGTCAAGTCCTGAGGCTACAGGCATGGTCGGGGCAAATGACGGAGGGAAACTCCTTTCGCTTGCGGCAAACTTTTTATTTGGTTCTGCTGGAAATATTGTGTTAGGAGCTGCGATTTTATTTGCATGTTTGACCACAAGTATTGGACTTGTTTCATCCTGTGGGGAATATTTTTCTTCGCTATTTCCACGCTTTTCTTATCGCACAGTAGTTTTAGTTGTATCTTTATTCAGTACATTTGTAGCAAACCTTGGACTGGCACAAATTATTTCACTCTCTGTTCCGGTTCTTGTCTCGATTTATCCGCTAGCCATCGTGATCATTCTATTATCTTTTCTCGATCGCTGGATCAACGGAAGACGAATCATTTATATCGCTTCACTCCTTTTCACAGGTGTCTTTGCTGTGATTGATGGGTTAGTTGCAGCGGAAATCCCTCTTGGCGGATTACCTGAATTTTTAGAAGCTGTTGTTCCTTTATACAAACTTGGGATCGGCTGGGCTATCCCTGCCGTACTTGGAGCCATTATTGGTCTTCTTATTTCTTTGTTTACGAGTCCACCTAAACAGCCTGCTTAATCAAGCATCAAAACTAAAAACATCCCTTTCCATAAGAGAAAGGGATGTTTTTTTATGTTCTTCATATACTAAAATAGAAAAATTCATGACTTTTGTATGAAAACACATGTTGACATCAGGCGTACATCCTTTATAATTAGTGAATGTTAATGAAGAACCGTTTTAGCAGCTAATTAACAGAATATTTCAACATAATATTGGAGGCTTTATATTCAATGAAGGCAACATTGTCGACGAAAGATACGATTATTATAGGTTTTATGTTATTTGCTTTATTCTTCGGCGCCGGAAATATGATTTATCCACCAGAGCTTGGGCAATATGCCGGAACAAATGTATGGAAAGCAATGGGCGGATTTTTATTAACAGGTGTCGGTTTACCTCTACTCGGGATTATTGCAATTGCTTTAACAGGGCGTGATGCAAAAGGACTTGCAGATAAGGCTCACCCAGTGTTTGGAACAGCATTTACCGTTATTTTATATTTATCCATTGGGCCGCTTTTCGCTATTCCGCGTACAGGAACGGTTTCGTATGAGATTGGCGCATTACCATTTTTATCAAGCGTACCAGCTTGGCTGTCCCTTCTTTTATTTACACTCGTCTTTTTCGGTATTACGTATTACCTTGCTTTAAATCCAACGAAAATCGTGGATCGTGTAGGGAAAATATTAACACCGATTAAATTTACGATCATTTTTATTATCATTGTTAAAGCCATTTTGACACCGATGGGCGTCATTGGTACACCAGATGTATCTTATAGCAACGGATCGTTTTTCAAAGGATTTTTAGAGGGCTATAAAACGATGGATGCTCTTGCTTCTATTGTATTTGGAATTGTTGTCATCAACGCGATTAAAGGACGCGGTGTGACAAGTAAAAAGGCACTGGCTTCTGCTTGTATCAAAGCGGGTTTGATTGCAGCTGCTGGATTAACCTTCGTTTACCTGTCACTTGCGTATCTAGGTGCTTCTAGTACACATGCCATTGGATTCGTTGGAGATGGAAGCAAAATCTTAGCTCAGTCTTCTCAGTTCCTTTTCGGCAGTCTAGGAAATATTGTGTTAGGTGCTGCTATCACAGTCGCTTGTTTAACAACAAGTATCGGTCTTGTCACATCATGCGGAGAGTATTTCTCAAAGTTACTTCCTAAGCTTTCTTATAAAATGGTCGTGACACTTGTTACATTATTTAGTTTCATTATTTCTAACTTTGGACTTGCTCATATTGTTGCTTTCTCTGTTCCAGTCTTAACAGCGATTTATCCGCTGGCGATTGTGATCATCGTTCTATCACTTGCTGATAAATGGCTTGGACATAGAAGACCTGTGTATGTCCTCTCGTTAATTTTAACAGGGTGCGTCAGCTTATTTGACGGCTTAGCAGCAGCAAAGCTTCCAATCGGTCCAGTAAAAGACATTTTCCAAACAGTGCTGCCTTTTTATGACCTTGGCATTGGCTGGCTTGTCCCTGCGATACTTGGGGTCGCCATTGGGTTCGTGATCTCACTTTTCACTTCTTCTGCTTCAGAAGAACGCCAGAAACAGGCATCATAATACAAAAAAAGCTGAAGTCCTATCAATGGACTTCAGCTTTTTTATTGATGCTGATATTCTTTTTCGTGCTGAGCTAATAGCTTCTGAACGGCTCCAGGTGATGCTTTTTCAACAGCTGATGCTGCTACATCAAATGAACCATTATAATCGTACGCATAAAATCTTCGCTCTGCCTCTTTTAGTTGTTCTGAAAGAATATGATTTTGGCTTCTAAAACGATTGCCATATTGAATGATTCGTTCAATTTGATCCACTTTAGTGAGCATTTCTTCCGTCCCATTCACAACATGTCTCACTGTGTCAGAGGCTTCTTTTAATTGCTCATTCACAGCTGGCATGTTGAGCGGCAGGTTCTCCAGCTGCTCGTGCACTTGCTGAATCATCTCCTGCGCTTTTTCAGCCTGCTCTTTCATATCAGCAGGTACACCTGGAATATTGCTTTTTTGCAGCTGACGCACTGTATCTGTCAGCATCGTTTTGAGCTCAGCCAGTGTTTCTCTCGCTTGCAGCTCTTCTTTTCTTAATGATTGAAGATGATCCTTAAATGTATCATGCAATGTTTTCGCATCATCGATAAAGGTCTCAAGCTGATTGATTTCATTCATTAATAATGAATATGCGACATGGTCACGATCAAGCTTCTCGCGAATTTGTTTCATGAGCTTTTCGATTTCTTCTAAGCGTTTTTCGAACGCCTTCTGTTGATCAAGCTCTCCGGCTGTCAGTTTGTAGCTTTCTTTTACAAGAGCTGTTTCTGCCTTTGTTTGGGTGTGATCCTGCTCGAGCTTTTCAAATGCTTCCGTCAGCTCAGGCATTTTACTTTTGATTTCCTGACCTGCTTCTACTTCCGCTTCCAGCTGATCATACAGCGTCTGAATGGCATCATCAATCATTTGCAAAATGCTTGATGCTTCTTCCAGATTGAGTTCATCAATCAGTAGTTTTTCCGCACGGGTCAGCTGTTTGTTTAAGTTCTCAAGCTCTTTAGTGATCTGGATGTGCTCGAGCTTGTAGCCTTTGTCTGTCATTTCTTTATATCCGTCTTTCAGCTTCGTCAGCTGGCCTGGTACGGTTTGTTTACAGTCTGCAATGAGCTTCGGTACATCATTGATATACAGCTGAAGCTGATCGAGTCTGCGGTCTTGCTCAAGCAAAATCTTTCTTGCTTTCATATAGTTGCCGTTTTCTGTCTCTTCTTCGTACTGCTTGATCCCTTCCCAGGCTTCATCTAAGTCCTGCTCCATTTTGTCATAAAGGGTGCCGTATAAATGGCTGTACGCAAGCAGATTTTTTCGAACTGTTTGATATTGTTCTTTGACCTTTTCAATGTCCTTGCGATTTTGCTCCTCGCTTGTGACAAGGTCTGCAATCTCTTTTAAAATGTCTTCAATGTTCGAATCAGCAGCACTCAGCAAGTCCTCAATGTGCGTAAGAACTTGCTTGGCTTTGGAGAATCGATATTTATCAGAATACTCTTCTGCATCATATAATAGCTCCTCTACCTTTGGAAGATGGGCTGTGACGATATCGTCCCACTCTGCACGCCATCTTTCAAAAAATTGCTCTGTTTCTCCGGTCATTTTTAAATGTTTGATCTTTGAAATTTCTTCTACAATTGATCTGTTTAAAATTTCAATTTTCCATGCTTCCAATCGGTCAATCTCTTTATATATATTTTTTCGCAGGAAATAACCGACTGAAAACAAAGCAAGCAAAATGACAATTAAACCGATGATTAACTCCATAATGAGCCCCCTTGTTGTGATCTAAGTGATGTCAGGGTAAAAGTGTCCCGAGTAGACCTGAGAACCCTTTCGTGTCCGCTTTGCATTTGTTTTTTTATAAGCAGGATCGTATGTTTTCCAATACCATCCATTCACGGTTTTATGTATGTTTTTTCAAGAAAGTATTTGTGCGCTTTCTATCATTTGATCACACGTATCAATGTGACCTGCTTTTATGTATGCGGAAGCTGTCGTTTTCATTGTTATTATGATACCATGTAACCAGCATTTTTGGTCATGATTTTTCATTATTTTCGCTGATAAACATCACGTTTTTCAAAATATCGACAAGAGGTGACGACATGCTGAAACAAGATGCACATCTACATACACCGTTTTGCCCGCACGGTTCGCTTGATTCTTTTCATTCTTATATTGAAAAAGCCATTAAAAAGGGATTTGATTCCATAACCTTTACCGAGCATGCCCCGCTGCCTCCATCGTTTCAAGATCCAACACCTGAGCAGGATAGTGCCATGAAGCTCCAAGACCTTGAAGCGTATATAACGAAACTGGCTCAGCTGAAACAAGAATACAAAGGACAATTAATAGTAAAAACTGGGCTTGAGGTTGACTTTATCAAAGAGTATGAAGAGGAAACAAGAACCTTTTTAGACTGCTACGGTCCGGAACTAGACGACGCCATTTTATCTGTTCACTTTCTTCCTGCTGGCGATGATTATATTTGCCTTGATTTTGACGAGCATGCCTTCCAGCAGCTAATAAGCATCTATGGCAGCATCGAACAGGTCTATCAAAGCTACTATGACCAAATTCATTCTTCTATTCTATCATCTTTAGGCCAATATAAGCCAAAGAGAATCGGTCATATCACCCTTGTCCAGAAATTCAAACAGCTTTTTCCATATGAAATGTCACCTGAACTTTGTCAAAAGGTCACCCTTTGCCTTGAAGAAACGGCAAAAAAAGGCATGTCCTTAGATTTTAATACATCAGGTCTTCGTAAAACATATGCCAGAAGTATCTATTTAGATCAATGGATGATAGACCTTGCAAAAAAGAAAAAAATTCCGCTCATATTCGGCTCTGATGCCCATCAAGCGGAAGATCTCGGATATGCGTATGATCAATTCGAGGACATCATGAGGTTCAGATGAGAATCTAGTGCCGGCTCTTTTGGTTCTAACAGATAATGAAGCGAGCGGCTCAGCTCCTTAAAGTACATTTGATAGAAATACGGCTCACTTGGGTTCAAATAAAGCACCTCTGTTAAATATTGCGGCTGTAAATATGGCATCATGAGAAGTGATTTAAGCTGAATCATAAAGGATGCGAGTGAAAGCTGCTCACAAATAACATGGGTGCTTTTTCCTTTTTCAATGATGAGCTGAAACAAATACTTTTCTTTTGTTAAATATGTCGACATGATTTCTCTGATGAGTGTCGAATCAATCGTCACCTCCCGATAAACGAAACGGGTTAATTGACGGTGCTTGTGCTGATAAGATAAAATATCAAAAACCACATGTAGTAAGCATTCTTTTGCATGACGGGTTTCCATGTGATGGAGATGTGATTCAATCATGTGAATGTAACCTTCATAAAAATCGGATACGAGCTGCTCAAGCAGCCCTCCTTTTCCTTGAAAGTAATAAGAAATGTGGGCAACGTTGACGTTTGCTTCCTTCGCAATCTCACGGACAGAGGTTCCAGAAAATCCTTTTTGGTTAAAAAGTCTGATGGCAGCATCCATAATACGGTCTTTTGTTTGCACGGTTGTTGATGTTTTCATCCGCTCACCCCTCTTCATGTGTACATACTTCAAGATGAAGGCGGAAGTTCCTTTTACAATTGCTCGACAAATCCCACATGCGAGACGCAAGTTATGTATTTTTAAGATAGAAAGTAGGAGATTTTCATGTTTCATGTCGAAAAACAGTCTGGCGATCCTTCAAAAGACTATCAATTGCTTGTCAAACAGGTAGAAGCCATTACAGATGGTGAACCTGATCTGATTGCCAACTTGGCAAATGCAGCTGCGCTGCTCTATCACTCACTTCCTGAAGTCAATTGGGCAGGGTTTTATTTAGCAAAGGGCGGCGAGCTTGTGCTTGGACCGTTTAACGGACTGCCTGCATGTGTGCGCATCCCTTCTGGAAAAGGCGTTTGCGGTACAGCGTTTGCGACAGGTGAAGTGCAGCGTATCGCTGATGTCCATGCATTCCCTGGACATATTGCCTGTGACGCAGCATCGCAATCTGAAATAGTCATTCCGCTCAAGGTCAATGGACAGATCATTGGGGTGCTCGATATTGACAGCCCTGTGAAAGACCGCTTCAGTGAAGTAGATGAGTCCTACCTTATTCAATTTACAGAAATTCTCCAACAGGCGTTATCCGTCTCTACGGATGCGTAATCATGAAGAAAAAGCAGGCACATTGTCTGCTTTTTTATGTTTCTTTATATAATGGAGAACGTCACCTCTGCCTCTAAATAGGTTGACTTCTCCTACCCAGCGTCATATAATAGAGTTTGTGTGAAATATGGCAGCCTTTTTGTTCGGCTTTTTTGTATCATTTTGTTCCTTCTATATTATGAAGGTGTATCTTGTAACTCCCTGCTGCTGGAGCGAGGATGCATGAAAACATAATGACGAAAAAGAGGAAGAACAGACGGTTTTTATTTTTCACAAATAAAAACAATAAGGAGGAGTCACATTATGGCTCGCTATACAGGTCCAAGTTGGAAGATTTCCCGCCGTTTAGGCATTTCATTAAGCGGAACAGGTAAGGAACTTGAAAAACGCCCTTACGCTCCAGGCCCACATGGTCCAGGACAACGCAAAAAACTATCTGAATACGGTTTACAATTACAAGAGAAGCAAAAGCTTCGTCACATGTACGGTGTCAACGAACGTCAATTCCGTACACTATATGACAAAGCTGCTAAACTTCCTGGTAAACAAGGTGAAAACTTCATGATCCTTCTTGAAACTCGCCTTGACAACCTAGTATACCGTCTTGGCCTTGCTCGTACTCGCCGCCAAGCTCGTCAGCTAGTAAACCATGGTCACATCCTTGTTGATGGAAGCCGTGTAGACATCCCATCTTTCTCTGTGAAACCAGGTCAAACGATTGCTCTTCGTGAGAAATCTCAAAACCTTGCAGTAGTGAAAGAATCAGTTGAAGTAAACAACTTCGTTCCTGAATACCTTTCTTTCGATGCTGAAAAGCTTGAAGGAACTTTCACTCGTCTTCCAGAGCGTTCTGAATTAGCGCCTGAAATCAGCGAACAACTAATCGTTGAGTTCTACTCTCGTTAATTTCATTACTTCTCTAAGAGAGAGCAAACAAACCCTAGATCCCTTGATTGTTCAAGGATTTCTAGGGTTTTTTGTTTCAGGTTTTAATGCTTGAAAAGTTGACATAGGCGTCACCCCTTTTCAAGGGGATTTAGCCAAGACCACCTTTGAGTAAGCCGTACATTTGTACATAAGATCATTGGAAGAAACCTCCCATTTCCAATCACCTCTTTTCCTCGACCGTCCCCTGTATTCTTACTTCAACTAAACCTGTCTCATTTTTTATATACAAATATAGGAAATATTTCATTGAAGTGCCTTTTTTCTATTGGTACAATCATGATAGATGACATATCAGTCGTATGGTCTTCTATAGTACTTAGATGGGGGAGTTCCATGTATAGTATCACGATCATTCTATTCTTACTTTTAACCTTATCAGTGATTGCCTATTCTCTTCTAAGAAAAAAACAGATTATCGATGAGCCGCCCAATAGATTTGCTGCAAGTCTGTTTATCTTCCTGCTCTTTTTTTCTATCTGCTTTGTGATCGCGGTTCCATGTGTATTGCTATACATCGTCGTTTTAGGCGTGAATTTTCTTTTTGGAGAAACCATCACGTATGATTCGTTTCTTTCTTTGATCTCTTTCTCTTTGTTCGTGAGTGTTATCGTCGTTTTTTGGTCACCTGTCCTTCTATTCATAGGAAAAGGACTGGCTTATCTCCTTAAACTTCCTGTATGGCTCACTTATGCTTTGGAATGGGTGAGTTCTTGGATCGTTTTACATCTCTCTATCAAGTATGTCCTTTACTTAAACTTTATGAATGTATCGATAGGGGATGACGGCGTATTGATTTTATCATTCTTTGTCAGTTTTTTATTTATTGAGATTGATCTCGTTTACTCACGTAAGAAACAACGAAAACAATCGCTTAATACGCAAAAAAGCTCCTAGATATCTTTCTAGGAGCTTTCAAACTTTTATTCTGGACTTGTCCATTTTTTGATGAGCTGCTCTGTTGTCATGACAGTCGCAAATTCATCATGCAGGGTTGCAAGTGAGAGCCGGTGGATCGTATCTGGGTCAAAATATGTACCGTTTTGATCTGTTAGTCCAAAGGCGGCTGTTGCATCTGAGATCAGATACGTATCAAAGCCAAGATTTCCGCTCATTCTTGTGGTTGTTGATACGCAGTGAGGTGTTGTTAATCCTGCAATTACGACCGTGTCAATCTGATTTGACCTTAGTTGTTCCTCCAAGCTTGTCCCTATAAAGCTGCTGTTGACTTT
The DNA here is from genome assembly GCF_038630855.1 of Bacillus sp. FSL H7-0578. Classification (NCBI taxonomy): domain Bacteria; kingdom Bacillati; phylum Bacillota; class Bacilli; order Caryophanales; family Bacillaceae; genus Bacillus; species Bacillus sp. FSL H7-0578. The sequence continues at coordinate 2,611,174 of NZ_CP152045.1, forward strand.
CTTTTGTATCACTGTTTCTTCCTCTAGCGGTTTAGCCATATCTTTGAAAAGGTGCCCTTCATTTGCTGGATGAAATACAGAGTCCGGATTGTCGGATGTATGCTGAATATGAATCACTTTCCAGCCCTTCTCTCTCCAAAACGTCAATAGCCGGCTAATATTCTCCTCTGCCTCTAGATTATTGCGTTCTCCCCATTTTTCATGCTCGAACGCTTTTTGTACATCTACAATGATGAAAGCCTTTTGATTCGTTTTCACAAACGTCCACCTCCGAAAATTCTCATTCACTACATGTAGTGTAAGGAATGGTGGACGTTTTGTACATGTTTTTTATTCGGCTATGTACGATGGTCTGTTTCTGTATCATCGTTTTGCCACCCTTTTCAATATCTCTAGCTGCCATATGCCAGTTGACATCAAAAAAGACAGCATATGCCGCTGTCTTTTCGTTTTTTTAATTCGTATTCTGTCCTCCGCCGTTCAGTCCTTCTTTAATGTAGCCTTTCACTTGGCTTGAGGTTAATAGACCGATATGGCCAACGCCATGGATCAGAACGTTTCTTGCGCCAATTAAACGAGAGAGGCTGTTGACGACGATGAGATCAGCTGAGCTGTAGACAGATGTGTAAAGAATTTTTTGATTTGGATCTGTGCCTGGTAATGCTCTGCTTGAAACGAGTCCGTTTGCTCCACCAATTGTGACAACGTTTTCAATTTTATCGCCGCCATCTAGATTCTTAATATAGTATAATGTGTTCGCTCCGCCCATACTATGAGCCACAATATCTACTTTTTTGGCACCCGTTTTGTCTAACACATCTTTGACGAATCTGGATAGACGCGGACCATTGTTGCGGTTATTTCCTGTTTTGTCTATGAAATCGATAGCATATAATTGGTTTCGATCCCAGCCTTGTGTGGCCAAATAACTTTTAATAGAAAAAAAGTTATAAGAGGCACCGCCAATGCCGTGTACCATCACAACCGGATTATGCTCAGCCGCCTTCACCTCTTTCGGCTGGATAAAAGCCATTGAACCAATCACCAATGCAAGCGCAATGAGAATTTGCAAACTCCTTTTCTTAACAAACATCACTTTCATTCCCCCTTATTCATCTTATACGACTCTATTTTATACAAGAAAAATATGTCAGAAAAGTGAACAAGGTAATGTTTATGAGATGATTTTACAAAAATATAAATAATCAAAAAGCACCTTGGACTTTTTTAAATTAAAACAAAAAGACTACGAGACCTTCTTTCTTTCATATATAATATCAATAGACTAAGGAGGTTCTACTAGATGCTATTTACTCAAACACCTGCACCACCCTACTATGCCGCGATCTTTACATCAAAACGAACAAATGTCGAGCAGAAAGAATACGCTGCAGCTGCTCAAAAAATGAAAGAATTAGCGAAAGATCTAGATGGGTTTCTTGGAATAGAAAGTGTACGAGATGAACATGGTGTTGGAATTACTGTCTCTTACTGGGATTCATTAGAAGCCATCAAAGAATGGAAAGCACATACAGCACATCAGCGTGTTCAAAAAAAGGGGAAAAAAGATTGGTATGAATCCTATACAACCCGAATTTGTAAGGTAGAACATGCTTATACAAACAAAGATTCACTCCTTGAACAAGAAGCAGACGAATGAGCTACTTCTACATAAAAAAGAAAAGCACCTCAATGTTGGGGTGCTTTTCCATGATGCTTACTGTTTCATAAAGATTTATTTATACGTCACGAGGAAGTATTTCTTTTTCCCTCTTCTTAAAACGGTAAATTGGTTTTCAATTCGGTCGTCAGCGGAAAGAACATAATCTTTATCTGTTTGTCTCTCTCCGTTGATGGAGACAGCACCATTTGTGATATCTTCACGCGCTTGACGCTTTGATGGAGACAGCTTTGATTCCACAAGGATATCGACTAGTGTTAATTCTTCTGTGCTGCTTTTCTCCATTGATGGAACATCCTTAAAGCCTACTTTCACTTCTTCAGCTGTAAGAGATTTGATCTCACCTTTAAATAGCGCATTTGAGATGTTAACAGCCTGTTCTAGTGATTCACGGCCATGTACAAGTGTTGTCACTTCCTCTGCTAAACGGCGCTGCGCTTCACGCTTTTCAGGTGCTGTTTGCACTTTTTCTTCGTACGATGCGATCTCTTCTTTTGATAAGAACGTAAAGTATTTTAAGTATTTCACGACATCACGGTCATCTGTGTTGATCCAGAATTGGTAGAACTCGTATGGAGACGTTTTTTCTTTATCTAACCAGATGGCGCCGCCTTCTGTTTTACCAAACTTTGTGCCGTCTGCTTTTGTGACAAGCGGCATCGTCAGACCAAATGCTTTTGCCCCTTCTGCTTCAGACTTACGGATCAGCTCAAGTCCAGATGTGATATTTCCCCACTGGTCACTTCCGCCGATTTGCAGCTTACAATTTTCATTTCTGTAAAGATTTAAGAAGTCTAAAGACTGAAGGATAACGTAGCTGAATTCTGTGTAAGAAATCCCTGTTTCGATACGTGAGCTCACGATATCTTTTGCCAGCATGAAGTTTACACCAAAGTTCTTTCCAACATCACGAAGGAACGTGATGACATTCATTTGGCTGATCCAGTCGTAGTTATTCACGATAACGGCTGGATTCTCCCCTGCTTCAAAATCAAGAAATTGAGACAGCTGTCCTTTGATTTTTTCTGACCACTGTTCGACGATTTCTGCTGGGTTGAGTGAACGTTCTGCTTTTTTGAAGCTAGGGTCGCCGATTAGTCCAGTTGCGCCGCCAACAAGAGCAATCGGATGATGACCTGCTTCTTGGAATCTGCGTAATGTTAAAATTGGCAATAGATGACCAATGTGTAAGCTGTCAGCTGTCGGATCAAAGCCGGAGTATAGTTTGATTTTTTCTTCTGCTAATAATTTTGTTAAACCTTCTTCATCTGTTTGCTGCTGAATTAATCCTCTGAACGATAGCTCTTCCATCAATTGACTCATTTCCAAATCTCCTTTTTTTACAATTCAACAAAAAAACGCCCCTTCGAATGAACGAAGGGACGATATATATCGCGGTACCACCCTGCTTAAAAGACAAAAAATCTCGTCTTTTCACTTACACTGATAACGGACAGATCCGTTCTTTCACTAATCAGGGCATGCTCCTTTTCGTAAAAGCGGTTCGTGAGGGTAATTCGAATATCTCTTTGTACTGACTCGCACCAGCCGTCAGCTCTCTTCAACAGGGAAAGATCATTCTACTGAATCTCAGTCAAAACCTTTTCATATTCAACTAATGTCATTTTTAACACACTTTTGATATCAAGTCAACTGATGAAAAAATTTAATCTTCCATTGTCGAAAGGTCGCCAGCAGGTAAATTCAGCTCCCACGCCTTTAGCACACGTCTCATAATTTTTCCGCTTCTCGTTTTCGGCAGTTTGTCTTTGAACTCAATTTCTCGCGGTGCCGCATGTGCTGCGAGTCCTTTTTTCACAAATGTACGAATCTCTTCTTTCAGCTCATCTGTCGGCTCATATCCGCTTCTAAGCGCTATAAATGCTTTAATAATTTCACCGCGGACCGGATCTGGCTTTCCAATGACACCAGCCTCCGCAATAGCTGGATGTTCGACCAGTTTACTTTCCACCTCAAATGGACCGACCCGCTCTCCTGACGTCATGATGACATCATCGACACGTCCCTGGAACCAAAAGTATCCGTCTTCGTCCATATAAGCTGAATCTCCTGAAACATACCAATCTCCCGGCATAAAGTAAGATTCATATTTTTCAGGATTGTTCCAGATCGTATGCATCATAGAAGGCCAGCCTTTTTTAATCGCAAGGTTGCCCATCCGGTATGGCGGAAGTTCATTTCCTGCATTATCAACAATTGCCGCTTCTACGCCTGGAATTGGTTTTCCCATCGAGCCTGGCTTGATGTCCATGCATGGATAATTACAAATCAGCTGTGCACCCGTTTCTGTCATCCACCAAGTGTCGTGAATTCTCTTGCCAAAAACAGCATCTCCCCAGCGGATGACTTCTGGATTAAGCGGCTCTCCCACACTTAAAACATGGCGGAGCGAGCTGAGGTCATATTTTTGAATGAGATCATCCCCTGCCCCCATGAGCATTCTAAAGGCGGTCGGGGCACTGTACCAAACAGTTACACCGAGTGATTCAATGGTTTCATACCACGTATCAGGATTAAACCGGCCGCCTAAAATCACATTCGTCGCCCCATTTAACCACGGTGAAAAAATACCGTACACTGTGCCTGTAACCCAGCCTGGATCAGCTGTACACCAGTAAACGTCATCCTCTTTCAAGTCAAGCACCCATTTACCAGTCTGGCCTTGCTGGACCATTGCACCATGGACATGAAGCACACCTTTTGGCGTACCAGTAGATCCTGATGTGTAATGAAGCAGGAAGCCGTCTTTTTCATCCATCCATTCAATCTCAAGCTCCTTTGCTGCCTCCTCAAACGCCTTTTCATAGTGAATTGTCCGCACACCATCGACGTCTTCGTTTTCACCGCCGACAATGACGACAGATTCAAGCTTCGGAAGCTCTGCAAATGGAATTCGCTCAAGCAGATCAGGTGTTGTCACGATCACCTTTGCCTCGCTATTCTCTAAACGGTCTTTGACAGCACCTTCCATAAATGCCTCAAATAACGGGCCAACGATCGCTCCAATTTTAACCGCACCAAGCAGAAGAAAATAGAGCTCAGGTGATCTTGGCATAAAGATAAACACGCGATCCCCTTTTTCTACATGTGCCTTTTCTCTGAATAGATTTCCCGCTTTATTTGTGTTGATTTTCATATCCCTGAACGTATACTTTTCATCCCGCTGTGAATCTTTGTAGTGAAGCGCCACCTTGTTCTGACGAAACGAGTCCGCATGTCTGTCAATCGCTTCATAGGCTGCATTTATTTTTCCTGTTTCATACCAGGGGAAGTTTTTTCTAGCTTCCTCCCATGAAAAATCTTTGTATGCCTGCTCATAATCATTTAAATGATAATCCCCTTTTACTGATGGTAGCGTTTCCAATTTCATCAAACAGTCCCCCTTTGCATACGTTTACAATGACCATTATAGTATAGATGACTTTTTTTCTCAATTTTTAAAAAACTTCTGATGAAACCGTTTTAATTATTGCAAGTTTTAAGATAGAATAGAGACGACTCACTAGAATTAGGGGCGGTGGATACGTGGAGCATCCTAAAACTTATTATTCAAAAACCATTGAGCGAGAAACAGGTTCCATCCTGGTTGAAGGACCGGTACCTGCATCAGAGCTTGCGAACTATACGTTTCATGAAGGACTAACGGCATTTCGCACGCCTGAGGAACAGAAACAAGCACTTGTTGAAATAGCAGATCTTCCAGAAGGACGTATTATCATTGCAAGAGCGAATGAGCTTGTCGTAGGCTATGTCACGTATTTGTATCCTGATCCACTTGAGCGCTGGTCAGAGGGCAAAATGGACAATTTAATTGAGCTTGGCGCGATTGAGGTCGCTCCTCCATTTAGAGGATGCTCACTTGGCAAGCATTTGCTTGATGTGAGCATGATGGATGAGCAAATGGAGAATTACATCATCATTACAACTGAATATTACTGGCATTGGGATTTAAAGGGGACAAAGAAAAACGTTTGGGAGTACCGCAAAATGATGGAGAAAATGATGAACGCAGGCGGTCTTGTCTGGTTTGCAACAGACGAGCCAGAAATCAGCTCACATCCAGCCAATTGTTTAATGGCCAGAATTGGGAAACATGTGAGTCCTGATTCGATCGAGCGTTTCGATCGTCTTCGCTTCCATCAGCGTTTTATGTATTAACGTTTAATTCGTTTTTTTGGCAAAGGGGATTGGTAAACAATGATGATTGAACAAATTATGGAGCGTGATGTGATCACGCTGCGAAAAACCGATACGATTGAAGAAGCCATTCAAAAAATGAGTGCACACCACATCCGGCATATCCCGATCGTATCTGATCAAGGGTCTGTCATTGGGATGGTGACAGATCGGGATATTAAAAATGCCAGTCCAAGTATTTTTGAAACAGAGAAAAGGAAGCTCTTTATTCAGCGGCCAGTAGAAGAGATCATGGTATTAGAGACGATCACGGCTCACCCGCTTGATTTCGTTGAGGAGATATCAAGTGTCTTTTTTGAGCACGGAATTGGCTGTCTTCCAGTGGTGAGACGCGGCAAGCTTGTAGGCATTATCACAAAAACAGATCTGCTTCGTACGTTTGTAAGACTGACAGGTGCAGATCAGCCTGGGTCGCACTTAGAGGTTGAAGTGGAGCAGATGACAGAAAGCCTCGCAGATATTACAGCCATTTTAAAGGAGCAGCATATTCAAATGCTGAGTGTGCTCGTGTACCCGCATGCCAATGAGGCATCTAAAGTGCTCGTATTCCGCCTTCAAACCATTCATGCAGATCATGTGACGAAGCTAATTCGCGCAAAAGGCTATAAAGTGCTCTGGCCTATGGAGCAGACGATCAAATGAAGGAAGCGACCTTTGTTTTTTCACCATCTTTTCAAACGTACCAATTTAACCAAGATCATCCCTTCAATCAGCTTCGTGTCTACTTAACTTATGATCTACTTCAAAAAATGAAGGCGTTAACAGAGGATGAAATCGTTGCACCGCGTATGGCTACTCTGGAGGAATTAAAGCTCGTCCATACAGCAGATTATATCCAGGCTGTGCAGCGGGCAAGTGAAGGAAAGCTGTCTACGGCAGAGGGTGAACGATACGGTCTTGGCACTGAAGATACACCGATGTTCGCAGGCATGCATGAGGCGGCATCTCTCCTTGTTGGCGGAACATTAACAGCGGTTGACCAAGTGATGCTCGGTCATTCGCAGCATGCCCTCAATCTTGGCGGCGGGCTTCACCACGGATTCAAAGGGCGTGCATCTGGCTTTTGTATTTATAATGACAGCTCTGTGGCGATTCAATATATTCAAAAGACATATGGCGCTAGAATTTTATATATTGATACGGATGCTCATCATGGCGATGGTGTCCAGTTCAGCTTCTATGACGACCCAGAGGTATGTACGGTGTCCATTCATGAAACGGGACGCTACTTATTCCCTGGAACCGGACAAGTACAGGAAAGAGGCCACGATAAAGGCTATGGCTATGCTTATAATATTCCACTAGATGCATTTACGGAAGATGAATCGTTTCTCGAAGCATACCGAACAGCAGTGACTGAGATTGCTGCTTTTTTTAAACCAGATGTGATTTTGACGCAAAACGGGGCAGATGCACACTACTATGACCCGTTAACTCATTTATCTGCCACCATGAAAATATATGAAGAAATTCCTAGACTTGCTCATGAGCTTGCGCATCAATATTGTGACGGCAAGTGGATCGCTGTTGGCGGAGGGGGATATGATATTTGGCGCGTCGTTCCAAGAGCGTGGAGCCGCATTTGGCTTGAGATGAAAGGCATTACACCGCCAGATGAGCTCCCTCAGGACTGGATTCAGGCATGGAATAAGCAATCGCCTGTTACCCTTCCACCTACATGGAAAGATCCTGACGATATATATCCACCGATCCCAAGAAAAGCAGAAATCACAGAAAAAAATGCTCAAACAGTAGAAAAAGCACTCATGCCTGTTAGAAGAGAAAAGAAAAAGGCATAAGAAAAGCAGGCTTTCCCTCATGAGGTAAGCCTGCTTTTTTTGTTTTATTTTGTTGATTGTCTTTCTTCAATTCTGTGCGGAAGCTCAACAATTTGATCGTCCACTTGTTCTTTGTTCATCAGCTTTGTGAGCAATCTCATCGCAACAGCACCAATATCATATGTCGGCTGTACAACTGTTGTCAGCTGAGGACGCACCATGAGAGAAAGTCTTGTATTATCAAAGCCAATCACTTCTAAGTCTTCAGGAATAGATACCCCTCTGTCTTGTGCTCCATGAATGACACCTAGAGCCATTTCATCTGTAGCTGCGATAACAGCTGTCGGCTTATCAGACTGCTCAAGCAGATGAGCAAGTGCTTCAATTCCAGAGTCATAAGAGTAATCGCCTTCAGCAACAAGTGCATCGTCAAACGCGATACCCGCTTCTTCAAGCGCACGCTTATAACCTGCAAGCTTTCTCACGGAATTAATTGGCTCTGACATTGGACCAGAAACAAACGCAATTCGTTTATGTCCTTTTTCAACTAACAGCTGAACGGAATCATAAATCGCCTGCTCATAGTTGATGTTAACCGATGGTGTTTGAGCCTGCTCTTCAACAGATGCTGCAAGAACAATCGGCACAGGAGAGCGCTTAAATTCTTCCACATGCACATCTGTGATATTTCCGCCCATAAAGACAATTCCGTCTACTTGTTTGCCGAGCATCGTATTTAACAAATGAAGCTCTTTATCTGTATTTTGATCTGAGTTGCTCAAAATAATGTTGTATTTATACATCGTAGCGATGTCTTCAATACCGCGTGCTAATTCCGAATAGAAGATACTAGAAATATCAGGGATGATGACTCCGACTGTCGTTGTTTTTTTACTTGCTAGGCCTCGAGCCACTGCATTCGGACGATAGCCAAGGCGGTCAATTGCTTCAAGCACCTTTTTTCTTGTTGTTGGTTTTACGTTTGGATTACCATTTACTACGCGTGATACCGTTGCCATACTTACATTTGCTTCTCTTGCTACATCATATATTGTAACATTATTCACATAAATCACTCCTTCAAATACACTTCATATCTATAGCATTCACCAATTGGATAGAGACATGTCAGATACGAGGAAAATAATATCCTATTTGTCATTAAAACGATGAAAAGAGACACATAATTTTTCAATCTACATCAAAATGACATTCTTTTATGAAATTATACACGTTTTTTTGTCATATGAAAACGTTCCCTTTCTTTTTATAACTAAATTAAACAAACTTTAATCAGCTTGTTACCTGTAAATTGAATCATATTTCATAAAAAAACATTGAGAACGCCAGCTATGACAATGATCTTAGCAGATTCTATCGAATTTTAAAAATGAAAACATTGTGAACAAGCACTTTTTAGGGTTGCAATGTGCTTTCTTCCTTTCATTCCCAAACTTCATGGTATTTCTCCATAAAAAAACCGCCGGGCAGTTATCCGGCGGCTATTTCTATCTATGATTACGCGTGAATATTCACAAGTGGTCTTAATGCATCTAACCATTTTTCGAATTGTGGAATGTCCATTTGCTGCGCTGAGTCAGACAGTGCAACAGATGGATCTGGATGTACTTCTGCCATGACACCGTCTGCTCCAATCGCAAGAGCTGCTTTTGCTGTTGGAAGGAGGAGATCTCTACGTCCAGTTGAGTGCGTCACATCAACGAAGACTGGTAGATGTGTCTCTTGTTTTAAGATTGGCACTGCCGAGATATCTAGTGTATTTCTTGTCGCTGTTTCGTATGTGCGGATACCGCGCTCGCAAAGGATGATTTGATCATTTCCTTGGGCGATGATGTATTCAGCTGCATTGATGAATTCTGAAATGGTCGCTGCAAGACCGCGTTTTAAAAGAACTGGTTTCTTCACGGAACCGGCTTCTTTTAATAGCTCGAAGTTTTGCATGTTACGTGCCCCAATTTGGATGACATCGATATGCTCAATCGCTTCTTCAATATGAGCAGGATTGACAATTTCACTAATGACAGCAAGACCGTATTCATCCGCTACACGCTTTAGAATCTTTAGACCGTCTACACCAAGTCCTTGGAAGTCGTATGGACTTGTGCGAGGTTTAAATGCGCCACCGCGAAGTAGTTTTAATCCCTGCTGTTTCGCTGCTGCCGCTACTTCTGCGACTTGCTCGTAGCTTTCAACGGCACATGGTCCAACGATGAAACGCTGCTTTCCATCACCGATCGCTTCCCCATTGATATTCACGATTGTGTTTTCTGGCTTTTTCTTACGAGAAACAAGAAGTGCTTTGCTGTGGTCATCTTCTTGAAGCTCTAGACCTGCTTTGAAAATCTCTTTGAAAATATGCTGAATCGTTGAGTTTTCAAATGGCCCATCATTTTCTTCAAGAATTTGGTTCAGCATTGTGCGCTCTCTGACAGGATCATAACGGTTGACACCTTGCGCTTCTTTTGCTTTTCCAATTTCTTTGACAATGTTTCCTCTTTCATTGATCAGTTTTAGAATTTGAAGATTTAGTTCATCTGCTTGCTGCCTCAATTTTTCTAGTTCATTGTTGCTCATTTTTGTCATCCTTTCCTCTGCCTGCTCTCGCTTTTTATTTTTTCATTCTTGCATGATAGGGTTTATTATAAACAAAGATTTCGGAATTGTCACGAAAATTTTCTTTATTACCCAAACGCTTTTAAGCGATAAAGTATTGTATGTAAGATTATAGCATACTTTTTGTTCAAGTAAACCTTTTTTATAAAAAAAACGTCAGCCGCTGCTGACGTTTCTTTCTTTTACAGATTATGTTCAAGCGCTTCTTTTGTAATGCTTGAGTGAGAAGCATGCCATTTTACTTTTCCACCGCTAAAGACGAGTGCCTGCGGACTTTCGTGCTTTACACCTGATTTTTCAGCCACGTAGGATGAAAGCTCTCTCGTGTTTTGAATTTGCAAGAAATACGTTGGCACGTCTTCATGTGCAGACGCAAATGCTTCAAACTCTTGAAAAGCCGCTTGGCTGATCGGACATGTCAAACTGTGCTTAAAAAAGACAAAGGTCCCATCTTGATTCGTTAATTGATCAAACTGTTCTTCTGTTTCAATGAGTTGTTTTGACATGATGTTCTCCTTCTTCACTTCGAGCAGTGAGAGTTAGCCTTTAGTAGATTGTTCTACTTTTTCTTTGACATCTTTGATGCCGTCTTCAATTTCTGATTTTGCTTCTTGTGCTCTTACTTTTGCTTCATCTGCTACATCAGATGCTTCGCTTGCCAAATCCGCTGCCGCATCTTCTGCTTCATTTTTCACATGATTAGCTTTTCCAGCCGCACGCTCTTTTATGTCTTTCACTTTGTCTAAAATCTGGTTTGACTGCTCTGCTACAAGCTGAGACAATTCAGACGTTTTATCTTTTGCAATCGTCACATATTCAGTGCCTTTTTCTTTTGCATCTGTTGTGAGCCGGTCTGTTTTTTCTTTTAACGCATTCGCTTGGGTGTTCAAATCATCGCGAAGCTCTTTCCCTGACTTCGGTGCTAAAAATAATGCTGTTGTTGCACCAACAATTCCACCAATAAGTGTTCCGATCAAAAAGTCTTTGCTATTGATTCCGTCTTTGCTCATGATTATTCCTCCTATGCGAATATGGTTTATTTTTGATGTTTACGCTGTTTCCATTTTTTATAAATTTCAAGTGCTGCGTTACTCCAGCTTACCACATCCGTCACTTTTTCTTGATTTCTTTCAACGGATGAAGAAACCGCACCAGCTGCCTGCTTTATGCTTGTATTAAATTGGTTGATCGAGCCGCCAATTCCCTGCACCGCATCCACAACTGTGTTAAGTTTTGCTGATTTGTCTTGAATATCTTCAGCAAGCTGATTCGTCTTATGTAGCAACTGTGCTGTCTCTGTGGTGATGCCTTGCATCTGACCTTCAAGACCTTCTAAAGTTGATGCAACATTCTTTAATGTCAGCTGTAAGGATTTTAATGTTTTGGACAAATAGATGACAAGAATGAGGAAAGCAATTGCGATCAGTGCAACGCTTAGATATAGAATAATAATCATCTGATACCTCCTTTGCTGCGGGCATATTCAATTCATTACCCTCTCGTTGTATCATTCAAACATCGCCTAGAATGACCGATTGAATAATAATTCTACACTTATTCGCTAATTCCTGTCCACAGCGAACGAAAAAAAGCGCCGCATGTTGACACATTTAGCCCTTTTGTCACATTTTATTCAAAATAAAAAAAGTGCCGTGTGAAACGGCACTTTTTTAAAGCATTTATACAGCGACTTTTTCATAAGCACGCAAATACTTCTGAATGTCTCCTGCTCCCATAAAGATCAGAATCGCATCTTCGTGCGTTTTCAGCACAGATGTATCTTCTTCCTCAATTAATTGGGCCTGCGGGATTTTTTCTCGTAAATCTTCAATGCTCAGCTTCCCAATGTTTTCACGGGCTGAACCGAAAATATCACAAAGGTAGACATAGTCGGCTTTCTTTAGACTGTCAGCAAATTCACTTAAGAATTGCTGTGTACGTGTGAACGTATGCGGCTGGAAGACAGCCACAATATCACGGTCCGGATATTTTTGGCGAGCTGCTTCAATCGTGACTTCAATTTCAGTTGGATGATGTGCATAATCGTCAATTAAGACCTGCTCACCGACCACTTTTTCATTAAAGCGTCGTTTCACACCGCCAAATGTCGTTAATGCGCCTTTGATAAGCTCTACATCAATGGACTCATAGTGACATAATGCAATGACAGCTAACGAGTTGAGGACATTATGATTTCCGTAGGCAGGAATGTAGAAGGTATCATAAAACGTATTGCGTACAAATACATCAAATGTGGTACCTTCCGTATTTTTCACAACATTGCGTGCTTGGAAATCATTTTCTTCGTTGAAACCGTAGTACACAACAGGTACCTTCGCTTGAATCTTTGGCAGATGCTCATCATCACCGCAGGCAATAATGGCTTTTTTCACTTGAAGCGCCATGTTTTGAAACGCATCAAACACGTCATCAATATCCGAGAAATAATCAGGATGATCAAAATCAATATTGGTCATGATCGCATAATCTGGATGATAGCTGAGGAAGTGTCTGCGGTATTCGCATGCTTCAAAAACAAAATACTCGCTGTTTTCTTTCCCCATTCCAGATCCATCACCGATTAAGTACGAAGTAGGTTTGGCTGCCTGCATGACGTGAGCAAGCAGTCCTGTTGTCGATGTTTTGCCATGAGCACCAGTAATCGCAACGTTTGTGAATGAATCCATGTATTCTCCAAGGAATTTATGGTAACGAATGACAGGAATCCCTTCAGAAAGGGCGCGTTCAATCTCAGGGTGTGTATCAGGGAATGCATTTCCTGCAATGACCGTCATCCCTGGCTGAATATTATCTGGGTCAAATGGTAGAATTTTAATATTTCGTTCTTCTAACGCTTTTTGTGTAAAGATATGTTTTTCGATATCCGATCCTTGGACAGTATACCCAGTATCATGAAGAATTTGGGCCAGTGGACTCATACCTGTCCCTTTTATTCCAACAAAATGATAAACAGTCATAATTGTACCTCCAACAAACGTCTATCTGACTTACAGTATATGACGCTCATTTCAATTTGCAACTTGTGATTTTGCCTCTAGCTGATCACAGATCGCAGCTCCAAATAAAGATTTTTTCCGATCTTCCTATTCTAATCAATATTAACTATGATTAGTATCCGACAACTTTCCCATTTCTAACACCTGTTTCCGCTTATTTTACATAAAAAAGCGCTCTGACAGACATGCGAAAAGCGTCCAATTACAAAATTTCACCTATGTGCTATCATACCATGTTTATGAAAAAAATGAAGTGGTTTGTTTAGATCAACTGTTCTAAGTCACTCAGTGTCATGAGCACTTCTCTTGGCTTACTGCCTTTCGCACCAGAGATCATGCCCTCGCGCTCCATCATGTCAATCAACCTGGCTGCACGGTTGTAGCCAATTCTAAATCTTCGCTGCAAACTTGATGTACTAGCGCTATTCTGCTCGATGGCAAAACGGCAGGCATCCATAAACAATTCATCTTCGTCTGTAATCGCAGAGCCCTGCAGCATGAGTTCCTCCTGTTCAAAAAGGAACACTGGCTTGCGCTGCTTTCTCACATGTGCCACCACTTGATCAATCTCACGGTCTGATACAAAGTTCCCTTGCAGCCTTGTCGGTTTGCCGGAGCCATTTTCTAAGAAGAGCATGTCTCCTTTTCCGAGAAGCTTTTCTGCACCTGCCATGTCAATGATCGTTCTTGAATCCACCTGACTTGAAACAGAAAATGCAATTCTTGTTGGAATATTAGCTTTAATGAGACCTGTAATGACATCAACAGAAGGTCTTTGTGTCGCAATCAATAAGTGAATGCCGCATGCTCTTGCTTTTTGTGCAATTCGGCAGATGCTTTCTTCGACTTCATTTGGTGCGACCATCATTAAATCAGCCAGCTCATCGATCACCACGACGAGATAAGGCAGTTTTTCTCCCATTTGTTTTTCTTTCACAAGCTCATTGAATCGTTTAATTTCTCTCACGCCAGAGTGTGCAAATAGTTCATAGCGTCTTTCCATTTCATCCACTACCCATTTCAGAGCAGCAGTTGCTGTCATGGCATCGGTGATGACTGGACTCACAAGATGCGGAATGTGGTTATACGGCGCTAATTCAACCATTTTAGGATCAATTAAGAGCATTTTCACTTCATCTGGTGATGCTTTAAACATGAGGCTCACTAAAATCGTATTAATGCAGACGCTTTTTCCTGAACCAGTGGCTCCGGCAATTAAGCCATGCGGCATTTTTTGCAGATCAACCACGACAGGCTGGCCTGAAATATCTAATCCGAGTGCCGCTGTTAAAGGAGATGGATTGTCTCTAAACGCACTGCTTCTGATCATTTCTCTTAAGAACACCATTTTACTGTGCAGATTTGGCACTTCGATCCCGATCGTGTTCTTTCCTGGAATCGGTGCTTCAATTCGAATATCCTTTGCGGACAAACTAAGTTTAATATCATCTGACAGATTCGTGATTTTGTTCACTTTGACACCTGGTTCTGGATGTACTTCAAACCTTGTCACAGAAGGTCCCTGTGTGACATGAACGACACTTGCTCTTACGTTGAAATTTTTAAGCGTCGCATTGAGCAGCTCTGCCCGCTCTTTCACCCATGTGCCGTCCTCTTCTTTTTGAGCTGGCGGTACGTCTAAAAGGGCAAGGCTTGGAAAAACATACCCTTGTGTATCGGCTGCTTTCTTTTGTCCTTGCACGCGCTGATCGCTTTTTAACATCATGACATTAAACGGAACCGTAGAGGTTTGCCCGCTTGTGCGTTGTGGCTGCGGAGATGTCTGTTTTGGTTCTTCTTTCTTGACTTCATGCGTTTGTTCTTGCTGCTCTGTCTGCTCTATAACGGTTTCTGCCGCTTCAGATGCAGTTTGTTCCTCTGTTACTTGTTCTACTGGCATCACTTGATCTTCTTCAATTTCAGCTTCTTGGACCAGCTGATCTTCCTGCAGGTCATGTTTGACTGGCTCAGCTTCTTCAAATGCTGCCGCAGGCGCTTCTTCTTGTTTGTCTTCTATTGGATCAGCCGCTACTTCTTCCACCGGTTCTGCTGAAATGTTTTCTGTTAACGCCGCTTCTTCTGATGGCATGTCTACTTCCATTTCAATCGCTGGCTGCGAAGGTTCCGGTGTTTCGAAGGTCAACATGTCTATTTCCTCAGTATGATCTTCAAACTGATGGACAGGATCGTCCTTTATTTCTTCTTCATCACCGGAGACAGTCTGTTCCGGCTCAGACTCAACGGGCTGCTTCTGATAGACTTCTGCTTGCTGCTTATGTACATCAGCTTCATGATGATCTTCTGGATCGTTTTCTTCTGGCTCGATGAAAGGCTCGTCAGTTAAACGTTCCAGTGTCGATTGAACATGATCTTGATAAGCGAGTTCCTCTTGCAATGTATGCGGGGTTACTGCTGGCTCTTTGTCCGTTCTCTCTTCTGCTGACACTGAAGCCATTTCCTCGATACGTTTTTCTTTCTGTATAGACGGGATGTTCATTTGCTGTCTGACATTCCGTTCACGCTCTGCCTCTTCTGATAACAGTGTGACACGCTGCGCCGTTTCTTCTGCTGCTTTCCTTTGAACTGAAGCTGTTCCTTCTTTTGAATCTGCCCGTTTTGGACGCATATCCTGATGATAGCCATAGATCGGTGATGGAATTTGCTCTGGCTTGAATGGCTTTTTATTTATATCAGGCTGAAGCGTTTGTTTAGGCTGATAGGTTTTCTGCTTTGCCTTTGGCTGGCTTGGTTTCACGCGTCTTCTCTCCTGCTTCACTCCATCACGCTGGGGTTCATCTGGAACGAGCGGAAAGCGAAAGTTCCCTTTTGGATATTCATAATACACTTTCGTATCTTCGATTTTTTTATATTCTTTATGCGGTTCAAAAGCTGGCTGCTTTGGTGCAGCTAGATCTTCTTCAGGTCTTGCAGCTTTTTCTTCTTTCTTTTCTTCTCCTAAAAATACACTAAAAAATTTATCTAACCAACTCATCATTTATCACTCACTTTAACTCCCCTTACGTTTTCTTGGGCGATTTTTAGTATACCATTGCTTTTTCATGCAGAAAAGCTAGAAAAGTGCCGCTTTATGCTGTTCATGCTGTTGTAGATGAAAAAAAGTCACTAAGTACGTACTTAGTGACTTTTGGTATAACACATTCTTCGCTCCTATGTGCCCGTTTATGGGAGGTTACGCTTTAAAGGGTTCGCCAGCTTGATGGCTTCCATCTAAAACAAGAATCCCTTTTTCAGCAGGTGCGTCTGGAAGATCTAACTCTTTTGCAGAACAAATCATACCGCTTGATGGAACGCCTCTTAGCTCAGCATCTTTGATGACCATACCGCTTGGCATCACTGCACCGACCTTCGCCACCACAACATATTGACCTTGGTCAACGTTTGGTGCACCGCACACGATTTGTAAGGTTTCATCGCCCACATCAACTTGGCAAATGTTTAATTTATCTGCATTCGGATGCTTTTCTTTTTCCTTTACATAGCCGACAACAAATTTTGGTGATAAATCCACAGTCAACGTTTCACTGACACCGTTACGGTTTAAAATTTCATTGATATCTTGAACAATGGTTTCAGAAAGCGGAACAGATCCGTTTTCTTCAATTTTCATGTAAGTGGATGCATTGAAGATATTAAAGCCTGTTGTTTCTTTTGTTTCTTGATTGAAGATTCGTACAACATCTCCAAACGTCTCATGACCTACTTCTTCTCTCGTCACATCTTTCAATGAAATAAGGAGTGTGTCGCCTACA
The DNA here is from genome assembly GCF_038630855.1 of Bacillus sp. FSL H7-0578. Taxonomy (NCBI): domain Bacteria; kingdom Bacillati; phylum Bacillota; class Bacilli; order Caryophanales; family Bacillaceae; genus Bacillus; species Bacillus sp. FSL H7-0578. The sequence continues at coordinate 2,628,272 of NZ_CP152045.1, forward strand.
CCTTCTGCATTATAAAAAACGTTCATTCTTCAAAATTCCCTTCTACTGCTGTTTTGGTCTGCTTTTTGCAAGTATAAAGATCGGTTCAAGCTTACCCTCGTCATATAAAAATGACAATGCGGTAATCGGAACCGTGCCGCTGGCGAAGAAGCTCATCGACATCTGCCCTAAAATATCATAGCCTGAATCATTGCGAACATCTGCAATGATGAAAACGTCTTGATGGGGAACAGAAATCGCCATCTGCCCTTCTATTTTTTGCGCGTATTCTTGTAATAACGATTCATTTAAAAGTCTGCTGGCGTCATACCCGTCATTTGCACGGAAGAAATAAAACCGGTTGCCTGCCACTTCATCCATTTTCACTACTGTTTCTAGCGAACGGACGTTGAAGCTTGCAGTTTCTCTGATTCGCTCTTTTGTCCAGTTTTCCTTTTGGAGCATCTTTTCATCAATTAGTCGGTAGGTGCTTCCAAGGTCAAGCGCATAGTAGATTCTCGTTTCTGCTGTATGCTCATCAAACACGAGCGGAATCCCATCACTTGATGCCTCAGGAAAGGAAGTGGAACGAATGACCGGATAGATCTGCTTTTCTTTTCCTGAAATGTGCTGCGCTTCGCCTTTCATGGCACTCAGCGCTTCTTTCACATAATAGACGATCTCATCAATGGTTTCATCAGGCTTTACTTCCCACTTTGCAATAATTGGCGGGAGCTCTAGTGTGATGCCTTTGCCTGTTTGTTTATCTTCAATACGAAGCGTATCTTTTTCCCGGTCAAACTCGTGTGACCAGCTGTCGTTCGTCAGACGGCTTTTGAGTTCATTCGCAAGCTGTCTTGATGTCATTTTTGCCATCGTTTTAGACTCTCCTTTCGTTATTTAGAAAGAGAATCTGTTAAAAATGCTTCAATCTCTTCCTTTGTCTTACGATCTTTGCTGACAAAGCGGTTAATCTCTTGTCCGTTTTTAAAGACTAAAAAGCTTGGAATACCGTAAATTTCCCACTCTGCACAAGTGTCAATGAACTTGTCTCTATCGACATAGAAGTACTCAAATTCTGGGTAGTTTGCTTCAAGCTCTGGCAAGAATGGCTCAATAAATGTGCAGTCCGGGCACCAGTCAGCTGAAAATAGCAATACCGTTAAGTCTTCTTGAATCACTTTTTGTAATTCTTCATTTGATTCAATTTTTTTCATGTTTCATTCCTCCAGTTTGTATGGTTAAATCTCCGAATTGTATATAGCCTTTCTTTCTCATCCATTCTGATACTACCAAACTAATCACTGCCGGGCCAACGATATGCAAGAGAGCGATCGCCAGAAATACAGATGGATGAAACCCCATGACGGTCAGCGTCATGAGTTGTCCAACAAGCCCGCTCGTTCCCATTCCCGCTCCTGCCGCATTATTGACCATCCCAAAGCCAATAATACCAATTGGCGCGAGAATCAGACCAGCAATTGTCGGCGGAATCAGGATGAGGGGATTTTTCACAATGTTCGAAAGCTGCAACTTTGACGTTCCAATGCCGACAGCCGCAAGACCGCCAAAGCGATTTTCTCTAAAGCCTGCAGCGGCAAAGCCGACCATTTGAGCACAGCAGCCAATCGTTGCAGCACCAGCAGCTGTCCCGCTTAAGTCAAGCATGAGCGCAAGTGCAGCACTTGAGATCGGAGAACTGAGAGCAAGTCCAACAATGGTCGCTACCAGCATGCCCATGATCAGCGGGCTTTGATCTGTCCCCCACATAATGAGCCTGCCGAGCCCTGTCATCATGGCTTCAATTCCAGGTCCGATTAGGGCAGCGGTGAAAAAGCCAGTGATAATGGTGACAAACGGCGTTAAAATAATATCAATTCTTGTCTCACCACTGACCAGCTTGCCGAGTTCCACACCAATTAATGCTGCGGCAAAGCTTCCAGCAGGCCCCCCAAGCTCTGCTCCTGCAGCGCCTGAGACAACACTTGCAAAAATGATCAAAGGAGATGCATGTAAACGGTACGCAACCGCTACGCCGATCGCCGGTCCCATGAGCCCCATGGCAAGGGTTCCCATTTTAATGATGAGTGGAAGTGATAACAGACCGCCTGCTGTTTTTAAAATCAAACCTACCACTAATGTAGCAAATAGACCTAAAGCCATATAAGAAAGTGCATCAATGAAATACACCTTTGACGAAAGGGAGATCCCCTTTCTTTTTAAATAAGTCATCAACGTCGTCTTCCTGCTTTCTCATAGGAAAGACGAAGAGGCCTGTCCTTCCCATTATATGTAGTATTCTTGCGATGAAAAATAGTCTCTACCATGAATATCATAATCATATTTTTTTTGCTTTATCAAGCACTTCTTGTGTAACATGAAAAGAAACAGGACAAACCTTTACTAAGTTTGTACAAAAGGAGGAGATCGTTATGCAATTAACTGTCTATTTAGCTGGAGAAATTCATAGCCAGTGGCGTGATGAAATCAAGGAGAAAAGCCAATCTTTGAAGCTGCCGGTGACATTTGTCGGTCCAATGGAAAATCATGACCGCTCAGATAACATCGGTGAGGATATTTTAGGTGAGCAGCCGAATGCCATTTTCAAAGATGATGCAGCTTCTGATTTGAATAATTTTCGTACTGAAATTTTATTAAACAAAGCAGATGTCGTCATTGCTCGCTTTGGTGAGAAATATAAGCAGTGGAACACAGCCATGGATGCATCTGCTGCGATTGCAAAAGGTAAACCTCTTATTTTAATCCGTCCAAAAGAGCTGCACCATCCGTTAAAGGAACTATCAAACAAAGCAAATATCACTGTGGAAACCGTAAACCAAGCGATCAAGGCGTTATCTTATGTGTTTGAACAGCAATAAGAAAAAAGGCTGCTCTCATTGAAGAAGCAGCCTTTTTCTATTCTATTTATACTTGTTGGTAAATAGAATCCACTGTACTTTGATCACAATTTTTGACAAGGCGGACAATTAACTCTTTTGCCGCTGCGTAATCATCCACATGCAAAACAGAATGACTTGTATGAATGTAGCGTGCACAAACTCCAATGACAGCAGAAGGCACACCTTGGTTTGAAATATGAACACGTCCAGCGTCCGTACCACCCGGTGATACGAAATATTGATATGGAATGTTGTTTGTCTCAGCAGTATCAAGTACAAAGTCTCTCATTCCGCGGTGCGTAATCATTGTCCGATCAAAAATACGCAGAAGTGCACCTTTTCCAAGCTGGCCGAACTGTGTTTTGTCACCTGTCACATCGTTTGCAGGACTCGCATCTAAAGCGAAGAAAAGATCTGGCTGAATCATATTCGCAGCTACCTCAGCTCCTCTAAGCCCAACTTCCTCTTGAACAGTTGCTCCTGAGTACAGCTGACATGAAAGTGATTCGTCTTTTAATTCTTTTAATAATTCAATTGCAAGGCCGCAGCCATAGCGGTTATCCCAAGCCTTCGCTAAAATCTTTTTTGGATTCGCCATTGGGGTAAAAACCGTTGCAGGAACGATTTGCTGTCCTGGACGAACGCCAAGCTCTTTTGCCTCTTCTTCACTGTCTGCACCAATATCAATGAGCATATCTGACGGCTTCACAGGTTTGCTTTTTTGTTCTGGCGTGAGAAGGTGAGGAGGTGTACTAGAGACGACACCAGGAATTGGCCCGTGATCGGTATGGACGTCCACACGCTGCGCCAGCATGACTTGACTCCACCAGCCGCCAAGTGTTTGAAAACGAATCATCCCGTTTTTCGTAATCGATGAGACCATGAATCCGACTTCATCCATATGACCCGCTACCATAATTTTCGGTGCGTTTTCCGGTCCCTTGCGTACGCCAAACACTCCGCCAAGACGGTCTTGAATGAGTTCATCAGAATATTTCTCAAGTTCCTTTTTCATAAAAGCACGCACATGGTGCTCATTTCCTGGAGTTCCCTGTAATTCTGTTAAATTTCGGAAAAGCGACAATGTTTCTTCGTTCATTCTACAGTTTACCTCGTTTCTATGTAATGACCATATATATTCCTATAAAAATAACACTCACTTTATACTATAAGAATTCTTTCGGTTTTCCAAGTATCTCTCCAGAAATTTTGAATATGCTTTCAAGTATTCGGATTCCTTAACATCGTTGGACAAGTTTTGTATAATGGAAAAAACAGCAATACGGAGGTGCAGCACGTTGAAGTTAAAACATGTTCTGATTGGTGCGAGTATTGGCGTAGCCGCTGCAATTGTTGCAAAGAAAGTATTTTTCCCTACGTATATCTCATCTGAAAAAGCATTAAAAATTGTGAAATCTGCTTTTAAACAGCGCGGCCCAATTGATGGCTCTTGGATTTATACTGTACCAGAACCGTATACCGTAAATGGCGAAACGATTGATGTATACAAATCTGGCATTACCCGCTCTGCATTTGGTGAGCTTGAACAGTATGAAGTGATGATTGATGCCAAAACTGGCATGATCGTGGATGTAATTGATTCTGTTGCTTGATCAAGAAAGCTTCGCAAAGACGTGTCCTTGCGAAGCTTTTTTTATATGGCTTTAATTTTTTTGTACACAGGATGCCACATAGCGTCCTGCACAGCCTGAATAAGATCATCAGGCGTTTCTTCTGCTATTCCTTCATCAATTGCTGCCTGCGCCACACGGACGGCCACTGTCGCTGAAACGGTTCGAAGCTGATCGACACTTGGCAGCATCGCTGCACCCGGCTTCCCAACATTGACCATGCTTGCAATGGCTTCAGCACTCGCAACAAACATACTGTCTGTCATGAGGCGTGCTTTTGACACAATTGTGCCTAGACCAAGGCCTGGGAAGACAAGGGCATTATTCGCTTGTCCAATTTCATATGTGACGCCGCCATATTCGACAGGATCAAATGGACTTCCTGTTGTCACAAGGGCACGTCCTTCAGTCCACTCGATCAGATCTTGCGGCTTTGCTTCTGAAAGAGGTGTCGGATTCGACATCGGTAAAATCGCAGGGCGCTCCACGTGTGACGCCATTTCTTTTACAATTTCCTCTGTAAAAGCGCCTCCGACCGTCGAAGTGCCAATTAAGATTGTTGGTTTCGCCTGCTTGACGACCTCTAATAGATCAATCGTATGCTTTGGACCATTACGGGCATAATCCTTTACTTCGTCAGAACGTCTTGCATACGGCTTTTGAAATGGCTGAATGTCAGGTGAATCATCTGTGAGCAGCCCCGTTTTATCAATACACCAGAAATGATCATAGGACTCCTCTTCTTTGACTCCGTCTCTGACGATCGCATCACGGATTTGCTCGGCTATGCCAATACCTGCCGTACCCGCTCCAAAAATGACAATACGGTGATCTTTCAGCGGAACCTTCGAAGCTTTTGCACATGCCAGAACTGCAGCAAGTGAAACGGCGCCAGTCCCTTGAATGTCATCGTTAAATGTACAAATACGGTCCTTATATTTTTCCAATATCGCACGGGCATTCTTTGTCCCAAAGTCTTCCCAGTGAAGGAGTGCATTTGGGAAAGTAGCGCGGGCAAGCTCGACATATTGATCAATGAACTGATCATAGCGCTCTCCTCGAACGCGGGAGTGCTGGTTTCCAACATAAAGCGGATCATTCAAGAGACTTTCTTGGTTCGTTCCGGCATCAAGCACTACTGCCAGCACGCGGCTGGGATCAATGCCTGCTGCAGCTGTATAAACAGCAAGTTTTCCAACTGAAATGGCAATCCCGCCAACGCCCCAGTCTCCAATGCCTAAAATGCCTTCTGCATCCGTTGCAACGATTAAGTCGATTGATTCATCGACACCATAAGAGGCAAAAATCTCTTCCATGCCTTCCAGATCATCAATCGATAAATACAGCCCTCTTGGCTTTCGATATTCATGGCTATAACGCTGAATAGCCGTTCCTACAGTCGGCGTGTAGACAATCGGAAGCATTTCCGCCAAGTGCTCATTTAGCAGTTTGTAAAAAAGCACTTCATTTCTGTCATGAAGCGCTGTTAAATACACATTTTTCCCCAGTTCATCAGGCTGTGCCTTGAACTGTTCATATGCACGCTTTGCCTGATCCTCTAAGGTTAAGACCTTAGGCGGAAGAAATCCCTTTAACCCGAGCTCCTCCCGCTCTTCCTTTGTAAATGCAACCCCTTTGTTTAAATAAGGGACTGACATGACTTCCATTCCTCTTAATGGTGTTTCGATCACATCACCATGTACACGATAAAATTGGTTCACCTGCACTCTTCCTTTCACAAGTTCATTTTGTCGTTATTTTGTGTGAAAGGTGAAAAAAACATACAGATGATCTTTTATCTTCCTGTTTCTCTTTTGATTTCGTGTGTGATCTGCCCGTCTTCGTCCCATTTTACAGCACGATAAATGGCATCATGATAAAACAAGTACCACGCATTTTTTTCTTCTGCAAATGTCTGCCACTTTTGCTTGGCTGGAATCGAGGTCATTGGGTAATCATCATATGCCAAAACCCAAAGTGGATTTTTATGAGCATGTGTTGGCATGATATCAGCTAAATGAATCGCTGTTTCGCCCTCACTTGTGAGCGTTAAAATGCTATGACCATTGCTATGGCCGCCTGTATGATGTAGCTCGATTCCTTCTGTCACTTCGATGCTTTCTTCAAATGTGACCACTTGGTCTGCCACAGGCTCCCAGTTTTCTTTCCAATATGTATTTCTTGAGCGAATGTTTGGCGCTCTCATTTCATCCCATTCGATTTTCGATGTGATGATTTTTGCCTGCTGAAAAACAGACACGAGCTTATCGCCTTCACGTTTTGTTAATCCGCTGGCATGATCAAAGTGCAGATGTGTCATCAATACGTAATCAATATCTGCTGGGCGCAGGCCAAGCGCCGCTAGAGATTCTTCCAATTTGGTTTCCTCTGTCACGCCGTAATTGCGTTTTTGTTTATCTGTCAGCTTCCCTGATCCGATGCCGGAATCCACTAACAGGTGAAGACCCTTCCACCGAATGAGAATTGGATCACATCGTAATTCAATTTGATTGCGGTCATTTACCGGGTATTTTTTTGACCATAATGGCTTTGGCACGACACCAAACATCGCTCCGCCGTCCATGTGCGTATCTCCCCCGTTTAACCAAAACAGTTCCATTTCACCTATTTTCATTGTCTCCATTGCTGTCATCCCTCCTTTTTCTATCGTAGCAAATACAGCCAAAAATCGCATGCACCAATCTTTTCATAAAAAAAGCTGACTGCCATTTTTCTTTGCAGCCAGCTTGATATCACTTGTTATTCTGGGAATTTGACTTCTGATCGATAGATCGGTTGTCCCATAGACGAGAATTTCTCTTCATATTCAGTCATCACGTTTCCTTCTAAGCCGTCCTCATGTAAATCTAGGCTGACATACGTTAAAAGAAGGCCATATGCAGAAAAACTTTTTAAGGAATATTCAAATAACCCGCGGTTATCTGTTTTGAAATGTAACTCACCGCCTGGACGGAGTATATGTTCATATCGCTCTAAAAAGGTTTTAAACGTCAATCTGCGCTTTTCGTGTCTTGCTTTTGGCCACGGATCAGAGAAATTCAAATACACCCGGTCAATCTCATTTTCCGCAAACACATCTGTCAGCGTCTCAGCATTGATGTTCAAAAGCTTTACATTTTCAACATCTGTCTCTTTGATTTTATCTACTGCCGTCACAATAACACTTTTAAATAATTCAATGCCAATATAGTTGATATCAGGATGAAGCTTGCCCATTCCAGCAATAAAGCTCCCTTTTCCTGTCCCAACTTCGATATGGATTGGATGATCATTTCCAAACAGCTCATGCCATTTCCCTTTATATTGCTCGGGACTTGCTAAAGCAATATGAGCATTCTCAGCTAAGTAATCATCCGCCCATGGTTTATGTCGCATTCTCAATTTGATACACCTCTATTTTCTTTACATTTTATCAAGATACCATGAAACATAAAGACCCGCAAGACAGCATCTTCTATGTCCATATAAAAAGACCAGCCCTTCGCTTGAGCTGGTCTGCCGCATGTATAAATTGGACGCTGAATGCACAGTTTAACCTCATAAATGACACGCAGGAAAGGAGCATTTGTATGGGTTTAAACCGTCAACATCAGCTTCAATTAATCAAAGATATTTTAACCGATCACCAGCTGGATTGCTGCGGGACTGTTGCAGAATATGAACAGGTGGGACGCGTGATTCAATTAATGCTGGCAAAAGAAGATCTGGATGCCGACATTCGTCAGCTGTTAACAGATATTTATGATTACAGCCAAAAGGGCACCTCTGTCAGTTCAATTGATGCACATATTGAGGAGCATCAATCACATCTGTCTGAGTGGGTCGAGAACATTCCACTGTCTTAATGGATGTTTAACCGTTTTAAGAGTGCATTTAGCTCCGCTTGCACTTCTTTTTGCGCCTTTTCATTCCCTTTTCGTTTATGCCAAACGACAAACGATACGGTTTCAGCGAGCACGTACCACGCCATGCGCTTTCGCAAATTGTCCGTCAGCGGGGCGCCGTACATAGAGAGCCAGCTTTCCCAGTTCTCTTCCTCAACATAATGGTATAAAAGCGGTCCAAGATCAATCGCTGGGTCTGCAATCATCGCCCCATCCCAATCGATCAAATAGAGCTGGTTTTCATCTGTCAGCAGCCAATTATTATGATTGAGATCGCAATGACAGACGACCTTGTCCTCAAAATGGACAGCCTCCACATGCTTCTCTAAATACTGGATGGCACGCGAAATGTCTTGTGAATCAATTTGCTCGTTTAATATGGACTGTTTCAGATGCATCAGAATGGATTCTGGGTCTAGAGAGTGCTTCTCTAATCGTTTCAGCATATCGAGCAATTCTTTTGATGTATGGATTTTTCTTAGCTGCTCTGCTACAGGACGATCATTCATGTCCTTTGGCTTCAGCTCTCTGCCGCTCAGCCAGTGCTGTGCAGTAATCACATCTCCATTTTCCATCCGTTTTGTCCAGACAAGCTTCGGCACAATGCCTTCAGCTGACAAAACCGCAAGAAACGGTGACGTATTGCGTTTTAAAAATAGCTTTTGGTCATTGTGTGTTGCGAAGTACGCATCTCCCGTAGCGCCTCCAGCCGGAGAGATGTGCCATTCGCTACCTAATATTTGTCCCAACCAGTTCATATCAATTTTCAACCCATCATTTCTTAAAATATTTTAAATCTTGCTTTTTTAGTCGACAAAATTCAGCCGATTGAGGATCAATTGGCTGTTTCTTTTTTTATTTATATGATCATAAAAACAAAAAGGACAGCTATTGAGAATGAGATGCTAAACAATAGCCGTCCTATAGATTTTATCGTTACCTTCTTATACTCGTCAAGCAAAACTAAAAAATCAGGACAAGAACCTTACGAAAAAGAAGGCTTTTTTCATGGTTCTTTGACTAAGGATATACCGCAAGTTATTTAAGCACGTAATTTTAAGGATCGTTCACTTGCCTTTACAAAGACAGGCGTTGCGCCGATCACTTCTCCATCGGCGTGAAATAAGATTTTTTCATCTGCTTCTAAAAACGCTTCCTCATGCTGAAACAGGGTAACCCCCTTCATCCCAAGGTGCTTTCGGAACACCATCGCGCTTAGAAACAAGAGGACTTTGAATGGATTCAAATCTGTGACAACCAACGTTTGAAAACCTGGCTGCCTCGCACTCACTTCCGGTGCCGCTTCCAGCCCTCCCCCGTAATACGGGTGATTGCAGACGATCACAAACCACACTTGGCGAAAGACTTTCTTCTCATTTTCAATAAATAACGCAAGATCAAACGGCTTAAACGACCATAAAGAATGGAGAAATGACAGAGGGTAGATGATAAAGCCAAGCCCCAGCCGTTTCAGCCACTTTTTCCCTCTAAAATGCACCGTTTTCCTCAGTACATGTGCGTCAAACCCCGCACCGATATGATTGAGAAAGAGAACAGATTGCGGACTTTCGGCATGATCTTGAAAGGAGCCGAGAGAAAATGTTTTGGTGAGCATTCTCTTTTGCTTTCTCACTTCTTTTAGGACATCATGACGATGGATACCGAGACCCTTCGCAGCATCATTCCAATGACCAGCAGGGACAAAACTAAGCTGCACATGATCGATTTCCTTTAAGCCATTCAGTACTTCATGAATGGTGCCGTCACCGCCAATAACAATCAAGCGCTTCAGCCTGTCATCCTGCATGGCACTGATTTGTCTTGCCAAAACTTCTGCATGGCCTTCATGCTGGGTGAGAAATGATCGATAAGAGACCTCCACCTTTTGTAATTCTTTCTCTATGCTCCTCCATGTGCGGAGTCCTTTTCCATGTCCTGCTTCTGGATTAACGATAAAGTACCATTCATTCATATATTAGCTCCACTCAGGTCTCATTTTTCGTGACCTTCCATCATGCCTTTAATCGAGCCATTCCTGTCTTCTTTTGCTGTCTGATTCACCATAAGCAAGCAATGCCTTTGTCGCCTTAAATTGCTGATGCTTTGTCGGCGCCGTATTTTTCCGCTGCTTTTCAAACCACTCTTCTGCCTTCTTCTTATCGATAACCTCCATCCCATATGGAACTTCAGGTAAATCAATATAAGAGGTTCGGCTGATGAGGATTTTTTTCACAGGAAGGTCTACACCACTTTGCTGTAAGATCTTTGACACGACGGTGCCAGATCGCAAAAGGCTTGCACAAGGATTCAAGACGGACTGAACAGCTTTCCCAGTCGCCCGTTTTTCCCAAAAACGTTCCTTCGTTCCGATATAGACGCTGTCTGGCTCAGCCTCTAAGAAAGATAAACAGATCACTTCGAGCGGCGTGATGAGTATCGGACATAATTCCATCTCAGCTTTTTGAATGAGCAGCACCGGCTTGTACATCACAAAATAAGAATCCGGAAGCTGCCTTGCAAGCATCCGCAGCTTTTCATCATACCGAATATGATGGGAAACGGTTGAAATATGGGAAATCGTCGAACTCGCCCATTTTAATTGCACTTCAAAGAGATGATCCTTAAAAAAGTGAATCAGCTTCGTTTCATCGGTAGGAACGTTTCTGAAAACCCCTTGCTCTATATCTGTCGGCTCGTTAAAAAGACTCAGGTCCCGTTCCTTTTTCATATCGGCTTCTTTTTGCTTTCTCTTTAAGGAGAATTTCTTTCTCTTTTCTTCCTCTTGTTCTGGCGCTTGTTGAGGAATTTGATCAAACGGTTGCTGCGCCTCCTCTTTTGAAGCCTTTTTTAACTCGTCCCATCTTTGTTTTTTCAACCGATTGAATTGATTGATGTAGTGATGCGGGTCTTGTTCATATCGTGATATATAATCTTGAATTTTGATAATTTGCGCCATCTGCTGCTCACTCCAACTTCTAGAATCATTTATGTAGTGTAAATTGTTTGACTGCGTGATAACGAGGGGTTTCCTTCGGACGTATTTCAAATAAAGTGATACGAGAAACCTCCATCACATATGGCTCTTTGCGTAAAGGTGCTTGCTTTTCATAAGGGTCATCCGCATTCCATTTGCGCGCAATCGTCATATGCGGATGAAACGGTCTCTTTTCAACAGGGTGTCCTGCTGCCAAGACGGCTTCCTTTACCTTTTCTCTTAAGTGCATGAGCGGCTCACTTTCATGAGGCTTTGCAAAAAAGACTCTTGGGCGTTCCTTCGCACCAAACTGCCCTACCTCATTCAGCTCTAGTGGAAATGCAGACGCTTCATTTGAAAGGATGTCAAGCAGGTGAATGATCTTTTTTAAACGCTCTTCTGGAATGGCGCCTAAAAAGATAAGGGTCACATGATAATCATGTGGTGCTGTCCATTTTTGAAAGAACAGTCCGCTCCTTTGATCAATGTCTTGTTTGATTTGATGCGCAAGTTGTTCAGGGATGTGAATCCCTATAAAATAATGACGGTTTTCTGACACAATATCACCTGTCCTTTTTTAACAAACTTTACGAATCCCCATTGATGATAGTATAACTAAAGAAATGCGGAATGAGAAGAAAGGGTGTCATCTGATGAAAGTTGCACAAAATATAGCTGAGCTGATTGGCGATACACCGCTTGTCAAATTACAGCGGCTTCAGCCAGAAAATGCGGCGGCTGTTTACTTGAAGCTGGAATCATTTAATCCGAGCGGAAGTGTAAAAGACCGCGCGGCTTACAATATGATCGTCGAGGCAGAAAAACAAGGGAAACTCACAAAAGGAGCAACCATTATTGAGCCTACGAGCGGGAATACAGGGATTGGTTTAGCCATGAATGCCGCCGCAAGAGGCTATAAAGCCATTCTTGTCATGCCTGATACGATGACAAAGGAAAGAATCAATATTTTGAAGGCATACGGGGCGCAGGTCGTCTTAACCCCAGGAGAAGAAAAAATGCCAGGCTGCATCCGTAAGGCTGAGGAACTGGCTGCTCAAATTCCTCACAGCTTTATTCCCATGCAATTTGACAACAGGGCGAACCCAGATGCGCATAGAGGAACAACAGCAGTCGAAATTATGGAAGCTGTGAAACAACTTGGACAGCCACTTGGAGCCTTTGTCGCAACAGCTGGAACTGGCGGTACTATTACAGGAACTGGAGAGGAATTAAAAAAGGCATTCCCTCATTTAACCATCCGTGTGGCAGAGCCTAAGGGTTCCCCTGTCTTATCTGGCGGGAAACCTGGGAAGCATAAACTCGTTGGCACAAGCCCAGGATTTATCCCCCATATTTTAAACGAGCACGTCTATGATGACATCGTTCAGGTAAGTGACGAAGATGCTTATCACATCACACGGCAGCTCGCTCAGCTTGAAGGAATTTTAGTAGGCCCATCCTCTGGGGCGGCTTGCTATGCAGCCATTGAAACAGCCAAGCAATTGCCGGCAGATCAAATTGTGATCTGTATGACAGCAGATACGGGCGAACGATACTTATCAAGTGATGTTTTTCAAGATTAAAAAAGGAACAGGGCGATGAATCCCTGTTCCTTTTTCTTCATTTCACGGTTAAGATGTTTTGACAGATTTCACCTCAGCCTGCTCCCCTCTGACAAGTAAAGCCTGTTCATCAGTAAGCGGACATAAATCAAGCGTCTGCTGATGCTTCTCTGTGATTTGCTGCGCAGCCTCGCCTAAATAGGTATTGTGCATATGCGGTACTGGATAGCGGCTTATTTCATTGAAAGCTTGATATGATGAAAGCTCCGGTGCCTTCTTTTGATCATCCATCAGAGAGATATATTCAATGCTTGGTGCCATGATAATACTCCCAGCAGACTCTCCGATGTACAGCTTGCCGTTGTTGATTTCTTCTTTCAACACGTCATCGAGACGATGCTTTCTTAACTCCTGCAATAAATAAAACGTGTTGCCTCCTGACACGTAGATCACATCATTTTGTTTGATCATCTGCGAGATCTCTTCAGCGGACTGTTCATCTATCTGCACAGTCTCAAGCTGCATCCCTAATTGCTGAAAGGCTTCCTTCGCTGCCTCTACATAGTGCGTGACTTCTTCTACAGCACTTGCCGTTGGAAAGAAAGTCACGTGCTTTCCTTTTAAAGATTCACCCGCAAAGTCAGATAAGAGAGAATAGCTGTCTTTGAATGAAGAGCATAAGAACATTTTTTTCACTATGAATTCCCTCTTCTCTTTTCCATTTCTATTTTGCTAATTCATACATAGCTTGTGCGTAAAGAGCAGCTGCTCTCAGTAAGTCATCAATTTCAATATATTCATCCTTTTGATGGGCGCAGTCTGGTCTGCCAGGAAATAAAGGTCCAAAGGCAACGCCTGCTTCTAAAGATCTCGCATACGTTCCTCCCCCAATGGCAATAAGGGTTGCAGGATCTCCCGTTTGTTCCTCATATACCCGCTGCAAGGTTTTCACAAGCGGATGATTTTTTGAGACGTGATGCGGAGGGCTGTCTTCGAATTTTAGCAGGGCTGCCCCTTTGATGCTTTCAATTCCTTTTTTGACGTCCTTGCCGTCTGCTGTTACTGGATAGCGGACATTTAACCCTAGCTTTGCTTCCTCATTCTGTTTAAAGCGGATTGTCCCAACATTCAACGTCAAATCTCCACTAATCTCATCTTTGCAAGCAATTCCCAGCTTTTGTCCTCTTGTATCTTGATCAAATAAAGCGTTGATTTGGGAAGTAAAGGCAAGTCCCTGCTCATCTAATTCGTGTCCGCATAAGAAATTCGCCATATGAATGCCCGCATTTGTCCCATGCGCCGGCTCCATGGCATGAACGGACACCCCTTTTAATGTAAAATGCAGTCCATCTGCTGCGCTTTTTACCTCACCAGATAATTGATGATCAGCAAGATAGGCTTCGAAGGCTGTTTTTAATGATTCAGCATCGTGTTCCTGTGCAGCAGTCACAGTAGCAGCTGCCTCATCTGGTACCATATTGAGCCTCATACCCGATGTAAATTGCTTCAGCGTATAGCGCGGATGATTCGCTGTTTGTTGATATGTAAATGACACAACCGCATCAATGATCCCTTTTTCCGCATGAATAATCGGAAAATCGGCATCTGGTGCAAATCCAATTTGCGGCATTGGCTCATGCTTGAAATAATGATCCACACAGCGCCAATCACTTTCTTCATCTGTTCCAATGATCATGCGGATTTTTTTCGACAGCTGCAGACCAGAATCTTTTAAGATCTTCAGCGCATAAAATGCCGCCATGGTTGGGCCTTTGTCATCAATAGCCCCGCGTGCAAAGATTTTATTTTCTCTGATGTCAGCTGAAAATGGCGGGGTTGTCCAGCCGTCACCAGCAGGCACCACGTCCACATGGCAAAGCACACCTACAATGTCATCGCCTTCCCCATATTCAATATGACCCGCATAGCCGTCGACATTCTTGACTGTGAAGCCTTCGTCTTCCCCTTTTTTCAGCATATACTGCAGGGCATCATCGACTTTTTCACCAAATGGCTTTCCTTCTTTGCCGCCTTCTTCATCAAGGACACTTTCAATTTGTAAAAAAGATTGTGTGTCCTTGATCAAATCGTCTTTTTTTCGTATTACTTCAGCTTCCCAATTCATTTTTCCATTCCTCCTTGAAAAAAGGTTGCAATCCACCCTTAAAACGAATATTATATTAATTGTTTTGTAATAATGTTCGTAAATGGAGGATTTTATGTTTCAGTTAAAAGAAAATCAAACCAACATAAAGAAAGAAATCATCGCTGGTATGACGACATTCTTTACTATGGTCTATATTGTTGCCGTCAACCCGGGAATTCTTTCAAAAGCAGGTATTCCTTTTGACCAAGTCTTTACTGCTACAATCATCGCTGCTGTTGTCGGTACGCTCTGGATGGCACTATTTGCAAACTATCCGATTGCCATTGCACCAGGCATGGGGCTGAATGTCTATTTCACCTTTACCGTTGTCGGCGGTGGCGGCATCAGCTATCAAACAGCGTTTAGTGCGGTATTTGTTGCTGGTATACTCTTTATTATTTTATCGTTAACATCCCTTAGAAAACAACTGATTCAAGCCATTCCAGATAATTTAAAGTACGGCATTACAGCAGGAATTGGGCTTTTCATTGCATTCATCGGCCTTCGTCAGTCTGGGATCATCGCTGCTGATCCAGAAAACCTTGTGAAGCTTGGCAATTTAAGCTCGCCTGTTGTCATTTTAACGCTTGTCGGCTTAATGATTTCGGTTATTTTAATGGTTCTGCAAATAAATGGTGCACTGTTTATCGGTATGTTAGCGACCACATTGATTGCGCTCGCAACCGGCCAGCTTCATTTCCCTAAAACACTGATGGACATCCCTGCACTGCCTGAAGGCATGCTGATTACAAATCCAATCTCTGCCTTTGGTGACGTGTTCTCTCATCATTTGTATGCCGTCGTCTTCTCCTTCTTACTGGTGACGATTTTTGATACAACAGGCACGATGATCGGCGTTGCAGAACAAGCCGGATTAATGAAAAATGGCCAGCTGCCAAAAGTGCGCAGAGCCCTGCTCGCTGACTCGGCTGCAACGACGGTTGGTTCTATGTTTGGTACAAGCCCAACCACTGCTTATATTGAATCATCATCAGGAGTTGCTGCTGGCGGAAGAACTGGGCTGACGTCTCTAACGGTCGCTGCACTGTTTATTGTGGCATTATTTTTTGGCCCGCTCGTTCAAGCGATTTCTTCTTTACCATCCATCACATCACCTGTTTTAATCATTGTTGGCTGTTTGATGATGAACTCAGTGTCACGCATTCGCTGGAACGAACTAGACGAAGCATTCCCTGCTTTTCTTGTCATTCTTTCGATGCCGCTGACTTCTAGTATCTCTACCGGGATTTCACTTGGATTTATTTCATATCCACTTGTGAAATTGGCGAAAGGGAAATGGAGAGAAGTACATGTGCTTGTTCTCATCTTTGCGGTCTTATTTTTCATTCAGCTCTTTTTCTTAGAAGGATAACAGAAACAAAAAAGGCACATCCTCACATGGAATGTGTCTTTTTGCTTTTCACTGAATTTTTTATTTTGTAAATTTTCTGTGTTTATTTTTCGGACATTTGAAAATGTCAGCTCCAATCGCATCCCTTATCATTATTGGGTTGTAACCGGATTCAAATCATGATATATACCATATTTTATTTCATGAAGACAAGTTTAAAAACACGTAAAGTTGACTTTTTGGTGGAACTAGATGCATAATAACGTGTATAATAGAATAAAACATTAAGAAACACGAACATTTACCATTGTTGCTTGTCCTTATTTCGCAGTTTTAGTGTAGTAAGTTGTGGTTAGTCAAGTCCATCCGATCTTATTGATAGGGAGTGGTTTTTTGAAACCTTCAACAAACCGTATGATGACTCGAATCAAATCAGTCTATATGTTCATTCAAGAGAAAGGTCTTGTGACGACACAAGAGCTGGTTGATGAATTCGGGATCACACCTAGAACCATTCAAAGAGACTTAAACGTGCTTGCCTATAACGATCTTGTTCATAGTCCAAGCAGAGGCAAATGGGAAACAACGAGAAAAAAAGTAAAAATATCATCTTAAGCGTATAATGAATTGTCCATATAACAAAAAGAACCGGCGATATGCCGGTTCTTTTCTTTTACAAATTGTTGACGAAGGGCTAAAATGATTTTTATTTTAGCCCTTTGTCTTCTTTACAGCGTGATAGAAAACCTTTGAAGTCTAGGAAGAACGAGCACTGGCGCGGAGCGAATTTAACATTCGTGAGCACCAGCGCGCAGGACTGACAAAGAATGCGAGGGTTTGTCTACACGCTGAAGAACCGGCGATATGCCGGTTCTTTTCTTTTGTTCTTACGTTATTCACGATTCATTAAGCTGTCTAATTCTTCATCCGTCAATTCACGGTACTCTCCAGGTGCTAGATCTTCATCTAAAGAGACAGCCCCCATCGAGAGCCTTTTTAAAAAGATCACTTCATTTCCCACCGCTTGCGCCATCAGCTTCACTTGATGGTACTTCCCTTCAGTAATCGTCAAACGGATGCGTGTATCTTCCTCTTCATTTGCATC
Source organism: Bacillus sp. FSL H7-0578 (assembly GCF_038630855.1). Lineage (NCBI taxonomy): Bacteria > Bacillati > Bacillota > Bacilli > Caryophanales > Bacillaceae > Bacillus > Bacillus sp. FSL H7-0578. The sequence continues at coordinate 2,645,825 of NZ_CP152045.1, forward strand.
TACTTCCACCTTCGCCGGCTTCGTGTGATAATCATCTAAAATGACAACGCCCTCTTCAAGACGCTTAATGTCTTGATCTCCTAAAGGATTTTTCAAATGAACCTCATACGTTTTTGGCACATGCTTTTTTGGGGAAAGTAATTGATGAGCAAGCTGTCCATCATTTGTGAGGAGAAGGAGACCGACCGTATCCTTATCCAGTCTCCCCACAGGGAATGGCTCCCTTGCGATATCCTCCGGCTCAAGTAAATCAACAACCGTTTCATCCCGCAGATCTTCAGTTGCCGAGATCACCCCGTCTGGCTTGTTCATCATTAAGTAAATGAATTCTTTATATTCTACACGCTCTCCGTGTACGAGTACTTCATCATTTGATGGATCAACATGATCTTTCACCTGCTTTGCCACTTCTCCATTCACTGTGACCGCCCGGGCTTTGACAAGCTTTTTCACATCTTTTCTTGAACCAAAGCCGCTGTTAGCAAGTAATTTATCAAGCCTCATGAATATCTACCTCTTCTTAACTCTTTTTTCTTAAAAATTTCGGCATACGGCTGCCCAGTACACGCTCTAGTAATCCCACCTTATAAGACAAGTACATATACACACCGCCGCCAGTGATCGTGGAAATCAAAATCACGATACCCGCTTGTACAATTCCGCCTTCATAGGAAATCACTTGGTTCACAAGCTGACTTGTCATATATGCCACCACACCCATGATCGCCGTTAAAATACCAATGAGAATAAAACGTTTGAAAATTCTGCGGAACGAATAGCCGGCATGGCGTTTAATCATGATAAACATATACAAGATGGACGCACTGTAGCCTAATGCTGTTGCCAATACAGAACCATTTCCTTGCAGCCAGCTGATCAGCGGGATGTTCAGAACCGTTTTAATAATGATCCCTAACAAAAGACTGACGATCGCAAATTTTTGTTTGTTGATCCCTTGCAGAATCGCTGCATTAATGGTGAATAAAGAAAACAATAATGCAACAGGTGCATACCAGAACAAAATGGAAATCCCAATCTCAGGATGAACAGACGGATAGAAAAACCAATAAGCCGGTCCAGCCAATGCCGAGATACCAAATGAAGCAGGCAGCACGAAAAATAAAATGACTTGCATCGTCTGATCAATTTGTCTATTGAGCAGCTTGTAATTACGTGCTGTAAATGATTCCGTAATCGTCGGAATCAATGTTAAGCCAAACGCTGTGGCAAGTGACACAGGAATCATCACGACCTTCGGTAAATATAACGTCACAATGGACAATACCGCTGTACTAATATCCTGATGTCCGGATGCAATCATGGCTCTGTTAATTGTGTTTGTATCGATATAAGAATAAATAGGAATCGCAAGTCCAACAAACACATACGGCGCCGCATAGCTAAACAGCTCTGTAAACATTTGCTTATAAGATAAATCAGAGTGAGCGCCTGTATTCGGCTGCATGGCTAAGAGCCTGTCCTTCCGCTTCAGCCAATATAAATAAAGCGTGAATAAACCGCCAAATGCACCGATCAGAGCCGCAAATGTTGCATATCCGACAGCAATGACAAGCCCGCCGTCAAGCACCTTTAAAATAATAAACGTTGCCGTTAATAGGAAGATGATTCTGACAAGCTGTTCAATCACTTGGGAAACAGCTGTCGGTCCCATCATGGAGTGTCCTTGGAAGAACCCGCGTACAAGACTCATGATCGGTACAACCAAAAGACCTAAGCTGACCATTCGAATCACATATACTACTTGATCGACAGTCAAACCGCCTGTTTCATTTGATCCGCCAAGCTGAATCTTGGCAAAAATCGGTGCGGACAAATATAAAATAGAAAAGGCGATCATCCCGGTGACAAGCATGACCGACATACCCGCCCTGAACATTTTTCTTGTTGTCTCATAATCGCCGATCGCATTATATTTGGAAACAAATTTTGATACCGCTGTTGGAAAACCAAGCGTAGCGATACTTAAAAAGATCGTATACTGATTGTATCCATATTGGAATAGCGCACCACCAGTAGCTCCAACCATTGCGCTAAATGGAATTAAATAAATCATACCAAGAATACGAGAGAGATACGTCCCTATCGTTAAAACCAACGTACCACGAAGCAGTTTATTAGACATGCGCTTAACCACCATTTTTCTAATGAATATTCAACTTAACTATTTTACCACATCAATTCAATACACAGGTAACAAATCCAATACGGAAGTCACAAAACCAATCAATTCATATTTCAGCCTTCCCTAATCTTCGTTATAATAGAAAAATGACTGAAAGTAGAAAGAGGAATGTAACATGAAACATTATGATGTCATTGTCATTGGCGGCGGACCTTCTGGGCTGATGGCCGCGATTGCATCAGCAGAGCACGGTGCGACTGTTCTGTTAATTGACAAAGGAAACAAACTTGGCAGAAAGCTGGCCATTTCTGGCGGCGGACGCTGTAACGTCACCAATCGCCTTCCAGTAGAAGAAATCATCAAACATATTCCCGGAAACGGCCGTTTTCTATATAGTGCATTTTCTGAGTTCAACAACGAGGATATTATTTCGTTTTTTGAAAACCTTGGCATTGAACTAAAAGAAGAAGACCATGGACGTATGTTCCCTGTCTCAAACAAAGCACAATCTGTTGTGGATGCCCTTCTAGACAGGCTCCGAGCCCTCAATGTCACCATTCGAACGAACGAAAAAATTAAAACAGTTCTGTATCAAGACGGACAAGCAGCTGGAATTGTTACAAATAATGATGAAAAAATTTCAAGTAAGTCTGTCGTCATTGCTGTCGGCGGAAAAAGTGTGCCGCATACCGGCTCTACTGGTGACGGCTATGCATGGGCAGAAGCAGCCGGTCATACCATTACAGAGCTCTTCCCAACAGAGGTACCGGTCACATCCGATGAACGATTTATTAAAGAAAAAGTGCTTCAAGGTCTTTCTTTAAGAAGTGTGGCTGTCAGTGTTTTAAATAAAAAAGGGAAACCCGTCGTCACACATGTCATGGATATGATTTTTACTCACTTTGGTTTATCAGGTCCAGCTGTTCTTAGATGCAGCGGATTTGTTGTGAAGGAATTGAAAAAACAACCGACAGTCCGCCTGCAAATAGACTTATATCCGAAGCTGAATGACGAGGAGCTGTTCCAGAAGCTTCATCGTGACCTTAAAGATGAACCGAAGAAAGCCATTAAAAATGTCCTCAAGTCTTGGATGCAAGAACGCTATTTATTGTTTCTGTTAGAACGGAACGGGATTGATCCACAAGACACATTCTCTGGTCTAGCCAAGGATAAACTGCGTGCATTTGCCCATGATTGTAAACATTTTATTGTGCATGCAAATGGTACGCTATCCTTGGACAAAGCGTTTGTGACAGGAGGCGGCGTTTCTGTGAAGGAAATTGAACCGAAGAAAATGGCGTCTAAAAAAATGCCCGGTCTTTATTTCTGTGGAGAAATTTTAGACATCCATGGCTACACAGGCGGCTACAATATCACATCAGCACTTGTGACAGGCAGGCTTGCCGGCATGAATGCTGCACTAGAAACAAAGGAGAGAGATCAATGATCAGACGTGCATTACCGATTGTTCTTGCGGTCGTTATCAGTTTGACAGCCGCTGTTTTCTTGAAGCTGTCCATTACCCCGTTAAAAGTCGCCATTGTTTTGGCGTTTACCATTTTCGCCGTATGTTTAAAAGAATATGTCTACCGTCTTCGCAAACGGATTGAGGAAAAATCGTCTTCCCATATCGATAGTTGATAAATGGAAGCAAAACATGTTACGGTAAAGTAGAGGTCGAGTGAGAAGCTCGCCTCTTTTTGTTTGAAATAAGTTGAGTTAGGGGATATTAAGCGAAGTCCTCTGCTTAAACGTGTAGAACAACAGGAGAGTGAGATGGTGTGAAAAACGTATCAAGTGTATTTTGGATTGTGATTGCGATCACATTTGTTGCCGTGATGTGGGGAGCGTTTTCTCCAGACACATTGCAAAATGTCACAGATCAAATTCAAACATACATTACAAATGACTTTGGCTGGTATTACTTGTTAGTGGTATCACTGCTTGTCGGCTTTTGTCTATTCTTTATCTTTAGCCCAATCGGTAAGATTACGCTAGGAAAACCGGGGGAAGAGCCTGAATTTGGTTTATTTTCTTGGTTTGCTATGCTATTTAGTGCCGGTATGGGAATTGGTCTTGTTTTTTACGGAGCAGCTGAACCGATCAGCCACTATGCTATTCAGTCACCAACAGGGGAGACTGAAACTGCGCAGGCCTTCCGCGATTCCCTTCGCTATACATTTTTCCACTGGGGGCTTCATGCATGGGCTATTTATGCAATTGTTGCACTTTGCATTGCTTACTTTAAATTTAGAAAAGATGCACCTGGTTTAATCAGTGCAACACTGCAGCCCGTTTTAGGAAATAAAATTCACGGATGGATCGGTAAAACCATCGATTGTATTGCGGTATTTGCAACTGTGGTTGGTGTTGCAACAAGCCTAGGATTAGGTGCGGCACAAATAAATGGTGGATTGAATTATCTTTTTCATATTCCAATTGCCTTTAGCACACAATTGATCATTATTATCATTGTGACGGTGCTTTTCCTTGCATCTGCTTTAAGCGGGATTGGAAAAGGCATTAAATACTTAAGTAATATCAATATGGTATTAGCAGCTGTTCTGATGTTTTTCTTACTTTTGGTAGGTCCAACTGTTTTTATCTTAAATTCATTTACTGACTCGATTGGACAATACTTATCCAATATCGTTCAAATGAGCTTCCGTCTATCTCCAAATGATCCTGAAAAGAGAGAATGGATTAATGGATGGACGATCTTTTATTGGGCATGGTGGATTTCTTGGGCACCATTTGTCGGGATCTTTATCGCTAGAGTGTCACGCGGGCGAACAATTCGCGAATTTTTAGTGGGTGTCTTAGTCGCTCCTTCCATCCTAGTCTTCCTATGGTTCTCGATTTTCGGTGTATCTGCAATGGACTTACAGCAAAAGAATATTGTCGATGTTGCAGGTCTTTCAACTGAAACGATGCTCTTCGGTGTACTGAATGAATATCCGCTGGCGATGATTACATCGATACTGGCACTCATTTTAATCGCCGTATTCTTTATTACATCGGCTGATTCAGCTACATTTGTGCTTGGAATGCAGACAACCTACGGATCATTGAACCCTTCTGGCAGTGTCAAAGTCAGCTGGGGCATTATCCAATCGGCTGTTGCTGCTGTGCTTTTATTTTCAGGGGGACTTGAAGCCCTGCAAAATACAGCCAAGCTCGCAGCCTTGCCGTTCTCCGTTGTCATTATATTGATGATTGTCTCGCTGTATAAATCACTAAATGATGAACGAAGAATCATCAAACAAACCAATCAAGTCAATAAACCAAGAAGTCCAAGAGTAAAAAAAGCATAATCGCAAGCGAGAAAAAGCCGTTCCTTATCCGAACGGCTTTTTTCTATATATACAATTTAAGATTGTCGCGAGCTTGAGGATTCCTTTAAAATAGTGATGAATCATCACTTTCTACATAATGGAGGTTTATATGACGTTACCTACGTTCAAGTACAACCCAGATCCAGTTTCGTTAAACGTGATCAAAAAAGAGCATACGACATGTCCTGTTTGTGAGAAAGAAAGAGATTATGTGTACCATGGCCCTTTTTATACTGTTGAAGATGTGGAGGGAATTTGTCCTTGGTGCATTAAAGATGGATCAGCGGCGAAAAAATACAATGGAACCTTTCAAGACGATGCGAGCTGTGATGACGTCGATCAAGAGGAATATATCGATGAGCTGATCTTCAGAACGCCAGGCTATCGCGGATGGCAGCAAGAATATTGGTTAAGTCATTGCGGAGATTTTTGCGCAATCGTCCAGTATGTCGGCTGGAAAGAGATTGAACATCTAGAGGAAGAACTCGCCGAGGATATCGAAGACATTTGCAGCGGCGAAGGATTAACGAAAGAGAACCTAAAGCAATGGCTCGTCAACGGAGGAGACTTACAAGGCTATCTTTTTCAATGTGTTCACTGCAACAAGCACCGGTTATATATTGACGCCAGCTAATCAAAGAAATAGGACCCTTCAAGCAGGTCCTTTTTTGATGCCGTCTATTTTTTATATAAAATGAGTGCAGAAAAACAGTAGAGCTGTTCCCCTCCCTGCTCACAGATCACCGCTACATTGTACTTGATGTCAATGATTTGGTCGTCATCCATTCCTTTTAAAAAATGATTAATTTCGCTCTGCAAATCTTTCTCATGCTCTTCATCAAATACAGCTACCTTTAGCACCTATGCCACTCTCCCTTCTCTCGCTACTCTATCTTTATGCACATAGAGAGAGGCATATGAACAAAAAAACCTTTCATCGTTAAGATGAAAGGCCTTCTAATTACAGCTTCGGTTTTGTTTCTCCTGTCCAAGCAAGCATCCCGCCAACGACATTTGTTGCTTGGTAGCCTTGATCTTCTAGGTAATAGCAGACATTTTCACTACGTTTACCAGAGCGGCAAATAATATAATATTCCTGCGTTTGATCGAATGCATCCAGCTTCTCAGGGATATCGCCCATTCGAATGTGAATAGCTTCCGGGATCATCCCTTCTGCTACCTCTTCATCCTCACGTACATCGACAAGCTGAATGGCATCTTCCTGCTCCAGCTTTTGTTTTAATTCTTCTATTGAAATTTCTTTCACTGACACGACTCTCATCTCTCCTTTTCATTACGGTGACACCATTATAGCAAATGATTCACTTCACTGCGTATTCACCCGCTTCGATTGAAGGAAAGACGGCAGCCGCTTTTTCACTTCTGCTGTCTCGTGCTTAATTTCAAACTCTACCTTTTTAAAGACTTGATAGGCCAGCCACATATGACCGTAGGCGAGTATGCTCACACTAAAAAACGGCACGATTCCCGGTAAATAAGCAAACAGAACAAACAGCACAGCCGAGAAAACAAGCATAGAGAGTGTATATTGCAAGTATGAGATACCGAGCAGAAGAGAGAATTTCAGATAGAGACGTTTTTTCCAATCATAATGAGCAAGCAGCGGAAAAATATAAAATAAGCTCACAATAAACAGAAAACCGAAAATATATATAGCAAAGCGAAGCACATGTAAGAGCCAGCTCGTCGGATAAATATAAGCAAGGTCGACATAAATAATCGTTCCAATGATGAATAGCACCACTCCAATGATGTTAGAGCGTACAAACTCCTCCCTGAATACCTTCCAAAAAGTGCGGAATATATTGACTTGCTCATGACCTTGAATCCACTTTCTCATCACGGAAAATAACGCAGTGGTCGCGGGCATCAAGCCAAAAACGCCAAGCCCTAGAATGGTGAACAAAAGCCATAATAAATTCGTATAGGCGAGTCTCATCACCCACTCACACATCCTCAGCATTCTGCTCATTGAACCATCATGATCCATCTCTTTCCCCTCCTCTCTCTTTACACCGTCTCTTTATGAAACAATTCATCGATTTCAATTGGGCGATTTTCTGTGACAGAGCGCCACATGCCTTCCCCAAGAGCAATCGAATAAGCTCCAGCCTCTGCTCCTGCTAAGATGTCATAGTGAATCAAGGGATCTTTTCCTATAAATAAATCAGCCAAAAGCAGAGGATCTCCTCCGCCATGTCCGCCTGGCTGCTTTACGACTTCAATCGTCTCCTTTGATCCAAACATCGGGTAATAAGAAATTGTTTGTTCTGGGAATTGAAAAGGAATTCTTGATGGCACATGAAACTCATTTGTTTCAATACGCCCCTTCGTCCCATTAATGGCCAGACGATAGCCTTCATATGGGGCTGAGAATTGAATCGAATAACTGAGCAAAGCCCCTTGGTCATAAGCGACTGACGCCACATATGTATCCTCAATATCAATTTCCTGATCAAAAATGCAGGCATCAGGGCGATAATTTGAGTACTGCTGCGTTTGCTCCTGACCGGATTCAATATGGTCGTCCTCCACCTTCGAGCGCTCAACCCGCGGATTCCACCTTGCTTCATAACGACATATATCCTTCACATGGCATGTTCCGCAAAATCTATTTTCCTCCCCCTGCAAGGGATTCCAAGGGCTTTCGCTGCCGTAATAGTTCAGCGCCCCGTAAGCAAATACTTGCTTCGGCTTTTGATCAATCCACCAGTTGACCAAATCAAAATGATGCGTCGACTTATGAATGGACAGCCCGCCAGAAAATTGACGTGTGCGGTTCCACCTCTTGAAATAACTAGCACCATGGTACGTATCAATGAGCCAGCTCAGTTCAACAGATGTGACCCTTCCAATTTTCCCGTCTAAAATAAGTTCTTTTACTTTTCGATGGAAAGGATTGTAGCGATAATTAAAGGTGACCGTGACCTTCCCTTTACTTTCCGCCTCTTTTTCCATCACTTTTTTGGCGTCTTTTGCTGTTGTCACCATCGGCTTTTCAGTGATGACATCTAGATCATGGTCAAGTGCCTGCATGATATATGTGACATGTGTGTCATCCCTGCCTGCCACAATGACGATATCTGGCTTTGTTTCCTTGACCATCTGATCAAATGCATCTTCATGAAAAAACGAAACGCCCCGGAGTGATGGAAAACGCTCCTGACAAAGTGTATACCGCTGATGATCTATATCTAGGAGTCCTGTAATCCGATAATGCTCATTGAAATCCTCTGTGAGCGGTTTAATAAACATATTGAACGCACGATGGCTCAGCCCGCAAATCACGACCCGTTTCACATTCCCCACCCCATTTTCTATTGGTTTTCACGAAGCTGTTTCATAAGAGACAGCGCCTCTTCCGTCTTATCAGCATACACGGGAATGAAAGCGACCATATCCCGGTGTAATTGAAAGGTATAGCCGTTGAGTTTTTTCTTTCCTTTATTGATTTGAACCGCATAATCGACCGTTTTCCCTGTCTTTTTGTCATCGACCGTATATGGTCCTGCTGCTTGACCGCCTATTTCCATCTCTTCAAGCAGCTGAAAGCTTTCAGGATCATCATATGTTCTAAACATTTCTTCTGGAACAAGCATCACGTCCCCCTCTTTTGAGGTAATTTCAACAAGAAGCTTTTCAGGAATCGCCGGAAAGATGTGGACGCTATACGTCTCTTGTTCCGGCTGAAAAGCCTTCTCCACTAATTGATCCTTCATCCCCTTTGACATATCAGAAAAAATCAGAACATCGATCCCGTTTGTTTTCCCCTGACAGGCAGATAAACAAAGGGCAGCGATGATACTGATGAGCCATACGGCGGCTCTTTTTTGCCTCCTCATGCCTTTTGAAAAACAGACAGCTTTTCTAGCTCAGTTAACGCCATAATAAAAGCGCCTGCCCCGTGCAAGTCATTAGTGCTCCGCTCTCTTCCAACGTAGTAATCATAAAATCCCGCAGATGTTCCAATACAAATATCATTGATGGTAAAATCACCATTTTCTTTCTCAGCCGTCTTATGCTGAATCAAGCCTTGATATGCTCTGACCACATGATCAACATAACGGAGGCTCACATACCCTTCATTCATGGCCTTTGCCATGGCATACATGAATAAACACGATCCCGAGCTTTCAAGCCAATTGTCACTGTGATTTCCTTTATCAATGATTTGATGCCAGAGACCTGTCTTTTGATCCTGGTACTTTGCCACACTTTCCAGCATGTCTGTCAGCGTTTCCTTCCACACCTTCCGCCTTTCATGATGCTCGGGCAAGTCCTCAATCATATCTGCTAATGCAAGGACATACCAGCCAAACGATCTTGCCCAAAACTCTGGGGAACAGCCTGTCTTTTGATCAGCCCATGGCATCGTTTTTCGTTCATCCCACGCGTGATAATACAGACCTGTTTGTTCATCTTTCGTATGCTTTCTCATGAGATGCTCTTGATGGATGACCATATCCACTAGTGACTCTTCACCTTTAAGCTGAGCATACTTTAAGGCAAAAGGACCGCCCATGTAGAGACCATCGAGCCACATTTGATAAGCATAATTGTCTTTATGCCAAAATCCGCCCTCAGACGTGCGGTTTAGCGTACGATATAGTCCGCGCAGCTTCTCCGCCGCCAGCACATACCGCTTCTCTCTCGTTCGTTCGTAAAGAGGGAATAAAATGAGTCCTGCTTGAATGGCATCAAGCTCATCCCTGCGAAATAACAGATTACCGTACTCATCAATGAGGGAGTCCGCATAGTTTTTCACATAATCGAAATACGCCTCGTTCCCTGTTGCCTCATATAGCTTCATGACGCCGCAAAGGAAAACGCCTTGATGATAATGCCATCTTCCAGCTGGCGGCAGCTCAATTGGTGTATACGCTTTCATAATGGTTTGTGCTAATTTCTCTGCATGCTCAAGCGGTGATCCCTTTTCAATCGATAAAGTCATTCTTCCTCATCTCCCTTTTTAATAAATACCTTCTTCCCCGAATTTCTTCGCTAAACGGTTTGCCAGCATGACCAAAATAAGTCCAACAGCTGCTTTAAATAAACCAACAGCGGTACTATAGCTGAATTGTCCTTGCTTAAGACCTGCTGTATAGACGTACGTATCAAAAATCTCCGCTACTTCCCGGTTCGTTGCGTTCAGTAATAGATAGACATGCTCAAAGCCAAGCTCAAGCGTATCACCGATTTTTAAAATAAGCAGAACCACAATGACACTTTTAATGGCAGGAAGTGTGATGTGCCACATTTGTCTCAGTCTCCCGGCCCCATCCATTTTTGCTGCTTCATATAGCTGCGGATCTACCGCTGTAATCGCCGCAAGGTAAATGATTGTTGACCATCCTGCTTCCCGCCAGATGACCTGTAAAATATACATCGGTCTAAACCATTCCTGACTAAGAAGGAAGTTAATCTTTTCTCCACCAAAGAAAGCAATCAATTCATTCATTAACCCGCCATCTACTGTTAACAAAACAAAAGATAAGGACACGACAATCACCCATGACATGAAGTGAGGAATATAAATCATCGTCTGTACAAATTTCTTAAACAATGCCAATCTCACTTCGTTTAAAAGAAGCGCTAATAAGATCGGAATTGGAAAGAAAATCACGACATTCATGGCAAATAAAATCAGTGTATTTTTTAATAAGATGAAAAATGTTGGTTCTGTAAACAATCGAATAAAGTGTTTGAAGCCAACCCACTCACTGCCAAGAATGCCGAGAAACGGCTGGTAATCTTGAAAGGCAATGATGAGCCCCCACATTGGCACATATTTAAAAACAATAAAATAAATGAGCCCCGGCAAAATCATTAAATACAAAAACTTTTGACTTAGCAATTGATTAAGTAAGCGCTTTCTTTTTTCACTTTTCAAAGCTGCCGCAGGCACACCCTTGGCAGTGACATCCTCTGTTTTCATTGATAAAGCCTCCCCTCATGCTAATGCATGTGTTAACTGTATCTTAAGGATGAAAAATTCGTCTACAATCATATCAACAGATCATATTTTCATAGGTGATGCTGATCAAAACGTTACATAAAACATAAGAAAATGATCCTAATCTCAGAAAATGATTATTGACAAACCTACCAGATTTTTGGATTAATAAATTAAGGGGAAAAGATTGTTTTGTTTGAAATGGGGGGTTTTATGAAAAGAAGGCAGTACAAATTTTATTACAAGCTAGTGACGTTTTTTTTCATACTTAGTACGATTCCTGTTATCATTGTCGGCATTTTTTCTTATCAGCATTCGCAAAAAACAGCACTTGAAAATATCTCAAATGAAAAGCTCGACAGCGTTAAACAAACGCAATCCAATATTGAGCATATTTTAAAAACTGTTGATCATTCTCTCACTCACTATGTCAGTTCGCCGCCTCTCCTTCAAACACTGGCAGAACCTTTAAATCCAGAACAATTTCAGCTATATAATCAAGTACAGCAGGAACTGAACTACCTGCAAACCTTTGACACCGACCTTTCCAATATTACACTCGTCAGTAAAATGGAAGACTGGTACATGAACAATTCGGGGCTTTATCATGTCACAAGCGAAGACCAAGAAAAAGCGCTGACCTCTTACCTCAATATACCAAGTCACTCCAGCTGGGCACTTGAAGAGAATAATCCACTTGTTGCGACAAAAGAAGGAAAAGCATCCTTTTGTAAGTACAATGTGAATTTAATCAAACAACTGCCTATGAACAGCGTTCAAAAAAAGGGAATCGCTGTCGCCAGCATTCCAAGCTGCGTAATTGCTGATAACATGCCTGACTTCTCTCAATCGGATAGTATGTTTGTGATCGATACCAACGGAAAAGTGCTGCTACATAACCGCAAAGAACAAATTGGTGAATCGCTGAAACATCAGGATTTCGTCAAGCATGTGCTCTCACTTGAAAAACGATCAGGGCAATTTGATATGAAGATCGACGAACTCAACTATCAAATCACATTTCAAAAATCAGATTATAATGAATGGACGTACCTATCCTTTGTTTCTATTCCAGAACTTAAGCAGCAAACGAAATCAATTGGGTGGATTACCTTTATTATCTGCACTATTTTGTTAGCGCTTTCATTACTATTTTCATGGTTTGGTTCCAGACACTTTTATAAACCAATCCGCTTATTATACGAGTCATTTGCACGCAATGAATCATTTTTGCAAAAACAGCCTTTTCAAAATGAATTTGAGTTGATTGAATCGAGTATTAAACAAATGAAGGATCAAAACAATGATTTAGAGGAACGGATTGAGCAGCAAGTGACACACTTACAGCAATACTTTATGGTACGGCTGCTGCTTGGAAAGCTGACAGATGAAGAAGTTAACAACCGGTTCCAAAGCTTAGGCTTTCCTCAGGGCTGGTCTCATTTGTCTATGCTTGTGACCCAAATCGATACGTTAAAAGGAACACCTTATGAAAAAAAAGATGCTGACTTGCTTTTATTTGCGATCAATGGACTGATCGAGCAGATTATTCCGCAAGAGGAGCACCTTCAGCCAACCGTTGTCAATCAGCATCAAACGACGATTATCCTCAACCACTCAAAGTCAGATGAAGAGTTTACTGAATATTTAAATCAATTAGCAGAAAGCATTCAGCAGCGTATTGAAGAAGAGCTCGGTTTATCGATCAGCATTGGGATCAGCCGCCAGTTTAAGGAACTCACGATGGCAAAACATGCTTACATTGAAGGAAAAGAAGCCTTAAAATACAGACTCAAAGCAGAGAAAAAGTCCATTATCTTATATGAGCATATCCAGCAAGGAAAGACGTTCAAAACCCATTTTCCAAAGCAGCTGCAGCATGATTTATTTGATGCGATGAAAGCTGGCGATCAAGGCAAAGCGGATCACTATTTACATGTGCTCCTGCAATCCATTTTTTCTAAAAATGCAGGACCCCACGAATACCATATCGCCCTCGCTCGTTTCTTAAACAATTTAATTGAGCTGATGCATTTGCTGGGCATTGAATTATTTGAGGTTGAAGATAACAAAATGCTCTATGATACGATTTTTGAATTTAAAACCTTTGAAGATACGGAAGCATGGCTGAAACATGAAATCATTCGGCCAATTATTGACCAGCTTGCTGCACGTGAAGACTCACAATACAAAAACATCTCAGAAAAAATCATTCATATCATTCATCAAGAATTCGACTCAGATCTCACATTGGATGAAATCGCCACCCGCCTGCATTACAATCCCAATTATTTAAGCAGCATTTTCAGAAAGGAAATGGATATCTCCTTTAGTGAATATCTCTCTTCCTACAGACACCATGTCGCTAAAAACTGGCTTGTAGAAACCGATATGTCCGTCAAAGAAATTTCGGAAAAACTGAAATATAAAAACCCGCAAAATTTCATCCGATCCTTTAAAAAGCTGGAAGGTACAACTCCTGGGAAATACCGCGACCAGAAAAAAGGCATGTAAGACAAAGAATCCCGCTCTCACAAGAAAGCGGGACTCTTTTATTTAAACTGTTCATTTAAGATGCTGTCTTCCAGCACGGAAAGCGGCTCTCCATACACACGTTCAATATGAGCTGCTCCCCAATCGCATAGCGCATTGAGAATTCTTTCGAGCGACTGTCCGTATTCACTTAATTCATATTCCACTTTAGGCGGCACCTGTTCATAAACAATCCGGTTAATGACCCCATCACTTTCAAGCTCTCTCAGCTGCTGCGTGAGCATTTTTTGTGTGATGTTTGGCATGAGCCGCTTCAATTCGCTCGTCCGTTTTTTCCCGTGTGTCAAATGACATAAAATCACACACTTCCACTTTCCGCCTATGACCTCAAGCGTTGCTTCTACAGAGATATTATATTTTTTCTTTTCCATCGAATGTTCACTCCTCTTTGTACGAACAGGCACTTTTTAGTACCTATATTACAAAAAAGTACGTACTTTTTTTTTCGTCATCTATGTTAGATAATAACTCTTGCCGATCGGCTTCGTCTATCAAAATGTCATCACAGAAGGATGTGAACTTACTTATGAAGAAAAAGCAAAACCATTTTGCTCTTCTCGCACTAGCGATTAGTGCTTTTGCTATAGGAACAACTGAGTTCATTAGTGTCGGTCTTTTGCCAATGATCTCAGAGGACTTTGGAGTGAGCGTCAGTCAGGCAGGCTGGACTGTCTCTTTATATGCACTTGGTGTGACATTTGGCGCGCCTATATTGACTTCCCTTACTTCCACGATGAAAAGAAAGACATTGCTTTTGCTCATTATGCTCGTCTTTTTGATTGGTAATACACTTGCCACCATTGCCCCGACTTTTTCAGTGCTGTTAATCGGCCGGGTGATTTCAGCCTTGTCCCATGGAATCTTCATGTCCATCGGCTCTACGATTGCTGCAAGCCTTGTCGTGAAAGAAAAACGGGCAAGCGCCATTGCCTTTATGTTCACTGGTTTAACAGTAGCGACTGTGACAGGTGTGCCATTCGGGACATTTCTTGGTCATGAGCTCGGCTGGCGGACATCATTTGGTGTGATTGTGATCATTGGTCTGATCGCACTGATATCCAACTATTTTCTTGTGCCGTCTCAATTAAAGCAGGGGGTGAAAACATCTTTTAAAGATCAAGCTGTCCTATTAAAAACAAAGAGAATTTTGCTTTTATTCGTCATTACAGCCACAGGGTATGGAGGAACCTTTGTCGTCTTCACGTATTTATCTCCTCTCTTGCAGCATGTGACAGGTCTTGCGCCTGGGGCTGTGGCCTTAATCCTGCTTTTATACGGAATCACGATCGCAGCCGGAAATGTCATTGGCGGAAAAGCTGCTAATGAACAGCCAATGAAAGCACTGATCTATATGTTTATCATCCAAAGCATTATCTTGTTTATCCTTAGCTTCACTGCTGGATTCACAGTGTTAGGCATTGGAACCGTCATTCTGATGGGACTGTTTGCTTTCATGAATGTACCTGGGCTGCAAGTAGCCGTCGTTGACTTTGCAGAAAGATACACACCCGGAGCGGTCGACGTCGCATCTGCTATGAATATCGCTGCCTTTAATGCCGGTATTGCCATCGGCTCATTTTTAGGAGGCATCGTGACAGATACACTTGGTCTTGTGCATACAGGCTGGGTCGGCGGCATCATGGTCCTCATCGCAGCCATTCTTACGATGATCAGTTATCAAATGGAACAAAAAGAACAAACACAAACCATTTAAAGGAGTTTTTATGATGGAACATTTACAAAGTACAAAAACATTAAACAATGGGGTCCTCATGCCAGGCTTTGGCCTTGGTGTATTCAAGGTGGAAGATGGAGCAGAATTAGTTGATGCTGTCAAAACAGCCATTCAATTAGGCTATCGCAGTATTGATACAGCGGCTATTTATGGAAATGAAGAAGGTGTTGGACGAGGCATACAGCTTGGTTTAGCAGAAACAGGACTGCGCCGCGAGGATATCTTTGTCACATCAAAAGTGTGGAATGCCGATTTAGGATATGAATCTACCCTAAATGCATACGAAGAAAGCTTAAAAAAGCTTCAGCTTGACTACCTTGATCTGTATTTAATCCATTGGCCGGTTGAAGGAAAATACAAAGAAGCTTGGCGTGCACTGGAAACCTTGTATCGTGAAGGAAAGGTCAGAGCCATCGGAGTGAGCAACTTCCAGCCGCATCACCTAGACGAACTATTAAAAGATGCAGACATCAAACCAGCGATCAACCAAGTAGAATTTCATCCAAAACTAACGCAGGAAACACTCTCTACGTATTTGAACTCTCATGGCATTCAAATGGAAGCTTGGTCACCGCTGATGCAGGGTGAACTGCTGCATCACCCGCTGATCACAGAGCTCGCAGACACATACGGTAAAACACCTGCTCAAATTATTTTGCGCTGGGATGTACAAAAAGGTGTCATCACCATCCCAAAATCAACGAAAGCACATCGTTTAAAGGAAAACGCTGATATATTTGATTTTGTCTTATCTGATGAAGATATGAAACGTCTTTCTGACTTAAATGAAAACAAACGTATAGGTCCAGATCCAGATAACTTCGACTTTTAATGAAAACACCCCCGCTTTTTTGCTTTGCGGGGGTGTTCCTATTGGTCATTTTGATTTTTTAAAGGAAGCTTCATATTCTTCTATGATTTTATTCCCACCATTGGATTTCCACTTCTCTACATCCTTCTGAAATTGATCTTCACTGATGTCTCCAAGAATGAACTTATACGTCGCATCATCGATGATTTTCTTCAATTCGTTTCCACGCTCTGATGCTGTTTCTGAATACAGGCTTTCAGCAGGATTGGCAACGATGATGTTTTGATTGTCTTCTTCTAGCTCTTCATATTTAGAACGAACTGCATCCCCTTTATTTTTCAAGTAACGTTTATCAATTCCTACAAGACTGACAAGCGGCTGTACATCTGTCTGCCAGCTTTTCACTTGGCTTTCTTCCCTGACAAATGTATTTCCTTCTTCTTTCTTATAATGCTGGCCATCTATACCGTACGTCATGAGACCATATACATCTTCTTCGGCAATGCGGTCAAAGAAGGCCAAAATCCGCTTTAATTCTGCCTCTGATTTCACGCTTGTTTTAGGGAATGCGAAGATGCCATTATGACCACCTGATGCCCACACACGTTCTTTGCCATCTGGGCCTTTGATTCGGTTGATAATATCTACTTTCATGTTTTTATCTGTCGCATCATCTCTCAGGTTCACGGCATCTACCATATTTCCAACATAGATGCCTGCTTTTCCTTGTGAGAATAATTCCTGCTGCTGTGTTTTGCTTGTCACTGGGAAGTCTTTGTTAATATAGCCATTGTCGCGCAGCTTTTTCATGTATTTCATTGTATTCATGTACTCATCTGTCATAAAGTCTGGCGTGAATTTCCCGTTTTCTTCTTTCCAGTCTGTGGGCATTCCTTCATATGAACCAAGTGTTTTAAATGCGCCATAAATTAAATCGTTCCGATCCGTAAAGCCAATTGTATCCGCTTTTCCATTTTGATTCGGGTCTTTTTCAGTAAAGGCTTTGGCTACTTCATATAGATCATCCAATGTTTTTGGTGTATCCAAATTTAAATTTTCAAGCCAATCCTTTCGAATGACAATCCCTTGTCTTGAAAGTGGTCTCTCTCTATAGATGCCATAAAGCTTCCCGTCTATAGAGGCGTTTTTATTAATCAATTCGTTCATCTTACTTAAATTTGGATAATCCTTTAAATACGGACCGACTTCCCAAAACATGCCTGATCTGAACGCATTAATCGCAGACGAATTTTTAATGTCTTGAATCGTCACAATTTGCGGCAAATTCCCTGCTGCAAGTGCGGAATTTAACCGATCTTCCTTCACAGCATCAGGCACCCATGTAATATCAAGCTCTGTATTTGTGAGCTTCTCAATCTCTTTTAAAACGGAATCCTTCGGCGGCTGCTGATGATATAAAATCGCCATCCATGTCAGCTTTACCTTTTTGTCTAAATCAACCTTCTCATCTGATGAGTTTGCCCCTTTACTTGAACACGCTAACAGAATACCGCTTGCTGCAAATAACAGGACAAACGCAAGCAGCCATAATTTCTTTCTCCCCATAAGATCCCTCCGTTGTTCCATCTTTTTAACCCTTTACAGAACCTAGTAATGCCCCTTTGTTGAAATGCTTTTGAATAAATGGATAGACAAGCAGAACCGGAATGGTTGCCACAACGATCACAGCCATTTTAATCGTCTGGTCTGGCGGTGGTGTGGATGAGCCCATATCCGACATATCTCCCTGCATTCCGCTTGAGACAATGACAATCTGTCTCAGCAGCACCTGAATCGGCCACTTCACTGAATCATTTAAATACAGAATGGCAGTCATATACGTATTCCAATACGTCACGGCATAAAAAAGTGAAATGGTTGCAATGGCTGGCAAAGAAAGTGGCAGCACAATTTTAAAGAAAATCCCTAAATCGTTACAGCCGTCCATCTTCGCTGATTCCTCAAGACTTGCTGGTATGTTTTGAAAAAAGTTTTTCAAAATGATTAAATTGAACGCATTGATTGCAACCGGTAGAATAAGTGACCAATACGTATCAAGCAGACCAAGTGTTTTCACCACAATAAACGTCGGAATCATCCCTCCGCTAAACAGCATCGTGAAAACAACGAGAAACATCAGTGTTCTCCGGCCTTTTAGCTCCTGGCGAGACAGACCGTATGCCATAAGCGAGGACAAAAACATGCTGACAGCTGTTCCAACGAGCGTCACAAGAATGGACACAATGAGGCTGCGATACACAATATCTGTAGAAAAAATATACCGATATGCCTCTAAAGAAAACGTCGTCGGGAACAAGATAAACTTCTTCGTGATGACCTCTTCTACTGTTGCAAAAGAGGCGGCAATGACATGGATGAACGGAAGCACACATATTAATGCGAACATGAGTAGAAAAGAGTAATTAAATAAATTGAACAATCGGCCTTTAATAGAACGATCTATGTTCATCACGCCCTTTCTTTGAAAGCGTTATCATTTCATCTGAAAGTAAGCTGCAGCCTGTGACGATATCGTGATTAAAATGTAACAAACGGGGGAAGAAAGCGTCTATAATCATTTTGACAGACCAACTGGATAGATCATATCAGCCGTGCTTTTATGCTCATGAAACAAAAGAATAAGATCATTAGCTCATGACATGATTATGCCCTATGCTTGATCATCGTCTCCGAGGATCTCCGTCGTATTGACATCTGGTTCATAGCCTAACTCCTGCTTCGTTTTCTCAATAGACCACGGCTTTTCTTCATTCTCTGATACAGCATAATAGGTCCCAAAGGGAATATCTGATTCAATCGCTGCCTTTATCATACCTGCAAGATCCTCGTGTGACAGCAGAGTTCTTTTTGTTCTTTGCTTTTTGTGCAATGCCGTCATCTCATCTGTTACAACTGTTCCAATTCTTAAATTGATGACAGACATTCCCGATTGATCGTGGAACAAACGTCCCAGCTGTTCGGAAGCAAACTTTAATATGCCATAGACATTTTTAGTCGCAGGCACATCGTCAGTTGTAATCTGCCGCCCAAGTAAGGAGCGTCCATCCTCTTCATAACGATCCGTCACATGGTTGCTGCTTGCAAAAATGACTTTTCGAATTCCAAGCCTCGCGGCTGAACGAAACATATAATAAGTACTCCTCCAAAAAATATCAGTCATTTTTGCAAATTCTTCATGATCCATCACATCATGCGTCATGTCCATGTTTAGAAGATGCAAGATGACATCTGTATCCCGCGGAATTGCCTCATATACATTCTGTTCATTCGCTGCATCGGCTAAAATGACTCCTTCTACACAGCTTGTTAGATCAATAATCGTGACGCTGTACTCATCAGAGAGCGCTTTTGTTAAAAGACGTCCAATCACACCGCATCCGCCAATGATGGTGATTTTTTTCATCTGTCTCCTCCTTTCTTTTGACGTAGTATGTCCAAGCATTTCTTGATTACAGCCACTTTTTCAAAAATCGTGTCGCCTCGTGACGCATAGCGGCTGTTTCAAAATGACCTGCATGAAGACGGGTAAGCTGATATCGTTCTTTCAATGAAGCAGCTTCATAGGTTTGACTCAATACCTTTTGAATCCTTCCAACGCCTTCAGCAGGCGTGAGCTGATCAAGTTTTCCAACTAAGCTTAAATGCGGTCTTGGAAAAATCATTTCTTGAATGTCCGCTGCTGTAAAATGCTTCGCCAAGCTCGGTACATAGTAATAAAAGCCATGTCTGTCCAAATTGTTCGTTTCAATTAATGTATGATGGTCCACCTGTGCACAAAGATCAATACACACACTGACCCTCTCATCAAGTGCAGCCGTCCACCAGGAAAGAAGACCGCCCATTGACATCCCAAAGACAGCTAACCTGTCCGCCAGCACATCAGATCGAGACAGCAAATAATCAATCGCACACATACTTTCATACAGCATCATGCCCCACATCACTTTTCCTGTTAAAAGCATTTCCTTAAATATTTCACTTTCTGTTCTTCCTCTTCTCTCACCAAACCCTGCATGATCAATGGCCAGTACACTATATCCTTTAGACGTAAACTCTTTTGCATATGAAGGCGTTTGCAAATAATGAGCACCTTTTAACAGCTCGTCCTTCCCATTCACGTAATTCCCGCCATGTGAATGCTGGAACAGTACAACGGGTCTTTTTTTCACCGTATCCTTCGGTTTCACGAAATAAGCAGGGACTTCCTCTTCACCATTCATGGAGAGAATGAGCGTTTCCACTACATATGATTCACGTTCTTCCATTTTTAACGTATAAGCCTCCACGCGATGACGTTCTGGCATTTCTCCTAACAGACTGAGCAGTTGTTCACGTTTGCTTTCCTTTTCCATTGACGTCACTCCTCATTTTCTTGATCACCTGTTAAAATACGAGACCGATGCGGGAATCACCTTGTTTTCGACAAAATTATGTCCCGGGAAATAAAGAACACCCACCGGTTCATACCGATGGGTGTCATCATTAGTTCGCAACAATATTGACAAGCTTCCCAGGAACTGCAATCACTTTACGAATGGTTTTCCCTTCAAGCTGTTCTTTTACACGTACATCATTTTTCGCGAGCTCTTCTAACTGCTCCCTTGTTGCATCAGCAGGAACGGTTAATTTTGCTTTTACTTTACCGTTAAGCTGTACGACAATTTCTACTTCATCGTCGACAAGTTTTGACTCATCATATTGAGGCCATGCTTCATAAGAAATAGATCCTTCATGACCAAGTTTATTCCAAAGCTCTTCTGCTAAATGCGGTGCAATTGGAGAAAGAAGCTTTACAAAGCCTTCTGCATATTCTTTCGGCAGTGTATCAGCTTTATAGGCATCGTTGATAAACACCATTAATTGTGAAATGCCTGTATTGAAACGCAAGCCTTCATAATGATCCGTTACCTTCATGACTGTTTCATGATAGCTGCGTTCTAATGCGCCGCCAGATTGCTCTGTCACTTTATCACTGAGTGAGCCATCTTCATTTGTAAAGAGACGCCATACACGATCAAGGAAACGACGAGCGCCATCAAGTCCTGTTTCAGACCAAGCAATTGACGCATCTAAAGGTCCCATGAACATTTCATAAAGTCGTAATGTATCCGCACCATGAGATTCTACGATATCATCCGGGTTGACCACATTTCCTTTTGATTTACTCATTTTTTCATTGTTTTCCCCAAGAATCATACCTTGGTTGAACAATTTCATGAAAGGTTCTTTTGTTGGAACAACACCGATATCATACAAGAACTTATGCCAGAAGCGTGCATATAGAAGATGCAGTACAGCGTGTTCTGCTCCGCCGATATACACATCAACTGGAAGCCATTTCTTCAGCTTCTCAGGAGAGGCAAGCTCTTCTGTGTTATGAGGATCAATATAACGTAAGAAATACCAGCAGCTGCCTGCCCATTGCGGCATTGTATTCGTTTCGCGGCGGCCTTTCTTACCTGTAACAGGATCTACAACCTCAACCCAGTCTTTAATATTGGCTAACGGTGATTCACCTGTACCACTTGGCTTAATCTCTGTCGTCTTAGGCAAGATCAGTGGAAGCTCTTCTTCTGAAACAGCTGAAGATGTTCCGTCCTCCCAATGAATGATTGGAATCGGCTCACCCCAGTAGCGCTGACGGCTGAACAGCCAGTCTCTTAAACGATATGTGACTTTCTTTTCACCTTTTTGATGTTCTTCAAGCCATGCAATCGCTTTTTCAATCGCTTCTTCTTTTCCTAAGCCATTTAGGAAATCAGAGTTAATGTGCTTTCCATCACCTGTGTAGGCTTCTTTCTCAATGTCTCCGCCTTCTACAACTTCTTTAATTGGAAGATCAAAGGTTTTGGCGAATTCATAGTCACGTTCATCATGGGCCGGAACCGCCATAATGGCTCCAGTTCCATAAGTCGCCAGCACGTAATCGGCAATCCAGATCGGCATCTTTTCACCATTTAAAGGATTGATGGCATACGCTCCTGTGAAAATACCTGTCTTCGTTTTAGCAAGATCTGTCCGCTCTAAGTCACTCTTTGATTGAATCTCTTTGATATACGCTTCGACAGCTTCTTTTTGAGCATCTGATGTAATTTTTTCAACAAGTGCATGCTCTGGTGCAAGCACTGCATATGTTGCGCCAAATAGTGTATCAGGACGCGTTGTGAAAACCGTAAACTGTTCGTCATGTCCTTCTACTTCAAAATGAACGTGCGCACCTTCAGAGCGTCCGATCCAGTTACGCTGCATATCTTTGATGCTTTCAGGCCAATCAATGTCCTCTAAATCTTCTAACAGCCTGTCCGCATATGCTGTAATCTTTAGCATCCACTGCTTCATAGGACGTCTTTCAACAGGATGCCCTCCGCGTTCACTTTTTCCATCAATGACTTCTTCATTTGCAAGCACTGTGCCAAGCGCTGGGCACCAGTTCACTGGTACTTCATCGATATAGGCCAATCCTTTTTCGTACAATTTTAAGAAAATCCATTGTGTCCATTTGTAGTAATTCGGATCTGTCGTGTTGATTTCTCGATCCCAATCATACGAGAACCCTAGTGATTGAATTTGGCGGCGGAAGTTATTGATGTTCTCTTCTGTAAAAGCCGCCGGATCATTTCCTGTATCAAGTGCATACTGTTCTGCTGGGAGACCAAATGCGTCCCATCCCATTGGATGAAGAACATCATATCCCTGCATGCGTTTCATGCGTGATAAAATATCCGTTGCTGTATAGCCCTCAGGGTGCCCGACATGAAGCCCTGCTCCTGATGGATATGGAAACATATCAAGTGCATAAAACTTCGGTTTATCTTCCGAGTCAGATGTGGCGAATGTTTTATGTGTCAGCCAATAATCCTGCCACTTCTTTTCAATTTCCCGATGCTGAAAACTCAATGTGAAAACCTCCTTTAATATGTACGGCTTTATCTGCTTAGATGGCCACTGCAAGAATTCAGATTTTTCTAAAATCAACAAAAAACCCTCATCCCTGGAAAGGGACGAGAGATTTTTTGGTTCCCGCGGTACCACCCTTGTTAGCGTAACATGCTGTTCGTACGCTCACTTAATATCTTTAACGCAGACATGCGACAGAAGCTTTAACGCAACTGCAACTCTGAGGCGAGTTCAGAAGCAGATTTGATTGACTTTCACCAGCCGTCAATTCTCTAAAGACAAATACTGCTTTCCTACTACTCCTCTTCACTGTTCTTATCGTAACCGTCATCTAAGTAGTATTTTATAGAATTATGATCATAAGTGCAAGCAGGTTTGTATACAATGGGAATGTACCCTAGACTAGGGTAAAGTAGAGGATATTATTCGTGTGGAGATCGGTTATGACGGTTGGAGCCTGCATCCTGTGAACGTTCTTCTCTCACAAAATCGAAGCTTCGCAGAACTGCTTCTCCTCCGTAACCTGAAATAATGGATAAGATGATCAAGTGCAGACTAGATTCGGGATTTGAGGATAAGACAAGCAGTGTAGCGGCAATCATCCCAACGAGCCAATCTTCAATAAACCCTAAGTAAATAAACTTTTTTGTCATTCTGGGCTTCTCTAGCCTGCCTTTTTTCTTTACGTGACCGAGAATGCCCATGACCCCTCCAATGGCGCAAGCAATAATGACTTGTTGCAGCATTTTCATCACCTTCCTAAAGCCCTTAGAATAGTAAAGCGACTTCAGGCTGTCCAGCCCCCTGTAATGCCATTCTGCTGTTCCGTCATAATCCATGTAAAAGGTCTATTCTCTCTAACGAAGAAAAAAAGCTTGTTTCTTCCATTATATGTGAATGACCTAAAAACAATCTTGATGCATTGGAATCATTTTTACCTAATCCATATTAACTATTTTTGTCATTTTATGAATGATGAGTAATTGATTCCTTCTTTTTCTAATGAAAAGTCTCCTTACTTACTCTATTCTAATGGAGGACAAACTATGATGACAAATTTAACAAAGCGTTTGCAATCGTTGAAACAGAACATATGTTATGTTACGTTTAAAAGGATTCATTTGGTTGAAAAGACAACCATTTGATATGTCTTATAGCAGCAAAGGAGGGTAATATGGTCAGCTCGAACATTTTCGGCTTGCAAAAACAGCTTGAACTCATCAAAAAAGCGCTGGATCATGCGCGGATCGGTGTTGTCATTACAGACCCTTCCTTAGAGGATAACCCTATCGTTTATGTGAATCACGGCTTTACACAAATGACTGGATACAAACCAGATGAAATTCTTGGTCGTAATTGTCGATTCCTTCAAGGAAAAGACACGGATCAAAAGCAGCTTGCTTTAATTCGTCATGGAATTCAAAACAAAACACCTATTACCACACAGCTAAAAAATTATAAAAAAGACGGCACTTTTTTTTGGAATGAACTCAATATAGATCCTCTATACATTGAACAAGATGACAAAACATTTTTCATTGGTTTTCAAAAGGATATTACGAAACAGAAAGAATATGAACAGCTCCTAGAAGATTCCTTACAGGAAGTCACCTCTCTTTCGACGCCAATCGTCCCAATCAAAAATGGTGTATCTGCTCTTCCGCTTATCGGGAAATTATCTGAAGAACGCTTTGATGCTATTGTCGCTAAGTTAACCTGTATATTAGATGATTCAAAGGATGATTATTTAATTGTCGACCTTTCTGGTTTAATCGAAGTCGATGATTCCGTTGCAGCACGTATTTTCAAACTGCATCATCTTCTCAATCTTACTGGAACCGAACTGATCATCACTGGGATTAAGCCGCAGCTTGCGCTGAAAATGAAAGACCTCGATACAGATTTCCAGAATACGATCACTTATTTGACTGTAAAAGAAGCCATAAAAGGATTACCATTAGCTGAAAACCCTGTGTAAACAGGGTTTTTTTAATTGAACTGCTCCCCAAAATGGAAAAATGAGGTATGATAGGTGTAAATAGCAATTTAGGGGGGCTGTTAGATATGCTGTTACTCATATTAGGTCTTTTATGTATTTGTTTTGCCATCGGATATGCTGTCAATTTCTTCTTACTCAAACGCAAGAACGAGCTGATTTTTTCAAAGAAACTTTTTTATCCTTTTTTGATCATTGGTCTCTTCTTTTCCATTATGTCATTACCGCTTACTGCTGGAAATGCGCCAAAGGCACAAGCCGACCCATCTTCCGAACAGCTGTTAAAGGATCAAAAGGAACTCTCCTCTGACATTTCGCGCTTAACAGCTGATAAAGAGTCGCTTACCTCCTCTTTAGAAGATGCGGAGAAGGAAAAAGAAAAGCTGGAAAAAAAGCTAGAAACCATCACCTCAGAAAAAGAAACGGTCAAACAGCAAGAAAAGACCATTCAATCGCTTGAACAGAAAATAGACAAGCTCACCTCCAGCAATGAAACACTCAAACAAAAAATCAAGAATAGCAGCAGCGATACGAAGTCTTCCACCGTCCAGCGCTCCGCACCTAAAGATGAAGGAAAAAGCACAGGCGGTCATGAATCACAAAAGGAAACAAAAAAAGAATCGGCTGCCTGTAACATTAAAGGGAGTGTCAACGGTATTTACCACACACCAAGCAGCAGATACTACTCTAGAACAAAGAATATAACCAAAATGTTCTGCTCTGTTGAAGAGGCAGAGCGTGCCGGATACAGGGCACCTAAGCAATAGCGATGTTTAATTAAGATAAAAAAGAACCTCCTGAGCGCCCAATCGGGTTTACAGGAGGTTCTTTTTTAGATTTCTCTTCTTAAAGCTGCTAATACATTCGTTTTTGTTGCCTTACGTGCCGGGTTAAGCCCTGAAATGATCGCTACCCCTGCACTGATCACTGTCGCTGTAATGACAAGGCTGAGTGGAATATAGGAAAAAGTAATCGAGAATTGATCGCTTGATCCTCCCTCAGACATGGACGACAAAATGGCTGGGATGATTAAATTAACGGCGAAACTAATCAAATATGAGATGATAATACCGATGATTGATCCGATTACTCCAATATAAGCACTTTCCATTAGGAACATCCGCTTGATAATGGATGGATTCGCGCCAATGGCTTTCATAATCCCAATCTCTTGTGTTCGCTCTGTTACCGCCATGGTCATCGTATTGAAAATTCCGATGGCAGAAATAATGACAGCAATACATCCGACAAAAATGAGTCCAATTTTGAAGACCGTAAAGAACATATCCATTCCTTCAAGCTGGTTCGTCACAGAGATAACTTGATAGCCCTCATCTGTCAGTTTATTCGTGAGCGTACCGACATTGTCGAATTTATCTGCATAAACAGAGGTCATTTTCTCGACATTTCCTGCTTCAGGAGACAGATCGAGTATTTGACCAAATTCTTTTTCATAAGCATTCGGAATCAGAATTTTATGATCCTCCTGCCACTCCAAATTCGGCTTTTTCAAAACGCCTACTACACGGAAATCAAATGTTTTTTCTTTAACGACTTCACCTTCTTCATTTAGTTTTGGCACTTTGATTTGAATCACTTTATTTAAAATATCCTTCGTGTAGCCTTTTGGCTCCTTCGGTGTTTCTTCCCCATTTGACGTCTGGTTTAATTCTTTTTCATAGGCTTCGCGTTCTTTTTTTGTCCACAGTTGCTGCGCCATATGATACCCAACCACAATTTCGTTCGCTGATGTTGGGACTTTTCCTCGGTCTAGTTCAAGACCTGCTTCTTTTTCTTCTTTCATATCAGTCAAAGCAGCCTGCGTTTCACTTGAACGGTTATCGAGCTCGACGTTAACCGAAGGATTGATTGCCGTTCTTGAGACGACAGATTTCACATGATCATATTTCTTTAAATCATCAATCTTAACGTCTTCTTTTTCTTTTCCTAACACTTTAATTTCTGTGATGATTTGCTGCTTCATAATTTCATCTTGAGCTGATTTTTGCAAACCAAAACCGACAGACGCTAGAACGATTAAGAAAGAGCATGCCATTGTCGTCGCAAGAATGGTCATAAACACACGCAATCTATTTTTCTTCATATTTCTTCTAATGAATTTGACCTGATCTCTAAATTTCAATGGATTGTTCCCCTTTCTTTAATACACCGTCGTGAAGCTGGAACGTTGTGTCTGCGATTGAAGCGACTTCATCGTCATGTGTAATGATGACAAATGTAATTCCTTTTTCGCGATTGAGCTGCTGGATAAAGGCTAAAATTTCTCCTTCAGTTTCTGAATCCAGACTGCCTGTTGGTTCATCTGCTAAAATAATTGATGGATTTAAAATCAAGGCTCTTGCAATACTCACACGCTGCTGCTGTCCGCCTGACAGCTCATTTGGGTAATGTCCTGCGTGATGTTCAAGTCCTACTCGTTTCAGCATTTCTTTTACTTTCGCCTTTCGTTCAGACGGCTTCACCCCTTTTAAAGTGAGCGGAAGTTCAACATTCTCATACGTTGTTAAGCTCCCGATCAACTGAAAGCTTTGAAAGATAAAGCCAAAGTGATCTAAGCGAAAGTCTGCCCATTCTTTTTCATTAAAGCCAGTCACATCGGTACCATCAATGACAATTTTTCCGCTCGTTGGCGTAATATAGCCTGATATTAAGTTCAATAAAGTCGATTTCCCCGAACCACTTCGTCCAACAATACAAGCAATATCGCCTCTTTTGATGGACAGGTCAATCCCTTTCAGCACAGGAATTTCATTTTCCCTGCCCTTTTTACCAATTTTAAATACATGATCTAATGCTTGAATCTGAATCATCTCTACTCCCCTGCTCTCTGTTTATCTTTTTCGATAGATTAAGAAATAACTCGTTAGTGCGCCCACAGCTCCACCGATGAGCATGCCAACGATATAACCAAATATGGAATTATCTGAAGAAAAACCAAACCATCCAAACCCTAGAACACCGAAGACAATGACCATAATCTGAATTGGTCTATCCATACTTGAGTAAAGGAAGAAGCGGCCATTTCTTTCAATTGGATGTTTTATAAAGCTAAACAAACCAATCAGGTAAAATATGACCATCATGACAAGTGGAATGATGAATGCTTCACCATTAAACCAATGCTGATATTCTTGTTGAAAAATGTCATTTGTAATATAAGTAATTGGTGAAATAGGCGATATCAAATAATTGAGGCTCGTATCTATCCACCTCTCACTTGTTCTAAAGATAAAATCTAAATGAACGATCGGAAGTCCAATTAACAAAAATGGTAGAATGGACGTACTGAATCCAACGATTGTTTGGGATATAGCACTTCCTGTTAATGTACCTGCTGCAAAAAATAAACTGTAGATCATCAAAGCTGACAACAGTGCATAAAAATAACGACTGTTGAACTCAGGTGTTTCTATTGGATGAAGGCCTAATTTGAGTAAATAAATGATAAGATATGAGACAACATGAACGCCTGCGATGATGCCAGCACCTAAGAAAAACTTGGTATGAAAGATAGCACTTCTGCTAAATGGCAAGGATAATGTAAAGTCCATCTGTCCTTTATTTCTCTCAAACCCTAGTTGAATCACAGCAAAAAATATTCCCATTATCCATGAAAGTGAGAGAAATGCATCCTTCTTAAACATATAAGTGAATGTTGTTGAATCCATTATACAGTCTGAATTTTTCAAACAATCTTGAAAGGTTGAGTAATCCATTAAGAGGGATAATGGTGTCGCAAACACCGCAACAATCATCACTAAAATGAATGTCAGCTCAGATTGCTTCCACTCCTTATATAATAATTGCCGCTTTACCATCTGCGTTTCCCTCCAAACTTCGCAATGAACACTTCTTCTAAATTCACAGGCAGTTCATGCCATACTTTTGGCTTCAGTGACTTCAAGTACTCTTTAGCTTCTTCGTCGGTTTTTAGAACAAGCGCTGTATAGAAAACGCCCGCTTGATCCAAAATCGCAACGCCATTTTTTCGAATACTTAAGTTCATATCTTCTTCAAAGGCCATTTGGATTTTGACATAGTCATTCTTTAATTCATCTAAATCCATGACACTTGTGAGCTGATTTCCTTCTAAAAATCCAATTCGATTACACATGCGCTCAATGTCCTCTAAGCGGTGAGATGTAATTAAAATCGTTGTTTGTCGTTCTGCCACCTCGTCAATCATCAGCTGAAGAACGTCATTTCTTGTGACCGCATCAATACCATCAGTCGGCTCATCTAATAAAATGACCGCTGGTTTGATGGCAAAGCTTAAAATTAATGACAGCTGTTTCTTTAACCCTGTCGACAACTCACGATACTTCACTTTTTCCGGAATTTCATAGCGGTTCACAAGCTCATTGGCATAGGTCACGTCAAACTTTGGATACATATGCTTTAACAGCTGGACAAGCTGTCCGTAATTGTATCTGTCAAAGTAAGGATTCACGACCGGCATGAATACAATATTTTGCTTTACTAAAGGGTGGTCTTTCACCAGCACATCTTTAAAATAAATCTCTCCTTCATCCGGAAGAAGAATTTGCTGAATCAATCTGAGAAGTGTTGTTTTCCCCGAGCCATTACGGCCAAGCAGACCGAAGATCTCACCTTCGCCTATTTTGAAGGAAACGTCGCTGAGTACTTCGCGTCCATTTAATTTCTTTGATACATTTCTAACCTCAATCAACTTGTTTTCCTCCTTTTAGACTTGAGCCGATCTCTTCCAGCCATTCCTTGAGCTGATGAATATCTATACCAGCATGATGAGCTTCTATGATGAGTTGTCTTAACTGTTCTTTCATCTGGAGCACCTTCCCTTCATTCAGCTTTAACTGAGCACCTTCTGTTACATACGTACCGCGGCCCCGCAGAGTTTCAATAATCCCTTCCCGCTCTAGCTCTTTATACGCTTTACTGACGGTGTTTGGGTTGGCAATGATAATGGTGGCGAGCTCTCTGACAGAGGGCAGTTTGTCACCAGGCTTCATCACGCCTTTTAAACATAAAATTTTGAGCTGCTCAATGATTTGTTCATATATTGGCGCAGCGCTTCTTGGATCTATTTGAATCATGATGACTCCCTCTTTCCTCATTCATGCTTTTGCAGTCCTATCGCTTGTTCATGTCCTTGCATTAAAGGAACTGAATTGGGTATCAAATCTTTTTGAACTTCAAAACCAATGAAAACAAGAACGAAAAAAAATGTACATGCTAACGCAACAGCCAGCACCATCCACTTCAAATTAATTGGGTTTTTTTCTTTTTTCATGGTTGAACACCTTTCTTCACTTTAAGTGTCTATAGTGTATTAGTTGATGTAGTACACTTAATACAATATAGATACCCAGCATAAAAGTCAATAACTTATTAAGAAAATAAAAAACAGACCCTTAAAAGAAGGATCTGTTCATCATTCATTATCGTAAGAAATCCCTAAAATCATTTGATTTTGTAAGCTCTGAATTTGAACACGTGCCCTGTCTAATCGTTCTCTTTGCTGGTCATTGGCGACATCTTTTAATTTTTCTAATTCGTTGACCGTATTCTCAAGCATGAGCTGTGCTTTAGAAAACTCTTCCTCATTATAATGTTCCTGACGTGAGCTCAAATCAAATTGTTCACTTGCAAACTCAAGGGTTTCCGTACTTTTTTGAATAAATTCATCAATCGACTGCCTTGTTGCCATCTTACATTCCCTCCATTTCATCATCGCTCCCGCCTATTTTGCCCATGTAAAGCTTTTTCACTAAAGAAAATGTTGGACAGATTCAATTGTCCTCCTTCGTGATTTTTGTTAAACTTTAAGGATGCCTATTATTATGCAAGGAGGTTACTGACTTGGATCAGCATAACCCTTTTTTATATTCAAACAGCGAAAAACGTTATCACACATGGAACTACCATTTGCGTGAACACTTTGGTCATAAAGTATTTAAAGTAGCCTTAGACGGCGGCTTTGACTGCCCAAACCGTGATGGTACTGTAGCCCACGGCGGCTGTACATTTTGCAGTGCCGCTGGATCTGGTGATTTTGCAGGAAACCGGGCTGATGATCTCATCACTCAATTTAACGAAATAAAAGACCGGATGCATACAAAATGGAAAGACGGAAAATACATGGCGTATTTCCAGGCGTATACAAACACACACGCGCCGCTTCCTGTCCTAAAAGAAAAATATGAAACCGTCATGAATCTGGATGGTGTCGTAGGTCTATCCATTGCAACAAGACCTGACTGTCTGCCGGATGACGTAGTGGAGTATTTAGCCGAATTAAACGAACGCACTTACCTATGGGTAGAGCTTGGTCTTCAAACGGTACACGAACGGACAGCTATGCTCATTAACCGTGCTCATGATTATGAATGCTACGTTGAAGGTGTAGAAAAACTGAGAAAACACGGAATTCGTGTCTGCTCACATATCATCAATGGATTGCCTCTTGAAAACCGAGACATGATGATGGAAACAGCAAAAGCTGTTGCGGATTTAGATGTGCAGGGAATTAAAATTCATTTGCTTCACCTTTTAAAAGGGACTCCAATGGTCAAGCAATATGAAAAAGGAAAGCTTGAGTTTTTAAGCCAGGAGGAATATGTTCAGCTTGTTTGTGATCAGCTGGAGATTCTGCCGCCAGAAATGATTATTCACCGTATTACAGGGGACGGCCCAATTGAATTAATGGTTGGTCCAATGTGGAGTGTTAACAAGTGGGAAGTGCTCAATGCCATTAATGCTGAGCTCGAAAGACGTAACAGCTACCAAGGGAAACGTTTCGTCAGATTGGAAGAAGCAGCTAAATGATTTTGAAACGCATGCTTCCTTTTAGTAAAGAGCTGTTAGAACGCGCTTGTCAAAAAGGCGACATCGTCATAGATGCAACAATGGGAAACGGCCATGATACACTCTATTTAGCGGACCTTGTAGGAACTGAAGGACAAGTGTTTGCATTCGACGTGCAAGAGGAAGCCTTGCAGCAGACAAGCAAAAGGCTTGGCGGTCAATATCCTTACGTTCACCTGATCCATGATGGACATGAAAAACTGGCGGATCATCTTCCGAAGGATGTTTATGGACATATATCTGGTGCAGTGTTTAACCTTGGGTATCTGCCAGGAGGCGATAAAGCCGTCACCACTCAGGCTCCTACAACCATTGAAGCCATCAAGCAGCTCCTCGAATGGCTCAAACCCGGAGGACTGATCGTCCTTGTGATCTACCATGGACATCCCGAAGGTAAAAGAGAAAAAGAAGTGCTTCTCGACTATTGCAGATCACTCCCTCATGAAGAGGTACAAGTTTTATCATATCAATACATGAATATTCAAAACGACCCGCCTTTTGTGGTCGCCATTGAAAAAAAGCTAAAATGATGTGCATTTTAGCTTTTTTCTTCTTTTCAGCGTGATAGAAAACCTTTGCAGTCTAGGAACGGGCGAGCACCGGAACGGAGCGAATTTGACATTCGTGAGTACCGGCGCGCAGACATGACACCGAATGCGAGGGTTTGTCTACACGCTGAAGCTCAAATCCTAATGGATTTGAGCTTTTTTATGATGATTTCATCCAAGGCATTTTCTGATAGGTCCGATAGGCTCTTCCGTTAATATAGAAAAAGAACGATGTTTTCCCGCTTGATTTGATCAGCCTTTTTGCCAGCTTGTTCATCTCTTTTTGGGCTGTCACTTTTTCATCGGACAAATAGACCGCCAGTAATCCTCTGTTAATTAATTTGTGAAAGTTTTCATGCGGAATACCTTTCAGCTGCTCATCCGCTTTTTCGATAAAATGCTGAAGTCTATCCATCATCTCATGATGAGAATCGTAGTATGAGCAAAAGTTCAGATCTCCCCCAAGCCTGTCCTCTTCTTGGTCTATTAAATAATCGAGTAAAATGTGCAGACCTTGAATATAAGGGAAATAGCTTTCGTAAATTTGCTTCGCCTGCTTTTCTGTAAAATCAGGCTGCAGCGCATACGCCACAAGACAGAATATCCCTAACGTTGATCCCGCACAAGCTGAAAACTCATACCATTCCATCTTCGGCAAATCTTTTTCATACTGGCGGAACCATGACTCTAGCCGTGGTACACGCTCATGGGGAACAACGTGCTTATGTACTTGCAGGTCACTATAGTAATCACACAGCGTGTGTAAATATGGCTGAATGATCGGATAATGTCGAACACGCGTAAGCACATCTTGGCATGTGCGGACAAGCGCATGTAAATATCCATGATCCTCTTGATCATCACGGAATTGATAGTATGGCTTGAGCTCAGCATGAATATCAAGCGCATCTCTCATCGCTTGATGCAGCATATGGAAATCCTTTGGATCAAGCGACGTGCTGCGGTCACAAAGGTTATCTAAGTAATCACTAATGGTTTGATACGCCACAATGAATTCAATACATGTTTCTTTCTCTTCACCTGCCAGAAGAGATAAAATACCTCCGCCTTCACAGTGAAACGTTTTACTCGATATGCTCGCTAGTGCCTGCGTTCTCAGTTCTTCATTTTCAATCATTTCGGCATGAGCCCGCCACTTTTTCAGCTCCTGATGAACAAGCGGAAAAATATCTTTATACACCTTTGTCATCAGTGCAAAAGGACGCTCTGGTACTGACAAATCACTCCACCCCCAACTTAAAGCTCACAATCAAATATATTGATCTGTAAAGGCTCTTGCCGCCTTAAACACATCTTCTCTTTCTGGTTCATTAAAAATTTCGTGATACAGCTCTTCCCATTCACGGTATGATTTATTGGTTGATTCTATGCCATTGAACCATTTAATCACCCTTGTTTTATCGACGATCTTATCATCGCCCGCCTGCATTAAAAGGAGAGGGATCGATTTAAAGACATTCGTCGGCTGCATCGCCGCATCGATATTTTTGATCAGCTCTCGATACCAGCGAACCGACACCTTTGTCACGTAAAGAGAATCATTTGAGTCTGCCTCAATGACCGCCTGATTTCGTGTGGCTAGTTCAATCGACAGCCCTGACTCCACTTTAAAAGACGGTGCCAGCACATTTAGACCTTTTGACGCAAAATCCATCAGCTTCTTCGGTTTAAATTGCAGACCTAAACAAGGTGATGATAAAATAAGGCCATTCAACTTCGTATGGGTATACTGCTTCATCCACTCAATTGAAATGAGTCCACCCATACTGTGTCCAAGTAAAAAAGTAGGAAGCCTGAATGATTTCGCATGCTCGATCCATTCATCGACTGTATCAATGTATTCTTGAAACGAACGAATGTGGCCTCGCGCACGTGTCGATGTGCCTTGCCCAGGCAAATCACCCATAACGACGTGATAGCCTGCATTCCGCCACATTTCAATCAGCCATTTATATCGGCCGTGATATTCACTCGCACCATGTACAATGACAATTGTACCAACTGGTCTTTCAGCATGCCAAGTCCACAAAGTAAACACCTCACAAATGTTGTATTAAGAAAGGAAGTCGAAAAAGTGATTTATCCATATCATCAGTTTACACCTGAGATTCATGAATCGGTCTTTATCGCAGATAACGCCACCATTACCGGTGATGTCACAATTGGAGAATATTCGAGCGTTTGGTTCCAAACCGTGATCAGAGGCGATGTTGCACCTGTGAGAATTGGAAAGAACGTCAACATTCAAGATTTATCGTGCCTGCATCAAAGTCCTGGAAAAACACTTCTTATTGAAGATGGTGCTACCATTGGACACCAAGTCACATTACATAGCTCAATCATTCGAAAAAATGCCCTCATTGGCATGGGGTCTATCATTCTCGATGGTGCGGAGATTGGCGAAGGCGCCTTTATCGGTGCAGGAAGTCTTGTCCCTCAAGGAAAGGTCATCCCAAAAGGATCACTCGCTTTTGGCCGTCCAGCCAAAGTCGTTCGGCTGTTAACAGATGAAGATATCCAAGACATGGACCGAATCCGCAGAGAATATGTAGAAAAAGGACAATACTATCGTTCCCTTTTATCTCGTTAACATCATACGTGTATCTTCACTTTATCATGTTTTTTTCAGGATATTAAGCAATAACTATGAACCGCTTGTTATTTTACCCTTTTTCGCCACTTTCTATCATGACAAAAAAGGTTTTCAGCACAAAGCTGAAAACCTTTTTTCATTAACTGAAGATGACTTCTTTCGGTTGATGATTCAATTGCTCTGGATCAATACTGCGCTCGACATAAATGCTGTGCCAAATCATAAAAATCAGGACGGTCCAAATCTTACGGCTATGATCTGCTTTACCAGCACAATGTTCATTTAATAAATCAAGCACATACGCTTTGTTAATATATTCGTCAGTTTGACTGTTTTTAATGATGTCTTTCGCCCAAGCGTTCATCTCATTTTTCAGCCAATGACGAATTGGAACAGGGAAGCCCAGCTTCTTGCGGTTTAACACATGGTCAGGCACAATGCCTTCTGCTGCTTTACGCAATAAATATTTCGTTGTGCCATCTTTTGTTTTCAGCTCTTCTGGAATTTTAGAAGCCGCTTCAAATACGACCTTATCAAGGAAAGGAACACGAAGCTCAAGAGAATTCGCCATTGTCATCTTATCTGCTTTCAGTAAGATGTCCCCGCGCATCCACGTATGAATATCAACATATTGCATTTTGTTAATATCACTGTAGCCTGCACTTTCCTCGAAGTATGTCTTCGTCACATCACGATACGTAATGTTCGGATCATACTGCTTTAAGAGGTTTTTCTTTACTGGCTCTTCAAAGATTTTCGCATTACCGATATAACGCTCCTCTAATGGTGTACAGCCGCGGACGATAAAGCTTTTTCCTTTCATTCCTTCTGGCATTAAGCGCGCCAGACGAAGAAGAAGCTTTTTCAGCATAGATGGAACAGATTCAAATGGCTTAAGAGAAAGCGGCTCACGGTAAATATTATATCCACCGAACAGCTCGTCTGCTCCCTCACCAGAAAGAACGACCGTCACTTGTTTCTTCGCTTCCTTTGCCACGAAGTACAATGGAATCGCCGCCGGATCAGCTAAAGGATCATCTAAATGCCAAACAATTTTCGGAAGCTCATTCATATATTCCTCAGGAGAAATCACCGCGCTGAAGTTTTGTAAGCCCAGCTTATCAGCCGTTTCCTTCGCTACATCAACTTCACTAAAGCCATCCTGCTGGAAACCAACAGAAAACGTCTTCAGCTCAGGATGAAATTCCTTTGCAACAGATACGATGAAAGAAGAATCGATACCACCTGATAGGAATGAACCAACAGGAACATCACTTCTCATATGAACTTTCACAGAATCATAGATTGCATCGCGGACTTCTTCAATTAGCTTTTGTTCTTGTGTTTGCTCAGGCTTGAATTGAACTTTCCAGTAAGTCTTAAATTCAATCTCCTGTCCTGGGCGTAAAGTAAACTGATGACCTGGCTCTACTTTGTGCACCTTTTGATCAAGTGTATTTGGCTCAGGTACGAACTGGAATGACATGTATTGCTGCAAAGCAGTCTCATCAAATAAAATGTTCTCGTTCACTGCCATCAAGCTTTTGCGTTCAGATGCAAAGTACACTTGCTCATCCATTTGTGTAAAATAAAGCGGTTTGATGCCGAAAGGATCTCTTGCGCCATATAATAATTGCGCTTCTTTATCCCAAATTAAAAATGCAAACATGCCGCGAAGCTTAGAAGCCGCTTCTTCTTTATAATGACGGTATGTAGCAAGAAGTACTTCCGTATCAGAATCTGTGCTGAACGTATAGCCTTTTTTCACAAGCTCTTCCTTCAGCTCCACATAGTTATAAATTTCTCCGTTGAAAATAATCCAATACTTTTCATCTTCATAAGAAAGCGGCTGCTTTCCGTGCTCAACATCTATAATACTTAAACGTCTAAATCCAAATCCTACATGCTCATCATGAAAGTAACCCTCATCATCCGGACCACGATGAACGATGAGACGATTCATTTGTTTAATTAGCTCTTCCTGTTCAGTAGTTTCGGACAATGGACGGTGATTAAATACACCAACAAACCCACACATATTATTGCCTCCACGTTATGTTATTTCTTAAAAGTAGACCTATAATTAGACAGTATTTTGTCCGATTTTGTTTCACATTTTTTCGCTTTTTGAAGATTTTTTTTTTAATCAAAAGGAAAACCGCTTAAAATAAGCGGTTTTTTATGTTGTTATTGTCCCAATGCTTCTTTGCGAAGTGTATCGGCTTTATCCGTTTTTTCCCACGGAAGATCTAAGTCGTGACGGCCGAAATGTCCGTATGCAGCTGTTTGTTTGTAGATCGGACGGCGCAGGTCTAGCATTTTAATAATGCCAGCTGGACGAAGATCAAAGTTTGCACGAACCACTTCAATTAATTTTTCTTCTGAAGCTTTTCCTGTCCCGAATGTATCAATTGAAATCGATACAGGCTGTGCAACCCCAATTGCATAAGCAAGCTGTACTTCACAAGAATCTGCAAGGCCGGCAGCTACGATATTTTTCGCTACGTAACGAGCAGCGTATGCCGCAGAACGGTCAACCTTCGTTGCATCCTTACCTGAGAAAGCACCGCCTCCATGACGAGCGTATCCGCCATACGTATCAACGATGATTTTACGTCCAGTTAAACCAGCATCCCCTTGAGGTCCACCGATCACGAAACGGCCAGTTGGGTTAATGAAGTATTTTGTCTGTTCATCAATCAGTTCACTTGGAACGACAGGACTGATGACATGCTCTTTTAAGTCACTTTGAATTTGTTCAAGCGTCACTTCTGGTGCATGCTGCGTAGAAATAACCACTGTGTCAATACGAACTGGTTTGTTTTGCTCATCATATTCAACTGTGACTTGTGTTTTTCCGTCTGGACGAAGGTATGCAAGTGTTTCATCCTTACGTACTTCTGTTAAACGGCGAGATAATTTATGCGCTAGTGAAATCGGCAGCGGCATGAGCTCTTCGGTTTCGTTGTTGGCAAAACCAAACATCAATCCTTGGTCACCTGCACCAATCGCATCAATTTCTTCTTCCGTCATTGTTCCTTCACGTGCTTCAAGTGCTTTGTCTACACCTTGCGCAATATCAGCAGACTGTTCATCAATTGATGTAAGTACAGCACATGTTTCCGCATCAAAACCATATTTCGCACGTGTGTAGCCAATTTCCTTAATTGTGTCACGCACCGTCTTTGGAATATCGACATAAGTAGACGTTGTAATTTCACCGCTTACTAATACGAGACCGGTTGTAACAGAAGTTTCACAGGCAACACGTGCATTTGGATCTTTCTTTAAAATTTCATCCAAAATGCTGTCTGAAATTTGATCACAGATTTTATCCGGATGTCCTTCTGTCACTGATTCTGAAGTAAATAAACGACGATTTTGACTCAT
Organism: Bacillus sp. FSL H7-0578; assembly: GCF_038630855.1. Lineage (NCBI taxonomy): Bacteria > Bacillati > Bacillota > Bacilli > Caryophanales > Bacillaceae > Bacillus > Bacillus sp. FSL H7-0578. The sequence goes on from NZ_CP152045.1 coordinate 2,684,709, forward strand.
AATGGCTATTTCCTCCTGTACAAGACCACATCATCCCAAGATGAGGCCTCCAATATGATACGGAACTCGTTCCCTCTTATATTTGAAAACGTTTATATTAGAGATGTTATTGGCAATTTGTTCATATGATATCCCAAAAATAAAAAAACCATTTCCTTCATTGCGAGGAAAGGGTCTGAGATCGCATGCCTTTCACTCTTATCGCTCAAGGTGTTCTTGTACCTTGCATCATGTTAGCACCTTGGTTTCTCAGCATTTTCATGCCTTTTAAATAAGAAACCGGTTGCTGGGCTTCATCGGGCCTGTCCCTCCACCAACTCGGGATAAGAGTATCCGTTCAATAAGATATCTTATCTTAAACCCTTGCGTCATGTCAATGCTTCATAAGAATTATCTCCCTCTTTTTTCTCCTCACCATTAGCATCACCAAAAAGCATATTTTCATAGCAGAAATGAAAAAACACACACAAAAATTTTTAAATAGTATAGACTATTATTATTAATGTGTTATACTAATCGAAACAAACAAATTCAACGGTAAAGGAAGGGTTTTTTTATGAACTCAGTGGATTTAAAAGAAGATTTGCAGTCATTGCTCTCATTAGAAAATACGCACCAAAATTTATCTGTTCCGAAACTTGTTGAAAAGATTTTGGCACGTAATGAAGGCGTTTTAACATCAACTGGAGCTGTCCGCGCCACAACTGGAGCCTACACAGGACGTTCGCCTAAAGATAAATTTATCGTCAAAGAAGAAAGCTCTGAACATAAAATCGATTGGGGTCAAGTAAACCAGCCGATCTCCAAAGAAGCATTTGACCGTTTATATACAAAGGTTGTGTCATACTTAAAAGAACGTGATGAACTATTCGTCTTTGAAGGGTTTGCAGGCGCTGACGAAAGATATCGTATGCCGATTACAGTTGTAAACGAATTCGCATGGCACAATCTTTTTGCCAAGCAGCTATTTATCAGACCTGACGGGTCAACACCTTCCTCAAACGAAAAACCTTTCACCATCTTATCTGCACCGCACTTTAAAGCAGATCCTGCAACAGATGGCACAAACTCTGAAACGTTTATCATCGTTTCTTTTGAAAAACGCACGATTCTTATCGGTGGAACAGAATATGCAGGAGAAATGAAAAAGTCCATTTTCTCTGTGATGAACTACCTGCTTCCTGAGCAAGATATTTTATCCATGCACTGCTCAGCAAACGTAGGTCAAGAAGGCGATGTAGCCTTATTCTTCGGACTTTCAGGTACGGGGAAAACGACGCTTTCTGCAAGCGCAAGCCGCAAGCTGATCGGAGACGATGAACACGGCTGGTCTGGCACAGGGGTCTTCAATATCGAGGGCGGATGCTATGCGAAATGTGTGAACTTAAGTGAAGAAAAAGAACCGCAGATCTACAAAGCGATCAGCTTCGGATCAGTTCTTGAGAACGTTGTGCTTGATGAAGAAACACGTGAAGCGGATTATGATGATACTTTCTTTACTGAAAATACACGCGCTGCTTACCCAATCGAAATGATTGATAACATCGTGAAACCAAGTATCGCAGGACATCCATCTGCCATTGTCTTTTTAACAGCGGATGCGTTTGGCGTCTTACCTCCAATCAGCCGTTTAACAAAAGAGCAGGCAATGTACCATTTCTTGAGCGGGTACACAAGTAAATTAGCTGGAACTGAGCGCGGTGTCACATCACCAGAAACGACATTCTCTACTTGCTTCGGTTCACCATTCCTTCCGCTTCCAGCTCACGTCTATGCTGAAATGCTTGGCAAAAAGATTGATGAGCACGGTGCAAAAGTATTCCTTGTGAATACAGGCTGGACTGGCGGAGGCTACGGTACAGGCAAACGAATGAATCTCGCTCATACAAGAGCAATGGTGCAGGCAGCAATCGAAGGTGACCTTGACAATGCCGAGATGATTACTGATGACATCTTTGGCTTACACATCCCGCTTCATATTCCTGGTGTACCAGATGAAGTGCTTCAACCTGCTAAAACATGGGATGACCAAGAGGCTTATCAAGAAAAAGCACACTTCCTTGCCAATGAATTTAAAAAGAACTTCCAAAAATTCAGCCACGCAGCAAGTGACATTGAAGCCAAAGGCGGACCACTCGTATAATCAAATGACAAAAGCTGAGGGGAATCATTCCCTCAGCTTTTTTGGTTAGTTTGTTGAATGTAATGAAACGAGTCGGTAAGTGACCTTTGTCACATTGTCTGTAAGCTCCAGCTTTTCAACGTGTGCTGTCCCTGTTTTTTCTCCGTCTTTCGTTTTACGCACCTCAAGCGGAATATTTAATGGATAAATGCGGTATCCTTCCTTCATGAGTTCAAATACATTCTCTTCAATTCTTGTCTCTTTTCCCTTCGTGACAATCATTGTATTAAATTCAACAGGCATTCCCATATTGAAAATCCCCCTACTTTCTATATTTCGTTATACTGCTTATTTTACCACATTTCCGCTTTTTCGGCTGTGCATCCATGTGGTCAGCCTTCTCACAATTTCTCGATTATGCTGCGGCGGGAAATAGTGGTTGTATCCGTGGAAATACCATGTCTCCACGGATTTCCCGTGCTGGCGCAGCGCATCTTCTAACAAATACGCATGCTCAATCGATACATTTTGGTCCTCTTCTCCGTGGATGATAAGGACAGGTGCTTCAATTTTGTCCACATCATTTAAAGGGGTTCTGTTCTCATATGCCTCTGGCACCTTATGCGGCGGGCCGCCAATCACACGCTTCATCATCCGTCTCATATCCACACGCTCTTCATAAGTCAGTTTCATATCACTGACGCCTCCCCATGTGACAAAGGAAGCTGCCTCCTGTTTCATTTCAACAGCGGTCCAGATGCCCATAATACCGCCTCGCGAAAAACCAAAGATATGAATGCGGTCCTTCTTCACTTTTTTGTGCTGTTTTAACAGTTGAAAGGCAGCGAACGCATCTTTTCGATCTTCTCCGGCAAAATCTTCGTTCCCTTCGCCTCCTTGGTTTCCCCGGTAAAAGGGAGCAAAGACGACAAAGCCCTGCGCGGCAAATTGCACAATCCGGCCCGGTCTGACCATCCCCACATTTTTAATGCCGCCTCGTAAATACAAAAAGCCGTCGTAGAAACCTTCTCCGGCCGGTTCAGCGAGCAGCCCTTTCATCCGAAGTCCATCTGCCTCATAGGTCACTGTATATAAGTGAATATGCGGATGGGGCGACGGAAACCTTCTTTTTTCCACAATCACTCGATTTCTCTCCTTTTCATCTTTGATTACGTCCATTGCTTCAGTATCGCTTCTGCGACAAGCTGGCCTGATTTTGTCACCATCGGCGTGCCGCCGCCTGGATGACTTGTTCCTCCAACAAACCAAAGTCCTTCAATGTCCTTTGACTGATTATTGATGCGAAAGAATGCCTGTTTGAACGAGTTTGAAGACATGCCATAAATGGCTCCACGATATGCACCTGTTTTCTGCTGCAGATCAAGCGGGGTTTGAACTGCTTCATATTCGATAAGCTCATCCAAATCAAAAAGACCTTTTTCCATTAATTTGTTTTTTACATGCTGACGATATGTCTCCTTTAGCATGTCCCAATCTTGCTCTTTTGTCACATAAGGTGCATTGGCCAGTACAAACAGGTTGCTTCTTCCTGGTCCTCCGCTTAAAGCTGGTTCTGAATGACCTGAATAGCATATGTATAGCGCCGGGTCTTGAGGCAGCTGTTTTTTCTGAAAAATATCCTTGAATTCTTGCTCATAATCCTCAGGGAAAAACACATTGTGATGGGCCAGCTGTTCATAGACTTTAGGTACACCTAATAAGAGAACAAAGCCCGACAACGACGGTTCAATGCCAGACAGTTTTTGATTTAAATAACGAGGACGGTTTTTTTCATCTATGAGATGACGGTATACAGTCAGCGCATCTGCTCCTGCAATGACTTGATCTGCCTCATACATCTGCTGATCCGTTTCCACTCCTTTGACCTGCCGATCCTTCACATGAATCTTGTTCACTTGTTCATTGAGGTGAATCTGAACACCTAATTCTTTTGCCAGTGTCTCAAATGCCTCAACTAAACGATATGTACCGCCCTGTATTCCATAAATCCCTTTCTCCCCTTCTAAATACGCCATCATATTAAAAATAGCCGGCGCCTCGTAGGGAGAGGAGCCAATATAAGTAGCATACCGTCCAAACATCGCCAATGTATGGGGGTGACGGAAATATTGACGCAGCAGGCGCTGAACGGATGTGAACGGTTTGACAGCGAGAAGTGCTTTCATCAGCTTTAAATCCGCCTTATCCTTCCAGCTCAATAACAGACGATTTAAAAACTGCTCCTCTGCCTTTTGAAAAAGCGCCTTTGATTCCTGCAAAAATGCACGGTATTGCTTCGCATCTTCAGGACTGAATGCAGCAATTTGTGATTCCATTTGCTCCATATTCGGCGTAAACTCGACCGTATGTCCATCTGGAAAAAAATTTTTGGTAAGCGGAGAAATCGGATAAAAGGTCACATAATCCTCCATCCGTCTATGACAGGCTGTAAACACTTCTTCAAAATATGTCTTCATTGTAATGGTACTCGGTCCTAAATCAAAAGAGTAGCCTGCTCCGTGATGGCGCTGCAATTTCCCGCCTAAAGCCGCTTCTTTTTCTAAAATGGTGACCTGAACCCCGCGTGACTGTAGACGGATCGCGGCTGATAATCCGCCAAATCCGCCGCCGATGATGATCACTTTTTTCATTCGTACCTTCTCCCTTTCCATTCATACCCTTCTTTTTTCAGCCCGATTTTCATAGAAGCAAAGCCAATGGCGATCAGGCTTAAAATACTGAGCGGCAATAAAAAAGCCATTGCAGAGGTCCGCCCGTTTTCAATATCAATTGCCGCTTTAATCGATACACCCAGCCCATAGCAAAGAATCGCTAAGCATATGCTCAAAACATCCAGCTGAAACAATGCGATCATGAAACAAATGACAGGAACCAAATAAAGGAGGGTGTATAAACAAAAGACACTGCTTAACAGAGGAATGCTTCGATTCACACCCGGGAACAAATTTTTCCGGTAACCTTCCCAAACCTCTTGTCCACTTTCATACATTCTCATATACACAAATGGATGAATGCTTGCAAGTGTGAACGGAAAGCCTTTTTCCTTCACCCGTTTAGCCAAAGCCATATCATCAACGAGTGAATCCTTGATCGCTTTATGCCCGCCAATGTCGTGATAACAATTCTTTTCAATGGCAATAAAACCGCCATGTGCTGCGGCAAAAGCGGGGTTCTTAGATTTTCTTATCCATTTCACTGGCAGATGACAGCCAATGGTAAACATCATCATAGGAACCACAAGATGCTCAAACAATGTGCCTGTTTTTTGTTCTGGAAAACCTGACAGCATGCCCGTTTTTTGCATGCATAACTGCTTGTATACTGATTCAACTGCCCCTTTTTTTAATCGGACATCCGCATCTAAAAATAGCAGCCAGTCAGAAGCTGCTGCCTCAGCGAGCTGAGAGCAGGCATATGATTTACCAAGCCAGCCCCGCTTTAATGGCTGACCTGAAAGGAGACGGATCCACGGATATGTTTCTGCGAAGCGCTCCACCATCGCTCTTGTCTGATCTGTCGAATGGTCATCAAGTACGATAAGCTCTTTCGGGTAAAGACGTTGATCAACGATCGACTGAAGACAGGCTTCTATCCTTTTTTCCTCATTTCTCGCTGGAATCAGAATCGATAACGAAATAGGTTCACCCGGCGAAAAGGATGCTGGCTTTAAAACAGGAAGCTGCCTCATATTCCATATGGTGAAAATAAACTGACAGAGCAAGAGTACGCTGATCACGGTTAAGAAGACCGCCATGTTTTCACCCACTTTTTAAAGGAATCAAACGCATCACTTGTTGATTGACTTGTCCTTGTCATCTGTCTAAATTCTTGATTGGTTGAAAAATCAGGGTCAGCGATGACCTGTGCTTGATGTGCGTTTAACTGCGTTTCAAGGAGATCCCTAAGCAGATGCGTCACGTCCTTGCTTCGAAGTTCTCCGCCAGATACAAAGGTATCTTCACCAAACACAGCAGATACTGTCGGCTTTTGAAATTGATTAAATGTATAATGCAAGGTCACAGGCTTCACCACGACTTGCTCAAATTGTCTCACTAAAAAAGAAGCCCCGCCCTCCAATTCAAGCGGCCGCACATCCTGATGCATGATTTTCCCCTGTGGAAAAAGCCATACAGCCCTGCCAGCCTGCATGTTCTCTTTTGCCATCATTAATGCTTGCTTCACACTTTTCAGATTCTCTTTCTGAACCGGAAAGGCACCAAGCTTTCGGAAAAAGGCATATTGCTTCAGCTGTTTCTCCTCCATCATCATATAGTGATCGAGCCCAGATGCTTTTTCTGTTAAAAGAAAGATAATCAGTCCATCCCACCAGGAGCTATGATTAGCGAGATAAAGAACAGGCAGCTTCTCGTTTGGGTCCACAGCGCCTTTCATCATCACGCAGCGGAAATGTTTATGAAGTAAATACCGCTCAAGATAAAGAGAAAATATACGTCTAAACGATCGGCTTTTGTCGCTTTCTTTCAAATTGAACCCTTCCTTCACACAAAATAACAATGATTAGCGCTAAATAAAAAATGACATCGAGCCCGTCCTTTAATGCCAGCACACCAAAAAAGAACACCATTGCCTGATAAATACGGCTCGTCCAGCTGAGGGCCTTTTGACCAACCTGAACAAGCGGGAAGAGAAAGGAAAGTCCTGCTCCAATCATACCCCAGCTCACAAAATTCTCAAAAGGAATACCATAAAAACCACCGCCGTCATACCACACCCAAAATTTCCGTTCAGCCGCTACTGGATCTAATATGAGGTCAAGCAAGACAATCCATATCCCCGTTTCGACAGCTCGTTTCCATTTCGACTGCTGAGTGGATAAAAAAAGGCTGTTTAAAAACACACCAACCCATGCAAAAGCAATGGTTAAAGGCACTCCTGCCACTAGAAAACCTAACGTCGGATAATAGTCATAGGCCCCGAAAGGAAAGCCAGTTGTGATCCCTATCCATTCAACCGTAAATGTCAGCACACCGACAATGGCTGCCCTTTTGATCACACCAACCCATGCCCCATAAATATTTCGCCCAATCTCTATCACACAGCAGGCATACAGCACAAGGAAAATGCCATTTGCAAACTGAAGCCATGCTGGCACTTCAAAAGAGACCATTAATATGAGCCCTACTAAATACCATCCAAGAAATACCCAACTCACTCTATACACGAAACCGCCCCTTTATTTCTTCCAAATTCAAGAAAGTATTCATGCTTCTAGTATAGAAAAAAAGACACGTTCTATAAATAAACAATGCGCTTCTTATTTTCATCTAGGCACTCACCAAAAATCCCTTTTGACATACTTTAATTAGTGATCTAGAACAAAGGAGGCGAATTACTCTTGAATCGTTCCATCAAAGTCAGACTGGCATTCATCGTCGTTGTCCTGCTCTTTATTCCATTTGTCGCCTGTAAAAAAGAACAAGAGCAGACCGTACAAGTAGCCGAGGTGACCCATTCGGTTTTTTATGCTCCGCTCTATGTTGCCTTATCTGAGGATTTCTTCAAAGAAGAAGGGCTAGAGGTTGAATTAAAAACGACCTGGGGCGGCGATAAAACGATGACAGCTCTCTTATCCGGCGGTGCAGATATCGCCCTGACCGGATCTGAATCCTCTATCTATGTAGAGGCTCAAGACACAAAAGACTCTGTCATCAACTTTGCACAGCTGACACAAACAGACGGTACATTTCTTGTTTCAAGGGAGAAAGTGAACGAATTCTCTTGGGATCAATTAAAAGGAAAAGACTTTCTTGGACAGCGGAAAGGCGGCATGCCGCAAATGGTCGGTGAATATGTCCTGAAAAAGGAAGGCATTGATGTAAAAAAGGATCTCCGCATGATTCAAAATATTGATTTTGCCAACATTTCAGGTGCTTTCTCCTCTGGAACTGGCGATTTTGTGCAGTTATTCGAACCGACAGCATCCTTAATTGAAAAAGAAGGCAAAGGGTACATTACCGCCTCCTTTGGAGAGGCTTCCGGAAAGGTGCCGTATACCACCTTCATGGCAAAGAAGAGTTACTTAGAGGAAAACAAAGAGACAGCTGAAGCCTTCACTCGCGCCATTTACAAAGCGCAGAAATGGGTAGAAGCCAAGCCGCCGGAGGAGATTGCCAAAACCATTCAATCTCATTTTCCTGATACAGAACTTGATGTTTTATCAACTGCCATTAAGCGCTACAAACAGCAGGACTCCTATGCAGCAGATCCCCTTCTGAATGAAGAGGAATGGAACAAATTGCAGGAAATCATGAAGGAGAGCGATGAATTGCCGAAATTTATCCCGTACAAACAACTTGTCGATTCATCCATTGCAAAGAAGGTCACAGAACACAAATAGAATAGGAGGTAGCACATGTCTTTCCTTCAAATTGACCATGTGACCCACACGTACTTCTCTTTAAAAGAAAAAACAACGGCCATACAGCATATCAATATGGAGATAGACCAAGGAGAATTTATCTCATTTATTGGTCCCAGCGGCTGCGGAAAAACCACCCTGCTGTCTATCATTGCAGGAATAACGCCGCCCTCTGAAGGCCGAATTTTAATCGAAGGAAAAGAGCCGAATCAAAAGGAGCATCAAATCGGCTACATGCTCCAGCAAGATTATTTGTTCCCTTGGAAAACCATCAAGGAAAATATCATTCTCGGGTTAAAAATTACCAAGCAAGATTCACATGAAGCCACCTCCGCCGCTCTTGGCTTACTGCCTAAGCTTGGCCTTCATGATGTAGAGGAAAAATACCCGAAGGAGCTGTCAGGCGGCATGAGGCAGCGTGCGGCTCTCGCCCGAACGCTTGCAGTGAACCCCGGTCTGCTTTTACTAGATGAGCCCTTTTCAGCTCTAGACTACCAAACCAAACTCACTTTAGAGGATCTCGTCTTTCATACACTCAAAAACTATCAAAAAACAGCGGTCCTTGTGACACATGACATCGGCGAAGCCATTGCGATGAGTGACCGCATTTTCTTATTCTCAAAGCATCCTGGCTCGATCCAGCGAATCTTTACCGTTCCAGATGATCTGAGGACTCTTTCTCCTTTCAAAGCGAGACAGACCCAGAGTTTCCAAGAGCTCTTTCAAACGATTTGGAAGGAGCTGAAAACAGTTGAAACACAGTGATCTTTTACATGAAGCCTATCGCAAAAAATACCGAATGGAAAAACGCATGACCCGAATCTATCAGTTCATTATTTTCGCCAGCTTCTTTTCGCTTTGGGAGCTTGCCAGTCATTATCGCCTTATCGATCCACTGATCTTTAGTTCACCATCTGCGGTCTGCCAATTGTTTGTACAAAAAATATCCGATGGGTCTTTAGTGAATCATATGAGTATTACATTATTTGAAACGGTGCTCGGTTTTCTACTTGGTACCTTTTGCGGCATTTTGCTCGCTGCCGCCTTATGGTGGTCCACCCGCCTGGCAAACGTTCTTGATCCTTATTTAGTCATTTTAAATGCCATGCCAAAAGTTGCCCTCGCCCCGATTTTAATTGTTGCCCTTGGGCCTGGCATGATCAGCATCGTTGCCATGGGCGCAATCATTAGTGTGATCATTACGACAATCGTCATTTATACAGCCTTTCAAGAGGTCGATGAGAATTATTTAAAGGTGATGAAAACCTTTGGTGCGAAAAAAAGCGTCGTCTTTCGCGAGGTCATTTTGCCAGCTAGTATTCCAACGATGATTTCTGCGATCAAAGTCAATGTCGGCCTTTCTTGGGTTGGGGTTATCGTAGGGGAATTTCTTGTTTCCTCAAAAGGGCTCGGCTACATGATCATTTACGGTTTTCAAGTCTTCAACTTTACACTCGTGTTCTTAAGTCTTTTCATTATTGCCGTATTTGCGACCATCATGTACCAGCTTGTGGAATGGCTCGAACGCCGTTTTCTTCAAAAATAAAAAGCACAGGGATTGTCACCCTGCGCTTTTTTTAACGAATCAAACCGTTCTTTTCTAAATAAGCAAGACTTTGTCTTAACACATCATCTTTCATAATAAAACTGAAATTCTTATTTTTTGCGATGGATCTTGGCAAGTCTGCGAAAAGAACGGGTCCTTTCGTTTCAAAATACGTGTCTTGCTTCACTAGCTTTTCAATATCAGCGAAATAAATATTCTTGACAATGACCTTTTCTCTGCCCAGCACCTGATATTGACCAATATACGTTAATTCACGAACAACAGCACCCGTCTCTTCTTGAATCTCCCGTATAGCGGCTTGGTCTGCTTCTTCATCCGGCTCAACTTTCCCTCCTGGAAACTCATAGCCCCGATCCTCATGTTCAGTGAGCAGCCATTTCCCTTGGTAGCGGCAGATGGCCCAAACATGCTTAGGATGACTTGAAAAAGGCTTCTCCTCAAAAGAGAGCTTGACCGTATTATGATAATAGTCTTTAAATACATGCATGTGAAATCCCTCATATCCTGTCCTTGCTTCTTGTAAAACATCATACCACAGATCACATTTATCTGAAGAATTTTTATCAAAAGTGAAACAAACGAGTAGTTCCAACTCGTCTGTATCTAAAATGAGGTATTGTTTCTAAAACCTTTTTATCATCTCCAACTTCACCCAATTTTAATCATGAAACCTTTTATCCCTATATGACGTAAATGAATCAGTGTTTGTCCTATGACAACGAGGAGGAAATCAGCATGAGTATAAAAAATGGGTCAAAACAAAACGCACCCCATGAGGTGATCAAGAAACACCTCGTGAAAGGGCAAAAGTTAGATTTAACAAAAGACAATCCAGCGGTCGACCAAATTCATATCGGGCTTGGCTGGGACCTTGCTGGTCAGCCAATTGATTTAGATACGCAAGTGTTTCTTTTAAATGAAGAGGACAAGCTGTTGTCTCCTAAGCATCTGATCTATTATCACCAGCAGCAAAGCTTAGATGGAGCTGTGCGTCATCTTGGGGATCATCAATTTGGCGGAGGGTATCGAGACAATGAAATGATTATTATGCAATTAAGCAGAGTCTCACCTGATATTCATAAAATTGTCGTCACAGCCACGATACATGATGCACACGAACGACAGCATCATTTTGGACAAGTCACCAATGCCTACGTGCGACTTACGGATCAAATCTCGCAGCAAGAGATTTGTACCTTTCAGTTAACAGAGGATTATTCGTATTGTACATCCATTATATGCGCTGAACTCACGAGAGATCAGGAAGAATGGAAAATCACCGCGACCGGGCAAGGGACTACTCTAGATTTAAATGATTTATGCCGCATCTACGGATTTACATCTTGACGCAGGAAAGGAGCCGGCACCTATGGGATTTCATTTCAACACAATAGAAGAACTTACCTTACAAGCAGAAGGCAGCGGAATCTTTTTTGCCAAAAAAGGCGCCATGATTGCGGATCAAGGAAGTTTCCAATACCGCAAGCGATTACTTGGAACGAATAAAGGAAATATGGTCAGCCAAGTATTTAACCATATCAGCAGGAAATTCACAGGTGAAAACCTTGAGATGATGGAAGTGAGTGGACAAGGTACTTGCTACTTGGCGGATGCAAGCGAGCATGTAACAGTGATTAACCTTGAGCCAAGCGGTCCTTGGCAGCATGTAAGTGTAGAAAGTGAAGATTTACTTGCCTTTACTGAGGAATGCCATTACGGCGTCACACCAGTAGGCGTTGGTATTTTATCACAGAAAGGTCTGTTTACATCAAAACTCTCTTATCAAGGGCACGGAGCGCAGGTAGCCATCAAAACGAATGGAAATCCGCTCATTTTAAAAGCCCCCTGCCGTGTAGACCCTGACGCAATTGTTGCTTGGACAGGCAAGGCACCGAAGGTCAAACTAGATGTGAACTGGAAGACTTTCATTGGACAAACATCTGGCGAATCCTACTTATTTGAGTTCCAGGAACAAGATCAAATCGTCATTATCCAGCCATCTGAGCGCACATCTGGGTTACGGGTAGGTTTAGATGATAATCGCTACAAACCTCAGAGCCAGAGCTCCTCTCATGAGTTCACCAATTCACAGCAGGAAAATAGAGGCGGCGGGATCAGCGATTTGATCGGAGGCATTTTACAACCGCGAAAATAAAGCATGTAGAGAATCTCTACATGCTTTTTCAATTCATCAAACCATTTGTCTCAATAAAGCTCCTTGTCTCTTCATTGCCGAGCTCATAAATCATTGTGTAAATCTCTTTTCTTTTTCTATCCATTTCATCATTTGGACTATCATAATGATATTCAAGAAACGGAACATGCGCCCGAAAGAAGCCTTTCCAATCTGTCATATACTGTTCATCGAAATAGTCTCTCAGCTGCAAAATTTGATCATCATCTGCTTCTATTTGAAATTGCCAAGCCGCTGCATCTCTATGCTGCGATATCGATCCATCTTGTACGGATACATAGTACGTGTGTCTCGCCATCTGAATCATCCTTTTTCCTTTAGTATGACCAGATATGAGGAAATTACGGCTTTTTGCGCAATTTATTTTTCAACATGTCCAATACATCAATAAACAACTGTGGAATGGGAACTCCAAGGGCTCTGGCTGTCGAGACGATTTGGTAAGATTCATAAATAATATAAAAGATGATCGCTAAATCCTTAATCGTCCCATTTGTCTTCAGCATGACATCGAAGAAATGCGCCATCGATATTAAGGAGACTGTCACGATCTTTCGAACAAGCCGCGTAAAAAACCGCTTCATTGTGAGCTGCCCAGTCAAAGATTCTCTTAGGCTTGAACAAATTAATTCAATAGCCATCAACGTCACTAAAATCATCAGTAAATATCCTGCTCCACCAAACAGAAAGCCCATCGCCGACAAACTCACTGTAACCAACGAAAAGATGCCTAAATCCTTGCTCACTTGGCATCAACATCCTTTCAAAGTGGAACTCCTTACCTCAATAGTATATGCCGAATTCTCGCAATAGCTTGGACGACAAAAAATAAAGGCGCTGTTATGTACTCAGGGAGACGAATGAAACCAAAAAAAGCCGCCCCATGAGGCGGCTTCTCTTTTTAGACTCTGACATCAATAAATGAAGCATCTGAATCCTTTGGCTGAACAGCTTGAGGCTGCTGCTGCACTTGATCCAGCATCACCATAGCTTGTGCTGTATTCGTAGCAAGCTGTGAATTCAACAAACTAATATTGAGTGTCTTTTGAATGCTCGCTACTTGCTGACTCATCATTCCTGCAATAGAAGACATCTTCTTCCCTCCCTTCTCTTTTCTCTTCGGCTGAAAGCCCTATGATTTCAATGGGCTGTCTGTCCCGATTCCAATAAAAAAGAATGTCGGTCTATTTATGACCGACATTCTTTTCACATACGTGTATTATCCTAAATATGCTTTAAGCATCCAGTTGTGTTTTTCAATGGATTGATGAATCGCAAGCAGCATATCACCTGTAGTTTCATCGCCAACCTCTGCAGCCAGCTCCATTCCTTGCTTTAATTCCTCAGCGATATTGGAGAAATCATCATATAGATTTTTCACCATTTGCTCCGCTGATTCTTTGCCCTCTGCTTCTTGAATGCTGGAAATTTCTAAGCACTCTTTCATTGTCGCAACAGGCTGTCCATTTAAAGCAAGCATACGCTCAGCCAAATCATCAATATATGTAGCTGTTTCTGTATATAGTTCCTCAAATTTCTCATGGAGTGTAAAGAAATCTTTCCCCTTTACATACCAATGATAGTTATGTAATTTCACGTAAAGCACAGTCCAATCAGCTACTTGTTTATTGACGACGTTTAATAATTGTTCAGACATATTTATTCCTCCTTATGTAATTGCGTTTAGTATGAGAATACCCTTTTCTTATTATACTGAAACCTGCCGTCAATTTCTTCTATTTTGACTGCATGAAATATATGTTAATATGGAAATAAGGAGGGAGTTAGATGCTGTTACTTGGGATTATCAGCTTTATCATTATCTCAATCGTTGTCTTTTTATCATTGTGGACGACATCGAAGGCTTATGAATATAAGCATAAAGTCGATTCACCACAGGATGCAGAACCAAATCAACGTCCTAATCCAAAATAAATCCGCTTTTAATGATGTGAGGTTTCTTCTTCAGTAGATGAACTCTCTTTTTTCACCTCACCTACGTGGATGTTCGTTTTCGGCATATTATGCTGCTGTTTAGCTGTCACATGGACTTGTATGATATAAAGGCCATCTTTTTTGAAGGCTGTGTGCAATTCGTATACACCCTTGTTTTCTTTCTTTGGCTGAATCATCTTGCTGTTATCCTTGTCGCCATCTTTCCACACTTCAAATTGAACATCATCTGCATCATCAACAGGCGTATCACCGTATGTGACAGCTGCTTTTACTATAACGCTTTCATTTTTCTCCACTTGCTCAGGTCCTGTGAGCTTTACTTCTAATAACTCAGGCACTTCCCCTTTGCCGCTATTTGCTGCAGAGTTTCCACATGCACTCAATAACGTGAGCATCAGAATCATTCCCAACATTTTTCGCATCCTGCGTTCCCCCCTTCTTTTACTGACATGTCCATTTTAACAAATATCCCCTATTTTGACATCTCTGTTTAAATTCAAATAAAAAACCGGACATCTAAATGTCCGGTTCATCATTCTATTAACCAAATACTTTTAAAAGCTCTTCTTGATCCTGAGAAAGCCAGAAACGCATTAAACGTTTTGCCCCTTCAAGATCATGAAGCTTCGCTTGTCCGCATTGCTCTTCGTTTGCAGCAGGAATTTCTGTTACTTCAACCGCATCCTTGAATGTTGCATCAAGAAGTTCAACGATCTCTTTTGGAGTTGGTGCACCACTGACAACTAAATAGTAGCCTGTCTGGCAGCCCATTGGAGAAATATCGATGATATCAAAATGATCATATTTCTCTGAGTGTGTTCTAATATTAAAGGCAAGCAAATGCTCTAATGTATGAATCGTATCAGGTTTCATCGCCTGCTTGTTGGGCTGACAAAAACGAATATCAAATTTATTTACTTCCCCATCTGATCCCACTTTATGAACGCCGCAATGACGAACATATGGCGCTTTTACAGCATTATGATCAAGTTCAAAACTTTCGACTGAAGGCATAATCACCACTCCTATAATTGCAATTTCCTATATTATAACATATTTCTCCGACCAGTTTAGTTTATAAAACTTTCCTTCCTTGTCCTTTTTTCTTATACTGTGGAAGACAGACAAGGAGGAACCTCTATGAAACAAATTTTTATCGGCATAATACGCTTTTATCAAAAATGTATTTCCCCTCTTACACCGCCAAGCTGCCGGTTTTATCCAACATGCTCAAACTATGGACTAGAGGCGATCAAAACGCATGGCGCGGTCAAGGGCGGCTGGCTCACCATAAAACGGATTTTGAAATGTCATCCGCTTCATCCTGGCGGCATCGATCCTGTTCCGCCTAAAAAGGAAAAATAACTTACTTTTCTTCATATCCGTTGACAACTAAGTCAAGCTTCCCTGTTCCAGGATCAATGACAAGCCCGTGTACAGGTACATCTGATGGAAGAAGCGGGTGATTTTTCACTACGGACACACTGTCCTTCACGCTCTCTTCGACTGAACTAAAGCTTTTGAGCCACTGTTTAAAATCAATTCCTGAGTATTCCAGTACTTCAATACGTTTTTCTGGAATACCGCGCTCAACGGCTTTATTTAAAAGTGTCTGGCTGTCTATTTTACTCATCCCGCAATCATGATGCCCAATGACATATACCTCGTCAGCATTTAATTCGTAAACAGCAACTAAAATGCTTCGCATAATACTTCCAAATGGATGAGAAACAAGCGCCCCAGCACTTTTGACAATCTTAATATCACCATTTTTCATGTTCATGGCACGCGGAAGCAGTTCAACAAGTCTTGTATCCATACACGATAGAATGACAGCTTTTTTCTGTGGAAACTTTGTTGTTGTAAATTCTTCGTATTTCTTTTCTTCAATAAATTGTTGATTATATTCGATGATTTCATCTAAAAGTTTCATACGTTTGTCCATTCCTTTATCTTTTTTTAAAAATAAATATAGCACAATGTAAGAAATTTCGTCACGTTTTGCAGCTTATTTTTTTAGAGGAAACATCTGCTGACGAAAATTTTTTATTTTCCTCTTTTCAAATCGTAATTATTACGATACAATAACTCAGGACATTAAATCGTAATCATTTCTATCTATTAGATTGAGAGGAGACATTTTCTACATGAAAAAAATCTTTTTTATTTTAACAGCTGCTTTATTCGCGATCGGTCTTGCCGCTTGCTCAAGCAGTGCGGGCACGAATGCTTCAAAAGGTAAGGCAGACGGGAAACTAACCATTTACACCACGATCTTCCCAATCCAAGATTTTACTGAAAAAATTGGCGGCTCTCACGTTCATGCCCAAAGCGTGTATCCTGCAAATGCAGATGCACACAGCTTTGAACCAAGTTCAAAAACAATGGTTGAAATGGCTGAAGGTGATGCCTTTATCTACAGCGGCACAGGGGCTGAAGCATTCGCAGACAAAACTGCTGCCACTTTAAAAGACCAAGGTGTGAAAACAGTCAAAGCAGCCGACGGCATCAAATTGTTATCGACAAATGAAGAACATGCACATGAAGAAGGCGAAGATCATGACCATGAAGGTGAAGACCATGATCATGACGGGCACGATCACAGAGATAAGGACCCTCATGCATGGTTAGACCCGGTTTATGCGCAGCAAATGGCGAAAAACATTAAAGACACACTCGTCTCATTAGATCCAGATCATAAAGATGAATACACAAAAAACTATGAACATCTAAAAAAAGATTTACAATCATTAGATCAAGAATTCAAAACAACGTTATCTAAAGCGAAACATAAAGAAATCCTTGTTTCTCACGCAGCTTATGGTTATTGGGAAAAGCGCTATGGCATTGAGCAAATCAGTGTTTTAGGATTATCCGCTTCTGAAGAGCCATCACAAAAACAGCTCGAAAACATTGTACAAAAAGCGGAAAAGCATCACATTCAATACGTTATTTTTGAAAACAACGTCAGTAGCAAAGTATCAGATACAATCCGCAGTGAAATTGGGGCAAAAAGCTTGACCCTTAAAAATCTAGAATCCATTACTGAAGATGATGCCAAAAACGGCGAAAGCTACGTCAGCTTAATGAAACAAAACTTAAAGACCTTAAACACCGCTTTAAATGATTAATGCTTTGAACCCCGGCTGATCACCCGGGGTTTTTTACTGTCAAAAAAAGCACACCGTTATCAGGCGTGCTTTTTTGATTACATTTGATATTTTTTCTTAAACTGCTCGGCTCTTCCGCCTTTTTCTCCGAATTTTTGGCGCCCTGTATAAAAAGGATGCGTATCAGAGCTTGTTTCTACTTTAATGACAGGATACGTTTTCCCATCTTCCCACTCTACTGTCTCGTTTGATGTCTTTGTTGATCTACTCAAGAAGCGGTAACCGCTGTTTACGTCCATAAATACAACTTCATGTGAGGTTGGATGAATATCTCTTTTCAATGTCAAAACTCCTTTCGTTAATAAAACGTAATGGTTACGTTTTATATTTATATTCTACTCCCTCTTTTACAACTTGTCAAAAAACAAGCTTTCTTAGTCAGGAAGAATAATCTAAAAATGGTGGAGAATAATAAGCATCATGAAAAAGAGAAGCGATAAGAAAGGCGGAGAAAAAATTGACTGATCTCGTTTTAGCTAGAAGCCTGTTCGGCACAACCATGGGCTTTCATATTATTTATGCCTCGCTTGGCGTTGGCATCCCGCTAATGATTTTGTTAGCTGAACTCATCTTTCAAAAAACGAAGGACCCTCATTATGCCATCATGGCCAAGCGGTGGACAAAAGCACAGGCTGTTCTGTTAGGGGTCGCCATTCCAACAGGTACAATTGCTGGTACGCAGCTTGCCCTTTTATGGCCAGGTTTTATGGAGGTCATCGGAAAGGTCATGTCACTGCCATTCCAGATTGAAATTTATGCGTTCTTTATAGAAGCATTATTTATGTCTATTTATGTGTACGCAGCGGATCGCCTATCAAATGCAATGCGCATCATTACCGTTATTTTTATCGTCATTGGTGCAGCTGCATCAGCGATTCTAATTACAAACGTACATGC
Organism: Bacillus sp. FSL H7-0578; assembly: GCF_038630855.1. Taxonomy (NCBI): domain Bacteria; kingdom Bacillati; phylum Bacillota; class Bacilli; order Caryophanales; family Bacillaceae; genus Bacillus; species Bacillus sp. FSL H7-0578. The sequence goes on from NZ_CP152045.1 coordinate 2,703,015, forward strand.
TTTTGAAGGGACACCTGCTGGCTTTCAGATGGTGAATGGAGAAATCACAAATATCGAGCCTTGGAAGGCCTTTTTCAATCCAAGCTTTGCTGTAACTGCTACACATGTTGTGCTGTCTGCTTTTACAACAGGTGCTTTTGTGATTGCTTCAGTTGCAGCTTTTAAAATGCTCAAAACGAGAAAAAATGAGAAGCTCTATACATTTCATCGAAAAGCCCTTTTTCTTGGACTCATTGTAGGAGGACTTTTCTCCTTTCTAACAGCCTTAAATGGCCACGAATCCGCTCAGCTTCTGTATGAATATCAGCCTGAAAAGCTGGCTGGAGCTGAAGGTTTATTTGAAACGCAATCACATGCGCCTCTTGCAATAGGTGGTTTTACGGATGCTGATTCGCAGGAAATTAAAGGTGCGATCGAAATTCCTTGGGCGCTCAGTTTTCTGGCAGGAAATAGCTTTGATACAGTGGTCAAAGGCTTAAATGATTTTCCTCGTGACGAGTGGCCGCCTTTATTTATACACACATTATTTAACGGCATGGTCATTATTGGATCGGTGCTCATTCTATTTGCGGTATTAGCCCTGCTTTACCGTAAAATTTTAAAACGGGACAAATTTCCGAAGTGGCTTCTTTTTCTTTACTTATTCGGCGGGCCTCTTAGTCTTTTGGCTATTGAATTTGGCTGGATCTTTGCTTGTACAGGCCGCCAGCCATGGGTCATTTATCGAATGCTCAAAACCTCCGAGGTTGTCACATCATCTGGCTCGATCGGAACACTTTTTATCCTTTTTGCCATTGTCTATCTCATCTTAGGCATAGCAACCGTTATTGTGCTGACGTACTACTTTAGAAAAAATACGATTGAAGAAGACCTACGGTTAACAGAATCTTAAAAAAGGAGCGATCTTGATGCAAATGGATGTTACAACTGATGCGCTCATTGCAATCACCATCTTATGGGGATTCGTTTTTATCTATGCAGTGATGGCATCAATGGATTTCGGAGCAGGATTTTGGTCGATGATTTATATGAATAGAGAACAAACAAAAGCCGCTAATATCGCAAATAAGTACCTTTCTCCAACATGGGAAGTGACAAACGTCTTTATTGTCGCCATCGTTGTCGCATTGTTCAGCCTGTTTCCAGGTGCGACCTTTGTACTTGGCACCGTTTTATTAATACCCGGCAGCATCATATTATTACTTCTTGCACTGCGAAGCGGGTTTCTCGTGTTTTCTCATTCACTGCCTAAGAAATACCGAAAAGCGGTGACGTATATTTCAGGGATCAGCGGCTTTATCATTCCGTCCATCCTGATCATGGTTCTCCCAATCACCCATGGTGGCTTTATCTTTCAGGAGAACAACGCCTACTCATTAGATCTTGGACTGGTCTTTACAAGTGCAAATGTCTATTCTTTTGTCGGCTTTGCCATTTTCAGCACCCTTTTCCTTTCGTCCTTGCTTTTAGCTGATTTCTCTAATGTAGCTGATGAAGATGAAGCTTACAGCATTTATAGAAGAGGAGCGCTCATTACGGGTCCACTTTCACTTATGATGGCCTTTTTTATCATGCTGACATTACGAAGCGAGGCCAATTGGCTGTTCACAAAAATGATGCAGAACATCCCTATTCTTCTTGTATCTCTCCTAATGTTTCTGCTCGCAGGACTGGCTCTATTTTTACCAAACAGCCGGTTTAAGCACCGGAAAGGAAGACCACGCCTTGCCGTCATTGCGATTACCATTCAATATTTCTTAGCAAGCTATGTGTATGGACGTGCCCATTTGCCTTACATGGCTTATCCAGATATTACAATCATGTCTGGATTTACAGACCCTGTCACATTTAGGGCATTATTTATCACCTATATTGTAGGTTTTATCATCTTGTTTCCCGGATTTTATTTCTTCTGGAAATTATTTATGAAGGATAAGCGCTATATTCGTCAGGAAGATTAACATGAATGGACGAGCTTCATTTCGGTTACATTATAGATGAAAGACATACTCAAAAGGAGGTCATCTGTATGAGTCAAAAAATCCTTTGTGAAGTCAATAACTGTTCCTATTGGAATGCTGGAAACCGCTGTGGTGCAGATGCAATCTATGTCGTCAGCCACACAGGAAATACGGCTGAGAAAAGCGAAGAAACGGATTGTAAAACGTTTAAACCACAAGACCTTTAAGTCTCATTAAAGGAGGCGCTTCATTTTGAAACATGATCGGCTGCTTCAAACGTTTTTTGACGAAATTCATGACGCGGATGAAGACGCATTCCACCAAGCCGCTCACTCCTTTTTAAATCTTTGGGATTATGAATATGGACATGCATCAAACATACCAAATGAAATTCATCAGTATATCGGACAGCTTGCTTATGACAGCGAGCTGGTTGAAGAGTAAGAAAGAGCGGATCACCGCTCTTTCTTTTTTGTTCAGACAGGAAGGAAAAACTTTCTCTCACTATACCTAGATTCTATTGTAGATGCAAAAGGTGATTCCTTCGTTTTTATCTCACAAAATCATGTTTTGTAAACACGTCGATTTTATCTGAAAACGAACGGAGCGCTTGGTAATCAACTTCCACGCCCATTCCTGGGGAGCGAGGCACCTCAATAAACCCATTTTCAACCTTAATTTCAGGAAAAATGATATCCTGCTCCCAAAATTTTGACGAAGCTGAAATATCACCGGGAATCGTAAATTGAGGAAGCGAAGCAAGTGCTACGTTCTGCGCTCGGGAAATACCTGTTTCAATCATCCCTCCGCACCATAAGGGAATTTGATGCTCCTTACTGAACGTATGAATTTTAAGAGCCTCTGTCAATCCGCCAACTCGTGAAGGCTTCACATTAATAATTTGACAGCTGCCAAGCTCTACAGCTTTTCTAGCATCATCTAAAGAACAAATACTTTCATCTAAACAAATCGGCGTTTTTAAATGCTTTTGCAAATGGCGGTGGTCCACAATATCATCTGCTGCTAAAGGCTGTTCAATCATTAATAAACGAATATCGTCCAGCTGCTTAAGCTTGCTAATATCTTTTAATTCATATGCAGAGTTTGCATCTGCCATTAATGGCAGATCAGGAAAAGACTCTCTGATCTTTTGAAGAAGTCCAATATCTTGTCCCGGTTTAATTTTCACCTTCACCCGCTGATATCCTTGGTCAACAAATTGCTGAATTTGCTCAAGCATATCGTCAATAGGGCCTAACCCCGCCACAACGCCAGATGGTATTTTATCTTTTGTACCGCCTAATACATCGCGTAAAGACTTATTCTCACGCTTCGCATAAATATCCCAAACAGCCGCTTCAATGCCTGCTTTCGCCATCCTATTGCCTTTAAAATGATACAGACTGTCAGGGATTTCTGAAGGATGTGTAAAGGTGCGCGTCAGCACGTTCGGGATAAAGAAAGCCCTCAGCATATGATAGCAAGTCTCAATTGTTTCTTCTGTATACCACGGAGAAGAAAAAGCAGAGACTTCTCCCCATCCAGTCAATCCTGTCTGATCTTTGACTTCAACAATAATAAACTCACGCTCTGAAATGGTTCCAAGACTTGTTGTAAATGGCTTTTTAAGCTTCATCGTGACATGATATAAAATTACTCGTTCAATTTGAATCATTTGAAAACCCCTTTGATCTGAGTCTGTGCCTTTGCAATTTATTCGACGCATTTCTTGGCAGCTCGTCCACAAAGTGAAAAGCGGCGGGCCATTTATATTTGGCTAAATGCGACCCACATAAAGCATAGAGCTCATTCTCCGGTATCTTATCATCTGTTACAAGGAAAGCAGCAGGTACCTCTCCCCACCTATCATCATACATACCCGTTACTCCGGCTTCCTTTACATGCGGATGTGTTAGCAGAACCGCTTCTATTTCCGCAGGATAAATATTTTCTCCGCCAGAAATAATTAAATCTGAACGGCGGTCAAGCACAAATAAGAACCCTTCCTCATCCACATAGCCAATATCACCCGTTTTCAGCCAGCCCTCATCAAAGGCAGCCGCGGTCGCTTCTTCACGGTAAAGGTATCCTTTCATCACATTTGCACCTTTCACCATAATTTCGCCATGCTCAAAAGGACGGCAAATGCGATCACCGTCTTGAATTTTCAGCTCACACCCAAAAAGAGGTTTTCCCGCTGAACCAAGCTTCTCTACACTAAATTCGGGCGCAAGGGTCACAATTTGTGAACAGGTTTCCGTCATCCCGTACGATTGAAAGACAGGAAAGCCCTTTTCTTTGCTTTCTTGGAGCATCGCATAAGGCGCAGGGCCTCCTCCTAATAAAAGACAGCGCAAAGAAGATGGACATTCTGCCAATCTGCTTAATAAACGAGATAACATCGTCTGCACAACGGAAATCATCGTCACACGATGCCGTTCAATAGAATCCTTTACTTCATCGACGTCAAACTTCTGATGAAGCACGACTGTCATTCCATATATCACAGACTTAAATAAAGCAGATAAGCCGCTAATATGAAAAAGAGGCAGGGCAATGAGCCAGCGGTCATCCTCTCTGAGACCCAGATTCAGTGCAGAGGAAACAGCACTATGAAAATGATTGCCATACGTTTGCTCTACCCCTTTTGGACGTCCTGTTGTCCCAGATGTATACATGATGGTCGCTGTTTCATTCAAATCAAATTCACTCTCGATCTTGTTGATATGGCCTTGCCCTGGTTCAGGTAAAGTTTCCATTGTATAAACGGGTAAATCACCCTCATGATCGCTTGCATAACTAGATTCTGTTAATAACGCCGCGGCTTTTGCATCTTCTAGCTGATAGCGCCTTTCAGCTTTTGTCAGCTTATTATTTAATAGCACAATTTTTAACCCTAATAAAAAACAGGCATGTACAAGCATCACCATATGAGGATGATTGTTCATCAAAAGCGCAACCGTTTCCCCTTTTTTCAATGATGCCTGAGCAAGTCTATTTGAAAGCACTTCCGCTTCTTGAGCTAATTCGTGAAATGTCCACTCCTTCTCTTGATAAATGAGTGCGACTCGATCTGGCGTTAAATAGGCACGGTGCAGCAGCCAATTAGGTTGCTTCATCATGACACCTCCTTTTTGTAAAAGAAAACAGCTTAGTCTGATGCACTAAGCTGTTGTTCATTGATATCATTGAATCAAGGGAAACGCGGGAACTGGCCGAAGTCCGGCTTGCGTTTTTCCTTAAAGGAATCGCGTCCTTCTTTTGCTTCATCTGTTGTGTAATAAAGAAGTGTCGCATCTCCTGCAAATTGTTGAATTCCAGCTAATCCATCCGTATCTGCGTTAAATGCAGCCTTCAAGAATCGTAAAGCAGTCGGGCTCTTTTCTAGCATCTCCTCACACCACTTCACCGTTTCCTCTTCAAGCTGATCTAATGGGACAACTGTGTTAACAAGTCCCATATCAAGCGCTTCTTGTGCATTGTATTGACGGCATAAGTACCAGATTTCTCTTGCTTTCTTATGACCAACAATACGTGCAAGATAGCCTGAACCATAACCAGCATCAAAGCTGCCTACTTTTGGACCTGTTTGTCCAAAAATCGCATTATCTGCTGCAATCGTCAGGTCACACACAACGTGAAGAACGTGTCCTCCGCCAATCGCGTAACCTGCTACCATTGCGATAACTGGTTTTGGAATGACACGAATCAAACGCTGCAAGTCTAATACATTTAGACGTGGAATTTGATCGTCTCCTACATAACCGCCATGGCCGCGAACTTTTTGGTCTCCACCAGAACAGAATGCTTTTCCGCCAGCACCTGCAAGAACAATTACACCAACTTCTGAATTATCACGAGCCCGTGAAAATGCATCAATTAATTCACTAACAGTCTTTGGGGTAAACGCGTTATGTACGTGTGGACGATTAATCGTAATCTTTGCGATCCCATTGTACGTTTCATATAAAATTTCGTCATACTGACGCTCTGTTTGCCATTCAATAGCCATCAATATTTCCTCCTCTAATCTTGCTCTAAAATAAACTCACTTACTATTTTACCAAAAAAATGTGGTTGTTCCACATGAACTGTATGCCCGGCATGCTCAGCCAAAATGAATTGACTTCCTTTCAGCTCCTGCTGCATACGTTTGCCGATATGGCAGAACTTTTCATCAAGCGTTCCGCAAATGAACAAAGCAGGCAAATGAATATGCTTTAACGCCTTCCAAACAGACGGCTGTGAACCTGTTCCAATTCCTTCTAAGCTGCGAGCCAGTCCAAGAGGATTGGCTTTGAGTCTTCCCTCTCTCAGCTCAGTCTGCCTTTCAGCTGATAAAGTTTTCTGAGACGCAAACAAAGGAATGCTTTCCCAAAAATCCACAAACTTCACTAAGCCTTCATGTCTAATCTTTTGAGCAAGCTGATGATCATGCTTTAGTCTTGCCATCCGCTCTTTAAAAGTGCGAAGCCCAGGAGACGTACTCTCAAGGATCAATTTATTGACACGATCTGGATAACGAGCGGCAAAAGATAAAGCAATACGTCCTCCCATAGAATATCCGAGAATATTCACTTTGTGAAGCTTTAATTGGTTTAAAATCTCTACAAGATCTGCCAGCTGCTGAGACATTGCATATCTTCTCACACTTTCTGGCGAGTCCGTACGCCCATGTCCGAGCAAGCTGACCTGAATCAGTCTTGTATTCTCCAAATAAGCATTCAAGAACGTCCAAGACGCTGCACTTCCAGTGAATCCGTGTAAGCATAGTGTAGCATTTGCTGCCGAAGGGTTCTGGTCCACCACTTCGTACGCTACCCCATCACGCATTCTTATGATGAGAGAAGGCATTCTTTTTTCACTTCTTCCAATATGTCATCTATCATTTGACGATGCTTGTCTACACGGGAATGACGATCTGTTTCAATTTCAATTAAATGAAGACCAGGTTCATCGATATGCGCCATGTACACATCATGTAACTCTTGTTTCGTTGCCGGTTTCGAATAGGTTCCCCCATATAACTTCGATGCATACTCAAAATTCAGTCCTGTCGGCGTACCGAAGAGCTTTTCATAATACGGTTCATCAGACGCCTGCGGAAGGAAAGAAAAGATACCTCCCCCATCATTGTTTATCAAAACAACTGTCAGCGGAATGTCCATCAGCTTAGCTGCAAGCAGACCGTTCATATCATGGTAAAATGATAAATCTCCAATGACTAAAGTGACTGGCTGCTTCAATGCTGCATACGTGCCAAGTGCTGTGGACACAACGCCGTCAATGCCATTTGCTCCGCGATTGGCCATCATTCGAAAAGGCTTGGACTGAGTTTCAAAAAATGTATCTACATCACGTATCGGCATACTATTTCCGATAAAAAGGATACTCTCCTTTGGCAAGAGGTGCTGAAGCTGACGGTACACATTCCCTTCAAAGGACAAATCCTCATCTGAATAGCGGGCTGCATGCGTTCTGAATGAAGAATTAGCATTCTGCCAGCAGTTTAAGAAGCTTGTCTCTTTACGTTGTACTGCTTGATTTAATGCTGCTTCTACAAAAGCAGACACAGTACTTTCAATGACGTATGAAGCACTTAACCCAGGATCACGAAAACCTCCGGCTGCATCTACAACAATCTGCTTCACTTCCGCATGTTTTTCCAGCCACTTGAATAAGGGCTTAGATACAGGCATCGGTCCAAAACGAATGACCATATCCGGCAATAGGTGCTGCTGTAATGCTTCATCTTTTAATAAAGAATCATACGCATCGATAATCAGATCTTCATTTACATGTCCGTTGCGCAAAAGAGACAGCGGGTCAGCTAAAATAGGTAAATGAAGAGCTTTCGAAAGGCGTAAAACTGCCTCTTTTTCTTCCTGTGTATGAAGTTCACCAGCCACAATCAGTCCCTTTTTGGAATGGTTCATGACGGTTACGATTTCAGACATCACTCGATCATTTGGGAAAGTCTGACCTGATGCTAATACCTTTTTCGTGTCTGATTCTTCTCTCGCGAAAGGATCAATAGACAGATCAGGAAGCAATGGTTCTCTCAGAGGTACATTAATCTGAACAGGCCCCTTTGGCTCCTGCATCGACATGTGATTTGCTCTCGCAGCTGCTGTCTGAACATATCGCAGCATTGTTTGACTTTCCTCTGGCAATGCTAAGTCTGTGAACCATTTAACAAACTTACCGAATAAGAATTGCTGATCAATCGCTTGAGGTGCTCCAACTTCCCTCAATTCGTGCGGCCGATCAGCAGTTAAAACAATAAGAGGTACACGAGAATAATGCGCCTCTACAATGGCTGGATAAAAGTTAGCAGCTGCTGTACCTGATGTACAAATAAGCAGCACTGGTGATTGACTTGCTTTTGCAAGACCAAGCGCATAAAAAGCAGCAGACCGTTCGTCCACTAAAACATGGACATGGATGTCTTGATGAGCAAGAGCCAGCATCGCAAGCGGAGTTGAACGAGAACCTGGACAGACAACTGCCTCTTTCACACCACCTTGGACGAATTCATCCATCAATCTGCCTATATATGTGGTCATGATGTGATTATTCAATAGGATGACCTCCAAGAGCAGACAGCATTGGTCTTAACTTCACTTGTGTTTCCTCATACTCCTGCTTTGCAAGGGAATCCTCTACAATTCCGCAGCCAGCGAACAAACGAACATGATCTTCCTCAATAAGACCTGACCGAATGGCTACAGCAAATTCTCCATTATCCTGAGAATCAATCCAGCCTACCGGCGCCGCATACCAGCCGCGCTTGAGCGGTTCGATTTCACGAATCACTTCTATAGCCTTTTCCTTCGGATATCCGCCTAGTGCCGGCGTCGGATGGAGCTGCTCAATTAATGAAAAAAGGGAACAGCTGCTTTTGATTTCTCCCACAATCGGTGTAAACAAATGCTGAATGTTTTTTGTTTTATAAAGACTTGGTTGATTTGGTTTATGCACATGAAGGCAATTCGCTTTAAATGCTTGCTCAATCATATTGACGACAATTTGATGTTCAATTAAATTCTTCTCATCATGCAGCAGTTCCTCGCCTAATGCGTGATCCTCCGCTTCATCTTTTCCGCGAACAATGGAACCTGCTAAACAGGATGAAAAGACCTCTCCGCCGCTTTTTTTCACTAAGCGTTCCGGCGTTGCTCCGACAAATGCTTGTCTTCCCTGTTCAACTGCAAATACATAACTCGTTGTTTGATGCTTTAATAATTCTGCTAATAGTGGAGCAAGTTCAATTTGATTTTTATAGTGAAGCAAGACTTCTCTTGCTAAAACAACCTTTTCATATTCGTTTGCACGAATGTGGTCTGTCGCTTCTTGGATCGCCTTCATCCATTCGTTCACATCCAGCTCTTCCATATGAACAAGTTCAGCTTGTCCACCAGTCCGTACTGGCAATGTCTCGAAACGAGAGGCCTTTTGTTCTAATTCTTGAATAAGCTGATGAACATTCCCGTCCACCTGCTTCCACTCATTGATCGTAAGAAAGCTGCCTTCTTTTGAAACAGTCAGCATGATCGATGGCACAAAAAAATGAGCCTCGCCAAATGCTTCCCAATGACGCGCCTTCTCTTCGTGCGGATCAAACGAGAATCCTCCAAATAAAAGCGGACCAACAGCCGCTTGCTTTAACTCCTTCTCATCATGAAAATGGAACATGTGCTGCTTTAGCTGTTCCCATTCTTGATGGACTATATCGAATCGTTCCTTGCCTTGCTCAGATGATTTAATGACGGCCGCTCTGCCAAGTCCAGAAAATATCATTTGGCTTTCTGGATCAGACCAAAAAAACCGCTCGCCTAAAAAATCCGCTTCGCCGCTTTGGAAAAAGGCAAGAGGATCCAGATCGTCAACTCTTCTGGAGTAGCTTATCAAAACAGCATGGTTGACGTTATTCGCTTCTTCTAATGTCGCGAGCGCTTCCTGCCGGAAAGTACTTTGCACTGTTGTCACCATGATACATTCCTCCAAAATCCATGAAATAACATAAAAAAATAAAACCCATAATGAAAAAATACATGAACATTCGAATATGTCGAATGACCTGCTTTTCTATTATAAACCTTAACAGATGAACTTAGTAAAGAAAACAGCTTTTAAAACCTCGAATCCTTATTATATCACGCTTTCAAGATTTTTTCGCTCCTGCTTATTGAAACGAGAGCATCTAAGGTAAAATGGCAGGACCTGTTTCTAAAATCAAGCTTTCCTTCGATATGGCAACGATTAGCAAACATCTTTTTCCCGATTCATCGCATCAATATATTGACACCTTTTTGAACTTTGCTAAACTGGAATTTGGACGTGTACGTATTTTTTTATTTAAAGGAGTATATTTTATGCAGCATCAATCGATATCAGATCAGCTTTCACCAATAAAGCCTGATAAAAACTGGCGAATTTGGTGGAATTTACTACGACCGCATACACTAACAGCGGCATTTATTCCCGTTACTTTAGGAACTGTTTTAGCACTTCCAAGTGGTCAAATACATGGTGGGCTATTTTTAGCCATGCTGTTTGCATCTATGTTTATCCAAATCGCAACAAACATGTTTAATGAGTACTTTGATTATGTTCGCGGGCTGGACAACGAGAAATCTGTCGGCATCGGCGGAGCCATTGTAAGAAACGGTGTGAAGCCAAAGACAGTCCTCACCCTTGCTTATGCACTATTTGCGGTTTCTTTATTACTTGGGGTATATATTTGCATGATGTCTAGCTGGTGGATTGCACTAATAGGTCTTATTTGTATGGCAGCAGGCTATTTCTATACTGGCGGCCCTGTACCAATTGCATATACACCGTTTGGAGAACTTGTTTCAGGTGCTTTTATGGGATTAGGAATCATCCTGATTAGTTTCTATATCCAAACAGGCACACTGACGTCTAAAGCTGTTCTCGTCTCACTACCAATTTCTATTTTAGTTGGTGCCATCTTACTGTCGAACAATATCCGTGATTTAGACGGGGACAAGGAAAATGGACGAAGAACACTTGCCATTCTTGCTGGACGCAAAGCTGCAGTGAACATTTTACTTTCCATGTTTTTGGTATCATATGTACTCATTTTTGTTTATATCTTCACAGATATCGTCGGCCTTTGGAGTCTTCTTGTTTTACTCAGTGTGCCAAAAGCCTATACAGCCATTAAAGAGTTTAAACAAAAAGAAAAACCGATTGAATTAATGAATGCCATGAAATCTACAGCTCAAACCAATACATTTTTTGGTTTTCTGCTGACGATCGCTTTGATCTTACAATACTATATCGCGTAACAAAGAACGCCTGCAGCCGCAGGCGTTTTTTTAATAAGAAATTGCTTCAAATTGGAACTAGTCTTACATACAAAATTGCTCATACTAACAATATGTTTGATATGAAAGGATGATCGCTTTGTTGTCTAAAGACGAATTACATCATTTGAAGCAGCGCCTTCTCGATGAAAAGAAAGAACTTGAAGCCAAAAGCCATGACGATGAACAGAAAGTATCCTTTCCTTACGATTCGATCGGTGAATTGTCTGCCTATGATAACCACCCGGGTGATCAAGGGACAGAGCTGTTCGAGCGGGGGAAAGATATTGCTTTAAACAGCTTGGAACATGAACATATGTTAGACATCAATGAAGCACTCCAAGCCATTGTAGACGGCTCTTACGGTCTGTGTAAGGTCTGTAAAGCCCCTATTCCAAAGGAACGCTTAGAAGCCTTGCCTACTGCCGTCACATGCACAGAGCATTCAAAAGAACAGACCGTTTCACAAAACCGTCCGATTGAAGAGGATTTATTAAGTCCTCCCGCGGGACAATTTGAAAATGAAGAAAGTGCTGCGTACGATGGAGAGGATGCCTACCAAGACGTAGAACGCTACGGAAACTCTGAGACCCCGTCTGATATGGAATTCCCTCCTCTAACATACGATGATGTGTATACACAATCAGAAGATGAAGATTATGTGGAGGACTACGAAGGATTCGCAGCTGCTGATATTGAAGGAAAAGCCAGCAAGGTGTATCCGACCAAAGCACACGAGGCCTATGAAGAAGCACTAGACGAAGAAGGTGTCATGACGGTATTTGGTGACTTGAAACCGTACGAGGAAGAACCTTATACACAAGAAAATCATTAGTCCCCTCATATTGGGGGCTTTATGTTTATATCATGTAATTATTGGGAAATCATTTTAAGAGTGAATTTGATTGGAGGAGATTCTTGATGGCTAGAAAAAGTATCATTTGGGCGATTGTCGTCTTCTTTATTACATACGCACTATTCTCTATTGCCGGATTCTTGTTCCCCATCGACAGAGAATGGTATGACGCATTGAATAAACCAGAATGGACGCCTGGTGGCGGTGTCATTGCTGCTGTGTGGGCTGTCTTATTTGCACTCATCTCATTGTCCGCAGCGATCATTTATGGAAAGTATGGATTTCAAAAAATTACATTACCATTTTGGATTCTTTTTCTTTTAAATTATGTATTCAATCAAGCCTTTAGCTTTTTTCAATTTACACAAAAGGATTTGTTTGCAGCTACAATCGACTGCCTGCTCGTCGCACTGACAGCACTTGCACTTGTCATCGTCTCACGTAAACTAAGCAAAGTCGTTCCAATTTTACTGATTCCTTATGTCTTATGGGGCTTCTTTGCCACATACTTGTCTTATACGATCTATTCCATGAATATGTAAAAAAAGACCGCCATGATGCGGTCTTTCGTTTTGGAGAAAATAAAAAAGAGATCTTTGACAAGATCTCTTTTAAAAATGACCCGTACGGGATTCGAACCCGTGTTACCGCCGTGAAAGGGCGGTGTCTTAACCGCTTGACCAACGGGCCAGATCAATGGCGGAGAAGGAGGGATTTGAACCCTCGCGCCGCTTACGCGACCTACACCCTTAGCAGGGGCGCCTCTTCAGCCACTTGAGTACTTCTCCATTTGGCTCCGCAGGTAGGATTCGAACCTACGACCGTTCGGTTAACAGCCGATAGCTCTACCACTGAGCTACTGCGGAAGATCATGGTGGGCCTGAGTGGACTCGAACCACCGACCTCACGCTTATCAGGCGTGCGCTCTAACCAGCTGAGCTACAGGCCCATGAACAGATATACAAATGGAGCGGGTGATGGGAATCGAACCCACGACATCAGCTTGGAAGGCTGAGGTTTTACCACTAAACTACACCCGCAAAAATATGTATGGGGCGATTGATGGGAATCGAACCCACGAGTGCCAGAGCCACAATCTGGTGCGTTAACCACTTCGCCACAACCGCCATACTATGAATATTTTGATAAAAGTGGCTCGGGACGGAATCGAACCGCCGACACACGGATTTTCAGTCCGTTGCTCTACCAACTGAGCTACCGAGCCAAGTATTCTTTTGAAAAATGGCGGTCCGGACGGGACTCGAACCCGCGACCTCCTGCGTGACAGGCAGGCATTCTAACCAACTGAACTACCGGACCATTTTGGTTGCGGGGGCAGGATTTGAACCTGCGACCTTCGGGTTATGAGCCCGACGAGCTACCGAACTGCTCCACCCCGCGATGATATGGGTTTTAAAAAATATGGCGGAGGAAGAGGGATTCGAACCCCCGCGGGCTTTGACACCCCTGTCGGTTTTCAAGACCGATCCCTTCAGCCGGACTTGGGTATTCCTCCGTATAGATGGTGGACCTTGTAGGACTCGAACCTACGACCGGACGGTTATGAGCCGTCTGCTCTAACCAACTGAGCTAAAGGTCCTTTATAGCGGCGGAGGGGATCGAACCCCCGACCTCACGGGTATGAACCGTACGCTCTAGCCAGCTGAGCTACACCGCCATGATCAAAATAATCTTTTAAAAAGTGGAGCCTAGCGGGATCGAACCGCTGACCTCCTGCGTGCAAGGCAGGCGCTCTCCCAGCTGAGCTAAGGCCCCATAAAAGATGGTCGGGAAGACAGGATTCGAACCTGCGACCCCTTGGTCCCAAACCAAGTGCTCTACCAAGCTGAGCTACTTCCCGATCTTAATGGCGCGCCCGAGAGGAGTCGAACCCCTAACCTTTTGATCCGTAGTCAAACGCTCTATCCAATTGAGCTACGGGCGCTTATTTATAATGCCGAGGGCCGGACTTGAACCGGCACGGTAGTCACCTACCGCAGGATTTTAAGTCCTGTGTGTCTGCCAATTCCACCACCCCGGCGTGGATGGTATAAGCGGAAGACGGGATTCGAACCCGCGACCCCCACCTTGGCAAGGTGGTGTTCTACCACTGAACTACTTCCGCATTACAGGATTTCTTTATTTTATTTGGCAATGCGGGTGAAGGGACTTGAACCCCCACGTCATAAAGACACTAGATCCTAAGTCTAGCGCGTCTGCCAATTCCGCCACACCCGCATGAAACATGGTGAGCCATGAAGGACTCGAACCTTCGACCCTCTGATTAAAAGTCAGATGCTCTACCAACTGAGCTAATGGCTCGCTTCAAAAAGCGACTTGTCTATCTTACCATATGAAAGTGGTGCCGGCAAGAGGACTTGAACCCCCAACCTACTGATTACAAGTCAGTTGCTCTACCAGTTGAGCTACACCGGCTTTATCTATCCTAACATTATGTAAGAATAAATATGGTGGAGGATGACGGGCTCGAACCGCCGACCCTCTGCTTGTAAGGCAGATGCTCTCCCAGCTGAGCTAATCCTCCACTATGTAGGAATCTCTCGATCCGACAAAGATTATTATATACAGGTTTTAATCATTTGTAAAGGCTATATTAAAAAAATTTTATTTCAATTTTCATTGCGTATTTCTTTTAACAAATGATCGTCATTTCTCCTATTCAAACAGCTGCTGTTCCACGTTCAGCAGCTGAACTTCTCTCTTCTATATTCTCTTTTAAAACGTTCGATTCCTTCAGAAATATTAGCAGTCCCTCATTTTTATACTTTAATGATATATGTATCTCTTTAGCCGTAAGCATTTATAAAAATCATAGTGGCTTACACATCTTTAATTTCCCTATATAAGCTGATACTCTGTCTCTCTATTGTTTTTTTATAGATATGTTTTATGCGATAGGCTCATTTTCTCTTTATATCCAAGTATTTTACACGCTGCTTGTGGACATAAAATGAAGCCACGATCTTTTATCAAACAAGTGAATGTATGTACCCTCAACTTGCACAAAAAAGACCAGTTCCGACTGGAACTGATCCTAATAGAAGCTTGGCGGCGTCCTACTCTCACAGGGGGAAACCCCCAACTACCATCGGCGCTGAAGAGCTTAACTTCCGTGTTCGGTATGGGAACGGGTGTGACCTCTTCGCTATCGCCACCAAACCTGATGGAGAGAATGTTCTCTCAAAACTAGATAACAATGTTCATGCTTCACATTAGAATATAGGTTAAGTCCTCGATCTATTAGTATCTGTCAGCTCCACGTGTCACCACGCTTCCACCTCAGACCTATCAACCTGATCATCTTTCAGGGA
Organism: Bacillus sp. FSL H7-0578; assembly: GCF_038630855.1. Lineage (NCBI taxonomy): Bacteria > Bacillati > Bacillota > Bacilli > Caryophanales > Bacillaceae > Bacillus > Bacillus sp. FSL H7-0578. The sequence goes on from NZ_CP152045.1 coordinate 2,718,496, forward strand.
TCTTACTTCCTTGCGGAATGGGAAATCTCATCTTGAGGGGGGCTTCATGCTTAGATGCTTTCAGCACTTATCCCGTCCGCACATAGCTACCCAGCGATGCCCTTGGCAGAACAACTGGTACACCAGCGGTGCGTCCATCCCGGTCCTCTCGTACTAAGGACAGCTCCTCTCAAATTTCCTGCGCCCGCGACGGATAGGGACCGAACTGTCTCACGACGTTCTGAACCCAGCTCGCGTACCGCTTTAATGGGCGAACAGCCCAACCCTTGGGACCGACTACAGCCCCAGGATGCGATGAGCCGACATCGAGGTGCCAAACCTCCCCGTCGATGTGGACTCTTGGGGGAGATAAGCCTGTTATCCCCGGGGTAGCTTTTATCCGTTGAGCGATGGCCCTTCCATGCGGAACCACCGGATCACTAAGCCCGACTTTCGTCCCTGCTCGACTTGTAGGTCTCGCAGTCAAGCTCCCTTGTGCCTTTACACTCTGCGAATGATTTCCAACCATTCTGAGGGAACCTTTGGGCGCCTCCGTTACATTTTAGGAGGCGACCGCCCCAGTCAAACTGCCCACCTGACACTGTCTCCCTGCCCGATAAGGGCAGCGGGTTAGAAGGTCAATACAGCCAGGGTAGTATCCCACCGATGCCTCCACCGAAGCTAGCGCTCCGGTTTCCAAGGCTCCTACCTATCCTGTACAAGCTGTACCAACATTCAATATCAGGCTGCAGTAAAGCTCCACGGGGTCTTTCCGTCCTGTCGCGGGTAACCTGCATCTTCACAGGTACTATAATTTCACCGAGTCTCTCGTTGAGACAGTGCCCAGATCGTTGCGCCTTTCGTGCGGGTCGGAACTTACCCGACAAGGAATTTCGCTACCTTAGGACCGTTATAGTTACGGCCGCCGTTTACTGGGGCTTCAATTCGCACCTTCGCTTACGCTAAGCGCTCCTCTTAACCTTCCAGCACCGGGCAGGCGTCAGCCCCTATACTTCGCCTTACGGCTTCGCAGAGACCTGTGTTTTTGCTAAACAGTCGCCTGGGCCTATTCACTGCGGCTTCTCGGGGCTTTAACACCCTAAGAAGCACCCCTTCTCCCGAAGTTACGGGGTCATTTTGCCGAGTTCCTTAACGAGAGTTCTCTCGATCACCTTAGGATTCTCTCCTCGCCTACCTGTGTCGGTTTGCGGTACGGGCACCTCTCACCTCGCTAGAGGCTTTTCTTGGCAGTGTGGAATCAGGAACTTCGCTACTAAATTTCGCTCGCCATCACAGCTCAGCCTTTACGGGAAACGGATTTGCCTATTTCCCAGCCTAACTGCTTGGACGCGGATATCCAATACCGCGCTTACCCTATCCTCCTGCGTCCCCCCATTGCTCAAATGGTGAGGAGGTGGTACAGGAATATCAACCTGTTGTCCATCGCCTACGCCTTTCGGCCTCGGCTTAGGTCCCGACTAACCCTGAGCGGACGAGCCTTCCTCAGGAAACCTTAGGCATTCGGTGGACGGGATTCTCACCCGTCTTTCGCTACTCATACCGGCATTCTCACTTCTAAGCGCTCCACCAGTCCTTCCGGTCTGGCTTCACAGCCCTTAGAACGCTCTCCTACCACTGTTCGTAAGAACAGTCCGCAGCTTCGGTGATACGTTTAGCCCCGGTACATTTTCGGCGCAGAGTCACTCGACCAGTGAGCTATTACGCACTCTTTAAATGGTGGCTGCTTCTAAGCCAACATCCTGGTTGTCTAAGCAACTCCACATCCTTTTCCACTTAACGTATACTTTGGGACCTTAGCTGGCGGTCTGGGCTGTTTCCCTTTCGACTACGGATCTTATCACTCGCAGTCTGACTCCCAAGGATAAGTCATCGGCATTCGGAGTTTGACTGAATTCGGTAACCCGGTAGGGGCCCCTAGTCCAATCAGTGCTCTACCTCCGAGACTCTTACCTTGAGGCTAGCCCTAAAGCTATTTCGGAGAGAACCAGCTATCTCCAGGTTCGATTGGCATTTCACCCCTACCCACACCTCATCCCCGCACTTTTCAACGTGCGTGGGTTCGGGCCTCCATTCAGTGTTACCTGAACTTCACCCTGGACATGGGTAGATCACCTGGTTTCGGGTCTACGACCACGTACTCATGCGCCCTATTCAGACTCGCTTTCGCTGCGGCTCCGCATCTTCTGCTTAACCTTGCACGGGATCGTAACTCGCCGGTTCATTCTACAAAAGGCACGCCATCACCCGTTAACGGGCTCTGACTACTTGTAGGCACACGGTTTCAGGATCTATTTCACTCCCCTTCCGGGGTGCTTTTCACCTTTCCCTCACGGTACTGGTTCACTATCGGTCACTAGGGAGTATTTAGCCTTGGGAGATGGTCCTCCCGGATTCCGACGGAATTTCACGTGTTCCGCCGTACTCAGGATCCACTCTGGAGAGAACGACATTTCAGTTACAGGGCTGTTACCTTCTTTGGCGGGCCTTTCCAGACCTCTTCGCTTATATCATTCCTTTGTAACTCCGTATAGAGTGTCCTACAACCCCAAGAGGCAAGCCTCTTGGTTTGGGCTGTTCCCGTTTCGCTCGCCGCTACTCAGGGAATCGCATTTGCTTTCTCTTCCTCCGGGTACTTAGATGTTTCAGTTCCCCGGGTATGCCTTCTCATACTCTATGTATTCAAGTATGGATACTACTCCATTACGAGCAGTGGGTTTCCCCATTCGGAAATCTCCGGATCAAAGCTTGCTTACAGCTCCCCGAAGCATATCGGTGTTCGTCCCGTCCTTCATCGGCTCCTAGTGCCAAGGCATCCACCGTGCGCCCTTTCTAACTTAACCATTTCTTACTTTAGAAAGAATCACTATGTGTGATGAACTTTGCATTGCATTCAATGTGAATGTATTACTTATTGTTATCTAGTTTTCAAAGAACAATCCTGTCTCGCTAGAGACATGTTTTGAAGGAATGATCCTTCAAAACTAAACAAGACGAAAACGTACGCTGCTCCATATATCCTTAGAAAGGAGGTGATCCAGCCGCACCTTCCGATACGGCTACCTTGTTACGACTTCACCCCAATCATCTGCCCCACCTTCGGCGGCTGGCTCCATAAAGGTTACCTCACCGACTTCGGGTGTTGCAAACTCTCGTGGTGTGACGGGCGGTGTGTACAAGGCCCGGGAACGTATTCACCGCGGCATGCTGATCCGCGATTACTAGCGATTCCAGCTTCACGCAGTCGAGTTGCAGACTGCGATCCGAACTGAGAACAGATTTATGGGATTGGCTAAACCTTGCGGTCTTGCAGCCCTTTGTTCTGTCCATTGTAGCACGTGTGTAGCCCAGGTCATAAGGGGCATGATGATTTGACGTCATCCCCACCTTCCTCCGGTTTGTCACCGGCAGTCACCTTAGAGTGCCCAACTGAATGCTGGCAACTAAGATCAAGGGTTGCGCTCGTTGCGGGACTTAACCCAACATCTCACGACACGAGCTGACGACAACCATGCACCACCTGTCACTCTGTCCCCGAAGGGAAAGCCCTATCTCTAGGGTTGTCAGAGGATGTCAAGACCTGGTAAGGTTCTTCGCGTTGCTTCGAATTAAACCACATGCTCCACCGCTTGTGCGGGCCCCCGTCAATTCCTTTGAGTTTCAGTCTTGCGACCGTACTCCCCAGGCGGAGTGCTTAATGCGTTAGCTGCAGCACTAAGGGGCGGAAACCCCCTAACACTTAGCACTCATCGTTTACGGCGTGGACTACCAGGGTATCTAATCCTGTTCGCTCCCCACGCTTTCGCTCCTCAGCGTCAGTTACAGACCAGAGAGTCGCCTTCGCCACTGGTGTTCCTCCACATCTCTACGCATTTCACCGCTACACGTGGAATTCCACTCTCCTCTTCTGCACTCAAGTTTCCCAGTTTCCAATGACCCTCCCCGGTTGAGCCGGGGGCTTTCACATCAGACTTAAGAAACCGCCTGCGAGCCCTTTACGCCCAATAATTCCGGACAACGCTTGCCACCTACGTATTACCGCGGCTGCTGGCACGTAGTTAGCCGTGGCTTTCTGGTTAGGTACCGTCAAGGTGCGAGCAGTTACTCTCGCACTTGTTCTTCCCTAACAACAGAGCTTTACGATCCGAAAACCTTCATCACTCACGCGGCGTTGCTCCGTCAGACTTTCGTCCATTGCGGAAGATTCCCTACTGCTGCCTCCCGTAGGAGTCTGGGCCGTGTCTCAGTCCCAGTGTGGCCGATCACCCTCTCAGGTCGGCTACGCATCGTCGCCTTGGTGAGCCATTACCCCACCAACTAGCTAATGCGCCGCGGGTCCATCTGTAAGTGACAGCCGAAACCGTCTTTCATCCTTGAACCATGCGGTTCAAGGAACTATCCGGTATTAGCTCCGGTTTCCCGGAGTTATCCCAGTCTTACAGGCAGGTTACCCACGTGTTACTCACCCGTCCGCCGCTAACATCCGGGAGCAAGCTCCCTTCTGTCCGCTCGACTTGCATGTATTAGGCACGCCGCCAGCGTTCGTCCTGAGCCAGGATCAAACTCTCCGAGGTATGCAGGATGCATATCACACATGCGTTGCTACACGATGTAGCGAACTTAGCATGTGATCATTTCCTGCCTCGCCAGTTTGACTGACTACCTATGATGTTTCATAGGATTTTTTTATAAAAACTCGAATTAACAGGTACGTTTTGTCTTGTTTAGTTTTCAAAGATCATCTTCGTCGTCTCTCAGAGGCGACTTTATTAATATAACATTCTATTAAGATAAAGTCAACAACTTTTTTCTTAATGTTATTTATCAACCGCGCTGTTTCAGCGGCGAATACAAATATAACACCTTTTGAAAGAAGAAACAAGTATTTTTTCTAAATAATTTATTTTTCCTTATCTCTTCCTATATATTGATACAAATGCTGCTTATCTCGGGAATTGTCTATTGTTGATCCTGCAGGTCTTTAGTATATTTATAATAGATTGAAACTAAATAACCGCAGGGGGAGCTTTGTGCTGAGAGTGAACATTCGTTGTTCTGACCCTTTGAACCTGTCAGTTAATACTGAAGTAGGAATGTGGAATCACTTGAATACATACGGTGTATTCAAATCGATATGTTTTTCTATGAATAACATACTCATCCTTACACGGTCTCTCCTTGCTCAATTCATGAAAAAGGAGATTTTTTTATGCAGCAATCAAATCAATTGGTACGACTGATGGAAATCGCGATTATGACTTCACTTGCACTTGTATTAGATTACTTATCAGGTCTCTTTTTAAGAATGCCCAATGGCGGTTCTCTTGCGCTGATTATGATTCCCGTTATTCTCATGTCTATTAGATGGGGAATATCTACCGGATTTATCATCGGTGTGTTAATCGCAGGTCTTCAGCTGATGAATAGCCCGATCATCGCTACACCTGTTCAAGGATTCCTCGATTACTTCGTTGCATCTGTTGTCATTTCTTTAAGCGGCCTGTTTTCTGGACTGATCAAAAAAGCCATTCAGGATCAAAAGCGAAAACAGCAATTCTTCTATATTACCTTAGCTGTTTTTGTTGCTAGTTTATTCAGGCTGCTGACGTTCTTTATTTCTGGCGTCGTTTTCTTCTCTCAATATGCACCGAAAGGAACACCAGGATGGGTCTACTCTTTAATTTATAACAGCACATATATGGTTCCTTCATTTATTATTTGCAGTATCGTTCTTTGTATACTCATCCCAAGTGCATCTCGTTTGGTTTTTCCTCATCAAAAATAACCGGCTGATTTCAGCTGGTTATTTTTTTATGCATAATTTGCTGCTCTATGGAATCTATTAATAATAGAAGATTTCATGCTGGAGGTACGACAATGAGCCCTTACTCCATTATGCTGTGCTGCTATATTCTCAGTCTTGCTTATTTTTTGGCAGGTTTCTATGAAGCTTTAAAAATAGCAGGCGTGAAAGGAAAAGTAGAAGCTTCACCGTTTATTTCTTACATGCTGCTTGCTGTGCTCTTCACTTTTTTCTCTCATTATTACTGGAAGCTGACGATTTAATCCGCTGTACATGGTTATTCAATATAGACAGCTCCCATCCATACCCTATTTCATTATGGTTCTCGCCAGCCAGCTCGAACTGGCTGGTAACGACAAAACTAGGTTGAAGTTTTTGATAAAATTGTTTTGCCGAATTTTGCTCAAACACCCATAGCATCAACCTCTGATACCCTTTTTCTATTAAATAATCGACACCTTTAGCAATTAAAGCAATACCCGCACCTGATTTCTGTTTCTGTTGTAATAAATAGATGGCATACAGCTCTCCATCATATGTAGAATAACGTTCGTCACGTTGTTTTCCGAAAGAAGCAAAACCAAATACGCCATCCGCATCTTCTGCGACAAACGTGCCTTCAAGCGATCTTTTTCTCCAGCTCTCTTTCCGATCTTTTATATTTAAACCATCCAAATAATCCTGATTAATAATGCCTTGATAAGTCGTTTGCCAGCTCTTCACATGTATTTCGGCGATTTTAGGAATATCTTGATGTACAGCATGTCTCACCTTCATCCGCACCACTCCTTTTAGTTTTTTACACCCTATCTTCATTATCATAAATTCCTATTACGTAGAATTCAATGGTCTGTATTTCAATGGTTAAAACTTCTTCTATAAAAAATAGACACCTTCTGCTGGAAGGTGTCTATTGATTTTATTCTTCTATTTGAGTATCAGCGATCTCTTTTTTTCTTGGCTGTTTGATTTCGTTTGTCAGCTCTTGAATACTTTGCTTCACATTGCCTTTGCCAGAAAAGTTCTCAATAATTTCTTTCACATCTATTCCAGAGGATGCTTTCAGGCTTTCTTGCAGACTGGACATGAGGTTTGTGGCATAGCCTGTAACTTTATTGGCACCGCTGCCTTCCCCGTTACCGCCCGTATCCACAACAGTAATTTTATCAATGTTAGAAAGTGGTGCAGATACTTGCTTCGCATATTCAGGCAGCATTTTCACAATCATATCAAGGATCGCTGCCTGACCATACTGTTCGAATGCTTCAGCGATTTTCTCTTTCGCTTCCGCTTCTGCAAGTCCTTTTAGTCTAATGACTTCCGCTTCTGTTTCCCCTTTTGCACGATCCGCTTCCGCTTTGGCAAGTCCGTCAATACGAACTTTCTCAGCTTCTGCTTTGGCCATTGCTTCAATGCTGTATTTCTTCGCATCTGCTTCAGCAAGGCGTTTCGCTTTTTCCGCAGCAGCCGACTGCTCAACAGCATAACGGTCCGCATCTGCTTTCTTTTTCACTTCAGAATCGTATTGACGTTCACGACGCTGAATCTCTTTTTCTTCTAATTCAATTTGTTTCTGACGCTCAATGATTTTGACTTGCATTTCTTGTTCAGTTACGTGCTGACGGTTACGAGCTGTTTCTAGATCGTACGCTTGGTCAGCACTTGCTTTCGCCGTATCCTGTTCACGTCTAAATTCTGCTCTTTTCAGCTCATTGATCTTTTCTGCTTCAGCGATTTCAGTAGCACGCTCAAGCTCAGATTTCTTCGCATCTTTATCTGCTTCGGCACGTTTGATACGTGTTTCTTTATCTGCTTCAGCTGTTGCAATATCTGCATCGCGTTTTACTTGGGCAATTCTTGGTTTACCTAGAGATTCTAAATAGCCATTTTTATCACGAACATCTTTAATCGTAAACGATACAATGACAAGACCCATTTTCGCTAAATCTTGAGAAGCGACACGTTGTACTTCTTGAGAAAATTTCTCTCTGTTTTTATAAATCTCTTCAACTGTCATTGATCCTAAGATGGAACGAAGGTGACCTTCTAATACTTCTCTCGCTTCGTTTTCGCGGTCTTCTTTTGTTTTCCCTAAAAATTGCTCTGCAGCAGTCGCGATTTCTTCAATCGATCCGCCAATTTTTATGATGGCCGTTCCATCCGCCATGACTGGTACACCTTGTTCGGTATAGACTTCAGGTGTTGAAACATCTAGCTTGCTAGATAGTAAGCTGAGCGGCTCTGCTTGTTGAAAGACTGGAAGTACAAAGGTACCGCCGCCTCTTACAATCTTAATCTTGTTTCCACCTTCATCCACGTGGACATTTTTACTTCCTAGGTAACTTCCTGTAACAATTAATGCTTCATCTGGACCTGCTGTCCGGTATTTAGAAACAAATACACCAATAAGTGCAATAAGAATCACAAGCACAATTCCAATGATCACTAAAATAGTTGTTCCTGGCATAGCATTCCCTCCTAGATTTCTTCATTTGGTATAACAGATAAGACGCCTTTGTTCACTTCGACAACTAGCACACGGGTTCCATATGGAATCTCCTCTTGGTCGAAACTGACAGCTGGCTTTGAGATTTTCCCGCTATTACTGATTAACAGCACTTCTCCAAATCCGTCTTTTGGAACAGATACAATGATCTCCCCAGTTCTTCCTTTTAAATCGGCCTCCGTATAAGAGAGAGATTCTTCAGCAGAGGAAAGCGGGACTAATACAAATACATTTAAACAGGTCACAAGAATCACTGCGAGGATGGCAGATAATACTGCGCCAAGTCCACTTCCTACAATTGCTGTTTTTTCAGAGATAAACCCTCCAGCTGAGAAAAAGGTAAGAAATGCGAGGATCAATGTTGGTTGAAGGAATGGAACAGGGATCGCTTCAAATAATCCATCAAATACATCGCCGAAAAAGACGAAAACAAGTGTCAGGATTCCTGATATCATTAATATGTATAAATACAGCGTCTGAAGAGGCAGCCCGAACACATCCATCTTCCTCATCCTTTCTTCATGAAATGAACATCTTTTGTTTCATTTAGACCACACCCACCTCCAATGTATTCCTTCTAACAGGTAATACGAACCACTTTTGTAAAGGTTTCATATTTCATCACAATTCTTCAAAGGGATTTTCGGATAGCTCAAGAATGATTGTCATGTACCATTATGTTAAAATTTGATCTTGAGGTGATGAGAAAATGAGTATATTACATGAAGCGAGACAAGAATTGTGGCACGAGCTGCAAGGTTTGAGCGAAGAACAATTGAACCAAAAATTATCTGATGATACTTGGAGTATTCAAGAGGTAGCAGATCATTTAAAGAAAATGGACCTAGTTGCAGCAAAACATCTAGCTGCTGAGGGTAAAAAAGCACCGATTAAAGAATATGAACCAAAGCCGGTAGAAATGGCAGAGGACCGTTCGAAAAAAGCCACTGCGCCTAGTATTGTTGAGCCTGAACGCAAGCATGTAACACCTACACATTTAAAGGATGAGCTCGATACTGCACGTGAGCAGCTCAATCAAATTTTATCCACATTTACTGAGGAAGATTTCAAACGCGTCATTGCACATCCTGTGTTTAAAGAGCTATCCCTTAAGCAATACCTTGATTTTATCGGCGCACACGAAAAACGCCATATTCATCAAATCAAAGAAATTAAAGAACAACTATAGGCATAAAAAAGACTCCCTTTTGGGAGCCTTTTTTCATTGTTACACCGTTTTAGGTGTTAACTCAAAGCAGCGAGCATAAATCCATTTGTACGCTTTTTCGTTTAAATCTCTTGGGTTTCCAACTGTTTGCGGATCTTTCATTGCTTCTTTAGATAAACGATCAATCATATCTTTTGATACACCTTGTTCTTCTAATGAAGGAACTTCTAAATCCTCTACTAAATCATACATCCAGTTCACAGCTGCTTTGGCTGCTTCCTCTGTTGTCATTCTGCTTGTATCAATCCCAAACGCTTGCGCAATTCGAGCGAATTTTTCCGGATACCCTTTCCAGTTATACTCCATCACTGGTCCCATCATCGCTGCAACACACTGACCGTGAGCGACAGGAATAATACCTCCGAGTGTTTGACTCATCGCATGTGCAGCTCCAGCTGATTCACTTCCATAAGAAAGCCCGGCAAGCATCGCAGCTTGTGCCATTCCATATCTTGCTTCTAAGTCCTCGCCATCAGCAAAGGCACGGCGAATATAATGAGCTGCATATTCAATTGCCATGAGCGCTACCGCATCTGTAATCGGCTGAGCAAATTTCATCGTATAGCATTCAATCGCGTGAGCAAGCGCGTCAATTCCAGTCATTGCTGTCACATGAGGCGGCATGGACACATGAAGCTCTGGATCAATGACTGTTAGATGAGCTGCAATGAGAGGTCCACCAGTATTGAATTTGAATTCTCTTTCTTCATCAGTAATGACCGCCCACTGCGTTACCTCTGAACCTGTACCAGCTGTTGTCGGAATAGTGGTTAAAGGAGGGATTCTGTTTTCTAGCGGTTTTTTTCCCTCTGCCGCTTCGTAATCAAGGACTGAGCCTTCATGAGTCGCCTCTACTCCGATTGCCTTTGCTGTATCCATTGAACTGCCGCCGCCTACTGCGACTAATCCATTACAGCCTTCTTTTTCATATAAAGCAGATCCTTCGTTCACTAGACGGACTGGCGGATTTGGCTCTACTTTATCAAATAGAACGACATCGATTTGTCCTTCTTTTAATGAAGCAATTACTGGGTCCACCACGCCGGCTTGATAAATACCAGGGTCTGTTACAAGCAATACCTTTGAAACGCCGTATGCTTTTACTTCTTCCCCAACATGTTTCACTGCACCAATGCCATGTTTGATGACAGTTGGAATTTCAAATGTATGGAATTTCTGCATGCTTTCAATTTTCATATTTAGTGTCATAAAGAATCTCCTCCAAATGCTTATTTAAACCAATGAACCGCTTCAGGTTTTGTATTTCGATATAAATGCTTCAGTTCGGTATATTCTTCAAGTCCCGTGCGTCCTAATTCGCGCCCAATGCCTGATTGCTTGTAGCCACCCCAAGGTGCTTGAGCGAAATAAGGATGGAAGTCATTGATCCAAACCGTGCCCAATCTTAATTGTCGAGCCACTCTTTCGGCTTTGCTGATATCAGAAGACCACACAGCTCCTGCTAATCCATAAATCGTATCATTTGCCAGCTTGATGACTTCTTCCTCTGTACGGAAGGATTCGACTGTCAGGACAGGTCCAAAGACTTCTTCCTGTACAATCCGCATATCTGACGTGCAGCCTGAGAAAATGGTCGGCAAGTAGAAGAACCCATTTTGCAGCTCCTCTGCGTCAGGTCTTTTTCCGCCTGTCTCTAACTTAGCGCCTTCTTCTAAACCGATGCTCACGTATTTTTCTACTTTTTCTCGATGCTCAGCTGAGATGAGCGGCCCGCTCTGGGTGTGTTCATCAAAGCCGCTCCCTAGCTTGATTTTTTTCGTACGCTTCACCAGTTCTTCTAAAAATTCATCATGAATGGATTCTTCCACCAGCAAACGTGAACCTGCTGAACACACTTGCCCTGCATGGAAAAATACAGCATTCATCGCCTGGTCAACCGCTACGTCTAAATCAGCATCTTGAAACACAATATTCGGATTCTTTCCGCCGAGCTCAAGGGCTATTTTTTTCACATTCACGCTGGCTCCCTGCATAATTTTCTTACCTGTTTCAATACCGCCTGTAAATGAAATCAGATCTACTTGATCATTCACAGCAAGCTCATCTCCAACGGTTGCTCCAGGTCCAAGCACTAGGTTTGCAACGCCTGCTGGAACGCCCGCTTCTTCCATGAGTTTAAATACTTTTATGGTGGTGAGTGGTGTGATTTCACTTGGCTTTAAAACGATTGTATTTCCCGCCGCAAGTGCAGGAGCGATTTTCCAGCTTGCTTGAAGCAATGGATAGTTCCAAGGAGTGATTTGTCCGCATACACCGACAGGCTCTCTGACTAATTCACTTTTCGAGTTTGGAATTGGCGATACTATGATTTCCCCGCCATCTTTATCAGCCAGACCTGCGTAATATTGGAACACGTTCGCAATATCGTCCATATCTGCTTTGCTTTCCTCTAATGTTTTGCCTGTATCAAGCGATTCCAATTTGGCTAGTTCATCAAGATCACGTCTAATCAATTCAGCTATCTTAAACACAATATTTCCTCTTTCAAGTCCAGGCAGGTTTGCCCAGTCCCCTTGATCGAAGGCTTTTCTCGCTGCTTTAATGGCTAGCTGCGCGTCATTTCTAGATCCTTCGCTGACTGTCGCGATCACTTCTTGATTGAACGGATTGATGATATCCCGTGTGTCGCTACTTTTAGCGCCAACCCATTGTCCGTCTATAAATAGTGTTTGACTCATAGAAGGGACCTCCTCTGATTCTCTTTGGTAAGTTTGTTAAATAAAAATTTAACGTTTTGAACATAATTAACTTATCATGTTCAAATTTTTCTGTCAAAGGGAGATATGCTTCATTTATTTTGACATTTTGTATTCTTTCGTTAACATATAGTCCATAAAGATTTTTTTGAACGGATTGAATTTTCTTAATAGAAAGCAGGGACAAAATGAAAAAGCAGGAAAAACCGCAAGCAGAAGATCGTATTTTAGCTGCTAAAGATCTAGTCATTGATTCCATAGCTGAAACGATGGATCTCTATGGCATTACACGAAGTGCAGGTATTCTATATGGAACGATGTATTTAAATGAGGAAATGACACTGGATGAAATGCGTGAAGAGCTGCAAATGAGTAAGCCGAGTATGAGCACGGGTGTGAAAAAGCTGCAAGACATGAATATTGTCAAAAAGACGTTTCACCGTGGCCAAAGAAAACACAGCTTTGTTGCGGAAAAAGACTTTTTTAAGTTTTTCACGAACTTCTTTCCGCAAAAATGGGAACGTGAGGTCGAGGTCAATTTAGCTGCAATCGAAGAAGCGCAAGAGCGGCTTCAAGAGGTGTCGCGTGATGATCAGCTGGAGGAACATGTAAGAGAAGAAGCGCAGCAGCTCATTGAGCAGCTTGAAAGCTCAAAAGCCTATTATGACTGGCTGAGACGATTAGCCCATTCTGTTCATTCTGGTGAAATATTTGACTATATTCCGATTGAACAGAAAGAAAAATAGACGATGTGTTTACGTTTTACAGCTTGAATTTCAGAGGAGGATTGATTATAATAAATTATGTCGTCATACCTCGGGGCATTAGCTCAGCTGGGAGAGCGCTACGCTGGCAGCGTAGAGGTCAGCGGTTCGATCCCGCTATGCTCCATACGAAAAACCATTCTTGTAAAATCAAGGATGGTTTTTTTATGTACCTATCTCTTACAGTTCTGTTTGTTCTTTGTTTTTTCTTAATAACTTTATAATGCGTTATGTGATCACAGAAAGATAAGTTAGGATGAGAATGATTGTATAGGACACAGGGAAGTCGCTCGTCATTTCGTGATAAATGAAATAGATGAGCAGCACTGACAGCATAATGATCTGGAGCAGTTCTTTTTTCATAATAGTGATTTGGCCGATTATATCACAAATGAAGTCAATTTTAGTTAGCTATCAGCAAGGAAGCATTTCCTCACTTGCTGATAGCTCTTTTTATCAAATCATTACTTCTTCAGCAGTTGTTCGATTTTGTTCTTCGTCTTCGGTCCATAAATTCCGTCTGCAGCTAAGCCGTTCATGAGCTGAAACCGCTTGACCGCATTCGCCGTTTTTGGCCCATAATAGCCGTCAATCCCGTTATTTTTTGCCCCTTTGTCTGGGTAAAAAAAGAGAGAAGATAAGGCTTTTTGCACAGCTGTGACTTGAGGGCCTTTTGTTAAGGGCTTGGTTACTTTTAAAATGCCAGATGGCAGATTTGACGATTTCTTTTTGGAAATGGGTGCTTTATGGTTCAAGCTTTCTGTCTGAACTGGTTTTCTTGTGCTTTTGCTGCCGGTATACGCTGTGGCTATTCCAGCTTTAAACTGATCCCATCGTCCGAGAAGTTTCCTTGGACACTCTTTCCCGCTCCAATGTTTATGAGGCACTACATTTGATAAGGGAATTCCGAAATCTCCCATCAGCTTTCGAATGAGCCATTGGGCATTTTCGACTGCTTGTTCAAAATTGCCGTCTGCATTTTCACAAATTTCAATTCCAATTGATTTCATATTGCCGGTGCCTCTGCCATCCCCTGCGTGCCAGCCGTTTTCGTTTAACGGTAAATGCTGATAAATCACCTGATCATCAACGGTGTAATGCCAGCTCACCCCGGTACTTGAACGTGCAACAAACGCTGCATGACTGGCCGAATTAGCGCCTTTTGCACTGTTAGACGTATTATGCACTGTAATATAGAGCGGCTTCATCGTGTTTCCTGGTCTGTTGCGATGTTGTTTTGGGATCAATGCTTGAATGATTTTCACCATGTTGTTTCTCCTTCAAGTATTATTTTGTTAGCCCTCTTTGTTTCAGAGCATCTTTTTGTAATTTGCCTTTGTAGGTCACATAATTGTTTTTATACCAAGCTGTTACCGCTGTGACCATAGTGAAAATTGTAGAACCTGCCACATATAGTGCCTCACCTGCGGTTTGTACTTGTTCCTCACTAATCGGCAGCACCGTCTGTCCAAACATGACAAGCGCTTGATTGATCAGAGCAATAAAAAGAAGCACTGTGCGAATCACAGTGCCTTTGTCGAATGTTTTCATGTTATTTACCTCCTATTTTAAATTCCGTTCAATTTTGTCAAGCTTGTCGATCACGACATCATACTTCTCACTAAACTTTGCTAACACATCATTTTGCGCCTCGATTTGCTCATTGAGCTTGTTTTCTCGTTCCTTTGTGGTGTTGAGAACATAGAACAGAATCCAGCAAAAGAGAACGGCAAATGGGCCTTGGGTCATTAAGTTTTGAACAACATCTACTTCCATTGGAATCACCTTCTTTCCGACAAAAAAATAAAGCCATTAGGCTTCGTATTTGTCTCCTGTTATGTCTTGATAGTCGTCTGCTGAGATCCAGCCGATGCTTACATAAAATGCAATGTCCTCTGGGCCGTAACATTGCCAGTCCCAAAATTGTTTGATATCTGCTACAGTTGGAAACATCATTTTGATTCAGCTCCTTTAAAGATAGCAAATAGCTGCGTTAATTGTTTTGATAATAAAGCATTTTGTTTCTTTAATAGTTCTATATCATTTGGCGGGCGAGGGGCTGGTTTTAGGTTATCTATATACTCCTGTGTCGCAGATTCATACCATTGTTGTTTTTCCACATCAAAAGCTGCTTTATAAAAAGAAGGATTATTGGGTGGAGCAATTGTTGTGCATTGATCTGGAATGATATAATTTCCTTCATCATCCCTCTCAAACACTACTATAGGTCTGACCAATTCATTTTGATGAGTGTACTCATAAACTTGTATCATACTATCACTTCCTTAATTTAATGGGACGACTGTGTCTAAATAGTAGCCAGTTACTGCACTTTCATTCGCTGCCAGTAAACCAGTTAGCTTTAGTTCTCCTGTCTTATATATAAGTAATTTACTATGACCCGTTGTACCTGATACGGGAACTGACACCACAAGACCTTTCTCTGGTAAACCTTCGGCTGGAATCCGTCCACAGATGATTTCTCTATTTGCTTTTAGATGACCTCTCAGCAACAACAAATTTCCCCATTTCACATATTCAACGGGTCTATCCCCTATAGATGAACTTTTGTCTAAGGTAACACTAAGCCACGTGACATGTTCAAACTCAGCATTTGTCACTAGCTGTTTCCAGCCCCTGAAGATTCCATCAGTATGAGTAGTTCCGTACCAATGGCTGTTATCATAGCTTCGACTCACATGAAAAGTTTTGCGGTTATTTCCCGTTTCTAAAATATCTACATTAAACCAAGAAGCATCGGTCGTTGATGGCATATTTACTGCATTCGTTCCAGAGACATAATAAAAACCAGAAGGCAGAGTGAGTATATCTGTACCAGTAGGAATAAGCATTCTATTTCCATTCGCTTTCAATAATGGGTGCTCGTTCAACCTCTTCCAGCCGCTCCATTCTTGCTGAGTACCGGTAACATCTGTCGTCGATCGATTGATGTATACATCGCCTGTATTATTCGCCCCAATGATCCAACCATAAGTATTTTCACTAAAGACTGATAAGGCCCTCATAGAACTTTTTGTAGGCAGATCGGGGTGTGCTTCATGAATATACCAAGAATGCACGCCAGGTAATTTGATAAGTTTATCTAAAATACTAGGATCGTTTGCATTAATTCTTTCATAAGCTTTTCCATCGTCAGCAGTGATTTTAGATAGTTGTCCTGCGTCCCATTTGTTTTTTTCATTTTGTGTCGGCAATTGGAGCCAGTTAATTCCGACGTCATTCACATGATAGGAAAA
The DNA here is from genome assembly GCF_038630855.1 of Bacillus sp. FSL H7-0578. Lineage (NCBI taxonomy): Bacteria > Bacillati > Bacillota > Bacilli > Caryophanales > Bacillaceae > Bacillus > Bacillus sp. FSL H7-0578. Next base: position 2,734,768 of record NZ_CP152045.1, read on the forward strand.
ACAAAATGCATTGCCTGATGTGTCAATCGCGATTCCTACGCCAATATTATTTTGACCTACAAGCTGAAAGCCTCTTAATGCAGCATTACCTATAGCAGGAGAATCGACTACTCCAGAACCTCCCGGAGCATAGAACGAGCAGGCACCTAACGATTTAATCCCGTTATAAATACTGCCGCCAGCAGGGATATTCACCAACTGGGACCCGTTATCATTTGTCATTTTATATAACCGAGATTGATCCCATTTCTGCTTTTCTGTTACAGATGCATGAGATGTTGCATCATTTTTGTGTTGATTGATTTGATCCAAAAGTCCAACATCATTTTCAAGAATAACCTTGATCATGTCATTAAACGGATCTGCATGGGCTTTGTCACTGACTTTAAAAGAACGAGATGTCTTTATCTCCATGAACATTCTCCTTTTATATTTCAGCTCTAAATATTGGTTTTATTAGTTTCACCTTGTGCTGAACTTAAAACCAAATGTAATAAACTCAGTGGGATTGGCGTTATTTGAAGATGATTGTACACATACATTACCCTCTTTATCTATTAAGGTACGATGGAATTGTGGTACTCCTGGCGTCCCTATACTAGAAGCGACTCCTACAAAATGCATTGCCTGTTTCGGCCGATATTCTTCAGGCAAATTAAACACTGCATTATTTCCTAATGTCCCACCTTTTACAGCTCCTACTATCTCAACTTCACCTAGGAGATTCTTGCGATATTTTACTGGTAAATTAATAGGGTCATATTCCTTCCAATTGCTTTTAATCTCTTTAGGTGTTTCCCAAGATCCTTCTAATAGATCTGATAGCGTGATTTGCTTCTCCCATGGTGTCCATGATTCTGCATTGTGTTTAAGAACTCTAAAGTATGTGTTCTTCCCATAAACAGATTCGTATGCTATTTGCACTAATGTACTGCCATAACTCATGACCAATAAAAACACTCGATTAAAGGATGATGGACCGTTTATACCTTGGTTATAAATGAGGTACATTCCTGTCTGAGTGAGGGTGTTATAGTCTGTTTCGCTAGCAAATCCATGATAAATGGGCTTTCCATTATCTTGTGTGATTTTTACTAATTGACCGTTATCCCATCTGTTCCTATCACTTTCTGTAGGCAGCTTTGTCCATGTAATCGACGTATGTCCGGCATCATAATAGAAAAAATAAGCATTACCTGACATATCAATTGCAAAGCCAGAGCCAATATTGTCTTGGCCTACTGTCTGCAGCCCTCTTATTGATACATTCGGTAAGGCAGGTGAATCCTCCACACCAGCAGCTGCATAAAATGTACATGTTCCTTTGTCTTTTATCGCATCAAATATACTTCCCCCGGCTGACACATTGATAAGCTGTCTTCCACTATCAGCCGTGATCTTATAACTCTGGGATTCATTCCATTTTTTCTTTTCTGTTTCAGATGCGTGTACTCCGCCATCATTTGTATGTTTTAAGAGATGCTCTAATAATCCAGTATCATTTTCAAGTAGTACTCTGACCATGTCATTAAACAGATCTGCATGCGCTTTATCATTCACGTTAAAAAGTTTTGGTTCTTTTATTTCCATTCGGTTTTCACTCCCTTGCCTTGAAATTTGGTTCAATCTCTTGCAGCTGCTCTAAAGTGAGTATCCTTTGCTCGTATCCTGCATTTAGATCTTCCATCGAACAATCATCTAGTTCAACTGCTTGTTTGACCAACTCAGGTGTTATCCATTGGAAATATAATGCCATTACCCAATAATTCATGTTGTACTCTCTCCTTTAATGAAAAGGATGTCATTTTTTAGCGCTTTTAGTTCGTTTGATAGAAGATCACATTGATGTTCAAGCTGTTTTCTCATCAGCTTTTCTTTTGCTACTTCTTGCGCTAGATAATCTAGTGGGAGCGGTGGTTGATACCTTGGATTGGCTTGTGATTCCTCCCACCATTTTTTCAATTCTTCTTCTGTTGGTTTGGGCACATCAAGATACCATTCATCTATATACGAACCAGCGCCGTCATTTCTTAGTTCAAAATCCTTTTGCGGATCCGCATCGGGATATTTATATTTAATGGCTTCATATAAAATCATCAAAACCCTCCTATACTCGCGGGAAATTTCGGCCGCCTACTTCTGTAATGTCAAAATAGTTGTACCAGCCTGAGTTATCTGATATATAACGACTAACGTCTCCATCATATCCTGCGTACATGTAAATTTCTAAATAATCCCCTTTATTAGCCGATACATTGGCAGAACCATAAAGTCCCATACTAAAACTCAACGTATCAGAGGGGCTTGTCGGACTTTGTCTTTGATGTGAAATATTTTTATATCTTTTTCCATTTAAATAGATCGATAATTCAAAGTTTGCATACCGTTGAAAGCTTTCAATATACACACCAGCATTCACTGAATACATTCCGTTTTCAGGGCAGATGAAGCGATTATTTTTAATATCAAAATTGTTATGACTGTCTTTTATCTTTCGATTAAAAAGGACTTTTTGATACTCTCCCTTGGTTAATAACTGCTTCCCAGTTGTACCTATATTGGCATGACAGAACCCAGAGAGTTTATGCCAGTCGGTCCAACCCGATCCTGTCCACCAATGACGGCACCACGTCCCTGTGCTATCAAAATAGCTGCCTGCTTCGTTTCCAGTCCCATAGTAATATTGAACAAATCGAAAGTTGCTATATTTTTCATTTTTCACAAAGCCGAATCTTGTAGGATATCCCGTATCATTGGCTTGACCAATATCCATGAATGTAATACCTATTGGATATTCCTCGCCGCTGACTGTTGCATCTTGAATGGCTTGATCCCCTGTTAGTTTGAAGAAGCTTTCATTTGTGATCCCTGCAATTTGTTTACTCAGCGCATTGTCATTCTCTACAAGTGTGTCGACCATCTGGTTAAACAAGTTGGCATGGGCTTTGTCAGTGGTTTCAAACGGTAAAGGTGATTTTATCTCCACTTCTTTTCCCTCCATTAATAAATATCATCAATCTCAAAAACAAATTCGATGTCGCCGTCTTTTTGTTTGTCTGTCATGGTGCGAATGGCGGTGAATTTGCCGTCTTCGTCGACAAGTGCTAGTTCGTTGATCACTTCTCCTGCCAGTTCTCCTTCGGCGATCGTGCAGGTGTAGCGGATTTTTGCTGGTTCCATGAAGGTAAACGAATCAATATTTTTTTGGACTAGTTCTTTTTTGAGTTTTTGTTCAGTGCCGTCTAGTGAGATCGGTTTTCCATCCTTCGTTCCCCCATTTCCAAATGCCATTTTGACGACTTTTGTGAGTTTTGTTCCTTCGGCTCTTGCCTTTGCCATTTGTTGACGTGCATACAGTGTTGTTACGGTTAATTGATCAGCCATTGTGATCCTCCTTATAAATCTATTTTTTTAGAAGTTGCTGCTAGCATTTTTGATCCGTCCAGCGGAACAGATCCATCGAGAATCCAGTAATGATCTTTGATCAGTAAGCTTCCACCCTGCTCAGTTTGGACATGTACTGGCAGACGGAACGTCATCTTCTTCTTGGTTTGATGCTGGAGCTGATTTTTTGTGCGTAAAGTCAATGCCGCTCCTTGCTTCGTTTCATGTACCGCTCCAGTCATGATATAGTTCATGCGATATGCTGTTTCTGACTGATGTTGAAGCCGCATTCTCATGTTTAATGAATGCCGAAAACGAGCAGGCACATCCGTTGTACCTCGTGTTCCGCTGAGATAAAACGTACCATTTAAGACAAATTCACCATTGAGTAAAATCGGGATATGATCGAAAAAACCCACTCTGCTGCGCAGTGTGAGCCTCCCGTGATGATCATTTTTTTCATGTACGTCGGTATGATGAAAAGCTGTGAACGTATAAGCCAAGTGTGCGGGCTTTAACGTTTCAAGTATTTCTACAATATATCTCGTGTTTTGCAGATCATCTAGGTTCACACGTAAAGCGAAGTGATAGCGATTGGTTGTGAGACGGATGACAGCACTTGGATTCTTGAGAAAGCGATTCACTGATTTCTCTAATGAAAGATACGTGATTGGGGGAATATTTGACATCATATTGAGTAAGCGTGCCCTGCGCAGTTCAATTGAATCATCTGATTCCCGCTGCACCTTCAGCATTCTTTCCCATCTATTCAATCCCCATGTCGCTGTTAAAGGAAAGAACTGATCCGTTAAGTCGAAAATAGATTCGTCCAATTGCTCAAATTCCGGTGCCTCTGTCTTGAGCAGGTGATCAACTTCATAAATCTCTGTAAAATATGGCGGCAAATAGTTTTTCATTTCATCCTGTTTGCTCAATAACCTTCACCTGCCTAAGACGCGGAATCTCAATGTCCTGTAATACTAAGTTTTTCGACTCGCCATTCAATAACACATCTGCATAATCTGACACACTTTCTGAATGGTACAAAATATCATTTAAAGCGGACATTCGAATGGTACTCTTTTCAAATGCGATGGATTTCAACAACGTCTTGACCTTTTCTTCTATTTCTTTCTGAGCTCCTTCAAGGGTCCAGTCCATTTGAAGTTCGACAGCTACTTCTATGTCGATATCCAGCCATTTGGCGCTTTCAACGGTTGCTTTCGAGCCTATAGGCGCTTGTCCTTCTCCTTCACCTGGCACTGGGTCGATATATTCCTGTACCCTTTTGACAAGAAGGTCTGATGCAACATCTAGATTGCCATCTGTGATGACAATTTTGACTGTCCCTTCTCCGTTCCAAAGCGGGAACACTTTCGCTCTGCCAACACCGGGCACTTCCTCAGCCCATTTTTTATAATGCGCCCTGTTGGCACTGACAGCCTCCCGCCTCGCACGTATTAAATATCGATCATATAAAGAAGCGTCATCTTCCTCCTCTTGACCTGGTATCACCAGTTCTTTCATCTTAATCGATTCAAGTCCTGGAATTGTATCAAGTGACAGCAGCTGCTGATCTGTTAATTGAACATTGCCGGCTTTACCAGGTGTCTCGCATTCTAGCGTACCATCCTTCGAATACTGGAAATAAACGTCTTCAATAAAAAAACGTGAGCCAGCTGGAATGTTGATATTGTTTGGCTGAATGACCGCTGACCAAACCGCTTTAGTGGCTGGTTTTCTTTCGATCCCTACTTCAGCAGCCCGCCGATCTAGAAACTCTCCTTGTGCTGTGTCTGCAAAGACCAGCTCAAACACTTGATCAAGCCAAATATAGGACTGGGCCAATTCAGCGGCAGCAGGTGCCAAGGCATTCCAAATGACGCTGTTTTCTCTTTTATCTATATCATCTGGCAGTCTATCCAGCATTCTTTCCATTAATGCTTCGTACGTCTGTTCCTCAAACATCGCCCTCCATCACCTCCTCTATTTCTAATGTGCCCTCATCTGTGACAATCGCTAGTTTGACATGAAACGAGGCATTTTGTTTTGTGACCTCTAACTCTTCAATATGATCAATCCGTTCGTCAACGAGCAGCGCTTCCTCTAGCAGCCTTGGAATCTCCATTTCTTTGTATTCATCCGTAGCTTCTGTATCCGTCAACAGCTCCTGAATTTCAGTGCCAATGTCGTGGCTGTAGATAGGATGTGCATACCGCTCTGTCCTAAGTGTCATATAAATGAATTGCCGGATTGCCTCAATACCTGAAATGGTTTCGCCTGTCAGTCTGCCAGTTTCAAAATCTATTCGATACGTCGTTGAGGTTTCGACCTCTTCATCTTCTTCTATTTCCTCGATTTCTTCCTCTGGTGAAAGTGCCACGTTCATCACCTCCCTTACAATTTGTCGATGATGTAAAAGGACTGGCCTCCTGCCATTGCAAGCACCATAATACTGTCTCCCCTTATCAGCTCATCATCCTCACCCTTATTTAAGCGCTTCGGCCAAATCAGTAATTCTTCTGGAATGATCAGCTTATGATTTTCATTTAATCGGATGCTCAGAGGAGAAACTGCCGTGACTTCTCCGATGACAAGATCAATTGGCGACTCTGCGTCTACTGCATTCACTGCCAATCGTTTAATCGCTTCACTTAATCTCACGCTTGATCACCCTTTGGCATGGAATTTTTCTCAACAACATCAATGGTCATGGTGTGTTTCACCCCACTGAATTCATGTTTGTCTTGATCGATCCAGTAAGTTTTTTTCACGTTGATTTCAGGAATTTTCAAATAGATTGGGAGACCGCTTTGCAGCTCTGGAATTCCTAACGCTTGTATGCTTTTGACTTCTTGTTTGACGCCTTTTTTCTCTGCCAGCCGTACTTTGGCTCTTTTTTGCAGCTGCGGCTGGTTGATTTGCCCTGTGACTGTCTCAACATGCTGTAAAATACCGTATTTATTCTGACCGGCTTTATCCTGTTCGATCACCACAATCTCGGATTTACTGCCTTTTTTCTTATTCTTCCCCTGTTCATCAGCAGACGTACGCATCTTGACACGAGTGGCTGTCTCTTCAATCGAGGTGCTGTATTGATAACTGATGAGATTGACGCCTGATTCAATGACCCAGACGTCCTCTGGATCAGGCCAGGCTCTCAGCCCCATCTTGCCTTTAGCAGAATAAATTTGATAGTTTCTTCCAGTCTGTCGCTTCGTTTCTTTCAATGCTTTCAATATCATGTCATACAAGCTCGTATCATTTTTAAACACTAGTGATTTTATGACATGTCCTGTATTGGCGATGGAGGTCATTGGAATTTGAAAGTCAGCTCCAATCCGCCTTAAGATTTGATCTGCTCTTTGATTTGAAAAAACATAGACATCTTGGTTTTTCACCAAATATTGAAGCATATCGTATGCGGTAAAAGTCAGCTTTCCTTCAACCGGTGTCCGGGAAAAAACGATGCCCCTGAACAGCTCTTTTCCTTTCCATTTAAAAAGAACCGTGTCCCCTTCTGAGACACGGTAATATGTTTGACTGCCTTGTTTAGTGATAATATTTGCTTGAATAGAGCGAGGGGCTTGATACCTTTGCCCCTGAAGTGTCACACTCTCTGTGACAAGCTCATACATGGTGCCGCTTCTGATGGCAAAAAGCTCGATCAATGCCAGCCCCCCTATTGTGGTATTTTTAACCTTTGTCCAGGGAAAATCCAATGCCCCGGCTGCTTAATATTGCGTCTGCTACGTTTAATCATCGCTAATTTATTGGCATTCCAAATACGCCGCCATTTTGTACTGTCGCCATAAAACCTGCTAGAAATGGCCCATAGCGTATCCCCTTTTTTGACGGTGTACATTTTTGGTGGTGTTTTTGAAGGCCGTTTCTTTTTCGTTTGTTTTGCTTTTTTCTTACGTTTTATTTTCCTAGGAGATGCAGTTTTGTATTCCTTTAACTCGATCGTAAATTCACGATCTCCAATATCATATGACCCTTCCTTGTGGGTGAAGCTTTCAATGCTGCACGTCATATTGATTTTTGTTCCAGTTACAATCAACCGCACGGATTTCTTTGAACGCATCATTCGTTCAATTTTCGCGATCGCATTCTCTGGTGATGGAATGCTTTTATATTCAGCAATCGGCGAATATTTCTTAGGAAATAATGAGGTGAAAGATACTTGTTTCGCCGATGGTACGTCAATAAAGGTCAGTTCTCCAAAAGAGGCGACCTTTACTGTTTCATTTTGTACGTTGTTAGTGATTTCGAGTTCGGATGGAAGGACAGGGAATCGCAACTTGTCCTTTCCTTGGGAAATCCACAATTGATACACAGATTTACCCATCAATTACGACCCCCTTCGTTCCTGTATGAAGCTCTACTTCTAGTTCATCTACAAGCATTTGTTTAATTTTTTCGACTAGCGATTGCTGATCTTGTCCATTATGGAAATGCTGATCTCCATTGAATTGAATCGTAATCTGTTTATTACCTGGCGAAGTTGTACTGCCAGTAGACTGAGCTGAGGTAACTTGCTGCATACGTGCTGCTGGTAAAGGAGCAGATGCATTTGATGGATCATATACTTGCATCCCAAGTGCCTTGGCTGCCTGCGTCAATAAATACCTTCCGCGAATGCCTCTTTCCTCTGGAATGATCCATTCGCGTTTATTTCCTTCACCGACTCTAGCCACCTGCTCTTGAGTAATCAATCCGCCATTTGCATAGCCTTTATAAGGTCCGCCTCTTCTCATACTTCGTAATCCCGGCGTGTTGAAGACTGTTCCATATCTTCCCTTAATGTAGTTAATAGCTGCTACGGCATTATGAATTGGGTTCCAAATGTCATTCATGCCTTTGCCTTTATTGGCGTTAAACGTCGTTCCAATGGTTTGCATTAAGCCTTTAGAAGGGGTTCCCTTTTTGGCGTTGGAATCCCATAAGTTGATCGCTCTCGGATTTCCACGTGACTCATGCTGCGCGATGGTCATCAGACCTGGAAGCCAGCTCATTGATGTACCAGTTGCCATGATAGCCGCCATGAGCCATTGTTTAATATTAAGCCCTGAAGCTCTCATACCGCTGAAGGCACCGATTAATGAACCAGCCTGATTTTCAGCAAATTTTTTCACATCAACTGAGTCGAGCCCTTTGACGACACCGATCGATGCAAATTTCCCAAGACTCATCATGACGCGTGAAGGGGAATGAATGTCTAATTCCTCTCTAAACGCCTGTTCTACTTTCTTCGCCATTTCTTTGGCCGCTTGCGTGACTTCGCTTCCTTTGGAACGCATGCCGCTGTTAAAGGCGTCAATCATTCCAGAACCCCAGCCTGGTGATTCTTGTTTTGCTTGCAGGAATGGTTGTTTGATGTTTTGATCTACGTATTGGCTCGTGCCAATTGATGTGGCATTTTGGCCTGCTGCAAAACCACTAACTGTTCCAGAACCCCAAGTGGGTGATGCTGTCATGACTTGTTGGTAGGGTGCTTTTACACGACTTTGCAAGAAGCTGTCTGTTCCTGTTGGTGTCATCTGCTGACCGTTTGCAAAGGCAGAAACCGTTTGCTGACCATACTTTCCTGAGTCTGATGTCAATTGACCAAAAGGCTGCTGAATATTCTTTTGTTTCCATTGATCAAGAGAGATGACTTTACGGTTTAACCCTTGTTCAAAATCGTCATTAAATTGCTCGCCAATGCTAGAGGCTTGAATGTCCCCAGTCATCGAGACCGATCCATCTATTGAACCGACAGAAGATGATGAAGCTACTGCTGTAGGAGCTGGAGAGCTTGACACTGAGTTTCCTGCCGCTCCGCTTGGTACAACAGACATTCCAAGTTGAGAAGCTGCCTGTGCCAACAGCATTTTTCCGCGTCCTCGGTTATTTTGAGTTGGAATAACAAATTCGTTACCAGCTTCACCGACCCATGATAAGGTTGGCTGGGTGATATAACCGCCTGTTGCGTTATTATCAGCACCTCCAAAGACATGTTTCAATACAAAATCAACCCCACCGCCAGCCTTATCAAAAATCTTTTTGACCCAGCCAAACGCTTTAGAAAACCCATCACCAATAGCTTCTGCTACTTTTACAATTGGCGTCTGAATGTTGTCCTCAAACCATTTGGATAATCCATCCCATATATCTGTCACGACTTTATACGCTTCTTCAAACTTTTTACCGAAACTGTCTTTAATGGTTCCTACCGTATCTACAAGTGGATTCCACACATTTTCCATAAACCATGTCGATACCACTCCAAAGATTGATTGTATCTTTTTCCATGCATTTGATAATGCTGTCCAAATTCCTGTAGCGACTGTAACAACTGTGCTGCTTAGTGGCGTCCAGACGTTCTCGATAAACCAGCCTGCGACTGCGCTGAACGTTTCTTGAATCCATGTCCAGGCATTGACTAGACTTGACCAAATGGTCGTGGCTACTGTAACGACTGTACCGCTTAACGGCGTCCAGACGTTCTCGATAAACCAGCCTGCGACTGTACTGAATGTTTCTTGGATCCATGTCCAGGCGTTGACTAGGCTTGACCAGATGGTCGTGGCTACCGTAACGACTGTACCGCTTAACGGTGTCCAGACGTTTTCGATAAACCAGCCTGCTACTGCACTGAATGTTTCTTGGATCCACGTCCAAGCATTGACTAAACTCGACCAGATGGATGATGCTACTGTGACAACCGTACTGCTTAATGGTGTCCAGACATTTTCTGTGAACCAAGTCGCAACTGTTGACCAAACTTCAACAATTTGGTCTTTGATTTCAATGGCTTTTTGGCCAATCTTTTCAAATCCGCCGCCATCAAACCATTTTCCGATCGTTTCACCGATAGATTCGCCGCCCATACTTCCAGCGATGCCGCCTACTAGACCACCGATGGCTGTACCTACTCCTGGAACTACGCTTCCAATAGCTGCACCTGCTGCAGCACCTGCCATCCCGCCGGCGATACCGCCTCCAGTCGTACCGATCTTTTCACCAGCATTCTCTTTTTTCATACCGATTAAATTTGTTGCACTAAGTAAACCACCTAGAATAGGTACTTTCTTTAATAATTTACCGCTCCCTTTACCGATATTTTTCATCGCATCCCCTAATCCACTTAACCCCTTGCCACCTTTCATTAGACCCGTAAGCCCGCCAACTGAAGCTGCGATACCCGCACCTTTCTTTAGTCCACTAGGGATTTTCCCAAATAATTTATCTGCATTTGTTTTCAGTTTCCCTAATTTACTTGGAGGCCTTCTATTCATTTCGGTTCTTGATGTGGCATTTGGATTTGTTGATCTTCTCGGTGAACGGCCATTTTTCGCTTTAGTAGATCCTCGGCTGCTTATTCCTCTTGCACAACAAGGGCAACAACTACTGCGAAACAAACCTTTTCCACCTCGCGGCTTAGGCTGCGTTTTAGGAGCCGAATTAGATGGTGTTGATGTTGGTGCTGTTGTTGGTGCTGTTGTTGGTGCTGTTGTTGGCGCTGTTGTTGGTGCCGTAGTCGTACTGTTGTTTTCACTTGATTGATCACTTGTACCAAAGAGACGATCTAATCCAGTCTTCACCCATTGATCTAGTTTTTCTTCAGGATTAAATTTAATCTTCTCTTTAATTCTTCCGATCACATCTTGTTTGTACTCTTCTATTTTATTTTCAACCCAAGGAAGTGCTTTTTCATCCCAAAACTTTCTAGGACTCAATTTTTCCTTCACTTTGTCTGCAACGTCATCTGCATATTTTTGAATTTCTTTTAATCCTTTATTGGCAAAGCTTTGGAGCCAACTCTGTTTAGGTTCATCCGTTTTAACTGGCTTACTAGCAGCCTCAGGCTCTTTTTTTATGGTTTTTTCTTTCACAACAGACTCTGCCTGATCTCGTTTTTTCAGCTTACTTTTTGCATTGTCTTGAACAGACACTCTGATTTCGTGTTTGGACATCGTCAAGCTTTTGAGTGTCTTTTTGATTCGTTGAATTGCAGCGGTGGCTTGGTCAACCATGTTTAATCTCATATAGTACGTTCTGTTGATGAGCTGAAGAATTGATTTTTTGATCGATGACATTTTCGCTGACAATTGATCGTTTAGTTTAAACGTCAGCATAATGGGACTTGTCCCCATTTGTTTCAAACGATCTATGTTGGATTTAATGACATCCAGCCCCTTCGCCTGAAAGGATATGACCAGATGATCCGGTATTAGGTTTAACTGATTTTTTAATGCTTTTAGATCCCGATAGATTCCCTGATCCAGCCTCATAGAAAATACTGAAACTTTCCGCAATGATAACGTGAGGTTTCTTAATTTCTTTTCATCCATTTCCAGACTTATTTTCACTGGTTTTCTAAATGGTTTGAGCTGCTTCTCAAACGTTTGAAATCGTTTTTGAATGCGTAATAACTTCTTCGACACCCGGTCTTCTAATTCAAATCGTGCTGTAAGTTTCGCCAATTATTTACCTCCTTTCTTTGCTTCTTTTTCTAGCATGTCTAGCTTGTAGCTGATGAGTCCGAAAAGGAATGCTTTGAACGGTCTTGGTGATTCGTATAATTCCAGGAGTTCAGATGGGGAGTAGTGAAGTTCGTGCATTGCGTAATATAAAAACACCGCTTCTTTATCCCCATCTTTTATTAGTTTTTTGCTGCTTCTTCTAAATCTTCAATTTCATCTTCGAATCCGTTGATTTCGATCGCTTTGTTTAACCAGTTCGCATATTCACCGCCGACTGACAGAACACGTTTTGCTACTTCAACTGGATCTTGTGTGCTGTAGGCTTCTCTTAATTCCTTTGAGCGGAAATCTGGATAAATCGTCGATTCAATCGCAATACGTGCGTAGAAGCGCTGGCTGTCTAAGTCTTTCACACGTCCTCTGCCTTTGACATTTTTGAAGGTTGTGTTTTCTTTTTCCAATTCATCAATACGTTCAGTTGTAATGGCTTTAAAGACAAAAGGAATGACATTCCCTTTTTTATCAACAAAACGCTTAGAAATCGGTACTTTGACTTCTTCCGCTTCTACTGTTTGTCCTGGCATAAAAAATGAAAGATCAAATGTTTGTTTTTCACTCATGTTTAAAAACTCCCTTTGTTATGTTTTTTTGAATGCAAAAAAGCACATCCATTTTTTGAATGTGCTTTCCAATCTTTTCATGTATAATTTAAATTGTACAATTGAACGGCTTGCTCAAGGGCGTCTGGCTCATCCCCGATAGGAAGGGGGTGATGCATATGTCAACATTTGAAGCGATTTCCCTTATGCTTTTATTCGGGATGTTTATCTTTACTTTGTTGACGTATATAGACAAAAAATAGACTCCCCTTGAGCTGTGGAAGGTTAAAGGGAAGTCTACCTAAAGAACCTATTCGAAAAGCCAGCCCCTTGAAGGGCCTCATTGTACATTGCCGGGATGTTAGAGCATCCTGGCTTCTTTTTATTTTATGCAAATCGCTTTGCATGTAAACATATTTTAATGAATCGAATACAAGACGTCACCAGACGAAATGAAGACGGCTTCAAGACGGTTGTATTACAACTGCATTATAGCATATTCAGTTATTATTTTGCTAATTAATTAGCTAATTTCCTCCACTTTTCTTAGAATGTATTCTTCAGCTTTTCAGGCAGATCAAAGTCCTCGAATGTGAAAGGAACTTCTTCTTCAAGCGCCTCTGAATCAACATCCAATCCAGCGATTTTAGCAGAATCAAAGTTGACATCAAATAATGTCACACGCTCAGTGCCACGGCCTGATGATTTATCGTCAATGACAGCTTGAAGAGTGAAATATGGATCTTCTCCTTTTTTCACATAATTGAGCATTAATTGAACGAAACGGGACGTAACTTTATAGAATGTTGCCGTTCCTGTTCCGTTTGCTCCAGTTGTTTTATGTCCAGTCATTCGGCGGCCCATGACGTTGACTTCTGATTTGTTTTTCTCCACGTTTGCTTCGAAGGTTTTGATAAATGCAAGCTCCTCACCTTCTAAGAAAAGACGACCTTCTTTACCTGAAATTGTATTTTGCGCTTTAAAAGCCATCTTACTTCACCTCCACATTGAAATAGAATTTTTCTGCTGCATCTACTGGTTGAACCGCTAAATCGATGATAAATCCATCACGATCTTCATTGAGCCCGATTACGATATCTGTTTCTGAATTAAAGCCTGTAATGCCGCTGCCATCTTGAAGCTGTGTAAGATACTGAGTAATCAGTGTTTTCACAAGCTGCACACCATCATCTGATGCTGGAATGTCATTGCCATTGGCTTTACGTAATTTAATCAGATTTTTTAATTCGAATGTTAAATCATTGTTGATCGCATCAAGCACACGAATGATTTTATTTTTCGCCAATTGCTGGTTCTTTTCAGCTGTAAAGCTAGTCAAGGAGTTAATATCTTTTTCAACACTCACGGTACGATCTCTCGCATCAAAGGTGAAAAGGAACTCCCCTTGTGATAATCGGTATTCTACTTGATCATTGTCAAGGCGTTCTAATGTATCGACTGCTCCTTCGTATTCAACAAAGGTCAATGACTGATTGAAATTTGCTCCGGCACTTGCACCTGCGACCCATGCTGTTGTTTGGGCAGGTGTTAGTTCTGTTCCATCTTCGAGGACAACGCCGCTTGTCACATTGATGATTCCTTCTTGGTCCGCTGCATAATTCGCCACAACCCCTTGCACCTTACGTCCTTGCTTATCACGTAGACGCTCGATAAATGAAGCGAAGGTTGCTTTTAATTGCTCACTATTATCGACTGGAAGGGCAATGACATCGAAGTATTCTGTTTCTGCTGCTTCTAGGAAAGCTGTATAATCTGCGACACTTGCCACGCCGTTTTTCCCGCCGCTTAGTGCCACACCTGCTGTGATGACGGCTTCACCTTCACCAGAAAATTGAACGTATTTGTTTTTCACAAGGTCTTTGACATCAGTGACGACCTGTTTATCCACAATATCTGTTCCAAGATAAGTGATCACATCGCGTTTTGTGCTATCAAGTACATTTTCTGCGACTTGTACTGTGATCTCATTTCCTTTTAGGCCGCCATAATTTGCTGTGACGACAAAATTTTCAGCAATTTCGGCTTTGGCCGGCTCTCCTTCATTTAGGCGGTAAAGCAAGACCGTTTGGGCTTTTTTCTTTGCTTCACGGAAAAGAAGAAGTGACTTATCATCAATGTTGAGTCCAACCTTTTTATTTAAATCTTCCATGTTTGAAACGGAAATAAAGGTTTTGGGTTCTCCCCAGCTCATCACAAGGGGAAGTGCCACTGTACCTCGATCGCCTAAAGTAATTCGCTGCTCTGCTGTTGTTTTAAAATTAAAGTAAATACCAGGACGCTTTTTCTCTGTACCTGGTGTAAAAGTGCCTCCGTTCATCCTTTAAACCTCCTTGGACAAAAAAGCATCAATGTGCTTTTTCGCTTCTGTTTTTGTAATTGGTTGATGTTTGATATAAAAAAGAGCCCCTTCAAGGATTTCTGGTTTGACCCCAAAAAGATCCTTACTGTGCTCCTTTAAGGCTTCAAATGAAAAGCCAAATTCTTTTTCTTCGCCGGCTGTTTGAGCAGGCTGAGCATGTTTAGTCTTGCTCACGTTTGATCACCCCATCTGAAAAGTTGATATCTTCAAGGCTTGCCTGTTTGTCACGGTTATACCAATAGCTGCTATCCCACGTCAGGACAATCGCTGCTACGCCTTGATCTATCATTCTTGTTTCCACTCTTTTTATGCGGACATAATCATCAAGCACCTCTCCGTCTTCACTCATCATCTGAATGATTTGACGATCAGCAAGCAATGCATCAACGATTGATTCTGCCGCATCATGTGCTTTTTCTGTATCAATATGAAAGACTTTCACTTGCAGCGAATAAGATTTCATAAAGGTAGAGACCGTATCTGGACCGCTGATCACTGTCACAGGCGGCACATAAACGGATGGCACTTGAAAGCGTTCTGGCAAAAGACGATCATACATTGTCGCAGGAAAGTGTGTGTAGATATAATGCATGATTGCCCCGACTTCTTGATTCATTCCATCACCTCCCAAAATGTCGATCGAACCAGCTTTGCAGCTTTCGATCCAGCGACTGTTCAAACATTTGCTCATAGAGCATGACAGCATGATCCCAGTAGCCATTGCCATCAATCCATTGAGAGGCAAGCATCATTCCTGTACTTGCATTCGGATCATATTCAAAGCGGCTGCCAGTCCATCTGCCAGGCACCCATCTTCGCTCTCCACTTGAAGAAGTGGCATGTCCATCATTGACATAGGAGGCATATTCAAGCTGCGTTCCCACTTCAAGTGTGAGACCGCCTTTTGAAATGAGAAAATGATTCTCCTTATCGCCTTGTGTAAAGGATCTAAGAAGCCGGCCTGTATCAACAGCATTCTCCTTGATTAATTCATCCTGAATGATGTCTAAAAATTGCAGGCCCATGTCCTTCAGCCAATCTTGATATTCTGCCTTTAAGCCGCCATCACCCGCTGTCTGCAGCTGTGAAATCAGCCGGTCAAGTCCATCAATTTTCATAGATTTTCCTTCCTGACTGCCATCACTTCGATGTGATGATTTTTCACTTTTTTAGGCTGCTGTAATTTGAGTGACACGCCATTCCACACCATTTTGTCATGCAAGCGAATATCACTTCCTAAAGGAAAATGAACAAGATAGGATTGATAAATGACTGTATTCGGCTCTTCTTGCACAAGTGACTGGTTCTTTTCTATGACATAACAAGCTAGATCGGTCAGGCTGGGAGCATCGGGATAGGAAAGTGTTATTTGTAAATCATCAGCTGGAATTCCAAATTTCCCGCGGGCGGACTCCTTCCGTTCAAGATGAAAAAGATCACAGCGATCTGTTAATAGAGATTGATAGCTCATAATGACCTCACCTTTAACTTGGCACTGCCGCCGGTCAATGTTGGTTCAATGTAATCTACAAGCAGGGCATATACATAGGGTCTGCCTTTCACTTGATCAGCTGCCTTCGCATATGAATAATCGCCCATTTTTTCTGACGTAAAGCCTTTCATCATAGATTCGTCATCATTCAGCATGGCAAAATATTGGGCCATTTTTAATAATGCGATTCTTGCTTTTTCAGGGAGGGGCTGATATTTTTCGCTTGAGAAATCGTGACCTACGATCTGAAATACCGCAGCTTCTGCTTCGATAATATCTGCTGTCAGTCTTTCCACAGATCGATTTTTCACACGATCAAAGACAGAATAGGCTTGCAGTTCTTCAGCAGAAATGATCATGACCTGCCGTCACCTACTCTTTCACTTTCATCACTTTTGCTACAGCATCCTCTTCCTCAAATTTGCTGTCTAGCTTCGCTGTGAGGACAATAATAAATTTACGGCTGCGAATATCTTTTTCTACTTCAATTCGAATATTACGAGAGAAACCTACGATAATATTTTTAGGGTGTGTCAGCAAAATATCTGATACGTCTGTTCCCGCTTCGTCATATGGCTGCATATTGGCAAGACCTTTGACCGGCACACCAAATGCAGAAGAAAGTCCGCCTTGAATGGCCGCATCTCCAAGGCCTGTCTGACGGTTTGCTACTTGATCCTTCCACTCAACCTCTAAGCTTGGAGATGTGTAGAAACGGAAATCCTGAGGTACACGTAAATATTTTGACGGCATCGCTTTATAGGCTTGCTTAAACATTTGGCGGCTGATTTCCGCTCCGTTTGCATCTACGATATGAGAGACTGCTTGTTTTCTCACGCCATCCATTTGAGCTAAAAATGGATCTGCTGAAGTCGTATCGCCATTGACGATGAGCTCTTCAATGTCAACGGCTGCTCGTTCAGCTAGCATTTGCATAATCGTCTGCTGAATTCCGTCTTTCTCAATATTGTTTTCAATGCTGTCGTAGGTCATATGAATCTCTGCGATGACCTCTTTCGCATTTAGCTGGACAGTGCTTGTCGCTGGGACAACACGGTCTTTCGCATCAAGTGCTTTGCCTTCTTCTGCTGGGCGCAAAATACGCTGGCCAAAGCCGATTTTTTCGATTTTTTGTGAATCACTTTCCATTGGAATAATACGTGCATCATTTAAAACGGTTGGTGTATTTTGCATCATTCTAATGAATGTGTTGGATTGGGTTGCGTTCATGAGACCGCCGGTTTTTAAGCTGGCAAGTGTCATTTCGGCCTTGCGAATCAACTCTTGATTTCTCACACTGTTTCCTCCTTATTTAGGCTTATAGTAAGCCATCCCATATGGGCTTTGTACTGTCATTTTGTGTATCGTGGATTGTTTGTTTTGACATACCGCGCGCTTTTTCAAGCATGTGAATCCGCTCTGAAATAGGCAAAAGCTGCTGCTGAAGCACTTGCTCAAGCGCTGCTTTTTCTCTGCTGGCTGATTTCTCTAAGGAAGAAAGCTGATGATGAATCGGTGCAACGACTTGCTCAAGCACCTTTTGGACAGGTTCTTCCTCTGTTTGATCTGTTTCCTGCTGTTCTGCCTGCTGTAAGACGTTTTCAATGGCCATTTTTGCTTTTTCAAGCTCTTGTACTTGCTCCGTTGTCAGAGCGGCATCTTGTTTTTGTACGGAGGCTGGCCTTTCACCAATCGTTTGAAGCACATCCTCTGTCTTCAAAATGTCCTGCACGATTGGCAGCAATTGCTCAAGCGCTGATCTTACACCCGCCTCATCACCATCACTTGACTGTAAGGCTTCCAGCAGATGGTCTAAAACGCTCCAAAATTGTTGTGACATGTTTGCACCTTCCTCTTTCAAAAAGAAATTTTTCAGCAAAGAAAAAAGCCCTCTCTCATTTGTGCTTTGAGATAGGAGCTGATCTTGTTCTTCTATTGCTACGATGTCCGCCGTTCCAGCCATTGAATACCCTGTAATGTGGCCTTTCTGGATTTGATCCCAAATCTCTTGGGAAGCCTTTGTTACAAGTACCCAAGATCCTTTTCGAATCAGCTCACCGCCTACCTCAAAATCAGCGGGGGCAATGTATGATTCAACAACCTCGCCCACACCATGTTGAAAATCATGCTGCTTGTCAATGCGGCGGGCATCCTTCATAAAACCATGTGCCGCTCTTTCAATTTCTTTGGCAGACATAAAGTCTTGGTGTGCATCAGGTGTATTCGGTTCATACACGACACCATACACAAGACGATGAGCATCTTTTGCCTTTGTCAGCACACTAACCTCCTTTTGAAAATCAGGCTGGCTTTTATTTGCCTTCATCAAAAAGAATTTCTTTTTGTTTGCGGCTCTGTCCACATAGGAAACATGCGTAATTTTTGCGTTTTTTAATTCTCTCGGCATATGTTCACCCCCTTTCAAAAAAGCGCATGCGCTTCGGTTTATCTCTTCAGCTGATTCGCCTCTCGTTGAGGCTCTTGTTCGGCTGATGTCACGCGGCTTTCTAAAGGTCTGTGATAGAGTTCCTCCGGCCATTCCTCTAACGTTTTCCCAAGGATACGTCCTGCTAGATCTCGCAAATCGTTTGGTGACACTGCCCCAGCCTGAATAAACGGTGTCAGAACCTTGGCAATCTCTAATGGATCTCTAAAGTCAGGACCATTTAATAGGAAACGAACATGCCAAATATCAAGATCCGGCAGGAAAAGGGTATTGAGCTTTCCTGTGATGAGATGCCGTTCAGGCTGAAATACCTGTTCTTCTGTTGTTTTTCGCGCCGTATCGGCTGTCGCTTTGTTATAGTCTTGAGACTCACCTGTGTAAATAGGCGGCAGGCGAAAAGCAGAGCGGATTTTGTTTCTTGTTTTTTCATCGTATTCTAAAAAGAGTGCATCTTCTTGCAAGATCTCTGCTAGGGATTTGAAGTTCACTTTGACATTTGAGACATCTTCTTCTCCAGTTAACCCTTTTTCCGTCGGGAGACCTTCGACTTCAAGCAATAGAAATTTATGTGCATGATCAGAGCCTTCGATATCGTCCATATAATCCTGAAGCTGCTGATAGGAAGACTCAGACAGCATTCCATTTTCGACAATGATGGCACCAGGTACATGCCGCCCTTGTTTAAAATAAAGATAGTTCAGCTCTTCTGCCTTGCGTGCCCCATACATATTGACGATGTTGCCAATCCAGCGGGGAATCCCATACGTTCCACTGCCGATTTTAAAATGAATCACTTCTGTTGCGCGCAGCGGCTCTGGGGTGGTGTCATCGTATTTGCCTGTTTCACAATGTAAAATGCGCGGATCACCATACTCCTTGAAGAAGACTTTCTTTTCATTGATCACCTGCACATATTTACGGAATCGTTTCTTTCGATTCATTGTTTTCAATTCGCCGTTTTCTGTATACCGGAATTCAACATCAACTGGCTCACTAAGCTTGCAAATACGGATATGGAGCGCATCTAAATACTCGATTCCTGCCGGCTTTCCCTGACCATCTCGGAGAACCTCTAAAAAACCATTCCCCGTTTTCTCCCGGTCTTCGATGACATAGCCAAGCACCACATCAGCAGACTCATCATAGTTCATGTATTTCGTAAACTCTTCAAGTCTTGTCCATTCCTTCTCTGCTGCTTTCTTTTTTGCCGGTTTCACACCTTCTGCATTATAGTCAAAGGCATATTCTACGCCAAAACCAAAGCCTAAAATATTGGTCTTATACGCATCAATACATTGCTGAAGAATGGTTGAATATTCTGCCATGCTTTTTAATTCATTGATATTGTAAGGCGGGGGAACAATGTCATCTTTTTCGTAGGAAAATTCATCTGCATACATTTGTTTTGTATGATCAGACATGTTTGCCTTCATAATGGTTGCTTTCAATTGTTTCATTGTATGGACCTCCTCTCTCTGTTTGGACGGACACGCTCTGAGGCGGTCTGTTTCAAATCTGTCACTTCATAATCATCCAGCGCATACCAGATGGCTGATAAAGTGTGCGGATCGATTTGAAATTCATCTTCCTCTAGACGTCCATCCTTATCTGCCTTATAGGTTAGTGATTGAAGTTCATAGATGGTATATGGACAAGCATCAGAACAAATAATTTTCTTAAACCGTTTGATTTTTTTTGTATACTGCAAACGTGAGCCTTGGAACTTATGTGCCGCTACCATTTGAAAGCCGCGCTGCCGAAAATAGTGAATGGTTTTAGGTTCGGCTGCGTCGGCTTTAATCAGTTCCTGTGATTCAATGAACTCTTGCAGGTCAGTGGCTGTTTCATCATCTGTTTTCCCGCGGTCGTAATATTCCCAATAAATATATAAGTACTTTTTTTCATGATCGACAGCTAACCGAATGAGCGCATTGTATGATTCAACAAATCCAAAATCCATGCCTGCTCGTTTCAGCGGTCTGTCAATCTGCTGAATGGCTTCTAATACATCAGAATGGCTTCTCACCTCAAATTGAGGAAAAACCTTTGTGCCATTAATGCCGAAATACCCCTTCCTCGCAATGCGATAGAGATCTGGGTCATACTCTTTCAGCTCATCCAGCTGCTTCACGTAACTTTTAGGAAGGAATAGGTTATCTTCCGCCGTGGAGTGATGGTAATACGTATCCTTGATGACGACGGTACGCTTTTTGTATAATGTTTCGTCATCTAAAACAAATCGCTTCAGCTGTTCATCTCGAAAAAAATGTCTGTACGTCCAATTATCCTGACCAACAGGATTGGTCGATAACATCATATAAAGCGGTAAAGACGGATGCCTCAGCCTTCCAAGCAGCTCTTTAAAACCTTCATAAGAAACCTCTGAACATTCCTCAATCCAAATGATCGAGATGTTGTTGATCGATTTCAATTTTTCAGGCTTGTCCAGTCCTTTAAATAAGATGCTGCTGCCGTTTCGAAACGTTAGTGCAAGCGGCGAACTTCGGCACTTTACCACGTGGTCGATGCCGAGGTCGCTAACGATTTCTTGTAATAAAGAAAAGGTTGATTCGCGGTGCGTATCATACACCTCTCGAATGACAAGTGCTGTCCGCTTTTCTTCCAGCAGTTTTAAGACAAGCTTTAAAGCAATGTGATAGCTTTTGGATGAGCCATAGCCTCCTACTAAAAATTGAAACTTTTGATTCCAATCGAATAGAAAGTGTTCAAAGTGAGGATTGACTTCTTTTTCAATCAATGGCGTCATGAGTCTTCCTCTTTTCGCTTGATCATGATTTGAAGATCTTCCTCTTTTTCTTCACGCACTGCTTTTTTCGTTTTTTCGATCGTCAGTTCAATTTGCTTCAGCCTTAATCTTCGTTCATCCTTCGCATGTGCGAGCTCTTCAAACTGTTTTATTAAACGCCTGAGTTCACCCATTGCACGGGATTGTGCATTTAAAAACGTCGCATGCCGATCCCATGAAAATTGAAACGAGTATTCTTCTGAGGTCATGTCTAGTTCTGTCTGAATGCCTTCGCCTGTTTCTTCTAATGAAGAAGGCATGTATGCCGCCTTTTTCACCTCTTTGATCATGTCCTCTTGATCTGCTACATACATGATTCGCTGCGCCCGAATAATGGCTGCATATTGAATTTGAATTTGGTCCCAGATTAAATCAAGCGATGTGCGTCCATCCATTTTCTCCATGATTTCAATCGTTTCATCTGAAAGAAATTGATTGAAAATCGAGTGTGCTTGCTTTGACGAAGTTTTTTGTCTTTGCCATCCGTATCGTCTTTTCCACGATTTGACGGTATGGATCGAGACATTGTAATGATCAGCAATTTCCTGGTACGTCATCCCCTTCATATAATCCTGCTTGGCCTCTATCCGTTTATCTTTCATTTACATTCACCTGCCGCCTCCTTTTAATTCGAATGATTCCCTCTGAAGGAATCATTTGTGTAGGGCTAGCAAACATTCGTTTGGTCTTTCTAACTATAGGTGGCAACTGTAAGACAAGCTTTAGCTGATTTATTTTTGAACAGAAAAAACACCTATTCAGCAGCTCTGAATAGGCGTTCTTGTACTTTTTTGGACATTTTCGTCCGCGCTCTTTCCATATGTTTTTGCACAGTTCCTTTTTTGACATCCAGCATGTCCGCAATCTCGCTAAACGATAACCCTTGTGTTGTGTGCATAAAGAATACGTCCTTTTCTCGATCTGTTAAAACAGACAAAGCGTCATCAATTCTTTTTTTGTCTCTCTCACTGACTTCTCTTTCTTTCTCTTGAATAAGGGTATATTCATGTGATAAAGCCTCTAACACTTCTGGATTTGCGAGAATGGTACGCTGATAGACTGAACGTCTGTCTAATCCTCTGCGCGCGCCTGGCTCTCTTCCGATTTGAAGCCATTCTACTACGTATTCCAGATCGCTTACCATACTGGCAATCATTTTTTTATCATGCTTGTCTTGAACGGACAGCTGATGTTCTTCTTTTTCTTTAAATGGTTCATATTGTTTTCTAGCATTCTTTAAAGCTCTTTTATATTCAATGAGTAAATCTTGCATATTGGCTCTCTCCCTTTTTAAGAAAATAAAAAACGGACACCAATCAAGTCCCCTTTTAGCAGGGTCTTGATCAGTGTCCGCAGGCTTTCCGTCTTGGACATATTGTGCTTTGATGTGTTCAGTCAGTTAGCTGATTTTAAAACCAATCTCGTGATCTACTCTTGCAAAATGACCTTTTGCCGTTTGAATAATGGTTTTTCCATGTTCAGGTACATCCATTTTATAAGCCGTTCCTACATTCCCATCTAACACGATGACTTGAATTTTTCCTTTTTCCATCTCACCGACAAATGTTTGGTTTTCTTGAATGAATAGTTGTTTTGGCTCGTTCATCTGCTTGTCTCCTTTTTTGGTGTTGGCCTCGTGCCACCACCTACCGTATTGATAATGATTTCAACTCTTGGACACATACTATAAAACTGAGAAACTCTTAAATCGACCATCTGCAGAGGGACTTCATCGGCTATAGAATGAAGTGCTTCTTGAATATGCTGTAGATTCGGCTGAAAGATGCTGACGTGTACTGGGCGTATCAACCCTTTTTCTGCGTATGTACGCTTTTTTTGGCAGTCAGCTATATCGAACGGCATGTGATCAAATAAACGAATTTCAAGTGATAGTGCGCCTTTTAATTTTTGCGGGCATTGCCCTTTTGCAGCTGATCGTATTCTTTTCATCAATGTCTCTTTTGTTAACAAATGCTCATGTTCAATGATTAAATGGATGACCATGTTATGATCTCCCGTCATCCTTTGCCCACTGGCGGATGTCTTGTTCGTTTTTACTCGCTTTGAGCAAGCATTTCAAAAATGTCATGATTTGCTTCCATCGTTTCACGTTGACCTGATTCCTCCTTTTTTGTATCATCAACCTTAGCTTCCAGGAGGGTCATATATGTCTCTTTCTCTTCTGATGTGGCAAAAACAAACATCGGTTTCTGATGATGAAAGGCGATCCAGCCGCCAGCTTGGTCTAAACAAAGCTGCGCTTCTTTTCTAGCATCAAACGTCAGCTGATGTCTCATCTTCTTCAGCTCCCTCCAAGCTGTCCTCAATTTCTGTTTGGTATCCATATCGTTTCACGTCATATAACCAATAACTTTTTGGATAACCAAAGTCACTCATCTGAGTCACCATTGGATGTTCAATATTCATTCTGCTCGTCTCCCCTTTTCTAAGAACCGATCTTCTCTTAAACAATTACTCTTTTCGTGTAACTTTTGGCCAAAAAAAAGCTCTTGAACCCCGGTATTCAGCAGATCTGCAATATGCTTTGCTATTTCTAAGCTAGGCTTCGTTCTGCCCATTTCGATATTCGCATAGCCGCTTGTGTACTTATATCCCAATTTTTTCGCCATATAGGTTTGTGTTTTTCCTTGCAATATGCGCTCTTCTCGTAATTTTTCAAGTTTCATCTTTCCACCTCTTACTCAATATGTGTAAGTTATATTCATTATGATAATATACACAAAACGAGTAAGTCAACCATATTTTTATTCTTTTTGTGTATTTATTTATCTTTTCCGTGTAATTCATGATAAAATTTACTCATAACATGAAAAAAGGTGTTTCTGATGGATAATTTGACTGGGAAGATTCTAACTGAATTAAGAGAGAAGCATGGATGGAGCAAGTCAACAGTTGCTAAAAAACTCGGATTAAAGGCGATGTCCACTTATGCAAACTGGGAATACGGCTTGAGAAAACCCGACGGTGAAATGATTGTGAAAATTGCCGAATTATATGGGGTCTCAACCGATTATCTTCTCACAGGTAAGGACAAAGGCAGGCCCGATGACGATCTTGCAGACGATCCTGATTTGCAAATTGCGTTTAAAGCAGCATCAGATTTTTCCGAAGAAGCACGAAGACAAACCATCGATTTTATTAACTACATTAGAGAGAAAGAGAAGCAAAAAGGTCGTCAGCCAAAAAAGCGAGACGACAATTGATCATCTCTTTTCATCTGCTTTACGCTGGGACGAACCCAGCTTTTTTTTATACCTCTTTTTCCCTTAAAAAAGAAATAGCATATGAATAAAAAATCATGTCTTTTCCAACATAATATGTGACAATTTTCGCCATAATTACTCTTTTTTTCACATATTTTAATTGACAAATAATTCTATTATTATTAATATATGTATATACTAAAAAAAGGAGTGTTACCGATGAAAAAATTCATGAAAATCTGTACATTGTCTTTAGCTGCTGTAGGTGCTCTTACATTCTCTCAAACTGAAGGTGCTCATGCAGCTGCACAGCCAAAAGAACCAGTCATAGCAAAAGCTCCTATTATGAATAAAGTAATTACGGTGAACCGTACGCTTTCTGTAGGTTCTTCAATCGCCGTCTCTCTTCCAGCAAGCCAAATTTCTGTGTCGGGTGCAACGTATGCGATTCAATTAGATCAAACGGCTCCAAACTTCACTTGGATTCGCGCTGTACAACGCGGTTCTGTGACAGTTTCCTACTATAATTCACTAGGCGAGCTTGTGATTAACTATATTACTGTTCGATAAGCAATCTAGCTTTACATATCTAAAGGCGATGACATGAAGTCATCGCCTTTTGGTGTTTAGAGTTGGTTTCATCTGAATCATGATTGCCAACATCCGTACAATATGTTAACTTTTAATAAAAATAAGTTAACATATTAAGGAGGCATTAATGATGAGAGAGCAGCTGTCTTTGTCTTGGGAAGCAATAGCGGAGAAGGCGATGAAAAATGAACCGATCACGGTGCAAGAGGGTCTAGACATTCTAAAAGCTGACGATAGAGAATTGTTACCTATTATGCATGCAGCCTATCAAGTGCGATTTCATTTTTTTCAAAAAAAGGTGAAATTAAATATGATTTTTAACGCAAAAAGTGGATATTGCCCTGAGAACTGTGGATATTGTTCACAGTCGATGATTTCAAAAGCACCGGTTGAAAGATATACAATGCTTGATCAAAAGACCATTGTAGCTGGTGCGCGTGAGGCTCTCAAAAGAAAAGCCGGAACTTATTGTATTGTGGCAAGCGGGAGAGCCCCTTCTCATAGGGAATTAGATGAAGTCACAGCAGCAGTCAAGGAGATCACTGAAACGATGCCTTTGAAAGTGTGTGCCTGTCTTGGGTTATTAAATGAAGAAAAAGCGAAGCGGCTGAAGGAAGCGGGTGTTCATCGGTATAATCACAATATCAATACACATCATGATCATCATGCTCACATTACGACAACTCATACATACGATGACCGCGTGTCGACCATTGAGCAGGTCAAACAATCTGGCATGTCACCTTGCTCAGGGGTCATTATTGGAATGGGTGAAACCAATCAGCAAATTGTTGAAATGGCTTTTGCGCTCAGAGCACTTGATGCGGATTCAATTCCAGTCAACTTTCTTCATGCCATCGAAGGAACACCGCTTGAGCATCAAAAACGAACACACCCGATCAAAGCATTGAAAGTGCTGGCAATGATGAGATTTGTCAACCCAACAAAGGAAATTCGGGTATCCGGAGGCAGAGAGTTTAATTTACGGACACTCCAGCCGCTCGCACTGTATGCCGCAAATTCCATTTTTGTTGGTGATTATTTAACAACAAAAGGCCAGCAAGTCCAAACGGATCATCACATCATTGAGGATTTAGGGTTTGAAATAGAAGAATGTGCGTTATAAAAGAAGTCTGCCGATTCACCGGCAGACTTTTAAGATTAGAATCTTTTATGAAAATCGACAGTTCCGCTTCCATCTTCTCGGTCAAAGCTGCCAACAAACGTCCAGTTAATATATCCACCGTCACCATTGTTGACAAACGTACCATCTTCAAATACCCAAATACCAAACGTAATACCGTCATATTCAACACTATCATAGTAGACAACATTGTTCAGACCGCTAAAGTCGTGGTCTTGGCTTAAGTTTTGGACAACTACGTTGTAGTTTTGACCTGCCTCATAGAACGCACTGTATGCGGCATTTTTTACGAATCCATCACGATTTTGAGATGACTTTACTGCTTGTTCAATTTTATCGGCAATGGCTACTGGATCAATTGAGACACTTCCATCAACACCTGTTGTTGTAGCAGCTTCAGCCGTTTGACCAAAAGTCGTAAGAGATAGAGGGGCAGCAATCATTGACGTAGCGATGACAGAACCAACAAACATTTTGCTTGTTTTTCTCATTATTTCTAACTCCTCCTTTAATTGGTATGTTTATGTACTACCCCTTCATCTGTCTCTTAAACACTAATTTATGAAAAAAAATCTTATTCTACCAATTAAGAGGGTATTTTTACTGTTTAATTAGGCGAAATAACAAAAAAACTACTCTTATAAAAGAGTAGTTTACAGTATTACATGAACAGGATAAATAAAATCACACCTAGGATAATTCGGTATATCGCAAAAGGCACCAGTTTGATTTTATTGATCAGTTTTAGGAAGAATCGAACAACAAAGAGAGCCACAACAAACGCACTCACAAAGCCGACGATAAAGAATGGCAGCATATCCGGTGTTAAATATTCGGCATTTTTCACAAGGGTTAATAAGCTTGCTCCTGCCATAATCGGCATCGCCATGATAAATGTAAAGTCTGCCGCAGCACGGTGATTCAAACCAAGAATAACCCCGCCTGCGATCGTTGAACCTGAGCGCGAAAATCCTGGCCATAATGCTAAACATTGAAACAGTCCAATATAAAGCGCCTGTCTGTAAGTCATGTTATCGACAGAGCTTGTTTCTGTTTTCCGTTTATTGATCCAGTCAGCGACAAGCATCAGAACTGCCCCTAAAATTAAACCGACAGCGACTGTTCTGACGTCAAATAAGTATTTATCAATATAATCTTCAAATAAGAATCCTAAAATGACGGCTGGAACAAGTCCAACTGCAATTTGGGCGATGGTCAGTTTATGCCCGCTGCGCTTTTGCTCTTCGGTGATATTTTTCTTTAAGCCCAATAAGTTTAAAATACGATCTTTAAACACGATCATGACAGCTAAAATTGAGCCTAACTGAATCACGACTTTAAATGTGTTGGCCGCTTCTGGCGTAATAATTTCCTTTGATTTTAACCAAAGATCATCGACAATGATCATGTGACCTGTAGATGAAACAGGTGCGTACTCTGTTAATCCTTCGACAATTCCTAAAACCAGTGCCACGAATAAATCCCATAGATTCATGATTTTCTTTCCTTTCAATTCTGATCTTTTGAACACGCCAAACATCTATGTCCACATAAAGACAAGCTTCCTTCATCGAAAGCTCGTCTTTATGATACTATATTTTTTTCAAAAAAAGATTATGACATCAAACCTTTTCTTCTTTATACAAATTGGACCGCATTTTGAACCAATCAAATAAGTGAGTCGTGATGACCTTCAGAACGGCATACGTCGGAATAGCGACAATGATGCCGACCACGTTGAACAATTTACCAGCTGTTAATATAACAAAAATAATCGTAATGGGATGAATATGAAGGTTTTTTCCCATCACCTGAGGAGAAATGAATTTCCCTTCAACGAGCTGAACCACTGTCCAGACTATAATGAGTTTTAGCAGCATTACTGGTGACGTCACAAGTGCAATCACAATCGCTGGTGTAATCGCAATTGTTGGACCAAGGTAAGGCACTATGCTTGTACATGCTGCAATGATAGCGAGCAGCAGCGCATAGTCAAGTCCAATGATCATATAACCGATTAACAGAAGAACACCGATACAGAAGCTGACAATGATCTGTCCGCGAATATACGAGCTTAGACGGTGGTTCATTTCGTGAAGCATGATATGTGTATGTTCCCTCATTTTACTTGGGAAAAATTTCAATAGATAGTCAGGCAGCTTTTTGCCGTCTTTTAATAGATAAAACAGAATAAACGGCACAGTCACGATCGAGATGATGACTTCTGTGAGCGCCCCTAAGAATGTTCCTACACCGGTAAAGGTGCTTTCCAAAATCTTCGTCGCTTGACTGGATGCTTTACTTACCAATTCAGACACGTTAAAGTTCATCGAGTTTTGCACTTGATTAATAAAGTTACTTCCTGTTAATTGTCTAATTTGATCTTCTACCGTATCGACGTATTTCGGAAGATTATGAAATAGACTCATGGTTTGAGCTTGTAAAAAAGGAATAATGGACACGATGGTCACTGTAATAATCCCAATAATGACAATATATAAAAGCAAAATGGAATAGATCCGCTTGATTCTTGCTTTCTCTAACAAGTTAACAATTGGATTTAATAAATAATACACGACTCCCGTTAAAATAATCGGTAAGGCAATGGTTTTGACGAGTACAATGAGCGGTGTGAAAATAAATGATGTTTTCATGAAAACAAGGATATTCAATCCAATTAATAACAGGACGAGTAAAAAGAGAACAAACTTGTTATCAAGAAAAAATTTTCTAAATCGACTGCTCCACATTTGCATAGAATTCATATTGTTCCTCCAAACACGGGCTATTTTATGAGTAAATTGTACACTACTTGATCATGATTATGGTCGTCATTGTTTGAGCTTTTTTTCCCATTTTGCAATGGACATTGCCCATACAATGAGAATCGGCTGTCCAATAAGCCTTATCCATAGCAAGGCTTGTTCTGTATTTTCTTGACCTGGAAACGGTATTCCCTCACGAGCAGCAAATAAGTTTGCAGGGAAAATGAGTACAAGATAGACAGCAATGGATTTTGCCGCTGTAATCCTGACATTTGGCAAAAGCAGCAGCACGGCCAGCAGCCATTCAAGACATGCAGTCGCATAGACCATTACATATGGAAATGGCCAGCCTGGCATCATGCGGGCAAAGCCGCTCGGCTCTATCACATGAAAAATACCAGCCGCTATGAATAAAAGCGCAAAGATGTATGTACTTCCTATATGCAGGACGCGCTTCATGTTTCCTCCTCTCCCTTCTATCCTGAGTATTACCCGAAGAAGGAAGAAACTACCCACTTTTCGTACATTTATATCCTTTATGTAAGACGCATCAGCCTATATAAAGGTTTCATCCGCTTTGCAATAAAAAGAATATTCTTTCATACAAACGCTTTCAAAGCATGTATAATCAGAGAAAAGCAGAAGGAGGGAATCACATGATTCGATTTGCTGTCATCGGAACGAACTGGATTACAGATCGGTTCTTACAAGCTGGTGAAGAACTAGCTGATTTTACATGTACAGCCGTCTATTCACGGTCCGCTGAAAAAGGACAGGCCTTTGCCGAAAAATATGGGATTGATATGGTTTTTACGAACTTACAACAAATGGCGGAAAGTGATACGTTTGATGCCGTGTATATTGCGAGTCCAAATGCCCTTCATAAAGAGCAGGCCATGTTGATGATGGGGCATCAAAAGCATGTTTTATGCGAAAAACCATTCGCCTCTCATCGAAAAGAAGTGGAAGAAATGATTGCCGCAGCGAAAAAACATCAAGTGTGTTTGATGGAAGCGATGAAAACGACATTTCTGCCTAATTTCCTTCAAATCAAACAGCATCTTGATCAGCTTGGACCTATCAGGCAAGTGGTCGCGCATTACTGTAAATATTCTTCAAGATACGATGCCTATCGAAGCGGCGAGCTTCCAAATGCCTTTAAGCCTGAGCTATCCAACGGTTCTTTAATGGATATCGGGGTGTACCTCGTTTACCCAGTCATATACTTATTTGGTCTGCCGAATCAAATCACCGCAAGAGGCTATAAGCTTTCTTCTGGTGTGGATGGGAACGGTTCAGTCCTTTTACAGTATGACGGGCATCAAGCACTTCTTTTTCATTCTAAAATTTCAACGTCTCATTTATCGGCTGAAATTCAAGGCGAGGATGCCACCATGGTGATTGATCAATTCCACCGTCCTTCACGAATCACGATACACGACCGTGACGGACATCAAACTGACATCTCTCTCAAAGATGATCAGCCAGCTATGTCTTATGAAATCAATCATTTTATTGAGTGTATTCAGCAGGGAATGGGGCAGTCTCCTGTCAATACATTTGCCCTATCTGTTCAAACCATGTCCGTCATGGACGAAGCGAGAAGACAAATGGGCGTGTTGTATCCTGCCGACAGACAAAATGTATAGGGCATGAAATGATGAACAAAGGGCGAAATTTTTTTGTTCGCCCTTTGTTTCGTGTCAGTCGTTTATTTTGCGGCTAACACATCCGCAAATGCTTTCACATACGGCGGAAGGTCCGGCGGGCGTCTGCTGGAGATGAGGTGGCCATCTGTGACGACTGCCTCATCGAACCAATCCGCACCAGCATTTGTCATATCGTCTTTAATACCTGGTGTACTTGTCACTTGTCTGCCTTTCAGGATTCCTGCTGATATCAGCACCCAGCCGGCATGACAAATCTGACCGATTGGTTTTGCCTTCGCATCAAATGTACGGACGATGTCTAATACTTCTGGATAACGGCGCAGTTTATCAGGCGCCCATCCGCCAGGGACTAGCACAGCATCATAATCATCAGCTTGTATGGAATAAAAATCTGCATCAGATACCGCCGGCACACCATACTTCCCGATGTACTCATGATTTGCTTTTTCACCTACAAGATGGACAGTCGCCCCTTCTTCTCTTAAACGCAGAACCGGATACCATAGCTCTAAATCTTCAAAATCATCGCTGACAAACGCAATGACCTTCTTATCTGATAAACGCATACTATCTCTCCTCTTCTTTCGATTTCCTCTATTGTACGAGATGTCCTCTTAAAAAGAAAAGCGGTTCCCCTTGAGGAGAACCACTTGACCTTATTCGCTGATCTTGAATTTTTTAATTAAATCACGTAATTCTTCCGCCATTTGGGAAAGAGTTGTGGATGAAGAACTAATCTCTTCCATAGAAGCAAGCTGCTCTTCAGCAGATGCTGCGATATCTTGGATGCTTGCTGAACTCTCTCTTGATACATCTGCAATTTCATTTACTGCTTTAGAAATTTGCTCAGATCCTTTCGACAGCTCGCGCACCGTTGTATTCATTTCATTCATTCTTGCTGCGATTTCCGCTGTTTGCTCATTTATTTGTGAGAAACTTTCTTTCGTTTGATCTGTAATAGTAAGACCACTTTTCACTTCTTCATTCACTGCTTTGAACATATTTTGAGATGTTTCGATTTCAGTAACGATTTCATTCACAAGCTTTTCAATCTCTTTTGCTGAATCCGATGATTGAACCGCTAGTTTACGCACTTCTTCCGCAACAACAGAGAAGCCTCTGCCTGATTCACCTGCGCGTGCTGCTTCAATGGCAGCATTTAGTGCAAGTAAATTCGTTTGATCCGCAATGCCGTTAATCACGCCTAGGATGTTTGTGATATCTTTTGATTTATGCTCTAGCCCGTTGATCACGCCTTCAGCTTCTTTCACTGAATGGTCAATCGTCTTCATTTGGCCAACAGTCTGCTCCACAAGCTGTCCGCCTGTTTCTGCGACTGTTTTTGATTGAACAGATGACGCTGTGATGACATCAGACGTTTCGGCAACTTCGTTCAGTCCTTCATTCATTTGTTTTAAATGAACCGCGCTTTGTTCCACCATTTCGCTTTGATTTTCGTTGCCGTTAGAGAATGTTTCAATAGATGATGTGATATGTTCGGTTGCTTTAGTTGTTTGACCTGCGCTTGCCGTCAGTTCTTCAGATGATGAAGCAACATTCTCAACAGATGTTTGTACTGCTTGAATGACATCTCTTAGGGACTCACTCATTTCATTAAAGCTTGTGCCAAGCTGTCCAATTTCATCTTTTGAGCGGACATCAATTTTTTCTGTTAAATCTCCCTGACTGATCTTCTTCGAAGAAGAGACAAGAGTGGAAAGTGGTTTTGTAATGGAACGGATGATAAAGAAGATCAGAATCCCGCCAATGATAAGCGCGCCGGCTAAAATGATGGCGGCCATGTTAAAGACTGGCTGTGCAGCTTCTTCTACTTCACTGACAAACATCGTCCCGACAATTTTCCAGCCAGTCGCCTTGTTTGTGGTGAACTCCATCTGCTTTTCTTTTCCTTCAAACATATAGCTCATAGATCCGTTATCTTGTGAATACATTTTTTCTAACCATTCACCAGATAATTTTGTTCCTGCTTTTTTCGTTGGATGTGCCACATATGTACGGTCTGGACTTCCAATAAAGGCATAGCCTTGTTTCCCAATGTTAATGCTATTGGACTCTTTAACTAGATTCGCAATGTCTAGGTTCATCGCGATGACGCCTGATCCATCCTCTAGTTTTTTAGAAATGGTTACCACAAGTGTACCGGTTGAAGCCGTTGCATATGGGGCTGAAACAGACAGCTCACCGTTTTTCGCCCAGCCGTCTTTGTACCAATCCCTCTCAGTTGCGACATAACCTGCAGGCATTTTTTGATTAGGATATCTTGAAAACACTTTGCCGTCACTTGAAGCGACAAAAATGCCTTCTGTGTCATCATTCATACTCATGAACTGCTCAAAGCGTCCTTGAATATCGGTCGTTCCTTTTTGCTTGAGCTTTTTCTCCGTGATCCATTTGCTAAAGAAATCGGCTGCGTCTGTTTTCACTTTGACAACCTTCGTAATATTTTTATCTAGCTGCTCTACGTTTTCCTTTGCACTTTGCATAATTTGATCATTTAAAGAGGTGCTTGCCGTATGGTATGAAGAGAAAGCCAATACAATGATTGGACATAAAAGAATAAATAAGAAAGAGAATACGAGCTTTTTTGAAATAGATGGCTTTCTGAAATACTGTATGAATTTCATAAAAAAGAAAACTCCTTTTAGTAAGATAGTATATATATCGGAAGTACTACTAGGTTCTTTACTTTTTTAACTTATTAAAGTCTAAATAAGTCCAAATTACCCAATTTATATGCATCGAATGGAAAAACACCTGACGTTTTGGCGTCAGGTGCTTAAGATTGTTGACAAAGGGCTAAAATGTTCTTGATTTTAGCCCTTTGTCTTCTTTTTCAGTGTGATAGAAAACCTTTGCAGTCTAGGAAGGACGAGTACCGGAGCGGAGCGAATAAAAGATTCGTGAGCACCGGCACGCAGACCTGACACCAAATGCGAGGGTTTGTCTACACGCTGAAACACCTGACGTTTTGGCGTCAGGTGTTTCGCTACTCTCTTACATTTTAAATTGTTTAATAAGCTCCCTTAGTTCTTCTGCCATCTGAGATAAAGTGGCAGAAGATGAGCTGATCTCTTCCATAGATGCAAGCTGTTCTTCTGCTGATGCCGCGATATCTTGGAAGCCTGCTGAGCTTTCTCTTGAGAGCTCTTTGATTTGATTCACCGCATGAGAAATATCATTTGAGCCATGCGATAGCTCTTCGGCTGATCTGTTCATTTGTTTCATTTGTTCTGTCATTTCTGATGTTTTATCAGTGATTTTCTCAAAACTCACTTTCGTTTCATCTGTAATGTTTAATCCAGATTGTACTTCACCTGCTACTTGTTTAAACATTTTCTGCGATTTTTCTATTTCCTCCACAATTTCGTTCGTCAGGCTTTCAATTTCTTTTGAAGAGCTTCCTGACTGCTCTGCCAGCTTGCGGACTTCTTCTGCGACAACAGAGAAGCCTCTGCCTGCTTCACCTGCTCGTGCGGCTTCGATCGCAGCGTTTAAAGCAAGGAGATTCGTTTGATCCGCAATACCGTTGATGACCCCAAGAATGTTTGTAATATCCTTTGATTTCTGCTCCAAGCCTGCAATGACAAGCTCTGCTTCTTTTACTGCCTGCTCAATCGTTTGCATTTGACCTGCTGTTTTTTGAACGAGTTCTCCTCCAGCCTGAGCAGTTTTGCTCGATTCGATCGACGATTCCATCATATGAGAGGTTGTGTCGACCATATGCGATAAGCTCCGATCCATTTCGTTTAACTGAACTGAGCTTTTTTCGATCATATCATTTTGATGTTCAGTGCTGTTTGAGAACTGTTCAATAGATGATGTGATATGCTCGGTCGCTTGAGCTGTCTGTCCTGCACTTGCCGTTAACTCTTCAGACGAAGCAGCAACATTTTCAATGGAATTTTGGACAGCTTGAATGACTTGCTTCAGCTTTGCTGACATGTCGTTAAAGCTCTGCGCTAGCTTACCAATTTCATCGTGCGTACGAACTTCAATATGCTGGGTCAAATCACCTTGACTGATTTTTTCAGCCGATTCAGAGAGCTCTATCAGTGGCTTTCGAATCGATTTAATAATAAAATAAATCGCGATTCCGCCAATGGCAATCGCAGCCGCAAGAATGATCATTGTTAAGTCGAGCACTGGCTGTGCGGCTTCTTTTACTTCATTCACATACATCGTTCCAGCAAGCTTCCAGCCGGTTGCTTCATTTGTGTCAAAAAACATTTGCTTCGGCTGGCCATTGTATTCATATTCAAAGCTGCCTTCTTTTTTATCATATAGTTTTGAGATGAAGTCACCAGTCAGCTTTGTCCCAGCCTTATCGGTTTTATGGGCCACATAACGCTGATCTGATGTGGCGATAAACGCATAGCCTTCTTGGCCAATTTTGATGCTGTTTGTATCTTTTACAACCGTATTTAAGCGTACATTCACCCCGATCACACCAGATCCATCTGCTAGCTGTTCTGATATTGTGATGAGCAGGTCATCTGATGACTTATCGGCAAAAGGATCTGAAATGATGAGTTTCTTCTCTCCCATCGATTTCTGAAACCAAGTTTCATTTTTTGCGCTCTTTGCATTACCTTTGTGAATCTCCGAATATTCAGTTAGTTTACCATTTTGATCTGCAACAAATACTTCTACTACATCGTCATCTGTTTCCGATAATTGCTCTAATTTCACTTTGAGTAAATCTTTGTTTTTAGCAGTCAATTCACCCTTTTTGATCGATTTAGATAAGTATGAAACCATGTCAATTTTAGGCTGTATATCTTTATTAATGAGTTCGTTTAATTGTTGAACACCATTTGCAGCACTAGACATAATCTCATCATTAAGAGACTTTGATGCCACTTCATAAGAAAATGCAGCCAATACGAGAATTGGCACTAGGAGAATCGCTAAGAATGCAGTAATTAATTTCTTCGACATCGTAAAGTGCTTAAAAAAGTTGATTTTTTTCATGACTCTACTCCTTTTGATTTATGATTTGTGGTCTTCCTCTTCTATTCTTAGGTAATATGAATTATTTTTCAAGGAATAATGTTCAAAAAACCCAAAAAATAAGTATAATTACCCATTTCTTTTGATTTACTCAATGAAAAAGAGCCTCTATCTGGAGGCTCTTTTCTTCCTGTCTATTCAACCTTAAATTTGCTAATTAAATCGCGTAATTCTTCTGCCATCGAAGAGAGTGTGGCAGAGGACGAGCTGATTTCTTCCATTGATGCCAGCTGTTCTTCTGCTGAAGCCGCAATGTCTTGAATATTTGCCGAGCTTTCACGTGATACGTCTGCGATCTCACGAACAGCCTCTGACACATGTGCCGAGCCTTTTGAAAGCTGAACAACGGTTTGATTCATTGTTTGAAGCTGGTCAGAAATTTCTTTTGTCATTTCGAAAATATTGTGGAAGCTTACTTTCGTTTGTTCAGTGAAGCTTAGGCCTGATTGAACCTCTCGATTCACCGCAGTGAATACTTCCTGTGATACGTCAATATCTTGTACGATTTCTTTAATCAAATTCTCAATTTCTTTTGCCGAGTTGGCAGATTGAACCGCCAGTTTTCTTACTTCTTCTGCTACAACGGAGAATCCTCTGCCAGATTCACCAGCTCTTGCTGCCTCAATCGCTGCATTTAGCGCAAGTAAATTCGTTTGATCGGCAATTCCATTGATGACACCGAGAATTTGGGTAATGTCTTTCGATTTACTTTCAAGTGCACTGATGACATTCTCTGCTTTTTTCACGGACTGATCAATGACATTCATTTGAGAAGCGGTTTTTTCAACAAGCTGGCCGCCTTCCCCTGCGATATCTGTTGATTTGATCGATGAAGCAGTAATGGATTCAGCCGATTCATTCATATTCTGAAGACCGCGGTTCATTTCCTCTAACTCTTCTGAGCTCAATTCGACTTTATCATTTTGGCTTTCATTTCCGCTGGAGAATTGTTCAATGGCTAGTGTAATATGCTCTGTTGCTTTACTTGTTTGTCCTGCGCTGGCAGTCAGTTCTTCTGATGAAGATGCGACATTCTCGACTGAAGTTTGAACGGCTCCAATGAGAGATCGCAATGAGTCAATCATCGTATTAAAGCCTTTACCAACTTGTCCAATTTCGTCATCTGACTGGATCTGAAGCTTATCGCGTAAATCACCTTCGCTGACTTTTTTCGAGAAGCGGGCAAGGTTGGATAACCTTTTTGAAATAGAGCGGACGATAAAGAAAATGAGGGTTCCTGCTACAATGAGTGTGACACTGAATACGATAATGGCTGTATTGAAAACGGGCTTTGCCGCTTCTTCTACTTCAGATACGAGCATCGTTCCACCAATTTTCCAGCCGGTTAATTCATTGGTGACATATGCAACCTTTTTATCTGTTCCTTTGAGGGTATAGCTGCCGCTTCCTTCTTTGTTTTTAAAAATAATGCTGGCCAGATTTTCATTGACTTGACTTCCTGGCTTTTGGGTTGGATCTGCTAAAACGGTTTTATCTTTCTCCATGATGAAAGCATAGCCTTTTTGCCCAATTTTGATTTCTTTTAGTTTTTGGAGCAGGCTGTCAATTTCCATATCAAGACCAATGACACCTGAACCATCTTTCATTTTTTGGGCAATCGTGATAACCATTTTGCCTGTGGATGCTGCTACATATGGTTTTGTGATGACTTGTTTGCCGTTTTCTGCTTTCAATGCCTCTTGATACCATGGACGTTCTCTTGGATCGTAACCATCTGGCATCTTTTGAACTGGATATTGCATAAACAATCCCTTTTCAGAGCCTGCATAGATTGCGGATACATCTTTTTCATTAATTTTTCCAAATTGCTGTAATTCTTTAATGGTCGCATTTCTATTTTTTTCTTGAAGATTAGACGCTTTGAGCGAGTCTGAAAACAGTGTCACAGCATCTGATTTGTTGCCAATATTCTCATTGATTAAGGTATCAAATGCATTAACCTGACTCATCGCACTGCCCATAATCTGTTTGTCTAGCTCTGTCTTTGATGTAAAAAACGCACTAATTGTCAGTGCCACAGTTGGCAGGATAAGGACGACCAAAAAGGCAATGATTAATTTTTTTGAAATGGATGGTTTTTTGAACCATTGGATCATTTTTCCCATTTTAACTTTCCCCCTTTACTTCTCTAAAGTTATTATCGGATGAAAGGTGTATTTTTAGAGGCTGGAAATGACGTTTAAAAATAAAAAAAATACCCAGACAATTCTGGATATTTTTTCATCGTTATTTAATTAATTTTAAATTGACTTGTGAGCTCTTTTAGTTCCTCTGCCATGTTGGCAAGTGTCACAGATGAAGATGTGATTTCTTCCATAGATGCTAGCTGCTCTTCTGCGGAAGCCGCAATGTCCTGAATGTTTGCTGCGCTTTCTCTAGAGACTTGGCGCATCTCCTGCATCGCTTGTGAAACAAGCTTTGAACCGCTTGATAGGTCAATGGCTGTATCGTTTAATTGCGTCAGTTTTTTCGACATTCCTTCTGCCGCCTCATAAATGTGCCGGAAACTTTCTTTTGCTTCTTCTGTCATACCTAGTCCTGCGTTTACTTCTCGATTGACTGCTTTGAACATATCTTGAGATTTAGCAATTTCTAACACAATTTCTTGGATGAGCTTTTCAATTTCTTTCGCTGAATCTGCGGATTGGACAGCTAGTTTTCTCACTTCTTCTGCAACGACGGAGAAGCCGCGTCCTGATTCACCTGCTCTTGCTGCTTCGATTGCTGCATTAAGCGCAAGTAGATTCGTTTGATCCGCGATGCCATTAATGACATTTAAAATACTCGTAATATCTTTAGACTTGTATTCTAATTCTTTCATGACCTGCTCTGCTTCTTGTACAGATGTATCAATATGTTTCATTTGGCTTGCTGTGCTTTCAACAATTCGGCCGCCTTGACCAGCAGCTTCTGTTGATTGAATAGAGACAGCAGCCACTTCAGATGAGGTTTGTGACATATCTTGTAATCCTTCGTTCATTGCCACAAGCTGATTCGTACTAGATTCGACTTTCTCGTTTTGTGCTTCATTTCCATTTGAAAATTGTTCAATTGACATCGTGATATGCTCTGTTGCTTGACTCGTTTGGCTGGCACTTGCCGTCAGCTCCTCTGAAGCCGAAGCCACGTTGTCGACAGATTGCTGTACAGCGCGAATGACGTCACGAAGAGATTCACTCATCTTGCTGAAGCTTCTTGTGAGATCTCCTATTTCATCCTTCGATTTGGTTTCGAGGGTTTCTGTTAAATCCCCTTCACTCACCTTTTCTGAGAAATCAACAAGCCTTCTCAGTCCAATGGTAATCGAGCGAACAATGAAGAAGATAGCGACACCGCCAAGGATAAATGAAGAAATTAAAAGAATAATGGCAGAATTCCAAACTGGCTGTGCTGCTTCTTCTGTTTCTGATACAAACATCGTTCCAGCAATTTTCCAACCTGTTAAATCATTTGTGACAAAAACGATACGTTTTTGTTCTCCTTTATTCTCATAAGTTGATGTTCCTTCTTTGCCGCTGTAAAGGATTGATGAAATATTTCCTGTGACCTCAGATCCTGACTTTTCTTCTGGATGGGCTACAATTTGTTTGCTTTTATTTGCAATAATTGGATATCCTTCTCGTCCAATTTTAATTTCTTTGATTTTATCAACAATGTCTTGCACATCAATGTCGATTCCGATCGCTCCCGACCCGTCCTTCAGACGCTGGGCAATCGTGACCACCATGCCGTTTGTTGTAGCAGAAATGTATGGATTGGTGACAACTGGCTCACCTTTTTCATCCTGCATCGCTTGCTGATACCAATCGCGTGTTGTTGGGTCATAGCCTTTTGGCATGTCTACTTTAGGAAACTGAATGAAATCACGATTTTTACTTGCTGCATAAAATCCAACCACATCATCTTCGTTGATTTTGCTGTATATTTCAAAATGCTCATACAGTTCGTCCTGGTTTTTCTTTTTAAAGTCTGCAGCAGTAGTTGTTTGAGTAAAAAGTTTCACCGCGTTTTCTTTATTCAAAAGCTTTTGCTCGATCATGTCATTCATATCATTGACTCTTGCTTTTGCTCCGTACATGATTTCATGATCTAATTCTTCTTTGGCAATCTGATATGAAATCGTACTGAGTGTAATGATTGGCAAGACGAGAACAAGTGTGAATGAAATAATCAGTCTTTTGGAAATCGATGGTTTTTTCAACCATTTTATTGCACTTTTCATGTTTTTCCTCCTTTTAAACGATATGTTTTATATCGGACATCTTCATAGTATTTTCATGTTTTTCAAATAAAAAGGATGCTATTTTGTTTATTTTCACAAATTGATTCCTTGCCCAAGCACCCTGCATACGCTAATACAAAAGGGGGCGCTTTTCATATGATTATCCTTTCAGGACAGCCAGTGACAAATGAGCAGCTGGCATCGTTTCAGCTAGAGGGACAAAAGCGGATCATTTTGATGCAGTTACAGGCCTCGAATGATACGTTCCGCTATAGGCAAGCATCTGATTTGTTATTTGAGGTCACTTTAAGATCGAACATTATGAATGCTGCAAGAGATTTGAATAAAAGCGGTGCCTCATTCGCCATCTTTCAAAGGTCGCGTGCAAATGATGCGTTTTGGCGTGTGTCGGAAGCAGGAGCACTAGAGCTGCGCTATCAAGTGGAGCCATCAAGAGGCATTCAAGACATTTTTGAAAATGGTTCAAAATATGCATTTGAATGCGCAACAGCGATTGTCATTGTGTTTTATATGGGGGTTTTGCAAACAGTAGGAGAGGAGAAGTTTAATCGAAGACTTCGCAGTTTAACACTGTATGACTGGCACTATGATACTTTGTCGATTTATACAGAGCGCGGGAATGATTTTATCTATGGGGATTGTTTATATTTCGAAAATCCAGAGTTTAGCTATCAGCAGTCGCAATGGCGCGGGGAAAATGTGATTTACTTAGGAGAAGATCAATATTACGGTCATGGACTTGGAATTTTAACAGCAGCAGAAATTATCGACAAACTGAATAAGAGAAGACGGCCAGGTGCGGTTCAATCCGCTTATTTATTACCGCAGACTACCCGGATGGATGTAATTTATCTCAGGCAAATGTTTGGCAGCTAAAAAAAGCCTCTTGTCTATTGGTTATGACAAGGGGCTTCTGTATGCCTTGCGTTTACGATAATTTTGGAGTGTGCCAAGCATCGTGTTCGCAAGGACCTCCATTTCTTCTAAATCTTTTCTTGTGACCGGCGAGTCGTGCCGGCTCCATTTCACGTATCGAACAAAATAGTAATGACGAATGGGCGTAAGGACAGCAGGAGAATGAGGGAAATCATCAAACCAAAATTCAATCTGGCCTTTTTTTCGGTAGGAATGTTTTAAGATGTCCATCCTGTCACACCACCCATCATGATTTTATGTCTGCGTCAGTTCGTGCATGATGTCTTCAACGCTTAAAATCGAGTGAATACGTCCAACGCCCTGTCCTGCCCACAGAGCCATTTGATCAGGGTTACCTCCGGCAGCAGCTGCTTTTCGCATCGGTGTTGTGCATAGATGCTGAACTGGGTAAGGAAGAACCCTATCTTCATGCAGACTTTCATCCTCCATCCACTGATTCACAATACCTCTCGCTCTTTTCCCAGAAAAAAGCCTTGTCACCCTCGTTTCACTGCCTTCTGCCTTTAAAATGGCTTTCTTGTATACCTCTGCCGCAGCACTTTCCTGG
Source organism: Bacillus sp. FSL H7-0578 (assembly GCF_038630855.1). NCBI lineage: Bacteria > Bacillati > Bacillota > Bacilli > Caryophanales > Bacillaceae > Bacillus > Bacillus sp. FSL H7-0578. The sequence goes on from NZ_CP152045.1 coordinate 2,776,518, forward strand.
CTGGCTAAAAATCGTGTGCCGATTTGAACCGCATCCGCTCCAAGCGCTAGCGCTGCTTTCATACCTAATCGGTTCGTGATGCCTCCTGCAGCTATCAAAGGCACACGGCAGAGCGGTTTGACGTCAGAGATCAGACTGATCAGCCCCACCAAGGCGTCTCCTTTTGCATGTAAAAATGTGCCGCGATGTCCCCCTGCTTCACTTCCTTGCAGCACAATGGCATCCATTCCTTTTTCCTCTAGAAGCAGTGCTTCCTCTTTTGTTGTCGCCGTTCCGATTAAAAAGATTCCCTTTTGTTTTAGGTGGTGAATCGTTTGTTCATTTGGACAGGCGAATGTAAAGGAAACGATCGGAACGTCTTCTTCCAGAAGAATGTTGATTTTCCGTTCAAAATCATCCCACAACTCTTCTTCGCTTGACATCCTATGAGCTTCGGGCCATACAGGCAGTCTCTTCTCCCAAAACGCCACATCCTCTTTTTTCACATCTGGAATTGGCTCTGGTACAAACACATTGACCTGAAACAGGCAAGATGTCAGCTGTTTGACCTGTCTAATCTGCTGTCTCAAATCGTCAGGCTGCACATATCCACTTGCCAAGCTGCCAAGCCCTCCGTAATTTGAAACAGCGGCTGCCAGCTGCGGTGTCACAGCTCCTCCTGCCATTGGTGCTTGGATGATTCCATGTTCGATTTGCAGTAACTTTTTGATGTCCCCCATTTATTTCCCCCATCTCTTACTCGTTTGACGACACTTGTACATAAAAATGACGATGCCTCGGCCCGTCAAACTCACAGAAATAGATTCCCTGCCACGTGCCAAGCACAAGATCTCCATCATGAATGAGAACATGCTGAGACGCCCCCATATAACTCGCTTTCATATGTGCAGCCGTATTTCCTTCCATATGGCGATCCTTTGGATGTTCCCACGGAAAAACTTCATCAAGCCGGCGAAGCATATCTCGTTTCACATCTGGATCCGCATTTTCATTAATGGTGATCCCTGCTGTCGTATGTGGACAATAGACGATGACAGTTCCGTTTTGTATGCCTGTTTCCCTGACATATTGGAGAACCTCATGTGTGACGTCGATCATATCATCGCGTCTGTCTGTTTGTAGATTGATTTTTTTCATATGAGCTGCTCCTTTTTCACGTTTCTATAAAAACCATACCCTTTTTATGTGAAACAAATCTTCTTATCTAAAGTTTACCAAGCAAAAAAACCTCGTCAAGCAATGCGAGGTTTTTAAGAAAAGTGAACCTTTTTGACTTCAATGGTTCGAATATGGTGGTCTTCAGCATCAATGATCGTAAATTCACAGCCTTCTGCTTCAATCGTATCCCCAATGTCAAAATCAAATTTATGCGTCATCATCCAGCCAGCAATTGTATCAACATCATCATTCTCAATGGCTAAATCCAATAAATCATTTACTTCATCAATCAATGCTTTCCCATCCATCACATAATGAAAATCACCTTTTTTAACGATGTGAGGTGTTTCATCCTGATCATATTCATCTCGAATCTCTCCGACAATTTCCTCTAATATGTCCTCCACTGTGACAAGTCCCGCTGTACCTCCGTATTCGTCTACGAGCACTGACATATGAATCCGTTCCTTTTGCATCAAAATGAGCAATTCTTGAACAGGGGTGCTTTCAATCACTCGGATCACCGGACGCATTAAGTCTTCAATCGATACATCTTGATTTAGAAAGCTGGCCTTAAATACATCTTTGCTGTTAATAACACCAATCACATGATCTTTGTCTTCTTTAATAACAGGGTAGCGTGTGTACCTTTCGTTCAGCATATAATGGGTCACGTCTTCTAAGGTCTGTTCAATCTCTATAGCTGAAATTTCTGTACGCGGAATCATGATCTCTCTTGCCACTCGGTTATCAAATTCAAAGATTTTATTCACATATTTGTACTCAGATTGGTTAATCTCACCCTTCTCATAGCTTTCAGATAAAATGAGACGCAATTCTTCCTCACTGATCGCCACTTCATGTTCTTTGACAGAATGATAACCAAATAATTTCACGATGCTTCGTGCAGCCCCATTTAATGCCTTAATAAACGGGTACATGACTTTATAGAAAAAGATGAGTGGTTTTGCTGTCACAAGGCTGACCGCCTCTGCCTTTTGAATGGCAATTGTTTTAGGCGCGAGTTCTCCCACAACGACATGTAAAAATGTAATGATCACAAATGCGATGATAAACGAAAGGATGTCAGTCAATGCAGAATGAAGCCCGATTTTTTCAAACAGCGGATGCAGAAAATGCTCCACCGTCGGCTCACCCAGCCATCCTAGACCTAAAGCCGTGATGGTAATGCCAAGTTGGCAGGCGGATAAATACTCGTCAAGATTTGATATCAGCTTTTGAACATGAATGGCTCTCTTATCCCCGCTTTCGATCAGCTGGTTGATTTTAGAGCCTCTAATTTTCACAATCGCAAATTCAGTGACAACAAAAAATGCTGTCGCAGCAATGAGTAATATGACTAAAAATACGTTTAAAATGTACAAAAAAACCCTTACCTAACAATGGTAAGGGCTCACCTCCTCTGGCATCAATTAATCATTACGGCCATTTAGGAAGATCATTACAAAACGGAGCAATTCAAACAGGGAGACAAGGGCCGCTGCTACGTACGTCAGAGCTGCAGCATTTAACACCTTGTTCACGCCTCTTTCTTCACTGCTTCTAATGATTCCTTCTGAAACAATGATATCTTTTGCACGAGAACTTGCATTAAACTCGACAGGCAATGTCACAAGCTGAAAGAATACAGCTGCTGAGAACAAAATGATCCCAAGCCCGATTAAGTTAAGGCTGCTGAGCAAAATTCCACCAAGGAAAAGAAGCGGAGCAACTCCAGATGCAAAGTTCACGACAGGAAAGATCTTATGTCTCAAAACAAGCGCACCATAGGATTCCTGATGCTGCAAGGCATGTCCAACCTCGTGTGATGCGACTGAAATGGCCGAAATGGAGTGGCCGTAGTACACAGGTTCAGATAAACGAACCACACGCTGCGTCGGGTCGTAATGATCAGTCAAAGTTCCTCTTACCGGTTCAACAGGCACGTCGTATAACCCGTTGCGATCTAAAATATATCGAGCGGTTTCAGCACCTGTTTTCATACTGGATGCTTCCACCTTTGAATACTTTTCAAAATTATTCTTCACTTTAAATTGTGCCCAAAATGATAAACCCAATGCGGCAAACGTTAAAAAATAAAAAAACAGCATGCTCATCAGCTTCCTTTTTATTTTATATATTTATTTACAATTTTAATGACTTTTATGTACCATGTACAGCAAAAAGCACTAGGTCTTTTTTAGGGGAATAACCGCACCAATGAAAAAGAAGAACACACCTAAGCAAGCTGTATAAAAGGTCCCTGTACCATAAAGGTCTTGAAAAAAGTGCAGCCATGAAAAATCATTCATAAAATGATTCACAGCATTTAAATCAAACACGAGTAAGATGACAGCTGATGATAAAAAGTGCACACCAATAAAAAGAAGTACGGTCTTTTGAACAAACGACATTCGAATTCCCTCCTTCTTCTCCCTTATTTTAAGATATGGGTTCTATTTCAATACATGACGAAGATGAAAAAATGTTTCCTCAATCGGGCATACTGACATTAGCAGTCTCCTGAAAGGAAGAGTCCGATGAAATCAAACCGTATCTTTATCGCTTGGCTAAGGTGGCCACTTTATCTTCGAATTGCCATTATCATCTGTTTCTTGCTTCTCTTTTTTGGACAATTAATCGTTTTACTTGAACCGAAGCAGTATCATACAATCTTTGATGGGATCTGGTGGGCACTCATTACAGTCTCTACGGTTGGCTACGGTGATTTTGTGCCGCAAACCATGCCAGGGCAGGTGGCAGGTATGGCGCTCATTTTTATCGGAGCCAGCTTTGTCACCGCTTATTTCGCCACACTTGCCGCCGCTGTGTTCAGCAAGCAGCACCATTATGTTGAAGGCAAGGTAGCCTTTAAGGGGAAAGGACACCTCATTATCGTCGGCTGGAATGAGAAAACGAACAAACTGCTTCAGTCGTTTCAAACGATTGATCCAGCCATGCCGATTGTGCTGATTGATGACTCCTTGAAAGAAGGGCCTCTTTTGGAAAATGTTCATTTTATTAAAGGACATGGGACCGAAGATGTCACACTGCGTAAAGCCAACATTACCGGTGCAGATGCAATCATGATTACCGCAGATCAGCATGAAAATGAAGTGACAGCCGATATGCAGAGTGTTTTAACCTTACTTGCAGCAAAAGGATTAAACCCTTCTCTATATTGTTTAATTGAAATCTTAACAGATCGTTACGTGAAGAATGCCGAGCGTGCTGGCGCTAACCAAGTCATTCATACCTCTGATGCTGTCAATCATTTAATGGTTGAACATTTTCTGATAAAGGAACAGCTTACGGCGTTTAAGAAAAAACGACATATGACGCTGCATAAACACGTCACCATCATACCTGTACCGGCTTCATTGGCTGGAGAAACATTCTTAACGGCGCTCCATCACTTTCTAGAGCATCATGTAATTATCGTTGGCGTACAAAAAAAAGAAGGACCCATGATGAATCCTCCCTTTGGCTATGAGCTTCATCCAGAGGATGAATTGATCAGCCTTTAAAGCAGTGCGTCTTCTAATTCCTTGACGAGCGAAAAGCCAATCTCAGCATAAGCCTTTGATACATCCCCATCTTTCTCTTTTGGTTCTTGGAATTGATTAAAGGATGCACCCACATTTCCAACCATCGCATGATCATCTAACTTATCTTGATAGACATGCTTTAAGAGAAATGGATGTCCCATTTTCACCACAACACCTGGCTGATCGAGCTGGCCTTTCTCGGCTGTAAAAGGAACTCTGAGAAAGGTATAGCCATCACGGTTATCAATTTTATAATCAAAATACCCGTGATCATAATCCCAGTTGCCATTAATGACATAACCGAGCGGCTTCATCGTTTCTTCTAAATGGTAAAGTGAAAAGCTTTCACCAGGCAACCTGGATGGTACATGAATCATACGAAACCCTCCTTTTTGTATAGGGTTCGTTAAAGAGAGGAATTCATACATTTCCCCCTCGTGATTTGTACATTGTTTGTAAACGCGGCATCAAACAGGCTTTGATTGGATGATTGATTCGTCTCGTTATCACTGCCGGAACCCGCTGTTTCCTTCGTAGCACTCTTAGAACAAATGCGTCCGACATTGCCAAAGTTAACGATCGCCTGCCCAGAAATATCATGAATATATATATGATTCGTCCTCATTTTTCACCCTCCTCCATTCATTATTCTATGTACAGCACACAGGAAAGCTTGCACAGGAACCTGAAGAAAACAAAAAAGGCACACCTTTATGAAAAGGTGTGCTTTTTGTTCTTATGATTGTTTTAAACGGCTTTCAAGCTCAGCTTTTTTCTCTTCGAAGCCTGGTTTTCCTAGTAAAGCAAACATATTCACTTTATAAGCTTCTACTCCAGGCTGATCAAATGGATTGACGCCTAGTAAATATCCTGACATCGCACATGCTTTCTCAAAGAAGTACACGAGGTATCCGAATGTATAAGCATCCATCTCAGGAATTGTCACGATAAGGTTCGGTACTTTTCCATCTGTATGGGCAAGCATCGTTCCTTCAAATGCTTTTTTATTGACGAAATCAACCGTTTTTCCTGCCAGATAGTTCAAGCCATCAAGGTCTTGTTCTTCTGCTTCAATTACAAGCTCATGTCGAGGCTTGTCTACACTCACGATTGTTTCAAACAAGTCTCTTCTTCCTTCTTGAACATATTGGCCAAGTGAATGAAGATCTGTTGAGAAGTTAGCAGATGAAGGATAGATTCCTTTTTCATCTTTCCCTTCACTTTCACCGAATAATTGCTTCCACCATTCTGCGAAATATTGCAGACCTGGCTCATAGTTAATCAGCATTTCAATCGTTCTGCCTTTATTGTAAAGGACATTGCGGACGACAGCATATTGGTAAGCCGCATTTTCAGAAAGCTCCGATGAAGCGAAGTCTTCGCTTGCTTTTGCTGCACCTTCCATCATCTGATCAATATCTGCACCGCTCACAGCGATTGGCAAAAGACCGACTGCTGTTAATACTGAATAGCGTCCACCAACATCATCCGGGATGATAAATGATTCGTAGCCTTCTTCAGTTGCTAATGTTTTAAGTGCACCGCGTGCCTTGTCAGTTGTCGCATAAATACGTTTTTTCGCTTCTTCAGCACCGTATTTTTCAATGAGGAGCTTTTTAAAGATGCGGAACGCAATGGCTGGCTCTGTTGTTGTACCAGATTTTGAAATCACGTTAATGGAGAAATCTGCATCTTCCAATAGATCCATTACATCTGTTAAATAAGAAGAACTGATGTTGTTTCCAATAAAAATGATTTGCGGTGTTTTGCGCTTGCCTTTTGGCAAAGTGTTATAGAAAGAATGGTTCAAAAATTCAATCGCGGCACGTGCCCCTAGATATGACCCGCCGATTCCGACAACGAGCAGGACGTCAGAGTCAGATTTAATTTTGTCTGCACTTTTTTTAATGCGGGCAAATTCTTCGCGGTCATATTGCTTCGGCAAGTCCACCCAGCCTAAATAGTCACTGCCTGCACCCGTTTGTTCATGAATATTATGATGGGCTACCTTCACAAAATCTTTTAAATATGTAAGCTCATGTTCTTGAAAGAAAGGTAACGCTTTCGAGTAGTCAAATTGAATATGTGTCATCGCTTGTAAGCCCTCCATTACGTTAGTTCTGTCCCTTTCACTTTAGCGGAACTAGCTTTTGAAATCAAGTGATCGTCACTGGCATGGCAAAAAGCCGCTTCTCTGGATGAGAAGCGGCAATCTGGATTATAAAGAAGCTTTCAAAATGGATAGAATATCATCACGGTTAAGTTTCATAAAGTTACCAAAACCACCGTATTCCATTTCTTTTGCTGCAATGTCGGCAATTTTGTCCAGCTGATCTTCACCAATATCATAATCCGCTAAACGGCTTGGTGCACCGAGACTTGTCCAGAACGCTGACAGTTTGTCGATCCCTTCTAATGCGATGTCACGATCTGACTTTCCGTCTGTTTCGATGTCAAACATGTTCAGCATAAGGTTTTTAAAACGTTCTACATTATGATCGAGCGTGTGGCGCATCCAGTTTGGGAAGAGGATAGCAAGCCCGCCTGCATGCGGAATGTCATAGACAGCCGATACAGCATGCTCAATCGTATGGGACGCCCAGTCGCCAAAGTAACCCATTTGCAGCGTGCCATTTAAAGCAATCGTTCCTGCATATAGAATCGTTTCACGATGCTCATAGTTTTGTAAGTCTTCCAGCAGTTTTGGTGCTGTCTCGATGACTGTTTGAAGAACAGCAAAACACATCCGGTCCTGTAAAGGCGTGTTTTTCACATTATGGAAGTATTGCTCAAAAACGTGGCTCATCATATCGACCATACCATACACCGTCTGGTTTTCTGGCACAGAATACGTATGCTCAGGGTCTAGAATTGAAAAAGCTGGGTGAGTGACAGAGCTGCCCCACACATATTTTTCATTCGTTTCCCAGTTTGTGATGACAGAGTCTGGATTCATTTCTGAACCAGTTGCTGCAAGTGTCAGCACTGTGCCAAACGGCAGTGCTTTTTGAGCGGTTGTTTTCTTTGAAATAATATCCCACACATCACCGTCATACTCTGCTCCGGCTGCAATTGCTTTTGTACAGTCGATCACACTTCCGCCGCCAACGGCTAATAAGAAATCAATGTTCTCCTTTTGGCAGATATCGATTCCCTTTTTCACTGTTGTGAGGCGCGGGTTTGGTTCAACGCCAGACAGCTCAAACACTTCTGCATCTGCTTCATTTAACGCACTGATGACATTGTCATAAAGACCATTTTTCTTAATGCTGCCTCCGCCATATACAAGTAACACTCGTTTTCCATAACGAGCGAGTTCGCTTTTGAGTCCTTCTAGCTGTCCTTTTCCAAACATCAATTTTGTTGGATTATAGTAAATAAAATTCTCCATCTGTTGAAACATCTCCTTACAACGAATATATCCAAAAACATGAAAGACTACTGTAACATATGTACACGATGAACTCAAAAAAAGATAACTGCCCGCAAGCAGCTATCCCTTTATTGTTCAATTATAAAGAAGCGTTCAAAATGGCTAAAACATCTTCTTTGTTCAGCTTTTTAAATTGGCCAAATTCACCGCGTGCCATTGTACGGTCTGCAATTAAATCAATTTTCTCATCGTTGATGTCATAATCGGCTAAACGACTTGGTGCACCAAGACTTGTCCAGAAAGCTGACAGCTTGTCAATTCCTTCTAAGCCGACTTCTTCATCTGTTTTGCCCGCAGGATCTACATCGAATACACGGACCGCTAATTGTTTAAAACGGCCTGGGTTTTCTTGAATCACATGTTTCATCCAGTTCGGGAACAAGATTGCAAGACCGCCTGCATGGGGGATATCATAAACAGCTGATACTGCATGCTCAATGTTATGAGAAGCCCAGTCACCACGTGCCCCCATTGAAAGCATGCCATTAAGCGCAATTGTGCCAGTGAATAAAATCGTTTCACGGAGCTCATAGTTCTCTAGATCGTTGATCAACTTCGGTGCCGTTTCAATGACAGTGCGAAGAAGTCCTTCACACATACGATCTTGGTAAGGTGTATTTTCTGTGTGATGGAAATATTGTTCGAACACATGTGACATCATGTCAACCATGCCATAAATCGTATGGTTTTTAGGCACAGTGAATGTGTTGACTGGATCAAGAATAGAGAATTTCGGGAAAACTGCTGGACTTCCCCAGCCATACTTCTCATTTGTTTCCCAGTTTGTGATGACTGATCCAGAGTTCATTTCAGAGCCTGTTGCGGCAAGTGTTAACACAGTACCGAACGGAATAGCTTCCATTGGGACGTGCTTGCGTGTCACGATATCCCAAGCATCTCCATCGTACTTCGCACCAGCTGCGATTGCTTTCGTCGCATCAATGACACTGCCGCCGCCAACTGCCAAAATAAAATCAATGTCGTTCTCTTTGCACAGTTCGATCCCTTTTCTTACTGTTGTTAAGCGCGGGTTAGGCTCCACACCAGCAAGTTCAGTGATTGCAGCTCCTGATTCTTTTAGGATGCTGACAACTTGGTCATAAAGGCCGTTTCGTTTAATACTGCCTCCACCATATACAAGTAATACGTTTTTTCCGTAGTGTTTGAGTTCATCTGAAAGGGCTGATACTTCTCCCTTTCCAAAAATTAATTTCGTTGGGTTCCAATAAGTAAATCGATCCATGTGATCTCCTCCTCGCGCTACATTATGCGTCTCATTCATTCCAAAAGTAAAGTAATTTGCTTTCATCCATTTTCTTACGCATAGTTTGGCTAAAAATCTGCAAAATATAAATGTATTGATGCTGTAGCGAAAGGAGGAATCACGATGAGTGCTATTCAGCGTATTGCCCTCGTGCTCACGATTATCGGTGCTATTAACTGGGGACTAATCGGCTTTTTTCAATTTGACTTAGTAGCAGCGATCTTTGGCGGACAAGGTTCTGCATTATCACGTATTATTTATGGTCTTGTTGGAATTGCAGGTCTTGTCAACCTTGGTCTGTTGTTCAAACCAAGCGAAGAAGCTGTTCGCCGTGACGAGCCGAACCCAGAAGTTCGTTAAATAAAAAGACATAAAAAAGGCTGCCTACATGAGGCAGCCTCAGCATGTAGACAAACCCTCGCATTCTTTGTCAGGTCTGCGCGCTGGTGCTCACGAATTCTAAATTCGTCCGCAAAAGTAGCCGCTCTTCCTTGACTTCAAAGGTTTTCTATCACGCTGAAAAAGAAGACAAAGGGCTAAAATTTTAGCCCTTTGTCAACAATCTAAGGCACCGTTTGAAGCGGTGCTTTTTTATTATTTCTTGATAAGGTCTTTACGGTTTGATTGCTCAATCCACTCTTCAAGTTTATCTTTAAGCGTATTGAAACCTTGTGGTGCAGCAGCTTCTTCTTTCACTTGCTGTGGTCTTTGTTTCTTTGGTTTGCTTTCTTTTCTTTCAGGTGCTTCTTGTGTCGCACGGATAGAAAGGCTGATTTTACCTGCATTTTCATCAACAGAAAGAACTTTTACTTGTACTTCGTCACCAATTGAAAGGTGCTCGTTGATGTCTTTTACAAAGCCATGTGTTACTTCAGAAATATGCACAAGTCCTTGAGTTTCTTCATCTAATGCAACAAACGCACCATACGCTTGTAATCCTGTTACTTTACCAGTGTAAACACTGCCTACTTCAAACTTTGTCGCCATGATAACAACTCCTAAATAAATGTTTTAATATTCGTTTATACGCAATTAAAAACTATATCACAGAACGGGCAGTTACGCAAAATATTTTTTAAATGGGTTTAGATGAGAACAAAAGGGGGAATACCTGAAAACAAGAATGCTTTCTAGTATTCCCCCCTAATTTGTGAGGCATGAGTCCATTTGGATTGATGCCTTTTTTTATTTTAAAATGGCTGATGCTTCTTCCTTCACTTGTCGAGCCTGCAAAAATCGCTGAATTCTTGAAAGTGATTCCTGAAGATGATCAAGTGACGAAGCATATGAACAGCGGATATGACCCTCACCGCTCGGTCCGAATACATTCCCAGGCACAACAGCGACTTTTTCACTAAGGAGCAGCTCCTCAGCAAATTGTTCTGAAGTCATGCCTGTGCTTTTAATCGATGGGAACGCGTAAAACGCTCCGTTTGGCTGATGGCATGTCAGTCCTAGTTCATTTAAGGAGCCGACAAACAAATTACGGCGTCTTCTGTAGCTTTTCTTCATTTTCTCTACATCTTCAAGCCCATTTTTTAATGCTTCTTCTGCCGCATATTGTGCCATCGCCGGTGCGCACATCATAGAATATTGATGTATTTTCAGCATGGCATCCCGCAGTACAGGTGGTGCTGCCACATATCCTAAGCGCCAGCCCGTCATGGCAAACCCTTTAGAAAAGCCCGAAATCAAGATCGTTCTTTCCTTCATATCTTGAATAGCCGCGACGCTTGTAAAAGCTTCATCGTACGTCAGCTCTGCATAAATCTCATCCGTAATAATGAGTAGGTCATGCTCTTTCGCAAATTGAGCAATATCTTCAAGCTCTTCCTTTGAATAAACAGACCCAGTCGGATTTGATGGCGAGCAAAGCAAAATGGCTTTTGTCTTCGGCGTCAGCTTTGTGCGAAGATCAGCAGAATCTGCTTTGAAATCTTTTTCAGCGGTTGTACTTAAATAGACAGGCACTCCGCCTGCTAGTGTCGTAAGTGCCCCGTATGCTACGAAACAAGGCTCTGGAATGATTACTTCATCCCCGCTGTTTAAAATCGCACGAAAGGCCAAATCAAGTGCCTGGCTTCCGCCAACTGTGATAATGAGTTCTTCTTCTGGACTGTAATCAATGTGAAACCGCTTATATAAATAGTGGCTCAGTTCTTTTCGCAAAGAAATTAAACCTGCATTCGCCGTATAAGAGGTTAGCCCTTGTTCTAATGACATAATACTTGCTTCTCTGACATTCCAAGCTGTCACGAAATCCGGCTCACCGACACCAAGGGAGATAACCCCTTCCATTGTGGCTGCCAAATCAAAAAATTTCCGAATACCTGACGGCTGAATGCTTTGTACCGTTTCAGATAAATAAGACTTTTTCATTTAAGGAGACACCACGATTCTTTTGTCATCGTCTCCTGTTTCAAACACTTTCCCATCATGTTTATATCTTTTCAAAATAAAGTGGGTAGTTGTTGAAACAACGGAATCAAGTGTCGATAATTTTTCAGATACGAAGCGGGCAATATCAGACATTGATCTTCCGCGGATCACAACGGAAAGATCGTAAACACCTGACATGAGATAGACAGACTCCACTTCCTGAAACCGATAAATCCGTTCAGCAATTTCATCAAATCCGACGCCTCTTTTTGGTGTCACTTTTACATCAATCATTGCTGTAACGCCTTCATGACCATCCACTTTTCGCCAGTCAATCATGGTTGAATAATCAATAATAACTTTTTGATCTTCAAGTTTTTGAATGATGGCTTCGGCTTCTTCTGTTGTCACGCCTGCCATTTTTGCAATTGTATTTAAATCGGCGCGGCTGTTTTCATCTAAAATCTCTAATATTTCAGTTTCTTTTTCTGTTAGTTTCATTTGATTTCACACCTCAGATTATAAAAGCTAGTTTTAAAAAATCTTCTGAACATTATAGCACGTTTTTCCCATTATGCTAAGCAGGGAAAAGATTCTAATGATAGCTTAAAATCCACTTTTTAGGGTACAATACAGTCACCTAACAGAGAGAGTATCAAGTATCGGAGTGAAGAATGTGGACATTGTGCAGCCAGCTTATATGAAAAGTACATTCGGTTTAGATATCTATTACGAGCACTATCCAAATGAAGGCAAGAAAACATTGATCTTAATTCACGGTCTCTTCTCTTCTACCTTCAGCTATCGAAAGCTCATCCCGCTTCTGAAACAGGACTTCAATTTAATTGCGATTGATCTACCGCCATTTGGACAGTCCGAGAAGTCGAATACGTTTATTTACAGCTATCGCAACATGGGAAAAATTATTATAGAGCTAGCTGGTTATTTACAGATTCAGCATGCAATTCTAGTGGGCCATTCAATGGGCGGACAAATCGCCTTATACGCTGCTACTGAACGGCCGGATCTATTTGAAAAGGCGGTTCTATTGTGCAGCTCAGGCTACTTGAATAAGTCAAAAAGATCACTTGTTTACAGCACATATATTCCTTATTTTTATCTGTATCTAAAAAGAAAACTTTTAAAGCAGGGCATTATGAAAAATTTAACGGCTGTTGTACATGATCATTCCATCATTGATCAAGAGATGGTCGACGGATATTTAAAGCCGTTTTCAGATGATCAAATCTTTCGGGGGATCTTTCGTTTGATTCGGCACCGGGAAGGAGATTTAACCTCGGACATTTTGAAGAAAATGGAAACACCCGTGCTGCTCATTTGGGGCGAGGAAGATCGAATCGTTCCCATTCAAATAGGCGAAAGACTGCATAAAGATCTGCCAAATTCGACCTTACATGCATTAAAAAAAACCGGGCACCTCATCCCTGAGGAAAATCCGGTCTTTGTGTCTGATCAAATCGGACATTTCAGCCTGTCTTAGCGTGAACAGGAGCTGCTGTCTCGTATGACAAAAAGCTGATTCGCTATATGCTGACAGCTCTCTATCGGAAGAAGCTGTTCAAATGAGTGATGGTAGATGGCTTGAATCTCTTTTGCTAAAGATAACGGGTCTTCTGCGTCGTATAATGCACTGATGACGTCAGCAGGCTCCGTTTCATAAAAATCCTCTCCATAATGAAAAGGGTCCCATGCCTTAATGAATTGAATCATCTCTTCTACAGCTTGACTATCTTTCATCGGTATCACCGCTTATAATAAATTTTGTGATGTTTATTTTAGCACAACCAAGAATGGTTGAAAAACAGCTAGAGGTGGGTTTCATGAATTTCGACGAACAGATCATACGTAAAGGTTCAAAATCAGTGAAATGGGATCAGGCAGAGTCTTTGTTCCTGACAACAGATGCCCTTCCGATGTGGGTGGCCGATATGGATTTTAAAGCACCGCAGGTCGTCCTTGATGCATTGAAAGAGCGATTAGATCACGGTGTATTTGGCTATGCATTTCAGGATCAGGATACGCAGCAGGCAGTCGCTGGCTGGCTCAAAAGAAGACATGGATGGACAATCCAGACAGATGCCGTCACCTTCACACCAGGAATCGTAACGGCACTTAGTTTTGCTGTTCAAGCCTTTACAGCACCGCACGACGAAGTAGTTATACAGTCACCAGTGTATACACCTTTTTATCAAATGATTGAGCGAAATGGCCGTACAGTCTCAACCAATCCTTTAAAAATAGAAAACAACCGCTATATGATGGATTTTGATGATTTAGAGAAAAAACTGAGCAGACCAAAAGCAAAGCTCATGTTCCTTTGCCATCCGCATAATCCGTCCGGAAGAGCATGGTCAAAAGAGGAATTAAAGCGAGTTGGAGACCTATGTGTGAAGCATGGAGTCACAGTCGTTTCAGATGAGATTCACTCGGATTTGATGCTTTACGGGAAACAGCATGTGCCCTTCGCCAGCCTTTCTGACGACATTGCACATATCACGGTAACGTGTATTGCGCCGAGTAAAACCTTTAATCTAGCGGGGCTTCAGGCATCTGCTATTATCATTTCAGATAAAGAAAGAAGAACCCTTTTCAACAATGAAGTGCAAAGAAACGGACTGTCCAAACTGAATGCCTTTGCGATTCCAGCGATGGAAGCAGCATACCGACACGGGGATGAGTGGCTTGATGCCCTTGTTCTTTATCTCGAAGGCAATATGAAGACGGCGATGGACTATATCGACGAAAATCTTCCAAATATGCGTTATATGAAACCAGATGCTTCTTATTTATTATGGCTGGACATTCGGGATTATCAATTCAGTCAAGCGGAATTGAAACGGAATCTGCTGAAAAAAGGGAAAGTGATCCTAGAGCTTGGCCACGTGTACGGACACGAAGGAGACGGCTTTATTCGGATGAATCTCGGCTGTCCTGCTGCAACAGTCAAAGAAGGACTGAAACGTCTCCACCAAGCGTTCACGCTATCAGCTGAATAAGACCTATACGATAGAAAGAACATCCTAACGGGTGTTCTTTTTAAAGAAAAAAACCCTCCTTTTATCATATCTACTTTGTACATGAAATGATATAATGAGAGGAATTACAATTATTTACGAGGAGAGCATTTAAATGGAAATGTTCAAGGATTTTCTGCTCCATGTATCTTTTATTCTATTTCCAATCTTTTTATATCATGCGCTATGGTTAAGCCGGACCCCTGCTCATTTCCCAAAAACGAATAAACTGCTCATCACAGTATTCGCATCCATCTCTTCAGCACTATGTATTATGTATCCAGTTGGTTCGATTTTAGATTTGCAGACTGGGCTTCAATCCATTCCCCTTGTACTTGCTATTTTATACGGAGGATATATGGCGGGAATCGTTGCCATCTTGATAAGCATCATTGTCAAATTCGTGATGTACGGCTCTTTCTTATGGATTGGGCTCATCGTTGTCCCAATTTACTTTTTCATCCCATTCCTGTTCTACCGAAAATGGCATCAATATTCGAAGCCAAATAAGCTGTTTTACGGAGTGCTTATCGGTTTATCCAAAGGATTCTTTATTTACATTGGCCTGCTTGCGGTCAGCTTAATGGCATACAACCCAGCTTTTATTATGCAGCAAAAGCTCCTTGAGTTATTTTTCTCAACTCTTTACTACATATTCTTTCTTGTGCTCAGTATCTATTCCATTGAATTCGTGAAAGAAAATGCGGAAATGAGATCACAGCTTGTCCAGTCAGAAAAACTGACCATTGTAAGTGAACTTGCTGCAAGCGTTGCCCATGAAGTACGCAATCCGCTGACAGTTGTGAGAGGCTTTATTCAATTGCTCTTTTCGAGTGATAATACAAAAGAACCACCTGCTAATAAAGATTATAAGAATCTCGTTCTGTCCGAGTTAGACCGTGCGCAGGACATTATCACGAGCTATCTTGACATTGCAAAACAAAACTATTATCAAATTGAATCTCTTAATCTCTCTAAATTACTTGAGGAATGTGCATCACTGATGACATCCTATGCGAATTTTAAATCGGTCACAATTCATCAATCCATTGAACCTGACTTATACATTCAAGGGGATGTAACGAAGATCAAGCAAGTCATGATTAATTTAATCAAAAATGCGATAGAAGCGGCTCCTGAACATGAAGGGAAAATAGAACTTTTTGCTTCAAAAGAAAATCATAAGATCTGCCTTTATTTCGTTGATAACGGTGTAGGTATGACAGAAAGCCAAATGAAAAAGCTTGGCGAACCCTATTACACCTTGAAAAATAAAGGGACTGGGCTTGGGCTGACAGTGACTTTTTCTATTATTGAAAATCACCATGGAACCATTCGTTTCAAAAGCTCGCTGCAATCTGGAACAACCGTCACCGTGAAATTTCCTGAAGATACAAGAAGAAAATGATTAATCCATTTTTTTTGTTCTTTTTTCATCTATGCGCTCCTGCTTCTTAGATGCACGAACGATGAGCCGAAAACAAATAAATGCAGCAATAAAGAAAATCACCGTGGTGATAGCCGCTGGGATGTACTCCCTTTTATCTTCAGGAAAATATAGTAGAAAAAGTACGATGAACGACATCATTCGCCATTCCCCCCCTTTTGCTCGTTTACTTCACTATATTGGCTAAAAGAAATGAAATACCTTCCGATGAGAAGGAAATGGAGGAATTTCACATGACAGACATTCAAATTGGACAAGTTGTGAAAGGTTTTTATAAAACAGGTGTATATGTTGGGGAAGTGACAGCAGTGAAACCATCGACCTATCTCGTTCAAGTAAAAGCCGTTCTGACACATCCCACTCAAGGCGACCTGCATCATCCGAAAGAAGCAGACGTGCCTTTTTTCCAAGAGAGGCGGGCTTTGGCCTATAGAGAACAGACAAATATCCCTCATCATATGGTGAAGCCTTATGATGGCGATATACCTGATTATGAAGAGTCACTGAAAGAAGCTGTAGATAAATTGAAACAAGCACTCCGTGCGGATGATTCTAAATGGGCTGAAAAATCAAGAGCGTGCCTATCTTCTCTTGAAAAAGATTATTTTCCAGAAGACATCCGCTAATCAGCCGAATCAAAAAAATGTGAGAAATCGATCAGCTCACCAATTTTGGTTGTTTGCGGATTTTCCACATAGGCTCTGTCTTTTTCAAAAAGGGTGAACAGCTGATAAGTCGTCATGGCATCATCGAGTGCTTTATGATGCTTACCAGCTCCTTCACTGCCGTATTCCTTTGCCGCTTTTCGAAGCCCTGTCAGTGTGCGGTCACCAAAAAAGGTTTTATATTCAAAAGCCAGATCCCTCAGCTTCCCCTTAAAAGGAAAGGTAATATGATTGAGCATACAATTTTGCTTCAGTACCTTCATGTCCATGTTGCCCCACGTAATAATCTCACAATTCTCTCCCCCATCAAGTGACACGAGCTTCTCGATAAACGCCTCAAATGAAATCCCGCTCTCTACATCCTCCTGCGTAATTCCGAGGAAAGATTTACAGCGCTTCGTCAGCTTCGGGAACTTTTTCGGTTTGACGTAGCTAGAGAATGTGTCTATGATCGTTTCATCTGCTGCTTTCACTGCCCCAGCTTCAATAATTTCAGGAAAAAAGTTTTGTGGATGATATTTTCCATCAGGCATCGTAAATTCAAAATCGACCACAAGCACCGTCTTCTGTTCCACCAGTTTCACCTCACTTTTTCGTCAGCTTTTCATTCTCATACCATTATATTAAGACGGACCTTGAAATCACTTCATTTTCGTGAAAATAATGCAGATTCACTATGCCCAACCTATTCATCTGATGAAAGATCGTTTATTTTCCTTTATAATTATTAAGGAACACGAAATAAATAAAGAAGGTGGTCTCTATCACAAACAGGAAGAAAAACTTGTACATCATGTGGTTTGTGAACTTTTTTGTATCTGCGAGTATTACAATGATCGTCCCTTTTTTATCACTTTACATAGAATCTCTTGATAGCAGCTATTCAAATGAATTTGTTCAAAGATGGAGCGGCTATGTCTTTGGGGTCACGTTTTTAACAGCCTTCCTGATTTCTCCGATTTGGGGGCGGATTGGCGACCGGCATGGCTATAAAAAGATATTATTAATTAACGGTATTGGCATCGCCACAAGTATTCTATTAATGGGGCTTGTGCACACCGTGTATCAGCTATTTGCACTAAGGCTCTTCATGGGGCTTGTCACAGGCTTTATCTCGACTTCAATGGCACTGATTTCTGCACAGACTGAAAAGGCAACTGCCGGTAAAACCCTCGGAACGATGCAGATGAGTAATGTCGCCGGAGGATTGTTTGGTCCGTTAATGGGCGGATTCATGGCAGACAGCGTCGGATTTATTTATACGTTTTTCCTCACAGCGGCTGTCATTTATGTGTCAGCTATTGTGATTATCTTCGGAGTAAAGGAACAGCCGATCCGGTCAAATGAAGCAAAGCGAGTTTCTTACTCACGGAAGGATGTACTCATTCACATTTTCAAACAGCCTTTGCTTGTGGTCACGATGCTTTTAACGTTTATTACGCAGGTAGGGAACTTTAGCATACAGCCGCTTTTGGCTTTATACATTCATGATTTACATGGTCCTGTCAATCTCGCTTTTTATGCGGGGCTTGCTTTTTCTGCAACTGGACTTGGCAATTTGCTGTTCACGCGAAAATGGGGGGATCTCGGAGATCGAATTGGTCACGACAAGGTGCTGCTTGCCCTTCTCATCCTCTCCTCTATTTTATTCATCCCGCAAGCGATGGCGGATTCATACGTCATGTTAGTCATTTTCCGTTTCCTATACGGGATGGCACTTGGCGGAATTATTCCGTGTACGACGGCGTATATCCGGATCAAAGCACCTGCTTCTATGCAAGGGGAAGTGCTCGGATACAATGTCAGCTTCCGTTTTCTTGGGAATGTCGTCGGTCCGGTGATCGGCGGCATTGTGGCGAGTCATTACGGGATTCCAGCTGTCTTTTATGTCACTGCCGGCATTTTTCTGTTTGGTGCGTTATTTTTATGGGCGGTCCGCTCGCATGCGAAGACGAATGAAAGGAGTGTCTGATCATCTTCAGATACTCTTTTTTCTTGCGTAAAAGCCTTATTCACTAGACTTCACGCCCATTCTTTTCTAAAAATAACCTTCTCGTATTCGCAAAACAATGGTACGATATGGCTAGAAAATTGAAGAAAGTGAGTGACCTCATGTTTCGTGCAATCATTGGTTGGTTATTACTTGCTGCCCTCATCCCACTATTTGTTCTGACTTTTTATCTATCAAAGGAAGAAGCTGCAAGTGTAAAGCCTGTTAACGAAGTGCTTGATCAAAAAATCAAGCTGGAAAAGATAGATTTTTCCCAAAACAGTTATATGTATGACCGGGATGGTTCTCTTATCTCCGAGATCGTCTCAAACGATGAGAACCGGGTGTTCGTGAAATACGATAAAATCCCTGAACCTGTGAAGGAGCTGTTCCTTCGTTCAGAGGACCGCAACTTTTATGACCATAAGGGAATTGACTTTATGGGGGTTGTTCGTGCCCTTGCTGCAAACGTCAAAAACCATGGCATCAGCCAAGGAGCGAGTACGATCACACAGCAGCTGTCCCGCAACTTATATTTAAGCCATGAACGTTCGTTCAGCCGAAAGTTTACGGAGCTGCTCTATTCCTATGAACTTGAGCGGAAATTCTCGAAGGATGAAATTCTCGAAAGCTATTTAAATACGATTTATTTCAGTAATGGTGTTTACGGTGTCGGTTCTGCGGCTAATTACTATTTTGATAAGCCGCTTAGTTCTTTAACACTTGCACAAATGGCATTTATCTCTGCTATTCCAAACAACCCAACACTGTATGACCCATTAAAGCAGTTCAAGCACACAAAGAAACGCCAAGAACGACTGCTTGGTATTTTGAAGAAAGATGGCGTCATCACCAAAAAGCAATACAAAAAAGCCGTCAAAGAAAAAATCAGCCTTTCTTTAAGTGAAAAGAAAAACCTATACCCTGACTATGTGACATATGCCAATGAAGAGTTTACCGATCTTGTGTCTGATCAGGAGGGCTTTACAAAACGATTGAAGAAAGCCAAAACAGCTGAAGCGAAAAAGGCGATTCAAAAAGAATTATCCGAAAAGGTCAGTGCCCTGCTCCAGGATGGTGTGAAAATTTATACGGCACTTGATCCTTCCTTACAGCAAAGAGCCGTCTATCAGCTCAATACTCAATTGCCTTACCAAGGTGTGGAAGGCGGATCAGCCGTCATTAATCATGAAACGCATCAAATTGTTGCACTTGCTGGCGGGAAAAACTATAAGAAATTTGATTTTAACTACGCTTATCAAGCGCAAAGACAGCCTGGTTCTGCAATTAAACCGCTTTTAGACTATGCACCTTATATTGATCAAACCGGCGCAACGGCTTCAAGCACCATCAGTGCCGGCAAGTTTTGCAGCAGCGGATACTGTCCGCAGAACTATAATCATAAAACGTATGGAACAGTCACACTTGAAACAGCCTTTAAACATTCTTACAATACCCCTGCGATCCGAATGCTGGATACAGTAGGTGTGAAAAAAGGCTTCAGCTATTTAGAGAAGTTCTCATTTGAGCATATTGTAGCGGATGATTACCGCCTTCCTTCTGCACTTGGCGGATTTACGAAAGGCTTCTCCCCGCTAGAAATAACAGATGCATATACCGTCTTTGGCAACCAAGGAGCCTACACACAAAGTCATTCGATCACAAAAGTGACAGACTTAAACGGTAAGACCCTTTACAAGTGGAAAGAGTCGCCAAAGCAAGTATATTCTCAGCGTACAAATGAAACGATGCGTAAGCTGCTTACCTCCGTTGTGAAAAGTGGGACAGGGAAAAAAGCGAATTTCAATGCCCCTTACATCGGTGGTAAAACAGGGACATCCAATGACTACAAAGATATTTGGTTTGTGGGACTGACAGATCAGTACACAATGGGTGTCTGGGTCGGAAGAGATAGAGGAACGGTCGAATCGATTTACAATTCAAGCCCGCACTTACGTATTTGGAAAAATACGATGCAATACGCCAGATAAACAGGAGGTTTGATTGCGATGCATTCAACACATCCACCCCATTTAATTTTATTTGACGGTGTCTGCAACGTGTGCAGCGGCGCTGTTCAGTTTGTGATTAAGCGTGATCCGAATGAACGGATGATGTTCGCTTCATTACAATCAGATACAGGGCAGCGTATTTTAAAGGAAAACGGTTTGCCTTTAGATGAGTTCAATTCATTCATTTATATCGAAAAAGGGACCCTTTATACGAAATCGACAGGCATCTTAAAAGCCGCGCGGCATTTAAAAGGAATCTACAGATGGAGCTTTTTACTCCTTGCCATACCTCGCCCAATCCGTGATTGGTTTTATCAGCTGATGGCAAAAAATCGCTATAAATGGTTTGGTCAAAAAACATCTTGTATGATGCCTACACCCGATATTCAAAAGCGGTTTCTTTCATAAAAAAAGCATCCTCCATCATTGGAGGATGCTTTCTTTGTCTGCTTATGAAGGCAGACTTGCCATCACACTGTTATAAAGCTTAATAAATAAGTACAAAATACCGATCAAAAACGTCGCCCAAAACAGCAGAATAAACATCATAAATCCAATCAAATTCAGCATAGAAAGCGATTGATAAATGCGAACCACAATCCAGATAAAATAGACAAGACTTGCTAATGCAAAAAGTCCAACAAGCAGAATGAGCTGCTGCGTCAACAGAAATGCAAGCAAGCTGGCAAATAAATAAACAACGGATGCAATCCGAATTTTCTTTAAGTTCTCCCCTTCAGGGTCCTTAGCGAAAAAGAGCAACGCCAGCTCTAATACCGTATCTGCAATCAGTTTTAAGGCAGATAAGATCATAAAATAAACAAGTGCAAAAGCGGCAAAGAGAGCAAGACGGATGCCCTGTTCTGAGAAAAATTCCAGCATTCCTTTTAAAATACCTGCTTGAGTCAAGAAATCAGTTGTGATACCTACTGTGAAAATCGAAAAAGCAGAGCTGAATAGTAAAATTGAAATCAGCGGAAAATATCCAGTCAAATATGTATTTTTCATAAATAGATCCTTTCTCATAAGCTCACATTTATTATGGCTCACTTAAAACGGATTGACAAGATGCTTTCAAAGTAAACTGACAGCAAAATCAAATTTATGATTTTGCACGTACATTCCTTCACAAACTTACATTTTCCCGTTAAAGTATTACTGTTACGAAAAAAATCGTGCGTTAGGGGTATACTCGTGAAAAAAACTTTAAGACTGCAAACACGGCTGACGATCTTTGTGTGTATCGTTGTCCTGATCTCCCTTTGTATCACATTCTTTACGATATGGTCGGAAACAGCCAAGAACATCCATCAGCAGGAACGTGACATTGCTCTCTCTACTGCCAAAATGGTCGCAGAGGCACCGATCACCGCACAATCATTAGAAAATCATTCATATTCCGCATTACGAAAATATACAACAAGTGTTCAGCAAATCACCAAAACCGAATTCGTTGTCGTCATGGATATGAACGGTATCCGCAAAACACACCCGAATCCGCAGAAGATTGGAAAGCGGTTTGCCGGCGGTGATGAAAAAGCAGCATTACAGGGAAAAGAACATATTAGTACGGCTTCTGGAACACTCGGCAGATCCATGCGTGCTTTTGTTCCTGTTTATGATCAAAATGGAAAGCAGCTTGGGGCTGTGGCCGTCGGGATTACGTTAAAGGAAATTGACTTGATTATTCATCAAAGCTTACTTCCACTCTACTTCGTCACATCACTCAGCCTTCTATCTGGCATCATTGGAGCACTCATTGTGGCAAGAAAAGTGAAGAAGATTATGTTTGGACTTGAGCCGGATGAGATCGCCACATTGTTAAAAGAACGAAGTGCCATGCTAGAATCAACAAAAGAAGGGATTCTTGCCGTCGATCAGCACGGTAAAATCAAACTGGCCAATGCAGAGGCAAAACGGCTCTTTCATAATATGGGCATTATGGTTGATCCTAGAGAACAAGATGTTCAAACTCTCCTCCCTTCAAGCGGCTTAAAACAGGTCATTGAAACACGCAAGCCGCTGCTTGATCGTGACGTGAGAATGAATGGACTGGAGCTCGTCTTTAATGAAGTACCAATTACGGTAAAAGGTGAAATTGTCGGAGCCATCGCCACCTTCCGTGACAAAACAGAAGTGAAACATCTGGCTGAACAGCTTAGCGGGGTCAAAATGTATGCGAATGCGCTCCGTGCCCAGTCACATGAATTTATGAACAAGCTGCATGTCATTTTAGGATTGGTTCAGCTCAAAAACTACGATGATCTTGGCACCTATATCAAAGATATTGCGATCTATCAGCAAACGGAAACAAATGAAATCATCAACCATGTGAAAAACTCTGTTTTAGCAGGATTTTTACTAGGAAAACAAAGCTATATCAGGGAACAAGGCGCTGCCTTGGAAGTTATTTGCAGCACACAAGTGCCAAATACGGAGGACCCGGCAGTGACGCATGATCTCATTACCGTGATTGGCAACTTGTTAAATAACGCACTCGATGCTGTTTCACATACTGACACGAAAAACATCTCGATCTCCTTCAGATACGTCCATGAGCAGCTTCACATTGAAATCACGGACACAGGTGTTGGTCTCACGAAAGAAGAACAAGACATCATGTTTGATCAAGGCTTTTCAACTAAAGGAGAAGACCGAGGGTTCGGACTCTACTTCGTTGACCAAAGCATCAAGAAATTGAACGGACATATGATTGTCACGAGTGAAAAAGGAGAAGGAACGACCTTTAGTCTCCGCATTCCATATAAACAAAAGGAGGATTCACATGATTAATGTGTTAATAGTAGAAGATGATCCAATGGTTGGGGAGCTGAACAAACGCTACCTGACCCAAATCGACGGCTTTGAGTTAAAGGGGATTGCCACCTCCTTTCAGCAGGCACTTGAAGTGTTAAAAACAGAAGTCATACACCTCGTCCTGCTCGATATTTATATGCCTGGTCAAAATGGACTGGCATTACTAACAGAAATTCGCCAGCAAAATCATGCCGTTGATGTCATTGTCATTTCGGCTGCAAATGAAGTCGATGTTGTACAGCAAACGATGCGAAACGGAGCAGTTGATTATTTAATTAAGCCTTTTGAGTTCGAACGATTCCAATCAGCACTGGCAGAGTACAAACGGAAACACGCCTTGTATCAATCCATGAACAGCATTTCGCAAAATGATTTAGATGCGAAGCTTTTTCATAAAAAAGCAGAGGCGGAAAAAGTCCTCTTGCCAAAAGGACTGACCAAAAGCACACTTAAACTCATCTGGACAAGCATTCAATCATTTGGCCAGCAGGCTTTCACAACTGAAGACCTAGCCAATCATACAGAAATCTCTCAAGTCTCCATTAGAAAATACTTGAAGTTCCTTGAGGATATCGAAGTGGTGGATGTTGAAATGGCATATGGGACAATTGGACGTCCTGTTTTCCAATATAAACTGAACACGAGCAATATGAATTTGATTCAGCAATATCTTTAAAATACTACATCTGACCTTTCACAAAGGCCAGATGTTTTTTTATGGCATACGATGTAACAAACCCCTTGATATCAGTAGTTCTGCTGTAGCGGAGCACATCACAAAAGCGGCATTATATCATATTTCAGCAGATAAAAAGACATCAAATAAAGCCATTTAACATTTTTTTAAAAATAAAACAAATTTCTATTTATTTATTCGATCGGAAATGATAAATTATGATTGATTAGTTCAACGAGATATAAGTCTGATGTCTTACATCTTCTCTCCTGCCCTCCATAAGTTTCATGAGAAAGCAGGATAAAATACCCTCTTCAGAAGGGTGAGAAGAGATAGAACGGTCTTTTTTCGCGAGACTTTTCTGAAACTTTTAAATTTTATAGGGGGTTATGTTTTGAAGAAGCGGAAAATTGGACTAGCATTGTCCTTAGTCGTAGCAGCAGGAACCATCCTTGGAGCATGCGGCAACTCTGGCTCAAACAGCGGTGAAAGCAAAAAAGATAAAGATCAATTCACTGTTGCAATGGTAACTGATGTCGGTGGTGTCGATGACAAATCGTTTAACCAATCAGCTTGGGAAGGTTTACAAGCATTTGGGAAAGACAACAATCTAAAAAAAGGTAAAAACGGCTTTGATTATCTACTGTCCAAAACCGATGCGGATTATCCAACAAATTTAAATACACTTGTTAGGCAAAAATTTAACCTCATTTATGGTATCGGTTATAAAATGGAGAGCGCCATTTCAAAAATAGCCGATCAACGTAACAAAAACCACTTTGCTATCGTTGATGCAGTCGTGAAAAAAGACAATGTAGCAAGCATTATGTTTAACGAAAACGAAGGATCATTCCTTGTGGGTGTTGCGGCTGCTCTTACAACAAAATCGAACAAAATTGGTTTTGTTGGCGGAGTTGATTCTGAATTAGTCAGAAAATTCGAAGTTGGTTTCCGCGCAGGCGTTGAAGCAACTAATCCGAAAGCAAAAGTTGAAGTCAAATATGCTGGAGCATTCGATAAGGCTGACATCGGAAAAGCAACAGCTGAAAGTATGTACAAATCCGGCGTCGACATCATCTATCATGCTGCTGGGGGCACTGGAAATGGCGTCTTCACAGAAGCAACTAATTTAAAAAAGGCAGATCCAAATCGAAATGTCTGGGTCATCGGTGTTGATAAAGATCAGTATGACGAAGGAAAAGTATCTGGAACAAAACAAAGTGTCACCCTTACCTCTATGATTAAGAAAGTTGACACAGCAGTACAAGACTTAACAACGAAAGCAAAAGAAGGTAAATTCCCTGGCGGTGAAGTGATCACATACGGTCTGAAAGAAGGCGGCGTTGACATCTCTCCATCTCAGGACAACCTTAATAAAGATGTATTAAAGAAAATTGAAGAATGGAAACAAAAAATCATCAAGGGAGAAGTGAAAATCCCTGCAACACGTGATGAACTAAAAGATTTTAAAGCTTAATTTGAGCAGCGGGATAAGCGCACCTTATCCCCTTGCCTCTCCTTTACCTCCTCTTTATTTGTAAAAGGTGGTAAAAGAAAAGCTGCAGCCTCGTTTTGCAGCTTTTCTTTTGCTAGTTTTTATCTTCATCAGCACCCTAAAAAAGGAGCGGTTAAACCTGTGGATTATGTCATTGAAATGTTGAATATACGCAAAGAATTCCCTGGCATTGTAGCAAACGACAACATTACGCTGCAGCTAAAAAAGGGCGAAATTCATGCGCTGCTTGGTGAAAACGGCGCTGGAAAATCAACGCTCATGAACGTGCTTTTCGGACTGTACCAGCCTGAAAAAGGTGAAATCAAGGTACACGGAAAACCTGTGACCATCTCTAGTCCAAATGATGCTAGTGATTTAGGCATCGGAATGGTGCATCAGCACTTTATGCTGGTCGATACCTTCACTGTCGCTGAAAACATCATTTTAGGTAAAGAGCCCAAGAAGTTTGGAAAGATTGACAAAGAACAAGCCATACAGCAAGTACAAGAGCTTTCTGACCGCTATGGTTTGAAAATAGATCCTGCCGCAAAAGTATCTGACATCTCTGTCGGCATGCAGCAGCGTGCAGAAATCTTAAAAACACTTTACCGCGGCGCTGACATTTTGATCTTCGACGAACCAACGGCCGTTTTAACACCTCAAGAAATCAAAGAACTCATACAAATTATGAAAAACTTAATCAATGAAGGCAAATCCATTATTTTAATCACCCATAAGCTGAAAGAAATTATGGATGCCTGTCATCGCGTGACCATTATCCGAAAAGGCCAAGGCATTCGTACACTTGATGTGGCAAGCACCAATAAAGACGAACTTGCAAGCCTCATGGTTGGCCGTGAAGTGTCATTTAAAACAGATAAAAAAGCTGCTTCTCCAGCTGAGGAAGTTCTTCAAATTCAAGACCTCACAGTAAAAGACGCCAGAGGAATTGAAGCGGTCAAACAGTTGAACCTCTCAGTGAAGGCTGGCGAAATTGTCGGAATTGCTGGGGTAGATGGCAATGGCCAGTCTGAATTAATTGAAGCCATTACCGGTCTAAAAAAATCAGAATCTGGCACAATCATGCTAAACGGGAAAGCCATTCAAAATCTCCCGCCTCGTAAAGTGACCGAATCTGGGATTGGACATATTCCTCAGGATCGTCATAAACATGGACTTGTACTCGATTTTTCAATTGGAGAAAACATTTCCTTACAAACGTATTATCAGCGTCCTTATTCAAAATTCGGCTTATTGAATATGAAAAATATTTATCAAAAAGCAAAACGAATCATTGCGGAATATGACGTCAGAACACCGAGTGAATATACAGAAGCGCGCGCTCTGTCAGGCGGTAACCAGCAAAAAGCCATTATCGGCCGTGAAGTTGACCGCAATCCTGATTTATTAATTGCCGCTCAGCCGACACGAGGACTTGATGTTGGTGCGATTGAATTTGTTCATAAACGTCTAATTGAGCAAAGAGACACAGGTAAAGCTGTTTTGCTCATCTCCTTTGAGCTTGATGAAATTATCAATGTCAGTGATAAGATCGCTGTTATTTTCGAAGGCAGCATTGTCGCCATTGTTGATCCAAAAGAAACAACAGAGCAAGAGCTTGGTCTATTAATGGCTGGAAGTACGCAACAGGAAGTGGGGAAAGAAGCAAATGTCTAATCGCTTAACAAATCTGCTGATTCCGCTTATAGCCATTGTACTTGGTCTTTTGGTTGGGGCCATTATTATGCTGGCAAGCGGTTATAGTGTCATCGAAGGCTATAGCGCCCTTTGGAATGGCGTTTTCGGTGAAACTTATTATATGGGAGAAACCATCAGGCAAGTGACACCTTATATATTATCAGGTCTTGCTGTTGCCTTTGCATTTCGGACAGGCCTGTTTAATATCGGTGTAGAAGGTCAAATGCTTGTTGGCTGGGTAGCTGCTGTATGGATTGGAACAACTGTCCATGCACCTCTATATATTCATCTGCCGCTTGCACTCATCACCGCAGCTGCTGCTGGTGCATTATGGGGCTTTATTCCTGGTTTTTTAAAAGCTCGTTTTTATGTTCATGAAGTAATTGTCACCATTATGATGAACTATATTGCCCTTCATGTGACAAATTTTATTATTACAAATGTT
Source organism: Bacillus sp. FSL H7-0578 (assembly GCF_038630855.1). Taxonomy (NCBI): domain Bacteria; kingdom Bacillati; phylum Bacillota; class Bacilli; order Caryophanales; family Bacillaceae; genus Bacillus; species Bacillus sp. FSL H7-0578. The sequence goes on from NZ_CP152045.1 coordinate 2,804,580, forward strand.
CTTACAGATCATAAAGATAAAACAGATAATATCAAATCCACAGCCTCTTTGCACTCTGACTTCTTTGAAAAAATAACGGATTTTTCAAGCATGCATAACGGCATTATTGTAGCCATTATATCTGCCGTTATTATGTGGATCATTATTCAAAAAACTTCTAAAGGTTTTGAATTGCGAGCTGTTGGTATGAATCAACACGCCTCCCATTATGCAGGAATGAATGTGAGAAAAAATATTATATATTCAATGCTAATTTCTGGTGCTTTTGCAGGTTTAGCAGGGGCAATGGAGGGATTAGGAACCTTCGAATATGCTTCAATAAAAGATGCCTTCACAGGCGTAGGTTTTGATGGAATTGCCGTCGCTTTATTAGGTGGAAATACGGCTGTTGGTGTTGTCCTTGCTGCATTATTGCTTGGTGGATTGAAGGTCGGTGCATTAAATATGCCGCTTGAATCAGGCGTACCGACTGAGGTTGTTGATATTGTCATTGCGATCATCATTCTTTTCGTCGCCTCAAGCTATATTATCCGTCTTGTGATTCAACAAATGAAGAAAAAGGGGGGAAAATAAGTGGGATTTCTGCAAATACTTGAAATCATCGTCCCAGCTACACTTGTTTATGCTGCACCACTTATTTTAACCGCTCTTGGAGGCGTCTTTTCAGAAAGATCAGGTGTTGTCAATATCGGTCTTGAAGGGTTGATGGTCGTCGGAGCATTTTCCAGTATTATCTTTAACTTATTTTTTGCTGATACGTTTGGAGCCTTGACCCCGTGGCTTGGGCTTCTCGTCGGAATGGCCGTTGGCGGTTTGTTCTCACTGATTCATGCAGTGGCGACCATTACCTTCCGAGCTGATCAAACGGTCAGTGGTGTGGCGATTAACATGCTGGCACTTGGCGCAACATTGTTTGTCGTCAAACTGATTTATGGGAAAGCACAAACTGATAAAATTACAGAGCCTTTCTATAAAGGAGATATCCCCCTTTTAAGTGACATTCCGATCATTGGTGATATTTTCTTTAAAGATGTTTATTATACGTCTATACTCGCCTTAGCTCTTGCGGTTGTTGCTTGGTTTGTTTTATTTAAAATGCCGTTTGGTCTTCGTCTTCGTGCAGTCGGAGAGCACCCAATGGCAGCTGATACAATGGGTATCAAAGTGTATCGGATGCGTTATATCGCTGTTTTCATTAGTGGACTGTTTGGCGGTCTTGGCGGAGCTGTTTATGCCTCAACGATCGCGCTTGATTTCTCACATGCCACCATTACTGGACAAGGCTTCATCGCACTAGCTGCGCTTGTATTCGGTAAATGGCATCCATTTGGCGCAATGGGCGCCGCTTTATTCTTTGGATTTGCTCAAAGTTTAAGCATCATTGGCTCTCTCCTGCCGCTGTTCCAAGATATACCGAATGTGTATATGCTCATAGCACCATATGTGCTCACCATTTTAGCACTTACTGGCTTCATCGGACGTGCCGATGCACCGAAAGCACTTGGTACGCCTTATCTAAAAGGAAAACGATAAATACGATGTATGATCAATCCCCTGAAGGACAAACTACCTTCAGGGGATTTTTGTATGATAAAAAACTCAAAAACCCCTGTTTATTTTACTTTTATTACACTTATTTTAGTTTAATAAATAGAAGAGTGTCATTGAATCTTCTACAATTGAGACAAATAGCATTTGGGGGTGTTTATGTGGCTAATGCACAACAATTGAAATCGATTACAGACGATTCTGACAATAATAAAAGCGTTTTCCGTAAGATCATGTCTTGGAAAATTGGTGTTATTGATCTACCTGTGTATTTAGTACTTGCAGCGATTATTTTAACTGCCGCTTATTTTAATAAAATTCCAGCAAATATGCTTGGTGGTTTCGCTGTTATTATGATTTTGGGGATTTTCCTTGGAGATGTAGGACAACGTATTCCAATCTTAAAAGATATTGGTGGACCGGCGATTCTTTCTTTATTCGTACCATCGTTCCTGGTCTTTTTTAATGTTCTGAATCCGAACTCATTGGAAGCGGTTACGTCTCTTATGAAAACGTCGAACTTCCTTTACTTCTATATTTCTGCTCTTGTAGTAGGTAGTATTCTTGGGATGCAGCGAACTGTTTTAGTACAAGGCCTTATTCGTATGTTTGTTCCTCTAGTTGCAGGTACAATTGCAGCTGTGAGTGCTGGTATCCTTGTTGGCCTTTTAGTTGGTTACACACCGCATCATTCATTCTTCTTTATTATTGTACCGATTATTGCCGGTGGTGTTGGTGAAGGGATTTTGCCATTATCTATCGCTTATTCACAAATTCTTGATGTGTCAGCAGAGTCATTAATTTCTCAATTAATTCCTGCAGCTGTCATTGGGAACGTCATTGCCATTATCTGTGCTGGCGCAATGAAGAAGCTTGGTGAGAAACGTCCTGAACTAAACGGAAATGGCCGTCTTGTGAAATCAAAAGAAGCAAACGAAATATTTGAACAGCCAGATCTGGATGCAAAAGTTGATTTCGGGTTAATGGGTGCTGGTGTACTCGTTGCTTGTACAACCTTCATCTTTGGTGGTTTGTTAGAAAGCTTTGTTCATATTCCAGGTCCAATCTTGATGATTGTTCTTGCCGCTTTAATCAAATACTTAAACGTGATGCCTCAGCATCTTCAAAATGGCTCACAGCAGTTCTACAAGTTTGTATCAAGAAGCTTTACATGGCCGCTAATGGTTGGTCTTGGTATTCTGTACATTCCACTTGATGATGTAGCAACTGTCATCTCCATTCCATTCGTATGCGTATGTATCGCTGTTGTACTCGCAATGGTTGGTTCTGGTTACTTCGTTGGAAAACTAATGAACATGTATCCAGTAGAATCAGCTATTGTCACTGGCTGTCACAGCGGACTTGGCGGTACTGGTGACGTTGCCATTCTTTCAGCTTCTGGAAGAATGGGTCTTATGCCTTTCGCACAAGTATCTACACGACTTGGCGGAGCAGCAACAGTCATCTGTGCAACGATCTTACTCAGAATGTTTAGTTAAACATTCACACATAAAAAGCATGGGCTCTCACATGGACCCATGCTTTTTTTATATTTCTTTTCTCCTATAGGATCTTATTCATCAGCTAATACAATTCGTAAATATTCCCTGGGCTGAAAAGGATACAGCTTGGTTTCTTGATAGCTCATGTGAAGAAGATGCTCAGAAAACAGCGGCCATTCACTCCCGGCCTGCCACCTTTTTTGATCATTTCGGTCGATCAAGAATGCTCCTCCTAAAATCGTGCAGAATAGGCTTAAGCTGATGGCGATCTTTCGTTTCATTTGATCAGCTCCTTTAAGAAAAGCATGTACGAAAAACAAAACAATATACAATGAGTATCATTTTTGATAAAATTATTTTGTGGTCAAAAGAACCTAAAACAAATACAGTTTGCTTGAAATCGTTTCAAACCAATGCACTATGGCTGTATTTACGCTATAATTTTAATTACCAGTTCTTTAGAACGTGAATTTATATTGATCAAAGGAGGTTCATTTTCTTGCAGCTTATTCACTTCGCCATCCTATCACCTTTTTTACTCGCTTTTGTTGTACCTTTCCTTTACAAATATGTGAGACGTATACATACAGGATGGTTTGTTCTCATCTTGCCGATTCTTTTATTTACCTATTTCATCCAAATGTTACACATCACTTCGAATGGACGAACGCTTTTCTCACAGGCTGAATGGATTCCATCTTTAGGGATGAATTTCACTGTGTATGTCGATGGTCTCAGCCTGTTATTTGCTTTATTAATTACAGGTATCGGCTCACTAGTGGTGCTGTACAGTATTTTCTACTTATCAAAGGAAAAAGAACAGCTTGGCTCTTTCTACACGTATTTGCTCATGTTTATGACCGCGATGCTGGGTGTCGTTCTTTCTGACAACATGGTCGTTCTATACTTGTTTTGGGAGTTAACGAGTATCTCTTCCTTCCTCTTAATTGGGTATTGGTATAAGCGGGACCGCTCTAGGTATGGAGCAACGAAATCACTGCTTATTACTGTTTTTGGCGGATTAGCTATGCTTGGCGGCTTCATCCTCATTTACCTGATTACTGATTCATTCAGTATTCGTGAAGCAGTGAATCAGCTTCAGCTCATTATGGCATCACCTTACTTTATCCCTGCCATGATCCTAATCTTACTAGGTGCCTTTACGAAATCAGCGCAGTTCCCATTCTATATCTGGCTGCCTGATGCAATGGAAGCACCGACCCCTGTGAGCAGTTATCTGCATTCTGCTACGATGGTGAAAGCCGGTATTTATCTTGTTGCCCGCTTCAGTCCAATCTTTGCTATATCAGAGGTATGGTTCTGGACCATTTCCATCGTGGGACTTGTCACATTATTCTGGGGATCATTCCACGCCGTCCGGCAAAACGATTTGAAAGCCATTCTGGCCTATTCGACAGTGAGTCAGCTCGGCATGATTATGCTCATGCTTGGTGTCGGCGCAGCTGCGATTCATGAAAACAATCCTGCCTTTTTTGGTGCAGCGGTTCTTGCAGCTATTTTTCACCTCATTAACCATGCTACGTTTAAAGGCAGTCTCTTTATGGCAGCTGGTATTATCGATCATGAAACAGGAACTCGTGACATTCGGAAATTAGGCGGATTAATGACGATCATGCCGATTACCTTCACCATTACGTTAATCGGTACATTTTCAATGGCCGGATTACCGCCATTTAACGGTTTCTTAAGTAAAGAGCTATTTTTCACAAGTATGATACGGATTTCCGATATCAGCTTTACGGACGTTTCAACATGGGGTGCCATCTTCCCAGCACTCGCTTGGCTCGCTAGTGTCTTTACGTTCATTTATAGTATGATGCTCCTCTTTAAAACTTTTAGAGGCCGTCTGAATATAGACCAATTGGAGAAAAAACCGCATGAAGCACCGATCGGCATGCTCATTCCGCCCATCATTCTAGCTGCACTTGTGGTCACCTTCTTCTTTTTCCCTAATATTCTTGCCTATTCTGTCATTGAACCCGCAATTGCGGCGATCATTCCTGAAGCGATTGAAACAGGAAGCCGGTTTTCTGTGAAAATTGAAGCATGGCATGGCTTCCAGCCAGAACTCTATATGACAATAGGTGTTGTTGTACTCGGCACAATCGGCTACTTGACGCTTTCAAAATGGCGTCCAATATACAACATCTTTAAGGAAAAATGGTCATTTAACGCTTTATACGACCGCTCTCTTATCGGTTTGGAAAAAGGTTCATACCGCCTGACAAACAGTTATATGACTGGTTTTCTTCGTGACTATCTTGTCTATGTGTTTGGGTTCATGATTATCGTCATTGGCGGCGTGATGTTTTATCAGCAGGCCTTTTCATTTCAAACAGATCAGGCTGCCTCAATTGGCACGTATGAGGTGATTCTTTCACTTGTGATGGTGGCGGCGACGATTGCCACAGTATTCGCAAGCTCACGATTAACAGCTATTATTGCTCTAGGTGTCATGGGCTACACGCTGTCACTATTCTTCGTGATTTTCAGAGCACCTGACCTTGCGCTGACGCAGTTGATTATTGAAACGATTTCAGTCGCACTGTTTTTGCTTTGCTTCTATCATTTGCCGAAGCTGAGCTTAAAGCAAAAAACGAGAAGATTCAAAATGACCAATTTCATCATTTCTTTAGGTGTTGGGGTTGTTGTCACTTGTCTAGCCTTCGCTTCCACAAGTCAGCAGTCACTTGACACCATCTCAACTTACTTTATTGAAAACAGCTACAAACTTGCTGGCGGTGACAATATTGTCAATGTCATTCTTGTAGATTTCAGGGGCTTTGATACCCTTTTTGAAATTACCGTGCTCGCCATTGCGGCACTTGGTATTTATGGGTTATTAAAAACACAAGTAAAACGGAAGAGAGGTGTGCGGCGATGAGAAAGATTGATACGAATGATATGCTTTTGCAAGTCACAACAAAAATCACAGCATTCATCATCTTGCTTTTCTCCCTTCACCTATTTCTTGCAGGACATAACAATCCTGGCGGCGGATTCATTGGCGGCCTGATGAGTGCTGCGGCTGTCGTTCTTCTGCTTTTAGCCTATGATCTGAAAACAGTAAGACGCATTTTGCCATTTGACTTTATTTATGTAACTGGAGCCGGTTTGCTCGTTGCGATCCTGACAGGTATGGGATCCTTTCTATTCGGTGCACCTTTTCTATCCCATGCATTTGATTATTTCCAATTACCGTTTTTAGGAAAAACAGAACTAGCGACAGCCGTCCTGTTTGATATCGGTGTGTATTTGGTTGTTGTCGGTGTCACCATGACCATTATTCAAATGATTGGAGAGAAGGAATAATGGAATTTCTAATGTCTATTATCGTCGGAATTATTTTTATGGCGGCGACCTATTTGATGCTGTCAAAGAGCCTTCTGCGGGTCATCGTCGGTACTGCTGTTTTGAGTCACGGCGTCCACTTGCTTCTTTTAACAATGGGCGGTTTAAAAAAAGGAGCGCCTCCCGTTCTAAAAGAGGGGCTCACATCCTATGTAGATCCATTACCACAAGCATTAATTTTAACAGCCATTGTCATTGCTTTTGGTGTGACATCCTTATTACTTGTCATGGCCTTCCGTGCCTTCCAAGAGCTGCGAACAGATGACATGGATCAAATGAGAGGAAATGATCAGCATGAATAATCTCGTGATCCTGCCTATTTTAATTCCATTACTAGCTGCTACACTGTTGATCTTTATGAATAAAAACATCATGCTGTCAAGAGTCTTTAGTGTTTTGGCATCTCTTTCAGCCATTATATGTAATGCATATTTGGTTCAAACGATTTTCACAAATGGGATACAAACCCTTTATTTGGGCGGCTGGAAAGCGCCATTTGGGATTGCCCTTGTGGCCGATCAATTTGCTGCACTCCTTGTACTGACCGCTTCCGTTGTCGGGCTTGTGACAGTCCTCTTCTCCTTTCAAACGATTGGGAAAGAAAGAGAGCGTCTCTTCTATTATTCTGGCGTACAGTTTTTGTTAGCTGGCGTGAGCGGAGCCTTTTTAACGGGAGATATTTTCAACCTGTTTGTATTCTTTGAATTACTGCTGATGGCATCTTATATGCTTATTGTATTAGGCGGATCAAAGCCTCAGCTTCGTGAATCACTCAAATATATTGTGTTTAATATCATCTCGTCGGCATTATTTATTGTCGGAGTCGCCTGTTTATATGCAGTGACGGGTACGCTCAATATGGCTGATTTAAGTGTGAAAATAGCTGAATCAGGGCAAACAGGGCTAATCACTGTTATTTCCATCCTGTTCCTCATTGTATTCGGCTTAAAAGCTGGGATCTTCCCGCTTTATTTCTGGCTGCCAGGATCGTATCACGCGCCGCCAGCAGCGATTTCAGCTCTATTTGGGGCTTTGCTGACAAAGGTTGGCTTATATGCGATTGCCAGAGTCTTTACATTAATTTTTATACACGATACAGGCTTCACCCATACACTCATGGCGTGGCTTGCCGCACTGACGGTGATATTCGGTGTGATAGGCTCGATCGCCTATTCTGATGTGCAGAAGATCGTGATTTATAACATTGTCACAGCTGTTGGGGTCATTTTGTTTGGATTTGCAGCCAACACACCTGCATCACTCCAAGGTGCCATTTATTATCTCATTCACGACATGGTGATCAAAGGAGCTTTATTTATGCTGGCAGGTGCCCTCTTTGTGTATGCTGGTACAAATCAACTGAAAAAAATGGGCGGACTGATTCAATCCCAGCCTCTATTAGGATGGATGTTCTTCATATCGGCTTTATCGCTTGCAGGAATTCCGCCGCTGAGCGGCTTTGTTGGAAAACTAAAAATTGTGGAAGGTGGATTTTCTGCTGGACACATGACGTTTTCTATCCTGGTCTTACTGTCCAGTCTTCTTGTCCTCTACTCTATTATGAAGATTTTCATGTCCGCATTTTGGGGCGAGGAACAGGATATGCGAAGAAGAAAGCCGTCAATTAAAGGAATGGTGTACCCTGGCGTACTGCTTGTCGTCTTATCGCTTGCCATTGGGTTAGGGACAGAGTTCATTGCCCCTTATATCAATCAAGCAGCGGAAATGCTCTCTACACCAGAAAAATATATTCAAGCTGTGCTGAAGGAGTAGATGAACATGGCCTTTCAAATATTACTAAACGCACTCCTCGCCTTTACATGGATGTTTATGAATGATACATACAGAGCCGCAGACTTTGTATCAGGTTTTGCATTAGGGATGATCGCCATTTTTATGCTGCGCCGATTTTTCCCGCAGCGTTTTTACGGCTATGCCCTTTATGCGATTTTCAAGCTGATCATCATTTTTATTCGCGAGCTGCTTCTTGCCAATTTAAGTGTATTAAAGACCGTATTATCTCCAAAGCTCACGATTAAGCCCGGTATTTTCGCCTTTCGTACGGACTTGAAAACAGATTGGGAAATCACCATACTGGCAAATATGATTACATTGACACCAGGTACACTAGTGATTGATATTTCCGATGATCGGTCCATTTTATACATTCATGCAATGGATATTGAAGATGCTGAAAAAGCCATTCACGATATCCGGGTTTCATTTGAAAAAGCGATTCAGGAGGTGAGCGGTAAGTAATGGAACTCATTTTGCAAATGTCACTTGGCATTCTTGCGCTGTCTACTTTGCTTTTTGTGATACGAGTGATCAAAGGTCCCTCTATTCCTGATCGCGTGAGTGCACTTGATGCGATAGGAATCAATTTAATTGGGATGACAGCCATCGTTTCAATTTTACTGAAAACCACTGCTTTCTTTGAGATTATTTTACTGCTCGGCATCCTTGCCTTTATCGGTACTGTCGCTTTTTCCAAATTCCTTGAGAAAGGGGAAGTGATTGAAAATGATCGTCATCGCTAAAGCCATCGTGATTTTCTTTATCCTGCTAGGCGCTATCCTCTGTTTGATTTCAGCCATTGGTGTCCTTCGCCTGCCGGATGTTTACACACGTATGCATGCTGCATCAAAAGCATCGACCCTTGGCGTTGTTCTGATTTTAGTAGGTGTGTTTTTTCACGAATGGTTTCTTGCAGGCGTTATTTCTGCAAAAATCCTTCTCGGGATCGTATTCATCTTCCTGACAGCACCAGTCGGCGCGCACTTGATCGGAAGAGCCGCGTACAATACTGGTGTTAAGCTCGACAAGCGCAGTGTCCAAGATGATTATGGCGGTTTCCGTAACTTTGTGATTAAGCGAAAAGAAGATTCTTATTTATAAAAAGCAAAAAAGAATGGCCTGCCATGTTGGGCCATTCTTTTTTTATCGCGCAACAGCATACAAAAAAAGCTTCCGCTGCACCGGGAGCTTTTTTATATGCGATCAATGACAGCAAGTGTGCATCTTGACGTACAGATGTGCCGGTCTCGATCATCTTTTATATCGATTTGAAATACCATTGTACGCCGTCCTACATGTACTGGAACAGCTGTCGCTGTCACCACTCCATCGCGTACAGATTTTAAATGATTGGCATTGATTTCAATACCTGAGCAAAATTGCTGCGTTAAGTCCAAATGAGCAGCAGCCCCCATGCTCGCCACTGTTTCTGCTAGAGCAGCAGATGCTCCTCCGTGCAGCAGTCCAAATGGCTGTTTTGTTCTGTGATCGACTGGCATTGTTGCAACGCATCGTGATTTATTGCACTCTACAATCTCAATGCCTAGTGCCTCAAGCAGTGTATTTGATCCGCTCACATCCATTAAGGCCCTCTCCCTTCACACGTTTACAGCACACTTTCAGACTTGGCAATTAACACCGCTTCTGTACGAGATCCAACATTCAGTTTATTAAAGATGGATGTCAAACTGTACTCAATTGACCGTTTACTCAAATGAAGCACATCGGCAATCTCCTGGTTCGTGTATCCTTTTTCCACTTCTCTAAGGATCAAACACTCCCGTTCGGTTAAGAGCTCGTGATCAGTCTGCTGCGCCTGTTCTGGCTTTTCTTGCTGCTGTGAAATTAATTTCTTTAAATAGGACAGCTGAATGACAACTTCCCCTTGCAATGTGCGGTGTATGTATTCAATAATTTTGTCTTTCGTCTCTGTTTTGCTAATTGCACCGTGTAATCCAGCCCGAATAGCCTCTTCAAAATAATCATCTACTTCATACCCTGTATAAATGATAATTTTCACTTGATGATTGGTTTCTAAAATTTGTTTCGCAATGTCCATTCCATTGATATCCCCGAGATTTAAATCCATTAAAATCACATCATAGATGGAAAAGTCATGCGTCTTTAAAAAGGCGGCTTCTGCATCAGGACTTAAACAATCGACTGATAGCTGCTGGTCTGATTCTAATATGCTTTTTGTCCCTTCCATGACAGCCGGATGATCATCAATGACCAATATCTTCTTCATGTCTTCCTCCCTTTAAATCACTCACTTCCATTTTATATAAAAGACTTGGCTGATGCCAAGTCTTAATCCTTAATAAATCGTTACAATTCCATTTCAATTTTCACCTTGAGCCCTTTTTCCGGGGCTGTGTGAATTTGAAGCTTTCCATTTAACGCTTTCACTCTTTCTCTAATTCCCGACAGACCCATGCTCATTGTGTGCTGATCAAGATGACTGGCATCAAAACCGACTCCATCATCCTCATAGTGAAGAACAACCTGATCTTTAATACAAATCAGCATCACTAACACTTGAGTGGCTTTTGAGTGCTTCAGGGCGTTGGATAACAGCTCCTGAACAATTCGGTAAATATTCAGCTGTGAATCAATATCAATGTCCAATTCTTTATCAAAGCGTGTCGTATTCAGCCTAATATGAAACGGTGCTTCCTCCTGGATTTGAGAAGTCAGCTTCGATATCGCCTTTACTAAACCTAAATCATACAGCAGCTGCGGCCGAAGCTCATGACACGTTTCTCTCGTCGTTTGAATCACTTTGGACATTTGATCATTCCATGAGATAAGCGAATTTTCAATAGATGTCGGGCATTGGTTGTTTTGGAAATTCGTTAAAAACATCTCCGACTGCCTTTTTAGTGATATCAAGTCCTGCAGCACGGAATCATGAAGATCTCTCGCTAAATCTGAACGCTGCTTTTCTTCCATAGCAAACATGATTTTCTTCAACCATGCAGGATTGGCCTCGCGCTGTTTCAAATCGTCAAGGTGCTCCATCAATTCTTCGATCTTGACGACATTTTCTAAACTGACACTTGTATAAAAGGCCAATGTTTTCAGCCATGAGATTTCATCGCGGGTCAATTTCGGTGTCTGTATATTGGATAAGCAGCAAATCATAAACGACTGACCGCCCCGCTCGCCAATTTTCATCATAAACCCTTTATCAAGCTCGATGATTTTACCAACTTCACCTAAAATATCTTGAAATTGATCCACGTATTCTTTCCATAGCTTACTATCATTTGTTGACTCATCAATTTCAATAATTTGTCCATCAGCCTTCACCTCAAGCACAAAGGCTTTATTCACAACTAGCACTTCTAAAATGGTGTATTTCAAATGATACAGCACTTGATGAAGTGATGACGCCTCACGAATAAGCTGTGTAAATTTAAACACGCTGTCTTGGTAATTATACTTTTCTGAAAAACGCTTCAGACGGAAGCGGAAATCTAGAATTTCTTTGAAATAGAATACAGCCAGCATGAGTGTATAGGTGATTAATGCGAGCTTCAGTGTGTACTTCAAATCTTCTGGCTTTTGCAGAATGTAAAACGTGACAACAACAAAAACGGTCGGTGTAATGGCAAGAAACCCATAGTATTTCAGTCTGCTTATCAAAAAATCCATATTGTAAAGCTTGTTCGTCATAAATTGATACACGAGTGAAAAAGGAATGAGCAAGACAAAAGAAGTTAAGAAAAAGGGATCTACCACATAAATACGAAACAAAACATATGGAATTGCAAACAAAAAGATAAATGGACAAAATGCTATGATGTTTATCATGACAAAAAACTTTAAAACAGACCCCTGCTCTGTCTCTTTATATTTCCGCATTCCATTGATAATCACTTTGAATGACATGATAATAGAAGCGAAAAAGAATAAAAGATTTAAACTTGGCATGTATCTGGCTAACGCCGAATCAATTGGAACAAATAACTCTATTACTAGATTAATTATAGGAAGACTATATAAAAAGCGAATCGTTTTTTGAGTCGTAATATGCAGGTCAAACTCTTTGAAATATTGATAAATGAAGTGAATATAAAAGATAAATACACTTGATAAACAAAATACGATCACATAATGGCTAAATCTCTCACCAATACCTGAAGTACCTGCACTAAGATATCCGATACAAATCGTTAATAAAAATACAACTAAAAGAAATGCTGATTTTCGTTGAGCCTCTTTGTTAATTCGAATGATAAAGAAGATACAAAATAAACAAATTGAATACAGGATGAGAGGAATTATATAGACAAATAAACTCTCTTGGCCAATCAATGTCTTATTTTTTAGGGTGATCATTTGGTTGCCTCTTTGAATATCAATTCTTTGCACATTCCTAAGCTCACCATTGATCAAATGATCTTTGTTGTTAGCAGGTTCCCCATTGATTTTAAGTATAATATCTCCTTCTTCTAATCCTGATGTGTAGGCTAAAGAAAGATATTCAACTTTGACAACTTCTGCTTGACCGTTCTTGTTCTCCGCTACACGTGCTCCATTAAAAATATCAAATACATAAATATATGAAACATAGATCACAAATAAAAAAGACAGAAAAACCAAAAAAGCAGATAGTTTCGTATAAGTTATCTTCATGTATAAAACATCCTTAACTGGAGAACTTTTAAATCATTTTTAAATGAATAGTATCATTTATAGTACCATATATAATCTGCAGACATTTGCCCTTTTTTAATCCCCTGAATGATTGCTTGCATGGTTTGCTCATCTGTGTGAATTAAACTTGCATTCCCTAAGTCCAATTCATTCACAACACCAGGATTTTTGACTAAATATGCAATAACATTTTGAATGTTCAATCATTGCCCTCCTTTGTCATAAATGCATATAATTGTTCCTTCTTCGTTTTAGGTAAATCAAGTTGTTCAATTCCTCGCTTCATTTTTAACAGCATAATCTCTCTCATCGATACCATGTACTGAGTCAAACCAGCTTCAAGTAACTTCTGCTTCAATTGAAACGACTTTTGCTCTGACTCATCCAGCCGCTTAGAAAAGAAGGAAAGAAGCTCTTGACTGGCATCGTTAAAACGTCTTTGTAAATAACTGAATGCCAGCGTTTGTTTTTTTTGAAAATCTCCGTTTGATTTTGAAAATAACGCAAAAAAATCGTTACTGATCTGTTCAGCAACACCATAATATATCGAATAAGATTCCACAGTAGCGTTTATTTTTCCTGTCGCTAAATAAACACCCAGTACGCTAGAAAGAGCTGTTAAAGATCCTGATTTTTTCCTTAAAACCTCTACACACTCTTCTTCTGTTCCATGCAAATGTCGCAAATCCTCATGCTGACCTTCCATTGACATTTTGATGAAATGGAACAGTTTCTCTACTAGTTGAGAATTATTTTCACATATTGACGTGATGAATTGAATACTCACCGTATACAAATACGTAGAAGCATTGATGGCCACTCCTTGGTCGACGTTCATCCAAGGATACGAATCATTGTCCTGATCTTCAATATCATCTAATATATCGGCAGCTAAGATGAGAAGTTCAATCCCTGCTGCCAGTTTTGTAATCGCTTGCTTGTCTTGTCCGTCAAATGCCTCATAATGCTGATAAGCTAATTGACCAAGAGGAAATTCTTTTTTTCTATCTGTAAATTTCAAAAGCAGCTTTTGTAAATCATTCTGCCTGACTGCATGTTGAATAAAATCAGACATATTCTGCTTGATTTTTGTATTCTCTAGATAGTTTAGCATACTCGATCTTGTACCTCACCCTTCCGCCTTTTATTTTACTAAAAAGACATGAGCAAATGTCCACTGACATCACTATTTAACAATTATATAATAATATATCCTTTTTTTGTATGTATTTGGATAAAAAAAAGACTTGATGATTATCAAGTCTTTAAGAAATTTTCACATATTCATATTTGTCGTATTGATCAATGCTTTTGTTAATGTTATGAAGAGAAGCCGTTGTTTCTCTGATTTCGTTTTCAAGTTTCCATAATAATTGTTTAAGTTCTTCGATTTCATACTTTTCCATCGATTCCACTCTCCTTTTTTGGAAGATCAATGTATTTGTGTATGGTGATTGGGTCATAAGTATTTGATCTGTTACTAACAGTGTAAATGTAATTGAGTATTTTTTCACCGAAAAGTATACACAAAACGTGTGCGCGATACCGCAAAATTCAATAGGTCTTTTTTCATCATTTTCTGACTTTTCAAATCATACTTTTATCTCAATTTCAAAGGAATTGCGTCATTTTTGCGACAGGAATAAGCATCATTCGTCACACTTCTCTCCCGATAGAACGTACGATCCCCTCTGTATCTTCGGTTTTGCGTGTCATAGGTCAGACGACAGATGCTATTGTGGACACCGCAATTTTTTGGCGACATTCACCGAAATTGACCGCAAAAGTACCTATTTTTATGCTGGAATTACAAAGATAGAAAGATCATTTTGATTCTTTATTCTGATTTTCTACATACATTTAGAACAGATATCCGTCCAATTTCACGTCAATGAGAGAAGAGGTGACCATGTGTTTTACTATGTTCCTTATCCTGCTTTGCAGGTTCCCGCAATGAGCCGCGCATACCCGCCGCGCACGCCAATGACTTTTCCTCCAGTAGATGCCCACTCATTTCAACGAGCCGCAAAAGAATCAGCCCGCCTCGTTGCTGATGCTTCACTCATTACACAGCAAATTTCAAGCTCCCTTCTGTTTGCGCAGCGCATCATGGAGGCTGCTGAGCGCTCTGATTCAACAAGTGTCGTCCGAATGCTGAAGCAAATCGGTGTGAAAAGCGGCATTGATATCCGCTTTAGTCCAGAAGGGATTCGAATCTACTTGTCTCTTGCCTCCAGCAGACTTTTCCTTCTTTTAAAGTGGGCATGACAAAGAAAAAGCCGCTCTCACGCGAGCGGCTTTTCTTAAGATTCAAACATTTTATGGCACCATTCAATGGCTTCTATATAACAGCCATAGGCTTCCTGTTTCGGGAGATTTCCATCTAATATCTCATCATCCCATTCATTTCGTTCAATACGTTTGGCCACACCTAGTACAAAAGAATAATCATTTTCATAGCCAAGCAGTGCCTCGCCAACTTCATCAGAAAGCGGCAGTTCCTTCACAAGTTCTGTGATATCTGCCCTGACAAGCGTATCAATGAGAGAAAACATACCTGTCAGCATATAAGAGGCGGGGTGCTCTCGTTCAGTACGAGAAGCAATCAGTTCACACGTTTTGGCACGAATGAATGACATTTTGATGATTTCTTTTTGGCTTGAATTAGCTTGGACATTCAGTTCTTTAAATGAAAGGATAAAGATCCAGCGCCGAATTTCATTAAACCCAAGCAGGATAATCGCCTGCCGGATACTTTTAATTTGATAAAGACGTCTCATGCCGCCTGAATTCAGCATTTTTAATAATTGATATGATAGCGAAAGGTCACTTTCAATAAAATGGGTCACGGTCTGGATATTCGGCTGGTCCTTGCTTAACTCATTTAAAAGCTGATGGTACGCATGGAAGCTGGTCGATAATGCTCGTCCCGATATCACATGCGGCTCACTAAAGAAATACCCTTGAAACAAGTGGAAGCCCGCTTCAAGCGCCTCTTCATATTCTCTTCTCGTTTCTACCTTTTCTGCTAGGAATCGAAGGCGATACTTTTTATACGAATGCAGAATATCTCTTCGTTCTTGCGTTGTGGTTTTCAGAAAGTCAATTTTTAAAATATCTATGCAGTAGAGGAGTTCCTCAAGCAGCTTGTCACTATAATGTGTTCCGTTTAGGAAGAAATCATCGAGTGCAATCGTATATCCCCATTTTTTTAACTGCTTACATCTCATAATAAGTGCCGGGGTAATCGGTACATTTTCTAATATCTCGATCACAAGCTGATGCGGATCAAAATAGGTGAGCAGATCAGATGAAAGCAAGCTTTCGGTGAAATTAATGTAGCATCGTTTTCCTTCTGTCAGTGTTTCGATGCCGATATTTAGAAAACTGTTGATAATGAGGTCCGTTGTCGCTTGATCACCGTCTTCAGCGCTATATGTATTGGTTTCACTATCTCTATAAAGCAGCTCATATGATACGACTTGTTCTTTTCTGTTAAAAATAGGCTGTCTCGCAACAAACACCCTCAACTGCTCCAATCCTCCTTTATGCCATGACAAACAAGATGTGCTTTCAGTATACCAAATGATTGCGGTTTTAGTTCAATTTCAATCGGTCAAAATAAAAAAAAGAGACCACCTGGCTTGATGGTCTCCCTTTCTTCAAATCATTCGCTTTCATAAAGCTCTTTTTTGATTTTATTTTTCACATCATGGATAAACTGCATTTTATTATCCCAGCATTTTTGACTCAAATCGACTGGATATTCTTCTGGTTTGCTGATTCGTTTGTATTCCTCCCAGAAGAGTCCAAGACTGTCCTGCACGTAGGCTTGAATCGTTTGAATATCTGGATTGTCATAGACAAGTTTTCCTTGATCAAAAATCGGGACGTGAAGATCTTTCGCCACAAAGTTTGTCACGAATTTACTAATAAACGTATGCACAGGATGGAACATTTTTAGTTTATCCTCACTATGAACATCTTCCTCTTCAAGTGCAATGTAGTCGCCCTCAGAATGATGATTCAATTGATTGATAATCCGGTACACACGTTTACGGCCTGGTGTTGTCACTTTCTCTGGGTTGGATGAAATTTTGATGGTATCATTCATTTTGCCGTTTTCTTCAATGGACACCAGCTTATATACTGCACCGAGGGCTGGCTGATCGAATGCTGTGATCAGTTTTGTCCCAACACCCCACACATCAATTTTGGCGCCCTGTGCCTTTAAATTCATAATGGTGTGTTCATCAAGATCGCTTGATGCAATGACTTTAGCATCATGGAAACCTGCTTCATCAAGCATTGTTCTAGCTTTTTTAGACAAGTATGCAAGGTCTCCGCTATCAAGTCTGACACCAATGAAGTTGATTTTATCTCCAAATTCTTTCGCTACCTTAATCGCATTCGGAATACCTGATCTGACGGTATCATACGTATCGACTAAAAAGACGCAGTCTGTATGTGTTTCAGCATATTTTTTAAATGCCGTATATTCATCGCGGTATGCTTGTACAAGTGCGTGGGCATGCGTTCCTGATACTGGTATGTTGAAGCGTTTCCCAGCACGAACATTACTTGTCGCCTGAAAGCCGCCGATGAGTGCCGCTCTTGCTCCCCACATCGCTGCATCCATTTCATGCGCACGTCTTGTTCCGAATTCTAATGCTGTCTCATCTTCTATGATTCCTTTAATCCGGGCCGCTTTTGTTGCAATCAGCGTCTGGAAATTCACGATATTGAGCAATGCCGTTTCGATTAACTGAGCTTCAACAAGCGTTGCCTCGATGCGCATAATCGGTTCATTCGCAAAGACAATTTCCCCTTCTCGCATTGAATGAAGTGTACCTGTAAAGGACAATCCGCTTAAATAGTCAATGAAATCGCTTTTATAACCGAGTTCATCTTTTAAATACGCTAGATCGCTTTCGGTGAAGGAAAAGTCCGATAAATATTCAATCGCTTTCTCTAAGCCAGCAAATACAGCGAAGCCATTGTCAAATGGAAGCTTTCTAAAGAAGAGTTCAAAGACTGCCTTCTTCTCATGAATGCCGTCTCTCCAATACGTTTCTGCCATGTTAATTTGATAAAGATCTGTATGTAGTGATAAACTGTCGTCATTAAACCGATGCTCCAACTTCCATTCTCCTTCCCTTACTTAACCACTTTCGCACCAAGCGACTGCTCAAAGTGAGAAAGTGCCCACTCGTGCCCCGCTTCATTAAAACTCGCCACAGCATTTTGGTGAATCACAAGTTCAAAGCCTTTATTGTACGCATCAACAGCTGTATGAAGTACACAAATATCGGTACATACGCCGGCTAAGTGAAGTTCCGTGATGCCGCGCTCGCGCAGTTTCATTTCTAATTGAGTGCCTGCAAAAGCAGAGTATCTTGTTTTTTCCATATAGTAGACATGTTTTAAATGTTTTGACGTGTGAAATAGTGAACTTAGTTGTCCATAAAGTTCAATACCCTCTGTTCCGCGAATATTATGGGGCGGAAATAACTTTGTCTCTGGATGATAAGGGTCCTCTTCTTCATGATGATCGACAGCAAAGACGACAAAGTGGCCTTCATCAATAAATGAAGAAGTGATTTCTGTGATCTTAGACTCAATCGCCTGTCCAGGCTTTCCGCATGTCAGTTTTCCATCGTCTGCAACAAAATCAACTGTATAATCTATACAAATCAACGCTTTGCCCATCCGCATCTCTCCCATATGCTCTTTTGAATCATTATAGCTTATTCATTTCACTAGGGAAACCTATTCAACAGATTCATGAGAAAAAGCTTTTTGAAACAGCTCATCCTCTATATAGATATGCTCCTGATTGACCGCATCAGGCATCTCTATGACAAGACCAAAAGGAGAGTGCGCTTCGTGATGATTCACCACTTTAAAGGAACATCCAGCGGCATTTGCCATTTTGACATATTGAGAATAAGAAGCATAGGAAAGTTCACCATTTAATAGAACTGTGGCCTGGCGATTGGCCTTCAATATTTGTTCGACTTCTTGATACGGTTTATTTCTTGATACTTGTCCCTTTGTCAGGGCGAGAAGCGCTCGTTCCCTTAATGAACCAAGAAACATTCTTCGTTCATCAGGTTTTGTTTCAGCATGTCCAAATATCCCTTGCTGCAAATAAAAGTCTACGGATTCTTCTTTCATCGCTGTGTTCACTCCTGGTTTCTAAATTTACATTTCTGTGACCCAGTGCACAATCTTGAGTGCGAGGTCACGGGCTTCGTCTGTTTCTACTCTTTCCATTAAGGATTGTTCAAGCGTATGGTTGAGCTGCTCCTTTTCGTCCTCATACGCAATGGACATACTCCATTCAATGTCAGGTACGGCTACAAGCGTTTTATATTCTTTTTTATTTTCATGTAAATATACATTGTAGGTCTTTGGTTGTCCGCTTGTGATGTGTGCTTTTCTAATTTTCATTTGACTCAGTTCACACCTCTTTTTTCTTCTTACATCCATATCCATTGTACCATAAAAAAAGACAGCTTCTGAAAAGGAATTCTCTTTCAAAGCTGGCTATGCATTAAAGCTCTTTTGCTGACTGATCAGGTCTATATCCCACATAAACGTAACGTTTGGACTGCTAAAAAATTGGACAAAGTCCCCTGCATTATAGGTACCTGATCCACCGGCGGAGTGATCGACACTTTTTGGCGAAATGGCAAAAACATCACCGAAATGTGCAGAACCATTTCCAATCACACGGTCAATATGAATAGGCCCAACAATCGCTGGCATCTTTCCACCACCTTTTCTCCCCACATCATATGCCCAGCTCAAAAATACGTGTATGAAAAATAAAAAAGGCAGCTGATCTGTGACCATCAGCTGCCTTTCTATGCGTTAAATGATTGAGGCTGGCCAAACAATGTAAAGTCCCAAAGCATCGTGGCATTCGGATCACTTGTAAGTGACATATAATCACCTGAATTAAAGGCTCCCGCACCGCCAGTAGAGTGGTCTACAGCCAAAGGGGCAATGGCCAGGACATCACCGAAAGTAGCTGCACCGTTTCCTCCTAACGACTCGATATGAATAGGTCCAACGATTGCAGGCATCAGAATCTCCCCCTATCTGCTTATCTCAATCATCTTATGCAAGAAGGGAAAAAGTGTGCATCTGTCCTAGACGTTTAAATGCTGTTCTTTGCGAGATCGCTGACGCAGCTGCACCAATCTGACAATATTCAAGGTGATGGCTTTGAGCAGTGCATAGACAGGGACCGCAAAAATCATGCCAAGGATTCCGCCAAAGCTTCCTGCCCCAATTAATAGCAGGATGATGGT
This sequence comes from Bacillus sp. FSL H7-0578, assembly GCF_038630855.1. NCBI lineage: Bacteria > Bacillati > Bacillota > Bacilli > Caryophanales > Bacillaceae > Bacillus > Bacillus sp. FSL H7-0578. The sequence continues at coordinate 2,824,780 of NZ_CP152045.1, forward strand.
CAAAGGATGTGTGTTGAGACGTTTCCCAATGATCAATGGAGAAATGACATTTCCGTCAATTTGCTGAACGACAAGAATGACAATGACTGTCACCACCGCTTTTCCAGGCGAATCAAGAAACGCAATAAGCACAGCTGGTGCCGCGCCAAGATATGGCCCAAGGTACGGAATCACATTTGTGACCGCAATGATAATGCCGAGAATGAGCGCATATTTCACACCGATTAATAAGTATCCGATAAAACAAGCCACTCCAACAAATAAACAGACAACAATCTGCCCTTGTATGTAAGCTGCAAGCGTATCGTTTAATTCTTTAAAGATTTTCAATCCTTCCTTACGGTAAGGCATTGGCAAAAATTGAACGAGCTTGTCCGGAAACTTATGTCCATCTTTCAACATATAAAACAAAATGAACGGAACTGTGATCACAGCTAAAGCAATATTGGCAATCACACCAAACACAGCAGACATGCTTGAAGCAATATTTTCCGGCAAACCTTTTAATGTCGAAACAATTGTCTGTTCAAACTTCGAGACGGAGACATAATCTTGGTTCATCATCCAAGTAAATGTTTTAGAATGCGAGAAGTCGTTGATAAATTTCTGCATATCCGTCACATAACCAGGGAAGCTTTTGACAAGTCCACCAACCTGCGTGACAATAACCGGTCCCGCAGCATTCACAATGAACGTGATGAGTCCGATGAACAAAAGATAAATGATCAGGATAGCAAGTGTCCTAGGAATTTTCCTGGACAAAAATCGAACAATTGGATTAAAGATGAAAAAGAGAATTCCAGCCAGCAAGATGGGAACAAACAAGGTAGATGCAAATAAAATAATCGGCTGAAATAAAAACGAAACCTTTGTAGATACATAAACAATGAGTAAAACAAGTAATATTTGGAATGTCCAAAAATGAACTTTAGATTTTAACAAAGATGCTCCTCCTGTTACGTATTGATCTTATTAAAAAACTACTATTCCACCCACCTTCTGTCAACTGCTTCTTGTTTTAGAACCTTATTTTTTGTAAAAAAAAGAACAATTGGTATATCATGCACTTTTTCCAGATATACATTCTATAAGCGTGAAAAAAGCAGACACCTTTGCGTCTGCTTGTTACACTCTTTCACTGTGATCAGGCATCACCGATACAATTTGCTGGATCCGCACATAAAAAACTGATTTTGTCCCCGCCTCAATGACAATATGATCCGGCATGACTTCCTTCAATTTTCCGCGCACTGTATCTTTCACTGTTTGAACAATCAATCTCATACCGATCACTTTCTGCAATGTTTGATAAACATATGGATCAACTAATGAAACAAGCTGCGGACTTCCTTGTTGTGCCATCCTACCTGCCCCTTTACTTGTGTATTTACCCACATCGTATGCAATGACCCATGTGAATGTCACTCAGGGCAAACCTACAACTCAAATACCATATTTTAACATTTTATTTAATTTTACATCTTTTGGAAGTATAATAAATTGGTGCTGCCAACAACTTAAATCATTTGAAGAGGTGAATGATCTTGAAAAAACTCATCTGTCTCGCTGCTGTCATGCTCTTTTTTTCCTTTGCAAGTTATGCGTATGCAGGATCAATTGGAGATGAACCTGGGACACCAGGAAAGTGGTTTAAAGGAGAAGAGCCGGTTCAAAAAGACGAGTCAAAACCACCACTTGTTTTTGTTCACGGCATTAACAGCTCCTCCTCCACATGGTTCGACCGAAACGACATGGCAAAGCAAGCTGTTCTGAACGGATACGAAAGCGCATTCATAGATTTGTATCCAGATCAGGATACGAAAAAGAATGGCAAACTATTAGCAGAAAAGCTAAAAGAAATCTATGATGTGTTCGGTCGAAAACTTATTGTGATTGGTCATAGTAAAGGCGGGGTGGATACACAGTCCGCACTCGTGTATCACGATGCCCATCCATATGTAGAGAAGGTCATCACACTCGGCTCCCCTCATTACGGGACGCCGCTGGCAGATTTAGCGTATAGCAAGGGCGGAAGCTGGCTCGCAGAAATTCTTGGACAAAAAAGCGACGCGCTCTATTCTTTGCAAACGGGGCTCATGGCGGCTTTTCGAAGTGAAACCGACAAGCTGGAGAAGTTTCCTCAAAAATACATCACGTATTCGGGATCGGAATGGGGAACATTTGGCGGGGTGCTGTATTTAGGCGGCATGTATTTAAAGAGCTTTGGTGCAAATGATGGCGCCGTCACAGTAAGCAGCACAAGACTATCATATGCAAACAATATTTTAACAGGGAAATGGGATCACAACTCCATTAAAAACGGCACAAGCATGTTCCCTGTGTTTCAGCATCAGCTGCTGGCAAATGCCGCAAGCGCTGAAAAAGAAAATATAGAGAGCCCCAACTCTACTGAGCTGAATACAGATGTTTATGTGAAAGGCGGTGAAAGTGAAAAGGATAAAACAGAAGCGTTCTATGTAGAGGAAGGAACGAATGGCTTATCGATTCAGTGGTTAAATGAAAGTCATGAGGCGCGGCCGAAAATCATCGCCCCAAATGGAGACGTCTTAACAAATCTGAAGACATCGGAAGCATCTTTCCCATATGAAGGCGCATTTTCGCACCATGTACAAATCAATAAACCCGTTCCTGGAAAATGGACGATTCGATCAAATTCAGGAAAAAAGGCTCCTTATTTGCTGCTCGTATCCTTTGATTCACCATTAAATGACGAAATCAAAGCAGAGGCAGCGAAATCAGGGGATGATGCATCGACCCATTCAAGCGGTCTGATTAAACGATTAAGCAAGAAAGTCGAAACCTTTTACTTTAAGGATGCCCAAAAAGATCATCCACTCAAAACAACTGCTTCATCAGCTGTTCAATTGAAAAAAGAAGGTGCTTATTCTGTCACGGTTCATTACACCGGACTCACTGCATCAGGTACATCTGCATTTAACCGTACCGTTATTCGCACATTGTATGTCGATCAGCATGGAAATATTCATGGAGACATTCCATACTAAACAGAACGTTTCATGGGCTGAAGTGCCTGCTGCACTTTCTGATCCAATTCCGTGATTTTTTTCATTGCAAGTGACTCGTCTATTTGTCTGTAATGGTGATGTCCGCCAGGCTCTTCATCCATTTCATCTGCCTTCTTGACGATTTGCTGAAGTGTGTCCTTATGAAGGTCGCCCTCTGGCAAATATGAATCTGTATGAAGCAGAATCGCAAGCGCAATATCTTTGGCTGCCTTTGGTTCCTCACCGAGGCGTATGAGCAGTTTGTGAGCCCGCTCTGCGCCTTTAATGGCATGGATATCATTCCGTCTATATGTCTCGTAATCCCATTCTCCGCCAGCTGTATACCATTCATAGTGGCCGATGTCATGCAAGAGGGCTGCTTTCACAGCGAGATCTGGATTAATCCCAGCCTGCACCGCCAGTTTGAATGCGTGATAAGCACAAGCAATCGCATGGGCTTTTCCTGAACGATTTAAATATTTTTGAGCGACTGGATGGGTGTAAACATCCATTAATGTAACCTTTCTCATGGAAACCCCTCCTTATCTATATTTTTAGCATCCTAACATATTCTGAAAAGAAACTCAAATGTTCTGTTATATTTTCTATGAGTCTCAAGAACAGCTTATGTCAAATGAGCTGTTTTTGCTTGTACAATACGAAAAAAGCAGTCGTTATGACTGCTTTTTTTCTCCTTTTCAGCGTGATATGAAAACCCTTGAAGTCTAGGAAGACCGAGTACTGGCGCGGAGCGAATTTGAGATTCGTGAGCACCAGCACCGAGGCCTGACACCGAATGCGAGGGTTTTTCTTCACGCTGCAGCAGTCGTTATGACTGCTTTTTCCCATACTCACGTGCATCGTAGACACATCCGCCAGCTGGATCATCCGCTAAAAGATCGAGCAAAATACCTGCGACTTCATCTGGGCTCTTCAGCGTGCCTGTTTCATATAATTGCTGAAAACGGTCTATTTGTTCAAAGTCTTGTTTTGATGACTTCCGAATTTCCCCCTGCATATCTGTATCGATCGTGCCGGGTGAAAAGGAAAACGTGTTGATCGGATGCGCCTCGTCCTGTTGTTCCTCATGAAAAGTCCTCATAAACATGTCGAGTCCTGCCTTTGAACTGCAATACGCACTCCAGCCTTTATATGGGTTTTTCGCCGCTCCAGAAGAAAGATGAACGATCGTTTTCTTTCCGTTAAATGATTGAGTCTGCTTAGCAAACATATGGCTCAGTAAAACAGGAATGACAAGATTCAGCTTGTAATGCTGATGAAGCGTATCCTGTCCGCCTTGTCCAACGCGCTTGATAGGTGTGACCATTCCTGCATTGTTGACAAGTAAGATGTCATCAGCATCTGCCAGAGTTTGCGGCGTGAGACTATCTTGAATCCATTTGGCCGCTGCTTCTTCATCGGTCAGATCAACCTGGGTATGTGTAAGCTTCGGATGGGATATCGGCGATGCACTTCTTGCTGCTGTGTACACATGATCCCCACGTGAAAGCAGCCTGTTCACAAGTGCTAAGCCAAAGCCTTTTGATCCGCCTGTAACGATTGAAATTCGAATGACAATCTCCTCCCTTGATATCACTATTTTACGTAGTGAAACGGTATGACATCAAGCAATCTGCATAAAGAAAAGCCTGCCTCTATTAAAAGAGACAGACTATTTCTTTTCAGCCTTCACATTCACCTTTGGAATCAGGATGATCATCACAACGAGACCAAGGGCTATCAAGAAACCAAAGATCATCGGAAGCAGTGCCGATGTCTGCTTCTCATGATCATCCTCAGATGGTGCTGATACAGCCGAATCACTAAAAGAGATATTCATCTCTTTCATCATACGAGCCGGTGTTTTGGGCGGGTTCTCCTTTAGATCACTAAAAAGCTGCGGAGAAAGAGATCCCCCCGGGGCTTTGGGCGGTTCAGCAAAATGAATGTCTGTTTTGATTTTTGACGTCGTTTTGCTTTGTTCGTATTTCGTTTGATCCCTCAATATACTCGAGTTAATATTAAGTTCCTTTTCCTGATATTCATTCGGCTTGACATTCGTATCCGTATCTTCATCAGCAGCGAAAGCAGCAGGGATGAGGAGAAAAAGGGAAACGGCAACGAATGCCGCCCCTTTCACGAATAGATTAAGCTTCATGAGTCACATCACGTTCCTCTGTTTTATCTTTCCATAGCTTTTTCACAAGCGGTACGACCATGAAAAGGACAGTTAAAATCACTAACCCTGTGACGCCCATTCCAAAGGTATCTCCATTTCCATATTGGATCGACAGGTATACGTCTGTCACTGGATTGGTAAAGTGGAAATTCGGCATCACCAAATCAATTAACGGTGCGACAAAGAAGAAAATCAGTGCCGTTGCTGCCATCCATCCGGCAATGGAACCGAAAAGGAAGGCCGTGCGAATAAAGGCAGAACACGCCACTAATAACAAAATGGTGAAGATCGACCATTGAATGGCTTGATCATCTGCAAGTTTGTAAATGTTCAGTCCAAACAAGCTGATCATGAGTCCGACTAATAGATTCAAGATGCCAAACAGTGCACCTTTGACCAGCATCGGAGCTGACGCATAATACGAGCTGAAAAAGCCAATTAACAAACTGCTGATCATCACAATAACCAAAATGACGACCGGCGGTACAGTCTGCGTTTTTTCTTCCGGCACATCGCCGCTGATTTTCAGCGGATTGGCTAAATGGTTATACACATAGTTGCTGTTGCCTTGATCACTTAATGTATTTCCTAAAATACCCTTTAAATCTTGCTGAACAAACTTTGTAGAATCGACATTCTTGCTCCAGTTTTCATTCAGCGTATCTGCTTTCTCTTGAACTGTTGTGACACTCTCTTCAATGTTATTCGTATAATCCGCCACCCCTTTTTGGCGGTCGGTTAACGAACTCATATTTTCAGAAAGACGAAGCACTTCCTGACCAATTGAATCCTGTGCACTGACAACAATTGAACTGCCTGCAAGGTCTGCTGTATACACCGCATCTCCTTGATCAGCCATTTGCTCAGCTACATTGTCCGCACTTTCAGAAATTGTCTGTAATTCCTGTTCCATGCTTGCCTGCTGAGTCGTAATGTACTCCGCATAACCATCTGAAAACTTCTGCATCTCATCAATAAAAGTAGACACATCATCGTTTGATGTCAGCATCTGGTTTTTGAGCTTATCCCAGTTTTCTGTTTCTTCTTTTTTGATGGAGAGGATGGACTGGATTTCATCTGGTTTGGTGTCGACCAAAGAAGAAGGATCCTTCTCTTGATAGAAGCTGTTAAGTAATGCTTCATAATGTACTAATTCATTTGAATACTTTAATAATTCTGATGCATTTTCTGATTTTGTATTAAAATCCCTAAGTTTATCCATTTTCGATGTATATTGATTTAATGGAGATTGAGTTGTTTCTATTCGTTCTAATTTTCTTGTAATAGCAGATTCTTGTTTGATGATGGATTTCTTTATATCACTTATGTTTTTATTGTTGCTAGTTTCTATTCTTATTATTTTTTCTTCTAGTTTATCTATTTTATCTGTTAAAGATTTTAATACTTTACTCAAAAGATCGACTTTTCCTTGTAATTGATCATTATGAGCTGTGGTTTTCTCCTCGATATTCTTTTTCACTTCTTCTAATTTTAGGGACAGTGCTTTTAGTTGCTCTTTTGATTGAACAGACGTTGATTTGGTTTCCTCAGTTTGTTCTGGATTTTCTTCACCATTTTCTGAAGTAGGCGGCGTTTCTTCATTTCCAGACAACTCATCTGCCACTTGATTTATTTCTGTTGAGATTTCAGTTAATTTCTTCGTCTCTTCTTCAAGATCGATTTTCAAATCGTCTGTCGAGTCTTTTTGGTCTTCACCTTGATTATTCGAATCCTCATTCGGATCCTCTTTCGGTTTCTCTGCTTCAAGCAATGCCTTTCTTGAAGCTTTCAATTGCTCTTGCAATGGAGTAATTTTATCCCCTATGTATGCAAGATATTGAGCTTCATAATTTCTAATCAGTTCTTCCTGAGACGTCTTCACAAGTTCCTTTAACCCCGTGGATTGCTTAGGAATAACGTCTTCTCTCGACTTTTGAACAGATTGGATGGCGCTGTCCGTTGTTTTCAGCTGACTTTGTACCCCGTTGATGTCTGTTTTTAGTCCGCCCATTTGATCACTAAAGCTGCGGGCATTTTGGTTTTGAATGTCAGCGAGTTGTTTGAGCCCTTGCTGGATTTGCTTTTGGCTTGCTGATTGCGCTTTGATCAAGAGATCCTTTTGTTTGTCTTGATACTGCTGATATTGATCGACTGCTTTCACAAAGTCCTTTAATTGGTTCTTTGCTTCTTCTGTTGTACTCAAGCCGTCTTTATACTCTTTCTGTGAATCGGCCATCGCATTTTTTATTTCTTCTATTTGTTTCTTCTGCTGCTGGACGGCATCTGATAGTTTGTTTGAGTTCGGTTTATAGAAGTTGTACATCGTGTTTTGGAATTCGACTTCTTTGCCGACAATATGCTCAAACTCTTCTCTTACATTGCCGATTTCCTGTGATACAAAACTCCAGTATAGCGTCGACATCTGTTCATTCATTTTCTTTTGTGCATTTTCCAGCTCTCTTTGCACTTTCTCTTTATTGACTGCATTGAGCTGGTCTTGAATTGAAAATTGAATGGACGCCTTTTCAGGATGGTCTTTATCATAGCTCAGCACATTTTTAGAGAAATCAGACGGAATATAAAGGACAGCGTCATATTTTCTGTTTTTCAGTCCATTTTCCGCCGCACTGCGATTCACTACAGTCCATGTATAATCAGGACGCTCTGACAATGCTGCCACAACATCCTGTCCGAAACGAGCCGTGTTTTCACTTTCGCTCGCTCCCATATCCTCATTGACCACTGCAATATTTCGTGTGGCATTCTTCTTCTGTTTTGCCGGGTCATCTCCAATCAGATGGAAAAATAAAACCGGCAGCACAAGAATCAATATCATGGTGGATACGATTTTGATGGAGCTTTTTTGCTGCTCTGTCATTGAACACTCTTCCTTTCTACCGCACATAAAGGAACCTGGATTTTCTTCTCTTTTCCGTTTTCAACCAAATACCCGAAGCCTGGCTGAATCTCTGGTTCTTGTCTTGCATACGGAAGCGGTATGATGTTTTGCTCTGATTTTTTCATAAGTAACATAGCATGACGAACTTGTTTGATTTCGTTTGTGAGTGCATCATAGCCCTTACTGAACTCGGTATGATTCCCTGATGCAATCAGGCTGAAGCCTAAGTGTGCATATGACTTCATGAAATCAGCTAATTGATCTTGAAGACGCGGATCGATCGTCTGCTGAAAACGCGTAATGCCATCAATCACAAGCACAATTTGAGGAAATGACAGCTGATCGGTCTCCCCTTGGCGCACAGCTTCGACATACATTTCTTCCCGCACCTTGAATATGCGGTCCATTTCTTCTGCCCATTCGGTGATATCATCTTTTGTTTCAAGGTAATCAATGTTCTCTTCTTTTGCATAATGGGATAGACCTCGATCAATTGAATCAAAGACAGCCAGCTTTTCAGGCTTTGCCACTAAAAGCTGATCGAGCATCAGTTTTGTCACATTTGTTTTCCCGCGCTGCGTTTGACCGATGATGAGACAATGTTTATTCTTTTTCAAGTCAAAATAAACAGGTGCCACAGATTCCTCATCTAATCCGACTGGAATGTCATAAGGCGGTTTTTGTTCATCTAAACGACTCTCAAGCTCCCAAACTGTCAGCTTATCAGGAAGCATTGGCACAGGCTTTGGTTTTTCGGATGCTTCAAAGCGGTCATGAAGAAGCTGTATCTCTTGTTTCAAATGCTCAAACAATTCGAGATCGTTCTCTCCTTCAACTGGCAGAAACATTTGCGCAAAATAAAGCTCTTCTTTGTTAATAATGACTCGTCCTGGGATCGGCTCTAAGCTGAATTTCGGTCTGCCAATAATCGAGTACGCCTCTCCTTGATCCATTAAGTAATGGACAATCTTTGTTTTCAAATTGTTCATCAGCGATTGACGCACTGCATTTACCCGGGTTGCTGTAATCAAGAAGTATATACCTAGTGATTGTCCGTCACGGCTCAGCTGAATAAATTCAGATTCGAGATCATGCATTTCGTCTTTGACAATGTCAAAGTTGTCAATCACGATAAAAATGAATGGAAGCTTTTTCTCATTTAAGGCGTTGTACATTTTGATATGACTCATTTCTTGCTGTCTAAATAACCGCTTGCGATATTCAACCTCTTCCCGCAGACGCTTCATTGATTTTTGGATCTTTCTCATCTGATCCATTAAGAAATAATCCGCCGTATGCGGCAGTTTGGCTAACGGAAGCAATGTTCCGTTTCCGAAATCATAAATATATGCGTGCCATTCTTCAGGTGAATACCTCTCCGCAAAGCTCATCAGCAGTGTTGTAGCAGCAAGTGATTTGCCGTAGCCGGAGGAACCGAAGATGCCAATGTTCCCATCTTCCATCATTTGATAAGAAAGTGGATGCTGGCTTTGCTGATCTGGTTCATCAACAAGCGCAAAATGGAAGACATGCTCTTCACTCGACGCATAACGCGTTTTTGGAATCCGTTCTTCAAGCGGTGGAAGCCATGGACTTGGCAGCTTCTCAATTCCAAGCTCCTGCTGCATACGTTCAATTTCATCCACGACAGCGGAAATCTCCGTCACTGTCTCTTTTTTCACTGCTGGCTCTGTGCTTACCCCTGATAACGGAATAAGACCAGTATCTGTCACAATGGCAATGTCATCTTCTGAGCCGTAGCCATCTTCCATATATGGTGCACCGCTCCAAGCCGATTGGAACAATTCATAAATTTCATTGTTGCCCACTTGTAAATAACCGCGGCCTGTGACCGTAATGGACGCTGCATCACTATTTTTCAAAATTTCCTTACTGTCTGACGCATCTTGTACTTTTAGTGCGACCTTAAAACGGGAGTTACTCCAAATCTGGTCATCAATGACCCCGCCTGGCTTTTGGGTAGCCAAAATGAGATGGACCCCAAGGCTTCGGCCGATACGTGCAGCGCTGACAAGCTCCCTAATAAAGTCTGGCTCTTCACTTTTTAATTCAGCAAACTCATCAGAGATTAAGAACAAGTGAGGCATTGCCTGCTCAGCCTTTTTCTCCTTGTAGAGCTTCGTATAATCATTGATGTGATTCACATGATACTGATCAAACAGCCGCTGCCTTTTCTTCAATTCACTTTTAATTGAGGCAAGCGCTCTTTCACTAAAGTTCTTGCTGCCTTCAATATTGGTGATCGTTCCAAGTAAATGAGGAATATTTCGAAACGGCTGCGCCATTCCGCCTCCTTTATAGTCAATCAACAGAAAAGCAACTTCATGCGGGTGAAAATGTACAGCGAGCGATAAAATATACGTCTGTAAAAATTCACTTTTCCCTGATCCCGTTGTCCCCGCCAACAGTCCGTGAGGGCCATGTGCTTTTTCATGCAGGTTCAGATCGACAATGTCGTTTTTCCCCTTATAACCGATTGGCACTGATAATGATTTGGCCGTTTCTGAAGTCAGCCATTTTTCACGAATGCCAATGTCATCTACCTGTTTGGCATGGAAAAGATCAAGGAATGAGACCGTCTCAGGAATCGAATTGGTCATACCGACTTGATGATCTAATGTTCTCAGTGTTCTGGCAAACAGTTCATTGTCCCCGCGCTGATGTGTATCAAGCTGAAACGGAATTCGTACTGCCTTCTTGTGCTGAATGAGAATATCTCCTTCTTCTTCGTTAATATAACGGACAAGCGTCGAAATATTTTCAGCTAAGCTTTCCTTTGTTTCTGCTGCAAAGAGAATGGAGATACCAAGGTCTGTCCGGCTGCCTTCTAAGTATTCTAAAATCACATGCTCGGCAATGAGCTCATGATTTGTCACGATGAACACAAAATGAGGCGTAAAGAGTTTCTTCTCTTTTTCTTCTTCTAAATCACGCTCGCGTAAAATTTCATAGATTGAGGACAACAGCTGATCGCGTGTTTGTTCGTTGTAAATAAACCCTTTGCCATATGTATGAGGCAGCTGGAAGTGCGGAAGCCATTTCATCCATTCCCAATTCTCATACTCCTGTTCATGAAAGATAAAGACAAATCTCAAATCGTGATAGCTGTGCGAGAAAGCAAGCTGTCCAACAAGCTGATGAAGCTCATTTTTCACAATCGCAGGCTTCCCAATTAATCCTGTTGGACCATCCGCAAGACCGAATGTAATTGGGACATTCTTCACTTCACGATATACTTTTTGCATGTGCTGCGTTTGTTCCATTAAGTCATCAATATCTCGATTGGCCATATCGCCGCCGCTCATCGATAATTCGTAGCTTGATGGGACTGCGCCTGTGCCAAGACGCAGGTGCAAGAAGTCGTCACTCACAAGCGTCTTTTCCCAAATGCGTCCGCTGATTTCTGATGTTAAATACTTCATTTGTTCAAATGACGGATAATGATACGTCAAAATATATTGCTGGCGGTCATACAGCTCCTGCAGCTCTTTCCGCTTATTTTCTAAATAAAGAGAGTAGACTCGCTGACGCTTCTCTTCTCGTCTTTTGCGCTGTGATTTTTCCTTAAAGTATTGAACGGACGATGTAATTAACGTCATGATAAACATCGCCATCGACACGATAATAAAGATTCCGCGCGGCTGGATTAGGGCAACAATCCCCATCACAAGGAGCATCACAAGCGGCGGAAGGACAACAAGCCAAAGCCCTCTGCTGTTATTTTCACTCTCCTGCGAAGGAAAGCTAAAGGATACCCTGTCATCTGGCAAATCATAAATCAAACGCGGTGTACGTCTGTATGAAGGGTATTTTTGTTTTGTTTCCGTACTTGGCGGTCTTGTTTTTTCCAAACGTGTATGAAAAGGTTCGTAAGCTGTCACCTGTAATAAATCATCGTCTTTAAATGTCACCGTCAGAAAGTTCCAGAACAGCTCATCTCCTGCATCTACCTCCTCTGGACCGTGAATTTTCTTTCCGTTCACGTAAATCTTCTCGTCTTGAGGCATGACATACCATGTTCCTTCAATTTTCTCTAAAGTGAACTGGCTGGCATCTTGAAACATGGAATGGGCTTGTTCTTTCCACACATCTATCTCATCTTTCTCTTCACGTGAAAAAGACAGCTCAACTCTATTTCCTAGGTAATAAATATGTTGATCATGATGTGCATCCATTAAAATAAGTGTAAGTGAACCAAGCTGATATGGTTCATGTGGAAGTAATTTGCCCTTCTTCTCATCTCCCTGATAAATATAAAAACCATCATTCGGTTCTTCAGGAGATAAACGAATGACCCCTTCATCAAACGAAAGTGAAGGGATTGTCACCGTATGCTCTATTTCAGGTCCTATCAGAGCTTCTCGATTGAACTGCTCATCTAAACGGACAGTTTGATAATCCTCCTCATAAAAAACCCAAAGAAGACTCAAACGCTCCACCTCCTCATGGGACAGCACCAACTGTCAGTTGTATCGAAAGAATTATTTTTTCTCATCTTTTTTCGTCTGAGAGGTTTTCTTTTTCGCTTCAGATTCTTTCTCTTTTTTCTCTTGATCGGCTTTTGACTCTTTTTGTTCAGCTGTTTCATCTGTTTGGCTTGCGTCTGAGGAGTCACTTGTGCTTGTCTCGGTTGTTTCTTTTTCTTCATATTTCGCCATTTCCTTAATGACCGGATCTAGCTGTTTTTGTTTTTCTTCAGCAGAAAGGCTGTCATCGTTTTGAATTTCATTGCGGTAGGCGACGAGTGCCGTAAATATGTACCTGTCGTCTCCAAGTACCCGTGCAATATCAAGTGCTTCCTTGCTATTTCCTTGTCCAATATGAATCCAAAAAAGGAAATATTGCGGATCTGTCTGCAATGTGTACGTTTCTGTGATTTCTTTTTTATGCTGATCAAGCAACAGACTGCCTTGGTTCGTTTGTACATACGAAATGGCCAGTTCATATTGAAGAGAGACTGGCATTTGATTGGCTGGATATTTCTCTAACGTATCCACCACTTGACTGTACTGCTTGTTGAGATAATATTTGTTTGCCTCGACGTACGCTTCTTGTTTTGGCATGGCAAAAAAGAAGGTGTAAATGGTGTACACCAATGCAGGGATTAACAGGACAAGCAGACCTAGTCCGATGTATCGCTCGATCTTCCATTTCTTTTTAGGTATGGTTAAGAGCGTTTTTTCTTTCGCATCGATTGCTTTGATCTTTTGCTCAATCAAAGCTGACAATTCTTCCAGCGACTTCGTTTCACTAATTTCTTTTGCCAGCTCAGATAATTTCAACGTTTCATTGTAAGCCGCATATTCTTGAAATTGATATTCATGGTCGACCACTCGAAGAACAACAGCCTTGACCTCTTTTAACAGGCGATACTCATCGGTTTCATATGGCGGAATGCTTTCTTTAACCCCATAATGCAGAAATGCAGGAGCTAAGCCTTGATGAAAAACAATGTTTTCAGGAGAAACAATAGGATGCAGCCGTTTCACATCGTGTTTAAGAACTGCATCGACGAGCTGGTATGAAAAAATCCATTTGCTTTTTTCATCCTTTGCATGGATGAAACGAAATTCCTGATAGGCAGGAGGCGGTTGTATAGAAATGATGACCTCATCTTCAGTTAATTGAATCTCTTTCTGAAATGAAGGATTGATGTCTTTGATCGGTGCCGCTTCTAAACCGTCTAAGAGTTTAATCGTCTCTTTTTGAAAAATAAAGGTATAGGTGCCTCCCTCTTTTTTCATGACTGCTTCTAATTGTTCTTCTAAATAGGAACTCTTTTTATCTGCCATTTACAAAAGTCCTTTCATAGTATTTCCAGCCTGTCTCCTGTGGTAATTCCACAGTCTGACAGCTTATATTCGCCTGAAAACACAGCTTTCTTATTGACTACTCGCACCCATCCGCCTTCCCTCTTTGGAAGTGAGATTTGTTTTGCCTGCCAGGCGATATGGATGACTTGTTTAATATGTAAATAATTTGATAGTCTCAAATCAAACACACTGCCATCATAATTTTTTAAGTCGATGGTAATATCGATATACACAAATTTCCACCTCACAAAATAGAAAGAGCGCCGGCATCCATTGACAGACTCGGCGCTTTTTCTGCATTTCACACTTAGAAAGGAAATCCCTTTGATTAGCCGCGAATTTGGCTTGCGATGTCTTGGTCAGTGCTTTCAAGTGTATTTGCCGTTTGATCAAGCTGATTGCTGACATCTGTTAATAGATCAGACATTTTGATAAAAGAAGGCTTAAGCTGCTCGTATTGATCAGCAAATGCTTCACTAGAAGCACCTTCCCACATTCCTTTTAAATCAGAGATCATTCTATTTAGACGATCAACTTGGTTTAACACTTCTTGACTTTCAACACCATATTGCTTAGCGGTCGCTCTTAGTTCTTCTGGGGTTACGCGAATAATTCCTGACATATTCCTCATTACCTCCCGTGCATAGCCGCCATATAATGGGCTAATCCACTTATTTTTTGACGTTATTATTATAAAAACAGAAATGATACACAGTCAAACAAATCTGTTTTTATTTTACAAAATGAGTCTATAGAATTACTGTTTTTTCGCTTTTTATCTAGTATTTAACAGTTTTTTGGTCATATATTCTTAATAAGTATGCACCTGCTTCGGTGGACCTTTCCGCCTATTGATTTTTTACTACGTTATTATTGTACTATTTCTTTTTCAGCGTGCTTCAACATCCATTTGCTTGCTTCTCACACTTTTTGTTTTTTTAAGTTTATGGCAGTTTTTTGTTGATTTACGTACCTCATTCTCTTCATAATGTAAGTACGTGAAATATTCGAAAAAGCAGGGGTTTTTTATGACAAAAAAGACAGATCCGTTTAAGTATAGTCTTGATCGTTTAGAGGATGTGGCAGACCAAATTAGTGATGTGCTCAATTGCCCTATTACTATAGAAGATACTCATCATCGATTATTGGCATATAGCACACACAATGATTTTACTGATCCCGCCAGAACTTCAACCATTATCTCCCGCCGAGTACCGGAAAAAGTCATTAATCGGCTTTGGAAGGACGGCATCATTCCTACACTCCTTAAAACAGACGAACCGCTTCGTGTCCCTCAAATTGCAGAGGTGGGTTTATCTAGCAGGGTCGCCATTTCGATCTGGAAGGACAAAGAAGTGCTCGGATTTATTTGGGCGATTGAATCCGCACAGCCTTTTTCAGAAGAAGAAATGGACCTTCTCAAAATGGCAGCGCATGCCGTGAAAAACAAATTACTCAATTTACAAATTCGAAAAACGAAAACAGAAGAACGTAATCAGGAGCTTTTCTGGAAGATGCTCACGGGTCATATTCATGAAAAGGATGAGATGCTTGACCTATTTTTAAGACTTGGCATCAGATGTCCAGACACATATGCCATCATCATCTTCCGTCTTCGTGACGAACTCACAGAGGAGACAGAAAAAAAGCTGTCCTATCTGCTTGAAACAACACAGCAAGTACAGGTACTGTTAACGACTGTTGATTTTCACGAATTCATTATTCTTGTCTCACCAAAAACAGAACATCCGCTTCAAGATATTAAACAATTCACAAGCGGCATGCTGCAGCAGCTTGCGGACCGGTATCATATTCAGCATGTTCAGGCAGCAATTGGAGGAATTTACGATAACATCTCTCAAATTCAGCCTTCCTATAAAGAAGCACTGGCTGTATTAAAGACGAAAGAACGCTTTCCAGTTGAAACAGAACGTTTAAACAGCTTTTCTGAACTAGGCATTTATCAATATCTAGATGTGCTTGCTGAGAAGCGAAAGGGATCTTCTTACTCCAGTTACTCTTTATCAAAGCTGGAGGATTACGACCTGAGGCATCATTCCAACCTTGTCGAAACCCTTGAGCGGTTTATTGACTGTGACAGCAATGCCAATATTGCCGCAAAGCAATTAAACATCCACATCAATACCTTAAATTATCGATTAAAACGGATTACAGACATCGCAGAAATTGATTTAAAAAACATGAATGAGAAAATGACCATCTACCTTGATATGAAGCTAAAAAACGTCCATTTGTGAAATTTCACAAAGAGGCGTTTTTTTATTTTTTATTTCAACCGAAGAATTTTCTAAACTTTCCGGATACACTAGACATACAATATCAATAGATAAGCATAGGAGGAATAAACATGATCATCGGCATTCCGAAAGAAATTAAGAACAATGAAAACCGAGTGGCTTTAACACCAGGAGCAGCTTCTCAATTGCTTTCAGCTGGACATCAGATTTTAATTGAAACAAACGCTGGTTTTGGAAGCGGATTCACTGATGACGATTATGTATCTGTTGGTGCAGAGATTCTTGATCAAGCGAAAGATGTATGGGCATCTTCTGATATGATCATGAAAGTAAAAGAACCATTACCTGAGGAATATCCTTATTTCAGAGAAGGACTCATCTTATTTACGTACCTGCATCTAGCCGCAGAGCCCTCCTTGGCTGAAGCATTAAAACAAAAAGGCGTTACAGCCATTGCTTACGAAACAGTAACGGACGGAAAATCACTCCCTCTTCTCACACCTATGTCTGAAGTAGCAGGCAGAATGGCCGCTCAAATTGGTGCACAATTTTTAGAAAAGCCAAAAGGCGGAAAAGGTATTTTACTTGCAGGGGTACCAGGGGTATCAAGAGGAAAGGTCACCATTATTGGCGGCGGTGTTGTTGGAACAAACGCAGCGAAAATGGCGATCGGACTTGGCGCAGATGTCACCCTGATTGATGTAAACGCAGAACGCCTGCGTCAGCTGGACGACCAATTTGGCCATCAAATGAAAACGTTAATGTCCAATCCTGTCAACATTGCAGATTCAGTCAGTGAAGCTGATCTTCTCATTTGTGCTGTGCTGATTCCTGGTGCCAAAGCACCGACGCTAGTGACAGAAGAAATGGTGAAACAAATGAAGCCTGGTTCTGTCATTGTGGATGTAGCGATTGATCAAGGCGGCATTGTCGAAACCATTGATCATATCACAACCCATGACCAGCCTACTTATGAAAAACATGGCATATTACACTATGCTGTCGCCAACATGCCAGGCGCCGTTCCGCGGACATCAACTGTTGCGTTAACGAATGTCACTGTTCCATATGCGCTGCAAATTGCGAATAAAGGCGCTGCAAAAGCCATTAGAGAAAACAATGCCATCGCAGAAGGTGTCAATGTCATGAACGGACATATCACGTACGAAGCGGTCGCTCGTGATCTCGGCTATGATTACGTACCTGTCAGCAAAGCCATCGATGCCACTTTTATGACCGAAGCTTAATCAGCTACCCGCCCTATTGATGGGCGGGTTTTATTGTTAACCTAAAATAAAAACAAGTTGACAAAAATCCTTCTTCCCCTTAATCTATTTGTACAGATAAGACAGGGGGAAACATCATGCAAAAGAAGACAAGAACTGCTGACTTTGTGCTAGTGGGAATGTTTGCTGCACTCATGGCTATCGGAGCCAATATCACATCCATTGTGCCGTTTTTACAGGTCGGCGGAATTCCACTTACGATGCAGCCGTTTTTTTGTGTGCTTGCTGGTCTCTTACTCGGCAGACGGCTTGGCGCATTAGCTATGATTGTCTATGCCTTGGTCGGAATTGCTGGTGCACCTGTATTCGCCCAGTTCTCTGCGGGCTTTGGGGTCATTTTAGGCAAAAGCGGCGGCTTTGTATTATCGTACATCCCTGCTGCCTGGCTTGCTGGATTCATTCTAGAGAAAAGAAAAAACCCTGGCTTTGGCCGCTTTTTGCTTGCAGCCATTGCTGGTACGACCGTGATGTATGTGATCGGAACCACCTATACATACCTCGCATTAAATGTATGGCTCAATGCACCGATTTCCTATCAAACCACGTGGTTCTTTATGATCTGGTTTATGGTAAAAGACTACGCATTGACGATATTACTTGCGATGCTGGCACCTAAAATTTATCGCTCTGTTTCCAAAGCCACATCCTTTCGAAAACAAGAAGCTGTATCATAGAAAAAAGAGCCTGTCTTCATTTAGGCTCTTTTTTCATCATTACTCAGCGTATTGGTCTATGATTTCTTCCAGCATTCCTTCAAGCACTTCTACATCTTCAAGATCAGATGGACTGAAGCGGTAGCGTACAAGCTGTTCTCCATCATTATACATCTCCTCAAGCCAGCCTCTCAGGCCTCTTGCTCTACGGTCGACTTCGAAAACAATGTCTAATCCGCCTTCATCTATCAGAAAAATCAGCTCTAACTCATCAAGCATATAGCGATAGTAGTCTGATGTCGGAATGAACTCGAATTCTTGGACGAATGGCAGGCGCCGCTGGAAGTAAGGTGCTTGCTCACAGTCTGCTTCGTTCAGGTGGAAACCTAGATTGCTAGTGGCTTCCAGCACATTTTTCACCCAAGGATGTGCTTCAACGAAAATACGGTCATAGTCAGATTTATCGATTCCGCCTTGGATATCAAGGTCTGTCATTACTGCAATTTCTACTTTTCCGATCGTCATCGGGGTATCAATAGGAAGAATAAATGAAAACGGAAATTCATGCTTTTCTCCAGGCTGGATGGTAAAAGAATCCGTCACCCGTAAAGTAAAGATATTCACATATTTTCTATGCTCTTCATCATCTTTCACAATCACATACTGTGTTTGAATCTTGACATTGATATAACGGATGTCCTGAGCAATTTTCCCGCCCTTTACATGGACAGTTCCAGTTACTTCTTGTCCTGGATAATAAGCGTTTTTCTCTAAAATGGTATCTACCTTTGCCGCACCAATTCCTGCACTTGCCGCTAGCTTTTTAAAAAATGACATGTCCCATCTTCCCCTTTTCATTTTTATCAGCATATATACGTAAGATAGAGGAAGAAAGATTCATTTAATTCATACTTTTGTCCTAATTATTTTTCATCTGCGAACAACAAAAAAGCTTATAGAAAAAACATCATCGTTTTCTCTACAAGCTTTTCATCTTACAGAATAATCGCCGCCAGCCAGCCGAACAGAACAAGCGGAATATTATAATAGATAAAAGTTGGGACACAAGTTCCCCAAATGTGGTGATGCTGTCCATCCATATTCAATCCAGATGTTGGTCCAAGCGTACTGTCACTTGCAGGTGAACCTGCATCTCCAACAGCCGCAGCAGAGCCAATAATGGCAATGGTAGCCATTGGACTAAAACCTAAGTGTAAGCAAAGTGGAACAAAGATGGTTGTAATAATCGGAATCGTTGCAAATGATGATCCGATTCCCATTGTCACAAGCAGACCAACGAGCAGCATTAAAATCGCCGCAAGACTCTGGCTGTTTCCGATAAATTGGGAAGATGCTTTGACAAGGGATTCAATGTCTCCTGTTTTTGTTAACACGTTGGCAAATCCAGCCGCAACAAGCATGACAAAACCGATAAATGCCATCATATTCATTCCAGATGTAATCAGTTCATCTGCTTCATCACGTTTCATCATTCCTGTCACAAACAAGACAAGCAGTCCTGAGAGTGCACCGAAGATCATTCCTTCCACACCAAGGCTTTGCGATAGATAAAGCTGGACAATCAACGAAACAAGAATAGCAAGACCGGCAAAGAATAAGCTTTTTTTCGTATAAGCCGATTTTTCTACATCTGTAATTTCACGATCCTCATATACCTTCGGCTTTCGATACACAAAAATGGAAACGATCAAACCAAGAACCATCCCCGCAACAGGAATCAGCATGGCATATGGAATATCTGCTAAGTTTACAGTCAGCCCCGCTTCCTTCATATTGTCACGAAGCATTCCGTGGAAAATCTGTCCGAAACCAACTGGAAGTAATATATATGGTGCAGTGAGTCCGAAGGTCATGACACACGCTAGCAGTCTGCGGTCAATCTGAAGCTCGTTAAACACCTTTAATAACGGCGGAATTAAGACTGGGATAAAGGCAATATGAACAGGGACGACGTTCTGTGAAAAACAGGACACGATCAAAATGACAAGAACGATGAGCACTTTTGATAGTGTTTTCCGTCTTGAATCGCCTTCTTTTCCTAGAAGTTTCACTGCTCCTTCAACCATAGCATCTGGTAGACCTGTTTTCGTCAGCGCCGCAGCAAATGCCCCTAATAACGCATAACTAATCGCCACTGTTGCATTTCCTCCGAGTCCGTCCGTAAAGGCGTCCACTGTTCCTCCCAAGCCTAATCCACCTGCAAGTCCGCCAGCTAAAGCGCCTATAGCCAGCGCAATCACGACATTGACCCGCAGCAAGCTTAATATCAACATTAAAACAACCGCTAAAACAACTGCATTCATGGTGAAACCCCCGAAATCCTTTAGTTTACTAATGTAGTAGATAATTAAAGTACCAACGTATGTTACCATAGAAAAAAAACTTCGTCAAATGGCGTATGTCCTACATAAAAAAGCTCTGCCACTTGGCAGAGCCTTCTCCTTTATTTCTTTCCTTCAAATCGTTCCACAAATGTTGCGAGTGATCTTACCATTACACCTGTTGCCCCTGTTGGTCCAAAGCATGAAGGTTTTTCTGTTGTAGCTGTTCCTGCAATATCTAAGTGAACCCAAGGGGTATCCTCTGCGAATTCGCCAATGAAAGCACCTGCCATGATCGCATGACCATCACGGCCTGGCGAGTTATTGAGATCCGCCATTTTGCTGTTTCGTACTCGTTTCTTATCTTTTTCCGTGATGGGCAGCTGCCAGATCATTTCACCGCATTCTTCTGATGCTTCTTTAAACTGAGCGTACAGCTCATCGTTATTGGTCATCGCGCCTGTTGTCTCATTTCCAAGCGCCACAATGACACCGCCTGTTAATGTGGCCACATCTACAAGGACAGAGGCACCGTGCTGCTTCGCATATGTCACCCCATCTGCTAAAACAAGACGGCCTTCTGCATCCGTATTGAGCACTTCGATTGTTTTACCGCTTAGTGACACAATCACGTCGTCCGGCTTCATAGCGTCTGCCGAAATCATATTATCGGTTGAGGCAATGACCGCAATGACATTTTGCTCTGGACGAAGTTCGCCGATGATTTCCATTGCACCTAAAACAGACGCTGAGCCGCCCATATCTGTTTTCATGCCAACCATACTCGCTCTTGGCTTTAAAGAATAGCCGCCGGTATCATACGTGATGCCTTTACCGACAAGGCCGATGACGTCTGTCCATTCTTCCTTGCCTTGATATTTCAATACGATGAGTTTTGGCGGTTCTGTTGAGCCTCTATTGACGGCTAAAATACCGCCCATTCCGAGCTCTTCCATTTGTTCTTTATCTAAGATTTCAATCTCAAATTCATATTTATATGCAAGCTCTGCCGCATACGAAGCCAGATCAGAGGATGTGAGCATGTTTGGCGGCATATTCACAAGGGTACGAGCTGAATTGACTGACTGTCCGTACACTTCGCCGACTTTCAAACTTGCCTGAATTTCAGCTTGATCATGCTCTGTCGTTGCATAAACAAACTCGATAAAACGATCCGGTTCATTTGTTTTATGTTTAAAATCCTGTAATTCATATGTAGCTAAAAGGCAGCTTTCAGAAAGGGCATGAGCTGCATCTTGAGCAGGCAGATCCTTTCCAATAAACGTATCCAGCAAGACAGAAACCGCTTGCTTTTTATCTTGATGAAGCTTTTTGAATAAATGGGCAAACACTTCTTTTGCCTCTTCAAACGTGTAATCTGATTCCTTCCCAAGCCCGACAAAATAAATGCGTTTGATGCCTGTTTCAGGGGATGGGAAAAACTTCGAAAGCTGATTTCGTTTGGATGAAATGTCGCCTTCTTTTAATAATTCAGTGATTCTTCCTTCAAGTAATTCATCCATTTCTTTTGCTTTTCCTGATAATTGGCTCTTTTGAAAAAGTCCGATCGCCAGTGTATCTTTATGCTGCAATTCATTTGTCGAGAAAAACATATTTATCACACGCTCCTTAATGAACTCCATTTTTCACATTGGAACTTCTATTATATCAAAATTTGCGTTCCTATACGATCATTGCCAGTCTGTCTTTACTTGATGAACATTTATATTTTCACACGCGGAAGGGCATCATGAAAAAGCGGCGAAAACCTGAGCAGCCTGTCCGTGTTCTCCTCGTTCCACATCTACTTTCTTTAATGTTATAATGAACATGGACTTGGCAGCTTTTTTTACTGCTATCATTTTTTCATCATACTAGGATTTTTAGTTCATCATTTCGCACGATATTTTTTCTTAAAGAGAGGATGTTTCTTGTTCATGAGCGTACTGACGAATTTTCCGCTGCTTGCCAGCCTAGCAGCCATCTTTTTTGCACAATTTGTAAAAGTACCGATTCAATTTATCATTTCTAGACGACTAGATTGGTCGCTCATTACAAGCACAGGCGGAATGCCAAGTTCACACTCCGCAGCAGTAACAGCACTCTCCACAGCAGTGGCTTTAGAGCACGGGCTAGATACATCTATCTTTGCCATTTCCGCCATCTTTGCCATTATTACCATGTTTGATGCGACAGGCGTTCGCAGACAGGCAGGAGAACAGGCGACTGTTCTCAACAAGCTCGTAACAGATTTTAACCGATTTGTTTCCGAAGCAAAGAATTTCCCAAATGCGGAAGAAAAAGAAAAGCAAAAGAAATTAAAAGAGCTTCTTGGTCATAAGCCGATTGAAGTCTTCTTCGGCGGCTTAACAGGGATCTTGCTGACACTCATCTTAGATTATTACTTTATGTAGAAGCGAAAAAGCTTTGGACCTTAAACGGCCCAAAGCTTTTTTATTCTTTATTGGCTTGAAACTGCTGACGGAATACTTGCATCGATTCTGCTTCATTGAGCTGATTTAAGTCTTTTTCCGTTAACGTCCCTTCACCCTTTTTGATGATATACACATCGAGCACTTTTTTACCCCATTCTCTATACACATCATCAACGGTTTCATAGTATAAATCAAGCTTATGACCTTTAATGGCTTTCCCAGTATCTGCAACCACACCATAGCCATAGTTCGGGATAAACAGCACCGTTCCAATCGGAAAAACAGTTGGGTCGGCTGCCACTGTTGAATATAAATCACGTTTCACTTTAACGCCTGAATATGTAATGCCATATGCATGATGTTCCTTCGTTTTGCCTGTTGATTCCACACCTGCTGTATAGCCGGTTGCCACAACCTTCTGTTTCGGGTAATCGTTCCAATTAAACGCCTCTTCGAGAGAAACAGACCGCGCATCTTCACTTTTGAGTGCCATCGTTTCCCTTTTTGGCTGCTGAAAAAAAGAAGATACTTGCCTGCCCGCATCGGTCTCTTTCACCCACGCAGCTAAATCACTTGGTTCGACTCCAGATATGCCCGTAAAGCTTGTCAAAAGTGCAAGCATGAATAGGGCTGTCATGAACAATCGTTTCATCCATGTTTTCATCTCTATTTGTCACTCCTCTACCCATCTATTTGTTTCCAAACAAAATGGAAACTATGCAAAGGAGAAACAAAAAAACCCACTTGCGTGTCCACAAGTGAGTTAAAACATTTGATACCCTCTTTTTCGAAGTGCATTAATGACAAAACCTGATGTGATTGCACCGATCAAGCCGCTTAATAAAATGATGATATCTGCCGCAGCGAGTGAGACGATCCGGTCTCCTATTCCTGAAAAAGCGGTGCCAGGCTCTCTTACATAAGCGATCATCTTTTGATTGTTGATAATGAAAAGGCATACAATTGGATATAAAATAGCCATAATCCATGACATTCTCAGCAGCATATTGAGCAAAAAGCCAATGCCGAAGAATAACACGAAAAATAAAATAACTGAAATGATAACGACTGGTAAACTGATCACTTCATCTCCACCCCCAAATATCCCATCATTAGTTTAACTTGGAAATAGAGATGAAGTCAATCAATGGAAAAAGCAGATCGATTAACGCTTCTTTCCTGTCCCTTTACATTCCTCACACGTTTCAGATCCGCCGAGCAATAGCTGAAAATACCCTTTTCCTGAACAATATTGACAGGTTGATGTTTTTTCCTTTGTTTGTGCATTCATATTGCTCACTCCTTAATCTAAATTTTCTGATAATTTATCATAACATATTTTGCTGCCGATGACCAAGTGAGAAAATATACCACAACTTATAAAAAAACGTGTATCACGAGGATACACGTTTTTGTCTATAATGGTTTAGAAGAACTTGAATTTTCCTTTTTTCAGAACAAGTCCTGGTCCGCCAACCATGAATAAAGAACGGTTGTCGATGATTTTCTTCATTGCAGAAGCTTTTGTTCCTTGAAGTTTTTTACCAAACGCAACACCTACAGCGTCGTGTTCACCAAGAGAAGCAACTGTTCCTTTGATGTCTGGCTTAAAGCTTTCAAGAGAACCGCCTTTTACTAGTGCTGCAAGGTTTTTCGCTACTGTTTCACCTTGCTGCATAGCGATTTGTGCAGTTGGTGGGTATGGACGGTTGATTTCTTCATTGATAATCAATGAACAGTCACCAATGATGAAGACATCATCATTTTCTGGTACACGAAGATCTGGAGACACTTTTACGCGGCCGCGCATGTTTTCAAAACCAGCTTCTTCAACGATTGGGTTACCGCGTACACCTGCAGCCCAAACAACAGTTGCAGCTTTGATTTCTTCTGTATCATCGTCTTTTCCAACAATGATCCCCTCAGGCGTACATTCTTTGATCGCTGTACCAATTTTGAACTCAACACCTTTACCTTGAAGGTAGTTCATCGCATAGTCGATCAATTCTGGATCGAATCCAGGAAGAGCTGTTGGCGCAGCTTCTACACAGATGATACGCACGTCTTTTTGATCAATGTCATACTCTTTGCAAAGCTCAGGCACACGGTTTCCAAGCTCACCAAGGAACTCAATACCTGTGAATCCTGCGCCGCCGACAACGATTGTCAAACGCTCTGGACGTTTTTCAGCATCCGTATTATACGTCGCAAATTGAAGCTCAATGTGCTCACGAAGCTGACGAGCAGAGTTGATGTTAGAGATTGAGAATGCGTATTCTTTCAGTCCTGCAATACCAAATGTTTCAGGAACAGCACCAAGTGCAACAACAAGGTAGTCATAAGAAAGTTCGCCCTCTGATGTCACAACTTTCTTTGCTTCCTTATCAATGCTTTCAACTGTTGCTTGTACAAAGTTGACACGGGAACTGTTAATCACATCTTTGATTTGATAACGACAGCGGTCATGATGAAGAGTACCTGCACTTGCTTCATGAAGCCATGTTGTTTCGTAATGATAATTATGCTTGTTCACAAGAGTAATGTCCGCATCATTTGTGCCAAGCTGTTTTGTTAATCTTGTTACAGTCATTAATCCGCCATAACCTGCACCTAATACAACGATTTTCGGTTTATTCACTGGAATCACATCCACCTTTTTTAAATTTGCTGTAAAACGGATAAAGAATTACATATCGTTATTCTCAACCGCTTTGCGGCATTTTATGAAATTTAAACAAAAAAATAAGTATGTGAAAATCTGAACTTTCACCTACATAAAACGAAAGCATTTGACCGTATCCGACAAAAATTCATAAAAAATTAATATTTAGTTCCCTTAACAATAATAGCGAGTTCTGCTCCAATTTTCAAGGCTTTAAACTGAAAATCCTTATGATAAACGGTCTTTCTCACTTTTTCCTCCTTTTCAAAGCTTCAGCATCAAAAAACGACAAGTTTTTCAAAACAAGTCAAACGACGATATGTGGTATGATATGATATAGTGATAACAATTTTCATTTGGGAGGATTAAAGGAATGCAAGAAGATTCTAAGGTATATGACATTACCGTTATCGGGGGCGGCCCAGTTGGATTATTTACTGCGTTTTACGGAGGCATGAGACAGGCAAGTGTGAAAATCATTGAAAGCCTTCCTCAGCTCGGCGGT
The DNA here is from genome assembly GCF_038630855.1 of Bacillus sp. FSL H7-0578. Taxonomy (NCBI): domain Bacteria; kingdom Bacillati; phylum Bacillota; class Bacilli; order Caryophanales; family Bacillaceae; genus Bacillus; species Bacillus sp. FSL H7-0578. The sequence goes on from NZ_CP152045.1 coordinate 2,850,859, forward strand.
CAACTTTCCGCTCTTTACCCTGAAAAATATATTTATGATGTGGCTGGATTCCCAAAAATCCGCGCACAAGAATTAGTTGATAACTTAAAGGAACAAATGGATAAATTTGATCAAACCATTTGCTTAGAGCAGGCAGTTGAAACGGTTGAAAAACAGGCAGATGGGATCTTTAAACTTGTGACAAATCAAGAGATTCATTATTCTAAAACAATCATCATCACAGCTGGTAACGGTGCATTCCAACCGAGAAAGCTTGAACTAGATGCAGCAGAATCATTTGAAGGAAGCAACCTGCATTACTTCATTAATGACTTGAACCAATTTGCCGGCAGACGTGTTGCCGTTCTTGGGGGCGGAGACTCTGCGGTGGACTGGGCACTTATGCTTGAACCAATCGCAAAAGAAGTATCCATTATTCACCGCCGCGATAAATTCCGCGCGCATGAGCACAGTGTAGAAAACCTGCACAACTCGAAAGTCAATGTACTGACACCATTTGTACCAACTGAGCTCATTGGTGAAGACCGCATTGAACAAATCGTGCTCGAAGAAGTCAAAGGCGACAAAAAACAAGTGCTTGATGTGGACGACGTGATCGTCAACTTCGGTTTTGTTTCCTCCCTTGGACCAATCAAACAATGGGGCCTTGAAATCGAAAAGAACTCCATCGTGGTGAAATCTACAATGGAAACAAACATTGAAGGCTTCTATGCGGCAGGAGACATCTGTACGTATGAAGGAAAAGTCAAATTGATTGCAAGCGGATTTGGTGAAGCACCAACTGCTGTCAACAATGCGAAAGCTTACATGGACCCGAAAGCCCGTGTACAGCCTCTCCATTCCACAAGCTTATTTGAAAACAAATAAGAGCGGATCAAAAAAGGAGTTCCCACTCGCGGAACTCCTTTTTCGTTTATTTAAAAATCCCAATATAGGCATTTGCCATCCCAAGTACCATTGCAGCAAGCAGCACCACAACAATCCCTGCCACAACCAAAATCACCCGATCCTTCACACGTTCCTTTTTCGGAAGCGGCTTCTCAATCCCGCAAGACGGACACGTTTTGGACCGATACGGAATCAGTTCATGACAGTTCCTGCAATTGATTTGTTCACTCAAACCTCAGCAACCTCTTTTCTGACTACAGTTTATGTTTGGTTCTCATGATACTCTTTTCGAGTGGAAATAGCCAGTTGTTCGTGCCAGCTGTAACAAAATTGAGCGATTTGCGATGTATGGAAATTTAATGAAGGTATCATCTGTTCTACCGATATAAAGAAAGTAAAATAGATCATGAAGGTTAGGTGAAAGATGTTGAGGCGTTTCATAATTAGTTTTTGCTTGTTACTCATTATTGGCGGCTCAGTTGAACTGTTTGCAAAAGACTTTAACAAACGTGATGCTGAGTTCGCAGCAGGGTTAAATATTGATGTTGATCAACTAGAACCTTTTTTAAAGCATGTCTCCTCTTCGATTTTGGACTCTGGTTTGAATTATCAAGACATCAAACAGATACAGTCTGAAATAAAGAAAATGCAAAAGGACAATGAAACGAAAGAAATCGGTACGTTTGAAGTCATGTATCGCGGAGAACCAGCAAAGATTCGAGTTGAGGTTGAAGTACATGTGGAAGATGTCAATAAAGAAGTCTTGATCTATTTGTATAGTACACATGAGTTGATCTATGTCCTCGACAAAGAACTGTTAAAAATCGAAGAAGAAATATGAGAAAAAGATGCTGAGTGAGTGTCTTTTATCTTTGCTCTCAGTTCGATTAAAAAAGCCTGCTTGATCGTGTTGTTTACAAAACAAACGAACAAGCAGGCTTATCTTTATCCATGATCAGTTGTTAACACTCTTCCGGCGTACCGGTGTTCGTTGCTGTTCTGAAAGAAGAACCGCACCCGCATGACGCGATGGCGTTCGGATTGTCAATCGTGAAACCGCCGCCCATGAGTGATTGTTTGAAATCAATGATGGTTCCGTTCATGATATCAAGGCTTTCGGAATCGACAAGGACATTGATGCCGTGCTGTTCGAACTGCGTGTCTTTCTCTGAGACTTCATGGTCAAAGCCCATGCCGTATGAGAGACCGCTGCAGCCGCCGCCTTTTACGCCCACTCGAAGGAACGCATTTTCTTCTTCATGTTCTTTCATCATATCTTTAATCTGCAGTGCAGCAGCTTCTGTAATGGTTACTGGTGTACTCATGATCATCCCTCCTTTTGACTGGATGTTTCTTTTCAATTATAAACGTGATGATGCCTTTTCTCAAATAAATGGTTTAGAGATAAAATGTGCCGTCACAAATCGTTTCAGCAGGTCCTGTCATGAGCACGTGGTCATTGTCTTTCCAGCGAATGATGAGGTCTCCGCCTGCTAAATGAACGGTCATGTCTGTTTCTTTTTTCGCCTGACCATTCACAATTGTGGATACAGCCGCAGCACAGGCCCCTGTTCCGCAGGCCTGTGTAATCCCTGAACCTCTTTCCCACACACGAAAATGCAGTTCTGTTTCACTGACAACTTCAACAAATTCTACATTGACGCCTTCTGGGAACATGTCGTGTTTTTCGATGATTGGTCCAAGTGTATGAAGCGGTGCTTTTTCAATGTCCTCTAAATAAAAAACGATGTGCGGGTTTCCCATTGAAACGGCTGTTCCATTTAAATTCGCAGTGCCAAAATCAAGTGGCTCATTAATCGTTGTGCTGGCCGGTTCACCAAGCATTGGAATCGCTTCTTTTTCAAAACGTGGTTTTCCCATATCTACTGTGACTAACTGAACGTGACCATCCTGAGCGTGAACGGTCGCTTCAACGAGTCCTGACAATGTCTCAATCTGGAACGTTGTGTCTGTCACAATTTGATGCTCATACACATACTTTGCAACGCAGCGCAGCCCATTACCGCAGTTTTTACCCTCTGATCCATCATTGTTGAAAATGCGCATCTTCACAGGTGCAACATCTGATGGGCAAATAAGAATCATCCCGTCAGAACCGATTCCTGTATAAACAGAAGAAACGCGAATCGCTATCTCTGATAGCTGCTCTTCTGGAAGCTGTTCCTTCATCTGATTGACGTAAATATAATTATTTCCTAATCCGTGCATTTTCGTGAATTGAAATGATGTCATGAGCTTCCTCCAAAAATGTTGTTTCTTTATAGTATAAAAGGAGTCGATTCAGGAGACAATCTTATCATCCCCCGTTTTTCATACATAGAAGCTCTTTGCTGCCATGGCAAAGGGCTTTTATTATGCATATGCCTCTTTTTCTCTCGTGTGATGCTTCATATTGATGATATTTTATTAGCATAACATATTGGATGCGCTTTCTATTAATTCTCCTTAAAAATGGAAGATGAAAATGTGAAAAAAATGCACCTCATGACCCATGTGGTGCATTTAAAACATGTCGTTTTCCTCTATAAAAGCATAAATACGCTCGACTAGCTGCTCTGTATTTTCTCCTGAAACAAATTCTCCATTCACAAGTGCAAATGGGGAGTCCATACATTTGCCGCAATAGCTTAAACAGCCGTATTCCATTACGTCTAGGTTTGGGTCTTTTTCAAGCTTCTCTTTTGCTTCTTGAGACCCTTGTGCAAGATTACTTACACAAAATTCGATCAGTGGAAACACTGTGCTTCACCTCACATTGCCTTACCATCCTACCGAAATTCCTTGTATTAGTCAAAATATGAGCTTCATCTGTATCGTTACGCCTATTCCTCGTAAAATGTTTTACTATTTAGGACTAACTGATGAATATGTAGGTTATTTTGAAACAATTATTGTGGTTTCACAGTAAATTCGATATAATTTTATTTGGTATTTTAACTTAAAGTTTTTTAGTATAAGTGTTTTTCAATGTCTACGGGGAAAAGGAGAATCGTCATGAAAAATTTAGTCTTGATCGGCGGAGGTTACGGGAATATGCGGGTTCTCCACCGCTTATTGCCAAATCAATTACCTGATGATGTCACTATCACATTAATTGATCGAAATCCTTACCACTGTTTAAAAACAGAATATTATGCACTTGCTGCTGGAACGATCTCTGATCATCACATTCGAGTATCTTTTCCAGAGCATCCGAAGCTGGATATTCAATACGGGGAAGTAGAAAAAATTGATATTGAAAACAAACAGATTTTATTCAGCGACCGTGAACCGATTCCGTATGATGACACGGTGATTGGACTCGGCTGTGAGGACAAGTATCATAATGTCCCTGGTGCGAAAGAACATACATACAGCATTCAAACCATTGATCAGTCAAGACATGCGTATAACAAATTAAACAATTTGAGCGCAGGTGCAACGGTTGGCATCGTCGGTGCTGGACTTAGCGGGGTAGAGCTGGCCAGTGAACTAAGAGAAAGCCGTGCTGATTTAAACATTATTCTTTTCGACCGCGGAGAGCTGATTCTATCGAGCTTTCCAAAAAGATTAAGTTTGTATGTGCAAAAGTGGTTTGAAGAAAATGACGTGAAGATCATTAACTGTGCCAATATTACAAAGGTTGAAGAAGGTGTCGTTTACAACCATGATGACGCGATTGAAGCAGATGTCATCGTGTGGACAGCAGGAATACAGCCAAGCAAAGTGGTACGTGAGATGGATGTTGAAAAAGACGCACAAGGCCGCGTCGTATTAACTCCTCATCACAACCTCCCAGGGGATGAGCATGTATATGTTGTAGGTGACTGCGCAAGTCTGCCGCATGCCCCAAGTGCACAGCTTGCTGAGGCGCAGGCAGAACAAATTGTCCAATCGCTGCAAAAACGATGGAAAAATGAGCCGCTTCCTGAGGCTTATCCACAGTTTAAGCTAAAAGGTGTTTTAGGTTCTTTAGGGAAAAAAGCCGGCTTTGGCTTAGTGGCTGATCGTCCACTTGTTGGGCGGGTGCCAAGACTCCTGAAATCTGGACTCCTTTGGATGTACAAACATCACAACGGCTAAAATTATGTGAATTTTTTCTCAAAGCTCCTTCATGATGAGGGAGCTTTTTTCTATGAAACAGCATGTGCCGATGAGTGGGTCCATTTGATCGGAGCAAGGGCAAGGATGCAGTCTTTACGAAAGGTTCTCATCGTCTTTTTCGATAAACAATATGCTTGGATGAGCTGATCCGTTTGACGGTGGACAATGATTTTTCTCTTTGTGCACTCTCCATTTTTCTTCAAATAAATCATCTCAATCGGTATTTGCTGATGAAGAGATTGTTTCAGTAAATAATTCATGATGCTCACGCTCCTTTCATTTCATTATAAACGAACAAACGTTCTTTTTCAACACAAAAGGGAACGTTTGTTCTATTTTCTTCCTCAAAAAAAGAACAGCTTATTCACTGCTCTCCTTGTACCCGTATTTCTCCATTTCTTGATAAATGTCTTTTAATTTTGGATTGCCCTCTCCAACGATTTGATCCTCTACTAAGACAAGCGGATAAAAGAATTCATCATCAAGAATTCGTTCAGACAATTCCTTTTGTTGTTCATTTTCTGGCGGGTGCTCAATATCAATATATGTGATGCGAAATGGCTGATTCGGATATTTTCGTTTTAATGCTGCATCTAACCATTCAAACGTATCTTTTGAAGAAGGCAGATTCACGCAGCTGGCGCACAGTACATCTCTTCCATAAACATAAAGATCGACGGTTTTGTTCATTTGACAAGCCCCCTATTCTTACTTCATTTTAGCTGAATTTTCTGGATGAAAAAAGCAAAAATCACTTTTTGTTTCAAGATGAGATTGTGCTATAATGAAAAGGAAACTTTGAAACCAATCAATAGATTTTTATCGTCCAGATGAATATAATGGTGATATGTTGTGAAAGGAGCGATTATATCTAATGACTGAAGTCGAAATGAAAGACCAAGTACAGGAAGTACTGGACAAACTTCGTCCATTTCTATTACGTGATGGTGGAGACTGTGAGCTTGTAGACATTGAAGATGGCATTGTGAAATTACGTCTTCTTGGTGCATGCGGCAGCTGCCCAAGTTCAACCATTACATTGAAAGCCGGTATTGAGCGCGCATTATTAGAAGAAGTGCCTGGCGTTGTAGAAGTTGAACAGGTTTTCTAATTCATATATGACATGAAAACGACCCGATTTGGGTCGTTTTTTTCATGATTGACAAAGGCTTTAGCCCTTTGTCTTCTTTTCAGCGTGATATGAAAACCCTTGAAGTCTAGGAAGGACGAGTACTGGTGCGGAGCGAATTTTCTATTCGTGAGCTCCAGCACGCAGGACTGACACCGAATGCGAGGGTTTGTCAGCACGCTGAAGGGTCGTTTTTTATTAGGCTAGCTTTTCTCTAAACCATTCCTTTATAAAAGTCAGTCTTTGAATACGCTGCCCCGGGTGGCCGCTTCTGGATAAATCATGAGATGCCTTCGGGAATTTGACCAATCTTGTGTCTTTCCCAAGCTCCTTCAAGGCCACAAAAAGCTGCTCTGCTTGATCAACTGGACAGCGATAATCTTCATCACTGTGCAAGATGAGCAGCGGCGTGTTCATCTGCTTCACATATTTTAGCGGCGAACGATCCCATAGCTTATCGACGGAATCATAAATATCCCCATCAATCTGCCACCTTGTAAAGAAATAACCAATATCACTGATACCGTAAAAGCTAATCCAGTTTGAAATGGAGCGCTGTGTGACCGCTGCGCGAAAGCGGTCGGTCTGACCGACAATCCAGTTGGTCATAAAACCGCCATAGCTGCCGCCTGTCACGCCAAGCCTTGTTTCATCAAGGAAATCATAGGCTTTGAGCACATGATCAACAGCCTGCATGACATCGTCATAATCAACGTCACCATAGCTTCCTCTCACGCGATCGGTAAACATCTGTCCATACCCATGACTGCCGTGCGGATTGATATACACGATGGCATAGCCTTCAGAAGCGAGCATTTGAAATTCATGAAAATACGTATGACCATACATCGCATGCGGTCCGCCATGAACCTCTAGAATGAGCGGATATTTCTCCCCCTCTTCCATCTTGGAAGGCTTCATAAACCAGCCATGCACCTCGTCGCCATCTTTTGACTGAAAAGAAAATGGTTCAGGTTCCGATACGACATGCTCCTTTAGAAAATCATGATGCTCGAATGTGATTTGCTTTAGTTCTGTCTCCCCTAATGTCATCTCATACAGCTCACTTGGCGAAACAGGTGAAAGCCGGCTGAGCAGCAGTTTGGATTCATCTGGATGAAGGCTGAAATTGGTGATATGTTCCGCCTCTAGTCGAACAGGATAGGCTAAACCTTCAATAGAGAAATAATAAATCCCTGTACTGCCTTGATCAGAAACAAGCGCATAAAACCCTTGGCTGTCCTTTGTCCACTGCGGAAGCTGATAGACCTCTCCCATCACGCTATCTCCTGCCATACAGTTCCCAACATACATATCGAGCATTTCTGACAGTTGAACCGTCTTTTCTTCCTTCAGATCATACAGCCATAGTGATGGGAAGGTGGCATTTTGAAATTCGCGCTCATGTCCAATATACAAAAGACTCTCTCCATTTGGAGAAAAAGATACGGTGGAATAAGCGCCGTTTGCTTGTGTGATCTTTTTTGTCTGACCATCTTCTAATGACAGAAGACACACGTCACTTATGTAAGGTATCTGTGGATTTAATTGAATAAAGGCTAGCCATTTGCCGCAAGGAGAAATCGTATGATTCATATGATGAACCTGCTCGCTCGTGACAGGCTCTATCTCTCCTGAATCGATATCCACCTTCACGATCTGCGTGACACGCCCATCTAAAAAGCCTCTTCCATCTGCTTTATAGGTCAAATCATCATATACCGCTGGAGCAAAGTCACCTTGCTCTTCCTTTTTTTCATCATGAACAGATTCTGATTGTTTCAATGACACAGCCGCATAAAGAAAAGCACCATCTGGAGAAAAGACAGGATGAGATACTCCGTAAGGAATCATCGTTAAGGTTCGCACGCCGCCTCCTTCGCTCTTCATGAGCGCCAGCTGAGGGACTTCCTTTGGCTTTTGTAAAATAAAAGCAAGCTGCCTGCCGTCTTTTGACCAAACTGGCTGATGATGCTTTCCATCCTCAAATGTCCATTGTGCCAGCTCCTCTGTCTCTTCATCTCGAACCCATAAATGGATATTGTAATCGTCCTTTTTCTCATTCACAGTGACTTTTGTAAAGACTGCCTTTTTTCCATCTGGTGAATAAACCGGATGGGAAACAGAAACAATCTTCGTTAAATCTTCTGCCGTCATCAATTTCTTCATGCACGTATCTCCCCCTTTTATGCTTAAAAAATAGTTCGATCCTCTAAATAATAATCCCTGCTTCTTCATATAAAAACAAGCATAAAAAAAGAACGTGCAGATTCACAGCACGTTCTTTACTTGATTAACAGGATAATGCTGCACGACAACACCTTCTACTGGCACCGTCAGCAAATCGACTTCGCAATGCGGGAAGTTTTGGGCAAGCTGCTCTTTCAGCGCTTCTCCCTTCCCTTTTTCCACTAAAGTGAGGATCGTCGGTCCAGCACCGCTCAAAGCCGTTCCATACGCTCCTTTGAGCGAAGCGACATGCTCTACCTTCGACAGCTCTGGCACAAGCATTGTGCGGTAAGGCTGATGAAATAAATCTTTATTCATCATTTCTCCAACAAGCGGCCAGTTTTGCGTCATTAAGGCGGCCACTAGGACGTTGCTCACAGCACTCGCACTGACGGCATGTTTATAGGAAAAATCCTCTGGCAGGACATCACGGGCATCCTTTGTCAGCACTTCATAAAAAGGAATTACCACGACGACATCTACATCCACATGCTGCACTTTCACGGCATGTGTTTTGTCTTCTTCATGGAGACCAATCAGTAAACCACCGAATAATGAGGCACCCGCATTATCTGGATGACCTTCTACCTCACTTGCATAAAAGAGCTTCTGATCATCTGTCATGTTTAATTCAAGAAGCTGATTGGCAAGTTCAATGGCGGCCACGATGGCAGCAGCACTGCTTCCAAGCCCCCGTGCCAATGGAATATCACTCCACACTTTGACATGAACAGGCGGGAGTGTTTTTCCAAAGTCATCTGCGACCTTTTTGGCTGTTTGGTAAATCAGGTTGTCGGTGCCTGATGGAATCCCAGACACGACATCTGTTTCTGCTTCAAACAGCCAGCTATCATGGTCAAAGACCGATAGCTTTAAATAGCGGCTGAGCGCCATTCCAACTGAATCAAAGCCTGGTCCTAAATTGGCAGTGCTTCCCGGTACTGTGATTGAAAAAAGCATGGAGGCTTCACTCATACGCGTGCGGCCTTTTCTAGGTGTTCAAGAATTTGATCTTCATCTGCATCGAGTGTGACCGGCTTGATTTGTGAAATATCGATAGCCGTATTTGGATCTTTCAGTCCGTTGCCTGTTAGTACCGCAACAACTTTACTGCCTGGCTTGATTTCTCCAGATTTCACCTGCTTTAGAACGCCCGCAATCGACGCACATGAGCCCGGCTCTGCAAACACACCTTCTTCACGTGCAATCAATTGATATGCATGAAGAATTTCTTCATCAGTCACTTCATCAATCTTTCCGTTTGATTCATCTGCGGCTGCCACAGCTTGTTTCCAGCTCGCTGGATTTCCGATACGGATAGCCGTTGCCACTGTTTCTGGCTGCTCAATCACTTCATTTCGAACGATTGCCGCTGCACCTTCTGCTTCAAAACCGCGCATGACAGGCAGTCCTGTTCCCTTTTTCTCATGATATTCCTTGAAGCCTTTCCAGTAGGCCGTGATGTTCCCGGCATTTCCAACAGGAATCGCCAGTACATCCGGGGCAGAGCCTAGCTGCTCACAGATTTCAAATGCCGCTGTCTTTTGTCCTTCAATTCTATAAGGGTTGACCGAGTTCACAAGGGCAATCGGCGCTTTTTCACAAATGCTGCGGACGATTTTCAGTGCATCATCAAAGTTGCCGTCAATGGCAATGATTTCTGCTCCGTACATGACGGCCTGTGCAAGCTTACCGAAGGCAATTTTCCCGTCTGGAATGATGACAATACATTTCATATCAGCACGGGCTGCATAAGCCGCTGCTGCTGCAGAGGTATTCCCTGTTGAGGCGCACATGATCGTATCATTGCCTTCTTCTTTCGCCTTTGCAACGGCCATGACCATTCCTCGATCCTTGAAAGAGCCTGTTGGATTGACGCCTTCTGTTTTCACATGAAGCTCAATCCCCAGCTTTTCTGAAAGCTTGGCGAGGTGGACCAGCGGTGTATTCCCTTCATTTAATGTTAGTTTAGGTGTAGATTCGTTTACTGGTAAGAATTCCTGAAATTCTTCAATGAGTCCATTCCATTTCATCGGCTTAAACCGTTCCCTTCTACTCGGTACGTGCTCTTCACTTGAACCACCACGTCGAGGTCGTTTAATTTTTGCAGGATATTTGAGAAATCTTCTTCTGAGGTCTGATGTGTAATAATCACAATTTCAGCCAGCTCATCATGTCCTTTCACAGGAAGCTGAAGGATCTTTTCAAAGCTGATGCCTCTTTCAGAAAAAATAGATGTAATGCGGGAGAATGCCCCGACTTGATCTCTAACATGAATTCTTAAAAATTGCTGAGCAAATATTTCTGATGAGGATTTGATCTTCTTCTCAAACTGCGGGGCGATAAATCCGCTTCCGTTCACGCCAAGGCGCATGTTTTTCATTACTGCGACTAAGTCTGATACAACAGCTGTTGCTGTCGGCAGACTTCCTGCTCCAGGACCGTAAAACATCGTTTCTCCTACAGCACTTCCGTAGACATACACCGCATTGAATTCATTGTTGACAGATGATAATGGATGATGATCAGGAAGTAAGGTTGGCTGAACGCTGACCTCTACTTTCTCTCCATCCCGCTGAGCAATTCCGATCAGCTTCATTGTATAGCCAAACCGCTTACTGAAATTAATATCCTCATCAGAGATATCAGAAATACCTTTCACCTTTACATCCTCTAAATCTACATTCATGGAAAAGCCGAGCCTTGCAAGAATCGCCATTTTCCTTGCTGCATCCAGTCCTTCTACATCAGCTGTCGGATCTGCTTCTGCAAAGCCTAAATCCTGTGCTTCTTTTAAGACGTCCTCATATGCGCTTTTATCGACATTCATTTTCGTTAAAATAAAATTCGTTGTACCGTTCACAATCCCCATCATCTTCGTGATTCGGTCAGAGGCCAGCCCTTCCTCCAGCGTACGCAGAATCGGAATTCCTCCGGCGACACTTGCTTCATAATAAAGATCACAGCCATTTTCTTTCGCTACATGTAAAAGCTCCGTACCGTAAAGCGCCATTAAATCTTTATTGGCTGTAATGACATGCTTCTTCTCATTCAACGCATCTATTAAATATTGTTTTGTCTCTTCAATGCCGCCCATCACTTCAATGATGACGTCGACCTCTGGATCTCTAATCACATCGTATACTTCAGTTGTGAAGACCTCTCTTGCGACATCCACATCTCTTTTTTTATCGGGATTGCTCACAAGCACTTTTTGTATTAATACCGGACAGCCGATTTGGTGCATTAATTTATCCTGATGGTCTTGGATAATTTTTACGACACCGCTTCCCACTGTTCCTAATCCTAATAGCCCAACTCGAATTGCCTTCACCTGAAATTCCACCTTTCTACGTAAATGTCCTCTCTAAAAAGACATTTGTTAACCTTACACAGACATTCAATGTACACACATTATAAAGGGGTATCCTCATTTTGACAAGGTAATAAAATACGAGATTGTCATAATGAAACCGCTTAACAGCTATTTATATCAAGATTCTATATTTTCAAAATATATTTGTCAGAAAAGCTCCCGAACACCGGGAAGCCTTATATTATGAACGAACCGGCGTTTTGGCTGGCTCGCCTTGTAAGACAAGCGCAATATTTTCAGCACATAAACGCATCATTGTTTTTCTTGTTTCGACACTAGCACTTCCAATATGAGGAAGGACTGTGACGTTAGGTAATGTCGTTAACGGATGAGACGGGCTGACAGGTTCCTGTCTAAATACATCCAGACCAGCGCCGGCAATTTTTCCTTTTGTGACAGCCTCGTATAAAGCATCCTCATCCACAGTCTGTCCTCTTGATACGTTAATGAAATAAGCAGAGTTCTTCATCAGATCAAATGCTTTTTCATTAAACATGTCTTTCGTTTCCGGGGTTAACGGCGTCAGACAGACGATGAAATCAGACTGCTTGAGAAGTTCCTCAAAAGCCGCATAGGTCACGCCAAGCTGCGCTTCTGCTTCGGGTTTTCTGGAACGATTATGATAAAGGACATTCATATTAAAGCCTTTGGCCCGCTTGGCAAGTGCTGTTCCAATGCTGCCCATTCCAACAATCCCGAGCGTTTTGTGATGAACATCAGCACCGGCAAGAAGAAGCGGCCCCCAGCCTGTCCAGTTTCCATCCTTAATCCAATCACTCGCCTCGACAATGCGTCTAGCTGACGCCATCAGAAGAGCAAAGGCTAAATCCGCCGTCGATTCTGTTAAGACGTCTGGTGTATGACATACGGTGATTCCGTGCTTTTTGGCTGCTTCAAGATCAATATTGTCATAGCCAACAGCAAGGTTTGCAACCACCTTGATATTCGGAGCCTTTGATAAAAGCGGCTCATCTATTTGATCTGACAGCATGGTGAGAAGCGCATCCGCTTTAGCAGCTTGTGTTTCTAACTCTTCTCTTGGACACGGCTCATCCTCGCTTTGCCACATCTCAACATGAGCGACTTCTTTTAATGGTGTAAGTGATGCTTCATCCAGCTTTCTTGTGATATAGACATAAGGTTTTGGCAAGAAGAACACTCCTTTAATTGATTTCTTTAAGCATAACGAAAAACGCCTCAAGAGAAAAGAGACGTTTCGTCTGTTCACTGAAACTTCAAATCAGCTGCAGGCTGAATCCAGCCAACAGCCGGAATGGGGCTCCCGCCGCTTCGCATGGCACTCATTTCTTGAAAGACCTTTAGAAAGTATTCATAGCGATTGGCATCATTTAAGACGTAATCTAACCGCTCTTCATAGTATGACTTTTCATTTTCTCCCGACATATAGTAGCCTTCCACAATTTCAAAGTAATGAAGCGGGAACAGCAGGCGGCTGTATAACAAACGCTTTGAAAAGGAGGAAAGAGGTGTCACCTCCTCATATTGCTGAAGAAAGGAAAAGCCTTCTTCAATTAAATCCTCCTTATGCTGTACAAAGGTCTCTCTTAAGTATTCGGCAATATCACGGGTTGGATGATCAAAGACCCAATCCACAGGTAAACGCAGCGGCTGCTCATGCGGCCATGTCATACGTGAAAAGCGCTGATGACAGACAGTGCCTGAGTCACCTTCTTTCGGTTCATCATCAAGCTCAGTATCGACTAAATATTGAATGGCATTCTCCGTTAATCCAAGATAATACGGAAACGATTCAATGAATTTTTGTTCAAACCGTTCCAGCGGTTTTTGATGCATTTGCTGCAACCAAAAGCCTTCGAGCTGATCTAATCGTTTTGCCCATAATTCCTTCCAGGCACCGACACGTTTTGTTTCGGATACTTCATATGGAAAGCCTCTTCCCCTGACATGAAAGGCTGCCAGCTCTGACGCTTGCTGAAACGAGCGGCTTGAGATCGGTGGCGCCGCTTTTAATAAAGCGTACTGCTCCTTTCCATGAGTAAAGGTGGGCTTCTCTTCATTTGTTAATTCAAACACAGCGACGTATGGGTCTCCAGCATTCAGTAAATACTGACTGATATGATACAACTCTGAGAGTTCTTCTTCTCGCAAATGAGACACAGGAACAATGAGGAAGAGAGCCTCCGCCGTTTGAAAGCTCTGATAACTGCCATATGGCGTAAATTGACGAACATCAATACCAAATGTGTGATAAATGGTTTCTTTCATGTTTTCACCTGCGTTCCTATGATCAATCTCTTATCATATCGTAGTCGCAGGTTGAGGGATTTATGAATACTATTTACTATCCGAAGCTTTTTACACGTTGTGGACAAATTACGAGGATTGGGTGAGGAATACATGCCGCATCATCATGAGATGAACGAAGTAGAAAAAACAGCAAGACGCCGTTTACAAGAACGAGGCGTAACCATTCAAGATATAGCAGACCTTGTCTACTTTTTACAGGAAAAATATCATCCTGGCTTAGACATGACAGAGTGCATCCACAATGTGGAGCGTGTCATCGCAAAACGTGAAGTCCAAAATGCGATATTAACGGGCGTTGAACTAGACGTACTCGCCGAACAAAAAAAGCTGACTGAGCCGCTTCAATCAATACTTGAAACGGACGAAAGCCTGTATGGCGTTGATGAAATTTTATCCTTTGCTATCGTCAATATTTATGGTTCAATCGGCTTTACAAATTACGGATATATCGATAAAGAAAAACCGGGTATTCTGGGGAAACTCAACGATAAATCCACAGGCGAATGCCACACCTTTTTAGATGACATTGTTGGCGCTATTGCTGCTGCCGCATCAAGCAGGTTGGCACATAGTGCAAGAAATGCGGAATAAAGAAAAAGAGGACGCGCGCATAACGCTTGTCCTCTTTTTTTATGATAATCGCTCGATCCACTCGGATAATGAATCAATGACATAGGTTGGCTGCTTTTCATACTTCTGAAGCAGCTCTTTTGTTGTCACACCTGTATGGACGAGTAATGTGTCCATTCCTGCATTCATTCCTGCCATAATATCCGTATCATAGTTATCACCCACCATGAGCGTCTCAGACACATCTGTCCCAAGCACACGCATCGCTTGTTCCATAATAATGGATTCCGGCTTTCCGATAAATGTTGGCTGAACCGTTGTCGTCACGGTCAGTACGGATGTTAACGAGCCGTTCCCTGGCAAAAGCCCTCTTTCTGTTGGAATAGCTATATCTCCATTTGTTGAGACAAATTGTGCGCCTTGACGAATGGCAATCGCACCTACTGCTAATTTTTCATATGTAATGCCTCGATCAATTCCAACAACAACGAAATCTGCGTCTTCCTGACCAAACGTCAGCCCCTTTTCTTCAATGGCCTGCTTGATTCCTTCTTCACCGATCACGTAAACTGACGCATCTTTCTTTTGTTCAGCAATATAATTGGCCGTCGCCATACTTGTTGTAAACACTTGTTCTTCTGTTGCTGGAATATCAAATGAAACGAGTTTTTCCGCTACCTGCTTTGGCGTACGTGATGAGTTATTCGTGACAAACAAGTAAGGGATGTTCAACTCATTTAACTTTTGAACAAATTGACCTGCTTCCTCGATCTTTTCTGTTCCTTTATACATGGTCCCGTCTAAATCAATTAAATAGCCTTTGTATTTCATGATGCTCACAACTCCAATGGTTTATTTAAACGCTGATACTGGGCCAAGCTCCTGTTCCAAGTAGGTACGGATGCGGCTTGGAAAGACCTCTAGCGCCTGCTCTACTTCGCTGATCACCTGCAATAAGTCATGATGAACCACTTCCTGATATTGCTGCACAAGTGTTTTGCGGGATGAGACAAGCTTTTTCAGCTGACTTCCTTCCACTTCTGGTACAACCTTTTCATCAACAAGTATATCCATGATGTCATCATAGCTTCCTGGGTCACGCATAATAAAGCCATCAATCATGTCATTTCCAGTATCAAGAATACATTCGACGAGCAAATGAACAATTCGTTCCAGCGCTTTTTTCTCAAGAGGACTTGTCCATGTTTGATGACTCTGCATCAATCCATATTGCTCCTCGAAAAAACGTAATGTCTCTTCAATCTTTTTTCTGTCTACGAAATACATTATGACGCTCCCCTTTGCGTTATTTTCTGATTCGCTTTAAGACAAAATAGGCACAGCCAAAATTACAGTATTCATAAATGTATTCATCGAGTGTGCTGATTTTAGTATCAAATGTGGCCTTTTGGTTTTGGTCATCAAAGAACCCTTTCAGCCTGAGCTGATTATAGCCCCAGTCCCCCACAATATAATCATACTTATTTAAAATATCTGAGTACCTTGCTTTAAACGCTTCTTCATTAAAGCCGTCTTTGATATCTCTTACAAGATCAAAGGTAGCATTCTGAACGACGATCATCTTCTCACCTCTTTTTAAACGATCCATCTTTAATGATAATTCATTGGAAGAACTCCATCAATTGCTAAAGCATGTTTTTTCCGATTTAGACGAAGCTAAAGGAAAAAGGAGGTCACATTTATGAAGAAACAACTGACAGCCGCGATTCTCCTCAGCATGCTTTTAGGCGGGTGCGGCTTTCAATCAGGTATGAACCGGCAAGTGGATGAAGATTCTTCAAGTAAAACCATCCGTCTGTCGGATCGTCATGAAGGAAATAATTCCAACATGCCAGAAGCAGATACAAACAGAGCAGGATATGTTCGTTATCAGCGCCAGCAAGTAACGGATCAAAAAGAAAGAACCCCTGCTTTAAATCGTGAGCATCTTGCCCACGTGATTACAAGTTTAACGGTGCAGCTGCCAAACATCAAAGATGCAGCCACACTTGTGACAGATGAGGATGCACTCATCGTGTATCGAACAGGAAACAAAAACCGTGATGAATCTGCCGATCAAGTAAAGAAAACGGCGGTTTCTGTTCTCCCTCGTTATTATCATGTATACGTCTCTGATAATCCAGAGCACTTTCAATCCATTGCCAATTTTTCACGTCTTCAAACCAATTCACGTGATTTTGACCAAATTTTAACCAAAACGATTCAGCAAATGAAGTATTCCCCTCAAGGCGGGAACATATCAAATCAAGAAGATGCAAATGGGATGACGAATTCCGACCGTACGATGAGAAGAAACGCCCCTTACGGCCAAAATTAATACGAGAAAAAACGCCAGAGAGCTCTGGCGTTTTCTTTGTTATGCTTGCGCCTGACGTTTTTTAGACGCTTCGTTTACTTGTTCATCTGCATGGTAGGAAGAGCGCACAAGCGGCCCAGCTTCACAGTGGCTAAAACCTTTTGACATCGCAATTTCCTTCAGCTCTGCAAACTCATCCGGATGGTAGTATTTTTGAACTTTCAAATGCTTTTTCGAAGGCTGTAAATACTGGCCAATCGCCATAATATCCACGTTATTGGCAAGAAGATCATCCATGACTTCAATGATTTCTTCCTTCGTTTCACCAAGTCCAATCATAATGCTTGATTTTGTTGGAATGTCTGGCTGCATTTCTTTTGCACGACGCAAGAATTCTAATGAACGATCATATGTAGCACGCGCACGAACTCTTGGCGTTAATCTGCGAACTGTTTCAATGTTGTGATTTAAAATGTCAGGACGAGTGTCCATTAATGTCTTCAAGTTATCATAATTACCGCCCATGTCTGAAGGGAGAACTTCAATGGTCGTGAATGGGCTTTTTCTTCTAATCGCACGAACGGTTTCAGCGAACACACCTGCTCCGCCATCCTTTTGATCATCCCTTGCAACCGCTGTTATGACAGCGTGCTTTAAATTCATTAAGGCTACTGAATCTGCCACGCGTTCTGGCTCTTGCAGGTCAAGCTCAGTCGGAAGTCCAGTTTTCACCGCACAGAAACGGCATGCGCGCGTACAAACAGATCCAAGGATCATAAATGTAGCGGTTCTTCTCACTGCCCAGCATTCATGAATATTCGGACATTTTGCTTCCTCACAAACGGTATGCAGGTTGTTTTCCCGCATCATTTTCTTTAAACCGGTATAGTTTTCATTCGTATTCAGCTTAATTTTAAGCCAGTCCGGTTTTCTTACGTGCTCTTCCTTCTTTGCCAATTCCATCATCTCCATATGAATTCGTTAAAGGTGCATCTACAAAAATCTTCCTGCTATATACGATGGATGCAGCCAAGAAGCTGCAAAAAATTGAATCTTCGGCCTAAAGCCTTTTCTTTAGACACTTTAACATAGTACAGATTGAACAACAAGGGAATGAGCTGCAAAAATACCCAAAAGCCTCCTAAAAAAACAGAAGAAAATTACTAACATTTTCTTCTTATGAAATAGAGTGATCTAACCACACTAAACGGTAGAAGACAATGCTCGATGAAAGGAGATGGACGTTTGTGAAAGTGGTTTTAGCCATCATGATTGCTCTTTCAATGCTCCCTTTACCTGTTCATGCAAAAGGGACGGGCAAGCAGCCAGATGAATTGAAGCAAAGAATGGCCCTATATGAAAAAGTCTCCATCACAACACAGGTTCCATGGTATGTACTTGCTGCAGTTGATCAGTATGAACACAATATTCGAAAAAGCAGAAGAGATTTACCGAAACAAAAAGGCGTCATTGGCATCTACATTCCCCGGGAAATGTGGATTGGACCAGAAAACCCGAATAAACAGGATACCTCTCCTTTAAGCATTAAAGTGTTTGACGGAATTGGTCTTGATGGAAATGGGGATGGCAAAGCAAGCAGCGATGACGATGAGGATGTATTGTTCACGTTTGCTCAATACTTGCTTCACTACGGCAGCAGCATTGATCAATTAAAAATTGGCTTATGGGACTATTATGGACGTGATCAAACCGTTGGAATCATTTCATCTTTTATGAAGCTATATAAGCACTACGGCCATCTTGATCTTGGAAAGCATGCTTTTCCTCTTCCAGTTGGAGCTGACTACAGCTACCGAAGTACATGGGGAGATGCGAGAGGGTTTGGAGGCAGAAGAATTCACGAGGGAACCGATTTATTTGCCTATTATGGACTTCCCGTTCGTGCAACATCGTATGGCGTGATTGAAATGAAAGGCTGGAACCGTTTTGGCGGCTGGCGGATAGGCATTCGAGATATTCATAATCATTATCATTACTTCGCTCACTTAAATGGCTTTGCGAAAGGACTCAGGACAGGTCAAATTGTTGAACCTGGCCAGGTGATTGGGTCTGTCGGAAGCTCCGGTTACGGTCCTCCAGGCACTGCAGGAAAGTTTCCGCCGCATCTTCACTATGGCATGTACAAAGATAACGGCAGAACCGAATGGTCATTTGATCCATATCCTCATTTGAGGGCGTGGGAAAGAGCTGAACGGAAACGAAAATAAATAACAGCCCAATCATTGTTGGGCTGTTATTCCTTTTTCTCCTTTTTCTCTGGGAGAACAATTGATGGAGCACCTGAGTTTGTTCCGCTGCCATTATAATAATCTGGTACGTCTCCTTGAACGGCTTGTATGGAGACAGGAACAGAGTTTTTAACTACAATTGTTTCAGAAGCAAATGGGATAATGACTCTTACCTTGACCTCGATCAGAACACTAATATCAATCAAGGCATTGTTGATGCCATAAGGCTTAATGTTTTTTTCAACGTCCGTATGCGGATCACCAATCACACTAAAGCGCACAGGCACTTTTGGTCCGAGGTTGGCGATGAGTGCATTTCCGGATGCTTGCCCAAGCGGAATGTTATATATAATGCCGTCATGTCCATCTGTTTGATCCTTTAATGCTTCTTTTGCCTCTTTTTGAAAGTTCCCCTTTTCAATGTCCTCTAAATTTTTTTGAAGATGACGCGAGAGGTCAGCCATTGCTTTCGATGTTGCTTGCGCATTAAAATCGATGGTCGTCACTTTTCCGTTCTCACTTGTATTCATGACCACCATATCCTTCATATTCTCCTGATCATCTGCAAAGTCTTGCACTGAATATTGTATGAGGTGATTGGCGATGCGCTCTGTTTCTAGTTCAGCAATGTGAATAAGGGTAGGTTTAATGGATCGGTTGATAAAAAATAAACTAATTACGGTTGAGAGCACAAAGAATAAGATCGCAAGCAGCATGACGTAACGAAATGGCAAAGGGCCCTTCTTGTAGGGGCGATAACGGCGGTTCATTCTCAATAAAAAATCCCCCCTTCTCCATTACATGTGTATGCAGACAGGCGGGGGGATAGGAATCATCTCTCTATTTTATTTCACCATTTTTAATAATGCATCTCTTCCAATTGTTCCAGCTGAGATGCCCAGCGCTTCTGCGGCGTATGTCACAGATTCTAAAGGAGCATCGAGCAATTGCTCAATGGTTCTTACACCAACTGCTCTTCCTGCAATAATTCCTCTATCTGCAAGCTTTTCATTCAAGAGCCCGACATCCAGTGCACCGCACATAATATACCCATGTTCATTTGATACTGCCATAAAATTTGTCTTCGGCAGCTTGACGGTGACCGCTGTAAAGGAATGGCCATCAATTGTAATAGGTGTTAAATTCACCAAATCCCTTCACTCCTCTCATCACAATCTATGTGAAAAGAGGGCGCGTGTTGTTAGGCTGAAGCGGATTTCAAGTGGCTTCCTTCAAGCGCCATGTCAGAACATCACGTAAAAATTCAGGCATGAAATATTCAATGTGTTCGTGATCACGGATATGAGGAAAAAGAGAGCCTAATGTATACATATCGACTGTGCCAACTGTATAGGAGGCGTCTTTTTTGATCAATTGACCATGTACAAAGACATCCTTCACCCGTTTGGCATCGCCTTCTTCTAACGTATAGCTGAGTCCGCTATATAGCATTTTCCCCATTAGCTCACCTCTAAATCCGAAGCCTTTGATGCGCAGCTGTTCCATTTTTTCTTCACAGCCCCGTCGAACTGTTTCGATCAGCTGTTGACCGGTAAGCGTCACCCGAATGGGATTAATGGGATGCGGACATATCCGGTGGATTTCTTCTCTTGTGACGATCCCTGCCTCTAATGAATCAAGCACCATTCCTGCATTCATCATGCCAATATCTGCTCCGCACCAATCTTTAATGGCATCTGTTAAGAGCTGCGGAAGCGGAGATTCGTCGAACCACTTCGTTTCTAGCTTCGACTCAATCGTTGTCACTTTTTCCTGCATGAGTGCTTTTGCTCTTCTTTCTGCTTGCTGTAAGGTGGTGATGGCTTCATCTGATTCACTGATGAGCTGATCTACTGACTGTACTGTCGCTTTTTTCTCTATCAGCTCTTTACGCGCTGTATCGATCGTCAGCTCAACACAGCCAATATAATGCCCATACTTTTCAGCGCATGCAAGCAGCACACCATTGTCCATTTCACCTTGTTCTAACAGATGATGCGTGTGTGAGCCTAGGATGATGTCGATGTCAGGGAAATCACGGGCGACCTCTCGATCATGGATGATACCGAGATGGGATAAAAGCACAATGACATCTGCCTGTCCCTTCACTTCCTGCAGCATGTCCCGTATGCTGTCAAACGGATCAGTAATGTTCCAGCCCAGCTTTTCATATACAGGTGTATACGCAATGGTCACGCCTAAGAGACATATCTTCAGTCCGTTTTCCATTGTGATCATATGATAGGGCTTTGCCCATGATGGCCTTTTGCCTTTCTCAAATAAATTAGACAGGACCACTGGAAATTGTGCATTCTCATACAAGTGATCCAGCTGATCATGGGGCAGCGTAATGCCTTCATTATTCCCGATCGTGACTCCATCATAGCCAAGCTGATTGAGGAGCTTGACGTTTACCTTTCCATAATCCGCTTCGGATACGAGGTTCACTCGATCCATATGGTCGCCAATATCAAACAAGAGCATCTGATCGTGAACTTGACGCTTTTCTTCAATATAAGCTGCAATTTTTGGCCAGTTCTCAAAGTGGCTGTGCAAGTCGTTTGTATGATATAACCATAGCTTCTGCAGCATGTTGATCTCTCCCTCAAGTTGTCACTGACCGTCTCATTCAGGTTGAAAGCTTCAGTCAGCTCTCGGTTAACTAAATAAATCTAACTGCTTCGGAGACAGGTTTGAATAGGTGATATCCAGCAAATCAATCATCTGCTGGCCATTCGCCGCTGCATCTCCGCCAGAGTTATTGTTAAACACGACATAGACATCTTTCGATTGCTGATGCAGGATGTCGAGATTCTTTTTCCACTCTTTTAATTCAGCTTCATTATATAAATATAAGTATCTCACTTCACGCCAATTCTCATGGTCTGCCGGGTGAAGCCAGCCCTGTTTATTCCTCCCGTGAAATCGGACCAAGGTTTTATCACGGTGTGTAGCTTGTATGACTGGGGGAATGGAGCCTTCTCCGACTTGCGGTTCATCACAGACGGAATGAATCCATCCTTCCTTTTCCATAAAGGACAAAGTCTGCTCATAAAATTCCTCTGAAAACCATGTACGGTTTCGGAATTCGAGTGCACATGGAATATCGCCCATCTTCTCCTTACACCATCTTAAATAGTGAACGTGCTCTTTTTTGCAATCAAACCAAGGTGGAAATTGAAAGAGCACCATGGCCAGTTTCCCTTCACGAATGAGCGGAGTCAGCGAAAGAATAAATGCATCAAACATGTCCTCCTTCGAAGCAAACGGAATCTCGCCCCTTTGATGTCCAGTCATTCCTTGGTATGCTTTCACAACAAATTGAAAGTCATCTGGCGTATCCTTTATCCACTTTTCATGATTACGCTCAGGCTGAACCGCATAAAAGCTGGCATCCAGTTCCACAATCGGAAACGTTGATGCGTAGTGAAACAGCTTTTGCGCGCTGCCGATTCTCGGCGGATAAAGACTGTCATGATCTCCCCAGCCAGTTAATCCGATATAAATCATGTTTCTCACCTCTTGCCACTCTCATGTATAGACGGCTTCCTCACATCAAAGCCTTTATTCCTTGTGATACCCATATTTCTGAAAGAAATTCTTCTGTCTACAACATATCATATTTGCTCGTAATTCTGAATGAAGATGACTGGTGGCACGTGATTTTGTCCTGACGCTCTGTTTGTTTGTTATATGAATTGACAACTTTCTATCTAAAATGATTTTAGCTGATAACATAAAATGCATATCAGAGATGTTGACAGTGATTGTCCATTTTTTTATTCATCTTCACCAATAAAGGAGACCCAGTGGATATGAACATAGACGATAATCAGTTTGAAATTTTACAAAAATTGGCCAAAAAGATTCACAAGCCCATCTATTTGTTTAACCAGCATGGACGTATTCTCTATACCTCTTCCCCCATGATCACGAGCCCAGAATGGATGCACATTCTCCCCTTTTTCCAAAGCAGGACAACTCATTCTTTTTCAATGATACATGCAAAACAAACCTTTTCCATCTTTCCAATTGATCTAAACGAACAAACATGTGATTATCTGGTCATCCTCGCTTTCATTCACCCGCAGAATAAAACTTTGCATGGGATCATTGCAAAAGCAGTAAACGAAATGTCAATTGCACGTATGAGACAATATGCCGCCCTGCAAACGGCCAAGCGTGCTAGAAATGAGGGCTTTCGCAAATGGATAGAGAGGGCATCGTCTTCCCAGCAAGATCCCTTACATTTCGCTCAGGCATTTGGATTAAACGCCGAATACCGCTATCTATGTATGATCTGTCAGCTTGACGAGCGCAGTGATACCACATGTTTTATGAAGCAGCAAATGGTTTTAGATCAAATGGTTGATCTGCTCGAAAGTGCACTTCCAAGCTGCCCATTTCCTGCTTTTCTGTTTGTCAAAGGTGATATGGGTGTTGTATTGATGGAGGAGACTGGCAGTTGGCCAGAGGTTAGCGGCAGGCTCAGCTCTTTTTTAAAACAGTTGCAGATGCTTGTTAAACTGCAAGTGAATCATACTATTTCTTTTGGGGTGAGCTTGACGGGCTGCCTCATCTCCCATCTGTCTGAAGGCTACAATGAAGCATTAGAGGCTCTTCAAACAGGACATCTCTCATCGCGTACTGAATATATTCAATTTTATCAAGCGAAGGATGTGCCAGATTTACTAAGGCTCATTCCAAGAAAGGATATGATCACGTTTCACCAGCTGCACCTTCACCCGTTATCTGAACCATCACAAGTCGATCAAGCCCTTCTTCACACCTTATCTGTCTATTTAGAAACCCATTGCCACATTTCAGAAACAGCCAAACGATTGTCCATTCATCGCAACACGGTCATTTATCGCCTCGAGAAGTGTGAAGAATTGCTTCGAATCAGCTTAAAAGATTCTGACGCAACATTGCGGCTGCGCTTAGCATTCCGTATTCAAATGTTTCTCTCATCCCATCCTGATTGAATTTTTTCTTCTGAAACTTCATATAGTTTGGAGGAGAAAAATGAGACTCAAGGAGGGATGATAAATGGATGATGAGCTCCGTCACATCCCGCAGCCCATTCGAAAGGATGGCGCGGGTGCCACCGACTTAGGCCCGCGCGATGTCCTTCGAGATTTAGAGAACCCAGATATGCTCGTTCCCCCTAAAACCGATGCCGGAACAATCCCCAATTTAAAATTTTCATTTTCTGATACACACATGCATTTGAATCACGGCGGCTGGTCGAGGGAAATTACAAAGCGGGAGCTGCCGGTTTCAACAACGATTGCAGGTGTCAACATGCGGCTCACACGCGGAGGTGTTCGTGAGCTTCATTGGCATAAGCAGGCGGAATGGGCATATATGATTTTAGGCAAAGCCCGCATCACATCTGTAGATGCAGAAGGGCGAAATATGATGGCTGATATAGAAGAAGGCGATTTGTGGTATTTTCCACCTGGTATCCCGCACTCTATTCAAGGACTTGAGGATGGTTGTGAGTTCCTTCTTGTATTTGATGATGGCGATTTTTCTGAATTTGATACATTCACGATTACAGACTGGTTTGCCCATACACCGAAAGAGATTCTCTCCGCCAATTTTGGTGTTCCTAAGAAATTGTTTGACCATATTCCGAAAAAGCAGCGCTATATGTTTCAAGGCTCGCCGCCGTCATCCTTAGAAAGCCAAATGGTATCTGATCCATACGGCAGCATCAAGCCGCCATTTACGCACCAGCTTCTTCGTCAAAAACCGATAACGACCTCTGGCGGAACCGTCCGAATTGTCGATTCACGGAATTTCCCGATTTCAAAAACGATTGCAGCTGCACTTGTTGAAGTAAAACCTGGCGGCATGAGAGAAATGCACTGGCACCCTAATAATGATGAGTGGCAATACTATTTAACAGGTACAGCTAAAATGACGGTCTTTGGAGCAGGAGGTACTGCCCGCACCTTTAATTACAGAGCCGGTGATGTTGGATATGTTCCTTTTGGCATGGGGCATTACATCCAAAATATCGGCCAAACGAGCCTTTGGTTTTTAGAGATTTTTAAAAGTGACCGGTTTGCAGATATTTCGTTGAATCAGTGGATGGCCTTAACCCCGCCTCAATTAGTGAAAGAGCATTTACACGTAGATGAAGCGATGATTCGTGCGCTTCATAAAGAAAAATCACCTGTCGTGAAATATGAAAGATGATGCGATTTTGTTTATAAAAAAACCGATCATTTTTAGATGATCGGTTTTTAATCATGGTTAACCCTTATCGATACCACGCTTTTGCTAAATTGTTTTTAAAGTTACTATCTTTGAAAGGTACGTTTGCACTACCAAAGTCTGTTGTATTCAGTGCATGTCTTGCAGCCGGCGTTAGATCATCCCAGCCAATTAAAGGCTGCATTCCTTTTCCGCTCACATTGCCGCTTACATTCAACTCATGATTTAATGGCCAGTTGCTATCATAACCTACTAAAGGATTTGTCCCTAAAATACTTGCTGCACTCGGTGCTACTTTCTTATATTGTCCATGACCTGAGTAAGCAATTGATTGAACACGCGGATTGGCTACAGCTGGATTGTCAATCCAAACGACAATGGATTCCCAATCATGACGATGACCAAAGCCTGGTGAAGGATTATCTTTTGGGAAATACCAAGCATACATAATCGCCCAGCTGCCATTGTACCAATCTGAACGTGAATATACTTGACCGATATTACTGCTGCATCCACCATTATGTGAACCGCTCGTTTTTAACCCTCTGCTTGTGTTTCCAGCAGCATCTACAGCTGGGAATGGTACACATCCATGCCATACTTTCAAATAAGGCTGAAATTTTTTCGCCGCTTTTTGTGTAACAGTTGTTGGGTTGACTTCTCTAAAACCAACTACTTTGTCATGATCAATTTCTGCCGCATGAACTGCTGAAGGCACTGCTGTACTAAACATGGTGACGATAAAAAATATAATGGCAAAAATAAACTTCTTCATTTTCTATCCCCTTTTCTCTTGATTATCTCAGTTACCTCATGCTGTCGAGATTGATGTTACCATTGCGGAAAAAACCAATCAATCACTTTTTATATAAAATGTACAATTCAGTATTTTATTAACAAGTTTTTATCGATCCCAAAGACCTAAATATATGGATTCTCTCTTAGAAATATTGATAAACTCTACTATTCATTTAGATAAAATATAAAACATATACTATTTCTAATTGAAATTTTTCTAAATACATTTCATTCAATAAAAAAAGACTGTAGATCAACTACAATCTTCCTTGCGCTGCATGAGCATGCTGCACTTTTTTCCCCCACACGATGGATGCAGCGAAGCTTACGCAAAGCACCAGTGTTCCAAACATAAAAGGAAACTCAATATTCATATCAAATAATATACCCGCCAGACTCGGTCCGACGATATTGGCAAGACTCATAAAGGATGTATTGAGACCGCCTGCTACCCCTTGCTGATTGCCTGCCATCTTGGACAGCAATGTATTGAGGGCTGGACGGACGAATGACGTAGCCGATAAAAATAAAATCGAACCTGTAAAAATCAACCAAAAGGACGGCGCAAAACGGCAGGCGATCAGCATGAAAGCCGCACCTAACAGCGCATAACGCACGACTCTCATCTCCCCAAATCGTTTCACACAAACATTCACTAACGCACCCTGGACAAGCACCCCGGCAAGACCTGCAACCGTAATCACAAACGCAATATCTTTAGGTGAAAATCCGTGTTTTTGGTCTACATATAAGCCGAAAATCGATTCAAAATGAATGATTCCGAAATTGAGGACAAAGGCCAATATAAACAAAAAGCCGTACGATGTCCTTAGAGCCTCGATCATTTGTACAAAAGGATTGAAATGAATATCCTTGTTGAGCCGCGCCTCTTCCTGTTTTTCCTTTGTTAATGTTTCAGGTAAGAAGAGGATGGATAACAAAGTAGAAAGAGCAGCAAAGGAACCGGCAATCAGAAATGGAAATGCGATCCCGTACTCAACCAAATAGCCGCCTACGCCAGGCCCAATGACAAAACCTAGTGTCATCGCTGCACTGAATAGACCCATTCCTTTCCCTCGATCCTTTTCACTTGTGATATCAGCGATGTATGCAAACATGGCCGGCATAAGCAAAGCCCCGGCAGCACCGCCTAAAAACCGAGACACGAACAGCATCCAAAGCTGATCAGCAAAAGCAAAAATAAACTGAGCAATCGTAAAACCCGCAATCCCCGCAATGATCAATTTTCTTCGTCCAAATCGATCGGTCAGTGCCCCGGCAACCGGCGATAACGCAAATTGTGTAAAACCTGTTGCAGCGACAAGAAAACCGAGTGTTTTCCCTGTTGCACCAAAGGCTTCGATGTAACTCGGCATAACAGGTACAATGAGGCCAAAGCCAAGCATGGCAATAAAAATATTGAGCATCAAAATGTATAATCTGCCCATCTTCTTCATATAAAAACCTCTTTCTGCAAAATAAATGAAAATGATGACAAAAATGGTGAGAACTTCTCCAGTATAGCGATAACCTCATCTATAAGTCTAGTTTTTCAAAAATTAGCGTTCTTTTCCAAAATAAAAATACCCGCCAATGGCGGGTATTTTAGATATCGTTATTCAGCTTGTTCATAGATAGAAAGAGCCGCCTGAAGCCCTGCTCCGCAATGGATAGACGCACCATGTTTGATGAGGATCGCTTCAAGCCCTGCTAACACAAACAGCACATTTTCCTTTCGGCAGCTGTAGCCCATTGTCCCAATTCTCCATATACGGCCGGCAAGCGGTCCAAAGGAGCTTGCAATCTCAACCCCAAAATGATGGAGCAGGTCGGCACGGACCGCTTCTCCGTCAATACCACTTGGAATGACAATACAAGTCACAACCGGCATTTTACAATCTGGATCACCAAACAATTCAAGCCCCATTGCTTCAAGACCTTTCATCAAGGCTTTCTCATGAAATGCGTGCCTTTGAAAACGTTCAGACAGCCCTTCTTCCAGCACAAGACGAACCCCTTCTCGCAGTGCATAGAGCATCGTTGTCGCTTCTGTATGATGATTTAATCGTCTTGGGCTCCAATAATCCTGAAGCTGGCTTAAATCAAAATAATTGCTTTTGATTGGAGAAATGTCCATTTGTTTTTGTAATTCATCCTGTGTCGCAATGCCTTTTTCTACTTTCTTTCTCGATTCAATGACAGCTGCGACCCGGTCATTATACGTAATAGGTGACATACCTGATGGAACAGATAAACATTTCTGCGTGCCGCCAATCGCCGCATCAATTTTCCATTCATCCACTTTTACCTCGACACCGCCAATGGTTGCCACAGCGTCTACAATGAACAGCGCATCAAGAGCCCGGCATGCTTGCCCGATTTGCTTGAGCGGCTGTAATCGCCCGGTGGATGTTTCCCCATGAACCATGGCAACGATTTTAGGCTTGACCTGCTTTATTTCTTTGATGATGTCGTCAGGATCAAAAACCGTCCCCCATTCACATTCCATTGTATGTACCTCAGCACCGTAGCGCTGTCCTATTTCAATGAGCAGGTGACCGAAGCGGCCAAAGACAGGCACAAGCATTGAATCTCCCGGCTCAATCACACTGGCGAGCACAGCTTCAAGCCCTGAACGGGACGTACCGTCAATTGGATAAGCCCATCTGTTTTCTGTTTGAAAAAGTGACCGCAATAAGGTCATTGTTTCATTCATAATGTGTGTAAATGCTGGATCAAATTGACCGAGAATTGGCGTGCTCATCACACGGAGCACTCTCGGATCTACTTCAACGGGTCCCGGTGTCATAATCGTTCTTGAAGGTGTTTGCAGTTCTTTCACGTGATCCATCCTCTCCCTTGCTGTCCATCCTTATAAGCCCACTTATACAGGAATACGCCTAAAATAGCAATCTCTTTTCCTATGAACTTATTACATAAAATTTACGAGAAATCCATTTATTTCTTCATGGCAATATGATAGAAATAAAGAGAATACATTCCCTATCAAGGAGGAAATCGAATGAAAAGAACTTTATTTGGAACTGTGGCCGCCGGAATCATGATATTCGGCACATTCGCCGCCCCGCTGCCTCCAGCTGCAAATGCTCAAGGTTTCAATCTGAGTGAACCTAGTCAAACGATCACCTTTTCCCCGTTACAGCTTCAAAACGAAACATCTGCACAACAAACGCAAACTGCCGCTACAAGTCAAATCGATTCCTATTACCAATCTGCTGCTGGCAAGTCAGGACCCGCTCTTAAGAAAGCCTTACACGATATCATTGATGATCATACGCAGCTCTCCTACAGCCAGGTTTGGAATGCATTAAAGGAAACAGATGAAGACCCCAATAACCCAAACAATGTGCTGCTGCTTTATAGTGGTGCCTCCCGCTCAAAACAGTCGAATGGCGGAAATGTGGGCCAGTGGAACCGGGAGCATGTCTGGGCCAAGTCTCACGGCAATTTCGGGACAAGCCAAGGGCCTGGGACAGATCTCCATCACCTTCGTGCGGCAGATGTGCAAACGAACAGCACACGCGGAAATTTAGATTTTGACACGGGTGGTAATGAATACAAAGGAGCGCCGGGCAACTTCTACGACAGCGACTCATTCGAACCTCACAACCGGGTCAAAGGAGATGTCGCGAGAATGCTCTTTTATATGGCGGTTCGCTACGAAGGCGATGACCGCTTTCCAGATTTAGAATTGAACGACAAAGTGAATAATGGAAGCTCTCCCCTTCACGGCAAAATGTCTGTACTTCTCAAATGGCACAAGCAGGACCCAGTCGATCAAATCGAACGGAACCGCAATGAGATTATCTATCAAACGTATCAGCACAACCGCAACCCTTTTATTGATCATCCTGAATGGGCAGGCGAGATTTGGGAATAAAAAAAGGGCACTGCTACGAGCAAGCAGTGCCTTTCTTTTGTTCAAGCGGACAAACAAGACAATAATCGAGACTCTCCGATTTTTTCTCAAGCTTATAATACATACAGCAGGTCTTCCGGTTGGATGTTTCTAGTAAACTGTCGTCTAGGTTTAGGCTGTGCTGAAATGGATTTTGCTGAGCTCCGAATACATCACCAGCCGCTTGCTTCAGATACAGATAATCCTCCCGCACACGCTGCTTCACCGCAGGTTCTTCCGCTTCTCGCATCATGCTTCGATAAAGAGAGTTGATTCGAACCGCTACATTTTCCCATAAAATACGATAAGAGAGTTTTGATGTGCGGTTCAGCACGTCTAAAAGAGGCGTGACACACTCCGTAAACAGTGCACGCACGACCTTCTCTCTCCACTCATGCCGGTCTCCTTCTAGTGGAACAAACGAAGACGCCGTCTCATCCAATTCAATTTTCCGATCCACTCTAAATGCACATGCTGCTAGTGGAAACTGATAGACACCGTCATACAGCGTCATCAAGTATAAAGAGGAACTGACGGCTAAGTAGGCGTACCGCTTTGAAAACATAGAAGCTGCTACCGCCAGATTCGGTGCATGCATCGCTTCCTTTTCAGCTTCTAATAAACGCATGACGGCTGATTCTGAAAAAAGCGCAGCAAGTGTGCGATCAGATGTCATTGGTCCATTTGTGATGTGTACCCCAAAATCAAGTAATTCTCTCTCAACCCACTCTGGCCTCATATCAAAACCCCCATCTTCTGTTTATCGATTTCGCTGTTGATATAACAAATAAATAAAGAATGGTGCACCAATGGCCGCCGTAAATACACCTGCTGGGACGTCTAACGGTAGAAATGCGGTTCTAGCCACTAGATCAGCCAGCATCACGAGAATACTACCAACAAGCGCAGATGCTGGGACAAGTGCTATGAAAGAACGGCCAATAATCATCCGTGCAACGTGCGGCGCCATGAGTCCAACAAATTCAATGCCGCCTGCAAATGCGACTGCAACACCAGCCAATGTCACACTCATCAGGAGAAAGAATAATCGTTTCGCCTGCACTTTTACCCCGAGACCTGTTGCAAGATCATCGCCAAGTTCTTTTACATTCATCGTTCTTGCTAACACCATGACAATCGGTAAAATGATCATCACCCAAGGAAGCATCGCAGTGACGTCTTTCATCGTAGAACCATATAAGCTGCCCGTCAGCCAGATGTATGACTTTGTCGTTGTCATCGTATCACTAAGTACAAGCGTAAACGTCACACATGCCTTCATAATGGCAGAAATCCCGATTCCCATCAGGACAAGTGTGATCGGCTTGACCCCTTTTTTCCATGAAAGCAAATAGATCAGGCACGATACTGCAAAAGCACCCGCAATCGCCCATAAGGATTGATAAGCAATGGGCACAGTGCCCATCCAAAAGACAATGAACATAATCGCACCAAACGAAGCACCACTTGTAATTCCAATGATGTCAGGTGATGCCAGCGGGTTGCGGATCAATCCTTGCAAAATAAGCCCTGATACCGCAAGCGCGGCTCCGACTAAGACAGCCAGCAGCGTTCGTGGAATCCTCAGCGTATTTAACACAAAGGAGTTTCCCTCTCCCTGACCGATTAAATGAAGCAGCACATCGACCGGCTGAATGAACCGGCTTCCCATACTGAGACTGAGAATAAATAAGCCAAAGGCAATGGCCGTCAATAAAAGTAAAATCAAAAATGTCCGCTTTGAAAATTGAAATGAAATGCGCCCGCCTTTAGAACGCACTGTATATGTTTTAGCCACCTGTCTTCAACCCCTTGCGCACAAGATAAACAAATAGAGGCGCTCCTGCTACCGCCGTCATGACACCAATCGGCACTTCCTGCGGCATGATCAGAAAACGAGCCGCCAGATCCGCGGCAAGTAAAAGCGACGCCCCCACTACGGCACAATACGGCAGTACCCAGCGGTGGTCAGGCCCGACAAGCTTTTTCACAATATGCGGCACAAGAAAACCAACAAAACCAATTGAACCAGCAACAGCGACGGAACCACCTGCTAAAAAGACAACGAGTACACCCATCGTTATTTTCAGCAGCAGTGTACGCTGGCCAAGTCCTTTGGCAATATCGTCTCCCGACAAAAGAACATTAATAGAACGTCCCAGAAGCAGCGCCACAATAGTCGCACCTAAAATATAAGGCAAAACAGGGATTAACATATCAATACTTCTTCCAGACACTGAACCAGCCATCCAGAACAGAATACTTTGAATCGACTGTTCATTCACGATTAAAAGACCTTGTGTAAAAGACGCAAACAGTGCAGATATCGCCGCACCTGCAAGGACAATTTTGACCGGCGTCAATCCATCTCTTCCAATGGAGCCCAATAGAAAAACGAGCATCCCTGCAATCGCTGCGCCTAGAAAGGCTGTCCACATATAGCCTGTTAACGACTCTGTTGAAAAGAAAACAATCGAAATTACGATAAAAAATAGCCCGCCTGCATTAATTCCTAATAAATCAGGCGCCGCAAGCGGATTTCTTGTCAATGCCTGCATGAGTGCACCTGAAATCGCCAGGCTAGATCCAACGACCGTTGCGATTAAAGCTCTTGATAATCTGGATGTCATGACAATGACACTGTTTGGATCCGATTCATCAAATTGAAGAAAAGCATGGATTGTGGCTTTGAGGGAAATAGAGGTTTGCCCAAGGGAAATACTGAGCATAAAAAATACCAACATCAACACAATGAATCCAGCAAAAAGCAGTGCCTTGCTTGAATCCTTTTTTAATAAACTTCTCATCTGATTCCCGCTTTCAATCTGTTATGGAAAAAAGGAGAAAATGGTATGTTCACATTTTCTCCTCTGTTATGTCTTATTTATCAATTCCTAGACGATCGTAAATATCATCAAGCATCATGTTTGCTGCGATAATACCGCCGCCCATGTTCCAAGTGATTTCATCTACTTTATGCACTTGTTTCGCTTTCACTGCGTCAAGCTGCTTCCATAAAGGATGACTCGTCCACTCTTTATATGCTTTTTCAACTGCTTTATCCTGATCATCCATAAAGTAATAGATCACATCTGCATCCATTTGTGGAATGCTCTCTTTGTCTGTAAGTGTAATGATGTCTTGCTTTTTATCTTTGACATTCTTAGGTCCTTCAAAGCCTAGCTCTGTTAAAATGGATCCTGCGAAACCAGTTTGATAGATTCTAGCATGATCTGCACGGAAGTTCACCACAGATACACTCATCGGCCAGTTTTTGATGTCTTTTTTCGCTTTTTCTTTGAAATCAGCGACGCGGTCATCCCACTTCGTCAGCAATTCTTTTGATTTGTCTTGCTTGTTTAATGCTTCACCCATTAATTTCACTGTGTCTTTAAAGGTGAACACTGTTTCTGTTGCAACAGTTGGAGCGATTTCTTTCAGCTGATCAAAAATTTGCTCGTGGCGGATTTTCGATGCAATGATCAAATCAGGCTTGAGCTTTTCAATTTCCTCTAAGTTTGGCTGTGTTTCCTGCCCAACAATTTTAACATCCTTTAAGTCATCTCTTAAATATTTATACGTAGGTGCTTCAAGCCATGATTCAACAACACCTACTGGTTTAATGCCCATAGCGACTGCAGCATCCGTTGCTCCTTGGTACAGTGTCACCACACGTTTAGGCGATCCTTTAATTTCAGTTGAACCGATAGCGCTTTCAACGGTTCTTGTTTTCTCTTTACTATCTGACTTGCCGTTACTGCTATTGCTGCCGCAAGCTGCAAGTAAAACGATGGAGAGCACAACTAAAAGCGACCAAAAAGATTTCTTGAACATGTACCTCACCTATCCATTCTATATGTAGTCATATCGTTTGATAACGATTCTCATTATCACACTATGATTTTATCATAGAAAAGGATGGTGTCAATGTAAATTTTTAAGAAAACGGGAGAGTGTTGACTAGTTGTTCATGCTAAATAGAAGCATTCCACATTTGGATCGTCCTGCCAATCTGTTTTCCTGCTTCTAGTAAAACCGACAAATGGGTATGTCCTTCAAGCACTTGATAGACTGATTGCTTTTTAATTGGTTCCATCGGCAGCTCATGATAGTGGAGAAAAGTCTCGACGTCATACAGTTCATCCTTGCTGCCTACAAACATGCCATATGGCCGATCCATCTTCGCAAATTGGTTTTTAGGTGTAGATGGGGTTAAGGCATGGTCGTCAATAGAAGTGGATCCTGCTCGACCACCCATGCAGGATAGTGAAAACGTACGGCTTCAGAATGACTCATCAGCCCCCCTTTTGTCATCGCAGACAGAACGAACTTCCATACTTGAACGGTTGCAAAAGGGATTTGAGTATAATTCGTCTTATTAGATTTATAACCAAAGTAAGAAAAGCCATTTGTATAGTTTCTGACACTATCTTATAGCTCGTTTAATTTTTCTTTTTCATATTCAATTAAATTGGTATTTGATGAATCAGCAATATTTTTAGCTTCAGAAATTAATTCTTTAATATCTATTCCCTTAGAAAATTGGTTTTTAATTTTATTAATAGCACTAGATGGTACCCCCATATCTAACAAGACTGAAAAATCACCTTCTACCCCTTCATTCTCCAATTGAGAAGCAACGTATGAGTAATCTCCTGATTTTGACACTCCATTTATTTTACATATTTCCTTCTGTAATGAATCTACGACCTCAAGCCACTTAGGAACTTTATAAGAAATCCAATGTCGCTGTTCTCTAAAATAATTACTAATTGCTTTATCTATCAGTTGTTGTTTTGTCAACTTAGTAAATTGATCTTTTAAATATTTGTACTCTTTATTTAATGATTCTTTTACTGACTTGCTTCTTAAGCTATTATATACAACTACAGGTAATTTTTTCTTTGTCATAGGCCTAGTTGTTTCTGTTTCCTTCAATAAGTTATCCCAACAAATATCAGTTATATATTTAACTGCTTTAAATGAAGGTTCACCAGTCCATAAAATTAGCTCTGGATTAGATCTTAGCGTGGTTAATATACTTTCTATAATCTTTTTTTGTCCACTTACAGAAACAGCATTCTTTTTTATAATGGATAATAACCTTTCATCATAACTAGTAAGCTCTTCATATCTTTCAAGGTTTTTTGCTTTAACTTCACTTTTATTAAAATTAATTAATATTTCATCTGAAATTTTTTCTTGATCATAAAAAGGCATATCTAATTCAACTTTAGCTTTTTTGGGAATCGAATGAAAAACATACACATTCCCAGAGTAATGTTTCAATAACCTTCCAGCTCTTCCTCTTATATTAGAAAAATCAAAATAGTCTATTTCATTAGAACCTTTACGGTTATCAAAAATAAAAACATTTTTAGCAGAAGTATTTACTCCCTCAATTATAGTTGATGTACAGAAAAGTACATCTAAGTTCTTTTTATTAAAATATTCAATAATTGAGTGAGTTAAATGTTTTGGTATTGTTCCTGAATGAACGCCTATTCTCTGTAACAATAATTTATTATAACTCCAACTTGGATTAATATTTTCAGATATCCATTCATTTATTGGTAATACTGATTGTTTTTCTAGAAGCTTCTTCTCTTCTAAATAATCATAGTATTCCATTGCTATTTTTATTGCTCGATCAGGCGATGAGACATATACAATAGATTGTTCTTTTTTCTTTCTAAATAGCATTTCAAATAATTTTATCTTTCTATCTTTTTCTTTTAAACGTGGTTTGTTACTTTTAAAGTCTACTTTCACCAGTTCCACTCTAGTATCAACCAAGGAATAATCTGTTTTCACAAATTTCGCATTGTAATTTTCCTCAAAACCTGAAGAAATTGAGTCAATATTAGGGCCTATAAAATAAAAAGCTGTCTCTTTATTACTTAAAATTTTCTTTAGAGCTATATTTAATACATCTGATCTCTCATCATCTCGTGTTGAACTTATTTTATAAAATTCATCTAATATACAATAATCAATTTTGGGAAAGTTTTTAAACTCTAAAACCCGTTCAGCTGTTAAAATAAACAAATTCTTACCCTCAATTTTTTGAGATGTGTTTACAATCATATTGTAATTTTTATATTTTTTCAGTTTCAATCTAGTTTCATTAATTAAAGCTAAAGTAGGCTGGATAATTAAAATGTTCCTATGCTTATTACTAGCTACTATCTCCTCAATCAACAAACTTTTCCCAAAACTAGTTGGTGCACTAACAACAATATTCTCCTTTCTTTTTAAATAATTAGAAAGAATTTTTTGTTCTTTATGGAAAACTATATTTTCTATGTTTTCTGAATAATGATATGCCTGTCTAATTTCAGAAGTAATATCTAGTCTATCTTTTATGTATGGGTAGAAGCCCTGACTCTCAGCTATATCTAGCCATATATCTTTTGTATCATTATTAACATAATCCCAAATTTCTAAAATATGAATTAGTATCTTCCTTGCCTCATTTTTTTTATCACTTAAAGATAAATTTGAAACATACTTCGCCAAAGAAAAGCTATCTTGAAAATTTAAATTATTGATATTATAAATATTTATATCTTCCCAATTCAATTTTCTATCCCCCTATTCCTAAAGATTGAATGATTGATAATTTATTATGTAGTTTAGAGACAAGTTCTTTTTTACTCTTTACTGGCATAAGTATTACAATAATATTTAATTTACTATAGAGGGGATGTTTGTTTCCTTTTTCCATAAATCTTTTATTAAGGTTTCTAACTTCTTCATCAAATCTTGTTTCAAACGTATCGTAATCATTTTCATAGGAATCTAAAGTAGAAGTTTCATATGCACAAAACATAGGTATAACAATATTTTCTAATTTTTCCGAAAGACTAGTATACTTGTTTAATAATTCTATCCAATATTCAGAATTAAAACCTTTTGAATCAATAGTGTCCCTAGAATCTTCAATTCTTTTGGAGATTATATTGAATTCACTTTCAAAATAATTGGAATTAAAATGGTCAAACAAATCTTTTACTAATGCATCAATTCCACTTTTCCCATCAGTATATAATTTAGATTCTCCTAACCAGAGAGTTTTTGTATCTGGTTGAAT
The DNA here is from genome assembly GCF_038630855.1 of Bacillus sp. FSL H7-0578. Lineage (NCBI taxonomy): Bacteria > Bacillati > Bacillota > Bacilli > Caryophanales > Bacillaceae > Bacillus > Bacillus sp. FSL H7-0578. The sequence continues at coordinate 2,888,045 of NZ_CP152045.1, forward strand.
ATGAATGGAATCAAATCCATGAACAGCATGTCCGTATGAATCTTTAAAATAAATTTTAGCTATTAAAGGGTAAGTTCCAAATAAATATTTTAAAATTGAATGAAGAAATAATTCACCAAATTCCCCTCGTCTAAGATATTTATCATCTATTTCATCCTCTATTATTTCTCCACGTTTATATATTTCAGCTACTTGTTTAAAATTGGTCACTCTGTAGATAGATGCTGCAGCTTCTATTAATACTGGAAGTATTTCATCCACAGAAATACTTTCACCTTTATGAAAACCGAAGGCAAAATTGGGTAACTCTTCACACATTATCTGTACAAATTCATCTATTCGTTGAGTTAACTCTCCTGAAGAACCAATATCAAAATCTATATAATACGAATGAAAATTAGCTTCTGATATTTTACATGAAAGAATTTTTTGAACTTTGTTTTTCTTATTCATACCTAGCCTCTCATAATCTTTTTTCTTATTCTCCCACTAATCCCAATTTTTTTCAAACTTTTCTCGCTTGTCCAATAGCCTTTTAAGTTTGATGAAATTATATATAATTTATTATAAGTTCTTAAAATATGGATAGCTTTAAAGCTTTTTAAAAGTTTATTTACAGCGTAGGTTCTTTTGGCACCATCGTAGCAATGTCAGGATTGCTTAATGTAACATCTAGGCGTTTCACCATTAACACATACAAAAAAAGACGAACGTCCATCGTTCGTCTTCTTTCCTTACTTCACTTCCTCATGCTCTTGAGCAGCATATCTTTTGCTCGCGATAAAGAGTGCACAGGTCATGGCAAGAATGGCCAGCGCCCACCAGAACGTCGACACTGCCTCTTCATGATCAATGATAATCAAACGGTTGACAGCCGTGATCCCTATATATATATAATAGCGAAGCGGAAAATGAAAGTTGGATTTAAAGTATTTAATAATTAAGGCAATAAACTCAAAGTACATAAAGAAGATCAGCAGTTCCCCAAGCATTCCATAATAGCTTTCTCATTCCGAATGGCCGTGACCTCTTAAATCGAGCAAAAACGTATTCACATGAAAATCATGCTGCAGCGTATGGGCGATATGCTCATAACCAGCCAAACTATGAGCACCACCGCCATGAATTAAGATCACATTGGCCTGCGTCTTCTTTTCTGATAAAAATGGATAATACGCAAGGCTTGTACCATCATGTGATGAAATGTATTGTCTTTCTGGAATATGTACAGGGACTGCCTGCTGCATACTTGCAAACGAGAATGGTTCGGTCTTGATGTCTGTCAATTTTTTCGCTCCTTCAAACAGAAACAAGAATGGCCAGCCGCGCTAGTCATCCTCATTTCTATTTCTTATTCATTGCACTCTTTCAAAGGAAAGGTATTACTTTCAATAATCGCGACAATTTGGTTTAACGCTTTTTTTGCTTCTGGTATAGGGAAGACAGGAAACACGTGATTCATTTTAGGATATTCTATATAGTTTATTGGAACCCCCTGCTTATCTGCCATCTCTTTGAATTTACGGGCATCTGGGAGGAAGAATTCGTGAGTGCCTATAAAAACAGAAATTCGTCCCAGTGACTTGATCTCTCCATAGATTGGACTGACTAAGTAGTGTGTTTCATCCATGTCACCCGCATATCTTTTTCCTGCTTCAATTAATAATGCTAGATTGAGCATTGGTTCTTTTGGAACCATAGCAGCGATATCAGGGTTACTTAATGTAACATCTAGCCATGGTGATAAAAGAATGATATTCCCTGGCTGCGGCAATCCCTTTTTTGCCAAGTATTGAGCAAAGGCTAACGATAAACCTCCGCCAGCAGAATCACCCATGATGACGATATTTTCAGGCGTTCCTTTCTCTAAAAGAGCTTGGTACACAGGAAGGACACTTTCGATCGCATCCATATACTGATGGTTTGGTGCTTTTGGATAAACCGGCACATACACCGTACTATTTAATTGCTTCGTCAATCGGTCTAAAAAACGCCAATGCCAAGTCAAAGGCTGTTCAATATAGCCGCCACCGTGTATAAACAACACTTGATGGTCATCCGGCTGGACATTTGATTTCAGCATATACGTATCGACTGGAAACGAGTGATTTTGAGTGATTTTGTACTTATTCTTAAGTTTTTCAGGCAATTCATAAGGTAATTGATTTGCCCTTCTTCGTTCTTCTAGATAATCATTTACGTTGAGTTTCTTTTTCGTCAAAATAAGCAGCTGTTCTACTAAAAAACTTTGAATACTTCGCATATGATCGACCCCTGTTCATAGAATCATGATGATCGATGCCGATGGAAAGATAAGGCTTCTAAAGCATACCATATGAAGACGTACATCAGGAAAAACCTTTTATCCAGCTGATCACTCACCACAACAAACACTTATTCATTAATGAGCAACTGTTTATTTATTGTTACTCATATTCTACTTTTTAGACGCATGACAATCAATTGTCAATCTGACCCTAACCGTTCATTAATAGACAGATAACGACCGAGTGTTCATCTCGTCAATGTCCAGACATGAAAAAAGACGAACTGGACAAGTTCGTCTTCTTAATTGAGTACGATTAAGGCTGCAAGCTTAGGATTTTTTGAATCGTATGCATGACCCCGCTCTCTTCATTTGAAAGCGTAATAAAATGAGCAGCATCTTTTACCTCTTGGATGGCATTTCTTACAGCAAAACTGTATTGAGCGGATTCCATCAGTTCTAGATCATTACGACCATCACCGAATGCCATCGTTTCCTCTTCTGTCACACCCAATATGTGCTGAAGCTGTTTCACGGTGGTTCCTTTGTGAACGCCAATATTGGCAATGTCGATCCACGTACCCTCTGAAGCAACAACATATACTTGTTCAAAGAATTCACTTATTCTCTCCCTTGTCTGTACGCATTTTGCCTCAGGATCATGAACGGTAATTTTCACAAAGTCATCTTGTATGTCTGCAAAGTTTGATACCTTGAGTACATTTGTATAAGAGCCCGTCACAAATCTCATTTCACTCTCAGATAAATGCTCATTGACCACTGCACCATCTTTCGTACATGCAATGATCGTCTGCTCTTTGCTTATCTCCTCCAGCTTATGGATGATCGATAAACCTAGATCATTTTTTATTAATGATTCATAAACAAATTGCCCATCCTTTTTAATTCGCGTTGCACTATCCCCTAAAATCCAAAAATCCTTTGCATCATCACCAAACAATGCCTCTACTCGTTCACACTGCTTACCCGTACAAGGAGCGAACGCCACATTTTTCTCTTCCATTAATGCTTTTATTTTCTGAAATAAAGCTTGATCAAATGATCCTTGGCGGTTTAAAAAGGTGCCGTCTAAATCCGTAATAATTAATTTAATCATGTTCTTCCTCCAATTCCTTAGCTGAACAAACACTATACGATGAAAATTGTATATGTGTACGTGTCAGTAAGTAAATAAGCCAGGAACATGTTGTTTGTCATCACACATAAAGGCACTTGTTACATGTACATCACACGGTGTTTCATGAATCATTCTATACATAAAAGACGAACGGTCATCGTTCGTCTTCTTTCCTTACTTCACTTCATCATGCTCTTGAGCAGCATTTCTTTTGCTCGCGATAAAGAGTGCACAGGTCATGGCAAGAATGGCCAGCGCCCACCAGAATGTCGATACTGCCTCTTCATGATCAATGATAATCAAACGGATGACAGCTGTGATCCCTATATAAATAAAATAACGAAGCGGAAAATGAAAGTTAGATTTAAAGTATTTAATAATTAAGGCAATAAACTCAAAGTACATAAAGAAGATCAGCAGTTCCCCAAGCATTCCATAATAGCTTTCTCCTTTGTTGAACAGTGTCTTATAAACAAATTGGACAATGTACCATGTTTCACTGATTAAGAGAACGCTTAAAGCGATGGCCAAAAAGAACAAACAGATATTGAGAAGGCCTTGCAAGAGATCAGGTATCTTTTGGAAATTGTTGAATCGTTTCATTGGGCTGTCTCTCCATTCCAGTATATTCATTTGTTTTCTACATTTTGATGTTCCAAAATCGCAGCACGATGTAGTAAACATCGTTCCTTTCTATACTTTCAAACTGCCCGTGCATGCGGGTCATCATTCGTCTGATACTTCGTTCACCAAGTCCATTGCTTTCCGGCGTAACCTTTGTCTCTTTTATCGCATTGCTGACATGGATCTCAAAGATTTCTTGATCGGATAAAAACGTGAGATTGATATCCTTTTTAGGATCTGCGTATTTCCGTAAATTGGACATCACATTATCAAATACTCGGCCAAGCAGTTCGACATTCACATTGATATAGCTGTCAGGCAGCTCTCCTAAAAGATGAACCTTAAAGTTCTCTTGATGCAGGATGGCCACCTGATCTGACAGAAGATCGTAAATCACCTCTTTGACTGCAACGGTCTCAAGCTCAGATTCATGTTCTTTATCCAGCAGAAAATAGGCAAACAGATTGTCAGACAGATTTTTTAATTGCAGTGCTTTCCCGTAGGCACTCGCTATATATTGATCCTTACGGGTATCCGCTCCAGTCTCCTCTTTTTTCGCAAACTCCAGATTCATCATCAGCGACGTCAGCGGTGTCCTCATATCATGGGACATTTCGGTGACCAAGCTGCGGCTCTCTTCTTGCAGCTCATCAATGGCTTGAAGCTTGTCCAAAAAGGCTTTACGCAGATCCTCAATACTTTTGGCAATCATCGCTAATTCATCATGCCCTTTTACCGTCATTTCATAGTCCAGCTCTCCGCCTTCAAGAATATGAATCTCTTGATGAATCGTTTGCAGATAGCGCAGACTTTTGCGAATACCGAGAAGAACAATGAGGAGAAAAATAAGCGTCGCCCCGAGCAGCTCGAGTGTAAAGGCAAGATCGTGGTAGCGAGATGAATAGAAACCGTCCACCATGACGCAGCCTTTACCGTCGCTAAACTGAACCGGATATGAATGATGCTCAGCGTACTGGGTCATCCTTTCTTTTCCGTACGCCGATTCATCGTCAGCGGAATAAATAGAGTCATATTGCAGCACTTGATCCTTGAAGATGGTCAAATTAATGTAATTTTCTTTTTTCACCCACTCGCCAAACGCTTTTCGATCCGTTGAAGACAGCTCATTCTCAGACACATAGCGGCTGAATTTTTGAATGTACTTGGCTGACTCCTGCTCGTAATACTCGTCTGAACTCAAATATCCATCGATCAAATCATTGGTGATCTTTTGCAGCGTCAAAAAGACAATACCACTCACGATTGCAGCCGCCAAAATCAGCAGTGACAGCTTTTTGGCCAGTGTATATTTACGATGTGCCAAATCGGTATCCTCTTCCCCATTCAGTTTTGATATATACAGGACGCGCAGGATCATCTTCAATTTTGGCACGAAGCTTTCGAATATGCACCATCACCGTATTGTTGGAACAATAGAAATAGGGCTGTCCCCACACGCTTTCATAAATATTTTGGGCAGAAAATATTTTGTTTCGCCTGCTCATGAGCAGCTTTAACATCCGATATTCTAGATCAGAAAGCTTAATTTGCTGGCTTTCTTTCCATACTTCATTAAATTCTTCACTTACCCTCAGCTTGCCCCCGACAAGAAACGTATCTTCCTGCTCCCTTTTTTCCTGATAAATGGTATATCTGCGTAATTGTGCAATGACTCTAGCATGAAGCTCATCTTCTGAGAAGGGCTTTGTCATATAATCATCCCCGCCGGCAAGTAATCCTTCAGTTTTATCGAAAGTGCTCGACTTGGCTGTCAGAAATAGAATCGGAACGTTAGATGAGGCTCTTATGTGTTGGCATGTTTCGATGCCTGAGAGCCCCGGCATCATCACATCTAAGATCACCAAATCGAGCGAATCCTCCACAAGCTTCAATGCTTGCTCGCCATTCATCGCTCTTAGCACCTCATATCCTGCACGTGTAAGGGATTCCTGCAGAAGGTCACCAATATCCTGATCATCTTCTACGACTAATATTCGATGGGTCATGTCTCTCACCTCATGTAATGTGATGCTCTTTCTTTTATGTCTTTACTATATATCATCTAGCTATATGAAAAGATACAGCATAAACCTTAACAGTTTATGAATTTGATCATCTGCCATCAATTCGTCACATTCATTTTCAAAAAATTGGATCTTCATAAATTGTTAAGAATTGGGCCGTATATTGATTCATTGTAAGGATCGATGAATTGATCCGCATTACATTTATCATAACAAGAAAAGGAGCATGGATATGAATGCAAACAAAGTAGCACACGGACAACCGATGAGTCTGCGCGAACGGGTTCATTTCTTGGACATTGTACGAGGATTCGCCTTAATGGGGATTATTCTAGTCAATTACTTTTTGATCGTGGATTCAGCCAAGGGATTTGACATGCTGTCAAATGATGTCTTTCACAATGTGGTGAATTGGTTTGCCTCGGGGAAATTCATTACACTGTTTTCCTTTCTATTCGGGGTTGGTTTTATGATTTTTATGGACCGAGCTGCTCAGAAGGTGGACAGCCCGAACAAGCTGTTTGCCCGCAGATTAACCATTCTCTTAGGATTTGGCCTTCTGCATTTGACCTTTGTTTGGATTGGTGACATTTTGGCCTATTATGCAGTCGCTGGCTTTTTATTGCTTTTCTTTTACAAACGCACAGCTAAAACCATCCTATACTGGCTGATTACACTATTTGTGATTCAATTGCTTACACCTTTTTTCACGATGCTGTTCAATACCATGAACACAGCATCATCAGCCAAGCCGGATTTTGCTGATTTCGAGCTGACCAGCCACAACAGTCTGACTTATTTAGCATCAATTAGTGATCGGTGGACAGATATGGTCACAATGGCTTCCAGTTCTTTTTCCACCGTCTATTCTATGTTTTTCATGTTTTTACTTGGTGTGTATTTTGTGAAAATGAAGTTTTTCAAAAACATGGAGGCGAAAAAAGCGATTTGGAATCGCATTTGGATCATTTTTGCTATTGCTTTTCTCATCACCCAAGGCAGTACGATCATAACAGCGGTCAATCCTTTTGAAAATACACTCTGGATGAACATAGCCTCTGCCCTTGAACAAAACGGCGGATTAACAGGCAGTATGTTCTATATGAGTACACTTGCGATGCTGTTTCTTCACGTCCCTCAGCTGCGTGGTGCTTTGATGGTCTTTACCAAAGTTGGACGGATGTCATTGACCTGCTATTTGCTTCACTCCATCATTGGCACAATGCTATTTCTGAAATATGGAGCCGGACTTGCCGATCATCTTCAGCCGGCTGGCACGTTCATGATTGGACTCGGGGTTTATGTCTTCCTCTTGCTCTTTAGTACATTATGGTTAAAGCGGTTTAAATACGGTCCGATGGAGTTTATCTGGCGTCAGCTGACGTATGGGAAGGTTGATGATCAACCGAAAACAAATACCTTTCATGCGGCGAAGTAAAAAAAAGAGGCGAATTGCTATAATTCGCCTCTTTTAATATGTGGAGTTTTTTGTGATTCAGAGACAATTCGTTTACTTTCAATACTGATCAATCACTTCTCGCAATTGATTCAAATAACTTTCTTTCAATTCATCTGGGTATTCAATTTTCACATGTTTCCCAAAAGACATCAAATAGTGTGTCATATACGATAATTCTTCTTGGTTGTACCCACCCACAATATAAGGAATCTGATCAATGATCTCCAATCTCATATTTGGGTAATGATGCTTCAAAAACTTTTCTTTTCCTTGTTCCGTTAATCGACATTTAAATGAGATATCATGATAAGTTTTTTCGTACTCGAGCTGCAGTTCTTTTAATTCATCCTTCGTAAATGTGTCTCTCATTTCTTCTTCAATCATCATGTCCTTCATAAAGTCACATCTATAGATGCCCCACTTTTTATTTTGAACATCATATGCTTGAGAAAACCAAATGCCATTTCGATAAAACAACTCAAGAAATTGCAGCCTGATCCATTTATTTTCATATTGAGTGTACGTCATCTTCACGATTTGATCTTTCATCATTGCCTGTAAAATCAATTCCAAATGATTTTGTTCACTAACTGGTGCGACATTATAGTAATGAATCACATCCAAAGTCTCCGTAATCATTTGCTTTCTCTCATCAGACATTGTGGCAAACAACTTTTGCCGAATTTGTGAGTAGGATTTTTTAAATGGTGTTGCTGACACCAGGTCTAGCGCTTTAAGAGCGAAAAAAATAGCTTGGACTTCTTCAATATTGAAATAAATAGGAACCAATGGAGATTGATTCACCAGTCGATATCCTCCATGTCTTCCATTTTCAACGTAAAAAGCTAAACCCATTGACTCTAGCTCTTCTATATCTCTTAAAGCCGTCCTTTTAGAAATGCCAAATTCGGATTGTAAGTCCTTTAACTGAAAAGAGTGTTTATCGCTTAAAAAAATAAGTTCTTGGTTTAATCGTTCTGATTTTTTCATTTGTTTTCCCTCTTAAAAAGGTGCCTTCTTTTGTCACCTTTATCATTTATACTCAGCTTATCAAAAGAAAAGGAGCATGTACATGCAAACATTAATCATAAACGCGCATCCACATTTCACTCATCGAGAAAGTTATTCAAACAAACTGCAAACACTATTTTTAGAACAGTTTAAAGAAAGATTCCCTCATGACAAACCAACAATATTACATTTACATGAAACTGAAATTCCTCGTATCGAAAAAGACCAGCTGCTACGTATTTGGGATAAGCAAGCATCCGAACAAACATTAACGGCTGCCGAAGAAAAAATCGCCGCTGCTTCATCTGCTTTATTGGCCCAATTCAAAGCACATCATCGAATTGTGATCGTGTCACCTGTTCATAATTTCAATGTGACTTCACGAATGAAAGATTATATAGATAATATCTTTATTGCGAGAGAAACGTTCAAATATACAGAAAATGGTTCTGTTGGTCTGATGACTGACGATTATCGTGTACTTTTACTTCAAGCAAGCGGCTCAATTTTCACAAATAACGATCGATATACACCTCTAGAATTTTCACATTATTACCTAAAAGAAATATTTCAAAACTTGATGGGGTTTCATCAATTTCATATTGTCCGAGCACAAGGCACAGCGGTTTTACAGCAAGATGCGATCTTACAATCTGCATCTGATGATATGACGAAAACCTTAGAGGAGTTTTATGCTCCTCATTAACCTCTATTTAATCAAAAAGACCCAAAACGAAAAATCGTGCTTTTTTTAATAAAAATCACCTTTTTCGTTTTAGGGTGCTATATAATCTTTCAGTTGATGCGGGCATCGGCGGGACCACAAGCAATGCGATTTTTCAATTACGACATACTTTATTTATCCCACATTCTCAACTGCTAATAAGACTATTTTTTATAACCAATGCTGCCGTTTCACTCGGATGGCTAAGAGGGAAATGATGACCATATGGGACAACATCAACTTTTCCAAAATGCGATGGAGCAGAATAGCCTCTGTCGTACTCCCCCCAGATAATATGAAGATTATCCTTTGTTATTTCATTGAAATCACCGTGATCGTTTTTCAATAGTAAATGGTTAAGCTGAACCGTCGTATTTAAAATTCTAGGAGACGTAAAACTGTTTCTGATTTTTTCAATATAATGTTCAGGGATGCTCTCCATCCTTTCAAACAAACCATTACTTAATAAATAACGCTCTATCATTTTAGGAGTTGCTAATTTTAAAGACCATTTGTTCATCCATTGTGGAACATTTAGCGATTTAGCATTTTTTTTGGCAACAGGCGGCTGAAGTAAAGTGATTGAATACTTCTTATCTATGTACCCTTGTCCCAATGCTTCTAGTAAAATAAACGCACCAAATGAATGGCCAATGAGATGTGCACCATTAGCCGCTTTCTCCAATACCTTTTTCACTACATTCAAATAGAGATCTAGAAGATGTTTCTCTCGTTTAAATGGAGAACGTCCCAAACCTGGAAGATCCAAGATCCATACCGGTTGACCCGTTTTTTCTTGAAGCTCTTGTGCTAAAGGAAATAAATCCTCTCCATCACTCAATAAACCATGTAATAAAATAAATGGTTTCCCCTCTCCTTTTAGTTGGTAAAGGGTATTGTTATCGCATAATGTTCGCTCAAATACATGATGATGCTCACCATGTTGATCCATCATTCGATAATCTAGATCAGCTGCTACGGCAGGGAAAAAGTTCATGACACTCGTCTTCTTAAACCAATCGTCTCCCATTATTTTTTTCGCTGAAACATTTGAGAATGTTCGTTTTGTCATAAAATTCAGTCCGTCAGAAGGAATTTTAGTGATTTTGCTTACGCCACTATTCATAACAGCTTTCATTAGTGGCATTGGGACAGAGATTTTTGGTGCCCTCATATTCATACTTTCCGACATCACACTTAATAATTCAGCAATGTTCTGATCATGCTCTTTGTCTTCAACAAGTGTAAATGTTTGAATAGCCGGCTGCTCCATCCTGAAAACCTGCACAATAAACTTCGCAAACATATCGTTTGAAATAAGTGGCAGTCTATATCCTTTACCTCCAGGAATCACTGGCATGAGACCTCTTCGCATACTCTTTACAAGCAAACCTAATCCTGCTATCTGCTCTGTACTCCCTGTTTTACTACTACCGACCACAGTTGGCGGATTAATGACAGACAGCGGATAACCTATTGCTGATGCCTGTTGACGGATATAAAGATCTGCTAAAAATTTTGTTCTCTCATATGGATTTTTTATTTTCAAATAGTTGTTTCCTTCTTTAAACACATCAATTGTAACCTTGCTATTTTGATCGTCAAAGGGACTCATATAACCGACAACATGAATAAATTGATGCAAGCCCTTCGATTGATGAATACTTTTAGCTAATTCACTCATATGTTTGGCGCCATTTAAAAAGACGGAAGCTGCCTCATTACTTGTCGCTTGAATATCCATGGGGCCTCCTGCGTGAATGATCACATCCGTTTTCAATACCCTTTCCTTATCTTCAGCACTTAGACCTAAATCTATTTTCGTCAAATCACCTTCAACAAAGTGCATCACTGACTCTTTTAAAATGCCTCTTTCTTGAAAAATGCATGTCGCTTTACTTTTCGACCTCACTAAAAGAAGAATGTTCACATCCTCTTTGGCTAATTCTTCCACTAATTGCTTTCCGATAAAGCCTGTTCCACCAATTAAAAATACTGTTTTCATATGAAGGCTCCTTTTTAGTACTACATAGTACTAATTTGATGTAAAAAAAATGCTTCTTTATCGAAGCAAGTTAAATAAATGATCTGCTGTTTTTGTGATGACAGTGGCATCCTTCAATGTTTCTGAAATAAATAACGCCCCTTCAAGATTTGTAATAAAAAGTGATGCCACCTCATCAATCTGAATCGTTTCTCTGAATTCCCCGTTCTCTACACCTTGTTTCAGTAATAGAGAAACTTTCTTTTGTAATCCTGTAAAAAAAAGACCTATTTTTTCTTTTATTTGCGTGGCCTGTGCAGGACTTTGAATATAAAGAGTAATAAATGGACAGCCTCCCTGATACTCTCTCGACTGAACGCCTTGTGATAATTGCTTTAAAAACATTTGGACACGCTCTTCAACCAAAAATTGATTCTGAGACATTACGTCATCAATTGCAGATTGATACATGTCAATCCAATAATCAACGACCCCTTCTAATAATTCTTCCTTATTAGAAAAGTGATAATACACATTCGACTTTGACACTTTGCTTACACGTACCAATTCATCCATACTGGTATAAGCAAACCCTTTTTCCAAAAATAATGTTGCAGCTACTTCAAGTACACGCTTTTGATTCATTAATTTTGCCTTTGTCATAATTAGAACTATACAGTACTAATTTAAATGTTGCAAGTATTTATTTTGAATAAAGTTGATCTGAACCTCGAAGTTGTTGCGGCCTTAAAGGTAAAATCATTTCTCCTTTAAAAGGTTCATAACAAATGTTGTGAGAGAGTATTTCAAAGAAGTTTGTAAAAGACATGCATTGAGACATAGCCATGCTGTAAACATTTTGAATAAGAACTATGTATGGGGAAAGGTTAAGACATTCTAGTATAAAAAACAACCGCAGACACGTATCTCCATGTCACCCAAAAATTGAGGACCAAAGGAAATGTATCTGCGGTATGTTCAATAATTAAATTTTGTGGGCGCTTTGTGGGTGCTTAATATAAATATAACATCTAAACACCTTTAATCCCCGCTATATCAACGGTTAACCGATTGAACCTTCCATTTCAAACTTAATCAAACGGTTCATTTCAACTGCGTATTCCATTGGCAGTTCTTTTGTGAATGGCTCGATGAAGCCCATGACGATCATTTCTGTTGCTTCTTCTTCAGAAATTCCGCGGCTCATCAAGTAGAATAGCTGTTCTTCTGATACTTTTGATACCTTTGCTTCGTGCTCTAATGAAATGTTGTCGTTTAAGATTTCATTGTAAGGGATCGTATCAGATGTTGATTTGTTATCCATGATGAGTGTGTCACACTCGATGTTTGAGCGTGCACCCTCTGCTTTGCGTCCGAAGTGAACGATTCCGCGGTATGTGACTTTACCGCCTTGTTTCGAAATCGATTTCGATACGATCGTTGAAGATGTGTTTGGTGCAAGGTGAATCATTTTCGCACCTGCATCTTGGTGCTGACCTTTACCTGCAAGGGCAATACTTAATGTCATACCACGAGCGCCTTCACCTTTTAGGATGACTGCTGGGTATTTCATTGTCAGCTTAGAACCGATGTTTCCATCAATCCATTCCATTGTTGCATTCTCTTCACATACTGTACGTTTTGTCACAAGGTTGAAGACGTTGTTTGCCCAGTTTTGAATCGTTGTATAACGGCAGTAGCCGCCTTTTTTCACGATGATTTCAACTACCGCACTGTGAAGTGAGTTTGTTGTGTAAACTGGAGCTGTACAGCCTTCTACGTAATGCACATGTGCGCCTTCATCAACGATGATCAGTGTACGCTCGAACTGACCCATGTTTTCAGAGTTGATACGGAAGTATGCTTGAAGTGGAGTATCTACTTTTACGCCTTTTGGTACGTAGATAAATGAACCACCAGACCATACAGCCGAGTTAAGCGCAGCAAATTTGTTGTCAGTCGGAGGAATGACTTTTGCCCAGTGCTCACGGAAGATGTCTTCGTTCTCTTTTAATGCGCTGTCTGTATCTTTAAACACAATTCCTAAATCTTCAAGGTCTTGCTTCATGTTGTGATACACAACTTCAGATTCATACTGAGCAGATACACCAGCTAAATATTTTTGCTCTGCTTCTGGGATACCAAGCTTATCAAAGGTTTGTTTGATTTCTTCTGGTACTTCATCCCAAGAACGCTCAGAGCGCTCTGATGGCTTTACGTAGTACGTAATTTCATCAAAGTTTAATGCATTTAAATCTCCGCCCCATTGAGGCATCGGCATGTTGTAAAAGTGCTCAAGAGATTTCAAACGGAAGTCGAGCATCCACTGAGGCTCTTCTTTCATACGAGAAATTTCTTCAACGATCTCTTTTGTCAGTCCGCGCTCTGAACGGAAAATGGAAACGTCTTTATCAGAAAAGCCGTATTTATATTCACCAACATCTGGCATTTTTTTAGCCATCCATTTTCACTCCAATCTTATGATTTGCCGTTATCTTCGGCAGATGCGCCTTTTTCAAGCGCCTTCCATGATAATGTTGCACATTTGATGCGGGCAGGGAATTTTGCCACTCCCTGCAGCGCCTCAATGTCACCAAGATCAATGGAATCGTCGTATTCTTTTCCTAGCATCATATCGGAGAAAATCTGAGACATTTTCAATGCTGTTTCAATATCTTTCCCTTTAATCGCCTGCGTCATCATCGAGGCAGATGCCATCGAAATCGAGCATCCTTCTCCTTCAAATTTCGCATCCGTGACTTTATCGTCTTCGATTTTCATCGTAAGACGAATGCGGTCACCACACGTTGGGTTGTTCATATCGACGACAATGCTGTCGTTTAGCACACCTTTGTTTCTCGGATTTTTATAATGATCCATAATCACTTGTCTGTACAGTGTGTCTAAGTTTACATTAAAAGACATTCGTAAAATACTCCTTTGTCTTACGGAGCGCTGCAATGAGCCTGTCAATCTCTTCTTCTGTATTATACAGATAGAAGCTTGCTCTTGCAGTCGCTGATACACCAAGCCATTTCATAAGCGGCTGTGCACAGTGGTGTCCAGCACGAATGGCGACACCTTCCGTATCCAGAACAGTTGATGCATCATGCGGATGGACATCGTCTAAGTTAAACGTCACAAGCCCAGCTCGGTGCTGCGGTCCATAAACAGTCGCACCGTCAAGTTCCTTAAAGCGCTCAAGCGCGTAAGTCGCAAGCTGATGCTCGTAACGGCTGACTTCCTCCATACCAATGTCATTTAAGAAGTCAATTGCTTTTCCTAGTCCAACTGCTCCAGCAATAATCGGTGTTCCCGCTTCAAATTTCCACGGCAGCTCTTTCCATGTGGAATCATATAGATCCACAAAGTCGATCATTTCACCGCCAAACTCAGCAGGCTCCATATTATTCAAAAGGTCCTTCTTCCCGTAAAGCACACCGATGCCAGTCGGTCCACACATTTTATGCCCAGAGAATGCGAAAAAGTCACAATCTAGATCCTGAACATCAATTTGCATGTGCGGAGTGCTTTGCGCACCGTCGACGACAATGATTGCCCCATGATCGTGGGCAATTTTGGCGATTTCTTTAATCGGGTTGATGGTTCCTAATACGTTTGAGACATGTGTGACAGCGACGATTTTCGTTTGATGTGTGATCGTTTGCTTCACATCTTCAAGCGATAGCGTGCCGTCTTCCTGTAACGGAATGTATTTCAATGTGGCGCCAGTTGCTTTTGCTGCTTGCTGCCAAGGGATGATATTCGCATGATGCTCCATATGCGTAATGACAATCTCATCGCCTTCTTTGAGGTTGGCTCTAGCATAGCTGATCGCCACTGTGTTTAGCGCAGTTGTTGTACCTCTAGTAAAAATAATCTCCTGAACAGATGAAGCACGGATGAATGCACGAACTTTCTCTCTCGCACCCTCGTATGCGTCCGTTGCTCTTGTGCCAAGGGTATGAACACCCCTGTGGACGTTCGAGTTGTAAGACCGGTAATACTCATTCATTGCATCAATGACCACTCTTGGTTTTTGAGAAGTCGCTGCACTGTCCAAATACACCAAATCATGTCCGTTCACTTGCTGATGAAGGATTGGAAATTGCTCACGAACGTCTTTGATATTCATTATTTTACTTTCCTTTCAATCACAGAAACAAGCTGCTTTTTAACTCCTTCAATCGGCAGTTCTTTTACAACTGGATTTAAGAAGCCGTAAATCACAAGTCTTTCTGCATCTTCTTTGGAAATCCCGCGGCTCATGAGGTAGTACAATTGAATTGGATCGACACGTCCAACAGAAGCGGCGTGCCCTGCTGTCACATCATCTTCATCAATTAAAAGAATGGGGTTTGCGTCACCGCGTGCTTTCTCACTCAGCATGAGGACACGTGATTCCTGCTCTGCATTTGACTTCGTTGCGCCATGCTCGATTTTACCAATTCCGTTAAAGATAGAGGATGCTTGATCCTTCATCACACCATGCTTCAAGATATATCCTTCAGAGTTTTTACCGAAGTGGATGATGCTTGTTGTGAAGTTTTCCGTTTGGTTTCCTCGGCCGACAACAACTGATTTCGTATCACCGAATGTACCGTCGCCCATCAGTTTTGTGATGTTTTCAGATACGACGTCTCCATCATTCATCAGGCCAAGCGCCCATTCGATTTTACTGTCACGGCCATTTGCCATACCGCGTCTGTTTACATATACTGTGACTCCTTCTGCAAGGTTATCTACAGCACCGTATGTGACGCGGGCGTTAGCGCCTGTGAACACTTCAGAAACGATATTGAAGATCGCTTCTTCCGGTTTTGCTGTACTGATGTAGTTTTCTACATATGTCACAGCACTATGATCGTCTGCTACAACGATGACATGGTTGAACAAAGTCGTTTCGTTATTTTCATGAAGATAAACAGCTTGAATTGGTGCTTCAAGCTCTACGTTTTTCGGTACATAGAGGAAAGCCCCGCCATTCACTAAAGCAGCATGTAAAGCTGTTAGTTTATGCTCATCCACTTTCACTGCATCTGTCATGAAGTATTGTTTCACTAATTCTCCATGCTCGCGGATCGCTGTATGAAGATCAGTGAAGATCACACCTTTGTCTTTCGCTTCAGCTGAAAGAGACAAATAGGCCGGCGTTTGATCACGCTGAATGTAAACTGTCTTATCTGTGTCCTCTAAATCAATAAGAGATTTCACTTCTTCAGGAAGCTCTTCTAATGATCCAAATGGCGCACTTTCGACTGTATGCTGTTTGAAATTCGTTAAATTCCATTTTGAAATATTCGTTTTGTCAGGCTTTGGCATTGGGAGGTCTTCTGCTTTTTCAAGAGCCTGTAAGCGAAGGGAGCTCATCCATGCCGGTTCCTGATGCTTCTCGGAGAAGCTTTTGACATAATCTTGATCTACTGATAATTTCGTTTCTAATGTCATCAATAATCCTCCTAACGCTTACGCTTCTTGACCAACAGTTTCGTCTTCAATTCCTAACTCTTTTTTAATCCAATCATAGCCTTCTGCTTCTAGACGCTGCGCAAGTTCTGGTCCGCCAGATTTCACAATACGGCCTTGCATCATGACATGAACGTGATCTGGTGTGATGTAGTTCAGCAGGCGCTGATAGTGAGTGATCATTAAGCAGCCGAAGCTTTCGCCGCGCATTTTGTTAATTCCTTTAGAAACAACTTTCAAGGCATCGATATCAAGACCAGAATCGATTTCGTCAAGGATGGCGATCTTTGGTTCAATCATCATTAATTGAAGAATTTCGTTGCGTTTTTTCTCCCCGCCTGAGAAACCTTCGTTTAGGTAGCGCTGTGCCATATCTGGATCCATTTCAAGGAACTCCATGTTTTCGTCCATTTTGCGGATGAATTTCATAAGAGAGATTTCATCGCCTTCTTCTCTGCGTGCGTTAATTGCAGAACGAAGGAAGTCAGCATTTGTAACACCGCTGATTTCAGATGGGTATTGCATCGCAAGGAAAAGACCAGCTTGAGCGCGCTCATCTACTTCCATTTCAAGGACATCTTCGCCATCAAGCAAGATGCTGCCTTTTGTTACTTCATATTTAGGGTGACCCATAATGGCAGCAGATAAAGTAGATTTACCTGTTCCGTTAGGTCCCATTACTGCGTGGAATTCTCCACCTTTTATCTCGAGGTTTACACCCTTTAAGATTTCTTTCCCTTCAATCTCAACGTGCAAGTCCTTAATTGTTAATGTCGAAGCAGTCATATATCGATACCTCCAAAATAATCATTATTCTCAATTTATTCTCATTCTAATTTTATAACAAATTAAAACTGAATACAACACATTCACGATAAGCGTGAGAGGATGCTCTCAAAATTCTAACAAAAAAAGCAGGTAGATAAAAGGATTTATGTCGAAAAGACTGTTTTCATAAAGAAAGGGCGGGAAACTGTTCTCCCCGCCCCTCAGCTATTATTAGCCTCGTATATTCATTTTTGCGAGCTGTCTTTTCTCATCTCGATAGGACTGCTCTCGTTTATATTCCACTTTCATCCGTAAGTCATGGTCTCTTTCGTACTCTGCATAGCTCATGCCATGAGCTTGATGCATGGCCTTTTCCATCTCGGCGGTATAATCCAATCCTAGTGTACTATGGTCCGAACAAATAATAAACCATTCCCTTCCTTGAGTGTAGCTTTATTGTAGCAAACGTATGCGGCTTCACTCAAAAGGGATATGACACCCTATGCTGGCATATTTTCTCACACAAACGGATGAGAAGCGCTCAACTCCCTGAGATGGAAAAATACCGTGTTATGCTTCCCTTAATGCGTCTGTCCTCCAAATTCATCAATACATTGCTGAACGACAGTGATTCCTTGGCTTAGTGCTGCCCCGCCGCCAAAAGCTGCTGCTACGCTGACAACCTCCAGCAAATTCTCTTCTGTCGCCCCTTGATCGAGCGCTCCCTTTGTATGATAAATCATGCAGTATTCGTCCTGTGCATGAATACTGATGCCAAGGGCAATCATTTGTTTTTCTTTTTGCGTTAATGAATCGCTTTGGAAGCACTGCTCCGTAAATTCATTGAATTTCTTTCCAAACACCGGCATTTTCTTCTGGAATTCACCCATTGCGGTTTTATAATCAGTCAGTGATTGCTGCATGGATCCGCTCATATGCTGTTCATTCATCTTGATTCCATCCCTTCAGGTCATTTGTACGTTTTTATTATGAGCGAGATTTGAAAAAATACACAAAAAACCTCGCTTTGGTAGAAGCGAGGTTGAAATGTTGTTATTCAGATACAGGCAATACTGCACCATCATATTTTTTGTCGATGAATTCTTTGATTTTATCAGAGTGAAGAACTTCCATTAATGTCTTGATCTTATCTGATTTTTCGTCACCTTTGCGAACCGCAACGATGTTTGCATATGGGTTGTTCTTTGTTTGCTCAAGTTCGATTGAATCTTTTTTCGGATTCAATTTATTTTGGATCGCATAGTTGACGTTGATGAATACAGCATCGCCTTCACTGTTTTCATAAGCTTTCGCAGTTAATTCAGGCGCGATTTTTTTGAATTTTAGGTTCTTTGGGTTTTCTTTAATGTTCTTTACTGTTGCGTTGATTGTATCAACCTTTGGATCAAGCTTGATGACACCAGCATTTTGCAGCAGGGCAAGCATACGGCCTTGTTCAGCTACGTTGTTTGTCATGATGATTGTGCCGCCGTTTGGAATATCTTTTACAGATTTGTATTTCTTAGAGTAGATACCGAAAGGCTCAAGGTGAACCGCACCAGCACTCACTAGGTTATAATCTTTGTTTGATTTATTTTCTTCGTTTAAGTAAGGGATATGTTGGAAAAAGTTCGCATCCACTTCTTTTTCAGCTAACGCTTTGTTGTACATTTTATAATCGCTAAGCACTTTCACTTTTAAATCGTAGCCTTTTTCTTTTAGAAGTGGTTTTGCTTCTTCAAGAATTTCGGCATGAGGCGTTTTTGAAGCGGCAACCGTAATGGTTTTGCTTTCACTTGCGTTATTAGATGAACCGCACGCAGCTAAAATACCTGCAAATGCTAGAAATAGTGCACTTAAAATCAATTTCTTCATGAATAAATCCTCCCTTAACGTTTATCAATTTTATTTGTAATCAAATCACCGATTATTTGAATAATAAAGACGATGATGAGAATAAACACAGTAGCTACAAGTGTGACATCTGTATTACCAGATTGGTACCCTTCCACATAGGCGAGGTCTCCAAGTCCGCCTGCTCCAATTGCACCTGCAATCGCAGTAGAGCCAATCAGAGCAATTGCTGTTACGGTAATACCTGAAATAAGGGCTGGCAATGATTCTGGCAGCAATACTTTGAAAATGATTGTCGACGTTTTTGCTCCCATTGATCGTGCTGCTTCAATGACTCCTTTGTCTACCTCACGCAGTGCAATTTCGACAAGACGTGCATAGAATGGAGCTGACCCTATGACAAGGGCAGGGAGTGCTGCATTTGGGCCTAAAATCGTATGCATTAAGAATTTCGTAAACCCTAGTAATAAAATAATTAAAATGATAAAAGGAATCGATCTGAAAATATTGACGACAGCGCCGATGACAGCATTTATCGGTTTATTTTCCCAAAGACCGCCTTTTCCTGTAAGGAAGAGCAGGAGCCCTAAGATAATCCCGATTGCAAAGGCAAATGCCAATGAAATCAGTGTCATATACACCGTTTCACCTGTTGCACTCCAGATGACGTCTAAATCAACGTTCGGAAACCATTTCTCAAACATGTGTCATCACCTCGATTTCAACCTGTTTGCTTTGGATATAGGCGATGGCTTTTTCTACCTCAGTCACTTCTCCATTAATGTGGATAAAGAGTGTTCCAAACGCGCCTTCCTGCGTTTGAGAAATCTTCCCTTGAAGGATGTTCACATCGACCTTGAAGGATCGAATGATTTCAGTGATCAGCGGCTGCTCGGCAGAATCTCCGATAAAGGACAACCGTACGACCTGACCTTCTTTTACTCGTTCTAAGACGTGCTCAATTGTTTCTTTCGCTTCCTCTGGTTCTGCAAGCTGTTGCACAAATCGTTTCGTCATTTCTTCCTTCGGTTGTCTGAAGACGCGTAATACTTCGCCTTCTTCGACAATGCGTCCATTTTCCATGACCGCAACGCGATGACAAATTTTGCGAATGACGTGCATTTCGTGTGTTATCAGCACAATCGTGAGCCCTAGTCGTTTATTGATATCCGCCAAAAGTTCAAGGATCGAATCGGTCGTTTGCGGATCTAGCGCAGATGTCGCTTCGTCACATAGAAGAACCTTTGGATCATTCGCTAATGCTCTCGCAATGCCGACACGCTGTTTTTGCCCGCCGCTCAGCTGAGACGGATATGCATTTTCTTTTCCTTCTAAACCGACCAATTTAATCAGTTCATTCGCACGTTCTCTCCGTTTTGATGTAGGTACACCTGCGATCTCAAGCGGGAACATAATATTTTGTCTCACTGTTCTTGACCAAAGCAAATTAAAGTGCTGGAAGATCATGCTGATTTCTTGTCTTGCTTTCCGAAGTTTCGCATTCGATACTTCATTGATCCGGTTGCCTGCCACTTCAACAATTCCTTCTGTTGGCAGCTCCAGACCGTTTAATAGGCGAATAAGCGAGCTTTTTCCTGCACCGCTATACCCGATAATTCCGAATATTTCACCTTTATCAATATCCAGGTTGACGTCTTTCACGGCATCAACATTTCCGCTTTTTGAATGGTACGTTTTTGATACATTCTGTAAATGAATCACAGTCTGATCACCTGCTTTCTTGCTGAATCTATAGGTTTCCATCACATACGTTATTTATTCTTCTTTCTGTCATGACTCTAGCCTGACGCCAGGTCAGTAAAAAAGACCTAACTGCAACGCAAGCAGAAAGGCCTTTTATGTCAATTACGCCTTTCTCTCATCTTTCAAAGCGCTGCGGCTTTGAGTGAATTGGCACCAATTTCAGCTATGCTGACGGTTGCCGGGTTTCATAGGGCACGTCCCTCCACCTCTCTTAATAAGAGAAAATATGTTGTTTTATGTGATGTTCATGTTTTTACTAACGTAGAATATCATGCTACCCGAGATATGTCAACGCTGTAAATCGCTAATTTCCAAGTAAACAACTACGTTATCATTTTTCGAAAAAAACCGTTCGTCAGCCAAAGCACTGCCTCTAGTCTAAGGAGCGCACGGAACGACCCTTTGACTTTGACTTGTCCCCTGCTGATTAACTGCTGTAAGGACATATCTCCATCTAATAATTGTAGAATCTCTTTCCTCTCACCATAAAAGATGAGATCCGATAACTCAATTGCAGGTAGTTTCTTCACTTCACCACGTTCATCCACAATCAATGTACAAGAGTCAGTTTCCGCCTCAAATGTAATCTTCAAGGATGATGATGAGAGCAGCGGCTTTAATAATAAACGCTGCCCTGTGTTACCATGGGCTTTCACATTTTCCACATGTATAACCTCCCTGTCATTTGGTTATACATAACATTTCTCTACAAACATCTTCTTGTCCTTTATAAATAACTCGACAAATTTTCAAATGAATTTCTTGAAATATGACAAAAAACCGCTTTATTTAGCGGTTTCAATCATTTCATGAAGATATGGAACTGAGTGAAAGGCATAGCCTTTTTGCACCAATTCACCTTTTTTAAACAGGAGAAAGCAAGGAACACTCTCGATTTCAAATGCTTTCGCAAAGCCTGGTGAATAGTTTAAATTGTTTTCGTAAAATGGTACATCCGGCTGCATGGCGTCTACGATTGCCAGCATTTTCTTTGCCAGCTGGCATGTTCCGCAAAACGGTGTATATAAGTATAAAAGAAATAAATCGTCCTCTATCTCCTTGAATTCGTGTTCTTCAATCTCTTTCATATACGTCCACCCTCATAAATATTTCGAATGAACATCAATGTTTGCAGCTAATAGGATAGATGCAATGTGGGCTGAGGGTGAAGCGGCCACTTCGCGGTACGTTCTGTCGACAAAAAGATGAAGTGCTTCAGGGAATTCTTTTCGAAATTGCTTCCGCAGTTTGTCGCCTGCATCGTCACTGTCAGCTAATATGTAAACGTCTTTCCCCAATAAATCGTCCACAAGCTGATCCAGCTTCGATGTACTGATCGTGCCATTGGTGCAAATGATGGTAACAGGTTCACTTATGACTTCTTTTAGCTTTTGTTTGTCTGTTTTACCTTCTACAATGATGACCTTTTCTATCTCGACATTCATCACGATCACCCGGCCCTTTTGACGTTGATTCACTTCTTCCTTAGATTACAATCTTTCATTCAGGTTGTAAAGATTGAGCGCCTCGTCATCAAAAAGACTGCAGCTTCTGTTCACTGCAGTCTCATCTGTGATTAGCACCAGCCATTTTCATCGTCACAGTCAACATATTTTTCTGTCCCATCGATCAATGTATCCGTTAAACGATAAAAACGATTTTGATCATAGGAATATCCCGATTTCAGCTCATATTGGTTTTCACTAATCATCGTGCCAATCTCTTCATTTTGATGATAAAGCACCATGCCGCTTTCTTTGAATCGTCCAGTGACATGCTCTGTTATATCCACGTGTTCTTTTTGAAAAGACAAATTGGACACCCCCCATAAAGGTAGAGTGTCCAATTTCTCATGAATTAGTCTTCTTTTGTCATTTCTTCATATTGCTCAGCTGTCATTAAGTTCTCGATTTCAGATGCATCAGCTGGTTCTACAACGATCATCCATGCCTTTTCGTATGGAGAGTCGTTGACGAATTCTGGGCTGTCATCCAGCTCATCGTTCACTTCAACGATTGTGCCATTGATCGGTGCATAAAGTTCAGAAACTGTTTTCACTGATTCTACACTTCCGAAAGGCTCGTCCGCTGTGATTTTGTCTCCTACTTCAGGAAGCTCAACGAACACGATATCGCCCAGCTCAGATTGAGCAAAATGCGTAATACCGATACGCACCTTATCTCCTTCTACTTTGACCCATTCATGTTCTTCTGAATAACGTAAATCTTTTGGTGTGCTCATTCAATACCCCTCCAGTCTTTTCTTACAATCTATATTGAAGATACCACAATCTGAATGAAAGTTACATCATTTCCAGACGCTTTTAAATGTATCTTCATTAAATCCTACCGTGACTCGTTTTCCGTCTGTTGTAATCGGGCGCTTAATCAGCATTCCGTTAGACGCGAGTAATTCTAGCTGCTCGTCCTCTGACATTGCAGGAAGTTGATCTTTCAGCTGCAGCTCCCGGTATTTTTGCCCGCTTGTATTAAAGAATTTCTTCAGCTCTAAACCGCTTTTTTCGTAAAGGGCTTTTAATGTTTCTTTATCAGGCGTCTCTTCGACGATATGTATGCTGTTGATGTCTTTATTGTGTGCTTCCAGCCACTTTTTTGCTTTTCGACATGTACCGCAAGATGGGTATTCGTAAAAATCTAAAGCCACCATTTTCACCTCCTGCAAATTGTGACAACATTTTATCACAAAATATTTTAAAAACCTAAATGTATGCTTACAAAAAGGTGCGGAGTGTTATCCGCACCTTTTAAGCCATCCTTATACCTTATACAATATATTTCTCTGCTTCAAAGATTCGTTTCGCCACTTCGCGCTTTTTAGCGATGACATTGATCGGAGTAAACCTTGTCAGCTTGCGAAGGGCTGACAGGCTCATGCGGAGTGAATCTCCTTCCTCCATCGCAATCAAGGATTCTTTTGCATGGGCTTCAATCTTTAAGAAAGCTTCCTGTGTGAAAATTTGTGTGTAAGCAAGCTTTTGTTCATTCTTTTCTGCCCCTGTTGCAGCGATTGCCTTTTCTGTACGCAGAACCGCTGATTCAGCAGCAAAAATTTCATTGACGATATCGGCTATGTTCACAAGAATTTCTTGCTCTTTGTCTAAGGCTTTCCCGTATTTCATGGCTGCCATACCAGCCACCATTAAGGCGATCTTTTTCGCATGGGCGAGCAAATATTTTTCTTGATCGAGCGGCTGATCGCCTGGCTCTTCCGGCATCATCATCATTAGCTCTTCCTGTAAGGTTTGCGCTTTTTGAAGCAGCGGAAGCTCTCCTTTCATCGCTTTCTTCAAGAATGTACCTGGTACAAGCAAACGGTTGATTTCGTTTGTCCCTTCAAAAATCCGGTTAATTCGTGAGTCGCGATAGGCTCTTTCGACCTCGTATTCTTGCATGAATCCATATCCGCCGTGAATCTGCACGCCTTCATCGACAATATAATCTAACGTTTCAGAGCCGAGCACTTTACAGAGAGAACATTCAATCGCATATTCCGCAATGGATTGGGCAATTTGTTTGCCGTCTTTTTGCTCTTCATCACTTAAGAGCCCCATCCGCTGTTCAAATAATCCAACCGTACGGTAAACAGCACTTTCCATCGCATAGAGCTTTGCTGACATATTGGCTGCTTTTTCACCAATAAGGCTGAATCGAGAAATTGGTGTTTTGAACTGCTTACGCTGGTTCGCATATTCTGCCGACAATTGAATGACGCGCTTTGATGCACCGATTGTGCCGACTGCCAGCTTATAGCGCCCAATATTCAAAATGTTAAACGCAATCACATGACCTCTGCCAGCTTCACCGAGCAAATTCTCCTTCGGTACTTGGGCATCTTCAAGAATCAATGTTCTTGTCGATGATCCTTTAATACCCATTTTTTTCTCTTCAGGCCCCGTTTTGACACCTGGAAAATCCTTTTCGACGATAAAAGCAGAGAAGTGTTCACCATCAATCTTCGCATACACAACAAAGACATCGGCAAATGCGGAGTTTGTGATCCACTGCTTTTCTCCATTGAGGACATAATGGGTACCTGCTTCATTCAGAACTGCGGTTGTTTTTGCTCCAAGAGCGTCAGAGCCTGATCCTGGCTCAGTGAGTGCGTACGCCGCAATGGTTTCACCAGAGGCGAGTCCAGGCAGGTACGTTTCCTTTTGCGCTTGATTTCCGAAGAGCACGATCGGCAGAGAACCAATACCGACATGAGCACCATAGGAAAGTGAGAAGCTTCCTGCTCTAGCGAATTTTTCAGTAATGATCGCTGAACTGATTTTATCTAATCCAAGCCCGCCGAATTCTTCCGGCACATCGGCTCCTAAAAGTCCAAGCTCACCAGCCTTTTTGAGAAGCCTGACTGAATGCTCGAACTCATGGTTTTCAATTTGATCTATATGCGGAACCACATCTTGTAAAATATAATCCTCTGTTGTTTTTCCAATCATTTGATGTTCATCAGAGAAATCCTCCGGTGTAAAAATATGCTCATAATTCGTCTCATCAATTAAAAAGCTTCCACCCTTTTTTACATCTTCCAATGCTTTCATCCTGATTTCCCCCTTTAGATCAATTCAAAAATTCCTGCTGCTCCCATGCCCCCGCCGATACACATTGTGACAATGCCAAATTGCTCGTTTCGCCGTTTCATTTCATGAATTAGTGACAGCGTTAGTTTCGTTCCTGTACAGCCGAGCGGATGTCCGAGCGCAATGGCCCCGCCGTTGACATTCACCTTTTCTTCATCAATCCCTAGATGGCGAATGACTTGAATTGCCTGAGAAGCAAACGCTTCGTTTAATTCAAACAGGCCAATATCCTTCAGCTCAAGTCCAGCGATTTTCAGCGCACGCGGAATGGCTTCAACCGGACCGATTCCCATCACTTCAGGCGGTACACCGCCAACAGCAAATGCTCTGAATTTAGCGAGCGGCTGAAGAGAAAGTGA
Source organism: Bacillus sp. FSL H7-0578 (assembly GCF_038630855.1). NCBI lineage: Bacteria > Bacillati > Bacillota > Bacilli > Caryophanales > Bacillaceae > Bacillus > Bacillus sp. FSL H7-0578. The sequence goes on from NZ_CP152045.1 coordinate 2,914,089, forward strand.
GGATGCTTTCTCGCGGTCCATCATCATCACACACGCAGCTCCGTCACTTGTCTGCGAAGAGTTACCTGCGGTCACCGTGCCTTTTGTTGAGAAGGCTGGACGCAATGTGGAAAGAATCTCCTCCGTTGTACCTGCTCTCACACCTTCATCCTGTGAGAACGTGAATTGATGCTCTTCTAATTGATATTGCTCTCCTACTCGTCGCTCTGTTACATCAACAGGCACAATTTCATCTGAAAATTTCCCTTCTTGAAGTGCCTTTGCTGCCTTTTGATGACTCCTCACCGCAAAGGCGTCCTGATCTTGACGTGTGACCTGATACTTTTGCGCCACTTGCTCTGCCGTGTGCCCCATGCTCATGTAGTATTCAGGCGCTTGCTCTGCCAAGAGAGCATTTGGACGAATGGAATGCCCCATCATCGGCACCTGCGACATCGATTCGACTCCTCCGGCTAAAATCGTGTCTGCCTGCCCGAGCATAATACGTTCACCCGCATAAGCGATAGATTGAAGACCAGACGAGCAGTAACGGTTTATGGTGATGGCAGGTACTGTATAAGGCAGTCCCGCTAATGCTCCAATATTCCGGGCCACATTTAACCCCTGCTCTGCTTCTGGCGTTGCACAGCCAATGATTAAATCATCTATCTGTCCGTCGTATTCACCGGCACGCTTTAACGTTTCTTTTACACATAATGCGCCCATATCATCAGGCCGGACATGTTTTAACGATCCTTTTTTCGCCTTTCCTACTGGTGTTCTTGCGCCAGCGACAATGACTGCTTCTCTCATTTTGACTCCCCCTTAGTTACGTAAAGGTTTTCCTTTGACGAGCATGTGCTGCATACGTGCCTGTGATTTCACTTCTCCTACAAGACTTAAAAAGGCTTCTCTTTCAAGCTCTAATAAATATTGCTCCTCTACCTCGGTTCCAAATGGCAGTTTCCCGCCGGAAATGACATGAGCTAATTTTTTTACAATGGTCATGTCATGCTCTGAAATGTATCCAGACAGTCTCATATTTTCAGCAGCCAAAATCATCGCTGCATAGCCTGTTTCTCCCATGACCGGCACCTTTTGCTTGAGCGGCGCACGATAACCGGCTTCATCAAGAGAGAGCACCAGTTGTTTTGCATCATAGATCAGGTGATCCCCGTTCATACTGATCCGGTCGTTCACGCGGAGCATGTTCATATCCCGCGCTTCCTCAGCTGAAGTTGATACTTTTGCCATCGCAATTGTTTCAAATGTTTTCAGCGTGGCATCCTGTATAGCCGTCTGCGACGGCTTCATTGACCCTTGCAGGTGACGAAGATATAACTCTTTGTTTCCGCCGCCTCCTGGAATCAGTCCTACTCCCGCTTCCACAAGTCCCATGTACGTTTCGCTGGACGCCTGTATAGCTGCTGCCGGCAGACAAACTTCTGTTCCGCCTCCTAATGTCATCCCAAACGGTGCGGCTACGACTGGGCGCTCGCTATATTTGACCTTCATCATCGCCTGCTGGAAGCGCCTGATCACAAAGTCAATCTCAAAGAAATTATCGTCCTGTGCTTCCATTAAAATCAGGGCAAGGTTTGCGCCAACACAGAAGTTCTTCCCTTGGTTTCCGATGACAAGCCCTTTATAATTCTTTTCCGTCTCATCAACAGCGCGATTGATCATATCAATGACATCTAGTCCAATGGCATTGCTTTTAGAATGAAATTCGAGCAAGGCGACATCATCACCAATATCGATCAGGCTCGCACCAGAATTTTTGAAGATGACGTCATGTTTCTTTTTCAATCTAGCTAAAGAAATATGTTTGTCGTTTCCTTTTTCCTGTTCATAAGCCCCGTTATGATAAAACGCTCGCACTCCATCAGCATTCTCTTGATAGAATGTCTCGTGTCCTTTTGACAGCATGTCTTGCACCCATGCTGGAATAATGCGGCCTTCTGCTTCCATGCGTTCGGCGGCTTTTTTGACACCTATTGCATCCCACAGCTCAAATGGGCCGTGCTGCCAGCCGAATCCCCATTTCATGGCGTTATCGATAGACTGAATATCATCCGCAATTTCACCTTTTAGATGAGCTGAATAAAGAAGTACGGGCGCTGTCATATTCCAAAGTAGTTGCCCTGCACGACCATCCTGATAAATAAGCGCTTTCAACTTTGCTTTTGCACCCTTTTGCTGTTTCGCCATTTCAATGCCTGGATCTTTTAGCTTTGTGCGTTCACCATATGTGAGCGTCACTGGGTCAAGCTCTAAAATGACCTTCCCATTTTTTTGATAAAAACCTTGGCCTGCCTTGCTGCCAATCCATCCTTTTTCGAGCATTCTTTCAATAAACTCAGGCAGCTGAAAAATCTCTTTTTCCTTTCCTTCTACCTGTTCATATACGTTTCGTGCCACATGAGAAAACGTGTCGAGCCCCACGACATCAAGTGTACGGAAGGTCGCACTTTTCGGTCTTCCAATGAGGGGCCCTGTGACAGAATCCACTTCTCCGATGGTGTATTTGTTCTCAAGCATTTCACGCACTGTGACAAGAAGTCCATAAGTGCCAATGCGGTTTGCAATAAAGTTCGGTGTGTCTTTTGCTTCAACCACCCCTTTGCCGAGTACATCCTCGCCAAATGTTTTCATAAATGACAGTACTTCTGGATCTGTTTCTTGAATAGGAATGATTTCTAAGAGCTTTAGATAACGAGCTGGGTTAAAAAAATGTGTGCCTAAAAAGTGGCGTTTAAAATCATCTGATCGGCCTTCTGCCATTTTTTCAACTGAAATACCGGATGTATTGCTTGATACGATGCTTCCTTCTTTGCGGTGTTCGTCGATGAGAGAGAATACGTGTTGTTTGATGCTGAGCTTTTCAGTGACGACTTCAATGATCCAGTCAGCATCGTGTAATAAGGAAAGGTGGTCTGTGAGATTTCCCGGTGTGATGTATGATAGGTTTTTTGCTGAAGTAAGAGGTGCTGGCTTTTGCTTTAATAATTTTTTCATCGCTTCTTGACTTAATCGATTCCGAACACTAGGGTGATCAAGCGTCCGCTTTTTCGCCGTTTCTTCCTTTGTCAGTTCATTTGGCACAATATCTAGCAGTGTAACTGGTATCCCAATATTGGCTAAATGTGCAGCAATGCCTGAGCCCATGACACCTGAACCAATGACAGCCGCCTTGCGAATATGTTTGCCCATAAATATCCCCCTAAACATTTTGAATGAACAGTCATTCATTTTTTGTCCAAAAAAAAGCAATGCCTCTTTCTTTATCTTAAAAGATTTTCCGAAACAGTTCAATAGCAGATTTCAAAAATTTACACATTCTCGTGTGCCTCCGTTTGCGGCGTATGAATTACAGATGAGAGGGAATTGTAAGAATGGAGGTGATGTCCACATGTCTCGTTTGAAGAAAAACCCATCGAAAGCAGGCGTAAGTGCTGCAAGTGTAAAAGGAAACGCAGGTCCATCACAGGAAGCAGACCTTGGCGGGAAAAAAACCAGTCAAAATCAGCAATATAAAAAGAATCAGTAAGGAAACAAATTCGTAAGGAGGAACACAAGTTGAACAATCAGCAAATGAATATGCCCCCAGAAGTCATTTCAGTGAAGGATTCCTTGTACTTAGAGGATATGCTCAACTGGAACTTGATCGCCATGAAAAAGGCTCATTTTATGGCCGAGCATTGCCAGGACCAAACCTTGAAACAAGAATTGAATCAAGTTGGGCAAATGCATCATCAGCATTACACACAAATTCTTCAGCATTTAGGCAGCTCAGGGCAAGGCCAGTCTACTGGCTTTATGCAATAGGAGGAAAAAACATGGAACAGCAAAACCAACAAAAAATCGGGAATCCACAAACTCCCGTTCCCACAACAACCAACATGAACGATCGTGATTTTGTCACAGATCTCTTGTCGACTGAAAAATATATGACAAGTGGATACAACACAGCGCTCAATGAATTCAGTCATGAATCTCTTTATCAGGATATTCAGCGAATTGCACTGGAAACACAGAAAACACAAAGACATTTATATGATGTCATGTTCCGATATGGCTGGTATTCTGTTGAAGCCGCTGATCAGCAAAAGCTCCAGCAGGCACACCAGAAATTCCAGCAAACACTGACAGATCAATCGCCGTACGGTTCATCACAAATGTCATAAGAAAAAAACTGCCAGTCTAGTGCTGGCAGTTTTTTAACGGTCTTTATTGGCGCGATGAGCTTCGTTCAACTGTTTGATCCGTTGAATCGTGTGTTTGATTTCTTCTTTTGCTTCTGGATACGTTTCATTGAAATGCTTTGCTAGCGGCGGCATGCTTTTTGCAATATGAGAGTAGATCACCCACTGTTTCACATCTTGTTTCAGCTCGTCTGTTGATTCACCAAGCAGCAGCTCTGTATATTTATCAAGCAAGCCTTCCAGCTTTTCATCTAATTCATTTCCCATTGATATTCCGCTCCTTTTTCAGAAAAAAGCCTGACTCTGTGAGATACAGATGTCAGGCTTTTGACATACGATTATCTTGCAGCAAGAAATGTTTCAGCTTGCGCTTGCTGCACAATACAGCGTCCTCTACCGTGCGGAATACATAATGGTGTTCCAAATAAAGGATCTGTTGTCACTTGGCAATTCATATCAAAGACATTTTTCACGAGATCACAATTAATCACTGTTTCTGGTCTGCCTTCTGCATAGATTGACTTGTCTTTAATCGCCACAAGATGATGAGCATATCTGCATGCAAGATTGAGGTCATGAAGAACCATCACAATTGTGCGCTGCTCTTTCTCATTTAAATCAAACAGAAGGTCCAAAATTTCGATTTGATGTGTCATGTCTAAATATGTCGTCGGCTCATCTAACAAAATAATATCGGTCTCTTGGGCCAGCGTCATCGCAATCCATGCACGCTGCCTTTGTCCACCTGATAATGAATCAACGGTCCGATCAGCAAGGTCTTCCATCTTTGTTGACTTTAATGCGCGGTTCACTGCTTCTTCATCTTGCTTCGACCACTGCTTCAGCCAATTTTGATAAGGATATCTGCCTTGCTTCACTAACTGATGCACGGTTAATCCTTCTGGCGCTTCTGGTCCTTGTGGAAGAATGGCGAGTTGTTTTGCTACTTCTTTTGTAGGTAATTTTGCAATGGAATGACCTTCAAGCAGGACAGAACCACCCATTGGCTTCATGAGACGGGCCAAAGAGCGAAGTAGCGTGGATTTACCGCATCCATTACTGCCAATAAATACTGTGATTTCACCCTTAGGGATTGATACATTTAGTTCATCGATGATCATTGTTTCTCCGTAGCCTAAGCTTAAACCTTCAGTAGAAATGGCACTCATTCCGCTCAAACGCTCCTTTTCTCATCCAAATTTTTATATGAAATATCGTCTATGTACAGACGTAAAAGATCACTTATCTCAATTTAGTGTATCAGATTTAAGTGATCTTGAAAATCATTTTCAATTAAAAAATGAGAAACTCTCGTTTATTTCTTCCTTTGGAATGTACGTTTGGTCCCATCTTCTAGCTTCAGATCGATCTGTATCCGCTGATAATCATCATCTAAATTAAAAGCAGCTAATAGTTCCTTTACATACACTTCATTGATCTTTTCACTAGGAATCGACATATCATTCAGCTTCATCTTCATTTCGCGCAAGGCTTCTTCTCCTTCATAGCGGACCCCATTCATATGATCACGGATGATCGCTTCCTCTTTGCCTCTTGCCTGACGATAAGTCGCTTCGTATAATTCGTTTTTCTGTCCATATTGTACATGCAGATGCACATGCTGAAATGGCAGTTCCTTCATTTGAACAGCTGACAGACTTTCTGCTTCTGCTTCATGTGTTTGTTGTAACGGTTCAACTGATTGACAGCCGGACAGCATAAAGAGCAGCACTCCTATTCGTCCCGCCTTCTTCCAACACATCATGTGTTTCCTCCTATTTCACAGCATCGCTTTTTATTCTTCTCCAAGCTCCTTTTCGTTATTCAATAAAACATCGCACTATGATAAATTGAAACAAAAAGGAGAATGGGATGATGAAAAGAACAGCCATTGTAACTGGTGCCAATAGCGGCTTTGGCAAGCTCATCACGATGCGTCTCGCCAAGCGGGGCTATACAGTGATTGCCGGCGTCAGACAGGAAACCAATGCCAAAAAGCTCGCTGAAGAAATTGATCAAGACTCTTTATCTGGCATGATACATATTGAAGCGTTAGATGTGACCGATACGCAGTCGATTCAAGCATTTCAGAAGAAGCTTCATGCCTATGCACCCATTACCCTGCTTGTGAACAATGCGGGAACAGCCTTTGCTGGTTTTGCGGAGGAGGTTCCTGTCGACACGTACCGCCAGCAATTTGAAGTGAATGTCTTCGGTGTGATGGAAATGACCCAAGCAGTGCTGCCGTTTATGACGAGTGGTGCAAAGATTTTCAATATGAGCAGCATCAGCGGATTAATGGGGATGCCTGCACTTTCTCCATATGTATCGTCTAAGTTTGCGTTGGAAGGCTATACAGAAAGCTTGCGGATTGAACTGGCTTCGTTCGGTATACAGGCGGCCTTGATCGAGCCGGGCTCTTTCCAGACGAATATTTGGAACACCTCCATGAAAGAGCAAATGATTCAGCCAGCAGAAGGATCGAAATACACAAAACTCTATCAAAAGATGATGGCCCATATTGATGCCCAGAAATCCAACTATGGAGATCCTCGTGAAGTGGCAGAGCTTGTTGTACGATTAGCAGAAAAGAAGCGGCTGAAACGGCTGAGATATCTTGTTGGAAAAGGCGTACGGCTTTCATTCACAGCAAAGCAGCTTCTGCCTTGGAACATGTGGGAACGGATCATACTACGTACACTCTCTTCAAAAAAATAAGCACAAAAAAACAGGTGGATATGTTGACATCCACCTGTTTTTTTATTTATTCGCTATCTGACTGTCCAAGGGTAATATCTAGATTTTTGTTCTTTCCTTCACGGATGACAGTCATTGTGGTTTTATCGCCGACTTTTGTTTCTTTGTAAAGAATTTCTTTCAGCTGAGAGCTGTTCACTACGTCTTTCCCTTTGAACTTGATGATGACATCTCCAGATTTCAAGCCTGCTTTTTGTGCAGGTGAACCTTTTGAAACATCCTTTACGTAAATGCCTTTGCCGATTTGTTTATCAAATAAGCCGAGCGTATTTTCCTGATATGTCTCAGGCACTTGCTCAAGGTCAATCATTTGTACGCCAAGGTATGGACGTTCAACTTTTCCATTTTTCAACAGCTCATCTACAATCGGTTTGACATCGTTACTTGGGATCGCAAATCCGAGTGATTCCACACCGCTTTCGCTGATTTTCAAGCTGTTGATGCCAATGACTTGACCGTCAGTATTGATCAGTGGCCCCCCGCTGTTTCCTGGGTTAATCGCTGCATCTGTTTGCAGCACATTCATCTCCACCGTACCAGATGACGTATTTGCTTCTACAGTACGATCAAGACCACTAATAATTCCTTCTGTCACAGTACCTGAGAACTGTGCACCGAGCGGATTCCCAATGGCAATGACTTTATCTCCAGCACGAAGCTTAGAAGAATCACCAAAGCTCGCCACTTTATCAATACCGTCTGCGTTCATTTCAACAACGGCTAAATCTGTCATGACATCACTGCCGACAAGCTTTGCGTCTTTCGTTTTTCCATCATAAAGGGTGACCTTGATTTTATTGGCACCTTCGACAACATGGTTATTTGTAATAATGTACGCTTTTTTGCCATCTTTTTTGAAGATGACACCAGAGCCTGTTCCAGCTTCAGCTTCTGTTTGATCACCGCTCAGGCCAAACGAATTTTGTGTAGATTGATAGTTTGAGACCCCAACAATGGTTGGCTCTAAATCTTCTACCATATCAGCCACATTTGTGGCATTGGTGATTTGTTTTGTCGAGAAATTATCTGAGGCTGCCGGCTCGCTTGATGCTGTCTGCGTTTGCGTGTTGGCAGCTGTATCCTGTGACTGCGGCAAAAGCGGTGTAATGCCAAGTACAAGACCACCGCCAATAATTCCTCCAAGAATCGGGCTCAGCCATGCCGCCTTCCGCTTTTTCTCTTTTTTCGACGCACGGTCATCCACCATTTGAGGAGAATGATTTGTCACACTCTCCTCTGTAGCAGATGCTTCGTTTTCATGCTGGTGAAAAACAAGTTCCTTCTCTTTTTCTGGTGCGTCTATTTGTTTCTCATTCTCTGGATAGGTATCTTTTTGCTGATTCATTTCATTGTCTTGATTCGCGTTTTCATGATGATTCATCTTATTCTCTTCATCTTCTCTTCGGAAATCCATCGCTTGCACTCCTTTACATCATGTTTCATTCATATGTCTAGATAGGACTTCAGGTCCTCTTAATGGAAAGATCATTGAAAAATACTTTATGGCAATATGTCAAATTATATAATACTTATTCATAGAAAAAAAGCAAGGTGCGCACATTGATGAAAAGCACCTATTCATCCGCCTTTTGTCTATGCCCTTTTTTCCCTTGACCTTATCATAATCAAACATTATGGGATAATGATGAGAAGAATATGTGAAATTGTGAAAAAAGCGTGTGATTGTTGACATGCCGCCTTCGTATCCCGTTATAATGACGTTGAGAGGATGTGGAAGACTTTGTCGTACACCATTTATTTAGTTGAAGATGAACAAAATTTAAATGAACTGTTAACCAAATATTTAGAGAGTGAAGGTTGGAATGTCTCCTCTTTTTTAACCGGAGAAGCGGCACGCGAGGCAATGAACAAGCCGCCGCATCTATGGATTTTAGATATCATGCTGCCTGATACAGACGGCTATACCCTCATTAAAGAAATTAAAGCCGCATCACCTGACGTACCGGTCATTTTCATTTCAGCCCGGGATGCAGATATCGACCGTGTCCTCGGTTTAGAGCTGGGAAGCAGTGATTATATTGCGAAGCCGTTTCTTCCGCGTGAGCTGATCATTCGGGTTCAAAAGCTGCTGGAGCTTGTGTATAAAAACAGCGATACACCGCAGCAAAGCGTCACTTCAGTTTCTTCTTATGTCATTCATGAGGATGTAAGAGAGGTCTATGAAGAGGGACAGCTCATTAACTTAACTTCTAAGGAATTTGACTTGCTGCTTTTATTTACACATCACCAGGGACATGCTTTTTCTCGTGAAGATATCCTCGTCAAGATTTGGGGACACGATTACTTCGGGACAGATCGTGTGGTGGATGACCTTGTCAGACGGCTGCGCAAAAAAATGCCCGACTTAAAGGTCGAGACCATCTATGGATTTGGCTATAGGATGCTGAAAGGATGAAGAACAAACCGCTCGCTTTTCAAATTTGGGTCGTGATCTCTGGCATTTTGCTCACCATTTCCATTGTCCTGATTATTCTATTTTCCAATACATTACGTGACTTCTTCACAAATGAAATTTATAAAAATATCGAAAATGAACAGCAAGTGCTGACAGAATATCCATTGAACCGAGACGGCTCGCCAAAATCGACACCGGAAAACCGCTCCGTGCAGCACATTTTGATCCCATCAGATGAATTAGATCAAATGGCGCAGTTTTTTCCGCATGCTTTTATTGAGAAAATCCAATCGTTTGTGAAAAAACAGAAAAGCGCAACGAAACGGTATTCTGAAGAGGTGAACGGCCAGCATATCTTTTTTGTCATCAAAAAGGTATCATCAGGCAATACACAATATATTCTTCTGTCCTATGCACCAGATTCTTATCGAGATGACCTGTCCTTTACGCTGTTTAAACAGCTGATCTTTATCTTAGGCACCGTTATTTTACTAAGCTGGATTCCATCGATTTGGCTTGCCCGCTATTTATCCCGACCAATCGTTGCGTTTGAAAAGCACGTCAAACGGATTGCACAAGAGGACTGGGACGATCCTGTCATCGTTGACCGGCAAGATGAAATTGGCAAACTTGGTCATACCATTGAAGAAATGAGACAAAAACTCATTCAAAAAGATGAAACAGAACGGACACTTTTGCAGAATATTTCACATGACTTAAAGACACCTGTCATGGTCATCCGCGGCTACACTCAGTCCATTAAAGATGGTATTTTTCCTAAGGGAGATCTTGAACAAACGGTGGAAGTCATTGAAGGTGAAGCGGAAAAGCTTGAGAAGAAAATCAAGGATCTGCTGTACTTAACAAAGCTAGATTATTTATCAAAACAACATCCCGCACATTCTTCCTTCCTACTCAGTAATACGATGCTGGAAGTGGTCGACCGAATACGCTGGTCGAAAAATGAATTGCAGTGGAACGTGGACTTAGATGATGAGGCTGCTCTTGAAGGCGATCCAGAACAATGGAGTAAATTATTTGAGAATGTACTAGAAAATCAACTTCGGTACGCAAAAAGTAAGATTGATATTCAGATGAAACAGGAAGAGGATCAAATCCGCATTGTCATTCGTAATGACGGTCCTCCAATTGAAGAACATATGCTGTCCAACCTATACGAGCCTTTTAGTAAGGGAAAAAAGGGCGAATTCGGTATTGGATTAAGCATTGTCAAAAGAATTCTTTCAATGCATCAAGCGTCCATATTTATTGAAAATGATGATCTAGGTGTACGTTATACAATTATGGTTCCAAAGAAGAGACTGTAGGTTTTTGACCGCAGTCTTTTTTAGATGAATGAATACCCATTGAAATCACGGTATGTGGCTTTGATCTTTTTGCCAGCTTGATACATCCATTTCTTTTCAATGGTTGTCTCTTTCGGCATTTTGACTTTTTCTACTTGAATCCCTTTTGTTCGCAGGCGTCTAATCATATCATCGATTTCTCTCATGGAACATCATCCTTTCACATATTTTGACCAGTTGGTCACCTTACTTTATAATATAAAGAATTACACTGTAAAAAACAAGTTACAATCTGATTAATTTTTGAAAACTTTCGTCGTTTATGACCGATAAGTCACATCTCTTTGCGCACGTTTCCTAAGACATTTGTCTCTCGGTAAGAAAGGATGACATTCATTTTGAAAAAGAAAGAAAAAATGATCATTGAGGCTGGCATGAAATTATTTGCCAGCAAAGGCTATAACACAACGTCTGTTCAGGAAATTGCAGATGAATGCCACATGTCAAAGGGTGCTTTTTATCTTTATTTTAAATCAAAGGAAGCACTGCTCATTTCGATCCTTCATTACTATTATGATAAGGTATTTACCCGGATTCATGAGGTTCAAACAGAGGGCGGCACACCAAAAGAAGCCTACCGCAAACAGCTCACTGTCTATTACGATAATATTTTGCAGCAAAAGGATTTTATTAAAATGCAGCTGAGCGACAGGGCGCTTCCATTGAATGAAGAAACGCAGCAGCTCGCAAAACAAATTAGGCTTGCAACCATCCAGCTTCACATCGATAACATTAAACAAGTGTATGGAGACGCTGCTATTCCATATATGGCTGATTTATGTTTGACGATTGAGGGCATGAGCCACGTTTATTTCGAGCTTGCCATTTTATATGATTTTCAGCTGGAAGCAGAAGAGCTTGCCAAAACCATGATTCATCGTATCGATGATTTGATGGGCGGTATGATGAAGCGAAATGATCTTCCTCTCATTTCTGTAGATCAAGCGAGCGATTGGTTTGGCCCAATTTATGAACGGTCATTCGATCCGCTCACAGAATCTCTTTTAAAGGAATTAAGAGAGATTGCTGAAGCACACTATGAAGTGAAAGACGAGCCTGAGTTATTTGAAGCGCTTGGCATCCTGGAAAATGAATTAAACAAACAAAAACCAAGACAAGTCATCGTGAAAGGCATGCTGTACCAATTGAAATTATATGCACCGCTTCAAACCAACTCCGAATCTCTTTTGCGCATTTTGAAAGAGGATCATTTGTAAACACATATTTTCAATGAAAAAACCAGGGGCAGCTGCCCCTGGTTTTTTATTTTGCTTTCGGTGTCACCATTTCCTCTGGTTTCACAAATTGCTCGAACTGCTCTTCAGTTAACAGCTCTAATTGAAGTGCTGCTTCTTTTAGTGTTAATCCTTCTTTGTGCGCAAGCTTCGCAATTTTCGCTGCATTTTCATATCCGATGTGCGGGTTTAGTGCCGTCACAAGCATCAATGAATTGTTCAAGTTTTTCTCAATCGTTTCAAGGTTTGGTTCGATTCCAACTGCACACTTGTCATGGAATGAGTTCATGCCGTCAGCAAGTAGTTCAACTGATTGCAGGAAGTTATAAATGATGACTGGCTTAAATACGTTCAGCTCAAAGTTTCCTTGGCTTGCCGCAAAACCGATTGTGGCATCATTACCCATGATTTGCGCTGCAATCATAGTTAATGCTTCACTTTGGGTTGGGTTAACTTTTCCTGGCATAATGGAGCTTCCCGGCTCATTTTCAGGAATGATCAATTCGCCAATTCCGCAGCGAGGACCACTTGCAAGCCATCTTACATCATTGGCAATTTTCATTAAATCAGCTGCAAGTGCTTTTAAGGCACCGTGTGCATACGTAATTTCATCATGGCTTGTCAGCGCATGGAATTTGTTTGGTGAAGAATTGAAAGTTTGACCTGTCAGCTGGCTGATTTCCTCAGCAACAAATTGACCGAACTCAGGATGTGCGTTAATTCCTGTACCAACAGCAGTTCCGCCAATGGCTAATTCTCTCATTTTTTCAGTTGATTCTAGAATCATTTCTTTTGAACGATCCAGCATGTATACCCAGCCGCTAATCTCTTGACCAACTGTCAGCGGTGTTGCATCCTGCAAGTGCGTACGGCCGATTTTCACAATCTCTTGATACGCTTTTGCTTTCTCATCAAGAGTTGTTCTTAACTGGTCAATTGCAGGCAGCAATTTTTTGTACACAGCTAAAACAGCTGCCACGTGCATAGCCGTTGGGAATGTATCATTTGAGCTTTGGCTGCGGTTAACGTCATCATTCGGGTGAATGCTGAACTCGCTATTTTTATCTTTCAAGTAAGCAGTTGCTCTGTTTGCAACGACTTCGTTCATGTTCATGTTACTTTGTGTTCCACTGCCTGTCTGCCAAACAACAAGCGGGAAATGCTCGTCATACTTTCCGCTGATGATATCATCACATACAGCAGCAATTGCTTCTGCTTTTTCGCTTTCAAGGTTGCCAAGTCGTTCGTTCGCAATCGCTGTGCTACGTTTCAAAATTGCAAACGCATTCACAACTTCCTTTGGCATTTTCTCAGAACCGATTTTGAAATTTTCTTTGCTTCGTTGTGTTTGTGCACCCCAGAACTTGTCCTTCGGCACTTTGATTTCGCCCATTGTATCTTTTTCGATTCTAAATTCTGTCATTATGTATCCCTCCATAGCTTCTCATCACTCAACTCTATTCTATACAAAAAACGAAAATCCTTTAAGCGTTTTCAATTAAAATTTTATCTTTATTTTAATTTTAGTTCAATATAAACGCGAACATCCTTCGAATATTTGTATTTTGGGTTCGTTTTTCCGTAATCCTTTGATGTATAGGTCACCTCATAATGCTTGTCAAACGACTGTAGAATACGGTCGATCTCCTCTTTTGTTCCTGCTAAACGAATCTGTGCCATCTTGTTTCCTCCAAAACCCTCATTCTTTCTTTTACCACAAAATAATGTAACACAGAATATTGTTTTTTCAAGCAGGTAATGCTAAGAAAAAGATTTGAGGCGGGTGATCCAAATGAATCAGACTCCATTAAAAGAGCACTTATACGATAATCTCTCCGTCATCCTTCCGCAATTAAAAGAAATGGACGATTTGGTCCATGAGAAAAAAACACTGCCTCACGGACAGGTGGTTTACTATTTATACATAAAAGAAATGAACGAAACGATGGAGATTCAAACCTTTTTAAAGCTGCTTCTCCAAGATCATACGTCTCTCACAAAAGAGAAGCTGGAATCCAATTTATCGATGATGACCACCCGTTCTGTGAAGACCACCGAGGAATTGGTCGATGCGATTTTTGAAGGGCATTGTGTGGTACTGATTAACGGATTTCAGCATGCGTATATTTTAGAAACGCATGGAACGAAGAAACGCAGTATAGGTGACGCTACCTCTGAAACAATTGTGAGAGGCCCGAAAATTGGCTTTATTGAAGATTTAGATACGAACTTAGCTCTTGTGAGACAGCGCTTGAAAAACCCCAATCTTAAAACCGTTGACATGAAAATTGGTCAAAAAAAGTACACCCAAGTGACCATCATGTACATTGACGGTATGGCTCAATCGTCTGTTTTAAAAGAAGTGAAAAAAAGGCTCAAACAGGTCACGATTGATGATATACAAGATTCTGGTGTTCTTGAGGAACTGATTGAGGACAATGTGTACTCGCCTTTCCCGCAAATCCAAAACACAGAACGGCCGGATAAAGTGGCATCTGCTTTAAATAATGGACGTGTCGCCATTTTTGTTGATCATTCACCTTTTGTGTTAATTGTACCTGCTTCTCTCGCGACGATTATGCAATCACCTGATGATTATTATGAAAGGTGGATCGCCGCCTCTCTCATTCGTATGCTGCGGTTTACCTCTATCTTTCTGACATTATTTTTATCAGCCATTTATATTGCGCTTGTGTCCTTCCATCAAGGACTTTTACCAACAACACTGGCTATTTCGATCTCAAGTACAAGAGAAAATGTCCCCTTTCCGCCTATTGTGGAGGCACTCATCATGGAGATAACGATTGAGCTGCTGCGGGAAGCTGGTTTAAGGCTGCCAAATCCGCTCGGTCAAACGATTGGACTTGTAGGCGGAGTCGTCATTGGGCAGGCGGCCGTTCAGGCTCATATTGTGAGCTCGATTATGGTGATTATCGTCAGTGTGATTGCCCTTGCTTCCTTTACTGTGCCTCAATACGGGATGGGCATGTCGTTCCGCGTGCTCCGCTTTGTGTCCATGTTTACGGCAGCTACTTTGGGTTTATATGGGATTGTGCTGTTCATGCTCGTTCTCCTTACCCATTTAACACGGCAAAAAAGTTTTGGTACGCCTTATTTTTCGCCAGACTTTGTGTTCAGCTATAAAAATGAAGACAATTCCATCATTCGATTGCCTTTGAAAAATCAAAAGAAAGGAGAACGATATGGTCAATCATAAAGAGTCGATCACCAGCTATCAGGCAAGTGCCATTATTGCCAATACAACATTAGGTGCAAGTATGATGATTCTGCCCAGAGCAATGGCACAGGCTGCAACTACACCTGATGGCTGGATTGCACTCTTACTCATGAGCGTCATTTACATTGTATTTATTTTTGTGAATGTCCTTATGATGAAAAAAGTCCCCTTCTCCTCTTACTATGATTATACAAATGAGGGGCTTGGAAAGTGGATTGGTGCTCTTGCTAACCTGCTCATTATTGTTTATTTTCTTGGCGTTGCCAGCTATGAAGTACGGGCTATGTCAGAAATGGTGAAGTTCTTTCTGCTTCAAAACACACCTGTAGCGGTGACAATGATCAGCTTTATTTTGGTTGGTCTTTATCTCGTAGTCGGCGGGATTGGTGATTTTGCCAGACTTTGCCCTTTTTTCCTCATTGTGACCTTGATTATCTTATTTGTTGCATATGGACTCAGTGTTCAAGAATTTAAGTTAGATAACCTCCGGCCTGTTTTAGGAGAGGGATTCTCCCCTGTCTTCAAATCCCTTAACGCATCAGCCATTTCGTTTGTCGGCATTGAAATGATGCTGTTTATGCCTGTCTATATGAACACGCAAAAACACACCTTTGCTTATGGCGCAATCGGCTTTTTAATTCCTGCGATCATTTATATATTCACCTATATTCTTGTCGTTGGTGCGTTCACTGTGAAAGAAACTGCGACGTTGACTTGGCCGACGATTGCTTTATTTCAATCGTTCGATATACAGGGGATTTTTATTGAGCGAATTGAATCTTTTTTGCTTATCGTTTGGCTTGTTCAGCTTTATACGAGCTTTGTAGGATATACGTTTTTTGCTGCAATGGGGGTATCCAAACTAACAAAATTACCCAAAAAAGTCGTACTCACGTTGATGGGAATTGTCATCTACTTTGCCGCCGTTTTCCCAAAGGATGTTGATACAGTGCGCGATTATTTAACCTATGTGAACCATTTATTTTTCCTTTTATTCGGCATCCTCCCGTTTCTCTTATTTATCATCGTGTTTTTTAAAAGGAGGCGGAAAGCAGCATGAAAAAAAAGGCGGCCTTTGCATACCTGGCCCTTGTTCTATTAAGTGGATGCTGGGATAGTACCAATATTGAGGAGCTCAACATGGCGATTGGTTTTGGCTTAGATAAAGGAGATGACGGTCATAAGCTTAAAATATCTATGCAAGTCCTTGTTCCTCAAAAAATTGAGCAAGAATCCAGCGTAAAAGACCCAACAAAGATTATTGAAACTAGTGGTGATTCCGTACATCAAATATTCCGAACAACAACGCTCAAGAGTCACCGGATTTTCGCCCAGCAGCTGAGGGTGTATTTATTTTCTGAGGAGCTCATCAATGAGAATAATTTCGACCTCGTCATTAATCAATTTATTCGCGACAATGAAACACGGAGAGGAAGCCTTGTCTTTATGACTTCTGAGAAGCCTGGGGACTTGCTGAAAATCAATGACGATGGACAGCCAGCTTCTTCTACATTATATGATATTTCTAGGAATACTAAATCGACTATACGTATGCTCAAGCCCGCTTCATTAGGAGATATTTCTTCTGCTATGCAAAACAACGTATCTTTTGCTGTTCCGAAAGTCGGTGTGGATCAAGGGAAATTAATGCTGGACGGAGCCTCTATTATAAAGAACAGACGATTTCTCACCAACATCTCTCCGTTAGCCGTGCAGTCGTATAACCTGTTGACCGGAGACGGAGAAGGCGGAGTCATTGAATTTGAATATGATCACAGCATCTATTCTTTTGAGATTTTTAAACTGAAACACAACATTGAAACGAATAAAACAGCCAGCGGAAAATATCAATTTAATGTGTCAGTGGCGCTTGAAGGAAGATTATCTGAGGATTGGAATGAGCGGGAAAATGCATTTAATGAAAAGTATCTCCAAGAGATTGAAGGTGTTGTGGAGCGTCGATTAGAGAAAAACGTAAAAGATTTCATTGGGGAATTACAGCATGAGATCAAAGCAGATATTTGCGGGTTTTATCAAAAAGCGAGTATTGCGTATCCAAAGGACTTTCGAAAAGAAGCGAAGCATTGGGATGAAATATTTAGTGAATCGGACATTCGTTACAAAGCAAATGTGAAAATCCGTGACTTCGGGACTAAGGGCGCAACACAATCTTTATAGAGTATGTTAAAATGGTAAGAAAAAAAGGGTGTCAATCATGAAACGAGCTTTACTTTCGGCCGGCATTCTATTTTTGATTCTAGGGATACTTCTGTTAATCGTTGTATTCACGCAATCAAAAGAAGATTTCTTCATTGAAGCCGACAGCTTTTCAAGCACATTTTTGATCGTGGTTTATTATGGACAAACCCCTGCGCTCCTTCTGTTGGGAGGCGGATTATTCGTCGGACTTTCACAGATCATTGATTTGCAGGAAAAAAAAGCGGCAGCAGCAAAGGAGAGCGTAAAGCTTTTATCCGAAATGAAGAAAACCCTGGAAGAAAAACCGGCCAAGGAGCAGGAGGCTTTTCCAGTTCCTGAGCTCCATCAACTATCCGAACGTCCGATCACAGGACAGAAGGACTAATTTTACGCATGTTCTAGCAGCTTTCACTTGAAAGCTGTTTTTTTATTGAATCAGCTTATGACGGTGCGCATACACAGCCGCCTGCGTTCGATCTTCCACATCAAGTTTGGAAAGAATGTTGGTAATATGGGTCTTCACCGTTTTAATTGTAATAAATAATTCCTCGGCAATGACCTTATTCGATTTCCCATCCGCAATCAGCTTCAAGATCTCCATTTCTCTTGCCGTTAATGAATCGTGAAGGATGGACCCATTTGATGAATGACGGAGTTTATTCATGACCTTTCCAGCCACTTTTGATTCAAGTCTTGGTTCGCCGATACTTGCAGATCTGATGGCATCAGCAATTTCTCCTGCCTTGGATGTTTTTAATAAATAGCTTAAAGCACCCGCCTCAATCACTGGATAGACTTTATCATCGTCAATAAAGCTCGTCAGAACGATAATCTTGGCATCTTCAATTTCCTGACAAATTCTTTTCGTTGCTTCGATGCCATCCATCCCCTCCATGACAAGATCCATTAAAATCACATCTGGCTTTAATTCAACGGCTAGCTCTACACCTTTTTGTCCATCTGACGCTTCACCAATGACTTCAATATCAGCCTGCGCCTCTAAAAAGGCCGCAAGACCCATTCTCACCATTTCGTGATCGTCGATTAAAAGCACTCGAATCATCGAACGTTCTCTCCTTTTCCTTCATCAAAAATGGGAACCTTCACATCAATTTGTGTGCCTTTTCCCTCAAATGACATAATCTCTGCGACACCGCCTACTTCACTTGTTCTCTCTCGAATCGATTCAAGTCCGTAGGAGGCTGTCTTCACATGGTCTGTTTGAAAGCCGATACCATTATCAATAATCTTTAGCTGCACTTGCCGGTTTCTTATGAGCAGGCGCACAGTTACCTTTGTCGCCTTTGCATGCCTAAATACATTAGACAGGGCTTCTTGCACAATTCGGAAGAGGTGGTCCTCTACTCCTTTAGATAACGGAACGTCATCTTCGATTTCCCAATCAATATCAATCGGCTGCTTTGCTTGAAATTCATTTAGCAGCTCAATTAAGCCTTTTTTCAGGTCTTTTCCTTCTAGCGTGATCGGTCTTAGGTGAAGCAGAAGAGCACGCATCTCATTTTGTGCATCGCCAGCCATTCGTTCGACAAGCTGCATTTGCTTTAATATCTTTTCGTCCTTTTCCTTCATGCCTTCAAGAATAGCTGAAGTCATCATCGAAATCGCAAATAACTGCTGGCTGACCGCATCATGGAGCTCTCGTGCAAGCCGCTGCCGCTCTTCTGAGACGACCGATTTCTTCATTTGAACCTGCCATTCAGCCCGTTCATTTGAAAGCTTTTGCAAAGAGGCTACTTGCCCTTCCACCCGCTTCGCCATTTCATTTAATTGATCGGCGGCTAAGCCAATTTCATCGTCGCCAAGAGACGGCAGTCTGTATGCAAAGTTTCCATTTTCAAATTTCAAAATCGACTCTACAAGCTGATCGAGGCGCTTCTTATGCTGATAGCCAAATACACTCCCGGCAGAAATCCCAATCGCAAGACTAACGATGAGTAAAATACAAAAAAACGGTATGCCAAACCAGCGGGTAGAAAGCAGGATCATCGGATCAAGCTGATAATAAAAAAACATCGGCAGTGTCGTCATCGTCACAACACCGAGCGAGATACCGACGCCAAGACGAACAGATTGCCACTGGAGGCCTAAATGGAATTTCCTCATAAGTATCTCACATCCACATCTCCGATCAATAGAGAGATGGAGATTTTCACTTTTCGTTTGCTCTCATCGTAATCGTTGGTCATCACGTACACTTTACTGCCGAACCCGCTCCTTTTTTCATCTATGATTTTCATATCACCAATCGCGGCGGAAGCACTCACACATACTTCAATATCCTGCGGTACGTAAATATCCACATCTCCGATCAGCCCGCTAATCACGATCGTACTCTCTTCTTCTGCGATGATCGCCTTTGATAAATCGATTTTCACATCGCCAATAAAACCTGAAATCGTCAAATCACTTAATTGAAACGGCTTTTTCATCAGCCTGACTTCACCGATAAAAAAGTCATGCTCTTTGCGCGGCTTTGTCTGGCTTTTTGTTTTCTTCTGATCGTCCTTTTTTTCAAGATTGACTTTCAGTGAAGGCTTCCCGTCGTCTGATGTTTCCTTTTTATCGACATCAAAAACAGGTTTATTTTTCAATAAGCGATAGCCGGCATAAATCAAAAAGGCCGCAAATAAGTAACCTGTTAAACTAAATGTAATATTGAGCAGAAATTTTAAGAAGAGAAAGCCGGCAAAAATATAGGAAACTGAACCGAGCCAACGTTTGGATCGTGAGTGCAGCCAATAACCCGCCAGCGCAAAAAACACAGGCCAAAACAAATCTGCTCCGATCCCAATAATTTTGAGAAATAAATTAATACCAAATATCACGACAATGATGCCTAAAATTTGATTCCTTGTAAAACGCAGTTGACTCGCCTCCTTCCTTTCTTTCAATCATTACCGCAGCTTGAGGTTACCACTTGTCATTTCAATATCGACTAAATGTGTCCCTTTCCCCCGCGTACCTGTAAAGCCTCGACCTTCACTATCCACTTGATCAAAGTCATACGAGTGATCGACGCTTCCACTTGTTTTTTTCACCTGAACGTTGAAATCTCCGTCATCTGGCAAATTAAATTTCGCGCTCCCTGATGTCATATGAAAGGAGACAGGTGACTCAATTGTATCAAAACTTGCTGTCAACCGGCCGCTTGTCATGCCCAATTGCAGCTCGCCTTTGACATCATTAATATCGGCACGCCCTGAAGTTGCCCCAATATCACTATCCTTCGCATCGATGTGCGACACTGCCAGCCTGCCAGAGGTTGCTTTGATTTCTACATTTTTTGCTGAGAAATTCTCAGCTGTGAGGTTTCCGCTCGTTGATTTGAGTATCACATCTTGAAGGGACAGTTTTCCTTCTCCGTTCATCTCGCTGACTCCGCTTCCACCCGTAATCTTCACATTTTTATGATAATCTGTTGGAATTTTAACTAAAAGCTCTCCTTTTTCAAATTGAGTGAAAAACAAAAAGCTTTTATTTTCAGCGCGAATTTTGAACGTACCGCCTGTTTGCTCCGCATACATTTTCCCTTTTCCATTGACAGTAGTCACGGAAATATCGGAACGATTTTCAGGTTTTACCTTCACGCGAAACCCAGAAAGAGAAATATCTAATTGATCAATCTCCTCTTTTTTCGCTGAAGCTTTTGTCACTGGTTTTTCACGGGAAAAACTTAAATGAAAGAGATCTTCATTTTTGAAAAGCATGCCAATCATTAAAAAGATACCTACAAGTATACAAATTAGACCGATTAATCGCTTCATTCATACCATCCCTTTATCTTCTGACCTTTTCATTATAAGGAAAAGCGAAACAGAAAGAAATCAAATATCGGAAGAAAAAGCCTGCTTTTCTTCCGATGTGATCTCTATACGTTTGCTTGCTGTTGTTCAGGCTTTTTCTCGAGCTTCAGCTTCTGCCATTCTTTTTCAACCTCGTCGGCATAATCTAAATGAGCATATGCACCTTGATCCGCAAATTGTGCATAGCTGCCTGCTTTTGTTTCCATTTCTTCAATACGGTTCTCCATTCGGAGAAACTCTTTATATGCACTTTCACTGTCTACTTTATTGATGGAATCATTCATATGCTGCTTTGCCTGTGCGGCATTGGCTCTTGCAATCAGTGCCTGCTTCTTGTCTTTTATATCACGCAGCTTCGTTTCTAAGTGCTGCAATTGCTCTTTCAGCTCTTTCAATTGTTTCACAGATTGCTGGTAGGCTTCCTGATATTCGTTGTGCTTTTCTTCAAAATACTTCATTTCTGTGAGCGCTTTTCGTGCAAGCTCCTCTTCTCCCGCATGATATGCCAGCTCGGCCTGCTTCTTTCGCTTTTCAGCAAATGCTTCCGTCTCTTCTGCTTTGCGCAGGAAGCCTTGCTGAATCGTTTGCTGTTTGATGATGGCATGTTTCGCTTTCGCAACATCATCCTCCATATCACGAACGTATTGATTCAGCATGACACGCGGATTCTCCAATTTATCTAAGCCTTCATTGACAGTTGCAACAAACATATCTCTTACTCTTCTTAATACCATTTGATGTTCCTCCTTTTATTTTTTCTTTAAAAAGTCTTCCCATTCTTGATCAAAAGACGTGTGAAGCGGTTCTTCCGTATTAGGTGCCGTGTTTGGCTCCATATATGCTCTGCTTGATGATTTTTTGGTAGATTCACCATTGATCATCGACCAGCCAAAATAAAGAAGTACCCCTGCAAATGCGATGCCAAGTATAAACGGCAAAAATTGCACGACGATCAATACACCAATGACTGCTAGAATGACACCTAAGGTTTTACTGCCTTTTTCGTATTTTTTAACACCTACATAGATGAGCCCTGCCCCAATCAAAACCGGGATCAGTCCACCAAATGAACCACCAAAGAAGATGGATAAACCGACAAACAATAAAATTGAACCGATAATGGTTTTACTTGTTATTTTCATCTTCATGCCTCCTTTCTTGCTCCTTGCTTTAACTATAGTCAAAAAAGAAAGCCGGCAAAACGTGTCACAGATTGATCTTTGATTGCGACTAGAGTCGTAACAATGCTCAGACTGAGCGGCAGAACCTAATAAAAAAGCACTCTTCTATTTGAAGAGTGCTCAGATTGTTGACCAAGGGCAATTTTAGCCCTTGGTCTTCTTTTTTCAGTGTGATAGAAAACCTTTGCAGTCTAGGAAGGACGAGGAGCGGAGCGAATTGAACATTCGTGAGCACCGGAGCGCAGACCTGACAAAGAATGCGAGGGTTTGTCTACACGCTGGGCACTCTTCTATTTGAAGAGTGCTTTCCTTATTTAGAACGAAACACGTCGGCACTTCGTTCATATTCAACATCAGCTTCACCAAGCCGATGATTCACGATTCGGGCGGCTGCAAATAAATAATCGGATAGACGGTTTACGTATGTGAGCGCAACAGCTGGAATCTCCTCCTGTTTCGCAAGCGTCACAATATGCCTCTCGGCTCTTCTGACGACTGTCCGCGCCACATGTAAGAGAGCAGCGCCTTCCTGACCGCCTGGTAAAATAAACTTGGTGAGCGGCGCGGCCTCTTCTACATAGACATCCATCCTTTTCTCAAGGGCTGTCACAGAGGCTTCTGTTAATTTGCCTTCTTTACGTGGTTTGACTGCTGCCAAATCACCGCCGCAGTCAAACAGCTCATGCTGTATAACGATCAGCTCTGGCAAAAGGTCCTGAAACAATTCGCCATGCTGCCGTAATTTTGCATGCGCGAGTCCAATAAAGCTATTCGCCTCATCTAGCGTTCCATACGCCTCTACTCTCACATCATCTTTATCAGCTCTTCCGCCGATCAAGCCTGTTTGACCCTGATCCCCGGTTTTCGTATAAAGTTTCAACGGTTTGCCCCCTTTTCTACTGCTTTGTCCTTTTAGTATAACCTGAAGTTGAAAGGAAGTATTTGTTTAATTATGAAACACCTTAACTGAAAATCCCCCTAATCCCCTTATATATGTTGAATGATGAAACATACCGTTTTATAATGAATGAAAGCGCTTTTTAAAATGAGAGATGGGTGGGATGTACGTGAGTTTACAAAATAAAGTAGCGATCATTACAGGTGCAAGCAGAGGGATTGGCCGCGCCATTGCGGAGGCACTTGCCTGCGAAGGAGTGCGCGTCGTTCTCAATGGAACGAACGACATGCTGCTGCAAGAGGTTTGCTCCTCACTGAATAAAAAAGAGAAACGAGCCGTTTATGTTGCTGGTGATGCTAGTTTACCAGAGACAGCCTCTTCACTCGTGGAGCAAGCGAAAACACATTTTGGACAGATTGATCTGCTGGTCAACAATGCTGGGATCAATTTACGAAAATCCACAGTCGAGACATCCCTTGATGAGTGGAAACGATTGATTGATATTAATTTGACCGGCACGTTCCTCATGTGCCAAGCGGTCATTCCTGACATGATCAAACAACAAGGCGGAAAGATTATTAATATGAGTTCTACAACTGGCAAAACCCCTCATCACAATGCATCACCTGCATACGGTGCATCAAAGGCAGGCATCAATTATTTAACCATGCATCTTGCCAAAGAATTAGCAGAGCACCACATTCATGTGAATGCTGTCTGCCCTGGTCCAATCGAAACAGACATGAGCAAACAGTGGAGCGATGAATACCGGCGTTCGGTTTTAGATAGAATTCCTTTGAAAACGATTGGAACACCAGAACAAGTCGCAAATGTTGTGACATTTTTAGCTTCTGACCAGTCGGATTTTATCACAGGAGAAACCATCAATATGAATGGCGGAACGTATATGAACTAGAAAAAAAGAGCCTCCTCTTAAAGGCTCTTTTTCTTCTCATATTGATTTTCTCTCGTACCAGAAAGCATGATGGCCTGTCTAATAGCTTCTTCCATGCTCGCAGAATCGGCTTTTCCTGTTCCTGCGATATCAAATGCCGTCCCATGATCGACACTTGTACGAATAATCGGCAGCCCAACTGTAATGTTTACACCCGATTCTAAGCCAAGCACCTTAATCGGTCCGTGCCCTTGATCATGATACATCGCCACAACGATATCAAAGTCACCTCTTGCTGCCCTAAAGAACAAGGTATCAGCAGGCAGCGGCCCAAATACTTGAATCCCTTCTTCCTGTGCTAGTTCAACCGCTGGGATGATCTTCTCCTCTTCTTCTCCGTTCCCAAACAACCCATTCTCCCCAGCATGCGGGTTAATCCCGCATACAGCAATTTTAGGGTCAGAGATTCCAGAACGGACGAGTGTATCATGTGCCAGCTTAATCGTCGTGTATACACGCTCAGGATTAATCTTTAAAATGGCATCCATTAATCCAATATGTGTGGTGACATGAACTACCTTTAAGTTAGGGGCCGCCAGCATCATCGCATAATCTTCTGTACCCGTCAGGTCAGCTAAAATTTCTGTATGTCCTGGATACATATGACCTGCCTTATGAAGTGCCTCTTTGTTTAGCGGCGCTGTGCAAATGCCGTCAATTCTACGGTCATTTGCAAGACTAATGGCTTTTTCAAGATATCGGAAAGCAGCATTTCCTGCTTCTTTTGATATGTCCCCAATCGGCATCTCGTTCGTTAAGAGCTTAAGGTCTAAGCAGGGAACAGCTCCGGCTTTCACCTGCTCCGCTTCCTCTGGTTCTATGATACTTACAATCTCCACATCTGTATTCACAAAGTCTTTCGCCCTATTTAATATACTGGTGTCTCCGATCACAAATAGAACGGCTTCTTCATGTAAACGCGTTTGCTGAAAAGCTTTTAAAATAATTTCAGGACCAACACCAGCCGCATCTCCCATCGTTACAGCAATGATTGGTTTTGACATTCGACTTCCCCCTCTATCTTTTTCAGCACTTCTACCGCGTGGAGTACTGAATTTTTTTGACCGTAAGCTCCTGCTTTCGTAACCGCATATAAATTCGTATCAACGAGCTGGCCGAGCGGGATGCCAGGTTCAATTTCTTTCAGCAGCCGAATACCTCCTGCTCCAAGCTCCTGGCAAATCGCCCGCGCTGTATCTCCGCCAGTTAGGAAAAGTCGTCTCATTCCTGATAATGTGACAATGTCTTTTGTGATCATTCCAAGAAAGACGGACAAAGCACTTCCAACCTCTTGTCTTGACAGCCCTTTCTTTTCTCCGTAAACCAGCATCTTTTCAACCATCTCTGGCCGTGCATCTGTATAAAGGAGAATATCTTCGTTCTGACGCTTACGCAGTTGATCGAGAACTGATTTTCGTTCCCATGCTTCACGGCCGTTTAATACATTCAGTGGGTTCACTTTTATCTCAAAACAATCGTGAGTTTCTCTTAAATAAGCAAACTGCTCATTTGTTTTTTGAGAGGCACTTCCAGATACGATGAGGACAGGTCTCTGTTTTTTAAGACGAGAAGTATTTCTATTTTTAGCGACATATGCAGATAATGCACCAGCTAGTCCCGCTGAACCGACCCATAGTATTCTTTTATCCATCTTCATAAACACTTCCACAATCCGCCCTAAATCATCACTTGTTTCTGCATCACACACAAACCATTGATGACCATGCTTCAATAAGGATGATACCTCATCACTCGTTACTTTTAGCTCTTCGCCGATTGTCTGTTGAGAAAGGTTTTTTGGTCTGACGTTCGTCTGCTCCTCAATTAAATCTGATATGCTGGATGTCAAAACTGGAGTTTTCGGATCCTTTGCTGCCTCTGACAGATGAACAGGCACTCCTTCCACATAATGTATGCCATTATTGGTTGCTCTTTGTGCATCTGGGTAGGCAGGAGCGATAACCGCCGCATCAAATGGGCCAATATCCATTAGTGCTTGCAGTTCAATTCCTATATTGCCTCTTAACGTTGAATCTATTTTTTTAAAGAAAAGGTGCGATTCATCTTGGAGAAATGGCTGCACCATTTGGCTGACCTCATGGTAGGCGTTCTCTGAAGACATACTTCGTGAATCGGTATCCACAATCAGCACATCCTCTTTATACCTGTCAATGCCTTCAAATGACGGCTGAAACAGGACAGAGGCTGTTAAGCCCGCTTTGACAAATTGAACACCTGTATCGTTGGCACCTGTCAAATCATCCGCCACAATGATTACCTTTTGCTCTAATTTCGCTCCTTTTTTTAATAGATCGTTTGTCATTTAGACACCTCGGCCTCATTACATATTATTCCTTTAGCTTTCTCCATAGCGTCGTACGGTTGATATTCAACCGCTTTGCCGCCTTTGATTGATTCATATTTTCTTCTTCCAGCACCGTTTTGATAATCCGTCTTTCAATCTCATCAAGCGTTCCATTCAAATAGCTGGACAGCTGTTTTTCTTCATTTTCAAAGGCAAGCTGATCAATTGCTGCCTTTGCCCTATTCAACGTGATATATCCACTTTTTGTTGTCAGTACCAGTTCCTCAATGATCCGCTTGAACTGCCTGACATTTTCTCTGAATTTCTGGTGTTGAAAGGCTTCAATCACATCTGCTGACAGCCCAACCACCTGCGTCCCGTAAAGAGAATTCAGTTCCGCAATAAATAACCTGCTCATGTCCTCAATATCTTCCGGCCGTTCAGACAACGGAGGGACATGAATTGTGAGCTCCTGTAAGCCTGTATATAATTCCTCACTAAACGCTCCAGATTGCATCAATTTGAACAAATCCACTTGAGACGCAGCCATCCAGCGAATATTCTGATGATAATGCAGCTGCTCGGCAATGAGCTGCTGTATATCCATTGGAACGCTCTCAATATCCTTTAGAAACATCGTCCCTTTTTGATGCAGAGGGATTGATTTTATGTCTTCCGGTTCTGTCAAACGTCTGCAATGTACTGTCGTAAAGCTCTCATTTTTCCTCTCGCTCATTTGATGGATAGCAAATGCAAGGCATGATTTACCCGTTCCTTGTTCACCATACAGGCAAATCGAGCGCTCCGTTTGACTAAACGCTTTTGCCCTATTGATCACATCTTTCATTTTTGGGCTTTGTTCTGTAAAAAGAGCAAATGGATGTTCTGAATGAATAGGCGACGCAAGCGTCCAAATACGATGACCTTCTTGATTCATCACAGCCGAAGGCTTTTCAATCGTGACAAGCAACTCGCCTTTCGATAGCATGCTTCCTTTGACATGCCACACTTGCTGCTGATGGGATATTTGAGAATAGCCATTTTGTTTCCCTTCTCGAATCGCCTTTAGTGCCGGTTCAAGTGCTGGACACCACGCAATCACATCAGCATGAGAAGTAGACGGTGCAAATAATCCTTTTTCTGTCCATTGTTTCATTTGTTGATTCATAAAATGTAGCTGGTTGTGCGGATCAATGATGAGCATCCCTTTCGGCTCTTGATCAATCATTTCACGAAAGAGACGCTGTTCAGCTGTCGCCTCTTTATATAAACGATACATTTGTTTTGCTTGATGAAATGCTTCTTTGACCGATTCACGACCTGATGTAATGAGCATACTCTGCATTCCCAGCTCTTTAGCCGCTTTATCAGTAATGACATCTCCAAGCACGACCTGAGTCCCTTGTTCTTGTAATTGTTTTAAGAGATCCCATACCTCTTCCTCTTGCTGCACTGTGTAAATATCAATTTTAATCCCGTATAATTCCCCAATGGTGCGTACACCTTGTGTAATATTTTCAAAACCCACGACCGCTTTTTTACCTTGATAATCTTTTATCAGTGTTAAGGCACGAAGCAAGTCATACCCTGACACAGGGATATCAACTACTGGGATGTTCACATGTTTTTGAATGAGCGCAGCTGTTCCGCCCCGGCTCATAATGATATCCATTCCTTGAGCTTCTGCTTGTTCTGCAAGAGCAACACCAGACCGGAGATCTCCGACTACAAGCTGGAATGTCATATTTTCTTCTTCTTTGGCAAGGTCGATTAACACATCGCCCAACCCTTTATACGGCGCAACACCTAACACTTTGATATTCATGAAAAGGACCCCCATTTTTTATCTCTTCATCACGAGACATAGCTTGAGGGAGTCCAGCCGATAGAAAATGGGGACAACCCTCCAAACATCAATTATAAATGAAGCAAATGAGGGTTACAATTCACCAGAAGCAGGGCCCTCTTGCAGTTAAGAAGTGCGATTGACCCATTCTTCTGTCACACACACATATTTGATCGCCTGCCGATAATACGTAAACGCAATATGCAGCTTCCCGTCTTTTCCTTCCGTGATGGATGGATAAGAATACTCTCGATTTAGTTTATCCTTTGAATTGTTTGTCATCGCATATCCATCACCCACTTCAAGGTTACGTCTGATAGGCCATGTATCACCATTATCCTCAGAGAGCGCCAAAGTCATCGGTGCACGCGGTGTTCCCCAAAAGGCTGGGCGTGCTTCTGTATCAACCACCGTGCGCGTATCGCCTTCATCCTCAATTTCATCATATAAAGAAGCTCTTCGTTCTGTTTGCTCATCCGCATTGATATGATTATAGACGAGGGCAAGATGTCCATTTTGGAGCACGGTAAATTGAATGGATGAATTATTATTGGGCAGCTCCGTCGCCTTTGGCTCAGACCATGTCCGCCCATGATCGAAGGAACGGCTGATATAAATCGAATCAGCAAACCGGCTTCTAAAGAGGGCTATGAGGGAGCCGTCTGCACACTTTCCAATATTCATATGAACACAGCCCGTGCTGTTTGGTACAATGACCTCATCCCATGTCTTTCCTTGGTCGGATGAAATCTTCACAGCACTGACATCCCGGTTCCCTGTCCATTTGACGCCTGGAATGGTCTTACAATAGAAGACGGGCAGCAGCCAATCTTGATTATCCAGTACAACAATCGGCTGACGTATAAACGTACCCGGCTGTTCAAACAAAGTATCAATCTCACCCCATGTCTCACCTCTATCCTCTGATAGCCGGTATCTCACGATGGCCGTATCTTGATTCCCAGATAGCTGTGCGGTATACAGCAGCCATAGCCTGCCATTTTCCTCTTGAAACAGAACTGGATTTTGTTCAGAGCGTGCAGGATCGTTAGATAACTTCACTGCCTCTGTCCACTTGTTACTTCCCCGTTTGAGTCTCGACATATAGATTGAGATATCAGGTATTCCCTCCTGCGTTCCGCCAAACCAAACACATAATACATCTCCATTATCCAGCTCAAGTAGATTCGCCGCATGATTCTGCACGCAGTCTGTTGGCAGAAAGGCTTCTTTTCTCTCTGTATCTTGTTCATTTTGTCGCAAAATTCCATCTATTTTTATCACAGTCTCTTCATTTTTCATGACAATTCTCCTTTCAATGGTTGATCCTTTTTAGCAGGCGGACTGAAAAGTCGATCGATTACCAGCACAAGGAAAGGAATGATAATGGCAATATACATATTATCGATTCCGAATGGATTATCGAGTAAATACCAAACCGTCGTGGTAACACCTGAAGCAGCAAGGCCAATGGTCGCCCCTCTATTTGAATTAAAGTACGGCAAGTAAAAGCCCATTGCTGCTACAACAGCGATTGATGTTCGAAGCGCCCTTGTAAAAAAGGAAAGGGACAGCAGCTCCGGCGCAAGTGCTACTCCTACAAGAGGCACAATTCCAACGAGTACAGCCACATACCTCGTGACTTTCATTCTCTGCTCCGGTGTTGGTTTCATTTTCGGTACATAAAAGTCATCCATAATTAAGGTTGTTGTCGCAAGCGCAACCGTCGACACACCGACAAAGATGGATGCCACAAGCGATGTTGCCACAATGGCACTCAAAATTGGATTCATATGCTGTAAAAAGACAGGGAAGGCATAAATAGGATCAATGTCTGGATACAAATAATGTGCAGCTACGCCGATCACACCGATTGCAATGGCGAGCGGCAAACAAAGCAGAGCCGCATAAAGTGTTGATTTCTTTGCCTCACGCTCACTTTTCGACGAAGTGATTGCTTGAATGATAAACTGCGTAGCAAAGATGGCACCCATGTTTCCTATAAACCAAGCTCCTATCGTCCCCCATCCAATTGTCCCGTCCCATGTAAAGAAATGATCAGGCATCGTTTGTTTCATTGGTTCAAAGCCTTTTGTTAAGTAAAGAGCTACCCCTAGTGTAATTAAAATTCCCGCATACTTCACGATCGAATGAAGGATCGTGACCCATGCAACCCCTTTCATTCCTCCGAATGTAAAATAAAATGTACTCACAACGGCCGTAATGATCGCACAGGTCATTAAAGGAAGCCCCAAAATAGATGCAATAGCAGCTGACCCACTTAAATAGTTTCCTAGATTCACAAGCAGTAATGCAGCAATCATAATAACAGAAACAACTAGCTTCGTTGATTTTCCAAACTTCTGATCGATAATACCTGAAATGGTGTACTGTCCTGTTCGATAAAACTTGCCTACTAAGAAAAAGGAAAAGATAAAAAAGGCGATAGCAACAGTCACAATAGACCATGAAGCAGAAAGCCCATGCGTAAAGGCAGATTCTGCAGTTCCAACAGTGGATTTCGTTCCAATGAATTCACTCATGAGCAAAATACCGACTACAATGGCTGGAAGTGACTTAGCAGCATTGTTAAATTCTGAATTGGATTTACTGCGGAAACGCATCGTCAGCCAAGTCGTAAAGAGTATATAGAGAATAATGACGATCAAAATAAATGTGATGACAGAACTGCTTAAGACATTCATTTAAAATCCCCCTTTGTGTGCAAGCCGTGTGAAGCAACTTCTCATTCCCATCCCAATGAAGCGTTAAGCGTCGAGCAGTTTCATGTATACCTGTTCAATATCAGAAACAGACATTGGCTTTGGATTGTTGTCCATTAATCTCTTCACCTCTGAAGCTGCTTGAGCAAGTGCCGGTACATCCTCCTTGGACACGCCAAAAGCTTTGAGCTGCTGTGGAATGTGTAAATCCGCTGTCCATTCTTCAATTTGATGAATCACACGCTCTGCAAGCTCCTGCTTTGTGTGAACTCCCGCTAGTCCTATTGCTCTTGCCACATGTTCAAGCCGATCAATGATATGATCTGCATTAAAAGCAGTGACATGCGGAAGCAGCATGGAATTAGCAACACCATGAGAAATCTTGTATTTCCCCCCTAATGGATAAGCCATAGCGTGAACAGCAGCAGTTCCGGCACTTGTAAGCGCCATTCCTCCATACATTGCACCAACAAGCATATTTTCTCTTGCCTTCAAGTTCTCCCCGTGATGATATGCCTCCTGAATACTTCCTGAAATCAGCCGCATCGATTCCAGTGCAAACATATCACTGAATGGATTGGCTTTATTTGAAATATAAGATTCAAGCGCATGCGTAAAAGCATCCATACCTGTAGCTGCGGTAATAGATTTCGGCAAGTTGAGAGTAAGTGCTGGATCTAAGATGACAAGGTCTGGCAAAAGATGCGGACTAACCATTCCAATTTTCAATTCCTTTTCTGGAAAAGTCACAATTGCATTTGGTGTCACCTCAGATCCCGTACCAGATGTTGTCGGAATGAGAATCGTTGGCACTCCCCTTTTTTCCACAAGATTTGTGCCAACGAGAGCAGAAATCGGCTGATCGTTTGTCTTAAGAACAGCTAAAATTTTTGCAGCATCAAGGACACTCCCGCCACCAATTCCAATAATGGCGTCATGCTCTCCTCTTAAAAAGGTGTGGAATACGTCCTCGATATTTTCTTCTGTTGGTTCAGGTTTGATTTCTGTACTTATCTCACTTGCTATCCCCTTTTTCGCAAGTTCTCTTTTGATGTGATCTGCATAACCAAGTGATACGATAGATGGTTGCGTTAATATAAAAATGGATGTGAGTCTGCTAAGCCCTAAACTATCTAATTTCTCCCCAAGAAGGTCTAAAGAACCTGCGCCAGATACAATGTGTGATGCCGTCTGAAAGTGATAATGCGTGATCGTCATCTCTTCACTACTCCTTTGCCGCTTTTCCTTGTTTGCGATAGTCTTCAACCATTTGTGCCACAGCTTCCAATGCCTCACCTGACAGCTCTTTTACAGGGCTTTTGGGCGGGCCAACCGGAATTCCATAAAGCTCTGCTGCCTTTTTCAAAGGCGCTGGTAATGTCCCTAAACCGAATGTTGCTCTTAATGGCTGCAGCTGCTTCTGGAAGTGCTCACTTTCGTCAAGCTTCCCTTTTTGAAAAGATTCATAGAGTCCAACGACAGTTTCAGGAAGTACATTTGCAGTTGCTGCGACCGCCCCTGCTCCGCCGAGTTTCAATGTCTCCAAAATGAGTGAGTCCGTACCTGCAAGGACAATAAAATCTTCATCTTTTGTGACATCCAGATATGCCTTGATATTTTCAATGTTTCCACTGCTATCTTTAATGCCTAGCACATTCGGCAGTGCACTGAGCCGAGCAACCGTCTCTGGTGCTAGAGATACTCCTGTTCTAGATGGAATGTTATAAAGCAGAATCGGAATATTCACATTCTCAGATATGTGACGAAAGTGCTCATACAGCTCTTCTTGGGTTGGTGCAACAAAGTAAGGTGTAATGATAGACAGAACATCTACCCCTCGATCTGCCAGTTTGTTTGACAGCCTGATGGTTGCCTCCGTACTATTTTCACCTGCTCCAATGAATACCGGCACTCGTCTGTCAACAGCATTCACGACAGTTTCAGCAATTTGAAGCTTTTCTTCCTCTGAAAACAAATGAAACTCTCCATTTGTGCCTAAAGCAAAGATGCCGTGTACACCTGAGTCGATCAAACGATTCACTAATTGCGTTGCCACTTCGGGATGAAAATGTTCTTCCTCAGTAAGCGGTGTCAAAATAGCTGGTATAATCCCTTGAATGTCCAAATAATCCTCCCTTTCTTATGTGTTGCATTTTTAAACACTTCATATTTTAAGCGCTTTCATATTTTTTATTATAAAAGGATTGTGATTTAATTAGCAACACTTTTTTGATTTTTCGTTATATTAAGTTCATTTCTTATGCAGCTGTTGATGTTTTCAACAAAAAAAGCGAACCATTTTGGTTCACTTTTGAATGGCATTCAACTTTTGAAGAAGCCCATGCACCTTTTGTCCTAATCTTTCGTGTAAAAGGTCAGCATCTTCCGTTTCATGCGTATTGGGTGTAGCAATACAAAGATGATGGAATGGAATGCTTGTTTCTTGCTTCATGATGTGCATAAGCTGCCCCATGAGCTGAACAGCTGCTCCGTCTGATAAAGATCGTTTCAGGATAAGCCAAATGGCCAACTCTTCTTGCTGAAGCATGCCGCAAAGGATCATATCGTCCTCGGCGTCTTCTGCGGCAAATTGTGCTAATCCGTTAGCTTGCTCGAAAAACAGCATATCTTCAGATGACTCTAGCTGCTCATGAAGCGTCTTCTTTCCCGTTCCAATAGACCTTTTCCAAAAGAACCCGCCGTTTTTCTTATGTGAGGAAAGGATGCGAAGAGGCTGATTAATGGAAAACGTCATTCCTTCTGAGCTATAAGTCCTCCAGCCATCCGCTATGTTTACAATTGATGCTTTTGAAGGGGCTGCAGGCTCAACCATCAGCTGGGGGTTAGCCCTAAATGGATGCTGGAGCGGTGTCACATTTGTTTCATACACACGGTTGATTCGTTCAGTGGTCAAGACGTGATGCGGCAGTCCTAACATGTCTGTCTTTCCTTCATGAAGCAGAAGCAGCCGATCACAATATAAACTAGCGATGTTCACATCATGGAATACACCAATGACCGTTAACCTAGAGGAATCAGTTTCTTCTTTAATTAAATCAAGCAAATCTTTTTGATAGGCTAAATCAAGGAAACTCGTTGGTTCATCCAGCAATAAATATTCAGGCTGCTGCGCCAATGCCTGTGCTAAATATACACGCTGCTGTTCTCCTCCGCTTAACTCATGGATGGATTGATTCTTAAACTGTGCAACACCCGTTTGTTCCATTACTTTGCTGACGACCTGCACATCTTCTCGCGTGACAGATTGCAGCCACCCTTTTTGATATGGATAACGACCGAATTGGACGGTTTCTTCCACCGTAAATGAAAAAGCTTGGTCCGTTTTCTGCGGCAGAACGGCCACCTTTTGCGCAAGCGCCTTTGGCGGATAGGATTGAATAAGGTGACCGCCGATACGCACCTCTCCGCTCTTAGGTGCTAAAATCCCTGCCATCATTTTAAGAAGGGTCGTCTTACCGCTCCCGTTTGGACCGAGTATACCGAGAAATTCTCCTTGCTTTACTTCAAGATTAATGCCTCGAATAACCTCTTTCTCTCCATATGCACCTCTGATTTCCTTCACTTGAATCATACGTGCGTCCCCCCTCTATATTTACGAATGAGGATGATGCCAAATACAGGTGCACCAATTAACGCAGTAATGATGCCAATCGGTAATTCAGTCGGCTCAATGATGGTACGGGATAACACATCTGCTAATACAAGAAAGGAAGCACCGTTCAGCATAGATAAAGGCAGCAGATGCCGATGATCTGTGATAGTTAAGAGGCGGATAAAATGCGGAATCACAAGTCCTACAAAACCGATCGTCCCTGATACCGCTACTGCACTTCCGGTCAGGATCGAGCCCGCCAGCAGCACAATATATTTGCTCCTTTTCACATGAACACCTAATAGCTTTGCCTTCTCCTCGCCATACGTCATCACATTCAAATCCCGCCCCATCAACATTAACGCAAAGGTCCCAATAAGAAAGAAAGGAAGAAAAAGCACAATATAACGCCAGCCCCTCATGGACACACTGCCAAGCAGCCAATGAATGATCTCTTTTAGATCATCACCTGTTAAAGCAATCATCAATGAAATGAGCGCACCCAAAAAAGAGCTGAAAATTACTCCTGTCAAAATTAAAGAAGAAATGCTCATCCCCCGATGAACAAGACGCGCAAAAAAGAGAACGAGACAGAGGGTCACAAGCGCTGTTGTCATACTGAATAATGGCAGTGTGAAACTGCCAAAAAGCGGGAGCTGCAAGCTGAAAAACAGGGTCGCTACGGCTCCAACTGATGCCCCTTGAGATACCCCCAGCGTATAAGGGTCAGCGAGAGGATTTTTTAATAAACCTTGAAAAGCTGCACCAGATAACGCAAGTGCTGCTCCGACTAATGCCGCTAATATGACTCTTGGCAGCCGAATGTTCATCATAATATTGCGATCGATGGAATCAATGGTTCCAAACTGCACTCCGAATAGTTCATGAACAAATATACGAAGAATAGAAGGAATGGGAATCCCTAAGCTTCCAAAGGAGATTCCCATTCCAATGCTCATCACAAGAAGTAAAACACTTAGTGTATATGCGATGATCAATTTATTTGAACGTGTCAGGATAGACGTTTTTCGCAAGAGCCTCGACTCCTTCAACCAATCGCGGTCCCGGTCTTGATGCGAGATCCGTATTCAATTGAAAGACTTGTTTTTCTTTCACTGCTTTCATTGCATTCCAGCCGTCTCTTTTTTTCAAATCAGCTAAGCCTGATCCATCAATTGTAACGATGACATCAGGATTTCGCTTGATGATCGATTCTTCCGTCATTTGCACCCAGCCAGTTTGATCACCTGCAGCATTTTTGGCATGGATAACAGAAAGCATTTCATCCATAAATGTATTTTTACCAGTTGTATAGATTTCAGGTGCACCTGATACTTCGACAAAGACTGTTTTTTGCTTGTCTTTCGAAATCCCCTCTGCTTGTTTCTTGATGTCATTCAGCTTTGTTTTCATTTCGTCTACAAGCTTTGTTGATGCTTCTTTCACGCCGGCTGCTTCACCGATCATATTGATTGATTTGTACACATCCTTAAAGGACGTTGCATCATTTACAGTCAGCACTTGGATCCCTGCATCTTCAAGCTGTTTAAATCCATTTTTTGATCCCATCTGAGATGCATGTGCTAAGACAAGATCTGGCTTTAAGGAAATGACCTTCTCGACATTGAATTCAAGTCCGCCAATCTTCTCTACCTTTTCGACTTCCTTTGGATAATTGTCAAAGTCTGATCGTCCAACCATTTTATCTCCAAGACCGAGTGCATAAGCAATCTCCGTATTACTTGGAATTAACGAAACAATTCGTTTAGGCTGTTCTTTGATTTCGACTGTTTTGCCAGCTGCATCTTTTATCGATACGGGAAATGCCGCAGTGGCCGTTTCTTTATTTTGTGACCCTTTTGCTTTGTGATCTGTCTCAGCGCCTGCACATCCTGCTAAAACACCCATCACAAGCAATAACGATAGCCAAATAGCTGTTAACTTTTTCATGAGTGAACCCCCTGGTTTATGTACTGCTTAACGAAATCTCTTTCGTCAATTCTTTTCTAATTTCGGGAATATTATACTACAGTGCAGATAGGTTGTATATGTGATTTCTAAAAGCGTCTTTTCTGTTCATAAAACAAAAAAACAGCCTCTAAAAAGACTGTTTTTCACTCTTCAATGAATTGATTTGTTCTCCATTGATGACGACTTTCTGAAAAGCAGGAGAAACGGCATGCTCTAAAGATAATGGATACGCCACATCATCTATGACACAATCTTTCATTTTAAAGTGAGTCACAGGAGAATGTGCATATGCGGCTATTTTCACACCATATCGTCCGCCGCTGCTTTTGAGTCCTTCCACTTCAATATGACGTACAACAGGACGATGCGGACCAGCATCTCCTTCCTCATACATCATGTCGATACAGACCACTTCATGCTTTAGACTTTTGACTGTATTGTTTTTAAAATAAATATGTTCAATGGTGCCGCCTCTGACAGAGTTGGTTTTAATACGCAGTGCCCGGTCAAGGTTCGGACTGTCCATGACATTATCTTCTGCATAAACATGCCTTACTCCGCCAGAGATTTCGCTCCCGATCGTCACACCGCCGTGTCCATCCCGCATCTCATTTCTACGAATGACAATGTTTTCAGATGGAATCCCTAATCTCCGTCCATCCTCGTTTCTGCCCGATTTGATGGCAATACAATCATCTCCGTTATCAAAATAACAATCTTCAATGAGCACATTCCGGCAAGATTCCGGATTGACACCATCTGTGTTTGGTCCATGCCCAATGATTTTAACGCCGCGGACGATGACGTTATCACTTAACACAGGATGAATTTGCCACATCGGTGAATCCTTCACTGTCACTCCTTCGATTAGCACATGCTGACATTGGTATGGCTGAATAAAGCTCGACCTTAAATAATGACCTTCTCCAAATACCCTTTCTTCTACCGGTATTCTCTTTTCCGCCATTTCAAACAAAAGCTGGCGATCCCGATCCTGAGAGGGCTGGCCATTTGTCCCATACTTCCAAGGCCACCAATGATGCTCATCCCCTCTGCCATCAAGGGTTCCGGCTCCAGTTATAGCGATGTTTTCTGCATGGTGTGCATAAATGAGAGGTGAATAATTATAAAGTTCAACCCCTTCATATCTTGTCAGTACAAGAGGCAAGTAATCCTTTGGGTCTTGGCTGAATGTCACATAGGCTTTCTCATGCAGATGAAGTTCTACATTGCTTTTCAATTCTAAAGCACCTGTCATAAATGTCCCTGCTGGGATCAGCACCCGTCCCCCTTTCAACCGGTGGGCATCATCAATGGCAGACTGAATAGCATTTGTAGAAAGCTCTTGCCCTTCCGCATCTGCTCCATAATGCACCACATTCAATTCACGATCTGGGAACTGCGGTGCTTTTATCTGCTTTAGCACTTGATCAATTCCGTTTACTTTTTTATCTTTCTTCCCTTGCTTTGCTAAACGAGCAATTCCAACTCCAGTTAATACCGTTCCTGCTGTGATATACATCAAATCCCGTTTTTTAGACACTTTCTCATCCCCCAGTCGCCTTAAAGTGTGACACCTGTTTTGAAAATAGCCAGCTCTCTAAAATTGTTTTTTTCATGATTTAACAGCTTCCCGCTCGCCACATCAATGACAGTTGAAATGAATTTTTCTAATACAACATCTTCCGGTACATCTTCAAGCAGTTCTCCGGCATTAAAGTCAATCCAGTGCTTTTTTGTTTCATATAAGGCTGTGTTGGTCGAGATTTTCATTGTTGGCACAAACGTACCAAAGGGTGTCCCCCTGCCTGTTGTAAAAAGCACCATTTGACAGCCAGAAGCAGCAAGTGCAGATGAAGCAACTAAATCATTACCAGGTGCACTTAATAGGTTCAATCCCTTTTGTTTCAGCAGCTCTCCATATTTCAATACATCTTTAATATCAGAAGTACCTGCTTTTTGTGTACAGCCAAGAGATTTATCCTCTAATGTCGAAATTCCACCTGCTTTATTTCCCGGGGAAGGATTTTCATATACCGGCTGTCGATGATCCATGAAGTATTGTTTAAAGTCATTGATCATTTGCACAATATTGTCGAAAGTCGCTTCTGATGCTGCTCTCTCCATTAAAATCATTTCAGCACCAAACATTTCGGGCACTTCTGTCAGCACAGTTGTTCCGCCTTGCGCGACAAGAAAATCGGACAGTCTGCCTAAAAGCGGATTTGCGGTAATACCAGAGAATCCATCTGATCCTCCGCACTTCAAGCCAATTTTCAGCTCAGATAACGGAATGTCTTCACGATGATCTTCTTTCGCCGCATCATAAATTTCCTTGAGTAAAGCGACTCCCGTCTCAATCTCATCTCCTACTTCTTGGCTTCTTAAAAATTTCACTCTCGTACGGTCATATTCACCTAATGTGGACTGAAAATCCTCAATGTCATTGTTTTCACACCCAAGCCCAAGAACGAGTACTCCTCCAGCGTTAGGATGCTTCACCGCATTTTGTAAAATGGTTTTGGTATTTTCATGATCGTCCCCAAGCTGTGAGCAGCCATAATTGTGCTTTAATACAAGGGCTGTTTCAAAAGGATGGATGTTTCCACCCATTTCAGCGATGAATATTTGGATCATTTGATCGGCGATGCCATTCACGCATCCAACGGTAGGAACAATCCAAAGCTCATTGCGGATTCCGCTTCCGCCATTTTTTCGTTTATACCCTTTAAATGTAAGATTCGTTTTTTCATAGGGGTTTTCTGATAATGAAGGCTGGTATTCGTATTCCAGCTTGCCAGATAGATTGGTTTTGATATTATGCGTATGCACCCATTCTCCAGCAGAAATGGCAGTCACTGCATGACCAATGGGATAGCCATATTTGATAATATTCTCTCTTTGCTTGATTTCAGCCAATGCAAACTTATGACCTTTGGCGACGGTCTCTTTTAAGATAATCGTATGTCCTTGATGCTGCAGCTCCTCCCCTTGCTCAAGTCCTTTTAAAGCAATACCGACATTATCTGAAGGGTGGATGACAATAAAGTCTTTCATGCTTTCTCCCCCTGACTTTCATATTGATGAAGCATCATTCGATGAACAGCTGCTCTCATCCCATGCGTCTGTATGAGGGTAAGCTGATCAGCTACAGCTTGACTCAATCCATTTATATCTGTTAAATCTCTGCCCCATAATGACTCGCATGAAAGAATTTTCGCTGCAACTCCTTCATTAGAATGGTTTTCCTCGTCCCATGCTTCCTTCATGAGCGTTAGCACAGTTTCATCATCCTTTACCCTTCCTGCATGTGCTCTGTAGAAATAAATGAGACTGCTAAGTGAAAACACAAGTTTCATTGGCAGCTGTTTCTTTCGCTCGACATAATCAAGCAATGACGGAAGATTACGGGTTCGGAATTTGGATACCCCATTCAGCGCAATATCCAGCAATTGATGCTTTACAAATGGATTGCAAAAACGATCCCAAACGGATTGTGTATAAAGAAGAAGCTCATCTTCAGGGAGTTCAAGCCCTGGCAATACTTCCTCCTTCAGCATACGCCGGATGAACGGACCAACATGCTCATCATCCACAGCTTCCTTTACAGTTTCTAAACCGCATGAATAGGCAATCGGCACCATCGCCGTATGTGCACCATTTAAAATTCGTACCTTGCTCATACGATAAGGCGCAATATCCTCTACAAAAAGTACATTTAATCCTGCTTCTTGAAAGGGGAGCTCCTTTTTCACAAAAGCGGGCGCTTCAATGACAAAAAGATGATAATATTCTGCCGTGACAAGCAATTCGTCGATATACCCTTCTTCCTTTCGTACGATGTCAGCCGCTTTCTTAGAGAATCCAGGGACAATCCGGTCCACAAGCGTATTACAAAACGTGTTGGCTTCCTTAATCCATGTAAAAAACGCAGGCGGCAGTTCCCACTCAGCTGCCATACTGATCACATATTCCTTCAATCGATCACCATTTTGTTCAACCAATTCACAAGGCAGAATGATCAGTCCTTTCTGCTCATCTCCAGCAAATGCTTTAAACCTGTGATACAAGAACGCTGTCAGCTTTCCTGGAAAACTGGCTTGCGGCCGATCCTCCAAACGATCCTCCTTTCTGAGCACAAGTCCTGCCTCTGTCGTGTTTGAGAAAACAAAGCGAAGATCCGGGTTTTC
The DNA here is from genome assembly GCF_038630855.1 of Bacillus sp. FSL H7-0578. Lineage (NCBI taxonomy): Bacteria > Bacillati > Bacillota > Bacilli > Caryophanales > Bacillaceae > Bacillus > Bacillus sp. FSL H7-0578. The sequence continues at coordinate 2,954,991 of NZ_CP152045.1, forward strand.
CGCTACGTGTAAAAATTCCTCGTAATCCGTATACGTACTAATTCCTCTGCTAATCGATTGAATGATCATACGTTCATTCATTTCTTGCTGGTCATGATATCCCTGAATACATAATGTATACAGGCCATCTTGTTCATTTAAGGCTGCTACCGATCCTTTTCGAGGAGGAACAACAACCGCTCTTCCTTTAAAATCTGTGCAGTCGTTCAGCTTCTGGATGTGCCAATTGATAAATCCTCGCATAAAATTTCCTTCACCAATCTGCAAAATCGTTTCCGGATACTCAGGTGCCGGGTATATGGCTTTTGATAATCGTTTCAAATGGATTCCCCTCTCCAAGTATTATGCACACGTGAACATTTATCTAAGAAGGTGCAGATTACTGCACCTTTTTGACTGAATCTCTGATCATCAGCTCTGTGTGGACATACACTTTTTCCATATGATCCTCTTCTTGCTCTTCACCGTTTATCACTGAAAGGATAGCTTCTGCTCCAAGTGCACACATTTTTTCAATCGGTTTTTTCACCGTTGTCAATGCAGGTGTGGTATAGGATGAAAAGGCAATATCATCAAAACCAATAATAGAAATATCACCTGGACACGTTTTGCCTTTTGCAAATAATGCATTCATTGCACCAATCGCCATGTCATCGTTTGAGCAAAAGAGCGCTGTTGGCGGATCATCAAGGGCCAGCAGCGATTCCATTGATTCATAGCCGCTTTTCATATGATAGTCGCCTTTCATCATATATTCTTTCTTCATAGGTATTTGGTGATCAATTAACGCTTGCAGGAAACCAGCTTTTCTTTCTTGAGTTGATTTAAAGCCTTTTTTCCCTTCAATGATGGCGATTTGTTCATGACCTTGCTGAATGAAATGGTGTGCAGCCTGGTAAGCTCCTTGACTATCATCTGCTAATATATTCATGACCTCATGACTTTCTACACGGCGATTCAGCACAATGATGGGAATGCCCTGTTTCTTCACATGATGGATAAATGCTTCATCTTGTTCGCTTTGACTCATGAGCAAAATGCCATCGTAGCGCTGTTTATGAATGGTTGTGTAATCGTGAAAGTCGTCAATTCCTCTTACAAAGAGATTATAATACTCTGTCATGACGCTATTGACACCTTTTAACGCATCCACAAAGAAGCTTGAAGATGTGCCTTCAGTTAAACTCGTAAAAAACAGACCAATTGTGAATGATTTTTGTGATACTAGGCCTCTCGCATGGACATTCGGTGAATAATTCAGCTGTTTTGCAATCGACAAAATCCTTTGTTTTGTCTTCTCTTTAATAAAAGGACTGTTATTCAAAGCCCTTGATACCGTGGTATGAGAGACGTTTGCCAATTTTGCTATGTCTTTAATTGTGACTGTCATGCTATTCCGCCTTTTATGATTTTTTACCATCTTATCATAAAACCGCTTTCATTTTCTTCATGTCATTCAGTTTGGATGCTGGAGCTGCTTTGCCCGGTCAAATTGAAAATACTGCCTGGCATTTTCATAGCTGATTCCTTTCACGATTCCCCCTAACAGTTCAAGATCATAAGGGGCTTCTCCTTTTTCTACCCAATCTCCGATGATATCGCATAGCAGTCTTCGAAAATATTCATGCCTTGTATACGACAAAAAGCTTCGTGAATCTGTCAGCATCCCAATGAAACGGCTGATCAGTCCAATACTGGATAGAGCCATCATCTGCTCTGTCATCCCTTGTTTCGTATCATTAAACCACCAAGCTGTGCCGTGCTGGATCTTCCCAGGTGTCGTCCCGTCTTGAAAGCTTCCAGCCAATGTGGAAATCACAACATTGTCCCGAGGATTTAAGGAATAGAGAATGGTTTTTGGCAGTGCCTGTTCTTGTTCTAAACGATCCAATATTCGGCAAAGCGGCTTGGCAATGTCTTCATCATTCATCGCATCATACCCTGTATCTGGTCCAAGCCGCTCAAACATTTTCGTATTGTTGTTCCTAAGCGCATTGATATGCAGCTGCATTGCCCAGCCCCGCTCATAGTAAGCCTGACCTAGCTGAATGAATGTTTGTGTTTTAAATTTGATCTTCTCTTTTTCTGTCAATGAATGACCAGACATTCTTTTATGAAAGATGGCTTCCACTTCTTCTTCCGTCGTTTCTTCAAACGTCATTTCGTTAATTGCATGATCTGAGATCAAGCAGCCTTGTTCATGGAAAAAATCAATTCTTGCGAGGAGAGCTGTCAAAAAGTCTTGATAGGATTGTATTGAAGTAGATGAAGCCTCTGCCAGTTCGTGAACATACACTGTAAATAAGTGATTCGTTATATCTAGTGCCTTGTCAGGCCGAAATCCGGGCAGTACTTGCACAGTGAATCCTTCTTCCCGCAGTTTTTGATGATAACAAAGCGAATCGACTGGATCATCTGTTGTCACGACTGTTTCAACGTTCGATTTCACAATGAAGTCTCTTGCACCAAAACCCTCTCCTTGCAGCTTTTCATTTACTTTTTGCCAGATGATGTGTGCGGTTTTTTCGTTTAAAAGTTCTTCAACTCCAAAATATCGTCTCAGCTCTAAATGAGTCCAGTGATAGAGCGGGTTACCAATGGTCATGGGAACAGTCTTCGCCCACGCCAGAAATTTCTCATAGTCTGAGGCATCCCCTGTGATGTGCGATTCGGGTATGCCATTTGCTCTCATGGCACGCCATTTATAATGATCTCCGTAAAGCCATGCTTCGGTGATATTATGGAAGGTTTTATTCTCATAGATTTCTTTGGGGCTTAAATGACAATGGTAATCTATAATTGGAAGGTCCTTTGCAAACTCATGGTATAGCTTTTCCGCCGTTTGACTGTTGAGTAAAAAATGCTCATCTAAAAAGGCTTTCATCAAACTCCCCCATCTCTTTTATAGATAAAAATAATTTGTTCACGTTAACAATTTTATTGTAATCGTTTACAAAATTGATTTCAATCCTAAAACAGGAAAAAACGATCTCCTTTAGAAAAGAAAATCGTTTTTTGGCTATTTTACAGGTGATGATTTTTTTAGGATAATCGCAATAGTTGTTCCAATGCCTAGTTCACTTTCAACTTGAATGTCACCGTCATGCAGCAAGACGAGCTCTTTTGCTATCGCAAGCCCGAGACCTGTTCCGTTCGTTGGATCGTTTGTATTTGTCCCTCTGTAATAGCGGTTAAATAGGTGATCCACCGTTTCCTGTGCCATTCCGCGGCCATTGTCTTTCATTTCGATTCGAACTTCTTCATTTGTTTCAGATAAAACAGCTGTAATATGTGTGCCTTTTTCGTTATGCTTCACTGCATTCGCCAGCAGGTTCTCAATCACTCGTCTGAACCATGCTTTATCGATCTCAAATATGACACCATCTGTTTGATCTTCAAAGGAGGATGGATAATCCTCAGATGAAGAGCTTCTTGAAAACTCGTCCATAATGGAAGCTAAAAATTCACTGAGTTCAACCGGTTTCCGATTAATAGGCAGGGCACCATTCTTCAATCGGTACGTGAGGTTTAAATCCTCAATCAGTGTCGACATGTATTCTGATTTCTCACGAATCACCTGTCCCATTTCCATGACTTCTTCCTTGGACCATTGATATTGATCGGATTCAAGCATGAGTCCATAGCCGTATATCGTACTTAGAGGCGTTTTCAAATCATGAGACAATCCTGCAATCCATTCTTCCCTTGTGGTTTGAATTTTTCTTCGGTTTGCTTCATTCTCTTTTAATGTAAGTGTAAGCTGCTCCATTGTTTTTAGGATATCCTCAAATAATCGGTATTCCCGTTTAATACGGCCTTTTTTATTTTTGCTGACTGGAATTCCCTTTCTATTTGTTGGTTCCTGCAATTTATTTTTTGATAAGAAAATCAGCCAGCGAATAATGTGATAAATTGGCAGCCCATAACGATACGAATACCATAATGTCATGACAATAATAATAGTGAGTGCAAGACCTGCAATTAAGATGGTTGTATATTGATTTAAAGCGTCTCTCTCTTTATCGTAAAGCTCGTCCGGGCTGTATACTTTATTTGGTACCGAAACAATAATATACAGGTTTTTATTCACTTTCATATAAGACAGATCACTTCTAAACTCCCAAGGCTTCGATTGATACTTGAGCAGTTCAACATCTGTTACGTTATGTTTCAAATCGGTGTTGGCTCGAATGCCTTTTAAATATTTTCCTTCGTCATTGAACAAATGAACCGATCCATTCATTCTCTTCAAGAATTCTTTCGTTTCAACCGAATATTGAGATAATGCAGCCAAATTTTTCTCGTGCTGTTTCAGATAATTGGCTACCTTTGTGCTGTTCGTTTTGAACCCATATAACACAGTAAAACTTTCTTGATCAATCTCAATTGGCCAGAAGTACATCTTGTAATCTTTAAATTGTCTTTTTTCAAAGATCTTGATCATTTCATCCTTTTGATAAGACGTTGGAATTGATTTAGGGCGGTGATAGCTATAAACGGTATTCTTCTTTGAATCAATCACTTGCAGCCAGCCGTCTCTTTTTTTTACTGCTTGCTTGAGCTGATCGTCGGCTTCCATTTTTCCATCCTCGTTAAAATAAAGCCAGCTCATGAGTGTATCTCCATCAGCTTTTGTTAAACCAGTTTCGGTCATGTTCTCATAGTATTTATTTAAATATAAGTTCTCAGAGAACGTATTGCCGATCGTCAGAATGGCAATCACAATAAACATTTGTCCGACAAAGTGAAAGAAAAGTTTTGCTCGTAAATTCATAAATTATTGAAGGACCTTTGCAGGGTGCGGTATAAATTTATATCCCATACCACGGATCGTCACAATATATTCTGGCTGACTCGGATCTAATTCAATCTTTTCTCTCAGCTTTCGAATATGAACCATGACAGTGTTGTTATCACCATATGATGGGACGCCCCATACTTTCTCATAGATTTGATCTTTTGAGAGTACCACATTCGGATGGTCACAAAAGTACTTCAGCAAAGAAAGAAGCTGAGCAGAGCATGCCGTCACCTCTCCTCTTACTTTCAATTCGGCTGCATGAGGATGATAGGAGAAATGGGCATAATGATATTGGCTTTGAGTGTCTTCTTGCTCCTCCTGTAAGGAGATATATGTTCGGTTTAGGTGAGCCTTAATTCTAGCCACTAGCTCAAGCGGGTTAAATGGCTTCGTGATGTAATCATCTGCCCCCTGTGCAAAGCCCGTCAGTTTATCGACATCAGACGTTCTTGCAGTTAAATAGAAAATAGGCACTTTCGTTAACTTTCTGATTTCAGGCAGAACGTCAAAGCCAGACTTACCGGGCATCATTACATCTAGAAGTAAGAGGTGGATGTCCTCGTTTTTGACAATATCTAATGCTTCATCTGCATGGTAGGCTTTATAAATATGCTTGAATCCTTCTTTTTTTAATACGCGTTCAACCATTTTCACAATTGCTTCTTCGTCATCTGCAATCAATATTTTTGCTGTTTCCACGCATCTCTTTCCTTTCTAGCATGATCTCTAACCGTATATTACCATTGTCTAAAGTAAAAAAGTACCTCTTTTCTGCATAAAAGCGAAAAAATATCAACTGGAGAAAATGGCAGGACTAGGAAGTTTTAAACATGCAAAAAAACCCGGCAGCTGCACCGGGTTCCTATACATCTATTATCCATTCACAGCTTCTAGCTTTCGTTCATGATTCATTAAGTCATATGTTAAACAGATCGGCTTATTCGTTCTAGGATCAAGCACAATTTCTGCATCAATATGGAATACCCGACTGAGTACATCTTTGGTCATGACCTCATGAGGCGTACCATCTTTTATGACTTTCCCTTGATTGAGGGCAATCATGTAATGTGAAAAACGCGCCGCATGATTCAAATCATGGATGACCATCAACACAGTTCGGCCCTGCTCCCTATTTAAGCGTTCTAACAGCTGAAGAATCTCGAGCTGATGTGCAAGATCCAAATACGTTGTAGGTTCATCTAATAGGAGCAGCTCTGTTTCTTGGGCAAGTGCCATCGCAATCCATACACGCTGACGCTGTCCACCGGAAAGTGCTTCAATTGGCCGATCATGAAAAGCAATCATTCCCGTTTCCTCAAGTGCCCACCTAATGATTCGTTTATCTTCATTTGATAAGCGGCCAAACCCATTTTGATGCGGGAAACGTCCATATGACACGAGCTCATACACTGTCAATCCACTTGGTGCTTCGGGCGTTTGCGGTAAGATCGCCATTTGTTTTGAAATTTCTTTTGTCGGCGTCTCGTGGATAGCCTTGCCATTTAAGTAAACAGCTCCTCGATTGGATTTCATTATACGAGACATCGTTTTTAAAATGGTTGATTTCCCGCAGCCATTCGGTCCAATCAGTGTTGTCACCTTGCCTTTTGGGATACTGACATTCAAATCTTCTACAATCAAACGGTCTTGATAACCGATACAAAGCTTTTCTGTTTCGAGTGATTTCATATGTTGTCTCTCCTTCCTCATTAGTTCGATTTCATCAATAAGTAAATGAAGTAAGGTGCGCCTAAAGCAGAAACGACAAGGCCAACTGGCACTTCTGATGGTGCAAGGATGACGCGGCCAATTGTATCTGCCAGTAATAATAACAGCGCGCCAATCAGCGCGGAGGCCGGTATCATTCCTTGATGCTTTGGCCCAACAAGCTTTCTAGCTAAGTGCGGTGCGGCTAATCCTAGGAAAGAGATACTTCCTGCAACAGCAACACTCGCACCTGCTAATGCAACGGCAATCAGCATGAGAAGGCTTCTTTCTTTATGAACAGAAATGCCCAATCCATAGGACAGCTGATCACCTAAATTCATAATGTTTAAGTAGCGTGATCTGACAAGCGCTAATATAAGGAAAATCAGCATCCATGGCAGAACAGATAAGACGTACGTCCAGCTCGAGCCATAAATGCTTCCAGATAGCCACACGATGGCTTGGTTAAAATCATTTGGGCTCATTTTCAACTGGATGACCACAATTGCTGCTGAAAACGCAGCATTCACACCAATACCAGTTAAAATCAATCGAACAGGTGTGATGCCTTTTTTCCACGCTAACACATAGATGAGAAATGCAGCAAAGCCTGCACCTACGAACGCGAAAAGCGGCAGTACAAAAATCGTAAAATCACCTAAATTTGTCATCGTGCCTTGAAATGCAAAGATAAATAGCACAACGGCAAAACCAGCACCGGCATTGACACCGAGAATACCCGGGTCAGCTAAACCATTTTGAGAAACACCTTGCCAAATCGCTCCTGATACAGCGATAGAAGCGCCGACAAGTAAAGCGATGACCATTCTTGGAAGCCTGAACTCGAATAATACGAGTTCATCCATTTCACTTCCGAATCCAAAAAGTGTTTTCAATGTATCCATCGGAGAGATTCGAATTTCTCCGGTATTTAAACTAATGAGAAACACAGCTACGATCGCGAAAAAGATCATGAGCATCGTTCGTTGATATTTCTTTTTCTTTGCTTGCTGCACCATTTCCATTTAAATCCCGCTCCTTTCACGTCTAGCTAAGTATAAGAAGAAAGGAACGCCTATAATCGCTGTAATGGCACCGACTGGCGTTTCAAACGGAGCGTTGACCAGTCTTGCAGCAATGTCTGCATAAATTAACAAAGTGGCCCCTAAAATAGCGGAGCATGGGATAATCCAGCGGTAGTCCACTCCAACCAAGAATCGAGTGACATGAGGGATCACAAGCCCAATAAAACCAATAGAGCCTGCTACCGACACGGCAGCACCCGTTAAAAGAATAACAACCAATATACCAAGCACCTTGACCGTTTTTGTATATTGTCCAAGTCCTTTCGCCAGTTCTTCACCTAAGCTCAAAACCGTGATCGAACGGGCAAGGATCATTGCAATGATTAGTCCTGCAATGGCAACTGGAATGATGATATGAATGTTACTCCAATTCACACCTGCTACTCCGCCAGCATACCAAAAGCTCATATCTTGAGCGACGTCAAAACGGATGGCAATGGCTGAGGAGATGGAGCTCAAAAGTGCTCCAACCGCTGTACCAGCTAGTGCGAGCTTTACAGGAGTCAGCCCCCCTTTTGACATAGTACCGACACCAAATACAATAGAGGCACCGAGTGCGGCTCCAACAAATGACCAAAGAATTAATGTAAAAGAAGATTGGCCAGGGAAAAATGCTAATGCAATGGCAATCGCAAATGCGGAGCCATTTGTCACACCCATAATCTCAGGTGACGCAAGCGCGTTTCTTGTCATTCCTTGCATAATGGCACCTGATACCGCTAAAAAGGCACCGACGAGGGCAGCTCCAACTGTACGCGGCAGCCTCAATTCCCGAATGATTTGATGTGAAGTTTGATGTGGATCAAAATGAAAAACGGCTTCCCATACAGTCTGTAGATGAATGTTTGCCGCTCCTAATGATACTGATAAAAAAAGACCAAATGCTAAAGCGATCATTCCTATGATGATAACAGCTGCTGTTCCAAAAGGCTTCGTGACAATATCGATCGTATCATCGCTGGCTGGCAGCTGTTTATTCGATTGTGAGCCCAAAACCAGTCTCTTCCTTTCCGTTCATGTCTATTCTGTATTAGTGATAATGATTATCAATCTCGAAGTCTAGTATATCACTTTCTTTTCTTTTTGAAATCACTGTTCTGATAAATTTCTTTATTTTCGGCAAAAAACTGTGAGAATTTCATCATTTTTCTTTTGGTTCTAAATTAGCCGATGCATTTTTGTTCCTACCATGTTACGATAAAATTGAAAATGAGAATCATTATCAAAGGAAAGTGAATAGGAGAGAACTTTTGTGAAAAAACGAACTGGATTTCTTTTGATTTCTTTATCCATCCTTATGATCTTTACAGCCGCTTGCGGCAGCACTTCAAATAAACAATCTGCAGCGAAAAAGAATGACATGATCACATATCAGGATGCCAAAGGTGAAGTGAAGCTACCGAAAAATCCGAAACGAATAGTGCTTCTTGCAGAAAGCTATTACGGGGATCTCGTCACGCTCGGCAAGACGCCGGTTGCTACAACATCACCCATCTTTAAAAACCCTTTTTATAAAGGGAAAACAGATGGAGTGGAAAATCTCGGAAGAACCCCATCAGTCGAAAAGGTAGCCGCTTTGAAGCCAGATATGATTATTGCATGGGGAGAAGACGAGAAGTTTGATCAATACAAAAAAATCGCCCCAACTGTAGCGGTTAAATACAACCAATATTCCTTCAAAGACCAGTTAAAAGAATTCGGTAAAATGACAGGTACACCAAAAAAAGCAACAGAATGGATCACGAAATGGGATACCAAAATTGCTGAGGTGAAACCAAAGGTAACAAAAGCGGTCGGCAGCAAAACGGTTTCGATCGTATCGCCATTTGATAAAGGTATTTATATTTTTGGAAACACCTTCGGCCGCGGGGGCGAAATCATTTATGACGAGCTGAAATTAAAAGCACCGAAGGCCGTCAAAAAAGAAGCGATCGACAACGGTGTCGGTTATGCAAACATTTCTCTTGAGAAGCTGCCAGAATTCGCAGGCGACTATATTTTCACAGGTCCATGGAGCGGCTCAAAAAGTAATGGTGACCAAGTGTATCAAAGCAGCATTTGGACATCACTTCCTGCCGTCAAAAATAAACATGTATTTGAAATAGATCCCGTCGGTTACTTCTTTAATGACCCAGTGTCACTAGAAGGTCAGCTAGAGTTCATTGTGGACCGATTGACATCTGCATCATAAAAAAACGTTTCTCCAGAGATGGAGAAACGTCTTCCTTATCTTATACCGTTTCTTTGGCAAATCCTTTTGACATAAGTGGATAAAGCAAAATACCCACTAAGAATAGACCGATTCCAAGACCAAAAGTTTTCAAGTCGGCTGTTCCTGAAATAATGACCCAAGCTGAATATCCCATCGCAACAAGTGAAATGATACCGTCTCTTGTTCGATTTCCTTTTTGAAGCTCATATGTGTCACCTTGCATGATGACCTTAAAGCTGTAGATGGAAGACACAATATACGGAATAAGATACGCAAGTGTCGCTGATGTGGTTAAAAAGGTAAAAGCTTCATTAATCGTACGTGACATCACAGAGAAGATAAACAGCTGTGACATAATATTTGTAACAGTCAAAGCGAAAGCAGGGCTTCCTTTTTTGTTTGTTTTTGCAAATACTGCTGGAAAATCACCAGCCTTTGCTGCTTGATACGGTACTTCTGAACCAAGTAAAATCCAGCCAAGCATCGAACCAAACAAACAAATAATCGCCAGCAGTGCCATGACAATTCCGCCAGCCGGCCCAATAATAAGCTGAAGCACATCCACGAATGGTTTGTCAGAGCCTTGCAATTGATCATGCGGCAGAACGCCCATTGTAATCAATGTGATAATCATGTAGATCGAAAGTGCGATTAAAAGACCTGTAATCGTCGCACGTTTCACATCACGCTGTGAGGATGCTCTTCCTGATAAAATGACAGCTGATTCAATCCCAATAAATGCCCATAGTGTGGAAATAGCCGCATGATGAATTTGGCCTCCAAGTCCGAGCACTCCTTCCCCGCCTGTTTCAACCGGGAAGTAATAATGTTCAAATAATGCCGTTTGAAAAGCAAATAATCCCGCAACAATAAAAAGGACAAATCCAAGCACCTTCGAAAAGGTCGTAATAAAATTCAATTTACTCGCAGCACTTAAGCTTGTGATTAAAATGGTATGTGTTCCCCATAGAAGAAGAGTACATACGATAAACGTCATGAGCTGGCCAAGTGTGACCGCTTCTTTTCCAAAGGTAAAAACCTCAGTCTTCACGGTGAGAATAGGGAAAAAAGTCGTTAAATAACCAGCAAGGCTTGTAATAATCGCGACATTACTAATCCAGCTTGCCACCCAATATCCCCAAACCATTGTAAAACCGGCCGCTTTCCCTTTTTTCGGATCTTTAAAAAGCGCCCTTGCATAACTTTGTGGTCCAGCCGTCAGCTGCGGCTTATGAATGGACAAATGCCCAAATACAAGCGCAATCATCAGCACACCGCCGCCTGTGACAAGCCATGCCATCGTCACACCTAAAGGACTGGCGTGCTGGGCAAGCGTACTTGGCAGCATAAAGATGCCTGAACCTACCATATTTCCGACGACAAAGGCCGTCAATAACCAAAAACCCCATTTTTTTGTCTGTTCCATTTCCGTACCTCCGTTTTATTCACTTTGGACCAGACCCGGCAGTATCTTCATTGATATATTTGTGAAGCAATGACTTGCATTCTTTATGTTCATCATGGATTACCTTTTTAACAGCATACCCTTATTTTTGTTACTCAGAACATAAAAAAAAGCCTGAACAAAAGTCCATGCTTTTCAAAACATACACCTTGATCTCCGGATAGCCCTCCACGCTTTAAAGACGTGGCAGTCCTGCATTTATTCAATGCAGACCCAGCATAAAGAAAGTTGGAGCTCTCTTTACACTTCGGCGCTGATGCCTTTTTTCTCATGATCTACGATTCCATCTCTCCTATGAGTGACTCATCATCCGCGCAACCTCTACCTCACTGAGACATAGCGTGAGGATTTCTATTCATTTTTACTACACGAAGGTTATCAAACATTCTCACATCTGTCAAAGGGAAAAACATAGAAAAAAGGCAGAGAAGTGTTTCTCTGCCCTTTACCTGCTTATTGTTGGTTGTTTTTCTTCTTTTGTACAGCTTCCTGAAGCGGGTCGCCTGCTAGCTCTTTACTTGCTTCCTCTAACAGCTGATCTACCTGCTGATGGTCTTTCTCACTTTTCGCCTTTTTATCCTTTTGGAAAAATGACATCGCTGTTTCCTCCCTTTTCATAAAATGCGATTGCCTGTTTAATTTGTGCTACAGCGCTCAGACTTATTCAAGGGAAGAGGCTCAATCATCATGAAAGGTCTGTCTCATTTTTTGCAAGTACGACAGAAAGGTTTTTAAATCTTCCTTTGTGAAGTCTGACATCATATGCTGAATCACTTTTCCGAAAAGACGTGTATGCTTTTCATAAATCGCCATCCCTTTTTCCGTGACTTCTAAACGAACAAGTGATGAATCGTCCTTGTCCCGTTCTCTCTGAATATAACCCTGCTCACATAATTTATTGAGCGCAATAGAGGCTGCACCAGGGTTTAAGGAGAGTCTTTGCTTCAGCTCTTCAGCATGTGATACTTTTCCTTGTATCAAAATAGAAAGAGCATATATCTGCGGAGGCGTGATGTCTTTCTCTAACTCAAGTAACTTGCGGTTTAATTTACGGCTGACTTCATAATGTACAAGAACAATTTCTTTTAAAATGTCTGCATTACCCATCCGAATCGCATCCTTATCGTTAGTATCAACATGACTTCCCCCTTATTATAGAATGTTTTTCCATTCAGCCAACCCTTTTGGCCTCTTTTTCTTTAGAAATAAGCCTTGCTGAATGAATCCACCCTTGATATAGTGAGTACTTGAACTAAGATAGAACAGGAGTACGCATCATGACAGGAAAAACACACATCATGGGCGGAATTGCCGCCTCCACTGCCGTTGCCTACTATTATGGATTCGACCCAGTGATAATGGCTGCCGCTGGATCAGCAGGTGCCCTGATCCCTGACCTTTGCCATACAAAAAGTAAGATCGGCAGAAAATTCCCGCTGCTCTCGGCGCTGATCAGCAGTGTGTTCGGTCATCGCACGTTTACACACAGTTTATTATTTTTGCTGATCATTTATTTTCTAGCGACAACATACATTCCAAATGACAGCCTAAGTATCGGTTTACTAGTCGGGATGGCAAGCCATCTCATCCTGGATGCAGGAACAGTGAACGGGATTAAATTTTTATTTCCAGCTTCTATTAAAGTGCGTCTTCCCTTCTATGTCAAAACAGGCAGCGCAGGAGAACAAGTCGTACTGGCTGCTCTTACCGTCGTTACCTGCTATTACATCGCTGTCATCTGCGGCATATCCATCCCATTCTAATGAATCAAAAAGAGATTTCCAAAAAACACAGGATATGAATTGATCATTCCTCATTTTTTTAGTAGGTTTAAGATAAGTGTTTTTGCCTTGCAGCTGAATACAGAATGGTGAGGAGCTACATAAATGAAAGCGTTTTTCAAAGATCACTGGTTTTTAGTGTACTCCATCCTCTTCATGTGGATGAAAACATACATCATTTATCAATTCGGATTTCACATACGAACAGCCAATCTGTTTCATGAATGGCTGCTTTTGATCAATCCACTTAGCTTTTTGCTCCCTTTGTTTGGGATTGCTCTTTTTTTAAATGAAACGAAGCAAAAGTTTTTTTTATTGACCGCAAATTTGATTTTGACGGCGATTCTCATATCGAATACGATTTTTTATGGATTTTATATTGATTTCATTACGATCCCTGTATTATTCCAAGCGAAAAACATGGGAGATATGGGCAGCAGTATGACAGAATTATTCCACCCGCTGTTCTTGCTGATGCTCATTGATTTCGTGGTGCTGGCTTGGCTGTTAAAGCGCAAACCTTTAGCGCCAAAAGCCTCCTTCAAGACGATCAAAACATATTATGCCGTGTGCTGCAGCTTTCTATTGTTTCATGTCAGTTCAGCCATGCTGGATCACCCTCGCTTTCTGACAAGCTCTTATGATCGAGAAGTGATTGTTCGAAACCTTGGGCTGTTCCAGTTCCACCTGTATGACGGCGCTGCCCAAACAGCGCGTATTGGACAAAAAGCCTTTGCAGATGAAGATACACTTTCAACCGTAGCAAACTACACAAAAGCTGATTACAGTGCACCAAACGAAGAGTATTTTGGACTTGCTAAAGGCAAGAACGTTGTGTTCATTTCACTCGAATCAACCCAGCAATTTGTCGTTGATCAAAAGGTGAATGGACAATACATCACCCCCTTTTTAAATCAACTCGCTAAAAAGAGTTTTTATTTTGATGAATTTTATCAGCAGACTGAGCAAGGGAAGACGTCGGATTCAGAGTTTATTGTCGCAAATTCCCTCTATCCATCTAGCAGCGGCGCTGTCTTTTTCACAGCTAGTGACAACGAATACGACACGTTATACAAGCAGTTGAAAAAAGAGAACTATCAATCCGTCCAATTTCATGCGAATAATAAAACGTTTTGGAATCGTGATGTGATGTATGAAGCGTTTGGGATTGACCGCTTTTATGATGTCGATTCGTATCAGGTCAATGAACAGAATTCAACTGGCTGGGGCTTAAAGGATATCGACTTCTTTGACCAATCCATTGATTATTTAAAAAAGTTGAAGGCGCCTTATTACAGCACGTTCATTACCTTGACCAATCACTTTCCATTTGAAATTGATCCAAAGGATCAATTGATTGATGAATATGATTCGTCCAGCGCCATTTTAAACCGCTATGTGACGACCGTCCGCTATCAGGATGAAGCCATTAAGAACTTTTTTGACCGCATGAAAGAAGAAGGACTTTATGACAATACAATGTTTGTTCTCATGGGAGATCACTATGGCATCTCCGAGGCACATCATCAGGCAATGGCAGAGCTGCTCAAAAAAGATGAGATTACACCGTATGATGCTGTGAAATTGCAGCGTGTTCCATTTTTGATTTACATTCCGGGAGTCACAGATCAAGCACCGCAGACAATCTCTGAAACAGCTGGGCAAATCGACGTGAAGCCGACACTCCTGCACTTACTCGGTATTGAAACGAAGGATGCCATTCAATTTGGCAATGACTTATTTTCAAACGAACGGACGCCTTTTGCTGTTTTGAGAAACGGGAACTTTATTACAGATGATTATCTCTATACAAAGAACACCTGCTATGATCAAAAAACAAAAGAACCTGTTGAACAGGATGAGGTGTGTCAGCCTTATATCGAAAAAGCCAATAAAGAGCTTTCCTTATCAGACAAAGTGATCAATGGGAATTTGCTCCGTTTTTATCAGCAATAAAAGCCGCCTTCTGGCGGCTTTTTCTTTTCTCTTTTTACTGAAAGCCTATGAATGGTCAAATAAGTTTGCTTATAATAAAGGATACAGATGATATTGAATAATAAGAGGTGTGAACATGAAGTATACGTTCTTCGCCTTCATCGCCATCTGTTTGCTCCTGAGCGGGTGTCAAACAGAGATGAAGTCATCGGATACAACAACCAAAAAAACAGAGCTTGTCATTTCAGCTGCGGCAAGTCTTCAGGATGCACTTAAAGAAATTGAATCTGCCTTTAACGATGAGCATCCGAATGTGACATTAACAAATAATTTCGGGTCATCCGGCGCATTGAAGCAGCAAATTGCACAAGGGGCAAAGGCGGATCTCTTTTTCTCAGCAGCTGAAGCGCCCTTTGATGAGCTTGTGAAATCTGGAGACATCGATCAACATTTTATCAAGGATGCCATCCAAAATGAGCTTGTACTCATTGTGCCAAAAGATCACTCTTCCTCTATTAAAAGCTTTCAAGATGTCGAGCACATAAAAGGAAAGGTTGCTCTTGGCACCCCTGAATCCGTTCCTGCTGGTACATACGGCAAAGAGATTTTTACAAAACTGAACATCTGGGATCAAGTGAAAAAGAATACTGTGTACGGCAAGGATGTACGGCAGGTTTTAAGCTACGTAGAAACAGGAAATGTGGAAGCAGGTGTTGTGTATAAGACAGATGCCCTCGTTTCCAAAAAAGTAAAGATTGCGGCTGAAGCCAATCAGGACATGCATTCCCCGATCATTTACCCAGTAGGGATCGTAAAAGGGACAGAACATTTAGAGGAAGCCAAGTCCTTTTTTCAATTTCTACAATCAAAAGCAGCCAAATCCATTTTTAAAAAGTACGGCTTTCAAGTGACATAATGCCCATGCTGACTGAAGAATTTCTATCTCCCATCTGGCTGTCCGTGCAAGTTGCCGTTGTGAGCGGGCTGCTGGCAACTGTTTTTGGTACAATGATTGGCTATTGGATGGCGCGAACATCATTTAAGGGGAAAATGATCGTAGAAACACTCTTGATGATGCCGCTTGTCCTCCCGCCAACGGTTGTAGGGTTTTTATTGCTCGTCATATTCGGAAGGCATAGCATGATCGGAGGCGTGATTGAATGGATCTTCCACCAGCCGGTCATTTTCACATGGTGGGCGGCGGTAATTGCATCAACGGTTGTGGCATTCCCGCTTATGTATCAATCAGCAAAAGCTGGATTTTCTACGATTGAGTCAGACATTGAAGGGGCTGCAAAAGTAGATGGTGCTCATTCATTCCAAGTCTTTGCCTATATTACAGTACCACTTGCCCTGCCTTCCCTCTTGTCAGGCAGCGTCCTCAGCTTTGCCAGAGCCCTTGGGGAATTCGGGGCGACCTTAATGTTTGCCGGCAACATCCCAGGAAAAACGCAAACTCTTCCAACCGCTATCTATGTGGCGATTGATTCTGGACGAATGGAGCTCGCTTGGGCCTGGACGATTTGTATTGTGATCTTATCTTTTATCATGCTCTTGGCTGTGCGCCGAAGCAGTACGTAAAAAATCCTCTTTCTCATATAAGAAAGAGGATTTTATTATTTATTCAAACCCAACCGTCATTGTCTCTGGATTTGAGCCGACGCGTTCGTTATTGTTTAATGCATCGATTTTTTCCATGTCTTCTTTGGAAAGCTCGAAGTCAAAGATGTCTGCATTTTGTTTAATGCGTTCTTCATTGATTGATTTAGGAATTGTCACAACACCGCTTTGCAGATCCCAGCGCAAGATGACTTGAGCAACAGATTTGTTGTAGCGTGCAGCAATGTCTTTCAATACGTCATGATCTAATAGCTTCCCTTGCATCAGCGGAGACCATGCCTCAATTTGAATGCCTTTTTCCTTTGCATATTGACGCAGTTCAACAAGTGTCAGTTTCGGATGAAATTCAACTTGGTTCACAGCTGGAACAACCTCAGCATCTTTTAACAGCTCTTCTAAATGCTGAATGTAGAAATTGCTGACTCCAATGGCTCTGACTTTCCCGTCTTTATAAAGCTTCTCAAGTGCGCGCCATGTGTCTTTAAATGTATCTGCATTTGGTCCAGGCCAATGAATCAAATAGAGGTCTAAGTAATCAAGACCTAATCGGTTTAAGCTTGCGTCAAACGCTTCAAGCGCTTTGTCATAGCCTTGATCTGTGTTCCATACTTTAGACGTAATAAATAAGTCTTCTCGTTTCACGCCAGATTCTTTAATCGCTTTTCCTACGCCTGTCTCATTTTTATAAACAGCTGCCGTATCAATGCTGCGATATCCGTTTCGTATGGCTGCTTTTACGGCATCTACCACTTGATTGCCGTCCTCCACTTTGAATACACCTAAACCAAACCAAGGCATTTCGACTCCGTTATTCAATGTTACGGTATCATTCAAGCTTTTGACCATTTTAACAACCACCTTTTTTATAGATTCCATCTCTTTCATTATCTCATGTTGTACTTCAAAACTCTATTATCAGGCGTTTCTCTTTGCTTCGATGGCTAAGAGCAGCGCACCTGTCATGCCAGCCTTGTCCTCAAGTCCAGGGGAGACAATGTATGTATCAAGCGGCGGCAGGTCCACATAATCATTGACATAAGCAGCCAGCTTCTCACGAATTAGTGGGAATAGCTGCTTTTGCTTCATAACGCCTCCGCCCATGATGATGCGCTCTGGGCTTAAAATGAGCGAGTACTGCATAAGCGCCTGCGCTAAATAATCCGCCTCAAGTGACCAAACTGCTTCTTCCTTCGTAAGCTCTTTGGCAGGTTTCCCCCACCTTTTCTCAATCGCTGGTCCAGCTGCCAGTCCTTCTAAACAATTTCCATGTGCCGGACAGATACCTGCAAACGAATCCGATTCATCCTGTCTGATAAGGATATGTCCCATCTCAGGATGTGAATGGCCGTGTAGAAGCTCATTTTTCACAACAGCTCCCGCACCAATGCCTGTACCGACCGTGATATACAAACAGCTGCTTAGCCCTTTGGCTGCCCCCTTTGTTAATTCACCTAGTGCTGCAGCATTGACATCGGTTGTAAAGGATACTGGGACACCTAATTGCTTCTCAAGCTCAGGAATGAACGGATAATGCTTCCACTCCACTTTTGGCGTGTTCATGATATAACCGTATGAAGGATCATCCTTTTGAACACAAATGGGTCCAAAGGAGCCAACCCCTAATGCTGCAATGTCATGCTGCTCAAAAAATGGAATGAGCTTTTGTATTGTTTTCTCCGGGTGCTCTGTCGGAATCGTCATTTCCTCTAAGATGTCTCCATGCTCATTGCCGATTGCACAACAAAATTTTGTACCCCCAGCTTCAATTGCTCCATAATACGCCATCATTGATCCCCCCTGCTTGTTCTCTTTCTTCATCATAAAACATGGGGGAGAAGATGACAACATCACGTATTGGTGAGCAGAACAGCCTCCATGTCATTGATATACTCCCTTAAATGATGGGCAATATCACGATTGATCTCACCGTCTTCATATAAGGTTTGAATTTCATTTCGAATCGTCTGTACAGCTTGGAAGTTCAGCTCTTTTTTCTTCCGGTCAAATGAACGGTCTTTTTGCTGGAAGAAGCTTGGACCGTGTTCACAGCGGAAAATCACTTGATTGTAAAAACCAATGACTTGGTGGCACGTTTGTTGGTTTTCATCTGTCATATGATGTTTGATCGAATCTACTGCAGCTTCAGCGGTTTTCTTACGGATTTGTTTGTACGATTCCTCGTTTTCTAAAATGCCGCTTGAAATGTGCTGATTCGGCCGCCATAATTGCAGCCATTGAAGCAAGCGCAGAAACTTCACCTTTGAAAAGCGAATTTTGAAGGAGTTTGAATACAGCATTTCCAGCTCATGAAATCTTTCTTGCAGTTCATAGGCTTCTTCCTTGTCAATTTTCTCTTCCTCAATTAATTGTTGAAGTTTCATCTGTTCTGCTTTGATACCGTGCAGTCTGATTTTTCGCTCTTGTTTTCTCATCCCGAATTGGTATGGTTCACGCTGGATATTTCTCAGCTTCATTCTATAATCATTGATGAGTGAAAGAGACACTTCCCTGTTGTCCTCATTCATTCCTTCTTTTAAGGTTTTAATGGCACTTCTCAGCAGCTTTCGTTTTGCATGCTGAATCTTTGTATCCAAGTCCACGTCGACTTGCTTGTCTTTTTTCTCTGATAAAAGAGGCAGTAACACACTGGCTAAAATGAGCGTACATAAAATCACACCAGCTGCGAGGAAAATAATCAAGTGCCGCTCTGGAAATGGTGATCCGTCCGCAAGCGTAAATGGAATAGAGAAGGCACCGGCCAATGTCACAGCCCCGCGGACACCAGAGAATGTCATGAGCATCGAGGCGCGAAGCTTCGGCTTTTTCACATTTTGCTTTTTCGTTGCACTCCATTTTCCTGCCCAGAACAGCCATACCCATAAGAACCGCAGCACCATGAGACATAGTGTAATAATTAAGATGTAGCCAATCACCTGCATGTTGTTAAAGGCTTCATCCTGGAAAATAACTGTGGAAACATCCGGAATCTGCAGTCCAAGTATGACGAAAACAAGGCCGTTTAAAATAAATAAAATAATATTCCAGGTGTTTGATGAAGCAATTTGCAGCTTGGCTAAATTCGCTTCCATTCGGTCTTGCTCAATGGCATGTGTCACACCGCCAGCCACAACAGCTAAAATGCCGGATACACCGATTTCTTCCGCTGCTAAATAAATCACAAATGGTGTAAGGATTTGCAGGATGATATGCATTGTGACATCGTCCATTCCTAAACGGCGGAGGAAATAGCGAAAACGAATGATAAAAAAGGATAGAATAAATCCAGTCAATAACCCGCCTGCTGCAATCAGTACAAAACTAAAGGATGCCTGAGCAATTGAAAAAGCTCCCGTCACCGTTGCAGCAATGGCAAATTTAAAGGCGACAAGTCCTGATGCATCGTTCATCAGCCCTTCGCCTTCCAGCAGTCTCATGATGCCCTTTGGCATATTCACACGGCTGGATAAAGCACTTACTGCCACCACATCTGTCGGTGATAAAATTGCTGCAAGCGCAAATGCGGCTGGAAGCGGTATGCTTGGAATCATCCAATGAATGGTATATCCCGCTACAATGACGGTCGCAAACACTAAACCAAGCGCTAAAAGAAGAATCGGTGCTCTTAATTTCCATAGCTCGTCCCTTGGGGTACGCTTCCCGTCATTAAATAACAGCGGCGCAATAAATAGAACGAAGAAGAGTTCAGGATTTAAAGAAATATGTAAACCTGAAGGAAAAGCTGCCACCAATATTCCTAAGCCCACTTGAATTAACGGAACGGGAATAAAGGGGACAAAACGATTGATAATATTAGATGCTGCTATGAGTGCCAGTAGTACGAGCACTGCCAAAAAAATCTCCACTAGTACATGTCCCTCCTATGTATATTTTTCGTCAAGTTTTGCTTACATGCAAAGATGTGTTCATTACATCCGTCCGCTCAGAAGTGCTTCTTTAGTATTCCGCAAAAAGTGAAACCAACACATAACAATCCATCTAGGCAAAAAAAGGCTGAATCCAGATATTCAGCCTGCTGACAAAATTTTCATCATATGTATTGTTCAAATGATGAACAAAAGACCCTTCTTTTATTTTACACGAAAACTCCATCATCTGCTGATATTCAGCTCTTATTAAACACAAAAAAAAGAGCGGAATCGCCCTTTTTCGTTTTACCCTTTATTTAAAAAATAAGACCTGGCGGGAAGGCGCCATTTGAATAAGTAGGAACAAACCCTGCATACGACGAGGATGACAAACAGCAAATATAAAGCAAGCTCTCCTTGCGCTAAGCCGAGTCCAACGAATAAGCCGCCAAGAGCTGCCCATACGGCGTAAATCTCTGCTTTTAGCACAAGCGGCTTTCGCCCTGCTAATAAATCACGCACAATTCCGCCGCCGCTTCCAGTCAATATGGCTGCCACAATGACTGCACTGAGCGGGAGTTCTCTTTGCACAGCAAATAATGCGCCTTGAATCGCAAACGCTGCTAAACCGATCGCATCCGAGAAATTTCCCCATGTGCTCCAGTGCTTGAGCAAAAGCTTTGGAAAAAGAAACACAATCGTAATGGATACAAGGGCAATCGTAAACATTTTACCCTGTGACCATAAAGCAGACACCGGAAGACCAATTAATAGATTCCGAATCGCTCCACCGCCAAATGCTGTCACAATCCCTAAAATGTACACACCAAGAATATCGTACTCTTCCTCCATTGCCACAATCGCACCACTAATAGCGAATGCGACAATGCCAATGATACTTAAGACTTCCCATGCCATTTTCCGCTTATCTCCTTACCTTTATCTGATCATCTAACACTACTCCCTTAATGTATATCTGACACAGGTGAAAAGCAATACAAATTTTCTTTAAATTTTATCTTTTTGCAAAAATAAAAAATAGCCCGCTTATAAGCAGGCTATCTCTTTCAATCTTCTTTTGCATTTAACAGCAGCATACTAATGATGATGAGAATAAATGCAATAAGGGCTAGCAGTGGAATGGTGATAAAACCAAACCAGTTCAAATAATCAACAGAACAAGGAATACCGCTCAGGCAAGGGCGGATCGATGCAAAGCCAGGTATCTTTTGTTCCATATAATGATAGATAGAAAAACAAGCGCCAATCACAGCCAGAGGCAGAACGTAATATTTCACTTTCACATCGCCTCTGAATGTCGCAATTCCAAGTAAAAGCACGAGCGGGTACATGAAAATGCGCTGAAACCAGCACATATCACATGGGATAAACTTCTTTACTTCACTTAAATACAGGCTGCTCATCGTCGCAACGATAGAAACGATCCAAGCACTGTATAAGTAAACAAGCTTATTCTTCATGATTTTTTCCCTTTGAGCTCTTGATCAATTAATTCTTTGATTTCATCATAGTCATAAAAGTTTTCGACTTGTTTATTGTTAATGAAAAGAGTTGGTGTTGCATTCACTTTATATTGGTTCACAAGCTGATCGTCTGTGTTCAGCTGCGGCTGATATGTTTTCTTTGATAGATGATCTTTAAGCTTGTCCGTGTCTATTTTTGTTGTCTTTTTCGCTAGCTCTGTCAGCTTAGCAGGCGTGACCCATTCTGCTTCACTATCTGGCTGTGCTTGATAGACAGCTTCATGAAATGCCCAAAAGTTTTTCGGATCTTCTTTCCACACTTCTTCAGAAGCTAGTGCTGCCAGCACTGCGCCATCTCCATGAACAGGAAGTGGCAAGTTAATAAACGAAAATGATACATCACCTTTATCTATGTAGTCCGCTTTCAGCTTTGGGAAAATGTCTGTTTCAAATGATTTACATGATGGACATTTATAATCCCCAAACTCGACAATTTGTACGGCTGCGTTTTTATCTCCCATGACAGGCTGTCCTTTAATAGAAGGCTTACTGTCAACCGTTTGTGCTTCTTTGCTGTTGTTATTTCCAATGACGACGAATAATCCGATGAGAAGAGCTGCGATAATGGTTAAAATGACAGCAAATTTAATGGATGATGATTGATTATTTTTTTTACTCACATAAGCACCTACCTTATCTTTTTCATTCCTTCAAAAGAAAAAGGATAATAGCTTAGAATAATGCCATTATCCAACTTCTTCTATTTTAACAAGAGGGGGTTCATTATGAAAGATGGTATTCATGAATTTTTCCTAACAATTTTATTTCATTACCCTCATGGCATTTAAAACAGCGAGTACAGTCACACCGACATCCGAGAAGACGGCTTCCCACATGGTCGCAATACCAAATGCTCCGAGTAATAGGAAAACCCCTTTAACTCCAAGAGCAAATGCAATGTTCTGCCATACAATTCTTCTTGTTCGTTTAGCGACAGCGATGGCTTCTGCTACTTTTGACGGCTGGTCTGTCATAATGACGATATCAGCCGCTTCTACCGCTGCATCTGAACCAAGTCCGCCCATCGCAATTCCTATGTCTGCTCTTGCTAATACCGGTGTATCATTAATGCCGTCCCCAACAAATAATAATTTTTCTTGAGGCGCTTTTTTCTGATCAATTTCTTCTAATTTCGTTACTTTATCCTGCGGTAATAATTCGGCATGTACTTCATCAATGCCAATTTGCTGGGCGACCGCTGTTCCAACTTGCTTGGCATCACCAGTCAGCATGACTGTTTGAATGCCAGATGCTTTTAGAGCTGAGACCGCTTCAATTGCATCATCCTTTAATTCATCTGCAATCAAGATCGATCCGGCAAACTCACCGTTAATGGCCATGTACACAACTGTTCCGCTTCGTTTTTCTTTTTCATACGAAATGCCTTCTCGTTCCATCAAGCGATGATTACCCGCTAACACTTGTGAACCACTGATGGTCGCTTTAATTCCATGTCCAGCAATATCCTCATAGGCTTCGATCTGGCTTTCATCAAGCGGCGAACCATATGCCGCTTTAATCGATTCAGCAATCGGATGTGAGGAGTGAGCTTCTGCTAAAGCTGCAAAAGAAAGCAGCTCCTCTTCTGACCACTTGTCGCTCGTTGTCACGATATTGGTCACCGTAAAGTTCCCTTTTGTGAGTGTGCCCGTCTTATCAAATACAGCATAGCTCACAGAGTTTAGTGCTTCTAAATAGTTACTGCCCTTTACTAAGATGCCTCGTTTAGAAGCTGCCCCAATTCCCCCGAAGAACCCTAGTGGGATGGACACGACAAGCGCACAAGGACAAGAAATCACTAGGAAAACGAGTGCCCGGTAAACCCAGTCAGACAATTGTGCTGATGGAATGAGAAGCGGCGGCACAAAGGCAAGCAGCAATGCTAATACAACGACAGCCGGTGTATAGTATTTTGCAAACTTTGTGATAAAGTTTTCTGTCTGTGCTTTTCGGCTGCTCGCATTTTCAACCAAATCTAAAATTTTCGTCACGGCCGATTCACTTAGCCCTTTTTGCACTTCAATTTCAAGAATACCGTTTTGATTCACAAATCCTGCAAGAACTTCTTTCCCTGCTTCTACATCCCGCGGCACAGACTCACCTGTTAATGCAGAGGTATCCACAAGTGAAAATCCTTCAATGACAAGACCATCAAGTGGAATTTTTTCGCCCGGTTTTACGACGATACGGTCACCGACTTTTACTTCTTCCGGCTTCACTTTTTTTGTTTCATTTCCTACTTTGAGATTTGCATATTCAGGGCGAATATTCATTAATTCACTAATGGATCGTCTTGAACGATTCACTGCTGCCCCTTGGAACAGCTCTCCAATTTGGTAAAACAGCATCACTGCCAGTGCCTCTGGATATTGCTGAATCACAAAAGCGCCAGCTGTTGCAATGGTCATTAAGAAGTTCTCATCAAATACTTGGCCGCGCACGATATTTTTCAGCGCTTTAAAAACCACATCACCGCCGACTAGTAAATACGCTGCGAAAAACATGATAAATTTCAGTAAGCCATCTTCTGGTATAAAATAAGCTGCTGTTCCAATAACTGCACCGCCAATTAATTTCAGCACAATCGCTTTTAAATTCTTTGTCCCATGATCATGATCGTGGTGATGTCCCTCTTCTTTTGGTGATACACTCACATGAGGTTCGATGGACTGAACCGTTTTTTCAATACGCTTTGACATCGTTTCTTGCTTATCTGCATGTGTGACAGTCAATGTCCCTGTCGCAAAATTAACGGAACAAGCTTCAACGCCATCCATTTTGCTGACACCTGTTTCAATTTTACGTGCACAGTTTCCACAATCAAGACCGCTTAATACGTATTCATCCTTCATTTTTTTCATGTTCTCACCTTTTTTCTATATGATAAGTAACGTTCCCTGGATCGATGAAACCTATTAAAAATCAAAAACTTTATATATGAGCATATATTCATATATTAGATTACCTTTATTATATGAGGAGTTCTTGTCTTCTGTCAATCATTTCTGAAGAAATCATTGGTTTTTTGTGTCCAATTCTGTCACACGGATTTTCAATAAACCAAGCTCATGTCCCCCGCTCCCCGCATAACATAAAAACGATCATTTGCAGTTTTTCTCTTTACAAAAGAAGGACATAAGCTTAGAATAAAATAAAAGTTTCCCTAAGGAAACAAATTAGCGTTAGTGAATCATTTCATCCTTTAGTCAAAATTATTTAATGTATGCATATATCTTTAGGAAGTGCAATGATGATTGAAAGGGGCCGCAAGAGATGTCAAATGCTTTAACAATCGACCGTCTTCATGTCTCATATCACGGACAGGATGCATTAGAGAATGTCTCTCTTTCCATACAGGAAGGGACAATGACAGGAATCATCGGTCCAAATGGTGCTGGTAAATCGACGTTACTCAAGGCATGTTTGGATCTCATTGAAAAAGACCAAGGGGATATTCGTTTTTTTGAGCAGCCCTTTAAACAAGTCAGAAAACAAATCGCCTATGTACCGCAGAGAAATGATTTAGATTGGACGTTTCCGATTCATGTACTGGATACCGTACTACTTGGAACATATCCGAAGCTCGGACTAATCAAACGTCCAAAAAAAGAAGACCGGGCATATGCGTATCACTGTTTAGAAAAAGTCGGGATGCAGGACTTTGCCAAAAGACAAATCGGTGAGTTATCCGGCGGACAGCAGCAGCGTGTCTTCCTTGCAAGGGCACTTGCTCAAAACGCACAGCTTTTCTGTTTGGATGAACCATTTGTCGGGATTGATATGGCAAGTGAAGAAACGATGGTTCGCATTTTGAAGGAATTACGAGATGAAGGGAAAACCATTTTGGTTGTCCATCATGATTTGAGTAAGGCAGATGATTATTTCAGCCATCTTGTTCTGTTAAATAAAAAACTCATCAAAGCAGGGCCTGTACACGACATCCTTCGCCCAGAAATCATGCTGGAAGCATATGAAACACAGCTGCCATTCTTAAAATCAGCAGGAGGAGACGTGTAATGGAATTTTTAACCGGACTCTTTGAATATGCTTTTTTACAAAAAGCGCTATTTACATCTGTCATGGTAGGCATCATTTGCGGCGTTATCGGCTGCTTTATCATTTTACGCGGCATGGCCCTGATGGGAGACGCCATTTCTCACGCCGTACTGCCAGGGGTCGCCATCTCTTATATGCTTGGAATTAACTTTTTCTTCGGGGCCGTTTTAACTGGGGTGTTAACAGCGATTGGGATCGGTTATGTGAGTCAAAACAGCCGCATAAAAAATGATTCTGCCATCGGCATTGTCTTTACAGCCTTTTTCTCAATCGGAATTATTTTGATCACATTTTTGAAAAGTTCAAGTGACCTATATCATATTCTATTTGGAAACGTTCTAGCTGTTCGATCATCTGATATGTGGATTACACTGGGAATCGGTATTTTTATTTTGCTAGCTGTCATAGTTTTCTACAAGGAACTGCTCATTAGTTCATTTGATCCGGTGATTTCTTCGGTTTACGGTTTGCCGAATCGTATGATTCATTATTTTCTCATGACCTTATTGACCCTTGTGACCGTTGCATCACTGCAAACCGTTGGGATTATTCTTGTTGTTGCCATGTTGATTACGCCGGCAGCCACCGCTTATCTCTTAACGGACCGGCTATGGATCATGATTTATTTATCTGCTTTTTTCGGTGCTGTTTCTGCTGTCGTAGGTCTAGGGCTTAGTTTTACCTATAACTTGTCATCAGGCGCTTCCATCGTGCTGGTCGCGACCATTTTATTCGGCAGTGCCTTTATCTTTTCACCAAAACAAGGCATTCTATGGAGAGCATTAAAATCTAAACGAAAACGAACGCACTTAAAAAAGGAAGCGTCTATGTAAAAGGAGGACATATATGAAGAAGGTATTTGCTATCCGTTTGACCGCAGTATTCATTGCCCTTATGATCATCGCAGGCTGTTCGACCCAGCAAAGTAATTCCGGTAAAGATGACGGCACATTAAAAGTTGTCACGACCTACTCCATTCTTTATGACATTGTGAAGGAAGTAGGCGGGCAGCATGTCTCTATTCACAGCATTGTTCCCATTGGTACAGATCCACACGAATTTGACCCGCTGCCAAAGGATGTTCAGTATACGACGGATGCAGACCTTGTTCTATATAATGGCTTGAACCTTGAAACAGGAAACGGCTGGTTTCAAAAGCTGCTTGAATCGAGCGGCAAGGACGGGGATGATGCACCTGTAGCCGAGCTGAGTAAAGGCGTCAAAGTGAAGCATTTGTCATCAAAAGGCCTTGAAAGCCAGCAGGATCCGCACGCATGGCTGAATGTCGAGAACGGGATCATTTATGCCCAAAATGCCCGAGATGCGCTCATTCAAGCAGACCCTGAGCATAAAGAGGATTACGAAAAAAATGCAGAAGTCTACATCAAAAAGCTTCAAGCGCTTCACGATGAAGCAAAAGACAAGTTTGATCAGCTGCCAAAAGATAAAAAGCTCCTTGTCACAAGTGAAGGTGCATTCAAGTATTTTGCAGAAGCGTATGGATTGAAAGCCGGCTATATTTGGGAGATCAACACAGAAAGTGAAGGAACACCAGGACAAATGAAGCGCATTATTCATTTTGTCAAAGATCATCAAGTTCCTGCGCTCTTTCTTGAAACAAGTGTTGATAAACGCAGCCTTGAAAGCCTCTCTGAGGAAACCGGGGTTCCGATCAAAGGAAAAGTCTTCACTGACTCTATTGGAAAAGAAGGGGAAGATGGAGACAGCTACTATAAGATGATGAAATGGAATATCGACACCATTTACAAAGGGCTGTCATCATAAGAAAAGACAGGTGGAGTGAATCCGCCTGTCTTTTTTGTCAGCCTGTTATATTTTCTGGATGTTTTTTCGGCCAAATGACGTAGCTGATGCTAATGATGAAATCAATAGTTAAGATCATCCCCCATGTATTGACAAGCTGCATCAGTGCTTCCGTCCGCTCTGGTGCTTGGATGAGATAGGTTAATCCATATAACAGCCCCGCTCCAATAACATAAGAAATGAAATGCCGCGCCCAGCCGACCATTTCATACACAGACCGCTCTTTCCCGTACTTTGGTTTTCCCTTTGGCTTAGGACCTCCTGCAAATCGATAGGCAAACCTAGCATCTGCCCATTTCACCATTTGATGTCCGAAGGCAAGGCTCACACCAATATAAACAGCCGCAAGCCCGTGGATGACACTCGCCACAGCCCCTTGCCTTAAATCTATATAAGTTGCAGCAAGAAGGATTAAATCCAAAATCGGCGTACAGACAAGAAAGAAAGCACCCAACTTTTTCTGTTTAAACACATAACGCAGCGTTAAGCCCATTAGAATAAACAGCCAAAAACCAATTTCACATGCCACAATCAATAAACCGACCAATTTCTCCACATCCTTTTTAATACGATTGTATTAAATAAAAAATAACACAGATGTGTTAAAAAAACAACAGCTATGCTAAAATCAATGTATGCCAAAAATCGTCGATCACCATAAACAAAAACAAAAGGTCGCTCAAGCTGCAATGAGAGTGATTAAACAAGAGGGATTGGAAAGCGCTTCTGTACGAAAAATAGCAGTCGAAGCTGGAATTTCAGCCGGCTCTATGCGTCATTATTTTTCCACACAGCAAGAGTTATTTCTATTCTCTATGAATTTAATTCAAGAAAGAGTCAAGGAGCGGATTACAGGGCTTTCATTAAACGGTTCAACGGAGGAAAATGTCCTCACTTTATTGGAGCAGCTTCTTCCACTTGATGAAGAAAGAAAATTTGAAATGGAGGTGTGGCAGGCTTTTGCAGTCAAGGCGCTGACTGAACCAGATTTACAGCCGCTCAATGCAAAGATGTATGACGAGCTTTTCCAAACGGTCCAATATTGTTTAATGAAATTGAAAGAGGATGGGCTGCTGCTAAATGATATCGATCTTTTATTAGAAACCGAACGGCTTTATGCGGTCATCAATGGGCTTGCATTGAATGGAATCGTGCAGCCCGAACGTATACCGCCTCAGCTCATACGCTCCGTACTGCAGATGCACTTGCAATCCATCACAAAAAAAGACATGTCTCCTTAATTGGAGAGCATGTCTTTTTTTAATCTTCCATAAAAATACGTTTCGCTTCGTAGTAAAGCACCTGCACAAATTTCTTCACATTGATGCGGGTGTGTTCTTCTCTTCCGCTCATCTCTTTCGTCAATTCACTCATTTTCTTTCGTACGATGGTGAAATCGAAAAATTTAGATGCGTAATTTTCAAACGTTGGATGAGAAAAATCGGTTAGCCCAAGTGATGCGATGTGCTTTAATGATTGGTTGATCGCACGTCTTACCCGCTGTTCGGCTGCCTTTGCTTCTCTTGCGATGTCTGCCGATGTGTAGGGCTCACTTAACTTATCCTCCGTAATCCCAGTAAAAATGATCTTTAAAGAAGGAAAGGAATCATGATGATCAGCATGCAGCGCTAAATACTGGTCTGTAAACAGAATCATATCTAATAAATCTTTAGATCCCTTCTCACCAACAATACCAAGCTCCGCCAGCAAAAACTGACCTGCCTCTGCAAGACTTTTCCCCCGCTGCTTCGTTTTCGTCTGACCGCGCTGCTGAAATTGCATGACCGATTTGAGTGAGTGCTGAATATTTTCAATTGAATGCTCTAAATGAAGACGTTCAATCATCAGATGAAGGACACTTAAGACCTCTACACGATTGATCGGCTTTGTCACGTAATATTCGACGCCAAGCGTATACGCCTGTCCGATTAATTCCTTTGTTTCAACCTGTGACAGCATTAAGTATTTCCCATGAAACTCATCCTTGATCGCTCGAATCGTTTCAAGCCCGTCCCTTTCCGGCATCAATAGATCAATACATAAGATATCAATGTGCAAATCATTTAAGTAGCTGGCTGTTAACTCTGCGCCATCCTCTGCTTCCCCGGCCACAATGCCAAGCTCTTCTTCTTCAATGAGCTGAGCCAGTGAAGAACGAACGGCTTCATCATCATCAACTATAAAAAATCTCATCTCCCAATCCCCTCTTTTCTACTGACTTGATCTACTGGTATCGTTAATGTGAAAATCGTTTGTTTATTTGGGATACTCTTCATCTCAACACTTCCGCCAAGCTTCTCCGCTGTATCCTTTACATAGGCAAGCCCGATACCGCTAGATGGATTCCCAGCCTGGTCGTATTTCAAAGTGAAGCCCGGTTTAAAAATCACATGATGATTACGTTCTTTTATGCCAGGCCCGTTGTCGCTGATCTGAAAAATCACGTGGTTTTCTTTCTGTGAAATAGAAAGTGACACCTCTCCATCTACAGGAATGGCTTCAACAGCGTTGGATACGATGTTATTTAACAAAGATAGAATGGTATACACGTGATAGGCGGGATGCTTCCCATCTTCATCATAATGAAAGACGATGTTTTTTTTAAGAGATTCTGCGTAATTTTCATGAATGCGAATGACAAGCCCAGCGATATGAGAAGGACTCTCATAAGCCTGGAAGTTTTCCTCATGAATCAGCTTTGATAAGGCAGAAAAAATCCGCTGGTTATCCTTTTTGATTTCATGCACCTCTCCTGCAATTTGCAAGGCGGTTTTACCGAGCTTTTTCAAATCCAATGATTCCGCATCCTTTGCGTGGTGAAGGGATTGATACAATTGATAGGATGTAGCCGTAATATGCTCAGCATGTGCGAGTGTTTTATGAAAATATGTAGATTCTGTGTAAAGGTTGGACAGGAGCATCAGCAGATGTTCCTTTTCCTTTTTCATCTGACGCTCTCTCGCCTGCTCTTCATATAAGCGAATCATTGTATAACAAGCCAACACGAAAAAGCTTCTGAATATCGCCAAAACAAATAATTGAAACAGCGTCCGCACCGTTAACATTTCATCCATCGTGCCTCGAAGTGCGATGATCTCAACAACGCTTGCGCACAGCTCCATGACAATGCCTGTTGCGCCAATCAGCCATGGCTGATCGCGGAAACGTCTGACCTTCAATAAATAAAAGAGTGTGCCATAGACAACATAATAAAGCAGGGAAGGAAATCTTAATGAAACTGCCTCTTCAAGCGGAAGATGCCCTGTCACAGCTGTATCAACCAGCACACGAAACGCAAAAACAGATATCCCAGCGATGATGCCGCTTGCCCATGCCGGAAATCTTTTCATTTGAAGCAGGATAAAGAAAAAGACAACGGTTCCAAAGCTGACCCGAAAGCTGTCCTCAAATGGATAAAATTTAAACTCTCCGCCAATCGGCGTCAGTACAATGAGCAGCACAATTAAATAAGGCTCTGTATTCAGCCATTTTTTCAGTAGATTCAAACGCAGTCACATCCCTAATAATTGACGATAGTATACTATGTGAGCTAAAGAAAAACAAACCTCCATGAAAAAGCGCACACCGGAACTTTGCCGGTGTGCGCTTCTCATGATGCCGCTTAATCTTCTAAACGATCCTTTTCTAAAAGTGATGCACCAGCAATACCTGGTTTTGTCATTTCAAAAGGATTTAAGATGACATCAAGCTCTTCCTCTGTTAACACATCATTTTGCAGACAAAGCTCACGTACAGATGCACCTGTAAGGATGGCTTCTCTTGCAATTCGTGCAGCCGCTTCATAACCAATGTGCGGGTTCACCGCCGTCATGACACCGGCACTCTTTTCTACATATTCTTTTAATCTAGATTCATCTGCTTTTAGGTCACGCAAGCAGTTGTCCACGAAGGACTCGAATACATTTTTCATCATGCTGAGAGATTGAAGCAGGTTGAACACTAACACTGGTTCCATAACGTTTAGTTCAAGCTGACCAGCCTCTGATGCAAGACAGATTGTGTGATCGTTCCCAATAACTTGGAATGCCACTTGGTTCATGACCTCAGGCATAACTGGGTTGACTTTTCCTGGCATGATGGATGAACCTGGCTGTCTCGGCGGCAGGTGCAGCTCACCAAAGCCCGCTCTTGGACCTGAAGCCATTAGACGAATATCGTTCGCCATTTTGGACATGTTCATCATACATACTTTAAGCGCAGCCGATACTTCTGTATAAGCATCCGTATTTTGCGTTGCATCGACTAAGTCTTCAGCACCAACTAACGGTAATCCGCTAATGTCAGATAGGTAGCCAACCACTTGGCGAATATACTTAGGATCTGCATTCAATCCAGTTCCGACTGCTGTTGCACCCATATTGACTTCATATAAATGCTGTCTAGACTGCTTGATACGTTTAATATCACGAGCAAGAACTTTTGCATAAGCACTAAACTCTTGTCCAAGTCTGATTGGAACAGCGTCCTGAAGATGCGTGCGTCCCATTTTGATGACATGATCGAATTCCTGCGCTTTTTCGGTCATGACTTGATGCATGTTTTCCATCGTATAAAGTAGTTTTTCAATCATATTCAATGTTGAAATATGAATCGCTGTTGGGAAAACGTCGTTTGTTGACTGCGACATGTTCACATGCGTGTTTGGACTTAGCTCAGTATAAGCGCCTTTTTCCTTTCCTAGTAGTTCAAGCGCTCTGTTTGCAATGACTTCATTGGCATTCATATTCATTGAAGTGCCAGCCCCGCCTTGAATTGGATCGACAATAAATTGATTGTTCCATTTTCCTTCGATGACCTCATCTGCGGCTTGAACAATTTTTTCTCCAAGACCAGAATATAGTCGCTGTGTATCCATATTTGCAAGTGCGGCTGCCTTTTTGACAATCCCTAATGCTTTGATGAGTTCCTCATGAATACGGTAGCCTGTAATTGGAAAGTTCTCCACTGCACGTAATGTTTGAATTCCATAATATGCTTGAGTGTCTACTTCCTTTTCACCTAGAAAGTCTCGTTCGATTCGAACTTGCTTGTCCTGTAGCTTCGTCATTTGAAAAGATCTCCTTTTTTACGCTGCTTTTGTTTGTTGTTTTAATTCCTCAATATACTTCTTCGATTTCTCTTGATCAAATACTTTTTCCCACTTAGACATGACAATGGCTGCAAGTGAGTTACCAAATACGTTCACTGTTGTACGAACCATGTCAAGAAGTCGGTCGATCCCAACGATGAAGGCAAGTCCTTCAAGCGGCAGTCCCATGGCACCAAGAGTTGTGATGACAACAACGATCGATGCACCTGGTACACCAGCCATTCCTTTAGATGTCAGCATTAAAATTAATAGTAACGTAATTTGCTCATAGATGGAAAGCGGCATGCCGTACATTTGTGCAACAAATATCGCAGCAATGGATTGATAGATGGCACTTCCATCTAAGTTAAAGGTGTAGCCTGTTGGAATAACGAACGACGTGATCGCTTTCGGGCAGCCGAACTTCTCCATTTTGTCCATTAATCTAGGCAGTACAGCTTCTGAACTTGCTGTTGAGAATGCAAGAATGATTTCTTCTTTTAATACTTTAAATAGTGTAAAGACGCTTGTTCCAGCCATTTTCGCAATAATGCCAAGTACAACAATGACGAAGAATGCCATTGTACCGTAAACGACAAGTACCAGTTTGCCTAGCGGGAGAAGCGCTCCGACCCCGAATTTGATCACCGTCACACTGATGAGCGCGAATACACCAAATGGTGCAAACTTCATCACTTTATTGGTTACCCAGAACATGGCTTCGAGTATACCCTCAAAGAATCCTAATACTGGTTTTCCTTTGTCTCCAACTGCGGCAATTCCTAATCCGAATAAGACTGTAAAGAAGATGGTTGGTAATAGATCACCTTCTGCAATGGATTGGAAAACGTTTGTCGGTACAAGATGCACCAACGTTTCTGAGAAAGTCGCTTTTTCAGAAGAAGCCTTAGATGTCTCTTCATATTTAGAGATATCGCCTTTCTCCATGTTGCTCATATCAATTCCTGTACCAGGATGGAACAAGTTTGCTGCAAGCAGTCCAACTGCTAATGCAATCGTTGTCACAATCTCGAAGTACAGAATGGTTTTTCCGCCGAGTCTTCCGATCGTTTTCATATCTCCAACACCTGCAACTGCTACAATCAATGCAGCAATAACAATTGGAAGAACGATCATTTTAATTAAATGGATGAATATATCGCCAATCGGCGTTAACACATTAATAACGGTTTCATTTTGATAAAACAGCGCTCCCACGACAACACCCAGAACAAGTGCAATGAGTATTTGAGAAGCTAACCCTAACTTTTTCATACGTGAACCCCCTTTTATTGATAACGCTTTCTTTGTTGCTTAATCGCATCTTAACGACGAACCTACAAAAAACGACAAAAAAGAACAAAAAGAAGTGAATTTTTTATGAAAAATCTTTAAAAAGGTGGGTTTTTCCACAATATTGTTAAAAAAAGACTTCGCTTTTGGCGAAGTCTTAATGATTTTGCATCTGTTCACTTGGTGTAAGTTGATTTGAAAAAAATTCATCATAAATCGTATATCCAATGAGCACAAGAGCAACATAGAGCAATGCACTAACGGTCCAAACCCATTTGACATTCATCTTCATTCTGCCACTCCCTCTCTGACTGGCTTCAATCGCTGCAATCTGAGTGCATTCAGCACAACGGACACGGAGCTAAAGGCCATTGCTGCTCCTGCAAGCCATGGTGCAAGGAAACCAAATGCAGCGATCGGTATCCCAATACAGTTATAGGCAAGCGCCCAAAATAGGTTTTGTTTAATGTTTCTCATTGTTTTTTTACTAAATTCCAGCGCATCTGCAACGGCATGGAGATCTCCCGTCATGAGCGTAATATCTGCTGCTTCCATGGCAACGTCTGTCCCTGTTCCCACAGCCATCCCAATATTCGCTGTTGCAAGAGCTGGGGCATCATTGATACCGTCTCCGACCATGGCGACTTTTTTTCCTTGTTCCTTAAGTGCCGTAATGTGAGCCGCTTTTTCTGCAGGAAGCACTTCAGCAATGACATGATCAATGCCTGCCTGTTTCGCAATCGCCTCTGCTGTTAGTTTATTATCACCTGTCATCATCACAACGTGAATCCCCTGCTCTTTCAGACGAGCGATGGCTTGAGGAGAGGATACTTTGATTGTATCTGCGACCGCGACAATGCCGGCGACTTCGCCGTCAATCGCAACAAGCATAGCCGTTTTTCCTTGCTCCTCCAGCGTTGTGACAGATGCTTCTATTTGCTCATATTGGATATGATGTTTCTGTAATAGCTTACGCGTTCCAATCAAAAGCTTGTGTCCTGCTGCCTTTGCTTCAATTCCATGACCTGGATCTGCTTGGAAGGCTTCAATTTCGACTGCTTCAAGACCTTGTTCTTTCATACCGTCTGTGATCGCCCGGGCAAGCGGGTGTTCCGACTGCTGTTCTGCCGATCCTGCTAGCTGAAGCAGCGTATCTTCTGTCCAGTTGGCATATGCCAGTACATCTGTCAGACTAGGCTCTCCTTTTGTTACAGTCCCTGTTTTATCTAACACGACCGTGTCGAGTGATTGAGTCACTTCTAAATGCTCTCCGCCTTTAAACAGAATGCCTGATTCAGCCGCACGGCCGCTGCCAGCCATAATAGAGGTTGGTGTCGCAAGGCCGAGCGCACACGGACATGCAATGACAATGACGGCTATAAAGGTTTCAAGTGCTGACGTCACATTTCCTGGGTCAACAAAGAAAAACCATATGAGGAATGTGAGCACAGCAATTCCTACAACAATGGGAACAAATATTCCTGATATTTGATCTGCCATTCTTTGAATTGGTGCTTTTGAGCCCTGCGCTTGTTCTACAACTCGGATAATCTGTGAAAGAGCGGTCTCTTTCCCGACTTTAGTCGCTTTTATTTTGATGAATCCATTTTTATTGATCGTTGCCCCGATGACCATATCTCCTGCTGTTTTATCAACAGGCAGACTTTCTCCTGTAATCATGGACTCATCTATTGCGGATGTCCCCTCCATGATCTCCCCATCTACCGGTACTTTTTCCCCGGGTTTGACAAACACAAGGTCATTCACTTTCACGTCAGAAATAGGCACAGTCATCTGTTTGCCATCTCGCTCGATAACCGCTTCTTTCGCTTGTAAGCCCATGAGCTTTTGAATCGCTTCTGATGATCTTCCTTTTGCTCTTGCTTCCATTAATTTTCCGAGCACGATCAACGTAATGAGGACAGCACTTGTTTCATAATAGAGGGCTGCCTCATGTGTGCCTTGAACCGCTGACTGAATGCTTTCATATAAACTATAGAAAAACGCGGCAGATGTCCCAAGAGCGACAAGAACATCCATATTGGCACTTTTATTTCTTAAAGCCTTATACGCCCCTACATAAAAGGGCCAGCCGACAATGAACTGCACAGGCGCTGCTAACGCCAGCTGTACCCATGGATTCATAAACGCTTCAGGCAGCCAAATAAAGGACGTAAAAGAAAAATGGCTGACCATTGCCCAAAGAAGCGGCAGTGACAAAATCATCGAGAATAAAAAGCGTGCCGTTTGCTTCTCTATTGCTGCTTGGCGGTGATCTTTCTTTCCTTCCTCTGCTTGATCTGCAGCTGGTTCAATTAAAGAATACCCAATAGACTGCACCGCATCTTTTATGTCATTTGTAGACGTTTGGCCCGGATGATATGTGACCTGAAGTGTCTCAAGCGCAAAATTTACAGACCCGTGATCGACACCGTCCATTCGGTTAATTTTTTTCTCGATTCGGTTTGCACAAGCCGCACACGTCATTCCCTCTATATCAAATTCTGCTTGCTCCATCACCACATCATAGCCAAGCGATTGAACTTTTCGCTTTAAATCATCTGGTGTTAGTTTCTCTGTTTCATAGACAATATGGGAAGTGTCAAGCGCCAAATTCACACTGGCATCCTCCACACCTTCCAGCCTGTTCAATCCCTTTTCGATACGGCCTGCACAAGCAGCACAGGTCATCCCCGTAATTTGAAAGTCAATTTCCTTTTTCATTGATCTCACCTCTCCACATACTCCATGGGGGTATTATTTTTTGAAAAAAATACGTGCTGTACTGCAGCACGTATACTTATTTATACGACATCATATCCCTGTTCTTCAATCACATCAGAAATACGGTGTAACGTGACTTGATCCGGATGAAATGAAACCTCCACCTGTCCTTTGTCTAAATGGACTTTCACAGATTCCACACCTGCTAATTCTCCTACATTTCCTTCGACTGCTTTCACGCAATGTCCGCAAGACATGCCCTGCACTTGAAGTGTTGCTTGTTCCACTTCTCATCGCCTCCATCAATCATTTTCTACAATTTACTATACCCTAGTAGGGTATCGATGTAAACATAAATGCTACGATTTTGTCAGTTTCGTAAAGACCGTCATTAACTCTTCAATGGCTTCATCCCCATTGCCGCTCTTGATAGCATCTGCAACACAATGATGTGTATGCTTTTCCATCAAATGAAGACTGACTTTTTTCAAAGCCGCATTGACTGCAGAGATTTGATTCACAACATCTATACAGTAACGATCGTTTTCAATCATTTGCTGGATCCCGCGAACTTGTCCTTCCACTCGTTTCAAGCGATTGATCAATTGGTCCTTTTCCTTTTCGGCTCTAGGCGAAGCCATATGTCTTTCTTCATGTTCTGTCATGTGATCACCTTTTTTTCATTATGACTTGTCTTTACCTAAATTAAAGCATATCTCCACCGAAAAAGGCAAAGATATGCTGAGCACCGCATATAAAGCTGTGTTTGTCCTAATTTGTTAATTGTTCGATATCCTGCAAAAGATTGACGGATTGCTGAAGCTGTTTCATCAATCCCTGCTGATCCTCCAGTATGGCGGCAACATCGATATCGCCTGCTTTCAATTGCTGTATATATGTTTGGATCTCCTCTGACAGCACTTTATTTTTTTCAATGATTTGTGCATGAAGGTCTTCTGCCATTTTTGGCGCTGTGACTTCATTAAAATCTTGAATGTCTGCCTTCAACGATTCTAGCTGCTGCGTTAATTCTGCCTTTTTGGCGGCGTTTTGCACAGCTTCTTCAGCGAGCTTTGGAAATTCCTCTGTAAATTGCTGAATGTCCGTCACATAGTCATTTGCCTCAGTGACATATGTCGTTGTATCGTTGACCTGATCAAGCAAGCCGGAGCAACCGCTTAATACAAGCGTTCCGGAAAATAGACAAGCCATCACGTATTTTTTCAAGATCGATCATCCTTTCATCTGTAGGATTAAAAGCATCATTTGTTCCGCTTCCCTATCACACAGATGCAAAAAGACCTTAAAAATAGCCAGACCTTTGCCTCATGTGTGATAGGCAAAGGTCTGGCTAACATTGTTCATGCCGGAATGGCCGAGAAACAACGAATGTTTCTGTAGTGACGACCAAAACCGTAAAAGCTACTCCCCTTTAGGAAACCGTTCAAATGTTATGTTTATCATATCGAATGTCAGGACAACAGTCAATGCGGAAGATCCTGCTCTTGATACAGCACATGGCCCTTACCAGTGGATGCATAAATCCGGTTCCGTCCTTGGCGTTTTGACATATACAAGGCCTGGTCCGCTTCAAATAGAAGTGTCTCTAATACACAAGGATCATTGGCTGTGTGAGCAATTCCAAAGCTCGCTGTCACTCGCACTTTTTCCTTATCATTCGTAAAGAAACTTGCTTCAAACGAATGTCTTATTTGTTCCGCGATATGACATGCCTCTTTAAATGACTGATGAGGCAGACAAATGGCAAACTCTTCTCCCCCATATCGTCCAAATAAATCATCCATTTGTAAATGCTCCTGACAAATAGAGACAACATGACGCAGCGCTTCATCCCCGATATGATGTCCGTGTGTGTCATTGATTTGTTTAAAGAAATCAATATCAAACAGCATAACAGCGGTATCCTGCGCATCCTCTTCAAGGATCAACTGCGTTCGTTCGATGAAAGAAGATCGATTGAAAATATTCGTCAAACCATCGATATACGCACGACGCTCCAGCTCTTCCTGCAGCAAACGCTGCTCTGTAACATCACTGATCACTATTTGCCTGCCCTCAATCTCTCCTCTTCTATTAAATAGAGAGGAAGCGGTCAGATGATAATAATAGGACTGGTCTTTTTCTTTTTTCCACATTAAATCATATTGCGAATGATCCTGCGGAGAGCGCAGCCATTGAATGAACGCTGAATCTTTGATGATTGCTGAGAAAATATCGTCGATCTTATAGCCAATTCCCTTTTTATTCGCAAGTGCTGGAATGATCGATGCAGCAGCGGGATTGTAATCAATGAGTGTTCGATATCGATCTAAAATCAAAACCCCTTCAGACATATGCTCAAACACACGCTCCATTGCAATGGGAGACAGCTTAAACAGCTGGAACGACATAATTGCCCATAAATAGAGTGCGTTGGTAATAAACATCACCACAGGAACAGGATCAATATGCAGGGGTGTAACGCCTAATAAATAAATAAAAGAAGTCAAAATTGGTAAGGACATTCCCACTAACAGTATCAGAATCTGCTTTAAATATTCTTTTTTTGTGACACGTAAAAACCAAAGCAGCATAAAAATAGCAAGCATCGAACAGCCAAACGTATAAACGCCATGAATGATATACCAATAGCCAATCGTAAAATCAGCCAATAAAAACCCATCTACTGGATTCATCGTGATGCTTCGATAAAAGAGTGAATGTAAAGAGTTGGTGAACACCATAATGGTTGTGAGAGTTGGAATCAATAAGATGAGAAGCACGCGGCGCTTTGTGAAATATTGTTGGAACCCCGTAAATTGCAGCACAATCAGCAGACTGAGCGGTGCGATAAACGGAAGACCTATGTATTGAAAACAAACCCAGAACATGATTTCTTCAGGGGTACGAGCCAATAATTCAAACGTATGCCCAAAGATATAAATCGCAGTTGCTCCAGACATGTACATAAACAATTGACAGCCAATATACCGGTGGCGGTTCGCATGAGCAATGATTGATAATATCACGGACAGAATGCCAGAAACACTCATGATCACAATAAAATGTAAAACAATCGAATCCATGTAAACGCCCCAATTTCAGTTATTTAGAACTAGTCTAATCTTACTATATATGAGGAAGTCACAAATGGGAAGATGTGATTTTGAATTGGTTGGAGGTTTTTTGTAAAATTTCAGGCGTTATCTGTTTGTGATCCCTTATATTTTCACTACTTTTTGCTTAATTTGAGGGAGAAGTATGTTGCGTCTGGAGAAATATCTGTACAATGTGGAGATCAATGGAGAGGAGACTCGAAAGGAATATGACTTTTTGGATGATTATGACGGGGCTGTTTATGTTGATTCTTTTAGAAAAACCGTTTGAAAAGAGAAGTTCTGGATTGTTATTTTTGATCAGTTATTTACTGCTGATTGCGGTTTATGTGATTCAGACAACGTTTGTGGAACTTGTACCGGATGGATTTTTGATGATGCTTGCGGTGGTTGTCGTTTTTCCTTTGTTTGTTCGGTTGGTGCAGTCTTCTTTGAGAAACCGTACATAAGTAAATAATTAAAGAAACTCCGATTATTCCTTGTAGGAATAACCCAATCAAAAATGTAAATAAATTCAAAAAACATTAAATATCAAAATCAAAACTAACTTAACTTCTTAAATTAGATAAAAAAAGCCCCTTTATAGAAAGGGGCCTTTTTAAATATTTAAAATTATGGAGACGGTGGGAGTCGAACCCACGTCCAGAGACATCGATTACTTAAGCGTCTACGAGCGTAGTCAACATATTTACGTGTTCACTCATCCTCATGCCTGCTGACGGGCGCTTGGAGAGCTAGTCTGATGGATCTCTTCTTACGTCCTCAGACGGAAACGTAAGCGTAGCCTACTTCATTGGGCTCCTCACAGACACATAGGCGATGTCAGGAAGAGCTCGCTGCGCTTATTAGGCAGCTAGTGCTAAGTTTTGGTTAAAACTTTTAGTTTTGCCAGTTACATTTAAGTGCGTGTTAACGAGATCGCCTCTCGGCTCGCAGCCTAAGCTCGAACCATCCCTGTCGAATCCGTAACGTCCCCTTGTAAAAGGGATATACGGGATGGAAACGTTCAGCTTAACTGCTTCCGTATATAACTATTATAACAATCTCATCGCTCGAAACAACTGGTGGTTTCTGTAAAAATAGCGGTGATTGTTTACTGCATAACATATTGTAGCATAATGCTTCTGCTCTCAGCAAGCCATCTGCATCAGGCTAGAATTGCTTTTGACGATCGCGGAAGGCACGTTCGATTTCACGTTTTGCATCTTTTTTCTTCAGATCTTCACGTTTATCGTATTTCTTCTTCCCTTTTCCGATTCCGATCAGCACTTTGGCAAAGCCATTTTTCAAATATAGTTTCAGAGGCACAAGTGAGTAGCCTTCTTCCTTTGTCGCACCAATCAATTTGCTGATTTGCTTGCGATGAAGCAGCAGTTTTCTCGTTCTCAGCGGATCATGGTTATAACGGTTCCCCTGTTCGTATGGGCTCACGTGCATGTTATGAAGAAACACTTCTCCTCGCTCGATTTTGGCAAAGGAATCTTTTAAATTCACTTTTCCAGCACGAATCGATTTGATTTCAGTTCCTTGTAATACAAGGCCTGCTTCGTATGTTTCTTCTATAAAGTAATCATGATTTGCTTTTTTGTTTTGGGAAACAACTTTTCCCTCTCCCTTTGGCATTGGCGTACACCCTCCTTTTGACACAAACACGGTCCAAATCGTACGGATTATTTTATCAAACAATCCAGCTTTCGACAATGCTGACGCCATGTGGTCAAAAAGCAAATAGAGCGGGATGCCCTATTTGCTTTTTGGCACGTTACTTTTTCTTTTTGCGTTTTTGTTTCGGTGCGTTTTCAAATACGCGTTTTTTCTTTTTCTTCTTTTTACGGTTTGTGAACCAGTCACTTCCGCTTTTATCCTCTTTGCCTTTTTCCCCAGAGGCTTTTTGACCTCCACGTCCTTTTTTCGCTGGTGGATCTGTCCGTTTTTTGAACTTGAAATCTTTTGGAGATTTACGGCGAGTGCCTTTCATCCCGACGATTTCAAAATCAATTGAGTGCTCATCTTTATTAACATTAACAACTTTGACAGTGATTTCGTCACCGATACGGTAGACATTCCCTGTACGTTCACCGATCATGGCAAAGTGCTGTTCATCAAAGCGATAATAGTCGTCTGTCATGTAGCTGACATGGACAAGGCCTTCTAT
Source organism: Bacillus sp. FSL H7-0578 (assembly GCF_038630855.1). Taxonomy (NCBI): domain Bacteria; kingdom Bacillati; phylum Bacillota; class Bacilli; order Caryophanales; family Bacillaceae; genus Bacillus; species Bacillus sp. FSL H7-0578. The sequence continues at coordinate 2,997,264 of NZ_CP152045.1, forward strand.
CGTATTAGGCAGTTCAACGAATAGTCCGAAGTTCGTCACGGAACTAATCATGCCATCAAACTCTTCACCGATTTTATCTAGCATAAACTCTGCCTTCTTCAGATCATCTGTTTCACGCTCTGCATCGACTGAGCGGCGCTCCATTGTAGATGCATGATCTGCGATTTCAGGCAGCAGCTGGCCCCACTTTTCTAAGGTCGCTTCATCTGTCTTTTTCTGAATCAAATAGGTTCTAATCAGTCTATGCACGATTAAATCCGGGTAACGGCGGATCGGTGATGTGAAGTGTGTATAGAATTCCGTTGATAATCCAAAATGGCCAATGCTTTCTGGATCATACTTCGCCTGTTTCATAGAGCGAAGCATCACAGTTTGAATGACAACTTCTTCCGGTTGATCCCTGACAGCATCGAGGACACTTTGAAGTGCGCGCGGGTGAATGTTCGTTGACGTCCCTTTCACAATGTAACCAAATGTCGTTACGAACTCTAAAAAGCGCTGAAGCTTCTCAGGGTTTGGTTCTTCGTGAATTCGGTAAATGAACGGAACATTCATCCAGTGGAAATGCTCTGCAACCGTTTCGTTTGCAACAAGCATGAATTCTTCAATTAATTTCTCTGCAACGGAACGCTCACGAATGACAACGTCTTTCGCTGCGCCTTCATCATCTACAAGTACTTTTGCTTCCTTGAAATCAAAGTCTACAGCTCCGCGCTCCATTCGTTTGTCACGAAGAATCTCTGCAAGCTTCTCCATCTCTTGAAACATCGGCACTAGCGGCTCATATTTGTTTAAAAGCTCTTCGTCTTGGTCGACTAAAATCTTATTCACATCAGAATAGGTCATTCTCTCCGTCGTTTTGATCACACTTTGGAAAATCTCGTGTTTGACGACTTTTCCGTTTCGATCAATGACCATTTCACAAGACAGTGTGAGACGATCGACCTTTGGATTTAATGAACAAATACCGTTTGACAAACGATGCGGAATCATCGGGATGACGCGGTCGACGAGATACACACTCGTTCCACGTTCATAAGCTTCCTGATCAATCGGCGAATTCTCTGTGACATAATGAGAAACGTCTGCAATGTGCACGCCAAGCTTATATTTGCCATCATCCAGCTTTTGCACAGTTACAGCATCATCTAAGTCCTTCGCATCTGCACCGTCAATCGTCACAATCGTTTCATTGCGCAAGTCGCGTCTGCCTTCAAGGTCTTTTTCATCAATCGTTTCAGGTGTGTCTGCTGCCTGCTGAAGTGCTTCTTCTGGGAACTCACCTGGCAGACCGTGTTTATGAATGATCGACAAAATATCAATGCCAGGGTCATTTTTATGACCGAGGATTTCAGTCACTTCACCTTCTGCACTCATTCTTCCTTCAGGGTAGCTTGTCAGCGTCACAACGACTTTATGACCTTCGACCGCACCGTTTTTAGCGGATTTCGGAATGAAGATATCGTTTGTGATTTTTTTATCATCAGGAATGACAAAGCCAAAGCTTTTCGTTTCTGTGTAGGTACCGACAACCGTCTGAGTATTACGCTCGAGAATGCGGATAACAGTTCCTTCTTTTTTCGTGCCATTTGATTTGTGGCTGACACGAACCATGACGGTATCTCCATTCATCGCTGTGCCTAACTCATTTGGCGGAATGAAAATATCATCCTGTCCAAACTCTTCAGGCGTTACAAATGCAAATCCTTTTGCATGAGCAGACAGCTTTCCTTTTACCAAATTCATTTTTTCTGGTACACCGTAACGGTCGCTGCGCGTGCGAACGATGAGTCCTTGATCCTCCAGCGTCACAAGTGCTTTGACGAGCTCTTTATAATCATCAGGATTGGTAATCTCCATCATGACTTCCAGCTCTTGAACGGTTAACGGTTTATACGCTTCTTCTTTCATAAAAGCGAGTAATTCATCCATAAATTCTTCTTTTTGCACACTCTAACCCCCTATATATTTAAATTGACCAATCAAGTGATTCTAAGAATGCATAGACATCCTGATGAACCTTCTCCCGCTCTTTATCAAGCGTGATAACATGGCCTGATTCTTCATACCATTTCAAATGCTTATCATCTGTCTCTACTTCGTTATAAATGATATTCGCACTGTCTGTATTAATCATATGATCGTGACGTGCCTGCACAACAAAAGTAGGTGAATAGATCATGTCGACATTGTTTCTAACATCTGCAATCAGTTCTTGCAGGCTCCTCAGTGTATCCATTGGTGTTTTCTTGAACGATTCCATTTCTTGTTCAATTTGGTCCTCTGACTTACCCTCAAATTTCTTATAGTTACGGGCATAATCTAGTACACCCTGGTACATGACTTCTTCACTTTTTATGTACATAGGTGCACACATAGGTACAATTCCCTTTACAGGTACAGTGTAACCTAATTTCAATGAAAAAACTCCTCCGAGGGATAGTCCGCAAACTGCAATCTCCTCATAACCCTCATCTTTTAAGAATTGATAGCCTTCTTCAACATCTTTCCACCAGTCAGCCGGGCCTGTATGGACAAGCTCTTCTGGCGGCACACCGTGTCCTTTATATTGAGGTGCATGGCATGTATATCCTCTATCGTTCAAATAACGGCCAAGCATTCGAACATCGGCTGTATTCCCAGTAAAACCGTGAAGAAGAAGCACCGCCTTTTCTCCACCTTTAAACGTGAATGGTTTTGGTGTAACAACTTTCATGATGTGACTTCCTTTCCTTCTGGTATGGTTTATATTTTCCACTTGTATGTATGAAACAAACACAAAAGAGTGCTGATAATAAAAAAAGGTCTGAAAAAAGATCAGACCTTCTGTTACTCGCGCTTTACACGCCTAAATATGCCAATGCAAGTGTTAAGATGAAGAAAAGCACTGACAAAATAACCGTTAAACGGTGAAGAATCAAGTCAAGGCCTCTCGCTTTTTGCTTACCGAAAAGCTGCTCGGCTCCACCTGAAATAGCGCCTGACAGTCCAGCACTTTTACTTGATTGTAGTAATACAACGATGATAAGTGCGATACTGACAATTACGAGTAATGTGATAACAAATGCGTGCATGAAAACACCTCCAGACAAACTGGTACACATAACTTTATTTTACATGAAAACAAGGTGCATGTCACGAAACATCAAAATAAAGATTTCCTATATATTGTCGACTTGATTCGTTATTTTGATACAATTTCGTTCCAAAGTGCTGGCTGCAGCATTTTTATATGAATTTTTCGGTTAAAAACACATTTTTAATGAGTTGCTTCTTCCTTCAATAGCTGTTTTAATTCTACTAACAAACGTTCAGCTCCTTCAGGACTCAGCATCACGTTCCCATTTCCATAACTTTTGTTGTACTTCGTCACTTGTCCCGTCAGCAGGCAGCTCTTATCTGCATCATATTTTTTCAGCATAATGGTTTGATCTTCAATGAAAATTTCTAACAGCTGCTCTTCTTTAATATTGAGTACCTTGCGCATTTCTGAGGGCAGTACAATTCTGCCGAGAGAATCAATGTGTCTGACCATCCCAGTCCTTTTCAATGACATTTCCTCCTTGATGATGATATGATGATATCACTCATTGACTTTTGTCAACATCTTCATAGTAAAATAGTTCTTCAAATTTTTTATCAAAGTAATGAATCATTTTGCCAATGACAAGCTGTCCCGGTTTTCGGTGACCATTTAATACCCTGCTAAGTGTGGCAGGAGAGATGCCAATTTCATCAGCGAGCTGATTTAACGACATATCGTTCTCGATCATATACTGCATGACAAAAGCCCGCCTGATCTGAATCTTTTCGACCATCATTACAACCTCCTATGGAATCATTATGTACAACATGTAAGACTCTCACATCAAGCAGATCCATTAACTTATGTCAACACTTTTACCCCTATGCTATTTCCTTTGGTCAATGATCATACTAAAATAAGTCATATACTGAAATGTGAGGTTCGATGTCATGAATCACTTTGGTGAACAATTACGCATTTTAAGAGAAAATAGAAAAATGTCGGTCAATCAGCTTGCCATGTATTCAGGTGTAAGCGCTGCTGGTATTTCTCGTATTGAAAATGGAAAGCGCGGTGTGCCAAAGCCTTTAACCATAAAAAAATTAGCACACGCCTTGAAGGTGCCTTATGAGGATTTAATGCTGCTTGCCGGTCATATTGAACAGGAACAAGTTCATGAAATGAAACCGAAATATGAGTCCATGTTAAAAATCTATCAAACGGCGCTTCAAAAGGATGTAGAACATCTCCCCATTTTTGACGGGGACAAATGGGAAAGGCTCTCCGCACAAGACATCAGCCAGCTGAATGAATACTTTCTCACGCTCATCAACCAAAAAAGGTGAACAAATAGCGGGGCATAAACCTAATGTACATCCACCATTAACTAATGTCAATATTTTCATGGTGCACTTATTGCCAATAGTCAACAAATCAAGTAAAATAGACATATCTAATCTATAACCATGTGAGGTTTTGCGTTAATGAACTTTGGTGCATATTTAAGAGCATTACGTGAGGAAAAGAAGCTGTCGGTGAACCAATTAGCGATGTATTCTGAGGTCAGCGCTGCCGGTATTTCTCGTATTGAAAACGGGAAACGCGGCATTCCGAAACCTCCTACGATTAAAAAGTTAGCTGGTGCGTTAAAGGTACCTTATGAAGACATGATGCAGGCTGCGGGCTATATTGAGGAAGCCGCTTCTGTCCAACAGCTTAGGGAAGATGATCTTGCTTTATCCAAAATAAAAGAAGCCGCAGCGCAATATGAACTTGGTGATCTCGAAATATTTGATGGTGACATATGGTCGACCCTTTCGAAAAAAGAAATAGAGGACCTCAACCGCTATTTGTTATTTATGTTAAACAGCCGTTCGTCCTCATAAATGTTTAAGCTTTTTGCGCCGATTTATAACAGATTTACGGTATAATGGGTTCAGATTGGAGTGAAGAAAGATGAATCAATCTGACATGTGCCCGCGGTTTGAAAAAGCAGTTGAGTTATTGAGTAAACGCTGGGTGGCACTGATTGTTTTTCAGCTTCTCTCAGGTCAGCAGCGCTTTAGTGAAATTGAGGCGGCTCTGACAAACTTAAGCGGAAGAGTATTATCTGAGAGATTAAAAGAGCTGGAAGCAGCAGGTATTGTAAAACGGGAGGTTTTTGCTGAAACACCCGTGCGCATTGAGTATTCTTTAACAGATATGGGGCGTTCACTTGCACCCGTTTTTGAGGAAATTGCGAAGTGGTCCTCTGAATGGATCACGCTTGAATCATAAACCAGCATTCGAACCACCTGATCTTCATAAAACAACCTCCCTTACAGATGTAAGGGAGGTTTTGTCTTTTCAACAGCTTAAGCAGATGTGATGTTTTTTTCAGCTAACGCTTTTCTTTCTTTTTTCTTGTTTGTCGGGCTTAAATAGCGTTCGAGCCAGCCCATGACAAGGTCAGCGATAATAGCCATAAGTGCAGTTGGAATCGCACCTGCTAAAATGATGGCTGTTCCGTTTGTGGCGTTTGACCCTCTGATGATGATATCACCAAGACCTCCCGCGCCCACAAATGTTCCAATCGCTGTAATACCGATGGCAATGACCAGTGCGGTTCTTAAACCAGCCATAATGACTGATAAAGCAAGCGGTAGTTCAACCATTCTCAGCACTTGCCATTTCGTCATGCCCATCGCTTTACCTGATTCTAAATAGGCATGTTCAATGCTGACAATGCCTGTATATGTGTTTCTGATGATCGGCAGAAGCGAATACAGAAAGAGTGATAGGATGACTGTATTTGCGCCAAGTCCTAATACAAGCATCAACACGGAAAGCATCGCTAATGCCGGTATCGTTTGAATGACGTTGGTAATGGCAAAGACCCAATTGCTCAGCTTGCGATAATGCGCTACAAAGATGCCTACTGGAATCCCGACAATCGCCGCAAACAACACCCCATACGCCGACATGAGAAAATGCCGATAAAATTCTTCTAACACATATGACCCGTTCTGCTGATAATACGTCCATAATTGCTGCAGTGTGTCCATCAGCCGTGACACCTCCCCATCTTACTCAAAGTAATTGTGTTTTTTCAGGAAATTCTTCGCAACGGTTGCTGGTTCTTGAAGCTCTCCGTCGACTTGATAGTTCAGCTCTTGCATTTGTTCTGTATCGATTTTTCCGATCAGCCTGTTGATCACCTTATCAAGCCCTGGATTTTCTTTTAAGACTTTCTCCGGGACTACTGGCGATGCATCATATGGCGGGAAGAACCGTTTATCATCTTTTAAGATTTTGAGATTATAGGCTTTGATTCGTCCATCTGTTGAATAGGCAAGTACAATATCCATTTTTTCATTTTTTAATGCATCATAGACTAAACCAATCTGCATCGGATATGTGCTGCCAAATTTGATTCCGTATGTTTTCACAAATCCGTCATAGCCGTCGCCTTTCTTTTTGAGCCATATGTTATCGACCCCAAATCGGTAATTGGTCGCATTCTTTTTCAAATCAGAGACCGTTTCTAAATTATTTTCCTTCGCCATCTTTTGCGTCACGGCAAAGGCATACGTATTATCAAATCCATAAGAATCAAACCATTTGTAATCATAGCGTTTTTTAAATTCTTTTTGGACGATCTCCATCGCCCGCTCCGGGTCTTTTTCCGCATCCATTCCAAGCGTGCTTGTTAAATCTGTGCCTGAATATCTTGTGGCAGAAATGTCGACATCTCCGTTTTCCATTGCTTTCTGCTGCACAGTGTTGGAACCTAAGTTTTTCACAATGGTCGTCTTTTTATCAGTGTAATGTTCAATCATATCGCTAACCATATAGGCCATAATTTCTGATTCGGTAAAGTTTTGTGCTCCAATTCGCAGCGTGCCCCCTGAGGAGCCGGCTAGTCCAGGAAGTGAACAGCCGCTTATCAATAGCAAGCATCCGGCAAGCAGTGCACTGATCCATTTTGTTTTTCGATTCTTCACATAAGCCAACTCCTTATGAAACTTCCTTCAATCCTTTTAAGCCTTCAGGTGTTACTTTTTTCTCCAGCTTCATTAATGATAGGTCGATGATGACTGCTAAAATTGTGACTGGGATCGCACCCGCAATAATGAATTCCGGCTGATACAGCTGAAGTCCAATCAAAATGTAGTCACCTAGACCGCCTCCACCGATAAAGGCTGCAAGTGTTGTCCAGCCAATCAAATAAATCGTTGACGTTCTGACACCTGCCATAATGACCGGTACAGCAAGCGGGAGTTCAACAAGACGAATTTGTTCCCATGTTGTCATCCCGATTCCTTTACCGGATTCAAGCAAGTTTTTGTTCACACCTTGTACCCCGGCATACGTATTTCTTAAAATAGGTAAAACCGAATAGAAAAAGAGAGCAACGATTGCAGGTATTTTCCCAACCCCCAAAATAGGAATAAAAAAGGCAAGAATCGCTAAACTAGGGAGTGTTTGAAAGATATTCACGATACCGATGATAAAACCTGCGCCTCGCTTCATTCGTGTGAGTACCACGCCTAAAGGAACGGCAACAAGAATACCGAGCACAACAGCAATTAAGGAAATATATAAATGCTCCCACATTTTTGTGAGGAGTTCCCCGCCATTTTTCTCTAGAAAGTCGATGATTTGATCCATGTGTACACCTCCCTTACTTCATTTCAGTGACAGCTGCCGGCGTATCGTCTCCCCAAATGGAGTCGTACACAACATCTACCAGACTTGCACGTGTCACAATACCTTTTAAGTGCCCTTCTGCATCCACAACCGGTACATATTTAATGCCGCGTATTAAGATTTTCCGGACAGTGTCTCTTAGAAGTGCGCCTTCTTGTACGGTATAGAACTCTGTATTTAAAATATCACCAACAAAAGCTGCTTTTCTGCGGTTCGCATCGATTGTTTCAATATCGATATAGCCTTTTAGCACATGATGTTCATCTACTACAAGCAAGGAATCGACCCGCTTTTCTCTCATGATGTAGATGGCATCTGTTAATGTTTTTTCAACTGTAACGGTGACTGGTGACGTGTTCATCATTTGTTCTACACGTTCCATATTCGGATTTGATTGAAGCAGACGTTCTTTGCCGATGAATTCTTCTACGAATTCATTGGCTGGGTTTCGCAGAATATCGTCAGGCGTACCTACTTGGACAATCTCTCCATCTTTTAAAATCACAATTCGATCAGCTAGTTTAATAGCTTCGTCCATGTCATGTGTGACGAATACGATGGTTTTATTTAACGTTTTTTGCAGTTTCTTAAATTCCTCCTGCAATGAATCTCGTGTGATTGGATCAAGTGCGCCAAACGGTTCATCCATGAGGATCAGAGGGGGTTCCGCTGCTAGTGCGCGAAGAACACCAATACGCTGCTGCTGTCCTCCGCTGAGTTCATGAGGATAGCGCTCTAAATATTCCGGTCCCATGTCGACAAGCTTCAGCAGTTCACGCGCCCGTTCTTTTCGTTTTTCTTCCGGCCATTTTAACAGCTTCGGAACAAGTGAAATGTTTTGTGCGATGGTCATATGGGGGAACAGTCCAATTTGCTGAATCACATAGCCAATTTCTCTTCTTAATTGAACTGGATCTTTTTTCATAATGTTTTCTCCCTCGATGAAGATTTTTCCTGAGGAAGGTTCGATGAGTCGGTTGATCATCTTCATGGTTGTTGTCTTACCACAGCCACTCGGTCCAATAAAACAAATAAATTCTCCTTTTGCTATTTCTAAATCAATATTTTTGACAGCTTTTTTTCCGCCTTTATACGTCTTAGATACATTCTCTAGTTTCAGCAAATGAGACACCTCCAATTAGTCGGATCAATATTTTCAGAAAATTTACACCTTATTTATTATAGTGCAAACTTTATAAAATAAAAAGTTTACGATGTGTTTGTATTGCATAACATTTATTTAAAATTTTCAGTTAACGGCCCGATAGATAGAGATCTCTCCTTTTTCCTCCAAATTACGAGCAAATACTCAATATTTATTGTTTTCATCAACAAACAGGTATATGATATATTGTGTTACAAATTGTCAGTCGTGAAGGGATGAATCGGGGAGTGGACAAGCTAGCGTTAGGCGCCATTCAAAAAGCACAGGATCATTATATTGAAAAAGCTGCCGAGAACATGAATGCCTTTGGTCTTTCTTCTACAGTGGGTAGAGTGCTTGGTATCATTCACATGAACCGTAAACCAATGACGCTTGGGGAGCTATCAGAGGCGACAGGCATGAGCAAAACGAGAATGAGTCAAGTCGTTCGAGAAATGCTTGATTTGAATATTGCGGAAAAGGTTTATGAAAAAGGAATACGTAAAGATCTATATGACGTTGAGCAAGATCAATATCAAACGTTTATTTCCTTGTTTGCAGCCAATTGGTCCCGTGTTGTCAGCAAAAACCGCAAGGCACATAAGAAAACGTGCAAGGAATTGCTGGAGCTGCTTGAACAGGACGACCTGCCAGAAGAGACAGAGGATAAAATCAATCTGCTTCTTTCAGAAATCAAGGAAAGTCTTGATTACTATGATTGGATTAGCCGCTTAATTGAATTCTTTGAAAGTGAAGAAGTGTTTAAGCATGTGCCGAAACCTTAAAAAAAGCTGTTTTATTTTACATCATTGTAGAAAAAACAGCTTTTTTATATACACTTATTGCATAAACATTGGAAACATCCCTTTTAAGCCTGCGCCGATCATCTCAACTGCCACTACAGCAAGAATTAATCCCATTAACCGCGTCACGACATTCATCTCTGTTTTCCCCATTTTCCGCATAATGAAACTTGAATAATGAAAGGCATAAAAGGTCATTGCCAGAACGATGACAATGCCAATTACAATGGCAAACATGTGAAGCATCACTTGACTTCCCGGGGTTAAGCTCATCACTGTAGCGATTGTACCAGGACCAGCGATGATCGGGATCGCCAGCGGCGTAACGGAGACATCCGCTTTCTCTTTGCTTTCTGCCTTTTCTTCAGAATGTGGATTTTGGACATGTGACTCCTTTGCATTCAGTAAATTGTAAGCGATACCAAAAATAAAAATACCTCCAGCGATGCGGAGTGCATGAATATCGATCCCAAACAATTTGAAAATAAGCCTTCCTGCCAATAGAAAGGCAATCAGAATGATGAAAGAGACCACAATGGCTTTTTTGGCTGTCTGGGAGCGTTCTTTCTCTGTATATCCCTCTGTTAAGGTGATAAAAAGAGGCACGTTTCCAATGGGATTTGATACAGCAAATAATGAGACCACGACATGAATCATAAAGGAAATCAACAGACACCCTCCTTTTTTCATAGTGTCTGCCAATCTGATGTGAATATTCCCTTGTGATGTTAAAACCTGTATATATTTAACCGATGTTAATAGAGGTTTTATTGAAAGGGGAATCACACATGAAGAAAACAATCACTATCGTCCTTCTATCTGTTGCGGTTTTAGGCGCAGCCGGCTGGATGGTTTGGCAGCAGCAGACCATCCAAGCAGCTGAGGAAAAACATCAGCAAGAAAGCAAAACGAACACTGAGCAGCTTTCGCAGTTAAAATCAGATCAAGCGGATATGAAGCATGAAAACGAAGATCAAAAAAAGAAACTGTCGACCATGTCGAAAAAGCTCAAAAACGAAAAGAAAGCCTATCAAAAAGAAGTCAAGCAGCGAAAAGCGCTTGAGGCAAAAATTGACCAGCTTCAAAAAGAGCTGACAGCAGCGAAAGCCACTGCTCAAGCGAATAAGCAGAGAGCACAGGCTGCAAGGAAACCAACTGTCAAAAAAGACCCAAATGTCACCTACAATCCGCCCTCACAATGGGTACAGGATCAATATGATTGGGGTGTGAAACAAGGGTATATTAAAGAATAGAAAGGATGAAAAACATGATACACATTCAGCCATTGTCAGGTGATCAATCTGTTCCTATGGATCTTTTACTCTTAGCTGATCCTTCCAAGGAAAAGGTTCTTACTTATGTGCAATCCGGCTCTTGTTATGCCGCGTATCATGATCAGGACGTGATTGGCGTCTATGTGCTTTTATCTCTGTCTCAGCAGACAGTCGAAATCATTAATGTCGCCGTGAAGGAATCATGGCAAGGAAAAGGAATTGGGAAGCAACTGATCCGCCATGCCATTGCTGAAGCGAAAGCCGCAGGTTTTCACACGGTTGAAATCGGCACAGGCAACTCGAGCATTCAGCAGCTCGCACTTTATCAGAAATGCGGCTTCCGCATGACATCTATTGACCACGATTTCTTTCTTAAGCATTATGATGAACCGATTTTTGAAAATGGCATTCAGTGTATGGATATGGTACGGCTGTCACTCACTTTGCAAGCAGACTGATGTTTTGTTCCGTCTGCTTTTTTTATGTTCTGCGCTTTTTTACCAAATGCTTCACATATTGAATGAAGAAATAAAGGACGGCGCCAGCTAAAAAACAGACCACACATCCAAAGAGCGTCGCCTCTGAGCTGAATTGATACTCTTCAATTTTCATGATATAAAATGGCATGCCAAACAATGTTGGGCTTGATTCAACATGATTGACCTCTAGCAGCAATAAAAAAACAGGGGTCATAAACACAGCAAATACATACAGCATCGCAAGTGTTATACCGCTGGAAAACGAATGAAATACTTTGATCATCTCTTTCTCTCCTTCATCTCTTTTAAACTGGCTGTGATATTTTTCCCGTCTGGACAAGCTGGATGCAGCATCACCGTATTTAGTAAAGAAAAAAACAGCAGCTGATGACTGACCGGATGCTTCCATATCATAAAAAGAACAATCGAACAAAGCACCGGAAAGAGCGGCCCTGCAAGTGCCACCATCATATTGAAGCTCGGCCGGCCAAACGTTTCATGGACGACCGCCACATGCTTCCGATCAATCGTTATCACAAAATCAAAGAGCGGCCTTTTTTCGAATTTGTTACACACCATGACCATCAGTATATGACCGAGTTCATGTATCACCACAACCGCTAGGAAACTGCACACAAGCTCTATCATCGCAAGACAGGCCTCTTTAACATGACAGCATATATACAGATAAAGAATGCAAGTGAACCTAGCAGATAGGCGGTGGCGAGAAGATACACATCTGATGAAAGCCACTTCAATAAAAGCATATCGATGAAGCTGAATACAGCAATCATCATCACGATGACAAACAGTTTATTGAACTCACTGATCTTCACGATAAACCCTGTACAGGCCGCCATGGCAGTGATCAACAAAATGGACAAACTTGCGAGGCCATGCCCTTCACTTTCAATGCCTATCACCATAGATGCAAGCCAAATAAACACAAAATATGTCAACAAATTAATAGCGTAATAAAATAAAATTCTCGACAATAAATAAGCACTCTTTGATGTATTTAACATAAAAATAGCCCTTTGATTCATATGATATTCTCTGCCAATCATCAGCGGAAGCATGATCAATATTTCCTTTAATGCATACTGCACAATAAAGGCATACAGCCAGCCGGTTTCTACCGGTGTAAAAACAAATGGCAGCCCCGCCGTCAAACAAACGAGAAATAAAAACAAAATGCCCTGTTCTTTAAAAACAGCTGACCGGCTGAAATAGACCAATTCCTGCCGCAGGTGCGTCAGAAAGGAAGATTGCGTTCTGATTTTCTTGTAAGAAAACGACTTTACCTCTGTTTTCAGCTGCAAAAACATCCGATGGACATAAGAAGCCGCTAACCCCTTCAGCCATAGCCAGCCAGCGCTTAGAAGGATCACCAGAAATATGAGATAGACTGATGGCCATACACGGATCATCTCCATTGCTTTTTTCAAAAGGAGAAACACCAATAGATTCAGCACCGCAAAGCCTAGCGTTTGCAGCAGCAAATGCTCTTTTGTTTTAGATACGAAATGGCTCACAGCAATCCGCATCACCATCCAAGAAGCAAGTGCAAGCAGCGCCAGTACACAGCAAGTCATGCATACAGCCGTTATCCAATACAAAGATGGCGTAACACCGCTGATCAAAAGGCCTAAGACAATCGGTAAAAAAAGCAGTCCTACCATGAGAAAACAAAAGAGCATCGGAAAGAAATACACACAAAGGACAAATGGCACACTTTGTATCGCACTATTCAAAAAGTAGAATTGATATTCCTGTCGCTTTAATTTATTGCGGGATAACAAAATAGCTGCGCCTAAAAGTAAAAGCGTCATTTTCATCAATTGGAGGTATAGAGCAGCCGGCTCACTTTCTCCTACCTGCATGAAAAAGCGCAGGCTGATAACGACGTATATCGCGTACATGAGCAAGAAAAAAGCCGCGGCTGCGAGAAGCTGTATAGGGTACTTTTTTGCGAGCTGCTTTCCTTTCGTTGTCAGCATTCCCCATTCTATTTTATGAAGAACGTGTCGTGTCCAGATCATTGAGTAACCTCTCCACCTGCATATAGTAATCTCGATTCACTTCTTTATAAATCTCTTCAAGTGCCTGATGAGGAAATGTCTGATTCGTTTCTTGGCGGGACATATCCAGCTTGACGTCCCCATTTCTTAAGATCATGAGATGGTCATAAAGCGTATCACCAAAGCTCAAATGATGGGTTGAAATGAGAATGCCAGCGCCTTGATTTCTCAGCTTCATGAGCACCTTTTTTAAGATGATCATCATATCTGGATCAAGTCCGTTCGTTGGCTCGTCGAACACATAATAATCACATGGCCTGAGGAGCTGGGAAATGATCTGCGTTTTCTTTTGATTGCCATGAGACAGCTGAGCGATAGGCTGATCCATATATGAACCCAGCTCAAACAGTTCGATGAACGTCTCCTCCCGTGTGACATCTTGCTCATTTGGCAGCTGAAGTAATTGAAAGTATTCCCTCGGTGATAAATAATCGAACAACGAATGCTCGTCAGGAATATAGGAAACATGTTTTTTCAACAAGGAGATGTGTTCTGAGGATTGAAGGTTCAGCTGTTTACCGTGTAAAGTGACGCATCCTATAAATGGTGTCAGCCCAAACATGGATTGGATCATCGTCGTCTTTCCCGCACCATTATGCCCCAAAAGCAGCAGCATCTGCCCTTTCTCGACATTCATTTGAATATTACGGAGAGAGAAGGTGCGGCTATATGTTTTTTCTTTTAATTGTAATGTCAGCATCCTATCCCTCCGTTTGTTTCAGATAAAACAGATGACCTTGCATCTGTTCTCATCCCTGTTAAAAACCGCACTGGATTTTAACGTACATGCCTAATAATTTGAACTCTCCTAAAAATTTCGAGCCCCGTCCAAAGGTCTTGCATGCCCAAATCAATGCTCCAAGTGAAATAATGCCTAATATAGCGGCAAGGACATAAATCCAAAATGCGTTTTTCTGTACATTCTTAGAAGTTAAAATTCGTTGCTTCCTTTCATCATATGCCGCCAATAGGTGAAGGACATACATATACACACCTACTGGAAAACGAAGGCTAAAAGGATTCAGCATCTCATCACCCCCTAATATATGTAAAATGATACCACCTCCTTACAGAAAGCATAAGTTCATTTCAGATCATATTTTTAGTCGATTTTTCATGATTTAGTGCTTATAAATGGAGGGGATTTTGGCTTCTTCTCTAACTGAAGGAGGATTTTTTACAGAAATAGGATAAGCCAAATGAATTAGCCACCGGATTTTCGCTCAACACAAAAAAACGCTGCGTCCCGCTCTCATGAAAGAGCGGAACGCAGCGCATAGCTGACATTATTTATTCAAGTTATAGAATGTTGCAATGCCGTGATATTGTGCTGTTTCAGCCAATTGATCTTCGATGCGAAGTAATTGGTTGTATTTCGCCACACGGTCCGTACGAGACGGAGCACCTGTTTTGATTTGTCCAGCGTTTGTTGCCACAGCGATGTCTGCAATTGTGCTGTCTTCTGTTTCACCAGAACGGTGAGAGATAACAGCTGTGTATCCTGCGCGTTTTGCCATTTCGATTGCATCAAATGTTTCAGTTAATGTACCGATTTGGTTTACTTTGATCAGGATTGAGTTACCAACGCCGTTTTTGATTCCTTCAGAAAGCTTCTTCGTATTTGTAACGAACAAGTCGTCTCCTACTAGCTGAACCTTGCTGCCAAGGCGCTCAGTTAATAGTTTGTGACCTTCCCAGTCGTTTTCATCAAGGCCGTCTTCGATAGAGATGATTGGGTATTTCGATACCATATCTTCATACCAGTCAACCATTTCAGCAGATGTTTTCACAACACCTTCGCCTGATAAATGATATTTACCGTCTTCTTTGTTGTAGAACTCAGAAGATGCAGCATCCATTGCAAGTTTCACTTCTTCACCTGGTTTGAAGCCAGCTTTTTCGATCGCTTCAACGATTGTTTGAAGTGCTTCTTCGTTAGAACCAAGGTTTGGAGCGAATCCACCTTCGTCACCTACAGCTGTGTTTAAGCCTTTTGCGCTTAATACAGATTTCAGGCTATGGAAGATTTGAGCGCCCATGCGAAGTGCTTCACGGAAGTTCGGTGCACCTACAGGCATGATCATGAATTCTTGAATGTCTACGTTGTTATCCGCATGCTCTCCGCCGTTGACGATGTTCATCATTGGTACTGGAAGCGTTTTGGAGTTGAAGCCACCAAGGTATTGATACAGTGGAATTTGTAAGAAATCAGCAGCCGCACGTGCTACAGCGATAGATACGCCAAGGATTGCGTTTGCGCCTAATTTCCCTTTGTTTTCTGTTCCATCAAGTTCGATTAACATTTTGTCAATCGCTACTTGTTCTGTTACATCAAAGCCTAAAAGCTCTGGTGCAATGATTTCATTTACGTTGTTTACAGCTGTCAGAACACCTTTTCCAAGGTAACGGTCTTTGTCTCCGTCACGTAGTTCTACTGCTTCATATTCACCAGTAGAAGCACCACTTGGAACAAGCGCACGGCCAAAGCCGCCAGATTCTGTGTAAACTTCTACTTCAACTGTTGGGTTACCGCGAGAGTCTAATACTTCGCGTGCATATACGTCAACAATGTATGGCATGTTTAATTTCTCTCCTTTTGAATCAATTTTTTTATTTCTGAATTAATGATGTTCCTGTCATCTCTTTTGGTTTTTCAAGACCAAGTAAGTCTAAAAGCGTTGGAGATAGATCGGCTAAAATACCGCCTTCTCTAAGCGTCGCACCTTTTTTCGTCACGATGACTGGTACAGGATTCGTTGTATGTGCAGTATGCGGCTTTCCTTCTTCGGTAATGAGCACGTCTGCGTTACCGTGGTCTGCCGTGATGATGGCATGTCCGCCTTTTGCCAGGATTGCGTCGACTACAGCTCCTAAGCACTCATCTACTGCTTCAATAGCTTTGATTGTTGGCTCAAGCATACCTGAATGACCAACCATATCCGGGTTAGCAAAGTTCAGGATGATCGCATCATGCTTGTCAGCATTGATGTCTGCAACAAGTGCATCCTTTACCTCATAAGCGCTCATTTCCGGCTTGAGGTCATAGGTTGCCACATCTGGTGAATTGATTAAGATGCGGTCTTCACCAGGAAATTCTTCTTCACGTCCACCACTCATAAAGAACGTCACGTGAGGATATTTCTCTGTTTCAGCAATCCGCAGCTGTTTCAATCCGTTTTGAGAAAGCACTTCTCCTACTGTGTTATCCAAATTCACTGGTTTGAAGGCAACATAACCATCAACCGTTTCACTGAAGTGTGTGAAGCAGACGAAGTGTAAATTCTTCGGATGAGCTTCTCCGCGGTCAAACGAGCGGAAATCTGCATTTGTGAAAGTGTTTGAGATTTGGATGGCACGGTCTGGACGGAAGTTATAGAAAATCACAGAGTCACCGTCGTTTACTTTGGCAACCGGCTCACCATTTTCTCTCGTAATGACAGATGGAATAACGAATTCATCGTAGATTCCATTTTCATAGGAGTCATCAACGACATCATAAATGTTTTGATAACTTGGGCCTTCACCATATGCCATCGCGCGGTACGCTTTCTCCACACGATCCCAGCGTTTGTCACGGTCCATTGAGTAATAGCGTCCAGAAAGTGTTGCCACTTCACCGACACCGATTTCTTTGATTTGATCTTCCAGCTGTTTCAAGTACACTTTGGCTGTCTTCTGACCAACATCACGTCCGTCCAAGAAGCCATGAATGTATACCTTTGTTAAGCCTTCTTTTTTCGCCAGCTTCAGCAGGGCAAAAAGATGCTGGATGTGACTGTGCACACCGCCGTCTGACAAGAGTCCAAATAAATGAAGCGCCTTGTCATTCTCTTTTGCATAAGTCATTGCATCTAGGAACGTTTCGTTTTTCTCAAATTCCCCTTCACGGATGGCAACATTCACCCTTGTTAAGCTTTGATACACAATACGTCCTGCACCGATGTTCAAATGCCCAACTTCAGAGTTTCCCATTTGACCTTCTGGGAGGCCTACTGCCTCACCTGAAGCCGTTAAGGTTTGATGCGGAAATTCATTCCAGTAGCGGTCAAAGTTCGGTTTTTTTGCTTGTGCGACAGCGTTACCGACTGTTTCGCCTCTTAAACCGAACCCGTCTAAGATGATTAATGCAGCTGGTTTCTTACTCATATTGACCTTCCTCCAATAATTGAACGAAAGACTGAGGTTCTAAGCTTGCGCCGCCTACCAAAGCACCGTCAATATCGGATTCTGCCATATATTCTTTAATATTTGCCGGCTTCACGCTTCCGCCATATTGAATGCGAAGGCTGTCTGCCGCTTCTTGACCAAATTCGCTTGCAACGGTTTGGCGGATGTGTGCGCAAACGTCGTTTGCATCTTTCGCTGTAGAAGATTTTCCTGTACCGATCGCCCAGATTGGCTCATATGCAATCACAGATTCAGCGACTTGCTGCTTCGTTAAACCAGCTAGTGCTTTCTTCACTTGATCAGCGACAAGTTCATTTGTTTTGCCAGCTTCACGCTCTTCAAGCGTTTCACCTACACAAATGATTGGAACGATGCCATGCTTGAATGCAGCATGTGCTTTTTTGTTCACTGTTTCATCTGTTTCAGCAAAGAATTCACGGCGCTCTGAATGCCCAATCACTGAATAGCCGATGCCTAAATCTTTTAGAGCAGCAGGGCTGATTTCACCAGTGAATGCACCATTTTCTTCAAAGTGCATGTTTTGTGCACCAATTTTAAGGTCTGTTCCGTTTGAAAGGCTGTTTAACTTTTCAAGGAAAAGAGCTGGCGCACAGACAATGGATTCCACTTTGTCAGGAGATGGAATAGATGACTTGACTTCTTCAACGAAGCTGACTGCTTCGCCAAGTGTTTTGTTCATTTTCCAGTTCCCAGCTATAATTGGTTTTCTCATGATTGACACTTCCTTATAGCAGTTTTGGTCTTATTTATCGTTTAATGCAGTAACACCAGGAAGTTCTTTGCCTTCCATAAATTCAAGTGAAGCGCCGCCGCCTGTAGAAATATGGCTCATCTGATCGGCAAGACCAAATTTCTCAACAGCTGCTGCTGAATCTCCACCGCCAATGACAGAATATGTATCTTTTGCTTCTGCCAGTGCTTCTGCGATAGCTTTTGTTCCTTTAGCGAATGCATCGATTTCAAATACACCCATTGGTCCGTTCCAGACAACAAGTTTGCTGTTTTTAATAACGTCAGCATACTTTTCTCTTGTCTCTGTTCCAATATCAAGTGCTTCTAGATCACTTGGAATTTCAGAGATTGGCACAATGCTTGTATTCGCATCATTTGAAAAGTCGTCGGCTACCAGAACATCTGTTGGAATCAGGAAGTTCACGCCTTTTTCCTTTGCACGGTCCATAAAGGATTTCGCTAAATCTACTTTGTCTTCTTCTAATAGAGATTTCCCTACTTCGTGGCCTAATGCTTTCACAAATGTGTAAGCAAGTCCGCCGCCGATGATGAGGTTGTCCACTTTATCAAGAAGACTTTCAATCACACCGATTTTATCCTTTACTTTTGCGCCGCCGATAATCGCTGTAAATGGGCGATCAGGGTTTGAAATGGCTTTTCCTAAAACCTCAAGCTCTTTTTGCATGAGGAAGCCTGAAACAGCCGGAAGATAAGCTGCAATACCAGCTGTCGATGCATGTGCACGGTGTGCAGCACCGAACGCATCATTGACATACACATCGGCTAAATCAGCAAATGCTTTTGATAATTCAGGATCGTTCTTTTCTTCACCAGGATAGAAACGAACGTTTTCAAGCACTAGCACATCTCCTTCTTTTAAGTCAGAGATTTGCTTTTTCACGTTGTCGCCGTAAGCTTCATCTGCTTTTTTCACTTCTTTTCCAAGAAGCTCTTGCAGACGTTTTGCCACAGGTGTCAGACGCAGTTCTTCAGTAACTTGACCCTTCGGACGACCCAAATGACTAGCTAGCAGTACCTTTGCGCCTTGTCCTGTTAAATACTCAATTGTTGGTAATGCTGCGCGGATACGAGTATCATCCGTCACTTCTCCGTCCTTCATCGGAACGTTAAAATCTACGCGGCAGAACACAACTTTACCTTTTACGTCAATGTCTTTTACTGATTTCTTATTCATGCTCGTCAGGAGATCCTCCTTTATTCTGGTTTCCTTACGCATTGGACAAGACTCTCTTTATCCTTTTCCCATTTTGCCCTCATCAAAACGAGAAATCGTGCAGAACGGATAAAAACAGAGAAAAAGGGAAAGGGATGCTTCCCCTTCCCTTGTCCGTCTTCATTATATCGTGTCTCTAGGAAAGAACCAAGTGAGTTCCTTCAGTGTGAGAAATTAAAGACCTTGTTTTGCAATGTAAGCTGCAAGGTCAACAACGCGGTGAGAATATCCGCTCTCGTTATCGTACCAAGAAATCACTTTCACCATGCTGCCTTCCATTACCATTGTAGAAAGAGCATCGATTGTTGAAGAGTTTGCATTACCATTGTAGTCACCAGATACTAATGGCTCTTCGCTGTAGCCAAGGATTCCTTTAAGTTCTCCTTCAGCTGCTTCTTTAAGTGCTGCATTTACGTCTTCAGCTGTTACATCTTGGTTTAATTCAGCCACAAGGTCAACTAAAGAAACGTTAGGTGTTGGAACACGCATAGCGCCACCGTTTAATTTACCTTTAAGTTCAGGCAATACAAGTGAAACAGCTTTCGCAGCACCTGTAGAAGTTGGGATGATGTTTTCCGCAGCTGCACGAGCACGACGGTAGTCTTTGTGCGGAAGATCAAGAATTTGCTGGTCATTTGTGTATGAGTGAACAGTTGTCATCATACCGCGTTTGATACCAAATTTATCGTTAAGTACTTTTGCAAATGGAGCTAAGCAGTTTGTCGTACAAGATGCATTAGAGATGACATCGTGGCTAGCTGCATCGTATTTGTCTTCGTTTACACCCATAACGATTGTGATATCTTCTTCGTTAGCAGGAGCAGAGATGATGACTTTTTTAGCGCCAGCTTCTAAGTGTTTCGCAGCGTCTGCACGTTTTGTGAAGAATCCAGTAGATTCAACAACGATTTCTACGCCTTGTTTACCCCAGCTTAATTTCGCAGGGTCACGCTCAGCTGATACTTCGATTGTTTTACCGTTCACTACTAAGTTTGTACCGTCTACAGAAACCTCTGCATCTAGTTTTCCGTGAACAGAGTCATATTGTAAAAGGTGTGCAAGCATGTTAGCATCTGTTAGATCGTTAACCGCTACTACCTCAACTTCAGGATTATTTAATGCTGCACGAAATACGTTACGTCCAATACGTCCAAATCCGTTAATACCGACTTTTACTGCCATGATGTTTCCTCCTTTTATAGGTCACAATGTTTTATATTGAGGGATCAATTGACTCCCTTAATAACTCTTTTGCGGCTCCTTCGTCTGTGACGAGAACCGTTCGGCGCGGTTTTTTGAAATAAGCTTCAATCGCCCCCGCCTTTGATGATCCACCTGCAACAGCAATGATATGTGGAATGCTTTCTAGATCATCTAGCTGCATACCGACGGAGTGCACTTTGTGTACGACCTCACCATCACGATTAAAGTAATAGCCAAAGGCCTCTGTCACTGCGTCATGCTCATCAATCTTTTTTAAATCTTCAGCTGGTGTATTTCGTCTCATCGCCATTGTTTTTGCTTCACCAATACCATGAATAAGCATCGTGGACGATTTAATCGTTTGAAGCACTTCTTTGACGGACGGCTCTTCAATAATGGAAGAGTAAGCACCTTCTGACAGCTGCCCTGGAACAAACAGCAGTTTGTAAGTACCGGAAGCTTTTTCAGCCATGTGGGCACAAATGGTGTTTGCCTGATTTTTTACATTCTCCCCAAGACCGCCTCTCGCAGGGACAAACATCATATCGCGGTTTTTGGCATCAGGGGTCATCATTTCGGCAACGGCTTCCATCGTCGTTCCGCCAGTGACGGCGACGATATTATTTCCAGTAAACCTTTTTTTCATGCATTGGACAGCAGCTCTTCCCATTTCTTGCTTCACCCACGGGGATTCGTCACTGTCACCAGAAACGATCATGACTTCTTCCAGGCCTAACTTTCTCTTTAATGTATTTTCCAAAAAGGTTAAACCTAAAACGTCCTTCATCATTCCTTCAAGCATTTCAAGCAAAGCGTGACCCTCACTCGTCAGCATCATGCCGCTCGTTTTGACATCCAGCAGATTTTGTTCTTTTAAAAACTGAACTTCAGCACGTAAGATGCGCTCGCTGAGACCAAGACTCGTCGCAAGGCTTCTGCGGCCAATTGGTTCAGCTAATCTGATGTACTGCAAAATGTCGTAGCGTTTTTGCATAACAATGAGAAGATCTGGCAATAATTTTTTTTGAGCTTCCAATAAATGATTCATGGCTAACGACCCTTTCTTTTCACGTTGGACCAAAAACGTCCCACTGTGACAAAAAACGTCCCGCCACAGCCAAAAAAAATCAATCCCTGCTTTCTTTAATTATTTTAACAGGATAATCTTGCATTTTCAACTCTTACAAACACATTTAGACAAAAAATAGACACATTTTCGCCGATAACCTGCTTGTCATCAAGGTTCTTGCTATGATATTTCTTTTCAAAATATTTATTTTCTTTTATATAGAATGTATTCACGATGAAAAATGTGCATGCTGGTGAGATCAGCATGCACATTTTTTTCAGGATTTGCTTATGTTTTTGTGATGGTTCCAAACTGTTTTGCCTCTTCCTTCGGTTTGATTTTGAGATAATAAATGATGTAACAGGCAGCCATGAACGGAATTCCGCAATAAAGACCGATCCGCTGATCCTCGATAAAAAACAAGCTGATGAGGACAATGCCAAATGCGATAAAGCCTGCTAATGGGACAAATGGATAGAGCGGTGTTCGGAAGACGAGATCCTTTACATCTCCGCCCGCCTTTATGAATTGTTTTCTAAAGAAATACTGGGACAAGCAAATAGACATCCACACCACAACAAGAACCATACCAGAAATAGAAATGAGCCACACATACACCGTTTTTGGTGCCACAACACTTGTCAGCAGAGATAGTGCAGATACGCCCATTGTCACCAATAGTGCATTGATCGGAATTTTACGCTTGGACAGCTTTTTCGTAAAGTCAGGTCCTTTCCCGTCTTTCGACAGCGCCCAAAGCATACGTGATGATGCATATAATCCAGAGTTTGCTACAGATAAGACCGCTGTGATGATGATAAAATTCATGATATCTGCAGCATACGGTATACCGACCTTGTCCAGCACGACGACAAATGGGCTGTCGACGGTGCCTGCTGTCTGCCACGGAAGAAGTGCGGCCAGAACCGCAATGGATAAAACGAAAAAGACCATCGTTCTCCAAATAATATTTCGTATAGATCGCGGCAATGTTTTTTCAGGGCTTTCACTCTCTCCTGCGGCAATCCCTACAAGTTCTGTTCCTTGAAAGGAGAAATTGACCGTGACCATGGTTAATAAAATAGCAAAAACACCGTTAGGAAATAGTCCGCCATGATCCGTCAAATGACGAAATAGAGGAGCTGGTTCTCCATCTTTCAAATGAATCATTCCGAAAATTGCGCCAATTCCAATGATAATAAATAATAGGATGGCAGCGACCTTAATGGCCGAAAACCAAAACTCGGTTTCAGCGAAGCTGCGAGCTGAGATGGCATTCACGGCAAATAAAATCACGCTAAATGCAAGACACCACAGCCACACAGGGATATCTGGGAACCACCTTTGGAGCAAAATGCCTGCTGACGTAAACTCCAGTCCTATTGTACATGCCCAGCTAAACCAATAAAGCCAGCCGATCATAAAGCCTGTGGACGGGCCTATATATTTGGTTGCATACTCCTGAAAGGAACCCGCTGTCGGCATTGCCACCGCTAATTCTCCAAGACACAGCATCACCAAATACATTAACAATCCGCCAATGATAAAGGATAGAATGGCTCCCCCGGGTCCAGCCTGATGGATAATGAGTCCTGACCCAAGGAAAAGACCAGTACCAATGACGCCGCCTAAGGCAATCATAAAGAGATGCCTGCTTTTCATGGAACGTTCTAGTTCATTATGCTGCTCTTGCTTCAAATCATTTTCCCCACTTTCACTCTTCTATTCATCATCCTTTGACAAAATTCGCTGTTCGTTGAAAGGGAAAGGGAGAAAGTGAAGGTTTCTCCCCCTTTGACATTTATGCTTGAAATAATGCTTCAATATGACCAATCGCCCAGTCTAAATCTTCTTTAGAAATCGTGAGAGGCGGTGCAAAGCGGATGACGGTCTCATGGGTTTCCTTACATAACAGTCCTGCTTGTTTCAGCTTTTCACAATAAGGTCTCGCTGCCTCTGTCAGCTCCATGCCGATAAATAATCCGCGGCCGCGCACTTCCTTGATGACAGGACTTTGAATGCGCGTGAGTTTGTCTTTTAAGTATTCGCCAAGCTCCATAGAACGCGCTGCAAGGTTTTCGTCGATTAAGACATCCAGTGCAGCCAGCGACACCGCACACGCAAGAGGATTTCCGCCGAAGGTAGAGCCGTGAGATCCAGGGTTAAACACACCTAATATATCGCGGTTTGCGACCACACACGAGATTGGGAATACACCACCGCCTAAAGCTTTCCCAAGAATCAGCATATCTGGCTCAATGTCTTCCCAGTCGCATGCAAACATCTTGCCTGTTCGTGCTAATCCGACCTGAATTTCATCCGCAATGAACAGCACATGTTCCTTTTCACAAAGCGCCTTCGCTTCCTTCAAGAAGCCTTCTGGCGGCATGACAATTCCCGCTTCTCCTTGAATAGGTTCGATCAGAAAAGCCGCTGTTTGTGGTGTGATGGCTTCACGTAACGCTTCAATATCTCCGTAAGGAATCAGTTTAATGCCTGGAAGCATTGGACCGAAACCTCTTTGATATTCTGCTTCAGAAGAAAGGGAAACAGCCGTCATCGTTCTGCCATGGAAGTTACCGACGCACGCAATGATTTCTGCGCGATTGTCTTCGATTCCCTTGACGTCATAGCCCCAGCGTCTTGCTGCTTTGACAGCTGTTTCTACAGCCTCAGCTCCAGTATTCATCGGGAGTGCCATCTCTTTATTCGTCAGTTGACAAATTTTCTCATACCAAGGACCAAGCTGATCATTGTGAAAAGCTCTTGAGGTCAGTGTAACCCGGTCTGCCTGTTTTTTGAGCGCTTCAATAATGCGGGGATGGCGATGCCCTTGGTTCACTGCGGAATATGCACTCAGCATATCCATATATCGATTGCCTTCAGGGTCTGTCACCCAAACTCCTTCAGCCTCTGAAATCACAATTGGCAGTGGATGATAGTTTGCCGCACCGTATTGTTCGGTTTGTTGAATCAATTCATTTGTCTGTGTCATCGTCTATTCCTCCTTCTATAAGCTAGCCTCTTTTTCATTAGGTTCATCTACACACATATGATATGCAAGGATCGTGCCAACTTTCTGCCTGCATTATGGCGGTGATTGATCTGGTTTTTTATGCAAAATATTTTTGCTTCTGCCAATTTTTTTAGAGGAAACCGCAAAATTTTTCATGTAAAATAGAGGTAACGTCTGGAGGTGGCGCAATGAAAGAAGATTCGTATACTGCAAAGCTCGAAAATGAGATTGATCTGTATAAACAAATGCTCGATTTAATAGATGTCGGGGTTCATGCAATTGACGAGAATGGCAATACTGTTGTCTATAATAAAAAAATGATGGAGATTGAGTCTTTGAAACGCTCTGATGTTCTCCATAAAAATGTATTAGACCTCTTCGTCTTCCAAGACGACATGCACAGTACGCTTGTCCAAGCGCTGCGTACTGGGAAACAAACCGTTCATGCAAAGCAGACGTATCATAATTACAACGGAAAAGAAATCACAACGATTAATCATACATACCCGCTCGTTCGAGACGGCCTCATCCAAGGAGCGGTTGAAATTTCGAATGATGTGACCAAGCTGGAACGGCTGATCCACCACAATATGAAGAAAAAAGGAAGCACACGCTTTACCTTTGATTCCATTATTGGACAAAGTCCTGCGTTTTTAGAGGTAATTGAGCATGCAAAACGAGCGACACGCACCTCTTCCTATGTGCTCATTGTTGGAGAAACAGGGACAGGAAAAGAACTATTTGCGCAAAGCATTCATAACGGCAGCAGCCGATCATCTGGACCATTTATTACCCAGAATTGCGCGGCACTGCCTGATAATCTCATTGAAAGTCTGCTCTTTGGTACACAAAAAGGGGCTTTTACAGGCGCAGCTGATCAGCCCGGCTTATTTGAACAGGCGCAGGGAGGTACACTGCTGCTTGATGAGATCAACTCATTAAATCCTGGTCTTCAAGCAAAACTGCTGCGTGTTTTACAGGAGAAGCGTGTGAGAAGGCTTGGCAGCACAAAAGAAATCGCTGTTGATGTAAGAGTCATTGCCAATATGAATGAGGATCCTGTAGATGCAATCGCAGGCGGACGCATGCGCAAGGATTTATTTTATCGGCTGGGTATTGTCACATTATTTATTCCGCCGCTTTCTGAGCGAAAAGAAGACATTCCTACGTTTGTCAGTCATTTTATTCAAAAATATAATGAGCTGTTTCAAATGAAGGTGAAAGCGGCTGACGAAGAGGTACTAGCCCTTTTTCAAGCGTATGATTGGCCGGGTAATGTACGAGAACTGGAGCATGTGATTGAAGCGGGGATGAATATGATGATGGATGAGGATTACTTAAGCCTGCATCACCTTCCATATCATTTTAGATTTAAGCATGGGGAAGGGCGTCCTGCAGCGCAATTACAGACGAATCCTTTGCATCATACCGCAGCAGCTGACACGTTTATTTATACAAGCCAAGAACATACGACTGATTTTCAAACCCAAATGGAACGATTCGAAAAACAATACATCGTCCATTACTTAGAAAAAATGGACGATAATATTTCACAGACTGCAAAGATACTGGGCATGAGCAGGCAAAGTCTGCAATATCGCATGAAAAAACTGCATATTTCTCGTTAATAATAGAGCTGTGCCCTTATTCGGCACAGCTTACTGTGGTTCAGACTCTTCTGCCGGTTCTTGAATCACGTCACTCAGCAGTTTTTCTACATTTTTTAAATGCGTGAGCATCGCTCTTTCTGCTTCTTCTGGCTGTCTTGCCAAGACGGCTTTGTAAATGTGTTCATGTTCTTTGTAAAGCTGCCGAATGGAGGCTTTTTTTGAAAACAAGACGGCTTTTCTCGTCTCACGCATCGTTTCTACCAGCAAGGTGGAGACCTGATTCATTAATGCTTTTAATAAATCATTCTTTGAGGCTGTGGCTATGGCGAGATGGAAGGAGAGGTCTGCCTCTTCACCAGTTTCTTTATGTGCTTCTGCGAGTTTCATTTGTTCGAGTGCCTCACGCAGCTGATGAAGGTCATCGTCCGTTCGGAGCAGCGCTGCCTTTTTGACAGCACCCGTCTCAATAATGGTCCTTAATTCAAGGAGCTGCGTGACATCATGCTGCTTCATCAAAAATGCAGGAGACAGACTAAATGTGAGCTGTTCAGGATCGAACTGCTTCACATATGTACCTTCCCCTTGCTTCATCTCTATTAATCCGATCGCTTTGAGAGCAGACAGCGCCTCTCTTACAGCAGAACGGCTGACTTGAAAGCTTTCTGAGAGCGCTTGAACCGAATCTAATTTTTCCCCCGGAAGAAGCTCACCTGTACGAATGGATTCAATTAATGCATCCGCAATTTCTTCATATATTTTTTTCGTTTTGATTTGTTTATATTTCAATTGGTCTCACCTCATCACTGTTGTCTATCCCTATCGGCTCATGCCCTATCTTATACTTTACCCCAAAATTTCCGATCACACGTCTCCCCTATTTAATTTTCAAGAAATCTTCGGGCTGCCTTGCTTTCAACAAAAAAAGAAGCACGTGCCATGTTCTGGCAAGTACTTCTTTTTAATCGTATCGCTTCCGCAGCGTAGAGGACGGAAGATTCATTTGTTCGCGATATTTTGCAATGGTTCTGCGTGACGCCCGGATGCCAAAGGTTTGCTGAAGCAGCGTCATGATTTGCTGATCTGAATACGGTTTTTTCTTATTTTCCGTTTGGATGAGTTCTGCAATGTGCGTTTTGACAGTGTAGCTGGACGCCTCTTCTAGTGAATGCCCTTCTAATTTTGCTTGGAAAAATTGTTTCATTTCCATGAGACCATAAGGGGTTTGCACCATTTTCCCTTTTACAGTCCGGCTGACTGTTGACTCATGCACTTGCAGTATATCTGCAATCCGCTTCATCGTAAGCGGTTTCATTTTATGTTTCCCTGTTAGGAAAAAATCTGTCTGATGTGAGATAATCTCACGAACGACATGAGTCATCGTTTGCTTTCTTTGCTTCAGCGCTTGGACAAGCCAATTGTACTGCTGCTCTTTTTCCTTTAAATACGTGTATGCTTCATGCCGCTTTTGTTCTTGAATCATGGCGAAGTAGCCTTCATTCATTTCAACGTCTGGAAAAGCGCGCTGATTCAGCTCAAATGTGATGTGATCCTGCATCACAGTAATCGTCACATCAGGCTCTATATACAGATGCTCTTCATCATATGAGAAATGAAGGCCTGGTCTTGGTTCAAGCTGAGACACTACATCTTGTACCGCTTGGAGTGTTTTCATTGAAACACCTGTTTTCGCCGCAATTTCCTTCCAAGCCTTTCTGGCAAAAAGAAAGAAATGCTCTTCGATGATCAGCTCGGCTTCATACCAGCGTTCCTTTTTTCTTCTCAGTTGAAGGAGGATACATTCCTGCAATGATCTTGCGCCAATACCGGCAGGCTCTAGGGATTGCAGCTGATGAAGGACGGCTTCTACTTCTTCAGCTGGGACCTCTAAGACAGCTGCCATTGCGTCAATCGGTTCATTTAGATAGCCATTGGAATCAATGGACTCAATCATAAAGTAAAAGATTCTTTGATTCTTGTCACTTAAATTTAAATCAATCGCCTGTCTCTTTAAGAACATTTGCAGGCTTTCTTTTTGATGCGTTCTATACGGCTCTGTCATTCGATCGTGTGATTTTTTATGATAAACTGGTTGGTAGCTGTCCGTGTCTTTCCGCTCAATCAGAGGGTTCTCAAGTGCTAACTGGTCAAGATACTCGCCGAGCTCTGTGCAATTCAGCTGCAGCAGCGTAATGGCCTGCCTGAGTTCTGGTGTGAGCACCTGCTTTAATACCTGTTCTTGTTGCAGTTTAAGGCTCATTGTCTCCCCTCCCTCTCATCATTTTACATGAAGATTGACGGACCGTATATACGAAATAGGAGTGATTTCTATGTCTGAACTTTTTTCCGTTCCATACTTTGTCGACAACTTGAAACAACACATCGCCATGAACCAAAATGAAGACAAGGTTCATGCCATGAATGCCTATTACCGCTCCGTGGTGTCAACGCTTGTTCAAGACCAGCTGACCAA
Source organism: Bacillus sp. FSL H7-0578 (assembly GCF_038630855.1). NCBI lineage: Bacteria > Bacillati > Bacillota > Bacilli > Caryophanales > Bacillaceae > Bacillus > Bacillus sp. FSL H7-0578. Next base: position 3,026,281 of record NZ_CP152045.1, read on the forward strand.
AAATGCGGTTGTATTGAAGCGAATTCAGCATCTTGATGAAGCCTATCAAAAGGTGAAAAAGGAAAGCGAATGAACGAAAAAGAACACCCTTTTGTCAAGATGACAAAGGGTGTTTATCATATGCAAAAAGCTTCTGATCCAGCCTCGATTTATACATCATTAAAAAGCCAGACCGCCCTACAGTATAGATGATAAAGGCCAACCATAGGCCATGATTGTGCCAAATGGGCGTGACTGCGGTTTGAACGACGATAAACAAAATCATCGCAAACAGCATCGAATTTCTAACAGGGGCAATTTCTGTCGCACCTGTAAATACGCCGTAAATGACCAAACCGAAGCAAGCCGCAAATGGATAAAGAACAAGCCAGTCTGCATAGTGTAATGTCACATCTAGCAGCTGAGGGAGATTTGTAAACAAGCTCAATATCGGCTCTTTTAATAAAAAATAAACCGCCGCAATGACACATGCCATCACAAGTGCCCACTGCCTCGAAAGGGTTAAGGTTCTTTCATAGAGGGTGCGGTCATTTGCACCAACTGACCTGCCAACAAGGATGCTGGACGCATTGGCAAAACCATCGAACAAATAAGCCATGATGTAGTGAATTTGAAATAAGATGGCATTGGCTGCCAGCAGCTCTGTACCAAAAGAAGCACCTTTTGCCGTAAACATATTGATGACCACTAGCAGACAGATCGTCCTAATGAACAAATCTTTATTCACATGAAACATTTTCTTCACTGCCTGAGTATCCATGATTTTCTTGATGGAAGGCATCTGGAATCCGTTTGACGAATGCTTCAGAATGATCCATGCCCCTAACACAAAAGCGGTTAGTTCAGATATCAATGTCGCAGCCGCAACTCCTTTGACCGCAAACGAAAACACATGAACAAGCAGAAATGCGAGCGCCATATTCATGACATTGATCAAGATTTGTAATGAAAGAGCTTCTTTCATTTTTGCCATCCCCATCAGCCAGCCCAATATAACATAATTCATTAAGGTAAATGGCGCTCCCCAAATGCGAATATGAAAATAGTCTGCGGCAAATTGACGGACATCAGCATCAGGAGAGATCACTAGAAAAGCAGATTGAATGATCGGCCATTGCAGGGCAATAAAACAAAGTCCGACGATGATGGCGACGAAAAAAGGTCTTAGAAAAGCAAGAACGCCCTGCTCCTCATTCTGCGCACCGTTTGCCTGGGCGGCAAAAGCAGATGTACTTACCCGCAAAAAACCAAACAGCCAATATAATGTACTGAAAATGAGACTGCCGACCGCAACGCCTCCAATATAAGCGGGATTTGCGAGCTGACCGACAACCGCTGTATCAACAGCTCCCAGTAATGGAGTGGTCATCGTTGAAATTGTTAAAGGAATGGCCAAAGCTAAATACGCTCGATGGTTCACGATGCCACCTGCCTTTCATGAAAAATAGCCTCTTTCCTAAAAGAGGCGCAGATTGCCTGCAAAGGGGCTTTCGCTCTTTGCTTTTTACCGAATGCGACGCTTTGGCTGCACGCTGAGGCATTGATAAAATGAAGTTTTACCGAACCGGTCTGCCAATCGTTCGTGACAAAGGATGGTCTGCGAGCATTGCATCTCTCATTTTCCGCACCGCTTCCTCTTCTGATGAAAAGAAGTCATCCTTTGATTGAAATTGGGCAGCTAGCTCTCCTTGATCAAGAATCGCCAATTGATCACATAAGTGATAGGCTGCTGTTATATCATGTGTAATAAATAAGTAAGCCACACCCAGCTCCTTCTTTAATTCTACTAATAAATCTAAAATGACAGCCTGCGTCACCATGTCTAAGCTGCTGACAGATTCATCCAGTACAATGAGCTTTGGCTGGAGCAATAAGGCTCTAGCGATGTTGATCCTTTGGAGCTGGCCGCCGCTGAATTGGTGCGGATATTTACACAAATCCTTTTCACCGAGCCCGACTCTTTCCAGCCAGTGAATCAATACATTTTTACGTTCCTTTCGGCTTATGGATTCATAGTTTTCAAGCGGCTCAGATAAAATTTGTTCAACTGTCCACCTTGGATTTACCGCCGAATAGGAATCCTGAAACACTGCTTGCACATGCCGGCGAAAATGCTTACGTGTTTGCTGATCTGCACGATAGACATCCTGACCTTCAAAAAGAACCTGTCCAGCTCTTGGCTTCTCTAGACCAAGTATGATGCGGCCAAGTGTACTTTTCCCTGCGCCGCTTTGTCCCAGCAGCCCAAGGCAGGTGCCTTCTTCAATAGTTAAATCGACGCTTTTCAGGACAGGGGCTGCGCCTTTTTTTCTCATTAGAAACGACCGGTTCGTGTATGCATGACTGACTGCTTTCACTTCTAATAAATGCAAGGGCCTTCTCACCTCAAATCGGGCAAACAGCTGGAATCGACGGACGAGCTGCTAATAGTTTTTTTGTATAATCATGTTTTGGTTGTTCAAAAATCTCAAGAACTCCTGCCTTTTCAACAATTTCTCCTTGTTTCATGACGACAACTTGATCTGCCATTTCAGCAATAACACCAAGATCGTGGGTAATCAGTAAAATGGCCGTTCCATAGTCATGACGAATTTGGTTCAGATGCTGAAGGACCCGTTTCTGATTGTGTACATCTAATGCAGTTGTCGGCTCATCTGCAATGATGAGGGGCGGGTGCATACAGGCAGCCATGGCGATCATGACACGTTGCAGCATCCCTCCGCTTAATTCAAAAGGATACTTATTGAACAGCTGGTCTGGCTGCGGCAGATTCATTTTCGCTAACGCATCTATTGCCTGTGATCGTGCCTGCCTTTTACTGACAGCCGTATGCCGGCGGATCGTTTCAACCAGCTGATGGCCGATTGTCCATACCGGCGTAAAGCTGTTCATTGGATTTTGCATAATATACGAGATGTCTTTGCCCCGAATGGAACGCATATCCTTTTCACTTATACCGATCAATTCTCGTCCCTGTAATGTGATACTGCCAGTGACTTCCGCTGTTTTTCGATCAAGCATACGCAAGATCGACATACTTGTCACTGTTTTCCCGCAGCCGCTCTCACCAATTAATCCAAGGATTTGACCGCGCCCTACTTCAAACGATACTTCTTGAATAAGAGGGGTTGTCCCTTGAGGTGTTTTCGTCTGCACATGCAGGTTCTCTACTTGTAAAATGGACTCTTGCACATTGATCATTCCTTTACACACGGCGTTTGATGCCATATTTCTCTGAAAGGGCTTCTCCTAGTAAATTAAACAGAACCACCACAGCCATGATCACAAGACCTGGGTACAGCATTAACTGAGGATTCGTTTGAATGTAAGATTTCCCTTCATGAATCATCGCTCCCCATTCAGGCATAGGAGGCTGAACCCCTAATCCGAGGAAAGACATCGCAGAAATGTCCATAATCGCCCAGCCCATTTCAAGTGTTCCAATGACTGCTAATGGCGGCAGGACATTGGGAATCATATGCTTTCTCATAATGTTCCAATGCGAGGTCCCACTGATTTTTGCAGCTGCTATAAAGTTCTGTTCTTTTAAACTCAGCACCATTCCTCGGAAGACGCGGGCATAATATACCCATTGCACAAGCATCAAGGCAAGTACGACTTGAGGAAGTCCCGGACCGAAGATGCCGACTAATCCAAGAATCAGCACCAGGTTGGGAAATGCCATGACGCCGTCACAGATTCTCATCAAAACATGATCGATCCAGCCGCCTTTGTATCCTGAAAAGAGGCCGACAATTAATCCAATGAATAACGAAGAAAGAAAGATTAATAACGCACAGCCGAGCGAAACACGCGCACCATATAAAATACGAGATAAATTGCATCGTCCTAATTGATCTGTTCCAAGAGGATACTCCCACGAAGATCCCTTTAGCTTCATTGCTAGATTGACAGCAGCCGGATCATGTGGAGCGATCCATGGTGCACATATTGTGACAATGAGCAGGAGACCGAGCAGCAAAGCGCAGATCGAAATCATCTTTTGATGAACGAAGAGATGTTTTACTTTTGTCATCATTGCTGGCGGCCTTCCTTTCTAGAAATACGGGGGTCAATGATTAGCTGAACTAAGTCAACGATCAAGCTGCTCACGATAAAAATACAGGCTGACATGAGGACATAAAATTGAATGACAGGCAGATCTCGGTTAAAGATCGCTTCAATAAAAAAGCGGCCAAACCCTGGCCATGAGAAAACGGCCTCTACAATAATGGTTCCTGTCAAGAGCTTGCCAAGGTTCACCCCTAGTCCGGTCAGCATCGGCGATATCGCAATTCTGAACACATGCTTGAACATGATCGATTGTTCCTTCAAACCTCTGATTCTCGCATATTGAACGAAAGGCTCTTGAAGCGCCTCACTCACACTTGACCTTAACAGCCTTGTATACGTAGCAATTAAAGGGACTGCAAGTGTGATCGAGGGCAGAATGAGATGCTCCCATGTTCCAATCCCTTCAACTGGTAAGAGGTCAAGTTTCACTGAAAAAAAGAAGATGAGCAAATACCCCAAGACAAACGTCGGGATAGATGCTCCTAAGAAAGAAATGAGCCGGCTCACATGATCAACGGCACCATTTTTCCTCATGCCGCTGAAAAAGCCGAGCGGAATGCTGACGCATATAGCGATCAGCAGACTGGTAAGCGTCAATTGAATTGTCGCCGGTATTCGATAAATCACCTCATCAACGACAGGCTGATTGGACATATACGACCGGCCGAAATCAAGGTGAATGACTTTTTCAATGGTATGAAGATACTGCATATAAAATGGCTCGTCTAAGCCGAATTCACTTCGTTTTTGCGCTAATATTTCATCTGTAGGCTGGATATGAGCCGCTGCTAAATATGCCTCAGCCGGGTCAACTGGCGAGAGGTGAATCATACCAGTTGTGAGCAGTGTGGCTAATAAAAATACAGGAATAATTGATAGCACTCGTTTGACGATATAGCGGCCCATTTCCTTACCTTCCTTCTGTTACTTCAGCTTAATGCCTGTGAAAGGATGTTCATCACGATTTGCAGGGAATTCAAAGTCCTTCACAGCTTTTTGATAAACGGCTGTCTTTTTAAAATAAGAGATTGGCACAATTGCCCCTTGATCCTGTAAAGAGGATAAGACAGACGAATACAGTGCTTTGCGTTTCTTTTCATTTGTTGTGGATGGAATTTCCGTCATTTCTTTGATCAGCTTTTCCTTATTTGGATAGGCTGAAATGGCTTCTTTGAATCCAAAACCATCTGATGAGAGAACGTTCATAAATGTATGCGGATCATACGGCGCTCCGTAGTTGCTAAAGAAGTTCATATCAAACTTATTGGCTTTAAAGCGTTGAACCTGTGTCGCCAAATCCACACCCTCAAGCTTGACGCCGACACCAACGGCTGCCCATTCTGCTTGCAGCGTTTCCGCCATCGCTTTTTGAATCGATTCCGCTGAGTCATACATCATACTAAACTCAAGCTTTTTCCCATCTTTTTCACGAACGGATTTTCCTTTTGGAAGTGTCCAGCCCGCTTCATCCAGCAATGCTTTGGCTTTGTCCACATCATATTTGAAAGACTTCACTTGAATGTGTGACGTATACGGCATGTTAGTCGGCAGGATGTGATCTGCTTCATCCTCTAAACCTGAGGTAACCCCTTCTACCATTGATTTTTTATTGAAGGCATATTGAAGGGCATGACGCACTTTCTCATCTGACAGCTGATCCACTTTTGTGTTCATAACAAGCTGTCTCGTTGCAACAGGCTCTGACATTTTCGTTTCATACTTGCCGCTTGCTTCCAGCTGTTTGTAGGAATCAAGGCTAATGGTTCCTTCTCCGTAAAGTAAATCCACATCACCTTTTTCAAAAGCCATGACTCTCGTTTCCGCATCTGGGATGACCTTTACCTTGATTTCTTTTACCTTTGGTTTTTCTCCCCAATAATGATCGTTTCGTTCGAAAATGGCATAATCATCTTTCTTATATGTTTTTAAAACCCAAGGGCCTGTCCCCACTGGTTTTTCAATTCCTTTTGACGTATCTCCGTTTTTAGGGAAACCTGCTTCACCTAAGAAACGAACTGGACGAACAACGGCTAATTCTTGCACAGTTGGATAATATGGTGCTGTTAATGTGAGTTTAAATGTCTTTTTATCAACGGCTTCTGTCTTTTTGATTTTCTTAATGACACCTAACCAGCTATGTAAATCTTTATTTTTTAAAATTGTATCGAAGTTCTTTTTGACAATGTCCGCATTAAATTCAGAGCCGTCTGAGAAAGTCACTCCGTCTCTTAAATGGAACGTATACACCTTGCCATCCTTTGAAACATCCCATGATTTCGCTAATTCAGGTTTCAGCTTACCATTCTTTTGATAGCTGACCAATGGCTCATAAATCATTGATTGCGCAAATAATTGTGATGGGTTGTATACGTGTGGATTCATTTCACCAATATCTCTTGGCCACGCCATTGTGATCATATCAGGATGATCCTTATTGCCTTCTGCTCCATTGTTTGTTTGAGAGCATCCTACTAGTAAAAAGAAAATAAGCAGGAATGGTAATACTGAATTTATTTTAATTTTCGGAAAATTTCTCCAAATAGACATAAGTTGCTCCTCCTAATTGATGCTGATAATCATTTTCATTTTAAGGAGGAAGGAAGCCGTTGTCAATATCATATTTGAAACGAAATGACAATACTTATTCCGATTTATTCCATAAATTGAGGAATTTGATAGAAAGAGAGGCAGGCTGCTTACGAATGAGCAGCCTGTGAAGAGGTAAATGTTTTTTCTCGCAGCATGTCATGGAGTATATGGATGATACGCTCCTGATCTGCATCTGTCATGCTCGTTCCAGACGGAAGACAAAGCCCCCGCTCAAATAACAGCTCAGATACAGGAGTGCCTTTTTCCGCAGTATAAAAAGGGCAGTGACGAAAGAGCGGCTGCTGGTGCAGCGGCTTCCATACATGCCTTGCTTCGATTTGTTCTTTTTCTAAAGCACCAATGATATCTGCTGGAGACAATTGTGTGTCACGATCAATGGTCAATGCCGTCAGCCAGCGGTTGGATTTCGTTTCTTGATATTCTGGCATCAAATGAACACCCTCTACTTCTGATAAAGCGTCCTGATAACGCTGAAAAATGCGGCGCTTTTGTTCAACACGCTCGTCCAGCACTTCCATTTGAGCAATCCCGACTCCTGCTAAGAGGTTGCTCATACGATAGTTGTATCCCATCTCTTGATGCTCATAGTGCATCGCTTGTTCTCTGGCCTGTGAAGCAAGAAAGCGGCATCGTTCAATCGCAGCTTCATCATCACTCACAAGCATTCCGCCCCCTGATGTTGTAATGATTTTATTTCCATTAAAAGAATAGATACCGAACCTGCCCATTGAGCCGCTTTTTCTTCCTTTATAAAGCGCACCTAACGATTCAGCGGCATCCTCAATGACTGGTACATCATATGCTTCACACAGAGCCATGATCTCGTCCATTTTTGCACTTTGCCCATATAAATGGACAACGATGACCGCACGAGGTTTTTTCCCAAGACGTTTTGATTCAACTAAGGCTTTCTCTAAAGCAAGCGGGCACATATTCCATGTCTCCCTTTCAGAATCAATAAAAACGGGCTCTGCTTGTTCATATAAAATCGGATTTGCCGTTGCAACAAACGTGAGGGTGGAACAAAAGACAATGTCTCCTTTTTGCACACCTATCAGCTTTAAAGCAAGGTGAATCGCTGCTGTTCCTGAGGATAAAGCCGCTCCTGTCTTCACTCCTGCATAGTCCGCCACTGCCTGTTCAAATTCATTCACAAGCGGTCCAAGCGGCGCAATCCAGTTGCTCTTGAAAGCTTCCTCTATTTTGAAAGTCTCTTTTCCGCTCATATGCGGAGGGGATAAGTAAATTCGCTTCCTTTCTTTCATCACTTCCCACCTTCTCTCCGATCTTTGATTTCTATTGCAGGAATTCCTACAGCGACCTTCTGATCATGTATATCTCTTGTCACTGCCGCTCCAGCGCCAATGACCGTCCAGCTTCCGATCGTTATACCCGGTGTCACCACGGCACCAGCCCCAATATGGGCACCTTCCCGCACGGATACACCGCCAGTCAGCACCGCGCCTGGTGACAGGTGCACAAACGATTCGAGTATACAGTCATGCTCGGTGATAGACCCTGTATTTATAATCGTATGCTCACCGATGGCTGCATCTGCTTGAACCACTGCCCTTGCCATCACAACAGTCCCCCTTCCAATGACAGATGACGGACTCATGACCGCCTCTGGGTGAATGAGTGTGGCATATGCTGTGTCTTCAAATGAGAGGCGTTCCTTCATGAGCTGTCTGATCTCATTTTGTCCGATCGCAATCAGCCATTTCATATGAGGCATTGTCTCTCTCAGCTGCTCACTCATGGAGATCGGTCCATACAAAATCCCGCTTTGAGTGATCGCCTCTTCAAAATGATCATCTAATACCGCATATAATGAGTAATCGGCATGTGCAAAAATGAGATCTTGAATGACTTTGCTATGTCCTCCGGCCCCAATTAAACCAATGGTTTGCTTCTTACATATCGGTTCCTTTAAATTTTTCAGCTGTGGCATGATCCGGCTGCTGCACCCCCTCTGTTTTCATGACTTTCAGCAAGGTCATCCATAAAATTTTCATATCGAGCCAAAACGATTGATGCTCGACATACCAAAGGTCATAGGTGAATTTCTCCTCCCAGGAAAGCGTGTTCCGGCCGTTCACCTGTGCCCATCCTGTTATGCCGGGCTTCACAAGATGACGCCTTGCTTGTTCTTCTGTATACATAGGCAAATACTCCATTAAAAGCGGTCTTGGCCCGACAAGACTAAGCTCTCCTTTGAGTACATTGACAAGCTGCGGCAATTCATCAAGACTAAGCTTTCGAATCAAGGCACCGGTTTTTGTTAATCGCAGATGATCTGGCAGCAGCACCCCATGTTCATCGCGTTCATCGGTCATCGTCCGAAATTTATATAGCATAAAAGGCCGGCCATACAAACCAGGCCGCTTCTGCCGAAACACCACAGGCGTTCCAATTTTCCATCTAATCAGTCCATAGATGAGAAGAAAAAGAAGACTGCCTGCGATGAGCAGCGTCAATGCCACCATCACATCTATCATTCTTTTCATCATTGCATCTCCTTTTCATATTAGCGGGAGACCGCATGTTTTACCTTACGCATCAGCTGCATCCGCTCTCGTTTCGTTCCTGCAAACAGATACAAGTAGCCCATATAGAGAATGAAACAAAGCCCTCCAATACAAAACAGCTCCCACCATGAAGTCACGTTATATACCGCCTGAATCCCCGCACAGATGCCCCAAATAAATAGCCCTCCAGCAAGTGGAACCAGTGTATGCTTGTAAAAGATAGTGCGTTTCTGATTCGTGATCCTGGCCGTATAAAATGGCAGAAACACAATATTTTTAATCAATAAAACCATTGCCCCCGCTGATGCAATGCCATATAAACCAAGCTGTAGCAGATGAGTCAATCCATAGGCAAAAAGCACATTAGACACACCTAATATAAGGGTGACAACTGCAGGAACTTTCAATCGATTAAACACGGTCGGCACATATGTGAGCGGTAAAAACATCAAGGTCAAACATAAATAAGCCGCATGAATCATGAGAAGCCATTTCAGCTCCTCAAAAGCAGGCCCAAGCCATAAAAGCATGAGCGGACCAGCGAGACCTCCTAGAAGTGCGGCTGGGAACGCAACAAATAAGCCGCTCCACTTAATGGCGTTTGCAGCATATTGAATGAGTCCCTCTTTGTCCTGATTCGAATAAAATTTCGTGATCGTTGGTGCAAACACAACGGCCAATGTCCCTGCCAGTGTGCGTAATAATAATGGAAACTGTAAAATTGCCGCATATTGGCCCGTCGCTTCCGCTCCAATGAGCAAGTTGGTCATCAATAAATCAATTTGTAAAAACAGCAATATCCCCATTTGCTCAAATGAATGCCAGACCCCTGATCGAACAAGAGTGAGACTAGACGATAATGAGACGTGCCGCCACTTAAACGAAAACCAAGGGATGAGTTTCTTAAAATAATAGATACCGATTCCCATAGCTGCTAAGCTTCCAATGACGGCCGCAAGCGGGATATGCCAAATGGCTGGTGTCGTCCATGTAAACAGGATGACAATCATCAGCGCCCTCAAAAACATTTGAATCGCCTGTCCAATACTTGATACATAGAGCTTATTCGCATAAAACGGTGCAGCCCCAATGCCAGACATGACGAAATTGAGCATAAATAAAAGACCCCCTAAAATAAAGGCGGTCTGTGTGTCTTTCACGAGATGAACAGGCACATGAAGCCATTCAACCAGCTGATGAGACACGAAAAGACAAAGCAAAAAGAGACTAATAGATAGTAAAAACGAACTGACGAAATAGGAAGCGAGATAGCGCTGCGCCTTCTCCATCTCTCCTTTATGAGCCGCCACAGAAAAAAATCGCACAACAACCGCACTTAACGAAGCCGTAATGACCGATAAATAGTTGATCATATTTTGCGTCAGATGGATTAAGCCGAATGCTTCCACTCCAAGCGTATGAACAATATAAGGTGTTAAACAAACAGACATAAGCATCATCAGGACAAACGTGATTAAGTTCGCACTGGCATTATAAAGAAACGCTCGATTCATTGTGCTTTCACGCAGCGTTTAAGAGCCCTCATCCAGCTTCCTCTCCCTTTTGACCGCTTGTTTTCATCAACTGATGAACGGCCTCTTTCACAGCGGCCTCATTTGGTTCTTTTAAAAGGGTCATAAACGGAAGGTGAGCCACCCACTCAAATCCTTCCATCACCTTATGATCAAACGATCTAAGGACAACACACGGTGTATGAGTGATCGCACAAAAGATCATGCCATGCAGACGATCTGTCACGACGACTTGCGCTTGTTTTAACTCCGTCCACAAAGACGTTAACTCCTCTAAGCGAGTTGTTCGATCGACTCGTCTACCAATTGTCGTTGTAATCAAACCGACTTGATCATATGTCTCTTGGATATGCTGCTGCAGCTGCTGGCGCTCCTCCTTTGTGAGATATGCTTCTTGATCCTCACGCAGACAAAGCAGAACCCCTTCACGTGTTTCATCCTTTGATGATTCGTCTAATGACAGCACCATATCAGGCTGTTTCCACACATCTTGATCAGGAAAGTGAAGCTTCATCCATTCATAGGTTGTTTGATCTCTTGCCATGAGGAGCAGTCTTGGATGCTGACTATACGTGTGAATGGCGCGCTGTTCCTCTCGTTTCCCTCTCTTTGTTTCTGTAAAATGTACAGTAGCAGGCAGTTGGATCATGGGATAGGACTTGAAGGTCTTGATGATAAATTGTCTCGTCCATTCTTCGTACCGGTATAAATCCCCCATATTGCCCCCACCGATCATACAGACGATGTCTTCTGGATGCCGGCTGCGCTTTAGCGGACGGGCAAGGCGATAGATCTCTTTCATGTCCACTTCTATGATGTCATAGGCTGGAAAGTGTTTCTTTAAAAAACAATAACTCGCATAGGCAATCGCATGATCCCCTAAATTATCATGGCCCGGCAGCAGCGTGAGAATGATTTTCTTCTGATGACTCAGCTCTGGCAGCCTTTGGCGGCTCAGTTTATACTCAAGCGGATATTTGACCTTTAAGAGCAGCCACTCTGCGGTTTTTGCCTTCAATTGCTGCACTGTCAATCCCATCACCCCTATTTCCTTGTCTGATATTCGATCCATTTTTGATAGCTAGAAGCCGCGGCAGAAAGCGGATAAACCAATCGGCACTTAGCAAGAAATAAAATCATTCGCTTTCGTACTGTGAGCTTCGATGGTTCCACTTGTTTGACGGCATGCTGAAAGGCATCATGTGTGACCATTTCACGCATGTGATCAAGCTTTTCCTGAATAGAGAGATCATTTTGGCTCTTCCATTCGTTGAGCATACAATGAAGCGTATGATTGACGATAAAAAAGTCTAATGCTTTCTCATACAGAGAGATGTCATCATGCTCTTTTAAAAAAGAGCGCTGTGCATGATAAAAGGTCAGTCCATGATGAAAATACTGCTTCTGATATCGCTGTACAATAGATGACAGATGAACCCTGTAATAATAAAGAGGCTCATGAACAAAGGCGATGCTGCGTGATAAAGAAAAACAGCGCAGCGTCACATATTGATCTTCAATGTTCTCAAGCTCACCCCGCAGCGGAAATCGAATGTGGTGTTCCTCCATAAAGGCACGCCGATACAGCTTATTCCATGAGAATCCAGTCAAGTCTCCGTGTAATAACGCTTTGATTAAATCCGTTTTTTCGGCTGAGCGCTTGTCTAACAGCGTCGTTCCTATCGTTCGCTTTGACTGTTCAAATTGAATCCAATACTCGCTCACAATAAGATCTGCCCCGGTCATTTCGGCTTTTTCATACATAGCTTCACAGTAATGAGGAGCGAGAATATCATCTGAATCCACAAAGGCGAGATACGTCCCCTTCGCTTCCTCGATGCCCCGGTTTCTCACAGCGCCTAACCCTTGATTGGGTTGATGGATTACCCGGAAACGCTCATCACGCTCAGCAAATGCTTCAAGCCATTCACCGCTGCGGTCGGTCGATCCATCATTGATAAGAATGACTTCTATATCAGAAAAGCTTTGATCTGCAATTGATTGAAGACATTGCTCCACATATTGACTCGTATTGTAAACTGCGACCAATAGACTGATAGCTGGCATTACAGCATGCCCCACCTTTCTTCAAATCTACTTTGTAAATATCGTTCTATACGGCAAAACCGAAGAATCAAACGGCATCAGCATGATGCTGTACAGAATATAGCAAACAGCAATCCCTACATACATAAACACATTAGACCGCTGATCAAAAATGCGTGTGAAATATGGCAGTAAAATGAGCTGATACAAGCCAAAATAAATATGAAATCTTGCATAAATGACATCCTTCGTTGCAAGGATGCCAAACAAGAAACCAAGCAAACAAAAATTCACAATGTAATCACTCTCAGGCGTCAGCTCACGAAGTCGTTTTCGATAAAAAAAAGCAAGCAGAAGCGGCAAAATCAAGACACCGATTTTTGTCACATTCATTCCATTCGTATTCGTTGTGAGCCATTCCTCGTAATGACCATATGAACTGCCTTGCAGCATCACGACAAACACTGAGACAAAACGGTCATAAAGAGCGGTTAAGCCTAAGAACACCAGGCATAAGACCAGCATCATCCAAGACCAAGCCTTTGTTCTCACAATAAAATACACAGGAATCATGATGAGAGCGGATGAATGAAACAATGAACATACAAGGACGAGCGGAAAATACAATTTCCACTGTCCATTGATCACCAACCGGACGGCATAAAAAAGAATCGCTGCCACCATATACTGACGCATGCCATTAAATGACGCATAATAATGAAAGGTCCCAAGAAAAAGCAGCATACTCAGCTCAAATGGACGGCCATATTGAATAAGCGTCTTTATGATAAAAAAATAAGTAATGGCCCCGACTGAGATATACATGATTTGCGGATCATGAGACAGTTGATTAAGCATCCATAAAATAAACGTAAACCCTGGATCCGTTGCGGCCTTATCCACACCGAATCCAAATATATGCCAAGGCTTTTCGTAATTGATGGAGAACTCATACATCTGGCCATATGTGACAAAATCGGTTCCTACTTTATACCGAATACCAGCTACGATACAAAGAAACAGAAACGGAAAAAACACCAGAAGCTTATTAGGCCGCCATCCGCTTTGAATGGTATCATCACGCCTGCCGTAGAATGCGGCAAAGCTCGACCATAAATAGACCATGATCATGTTCACCAAATAAACCGCCATCTGCTCTTCCTTCCTTACAGTCCATATAGATTCATCACACGTGTAATATTCTGTTTCACATCAAATCCTCTTTTTTCAAGCTGAGAGGTAATGGTTTCTTGAAGAGGAGGTTCTTCATGATATGCTTCAAGCACCGCCTTCATCCATTCATGCGCGGAATCTCGCAGCGACTTCCTTTTCACAAGCCCGCAGCCTAAATCTACTTCCTCTGTAATATGATCTGAAATCACACAAGGCAGACCAGACGCCTGGGCTTCCACTAATACAAGCGGAAGACCTTCAAACAAGGAAGGCATCACAAATACATCAAATGCTTTCATATACTGTGGAACGTCTGATACGACACCTGTAAAGACAACGTCATCCATCAAGCCTGCCTTCTCCGCATACGATTCGACTACTTGCTTCAGCGGTCCATCCCCTACGAGGACAAGCTGAAATGAAACCCCTTGCTTCTTTAAGGTCTGTGCCAGCTCCATAAAAAAAACATGATTTTTTTGCTCATGGAACCGCCCAATATGACCAATGACCATGTTTTTTTCGCGAAGATGGAGGTGCTTTTTGATCTCCGCCTTTTCTTCTGGATTGGGCTGAAAAAAAAGGGATAAATCAATCCCATTTGGCAGCACCTCAACTTGCCCGTTCTGCATTTTTTTCTGTCCAAATAAAAAGACACCGGCATCCTTGCCGCATGCAACAAGCTGTGTAGAGAATGTAAAGATCAGCTGGCGAAACCCTTTGAGCATCATATGATCCAGCCAGTTTGGTGACGGCTTCCACGCTGTATTATGTGAATGGCAAATGCGCACCTTCACCCCCGCTAGTTTGGCAGCAAGTGCGGAGAAGCCTGTCTGAAAATCCGTATGTGCATGCACTGCCTGATAGGGCCCTGTTTGCCTAATTGTCTTGGTCAATGTTTTCACAAAAGCAACCGGAGAGGACGCCCCAATACTTGGGACGTAAAAGATGCGTCCCCCAAGCCGGCGAATTTCCTCATCATAATCACAGACGTCCTGCCGGTGGGTAATGAAATCAAATTGAAGGACATTCCTGTCGAGTGCACGATAAATGTTCATAATCATCGTTTCAGCTCCGCCGCGGTTCATCCCGCCCACAATATGAAGCACGCGCTTTGGCTCACTCATCCCGAACCGCCCTCCTCTTCAGCATAGACGACGCCAGCTTCCGGCGATGATAAAGCTTCATGATCTTCGGTGACAAGAAGGCACGGACCACCGGCTTTAGAGCAAATAAATAGTCAAGCGGCGACAGCTTTAATAGCCAGCATGCTTTCAAAACGAGCCAGGCATTATCTATCGAATATCGAAACTTCCGCCGCTGAAAAGCCGCATCATCCTCTCTCACCAGATATAACGGATCTTGTAAATTAAAGCCTTTTCTCCCAGCAGCAAAAAAGCGGATCCAAAGATCGATATCTTCCATCCGCCTTGTTGTTTTCACAGAGCGATATCCATGTAAAGCCTTGTAAGCAGAAGCCCTCATCATAATGGTCCCATGACAAAAAGGAGTCCCTCTTGCCATCACCTTCCGATCGGGCTCTGAAACAAGTGCCCGTACACCCTTTGTTCCAGATTCATCAAAAACTGTCATCGCCGTACCAACCACATCATATTCAGGATATGTATCGAGGAAATGAACCTGTTTTTCTAAACGAACAGGCACTGATAGATCGTCGCCATCCTGCCTTGCAATCAACTCTCCCCTCGCTTCAGCCAGGCAGCGATTGAGACTGGCAGCGAGTCTTTGATTTTGTTTATTGCGGATCAGGCGAATTCTTTCAGGATGTCGTTTTGTATAAGACAGCACTTTCTCATAAGTGCCATCTGTTGATGCGTCATCACATATGATGAGCTCCCAGTTTTCATATGTTTGATGAAGAATAGATTCAATGCTTTCTTCTACTGTCTCTTGGCAATTGTAGACGCCCATGATCATAGACACCTTTGGTTTATGCATGCTGTATCACCTTCTCTGCTTGATCCATATAGATTGTATAAATTTCTTCCATTGCACTGACCGTCTGCTCCTGTGCAAATGCATGAGCCATAGAGCGTCCCGCTTTCCCCATGAGGGGCAGCTGATCTTTTTTGTCGTAGAGCTGCTGCAAGTAATCAGCTAAACTATTCACATCTTGCGGTTTAACTAAAAAACCATTGACGCCATGTTTGACAAGCTCACAATGTCCTCTATTCTCCGTTGCGATCACAGGTTTTTCTGCAGACATCGCTTCAAGCAGGTTCATGCCGAGCCCTTCTCTCAAGCTGGTGGAAACACATACATCGCTCATATGCATCCATTCCTCCATTTGTTTGCAAAACCCAGCAAAGTGGACATGATTTTCAAGATGGAGCTGGCGGGTAAGCTTTTCATAGTTCGGCCTCATTGTCCCTTCCCCGGCAAATACGATCTTTATATTTGGTATTTTCCTAGACAGCTGTGCACATGCTTTGATGAGCATCCCTTGATTTTTATTCGTATTTAATTCACCAGCACACAGCACGATAAAATCTTCCGAGGAAAAGCCATAGGCTGCGCGAAGGCTCTGCTTCTCTTTTTCATCGACAGGTGCGAACCGCTTCATATCCACACCCATACCGGGCACATAATAAACAGATGTCCGTTCTTTTGATAGACGGTCGGCTCTTTTAAAATCTTCTCCATTAATGGTGATCAGAGCGTCTGTATAGCGGGCGAGAAATCTCTCTATTGGATAATAGAGAAGCCAGTTTTGAAGCGGCGCCCCCTGCCAAAAGTGAAAGCCATGTGCCGTGTAAAGAACCTTCGTTCCTTTTTTGCGCGTACCTTTGGCTGCGAGCCTGCCAATGACACTTCCCATTGGTGTGTGGCAATGGATGAAATCATAGCGCTCTTTCGCTAACAGCTTCTTCAGTTCTACATACGCAAGCCGGTTGCGTACATGAAAAGGAGAGCGCTGAATCGGAATTGAGTGAGCTTGATTCACATAGGGCAGCTTCAGCTGGCCGTTTGCCGCTGTATGCACTTCCCATCCTTGTTCCTGAAACCACCGGAAATACGGAAGATGAAAGGCCTTAAAGTGATAATCAACCGTTGCGCAAAACAAGACTTTTTTCTTCATTGGCAAGCGCTTCCTCCTCTCGTGTCATCTGATCGGACAACATATCATGCGACTCAATGGCAGCAAATAATGCTTGTCTCATCTGCTCTTCATTCATCATGTCAAATTCATGGATAAAACGGTTCAGCACATATGGGTCACCATCCAGCGCATGGCCGATATGAATTTTCGGGAAGATTTGCTCCTGTGCTTTTTCATGCTGGTTGAGTAATTCCTCGTACATTTTCTCTCCAGGACGAATGCCTGTGAAAGTGATTGGAATCTGGTCTGTGGTGTAGCCTGAGAGGTGAATGAGGTTTTCTGCGAGGTCCACGATTTTCACTGGCTCCCCCATATCTAAAACAAAAATCTGTCTTCCTTCTGCCAGTGCACCTGCCTGAATCACAAGCCTTGATGCTTCTGGGATGGTCATAAAATATCTTGTCATGGCTGGGTGCGTGACCGTCACCGGCCCGCCTTGCTCGATTTGTTTCTTAAAAATAGGGATGACGCTCCCTCTGCTTCCGAGTACATTTCCAAATCGAACGGCAACAAATTTTGTTTCGCTGCTTGCCCCCATTTGCATGATCAGCATTTCAGCAAACCGCTTTGTGGCTCCCATCACATTGGCAGGGTTGACCGCTTTGTCAGATGAGATGAGGACGAATGTTTCAATGCCGTGCTCGTGTGCGGCTTCTGCGACATTTTTTGTCCCGATAATATTGTTTTTCACAGCTTCTTTCGGACTGATCTCCATGAGCGGAACATGCTTATGTGCCGCAGCATGATAAATCATATCCGGCTGAAATTGACCAACGATTTCACTCATTTTCTGTTTATCTTGAATATCCGCAATTTGTGGATAGAGTCTGATGCTGCCTCCATATAATTCTTTCAGCTCTAGTAAAATAGAATGAATGCTAAATTCTCCATGTCCCACAAGTACAATCGCTTGAGGAGCAAACACACAAATTTGACGGCAGATTTCTGACCCAATCGATCCGCCTGCTCCTGTGACCATAATCGTTTTTCCTTTTAAATGTACAGATAGACGGCTCGTATCTAATTGAATCGGTTCTCTTCCTAATAAGTCCTCTGGCTGTACATCCCGTAATTGATTCAGCGCATGGGTTCCTTTTAAAATCTGCTCCATTTCCGGCATGATCTGTGTTTTGACTCCGGTCGCTACACATTCCTTATACAGCCCTTTTAAGGTGTGGCTGCTTTTGGACGGAATGGCGATGATGATCTTCTGAATATCCATCATGACGACAGCTGTTTGAATTTGTTCTTTTCCTCCTATGACAGGCAGACCCATAATTTCAAGCCTATGCTTCGTCTTGTCATCATCGATGAAGGCGACTGGCTCAATATGTACATCACTCGATTGCTGAAGCTGACGAACGAGCATGGTCCCCGCTGATCCGGCGCCAATAATTAAGGCCCGCTCCTTTTCTGCCTGAAGCCGTTTTGCCCCGTCATGAAATAGCCTAGAAGCCATACGAGATGCACCGATGAATAAGATATGAAAAAGCCACACGATGAATAAAAACCGAAATGGCCATGTCTGCACGAAAAGGTACAGCATCGTCATCGAAAATAAAAAAGAACACACAAAGGTCTTCATTAAAGAAAATAGCTCTCTTACTCCTGTATAAGCCCATACTTGCTTGTACACATGAAATATGCAGGCAAATAAATGGTGCCCAATGAGCAGACTGAGTGAAGAAATGGCGAGCATTTCAAATGTATAAACGGTTAAAGCCGCCTCTTGGACAAATTGAAAGCCAAAAAAGACGGCAACTAAGATGAGATATGAATCTAGTGCTACGATAATTGATAATCTTTGGGCGTAAGTCAACGCTCCTCCCCCTTTTTAAAGCATCACTATTCTTACGTAACATGGGCATCAAACCCGTCCTCACACCCCACTACTGATGACGAGCATCTAAGGCACCGGTTATGCCCACAGCAGGATCGAGTGCCTCCATTGTTAAAGATTAGGAGACATCACCTATCAATCTTTTTAATACATATACAGCCTGCCCTTTTTCTCTTTCTTGCCATTTAGCATAGCTCCAAGCAGTTTACTTGTTGTTCCCTCTAATACTTCTTTTGATTTCTTCACAGCAGCTATCTTTGTTTTGCCGCTTAAGACAACGAGGATGCTTCCATCCGTCCGGTTCGCCAAGATCTTTGCATCTGCAACTGGCAGAAGCGGCGTGGAATCAACAATCACCATGTCATATTGCTGTTCAATCTCATAAAAGAGCTGCTTCATCACAGAAGAGGAGAGCAGCTCAGCTGGATTCGGCGGAATGGTTCCGCTTGGAAGCAGCTCTAAATGCTCAATCGGTGTCGGTAAAATAGCTTCTTCCAAGCTGCAATTATTTAATAGCACATTCGTCAAACCGGTATGATGACTCAAGTCAAAATATTCATGGACGGCCGGCTTTCGCAAGTCAGCATCCATGAGCAGCACCCGCTTGTTCTGCTGTGCAAAAACAGCTGCTAAGTTTGCAGCCGTAAATGATTTCCCTTCCTTCGGCAAGGAGGAGGTCACTAATATCGATTTCAGCCTTGTTTGGATCGATGTGAATTCGATGTTTGTTCGGATCGTACGGAATTGTTCCGCAATGACAGAGTGAGGATTTAATACAGAAATACAGGATAAATCTCTCTTTTCTCTTTTCTTCCTCTTAAAGATCAATGTTCTGTCCTCCCGTTATGACGGACTGCTTGTCTTTTTTGGCCCTCCTGTCTGCCTGCATCTGATAGACACTGCCAAGCGACGGCAATCCGATCTCTTCTCTTATTTGATGTGTTCGTTTTACAGTATCATCGAGTAAATTCATTAAGAAAATGAGTGTCATGCCCCCTAATAAGGAGGCGCCTAGTGCCAGAACGATATGAACGAACTTCCTTGAATTCATCAGAATCGTGTTGGACAGCTTGGCTTCAGACAAAACATTAATGCGATCCATATTCATTGTTTTTTTGATTTCTTCTTGCAGCACCTCTGTTGCGGTATTCGCAATGGCGACTGCCTTCGCGCGATCCTCATCTTGTACAGAAATATTGATGACCTCAGACTCATTTTCTGTACTTGTGGCAATTTTGTGTTTTAGTCCTTCTGCTGATTCTGTGAGATGGAGTGTTTCTTTTACTTTTTCAATGACAATTGGGCTTTTTAATAAAACTTGAAAGGTACGTGTATATTGAAGGTTCATCTGAATATCGTTTAAATCTGCTTGTGCGTCATTGCTGCGTTTATGAACAAGAATTTGAGTGGTTGCCTGATATACAGGAGTCGAGACATAGAACTGATAATAGGCTGAAATGCCCGTTACGATCAGGACAATCAGGATCAGAAGGGCCATTTTCTCTTTAATGACAGAAAACAGCTGCTTAAAACCTATATTCTCATTCATAGATACCTCCCGATTTCATCATAAAAAGGTTATATATGGTTTCTTTTTGTTAATGATTGGATTATAAAAGATAATACCCGCAAAGAAAAATGTCATAATAGGTCTTATAGTTCTTTTTAAAGAACGAAATCGTTCGTTTTCTTTTGTTTACTTCCTGATTCTTACGTTTTTGAATTTTATAAAGAACAATTTATTTCTTATAATGAACGAAAAGGTCGCAGAACTATTCGCCGGTGAGAAGGGAGATCATTGATCGAATGATAGGCAAGGTGATACGCATTTACCGAAAGAGAAAAGGATACTCGATTCAGCAGCTGGCTGAGGATGCTCATGTCTCTAAGTCATATTTGAGCAAAATTGAGCGTGGTGTCCACAGAAATCCATCTGTCCAGTTCTTAAAAAAGGTATCCTCTTCATTAGAGATCGATTTACAAGAGCTGTTTGATGCAGAGACGATGATGTTTCATTACGCTGAGGGTAGTGAACACGAATGGCGGGAGCATATTGTGAGTGCCGTCCAATCAGGCATGCCTAAAGAAGAGCTCTATCAGCTGCTCCAAACGTACCGAAAGGAGCAGGAAGAAAAGTCGTTACATGTCACCCATAGAAAGCTGACCGATTCAAATATCGCAGAGTGGAAGCGTCTAATGAGTGAAGCGAAGGCAATTGGTTTAAGCATTGAGGAAGTAAAAGCTTTCCTCAACAACATGGGAGAACGCCGGGCGTAAGCCTTTCAGGAAGAATGATTGCGGGGAGAGGCGTTTGACGCTTCGATGAAAAAGAGCCTTTGATTTATGAAAGGCTCTTTCAGACTGTTGACAAAGGGCTAAAATGGTTTTTATTTTAGCCCTTTGTCTTCTTTACAGCGTGATAGAAAACCTTTGCAGTCTAGGAAGGGCGAGTACCGGAGCGGAGCGAATTTGACATTCGTGAGCACCGGAGCGCAGACCTGACAACGAATGCGAGGGTTTGTCTACACGCTGAAAGAGCCTTTGATTCATGAAAGGCTCTTTCTTCTGTTATTCTTCTTTTTTTGTTCGTGCTTTTTTCGTTATATCATTGTTTTTCCAATAGGCCCATAGTGATGTAATTCCCAGAAAGGCCAGTGTGATGAATTGCTGAACGCCTTCTTCATCAATAGGAATTGGGCTTTTTCCTGCAGCAGTTAGCGCGCTGTTAACAAGCGCCAGTAAAAGCAGCACAAGCCTTGCAATTGTACCTGCACTAATTTTTTGAACCTCCAACTGTAACCCCTCCCTTTCCTCTTCTCACGGGCGGTATTGCTCGTTCTCTCTCATATGTATGCATCAGCCGAATGAATAGAAGAACGAATCAAAAAAAGAGACATCATTCCTATATGCGGAATGATGCCTGATTTCATTTGCTATTTATTTAGAAAACATCTCTTTTGCTTCATCCAATGCCATTTTATTGCCTAGAGCTGAGTAATCGAGCCAAGGCTGATCGGCAATCGGATAGACTTGGTTTTTCTTCACTGCTTTTAGACCCTTCCAAATCGGAGTCTTTTCTAATTGCTTGAATGCCTGCTGCGCTTTATCATCACGGTTGACAACGACAAAGATCGCATCAGCATCATAATCAGGAAGAACCTCTTGAGAAATCACTTCAAACGGGCGCTTGCTGTCCAGCTTTTTCACACCATCGACAGGTGTCAGGCCTAAATCCTCGTATAAAATAGGACCCATTGGGCGCTTCATGCTAAATACGCGCAGCTCCTTTGCTGTCACACGGATCGCCATGACTTTTCCGTTTCCAATCTTTTTCTTGATGAGCGATTTGACCTCTTTTGCTTCTTGATTGTAATTCTTAATATATTGATCCGCTTCTTTTTCTTTATTGACGTGTTTGGCGATTTTTTTCAAATGATCCGGCCATGTGCCATCATTTAAATTAAACACTTCTGTTTTGGCGATCTTCTTATATTTCGATAAGTCTTGTCCGGCTAATTCTTCATCAACATAAATGACATCTGGTTGTAACGCAAGCAGTGATTCCATATCTGGATCAGATGCAATGCCGAGCTTCTTCGTCTGACTCAGCTGCTTTTTCGCATGTGGAAGGAAATCTTTTAAGTCTCCTCCTACAACAGAGCCCGCCGGTTTGATACCGAGTGCTAACAAGTCATTTGTTAAATGAATAGACAAGGAAGCAATCTTTGGTGTGCCATTGGTCTTTTCATTTGTTGTATTTTTTGTTTCCTGTTGTCCGCAAGCGGCAAGCAGCAAGAAACAGAGCGTTAATCCAATTACTAGTAGTTTTTTCATGATGAGTTCCTCTTTCATATTTATTTCGTTTTAGTTAATAAATAGAGAAAATACGGGGCACCGATAAAGGCCACGACCACACCCGCCGGTATGGCATTTGGAGCAAAGATGGAACGTCCGATTGTATCGGCACTGACCAAAATCAACAAGCCAAGCAGCGCACTAACTGGTAAAAAATACTGATGCAGTGAACCGACAAGCCTCCTAGCTAAATGCGGGGCGACGAGGCCAATAAAGCCAATACCACCTGTCATTGAAACACTTGCACTCGCGAGGCCTACCGCTAAAGTCAAGAGGAGAAGACGTTTACGCTGGACACGTACACCTACACTTGAGGCGACAGCATCTCCTAATGTCAATGCATTGAGCGTGTTCGTCTGCATCAGCGTAAGCGGCACAAGGCATACAATCCAAGGCAGAAGCGCCAGCACATGAATCCAGTCTCTCCCCCATACATTGCCCACAAGCCACCTTGAAGCAAACGTGTATGTATCTTCATCCAGCTTCAATGACAAATATAAGGTGAGTGCACTAAACCCCGCAGCAACCGCAATGCCAACTAAGATCAGCCGGATAGGAACAAGCCCTTCATGCCGGTCATATGCAAGAAGCACGATGACAGCTGCCGCAAGCAGTCCGCCGCCAAACGTAAAGAGCGGAATAAGAAGAGACGGATTGCCTTCAAGTGCGTGAAAATATGTCACAAACACAATTAAGCCAAAGGCTGCCCCTGCATTCAATCCAATAATCCCAGGATCGGCCAGCGGGTTACGGGATAAGCTCTGCAAAATGCCGCCAGCAATGCCAAGACCAATACCAGCTAACATCGTCACCACAATTCGAGGCAGACGATAGTCAAACAGCACCGTTTCACTTTGAAAATCTCCAAAGCCAAATAACGTCTTGACGACCATGACAGGGCTTAGTTTCAGCGTACCGGTATTTAAACTATACAGCACAACAGCCGCACTCATGCAAAGCAAAACGAGTGTCACGACAAGAGCACGCTGTTTCTCTCTCATGACAGGTTCCTCCCTTCTTTTCTGGCAATGTATAAGAAGAAAGGAACACCAACAAGTGCCACCATCACCCCAATGGCAAGTTCTCTTGGCGGATTGACTGTACGGCTGGCAAGGTCTGCAAAGACAAGCAGCATGGCGCCTAGTATCGCTGACATCGGAATGACGAAACGATAGTCTACACCAACAAGCTTTCGTGCAATATGAGGGATGACAAGACCGACAAACCCAATCGATCCGACTGCTGAAACAGAAACTCCTGCTAATAACACAGCAGCAGTCATTCCTAGTATTCGCACTTGCCGTGTTTTCACCCCTAAATTTGCCGCTGTATCCTCACCGAGCGATAGTAAGGAAAGTGACCGGCCTAATAGCATTGCCCATACGATCACAATCAGAATAACCGGGGCGAGAATCGTCAGCTGCGGCCATTTCACACCAGCTACCCCGCCTGCATACCAAAAAGCCAAATCCTGACTCAGGTCAAAATAAATCGCGATCCCAGAGCTGAGCGCATGAAGCAATGCGGCTACAACCGCTCCTGCCACAGTGAGGCGCAGCGGTGTCAATACGCCGCCAGCCGCACCAATCGCAAAGATCAGCAGCGTACTGAGCACAGCACCAATAAAGGAAAAAAACATCAGTGCCGAATAAGGTATTCCTGGAAAAAAAGCAAAACAGAGAGCGACCACAAACATCGCACCTCCATTAATGCCCAAAATCCCCGCATCTGCCAGTGGATTTCTTGTGATGCCCTGCATAAGAGCACCCGCTACGGCAAACGCCGCTCCCACTAGAGCTGCCCCTAAAACACGAGGGAGTCTTAATTCATGGATGATCTGCTGCTCTGTAACATTCGACTGGTAGTCAAATACAGCTGTCCAAACCGTTTGCAGAGACAATGTTTTTGCACCGTATGACACAGCAAAAAACATGGCAGCCGCTAAACCAATAACGGCGAGAAAAAATATCAAAAAGAACAGAATATGTGATGATCGTTTTTGTTGAGGTTTTCGCTTATCCTGCAAAATCGGTGTCATCCTTTTCTTCATTAAAAGTCAGTTTGAAAATGAGAATCATAATCAACAAAATTATAGCCGCCAGCCTCTAAAAAATCAATGTACACCCTATTTTTTAATTAATGAAGGTATGTGCGGAGCAGAGAAAGGAGATTTCTTTTTGCCGCTTAGAACGGCCTATCATTTTTTCTCATAGTTTAATAGGAAAATAGTTGACATTTCGCATGAATATCCTCTAAAATTACAAAAGTAAGTCAAATGTTATAAAAATATTACAAACAGATGTCAAACTAATAAAGAATGACCCGTCATGAGAGGAGATTTGAAAGTTGTGTCAGTAAAGGGAAAATGGAGTATCGTCCTATTTGCGCTTGCAGTCGTCATTGGAGCAGTTGCTTTCTTTCAAAATCAACAAGCAAGCGGTACAGAGAAGAAAAATGTAAAGCAGGATACGAACTATAAAAACGTAGAAATTGTCACTCTCGTAAATGACGGGAAATTTATGAGATATGCAGTCAACTATCCTCTTTTTCATCAAAAAGAGCTAGATGATAAGATTCAAAGCTATGCCAATTCGGCATTAGAGCATTTCAAAAAAACATTCAGTGAAGCAAAGGATATCGATGAACATAAACGCTATGAACTGAATATTGATTATGAAATGGTGCATTATGCAAAGCAGTCTGCTGCCATTCGTTTTACGACCTATACGTATACTGGCCAGCAAAATGGAACCACCAATCATCTCACGATTAACTTTGATTTTCAGAAAAAAACCTTTCTTGACACAAAAGATTTATTTCTGCCTAAAACCAATTATTTAAAGAAATTATCCTATATTACATATACAGAGCTTCGGAAGGACAAAACCTTATCTAAGGATCAGCCTCTCCTTCAAAAAGGAACAGCCCCTGATGCTCAAAACTTCAGTCAATTTGCCTTAAAAGACAAATATGTAGAATTTTATTTCCCTGCATCTCAAGTAGCCGCAGAGGATCTTGGTCCGCAAACACTAGCGATCAAAAAGACATTGCTGAAGGACATTTTAAAGCCAGAATATATGGATAAACTGAAAAATAAAAATGAAATGAAAGAACCGAATCCAAAAAGAAAAGCCGTCAAGCTGCCGCAAAAATCAAAGCTTGACCCGAATAAAAAAGCCATCGCACTCACATTTGATGATGGACCGAATCCAGCGACAACCTCAAAAATTTTAGATGCGCTGAAGGCAAATAAAGGACATGCTACCTTTTTCGTATTAGGCAGCAGGGTGCAATATTATCCTGGAATGCTTGCCGATATTTTAAAAGGCGGGAATGAGATCGGAAACCATTCCTACAATCACCCTTTATTAACAAGACTGTCTTTAGATGAAGCGGTGAAACAAGTGAAGGACACCCAGCAGCTGATTGAGAAAGCGAGCGGATATACACCTACGCACTTTAGACCGCCATATGGCGGTACAAATCAAGATATCAATCATGCAATTGGGATGAAGGTCACTTTGTGGGATGTTGATCCTGAGGATTGGAAAATCCGCAACAGCCAGCAGATCACAAACCGCGTTCTCTCACATGCAGCCGATGGCAGAACAGTGTTAATGCACGATATTTATGAAAGCTCAGCCCAAGCAGCCGTAAAGATCATCCATGAACTCACCAAACAAGGCTACCAGCTCGTCACAGTGAGTGAACTTGAACAATTAAAAAAAGAACGACATGAACAAACCCCTGTAGAGTAAACAGGGGTTTTTGTTTTATAACTCCAAAGACTTTTTTTGCTTCAATAATGCTTGAAATCTCTCTTCAAGCTCTTGCGACGGCTCAATACTTAAACGGCTGAGCACTTCAGACAGCTCCATATCAATTAACAGAAGCTCCTCTTCTCTATTTGTCACAGCTGGTTTTTCTTCCTTTTGTTTATATGCTTCATATGTGCCGTCAAATCCTTCAATACGTTCCTCATGAATATGGAAAATACGAGTGGCAACCTCCTCAATCAGCCTGCGATCGTGGGAAACAAACACAACGGTACCTGGATAATCTTTCAAGAGACCTTCAAGTGCTTCAACTGCGGCCAGATCTAAAAAGTTCGTCGGTTCATCCAGCATGAGAACATTGGCATCACTGACAAGTAAGGACGCAAGCATCGTTTTCACCCGTTCTCCCCCGCTTAATACGCCAACAGGCTTATGCACATCATCCCCTCTAAATCCTAGTCTCGCCAAAACCGTTCGAACCACTGTCTCTTCTTGAACCGCCTCTTTCAGCGCATTTTGTAAAATCGATTCATCTACCTTCAATCCTGAAAGATCCTGACGGAAGTACGCTAGCTTGACGGCCTCTGAGCGAGTAACTCCGGGATGTCCATTCACTAACATACGGAGAAATGTCGTTTTGCCGCTCCCGTTGTTTCCGATAATGGCAACCTTGTCTCCGCCCCTCACTTCCACATTCGCCTGCTTCCAAAGCACTTTATCGCCCGCCTTGCCATCTACATTTTCCACTCGCAAAATGGTACGGCTAGCTACTGCCTTCATCGTATGCTGAGTCATTTGGATCGGCTGAATGTCCTTTACCTTCTCAACCTTTTCTAATTTCTCCATCCTGGTTTCAATGGATTTGGCTGTTTTTTGCAGCTTTTTTTGCTTATTTGCATAGTAGGGCTTTGCAATTTTAGGTCCTGAGGATTTCACCTTTTGGGATGGCTTTGTCGCTTTGTCCGCCTTTTTCTTTTTCTTTTCCAGTGCATGCTCTAATTGTTTTTTCTTTTGTGTATAGGCTTCGTACGCTTCCACCTGCTGACGATGTGCCAGCTCTTTTTGCTGTGCAAAATGTGTGTAGTTGCCTTTGTAATGATGAAGCTTCCCATGATCCAGCTCCCAAATCTCCGTACATATTGCATCTAAAAAAGCACGATCATGTGAAACAACAATGAGAGCTCCCTGATAATGACGCAGCTTATCTTCCAGCCACTCAATATGCTCTGTATCCAAATGAGTGGTCGGTTCATCTGCTAATAAAAGGGCTGACGGCCGGCTTAATGCTCTTTCAATATAAGTCTGGGTCATTTCACCGCCACTCTGTCTGCCATCTCCTTGTTTCAATTGTGGAAGCAGGGTACAAGTCGCAGTGGCGGCCACCGTGCCGCTGTCTGGTGTTTCCTGCCCCGCCAGCACATGCAATAAAGTCGTTTTGCCGCTGCCATTTGTCCCTACAAGACCAATGCGATCATCTTGATGAATGGCTAGTTCCTCAATATCAAATAACAAGCGATCTTTTCGAAATACCTTTAACTGATTGGCTTTTAATAACATCCAATCCTCTCCTTTCATATCAGGAGACATGAAAAAGCCTCCCATTCTCAGAATAGGAGGCAAAATGGTGTACAAAAATAAGCGGATTGATCCAGTATGGTGTGCCGTTCCAATTTGAACACACACATCCCACGTATCAAACACCTCATTCTTTGATTCCCAAGCTGTACCATCCTATTCCGAAGCTAAAAAATGAAAACGCAGCAAACATGGCAAACCGATCGTTTGCTCACTGCCTTCGTTCATTCATTTTGCTTACAGGTCATAGGATTAGTACTTCATTGCATTGGGTCACCCTTCCGTCGTTTGTTACGTATACGATAAAAGATTGGTTATTTTTTGTCAAGCTGAAAAGGCATAAGTGAGTCGATTAACTGGAGTGTAAATGGATGGGACACTTCAAACAATTGGTCCTTTTTGCATTCCTCCACTAGGCTTCCTTCATGTAAAAATAGAAGACGGTCACATAGATACACCGCTGCTTCTACATCATGGGTAATGAGAAGGATCGTCATGTCTAGCTCTTGTTTTAATGTCTCAAGCAGCTCCAATATTTGTACTTGAACAGAAACATCCAGTGAACTCAGGACTTCATCTAGTATGAGAATGGATGGGTGCGTTGATATGGCTCGTGCGATGCACACTCGCTGAAGCTGACCGCCGCTTAGCTGATGAGCATATTGATTCAGTACAGACGAGGGCAGCCTGACTTGCTGAAGTAATGACAAAACTTTCTGATCCAGATTCTGATTCTGCTTTAACAAACGCATCGGTTCTGCTACGATCTCTTTCACCGTAAAGGAGGGATGAACAGAAGATAGATAATCCTGAAAAACAACACTCATTTTCCCCCGATTCACCCTCCGCCACTTGTCAGCTGGCATGCCATCAATCTGTACCTCGCCTCTATCTATTTTTTCTAAACCGAGCAGGATACGTGCCAATGTACTTTTGCCACTGCCGCTCTCACCGACTAATCCGGCACATTGTCCTTTTTCAATTTGAAACGAAACGTTTGATATGCGGTCTTTTGGTTTCTTTTGATGTGAAAAAAGACCTTTCTTCTCACCGTGTTTGACTAGATTTATAGCTGTGATCAACATGGAAACGCCTCCGCTCTCTTCTGCTGCCGCAGTGCTTTAATAGGAGCAGATAATCGAAGCCTCGTCTCCAGTAAATGCTTTGTTTGGGGATGCTCGGGTGATGTGAACACTTCCTTGGCTGACCCATGCTCAAGCATCACTCCTTGGTGCATGACCATCAACTCATCGGCGATTGCCTGAACGACGCCTAAATCATGCGTTATAACGATCAAGGTAACACCGGTTTCTTCCTTTAGCCTGTGTAATTGTCTGATGACTTCACGCCGATTAAAGGCATCAAGCGATGCAGTTGGCTCATCTGCAATGATCACGTCAGGAGAAAGCATCAACGTGATGCCAATCATCACACGCTGAAGCATTCCTCCAGACAGTTCATACGGGTATTTTTTCATCAAATCATATGGATTTTTTAAATGAACACGTGCAAGCCCAGCCATAGCATGTGCTTTTGCTTCTTTCCCGCGTAAGCCCAAATGCTGCTGAAATGTTTCCAATATTTGATGACCAATCGTTTCGATGGGATTGAATGCATTCATAGCATCTTGTGAGATGAAACCTATTCGTTTCCCCCGCCATTGATGTGCTTCTTGATTTGTCAATGTTTTGCCGTCAAAAATGATCGTTCCTTCCACTTCTAGCGAAGGGGCGACAAGGTCAATTAACGCTTTTGCGAGAGTTGATTTTCCACTGCCACTTTCTCCAATGACGGCTAAACAGCGTTGTTGGTGTAAAGAAAATGTGATATTCGTCACTATATTCTTTTGCTGCTGTGGATCATGTACGGACAGATTTTTTACGTCGATTAAAGGCAAATGGCCTCCCCCCTTTCTTTCTGGTATGATGCATGGCAGGATTCGCGGCATGCTGAAGGCTGTCTCCTAAAAAGTTCAACGCCATGACCACAAACAAGATGGCAAGTCCAGGCGCAAGCATATGGGCAGGATGTGTCACCATGACATTCTTCGCCTCGTTGAGCATCATACCCCATTCTGGTGTAGGTGCACTCACACCTAACCCAAGAAAAGACAGTGCTGATATATTTAAGATTACCCAGCCCGCATCAAGTGTCGCAAAAACAGCAATTTCTCCTGAGATACGAGGAATTAGATGTCTCCTCAATATGTAAAAGGGTGTGCCGCCAGACACCTTCGCAAACTGAACAGAAGGTTCATTCGCATATTGAAGGACAGATGAACGAATCATTCTTGTATACCAGGCCCATTTCGCTAGAACATTCGCCAAAATAATATTGAATAGTCCAGGTCCGAGGATTCCCACAACCGCAAGGATCATCACCTCTGCTGGAAAGGAAAGCATGACATCACACAGCCTCATCAAAACCCCATCCACCTTTCCTCGAAAGAATCCTGCCATGAGTCCAAGTACACTGCCAATGAGCATCGTGATACACATCGTCAGCATGGCCGCAAGCATTGTTGTCCGAATGCCATATAAAAGCCGAGACAATACACATCTCCCTAGATGATCCGTTCCTAATGGATAAGTAAGACTGATACCGGCATATTTTTGAAGAATGTTCGTATTTGTTGGGTCATGTGGTGCTAACACTGGTGCAAACAGTCCAGCTAATGCAACCAGTGCTAACAGCCAGATTGAAAGAATCGCCATACGGTCTTTTCTTAATTGATGCCACCCTATCATCGTTGTCAGACCTCCTTTCGCAACTGCGGATTCATGGTCATTTGGATCACATCAGCGATGAGATTGCACATAACAAACAGGAACCCCATCACAAATAAATAGGCTTGAATAATAGGGAAATCAGCATGGAAAATAGCTGTTACACACAACCGGCCAACCCCTGGCCAAGCAAAAAGGTTCTCAATAATGACGGTTCCCGCAATGAGCTTTGGAATAGACATGCCAAGTGCTGTCACCGCTAATTGCAGGGCATGCCTCATGACCTTCAGTTGAACGGTTCGTTCCTTTAAACCACGTGCTCTTGCGTAAAAAACAAAGGGCTCGTGCTGAAATTTTAGAATTTGATTGCGTATCAGTCTCACATAGGTCGATAAGTAGCCAAATGATAATGTGACAGCTGGAAGAAGAATCGATTTGAACCCTTCCATTCCACTCGTATTGACCCAATTGAATTTGACAGAAAAAAGCCAAATCAACAAAATCCCCAGCCAAAAACTAGGCATTGAAGCGGCGATAAACACAAAGGCTCTCAAGATCCGGTCCACCCAGGAATGAGCAGCATATGCACAAATCACCCCGAACAACAAACTGAGCAATATGATCAAAAAGAGCGCTGCTCCTGCAAGCTGCAATGTAGCAGGCAGCGCCTCCATGATAAGATTAAAAACTGGCTCCTGTGTGACATAGCTCTTACCAAAATCACCTGTTAATCCATCTTTAAGCCATGTGGCATAGCGGATGAAAAACGGCTGGTCTAAGCCTAACTCCTGACGCATCGATTCAATCATTTCTTCTGTTGGTGTGACTTGATTCACCCGCAAAGCGACCTCTGCTGGATCACTTGCCCGCATCGTCAGCAGGACAAAAGCAAAGAAGGTGATGAAGATCATAAGCGGAAAAAGCATCAGTATTCGTTTTAAGAGATAGCGAGTCATGTCTCTACCTCCGTTTTATGACGCAAAATACATACGGTCAAATGGAATTTCATACTGAGACACATGAAAACCTACGCCTTTCAGGCGCTTATTATAAACGGCCTTTGTCACAGAATAAGAGATTGGGATGTAGACATTTTCATCATGGATATACGTCAATATTTCTTGATACATTTGTTTCCGCTTTTGCTCATCTGGTTCTACTAATACTTCCGTAATCGTCTCGTCCAGCCACTTTTTCTTTTTCAGTCCTAATTGGGCTTGATAATCAGCATGGGATGCTACACGGAATGAAGAGACATAAGTTTGTGGATCATATGGGAGTCCCCAAGACAGCGAGTACATCAGATCGAACTTTCCTGTTTTTTGGCGATCTAAAAATGCCTGTTTTTCTTCTCCTCTAATATCCAGCTTGATCCCCACCTGCTTGAAATCTTGTTGAATCGATTCACTGATCGTTCTTTCCCCTGCATTATCGGAATTATAGTAAATAGCCACACTCAGCAGTTTGCCATTTTGATAGCGATACCCGTCTTCTTTCATCCTCCAGCCTGCCTCATCCAATATTGCCTCTGCTTTCTTCTTTTGATAAGTTTTCTTTTTCAATGGAATATTTGCGTAAGGGACAGAAGGGGCAAGCAATGTGTGTGCCACCTTTTCCGTTCCATTTAAAATGCCTTCTGTGATCATGTCCTTTTGAATGGCGTATTGAAACGCTTCTCTTACTTTCGGATCTTTTGTGATTGGCTGGTTTGAATTAATGACTATCGATCTTGAACCAACAGGAGGACTCACGGTTACACCATATTGACCTGCTTCTTTTAAAGCCTGGAATGAGTCTCCATCGATCATGTCACCATCTGCTCCAAATAAAAGATCTATCTCTCCTTTTTGGAGCGCAAGTAAGATGGTCTGGTGATCCGGCATGACTTTCCATTTCACGGTTGAAATTTTCGGCTTTTTCCCCCAATAGTGGTCATTCATTTCAAAAACGGCATATTGATTTTTCTTATGTTCCTTTAGAACATAAGGACCTGTACCTGCATAGCTTTTGACTCCTTTTGCAGTCGTTCCATCAATGAAGCTTTTTGGAGAAATAAAACGGAAGGGGCGTGTTAAGCCCAGCTCTTCTAACGTAGGATAATAAGGCTCTTTCAACGTGAGAACAAATGTATCGTCATCTAACGCCTTTGTGGATTTGATTTCGGATACGAGATTAAGCCAAGCGTTCTTTTCAATATTTTTGACGACAGCATCTATGTTCAATTTAACTGCCTTTGCATTAAAAGGCTCACCATCTGAAAAAGTCACACCTTTTCGAAGATGAAAGGTGTAGGTTTTTCCATCTTTTGAAATGTCCCAGCTTTTCGCTAAAGCAGGCTGAACGCCCTTCTCTGTATTGACGACAAGCGATTCAAACACCATATTTTGAGCAGCCATCTCTCCGCCGTATAGATGGGGATTGATGTCCCTGATATCTTTTGTACTTGCATACACGAGCTCATCTTCTTCTCTATCATTCATGCTGGAAGATGCTTTGTTTCCAGAGCATGAGGCCAATAAAAAACAAGCCATCACTGAAAACAGCATCATGGTGTATGTCACATAGAGATGCTTTTTCTCATATTTCTTCTTTATGTAAACAGGTTGATCACTCATATGTACTTCCTCCAATTCAACATTATCGTAATCATTACGATTATTAATCGAAATGATTACGAATTGAATACTAGCATACAGAAATGGGAAATACAACATCTTTTCATAAAAAAACAGACTCATGATTGAGTCTGTTTCGCTTGTATGAATTGATCGATCACCCTTAATGCTTTTTCTGTTCCACCTGCTGCTTGGAAGCTTTCTTCAATTTTCTCAATCCCCGCCCGGTACGTATCACTGCCTAAAACCGTCTCAACGGTCTCTCTTAGCTGCTCTGCTGTCAGCTGATCTTTATCAAGTGCGCAGGCAGCAGATAATTCGGTAAGTCTTTGTGCCACCATCGGCTGATCTTTGTCGACTGGAATGACGACCATCGGAACGTGGTAATGAATACCTTCATTGACACTATTCATCCCGCCGTGCGTTATAAACACATCTGTCAGTTCGAGCACTTCAAGCTGCGGCACATAAGGCTCGATCAGAAAATGAGCAGGCGCCTCTTTTAAGAGAGAACGATCTACTTTTTCACCTGTTGCGATAATTACTTTTCCGTCAAAGTCTGCGAAGGCATCTATACACATATTAAAAAATGCTTCTGTATCCCCAAGAACGGTGCCCATGGAAATAAAAACGACTTTTTCTTGCTCAAGTGCTTCCAGCGGGAAATCATGCTGGTCGGCTCTTTTTAGAAAGCTCGGTCCAATGAAGACAAACGAATCGTTTAATGAATCAACAGAAGGCTGGAAATATTCACTTGTATAGACGATATTCAGTTCTCCACGGTTTTTCATAAATTGCATCAAACGCGTTGGCTGAACGCTAAAACGCTCTTGTATTTTTTCTAACAGATGCTCAGCTTTCTCATCCTTCCTGTATAGCGGTGTATCAAAATGCGCCTCTTGCAGCACAAAAGATGGGTTGGATCCAATGCTCGGAATGCGCAAGTAATCTCGAACAAGCTCTCCTGCCCCAAACATATCGTAGTAGACCAAATCAAATGAATGCTTATCGGAAAGTGTTTCCACTACCTCTAAAATATCATATGATGTTTGCAGCATGGCATGAAAGAACGGCTGCATGGAATCTAAATCTCCTTCTTCCACATGTAATGTCCGAATATAGTCTGGATGTATATGTACGTGAGCGCCTAAGCGTTTGATTCGTTCCTGATAATGTACAGTTGTAACCGCATGCACTTCATCGCCTCGATCCGCCCATGTTTTGATCATTCCTAACATAGGGTTCACATGTCCTTCAGCTGGAAACGTAATCAATAAAATCTTCGCCACAAGAAATCCCTCCTCATTGTCAATTCCCTTCCATGTTAATCATATACAGCAAGCCGGCTCAACAAATACGCCTGAAAAGGGAAGAAATGAGTCTTATGTCCAGTATTTCATCATAAAGTGGCAGAAAAAAAGACAAAGTCTCCTAATAAGCACTTTGTCTTTTTCACATTATGATTTGAGCAGCATTTTTTTAAATGCATCAGACTGTTTTTCAATGGAGATCGGATCTGCATAGATAAATTCCTTGATTGAATAGTACAGGACATGCCCTTGCTTCACCGCTTGATTTTTCTTCCATACAGCGCTGTTCGTAATATCAAGATTTGGCTCTTTTCCATCCTTTGTTGGTACAAGTAAATAGTCTCCTGTATACTCATTCATCTCTTCTAATGAAATTCCAAGATAGCCTTCCTTTGGAAGTGCCTTTTCTGCCTTTTCAGGTAAGCTGAATCCATAGCCTTGATAGATGACTTCCCCGCCGCGGCCAAAGTCCGTACCAAATAAGTACACTTGCTTTGGCTGGACATCCATAATGGAGAATGTCTTGTCATCACCAATTTTCGCTTTCACTTCTTCTCCGTCTTTCTTCAGCTTCTCGTCCATTTCTTGTATTTGTTTTTTCGCTAACGCTTCTTTTCCAAGAATCTTTCCAATTTCAATATGCATCTCTTTGAAGCTATGTTCACTTGTCGTAAACGTGATCGTTTTGGCAATCTTTTTATACTTTTCAATCTGTTCGTTTTGTGAATAAGCAATGATTAAATCAGGCTTCAGCTTTGCAATCGCCTCCACATTTTCCATCGGCACCCGCTTCACACCTGTTTCATCTAAAAAGGATGATTTAGGATAAACATCTGTCATGCCAACAGGTGTCACACCTAACTTTTTAAAGTTCCCAAGCTGCGCTGTTAACACAACAATCCGCTTCGGCTTGGCAGGAATCGTGATCTTTTCACCCGTTTCCGTTGTATATGTACGCGTACTTGCTGCTTGCTCTTTATTCTCTTTCTGCCCGCATGCTACTAACAGCAGTGCCAGCAGACTGACTAGCCAAATCATTTTTTTCACTTACAAAACCACCTTTAATTGAGAATGATTATTAATTATAGCATAAATAAACATTCATAGATGAAACGTTTTAAAAGTGAATCATACATGAGGCGGAACAAAAAAACCCTCTCCAAAGGAGAGGGTTTCGTGAGACCATTGTCTATCGTAAACAAGGTCAAGTACGCGCTTGGAGAACGTATAATTTGTGTCTTTAATTATTGTTGTAACAACGTTTTAAAATGACCTCGTGCAAAATTTGTGCAAAGAATATTTCTATTAACATTTTAAATCACTATTAACTTTACTTTAATGCTATCATGAAGAAATTTTATCTTTTTTTACAATTTCAATCAAAGTTTTAGCTCTTCTCTTACCGTACATAATTCTCAGAAAATCTTTGAGGATATAAGAATCCCAATTGATTAAGCTTTCTCGTATTAAAAAATAATTCAAAAGAAATATTTTATCAACAACATCATGAAACAGCTTAAAATACTTATCTTTATCTATAATAGTATTATTATGCAGACTAGAGAAGTATGCAACATTCATTATAGGAGTGTTTTTCGATACCGAATGAACTACCGCACTTAATCGTTTGTAAAGAGTTAAGTTCCTCTCAACTGACTTATAATACTCCTTAAAATCTTTTTCATCTAGGCATCTTTTCAAATCATTGGTAAATTGAGATTGGGTTTCTGAAAACCTGAAATTTAATGATTTAAATTTCAGAGTGGGGTCATTATTTAGCATAACTCCCCTCTCTTTTTCCAATACGAATTTAAAGTTTGCCTCTTGTGCAGATCTCAGTAATAATAAAGCACCCCTACATTGCCCATTAAGAAGTGCATAAAATGATTCAAGTAGTAACGAAAAAGTCATCTGAAATTCAGAACCAAAGTAGTTCTTCGTCTCTACTTTGTTCTTAAGATAATTAAGCGCATATATATAACTGAAAATATTCCTAAATTCAGTTAAATTTGTTGTTAAAAATTGATGTTTGATCCCTTCTAAACTTTGTATCTTTTCAAACTCTTTCTCTAAAAGGTCATCTAATGTTTTCACTTTTCTTTACTTCCTTTATTAACTGTGTTAAACCACCCTATAACATCTTCTTCCATATTTTTCGATGACCTTTGCACTCTAGGATCTCTAATTTCATTATTCGTGTCTTTTTCATGCAGGTATACTACAATTAATTTTATAAATGCTGATATTTTTGAAGGATCGTACTCTTTTGAAATATCTTTAAGTAGCCTAGAGGCAAGATAAGGTCTACTTCTAAACACATATTCATTATAGCTTTTTTTGAATACTTCTTTTATAAAGTCCTCTAAATCTTTGTTTTTTAGAAATATTCCTCTTTCCGAAATTAATTCATAAAGAAGCCCCAAAAATAGACTTTTAGTTTGTTGTAGAGAAAACTTGTTCTTATTTATTACACTAAACTCATTTATAAAATCCTTTTTACTATCAACTTTTTTCATGTTCTCCCTCCAAATCCGACACCAATCCTTTGATTTCTGAGACAACCCTTGTAATAGAGTTTTTTAATGCTTCATGTTTTGCTCCACTTTCTTCGTATAAAGAAAATTTCAGAGGAACTGACGAGTGATATGGTATTTCTGTTTCAAAGAAAGACTGTGGGATATTATTCTGAAGTCTTTCTTTTAGCTTACTTGCAATAGGCATATCATGTGTTAAAGTAAATAAAACTCCTAAAGAATTAATACAAGGACGGTTTAAATCTCTTCTATACATCGTATACAATTTATATATTCCTGACTTTTTTTCATAAAAAGTTGCATTTACTAAACTTTCTAATAAGCCAATTCCTATACTAGAGAATAGGTCAACCTTACTTGGAATTATGTAATGATCTGAAGCAAATAAACTAGCCTGAGTTAAGATTGTCCAATTGGGTGGACAGTCGATGATTATATAATCATACTCTTTTCTTAATTCATAGGCTTCAAAATGATCATCTAGAACATTATGCTTTCCGCTTGTATCACCATATAATGATTCAAACAAATCTAAATCTCCAGGTATTAAATCTAAATTGTTTTTTAAATTATAAACCAAAGAAAGGTTTTCTGGTTCATCAACTAAACCCTCTTGAGTAAATAAAGATCTTACCGTCATTCCTTTTTCTTTTATTCTATTATATATTAACTGAGAAGATATTTCTTTCTTATAATTGTCATCTTGATTAAGTCCGTCATTTTGTTCAACCTCTTCCTCTTGCAGCACTCCTGTAGGTGATACTACCTCTTCGTAGTTCTCCTTTAGCTCCCTAAGAACCTCAGATAATAAATTTTTCTCTATTTCTTTTTTGTGATACTTAAATTGATGCGTAAGTAATGCTTGTGTAGCGTTAAATTGTGGGTCCATATCTATTACTAAAACTTTGAGGTTATCACGAGATAAAGCATCAGCAATATTTATCGCTGTAGAAGTTTTCCCCACTCCACCCTTTAGATTAATAAAAGAAATAACTTTAGCTTTATTAGTATCCATTTTTCCACTCCACTCTATTATTTAGATATCATTTACTATAAATAATACGATATAGATACTTTTATGTAAAATTATTGTAATTAATTGATTAGAATTTAACTTTATATTGACATCGAAAAACAAAGTATTCCTGATCATATAACAGAGAAGAGTATATCCTCAAAAATCAAAAATGTCGCGTTAAAATCCTTATCATTATAAGACTTCTCCCAATATCTATGAAAGCTTCTAATATTCAAATCTCCTTATATATTCATAAAATTTCTTTTCATTTATGTGATAAATCCATTCGGAGCTTAATTTTAACGCTTCATACATAACTTTTCTTAAAACTTCTACAAAACTTATTCCATATACCCCTCTCTGCTAGTTGTTTTTTATCCATTCCATGTCCTCTTTTGTCCATCCCTCTGGTAAGCCATTCGGGAATGGATCATCTGTATATACTGGCATTAAAAGAACCTCGTCATATTCTTTCGTTTCTGAATCCATATGAGCATACATATGGGCGTATAGCTCTAGTTGCTGTTGCAAATCCACCATAACGAGATTCACACCCATAAGCTGTGATTTCAGTTTCTTTCCATACTTCCCCATATAAGACCAAATAGGGCTATAAAACCTACTCGCTCCATCCACAAGATCATACGTGATTCTCTAGTCTTTCTTCTTCACCTGTTCATCATCAAATAGGTGACCTGTATGACGCTCAACATTTATACGCGGAAGCTCATACGTAATGCCTACACTGATGTTTCGCCCTTCATTTCACTGCTGTGCTTCGTTTCTTCCATTTCAACTAAAGAACGGTTTCCGCTTTTCTTGTATGCCAAGTAACTATCGACCATTTTCGTCGGGACTTTCAAAATCAAATGCAGGCGCAATCTTTCCTCAGATGTCTTTTATTTAGATATTTTGCTCATGTTATGAAGGAGTTTAGAGAAGAAGAGACTATAAGTACTTTAGATTTGTTCCAAAATGTTAGTACTCGAAAGTTACACAAGTGAAAAATTTGTGCAAAACCAATCTAATTAATAACGTTTACTTACATATTTCAATCACATAAAAAACAAAGAAAAACCCTTTATTCAAAAGGGTTTTCTCATTTTTCACAATTTATTAATCGAATCCTATCAGATACTAAGTACGCGCTCGGAGGGATTCGAACCCCCGGCAGACGTGGTACCGGAAACCACCGCTCTATCCAACTGAGCTACGAGCGCACGATATGTTTTTTGAACGTCAGCATATCAAATTATAAGGGAAATACTGCGAGAAAGCAATGATTAATCATTCGTCATGATGATGTATTTTCTTACTTTGGATACATAAACTAATATGATGGTTTGAAGTGGAATGATTTTGGGGAAAATGGATAGGGGTATTTGAATTTAGGTCAGCGTTTTGTTTGACCTTTATTGACCAAAAATGTATCATTGAATTACATACTTACCTAAAAGGTGAAGGAGGAACATTATGAATTTAATACCTACAGTCATTGAGCAAACAAATCGTGGGGAAAGAGCTTACGACATTTATTCTCGTCTTTTAAAAGACCGTATTATCATGCTTGGTTCTGCGATCGATGACAATGTTGCCAACTCCATCGTGTCACAGCTGCTTTTCTTAGAAGCTGAAGATCCAGAAAAAGATATTTCTATCTACATTAACAGCCCTGGCGGTTCAATCACAGCTGGTATGGCCATTTACGATACGATGCAATTTATTAAACCAAAGGTATCAACTATTTGTATTGGTATGGCTGCATCTATGGGTGCGTTCCTGCTTGCTGCTGGTGAAAAAGGTAAGCGTTATGCTCTTCCAAACAGTGAAGTCATGATTCACCAACCACTAGGCGGAGCCCAAGGTCAAGCAACAGAAATTGAAATTGCGGCAAAACGAATCCTTTCTTTACGCGATAAACTGAACCAAGTACTTGCTGAACGTACTGGTCAGCCAATTGAAGTCATTGAGCGCGATACAGATCGTGACAACTTCAAAACAGCGGAAGAAGCACTTCAATACGGACTCATTGACAAAGTCTTGACCCGTAATACAGAAGACCAAAAATAATGATCACAACACAAACCGTCTGTTCCTTGAACAGACGGTTTTTTGTCATTTAAACTTATACTTTAAGACAGCTCCGTCCATTTCTGCTGAAGAGACGGTGTTTGATAAGAAGCCATCTGCGTGATTAATTCCTCCGGTTCGCTCGAAGCATGTAACAATTGAAGGTGTGATTCATTTGAAAAGCCTTCCTGTACACTAAACTTCACCATGTCCATAAGCGGGTTGAAATAGTCATTCACTTGATACAATCCAATCGGCTTTTGATGGATGCCGATTTGTGCCCAGCACAGCACCTCAAATAATTCTTCATATGTACCAAAGCCACCTGGCATCGCAATAAACCCATCGGCCAGCTCGCTCATTTTTGCTTTTCGTTCATGCATGCCTGTTACTTCAATTAGCTCTGTCAGCTCTTGATGCACGACTTCTCCTCTAAAAAGTCCCTTAGGCATGACCCCGATCACTTGCCCGCCATGTCTCATGACCTCATCGGCAATCGCGCCCATTAACCCAATACGCGATCCGCCGTAAACAAGACGAATGCCCTGCTTCGCCATATAAGCACCCAGCTCTACAGCCTTTTGTTTATAGACATCATTTACACCTGGATTCGAACCAGCAAACACACAAATCGTTTTCATCAAAACAGCCCCATCTCTCTCTATGATTTCTTCACCCACTCATTCTACTATAATGATTTGTAAAGAAACAGCCGTTTCTTCTATATATAGTGTAAAATCAAAAGAGTGAACACCATATAAGGAGCTGTATAGAGAGAATGCAAACAACTGAGATGGAGAAGTGGATCAAGGATTTTTATCAAACGAGAAATTGGACAGAATACGGACCGTTTATCCGGTTAGGCTTCTTAATGGAAGAAACGGGAGAACTCGCTCGCGCTGTTAGAGCAATAGAAATCGGACGAGACCGGCCTGATGAGCAGAGACAGGAATCATCTGAGCTGAAGAAAGAACTCATTGAAGAAATGGGAGATGTTTTAGCAAATCTCCTCATTTTAGCGGATCAATATGATGTCACAGTAGAAGAGATCTTCAGCGCTCATCAACAAAAACTCAACAAACGCTTTTCTGGAGAAAAAGAGCCAGTAAAAAACACGTGACCAAGCTGTCACGTGTTTTTTACGCCTTAAAGATGCTGTGGTGAAATGTCATCCGTTCGTTCAAAGAAATGCTGCTTTCCGATATGATGGAATAGTCCCGTTCGATGCAAAAGCTCCTTAGGCTGTGATTGAAGTCCAACGATCATCAGCTTTCCATTATGATGCTTTAACCGATTGGAGATATTCATGAGAACCGCTTCTGCCGATGTGTCCATGTAATTGACTTTATTCATAAGCAGAATGAGCGTTTTCGGTTTTGTTTGAACATGATCCAATATCGAATTTTCTAATGAATCTGTTGTGCCGAAAAAGAGCGGCCCTTCAATGGAATACATACTGATCCCTTTCTCCTCTGTCTGTTTTTCTAAAGCAGCTGCTGTTTCCATTTGAGGAACGGCGACATTTGTATGGATATTGGTCGTCTGGCTCATTTTTTTGATAAAGGCGATAAACGCTAAAATGAGACCAGCAGTGACGCCAATAATCAAATCACCGATCACTGTGAGCAGGAAAGTCACGACCAGTACAAGCGAATCAGCATTTTTCACTTTCAAAATATTGATAAACTCTTTTCTCTCACTCATATTCCAAGCAACAAACATTAAAATCGGTGCCATTGCAGCAAGTGGAATCATCGACGCATACGGCGCAAATACCATTAAGATCAGCAAGACGACAACGCCATGCACCACACCAGAAATCGGACTTGCCCCGCCATTTTTTATGTTCGTTGCCGTTCGGGCAATAGCTCCCGTCGCTGGAATTCCTCCGAAAAGCGGTGCCGCCATATTGGCAATTCCTTGTCCAACAAGCTCTTTATTGCTGTCATGCTTAGAGCCT
The DNA here is from genome assembly GCF_038630855.1 of Bacillus sp. FSL H7-0578. Classification (NCBI taxonomy): domain Bacteria; kingdom Bacillati; phylum Bacillota; class Bacilli; order Caryophanales; family Bacillaceae; genus Bacillus; species Bacillus sp. FSL H7-0578. The sequence goes on from NZ_CP152045.1 coordinate 3,068,641, forward strand.
TTCATATTATCAGCAACCATTGCGGACAAAATCGATTCCACGCCGCCTAAAAGTGCAATGATAATTGCTGGAGGCAGGAGGTATATCATTTTTTCAATCGTCAATTCAGGAAAAGCGAAGGTTGGCAGCTGACGAGGGATTTCACCATATGCAGAGCCAATCGTTTCAACTTGTCCTTGAAAGAAAAGAACGGCGAGAAACGTAGAAGCCAATAGACCTAATAGAGCACCAGGTATTTTGGGAATGTATTTTTGTGCCGCCAAAATCACAATGAGCCCGGTGACGGCTGTGATGATGGCGAGACTGTTTGTGGTACCGAGATGGACCACGATTTCTCTCATATTGAGGAAAAAACTTTCATGTTTTTCAACACCCTTTAATCCGAGGAAGTTGGCAATCTGTCCTGAAAAAATAATGACAGCAATGCCAGCAGTAAAACCGATGATAACCGGACGAGGAATAAATTTCATGAGCTTTCCTAGTTTGAATATTCCGAATAATACAAGCATACAGCCTGCCATAAAACCGGCAATGAGTAAGTTTTCAATACCGTACTGGCTGACGATCCCGAATAAAATGGGAACAAACGCCCCGGTCGGCCCGCCGATCTGATACTTTGAACCACCAAACAATGAAATCAAAATGCCGGCAACGATGACTGTGTATAATCCATATTCTGGTCCGACACCAGATGCAATGGCAAATGCCATGCCTAAAGGAATTGCCACAACGCCCACGACAAGCCCAGCGATTAAATCGCGTCTAAACTTTGATGAATTGTACCCTTCAAATCTTCCATAAAAACGCATGGTATGTGTTGGCCTCCTTCAAGTATGTGTAGATGATTTAGGTATACTGTGGGTCAATTTGTTTGTCTTTCACTACGACATCCAGCTTTCCTGTCGCTGGGTGAATCACCAGTCCATGAACTGCCACATCACTTGGCATCAGTGGATGCTCTTTCACTAATTTCACACTTTGGGCCACGCTTTCTTCAACTGAATCAAAGCCTGTCAGCCAGCCCTTTAAATCAACTCCTGAGTTTTTCACAATGCTTAAGCATTTCTCTTCGATTCCGCGTGCTTTCGCCTTTTCAAGTAAAGGGTCCGCCGCAAGACCTGCCATTCCGCATTCATGATGCCCTACAATGCATACTTCCTCTGCCTTTAGCTCATAGATAGCTAGCAGGATACTCCGCATCACACTGCCGAACGGATGTGTCACGATGGCACCTGCATTCTTAATGATTTTTGCATCCCCGTTGCGCAGACCCATAGATTGCGGCAATAATTCCAAAAGACGGGTATCCATGCACGTTAAAATAACCAGTTTTTTCTCAGGAAATTTCCCCGCTTTGTAAGGCTCATAATGTCTCTCATTCACAAACTCTGAATTGTGCTGAAGAATCTGTTCTAATTTTGACTCCATTTTGCCATCTCCCATCTTTTTTTAAGTAACGTAAGCTCGTGCCTGTCCTCCTTTTCTTTCTTGTGTTCTCAAGAATAGAGAAGAAAAATGATAGAAAAAAAAGAAAAAAATGAGAAAACGATGAGAAGAAATATCATCATTTTCTCTATTTTACGCTGCATCCCAACGGCTTCGCGGGTTTGCTTTCAATTTATTGTTCTCATCACACCAAAAGACAATAAAATGGTTTAGTAGAAAATGATCATCCCGTTTAATACATTTCAAATATAATAAATTTTCTATCAAAAAGTCTCGATCTATTTTCCAGTTTGTCAGATAATCTCTCGTAAATTTTTGCAATTTCACATGTCTCATCTACTATCAGCTTATTTTTATATAGATAAAAAATGCATCAGATGGCATAAGAATCTACTTTTTCACTAAGAAAATGTCTTTCTTTACCGTTATTTCAGTATATTAAATATTGAGCTGCTAACATTCAAACGTGTTCTGCCGAAATGGTTGCTTTATAATAAAAGGAGTAAGATGACCAAGTGAAAGGAGCGAATTGACTGTGACACCACACATTTTTGTCGCCAAACCCTTGCCTGCCTCTTTTGAAGAAATGCTAAAGGAACATTGTACATACGAGGTTTGGCAATCCAAAGACCCTATTCCAAGAGACATGTTGTTTGAGAAGCTGCAGCACGCTGATGGTCTTTTAACGTCTGGAACAAAAATCGATCAAGAGCTGTTAGATCACGCACCAAAACTCAAGGTGGTGAGCAATAACTCTGTCGGCTATGACAATTTTGATATAGAAGCGATGAGGCAAAGAGGCGTGATTGGTACGCATACTCCTTATACGCTCGATCATACCGTGGCTGACCTTGCCTTTTCGCTCATTCTCTCCTCTGCGCGAAGAATCGCCGAGCTTGATCGTTTTATCCGTGAAGGAAAATGGACGAAATTCGTACAGGAAGAAGAGATCTTTGGCATCGACGTCCATCACCAAACGCTCGGTATTATTGGCATGGGACGTATCGGAGAACAAGTGGCCAAACGGGCAGCACATGGTTTTGATATGAACGTTCTTTATCATAACCGAAGCCGGAATGAAAAGGCTGAATCGGCATATGGCGCTGTCTATTGTGCACTTGATGATCTTTTAAAACAAGCTGATATCATCGTGTTGATTACACCGCTGACCGAGGAAACATATCATATGATTGGGGAACGAGAATTGAAGTTAATGAAGCAAACGGCTTTATTTGTAAACATTTCCCGCGGGAAAACAGTGGATGAACAAAGCCTCATTCAAGCACTTCAGGAGGGATGGATCAAAGGCGCTGGTCTTGATGTGTATGAGCAGGAACCGCTTCAAGAGGATCATCCTTTCAAAGAGATGAACAATGTCACCCTTGCCCCCCACATCGGTTCCGCTACTGAAACAACAAGGGATCTCATGCTGAAACGAGCCATTCATAATGTGATTCATGGAATAGATGGAAAGGCGCCTGTTGATGTTGTGAAGGAGCTTGCTTCATCTTGAACAGCAAAGACGCAGAAACTGCGTCTTTCAAATTGTTGACAAAGGGCTAAAATGATCTTTATTTTAGCTCTTTGTCTTCTTTTCAGCGTGATAGAAAACCTTTGCAGTCTAGGAAGGACGGCTACTTTTGCGGAGCGAATTTGACATTCGTGAGCACCAGCGCGCAGGACTGACAAAGAATGCGAGGGTTTGTCTACACGCTGAAAGACGCGAAACTGCGTCTTTTTATTTATTTCTTTAGGAGACATCAGGATAAAAGACTCATTTTAGCAAAGATCCTCATTCTTTACATTTCCTTCATGTTCGGGTGCTATAATATGAGCTAGACAAGCATCAAGAGGACGGCATCCGATTTCCTTAATAGGAGGATGAAGATGAAAAGATTGAGTTCGGTTTTTACTATGTTCGCTCTGATCGCTGCTATTCTGTTTTCTGGATTTGTCCCGCAGCAAGCTCATGCAGAAACACCTCTTACACCAACAGCCACAACTGAAACTGCTTCTATTCAGCTCACGCCAGATGTGCGCACCCTTGCCGTCATTAATACGTTTGATGGTGTAGCAGATTATTTAATTCGCTACAAACGACTGCCTGATAACTACATTACGAAATCACAAGCAAGTGCTCTCGGATGGGTGGCATCTAAGGGAAATCTAGCCGAGGTGGCGCCAGGTAAAAGCATTGGTGGAGATATTTTCTCAAACCGGGAGGGACGTCTTCCTTCAGCAAGCGGCCGAACATGGCGTGAGGCAGACATCAACTACGTTTCAGGCTTCCGCAATGCAGACCGTCTTGTGTATTCAAGCGACTGGCTCATTTACAAAACAACAGACCATTATGCGACTTTCACCCGTATTCGATAATCAAAAAAGACAGCCCTATTTGATCTGGGCCTGTCTTTTCGTATGGTGGTTTACGGTATGAGGTTTTTCACGTAATCCTCAAAAGGAATCGGCAGCGGCTTTTTCGACACTTCTTCGTGTTCATGTGTGGTGACATGATCCTCAGTAACGATCACACGTCCTGTTGGCGTGAGCTTTGACGCAAGCGGTCTTTTGTTAAATGGAGAGGATTCATTTTCATAAATCTCGTGTCTCAATTGGCACAATGCATCCTCATCCACCTCGTTCAAAGTGAACGCATAGCCTGTTTCAGCGCCATCTCCTTTATCTAATTGGAGCAGATGTGTCCCTTTTTCGGTTTCCTTTGCTTTGACGCGAAACCGAATAGACGCTCCTTCCACCCAATCTTCTGTAAAAGGCACAGGCTGGAGAGGTAAATTCACACCAAATCCCGCATCAATGAGAAAGCGTTCGTTGTGATGCTTCAACATGATGGCTACATGCGTGCCATCAATGGCCCACGTATCCGCTTCTTTGATATACACTGTGCCTTGAAGAAGCTGTACAGAGAGCCCAGCCTCTTTTAACACATAGTATAAGAGAGGATTGAGATCGTAACAAAGACCTCCTCTGTTTCCTTCAAGTAGGTGCTGCTTCAACCCTTCTTGATTCAAAGCGTAGGATTGTTTGTTCAGAACAGCTCTATTTTCAAACGGAAAGGTAAAGGCCATTTTTTTTAATACTACAGGCAAGTCATCAAAGGTGATGGACTGGCCTTCATATTCGATCTTCTGTAAAAAAGCTGATTGAATCATGACATTCCCTCCTAAAAAAACTGAGCCTTTGAAGAGACTCAGTTTTCTTGATTGATAAAATCCGTTAACGCCTCAATGGCTTCTTGCTCATCCGCACCATCTGCAATCAGTGTGACAGTAACCCCAGAGCTGATCGCAAGACTCATGAGACCCATAATGCTTTTCGCATTGACTTTTTTCCCATCTTTCTCTAGAAAAATATCAGCACCAAAGCGATTGGCTTCTTGTACGAACAAAGCAGCTGGACGTGCCTGCAGGCCTGTTTTCAGCTGAATGGTGACCGTTTTTTCCACCATATGATCTGCCTCCCTTTTTCATTCTCCTATTTGAGTGTAACAGCTTGTCCGTTTCGTAATTGTTCTGCGATTTGATCTAGCTTTCTTAAACGGTGGTTAATCCCTGACTTGCTGATCTTGCCACTTTCTACCATTTCTCCAAGTTCCTTCAGCGTGACCTCTTGATAGTCGACTCGCAGTTTGGCAATTTCACGAAGCTTTTCCGGCAGGGCATCAAGTCCAATTTTTTCATCAATGAATTGAATGTTCTCGACCTGACGCAGTGATGCACCAATCGTTTTATTCAAGTTTGCTGTTTCACAATTGACGAGCCGGTTGACGGAGTTCCTCATATCTCGGACGATCCGCACATCTTCAAAGCGGAGCAGTGAGTTATGAGCGCCCACAACACTTAAGAATTCCGTGATTTTTTCTGCTTCCTTCATGTACGTAATGTACCCTTTTTTGCGCTCAAGTGTTTTACTATTGAGATGAAATTGATTCATCAGCTCACAAAGGGCATCATTATGTTCTTTATATAGTGAAAAAATTTCAAGGTGATAGGAGGACGTTTCTGGGTTATTCACAGAACCGCCTGCTAAAAAAGCACCTCTCATATAGGAGCGCTTGCAGCATCTTTTCTTCACAAGCTCTTCTGAAATATTGCGCTCAAATACAAATTGCTCACCTAATATTTTTAAATCCTCTAAAATGGTTCTCGCTCGTTCTACCAGTCTGACAATATACACGTTATTCTTTTTCAATCTCATTTTTTTACGGACGAGCAGTTCGACTGTCACATCGTATTTCTTCTTGAGCAGCGTATAAATCCGTCTTGCAATGGCTGCGTTCTCTGTCTGTATATCTAAAATCAATTTTCGATTAGAGAAAGATAATGAACCGTTCATACGGATGAGGGCAGAAAGCTCTGCTTTTGTGCAGCAGTCCTTCACGTCCAGATTAGTCAGCTCTTTTTTTGTTTCGGATGCAAATGACATCCTTGCCACCCCCATTCCTATTTTTTCTGATGCAGCAGGTCGACAAGCAGTGAGGCTACTTTCAGCGTGTCATGACGAATGACATGCTGGTCATATGTAATGATTTCTCCAGGAATCACTTCTAGTCCCATTGCTTTCAGTGCATCTGTGTCGAATTGGACAGGCTGTGCCTGTTCTTCTGCATATTTTGCTTTGATTTCTTCTGGAATTTCTTTATTGTTCACAAAAATCGTATCGATAAATGGACGATCCATATGATCATTTAATGCCTGAACATGATCAGCTGCACTGTAGGAAAGCGTTTCCCCCGGCTGCGTCATGACATTGCAAATATATACTTTTTTCGCCTTAGAGCGAATCACTTCTTCTCCAATATGCGGGACAAGCAAGTTTGGTAAAATACTTGTATACAGGCTGCCGGGCCCAATGACGATCAAATCCGCCTCACGAATGACTTGAATGGATTCTGGCAGTGGTTCAATCGTATCGGGTGTGAGGAACACTCGTTTGATTCGCTCACCATAGGTGGGAATTTTCGATTCTCCTGTCACCATTTGCCCATTTTCTAATTCAGCATGAAGAACAACACTTGAATTTGCTGCTGGCAATACTTTTCCTCTCACATTTAAAACCTTACTCATTTCAGTGACGGCATGAAAAAAATCACCGGTTATATTTGTCATGGCCGCAAGAATGAGGTTGCCGAGTGAGTGGCCTGTTAAGTCATTCCCTTTGTTAAAACGGTGCTGAAATAGATCTTCTACTAGCGGTTCCACATCAGAGAGAGCCGCAAGGACGTTTCGAATATCTCCTGGAGGGGGAATATTCAAATCATGCCGCAGTCTGCCTGAGCTGCCTCCGTCGTCAGCAACCGTTACAATAGCGGTAATGTCCACTGGCTTCGTTTTAAGCCCTCTGAGCAAAACAGATAAGCCAGTGCCCCCGCCAAGAATGACCACCTTTGGTAGTGTCGTCATCTATTTTCTGCTTCTCTTTTCAATGTCCCGGTGAGTGACATGTGTATAGTAATCGTTTTTAAAATACTCCGATAAATAGTTGGCCAGTGTCACAGATCGATGCTGTCCGCCTGTACAGCCGATGGCAATCACAAGCTGGCTTTTTCCTTCCCGTTTATAGGACGGAAGCATAAAGCTGAGGAGATCGATTAATTTCTCTGTGAATTTTTGCGTTTCACTCCATTTCATCACATAGGAGCGCACTTCTTCATCGTTTCCAGTCTGTGGACGCATGCTCTCAATATAGTAAGGATTCGGCAGGAATCTCACGTCAAAGACAAGATCAGCATCAATCGGCAGGCCGTATTTAAAACCAAAGGACATCACATTTACTGTAAACACCTGTCCTTGATTGGTGGCAAAATGCGTGACAATTTTTTCTCGCAGCTGTTTCGGTTTTAAATCCGATGTATCAAAAATCATTTGAGACCGGCCTTTTAACTCCTCTAACAGCTCGCGCTCCATTTCAATTCCTTCGAGCGGCAAACCTGTTGTCGCAAGGGGATGCGAACGTCTCGTTTCTTTGTATCTTGAGACAAGCACCTTATCATTTGCATCTAAAAATAGAATTCTTGGCGTGATCCAGTCAAGATCACTCATTTCATCTAAGGCGGCAATTAAGCTGTCAAAAAATTCGCGTCCGCGCAAATCCATCACAAGAGCGACCTTGCTCATCTTGGAATTCGATTCCTTCATGAGCTCTAAGAACTTCGGTAAAAGTGATGGCGGCAGGTTATCAACACAAAAGTAGCCTAAATCTTCAAAGCTTTGAATGGCGACGGTTTTCCCCGCACCTGACATTCCTGTAATAATCACAAGCTGAATATCTTCTTGTTTGTGTGTATTCATGCCTGCTTCCTCTCCTTCTTTATGAAAACGGTTCATGTATTATTCTCCCTGAGGATCTAACCGATAAGCAATCAGCTCAAAGTCGGGTGTATACGTAAAAGTGCCGTGCAGTAGTCCTTTTCCTTTAAGCATGAAATCAAGAATATGGGAATCTCCTGGGGCCATCGGCAAATCAGGCACATCCTTTACGTCATGCCATTTTAAAACGCCTTCCTCTGACTCTGTTACGTTTTTTCCGGTAAATGAATCTGCCATGAAGGTGAACATCATCCACTCTTGAACGATTTGATCGCCTTCTTTTATGATAAAGGTAAAAACACCTTTCAGCTGCGGATTTAAAATATAAATACCTGTTTCTTCTCTATATTCTCGAACGACTGAATCCTTGACCGATTCTCCGCTTTCCATTTTGCCGCCCGGTGCTACCCACCAGCCCCGTCTTGGCTTTTGCAGCAAGAGAACTTGATCTTCGTGATGCAGCACACAATTGGTTACTCGTTGCATCAGCTGTCACCTACTCTTTTATGTCTTTAACTTATTATACAGGTTCAACCTGACTCCCACAATGAACATGCCCGTTCTTCCCCGAAAACAGACCGGTTTTCGTTTGAATCGTGTAACGGGCAATTTCTCTACTCTTTATTTTACAGCATCTAATGGTTCTCCATGCGTCATTTGTGAACATCTCGTGAATTTCTGATTTCAGGCAAAAAAAAGGACACGGATTCACATCCGTGCCAAACATCTATTCCTTATAAAAGGGGGTCAATTACTAGTTTCATCATAACGGAAAATTATTTCACCCGTGTTACATTCCAGTTAAAAGCCCATGACGCTATATTAAGGATTTACGACAGCCTTTTATTTCGTTGCTTTGAGTTTTTCAGCAAGCTCTTCTACATAATGCTGTGCGCTTTGTGCTGCAATACTTCCGTCACCTGTTGCTGTCACAATTTGACGAAGTGTTTTTTCGCGAATGTCACCAGCTGCGAAAATACCTTCCACTCTTGTTTCCATTCTTTCGTTTGTCTCGATGTAGCCTTCTTTATTTGTAATGCCGAGATTTTCAAATGGTTTAGACAGCGGCAGCATTCCGATATAGATGAAGGCACCGTCTGTTTTAAACTCTTCTTCTTCACCAGTCACCGTATCAACCAATGTCACACTGCCGACTTTCCCGTTTTCTTCATTGATCTGTTTGACGGTTTTGTTCCACTTGAAGTCAATTTTTTCATTATCAAAGGCACGCGCTTGTAAAATGCTTTGTGCACGAAGTTTATCGCGTCTATGGATAATCGTTACTTTAGAAGCGAAGCGTGTGAGATACACACCCTCTTCTACCGCAGAATCACCGCCGCCAATGACGACAAGTTCTTTGTTTTTAAAGAAAGCCCCGTCACATACTGCACAATATGATACGCCGCGGCCGCCAAGTTCTTTTTCACCTGGTGCCCCGATTTTTTTGTATTCAGCCCCTGCCGCGATAATGACAGAGCGTCCTTTGTATTCTTTTGAGCCGGCTTTGACGATTTTGTATTCTTCACCGTTCACGATTTCTTTAATATCGCCATATGCATACTCTGCACCGAATTTCTTCGCATGCTCAAACATTTTATTTGAAAGTTCCGGCCCCAAAATGCTTTCAAAGCCAGGATAGTTCTCGACATCTTCCGTATTCGCCATTTGTCCGCCTGGAATTCCTCTTTCAATCATTAATGTTGAAAGATTTCCCCGTGATGTATAAACAGCGGCTGTCATTCCGGCAGGACCCGCTCCAATGATGATCGTATCGTAGATTTTTTCTTCTGACACAACTGTCACTCCCTCTTCAATTGCTGCTCGCATTTCTTATTAGAATGCCCTTGGGTGATGCTTCCATTCATGACAGAGAGCATCATTTCCACTCTTAGCTTTTATTCCTTACCCATATCCTATTAAATCTGCGGGGAATAAGCGAATCATTTGCTCATATCTTCAAAAAAAGAAAAAGCTTCCTTAAACTGCTGTTTAAGGAAGCCTGTTTACGGTTATATAAAAAGTAATGATTTATTCAACGACTCTTCTTACAACGCCATTGAAAGCTTTTTTCCAGTATACGTTGTTCATTGAGTCAACTGAAACACCGCGAGAGCTGTTGTCGTTCAAGAATGAACCGTTTCCTAAGTAAATACCAACGTGTCCATTTACTTTATACGTATCAAAGAACACAAGGTCTCCACGTTTCATGTCAGATGCACTTACAGCTCTTCCTTTACCTACAAGCGTATCTGTTGTTGTACCGCCAACTGGTCCAAGGTTGATGCCTGCTGATGCAAATGCCCAGCGAACGAATGAAGAACAGTCAAAACGACGTGCGTCAATATCGGCTTGTGATCTGCCGCCGCCCCATTTATATGGAGATTGTCCAACAATCGTAGAACCTGTGCTGATCGCACCTTCAATTCCGCCTACGTTACTGCTGACAGGTGATCCACCGCCAGAAGATGGCTTCTTGCTTGGTGAACTGCTGTTGCTGTTATTGTTGTCATTAGATGATCCACTGTTACTTGAAGACGGGCTGCTATCGTTATTTGAGCTGTTGTCTTCCGCTTGAACACTAGCTTGACGCTGCTGCTGTTGTCTTTGCGCTTTTTCTTCTTTTGCTTTTTGAGCTGCTTCTCTTGCTTCTTTTTCAGCTTGTTTTTGTGCAGCGATTGTTGCGTCTTTTTCAGATGCAATGCTGTTAGCCTCACTGTTTAACTCGCTGATTTCAGAAAAAGCACTTCCTTTTTGCTTTTTCACTTGCTTGAATAGCTTGTCTTTTTCATCAAGCTGTTTATTCAAGTCTGATTGAAGCGTTTCAAGCTTTGCAAGTGTGTTTTGCACATTTTCAAGCTTTGTGTTTAATTCGTTTTCAGACTTTTGAAGTTCTGCTTTGTCTTTTTCCTGCTCTTTAATGATTTCACTGTCTGCGTTGATCAGTGTAGATACTGCACCTGCACGGCTGATGAAATCGCTAAAGCTTTTTGCTCCTAGTAATACATCTATGTATTTCGTAGAACCGCCGCTCTCTTGAAGGGCACGTACACGCTTTTTCAAGAACTCGTTTCTTTCTTCAATACGTTTTTCTGTATCGGCAATTTCTTTTTTCAGTGCTTTGATTTCTTTTTTTGTTTTTTCATTTTCTTTTTGTTTTTCTTCGATTTGATCACTTGTTTTTAAAGCTTTCTCATCAATATCCTTAAGCTTTTGTGCAAGTGCCTCTTGTTTTGCTTCAAGCTTTGAAAGCTCTTCTTTTTTCTTTTGAAGATTCTTGTTTACCTCAGACTGCTTGCTGTCTAGTTCTTGTTTCTTTTGTTCAAAGTTCTGTGCGTTTGCTTCATGCGTAAATGGAATAAATAAACCGCTCGCTCCGATCACCGAAGCTAAACCGAAAGTAATAAACTTTTTCACGAATAGTTCCTCCTTTGACAATTTCCCAAGCGACATTAGAAAGCAGCAAATTCTCTGCGACCAATCTGTGCTCTCTATGTCTTTCTTCCTGATTGTTCAGTCAGATGTTGACCAGATTGTTTCTATCAATAGGTGTTTCATTATGTATAGTAAAATATTTAAATATCTATCTTTGTTTTAATCCACGATTTTCATTATACATGAGACATCGACAAAATGAGCTAATATTTTTATTACATTTATGTTTCAAAAACATGTCGTGATTGTCATACTTCGCCAATTCCTTGCAAATCACACCTTTTTATCCAAGAAAAAAGCATGACCTTTTCGGCCATGCTGGGATGTTCTGAATCTATTTACCTATTTAATCGATTAACGTACAGATCTCTCGTTCGTATTTAGACAGTGTTTGAACACTGATCTGAAAAGCGGACGCAACGTCTTTTTTGCTGACAGCTGCTTCTTCTTGTTCATTCATCCATAGATAATAAGATGCTGCTGCCCAGGCAGGCGCATTTTTCTTATCAATACCAGAAGCACGTGCCTGCTGAATAATATGGAATAACCAAAAATAAGGCATATGGCTGTCAGGCTGAACCGCTTCCTCCAGACTGGATGCCGCCTGTTTTGCAAAAACAGCATCTTCTGAAAAAGACTTTTCTTTCATTTCATCTTCATACAAAAGCAGTTCTATAAATTGCTGTTCAAAGGCCGTTTTCGCTGCGCGTGCATCAAGGACAGACTGCAGTACGTCACGTTCCCCTTTTTGTTTACTGACATAGTATGCAGTCAGCCGTTCCTCAATCGAGACCATTGGCTCAGTCTCCTCAGGTTTATCCTGCCACGGCTTGATTTCATCTGCGTCGATATCTTCTTCAACCATCTTATCCCAAACCGTTTGGGCGAGTGTTTTGTGGCCTGTATGATAGGCTGCGCTTGCAAGCCAGTATAAAAATGTACTATCTCCCTGAAAACCTGTTTTGTACAAAGAATAAAGCCATTTAAAGGCCCATTCAAATTCTCCCACAAGGGCAAATGTTGCACCAAGCTTATAACGCTGTTCACTTAGTATTGGATACACGTGCGTTAATTGCTTTGCTAACACATTGACCTTTTCTTCTTCTTTTTCATAATGGTAGAAGACTAGCTGATTGCAAAGGGCATGCAGATTACCGGGATTTTCATGAAGGACCCGGTTCAACATTTCTTTCGCCTGATGGATTCGGCCAGAATAAAAATAGGCCAAAGCGAGATTATTATACGCCGACCAAAATTCTGGATACTCAACAATCATCTGTTCCAGCATCTCAATGGCTTCATCGAGTCTGCCGCTTTCTAGCAAATGGTTTGCTTGATCCTGCTTCACAATCAGGTCATCCTGATCATAAGGAAAATCTTCGTCCTCTTCGTCGCTCATATCGAGCAGGTCAAGAAGGTCGTCATTTTCATCCGCAAATTCCCCGTTCTCTTCCAGCGCGGCATAAGCAGTAGCTGATTTATATGCCTCTTGAAACAGTCCGAGATTCGCATAATTATTGGCTTTAAAATAGTGGCACTCAGACATGTTTTCATCGATGTGTTCAAGGATAAAATCAAGCAGTTCATTTGATTGCTGGTAATGACCCATTTCAGTATAAATAATGGCAAGCTGTGACAGCATTTCTACATTTTCAGGCTCAAGTACGATGGCCCGCTGTATCAGCTTACTTGCCCTAGACAGATTTCTTTCTCTATATGCTTTAAGACCTTTATGAAAAAAGTAATGCCCATCTTGAAATAGCTGGACGACTTGTGTGTGATTATTTTGAGAAGTGTATTTACTCACCGATACCCTCCATTTCGAACAGTGTACCGTGTGTAGTATAACATACTTCACCAGTCGTCACATAGAACAAAAGGAAAGGAAGGATTTGTTTTTCATTTAAAAGTAAAAAGCCTGGGATATCCCCCGGCTTTTCATTCACCTTGATGACGTTTTTTTAATACCTTTAATACATCATCAAGCGGCAATTGCTGTTCACGTAATAATACAAGAAGATGATAGAGGAGGTCAGCAGTTTCCCATTTCAATTCCTCTTGATCCCGATTTTTCGCTGCAATGATCACCTCAGACGCCTCTTCCCCTACCTTTTTCAGGATTTTATCGACCCCTTTTTCAAATAGATAGGTTGTATAAGCCCCTTCTGGCATTTCCGCCTGACGCTTTGCAATGACCTGTTCAAGTTCATTTAATATCGCAAAACGTTCCTGCTCTTCGCTCAGGCGTTTTACCCCTTCTTCCGAAAAACAGCTATAGCTGCCAGTATGGCAGGCTGGGCCGCTTGGCGCCACAAGGACAAGCAGAGCGTCCTTGTCACAGTCATATCGAATAGAAATCACTTGCTGGGTATGTCCAGAGGTGGCGCCTTTGTGCCAAAGCTCGTTTCTCGACCGGCTATAAAACCATGTTTCACCTGTCTCCAGCGTTTTTTCATAGGATTCTTGATTCATATATGCAAGCGTCAATACTTCCTTACTTTGAGCATCCTGTACAATCGCAGGAATCAGGCCTGCTTCATTAAAGGTTAATTCATTTGCCTGTTTCATCTGACCTTCACCCCGTGTTCTCTCAAATATGTCTTCACCTCATGAATGGAGGTTTCTTTATAATGGAAAATGGAGGCTGCTAATGCTGCATCAGCTTCTCCTTTTGTAAAGGCCTCGAGCATATGCTGAGCATTGCCAGCGCCGCCAGAAGCGATCACTGGCACATTGACCGCCTCTGATACAAGCTTTGTCAATCGATGGTCAAAGCCTGTCTTTTCACCATCAGCATCCATACTTGTCAGTAAAATCTCTCCTGCCCCTCTCTGCACAGCTTCCTTCGCCCAGTCGCTGACCTCTAAATCTGTTTGACGGCGTCCTCCGTGTGTATAGACCATGTATGCTTTTTTCTCTTCATCGTATTTTGCATCAATTGCAACAACGATACACTGGGAGCCAAAAAAGTCAGCACCTTCTGAAATCAGTTCTGGTCTTAACACAGCTGCTGTGTTGACAGATACTTTGTCTGCACCCGCTCTTAATATACGCTTCATGTCATCAAGGTGGTTAATCCCTCCACCCACCGTAAATGGTATCGCAAGCGTAGACGCGACTTGTTTGACCACATCCACCATCGTTTTCCGGCCTTCATGAGAAGCAGAAATATCAAGAAAGACGAGTTCATCTGCCCCTTCTTCATCATAGATCTGCGCCAATTCAACCGGATCACCAGCATCTTTTAAGCCAAGGAATTGCACCCCTTTGACAACACGACCTTCCTTCACATCAAGACATGGGATGATTCGTTTTGTCATCATATACGGTCAAGCCCTTCAAATGCTTCTGCTAAAGTAAACTGGTTTGTGTAAAGTGCCTTTCCAACGATCGCACCAGACACACCAGACTGTTTTTGCGCTGACAGCTTTTGAAGATCAGCTACTGCGCTGACACCACCTGAAGCAATCACTTGTTTGCCGGTTGCTTCTGCTAAGCGAACCGTGCTTTCTACATTGGGACCAGACAGCATGCCATCCATTTGAATATCGGTGAAAATAAAGACCTCTGCGCCTTCCTTTGCCAATTCCCTGCCGAGTTCCTCTGCCTTCACTTTAGACGTTTCAAGCCATCCTTCAGTCGATACAAAGCCGTTTCGCGCATCAATCCCAATTGCGATTTTCTCTCCATATTGCGCCAGCATTTTTTTCACAAAGGCTGGGTTAGATACAGCTGAGCTGCCGAGAATCACTCTATCTACGCCGCTCTTTAAATAAAAGGCAACGTCTTCTTCTGTCCGAATTCCGCCGCCGATTTGTACCTTCACATCTAAAGAAGAAGCAATCGCCAGCACATGCTCATGATTGACACGTTTCCCTGCTTTTGCACCATCTAGATCCACAAGATGAATCCATGCTGCTCCATCCTTCGCAAATTGCGCGGCCATGTCGAGCGGTGAATCTCCATAAATGGTTTCTTGATCATAATCTCCTTGCACAAGACGTACACATTTGCCATTTCTCATATCAATCGCTGGATATAATATAAACTCGCTCATTTGCTCACCCTCTGTTCGTTTGCTAATTGAATAAATTGTTTGAGCAGCGCCATTCCCGTTGTACTGCTTTTTTCAGGGTGAAACTGTGCACCAAGCACATTTCCCTTGCCAACAACAGCTGGTACTTGAACACCATAGTCCGCGCTTGCTAATTGCTCATCTGGATTCATATCGCTCACATAATACGAGTGAACAAAGTACGCAAATCCTTCTGGTACACCGTCAAACAATGGGGAGGGCTGATGAAATGTGAGCTCATTCCACCCCATATGAGGTACCTTCAATCTTTGCCCGTCCTGATCATGATCCTTTAAAAGAACGACACGCCCTTTTAACAGCCCCAATCCTTTTGTGAGGCCTGCCTCTTCACTTTCTTCAAATAACAGCTGCATGCCAAGGCAAATGCCGAATAACAGCTTTCCTTCCTGCACGACTTGGTGAATAAACGCCTCAAGTCCAGTCTCTTTTAACAGCTGCATTGCATCACGAAACGAACCTACTCCGGGCAATATATAAGCATCTGCTTTTTTCAGCTCCTCCACATCAGAGGAGACGATATAGCGGGCACCTGCTCGTTCCAGTGCTTTTGATACGCTGAACAAATTTCCCATTCCGTAATCAATAACTCCGATCATTAGAGCATCCCCTTTGTTGAAGGAATTCCTTTCACACGTGGATCAATGGTTGTTGCTTCATCTAAGGCACGTGCCATCGCTTTAAAAATGGCTTCAATCATATGGTGTGTATTGGTTCCGTAGTGAACAATGACATGAAGGTTGATCCGGGCTTCAAGTGCAAATTTCCACAGAAACTCATGTACTAGCTCTGTATCAAAGGTACCAACCTTTTGACTCGGAAAGGCCGCTCTCATTTCCAAATGAGGACGGTTGCTTAAGTCGACCACGACCTGGGCAAGTGTTTCATCCATCGGAACAAAGCTGGAGCCATACCGCTTAATCCCTTTTTTATCGCCTAACGCTTCCTTAAACATTTGCCCAAGTACAATGCCGATATCTTCTGTTGTGTGGTGATCATCAACATCCGTATCTCCTTTCGCATCGACGGTCAAATTAAAGTGTCCATGCTTCGTAAATAAATCAAGCATGTGCGTCATGAAAGGGACATCTGTTTGAATATCCGCTTTTCCTTCTCCATCAATTTCTAGCGCTAATGAAATGTTCGTTTCATTTGTTTTTCTCGCTGTTTTCGCCTGTCTCATTACGATTCCTCCCGCTTTCTCGCTTCAATCGACCTTGCATGTGCTTCAAGCCCTTCTAATCTGGCAAAAGCTGCAATGCTTTCCCGGTGTGTTTCAAAGGCTTCTTGACTATATGAAATAATGCTCGTTTTCTTTTGAAAATCAGTCACACCAAGCGGGCTGGAGAATCGAGCTGTTCCGTTTGTTGGCAGCACATGATTCGGCCCTGCAAAATAATCGCCCACCGGCTCTGGACTATAGCGTCCCAAGAAAATTGCGCCAGCATGCTTGATTTGACCAAGAAGTGATTCTGGGTATGCTGTCAGCACCTCTAAGTGCTCTGGTGCTAATTGATTGATGACGTCTACTGCACGATCGATTGATTCTGTCACGTAAATACGGCCATGATCTTGTATAGATTTTGCTGCGATTGATTTTCTCGGCAAAGTATCCAGCTGCTTTCGAACTTCAGCCTGCACACTTTCAGCAAGTGTCTTAGACGGTGTTACCAAAATACTAGATGCCAGCGCATCATGCTCTGCCTGTGAAAGTAAATCCGCCGCTACCTCATGCGCGACTGCTGTTTCGTCTGCTAGAACTGCAATTTCACTTGGACCTGCGATCATATCAATGTCTACCTGACCAAATACCTCCCGCTTTGCCAGCGCGACATAAATGTTGCCTGGACCTGTGATTTTATCAACAGGCTTGATGCTTTCCGTTCCATAGGCAAGTGCAGCAACCGCCTGTGCTCCGCCCATTTTATACATTTCTGAAATACCAAGCTCCTTCGCCGCAGCCAAGACAGCGTCAGAGAGACAGCCATCTTTCCCAGGGGGTGTCACAAGAACGATTCGTTCAACGCCTGCGACTAGCGCAGGGATCACATTCATTAATACAGATGATGGATAGGCAGCTGTTCCACCGGGGACATACACACCTACCGTATCAAGCGGTGTCACCTTTTGACCAAGCATTGAGCCGTCCTTTTGGTGATAAAACCAAGAAGAGGTCAGCTGGCGCTCGTGGTATGTGCGAATATGCTTGATAGCCGTTTGGATAATCTGAATCATCTCTTTGTCCAAGCGGTCACAGGCTTTTGCCATTTCCTCCTCTGTAACAAGTGGATCTTCAATCAATACCCCGTCAAATTGCTTTGTAAAAGACCGTACAGCTTCATCACCATTTGTTCTCACTTCTTGTATAATGCGCTGAACAGCCTGACGCTGCTCTTCTGTTCCTGTATCTAAAGACCGTTTGAGTGAGAGAGTATCTGTCTCACCTTCTTGTATGCAGGTGATGTTCATGATGATTCCTCCCCTTCTCCTTCAATGATTCTTGCAAGACGCTGCGCCATTTCATCGATCACGTTATCCTTCATCCTATAGCTCACAGGATTGACAATAAAACGTGACGTGATATCACAAATATGCTCCGTTTCCACAAGGCCATTTTCCTTTAGTGTTTGACCTGTGGAGACAATGTCCACAATGCGATCGGCAAGCCCAATGAGCGGTGCTAATTCAATGGAACCATTCAGCTTAATGATCTCCACCTGCTCCCCTTGCTCTCTAAAATAGGACGATGCAACATTTGGGTACTTTGTCGCCACACGCGGTGCGACACCCCCCCAGCTCGCTCCTGGCAAGCCAGCAACAGCTAAATGACATTTACTGATGTTTAAATCGAGCACTTCGTACACATCACGAGCTTCTTCAAGCATGACATCCTTCCCTGCAATGCCAACATCCGCCACGCCGTGCTCTACGTAGGTGGTCACATCCATTGGCTTGGCTAAAATAAAGCGGAGGTTTTCTTCTGGTACATCAATGATTAATTTTCTTGAATCCTCGAATTCTTCTGGCAGCTGGTACCCCGCCTGTCTTAACAGCCCTGCTGCTTCTTCAAATATCCGGCCCTTTGGCATCGCCATCGTCAACACTTTACCCATTTTGCTCTTCCTTTCTAGCACCGATAAAATAAGTCACCTGCTCAAATGCCTTGGTCATCGCGTCAATATTTTCAATCCCCGCTAAGTCTTGCAGGACGATCTTTTTCCCTTTTGACCGCTCCTTTTCTGCAAAAGCAAAAGCTTCCAGTCTTTGTTTTTTGCTAAAAATCACAGCCTCCTGCGGCTCAACAATTTCTTTTGCATCGAGCGCTTCAAGAAGACGGTCTAGTCGAAGTCCGAACCCTGTAGCTGGTGCAGGTGCATCAAAATGAGCAAGCAATTGATCATATCTCCCGCCGCTTCCGATGACCGACCCAACATGATCTGCAAATACTTCAAACAAAATACCCGTATAATAGCTCATATGACTCACCATGCTTAAATCTAAACGGATATATTCTGTACAGCCGTAATCTTCAAGTGTCTCCCAAAGCGACTTTAACTGTGCGAGCACTTCTTTTCCTTCTTGTGAAACGACGATTTCCTCTGCCCGCCCTATAACCTCTTGGCCGCCTCTTAACTCTAAAAGCTGTAACAGCCTCGTTTTATCGATGGAGGAGAGCGGTAATTGTTTCACATGCTGACGGTATCCCACATAATTCTTTTCATATAAGAAGCGGCGAAGGACATTTGCACGCTCTGTATTTCCGAGTACATCGACAAATAACGTCTCTGCTAAAGCGACATGCCCGATCGCGATTTTGAAGGACCTTAGCCCGGCATTTTTTAAGGCAAATACGGCAAGCGCGATGACTTCAGCATCTGCACTAATCGAACCATCACCAATCAATTCAATTCCGACCTGCTCAAATTCTGACGGCTTTCCGCCTTCTCTTTCCTGCGCTCGGAACACGTTGGCTGCATACCCAACACGAAGCGGATACGCCTGCTGGTGAAGCTTGGAAGCCGCCACTCTTGCAATCGGCCCCGTCATATCAGGTCTCAGTACAAGGGTTTGCCCGTTTTGATCAAGCAGCTTAAAGAGCTGTGTATCTGTAATCGCCGATTGAACACCGACTGTATCGTAAAATTCAAGCGTTGGTGTCTCCATCAAACGGAAACCCCAACCAGTCATGACCTCTGTTAAAGAATGTCTCACTTTTTTCTTCGTCTCATACAATCCAGGTAATGAATCTCGCATACCATATGGTTTCTCAAACATAAACATGTTCTTCCGCACCTCCAACACATTAAAACAAAAAATTCCGAATCCTTTAGTTCGCTAATATGATAATATGCTAACAAAATAAAGCGATTAAATCAATCATTTTTATTTCCCCCTATTTTCATCAACATATTCTGGAATTATTACATTCAAGTGACACCTGTGTCTTTTCTGTATGTTCGAAGAAAGAACGTGCTATAATACTTAAAAATATTGAATAACACAGGAGATTAACAGTGAAGTTCATCCAGACATTCATCTTAACTTTGTTGTGCGCATGTCTTGTTTATTTTGGCTTTATATACGTTTCGCAAATCGATCAAGTCAAGAAAACAGCTTCGCCGCAAAAAGCAGCAAAAGAAAACGATACGGCACTTGCAGCTGAAGAAACTCGTTCAACGAAAAAAGCAGAAACCACACATCATTCATTAAAAGGAAGCAAAAAAGCCATGGACGTCATCCTCTACAATCAAATGGATGCGCCAAGGCTTTATAACGGATGCGAAGTCACGAGCTTAGCGATGCTGCTTCATTTCAGCGGCTATGAGCATGTTACGAAAAACAAGTTGGCAAATGAAGTAAAACGAGTTCCGCTCAATTATGAAAATGGTTTAAAAGGAGACCCTCATGACGGGTTTGTAGGCGATATGGAGAATGGGCCGGGTCTTGGTGTTTACCACGAACCGATTTATCAGCTTGCGAAAAAATATGCAGGCGATCAAGTTGTCGACTTAACCGGAAAGCCTGTTAAAAAGGCCATCTATCAATCACTTGAAAAGGACTATCCTGTCTGGGTGATTACGACATCCACCTTTGACAAAACAGATAACATCGAAACTTGGAATACACCGAATGGCAAAATAAATGTAAGCTTTAATATGCATAGCGTGGTCATCACAGGCTATGACAAGGAGCATGTCTACTTGAATAACCCCTATGGAGAAAAGAATCAAAAAGTCGACCGTGATCAGTTTGAAGATTCTTGGGAACAGATGGGCAGTCAGGCGATTATCATTAAAGCGTAAAAAAACAACCTCTATCCGCATAGAGGTTGTTTTTAATGCTTCATTTTTCTAATAATTCCTTCAGGCGGTCTTCAAGCTTTTCAGCTGTCATCGCACCTCCGCCCAGGCTGAAGTATTCATCCCTTCTTTTTAATAAAAGTGTAGGATAGCCGTTCACCTGAAGTTGATGAACCTTCGCAAAGTCGGCATACGCATCATTCATCGCTTCTTTTGTTTTCATGCGTTCAATGACTGCGTCAGGATCAAGATGATGCGCCAAAGCGATCTCCCGATACGTTTCTTCATCACTCAGGCTTTTTCCGTCTTGATAAAAAGCCTTTTGCATCGATGAAGCCAAGTGCAATGCGCGCTCAGGTGCGATGGATCTTAATGCAGAAAAACCAATGGCCGCAGCTTCAGAGTCTAAAAGAAACGTTCTTGTTTGCTAGCAGCTCCTGATAACGTTCACCAAACTCGACACCAGTCAGCTGACTAATACGCTGATTTGCTTCTGAAATGTGTGGATAATCCTTTATTGGAAGACTTCTTTCCCCTACAAATAAACCACCCGACACAAGTGTTAATGATATCTCCGGATGATTTTCATGCAAAGTGCGGATACTGTTTGAAAATCCATAACACCAGCCACAATATGCATCCCATACATAGATGAAAGACAATTCTTGCTCATTCATACGTTAGACTCCCCATTTATCATTTTTAGGCGGTCATGAAACTGCTTATTCAGCTTCAGATACAACGGTAAAACGTTCTCCAACATGGGCTGCCTGCTCCACCTCATCAACCAGCGCAATGGCGTAGTCAGCATAGCTCACATAGCTGTCACCTTTAGAATTGACAATCAGATGGTCTTTCCCTTTCACGTAAGAACCTGTACGTTTGCCAGCTGGATTAAAGAATGCAGCTGGACTGAGGAAGGTCCATTTTAATCCCTCTGTCTGTTGAAGATCTTTTAGGTTTTCTCCTTGCTGTGAAGCCGTAGCAGCATATTCTTTAGGAAACTCTGGTGTGTCCACTAGTCTTGTTGTTTTCGCCTCATCTACAAATAGACTTCCTGCTCCGCCCACAACGATCAAACGAGTCTCAGGTGCCTCTTTTAAAATATCGATCAGCTTTTTCCCAGCTTCTACGTGCAGGTGCTCTTTTCCAGCAGGTGCGCCAAATGCATTTACAATCACATCAAAGCCTTTGATGTCTTCTGCTTGCAAGTGAAACACATCCTTCTCAAGAACAGCTAGTGATGAATCTGTCACCTTTTGTGCATCTCGGACGATCGCCGTTACTTCATGTCCTCTTGATTGAGCCTCTTTCACAATTTCTTGTCCTGCTTTACCTGTTGCGCCAATAATTCCAATTTTCATGTTAACTCCTCCTGCAATATGGTTTTATGTTGATAAAGAAAGGTGTAACTAATACGGTTACAACAGAGGTAAAAAAAATTGAATAGATCATCCAATTTTTTTGATTAGCACATGCGTTAGTTCACTTAATTTGATCTCAGCAAGTACTTGCTCCATCGCACTTTGAGCGCGGCATAAAATTAATTCAAGCACCGCTTGAATATTTGCACCGATCGGACAGTCAGGATTTGGGCTTTCATGAATTTGAAACAATTCTCCCTCATCCACGACTTCAACCGCTTTATACACATCGAGCAGTGTGATGTCGTCTTCACTGCGGTTCAGCTGAGAACCGCCTTTGCCAAGACTCGTTGAGATTAGGCCAGCTTTTTTTAATTTACTCATAATGCGGCGGATGACCACTGGGTTTGTATTCACACTTCCCGCGATATCCTCCGATGTCTGTAATGATCCTTTTTCAAGTGATAGCAAGGCCAGAATATGGACAGCGACAGTAAATCTGCTGCTGATTTTCATGTTTTCTCACCTCTGTTGTAATCATTATAGTTACACCATGTCACATTGTCAACAAAAAAGTCTGCCGAGCTACTCAGCAGACGTAGATTGACGTGCTTCCATTTCTTCTTTCGTATAAATCATGCGCATTGGATTTCCTCCAACAAATGAGCCTGCTGGCACATCCTTATGAACAAGTGTACCAGCCGATACGATCGCACCATCCCCAATGGTCACACCAGGTAAAATAGTTGAATTAGCTCCAATTAAAACTTCATCACCAATATAGACTTCCCCAAGTCTGTACTCTTTAATCAAATACTCATGGGACAAGATGGTCGTATTATAGCCGATCACACTATTTCGACCGACAGTGATTTTCTCAGGAAACATCAGATCAACCATCACCATTAAGGCGAACGCCGTATCCTCGCCGACCTTCATA
The DNA here is from genome assembly GCF_038630855.1 of Bacillus sp. FSL H7-0578. Classification (NCBI taxonomy): domain Bacteria; kingdom Bacillati; phylum Bacillota; class Bacilli; order Caryophanales; family Bacillaceae; genus Bacillus; species Bacillus sp. FSL H7-0578. The sequence continues at coordinate 3,091,542 of NZ_CP152045.1, forward strand.
CGAAGGAAGGTTCGGTATATCCAATTTTTCATTCCCATAAAAGGCGTGTACCTTGCCATTTGAATAAAAATGAAGTTTTTCACCACTTTGAAAAAGGGAACTGTCCGATAGACTTGCCGCAGTGAATTGACCCCTTTTACAGGATAACGATCTGTTTTTCTCAACTTAATCAGCTCCAACAATCGCCAGGAGATCACTCATTTTCTTCAGCATGAAATCAGGGCGATGCTTTAAAAGCGCCTCTTCTCCCTTAATCGACCAAGCAACACCTGCCGTTTTTGTCCCTGCCGCTTGACCAGACAAAATATCGTGATAATTATCACCGACCATCACCGCTTCATGCGGATCACTGCCAAGCTTTGATAATGCCAGCTGAACAGGCTCCGGATGCGGCTTCTCATTTTGCACATCATCGAGCGTCACAATGACCTCAAAGAACGGCTCTAAACCGGTCAGCTTCAATCCCATTAAAACCGTATCCCGTATCTTCGTTGTGACAATACCGAGCTTAAATCCTCGATCCTGCAGGACTTTCAATGTGTCGATAACGGTCTCATATTCAGTCACAAGCAGATCATGCTGCTTATGATTAAACGTGCGGTACATCTGAATCATATCATCCGTCAAATCAGGGTCCATCGCAGAGAATGTATCAAACAAGGACGGACCAATGAAATGAAGAATATCCTCACGGCTGTACTGACCAGGGTAATAATGATCCAGCGTATGCTGAAATGAAGCAATAATTAATTCATTTGTATTGATTAATGTGCCATCTAAATCAAATAGCACTGTGTTGATCGTCGATTCGTTCATATGGCTTCCTTTCTAACAGCTGCAAGTTCCCGCTTCCGCCAAATATAGCTAATAGCAGCTGTCAATAAAATTGCAGAAATCAGGCGGATGACAAGAAGCGGCCATACTGGAATACCAAGTGGTATAAAAATCAGCGTATCTTCGACCACCGCATGGCAGGCAACGAGGAAAATAAAGGCAAGAGTTAAGTCCTTTTTACTCACACCGTCCTCTTCCACTGCCTTCATCATCACGCCGGCTCCGTACGCCAGACCAATCGTTAATCCAGCCACCATCGTCATAGATGTATTTTCTTTCATTCCAAGCATTCTAGTAAAAGGTGACAGCCACTTAGACAGTGTATGAAGCCACCCTAAATCTCTCATGAATTGAATGATGACCATGAGAGGGATGACGATACAGGCGAGCTGGAGCACACCGAGTACAGCTTTTTGTAAAGCAAGCAGGACGATCATGTACCAGCTGGAAGGCACATCAGCCGCCTGAGCTGCCGTCAGTAGTCCATATTGCGCCGGCTCCTCGCCTCCCTGCCAAACGAGATGAATGACAATAGCCGAAATAACAGCAAGACTGATTCTGACCAACAAAATCACAGATACTCTCAGTCCAACCTTTGCTGCCACTGTCGATTCGATGATCAGGTTATGGCAAAAGGACAGCATCACTGCCAAAATAAACACTTCCTTCACAGGAAGCTCTAATGTCAAAATGGCCGCAATCCCCGCATACAAGTTCAGCATGTTTCCTAATACAAGCGGAATAGCCGCTTCTCCCGAAAGACCAAACACCCCCATAAATGGCCGAATGAATTGTATGATCCAACCCATTACAGGCGTATGCTGCAAGATACTGACGAGAATGGTAACTGGAAAGATGACTTTGCCAAGTGTCCAAGTTGTCGATAGCCCTGCCTTCAAGCCGTTTTTCCATGTCTCTCCCATCTCTTATGATCCCCCCTGCTTAATTCGATGAGTTGTTCTCTTTATACGGAATCGATGCGTATCCTTTCATTCTTCTAAAGAAAATCAGTAGAACAGCCACTACGAATATCGCAATCGAAATCATCTGTGCGATTCGAAGATGCTCTGTCAGCATTAAACTGTCTGTTCTCATCCCTTCTATGAAGAAACGGCCGATTGAATACCAAATTAAATAAGACAAGAAGATTTCGCCTCTTCTCAGCGATGTTCTGCGTAGTAAAATCAATATGACAACACCGGCAAGATTCCATAATGATTCGTATAAGAACGTCGGGTGATAATAGGTCCCATCAATATACATTTGATTAATGATAAACTCAGGCAGATGCAAATTTTCTAAAAAGGTTCTTGAAACCGCCTCACCGTGCGCTTCTTGGTTAATAAAGTTCCCCCAGCGCCCAATTGCCTGCGCTAGTAAAATACTAGGTGCTGCGACGTCAGCTATTTTCCAAAAGGATACCTTTCTCACTTTTGTAAAAACGATGGCTGTCAGCACGGCACCGATCAGCCCGCCGTGAATCGCAATTCCACCATTCCAAATTTTAATGATTTCGTTTGGGTGCTGCTGATAGTAATCCCATTCGAAGGATACATAATAAATTCGTGCACAAATAATCGCTATTGGAATGGCAAATAAGATTAAGTCAATAAACATATCTTTATTGATTCCTCTTTTTTCACATTCTCTCAGTGCGAGCCAGAGTCCAAGCAAGGCCCCGACCCCAATAATCACACCATACCAATGAACCGAAATAGGTCCAAGCTGAAAAGCAATCGGATCAATTGGCTGAATTGCTTCGTTCATATAGTCAACTCCTATTCATCCTGGCCATTGTCTTCAATGACATCGGCAAGTTTACTTGTAAATTGTTCTGCTGCATTATGTCCCATACGTTTCAGCCTGAAGTTCATCGCAGCCACCTCAATGATGACAGCTAAGTTTCGACCTGGCCGTACAGGGATCGTCAGCTTCGGCACATCTGTATCGATGATGCGCATTTTCTCTTCTTCAAGTCCTAAACGATCATACTGTTTGCCTTGTTCCCAAAGCTCAAGGTTCATTACAATCGTAATTCTCTTATAGCTTCTAACAGCGCCTGCTCCAAATAAGGTCATCACATTAATAATACCTAACCCGCGGATTTCTAAAAGATGTTCAATCAGCTCTGGTGCGCTCCCGACTAATGTATCCTGATCCTCTTGACGGATTTCCACGCAATCGTCTGCGACAAGCCGATGTCCCCTCTTCACTAATTCTAAGGCTGTTTCACTTTTTCCTACTCCGCTTTTCCCAATTAATAATACACCTACACCATATACATCTACGAGCACACCATGAATAGCAGTCGTTGGTGCAAGCTTACTTTCTAAAAAGTTGGTCAATCGACTCGAAAGTCTTGTCGTTTTTAGGCTAGATCGTAAAACGGGCACGCCATTTTCATTTGATGCTTCGATTAATTCCTTCGGGACATCACGATCTCGTGACAAAATAATGGCAGGGGTAATATCTGTACAAAGAGACATCATTCTCTGCTTTCGTTCGCGTTCTGGGAGCTGTTCAAAAAAAGAAAGCTCTGTTTTCCCTAAAAGTTGAACTCTTTCTTTTGGGTAATATGTAAAATAACCAGCCATTTCAATACCTGGTCTGGAAAGATCACTGATTGTAATGGGACGATTAATCCCTTCTTCCCCACTTACCAGTTCAAGATGAAATTGTTCCATTATGTCCTTCGTACGAACTTTCGGCACGCTTCTTCCTCCTTTTATCACAGGCGATTCAGAAATACAGCTCTATTTTATCACTTTCAATGATGAACCCAAAACAGTATTTTATCCTGTTCCTGTTTGACCGCCCTAACTGGTATAGACAACTATACTTAAAAAGAGTAAACTTAAAGTAAAGATAACGAATAAGGGGGCTCAAACATGAGCGGTTCTTTATTGCTCTCCAATATTCATATTGTGACAAAGACAAAGATCATTGAAAACGGTTTTGTCGGTTTACGCGATGGCAAGATTGACTATATTTCAACATCTCCACCGACAGGAAATTATGAAAAAGTATATATTTCCCGGGAAAACTTTTATTTACTCCCTGGAATGATTGATATTCACATCCATGGCGGATATGGTGCAGACATGATGGATGCGACAGCAGAAGCAATGAATACACTCGCTGACAACCTTCCGTCCGAAGGAACGACAAGTTTTTTAGCGACAACCATCACACAAAACCATCATGAGATTGAGCAGGCACTTAAAAATGTCGCTCAGTGGAAACAAAGTAATGAAGAACAAGCAGGAAGTCAGGCACAATGTATAGGAATCCACCTAGAAGGTCCATTTATTTCTAAACATAAGGCAGGGGCACAGCCTGTTCAATGGATTAAACAGCCCGATATTCCGCTTTTTAAAAAATGGCTGGATGCTTCTGAACAGCTCATTCGAATTGTCACGTTTGCGCCTGAGGAAGACACAGATTTTGCTTTCCTTTCCATGTTACAGGAAATGAACATGATCCCTTCTATTGGACATACGAATGCCCATCATGACATGATGAATTTAGCAGCTAAGCATGGTGCACGCCATGTAACACACCTTTATAATGCACTGAGTTCGTTTCAGCATCGTGAACCGAATGCTGTAGGTGCTGCTCTTACGAATGAGAACCTTTATACCGAGCTGATCACAGATGGGATTCACTCCCACCCTCTTTCCATCAAGCTTGCGTATTTGGCAAAAGGAAGTGATCGTTTGATCATGATCACAGACTCAATGCGTGCAAAAGGTCTTGGGGATGGAACATACGAATTTGGCGGTCAGACGGTCACAGTCAGCGGCGAAAAAGCATTGCTGGACGATGGTACACTTGCAGGATCAATTTTGCGAATGAAAGATGGCGTCAAACGGATGAAACAGCTCACAAATTGTGAATGGACAGAGATTGCGAAGATGACCTCAACCAATGCAGCCGCTCAACTGGGTCTTGACCAACAGCTCGGTTCCATCGAAATTGGAAAAATAGCAGATTTGGTGATTTGGGATGAATCTGGTGAACTGATGATGACGATCTGCCGTGGACAAATCGTCTTTGAAAAAAAGGAGGCCAACCACTCATGAACATCATCGAATTTGAAAGCAAAGATCAATTAGGAAAAGAAGCAGCTGCCATTATTGCAAGGACAATAGCTGCTAAGCCCGATGCCGTACTCGGCCTAGCAACGGGCGGTACACCTATTGAAACTTACAAAGAGTTAATTCAACTTCATCAAGCGAATCAACTGTCTTTCAAGCAAACAAAAACAATCAATTTAGATGAATATGCAGGACTCAATCCAGAACACGAAAATAGTTATATGACCTACATGAAACGTCATTTATTTGACCATATTGATCTCCCTCAGGATCAGTATTTTCTTCCAAATGGCAAAGCAGCTCATTTAGAAAAGGAATGCTTAAGATATGACCAGCTCATTGAGGATGTAGGCGGCATCGATCTTCAGCTCCTTGGAATCGGTCAAAATGGGCATATCGGTTTTAACGAACCAGGTACCCCTTTCAACTCAAAAACTCATGTCGTGCAGTTAGATGAAAACACGAGACAGGCTAACGCAAGATACTTTTCTTCTATTGATGAGGTACCTACACATGCCATCACAATGGGAATCGCGAGCATTCTTTCAAGTAAAAAGATTCTCCTTCTTGCTTCGGGAAAATCAAAAGCGAAAGTGATACAATATTTAGAACGGGCAGAGATTCATCCGGACTTCCCAGCGTCTGCACTGAAACTTCATGAAGATGTAACGGTTATGATTGATCGAGAAGCTGGATCACTACGCTAAAAACGAGAGGATTTTCACATGTTTATTGATAAGCAGTCACCTATTCCGATGTACCATCAGATTATGGAGAACTTGAAAAAGCAGATTGAGGATGGAACATTAGCACCTGATACACTCATTCCTTCTGAAAGAGAATATGCCGAACGCTTTGGTATTAGTCGAATGACTGTCAGACAAGCCTTATCGAATCTTGTGAACGAAGGATATTTGTATCGTCAAAAAGGAAAAGGCACCTTTGTTAGCCGGAAAAAATTTGAACAGCCGCTTCAAGGCTTAACAAGCTTTTCAGAGGATATGCGCCAGCGTGGGCTCAAAGCATCAAGCCAGCTGATTGACTTTAAAAAAACCGCATGTCCAGAGCACTTGCTGCCCGTCTTACAGCTGACTAATAGTGATGCTGTATTTGAACTAAAACGGATACGCCTTGCAAATGATGAACCGATGGCGATTGAAACGAGCTATATACCTGAAAGATTTGCAGGAGATTTAACAAAGGAACATTTAACTGGCTCTTTATATGAATATATTGAAACTCACACTGGCCATGTCATTGCTCATGCCAAACAGGAGCTTGAAGCCAATGTTGCCTCAAAGGAAGAAGCACACTTGCTGTCTATTCTAGCAGGAGACCCTGTACTGTCCATAACAAGAACGACTTTTTTTCAAAAAGACATTCCATTTGAGTATGTTGTTTCCGTTTATAGAGGGGATCGTTACAAGCTCATTCATACAATGGAAAGATAAACAGTGCCCCTGACACGGAGCACTGTTTTTTTATTTCCTAAGAAATTTTATTTCGTCATCATCTTTTGTATGAATTTTCCATATTGGTGAAATGGCTTTTCCTTGAAAACGATCTTTTGCTACAGTGTACCAATAATAATCTTCATTTGGCTTTAAGCCCTTCCACTCAAAGCTCGCTTTTTTGCCGCTTTTTATGCCTCGAGCCTCTCCTAGAAGAACATTCGTATACACATTGAGTTCAAAATAATTGGTTTTGACAGATTTCATTTTCGGTGTCAAATCTACATCGATTGAAAATTCATCTTGATCTCCATACGTTTTAGGATCATAAAAATGCTCTTGATTCAAGTAAGGTGAGTATGTCGTAAAGTGAAGCTGATTTTTTTCTTGATCGGCTGTTATTACCCTCATAAACCCTTGACCACCTTCAGGTCCTGACTGATAATCGGCGAGTATTTGATATACTTTCCTGTCTACTTTTCCATCATGGTCATCATCAAGCTCATCTACTTTCCTGCTTGCTCCATGGTAATGGCCGCTAAATACGGCCACAATATTAGGATGACGTTTCACCACTTGGTGGAAGATGAGGTCGCCAATCGGGCTCCGGTTGCCGCTCACTAACAAATACTCATGGAAATTTAAAATGACGATACGATCTGGATGCTCAGAAATGACACGGTTTAACCAATCAATTTCATCTTGCTTAATCCCCCAGCCCATGTACACCATCATATAATCATTGCCGCCGGCAGAGATGAGATCATAATGACCTTTATTGTTTCGATAGGATTCACCATAGTAAGGCTTATCCGCAAAGCGTTTTTCCCCGAAATATTTTCCGTAATCCGCATATAAACCATCCTTGTGTCTAACATCATGATTTCCTGCTAAAACACCATAGGGAATGTGATTCTCATCTAATACACGCATAAACGTATCAGCACGGTGCCATTGCTTATCCTTTGAATCATCCACAATATCGCCTGTATGGAACACATATTGAATGTTTAATTTTTCCCTTTGATCTCTGATCCATTCGACCATTTGTTTAAAGATATGAGGATAGCTCTTTGCATAATATTGAGTATCAGACATCCATATCAACTTATATGGCTTTTGCGATTTGCTGATTTCATCCTGTACTAGCAAATCAAACGTTTGATTCTTCATGTACTGTCTGACTGACAGCAGCCCTTTCAGGTAAAATTCCTTTTGATCCTTGGCAAAGTGATGAGTGATTTTATCCCACTTTTCCTGCTGGTGATTCCACGCGTACATTGTCACCTTTCTCCCTGACAATGAACTCCCTTTCCATACAGCTTCGACGACATCCTTTTCACGTACATCATGATGAACCTTAATTTGAAAACGATGATAAGGAAAACGCTGTAAATCCTTCGTTTCAACTGACTTCCCATCAACAAATGCAATGCAGTTCCTTTCTTGATCAGAAAAAATCATTTCTCCTTTTTGGAGATAACTCTTAGGCGGTTCTGTCTCTGCTGCATATTTAAAAATCTTCATTGAAGGATGCAGCGATGTATATTGATAGGCACGATAAAAAGAGTAATCTAACTTATCATTCGTTGGATCCTTGGTTAGCACAGTTTGTTTTGATGATTTCATTTTCGTCTTATCTGCCACCCGCTCTGGTGTTTCAGGATGCTCATGTACCGTCTTGAACTCTTTTTTCAACGTCGACATGTTCCCGGCAGCGTCTTTTGCTTTTATTGTAAACGTGTGCTTTCCAGGCTTTAATTCACTAGAGGACGTCTGATATGGCAAAGAAACTGGTTTGCCATCTACATATGCCTTCAACTCCTCTATGTCACTCCAGCGATCCGTTACTTTTGCTTTTAATGTAAAGGCGCCTTTATATTGATCCTTTGCTTGTACGTTGGTCTTAATTCTCGGCCCAGTGTTATCAACTTTCACACGTACTGAAGCGTACTCGTCTGAGGTTTTGGCCTCAATCAGGTGCGGCCCTTCTTTCAGCCTTTTTGTGTCCCACTTTATATAGGTTGAGACATACGCCTCTTTTGGAATCTCAAATTGAAACGTTCTCACCTTTTTTGCGTTCCCGCTGTCTCCCATTCTCCATTCTTTTAGCGGCTTCGCATTGATTGGCGGAATTTGTGTTCCATTTGATAAAATCATCCTGACGTTTTTCAATTCAAAATCATCATGATTCTCTCCAGGCAGCCGGTCCACCGGAGAAGACTTTGTACCAGCGTGAAAAGAGATCGTTTGGAGACCTGCCTTTTTTATCTCTTCTTCGGGTATTGGCATTGTATAGGTACGGTACACTTTTGTCGAATCATCAAAAATAGAAAGTAAACGCCTACCTATAGACACACCATTTTTAAAATATAAATTTGTTCCTTTGACATCAAATGCGATATATGGATCTGCTTCAAGGGCAGAGGATACTTGCTGATTCCGTTTTCCATCTATCCGTAATTCGATGCTTTTTTTCTGATCAGACGTTGCCTTTAATGAAAATAAACCTGATACCGTATCTCCCTCTTCTACATTGAATCGCAGACCGTGGGCTTTACTGACCTGCTCCACATCAATCGTTTTTTTCAACGTCTTGGCTTCATTTTCGCCGTCTGACGCTTCAAGCTGATATTCCAATTGTTCTTTCCCAATCAACTCAGGTGAATAAATAATATGATGAAATAGCCGGTCATTATGGTCTTTTTGCAGCAGGATTTCCTTAAACGGATCTTTTCGATTCGTTCGATAGCGCAGCTTGACGGTTTTTACGGCCTGATCATCTTGGACATCTGCTTTAATCTCTACACTTTCAGTGGGTTTCACCGGTTTCCTTACCGTCATATCTTCAATCACAGGTTTATGGATATCTTGAGAAATTTCCTTTTTTTCAGATGGAATTTGTGCTTTTAGCACTTTACCTGGAGTGGGTTCTTCCTCAATTTTCGAAATCAGCTTCGTCTGCGTCGTACCATCCATTGGATACTTAAACAGCAAGGATTTATGCTCGCTAAACCATGATGGCTTCAAACGAAATGCGGCAGAAGAAATCTCTTCACCTATATTTGTTGTGATCGAAACAAGACGAGATTTTGAGTTGGACAGCCCTTTGCTCTCGATAATGGATAGATGCTCGCCCTCTTTTAATTGGCTTTTGTACATGGCATTAAAGTCCGCTGCCGTTAAATGCTCCTGCCCTTTTTTTCTCAGCCAGAATACATAAGGTTTTCCAGGTGAAATGGTGACTGGATTTGTGTGAAAGGAATATACATCATCCATTTCAATGCCCTGTGCAGGATTGCGGTAGCGGAGCTGATAATGTTTAAGAGAGATAGGCGCCTGTGTCGTGTTATACACTTCGATAAACTCAAAAGCATCTTTGCCTTTTCGGTTTTTTGAATTGACGACAATTTCTGTGATGAATAAGTCCGGAATATGTGAAAGATCTTCTTCAAATCCATTTAAATGAACCGATTTCTCTGCCGTTTTGATGACTGATTTTTGCGTAAGGAACTCTGTATAGTAACGAACGGTTGGATTCCATAATTGATCTGGCGGAATTTTCGCTGTAAATTCTGGCTTCATCCCTGGCAGCCGTTCCATTGGAATCAAGCGATACCCCAGATCATCACTTTGTTTATAATACAAGTTCGCAGACAAAATCTGTTCTTGGTCACTAATGGACGCACGAAACTGTAGATCATGGCTTTTTCCTAGAACCGGGCGGACGTCCACATGAAATTGGTCAAAGATAAAAGGCGAAAAAGGCTTGTCCGGTACATTCACTTCTGTTTGAAGAAAAGGTCCTGCTGAAGCAGGCTGACTGAAACAAAAAAGAATGATAAAAAAACATAAAAGCATGATTTGTCTGCTCACGTTCACCATCTTGCACCGCCTCCCTTCGGATATTGTGTCTCCTGAAGGTCGTTTTTATGTCAGATGGAACGGAGAAACGATGCAAATTTGCACAAAAAAACCGTTAGCTTTTTTTCGCTAACGGCTCTACAATTCCTTTTTGTATCAACAGGTGGAAAATGGATAAAATGACAGCCATCCAAATGGCCGTTCCGAATCCATCAATGTTAAAGCTATCTCCCATAAAGCTCGATGTCATCATGAGTGTAATCGCATTGATGACAAATAAGAACAATCCTAGTGAAAGAACGGTCACTGGAAGCGTTAAAATGATCAAAAACGGCTTCACTAAAATATTGAGCAAAGACAAAATGATACTTGCCACAATGGCTGCGCCAAAACCTTCAATATACACGCTCCCGAGTCCAGGCAGAATGCCCGAATCAAAATATCCAGCAATGACGATTAAAAGTAATGCATTTACTAAAATACTGACGATCCATCTAAGCATTTATTTAGTGCCTTCTTCCGGAACAACAAAATACCATATGAAGTAGATCAGGAAGATCGGCATAAATGCTGTCAAAAATCCGATGATGACGGTTAAAATGCGAAGCAGCGATGCATCCACACTTAAATATTCCGCAAGTCCACCAACAACACCCGCTATTTTTTTATCTGTTGCTGAACGATAAAGCTTCTTCATGTAGAATCACTCCTTGTCTGATTGGTGCTTTACTTGTATTGAGCCTGTTTTTGTTTCTGCAAAAATGGATATACTGTGCACCGCTTGTTGATTGGCTTTGATCATTTTCTCTTTTTGTAATGTTTCATTTTTCTCTTTAATCATCTCTGCATCAAGTAAATCGTGAGAGATAGACCCAAGATTGCTTTTCAGCTCAGCGGTCACTGCACAAGCACGCGGGATTTGAACGTCCACACTGCCTGTTGTCGTTTTCGCATAGATGGAACGGCACTTTTCATCTGACAGCTGAACAGCAATATTTCCATTAAAGCTTTGGGCATCAATTGATTCACTTTTCCCACGCAGGTCTATGAGCCCATTGATGGTTTCTACTTCAATCATACCACACTCATGATCTGCCAGTTTGATTTGTCCGTTTGCTGTTTCAATTCCGACTTTTTCTGCTTGTAACGAAGCAAAAGAGACAACCCCATTTGTCGTTTTCGCGGCAAGTTCTTTTGTCTTTAGCTTTTCCCCGCGAATCGGTCCATTAAACAGCTTGACCTTAATCTTATCGTATTGGATACGAGGTACGTATAATGTAACATTGACTTTCATCGTCTTCTTTTCGGTTCGAATAAAAAATTTATCTCCTTCAAGCCCGCAGTCCAATTGATTGAGAAATTGCTGTCTTGCCTGCTCTCCATCCTCTGCACGGTAGATTTTCGCATGGCACTCAGCTCGAATATCTCGATCGTCCCAAGGCATCACGTTGAGACTGCCGTTCGCCAATTGAATATCTAAATGAGAAAGCGATGCATCTTTGAACTGAAAAATGTGCTCAACATCAACTGACTGTCCAAAGTTCAAATCAAGATCCACGTCTTTTACCTTTTTCACCGCAGAATCTAACCAGCCAAACAGCTTTGCACCAAGATTTTCGGTACCATTTCCTTTGCTCTCTGCTCCAGCTTTTTCTTCATGAAAGCTGTGATCAGCCGTAGACTTTTCTAATGAGACTGACTGACCTTCTTCTAGTTTTTCCAGCAGCGTAATTGCTTCTTTTGCTGATAATACTCCGTCTTCTACTAATTTTAAAATTCGTTCTTTTTCATTCATACAAAGCCCTCCTAAGATTTGATGGATTGAAGTACTTTAATCCCTTGAATGATATTCCAAATGACAGAGATCAAAAAGCCAATGACTACTAAAAAAGACAAGATGAACACCGTCATGACTGGAATGAGCGAGTCACCTGCCTGTGTCGCCAATAAAAATGGGATAGACCCAAAAATCAACAGAATGCACGCTGCGACCGGCAAAAGATGTGACCATAATGCCCGCAATGCGTGCCGCTTCGTTTCCTTTTGATCTACTACAAAAAACGCCACGATCGGTACGATAAACGGCATAAACAATACACTAAAATAACAAATAGAAGCAATAATCGACTGATCTCTATTCATATATATTCGCTCCTTCATAACGAAAATTCCTTTCTAACTCATACGTTTATTGCGTATAAAAAGTTTCAAAATCATTCGATTTACATATGACCTTAGACACAAATTATTTCTTTTTGCACCTAAGAGTAGATTCTTCACAGATTACCCTTTAAAATATGTTGAAAAGATGGTGATTATCATTATAGGGGGTAATTATTTTGACAGATCATCATAATTCAAACCACACGGCTCAAACGCTTTTAGACCTTATACAGAAACAAAAAAGCATGAACAGCGATATGATCAAGGAGCTTGAGACCATTCATCCGTCTCATCCAAAGTATGGTGATATCCGTTATTTAAAGGTACTGCTCGACAGCAGCAGCACCCATATTTTAAAGGATTTAACGCACCTCAGTAATTTAATGCCGAAGGAAGATGTGCAATAAAAGAAAACCCCTCTTATCGAGGGGTTTTCTTTATGAAGAAGTCACACTTTCCGTTTCTTTAACCAGTTGTTTCATGCGTTTACGGTCACGCTCTAAAATAGGCTTCAAGTATTTTCCTGTGTAAGATGCTTCTTCTTTTGCAATGTGCTCAGGAGTGCCAGAGGCAATGATCGTTCCGCCGCCTGCACCGCCTTCTGGTCCGAGATCAACAAGGTAATCAGCAGCCTTGATAATATCAAGGTTGTGCTCAATGACCAACACCGTATCTCCATTTTCAACCAAACGCTGAAGCACTTTTAATAAACGGGCAATATCATCCACATGCAAACCTGTTGTCGGCTCGTCCAAAATATAAAGAGACCTTCCGTTTGAACGGCGGTGAAGCTCAGATGCCAATTTCACGCGCTGCGCCTCTCCTCCGGACAATGTCGTTGCAGGCTGTCCAAGTGTAATGTATCCTAGCCCCACATCATAAATCGTTTGAAGCTTCCGCTTAATTTTCGGGATATTCTCGAAAAATTGGAGTGCATCCTCCACGGTCATTTCAAGCACATCAGCAATGTTTTTTCCTTTATATGTGACCTCGAGTGTTTCGCGGTTATAACGTTTCCCGTGACACACTTCACAAGGCACATACACATCTGGCAAAAAGTGCATTTCAATTTTAATGATGCCATCCCCGCGGCACGCCTCACAGCGGCCGCCTTTGACGTTAAAGCTGAATCTGCCTTTTTTATAGCCTCGTACCTTTGCTTCGTTGGTTTGTGCAAACACATCCCGCACATCATCAAAGACACCTGTATACGTGGCAGGGTTGGATCTTGGTGTACGGCCAATTGGAGATTGATCAATATCAATGACCTTATCTAAATGATCCATTCCTTTGATTTCTTTGTGCTGCCCTGGCTTCGCTTTCGCTCTGTGCAATTTTTGCGAAAGTGATTTTAATAGAATTTCATTCACAAGCGTACTTTTCCCTGAGCCGGATACTCCGGTCACAGCTGTAAAGACGCCCAGAGGAAACTTCGCATTCACGTTTTTCAGGTTGTTTTCTTTTGCACCTTTTATCTCAATATAGCGGCCGTCAGGCTTTCTTCTCTCAATTGGCAGCGGGATAAATTTCTCACCAGATAAATATTGTCCTGTCAATGATTTCGGGTCCTTCATGACTTCTTCTGGCGTTCCAGCTGAAATCACTTCTCCCCCATGAACTCCTGCTCCAGGTCCAATATCTATTAAATAATCAGCGGCTAGCATAGTATCTTCATCATGCTCCACGACAATCAGTGTGTTCCCGATGTCGCGCATGTTTTTCAACGTCCCGATCAACCGGTCATTATCGCGCTGATGCAGACCAATGGATGGTTCATCTAATATATAAAGAACACCTGTCAGCCTTGAGCCGATTTGAGTTGCCAAGCGAATCCGCTGCGCCTCTCCGCCTGATAGTGTGCCAGCGGACCGGCTCAAATTCAGATAATCTAATCCCACATTATTTAAGAAGGACAAACGCTCTTTGATTTCACGTAAAATGAGCTGGGCAATCTGCAAATCTTTCTCAGACAACTCAATTTTTTCATAGAAATCAAGGGCATCAGAGACAGACAAATCGGTGATTTCTCCGATATGCTTGCCATTGATGAGAACCGCCAGCGTTTCTTTTTTCAGACGATATCCTTTACATGTCGGACATGGCTGATTGGCCATATATTTTTCCATTTGTTCACGAATATAATCAGAGCTGGTTTCCTTATAACGCCGTTCAATATTACGAAGAACGCCTTCAAACTCAATTTCATTTTCACGTACCTGTCCAAAATCATTTTCGTATTTAAAATAAATCCGTTCAGATCCGCTTCCATATAAAATTTTATCAAATAAATGCGATGGGATATCTTTCACTGGAATGTCCATGTCGATGCCATAATGTGTACAAACAGCCTCAAGAAGCTGCGGATAGTATTGCGAGCTTTGCGGCTCCCATGGTGCAATGGCATGCTGCCGTAAAGTCAGATCCTTATTAGGAATGACAAGCTCAGGGTCGACTTCCAGTTTTGAACCGAGCCCATCACAGCTCGGGCAGGCACCAAAAGGACTATTAAATGAAAACATTCTCGGCTCAAGTTCACCAATAGAGAACCCGCAATGCGGACAAGCATGATGTTCGCTGAATAACAGCTCTTCTTGTCCAATCACATCAATCATCACTCGGCCTTCGCCCAGCCGCAGCGCCGTTTCAAGGGAGTCAGACAGCCGAGCAGCTACGCCTTCCTTCACGACAATTCGATCAATGACTACTTCAATGGAATGCTTCTTGTTCTTTTCAAGCTCGATATCTTCTGAAAGATCCTCCATCTCTCCATCGACTCTCACTCGTACATAGCCCTGCTTCCGAATTTGATCAAGCACTTTCACATGTGTTCCTTTGCGGCCGGATACAACTGGCGCAAGCACTTGTAATTTCGTTCTTTCAGGATACTCTAAAATACGATCTGTCATCTGCTCAATCGTTTGTGACGTAATTTCAATCCCATGTATAGGACAAATAGGTTTTCCGACTCGAGCATACAAAAGACGCAAGTAATCATAAATTTCAGTAACAGTACCAACTGTTGATCTAGGGTTTCGGCTCGTCGTTTTCTGGTCAATACTAATCGCCGGAGAAAGACCTTCAATGGCATCTACATCCGGTTTATCCATCTGCCCAAGAAATTGGCGTGCATACGCTGAAAGAGATTCAACGTACCTGCGCTGACCTTCTGCATAAATCGTATCAAAGGCAAGCGACGATTTTCCTGAACCAGATAATCCCGTAATGACCACTAGCTGGTCACGCGGGATATTCACATCAATATTTTTAAGGTTGTGGGCTCTAGCACCTTTCACCTCTATTCGCTCCATAGCCATCAGGCAATCATCCTTCCGCTTTTAGCTCTAGCAATAGATCTCTTAATTCTGCTGCTTTTTCAAAATCAAGCGCTTTTGCTGCATCTTTCATTTCCATCTCGACTTTTTCGATCACTTTTTCTCGTTCTTTTTTGCTCATTTTCGACAGCTTTGGTGCTGCTTTTGTTTCATATTCTTCTGAATCCTCATGTATCTTTGTTGCCTTAATGACATCTCGAATTTTCTTATGGATCGTTTGCGGGGTAATCCCGAATTTCTCGTTATACGCTTCTTGCTGTTCTCGTCTTCGCTTCGTTTCTTGAATCGCAATGTCCATCGATTTCGTCATATTGTCTGCATACATAATGACACGGCCTTCTGCATTTCTCGCTGCACGGCCAATCGTCTGGATGAGGGATCTTTCAGAGCGTAAAAAGCCTTCTTTATCCGCATCTAAAATGGCCACGAGCGACACTTCTGGAATATCCAGTCCTTCACGAAGAAGGTTGATTCCAACAAGCACATCATATTTACCGAGACGCAGATCACGGATAATCTCAATCCGCTCAAGGGTCTTAATCTCTGAATGCAGGTAATTCACCTTGATTCCGATTTCTTTTAAGTAATCTGTGAGATCCTCAGACATTTTCTTCGTCAGTGTGGTCACGAGCACACGCTCATTTTTCTCAACTCGTGCATGAATTTCTCCAATTAAGTCATCAATTTGTCCTTCAATCGGACGAACTTCAATAATTGGATCAAGTAATCCTGTTGGACGGATAATTTGTTCCACAACCTCTGGTGTTTTCTCAAGCTCATACGGACCAGGCGTTGCTGATACATGGACAATATGATTGATATGCTTTTCAAACTCATCAAAGGTGAGCGGTCTGTTATCAAGTGCTGATGGCAGGCGGAATCCGTGATCAACCAACACTTGCTTTCTAGCTTGGTCCCCGTTGTACATGGCGCGGATTTGCGGAATCGTCACATGCGACTCATCGACAACAATCATAAAATCATCTGGGAAATAATCAAGCAGTGTGTAAGGTGTTGAACCAGGAGGACGCAAGGTCAGATGTCTTGAATAGTTCTCAATTCCTGAACAAAAGCCCATCTCTCTCATCATCTCAAGGTCATATCTTGTCCGCTGCTCAAGGCGCTGCGCTTCAAGCAATTTTCCATTTTCACGAAGCTTTTCAAGCTGTTCTTCTAGCTCTTGTTCAATATTGATAATGGCTTTTTCCATTTTTTCTTCTCTTGTGACGAAGTGAGATGCTGGGAAAATCGCCACATGATCACGATCACCAAGTATTTCTCCAGTCAGCGCATCCACTTCACGAATACGTTCAATTTCATCACCGAAAAACTCCACTCTGATACAATGCTCATCTCGTGAAGCAGGAAAAATCTCAACGACGTCTCCTCGGACTCGGAAGGTTCCGCGCTGAAAATCTATATCATTACGAGAATACTGAATATCCACCAGCTTACGAAGAAGCTGATTGCGTTCAATCTCCATTTCAGTACGCAAAGACAGCACAAGCTCTCTGTATTCCTCTGGCGAACCTAAGCCATAAATACAGGACACACTGGCAATGATGATGACATCTCTTCTCTCAAATAACGAGGACGTAGCCGAGTGTCTCAGCTTATCAATCTCATCATTGATGCTGGCATCCTTCTCAATAAATGTATCGGTCTGAGGCACATATGCCTCTGGCTGATAATAATCATAGTAACTCACAAAATATTCAACAGCGTTATTCGGGAAAAATTCCTTGAATTCGCTGTATAACTGACCGGCAAGTGTCTTATTATGCGCAATGACAAGTGTCGGTTTGTTTACTTCTTTGATCAGGTTGGAGACAGTAAAGGTCTTTCCCGTACCTGTAGCACCTAACAGCGTTTGATGCTGTTTCCCCTGATGGATCCCCTCAACAAGCTTTTCAATCGCCTTTGGCTGATCTCCTTGGGGCTGATAGTTAGAAACTAATTCAAAGCGGTCACTCACATCAAAGCCTCCGTTTCGTTTACGAAATCTATCTAATGAATATATTATCATAAAAGAACACAAAAATACGAACTAAAGTTCGGCTCTTACTTGATTTTTATTTCCAATACAGTCATACCCTCTCTCCCATGGCAAATAACCCTCTTAAGAAAACCTTCCTTTCAGTATGGAACATTTTGGAGTGAGATATTCGATGGGCAGAAAAAGAAAGCTGCGCTTACTAGAAATCGTAAGCACAGCTCTTGTTTAAAACATGTCAATTTTCAGCCGTCATGCTCTTGATGGCGATGACATCATTGATTTTTTTCAGCTTTCTCTCTTTTTTCGATTTCTTTCTTAGCCATAAACAAAGCCCCAGCTACTAAAGAAATAATATCTAATCCCACAATAAAGTAGGTTTCTGTATATCCCTTCATGTACGAAGCAAATAAAAGCGCTGCTGTTAACGCAATGCCCACGTAATGATTGTAAGTAACCTTTGAAAATAAAATAACGAGCAGGAAAGGAAAAACTAGTGCAAATATGGCTTTTGTAATCACAAAAACCCTCCCTCTTCATGGTCTACTTCCTTGATTATAGTAAAGATTGGCATAATGAACAATTCACAGTTTTCAATTTCGCCTTTTTTCTTCATGTTCGGAGACTTTTGTTGTAGAAGAAGAAGGAAATTAGTGAGATTGTCCCCTTTGTAAAGATAGGTCTTTCCGTCTTTGACAATAACATCCAATCAATTCTATGATTAAAATGATAGTGCGCACTATCATTTTGAAAAATAGAGAGACATACAAACCATTGGCTATTTGGATAAGGGGGCATTCCCATGTATTCAGTTTTATTTCATGCGGCTGAAGAATCCGCATCACTCGCAGGGGCAAAAGGCCTGAATTTAATCAAATTAAACAATCACGGCCTGCCAGTCCCAGATGGATTTATTATCAAAACCAACAGCTTTGCAAGCTTTCTTTCATATCACAATCTGCAGCCAGCAGAACAAAACCTTTCTCAAAAAATCAAAGAAGCATCGTTTCCTTTACAAATGGAAGCAGAGCTGCTTTCGTCCTTTCAATCCTTGCGGAAGACTTACCCCTCAGTTGCAGTCAGATCCTCTTCTGTTGCTGAAGATCTCGAAGGCGCCTCATTTGCAGGACAGTACGAGACCTATTTAAATATCAAAACAAATGAAGAGTTTTTACAGGCAGTCAAAGAATGCTGGTCTTCTTATTTTGCAGCGAGGGTCACAGAATATAAGGAAGAGATGAATGAAAACGAGAAAGAGATGCCGCTCATGGCTGTTGTCGTTCAAGGGTTGATCCATTCTGACGTCTCCGGTGTCATCTTTAGTGAGAATCCCGTATCGGGGAAAACAAATGAAATGATGCTGACCGCAAGCTACGGATTGGGAGAAGCAATTGTCTCCGGTCTTGTGACACCAGACACGTTTATTGTAGATAAAGAGAACTTTTCGATTGAAAAAACACTTGGGGCGAAAGAGCTGCAAATTGTTCCTTTCCAAGAGGGTGTCATCGAGGAGCCGGTATCGGAGGAAATGGCTGGCCAGTTTTGCCTGAACGATGATCAATTGAAAGAAATCACACAAATCACGAAACAAGTAGAAGAACTTTACGGACATGGAGTCGATATCGAATTCGGAATTGCAGGTGGGTCGTTTTATTTACTTCAAGCAAGGCCGATTACTACAGCTCTTCCAAAAGCAGTAAATGAAACAGCAGGTGCTTCTTTTCAAATGAAACCAGAAGAGCTTCAGGATTTCTGGATTTCAATGGATGATCATATGCCTGGTCCAACGAGCCCTCTTTTCTCAAGTCTGATCATACCAGCCTTAAAAAGCGGGATGAAGAAAAATGTAGAAAAGTATCAAGTACCTGATATGAACATCAAAGATATTAAGCTTTACAGAGGCCACCTATACTCAGCACCGGATCTGCCACAAGCGGAAGAGGGAGCTGCACCCGTTTTTGATGAAAGTATATTTGAGTTATTTCCACATTTAAGTGAACGGATGTATGAGATTCTAGAGAAAAATTTCTTTCCATTTTACGAAAAACTCGATCGCCAAATGAATGAACCTATGACCATTGAAAAAGCCATCATTGGCTTTGAAGAATTAAAGGATTTTTATATCCAAGCATATGATGATCATTTTGATATCGTCATACCACAAGTCATTCTATCAGCCATCATTGAAGACATGCTTGTCACGTATACTGGTGACCAAACCCAAGTCGTCTTGCTTCATGAAATGATGATAGGTGTGATGAACAAATCTCTTGAAACAGACAAGGTGCTATCTGATATCGCAAAGGATGTCCTTCAAGATCCAGAACTTCACCATGCATTTATTCATCATGAAAAGAACTCGGAGCTGTTACATGCGCTCAATCACTCGGAAAAAGGAAGGCATTTCATTTCGAAATTGGAGGGTTTTCTCCAAGTTTACGGCTGGCGATCTATTAAAAGTCATGACCTTACAGATGAGACTTGGGCAGAAAACCCAGAGTTTATATTAGATATCATCAGAAATAATATCCATTGCCATTGTGATTTTGATGAAGAATTTGCAAAAGCAGTTATCAAAAGACAAGAGACGTATAAACATTTTATCAATCAAGTGAAGGATGAATCGTTTAAAACAAAATTTGAGACGCTGTATCAATTTGCCCTTCAAGCAGCGAATATCCGAGATGACCACCACTTCTACATTGATGCCATGTTAGATGCAAAGGCCCGGGTATATCTATTAAAAATTGGTGAGCTTCTTGTACAAAAAGGAGCCATTCCTCATCAAGAAGATCTTTGGTATCTCTACGATGAAGAGGTACAAAAAGCGCTCACAACGTCTATCTCATTTAATTCGGTTATCCAGCAAAGAAAGATAGAAATGAAGGAAAATGAAGACATTCAACCACCGGCTTACATTGGCACACCAACTGAAGCTGAACTGCAGCAAGTAGAAAGAATGCTTGGTTCATTAAGAGAAAATGAAAACAACACACACGATGTGATCCATGGAATTGGCGCATCCAGCGGTATTGTTTCTGGAAGAGTAAAAGTCATTACATGTGCTGACGAATTCTCACAATTTCAAAAGGATGATATTTTAGTTTGTAAAACGACCACACCTTTATGGACGAGCTTATTTAGAGATGCAAAAGCAGTCATCACCGATGCTGGAGGCATTTTATCTCATTCAGCTATTATCGCAAGAGAGTATATGATACCAGCTGTCTTAGGTACTAGAATAGCAACTGAAACACTTCAATCCGGTGACCTTGTGACAGTAGATGGCAGCAATGGACGCATTCAGATTTTAAAGCAGCATTCGCGTGTATAAACTTATCATTTTGGATGATATTGGCGGTCATAGGTTTTATCGGTATACTTACTTTGTTGCAAACACATTCATAACCTGAGGTGAGTATGCTTGTTAAAATCTACAAATCAACGAATCATTCGCGCAACAATGGATTTATTAACTGAAAAGGGCTATCAAAAAACAACAACCAAAGAAATAGCGACAAAAGCGAATGTGAGTGAAGCAACTATTTTTCGCAACTTTAAAAACAAACGCGGCGTCATTGCTGCCATTATGAAAATGAAATCAACACCGACAAAAACCCTAGAAGCAGAATTCAAAGGCGATTTATACACCGATTTGAAGTTTCTCGGTACCTATTTCCTTGAAGATTTGACTTCCAAAAAAGAATTTATTTATATCAGCATGCGAGAACCGGCTATGTTTAAGGATTTAACCAGTCATGAAAAGATTTACCCTCAAGAACTGAGAGAAATGCTCATACAATATTTCAAAAAGATGGGTGCCCAGCATCATGTATTAAAAGGAAATGAAGACATTTATGCAGACATTTTCATTAGTACGTATTTCGGATTTTTCATTCAGCAGCTAGAGCAAGATTTTCAACTCGTTCTCACACAAAAAGAAGATTTTATCGAAACATGCACACACATTTTCATGAGAGGAATTTCTCCCGCTTAAAGGGTGGAATTCTTCTTTTTTACAAAAGGTGGTATACACATTGAGGTTAAAAAAAGAGAGTTTCGTCATCTATTCTTTGTTGCTTGGAGCTATACTAGTTCCCGTCAATTCAACGATGATCGCTGTCGCTCTATCATCCATATCAACTTATTATGATCAATCTCTTGCAAACATCACTTGGGTTGTCACGATTTACCTTATTGTCATGGCAGTCACTCAACCTATCGCTGGTAAGTTAGGAGATATATACGGACACAGGCGAATGTATTTAATTGGGGTCATGCTCTTTTTAATTGGCTCAATTGGATGTGCTTTAGCTCCTAATCTAGCTTTTCTCATCACTTTTCGTTCCATTCAAGCAGCTGGCGGTGCTATTTTAACACCGAATAGCATTGCATTGATTCGTGCAACAGTATCCCCCGAAAAACTGTCTAAAACAATGGGGTATTTTGGATTTGGAGCCGGTATTGGTGCCGCACTTGGACCTTTTATTGGTTCGATTCTTATTCAGAGTTTTGATTGGCACTCTATATTCTTTGTCAATATCCCATTCTTGTTCCTTACACTTGTTACCGGCGTATTACTCATTCCGAAAACAAAGCATACCCGCTTACAAGCAAATGTAGACATCACTGGTTCAATATACTTAACCATCGGGATTGCCACACTCATTCTATGCACTAAAAGCCAATTGCTAAATGAATACTTGATCTATGGAATTCTAGCGTTGATCGTGATTCCTTTATTCTTTAAACATGTACGGAAAGTAAAAAATCCGATCATCGATTTGTCACTTTTTAAAAACAGTTCATTTACAAATGCGAACCTGTCAATCATGCTAAGTAATTTTGTGATGTATGCCATCCTTCTGATTATGCCGCTGTTTATGGAGCAACAACTTGCACTTTCTCATACACAAAGCGGTATTATTCTATCAGTATTTTCTCTTTGCATGTCTATTAGCGGCTTGTTAGGGGCAAGACTCCATCCGAAAAAAGGCGCGAAAAAAATGATTGGCTTTTCATTTCTCTGCCTCACTTTATCAGGCATCATGTTAATCACACTGAGTCAGTACCCTACCTTACCTCTGCTTATCGTGACACTTGTCGCAGGTGGAATTTCATCAGGTATTGGGATGACCAGTATGCAGATGGCTTCTTTAACGTCTGTTGATCAAAGCTTATCTGGTTCAGCATCTGGTATTTTCTCTACCTTTCGATATTTTGGCAGTATCATTTCGTCTACATTGATTGGGATCATGAGTGGTTTTCAATCTTTATTTATTGTATTAATGGGTGCAGGCATTCTTGGTTTCTTTTTATCTCAACGTGTAAGAACCAAATCCACCTCCCCATCATCCGAACATTCCGCCTAATGACTCCCTTGCTCTATATTTCTTTAGAGCGGGGAGTTTTCGTCATTTGTATCACTGTAAACTATAGCGAGTGCATCCATCAAATCCTGAAAATCATCTTTTAAGAAAGAAAAAATGGCATATGATCCAAACAAAAAAGGAACTTCAGGTACAAATGGTCTCCCTCACTTACCTAAAAGCTTTTTTTCATTCTTTCAGCATAGATAACTTCAATTTTTTTTCACAATTTTTGTGGTATGATTTTGAAAATAGAGAAAGCAAAGGAGCGGAAGAATGGAACGTGTGAAATATGTTTTGATCTGTTTATCAGCTCTACTTTTATTCGTTACAGGCTGTGGAAAAGAACAGCAATTTACGCCGCCAGGCAGCTCTCAATCCATCGCTGTCATCTCTCAATTAAAAAAAGCCTCCTTTTCAATAGTTGATATACAAAAAAATAAAATGCTCTCTTCTGTGGATTTAAAACACCCACTCACTGATCTTATTCAAATCAATAAAGACGTCATCATCGCTACTAGTAAAGAGGGAGAATCCCTTATCGAAATTAATCTAAAACACGGGACAGCAGCAGATTATATGAATGTGGATAAAGGACTGACTTCCCTTACATATGATGCAGCTTCTCATACATTAATCGCTGCCAACTCACAGAAAAATGTCGTTTATTTTATTGATACGGAGCGCAAAAAAATAAAATCGACTGTAAAAACTGGAAAATCACCTTCTTCTATGACTCTTTCTTCGTCAGGTATTTTATTTGTTTTAAATGCAGAAAGTCATACTGTCTCCGTCATAGATATTGAAAAGGAAAAAAATATACGTACGTTTTCTGTACTTGAACGGCCTTCTGGGATTCATTTTGATGGACAGTCCATTTGGATCGGCGGTCATGGTAAACAAGGCACCTTAAATAAGAGTATTTTTGCTTATGACCCTAAAACAGGCAAGAAACAGCGAGAAATAAAGCTAGGCGTTATGCCTGTTGCATTTTTTCCAGAGAAAAATTCTTCTACTTTATATGTACTATGTCATGGAGATCATACGCTATACAAAGTAGATACCAAAACAAATAAACAGCTTGCTTCTGTTGAAACTGGTCAAAATCCGAATTATATCACTGCTGATACGTCATCAATTTATGTGAGTAACTTGGATGACAATTCAGTATCCATCATCGATAAACACTCATTTATCATGAAAAATCAACTGAATGTCCCATCAGGACCTTACGCTATCGTGTTGGAGGAAAAGAAATGAAGGAACAAATGCGTATTTTAATCGTAGATGATGAGCTTGATATGCTTGAGTTAATCGGATCTTTTTTAAAGAGACATGGCTTTCACATTATCACTGCGAATAATGGAAAAGATGCCTTGCATCAGCTTGAAAAGGAATCTGTTGATCTTGTTGTATTAGATATCATGATGCCTGACATGGATGGATTTGAAGTCTGTCAGCGTATTCGACAAACATCTCAAATACCGATTTTATTTTTAACAGCGAGGAGTTATGAAGAGGACCGTATTAGAGGACTTGAAATTGGAGCGGATGACTACATCATGAAGCCTTTCAGTCTGCGTGAGCTTGCAGCAAGAATTGAAACAACCCTGAGACGAATTAGAGGTCTTTCGCTAAAGCGCAACCGAATACAGATTGGTGACATGGAGATTGATCAAGATGGCAGACAAGTTTACCTCCATCAACAGCCCGTTAATTTAACAAGAAGAGAATTTGATTTACTCATGTTTCTTTTGCTCAACCAAGGACAAGTGTTTTCACGAGAACACCTTTATCAAAAATTGTGGGAATCACATTCAATGAGCGGCTCTTTAAGAACAGTCGATACACATATCAAAACGCTGCGACTAAAGTTAAAGGAAGCAGAACGATATATTAAAACCGTTTGGGGTGTCGGCTATAAGTTTGAGGAGGAAGAATGAAGCCATTATCGATTAAAAAGAAAGTACTCTTCTTAATTCTTGCAGTGATCGGAATCGTTGCAGCCTCAGCGCT
Organism: Bacillus sp. FSL H7-0578; assembly: GCF_038630855.1. Taxonomy (NCBI): domain Bacteria; kingdom Bacillati; phylum Bacillota; class Bacilli; order Caryophanales; family Bacillaceae; genus Bacillus; species Bacillus sp. FSL H7-0578. Next base: position 3,116,661 of record NZ_CP152045.1, read on the forward strand.
TGCCCTTACCTTTTACTTATACCAGCACTTATATATTGATAAACAGATTGATTCCTTAAGTTTGCAAGGTAAGAAGCTTGCAGAAATCTATCACACACACGGGAAAGACAAGTATTTTACCGACAGAATGAAATGGGCAAATGACTCAAGTCAGGCGAACGTTATTTTTACAGATGATCCAATGGAGCTTTCAAGTGGTCTTCCTTTTGATACGAACACAAATGATAATCTCATTACGTTCAAGGAACGCCAAAAGCTCCTTCAAGGTGAAACCGTCGTGTTAATTAGAGAACACCCACAGTTTCACCAAGATATTCTTGGCATCGCCATCCCTGTTTTCTCAAGCAATGATGATCTATCGGGAACTATTTTCCTCTCCATGCCATTATCAGATGTATATGAACCCTTTGTCCAAATTAGATTGACGCTGGGTATATCCATCTCATTGATTCTGCTCCTGATATTTTTAATCGGATATAAGAGCTCCAATCACATTGTACAGACAATAAATAAAATGAAAAAAATTGCAATGGAAATGGAATCTGGCGATTTCTCAAAACGAATGGCCGTAACTAAAAAAGGAGACGAGTTAAACCAGCTTAGCCGCTCCTTTAATAAACTGTCTTCAACCCTCGAAAAAGTTGAGCAGCACCGCAGGGAATTTCTTGCGAATGTCTCTCACGAACTTAGAACGCCTTTAAGTTATATGAAAGGCTATGCAGAAGGAATTGAAGAAGGGGTCATTGATCAAAAAAAGGGGATGCAAATCATCCAAGATGAGGCCACACGTTTAAGCCGGCTTGTGCACGACCTTTTAGATCTTGCACAGTTAGAAGGTGACTCTTATCCACTTACGATGGAGCCAGTCGTCTTTGCACAGCTCATCCACGATGTTCTTGATCAAATGGCATTCATCGCTGACAAAAAAAGCATTATTTTCAAACGAACGCTAGAAGAGGATTGTATTGTTTATGGTGATAGCGACCGTCTCCAACAAGTGATACGTAATTTACTGGACAATGCCATTCATTACACGCCATCTGGGAAATCAATATCGATTGAATTACAAGTTCACCAAGGTGTTGCTGAATTGAAAGTGACCGACGAAGGCAGCGGTATTCCAAAAGAAGATCTTCCACATGTTTCTGAGCGATTTTATCGTGTAAATAAAGCACGAACAAGAAAGGATGGCGGCTCTGGCCTTGGACTAGCCGTTGTCTATCAAATCATCAAAAAACATCATGGAACATTCGACATTCAATCTGAGCCTGGCATTGGTACGACAGCCATCATTCAGCTGCCAAATACTCCTTTCACTGAAGACGTGCCAACCAAATAACAAATGAGATGAAGACTATCTATGAGAATCAGCTGTCTACATTTGAACAGTCTTCTTAACAACCACTATTTTTAATCCCTTTTTCATCACATATTCTATTTTTCAAAAGGGAGAGCTGAATGCTTCATTCACGAAATACTATCACAAAAAAAGCGTGCAAGACCTTCTTGAGAACGTCCTGCACGCTTTTAAATCAAACAGCTGTTTCAAACCGCTTTCTGTTGATGAAGAAAGAAAGAGTAATAATCAGATAAATGCCCATTGTGACCATCGTTTGGACAATTGGAGTTGTTGACACAACGCCGATGAAAATGGCAATGATCGCAATCACAGAAAACCATGTTGTGAAAGGATACAGCTTCACACGATATCCTCCTGGTTCTGCTACACTTCGAGATTTTAAATGCCCGACAGCAATAATAAACCAAATGAATAAGACCGTATAGCTTAAAGATCCCATTAAATAATTAAAGGTTTGACTTCCTACAAAAAGAGAAATCAATACAGCAGCATACAATGTAGATGTACACACTAGGATCGCTCTGACAGGCACCTGCTGTTTTGATAGCTTTGAGAAGCCCTTCCATACACGCCCATCCATCGCTTGCGTATAAAGTACCCTTGAGGATGCGTACAGCCCAGAGTTCATAGAAGACAAGATCGCTAATAAAATGATACCGTTCATGATGTCACTTGCGTATGGCACGCCAATCGTTGCAAACACGGTGACGAATGGACTCACTTGCTCATTGTTTACTTGATTCCAGGGAATCAAGCTGACGATGATGAAGAACGGCAGTACATAGAAACCGATGATTCGTACAAATGTACTTTGAATGGCTTTTGGGATGACTTTTTCAGGGTTTTTTGTTTCTGCTAATGTGACCCCGATCATTTCAGTCCCGCCATATGAATACACCACCACAAGCATGGCCGCAATTAAGCCGCCTGTTCCATTCGGGAAAAATCCTCCGTGGTCGGTTAAGTTGGATAATCCCGGTGCAGCATGCTGACCAAATGAGACAAACAGCATGGTTAACCCAATGATAATAAATAAAATAATGACAGCAATTTTAATAGAAGCTAACCAGTACTCCGTCTCAGCAAACATTTTAACAGAACAAACATTGATCAATGTCACAACAAGTGAAATGATTAACACAAGTATCCAAATCGGCACCTGTGGGAACCAGTACTGAATAAAGATCGCAGATACGATTGCTTCTGCTGCAATGTTCAGCACCCACATTTTCCAGTATATCCAGTCTAAGAAATAAGCCGGATATTTCCCTAACACCGGTTCAATTAAATCACGGAATGTTCTTGCGCCAGGTCGTGCAACCGTCATTTCGGCAAGTCCTTGCATAATAAATAATAAAATAAGACCACCAATCATATATGCCAAAATGACAGCAGGACCTGCGATATCAATAGCGGAGCTGCTTCCTTTAAACAGACCAGCACCAATTGCACCACCAAGTGCGAGCATCATAATATGCCTTGACGTCATTGTTCGTTTTAACTGCACATGTTCCTTTTCCATTTTCTATAGCTCCTTTAAATTTGAATCTTCAGACAAATATAGGATAAAAACATATAAAAAGGCCAGTCATCTCCTTGAAGAGACGACTGACCTTGCAACCGCGTTACCACTCTAATTGATTCAGCCATAGCTGAATCCAACTTAAAACCCGTTAACGGAGGTCACACGTAAAGACTTACTATTCATTCAGTCTTACCGCTCTTTGAGCGAGTTCAATGATTCGTTTTACTGCGTTGCACCAACCCGCAGCTCTCTTAAAAAAACGGATGTTCATCTACTATTCTCAAGTCAAAGCGTTTATAGTCAATTTGTATATTCATCAAAGATTTTATTTTTTAAATATACTGACTAACCACGCAATTGTCAACATCCTTTTTCAGACATTCTCTTTTAACGAATCCAAACAGCTACTTCATCCATCGGACGGCGCGTTTTGCCGCGCTTTGGCTCGGTGACACGATAACCAAAGGCTGCCATGACAGAAATATCATACTGACCATCCTCAAGCAGCCCTTCTTCATCTAGAATGCGATGAATCTCATCGTAGCTGAATCCCTCGACCGGGCATGAATCAATGCCAATTTGTGCAGCAGCTGTCATCATGTTTCCAAGGGCAATATACGTTTGTTTTGAAGCCCAGTCAAAGAGCGTACGTTCATTTTCTAACAAATGAAGATCATTCTCTTGGAATTCTTGGTAGCGTCCCTTCACCATCTCGAACGTTTCGTCTGACATTCCTTTGATTTGCTTGTTGATGTATTCTGCATATGCTGAATCATAACGGGCGTCTGTTCTTGCCAAGATGATCACAAAATGGCTGGCAGTAGGAAGCTGCTTTTGCGCTCCCCATGTATACTCTTTTAATTTTTCTCTAAATGCTTCATTTTGAACAACGAGGAACTTCCAAGGCTCAAATCCTACAGAGCTTGGGGAAAGTCTTCCTGTTTCTAAAATAAATGCAAAATCATCCTCTGATATTTTTTTCGTTGGATCAAACTCTTTTGTCGCATGGCGGAACTCATACGCCTCAATGATTTCTTTTTTTAATTGCTCTTTGTCTTGCATTGTATTCATCCTTTCTATTAACCAATTAGGGCGTTAGTTTCATCAATCCAATTTCTTTCCATTCCCATATAGAAATTGTTATGATAAAAAAACAACAGCCCGAATGTGTGATGTGATATCCCTATGGTATAAGAAAAGCTTCGAGTGATTCAAGTACGCACATTTTTGTTCGTTAGGTACCATCTTGTTCGTGTATCACCAAATTTGTCTTAGAAAGGAGTGTTAAGATGAGTGCACCATCCAATCCAGTCAGTATTGTCAATCATGGCTGTCCCGTTTCAGTGACGACAAGTGTCATCGGAGGGAAATGGAAAGGAGTCATCCTTTATCATTTGACTTGCGGACCAAAACGCTACAATGAATTGCGCCGGCTGCTGCCAAGAATTTCTCAGCGTGTCCTCACACTGCAATTGCGTGAGCTTGAACAAGACGGCATTGTTCATAGAGAAGTCTATGAGGAGGTCCCCCCTCGTGTCGAATATTCACTCACTTCTCTCGGAAATACATTAAAGCCTATCATCTTCGCCATGCGTGAATGGGGCGAATCCTATGGGAGAGAAGCGCGCCCAAAAGAAAAAAGCTGCCATCTCTAGCAGCTTTTTTTAAGATGAAATTGCCGTTGGCTCTTGCTGTGGATCATCCTTTACAAACAGGATGCCAAGCTGATGATGCTCCCCTTCGTAAGAAGCACGTTTCTCAAATCTTGTCTGACCATTTAAGCCAATGATCTCGAGCTTTGTTAGAGCACGATTGGTTTGAAGGGCTTCATAAAATTCCGAAACGGTTTTGACTTCAATTCCATTCACTTTTGTGATGACTTCTCCGATCTCAAGCTTTAAATCAGCCGCTGGTGTATTTGGAATAATCCCCAGCACCATCAGCCCTTGATTACGCTTAGAGAAGTAGAACGGAGCAGCATTGTCATTGACCCTCTGTTTCCATGAGAGAAAGGCTCTTCCTATCACCGCAATCAATACAGCTCCCCAAGCAATCGGTTCAAACCAAATACTTGCAGCACCTAATAAGGCGACAGCGAGTCCGAGCATGAGAATACGCCGCGCTGTAATTTGAATACTAACAATTGGCAGTGAGCCTTGAATTCTCTGACCGAATCCGATGATATATGGAATCAAAATAAATGAAAAGCTTTGATCATGTACTTGAAGCACCGGCCACCATGGCAGAGAAGAAGTGAATTCACCTGCCGGCATCAGCAAAACAAGCGGTAAAAGCCACAGACGGTTTGCCCGCTGCTGACCAATTAAAAGTCCTCTCGCACTCATCACCATAGCAGGCGATGTACGTAAATGCGCCGTTCGATAGGCTAGAATCCCCTCCGTCATTAATAGAAGTCCTAGCAGAATGACAACGGCTGATGCATTCATCATTGAGAGCTGCGGCAGCCAAGAATGACTCACTTGGAAATGCATCAGTCCAAGTGCCGCAATAAAACTGAAACCGAGTGTGTATGCAGACGAAAGCGCACTCGCCTTAAAGAATAAAGAGAAAACGATGGTCATCGCTGCAATCAGCACGATGAATCCAGGGGGGAGGGCAATCCCTAAGCCTACTGAAATAACGGATAGGCAAATCCCTAGAATCCATCCCTTTGAATATGTAAATTTAAGTTCATCGTATACATCTTCTATTCTTGTTTGAAACGCTTTTCTCTCCCGCTTTACGCGGATGTAGCCATGCAATAGGCTGATTAATATCATGAAATAAAAAAGAGGATGGATTAAAAACAGACCGACCGCTTTTAATCCAGCTCCCATCCACTCCGAGCTCATTATCGTTCACCGCCCAAGTCAAGCATTTTCTCTTATTCTATCAAATAAATCGATGCTTGACATCAGGTTTATTTCTCCTGATTCATCCAAAGTGTGACATTCGACAGTGAAAAATCTTTTAAGTAGTGATTGACATCTACATCTAGTATGCCGCCGAGCAGCTGCATCGACCTCTTGATGTCGGTTAAGTTTATACCAAGTCTCTTATGATTATCCATTAAATAATTGAAGTATATCTCAGCACAGTCTTCATCGATTTCGTCGACTGATTCTACCGTTGTGTAATTGACCAAGTACCTGCTTAACAGCATGAGCAGACTTAATGCCTTTGTAGCGGAAAACGTCACATCTTTCGTACGACTCTTAAGTTCCTCTACCAACTCGTAATATTTTTTCTCTCTCACAATACTTGCCCTTTTCAATTGTGTACCCCCATTTACTAGTTCTTTTAAGAAAAGCGCAAACCTCGGTACAGCTTCATGCTCAAGCTGAATATCCGCAAAAAATAAAATATTTAAAATGAGTGCTACTTTTTATTGTAAGAATTATTTATGTAACATACAACTTTCAAAAGTTTCATTTTCATGACATGTTTAAATCAACAGAAAGTCTCTTATATACATATGTTATCGGGTAAAATTGAAGGAATGTTATGTTTTTTGTAAAATAAATGAATATATTTCTCGATATAATTTATTTTTAATCATAAATTATTACATGTTCATGACACTTATGAACCAAAAAAAAGAGGCTATTATTCGCCTCTTTATTTTTTAAGATATAGTGCTTTTAGTGCAGTCTGTAATTGAAGATCATTTTTTTCGTATGATTTCACTTCATCCACCATTTTGTTCATCATTTCCGCTGTTTTCAAATCAATGACACCTGATTTATCGAGATTGTATGTGCTTTGGAAGGCAAGTACGGCCTTTTTCGTTTCTTCATCAAAGTATCCATCTACTCTGCCAGGGTCAAATGACAATCCCTTTAACAGCGTCTGCGCTTGTCTCACTTCTTCATTGTTCATATCACGCTGAAGCGGTTCTTTTAGCTGAAGCGGACCTGCGGTAAAGTAATCCGGCTGATGAATCGCAATTGTCGGTACGACGCCTTTTTTGTGAATCCAATTGCCTTTTGGCGTGAGCCATTTATACAGCGTTAATTTAATATTACTTCCATCTCCCATCGGAACCGCCTGCTGCACAGTTCCTTTTCCAAAGGAGACATCACCGACGACTTCATACTTTCCAGCTTCTTTCATGGCTCCAGCAAGTATTTCCGAAGCGGAAGCACTGCCTTTATCAATTAAGACATTGACTGGGTAAGGCTTTTTTTCTTTCAGTTTTGAAAAATATCGTTTCCGGTCGCCATTCCGTTCTGCGATTTGAATATAAGGCTGATCCTTCGTAATAAAATGCTTCAAAATATCTTCCACACTTTGCAGATAGCCGCCAGGGTTTCCTCTCACATCCAGTACAAGGCCTTCTATGCCCTTTTTCTCGAGCTGTTTCAAGCTTGAAGTGAAATCCTTCGCCGTATCTTCAGAGAAGCTGGAGATCGCAATATAGCCTGTTTTATGACCATTTACCTCTTTTACAGAGGAAGTCACTGTTTCAAGCGGGATTTCTTCTCGTTTGATATGGAACGTTAGCTCTTTTTCAATCCCGTTTCGTTTGATTGTTAAGGCGACAGACGTTCCTTTTTTTCCTCTTATTTTCAGTACAGCATCGTTTAAGCTTTTTTCTTTCATCGGCTCACCGTCTATACTGATGACTTCATCTTTCGGCTTTAGACCTGCTTTTGCCGCAGGGGATTTTTTAAAGGCGGAGACAATAATGATCTTTCCTTCATCCATCCCCACTTCTGCCCCAATTCCCTCAAAGGAAGAATCAAGCGAATCAGAAAATTGCTTTGCGGTTTGCTTGTCCATGTATACTGAATACGGATCGTTTAAAGTCGAAAGCATTCCTTGGATCGCGCCTTCAAGCAGCTTTTGCCGATCCACTTCCTCTACATATTCATTTGAAATAAGGTCATAGGCTTTCTCGATCTTTTCCATCCCATTCTCTTTCGCCTTATCACTTGATTGAGCTTGTCCAGCCATTGCAGCTGCTGCTTGCGGTGACTCCGCATGAGTTCCCTCTTTATGCGTCATCACACCTGCACTTATTAAGAGAACGACACTTGCCATAATAGATGCGATTTGTTTTTTCATATTTGGCCTCCTTCTTCAACTCTTCCTGATGACCTGAGTTATTATATGCCAGAAGAAGGGATTTCATGTAAAGACATTCTCCCGTGAAGGCTTGACGAATCATTTTATTAGGTGTAATTTTTATTTTGTTATGATTGAGAAGGAGTCTTCGCTATGTATATTATCTTGACGATGCTTTTATTAGGAATTTTATTAGGTTTTGTAGGAGCAGGCGGGGCAGGATTTGTCATCGCATTGCTTACGTTAATTTTTGATATCCCTATCCATACAGCACTCGGGACGTCATTAGCCGCCATGGCATTTACGACACTATCAGGTGCATACAGCCACTACCGGGAAGGGAACATTCAGCTGAAATCTGGTTTGATTGTCGGGGCACTTGCTTGTATCGCTTCTTTTGCCGGGGCTAAGGTTGCTCCTTTTATTCCAGAAGAGAGTCTGCACTATTTAACAGCAGGGATGCTTTTTTTATCCGCTGTTTTTATGATGATCAAACTATTTGTTCTTAATGAAGAGGCTGAGCAGCAGCCGCTTTCTTCTCGTCAGCTGATGACAAGAGGCATTATTTTAGGCCTTGTGTCTGGGATGCTGTCAGGCATGTTTGGTATCGGGTCTGCACCATTCATTCAAGTAGGACTTTTGATTTTACTGAAGCTGTCGATTAGGCAAGCCGTTGGCACGACCATGCTTGTCATTATTCCGATTTCCATCGGCGGTGGAATTGGATATATTTCAGAGGGCTATGTTGATTTTATCTTGCTGATCCAAATATTAATTGGCACCGTATTAGGCGCATTTATCGGCGCGAAATTCACACGCCTTGCACCGAAGCTCTTATTGAAATCAGCTGTTCTGTTAACACCTATTATTGCCGGATTACTGCTGTTATTTTAATTCTAACTAGATCAAAAAAGCCGATAACATCATGTTATCGGCTTTTTGATTAGCGGATATATTGCGCTGGATTGACTGCATTTGATTTTGCGCCATTCCATAATCCTTTATGAATTTCAAAGTGAAGATGCTGACCATGCGATTGGCCGGTATTTCCCATATATCCAAGGAATTGTCCTTGTTCGACTCTCTGTCCTGTTGACACACTTCTTGTAGACAGGTGGGCGTATACAGTTTGATATGTCTGTCCATTGATATTGTGCGTAATGAACACAACATTTCCGTAGCTCGATGAGTAGCTGGAGTTCGTGACTGTTCCAGATGCTGCTGCATAGACAGGAACTGTGCCTTTTGCTGCAATATCTAATCCGAAGTGGTTTCCGCCAGAACGTCCGCCAAAGCCAGATGAGAAACGTCCTGCAGCTGGTTTAATAAAGCCAGAGCTGCTTGCTGGTGTATCAGACACTTGATCTGAGCCGCCGCTGTGAGGTGCAGGTCCATTTTTTTCAGCTGCTTGTTTTGCTTTCTTCGCTTCTTCCTTTTGTCGGTGTGCTTCCTCAGATTTCACAGCCGCTTTTTGATTCGCTAGGATTTCTTGTTCATTCTCAAGCTTGCCTAGTTCATCATGAGCATGATTTTTTTTATCTGTCACATCACCTAAAATGTGTTCTTTTTGTTTGTGCTTCTTAGATAAATCTTTTTTCAGTGCTTCTAGCTCTTTCAGAGATGTTTCAAGTCCGCTTAGCTGATTATTTAGCTCTGCTTCTTTTTGCTCCACCAGCTTTAAATCATTTTCATGTTCTGTAATCATGTCTTTGTCTGCTTCGACAATCGTTGTGACAGCCCCAACACGACCGACAAAATCACTAAAGCTGCGAGCACCTAGCAGCACATCTAAATAGTTGATCGTACCGCCGCTTTTTTGCATTGAACGAATTCGGTCTTTGAAAATGGCTTTTCTTTTTTCAATTCGCTCATTGATGACTTGAATGTCTTTTTTTAGCTTCTTGATTTCTTGCTTCGTTTTTTTAACTTCTTTCTCTTTTTCAGCGACTTTTTCAGTTGCAGTACTTACCTTTTGGTCAATTTGTTCAATTTCTTTCTTGAGCTTTGATTCTTTCTTTTCAAGCTTTGCCAGCTCTGACTGCTTCTTCTTCAAGCTTGATTCAGTCTTCGATGTTTTCTCTTCGATTTGTTGACGTTTTTGATCTAGGTCTTCGTATGCGAATGCACGATTCTCGTTCCCTGGAATGTATAGCCACGTTGTTCCAATAAACGCTGCCATTCCAGCCATCATCAGCTTTCTTTTCAAAACGATATTCCCCTCCCATGACAACTGTCGACATGAAGAGCCGACCGGATGAATCGGATCAACCGGTCACATCTTCTATAGAATCCTCGAATGCTGCCATCAAAATATATTTATACTTTTAAGAATTTACGGATAGACGTTAAGCTTCCCCATACACCAATGATTGCACCGATCACTAGCAGGACCAGTGATACTTGATAGACAAACGGATTGTATGGAAGCATTGAAATAAATGAGCCTTGTACTCTCGGTGCGACCCAGCCAACTGCATATTGATACGTGCCAAGCAATAGGGCAATTGGTATAATGGAACCAAATACACCAAGCAATAATCCTTCAATGAAGAATGGCCAGCGGATAAACCAGTTCGTTGCACCTACCAGCTTCATAATCTCAATTTCTTTACGTCTAGCAAAAATCGTAATTTTGATCGTATTGGAGATTAAGAACATAGCTGTAAATAACAGCCCAATAATGAGCACAATGCCGACATTACGCGCTACTCCAACTACATTGAAGAGTCGGCTGACCTCTTCTTTCCCATAGGTTACTTTATATGTACCCTTTAGGTTTTCTAATTTCTTCGCTACTTTTGGTGTATCGTGAGGATCTGTTGTTTTCACAATAAACGCATCGTTTAATGGATTTTCTTGATCAACAAGTCCCATGGATTGTCCATTTTCTCCAAAGCTTTTAATCAGCGCTTTCAGTTCGTCATCCTTAGATGAGTACTTCACATTACTGATTTCAGGAATCTTTTCAATTTCTGCTTTTAATTCATCCTGTTGCTTTTGATTCGCCGTTAATTCGATTAATACTTTTACTTCTACTTCTTTTTCAGCGTTCGATGCCATGTTATTCAAGTTGAGCATAATCACAAGGAAAACCCCAACTAAAATCAATGTGACAGTAACCGCACTAATTGATGCAAATGTCATCCACGTGTTTCTTCCAAGTGAACGGAAGCTCTCACGTAAATGCCGCGAGAGAGTTTTAATCATAAATTCCGTACTCCCCTCTTGCTTCGTCACGCACAATCATTCCATCTTCGATTGCGATGACGCGTTTCTTCATGGTGTTTACAATTTCTTTGTTGTGTGTCGCCATAACCACTGTTGTTCCGCGGTTATTAATCTCTTCGAGCGTCTTCATGATTTCCCAAGAAGTGTCTGGATCAAGGTTTCCTGTCGGCTCATCTGCAATGACGACCTCAGGGCTATTAACAATCGAGCGGGCGATAGACACACGCTGCTGTTCACCGCCGGACAGCTGGTCAGGAAATTGACGCGCTCTGTGCTTTAGCTGAACCAGATCGAGAACATCAAGCACTTTTTTCTTAATGATATGAGGCTGTTCACCAATCACTTCAAGAGCAAATGCTACGTTCTCAAACACAGTAAGAGTTGGGAGCAGCTTGAAATCTTGGAATACTACGCCAATTTCTCTTCTTACGTAAGGAATTTCTTTTTCCTTCATTGAGCCTAAATCTTTGTTATTAATTAAGATTTGCCCTTTGGTTGGCTTCTCTTCACGATACATCATTTTGATGAAAGTGGATTTACCAGCACCACTGGGACCAACAACATACACAAACTCTCCTGGATGGATAGAGACATTGATTCCATTGATCGCCTTTACGCCATTAGGATAGATCTTGTAGACTTCCTTCATTTGAATCATGTAATCACCTAATCTTTTCTTATTCGCTGACTAACAGCTTATCATGATGTTTTGACACTTCTCGTCAAAAAACGTTATGTATGGTCACGCACATACCCTTCGATACTTACTAACAATTTATGTCCTTTTCATCCAAAAAGATGAAAAAATTGAATCGTCTAAATTTCAACAACTCCAATTATACGTCATGAATCGACGCAATGGTATTACATTTATATTTCAAAACTTATAAATAAAAGGTAAATAGAACAATCAAAACCGAAAAACATGCCTTTATACCCTTATTTTTTAAATAAAATTTAATATAATGCGTTTTCATACTATCCAAAAGTCTTTTTCTACATATAAAAAAACAAAAAAACCTTGTCGATTAGACAAAGGTTTTATTTTTTCTCTGCAAGCCATTTTGCTACTTCTTTTGCCTGCTTCTCATCTACCATACCGCTTGGCATAGAGCCTTTACCGTTTTGCGCAATATCTGCGATTTGGCTTTCATTATATTTCTTCCCTACTTCCTTCAGGCTTGGACCGCCTCCGCCAGATAGGTCTTTCCCATGACAGCCGATACAGTTTTGCTGATAGATCTCCTCACCACTGCTTACAGATGATGCACTTTTGCTGCCTTCTTTGTCGCTGCTGCTTGAATTTCCTCCACAAGCCGCGAGAACAAGAAGCATCGCTGCAAATAGCATCGTTAATCCGCTTTTTTTCATCTATTTCCCTCCCTTACAATCATTTGGTCAACGCTATTATATCCTTGTTTATGCCCTTTTAAAACCCTCACCAAGCACCTCTTTTGCATCCATCACGATGACAAATGCTGATGCATCGATTGCTTTCACCACTTGTTTCAACTTTGTGAATTGTGACTGCCCAACGACACACATCAAAATTGGGCGGTCATGATCGGTATATCCTCCGACTGCTGAGATCTTCGTCACACCGCGGTCAATTTGATCAAAAACCGCCTGTCTGACCTCATCTTCATGCCCTGTAATGATCATTGCCATTTTTGAATGACTGAAGCCAGCCTGTACCACATCAATCGTTTTACTAGAAATAAACACACCAATGACCGCGTACAGCCCCTCTTCAATTCCAAAGACCGTCATCGCAGCCAGAACAATCAAGCCATCCATCATCGCTAAACAGGTGCCTAGCGTGAGTCCTGTGTACTTATTGATGATTTTGGCAGCGAGTGCTGTTCCACCCGTTGATCCATTCCCAAGGAACACGAGCCCTATTCCGATCCCAATGACCACACCGCCAAATATAGCCGCCAGCAGTGCTTCATGTGTGACAGGTGCAATATGTCTTGTGACAAACACCATGAAAGGTAAAAAAATCGAGCCAACGAGTGTTTTCACTCCAAATGTACCGCCTAATAAATAAAAGCCAGCGATAAACAGGGGAATATTAAGCCCCCATTGCACATACGCCGCTTCAAAGCCGAATGACTGCATAATGGTACTAATGCCGCTCACACCGCCTGCTGCAATCTGATTCGGTAATAATAACGTATTAAAACCAATCGCCACGATGGCAGATCCGATTAAAATGAACAAATAATTTTTCACTTCGATCCAAAATTGTGAATGTCCCTGCTTCATGTCTGTCTTCCTCCGTTACTTCTGAATGCACACCTATTTTAATCCCTCTTAAAACGATTGTAAATAACAGCCAAATGCAGTGCTAATGGATTAATACTTTATCACACAGACGGATCAGCGTACTTGCCGGTTGGCATAAGATGAATTGATGGTATATTTAATATGTACATGAGAAAGAAGGGGCATGCGATGAAGAAAATACTGAAGATAACAGGTATGACATTACTTGCACTGATCATCTTAGCTTTTGGTGCTTTCTATACATGGAGCCGCTTTACATATGGACCATCAGAAGCATTAAAAAAACAAGTGAACATGGAGCAAGTGGAACATAAAAACAATGTTTATACATTTGAAACATCAAAAAGTGATACTGGCATCATTCTCTATCCTGGGGCAAAGGTGGAACCACTTGCGTATGCCTATATCGGGGATACGCTGATGAAAAAAGGCTACTCTGTCTTTATCCCTGACATGCCATTTTCCTTTGCGATCTTCAATCCAAACAAAGCGCAGGACATCATCAAAGATCACCAATCGATCAAACACTGGTATATTGGCGGACATTCACTTGGCGGGGCAGCTGCCGCTATGTTTGCAGAAAAAAATCAGAGCAAGCTCGATGGACTCTTTTTCCTAGCATCTTATCCAGCATCAGATGACCTGAAACAATCGTCACTAAAAATCCTCTCTATTTCAGGTGAAAAGGATGGGCTGGCAACACAAGAAAAAATCAAAAAATCGAAAGCAAATCTGCCGTCTCAAACCGTTTTTCATGAAATAAAAGGCGGGAATCATGCGCAGTTTGGCATGTATGGCAAACAAAAAGGGGATCAGCCAGCGGACATTCCAGCCCTGTCGCAGCAAAATGATCTCATCCAGACAATGGTTGACTGGCTGAAGCCAGCAAAAAAGCTCCCATAATAGGAGCTTTTCATTTTTTATTTTTTTTTCACCTCTAAAAATTCTTCAGCATCTGCTACAGCCAAACGAATGGCTTCTTCCCAAAATGCTTTTTGGGTAAGGTCAACGCCTAGATGCTTTTTGGCTAAATCTTCTACTGTCATTGAAGCAGTATCCTTTAATAATGCAATGTATTTCTCTTCAAACGATGTACCAGCCTGCAATGCTTTTGCGTAAATTCCTAACGAGAACATGTATCCAAAGGTGTATGGAAAATTATAAAATGGAACATTCGTGATATGGAAATGCAGCTTAGAAGCCCAGAAATGCGGATGGTATTCATCTAATGAGTCACCGAACGCTTCCTTCTGCGCTTCGACCATCAATTCATTCAATCTGTCAGCCGGCACTTCTCCTTGTTTACGCTCTTCATAAAAGCGCTGTTCAAATAAGAAACGAGATTGAATGTTCATGAAGAAAGCTACACTGCGCTGCAGCTTATCCTCTAACAGGCTGAGCCGCTCCTCTTCATTTGCCGCTTCTTTTAATGAGGCATCAGCTACAATCATTTCTGCGAATGTCGAAGCTGTTTCAGCTACATTCATTGCGTATTTGCGATTCAGAATGCGAACATCCTGCATCACTTCCTGATGGAACGAATGACCAAGCTCATGCGCTAGTGTCGCCACATTGGATGGACTTCCTGAGAAAGTCATAAAAATACGTGATTCTCCGCTGTCAGGGAAATTTGTACAAAAGCCGCCTACCCGTTTGTTTGGACGGTCCTCAGCTTCTACCCAGCGTTCATTAAAGGCTTTTTCTGTAAAAGCAGCGAGCTCTTCTCCAAATCCTGCGAAATGTTTCACAATAAAAGCAGCTGCTTCTTGATAAGGATAGATTTTGGTCTCATTGCCGATAGGAGCCCCAACATCGAACCAGCTCAGCTTATCCACTCCAAGCATGTCAGCTTTTCGGTGTAAATAATCAATGAATGGCTGCTTATGTTCATCAATCACAGACCACATTGCATCCAGGGTTTCTTGTTTCATCCGGCAAATTTCAAGCGGTTCTTTTAAAATGTGATCCCAGCCCCTTGCTTCATACACTTGCAAACGAAAACCAGCAAGGTGATTGAGCGTACTAGCAAATAAATGTTCATCCTGCTTCCATGCATGCTCTAGGTTGTGATAAACGGCCTTTCTGACTTCACGATCTGAATCATCCATAGCATTTTCTGCTTGGCCTACAGAGATCATCTGCGTTTCTCCATGCTGTTCAAACGGAATGGTAATTTTATTGACTAAGCTGGAATAAAGCTCATCCCACGCATGGTACCCATCTACAGCCAGCTTTTGAATCAGCGTTTCTTGTTCAACAGGTAATTGATCCTTCACACGGTCTCTTCGCTCATTTAATATGTAGCGGACATCTGAAAAGGCTGCTGAATTCATCAATTCTTCCCACTTGTTTGCAGGGATAGCAGCTAGCGCTTGATCAAACAGTGCAAGGATGGTTCCTAAATCAGCTTCTAGGTTGGCAATCGTACCTCGAAGGCTGCCTGCCTTCATATCCTTCGTATTTTGAGCTTGTAGGCAGGATACAAATGAACCTGCTTGAGACAATTTTTTATATGTAGTTTCATACGCGTCAAGGACAGACGTTAATTGGCTTTCAATGTGTGTATCTTCTTTTGAAAAGGCATCCACCTTTTGTCGTAATTCATCTAGTAGCTGCTGAATGTTTTGCAGGTATGTCTTAAATTCTGGTGAAGAACTGCCTCCTTTAAAAAAGGCATCTAAATCCCACGTTTCTTGCAATGGTGTTAATCCCAAAATATTTCCCCCTTTATTTGCTAATTTCATCATACAAAGGATATAGAATCAGTATGTCGTATGTATACCTTTATATTCATTATATTTTCTCACAATTAAAAAAACCCGGCAAGAAGCCGAGTTTTTATGATAATTTCGAACGTAAGTACGCATCGATAAATGAATCTAAATCTCCATCCATCACCGCTTGAACATTTCCCATCTCCGTATTGGTTCGATGGTCTTTCACAAGAGAATAAGGGTGGAATACATAAGAGCGGATTTGGCTTCCCCAGCCAATTTCTTTCTGCTCTCCTCTGATTTCATCCAATTCTGCCTGCTGTTCTTCGATCCGTTTTTGATAAAGTTTCGATTTCAGCATTTTCATCGCACGTTCTCTGTTTTTAATTTGTGATCTTTCTGTTTGGCACGTCACGACGACATTCGTTGGAATGTGTGTGATACGAACAGCAGAGTCCGTCGTATTAACGTGCTGGCCACCTGCTCCGCTTGCACGATACGTATCTACCTTGATATCCTCTGTCCGTATATCAATATCAATTTCTTCATTGAATTCCGGCATGACATCACAGGAAACGAAGGATGTATGTCTGCGGCCAGAAGAATCAAAAGGAGAAATACGAACCAAACGATGGACACCTTTTTCAGCTTTTAAGTAACCGTACGCGTTATGCCCTTTGATAAGCAAAGTCACAGACTTAATTCCTGCTTCATCACCTGGAAGGTAATCAAGCGTTTCGACCTTAAAGCCTCTGCGCTCTGCCCAGCGAGTGTACATTCGCAGAAGCATAGAACCCCAGTCCTGTGATTCAGTACCGCCTGCACCTGGGTGAAGCTCCAGAATGGCATTGTTTTTATCATAAGGTTCGCTTAAAAGAAGCTGCAGCTCAAATTCGTTAAACTGCTTCGTTAAGTTCTTCAGCTCTTTTTCAAGCTCTGCATGAAGCTCCTCGTCATAATCTTCCTTTAATAAGTCATGCGTCATTTGCAGCTCTTCATGTGATTCACTGAGCTCATGGTAGGAATTCACAGAATCCTTCAGTGCATTGGCTTCATTGATAACGCCTTGAGCCTTTTGCTGATCATTCCAAAAATCAGCCTCTGACATCGTCGCTTCAAGCTCTGCGATTTTGGCCTCTTTTGTTTCTAAGTCAAAGAGACCCCCTAAAATCAGCTAGCCTGCTAGCCATATTTTCAAGCTCTTGTCTAATTTCTACTAATTCCATATCCTTCACCTCATAGATGTATGGGGGCTGACATGAATAGAAAGAGGTTTTCACCTCTTTCCATTACTTATTCTGTCTTCCCATGACAATTTTTATATTTTTTGCCGCTTCCGCAGTGACATGGGGAGTTTCGTCCAATGTCTACGACTTTACGTACCGGCTTCTTCTTCACTGTCTTCTCCTCATCGCCCTCTTGTGGCTGATGAGCCGTTGTTTGACCTTGAACCACTTCTTCACGTTCTAGGTTGTTTTGGATTTCTGATTTCAAGACATACTTGGCCACATCATCTTCAATTGAAGCAACCATATGCTCAAACATCGCAAATCCTTCCATTTGGTATTCACGAAGCGGATTCGTTTGTGCGTACGCACGTAAATGAATACCTTGACGCAGCTGATCCATTGCATCGATATGGTCCATCCACTTCGAATCCACTGCACGAAGAACGATGACTTTTTCAAATTCACGCATTTGTTCTTCGCCAAATGTTTCTTCTTTTGCATCGTATTTTTCTTTAATACGATCCATGATGAAGGTTGTGATTTCATCTGCTTCTTTACCGAAGATATCTTTGACCGTAATGGCACCTTCGTCTAAATAGTTCGTGTTGATTAATTCAACAAGACCATCTAGTTTCCATTCTTCAGGCAGCTCCTCTTTTGGCGTATAAGATCCTACAGCACGCTCAATTGAAGATTGGATCATATTGATGACAATTGATTTTAAGTTGTCAGAATCGATGACTTCAAAACGCTGTTTGTAGATTACTTCACGCTGTTGACGAAGCACATCGTCATATTGCAGAAGCTGCTTACGGGAATCAAAGTTGTTCCCCTCTACACGTTTTTGAGATGATTCAACGGCTTTAGACACCATTTTACTTTGGATTGGTGTAGAGTCATCCATGCCAAAGCGGTCAAGCATCGCCATCGTCCGCTCTGCACCAAATCGGCGCATCAATTCATCTTCCATGGAGAGATAGAATTGGGTAATCCCTGGGTCTCCTTGACGTCCAGAACGTCCGCGAAGCTGATTATCAATACGACGGGATTCATGACGCTCTGTCCCGATAACAGCCAGACCTCCAAGTTCTTTTACACCTTCGCCAAGCTTGATGTCTGTACCACGTCCTGCCATGTTTGTCGCAATGGTCACAGCACCTTTTTGACCAGCCTCTTCAATAATTTGTGCTTCACGCTCATGGTTTTTTGCGTTTAACACTTGATGAGGAATGCCTTTATTTTTAAGCAGCTTAGAAATAAGCTCAGATGTCTCAACTGCAACTGTTCCGACAAGAACTGGCTGCCCTGTCATATAGCGCTGCGCAACATCCTCAGCCACTGCTTTAAATTTACCATCCATTGTGCGGTAAATTAAATCAGGTCTGTCATCACGAACAACTGGCTGGTTGGTCGGGATTGAGACAACCTGCATGTTGTAAATGTTACGGAATTCTTCTTCTTCCGTTTTTGCTGTACCAGTCATACCAGATAATTTTTCATACATACGGAAGTAGTTCTGGAACGTAATTGTTGCTAGTGTCATGCTTTCGTTCTGCACTTCAAGACCTTCTTTTGCCTCGATGGCTTGATGCAGACCTTCACTATAACGGCGTCCTTTCATTAAACGTCCTGTGAAGGAGTCAACGATGACTACTTGGCCTTCTTCTACTACATAATCCACGTCTTTTTGCATCGCAACATGTGCCTTCAGCGCCTGAGCGATGTGATGGTTCAGCGCGACATGTTTGACATCAAACAAGTTCTCAATGCCGAATGCTTTTTCCGCCTTCGTCATTCCGCTTTCAGTCAGCTGCACACTTTTTGTTTTAATATCATACGTGAAATCATCTTCGATTTTTAATGTGCGGACAAATGCATTGGCTTGTACATAAAGCTTTGTTGATTTCGCAGCTTGACCTGAAATAATAAGAGGTGTTCTCGCTTCATCAATTAAAATGGAGTCAACTTCATCGATCACGGCATAATGAAGCGGTCTCTGAACCATTTGCTCTTTGTAAAGCACCATGTTATCTCGTAAATAGTCAAAGCCAAGTTCATTGTTTGTTGAATACGTGATATCAGCGGCGTACGCTTCTCTTTTTTCATCTTTGTCTAAGCTGTTTAAGTTTAAGCCGACTGTTAAACCAAGAAACTCAAAAATTTTGCCCATTTCCTGCGCATCACGGCTTGCCAAATATTCGTTGACTGTCACGATGTGGACGCCTTTTCCAGAAAGAGCATTTAAATAAACAGGCATTGTTGATGTCAATGTTTTACCTTCACCTGTTTTCATTTCAGCGATGTTACCTTCGTGAAGCGCGATCCCCCCCATGAGCTGCACCTTAAATGGGAACATTCCTGTTACGCGGCGGGATGCCTCGCGAACCGTTGCAAATGCTTCAACCAGCAGGTCATCCACCGATTGTCCTTTTTCAAGTTTTTCTTTAAATTCAATCGTTTTATTTCGTAAAGCCTCGTCAGATAATTTTTCAAAATCTTGAGCGAGAGCTTCGATTTCATTTGCCTTTTTTTCATATCGGCTGATCGTACGTTTCGTAGGATCAAACACTTTGTTTAAGATTCCAAGCATATAATAACGCTCCTCTATTTCATGCAATTTTTCGGCATGTCCAAAAGTTTGACAGGTCCATATTTACCTGCATTTATCATACCATACCTTCTTTCATTTCCAAAGAATTTGCCATAATTTCGCACAAAAAACCCGCCCCTTATGAAGGGAACGGGTTTACTTTATTTAGGTTGTTTTTGAATCAGCATCAACTGATATTTAAGCGTTTGGCTCAATGAGTCCATATTTACCGTCATTTCGGCGATAAACCACATTGGTCAAATTTGTCTCAGCATTTGTGAAAACGAAGAAACTATGACCTAACATGTTCATTTGGAGAATGGCCTCTTCACTATCCATTGGCTTTAAATTGAAACGTTTCTGTCTGACGATTTCTGTTTCATCAATCTCTTCGTCATCTTGAACTGCTACTTCAGCCGTACCATTTCCTCCAGCAAATAAGTGCTTTTTGGCACCTTGCTCGCGGAATTTACGGTTTACTTTTGTTTTGTGCTTTCTAATTTGACGTTCTAATTTACTGGCTGCTAGGTCTACTGCATTGTACATATCCTCATTATGCACCTCAGCTCGAAGTGCTAGATCAGTCATTGGAATGGTAACCTCAACTTTAGATTCTTGATCGTTGTAAAACTTCAAGTTCACGTTGACTGAAGCATCTACATCTGTCTCAAAATAACGCTCCAGCTTTCCAATTTTTTTCTCGACATGATCTCTTAGTGCAGGTGTTACGTCGATGTTTTCTCCTCTGACATTGTAATTCATGTAAAGAACGCCTCCTTTAAAATTAAGGATATGTAAACCTATTTCTACTTTTCCCTCCTTTTCTCCTGCTCAAACGTAAAAAAATGTGAATATTTATTGAAATTTGTCGAATTTTGCGGTGCTTCAACTGTTGCTTGATAGGTGATGAATATATATTCGGCTGATTCTTGAAAAAGACCAGCGTACATTAAATGGTAAAAGATGAAATCGATGTTTTCAGCGATTGAGATAAGGATTTTAGATCCTCCGCAGCCGCTTTCATCTCTTCATTGGCCGCTAATGATTCTTCAACAGCAGCAGACATGTACTCTGTTTCTTCTGAGTTTCGTTTCGCACCTTCTTCAATGAAACCAACCGTTTGAGAAATTTCCTCTGTACTAGCAGAAATTTGTTCTGCAGTGGCTGACAGCTCTTCTGCTTTCATTGAAATATCACGAATAGATTCCAATATTTCATGGAAGCTTTGTTCAGATAATTGTGATACTTTTACACCCTCTGCTACATCCCGCTCAACCTTCGTCATCGATTGTGATGACCTTTCTGTATCTTTGTTCACGTTCTCGAGTAATTGACTAATTTGATCTGTCAACTGACTAGATTCTTCTGCCAGTTTCCTCACTTCATCTGCTACAACTGCAAAGCCTCTTCCATGTTCTCCCGCTCTTGCTGCTTCTATAGCTGCGTTTAAAGCAAGCAAATTCGTCTGGTCAGCAATGGCATGGATATGACCTAACAGATCTTGAATGCCTGTAAACTGCGCTTGCACATGGGCCATTGTGGAATGGTGTTCATTCACAGACTCTTTAATAGAACTCATTTGTTGCACAAATTGTTGAATAAGGGCGGCACCCTCTTCAGCCTTTTCAGTCACTGAAATTGAGTGACCCGAAACATCGGACGTGTGTACAGCTGCATTTTGCATGCCAGTCGACACTTCCTGAATGGCGGATGCCACTTTTCCGACCGCATCTGATTGTTCACGTGAAGCTTCACTGACCTGTTCAATCGAGCTGGATGTCTGCTCACTAGCCGATATCGTTTGACTGATGGTTTCCTCAAATTGAGCAGCAGAATCAGCAAGCTGTCTTGATCCGCTTTGCACCTGCAAAATAAGCTGACGCAAATGAGCCGTCATTTGATTAAAGGCTGTGCCGAGTTGACCAATCTCATTTTTAGAGGTCACTTCAATCTCTTCAAGGGTAAGATCACCATCTGCCATCCTTTTTGCGGCATTTGTGACAGAAACAATTGGTTTTGTCATGCGATGAACAAATCTGATCCCAATCACCAAAAGGCCAACAATAATCGCTGCACTGACCAAAATGAGTGTAAGCAATAATTGATTACTATCTTGATTGAGCTGATTGATTTTTTGATCACGTTGTTTTAGCTGATTTTGAGCGAATTCTTTTGTAAAGGTATGTATTTCTTGTTCGATAGGTTGTAATTCTTGACTGAGGCGGGTGTTGAATTCTTTTTGATTTTGCATATTTAATGAATTAAATAATCGATTTGTTGAGGTGTAGTAGAGATAATTTTTTTCTGAGATTTGATCTAATAGATTTTTTGCTTGTTTGACCGTACTCATTTTAGAAGCTTCTGCTGTTTTCTTATTAATATCTTCATATGTTTGCTCAATTTTCTGCAAATTTTCAGCATCTTGCACGACGACATATGTTTTAATCTGTGCTTCCTGCTTTTGCAGAAGAGTTTCTAATTCCAGCGATGTCTGATAAAGCTTCACTTCCTTGCTTAATAGCGCTTTATAGGATTGATCTGTTTTGTAATAGAGAAAGCTTGAGAATCCTAACATACTGACAAACAATACACATATGACAATAAGCCCAAATAAAAATTGATTTTTTAGTCTCATAATTTCCTCCGAATGGTCTGAATTGGACAAAAATTAATGAATGACATACGGCCTCATACAGGCATGTATTTCATCCATCCACTTTCTATATTCAGGTATAAAGTATGTTTTCAGGAATGATTGGAAGTGATTTGAAGGGAATGTATAGAAAGCTAGTATATCAAAACTTAAAAATATTTGATCAAACGAACGAATCGTTTTGGCAAAGTGTTCATTTTCAATAATTGAAAGCAGAAGAGGATGTGTTGTGTCTAAATGAAAGAAGGCATGGATCAGATCATTAAAGATCCGATCCCCTTCTGTTTTGTCAAAATCCTTCTCAATTTCATCTAAATAGTTTAGACTCTCTTCTATCGTGTATAGAAGTTCATAATATGTGGTTAATAAAATATAGTCATTTGAACGATACGCCACAGGTCTCACCTATTTATTTCCGTTTATCGTAGTATACGCCGTCACTTGTTATGGGCTGGTATGGATTTTGATAATTCAGCTGTTTTGTTTTCTTTTTTTGTATGGCTTGAATATCTGCCTTTATTCCATTTTGGATAACCGTTAATTGCTTCGCCATCTGTTGATCTGTTTGGATGATTTCGCGGATTTTCTCTTTTTCTTGATCCGTCAATTCATGCTGTATATCTCTCATTAATTCGTCTCTCTCAATTAAAAAGGCATCAAAGTCTTCAACCAGTGTATCACTTTGCGGATTTTCCGCTATTTCGGCTGCCATTTTTAATGTTTGATCATGCAGCTGGTCCACAATACTCATAGAGAGCCCCCGATAGAGTGGTGACGGCCTTTTCGATCGGTTTGAATGACTTCCTTCCACGCATCACGAAAATCAGTTACGTACTCTTCTACTTCATTCAATATATCTTCGTCATTTTGAAGATTGGCTTCTATCAGTCTGCGATAAATGTAATCATACATACTTGCCATACTCTTTGATACGTCATAGGAACGATTTAAGGTGACATTTAATTCTTGAATGATGTTTTGAGCCTTTTTCAAGTTCAAGTTTCTCGTTTCTGCATCCTCTTTTTGAATGGCATGCTTCGCTATTCTGATGAACTTTAAGCAGCCTTCATAAAGCATAAGCGTCAACTCGGCAGGTGTTGCGGTCTCAATAGAATTTTTTTGATAGGCGGCATAAGGGTTCTGTATTGCCATATGTTATAAACCTCCAATTATTGTCCAAGCAGTTGAGAAAGGTAGCCAGATTGGTTGTTTAGCTTTTGAATTGCACTATCCATGGCGTTAAACTTCGTATAGTAACGGGCTTCAACCATCTTCAAACGGTCTTGGAACGTACTCATTCGTTTGGTCAAAGAGTCAAGGTCCTTACCAAGTCCGTATTCCTTTAATTCCATAGTTGTGCTGCCAGCCTTTGTTTGAATGCTTTTGGTGAAGGCAGATAAGGAATTTTTGACACGATAGATGATTCCTTGTTCTTGATATTGCTGCTGTGCTTTGTTTTTATCCTTTGAATCCACATTTAAACTACCCGAGATGAACATTTGACTGACCTTCTGCGGATCTGCTTCTATGGCTTCTTTTAGTTTCTTTTCATTAATTTCAAGTTTTCCGCCATCTTTATATTTTGATGATGTCGTAATTCCAATTTGCGTGATATGAATTTTATTCGCATCACTTGTCGTAATATCAGCATAAAAATCATTTCTTATTTTAGAGGCACCAGATCGTAAAATAGAATCACTTCTCAGCAAGCCAGACTTTGCGGTCGTTTCCCATAGCTCCACTTCTTTGTCAGACATCGCTTTTTTCTCTTCTGCCGTTAATGGATGATAGTCCCTGTTTTTCTTTTCATTGACTTTACCATTAATCTGTTCAACGAGCTCATTGTATTTATCAACAAATTGTTTAATTTTATCAAAGATTGCATCCACATCTGTTGAAACGTTTAAGCTGACGGGCTTATCCGTGGTTCCTTTAAGCTCGTACGTAATACCAGCCTGTGTAAAGGTATTGTTGTTATTCTCCATTTTCAGGCCATTAATCTCATATTGCGCCTTCTGTCCTTGAGTGGTTGCAACTAATTTGTTATCTCCATCTACTTGGAAGCCTAATTGCGTTAAAAATGAAGCAGAATTACCATCAGCTGCTTTAATACTGACGCCTTCACCCGTTGTCCGAGAAGTAAGAGCGATGGTATCCACGTAGTTAGTTCCATCAAAGATTTGGCCTTTGTAAGCCGTCACACCTAATTGCGAGTTGTTCAGACTTTTCACGATGTCATCAATTGTATCGGAATCAGAAGTATTGATCGTCACCGTTTTCGGTTTTGTCGAATCTGGTGTCATCACCTCAAAAGTAAAAGTGCCGTTTGCTGGTGTATATCCAGAAGTACCAGAAGATTTAAAGACGGAAGCTGTCGCTAGTTGAGTGACATGAATAGAGCCAGAGGTCGCATTTGTTGATCCAGTTGCTGTGACAGCAGATTCATTTGAGCTTGTCACTTTTTTGGCGCCATATGTACTTGGAAGCGTTAAGTTTAAGCTGTTAATCAAATCATCTAATTCTTTAATTTTCGAGTTAACCTCGCGATAGCTGTCTCTTTGCCATTCAAGTGTTTGTTTCTGACGCGTCATTGTATCAAGTGGTGCTTGCTCCGTTTTCATCAGCTTTGATACGATTTCATCAATATCGAACACATTTGAAAATCCAGTAATACGATTGACCATTATTTATGTTCTCCCTTCATTTACATTCTTTTATCTACAAATAAACCGACAATTTCTGTCATTGCTGCATAGAAATCAAGCCATTCCTTGGAAGGAATTTCTCTAATGACTTCATCTGTTTGGTTATCTACGACTTTGACATAATATTCGTTGAGTTTTTCATGTAATTCAAATTGAAGATGAAATTGAGTAGGTTCAATCAGCTTGTTTGCCCCTTGAAGCGTTTTTTCAATTTCTTCTTTTGAAACAGCCCTGCCATTTGCTTGTGAGTCAGAGTTTACATTGTCATTCTGGTTATTAGAAACACGGGTTTGAAATGCATCGATAATTGGCTCTAGCGATGTCAACTTACCAACAGACATAGTTATTCAGCTCCTGTGCTTTAATCTATCTTTTATATCGGCTTTGAATTTGCAAATTAAATATAGATGGACCGATTTGTTAAAGTTTCCTATAGATCATGAACATCTGTATCGAAACGCTTTCACACGGAGAAGGACAGCTGAATGCGATAAAAAAATCCTCACTTTTTTTGTGAGGATAATTGAGAGAGGAGATCTAAGGATAAACTCGCAGCACGATTGTTCTCTTCTTGAATTGACAGGTACACTTCTTTCCTGTGAATATCGATGTGCTTAGGAGCCTCAATCCCGACTTTCACTTGATCGCCTTCGATTGAAATAATCTTGACTTCAATATCATCGCCTATTTGAATCGACTGGTTTAATTTACGAGACAGCACTAACATGAGGATGCCACCTCTAACAAATGTTTTGTATGATAGGCTGAATCATGCAAAATCACCTGCTTGGCTTTCATGTTTTTCCGGTTCACAATAATAGGCGCTCTTAAATTGGCTGTTGTTTTTTCAATAGATGATTCCATTGTTAAAATAACCATTACTTCCACATCATTGGCATCTTCTACTTCCAGAATGTCTACAACCGTTTCGTCTAAATCAAATTCGTATTGATTGAAGAATAAAAACGGGCTGCTGACGATAAAACCTAATGCCGAGTTATTTAATGATTGAAGAACTAAAAATGGAGACTCTTCTGATAAAGGCAAAATGACAAACTGTTTTTGATCCAGAAATCCTGGTATCCCGTTAGAGAAGTGAATGATTTGCTCCTCTTTGATTGTCACTTCACCATGGTATTTTGTTTGAATGATCATAATTCACGACCTTTTTCATTTTTCTTAATTATACCTTATCACCATTTTGGCCCGTTTCGTCAACTTCTATTTTTAATTCTGGGTATTCTAACATATCAATATTGACCTTGCCTGGCTGGTAGTTAACGATTGGTTTATGAGGTGTGGCCTCTATGATAGCTTTTTGCGGCTCCACATCAATTTGAAGCTCAGAAGGCTGATAGTGAGTTTTCACACTAAAGAATGAAGGTATCACACCAATGGTGAATTGTTTTGCTGGGGGACTGCCATTGATTTTGGCAAACTCAGCAATCGCATTCCCACCATTCTCGATCTTGATGAGTTCACTTCCTTCTTCCGCTCTTCGACCCATTCCTTCTCCAACAGCACGCTTCCCCTCAGCTGCCCATTCCTCAGAACGTCTAAAAATTGACTTGATGTCCATATCGGCAAACGCCTCGGTTTGATCAATGGTTAATTTCGATGGTGTCCTTTTGATATTCATGACAGCTCGTGGCTGCTGAATCTCAAGATCAGCTTGTGGCTGCTCTACTTCTTGCCGGGAAGGAGTTGTCGACATTTGAAGTTTTGCATAGGTTTGCTGCATTAACAATCTAGGGATTTGCATATGTTCACCTCCATGATGCAAAAAAGCACCCATCGGATGCTTTTTATTATCTTAAGAAATCTACAAGGGATGGCTGAATGACTTTCGCTGTTGTCGCTAAAGCAGCTCTATTCACCGTCTCTTGTTGAAGAAGATCAAGAATTGCCTTTTCACTTTCAACATCTTCATTATCTGATTTAGCATTTTTCAGTACTTGAAATTGTGAAGTCAAACGACTTCCTACTAAGTCAACACGATTCGAACGCGCTCCTAGGTCAGATCGCTCAGCACTCATTACTTCTTTAAACTGATCGATACTTCCTAATGCATCATCAGAATTCGCAAACGTTCCATTTTTCAATGAGTTTTCTAAATCAGTCAGCATTTCAATGACATTTTGACCGTTAGCCTGTCCGCCAAACGCTGAGATTGGATTTGAGTTTACATTTAAAGTGATACCATCAGAAATATTCGCTTGAACAGCATTCGCATCTGTATAATTTTCGAAGTTAAATGTATACGTTCCGTCTGCATTCTCAACAACTGGTTTAACATTTGTATTTGTCCCATTAAATACGAACTTACCTAGCATTTGAGTGTTCATTGCATCAATGATTTGATTCTTCATCTGGCCAATTTCCACTCCGATAGCTGCTAAATCTTCGGGCTGCTTTGTTCCATTTGCCGCATCAAGCACTTTATCTCGTATATTTGACATAATATCAATGATTTCAGTGACACTTGTTTCAGATGTATCAATCCAGTTTTGTGCTTCATTTAAGTTATTTTTATATTGTTCATTTCGGAACAAGGCAGTACTATATTGAAGGCTTTTTACTGCTGCAACAGGATCATCAGACGTTTTTGTAAAACGTTTGCCTGTTTGTGCCTGCTCATTAATTTTAGAAAGTTTTTCATAACTTTTACTAATATTTCGAAGTGAGTTTTGAGAAATCATACCTTGTGTGACTCGCATCCGTTATCCCTACCTTCCTACGACACCCATGCCGTTTATGACCTTATCCAATACTTCATCTTGTAATGTCATAATTCTCGCAGCCGCATTATATGCATGCTGAAATTGAATCATATTCGTCATTTCTTCATCAATGGAGACAGCGCTAGTCGACATTCTACGTTCATTGGCTGAATTGACAAGAGCAGCTGAACTGCTTTCAAGCGTCATGTTCTTTTTCCCTTGTACCCCCATCTCAGCAATCACATTTTGGTAATAATCCTGAATTGTCGTTGTATTTCCGCCGATTGGTAACTTTAAGTCTTGTATATTAGCTAATTTCGTAGCATTCGAACCGTCACCTTGTGTTTGATTGAGAGATGCAGCAATATTATCTGTTGATGCTAAAATGACATCGCTCACTTTAATACGAGCTGCCAAACCTTTATTCAACTCATTGTTATTTTCGATATCAAAAAAGTCTTGTCCACTTGCACCATTTAACGTGTACCCCTGCTTATGTACATCGTTAAATGTATCCATGAATACTTTTGCTACTTCATCCAGCTCTGCAAGCATATCTGGATACATGCCTTTTTCAGCACCGTTTGACATGTAGCCATAAGCTTCAACAAGTGCTTTTACTTTACCGTTCACTTGTAATTGATCCGCTGCAATTGTTGTTGTTCCGAATTGAAGTGAGTTAACAAGTCCCGTTGTATTATCGTAAGAGATTTGCAGTTCAGACTTTTCGTTCGTAATACCATTCAAAATGTTTCCAGCAGATTGTCCATTTGCACCGATAATGTCGATGTTGACAGTTCCTTCAGCAATTTTGAGTGCATTACCGCCAGGTGGATTGTAGCTGACCTTAATATCAACAAGTGAGGATAATTGATCGACCAAAGTATCACGTGTATCATAAAGATCATTTGGAAGATATCCATTTGGCTCAACTGCTGCAATCTGTTTGTTCACTTCATCTATTTGAGATAAAAGAGTGTTTACATCTTTGGCTGTTGAATCGAGTTCCGTTTTTAAATTCTTTTGTATCGTTGTTAAAGAAGAATTGAGCAGACGGAATTGGTCAACTAAAGCCTGTGCACTTGTTTTAACAACTGTACGTGCAGAAGCCGTATCAGCATTTTTTGATTCCGATAAGACCTGTAATGATTTCCATAGATTATCAAAAGCTCTGTTCAAGCCCTCATCCGTCAAATCATTCATAACCCCTTCCATCTGTGAAAGGGCATCTGACTTCGTTGAGTAGTAAGATAAGTTATTATTATGATCTCTGTATTGTAGATCTAAAAAGCTGTCTCGAATTCTTTCAACGGTTCCAACTTGTACACCTGTCCCCATTTGGCCATACGTTTTGCCGTCATAAACAGAAATGACTGGATAAGGATTTTCTGCTTTAAAGGTCACTCTTTGTCTTGAGTAGCCCTCCGTATTTGCATTGGAGACGTTGTTTGATGTGACATAAAGCCCTGCACGCTGGGCTGTGATGCCTCTTTTTGCCGTTTCTAGTCCCATGAATGTAGAACCCATTGGTATCCTCCTTGTTTACGCCTTTGAATCAAACAAAGCCCTTTGCTGTTTAGGCTTTGAACTCTCAAGACCATTTTGTCCGTAATTCATATTTTCTTTATTAGGGTTAACGAGATCGAATGTCAGTGAAATAAATTGAAGTGACTGCTGAATAAGCTGCTTGTTCAGTTCATTTACATCTTTTAGTTCCACCATGATGTCATTTAGTTTCTCATATAATGAAATGAGCTCTTCTTGATCTGTACCTTCAGCCTTTTCGATACATGCAGTGATGGTTGGTGATTGATCACTTTGTAAAAATTGAACGGTCGCTTCAATTCGTTTTTCTTCTAATTGAGAAATGGCCTGAATATACTTTTGCTCTAAATTCAGGACCTCTGAAAGAGCATCAATCTCATTGCTTTTCAGCATTTCTGTTTTATCCTTAGACAACTTTAAAAGCTGTTCATGCAATCCATAGAGACGATGCAGTTCTTCAATAATTATTTTAACTGACATTCACGCTGCTCCCTTTTGTTATTGTTGTTTATAAAAATTCAGCATTTTATCTGCAATGCCTTTTGTATCTACTTGATATGTTCCGGCTTCAATGCTTTTTTTAATTTGGTCAATTTTATCTTGACGTTCTCTCATAATATTCGGCACCTTTTGCATTTCGATTGCCTTTTTAGAAATTTCGACTTTATCAGTTGATTTAGCTTGATTCGATTGCAACGTTTGTTTCTCATATGTTTTCTTGTAAGGATTTACTGGTTGTGTTCCATATCGATTAATTTTCACGGGATTCCTCTCGCTTTCCGTTACAGTCTGTCTTGATTCTATCCATTTTATCGACCAAACTGCAACTTAGTTTAGGGAATCAGTCGTTTTTAGGATTAATGGCATAATAGGTGTCTTTTTTCCTAGATTCAATCTCCCTTTTACGCTCCTCTTCTTGGTTCATTTGGCTGATTTGCGAATGAATATCCTGTTCACATTGGCTGCATAGCTTGTTTTTCCTGATCGCTTTGCCACATCTTTCACAAGGATAATTAATATTTGGAAATTGACTAATTTGCAGTCTTTTCAAACGAATAAATTTCAAGATTAATTCTTCATCAACGTCTGTTGCTTCTACTATTTCAGCGATCGTTGATTGTCTATTACTTTGTTTTCTCAAGAATTTATATACGATATCAAAAGAACGTTCTTCTTCTTCAAAGCATTTGTTACAAACCGTTTGGATGGTGGTTTTTAAAAATAGCTGATTACATTGTGGACAGTTTGCCAATTGATTCATAACCAAAACCCCTTACGTTATTTTCTTTTCTTATTATCGGTTAATTATCATGATTTTTAACTACGTATCAACGTAAAAGAAGAAACACTTTTAGCACCTGCGTCTTTCAAAATTCTTGCCGCATCATAGATGGTTGCTCCCGTTGTATAGATATCATCAACTAATATAATATCCCTTTGAACAATCGCATCTGTTTGCTTTATTTGAAACAATCCTTTTTGATCTAGGCGTTCATTTTTCTTTTTTTTAGACTGCTTACTTTGATGTATTTTCACGAGTGGCTGCAATATTGGCTTATCTAGCAAAGAAGCGATTATCACGGACTGATTAAATCCTCTTTCTTTTAGTCTTTCATGACTTAAAGGGATCGGTATCAGCAATGGGTCTTTTATGCAGAAGGAATGTTTAAATGCTGCTTGTACATCTTTTTTAAACAGCTCAGCTAAAGCCGTATCACCCCGAAATTTAAAGCGGGCAAGGACATCTTTCATCAAATCATTGTAAGTATAAACTGACCTATTTTTTACAAGGACTTTAGTAGAATCAGAGCGTTCATTCCAACTATTACAGTCCTGGCATAATTGGTCATTTGACTGCGCCCTTCCGCATGTTGGACAAATAGGACGATCAATCTTTACTAAGTGATTCTTACATGCTACACAAAGACGATCATCATTTAATAGTAGGAATGATTTCCATGTAAAAGCAGGCACAAAATGTCCCTCGCAAATTTGACAAATCAATTGGTTTCTTTGTTCAGCAGCAGACGATTTTCACACCTTGGAAATGCGGAAACCTTGGAAGCTGCTTCTGTCAGAATGACCAGCATCGCAGTATTCTTCTGTTTATCCACCATCTCAGATTTACTGTAAGATATTTTATCGATATCTGTTATATATTGTGGTTTCACTTGATTCAGTGAAATCGCTAATACATCTTCCATACACTTTTCACAATGACAAATCATGTTTAATTGGTTGAGATATTGATTGAGAATTTCCTTGAGTAGTATTTCTTTTGCATTGAGTAGCATATTTGTCTCTCCTGCCATTTGTGTATTGTGAATATAATGTACCATGATTTAGTTGAACCCACACTGTTTTTCAGAAAACTCTTTTGCAGCCGTATCATTCATTTTTGCGATATGCTTCTTTGCTTGTTTCATACTTCTCGTTAAACCAAAATGAAAAAGGAAAACATCTCCTGTACAATAATCCGGATGTCTGCCTACCCGTCCAGAAATCTGAACAAGTGCACTCTCTGTAAAAATAGTAGATTCCGAACCTAGTACCCCCACTTGAACATTTGGAATGGTTACGCCTCTTTCTAGAATAGTGGTTGTAACTAGTACATCGTATACGTAATCTCTAAAGTGCTGAACCTTTTGTTTCCTATCCGGATCATCGGCAGATACTCCCTCCACGTTTAAGGATTGTTCCCGAAGAATCTTCGTTACCTTCTTCATGACAGCAATTGAAGGAACAAAAAGTAATATTCTTCTCTTATTTGCAATATGTCTCTGCATCCAATTCATCACTTTAGGGGACAGCTGGTTCTTTTTTAATTTCTTTTTCCAATGTCCGATCCAATGAAAGGTCGGTACGGGTAATGGGTGCTCGTGAAAACGCAAAGGAATTTTTATCGCTTCCAGTTTTCCGCGAGAAACCTCTCTCGTCATTTTTTTAGAGGGTGTCGCACTTAAATAAATCCTAACCCCTCCGTTCTTTCTCATCGCCTTTAGAACAGCAAATTGGAGTCGCTCATCCATTGAATAAGGGAAGGCATCGACTTCATCTACAATGAGCACATCAAAAGCATTTTTGTATCTCATCAGCTGGTGGGTTGTGGTGATCACAAGCGGTGCTATTTGAAACCTTTGAGAACTGCCTCCATAAAGTACGGTAATTATCACCCCTTGAAATGCTTTTCTAAGCCGCGGTTCGAGTTCAAGCACAACATCTGTTCTAGGTGTCGCAATACAGACACTCATTCCTTGATTTAATGCATATTCGATTCCGTGAAAAAGCACTTCCGTTTTCCCTGCTCCGCAAACCGCCCAAACAAGTAGATCAAATTTGTTTTTAATAGCTTCAATCATTCTTTCTGACGCTCTTTTTTGTCCTTTAGACAGCTCTCCCTGCCATGTTAATTCGGCTCGACCTGTTTCTACCATTTGTGGACCTGTCCATTCATAGAGAAACCCACATTCTGCTGCTTTTCCCATCATGATGCATGATCTACAGTACACACAATCCTTTTGACACACTTCACATGGAGAATGAGCGAAATACCGCTTGTGTGATACACCGCACCGGCAGCATGTAAAACCATTTGCTTTCCTCTCAATGGCTGGAGACCGATTGACTAAGCCCTTCTCCTCCAGCCAATCTAAATTGGACTGTGGGCACTTTGTTTCAACGGTGAGCAGATGGCGTGAATGCAGCTGCCCCATTAGTTCCATTGCTTTGTCCATATTCATCTTCACCAAACACCTTTCAATTGATGTTTGGCTATTATGCGCAAAGACATGACCTTTCGTCCAACAGGTAAAATCAAAAAACAAAACCTCTTTTCCATACGAAAAGAGGTTTTTTAGGAATTATCTAATCACCCAGCCAAGGGCTAAAGAGCCTTCACCTAGATGGGTGCCGATCACGGCACCAAAGTAGCTTTTATAAAATTCAACATGAGGATATTTTTCTGATAAGTGCGCAATTAATTCTTCTGCTTCTTCTTCTCTATTACCATGTATCAGTGTTGCTCTCATCGGAACACCACGTGATGCATCTTCATCAAATAATTCAAAAATACGTGAAATGGCTTTTTTACGTGTGCGAATCTTCTCAAAAGGAACAATTAGCTTGTTGTCAAAATGCAAAATAGGCTTTACCTTTAAGAGGCTTCCAATAAAAGCCTGAGCACCATTTAATCTGCCGCCTCTTTGCAAATGAGTTAAATCGTCTACCATAAAATACGCCCGCTGACTTCCTTTCAGGTAATTTAGATGTGCTAACACTTCTTCTAAAGAAGCACCTTCTTGGATTTTTTCAGCAGCTTCTAACACATAAAAACCTTGTGCCATACAGCTTGTTTCTGTATCAAACGGGTAAATATCAATCCCGTCAACTAGATCATTCGCTGAGACCGCACTATTATACGTTCCACTAATTCCACTTGAAAGGTGGATACTAATCACGGCGTCGTATGTTTCACTTAGTTTTTCATATAAGGCTATTAATTCACCGAAAGCAGGCTGAGAGGTTGTTGGAAGATCTTTGTGTTTTTTGATTTCTTCATAATATGTCTTCCAGTCCATTTCTATTTCTTCACGGTATGATTCACTGCCGAAGATGACGTTAAGGGGGATCATATGAATATTATGTTTATCACGCAGCTCTTGTGGTAGATAAGCAGTACTGTCTGTTACAACGGCTATTTTCATTCTTAAATACCTTCCTTATTCGTTAAGTTACTCTTTTTTATTTTAAAAGAATGATCATTTTTTCATTAGATTTATAATAGTAATCAAAAAAGCCTGCCTAATCAATAGGCAAGCCCTCTATATCCGAAAAAGAATCCTTACCCTGTCTATCATTTCCCTTCACCTAAAATGTGAGAGAATAAAAACAGGCGAAAAAGGAGTACTTGTCCGGAACACTATCTCATTTCTACCCAGCCATTTTTAATAGCTACAACAACAGCTTGTGTACGGTCGTTTACATTCATTTTTTGCAAAATGTTACTCACGTGGTTTTTGACTGTTTTCTCACTAATAAAGAGCGATTCACCGATTCCTCTGTTGCTCTTTCCGTCAGCTAACATTTGAAGAACTTCACATTCACGTCTAGTTAAGATATGAAGTGGTCTGCGAATTTCAGGATATACCTCGTGCTGTGGATGTGCTGAAACGCCGCTAGTCGCTAGGCGTCGGAATTCATTTACTAAGTTATGAGTGACTTTCGGGTGTAAATAAGAGCCTCCGTCAGCTACAACTTTCACTGCTTCGATGAGTGTGTCTGCATCCATTTCTTTTAACAGGTAGCCTCTCGCCCCTGTTTTCAATGCATGTGTTACATAGTTTTCATCGTCATGAATAGATAGAATAATGACTTTTGATTCGGGATAAAGCTCAACAAGCTGCTTTGTAGCCTCAACACCATTTACATTCGGCATATTAATGTCCATAATGACAACATCCGGATGATAGTGTTCTACGATACGTGCAGCTTCGTCACCGTCGTCTCCTTCTGCAACTACTTCAAAAGTAGGTTCAAAATCTAAAATCCGTTTGACACCTTCACGGAATAATTGGTGGTCATCAATAATTACAATATTTACTTTAGTCACAAGCTACGCCTCCCCATGTTTATTGTTCTACACCTGAACTTTATGGTCAATATGTCTTTTGACTCTATTTTACAATTTTATTTTGCAATGTTAATGGCACGCGAATCATGATGAATGTCCCTAGACCTATTTTTGAGTCTATGGTCATTTTACCTTCCAGTAAGTCTACGCGTTCTTTCATGCCAAGTAAACCGAAGGATTTGTTTTTGTTTGTTTTTACATCTTTCATATCAAAGCCTTTTCCATCGTCTTTAATAATTAAGGTCACAAAGTCTTTCGTTACTTCTACTTTGACAGAGATTTCTTCAGCTTCAGAATGTTTTAATGAATTTGTGACAGCTTCTTGGGCTAGTCTAAACAGTGCTACTTCAAATTGAGAAGCAATTCTTTCGCTTTCTGTATCACCTAGGCATTGGAACGTAATTTTGGTTTTTCCATCATATTCTTCAATTGTGTTTAAGTATTTTCTCAGTGTCGGAATCAGACCCAAATCATCTAAAGCCATCGGTCTTAAATCATAAATGATTCTTCTCACTTCGTACAGTGCATTTCGCACATTCTGTCTGAGACTTCTAATTTCTTTAAAACCTTCTTCTGTACCGCGGTCTCTAAAAATCCGTTCAATTAATTCGGAACGCATCATCACATTGGCCAGCATTTGAGCAGGGCCGTCATGAATTTCCCGAGACACTCTTTTGCGTTCTTCTTCTTGGGCTTCAATAATTCTGAGACCAAAATCTTGTTTTGCCTGAGCATCTTCAAGTAAAACGCCGACCTGGCGTAAATCCTGGTTGAGATAGTTGAGAACCACTGTAATCTGACTCACAAGCGTTTCAGAACGTTCAATGACGTCTTGTAAGCTTAATAATCGTCTTTCCAGATCGTCTCTTCTTTCTCTCAGTTGCTTCTCGCGCTGCTGAATCATGGTGAGTTCCACTTGCAAGTTATGTGCTTTTTCGTAGGCCTCACGTATTTCTTCTTCGCTGAATTTGTTGAAGTTTCTGCTGACCTCAGATAAGCGGTTTCTAGCATGTCTTGTATGGACTTCCAGCTTATCCCCAAAATCAATTACTTCGTTTACTTGCTGTTTGATTTGCTTCAGCTCTTCTACTAGGCTTTCATATTGTTGACGGGACTGTTCGCCTATTCTAAATACTTCGTCCTTGCTGCCATCAACTGTACTTAGCATTTTCATGATGATTGAATCCAATAATTTCGGATCCATTTTGGGTGTTGTCATGGCTTTTCCCTCCCGTAACAGTGATGTCATCTTTTTTTATTATAAATGTCATTGATCTGCATTTTATGTCGAATTATAATGAAAGAATGCGTATAATCATGAAGTTTTTATGACGACCCTTTTTCCGCTCCTATCATCATAACAAAATACGCTGTAAAATTCTAAAACCAATGCAAATTTTCACTAGTCTTACAATTTGCTTGTCAGGAGGGTATGTCTTTTGCTGAATCGCTATCTTACAGTAAAAAGTCGTGGCGAGCATGAGATCGTCATTGAAAAATCACGTTTTATTTGTCATATACAGCGTGCTGTCTCAGAAGAAGAAGCACAAGCATTTATACAATCCATTAAAAAACAACATTGGAATGCCACACATAATTGTTCAGCCTATCTCATTGGTGAACATGACCTGATTCAAAAGGCGAATGATGATGGTGAACCAAGCGGTACAGCAGGTGTGCCAATGCTTGAAGTGCTAAAAAAACGGAAGCTGAAAGATACAGTCGTTGTGGTCACTCGTTATTTCGGCGGTATCAAGCTTGGTGCCGGTGGATTGATTCGTGCCTACGGAAAATCTGTATCAGAAGCTATCAACCATGTTGGAATGGTAGAGCGCTGTTTAATGCGTACAATGCACACAACAATAGATTATACATGGCTTGGAAAGGTAGAGAATGAGCTTAGAGCCTCATCTTTTCAGCTAAAAGAAATCCATTATGCAGAAGATGTTATTTTTGAGACATATGTCGAAGAAACACAAACAGAGCAGTTCATTGAGTGGATGACTGAGCTGACAAATGGAAAGAGTGTTACAAAAGAAGGCGAACTGATTTATTTAGAAAAGGACATTGGTCCGATAAAGGAGACAGATGAATGGCACAACGAGTAAAAGTGCGTGTACGAAAGAAAAAGAGTAAGAAGAAGAGAATTATCAAACGTATTCTGGTCTTATTTTTGCTTCTTATCATCTGCATGGGCGGATTTGCAGTATATAAAATCGTCAATACTCTTCAAGCTGCTGACAAAACATATGATGAACTAAACCGTGGAGAGAAATCGAATCTTCGTGATGCTGTCATTGATATTAAGAAAAAACCTTTCTCTGTACTATTTGTCGGAATTGAGGATTATGCCACAAAGGGTGATCATGGCCGTTCAGATTCACTCATTGTTGCAACGATTAACCCCCAAGACAAAACGATGAAAATGGTTAGTATCCCTCGTGACACACGCGTACAGCTTGCAAGTGATACAACAGGAAGTAAAGAAAAGATCAATGCAGCATTTGCTAAAGGTGGTAAAGACGAAACGATCGAAACTGTCGAACAATTCTTGCATATTCCGATTGATAAGTATGCAACCGTTGATTTTGACGGATTCAAGGATGTCATTGATGAAGTCGGCGGAATTGATATCGATGTTCCATTTGACTTCAATGAAAAAAGTGATGTTAAAAAATCGAAAAAGATTTACTTCAAAAAAGGCAATATGCATTTAAACGGGGAAGAAGCACTTGCTTACGCACGGATGAGAAAACAAGATCCACGCGGTGATTTCGGACGTAACGATCGTCAGAAACAAATTTTACGTGCAATGATTGATCAAATGGCGAAGCCAAATAACATTGCGAACGTCGATAACATTGCGAAAGAAGTCAGTGATCACATTACGACCAATTTCCGTATCACAGAAGGTCTTGCGCTTCAGCAAATCTACAGCGGATTTAAAGGAGATGACACAGAAACTCTTTCTATTAAGGGATCAGACCTTTATTTAGGGCCAAATCGCACGTATTACTTTGAGCCAGATCCGACCAATTTAGCTAACGTACAAAATGAATTACGCACGCATTTAAAGCTTCCTGCTGAATCTTCAACTGAAACAGATTCACAAACCAATCCGTCCTCTGGTGAAACGGGGACAAGTGATACACCTAACTCTTCGACCAGCACACCTGGACAATAATAAAAACAGCCCAGTTCCTAGGAACGGGCTGTTTTTTATTGTCTTTTGACCATTCGTTTATAAAATTTCGTAAATGGTTTAAACTCTTCATTCACCAATCCTGTGACTTCTGCAATCACTTGCATGAACATGACCAGTAAAAAGATAATAATCAGTGATAACCATATGGTGGCACTTGTCAGCAAAATGGCACTTAAGCTAAAGACTAAGCCAATCATATAAATCACGATGACAGCCATACGATGAGACAAGCCAAAGGCCATCAGTCTATGATGAATATGAGATTTGTCAGGTGCTGAAATCGGCTGTTTGTTTAATATTCGTCTAATGATGGCAAAAGTGGTATCGAAAATAGGGACACCTAAGATGATCACTGGGACAACAACACTAAACAAAGTGACACTTTTGTACAGCCCTAATAGTGACAGTACCGAAATCATATAGCCTAAAAAAAGCGAACCGGTGTCACCCATAAAAATCTTCGCTGGATGAAAGTTGTAAAAAAGAAAGCCGATGGTACTGCCAATGACAACAAGGGATAATGAAAGAATCAAAATTTTATCAGCTGAAAATGCCATCACGGCAATGGTTGATAAACCGATGACAGAAATACCGGCAGCCAGTCCATCAAGGCCGTCAATTAAATTAATGGCATTTGTGATTCCGACAATCCATAACACGGTTAGGGGATATGCCATCCAGCCTAACTCAATTCGATCTGTTAAGAAAGGAACAGAGAAAAAGTCCATTTTTAAGCCTGTGCTTACAATCAGACAAGCAACAAGAACTTGTACGAGAAATTTAAATCTTGCACTTGAATTATATTTATCATCAAATATACCTAGAATGACGATAAGTACGGCACCAACTGAAATTGCTGTAATTTTATTATGTAGAAACAGCCCGCCTGCTAATGCTCCAGCCGCTACCCCAATAAAAATTGCCAAACCGCCCATTCGAGGCATTACTTTATCATGAACTTTTCGTTTATTCGGCTGGTCCACTGCACCAATCTTAATTGCAAACTTTTTGACGATTGGTGTCACAATTAAAACTGTAGCCAGAGAGACAAAAAACGCTAATAAGGCGCGTTCGTAATCCATAGGTCAGTCTCCTTCTAAATTGAAATCTGTATTTTGTATATTGGCCGCTCTTTCCATTATACAATTGAATAGAGGATGATCACAAGCTCCCCCTGTGAAGAAGAAACAAATAAAAACGCACAATCCCTGATGAATTATGCGTTTTCTTTAATATTCGTTAGTTCCACCATGTTTGTGAACAGCGCGCGCCAATCTTTTTTCTTCGCACGGCTTTGTCTTAGATGTCTATAGGTCATGTCGTCTTTTTTGCTGATCACTTTTTGGCAGGCTTCTACGAAGAGCGCAGGATCCTCGCCTTCTAAATATTCATACACATCATTCTCTTTTAGCCTTTCCGTTGACGGAAGATTTAAACCAACAACCGGTATTCCTGCGGCTAAAAATTCATATAGCTTGAGCGGAAACACGGCTTGATTGTAAGGAGATTGTTTGTATGGCATCATGCCTACATCAATCAGCTTCATATACGCCGGCACTTCTTCTGGTGCAACAGCACCTGTCCAAATCACATTCGGCAGTTTAAGTGCATGCTGAAAAGATGGATCACCATTTGTTCCATCCGGACCGACAAATAAAAATATCCAATCAGGCTGCATGCGGGCAGCTTCTGCTATCATGTCAAAATCCAGCTTCGGCTTGATGCCTCCAATAAAACCAAGAACAGTTCCTTCTCTACCTTGCAGCACATCCTCCTTACATGGAAGATTGCTTTTTGCAAACACATCGTACTCGACGCCATTTTCAACTGTAAAGACATCTTTCGGTTCACCCATGAGACGCTTTTTGATTTGATCGTGTAAGTATTGAGAAGAACATGTAATGCTGTGTGCGTATTTGATGATTCGATTTTCTGCTTTCACAATGACACGCTGCCTCATATAAGAAAGCAAATTATTTTTGCCGCTTATCGGCTCTCCCCACAGGTCACTGCAATCATAGACAATATGTTTCCATTCAAATAAAGAAGATAAGAGCGGAAAACCCGGAAACGTATACCATAAGCAAACAGCGATTCCCTTCTTTTCCTCCTGCCGCAAATGCTCAAGAAGAGGGGACAATTTATGAATATAGAACATGTCTTGATATCGGCCAAAGCGGAAAAATTTGCTC
The DNA here is from genome assembly GCF_038630855.1 of Bacillus sp. FSL H7-0578. NCBI lineage: Bacteria > Bacillati > Bacillota > Bacilli > Caryophanales > Bacillaceae > Bacillus > Bacillus sp. FSL H7-0578. The sequence goes on from NZ_CP152045.1 coordinate 3,157,312, forward strand.
TTGAGCACATCAGGAATGGTCAATTGCTTCATTCGATCGGTTATGGGCTGAAAGGGAGCTGTGTGACGGGATGCAGATGGGCATACCCAGATGACCTCTTTCGTTTCTGGATCAGATGCTAGAAATTCCGCCAGTCGATGCCGTCTGTACCTCAGGCCGTCCTGTCCCCATTCTCCCGTCGCTACGATAACATGTATGATCGAGTCTGCTTTCACCTTTATCACCTTTTTTCCCTTCTGTTTATAAGCGCTTCTTCACAGCATTTGTCGCATAGTGCATAAAACACCAAGATGCTTTGACAAAATGAAGCTGCTCAATTTCTCTGTAGACGAACCACGTTTTTTTCGCTGCTTTCCACTTGTTACTAGAGATCGAGTTTCCAACGATGCGGTATTCACTGAGCGGTTCACTCATTCCATAGGCTGTAAATCCTCTTTTTAATATGGACAGCCATGTAGCTAAATCCTGTCTTGTGCGGATGTTCGGCATTTCTATATGTCCTATCTTCTGTACATCAAGCATCACCGTTAAACAGCCGATAATGGTATTTTTCAAAGCTTCATCATAAGTTAATCTTGCTGGTGCAGTGACAGTTTTTTCTAACGGTTCTCCATTTTCTGCAATGATGTCATATGCCGTGAATGTAAAGGCATAATCGTTTGTCAGCATGAAGTCTACCTGCTTTTCGAGTTTCGTCTCTTTCCACTTATCATCACTGTCTAAAAAAGCGATAAAGCGGCCTTTTGCCTGTTTGATGGCTGCGTTTCTGGCGATGGCAGCTCCCCCATTTTGCTCTAAATAAATGACGTTGATTCTGTCGTCTGCTTCACTTAAGTCCCCAAGCAGCTTCCTTGTTCCATCTGTTGAACAATCATCTGCGATGATCAGTTCCCAATTAGAATAGGTTTGGGCAAGGACGGAATGAACTGTATCCGTTAAATAACGTTCCGCATTATAGGCCGGTGTAATGATTGATACTAACGGTTGATTGTTCACCTAAGACTCATCTCCAGTTCATCATTAAGATTCTTTGAACACTTCGGGTAAGACCACAAACATGAGCGAGATGCTAAAGCCAATGACAAGTCCAAGCAGTGCCCGCTTTTTCGCTGACATGCCTTTATTGCCTTCATCAAGAACTTGGGCAGGATCAACAATCTTCGCCTGCTTCATTCCAAGCTTTGTAGACTCCAATTCATATAAAAATCGTTCTTTATCTACTTTGGAATCGTTGCTGACAGATTCGTCTTCTAGAGCAGATAATCTACTTTCAATCACCTGCTGCCTTTTTGTAAATAATGCTTTGTCTTGCTTCAGAAATGTATCCGACACCTGCTTCACGACAGCTAAAGCATGATCCTTATCAGCATCTGTGAAAGACAGCTGTAATTGTGTATCTGATTGATTGGTGAGGATGAGGCGGCTTTTCACATCCTGCCTTTCTTCTTCTTTAACATCACTGAGTGCTTCATTCAAAAATGCATCGCTTTTTAATAGAGATGTCACTTCTGCAATATTGTTATACACTCCGTCATCATATTTACCAAGTGTGAGAGTAACGGCAGCTGTGTAACTAGACTGCTGCGCTGTTCCTTTGGCAAAAAAGAATCCAAAAGCGCCTAATACGACAGGCAGCAGCACGAGCCATACGATATACTTTTTGATTCGCTTCCCTATTCTAGATATGAAACCAGACATGTTCATTCTCCCAACATTGACGTATTTGCTTTTTCATTAGTGTAGCCATACCAGCGCAGCATCACACACGGTTTACCAAGAGCTGTTTGTTTTTCAACATATTCACCGCTGCGATTACGAGCCCTAAAAAGACCCAGTGGAAATATAAATTCGAGACCGAACTAGGACTGATACTTGAAACGAGAAAGCTCAGCATGGCAGCAAACAAACCTTCAATGATCATTTTTGCTGATCTTGTGTCCGCCCATTGGTATTGTTTATACAGCGTGAACATGAGATAAGCGTAGACGGAGATATAGCCCAGCATGACCGCAAATCCAAAGTTCGTCATCACTTCCAGCAGCCAATTGTGCACTTCAACGACTTGATCTGTATCAAAGATCGAAAAGTGGGCTAAGTAGTAAGACACATTACCCGCTCCGACACCAAACCCGTATGAATCCGTAAAGAAATGCCATGCATTTTTGATCAAATTCGCTCTCGCAATGTTGGATGGGAGTGGTTCACTAAAAGAATGCGCGACCTGAGAAGCGAGAAACAAGTCATAAAAGACTGAATAAATCTTGGCTGAAAAAACAGCGATACAGATGACACCAAGTCCGCCTGCTGCGATGAGTGACCACTTTTTGAGAAAGCGCGGCATGAGCAGCCACACATAGATGGCCGCTCCTGCAAATATGCCAAGCAGGCTCGCGCGGGATTCTGTTAACAAAATGAGATACAGTGCTGCGATGGCGCCAAATAATCCAAATGCTTTGATATAACCATTTTTCATTTGCCGCATACACGCTAAATACAAGAAAAAGCTAATCGATAAAAACGTCGCAAAGTCATTTTGATTAAAAAAGACAGCTGTAGGATAGTGCTGTTTATACGCCGGCCCAAGATACAGTGAAGTATTCGGTAAATGGTTCAAAGTAAAGTGATTATAAAACCCTATCCCCATGACAAATACAGTCATGACGAGCCAAATGCTGTAAAAGGTGATCACTTGATCCATTCGCTGAATGTACATGACCACAAGAAAGACAAATCCCATCCCCATAGCAAGCAGGGACATATATTTGAGACCGTCTGTCACCGAGTGAGCCCACAGCAGTGAGATGAGCCCGTAAAGAAACCATGCAGCGAAAAAACCAAGAATGCCTTTTACACGAATCTGCTGCCACTGCGATATGTACGTTCCCTTATCTCTCATCCGCCATATAAATAAAGCAAAGGCGGCAATGAGCATGATACGGTAGAGAAAAAGACTAAAGAACCCGGCACTAATTGAAAAGAAAGCGTTGTTGAGAAAGGTCAATGCAATTAAAAGATATATGGCTGACATGAACACTTGCTCACCGTTCATGTATAGCTTCATTAACACGAGAAAAGCTGTCAGAACCAAAAGCAGGACCGGAATGGCGACGATCTTTTTTAACCCGGCGGGCTGCGCAGACGCCATTTGTACAAGTCCTAGCCCTGCTGCAAATAATATACAACCGATCATGATTTGCCATGCTGTTTGTTTCACACTCATACCCATTTTCCTCCTAAGCAACCCATCCGATTTGAGGGATTAAGCCTTGACTTCCTGTTTATAGTAGGAAATGGTACGAGCCAAACCTTCCTGTAAACTCACAACAGGCTCCCATGCTAAGACTTGTTTCGTTTCCTCATTTGCCAATGTACTATGCACGATATCTCCTGCACGCTGCGGCTTGTAAATCGGTTCAAGCTGTGATCTCGTTACCCGTTTCATCGTTTGAAACAGTTCATTTACAGTGATGGAATCACCACACGAGATATTTAAACAAACGTTTGATTGGGCTGTTAAAGCCGCAACATTCGCTGCCGCTAGATCACCCACATAGATGAAGTCTCTTGTTTGTTCCCCATCTCCAAAGATAAAAGGGGCCTCATCCTTTGCAAACTTATCAGAGAAAATAGAGACAACACCGCCTTCTCCAAGTGCGTCTTGGCGCGGACCATATACATTGCTGTATCTGAGAATACAATAGTCCACATCATAGAGTGATTTTGCCATTTCTAAATAGCGCTCTACTGTCAGTTTTGCTAAGCCATATGGTGAACCAGGCTTCAGCCGGTGAGCGGTGTCCACTGGCAGATACACCGGGTCTCCATAGACAGCTGCTGATGAGGCAAAGATCACTTTCTCCACTCCCGCTTCAGCCGCGGCTTTTATGACGTGCAGAGATCCTTTTATATTAACTTCTTCGTCATATACGAAATCCTGAACGGAAACGGCTACACTTACTTGTGCTGCAAGGTGAATGATATAATCCGGTGCGATTTGTTTGATCAAATCAATCGTCGCTGGCTTTGTAACATCTGCCTCCATGCATTGCACGGAAAGATGGGCAATATTTTCTCGAGATCCAGTTGAAAAGTTATCAAGAACGATGGGCTCATAGCCTTTTTCTAGTAAAGCCTCAACCGTATGTGATCCAATAAATCCGCTTCCCCCAGTAACCAATACTTTCTTCATCCAAGCTCCCCCTGTTATTGTGCCTTCGATACCAATTCTGCTTCCCATACACTCGGGCGGCCGATAGACTGGTAAATAAATCCTCTCTCTTTCATTTCTGCTGGATCAAACAAATTCCTTCCATCAATTACAATCGGTGAACGAAGCAGCTGCTTGATCTGGTCTTTATCCATCTTCTGTACGTCATCCCATTCTGTTAGGATGAGACAGGCATCCGTATCTTTTACTGTTTCATACAGATCATTGCTGAAGATCGCCTGCGGGCCAAGCTCACGTTCAGCTTCTACATAAGCAATCGGATCATAGGCTTTCACAAAAGCCCCCAGCTCTCTCAGCATTGGGATAATATCTAGTGCAGGCGCTGAACGCATATCATTCGTATTCGGTTTAAAGGCGAGGCCTAAGACAGAAATGGTTTTTCCTTTAATATCACCGAACACACTCATCAATTTGCTGACAAGGTGGGCTCTTTGGTTGTTGTTCGTTTCAATGACAGATTCGATCAGTTTGAACCGGTACCCGGATGTTTCGGCAATTTTGAGAAGAGCCATCGTGTCTTTCGGGAAACAAGAACCTCCAAATCCAATGCCTGCTTTTAAAAATTTATGCCCGATTCGGCTGTCTAATCCAACTCCTTCACTGACTTTTTCAACGTCAGCGCCTACCCTTTCGCAAATATTTGCAATGTCATTAATAAATGAGATTTTTGTGGCAAGCATGGCATTTGCAGCATACTTAATCATTTCAGCACTTTCTAAGTTGGTCTCTACAACCTCTGTTTGAAACGGATCATGCAGTCTTTTGATGATGGTAGAGGCATGAGTGCTAGTCGAACCAATGACCGCCCGCTCCATATTCATCGTATCTTGAATCGCTGAGCCTTCTCGGAGAAACTCTGGATTGGATACGACATCAAAAGGATATTTACTGCGCGATGCCTTTTCCACAATGGCTTGAACGAGACGGCCTGTTCCAACGGGCACTGTGCTTTTATTGACGATGATTTTATAGCCATTCATGTGTTCACCGATTGTTTGAGCGACAGCCTTCACATACGTTAAATCTGCTTCCCCCTGGGGTGTCATCGGTGTCCCTACGGCAATATAGATAATCTCTGATTCCCTAATAGCGGCAGGAATATTCGTTGTAAAAAACAGTCTTCCTTCTTCTGTATTCTTTTCAATCAATTCTTTTAAACCTGGTTCATAAATGGGAACGACACCACTTTTTAAGCTGTTGATTTTTGATTCATCGATGTCACAGCAGATGACACGATTTCCGATATCAGCAAAACAAGTACCCGATACTAACCCGACATAACCTGTTCCAATCACAGCAATTTTCTTCAACATTTTTCATCCTCTCAGTAAAAGCATATTGTCCGTTCCAAGCTGTTTATCTATCTATCATTCTTTGCACATTTCATCTTGTTTAAACGATGGATGTTGATTGATTGAGCACCTTCTCATATTGCTGAATGAGATGTTTCGCATTATGTTCTGATGAATATTCTGTATGAACCATTTCATGAAGATCGTTCTTCACTTCTTCATTCCATCTGTTTTCATAAAGGCAGGCGTGAATCGCCTCTTTCAGCTGACGCGTCGAACGCGGTTCAACGAGCAGGTGTTGATAGGTTGAAAATAAGGATGGGAGACCACCAACCCGTGTTGCAATGACAGGTACTTTTAAAGCGAGCGCTTCTAGAACGACGGTTGGCATTCCTTCACTGTAGGAAGGGAGTGCAAACAGATCAGCTGCCATTAAGTAGTCTCTCACCTGCTCATTCGGCACCTGCCCTGGGAGTATAATAGATGCCCCCGCCCGTTCCTTGAGTTCGTTTGCAAGGGGGCCTTTTCCAACAAAAACTGCTTTCACTCCATCCATGCTGCTGACAGCATCAGCTAATTCAAGCAAGCCCTTCTCTTTCACTAAACGCCCGACGAAAACAACGAGCTTATCTTGAAGCGGTAAACGTAAGTGCTTTCTGATGCCTTCTTGACCTTCTTCCGTTCTGGAAAATGATCGGAGCGGAATACCAAGCGGAAGACATTTTGCTTCTACCTTCGTCATCTCATTTGTCTTTTTAGCCAGCTCCTCACTCACTGTCAGAACAGCAGATGCCTGCCTCACCGCCGTTTCAAAGGCTGCCTTCGCCCCTTTGCTATAGTTCGGATATACGTTCACATCACTGCCGTGCAAGGTCAGAAGATAAGGGATTTTCGTTTCTTTCTGAATAACAGCCGCCGCTCCGCCAGACGGCATGGCAAAGTGCGCATGGATAAAATCTGGTGACAGCTGATGACGCTGCATTGCTCTGAGAACAGAAGCCGCTATTCGTTTACTCGGCTGCGCCCATTTCAGCTGTCCAGGGAGCGCTGGGTAAGGCGGTCTGTAAACCTTCACTTCGTTCCTCACTTCCTGTTCAGGAAGATCCCTTTTCTGCCGATAGGATGCCTTGAGCATCCGTAAAACCGGTGGATTCACTGGATTAGGACAAATGACAGTCACTTCTATTCCTTGTTTGAGCAGCTCCTGTACTTGCGTTTCATGAAATACGCCCTCACTCGGATGTTTTTCACTAGGATATACACTTGTCAGCCATAGTACCTTCATGACGAACGACCTCTTCTCAATAATTTGCCTGCAGCCTGCGGATACATTTTGATGAGCAGCAAGCCATACAATGCAGCACTGACACAAACAGTCAGTAGTAATTGAAGTGAAATATCTGCTGACGTCAGCTTCATCCCTTGATGTAAAGCTACCGCACAGACCGCCATGAGCAGCGTCATGACAGCAGGTTTTCCAAGTGATTTTAAATACACCTTCATATCAAGCTGAATGACATATGCCATAAGCCATCTGCCGACAATAAAGTTGAGCAGACTGACACCTGAGTAGATCCAAGCTACTGTGAGCAGACTGCCTGTAGTGACACCTGCATATAATGCGCAGCCATACACGATGAGCATTCCCGTATCCCAATAAAAGGCTAAGTCCGCTCTCCCTTTTGCAAGAAGGATTGAACCGTTTGGATTCATCAGCACACGCAGCAGGCCGACAATGCACAATATATTTAAAACCGGGACCGCTACTAGCCATTTCTCTCCAAACACGACTTCTATAAAGCTGTCTGATACGGCAGCAAGACCGATTAATAATGGAAAACTAACCAATGCGAGCATATTCGTCATACTTAGGAAGCCCTCTCGCAGCATGGAGTGATCCCGCTGACTTTTTGCGAAAACCGGGAAAGCCACTCTCGTCACAATCGGATTTATCTTCAGCACGGGTATTGTCACAATTTGATACGCCAAGCTGTAAATACCTAACGCTTCCGCTCCAAGAAACCGGCCGATTAAAATCATGTCGATGTTTGATCCCGCTCGGTTGACCAGTCTGGATGCGAGCTGGAATGCACCGAATGAGAAAAATTCCTTCACTTCTCCTAATGCAAATACAGGTGCTGGACGCCACTTCTTCCAATAAGCCGCTGCATACATGAGACCTTTTCCTGATTGCAGCAGCACTTGAGAAATGACATAGGCGACAATCGGATTCATGAAGAAGGCGAAAACGAGTAAAACGAGCAGCGATATGATGGTCGCAATGGCTTCAATGGTGCTTAATGTTTTAAAGGCTAAGTCTTTTTGCATCATATACTGGTACTGCTGGCCAATCGGTGCGATCAGAAACATAATCGATAATAGCTTGAGCAGACCCTCTAGCTCTGGCCGGTTATAAAAAGCGGCTATCATTGGGCTTAGCAGGATGAGCAGACAAAACAAGATAATCCCTGTGAGCAGGTTGATCCAATATAATGTAGATAATTGACGTTCTGTCGTTTGTTCCTTTTGAATGATTGCTGCCCCAATTCCTAGATCTAGTAAAATCTGCGTAAATATTGTGACAGTTGTGATCATACCAACGAGTCCAAACTCCTTGAGTGACATCACGTTCCCTAAAAAGGCGAACTGTGCAATTTGGATGATGGTGATGATCAATGCGGACAAGCTTGTCCATTTTGCCCCGCCTAGCATGCGTTTTTTCATACTTGCCATTTCTCTTCCCTACTTTACTTATCTGGCTCCGTCACCAGTCATGATGACTTTTAACGTTTTTACCATAATCTTCGTGTCGAGAGAAAATGTCAAGTTTTGAATATACTGTAAGTCATGTGTTAATTTTTCACTTGGACTCATTTCATATCCGCCATTTACTTGAGCAAGACCTGTCAGCCCCGGCTTTACCGCCAACCTTTTTGTGAAGCCTGGAATCGTCCGATTAAATTCTGCGGTAAACATCGGTCTTTCTGGACGAGGACCTACGATACTCATTTCTCCTTTTAACACGTTGATAAATTGCGGAAGTTCATCAATTCTTGTTTTACGGATGAATGCCCCCACTTTGGTGATACGCGGGTCATTTTTTTGCGCCCATTTCGCTCCTCCGCTTTCTGCGTCAATTCTCATCGATCTGAGCTTCCATAATTTAAAGTAAACACCGTCTTTCCCGACCCTTTCCTGCATATAAAAGGCTGGCCCTGGTGTTTCCAGCTTAATCAAAAGAGCAAACAGCAAAATGATTGGCGTACTCAACATCAATCCGATGAACGAGAACATTAAATCTATGAAACGTTTTGCAAATAAATAACGAACCATATGTTCTGTTAAGGCAAAAGAGTGATTTCGTCTCACTTCATATTCTCTGTAAAGATTCATCGCTTTCTCTGCACTCACTGACCTGCACCTCACCATTCAAAGTAGTTGTTGTGTAAAGAGATGTTCTATGAAAGTCAGTTTAGCAGAGCAACATTAAGCAAATGTAAATGCGCTGTTAAGTCTTGTAAAACTGTGTTAAGAATGTGCACTTAAATCAAGTTATGCCCTTTTCAACGTAAAAAAGACCCGCAATTCTGCGGGTCTCCGGGTCTTTTCTTTATTTTGCTTTTACAGATTCGATCGTTTTTAATCGAAGTGTTCCGTTTGTATCTTTTGTATAGGTTACTTTTACTTTTGATTCTTCTTTTAAGCTGTTCACTTGTTTAGAAAATGTATTTCCGAATTGAATAGCTACTTCTTTTCCATCAATGTTGACAGCAATTGTATGTCCATCAGCCAAACCGACATATGTGCCTTCTTTGGTGACTTCATTTTTCTTATTAGTCGTTGATTCTTTCTTTGTTTTAGAGTCACCTTTAGAGTCAGCTTTTGATTGGTCTTTAGCAGGTTCTTCTTTTGTAATTTCTTTGCTTGAGCTGTCTTTTGCCTCTTCATCAGATTGACTTGCTGGCTCTTCTGTTTGAGCAGCTGTTTCTTTACTTTGATCATCTGATTTTTCATTTTTTGATGATTGATCTTCTGATTTTTCGTCTGCAGCCTTATCTTTGTTTTGATCGGCTGCTTCGGTTGTTTCTTTTTTGCTGTCTTCTTTTTTGTTATCGCTTGATTGATTTGTTGTGCCGCACGCTGTGAGCAATACACCTAGAAGCAATACTAGAAACGGCATTGTGATTAATTTTTTCAAAATCGTCACCTCTTCATGATTTGTCGGTTTGCTGTCGTTTGAAGATTTATGTGTAAACCATTCACCTTCTATGTTTCAATTATAACAAACATAACCAAAAATGAAATGTATTTTTAACTTGACACTTCTTTTATCAGTTCATTTTGCGTCAAAGTAATTGGACACACCAGTTGTAATTCCAGAAGCCAGCCGATCCTTTGCAGTGGTAGATTTTAAAATACTCGCATCGATTGGACTTGTTACAAAGCCGGTTTCTAGCAAAATACTCGGCATTCTAGAATATTTGATGACGTAGAACCATGCTGTTTTCACTCCGCGATCTTTTGTTCCAAGGGCACTGACCATTCGAGGCTGAACCTTTTGTGCCAGCTTGATACTATGAGCAGCCGCATATGTCGTATCATAATACGTCTCTGTTCCATTCGCACCGCTGTTATCATTTGCGTTGGCGTGGATACTGATGAAAATATCAGCATTGGCCTGCGCTCCTTTATTGACACGTGTCTGCAAAGAATCAAATGTATCAGATGTTCTCGACATGACAGTAAGGGCACCCGCTTGATTGAGCCTCGACTGAAGTTTTAATGCTACTTCTAAATTGATGTTCTTTTCAAGCAGCCCATTCCCTATCGCTCCAGCATCCTGCGCACCATGACCTGGATCAATAAAAATCGTTTCACCTAACACCGCATTTTTCAACTGCGTGATGACATTCGTTTGAACGGTTGATGTTCCGCCTACAACAGAAAAAGCTGACTTCTGTTTGGCTCCGATGACTTTTCTGATAGCATCCGGCACCGTTTGAGCGTCTGTAAGAAGAAGGGTTTGGCCCTGTTTCGCTGCTATACTTGCCGCAGCGGCTGCATCTGCATAGGCATACCCATAACTTATAAATGTTTGGCTTGTCTTCATTGGATACGTTTTAGCAATTTGGGCAGCCACCTCATACCGATTGGCTCCGCTTATTCTGACTGGTGATGGAAGCTTTTGAAAAGCCGTTTTATTGATACTTGCTTCTCCGCCTATCACAATGGTCCGCTTGACTGCTTTGTTTTTTAATAGATTGGCTGTTTCCTCGCGCAGTCCTTTCGCATCTGTTAATAAAATAGGATAGCCTTGTTTGGCAGCGTATGGAGCAATCGCGACAGCATCAGCATAAGCAGAACCATTCACGACGACTGCCGCACTAGCACTCTTCATGTGCTTAGCCACATTTGCCGCCAATTCATAGCGGTTCTTTCCTTGAATACGGGAAACAGATAGATTCATTGCTTTTAGCTGCTTCACGACGTTTTCAGAAATACTTGCAGTCCCGCCAAGAATCGTTACCCGCTTCGTTTTGAGCTGCTGCAACCCTGTCTTTACAGCACCTGAAAGACTGCCAGCATTCGTTAACAGGACTGGGGCCCCTTGCTGGTAAGCATAAGGCACAGCACTCAGGGCATCTGCATAAGCATCACCGCCCACAAGAACAACGGCAGGCGCTTCCTGCCAGCCCCTTTTCGCGGCATTTACAGCCACCTCATATCGATTGCTTCCTTCTATCCTCGATACAGTGTGCTGAGCAAAAACGGATGGTGTATATAAACATAGTGAAATAGCAATCAGTAACATACATTTGATATCAAAACGCATGAAGTCAACCTCCTTGGTTTGAACCCTTCACCAAAGATGCTTCATGGACTTTTGAAAAAAGGCTGCCGAGTACGTTCTCGAGCAGCCTAAGAGGAGTATCTGAGGCACCCCTCAGGTTTGTGTTTTCTTATCTAAAATAACCTGACACACCGCTTGAAATGCCTGACGCTAATCGATCTTTATACGTAGCAGATTTCAAGATGTTTGAATCTACTGGACTGGAAACAAAACCAGTTTCCAAAAGAACGCTCGGCATCTTAGAATATTTAATGACGTAGAAGCCAGCTGTTTTCACACCACGGTCTCTTGTACCTAGTGCGCTGACCATTTTAGGCTGGATGTTTTGCGCCAGCTTCAGGCTGTTTGCAGCCGCATAGGTTTTGTCATAATACGTTTCTGTTCCATTTGCACTGCTGTTATCGTTTGAGTTCGCATGGACACTGATAAAGATATCTGCATTTGCTGACGCACCTTTGCTCACTCGTGTTTGAAGACTATCAAATGTGTCTGATGTTCTTGACATGGTCACAAGTGCACCAGCGTTGTTTAATTTCGTATTTAAACGCTTTGCTACATCTAAATTCAAATTCTTTTCATATAATCCGTATCCTACAGCTCCTGAATCATGCGCACCATGACCTGGGTCAATGAATACTTTTTTCCCAACAGCCGGGTTTTTCAGCTGGTTCACAACAGTTGGTGTCACTGTATTTGTACTGCCTACGACAGTAAATTTGGTGATTTTCTTACTGCTCACTGTTGCTCTTGTTACTTTTGGCAGTGTCTTTTCATTCGTTAGAAGCAATGCTTTGTTTTGCTTCGCTGCAATGCCTGCAGCAGAAGATGAAGTGGCATAACCAAATCCTCTTCCTACATAGGTATTATTGACACTCATATTGTACTTTTTCACAATATTTGCCGCGACATCATAACGAGTCGAGCCTTTGATCCGTGTTGGTGATTTCAATTGGTTATAAGCTGCTTTTGTGACGTAATTCTCTCCGCCGACTACAATGGTTTGTTTCACATTGCTTGCTTTTGCAACAGAAGCGATTTCAGAACGAAGTCCCTTTTTATCTGTATATAGAATTGGGAATCCTTTTTGAGCTGCTACAGGTGCAATCGCAATCCCATGTGCATAGAAAGAACCCTCAACGACAACGACGCCTGCTGGCTTTTTCATTTTTTTCGCGATATTGGCAGATAGCTCATATCGGTTTTTTCCTGAAATACGCTGTGTGGAGATGCCCATTTTCTTCACTTGGTTGACCACGTTGTTTGACACACTTGATGTGCTGCCTAAAACGATCACCGTCTTTGTTTTTAATGAAGTTAAGGCTTTTTTTGTATCACCCGAAAGGCTTTTACTGTTTGTATAAAGAACTGGTCCATTTTTTTGATATGCAAGTGGAATTCCTGCTGTTGCATCTGCATACGCAGTTTTCCCTACTAAAACGACTGTACTTGCAGTTCCCCATCCTTTTTTCGCTACGTTTGCCGCTACAGCATATCTGCTCCCGCCATCAATTCTTGAGACTGAATTGTCTGCCAATGCTGTTGGAACGATAACGAAAATGGCGATGAGGCTGAGGATGGCTGTTTTCATCATTGAGCGCATCTTCTATGTCCTCCTTTTTCCCTTTAATAGTTTGTTAGTTTTGTACCTGGATAGTAGAACGAGAGTATGGAAGAATATGAGTTTCCAGATTCAGCTCTCGCTTTGGCTCCGTATTGGCTCATACCAATGCCGTGGCCATATCCTTTTCCTGAAATCGTGAAGTCATTTGTATTGTTTTTGACTGACGCAAACGTGCTTTTCACCTTTGTTGCGCCCATGACTGATCGAAACTCGGTCATCTTCATACTTGCCGTTGTGCTTTTGTTTACCGAATATGTGCCTGTTTTGTTTTTCAGATGGTATGTCAGTTTGATCGATACCGTCTTCGCACGCTGTCCTTTTGTTTTCCCTGAGAACGTCAGGCTTGAGATCGATGCGATTTTCATATCAGATGCAGCAGTTTCTTTGTTTTTGAGCAGCCATGATTTCAAGCCGGCAAGGTCAGCTGCATTTGTCTCTTTTGCTTTAGACCACTCAGATGCTGCTGTGCTAGCAGTCCATGTCGTGCCTAGTTGTTTTTTAGAGAGTTTCAGTGTCCATGGATTGACTGGATCTTTTGGATCCTTTTTGGCCACTAAGTATGGCAGTGCATTTCCCCATACTTCTTCACTTGCCTCTGTATAACCGCCATTGCTAGAGTAATAGGTTGCTGAAATGAGCTGATTGTTATATTTCAGAACCTTTCCTTTTGTGGCATCGACAGCTTTTGTCGAATTTGTATACCAGTTATATCCTCCATATACTTGGAAGGCTGTTGTATCAGGGACGACTTTTCCAATACTTTTCACCGAATACGTTCTAGCAGCAACCGCCTGTGCTTTTAACGCTTCGACATTCCAGCTTGCAGGCATTTCATTTGGCACTACACCTTTTAAATAGTCTTCAAATGGAATATTTTCGAGAGTCGGCCTGATATACCCTGATTCAATTGCAAAGTTTACGCTGCCTAAATACGGCTTTCCTGCAATTTGAAGGACATTTTTTGTTGAATATTTCTCAGGAACAACTCTTACTGTGTTATACGTCTTTATGCCTTTTAATGAAATTTTTCCGTTAGAAATATTCAATTGGTAGTTTTGATTTTTTTTCAGATAGACTTGTTTGGCTAATGAGTTTTTCAAGCTATCTTTAATTGCACTTGTGCTGCCAGCAAGATGATAAGCATATGTACCTTTTTCCTTCAGCAGTGCTTTTAAAGACGCTGTGACAGAATCGGGCTTTACATACACAACCGTACTGTTAGATTTTGCAGCCAATTGAGACAGCGGCATCGCATAAATATAGCTAGAGGCTTTTGCCAAATAAACTTTATCTGCATTAATATTTAATTTCTTTATAATATTCACAGATAATTCATAGCGATTGGCACCGCTGATTCTTGTCACCTGTGAGGTTTTTTTGATTTGATTTTCAACTTTTTGTCCAGTACTTTTCGTACTGCCGATGATGATCACTTTACTTGGCATTCTATAAGACGGAATGGAATCTTTTTTTGTTAACAGGATAGGGTATCCCTTTCTCGATGCGTAGGATGCAATGGCAATCCCATTCATAAATGAGTTCCCGCCGACAACGACAGCTTGCTTATAGTTACCCATTTCTTTAGCGATTTTTTGGGAGATTTCAAACTTATCTTTTCCACTAATACGTCTGACTTTGCCATACTTTTTAATAGACTTCTCAGCAGCTGTTGAAATGCTTTTCGTATTTCCGACAATCAGAATGTTATCCGGCTTCATTTTCTTGAGCTGGTTTTCTGTTGTTTTCGTCAGTTTTTCAATATTCGTATACAAAATAGGTGCGCCCAGTTTGTATGCTAACGGTGATACAGAAATTGCATGATCAAATGCATCACGACTGACAATGACAACAGTTGATGGATTTTTCCAGCCAGCAGATGCGATGCTGTTGGCTACTTCGTATCTATTTTTGCCGTCATATCTTTTCGTCACAGCAACATTTGATCCTGATAGCTTGTATTCCCCAGTTGTTGAGATATCCATGCTTGTTTTGTTTCCGATATAATTAGACAATTTCACTGAAATTGCCGAGCTTGCCATGGCAGACTGAAAGGGTGCAACTAGTAGAGTCAGTATCATGAGAACGATTAGTGTAACGCCTGTTTTCTTCAATTTTGTTCATCCCGCCCATCTTTTTTACTTCTGTTTTTCAATCTTCTGGATTTCCTTTTGACCATTGTCATTAATAAAGTAAGAAATTTCTACTGTGTCTCCTGGTTTAAATTCATTTAACACATCTTTAAAATTTTCCGTAAATTCATAGCTTAGGGTCGTATTCACTTTTTTCACTTCGACTGTATGTGCATCAGCCATTCCAATAAATTCAGCTTTCTCTTCCAGTACCTGAGGAGTTGAACTGCTTGTCTTGTTTTCTCCTGAGGACTGCTCAGCCGTTCCACATGCTGTGAGCACGATACCTAGTAGCAGTATTAAGAACGGTAAAACGACGATTTTCTTCATTTTTTTCACCTCATGTCTTTGTATCGTCTTATAAGTTATTATTTTAAGGTAAATTTAAGGTTTTTTGAAACCTTTTTTTTGTTACAACGTCTATATCTAGGTTCAGAGTAAAAAAATAACTTGTTTATCAAGATTCGTAAACCTATAATCATGGAAGAATCATAGAAAAGGTGAGGGACATTATGAGAGCTGAAAGAAAAAGAAAGAAGAAAAAGGTTCTTTGGATTGTTTTATCGATTATTGGCTTATTCGTATTAGCAACTGGCGGGTACGCATATCATCTTTGGAACACAGCAGCATCGACCGTCGCAGGCATTCAGGAGAATTTAAAGAAGTCAGATAAGCGTGACAAAGATGTCGATTTAAGTAAGAAAGACCCGATTTCTATTTTAGTCATGGGTGTCGATGAACGAAAAAATGACCGAGGCCGTGCAGATACATTAATATACATGACAGTAAATCCCAAAACGAAAACGACCGAGATGGTGAGCATCCCGCGTGATACGTATACGAAGATTGTCGGAAAAGGCACAATGGATAAAATCAACCACTCCTATGCATTCGGCGGTACACAAATGGCAGCAGATACTGTAGAGGAACTGCTTGATGTACCTGTTGATTACTTTGTCAAAGTGAACATGGAAAGCTTCAAAGATATTGTTGATACACTTGGCGGCATTACAGTAAATAGCACGTTTGCATTTAGTTATGACGGCCATTCATTTGGTACAGGAGAAATTAACCTGAATGGGGATCAAGCCCTTGCCTATACGAGAATGAGAAAGCAAGATCCAAAAGGTGACTTCGGACGTCAGCAAAGACAGCGTCAGGTCATTGAAGGCATCATTGCAAAAGGTGCCAACATTTCATCTATTACGAAATTCGGCGATATGTTCAAAGTCGTAGAAAATAATATGAAGACAAACATGTCTTTTGATGATATGTGGACGATGATGAATGATTATCGTGATGCAAGACAGCATGTGAAGCAGCACGAGTTGAAAGGATCAGGCACACGTATCAATAACATTTATTACTACCAGCTTGATGACAGCAGTCTTGCGAATGTGAAGAAGGAATTGAAGGAAAGTTTGGAGCAGTAAAAAAGAAGACTACAGAAATGTAGTCTTCTTTTTTTATGATTGAAATGGAACTGGTTTTTCTTCACTTAATCCAAAACGATGGAGAAGCTCTTCGACAATTCGTTTTGACGCTTGTCCATCACCATATGGATTAGACGCCTTCGACATGTTGTCGTACTCTTTCTGATCGACTAACAGCTGTTTTGCCATGTTGTAAATGGTCTCTTCATCTGTACCCGCGAGCTTAAGCGTGCCAGCTTTCACACCTTCAGGGCGTTCTGTTGTATCTCGCAGAACTAATACTGGCTTCCCTAGAGAAGGCGCCTCCTCTTGGACACCGCCAGAATCCGTTAATATAAAGTGTGAGGCAGCAGCGAAGTTATGGAAATCAACGACTTCAAGCGGCTCAATTAAGTGCACACGATCAAGATCACTGAATTCTGTTTGAGCCGCATCACGAACAGCAGGGTTTAAATGTACAGGATATACAACCTGAACATCTTCAAACTCTTCTACAATACGTCTAATTGCTTTAAACATGTTTTTCATCGGCTGACCGAGATTCTCCCTGCGATGAGCCGTTAACAAGATCATTTTATCTGTGCCTATCTTCTCTAAAATAGGGTGCTCATACTGTTCTGTAACCGTTGTTTGCAACGCATCAATCGCAGTATTCCCCGTCACACAAATCGTCTCTTCTTTTTTATTTTCAATTAAAAGATTCTGCTTTGCCTCATTTGTAGGAGCAAAATGAATATCAGCAATAGTGCCTGTCATTTGTCGGTTCAATTCTTCAGGGAACGGCGAGTATTTATTGTGTGTTCTTAAACCCGCTTCAACGTGACCAACCGAAATTTGGTGGTAGAATGCGGCCAAGCTTCCTGCAAAGGTTGTTGTTGTGTCTCCATGAACAAGGACAATATCAGGTTTTTCCTCTTGGAATAGTTGATCTAGTTTTAAGAGTGCATTTGATGTGATTTCAGATAATGTCTGGCGTTGTTTCATGATGTTTAAATCATGATCTGGCGTAATAGAAAAAGCCTCAAGGACTTGATCAAGCATTTCTCTATGCTGAGCTGTTACAGTAACAATCGAATTTATCTGCGGATGTTTATTCAGTTCAAGGACAAGTGGTGCCATTTTAATTGCTTCAGGTCTAGTACCGAAAATAGTCATTACATTTAGTTTTTTCACTTGTTTATGCCTCTTTCCTAGTATAGTACTTTCAATTATACACAATTGGGAGGATAAAATTAATGATATAAAAAAAGAAATTTACATTGAATTAACGTTAAATTTCTCTTTCCTTTACATTTTACATATAAAATATGAATTATCTAAAAGTCATTTTAGTGAAATCATTTGTCTTTCCTATGATTTGTAAGTTACACTTTAAACAGACGACCAAGAACAAACATTGAAATATGAAATCGGTTATCTATGTAAGGAAGGTGCAAAGTTCATTGAAAAAAGTACGTAAAGCCATTATACCAGCTGCAGGTCTTGGGACACGTTTCCTCCCTGCAACAAAAGCGATGCCTAAAGAAATGCTCCCAATCGTTGATAAACCAACCATTCAATATATTATTGAAGAAGCTGTTGAATCAGGAATCGAAGACATTATTATCGTCACTGGAAAAGGGAAAAGAGCCATTGAGGATCATTTTGATTTTGCACCAGAGCTGGAGCGCAATCTTGAGGAAAAGGGAAAGAGCGAGCTTTTAGAGAAAGTGAGAAAATCCTCTAACATTGCTGACATCCATTACATACGTCAAAAAGAGCCTAAAGGACTCGGACACGCCGTTTGGTGTGCACGTAACTTTATCGGTGATGAGCCTTTTGCTGTTTTATTAGGTGATGACATTGTTCAAGCCGAAACGCCTGGGCTTCGCCAGCTGATGGATGAATACGAAAAAACCCTTTCATCTGTCATCGGGGTTCAGCAAGTAGCGGACAGCGATACGCATCGCTATGGGATCATCGACCCTCTTACACAAGAAGGACGCCGCTATCAAGTCAAAAACTTTGTTGAAAAGCCGCCGCAAGGAACAGCACCATCGAACCTAGCCATCTTAGGGCGCTATATTTTCACGCCAGAGATCTTTATGTACCTCGATCAGCAAGAGATTGGTGCAGGCGGAGAAATACAGCTGACAGATGCCATTCAAAAGCTAAATGACATCCAGCGCGTCTTCGCCTATGATTTCGAAGGAAAACGATATGATGTCGGCGAGAAGCAAGGCTTCATTGAAACGACGCTTGAGTTTGCTCTTCAGGATGAAGAATTGAAAAAGAAACTCATTCCATTTATGAAACAGCTTCTCGAAAAAGAAGAAGTGAATTAAAAAAGCTGCCATCATCGGCAGCTTTCAGATTGTTGACAAAGGGCTAAAATCAAGATCATTTTAGCCCTTTGTCTTCTTTTCAGCGTGATAGAAAACCTTTGCAGTCTAGGAAGGGCGAGTACCGGAGCGGAGCGAATTGGACATTCGTGAGCACCGGAGCGCAGACCTGACACCGAATGCGAGGGTTTGTCTACACGCTGAAAGCTGCCGGCATCGGCAGCTTTTTTATTTAATGACTGAAATAGTCAGTGTATGCTGTTCATTATCAATGACAAACAGGTTGTTTTCACCCTTCACTGCGAACTTTGTTCGTTTCTCATTCATCCAGACATCTTGTTCTGTCAGCCCAAGTGTGGAAGGAGAGATTGGCATAATGCCGCGAAACATAATCGTGTTTGCCTGACCATTTTGAATGACATAGTCGGTTTTCTCTGTGGTCAATCGCTCAATCGTATCTCCTTGGTCATTTTTCACTGAACTCAGCGTCTGCATTCTCTGTTTCAGCACAGATTCTTCTTTTCCAAGGAAAGAAAGTAAATACTCATACGAACCTGCCGATGCAGGCGATACATAGGAATTAAACTGTCCTGGCCTAATAGATAATGACTTTAATTCCTCTGCATTTTGAAACGCATCGGGTTTGACAAAATACGTTTCTGACGCTGTTTTAATTTGAACGGTTTGTTTATTTTCAGCCACAGCCTGTACTTCTAGTCCAAATGGCAAAGTGACATCGGCCTTTTTTTTCATGGCTTGGTCTTTGTAAACCGTAAGTGGATCTGCCGTGACTATCAGCTGTTGATCCACCTTTTTCATATCAGGTGCTCCTTTGGTCTGCGGGTTCTTCGACTGAGGCGCTTCTGTCTTATCTGATGGGATTGCGCCAAATGTCGCCAATGTACGAAGCGGGCGATCTGAAAACATCGATAAGGCTAGCAATAGCGTTAAGACCGCTAAAACTGTCACTTGAAATGCGGGGCCAAACAATGAACGCCGTTTGCCGTTCTCTTGATAACGAGACACCTTTTCTGTCTTTTGTACGCCTTTTCTACCTTCTTTATGTTCCATTTGGTATTTTTGTTTCTCTTTCTTGGAAAGCTTGTTAAACCAATCAACAAACTCCTTATATTCTTTCACGACCTTTTTCGTATCATCAAACATACGAAGCTCACCATAATGCATCCAAGCCACCCGATCACAGATTTTTTGAATTTGGCTAATGGAGTGACTGACAAAAAAGATCGTCTTTCCTTGTTCCTTGAATTCTGTAATGCGGTCCACACATTTTTGATAGAAGGTTTGGTCTCCAACAGACAGTGCTTCATCAATAATGAGGATATCTGGATCGATATGCGCTGAAATGGCAAAGCCAAGACGTGATTTCATTCCACTTGAATAGCTCTTAACCGGCTGGTCAATAAAGTCTCCAATATCCGCAAACTCTACAATTTTTTCATAAAGCTCATCTATCTCTTTATTCGTCAGTCCCATCATTAAGCACTTTAATCGAATGTTGTCTTTTCCGCTTAACTGGTTGTTCAGCCCTGCTGCAATGGCAATTAACGAAGGCTGGCCGTCCATATCAATTTCACCACTTGTCGGTGGAATGATTTTCGCTAGAAGGTTCGACATTGTCGATTTCCCCGATCCGTTAATTCCTACAAAACCAATTGTCTCGCCTTCATAGACATCAAAGGACACATCACGAACAGCAAAAAAACCTTTTTCATTTTTATTAGGAAAAAACAGCCCTTTAATCTTATCTGACTGCTTTTTATATAGGACGTATTGCTTGGATACGTTTCGAAACGAAACCTTTAGTTTCATCGTATAATCTCCTTACTTTTTAAAGAAAATCGACAAATTTATCCCTAAATTTCATATGAAGCAATGAACCAACTGTTAAAAGAAGAAGCGTGATCAGCCAAAAATAAAGTGTGTATTTGACATCATGGAAGAACCATTCTCCCTTTAACAAACTATTTCTAAAACCATCAATAATGTAGAAAAGAGGATTCAGTCTTAAAATATCTCCAATCCACGCTTTATCCCCAGTAAGTTTCTCTGAAATATTCCAAAAAATCGGCAGCAAAAAGAAAAGTAATCGTGTCACGGATTGTAAAAGAAATTGATAGTCTCTCACGAGTACGCTAATCGTGGAATTAAACAAGCTAAACGAAAACATAAACGCGATCATACAAATAAAATAGTATATATATTGCAGCCAATGCGCATCAGGGTAGATGCCATAGGAAATCAGCACAATCAGATAGACACCCATCATAACAAAGTAGCTGAACAAGTTGGACATAATCACCACAGACGGCAGCGCACTAATCGGAAAATTCATCTTCGATACCATATTAATGCGTTTAAACACACTGTTTGATCCATCAAGAATGGTCGGACTAATGAAAAACCACGGGATTAATCCGGCAAGCATCCAGATGATAAATGGAATCTCCACACCGCCAATAACAATTGGCTGTCCTCCGCGAATGCCCATACCAAAAACAAACCAGTAAGCCAGCATTTGAATCAATGGATTTAAAAACTGCCATAAAACACCTAAATAATTCATCTGATATTTTGATTTTGTTTCATAAACAGCAAGTCGCATAATCAGCGGAAATGAGCTGATTTGCTCCTTTAGTATCGTCAACATTGCGTTCATTCTAATCTTCCTTAGATATAAGTTTTTGGGATTACTTTTTTAAAAAGCACCGCTCATAATTGTAACAGATAACGATACACATTTCATCTTATAACAAAATCATGCACGTCAAACTAGAAGACAAAAAACCCCTGAATCCTTTCAATCTTAGATTCAGGGGGCATAAGACATTAGATAATTTGATGCTCTTTTAAGAAATCTGTAATTCTTTTCGTATTTTGATTATCGTTAAAGCTGTTAATTTTCAAGTATTTTTCTTTATATTCATCTTCCACGACATACTCATTCTCAATCGCATGTTTGACAATACGAATAAGCTCTTGAGTATTATATGCAATCGGTCCTGGTGCATTTTCTTCGTTTACAGGAGGAATCGCTTTATACTGTCTAATCAAGTAATCTTTTTCTTCCCAATAAAAAATAGGGTACGCTCCTCTATATTGTGCATCATAAATAGCAGAAGAGTAATCAGTGATAAACACCTTTGATACTTTTAGCGCTTCTGATGGATTATCAGAAATAATATGTTTATACTGAGGCAGGTTTTGATAAACGTACTGAGAAAATTTGTTATGCGGTACAATTAACAAACGATCAAGAAGACCTGCTTCTTCAAAGCTTTTAATGATTTTAATCAGAACTCTATAGTAAGATGTTTCTTCGATTCTATTTGTATATATTAGCCCCTCTTCCCAATAGCGGTAAGTTGGCATAAAGGCGATCTTATCTGCACCGTCTACTAATTTGGCATGATCAAAAGTTGCGAGGCCTGTCAAAATCAAATCCTCACGGTCATATTTCATTTTGTAGAATTCACCAGCCTCTAGTTCAGAACTGATGACTGATTTATAAATATTATATTGGTTCTTGTCTTTATGGAATCCAAAGGCCATTGGATTATCAACTGGTTTCGCAAACATTATTCCATGCTGCAAAAAGACAAGTGGTACGCTCATAATTCTCTCTCTAAGATGATCAATATATAATCTATCGTTCAGAACATGGTTAGATAACTCACTTGAAATAAAATAGCTGGCATTGAAGATACTTAAATAATGTCTCAGACTATATTTCGGAATGATTCCCTTTCCATACTTAGCTTTAAGTGCCGGATAAGCACTTGATTTCTTATTAAGAATAAAGTAATTTCTTGAGTCTGTTTGACAATTCTCTTGTACATAGTCATACACTCTAATAGCGGATTCATCTGCTTTATCACTCTTTTTCTCAAAAAACAAATTCACACGATAATTCTTGTCTTTATAGAATGATGATAAGATACTCGCTATTTTTATTTTTACTTTACTAAATAAAGAATATTCCTGTGAATAAGGAATAATGGTTGATGTCACATTTCCAAATAGATTTGTTCTTAGTACTTGAAGCTTGTCCCCATTCTTTTTCGTGATATATGTTTTCACCTTTTTATCTCTTTTTTTCAGCCTTAAACTATGGATAATTCGGTTATCATTGCCAACAAATAGGTTATTATGGATTCTGCTGTCTAAGTCAAGATCATTTAACGAAATTTTAAAGAAACCATACCTTTTTAAGAATTTGATCTTTCTAAATGGTCTTATAAATTTCGCCACTTGGTGATCAGAATTTCTAATGTACAGGTATTCATACTTTTGGTCTGAATTATACGCGTAATGTGTCAGTCTTCCATAAACATAAAAGCTATTAAACAAACTAAAAATACGTAGTCTTGATGTATGTTTTGTAACAAGATAAGGGTTTCCTCTTACTAAGTAAACACCATTCGTTCTTACATATATGTAATACCTTTGTTTATTAATCACCAAAATATTGAGGATATTATCTTCTTTGAATTGCTCTAATGTATCTTTACCAAAAACTTTGAGCGGCTGATATCTAGGAACAAGTCTAAAGTTGACGATTTTCTTTTGCTCAGTCACCTTATTTAAAATTTTGATTTGATTACGATTATTCACAGTCACTTCAATATCTTTATGTTCCTGCATCACATCAAACAAAATTTTCCTTACATTTAGTTCTTTATTTTGGCAATCATACGTAACAACAAAGTTGAAGGGACTATATTGGATAAAGGAGATGTCTACAAATCTTCTTTCTGCCCCGTGAATCTTCAAATCCATTTTATAATTCCGATTGATCTCATCAACGTTCAGCAGCCCTGAGAATAATAACAGTTCCTCTTCGCCTCTATATAAGCCATAGCGGTCTAACCCTAATTGTTTGACATATATATCTTCAAATTGATTGTTAATGTCAATAGGATGTATTTGATTTGATTGAAGGATGTCAGAGCTTTCTTTGACAATATACAAGTTCTGATCCTTAGAATAGAGATAGATCATTTCATTAGAATGATCTATTGAAGATTCAAAAATCATCTGATCCTTAACATTAATTTCACAAATCTTCTTTGATTCGTTTACAATTAGCTCTTTAAATTCAAAAGTACATAACTTCTCTATGTCATCAATATATAACACTAACTTTTGTTCATCTAAATTAAGAATTTCAATAAAATTATGATAAAGTTTGTACATTGAAGCACCTCTATATTATTTTCAGCATTTTTACAGTACCGGATAATCTTATCTAAATTTAGCATGTTTACTGTTAAATTTCTATGTTTTTTTATTTTTACCATTACATTTAAATATGTGTACAATGGAATAAAAAAAACAAAAAAGTACCGTTCTACTATGCGAAGAACGGTACTTTTTAAACTATTTTTCAGAAAACACTACTTCAACGACCCGCTTCGAAGATTCTCCAGTCTCTAAGTAACAGAATTTCTCATAAAACGGTGCAAAAGAAGCTGGTAGTGTAAAGTCTGGCTGTTCTGTTTCTCTCACCCAGTCAATGACACTTGCTGTCTCTTTCACAAGTGGTCCAGGTGCTTCTTGTTCAAAGTCGAAGTAGAAGCCTCTGAGCTTGTCACGATATGTTTCAATGTCTGGCACATAGAACAGCATCGGACGTTTGAGGTTTGCATAATCAAAGAACACAGATGAGTAATCTGTGATGAGCAGATCTGAAATCATATAAAGGTCTCTAATGTCTTCGTAATGAGAGAAGTCATAGGCAAAGCCTTCATATGGCCCTAAATCAAAGTTTTCAGCAACTAGATAGTGCATACGCAGAATGATGATATATTCATCTCCGATTGCAGCTCTGAGTTCATGCAGATCAAGGTCTAAATCAAATTTGTACTGCCCTTTTTTATAAAATTGATCGTCTCTCCATGTCGGTGCGTATAAGATCAATTTTTTATCGAGCGGCAGGTTCATTTTTTGTTTCAGTGCTCTCATCGTTTCTTCATTGTTTTGATTGTGAAGGAAGTCATTTCTCGGATATCCTGACTCAATCATGGTCTTTTGGAATTGGAACGCACGTGTAAAGATTTCAGTCGAGTAGGCATTTGGAGAAATGAGATAATCCCAATTCGATGCTTCTTTTGTGAAATTCTTTTTGTATTTCTTCGTGTTTGTTCCAGGCATATGCACCTCGTCCATGTCCATTGCCAGCCGTTTTAACGGCGTACCGTGCCAAGTCTGCAAGTATGTTGTGTGATCTGGCTTTGGAACCCATAGCGGCAAACGGCTGTTTACGACCCAATACTCAGCTCTTGCCATCGCAAAGATCCATTTCAATGACAGACGATTGATATAGTAGATGCCTTTTTCCTTAAACGGTGCTTCATGACCCTTTTTAACGCTCCAGATCAGCGTATATTCAGGGTGATGTTCCTTCATATACTCATAAATCCCACGCGGGTTACAACTGAATTGTTTTCCGTTAAAACTTTCAAAAACAACCGTTTTCTTTTTCACAGACAGCTTACTCGCCAGTTTAAAGGTCGTTTTAAACGTTCTTGTCACAAGACGGTTACGGACTTTTTTGATTTTACTGATCTTCTTTTTAAATTTCTTCCACTTGCTTTTGACGTAATACTTGGCACGTGTTTTCATTGTGTAATCATTAATACGGATGCCAAGCGTTTGTCTTTTTTTCTTTCGGTACACTTCATATCGAATCGGTACATCGTTTCGTTTATGAATTTGAACAAGTCCTTTGAGTTTGTTCGAGCGGTCTCCAAGCACTAAAGAAGTGGTTGTTAATGTTTCCTCTACTCCGTTTACATCGCAGATAAATTCAAGATAGAAGCGATATACAAAGCGTTTGTTTAATGAATAGGTCAATTCCTCTAAAGGGACTTCTGCTAAAAATTGATAAAGCTGTGGTACATGTTGATCATCACGGTATTCGATCACTTCGTCATTTATATGGGTGATATTAACCGGAAAGCGATGTTCAATTGGTTCTTCACCATTTTTCTTCAATAGAAGCTTTGCTTCTTTGATCTCATACGGATGTTCTGCACTTAATACGCCTGCATACCCGGATAAAGATAACATACACCCTTTGTTGAGCTCGATATGATTGAATTTCACAACCTTTAGCTCACGCTTGATTTTCAAAGAAGCATTTCCTTTGTCTGTACGGTATGGAATGATACACAGCATGGCGTCTTTATTTTCTAAAAAGGTCAGCTCAGGCTTTTCTATTTCCATTTTTAAACGGCGTTTATAGTTTGACGTTTTCTCTTCAGATTCAATATCTGTATTGATATCCGCTTCTTTTACTTCTTCTTCCTCTTCTTCGGAATCAGAATCATAAGCTGAGTCCTCAAGCTCGTCCTCATCCTCTTCTTTGTTTGTGCTCAAATAGTCCGTGACATACAAGTTATATGTCTGGCCTTGCTCTAACGCAAGCGGCAGCGATGCTTCATTCAATACCAATTTGAATAGATTCTCTTCTTGATGAACAAGCGGAAGGAAGAGTTCTTGTTTCGAAACTCTCTCCCTCATAAACAAATAAAATTCTCTATCTGTTAATGGCATGTCATCGTTGATGCGAATCAGCATTTCTAGTTTCTCATGGTGATTTTTTAACCCTTCAACGACACTCTTCTTATGAATTCCCTCTTCAATCATTAATCGTTAATCTCCTCTGTTCAGAAATCTTACCGTTATGTTATATCACTATTTCACTTTCCAAGAATAGTTGCCTTGTTTCGTTTGATATGACCATCCATCGATGGACGATGGTTTATTCGTAAGCAGCTCACCTTCTATTTCTAGACGCTGCAAAACCTCTTGAAGTTCTTCTGTTTTAAAACGAATGTAAAAATCCACAAATTTCGTTTGGTTGATTTCAATGTTTTTCTTTGTTTGAAAATGGCCGATTGGGAAGCTGACTTGATGGTTCTCATCGATTGTTTGAGAGATGATTTCAGCTCCATTCACTCGATCATATCCTGCGAAATCAATTTGCACATGATCCGCATGACTCATTTCATCTTTTAACTCGAGTTGAAGGTGAAGAACATGATGCTCAGAGCTTAGATCACGCAAGACCCATTTCATGCTGTCAACGATCCCTCTCAGTTCATCTTTATGCTCACGATTTTCGAGCATATGATGAATCGCCGTATTCCAAACAGTCTCTTCGTCAGAAGGAACAAGATAAAAATAGGCTTGTTCTCCCAATAGTTTTTCGACATCTTCTTTATGTTTAGTATCCCCAAAAAAGACAGCATCCACTTGCTGTTTTCTTATTTGTTTAAATAATTCTCCATATTGAGAATTGACTTGATGCAGATCTTCCTCATAATGTGCGTCATGTACAAATGCAGCATAATAAGTTGTTTCAGGCTGATCAATTTTAAACAGGTGGCGGTCTTGATCCCGGTCTTCTGTAATCATCAGTTTCAAACGGTCATTTTGTGATTGAATGCTGGATAGCCATAATTGTTTAATATCCGTCTTCTTTGTAAATGTTTGAATTCCTGTTTTTTTATACCAATTAATATGCCGGACTGGATTCTTTTTTGCATCACCAGGATAGATGAGCTCCATATAAATACTGCCATCTTCATTGATTAATTCCTCTAAGTATAGTGCACCTGTATGGGGAACAAAGCTTTGTACTCTGCATAAAACGCCCTGCCAATTGTATTCTTCCCTCTTCACCAGTTGCTGCTCTTCATTATATTGATCAATATAACAAATGGGGGAAGCAGGCAATTCATATCTCGTCACTTGAATCGTGGATTCATCTGCTGGAATCACTGCTTCATTGATCGAATGCGATGATTCACCAACAATAAATTCCGAGTAACGTCTTTTACTACCACTTTCCGGTAGAATATAGTGTTCATATACATTCAATATGTCAACCTCAGGAGAAAAGAACTCTCCCATGTGATGAATACGTTCCTTCACATTTGCATCGTAATTTAAAGTTAAAATTGCAGTACGTTTATGTTGATCAGCCAAAGGCTTAATCCTTGTCTTTAAAGACTTCGTTAAGCTCTCATCCTGTTTTGGCACATCACCCATAATAAAGTAGTAGTCCATATCAGGCACGTTCATTGATGCCATTGTTTCATGTTGTTCAGGTTGATCCAATGTGTCTTCAACTTTTATCTTCATCCAATTTTGAAACAAAGGAAGCTCTCCTTAAAAATAATGATGACTTGCTCATTGTATTTTACATGAAAAAGTACTTCTCACCAAAAGATAAGAAGTACTTTTTTTCGATCTATTAAAGTCCCGCAATTTCTTCCTTAATTTGTGTTGTCGAGATGCCTTCTGTTCTCTTCAAGTATACGACTTCGCAATGTTCTTTTAAGAAATCGAATTTACCTTCCCAGTCATCTCCCATGACAAACACATCGATATCGTGCTCTTGCACGTCACGGACTTTTTGATCCCAGCTGTTTTCTGGAATAACTTCGTCTACATAACGAATGGTTTCAAGAATCAGCTTTCTATGCTCGTAGCTGTGATAAGCTTTTTTTGATTTTTGTAAATTAAACTCGTCTGTAGAGATGGCCACCACTAAGTAATCTCCGAGCTGCTTTGCACGTTCTAGCAGCTTAATGTGCCCCCAGTGTAATAAATCAAATGTACCGTAAGTAATAACTTTCTTCATTGCAAACATAAACTCCTTTCTTCAATCCTTATTCGACTGCATTCGTGCAGTAATTTATCCGTAATTCTGTGATATTCGATTCGCTCTTCGGAACCTCATTATATCACAGCGCCTACCAAACGTTAAGCAGATGTAAAGACAAACTATTTCCAATTTATTGGGCAAAGGAGGAAAAGTCCGAAGAATCAATGTTTCACAAAGGATTGTCCAGATGAAATGATGAAAATGTCATGAAATTTAAAGGTTTGTAAAGTTATTGTTAATATTTCATGGAGCATCTGTGATAAAATGATGAGTAGGTGAAGAATGAATTTACAATGAACGTTCATAGATAACAAGTTAAAAAGGAGGTCTAAACAATGCAAACAGAAGTGGTCTCTAACCTTTCTTATGTAAACGGCGACTTAGATGAATTTATCAGCTATATGAACCAGCATCATATTTCTCAGAGAAGAGGCGCCATGATTGCGACTGTCAATCCAGAGATAGGCTATGCCGTCATGAAGGATCATGCGTACCATCAAGTCGTCTCATCTGCGGATTATGTACTACCGGATGGCGTAGGCGTCGTATTGATGTCCCGCATGACCCAAAGTCCGCTTAAGTCTAGAATTGCCGGCTTTGATGTCTTCATGTCTATGCTTGATCTAGCAAACAAGCAGTCTAAAAGAATCTTTTTATATGGTGCCAAAAAAGAAGTGCTTGAGGCTGTGAAACAGCGAATTGATACGGAATATCCAAATGTGGTCCTCGCAGGAAGCTGTGACGGCTATCAAGCCGATAAACGTTTCGTAGCGAAGCAAATCGCGCGCTCGAAACCTGATATGGTGTTTGTTGCATTAGGTTATCCAAACCAGGAGAACTTTATTTACGAATACCGCCATTTATTCCCGCAAGCTGTTTGCATCGGTTTAGGCGGAAGCTTTGATGTATTTAGCGGAACGGTGAAGCGTGCACCACGCTGGATGATTAAGACAAATACAGAATGGCTGTACAGATTGATTGTGAATCCATGGAGATGGAAACGAATGCTGAATATTCCTAAGTACGCTTTTGCCGTCTTAAAGGAAAGCAAAGGAAAAAAACGTTACTATCCTGAGCAAGTAAAGGATCAGACGAAACAGCTGTGAAAGACTGATAAATGATGAATATACGCTCAATGATGATTTCATGTTACGCAGCTTTTATTTCTTTCATTGGATGGCTGATGAGCGGCGTGAAGCCTCGTGAAAACCAGGTGACGCTGCTTGTTTCATTCCAAGAGAATGCGGCTGCTCTCATTCATACTTATCAACAACAGGCGAACATGACAATGAAGCTCACTATCCTCTATACGAAGCATGCTTCTGCGATAGAAAAGGACGAGCCTCATCTGTCATTTCGCTATTTTCATGAAAAAAACCCTCTCCATCTCATTCAATGTATATATACGATGTTTAAAAGCAAGGTTGTCTTGACGGATAATTACTTTCTCATGACGAGTGTGCTAAGAAAACGGCCTTCTACCACCTGTATTCAAGTATGGCATGCCAATGGGGCTTTGAAAAAGTTCGGGCTTGAAGATGCTTCAAATTCTGAACGAAGTCCCCGTGACATCGAACGCTTCAAGCGTGTTTATGCGTCTTTCGATTACATCGTGACAGGCTCAGATCACATGCGTGAGATTTTCAAGACCTCGTTTGGGGTCAACGATGATCGCTTTTTACCAACTGGTGTACCACTGACGGATGTGTACTATGAACAGCATCAGCCTTCCTTGAAGCTAAATGATATCCCAAAAGGGAAAAAGATCCTGCTCTATACACCGACCTATCGAGACTTTGCAATGGACGGTCTTGTGCTGCCTTTTTCAAAAGAGCAGTTGCAAACTGAGCTGAATGGCGATTACATTCTGCTCGTCAAGCTTCATCCTGCGGTCAAACATTTAGCGAAAGCAGAAACAGACGGTGAATGGATATTTGATGTGTCCGATCAGCCGCTCTATCCATTGCTTTGTGCTTGTGATGTCCTGGTGACAGATTATTCGTCCATTGTGTTTGAATATGCACTGCTCGAAAAGCCTGTGTTGTTCTTCACTTATGACTTAGACACTTATCGAGAGAAACGCGGCTTAGTCGATCGGTATGAAGATATCATTCCTGGAAAGGCTTGCGTCACTCAAGACATGCTCTTGCAGGAGCTTTTACACCTAAACAGATCAACCAATAAAGAACGAATCAAAACCTTTGCTGAGGAATGGAACCAATATTCAAAGGGACAATCCAGTCAGCAGCTCCTCTCATTTATTGAACAGCAGCTGCTCCTACACAAAAAACGTCCGGCTTCTCATTAGGAAGCACGGACGTTTTTTTATTTGTTATACACCGGGATATCATAATACAGTGTATAGTCATCAAGCAGGTTATACAAACTATACATGCGAGTGACTTGCTTAGAAGCCCAGCCAATATCTGTTGCATATTGATGAGTCGCTGTAGCCGACCAGCGCATTTTATAAATTGTATCTTGCTTGTATGTGGCATTATTGATATAGCTGTTGCCAATGAATTTTGCTCCGCCAATAATGGCAGCCTCTGGCGTGAACCATTGTTGTTCATACGCATACTTTGCACCTAGATAATTCGGATTGCTGTCATATGCGCCAATGCCATACATGTTATAAACTTTCTTTCCATTATACATTGTACCATTCGCTAAAATGGAACTTCCGTTACCCGTTTCAAGCAACGCATGAGAAATAAGATAAATTTCGTTGATATGATACGTTTTTGCTGCTGTAATAAAGGCTTGTCCTTTACCCGCAAGAATCCCTTTTCCTGCTAAAATCTTTGAATTGACCTCTGCTGGATTGAGATTCGCAGCTTCAGAGAGTTTCAGAAATTGAAAATAAGATTGCGTGCCTTCGGCAATATTAGCTGGATCTACATATTTTTGCACCTCTGCTGCACTTGCATTTCTCCAGCCTAGGTTGATCCTGATCCAGTTCCCTTCTTTCCCAAGCTGTTTCACTTTTGCTCCTTTATTGAGCTGTGCCACAATGTTGCTTGCAGAGCTCGAATCAGGTGTAGAACGGACATTTAAGCCATCCGTATTCACTGTCGATGTGGCTTGGTCTACATATGCTGCATAGACATAGGCCGCACCATCTGTCTGTGGTGACACCTTCATTTGTTTGTTGACCATCTCATTGACAGTAAGGTTGTAGTTCGTTTGCATGACCATTGGGCCATTTTTAATTTTTACGGCTGTGGCGGTCCAGCCATATTGGCTTTTCACAAAAGCAATGGCTTCATTTACAGTTGGTAATCCTGTAAATTGCTGCGTAATGTTGATTTTGTAAGTTGGTTTCGTTGTTGTTGTATACGCAGCGGTTTCATTCCGTTTTTTGAAAAATGCCAAGCCTTGGTCACGAAGTGCAGCTGTTGAGATGACACCTGTTTTGATCTGATATTGAGCATAATCGGCTGCGCCTGTTTTTTGAGCAGCGGCCTTCATTTTTTGTTTGGTCAAATAGCTGAGTGCTTGATTCAATTTTGTCTGATTCACTGTCGGCTCTGTCGTGATACGGTATTGCTTGACCGCTTCTGTCAGCGTTTTTGTACTGCTGGCAACGCCATTTTTCTTGATAATCTCTTGAGCCTGCTTCACTTTACTTTGTTCATATACAGGTGTTGTCTTGAGACTATACGTTTTGCTGACAGCCTGTCCATTACTTGCCTTGATGCTGCTTGTCAGCTTCTGCGTTTTTAAGTAGGCGGCACCTTTATTCACTTTCGCTTGGTCCACTGCTTGATTGACCACGAGTCGATATGTGCTGTCTGATACCTTGCCGGTTTTTTTCGTTGTCGCAGATACTTTTTTCTTTTGGAAGAAAGCCGCTGCTTTTTTCGCTTGGTCATCTCCTAAAAGGTTTCCCGTCACGACTTGATATGGCTGTGTAGAAGAAATCTTTTTGGACGTGTAGCGCCATTTCTTTTTCTTGAAAAAGGCTACCGTTTTGGCGTAAGCTGTATCGTTCAGTTGATTGAGCTTCACGATATAATTTTTTGTTTTCCCCACGCGCTGGACAGTACCTGCAGCACCAGTTTGTTTCTTAATCTGAGCTGCAGCTGAAGCTGCTTGTTTGTTGTCTTTAAAATAGCCTGATTCCAAGCTGTAGACATTTTTTAAGGCACCAGCCTTTTGAATCTTCCCGCTGATCTTTGCTTCTTTTTGCAGCTGTGTAAGGAGCGTCTGTGCTTTCGACTGGTTCGCTTGTGCAGCGGATGTGACGATGTAATACGGCTTACCTGCTGTCACCGTTTGAAGGACTGGTTTTAAACCTGATGCCTTTTGAAAGCCTTGCAGAATGGAATTCGCCTTACTTTGTCCAACAATACCGCTTGAAATCAGCTGATACACAGTGCCAGCTTTCGTTTCGGTTTGGTATGTACTGGTGACGCCTGCCTGCTTTTGCAGCTCAGTTTGAATATTTTTCACTTTCGTTTCAGAATCAATGGTTCCTGATATGACCTGATAAGAAGGTTTGCTTTGATTGATGACTTCATAGGAGCTATTGAGCCCTGATGTTTTCGTTAGTTCAAGTGAAAGCTTTTTCGCCTGACTTTCATCATTGACTGGGTCAGATACGACCTTTTGTAAAGGAAGGCGGTCACCTACTGGAGACACCGTACCGCTCATGCCCACTTCTTTTTTTAATGCAGCTGCACTTGCATTCGCTGCTGCTTGCGACTCATATCCTGAAGCAGTGAGCTGATAGGTCGACGTATTTCCTGAGGTTTGATAAGTGGCTGTCCATTTTTTGTCTTTCTTCAGTGTTTCCACTGCTTTTTTCACTTCTGCTTCTGTTGTAAATACCTTTGAGGTGTTCATCGTATAAATGGATTGATCGACATAGGAGGCTGCTTGCGCTTCTTTACCCGTGTGTAATGTCATACCAAAGGCAGCTGCGAGTAACATAATCTTGATGGTTTTTTTCACGTTCCCTGTCCCTCTCTTAACTTTGCATAATAGTCTACTAATCTCTTTATCGACAAAAACAAGTACTCTTTCAAGTCATTTATGCAATAGAAAAATAGAGGACCCCTCGAAGTCCTCTTTTCCTTATATATGCGACACAATCAGTTCACAAGATCCTTCAATTGAGAAGCTTCCTGTTTCAGCCGGCAAAATAAAATGAGCGCCCTTTGGCAGTGGATATGTGTGTCCGTCATGCTGTAAAGAACCTTCTCCATGAATCACACTGCATAGCAAAAACGGATAATCCTGCGAAAGCTCTACTTTTTGATCAATTTCCCATTTATACACAGAGAAATATTCTGCTTCGACAAATGTACGAATGGTCACTCCCCGGCGTGTTTCAACTGATTCATCTGCATACCCGTCTACATGAGGAACTGTTGTGACATCAATCGCTTGCGCAAAATGAAGTTCACGTTCGTTGCCATCTTGGTCTTTTCGTTCATAATCATATACGCGATAGGTTGTATCTGAGCTTTGCTGCGTTTCAAGGACAAGCGTTCCTTCGCAAAGCGCATGGATGGTACCGCTTGGCACATAATAAAAATCACCAGGCTTAATCTTCACCCGCCGCAAAAGACCTTCCCAATCTCCGCTATTCATCATGGTGACAAGCTCAGTTCTTGTTCTTGCATTGTGCCCATAGATCATTTCTGCTCCTTCTTCGCAGTCAATGATATACCAGCACTCTGTTTTTCCAAGCTCGCCATTTTCATGTCTTTCCGCATAATCATCATCTGGATGCACTTGAACGGATAAGTCTTGGTTTGCATCTAATATTTTAGTTAACAGCGGGAAGCGGTCGCCTTCTATCCCCCCGAACAATTCTCTATGATTGTCCCAGAGTTCGATCAGCGTTTTCCCTTTATATGGACCGTCTTGTACGACACTTGGTCCGTTTGGATGAGCAGAAATTGCCCAGCATTCTCCCGTTTGATCAGAAGGAATATCATAGCCAAATTGATCCCTTAAGGCTGTACCTCCCCATATTCTCTCCTTCAATTCAGGCAGTAAAAAAATTGGTGACTGCTTCATTCAGGATGACTCCTCCCTTTGCTACCCTTTGATAATCCTTACCTAGCTTGATGAAAACTAGTAAGTCTCAACTTTTATTATGACGCTATCTAAAGAGAAGTCAATCCTTTCAGTACACCGAATGAAAACGATAACACAAAAAATATTTTACCCTTTGACAGAGCCAGCAAGAAGCCCTTTGACAAAGTATTTTCCAAGAAGAATATAGACGAGTAGTGTCGGCAGCGCAGCCAATATCGCCCCTGCCATTTGGACGTTCCATTGCACAATTTGACTGCCTGATAGATTTTGCAAGGCAACCATCACCGGCTGATGCTCCGCAGTGGTCATCGTGACCGCAAATAAGAATTCATTCCACACATTTGTGAACTGCCAAATGGCCACCACAACAAATCCTGTGATCGAAAGCGGAAGAATCATATGTCTGAAAATCCCGATAAACCCTGCACCATCCATTTTCGCAGATTCTATCATTTCATCTGGGATGCTCACATAGAAATTTCGAAACATGAGTGTTGTGATCGGAAGTCCGTATACGACATGGACAAGCACAAGCCCTGGAATTGAATTATACAATCCGACTTCACGCAAAAATTGAATAAGTGGAATTAGAATACTTTGATATGGAATAAACATCCCAAACAGCATCAGCGTAAAGACGACTTCTGATCCTTTGAAGCGCCATTTTGATAATACATAGCCATTCATTGCACCTAATACAGCTGACAGTAAAGTAGCAGGAATAACAAGATAAAGAGAATTCATTAAATTGGGCGCCAGCTTTTCAAACGCGATTTGATAGCTTGAAAAATCGATAGTAGATGGCAGCGACCACATTCGCTCAAGGGTGACTTCACCTAATGGCTTCAAGCTTGTGACGAGCATGACATAAACAGGCATCAGAAAAAAGAGACTGCACAAAATCAATAAAGCATAAAGAACTGGACGGACAAACCATCTGGCTGTCATGATGAAGCCCCCTTCCGGCTCGACAGGAGATATGGCACGATAAAGACCGCAACAGAGATCAGCATGACAACCGCAATGGCGGCACCGCCTGCATAATGGTTTCCTCTAAAGGTCATTTCAAACATATACACGCCCGGAACATCCGTGACAAAGTTCGCACCCGGCCCTGTCATCGAGTAAATCAAATCGAAGATCTTTAAAGAAATGTGAGCCATGATGATGACAACACTTGCAGTAATCGGTTTTAAAAGAGGGAAAATGATTTTCCAGTAAATCTGCCACTCCGTTGCGCCATCCATTCTAGCAGCCTCTCTTACTTCCTCTGGAATTCCTCGTAGCCCCGCCAAATACATCGCCAGAGAGAAGCCTGTCATTTGCCAAACAGCTGCAATCACAACAGCAATCATGGCCGCAGGTACACCAAACTCAATTTTCCCCCAGACAAATCCGGCCAATATGTTCGTATCCGTATACCACTTAGGCTGGATACCAAGCGTTTTCAAAAATAAATTCACCCCAGTTGACGGGTTTAAAATCCATTGCCATACGACTCCTGTGACAACGAAGGAAAGGGCCATCGGAAAGAAGAATAAATTCCGAAAAAGAGATTCCCCCTTGATCTTCTGGTCTAGTAAAATCGCAAGTGCGAGACCAGAGACAATGACCGCTCCAATAAAAAATAAAGTGAAAAAGACCGTGTTTCGAAGATCTGATTGAAAGCGGAAATCTTGAAACAGCATGACATAATTGCGAAGACCTGCGAAAGAGAAATCAGGAACAAGTGTGGTCCAGTTTGATAATGACACATATCCTGTCCAGCCAATAAAACCGTAAACAAAGATGAATAATAAAACCGCTGACGGGGCTAAAAAGAGCAGCGCCAGCAGCTGGTCTCCATTCCATTTTTTCCGCATACGTTTAACTTTGGGCACAGGTATTTTTGTCATCGGCGATGTGTCTATGCGCATGAAACTGCACTCCTTTCTAAAAAAGAGGCGGTGCCTAGCCGCCGCCTCCTTCGTCTTTATTTCATTGCATCTTTTAATGATGAAACAAACTGACTGCTGTCTTTTTGTGTCACGAAGATATTGACGGCTTGATTCGCTTTTGTCACAAACCCTTCTTCAGCAGCTGAGCCATGAGCAAGAGACGGCGCCAGTTTTGACTCTTTAAATGCCTTCATCGCCGATTTTCCGTATTCATCATA
The DNA here is from genome assembly GCF_038630855.1 of Bacillus sp. FSL H7-0578. Classification (NCBI taxonomy): domain Bacteria; kingdom Bacillati; phylum Bacillota; class Bacilli; order Caryophanales; family Bacillaceae; genus Bacillus; species Bacillus sp. FSL H7-0578. The sequence goes on from NZ_CP152045.1 coordinate 3,194,087, forward strand.
TTTTGATACATCTGCATCCACACGTGCTGGAATCGATCCTTTTAGCGGATTAAACGCATCCTGTCCTTCCACAGATCCTAAAACGGATAAGAATTTCTTCACGTTTTCTGGCTGTTTCACACCCTTTGGCAGTCCAAATGTATCGGTGATCACCATAAAGCTTCCTTCCGTTCCAGGAGTCGCCGCGTATCCAAAGTCTTGATTCACCTTCAAATCAAGATCATTCACAAAGTACCCCTTCGCCCAGTCGCCCATGACATTCATTGCCGCTTCTCCTTTTGCCACGAGCTGTGAGGCATCCTGCCAGTTACGTGAACTGTGATCGTCATTGACGTATTCGAGCATACGTCCAAAGATGTCTGCCGCTTCCTTCACTTTCGGGTCATCCATTTTCATGTCGCCAGCCCAAAGTTTTTGATAACCATCTGCACCTAATACTCCCAGCAAAACACTTTCAAACAAATGAGTCGCTGCCCAAGGCTCCTTATCTCCAAGTGCAAGTGGTGTGATTCCTTTTTTCTTTAATGCATCTGCTGTTTTGAAAAATTCATCAAATGTCGTTGGCGGCTCTAAGCCTGCATCATCAAATACTTTCTTGTTATACCAAAGCACATTGCCCCTGTGAATGTTCACTGGCACGGAATAGATTTTCCCATCTTTGCTGACAAGGTCAATCAGTGATTCTGGAAATTTATCTTTCCAGCCTTCTTTTTCATATAAATCATCCAGAGGCTCCATTTTGCCTGCCGCGACCCAGCTCTCATTCAGCTCCGCCCCGCCATGCACTTGAAACGTAGCAGGCGGATCATTTCCCTGCATACGGCTAGTCAGGACAGCCTTTGCATTCGTACCAGCACCACCTGCGACGGCTGCATTTTCAATTGGAATGTCTTTATTCTCCTCTTCAAACAATTGAATGAGTGCCTTCAGCCCGTCTTCCTCACCAGCTCCTGTCCACCAAGAGAAAATTTCGAGTTTTTCCGCTCCGCCTTCTTTTTTTGCCTCTGAGTTCGTCGATGAGCTGCAGGCAGTGACGATAAGCATACAGAGTGCCAGCAGTGTAAAGCCTAATTTGAACTTCATAATTGATCCCCCTATCCCCATTTTGTAAGCGTTATCAAAATAAGTATAATGGCAGATCCTTGCTTTTTTTCAGGCAAACTTCTTCACTTTTTTATGAAATTCTTCATTTTTTTATGGCCTGTTTTCGATATTCCTTCGGTGAACAGCCGACCATCTTCTTAAACACACGGCTGACGTAATTAGGATCTGTATATCCTGCCTGAAAGGTAATTTCTTTTAAGCTAAGCGTGCTGTCTTTGAGGAGCTTTTTGATTTTATCCAGCCGGCAGGCTGTCACATACTCTTTAAATGTCAGACCCGTCTCGTCTTTAAATCGTTTTGTGAAATAGGTGGGACTTAAATCAACATAAGCAGCCGTTTGCTCAAGCGTGATCTGTTCACAATAATATGTTTTGATGTAACGTTTTGCCCGCTCGATGTCATTGATGGTCTGGGTTCTCGCTTCATACACATCAAATAGGTGTTCACAGCATTGGCGGCATTCAGCTGCGGTGCTGATTGTCAATATCGATAGGTCTGTACGGAGGCGTGATTTGAAGAGAATCAGCAGTTCTTTTACCTGTGAAATCGTCGCCCCCTCTAATTGAAAGGCATCAAATAAAGCCAGCGCATCCTCTCTTCTCCCTTCCTCGAGCGCCTGCATCATGCTGTCTGCAAGCTCCGGCAGATAAATCAATGGACCGGGCTTCACCTCTGTTTGGTAAAAGCCATAACGAACAACGCCGCCACTCTTTTTTCGCTGATAATAGGAAAGCTTCGCCTCTGCTGCACTTTTCTGAAGATGAAGCGGGTTTGAGACTGGGTGCCCTATGCCAACGACAGGTGAAGGCTGACCGTTTGTCATGGCAGCTCGAATGGCTTGCAGCACCTCTGCCTTTAGCTGACCTGATCCTTGATGACTATAAATGAGGCATGTAAATAGTTCACTTCCCATCTGAATCGGTACTGTATGAAATCGTGCTGATTTCTGTAAATCGATCAACAGCTGATCTCCTTCTGTCCGCTGCACAGCGATGATAAGACCTGCTTCATATTCGGAGAATAGTTGTTGAAACTCCATGGATGTATAAGATTGACCGTTCATGACATGCGCTTCAAGCCACTTTGACTGCTGATCGGCCGCTGCCGCCTGCCGCAGAGTCGCCTCCTGCTGAATCTCTGCTGCTACAAATCGAATGGCTGCGATGGTTTCATCTTTGTCAGCTGGTTTGACGAGGTATTGTTTCACCCCTTCCTGCATCGCTTGCTTGGCATAATCGAATGTATCGTAGGCTGTCAGCATAATGAATTTTGTATGAGGACTGATTGCTTTGATCTGTTTGATCGCTGTCAGTCCATCCATGCCAGGCATCTGAATATCCATGAGCACAAGATGAATGGACTCAGATCGCACGAATTCAACCGCCTTCTTTCCATTTTCCGCTTCTCCTGCTATATGACACTCTGGAAGCCATTCGGTTAAGAACTTCCGCATCGCTAGCCGTTCTATTTTTTCATCATCGACAATCAGCACGTTCAGCATGCCGGTCCCTCCTTCATCGGAATAGCCAATTGTATGGTGGTGCCTTCGTTTGGCTTTGAATCAATTTGAAGGGCATCTTGCACCCCGTAAAACAAGCGCAGTCTTGACATTACATTTCGAAGACCGATTCCTGTCGAGTGGCCTTTACTCAGTATGTTCGGATCTTCCTCTTCTTTTTCTGACAGCAATCTTCTTTTCTCCTGTTCATTGATGCCCATCCCATTGTCCCGAATCCGAATCATCACATAGCCGCCTTCTTCATAGATCGAGAGCTCGACAAGTCCCTCTTCCTCCTTTGGCTCGACGCCATGAATAAAGGCATTTTCGACAAGCGGCTGTAAGGTTAGACTTGGGATATGCACAGATAAGCACGATTCATCGATGGACGTTTTGCACGTAATACGATCGGCAAATCTCGTTTCTTGTATATGAAAATACTCTTTCACCACTTTCACTTCTTGTTCCAATGTAACGGATGTACTAAGAGCAGACAGCGAATACCGCATCAGCGTGGAAACGGATTGAATCAACCTCGATGTGGCTTCTGCTGATTCTAAGTAAGCCATACGTGAAACGATGTTTAATGTGTTAAATAAAAAATGCGGATTCATTTGGTTTTGCAGCGTTTTTAGCTTCATATCTTTGATTTTTTGATCCAATGCTGCCTTTTGTTTGATCTCTTCAATCATCATTTTCATCTCTTGTCGCATTCGCTGAAAGGCTTCATTTAAAACAGAGATTTCATCCTTTGAGGTGACATGCAAATTCGCTCCATCAAAATGTCCTTCTGATACTTCTTTTACGCTTCGGGACAGATGAACGATGGGTCTTGAGATCCCGCCAGCAATCATATACGCCATCCATAAGGCGACCCCGATTGATAACGTAAACAGGCATAAGGTAAAGAGCGCATAGGTTTGATGCCTTTTTTGAAGAGATTGATAGAGTATCTGATACTCAGATAATTCATCATCAAGCAGAGTCATCGTCTGCTCTTGTATATAGGAAGAGACGGTTCTCACTTCCTTCACACTTGCAGCATATTCTTCGATTTTCCCTTCTTTTACATGTGTCATGGTCGCATCACTTTCATTGATGAGCGTCCGCATCATATATTGATATTTTTCAATAGAAGGAATTGCCGCATGAAGACCGGCATCCTTTCGCAGCGCTTGATCGTATGATTTCATTTTCTGTTTTGACGTAAGATATTCTTTGGCAAACTTCCGTTCCTTTTCAATGGCATAGGCATTGACCTTTTCATACATCGTTTTCGCCTCTGTCGATATATCATTGAGCAGGAGAAAAGAACGAAAGCTCCGGCTATATTCTAATGTGATTTTTGAACTGCTCCAGTAGACAAAAAAAGCGGCTACGTTGCCAAGAAGCACAAGGATTAAAAATGCCAATAACAGCTTACTTCGAATCCTTCTCATGGCTGCACCCCCTGCTTTCTGTCTGTTTGCTGAAGAGGCAGATCCCCGCGCCGGATCACACTCGTTCCCGTGTACTGAAGCGGTTCTTCTTTTTCACCTTTCTGCAAACGAACAAGCGATTCAACCGCTTGATAGCCCATTTCATAAGGATGCTGTACGACCACGGCATCAATTGTTCCATCATCAAGCGCCTGAATCGTATCAGGCAATGTGTCAAATGCAAGCACATAAAAATCAGTGGTTGATCGATACTGTGCGATTGCTTGAATAATGCCTGCGCCATCTAATGCACTTGTACCATAAAATGCGGTGAGCTTCGCATGATCGTTTAATAATTTATAAGCGGCACCTGAAGCACCTGACTTCGTAATGGCTGATTCTTCTATCCCAGCAATATGAATGCGTTTTTCAGCAGAGACGGCATCTCGAAAGCCTTTGACACGCAGCTTTTGATGAATGGCATCCAGCCTGCCTGTGACAATTCCTACATACTGTTCACCTTTTGTATCTACGATGAGTGCCTGTCCTGCGATAAAGCCTGAATAGTAATTGTCCGTCCCTACATACACTTGACGCTTGCTCCCCTCTGCATCTGTATCAACGGTGACAACATCAATTCCCTTTTCCCTCGCCTTCTGAAAAAGCGGTTTGTATTTTTTCGCATCAAGTCCCTGCGTCATAATGCCATCAACATGTCCAGCGATTGCCATATCAATGGTTTTCAGATGATCGTCTACATCCGCTTGCTTTGGGCCCAAATATTCTAGATAAACGTGATGAACGTCTGCCGCATCCGCAGCTCCCTTTTGTACAAGCTGCCAATATTCATTATCAAGTTCCTCCGGTATAAGAACAAAATGATATTGATACGTTGACTCCGCTTTATCGGAAGCGCTTTCAATTTTAAAGAAATCTTGACCTAATAACGTTAAGAAGATGACAGATACCGCACAAAATATGAGAAATGCGCTTATTCCGATCCACTTAGATAATTTCACCGTGTCCTCCTCCTTCCCACTATTTCCGCATAAAAAAAGAGCTGCTTATAAGCATACTCTCTTGACCTCTATAATTCCTTTGTCATAAATAAACTGTTTGGATCTTCTTGATATGTACCAAAAGGCGGACAATACTGAAACCCAGCACTTTCATATAGTTTTCTTGCTGGTTCAAAGAAAGCCATTGCCCCTGTCTCTAAGCTGACACGTGTGTAGCCGCGCCGTTTTGCCTCTTGGAGAAGATGATTCAGCATATATCTCGCTACACCTTTTCGCATATGGAGGGCTGCGGTTCTCATCGATTTGATTTCCCCATGTTCACTTGACAGTTCCTTTAACGCTCCGCAGCCAAGAAGCTCCTCTCCATCTCGCACACTCCACACGGTGACATCCTGTTTTTTTAAATCAGTTAATGGAAGGGCATGAATGCTTTCTGGCGGCGAATGCTCCTTCATCTCTTCTATATGTGCGGTAATCAGCTGGTCAATTCGTCCATCCGTGAGTTCATCTTGTAGAATGTACATTTTCAATCACTCCTTCACGATCATTGTACGTGAAGAGTTGAAATTTTATCTGCTGTTATGTCAGATAAACGAACAAACAACCGGCATCAACGAGCCAGTTGTTTGTTCGTTTGACAAGTATTTATGAAGAAAGAACGGCTTGTAATTCCTCTGCTGTACTGCTTTCAAGCTGACTTCCGACACCAACAGCCACCGCGCCTGCTTTGAGCCACTTTGGAACATCAGCTGGATGAATGCCGCCCGTAGGGATAAATTCAATCTCTGGAAATGGACCTTGTAAGTTTTTCATATAGGATAAACCGAAAGAGCCGCTCGGAAAAAGCTTGAGCAAGCTATATCCATCTGCTTTTGCCTGCATGATTTCACTCGGGGTGAGAACCCCTGGTACATAGAGTGTGTCGTAAAATGAAAGATGTTCTCCAATCATAGGAAGGTATCCTGGACTGACGATAAACTGTGAACCTGCCTCAATGGCTGATTGCGCCTGCTCCAGCGTCGTAATTGTTCCCGCTCCTACAATCAGGTCCTGCTGCTTCTGGAAGGATGCGATGATGCGTTCAGCATTTGGCGTAGTATACGTTACTTCAATGGCACGAACCCCTTTTTTCTTTAAACGCTCAATCATTTCAATGCCTTCTGCTTCACTACCTGCTCTTACCACTGCAATTAATTTACAAGACGCTAGCTGCTTTTTAACGCTCAAACTTGCTGACTTTTCCATATCTCTCATCCCCTTTCATGTACTCCCGCCTTTGATATCGCTTGGCTTCTTTCATAAAAGCCTGAAGCTCCTTCCGGGTAGGCAGTCCGTCCTTATCGCCAGGTGACATCACTGCAAGTGCCCCGACCGCATTGCCTCTTGTCACGGATTTTTCATGTGATAAGCCGTCAAGCAAGCCGCTGATGACCCCCACTGCAAATCCATCACCAGCTCCAACTGTGTCTACGACATCCTGCACATAAAATCCATTCACAATCCCCTGACCGGCTGCACTTTTATAAAAGGCACCTTCTGCCCCTAGCTTAATGACCACTAGCTTGACACCTTTTTTCAAATAAACATCTGCAATCTCTTCTGGCTCGTGACAACCCGTGAGCCTTTGCCCTTCTGCAAGCCCTGGAAAAAACCAATCCGCTTGCGAGGCGATATGATTCACCGTCTGAATCATATCTTCCTCCTCTTCCCATAGCTGAAGCCGTAGGTTTGGATCAAATGAAATGGTTTTGCCCGCTTCCTTCATTTCTTGAAGAGCACGAAAAGAAAACGTTCTCATTTCACTGGATAGGGCAGGCGGAATACCAGTCATATGAAGGTGGCCTGCCTGTTTGAAATAAGCGGCGGGAAAGTCGCTTGGACTCATTGTGCTCGCAGCAGATCCTTTCCGATAATACGTGACGTCAGGGTCTCCTTCCTTCACTTTTGATTTAAGTAAGATTCCCGTTTGAGATCCATCATTTGAACGGAGCACTGCACTTGTATCGACCCCTTCTTTTTGAAGCTCTTCTAAAATGAATGTGCCAAGTGAATCTGCTCCGACTTTGCTCATCCATCCCACATGAAAGCCCAGCCGCGCCAAGCCGACAGCCACGTTACTCTCTGCACCAGCAAGCGCCTTTTGAAATGTATGCACTTGATGAAGCTCTCCAACTTCTTTTGCATAAAACATCGCCATTGATTCCCCAAATGTGACCGCATCCAACGCTTTCACCCATTTCTCCCCTTTCTTGGTACCGGTTTCAAATCAGTTGAAAAAGAGAGAGCATGCACGTATGTATACTCTTCTCTGCCTATCATTTATAAAGATTTCCTTACTATGATTTCTCCATCAAGCTGAATCGTTTGGGGCGCACTTTCATCCCCTTCTAGCCGCGTCTTGATTTTTTGCATGGCTGCTTTCCCCATTTCATGAGATGGCTGGGCGACCGTTGTGATTCCAGGTCCAATCAGCTTATACCATTCTGTATCATCAAACCCTGCAATGCCTATCTCTTTAGGAATCTTCACCCCAAGCTCTACAAGTTCACTAATCAGCTTCAGCATGAGTAAACCATTACCGGCTAAAATCGCTTTTTTCTGTTCGTTTGATTGTAAAAAACGGACAATCTCTTCGCGCATTTGTTCCTTTTGCTTTAAATCAATTTCTGCAATGATCGGCTTCTTATGTTTACTCAAAGCTGTCTGTTCATATGCTTCCTTTCGTTCTTCACGAGGGCTGATTCCATCGACAGGCTCAGTAAAGAAAGCGATGTGATCATAGCCTTTCTCATACATTTGTTGAAGCAGCCGGATGGTGATATCACGGTTGTTCGTGGTCACTGTGTCGACTTTCAGTTCAGGCAGCTTCCGGTCTACAAGAACAATCGGTACACCGTTTTTCTTAAAATCCTCCAGAATGTCATTGTTCTGTCCTGTCGTATTGATGATGAGCCCTTCAATATAATGTGCATTCAGCTTTAGGAGCATTTCTCGTTCTTTTTCTGGACGATTATCTGTGTTGCACACCATGATGCTGTATCCATATTCATCACAAATCTCTTCGACCCCGCGAAGTGTTGCCACAGAGAATGGATTCGTAATGTCGGCTACAATAAACCCAATGACCTTGCTTTTTCTGACTTTCAATCCTTGAGCGAGCTGACTAGGACGATAATGGAGTTCCTCAATGGCTTTCTTGATTTTTTTTACCTTTTCTGAAGAAATTTCATTTGTTCTGCCATTGATATATCTGGATACAGTTGATTTCGAGACCCCTGCATAAGCTGCAACTTCGTTAATGGTCACTTTCGTTGGCTTTTTCTCTTTCATTCAAAAAACTCCCACAATTGATCTTCTCATTAGGTTCGAAACCGATTTCAAATAAACTTAAAAAGAGCATATCATAATTGAATGCATTTCAGAAGATTTTTTTGCATGATGATAGAAATAATTTGTCTAATTAGAGGAAAAGAAAGCGATTTCAAAATAACGGTTGACGACGCTCTCTTTTTCCTCTAAAATTTTCCTTGAAACCGATACCAAATAAATATCAATATTTGTTTCAGATGGAAAGGGAGGCTTATCCAAATGGAAAATCGTTATGCTGTACATCCTGAGCAGGTCAAACGTTTTACAACAGAGGAACTTCGTCGTCATTTTCATATTCCTACGCTGTTTGTCAGTGGTGAATTAAAGCTCTATTACTCGCATGAGGACCGCGTGGTGATTGGCGGAGCGATGCCGGCAGCAGAGCCGATCACACTAGATGCCGGAGACTTTTTACGGACGGAGTATTTTCTTGAAAGACGAGAAATCGGGATTGTGAATGTCGGCGGACAAGGAACGGTCACTGTTGATGGTGAGGCCTTTGTGCTGGAGCATAAAGATTTCTTATATATTGGCCTTGGTCACGAAGATGTACAGTTCGCTAGTTCATCAGGCGAGCAGGCCAAGTTCTATTTAGTATCAGCCACGGCTCACAGGGCGTACCCTACGCAAAAAGCAGCCATCGCTGAATTAACACCAAACCACTTAGGGGAAGCAGCTGCTTCCAACGTACGAAACCTGTATCAAGTCATCCATGCAGACGGCATCCAAAGCTGTCAGCTCATGATGGGCATCACTCAGCTTGAAACCAATAATACATGGAACACGATGCCTGCTCATATTCATGATCGCCGGATGGAAGTGTACTTATATCTTGATATCGAAGAGGATGCACGGGTCTTTCATTTTATGGGGGAGCCATCTGAAACGAGACATCTTGTGGTGGCAAATGAGGAAGCAGTCATTTCACCTGCCTGGTCCATTCATTCAGGCTCAGGAACAGCGAATTATTCATTTATTTGGGCAATGGCGGGCGAAAACTATACGTTCAAAGATATGGACTTTGTCCCAATGGATCAGCTGAGGTAACGAGGGTGATGACAACTTCATATGCAGCGTCCCTCTTCTCCCTTGAAGGAAAAACAGCCCTTGTGACAGGTCCTGGAACCGGCATTGGGCAAGGCATTGCCGTGGCGCTTGCCAAATCAGGTGCAGATATCATCGGTACGTACCATCACACACCGCTTGAAGAAACAAAGGCGCTTGTCGAACAGGCAGGCCGATCATTTCATGCGGTTCAGGTTGACTTTTCTAATCTTCAGTCTGCAAAGCAGGCTGTCGATGCCATATTAAAGAAGCATACGATTGATATTTTAATCAATAATGCTGGAACCATTAAAAGAGAGCAGGCGGCTCACTATTCAGAGGAAGATTGGCATACGGTCATGGATGTGAATATCAACAGTCTCTTTTTCCTCACGCAAAAGGTTGGGCAGCAGATGCTGAAAAATGGGCAAGGGAAAATCGTCAATATCGCCTCCCTTCTATCGTTTCAAGGCGGCGTTTTTGTCCCTGCTTATACAGCAAGTAAGCATGCTGTCGCTGGGCTGACGAAAGCTTTTGCCAACGAATGGGCAAGCCAGCATATTCAAGTGAATGCGATTGCGCCTGGGTATATTGCGACTAATAACACACAAGCCATTCGTGACGATGAAAATCGAAATGAAGAGATTCTGAAACGAATTCCCGCCGGGCGCTGGGGAAAGCCTGAGGATCTAGCCGGTGCTGCTGTTTTCCTTAGCTCACCAGCTTCTGATTATATGAACGGCCACATTTTAGCTGTTGATGGCGGATGGCTTGCAAGATAAACAAACGAGAGAATTCCTATCCGGGATTCTCTTTTTTCTATTTGTATAATTCTCCACCTTCCGAGTCACTCTATAAAAAACATGTGATGAGGGTGAGGTATTATGAAAAGTCGTATTGAACAAGATATAGCGTCCGTCATTAAGCGTGTCAAAAGCTTTGCCGGAAGAAGTGATGATATCGTGTTCCACTCTTTTTCATTTGGTCCTTCCACTATTTCTGCATGTCTCGTGTACGTTGAAGGACTCACAGAATTTGAGATGCTTTCTAAGCAAATCATTTCACCAATGCAAAAGGAACTCGACATCACTGAGGTTGGTTCTACTACACTTCCCTCCCTTTCAAAAACGTTCTTTGGCATTCAAAATGATGTGCTGGATGATATGAACCTTGCCATCGAGCAGTTATATAGCGGCAAGGCTATTTTATTTGTAGATGGAGCGGCTCAAGCGCTTGCGCTCCATACGAATCTTTTTCAATTTAGAGAAGTAGAAGAGCCGCAATCTGAAGTTCTTGTAAGAGGACCGCGGATCGGATTTATTGAGAATCTTGAAAAAAACACGGCTTTACTTCGTGAACGGGCAAACGACCCTCATCTTGTGATTCAAAAGGTGAGTATCGGTACTCGCAATAAAAAGTCCGCTGCTCTTGTGTATGTTCGCGATATTGCTGATCCTAAACTAGTAGAAGATGTTCTATCACGTATGATGAAAATCAAAATGGATGACATTCCTGAAACCGGCTATATTGAACAGCTGATTGAGGACAGTCATACCTCCATTTTTCCACAGATTCAAAACACAGAACGTCCTGACCGGGTGATTGCTTCTGTACTTGAAGGAAAAGTCTCCGTTTTGCTCGATGGGACTCCTTTTGCCCTTATTTTACCTATGACACTTACAGCTTTAATGCAATCTCCGGAGGATTATTATCAAAGGTGGACAAGCGCGACTCTTTTGCGTTTACTTCGTTATATTGCCGTGCTGCTCACGATTTTTTTACCCGGGCTTTACATTGCACTTGTCTCTTATCATCCCGGTTTATTACCGACAAGAATGGCACTCACCATCGCAGGCAGCAGGCAGAATGTCCCCTTCCCTCCTGTTGTCGAGGCGATTCTCATGTCTTTTACGATAGAGCTGCTGCGGGAAGCTGGACTTCGGCTTCCAAGAGCCATCGGACAGACAATTGGGCTCATTGGCGGCGTGATTATTGGTCAGGCAGCGGTCCAAGCCAATATCGTCAGTGCCTTAATGGTCATTATTGTGTCGCTGACCGCACTGGCTGATTTCACAGCACCGTCATATGACTTTAGTTTCCCACTGCGTATTTTGCGGTTTATGGCCATTTTTAGTTCAGCATTATTTGGATTATACGGCTTAATCATGTGTTATTTATTTGTGCTTTGTCACCTGATGCAGTTAAAAACCTTTGGTTTTGACTATTTCACACCAGTGTTGTCTTCACCGTTTTCAGATTTAAAGGATACGTACGTTCGTTTACCAATCGGGCTATTTAAATCCAGACCGAAAACAGCAAAAATAAAAAATCTCAAAAGACAAGGAGATTAAACGATGTACAGACCTGAGAAGCTATCATTGTTACAAGTCACCATTCTGTGCAGCTCTACAATGATAGGCGCTGGAATTTTAACCATTCCACGCAGTTCTGCCAATTCAGGATCTCCTGATGGCTGGATCATTGTATTAATACAGGGAGTCATCTTTGCTTTCGTTGCTTTTTTGTTGGGGTGGATTGCCGAAAAGAATGCGCCAGACACCATTTTTGAGTCAAATACAAAAGGAGCAGGGGCATTCTTTGGCACGATCTTTAATTTAATGCTGATCGCCTATTTACTAGGCATTGTCGGCTTTGAGGCACGTGTTCTCGGCGAGGTGGTCCAATTTTTCCTCCTGCAATCAACTCCCATGGCAGTGATTGTGATGATTTTTCTACTCGTGGCGATTTATCATTTAAAAAGCGGTATCTTTCCAGTTGTCAAAATGGTGACCTATATTTATCCGATCACCATGATCATTTACATAGCGCTCATGCTGTTTTGTTTAAAGATATTTGATTTTGATTATTTACGTCCTGTGATGGCGCATGGTTTTAAAGATTTTAGTAAGCTGTTCTCACAAACCTTTATTCAATTTACAGGCTTTGAAGTGATTTTATTTGTTGTACCGCTCATTTATAAAGACAAATGGTCGAAGGCAAAATGGGCAGCTGCCATTGGCGTTGGCATTACGTCTATCGTGTACTCGCTCACACTTTTTATTGTGATTGGCTCCATGACCGTCGGAGAAACGAAATCTCTCACCTGGCCGACAGTTTCCCTCATTCAAGCGCTTGAACTTGAAGGGGTGTTTATCGAACGATTTGATATTTTCTTACTGACAATTTGGACGTGTCAGCAGTTCATTTGTATGCTGGGCTTTTTCCAGTTTGCGATTAAAGGCTGCTTCACCGTTTTTAAAACAACCAACTTAACGAGACTGCTATGGGTGCTATTTTTGATTACATCAGCACTCTCACTTTTTCCTAAAAATATCAATGAAGTCTTTTACTACTCTACTTTACTTGGCTACGCATTGTTCGCGGTTTTAGCCATTCCTTTTATTACAGCTGTCCTGCTGATGATACGCAAAAAATGGGGAGGTCGTTCTGCATGAGAGGAAGACGTGTACTTTTATTCTTTTTATCCTGCTTTCTTTTCCTTCTATCAGCAGGCTGCTGGGACTTAAAGGATATTGAAAAACTATCGTTTGTACGCGGTGTTGGCATTGATGAACAAGATGAGAATGGAGTTAAGCTGACCTATCAAAACCTTGTACCGAAAACAGGCGGAACACAAGAAGCCGATTCTCCCGGCTATGTGAATGTCGTCTCGAAGGGAAAAAATGTGCTGGAGGCTGTCAGTAATGTCGCCTTGAAGGACCCGCCGATCTATAGTGATCACCTGAAAATCTTCTTGTTCGGCAAAACCCAGGCGGAGCATCACGATATTCAAGGAACACTCAATCATTTTATTCGAGATGATGAGGTTCGGCGCAGCAGCTATCTCCTCGTGTCACGAGGTGAAGCGTCAAAAGTCATCAATCAAAAATTGAAATCACAGCAAAAGGTTCCGGTTGAACATATCTTCGAAACATCCAAAAACCGAAGCTTTAACGGGAAGATCGCACTGCCAACACGTATTGGCCGGGCATCTGATTATTTTCAGATGGGCATTAGCTTCCTTGTACAAAGTGTAGATGCGGTAGACGGTGAACTTATTTATGATGGGGCAGGTATCATTCACGGAAAAACAAGAAAGCTGATCGGTTTCATCTCTGCACAGGATGTACAATATTTAAACTGGGTGATGGACCGTATCTCAGGCGGCGTTGTACCTGCCACCTATAAAGGCTTTCCGATTACGTATGAAATTAAGAAAGCCAAAACCAAGATTGAACCCTACCTGAAAGACGGAAAGGTTTCATTTAACGTTAGTGTACAAACAAATGGAAAATTGTCAGAGGATCAATATCCCCCGGAAAACTCATACGATGAACAGTACATTAAACGATTTGAGAAGATTTTTTCTCATAAAATTAAAGAGCGCATACAAAAAACGGTCAGTCATATGCAACATGAAGTAGGTGTTGATCCTATTTTTTTTAGCCGGCAGTTTCGTATTAAGTATCCTGAATATTGGGATCAGCATCGAGATGAATGGGACAAACTATTTCAAGAAGCAGACATAACGTATGACATCAAAGTGAGCATCTTGAACTTTGGTGCAGAAGGTGCAACGAAAAGCTTCAAATGGTAATACAAAAAGGCGGTTATCCCAAAAGAGAGCCGCCTTTTTTACGTACGACAATGAGAAGCTGATACAAAGTCACTTGATCAGACAACGCTTTTGTTTGAAAGCCAAGTGATGCTCCTATCCTCGCCACCTCGTCAAAAAACAATTGGATGTTTTGATCAATCTGTACATTGATCCGCTGCTCGATCACGCGTTCAAATAATTGGTCTGGGAAAAGCGCACGCATGGTGTTTGGTGTGAAGAACCGTATATGGGTTCGGTCTAAGATTCCTACATCTTGATAAGTAAAATCACCTGTCATCAAAGGAAGAAGCACCTCTGCATGCATCATGTTAGGCAGGCAGCAAATGATAACACCGCCTGGCTTTAAAGAGGCGTGCGCTTGCTCAATGATGTGCCAAGGATCTGACACATGCTCTAAAACATCCGAAAAAATGACCGCATCAAAAAAGGCCTCTTTCTCTGACCATGGGTATTCATCTGCATTTGCCTCGATGACTTCTTCATAATACGCCTTTGCGACCGCTGCTTTTAATGTATCTGCCTCTACCCCGTACATGTGTACCGACTGCCGATTCATCAGTTCAAGCCCAGTTGCGCCCGCTCCGCACCCAACATCCAGCACGCGAGCAGCGTCCTCAGGGAGTAATTCCGCAAAATACGGATGAGGAGTGATCAAATTTAGATCTATGCCCCACTTATCTAAAAATCGAAGTCTATTCTCAGTAAACAGTGTAGAGATGTTCGTTGCTTGATTGGCATTAAAGGTAGCATGACCATGATGATGCACAAAGGAATCATGCACAATTTGCAGCTGATATCCTTTTAGTAATGAACGCAAACATAGATCGTCATCCTCAAATGATCCATATACAAACCGCTCATCAAATAATCCCACATCCTCGATCAGCTTTCTTTTCACGAGCAAGCAAAACCCTACAAGCCGGTGCACATAAGTTCTCTTACCTTTTCTCTTAGACGTATACTCCTTAGCAAAGGCTGGGAGCTCCTTCACATCTGTATACGATGGCTGGACCATCTGAGGGCCGCTCACATAATTAGAGACGGGTCCCACCATCCCAATTCGTTCTGAAGCGAATAGCGCCTCTTTTAATGGAGAAAGCCAATTTTCCGTCACGATCGTGTCATTATTTAAAAAGAGAATGCTGTCTCCAGAAGCTTTTTTTGCCCCTTGATTACATCCCTTTGCAAAACCTTCATTCTCTTCATTATCAATGAAAATCACATCATCCAGCTCTCTTACATATTCCTTCGTGCCGTCAGTTGATGCATTATCGACGATGATGAGTTCATATTGGTCACTATTCGTATGCTGTTTCATGCTATCGATACATGTTTTCGTCAAATGCAGTTCATTGTACGTCAGCATGACAATGCTTGTTTTCCCTTTCATCTCATTTCCACCTTTCTCCCGCCTGTTCCATATGTATGTGATAGGCAGCACGTTCAGAAGATGAGGGAATGTCCTTTCTTGATTAAACGTTTGTTTAACATAGAAAAACCAGCTGCACACGGCAGCTGGCCATTGTTCATACCGTTTTTCCTTCGCCACTTGCGACGGCACGATTTCTCTTTTTTAAATCTTCTTCAATTTCTTCAAGACTTTTCCCCTTCGTTTCGGTCACCAAGTATTTCACAAATAAGAAGGCGCCTACGCCAATGACCGCATAGATGAGGAAAAGATTACTGATACCAATCGCGCTTAATAAAGCTGGGAATGTCAGCGAGATGATTAAATTTCCTGTATGAAGAAGGAAGGTCGAGACACCTGTACCGATTCCCCTGACATGTACTGGGAACAGCTCTGGAAGCATCACCCAAACGACAGGACCCCAGCTGACAGCAAAGATGACGATAAAGAGACCCAAACAAATAACGGTTGTCCATCCTGCTGCTGGTGATCCTTCAAAAAATCGGTTGACCACTGACAGGACAATTAAACTAAGGACCATTCCTGCATTCCCAAATAGGAGCAGCGCTTTACGCCCTACACGGTCAATGATTTTAATGGCAACAAACGTCATGATGACATTCACTGCACCAATTCCGACAGTTCCTAAAATCGCTGCTGAATTCCCAAAGCCAACACTTGTGAATGTTTTTGGTGCATAGTAAATGATCGTATTTGTACCGATAAACTGCTGCAGAAAGGCAAGGCCGACACCAGCAATCAATGCTGGGCGTACCCATGGCTCAAATAATTCCTTAAAACCGCCTTTCTCTTCACTTTCCGCCTTTTGAATATCTGAAATTTCTTCTTCCACTTCTTGCTTACTTTTTCTGAGTTTAGATAATATCTCCTTCGCACGGTCAGCCTGTCCGTAGACAAACAGCCAGCGGGGACTTTCCGGCATAAACAAAATCCCGAATAATAAAAGAACAGAAGGAACAACCGCAATTCCAAGCATCAAGCGCCATGCCTCTGCATCCGCTAAAGCGTAGTTCACAATATAGGCAAGAAGAATACCAAATGTGATCATGAGCTGGTTTAAAGAGGACAGTGCCCCTCGTGATTCTTTTGGCGCAAGTTCAGATAAATATAATGGAACAATCGTTGTCGAGCACCCGACAGCGAGCCCTAGTACAATTCGGAATAAGATCATCACTTCCGTATTCGGGGCAAGAGCTGTACCAAATCCACCGATAATAAACAAAATAGCTGCGGCGATGATGGCTTTTTTCCGCCCAAATTGGTCTGTCAGCTTTCCAGAAAGAGAGGAACCAAGCATCGCCCCGATTAAAATCGAGCTGACGACAAGCCCCTCTGTAAACGCATTTAAACCTAAATCTTCTTTCATAAATAAGATGGCGCCAGAGATGACACCTGTATCATAGCCATATAAGGCACCGCCAAGGGCGCCGAAGAAATAAAGCCATCCATTCCGATTTTTCATATACATAACCCCACTTTTGTCTCTGTACTCTATGAAAAGTCATTTTCCTCACTTCCTGTCATTTCAAACATTTCGATGTTTTATGACAAATATATTTCATTTGTGTATCTTTGAAACTTTTTACGAGAAGGAAACGTCAATTAAGCGTTAGTGAAAAAAATGTCGCACTATATCCCGTTTTAAGGTATATTTGTTTTAGTTTGTAAGCAGAAAGAAGGACATCTTTACTATAAAATCATAGCGAGGGTTTAAAATATATGGATCAATCACGAAGTAAACGCAAAGGAAAAAAGCGTTTAAAACCATGGGTGAAAGTCACTCTTTTTATCATTAGTATTCTTTTACTGACAACGGCTTCAGTCACAGGCTATGCCTACTATAAAATAACCAATGCTGCTAAAAAGGCTCAAGTATCTCTTGATCGCGGCGCACAATCTGTGAAACGAATTGAAGCATTCGATCCAGGAAAAGACAGTTTTTCTGTCTTGCTGCTTGGAATTGACAGCAGACCGGGCGAAACAGTGAAACAAGCACGAAGTGACGCAATGGTTTTGGCAACCATTAACCGCACAAATAAAACCGTTAAATTATTAAGCATTCCTAGGGACTCATACGTTAATATTCCAGGCCACGGTTTTGATAAAATTACTCACGCACACGCATTTGGCGGTGCAGATTTAACAGTGAGCACAGTTGAAGATTTACTAGATATTCCGGTCGATTTTGTCATTCAAAGTAATTTCGTAGCGTTTAAAGAAATCGTCAACGAATTAAACGGTGTTCCTATTAACATCAAGGATGAGTATCTTGTGAAACAGATTAAAAAGGATACAAAAGGCAAGGTTGTGCTTCAAACTGGAACTCATACACTAGATGGTGATCAAGCGCTCGCATATGTGAGAACAAGAAAAGCAGATAGTGATTTAATGCGTGGACAGCGTCAAATGGAAGTGTTAAAAGCCATTTTTGATAAATCAAAATCATTAACATCTATTCCGTCATACGACAATATCATTGATACTCTCGGCGATAATGTGTCTACCACCCTTTCAATGAAGGAGTTAGTCGGTCTTTTCCCGCTTCTGACATCATTGAAATCGGTTGATACCATTCAGCTTAAAGGATCTGATTACCAGCCAAACGGTGTTTATTATTTCCAATTGGATCAAAACCAGCTGAACGAAGTGAAAACTGAATTGAAGAAGCAGCTTGAATTATCATAAATAAAAGCGTCCCTTTGGGGCGCTTTTTCTTATTTCCTTGATCATTCACTCATTTTTGTTTAGCCTTGATAGAGAGGAATCAACCTTCCTTTTTTATGAGAATGAAGGAAATCGTACATACTTTGAAGAGGCTATTGCATGAATGAAGGAGGATTTGACAGCGATGAAAAAAATGATTGCGATTGATTTAGACGGTACACTCTTAAATACAAAAAGTGAAATATCCGCACAAAACCGAGAGGCATTGATTCGTGCGAAGGATGCTGGCTATATTGTGACCATCTGTACAGGGCGGGCAACTTTTGATGTAAAGGAGCTGCTTGGCGATTTGGACATCCCCATTATTGCGGCAAACGGCGGGACTGTCCATACAGAAGGATACGAGCTCTTCAGCCGTATCACATTGGACCAAGAAGCGGGCAAGCGGGCTGCAAAGGCATTAGTGGAACGAAACATTTACTTTGAAGTCTATACAGATGATGCTCTCCTCTCTCCTTTTGATGGAAAAGAGAAGCTGAAAGCAGAATTTGATCTGATCAAAAGCGCAAACCCAAATGAGGATCTCGCTGATCTATGGGAAGGAGCCATGACGCAATTTAAACAATTTGGCATCAAACCAGTGGATGATATACGTGAGATTTTTGAGTCGAACGAACCGACCTATAAATTACTCTGCTTCTCGTTTGATATGAACAAACTGAACGAAGCACGAAATCTTCTGGCAGACATGCCCGAGCTTTCATTGACCTCGTCTGGTAAACATATTATTGAGGTGCTGCCAAAAGAGTCTGGAAAAGGACATGCCCTGAAAAAGCTCGCAGCCCATTATGGTGTAGACCGCTCACATATTTATGCAATTGGTGACAGCCCAAACGATCTTTCTATGTTTGAAGAAGCAGGCCACCGCATTGCAATGGGGAATGCTGTTGATGTCATTAAAGAAAAGAGCACCTTCATCACAAAAGGAAATCATGAAGATGGTGTCGCTTATTTTATTGATCTTCTTTTACAAAATCAATTCCATGAAAAAAAGACGCTTGTCTGATCAGCGCCTAGAGAGAAGTCCAGAAGTCCGATACAAGTATTGATCGGGCTTTTTCTTTATTTTTTGATTCTAACAGCCGTTTCATATTTGTCCTTCCAGTACGTACTTGTTTTCATATTGGTTAAGACAACACCGTTTGAGACAGTCACATGAATGACTTGATTTGATCCTGCATATATCGCCGGCATCAATGTTGTTCCGCTGAAGAAGACAAGATCTCCCGGCTGAAGCTCAGAACGTTTCACAGGTGTACCTGCTTTAACTTGACCTGATGCATAGCGGGGCAGCTCAATGCCAAGCACTTCTTGATACACGTACTGCGTGAACCCTGCTGTATCAAATCCTTCCTTTGGATTCGTACCGCCTTTGACATAAGGGACTTCACCAATATACGTAGCGGCTTTTGATACGATAGGGTCCTCTTTCGCAAGCTCCAGATCTGTTAATCGTTTCGCACCTGTCCATTTCTCGCGCCAATACGATTCAGACAAATAAGAAATTGTCACACTTTCAGAACGGCTCGCATGAATAAAGCGGTCGCCTCCAATATACATACCTACATGAGAAATTCCGGGCTTATATGTGTTACTAAAAAAAACAAAATCCCCAGGGCGGATATCGTCTAATGCCACTTTTTCTCCAACGATCCACTGCTGTTCAGCACTTCGAGGTAAATAGATTCCAAGTGATTTTTCAAATAAATACTGTAAAAATCCTGAGCAGTCGAATCCAGTCTTTGGATCTGCTCCTCCAAACACATAAGGAATTCCCAAGTAGGTCATCGCATCTTTCACAAGAGGGTTATCAGAAATTTCTTGTGTGCCAGGCAGTCGTTTGACCGCATAAAATCGATCAGTCCAATATTTGCTTTTGCTGACATCTGTTCTCACCACACCTTGACTAAGCGTGATGTGGATAACCTGATTGTTCCCAGCGTACAACGCCACATGTGTTGGGATATCCTTCGTTTCTTCAAGGCTTCGGAAATACACAAGGTCACCGGGCTGCGCTTTATCCCATGATACCTTTTTTCCAATCTGATATTGGTCGATGACCTTCCGCGGCAAATCAAATGTTTCGGATGTCTTGTACACATATTGAATAAACCCAGATGCATCAAAGCCCGTTTTTGGATCGGTTCCTCCTTTATGATAAGGTGTTCCAATCAGCTTTTCCGCTTGCTCCAAAAGAGATGGTGTTTGAGCAGAAACCGCTGTTTGAGACATGAACATCAGCCCTACAAGCGCACACCCTCCAATTAACATTCCTTTCCATTTCATGATCCTTTCCCTCCTTTCTTCTATAGTTTCGACATGACACCTTTCATTTTACACCGTATTTCGACAAAAAAAGAGCACGCGATGTGCGTGCCCTTTATCCTTTTTAGGTTATTTACCTGCTTCCGCTTTTGACTGCTTTTGCTGTTCAATTTTCTGCATTTCAACCGAAATCTTTTGTTTTTCGTGATCTGTCAGACTGTCACTAAATTTAAAAGCAGACATAAAGACAAAGACTAAAATTAACGCAACAAACGGCCAGCTTGCTTTTAGGAATTTCATTTCTTCTCTTTCCCTCCGTTTTCTTTTAAGTTTTTAACTTTATCAGCGTGATCTACTTCAAAGAAAATGTGTCCGTCTTTTTCTTTCCAATCCGCATTCGTTCCATTGGTCAGCATACGGATAATGGCTTTTGATTCTAGAGATCCTGCTTTTACTGGAGCAGGTGTTGCTTCTTTGATGTACATTGGGACAACTTCAAATGTCGCTTTTCCATCTTCATTCAGATGATACTGAACAAGTGCAGAATCACGTGTTCTTGACCAGCCTTGATCAAAAATAAAGTTGCCTAGACTATAGAAAATCGCTGTTCCGTTATAGACTTCCATTGGTTCAAGGACGTGCGGATGAGCACCGATAATGATATCGGCTCCGGCCTTAGACATCGCTCTTGCCAATTCTCTTTGTCTGTCGTTTACTTCATTGTTGTACTCCTGTCCCCAATGAGCATGAACAACGACGAGATCTGCCTTTTCAGCAGTCTGCGAAATCATCGGAATAAAGATAGATGGATCGGCTGGCAGAATACCCGCCTGGCGATTCGTTGCTTTGAAATCTTTCCCATACACATCTGTAAAACCAAGTGTAGCAATTTTGACACCATTTACTTCTTTGTACGAAATGTTCTGCTTCGCATCTTGGAGGTTACGGCCTGCACCTGTATAATCCATGCCATTTTGTTCAAAGGCATTGATCGTGTTGTTCAGCCCTTTTTCACCATAGTCTGCCGCATGGTTATTCGCAAAGTTTAAGACAGAGAAATTTAAATCCTTCAACGCTTGGACAGAATCTTCATCTGTTTTTAAATGAATATTCTTTTGGGCTGCCTGCTCCTTATCTGAAGCGACAGGATGCTCAAAGTTGCCTGTCACATAATCTGACACATCAAAATATGGCTTGGCATAACGAAAGAGATGCTCTTTTCCATAGCGGTCTGTTACTTTCTCTACGTTTCTTCCAAACATAATGTCACCGACAAACGAAGCGGTCAGGATGTTTTCTGGATTCTTTTGTACAGTTGGCACTTGTGCTTGCCCGATAAACGTAAATAGAAATGTACAAGCAATAACGATCGGTAAAGCAATCAGTACATGTTTATTCGTCTTTTTCTTTTGATTCTTTGTGATTTTCAGCAGCTTTTCCTGAAAGCTCAATTTTTTATTCATCATTGGACACACCTTATCTTAAAATAGATAGTAAACATACATGATGGCAAATGTTGCACCACTTAGAAGTAACGTGCTTCCAAGGGTAATTGTAAGACCTTGCTTTTGAATCGTATTCGCAATCAATCCAGGAACGATGATTCCAATTCCGCGGAATTCTGCTATTTCAAATGGGACCACTGGATAGAAGAAATCAAATATCAGTTTCAAAGCAATCCCTGTAATCAGCATCGCAGCAAACTTTCTGCGTCCGTATAAAATCATAAATTTTGATAGACCAAAGCGAACGATGACGTACGTAAGCAAGCTGACAGATAAGACGACTAAAATGAAGACTGGCTGGTTAAATACAAGCGCCAGATAACCCGGAACAACAAGTCCAGCTGGTACGATTCCTGTTTTTTCTGCAAAGATTAAACTAAGTAGAACACCTAAAATTAACGAGATATAAAGATCTGATCCGAACATTTTCTATATTTCCTCCTAGCTGACAAGCTGCTTAATTTTGTATTCTTGAATTTTTTCGATTAACGGTTCAGCGGCACCATGGATATTGCCGACTCCATAAACCACTCGATTATGAAGCTTTTTCTCAAGCATATTCATAATTTCTTCTGTAGATTGATATTCAAGGTTGTGTAAGTGGTCAGCCGGAATTTTCCCTTCCTCATATGCCTTCACAATTGGATCTGTTGTTTCACCAATTAAGACAAGATCACTTGCTTCAATATATGGAAGTACATCCTCCGCAAACTGGATCGTTCTATCTACCCGATCCGCACGGCAGTTCATAATAATAATCGGTTCATCTGTTGGATATCCAATTTCTTTCACACGCTTCCAAATGTTCAATGTAGATGCTGCGTCATTTGCCGCAAATCCATTTACAAAGTGTCCAGGCGTTTTCGCGTCCATTAATGGAAGAATTCTCATCGCTCCTGGATCAGGCGGCGCATTTAACATTCCTCTGAATGCCGTATCTTCATCAATCCCTAATGCTTGGGCAACACCAAGTGCCAGTGAAGCATTATCTGGGAAAACCATGTACTCAAATTTCCTCAAAAACTCATCGGAAATCTTGGAATTATCTGCAACAATGACTTCTGTGTTGCGTTTTTTCGCAATCTCTTTAAAGAAATCCGTATATTCACTATCCGTAATAACCAAGTGTCCATTGTAAGGAATTGTCGCTGTAAAGGCTTCTGCTATTTCATCAAGTGTCGGCCCCATGACGTCCATATGGTCTTCAAGAACGTTTACGATCACGCCAATGTTTGCTTGAAGCAGCTCTTCCTGAAAGATAATTTGGTAATCTGGATTTACCGCCATACATTCACTGACGATAGCATTTGCTCCTCTTTCAACTGTTTCTCTCATAACTTCTTTCTGCTCTCCGATATTCGGTCCTTGCGGTTTCCTTTTAATCGGTTTCTCCTCTGGCGTATCCCAATAAATCATTCTTGCATCCGTTCCCGTTGTTTTACCGACAGTTTTATAACCTGCCTCCATTAAGATACCGGTTGTCAATCTTGTGACGGTAGACTTTCCGCGAATACCATTAATATTGACGCGCACCGGCAGGGCATCGATATTTTTCTGATGACGCTTCTTTTCAATAAAGCCAATCCCTAACATGATGACACAGGCTATAACGATTAACCACATCGCTATCTACATCTCCTTTTTTTATGAGTGTGATATGTAAATTCAATCAACAGTATATCTGTTCAGCATAAAATCACAATCGGTATTATGTAACATAATCTTTCACTTCCTCGTATGCCAAATTCCTCTAATCAGAAGGCTTTTTTGCCTACCCATCCTTTAAATGAAAAGGCCAAAAGGCGGACAAAAATCAGTCTGAATTTCCGCTGAATTCATGAGAAAGCGTTACCATCAATGATCCGAAAATCTTTTGTCCTTTTCTCCCTAAATTTTTTGACAATTATTAAGATGTATTTTGAATCAATGTTTTAAAGCCCGCTCTTCTCTATAACAACAGTCATATCAGCGCTTTAAATGAATAGTGCGTGTTTTGGAATGTTTTATATTTTTGAATGAACAGGTTAGAAAGTCATTCTCATTGGTCAGATCGCTGTGTGTTGACCTATGACAAAGGTCACCTCTAAAAAAATCAAGTCATCTGCTTATTTTTAGGTCACGAAAAATTGGGATAAGATGTAAATATTTGATCATTTTGGTGTACCTTCTCTTTACGAGATTCGCATCTTATGACCTAAACAATGAAACATTATTCATTTGTTTTTATCAAGATTCATCATTTCTTAACATTTTTAATGTGAATTTAGTTGAAAGTTGTCAGCTTATGTCAGGCTTTCCCCAAAGGAGACGAATAAAATTCGCTTCTCCGCTTACACTATGGGTAAAAAATCTGTGAGAGGAGGCTAAAGATGCCAAACACCAATGAGCAGACACGCCTGCATTTTTTATCAGGCAGCTTCGAGGAAAAAATCCGTATCCTAAAAAAAACATTTCAGCAAAGCGGCGACTTTGAGTACCGAGAGTTGATGGTGAATGAAACGAAATCTGCACTGTTTTTTATTAAAACAAGAATAGATGAAGGAAAACTAAATGATTTCATTATCGGTAACTTGTTAGGCTCTCCTGGAAAGCAGAATTATATAAAATCTCTTAGCACACTTGAAACAGGCGACTTGACACTGATCACAGACAGTATTATTGCGGGAAGTATTGCCTTTCTTGATGAAAACTCCTCGCAAATCAAGCTGTTTGCTGTCGGACAGCCGCCGCTTCGCTCTATTTCTGAACCTTCTTCTGAAAGTATTATCGCGGGTGCACATGACGGGTTTGTTGAAAGCCTTGATACCAATATCTACTTACTGCGTTCGCATTTAAATGATCGGAAGCTCGCCATTCAATATCATAAGGTCGGTACAAAATCGGAAACAAAGCTTGCAACGGTGTATATATCTGATATTGCCAATCAAGAAAAGGTCGAAGAAGTCAACAGACGGATTTCTTCTATTAAAGTAGACACACTGATAAGTCCTGGCTCTATCGTTGAGGCAATTGAGGAAGATTCATTTTCTATTTTCCCGCAGCTGATTGACACAGAACGTCCAGACAAGGTGAGATCTGCGATCCTTGAAGGCAGGATAGTCGTACTCATGAATGGCAGTCCAATGGCCATCATTCTGCCTATCACGTTCTTTAGTTTCTTTCAGTCACCAGATGATTATAACAGCCGCTGGATTCCTGCTACGTTTATTCGTATTCTTCGTTATCTTGCTTGCATTATCGCAGTTATATTGCCATCTTTTTATATTGCTGTTATTGCGTTTCATTATGAGGTTGTCCCAGATGAACTCGCTATTACGATGAAGAACTCTATTATTGGCATTCCTTTTCCTCCATTGATAGAGGCTATGCTGATGGAGATCACGATTGAACTTATACGGGAGGCTGGGGTACGTCTGCCTAAACCAATCGGGCAGACCATTGGAATCGTAGGTGGTTTGGTCATTGGGGATGCGGTTGTACAAGCAGGACTTATTTCGAATGTCCAAGTGATTGTAGTCGCTGTGACGGCTGTCGCTTCATTTGTACTTCCATCGTTTGAAATGACGTCCACCATCAGGATGCTTCGTTTCCCGCTCATGTTTATGGCATCAATGTTTGGTTTTATTGGCATTTCATTTGGGCTCGCCATTATTCTCATGAATTTATGCCGCTTAGAATCACTAGGGGTACCATATTTATCATCTGTTACTCCTTTTAACTGGCAGGATTTAAAAGATACTGTAGTTCGACTCCCAATGTGGATGTACAAAAACCGCCCTGTTTATTTAAATCCGCAAAAGAAAAAACAAATTGAAGAACTGAGAGGGTGGGAAAAGAAAAATGAAAAATAAAATATCTCCACCTCAAGCTGTTTTTTTTATCATCCAGTCTCAAATTGGTGTTGGTATTTTAGCGCTCCCCCATTTGCTGATGAAAGACATGGGACACGATGGCTGGATGGCAATTATTTTAGCTTGTTTTTTCATCCAGATCATCAATACCATTTTTCTTTATATCATCTACAAATATCCAGAAACGTCATTCTTTCAAACGCTGATTAAGGTCTTTGGAAAATGGATTGGACGCACCTTGGTCGTGCTCTATACGGTATACTTTGCTTCGGTTTGCATTGTGGTCCTTTCTATATTCACAAGGATTCTTGGCATATGGGTGCTCCCGCTCACACCAAACTGGGTGATTAACCTATTACTGATGATATGCATTGTCTATATCGCAAAGGAGCAAATTACAGCCATTGTCAGGTTTAATTTTATCTTAACTCCCTTTTTGCTCATGCTCTCTCTATTGATGTTCTATTCATTGAAAGGAACCAATATTGATTACCTCCTGCCTTTTTTCCAAACGGATATCTCTCAATTTCAGCTTGGATTGAAGGACGTGGTACTGTCAATGAATGGATTCGAGATGATTTTGATCATCTCTCCACTGATGAAGGGCACCATTAAGCAACGATATAAAGTGATGACCATTTCAAATATATGCACGACGCTTTACTACCTATTTATTACATTAATTTGTTTTATGTTTTTCAGCCCGGCTGAGCTTGATGTCATCCCGAATCCTGTTTTGTATCTGTTAAAAACCATTACATTCGGTGTCATTGAGCGGACAGATTTAATTTTCCTAAGCTTTTGGGTCTTTGTCATTCTAGCCACACTAAGTAATTACCTGTACTTTTGTGCAAATGGTGTGTCGAGTATACTGAAGAAAAAAAAACACAAAAAATATGTCTATTATTTTGCCATTTTGATTTATGCTGCAAGCTGTTTTCTTTCAACTGATAACTTTAGAATACAGCGATTCAACGACTTCACTACCGCTGCACAATATTCATTTATTTACACACTTCCAATCATGATGGCCGTTATCATCTTGATCAAACACCGCAAAAAGAAGGTGAAATCACATGCATCATAAGTACATGTTGACGCTGCTTATGTGTGTTTCTCTCATTTTCATGCCTGGCTGCTGGGATCAAAACCTATTAAAAGACATCTCTCTTGTTTTAACTTCAGCCGTTGATCAAGGAGAAGATGACAATGCGAAATATTCAATTACCTATCGAAAGGTGCAGCAATCTCAAAGTATGCAGCAAGGGAATACTGGCAGTTATTTAACTACTGTTCTCACAACCGAGGCGCCTACTTTAAGAAAAGCAAGAAGCAACTTTAGCCGGAGTGTAGACCAAAAAATTGATTTGTCGAAAATGCGGGTGCTGCTAATCGGTGATGAATTTGCCCAAAACCGGCTGCTCCCTTACTTAGATATGTTTTATCGCGATCCCAAAAGCCCTTTGCTCGCAAACTTGGCGGTGGTGCAAGGCGGGAGCTGTGTGGACTTAATCAATTCTCTGCTCAAGGAAAAACTGATTGTGAGCGACTATTTAAACAACCTGATCACTTCTGCATCACGCTCCTCACAAGTTGCACCTAAGAACATTCAAAACATCCGGTCCAAAATGCTGCAAACCGGCGAGGATTTCACACTGCCATTACTCTACTACGATAAATCAAAAAAGTTAACGAGTGTAAGGGGGGTCGCCTTATTTGATAATGAGAAAAAGAAAGGTGAACTTTATGCGCAGGATGCCATTCTGCTCACCATCATGGATGGAAAAATGGGCAGTTATGCAAACTTCACAAAAAAAGTAAGAAGTGATATGAAATCAAAGGAGAACAATTACATCAGCATTCAAGTTACCGATACAAAGAGAGACATTAAAATCGTCAATCCTGATCATCGAAACGTAACCTTCTCTCTTGAGTTTGAATTCAATACCTCTATTATTGAATATCCGAAAGATAATTTAGATACAGACAAGAAAATTAAAATGTTAAATAAAAGGCTGTCAGCTATTTTGACTAAAGACGCCGAAAGAGTCATTGCGGCCCTGCAAGAAGCAAATTCTGACGTCCTAAGCCTTGGCAGAAAATATAGGGTAAAACACTATGATGAATATATGAAAATGAACTGGGTCACCGATTATCCGAAGGTGAAAATCATTCCAAAAGTGAAAGTGAACATTACACAAACAGGTATTATTAGTTAAGAAAAGGAAGAAGCCTTCTTTCTTTTCTTTTTTTATTTTTTTTAGATTGTCATTTTGATGCTTTCGTGATAATCTATGTGTGTAAACGGTTACACATTCATGAAGGGAGGCTCTCCATTGGCTACAATTAAAGATGTTGCAAAAGCTGCACAAGTGTCTGTTGCCACTGTTTCACGCGTGCTCAATGATACTGGATATGTTCATTCAGATACGAAAATTCGCGTGACACAAGCGATGCAGGAGTTGAACTACTTTCCCAATGAAGTGGCTAGATCCCTTTTTAAAAGAGAATCACGCTTAATCGGCTTAATCTTGCCTGATATCACAAATCCCTTCTTTCCTCAGCTTGCTAGAGGCGTTGAGGATGAGATTCATGCGCACGGTTTTCGGTTATTATTCGGGAACAGTGATGAAGATCGAGCGAAGGAAATGGCTTACTTACAAACCTTTAAACAAAATCAAGTAGTCGGTGTCATTGCGGTCACAAATGAACCTGAATCAGATATATACAATGATGATGATCTACCTGTTGTGTTTTTAGATCGAACGGTCCCACATGCACCTTCTGTTTTTGCAGATGCTGCAGCTGGCGGGAAAATGGCGGCAATGGAATTAATCAGACGCGGCAGCCGGCAGATCACACTGTTAAAAGGACCTGCCCATCTGCAAACAGCGCGGCAGCGATTCAAAGGCGCACTCGATGTTCTCACGGAAACAGGCGTCGACTTTCATGTGATGTCAAATGCTTCATTTTCCTTTCAAGAAGCCCGAAAAAGCGCCAAGGCCCTTTTCCAGCTGTACCCTGAAACAGATGGGATCATTGCCAGCAATGATATCGTCGCAACAGCGGTCATCCATGAAGCGCTTCGGATCGGAAAAGCCATTCCAGGAGACGTTCAAATCATTGGATTTGATGATATTCCGCAAAGTGAGCTGCTCTTCCCTTCCTTATCGACCATAAGGCAGCCCGCCTATGAGATGGGAAAAGAAGCGGCACAGCTGTTAATCAAAGCGATTCAGAAACAACCGATAGATGAACCAGTTATTCAAATGCCCGTCTCTTTTATTGAACGAGAGACCACAAGAAAGGTGGATTCACAATGAGTCATATTGTTGTAGTAGGAAGCTGTTCAATGGATTTAGTCGTCACATCAGATAAACGGCCAAATGCCGGTGAAACGGTTTTAGGTGAATCGTTTAAAACCGTCCCCGGCGGAAAAGGTGCCAATCAGGCAGTCGCAAGTGCCAGACTCGGTGCAGATGTATATATGGTCGGCCGCGTTGGTGATGACGCTTATGGTCAGGATATTCTCAGCAATTTAGAAACACAAGGTGTCCGCACCTCATATATGAAACCGGTTACTGAAATGGAGAGCGGCACAGCTCATATCATTTTAGCAGAAGGTGATAACAGCATTGTTGTGGTCAAAGGGGCAAATAATGAGGTCACTCCTGACTATGTAAGAGAGGCCTTTTCTACAATTGATAATATCGGGATGGTTCTCATCCAGCAGGAAATACCTGAAGAAACGGTCGAAGCGGTCTGCGCCATTTGCAGTGAAAAAGAAATCCCTGTCATTTTAAACCCTGCACCAGCCCGCAAAGTATCGCAGCAGGTTTTAGAGCAGGCTGCTTACATTACACCGAATGAACATGAAGCTGTTCTAATGTTTGATGGTCTGCCAACCAGTGATGCCTTGCGTCAATACCCTAACAAATTATTGATCACAGAAGGAAAAAATGGGGTTCGATATTTTGATGGAACGAAAGACGTGTTGGTTCCAGGCGTTCCTGTCGAAGCAGTCGATACAACAGGAGCTGGCGATACCTTTAACGGAGCCTTGGCTGTCGCTCTAACAGAAGGCAAATCCCTCTATGACGCACTTGCCTTTGCCAATCTTGCCGCATCAATGTCCGTCACAAAGTTTGGCGCACAAGGCGGTATGCCAACAAGAGAAGAATTGGAGAAAAAGAAATGAAAAAAAACGGCATCCTAAACAGCCATATCGCCAAGGTGCTTGCTGATCTTGGCCACACAGATACAATCGTCATCGCAGACTGTGGTCTCCCTATCCCAGAAGGTCCAGTCAAAATCGACTTGGCGTTATCAATCGGCATACCATCCTTTCAGGAGGTCACCTCCCTCCTTCTTCAGGAAATGGCCGTTGAAAACATCACTGTAGCTAGTGAAATCAAAGAAGCCAATGAACGAGATCATTTATTTCTTAAGAAAGCGCTCTCAAAACCGTTACATGAAGTAGACCACGAGACGTTCAAAGACATGACCAAACAGGCAAAAGCAGTCATTCGAACGGGTGAAGCCACCCCATACGCAAACTGCATTCTTCATGCCGGTGTCATCTTTTAAAAGGAGGAGCCAGATATGAACATAGAGATGCATAACATCCATAAGGCTTTTGGAAAAAACACCGTTCTCTCCGGGGTCTCCTTTGACCTCGTCACAGGTGAAGTCCACGCACTCATGGGTGAAAATGGTGCGGGAAAATCAACTTTAATGAATCTGCTTACAGGTCTTTATTCTTTAGATCAAGGAACGATACAAATCGACGGAAAAGAAACCGCTTTCAAAAATCCGAAGGAAGCGGAACAGCACGGCATCGCCTTCATTCATCAGGAGCTCAACATATGGCCGGATATGACCGTCTTGGAGAATCTATTCATCGGGAAAGAAATCTATACGAAACTCGGACTGCTAGATACTAAGAAAATGAAGACCCTCGCCCAAACGCAGCTGGACCGTTTATCTGTGAATCTCTCACTTGAACAAGAGGCTGGCAGCTGTTCTGTTGGACAAAAACAGATGATTGAGATTGCAAAAGCATTAATGACCGATGCAAAGGTCATCATCATGGATGAGCCGACAGCAGCTCTTACGGAACGGGAAATCGAGAAGCTCTTCCAGGTCATTGAATCTCTCAAAAAAGAAGGCGTTTCCATTGTCTATATTTCTCACCGTATGGAGGAAATCTTTGCAATCTGTGACCGGATTACGATCATGCGTGATGGGAAAACGGTCGATACGAAAGCCATACCTGAAACGAATTTCCATGAAGTCGTCAAGAAAATGGTCGGCCGTGAATTGACAGATCGATATCCCGAGCGAACGCCTTCTACAGGAGACATTGTCCTTGAGGTGAAACAAGCGTCGAGAAAAGGACGATTTCAAGATATCAATTTCTCAGTTAAGGCTGGAGAAATCGTTGGTGTTGCAGGCTTAATGGGTGCTGGCCGAACCGAAATGATGCGGTCACTGTTTGGCCTTGATCCTCTTGACCAAGGAGAAATCTGGGTTCATGGAAAAAGGGCTGTTATTAAAAAACCAAGTGATGCCGTCAAGCTCGGCATCGGCTTTATCACAGAGGATCGCAAGGATGAAGGGCTCATGCTTGATGCATCCATCCGAGAAAACATCGGTCTGCCAAACTTAAAAAGCTTCTCTCCAAAGGGATTGATTGATAAGAAAACTGAACAGGATTTTGTCGACCTGCTCATTAAAAGACTGACGATTAAAACGGCTTCCTCTGACATCTCTGCCCGAAGCCTGTCTGGTGGAAATCAGCAAAAAGTCGTCATTGCCAAATGGATCGGCATACAGCCGAAGGTCTTGATTTTAGATGAACCGACACGAGGTGTCGACGTCGGAGCGAAACGAGAAATCTATCAGTTAATGAATGAATTGACCGATCGAGGCGTTGCCATTTTAATGGTCTCCTCTGAACTCCCAGAGATACTCGGGATGAGCGATCGAGTGCTCGTCATTCATGAAGGAACCATCAGCGGAGAATTAGAAAAAACAGAAGCAACGCAGGAACGAATTATGACACTAGCTACAGGAGGGAAGTAACATGAAACCACTTACTTCAAATGGACGATTTGATCACATCATGCAAAAGCTTGGGCCATTCTTAGGACTCATCATCCTTGTCGCCATTGTTTCTATTTTAAACCCGGCCTTTTTAGAGCCATTAAACATCTTAAACTTACTGAGACAAATCTCCATTAATGCCCTCATTGCCTTTGGGATGACGTTTGTTATTTTAACTGGAGGCATTGATTTATCTGTCGGTGCCATTCTTGCACTGTCCAGTGCCCTGACTGCCGGCTTTATCGTTTCTGGCATGGACCCGATTTTAGCCATTATCGTCGGCTGTATCATCGGTGCCGTTCTTGGGATGATCAACGGTCTTTTAATTACAAAAGGAAAAATGGCTCCTTTTATCGCAACGCTTGCCACGATGACGATTTTCAGAGGTTTGACACTCGTTTATACAGACGGAAACCCAATTACTGGGCTTGGCTCTAACTATGCCTTTCAGTTATTCGGCCGCGGATATTTCTTAGGCATTCCTGTTCCAGCGATCACGATGCTTCTCACCTTTATCGTACTTTGGGTACTGCTTCATAAAACACCTTTCGGCAGAAGAACATATGCCATCGGCGGGAATGAAAAAGCGGCTCTCATCTCAGGAATCAAAGTACCGCGCGTGAAAATTATGATCTATTCATTAGCAGGCTTCATGTCTGCCTTAGCAGGTGCGATCTTAACGTCTCGCCTAAATTCAGCGCAGCCAACAGCTGGTACGTCCTATGAGCTTGATGCCATTGCTGCCGTCGTACTTGGCGGGACAAGCCTGTCCGGCGGAAGAGGACGAATTGTCGGCACACTCATCGGGGTGCTCATTATAGGTGTCCTGAACAATGGTATGAACTTACTTGGTGTTTCATCATTCTATCAATCTGTTGTGAAAGGGATTGTCATCTTGATTGCAGTCCTGCTAGACAGAAAGAAATCTGCTTAAGGAGGCAGCTGCTATGAAAAAATATCTTATTCTCATCCTGACTCTCTCTTTGTTTCTGCTTTCTGCCTGCTCGCTTGAACCGCCGGAGTGGGCCAAGTCATCTAAGGATGGCAAGAAAAAAGACGTCAAAATCGGTCTGTCGATCTCGACATTAAATAACCCATTCTTCGTTTCTCTGAAAAACGGTGTGACAAAAGAAGCAAAAAAGCTTGGCATTGAAGTCGTGATTGCAGATGCACAAAATGATTCAGCTAAACAAACAAGTGATGTAGAAGATTTAATTCAGCAAGGTGTCGACGCATTGCTCATCAACCCAGCGGATTCATCTGCCATATCAACCGCTGTCGAATCAGCAAACGCTTCAGATATACCTGTCATCACATTAGACCGCTCAGCCGAAAGTGGAAAGGTAGAAGCACTTGTCGCCTCAGATAACGTCAAAGGCGGAGAAATGGCAGCTAACTTTATCATCGACAAAGTTGGCAAAGGAGCAAAAGTCGCTGAATTAGAAGGCGTACCAGGCGCTTCCGCTACACGTGAGCGTGGAAAAGGATTCCATCAAATAGCGGATAAAGATCTAAAAGTGACTGCAAAACAAGCTGCTGACTTCGACCGGACAAAAGGACTGAATGTCATGGAAAACCTTCTTCAAGGAAACCCTGACATCAAAGCCGTTTTTGCCCACAATGATGAAATGGCTCTCGGCGCACTAGAAGCGATTCAAAGCTCTGGGAAAGACATTCTTGTCGTTGGCTTTGACGGCAACGAAGATGCACTCAGCTCGATCAAAGCAGGAAAGCTCTCTGCAACGGTTGCGCAGCAGCCAGAGCTGATCGGTCAACTGGCAGTCGGTGCTGCAAACGACGTATTAAAAGGGAAAAAAGTACAAAAGAACATCGCAGCTCCACTCAAACTAGAACAGAAGAAATAAACAGAAAACCCCCGATATCCCTCGGGGGTATTTTTCTATTACTGTGGTCTTTTCAGCACAAATGACGTGCCTAAATGGGCATAATCATTACCTGCTAGGCGAGCGACTGGTTTCAGTTCATTAGTAGAAACATAGCCTTTTTCTGCATCATAAACAGCCTCATCTAAATGTGCACATACAACCCGGCCAATGATATGATCAACTGTGATCTCCCCTTCATCATTTTGAAAGGTCAGATGTTTTTCCAGCTGACATTCAAAACGAATGCGTGCTTCCTTGATCCCCGGCACCGAAATGACATGACTCTCTACTTGGTGAAGTCCGGTGCGATCCAGCTCACTCTCTTCCCTAGGCAGAGTAGCAGCTGTTTCATTAATATCTTCTATCATGTCTTCATCACTCACATGAACGACAAACTCTTTCTTATCGATGATATGCTGCGCAGTATCTTTCATCTGACCATCACGTCGTCCGATAGAAACCGCAATGAGCGGCGGGTGTCCGCTGATGACATTAAAGAAACTAAATGGTGCGGCATTGACGACATTTTCTTTAGATAGACTTGTAATAAATGCAATCGGTCTTGGAACGATAGATCCAGATAATAATTTATATGCCTCTTTTCGTGACAGCTGATCCAGTAGCAATGTAATCAATTCAGGTACGCCTCCTTTTCATGTAACGACATCATACCATAACCCGTTCCCTACACCTCTTATTCCAGCTCGGTGCGATGCAGGATATGGTGGACCAGATGAAATAAAGCAGGATTATGGTTTTCCCGTCTATAGGAAATCGTCCATTCCGCCAGAAGCTGTTCATCCTCAATGGAGCGATATACAACATCCAGATTAAATAAACGCCGGGCTGATTGTGGAATCACTGCAATACCGATCCCTGCTGTGACAAGGCCAATGATCATTTGATATTCCGCTGCTTCCTGCACGATATTTGGAGAAAATCCGTACTTTTCACATAGCAGGACAAAGTGCTGATAAAGAGACGGCCATGATTCCTGTGATAAAGAAATAATCGGTTCATGACGGATATCTTCAATCGCGACCGTCTCTTTTTTAGCCAATCGATGATTTTTTGGAATCGCAAAAATACATTCACTTTGCTTCATCAAACGACTGACTAATTCTTCATGCGGCGATGTAGGGTGTAAAAAACCGATATCAATCTCACCATTTAAAAGTGCCTCTAGCTGCTGCGGAACGGAAAGCTGCTGCAGCTCAATACTGACAGAGGGATACAGCTCCCTGAATTCACGTACAACGGGCGGCAGAATATCATATGTCGCAGTTCCAACAAAACCTATGATGATTTTCCCCAGCTCTCCTCTTGCTGTATGACGGGCATGATCAACGGCTTTATCAAGCTGCTGCAGCACTCCCCGAACCTCATGTAAAAAGACCTTTCCAGCTGCTGTTAGCTCCACCACCCTCTTCGACCGGTGAAATAAAGGAAAACCCAATTCTTCCTCAAACTGCTTAATTTGCTGACTAAGTGGAGGCTGTGTCATATTCAACCGCGCGGCTGCTCTGCCAAAATGCAGCTCCTCCGCTACTGTGACAAAATACTGCAAATGTCTCAGTTCCATCCTTTCACTCCTCACACACTTATTCGTGAAACATATCAAAACTACGTTAAACATATATTGGAAAATTTATTTTATGAAATGTATAGTAAATCATATCATGAAAATATATTTTCATAAAAAATTTTACTTGCCGAAAGGAGTGCGGGGTAAATGAAATCTCAAGCACAACCCCTAACAAGACGAGGAGCAGAGTTGATTGTTGATACGCTGATTGCTCAAGGTGTGACCCATGTTTTTGCGATTCCAGGTGCAAAAATTGACGCTGTATTTGATGTATTAAAAGACAGAGGTCCAGAGCTTGTCCTATGCAGACACGAACAAAATGCAGCCTTTATGGCAGCTGCTGTCGGACGTTTAACTGGCAAACCAGGTGTTTGTCTCGTCACATCAGGTCCTGGTGCATCTAATTTAGCAACAGGTCTATTAACAGCCAATACAGAAGGTGATCCTGTTGTCGCAATCGCTGGAAACGTCATTCGTGCAGATCGTCTGAAACGAACACATCAATCACTCGACAATGCGGCATTATTCAAACCAGTCACAAAATATAGCGTTGAAGTACAAGACGTAAACAATATACCAGAAGCATTAACAAATGCTTTTCGCGCGGCACAAAAAGGGCAGGCTGGAGCAGCATTTATCAGCTTTCCACAAGATGTCGTGACAGAACACACCACACAAACACCAGTGTCTGCTCACCCTTCTCCAGAATTAGGTCCTGCACCAGATGCTCTCATCAGTTCGGCTATCGCCAAAATTCAAAATGCACACTTACCTATTGCGATTGTGGGAATGAAAGCTAGTCGTCCAGCTGCTGCAAATGCCACAAGAGCATTATTAAAAACACTTGGCATCCCATTTGTTGAAACGTATCAAGGAGCCGGCGTTCTCTCAAGAGAGCTCGAGTCTCAATATGTAGGCAGAATCGGCTTATTCCGTAATCAGCCGGGTGATCTTCTCATTGAACATGCAGATGTCCTTTTGACCATTGGCTTTGATCCAATTGAATATGATCCGAAGCATTGGAATCTTCAGCCGCAGCAGCGTCAGATCATCCATGTTGATGACATGCAGGCAGATATTGACCATTTTTATGAGCCAGCGCTTGAGCTTGTAGGCAATATTTCTGAAACCGTCAAACATCTAGCGCATGACAGTGTTCCCCTTTCTTTAAGCAAAGAGAACATAGAATTAGTCACTGAATTACAGGAGCTATTAAGCGACATCGAAAAGACACCAGAAAGAGAAAGTCATCGATCTCACCCACTGGATGTCATTCATACATTGAGACGTCTGATTCCTGATGACACGAAGGTCACGTGTGATATCGGATCTCACGCGATTTGGATGTCCCGTCACTTCCGCGTCTATGAACCGAACTCATTCCTGGTGAGTAACGGCATGCAAACATTAGGCGTCGCATTACCATGGGCAATTGCAGCTTCTATAATGAATCCAGATGAAAAGATTATCTCGGTCTCAGGTGATGGCGGTTTTCTCTTCTCCGCAATGGAGTTAGAAACAGCAGTCCGGAAGAAAACAAACCTCGTTCACCTTGTTTGGAACGACAGCACATACGACATGGTCGCGTTCCAGCAGGAAATGAAATATGACCGCACATCCTGCGTTGAATTCGGGCAGATCGATTTAGTGAAATATGCAGAAAGCTTTGGAGCGACTGGACTAAGGGTCAACTCACCTGAGGAGCTTTCAACCGTCCTTCAAAAGGGTATAAACATAGAAGGACCCGTGATTATTGATATTCCGATTGACTATCAAGACAACCCTGACCTCGCCAGTCAAAAATGGCCAGAAGTCTTTCGCAAAAAACATGCAATGAACGTCAGATAAGACTTCGATACATTACATTAAAGGAGTGAACGGTTATGGGTATGATGCACCCAATGAATCAACAGAATGACACAAGACAGCATGACAAACAGCAAGAGGTCTATCAAGTATCGACAATGACCTCCCTGCTGGAAGCCGTATATGATGGAGATTTCTCCCTCGCACATATTCCTGAACACGGTGATTTTGGCATCGGTACATTCAATCAATTAGATGGAGAACTGATCGGCTTTGACGGCGCATTCTACCGGCTGCGCTCGGATGGAACAGCGACACCGGTCACCAATCAAGATTATTCACCATTCTGCTCTCTAGCATTCTTTGAAACAGATATCGTTCATCGAATTGATGCACCTATGACGTCCAAAGAACTTGAAGATGAAATCGACCGCATTTTACCAAGTAAGAATATCTTTTATGCGGTCCGCATTGATGGATCATTCAAAAAGGTTCAAACACGTACGGTTGAAAAACAGGAAAAACCTTACGTTCCGATGGTAGAAGCAGTCAAGTCTCAGCCTATTTTCGACTTTGAGGACATTCAAGGTACGATCGCAGGCTTCCGTACACCGCAGTACGCACACGGCATTGCGGTGAGTGGATATCATCTTCATTTTATTGATGAAGATCGAAGTGTTGGCGGACACGTATTTGATTACACCGTTGATCAAGTCACCATCCGCATTTCTCAAAAACGCCATATGAATTTACACCTGCCAAATACGCAGGAATTCTTCCAAGCAGACATTGATCGAGCTGACCTTGCACAGCAAATTGCCAGTGCAGAAAGCAGCCCAGATCAATAAATGAAGACACCCCGTTGATTCCGGGGTGTTTTTTTATGCACAAAGATGATTTCTTGCACGTGATGTTTTCGTTTCGATAGTAAATAACAAATCATCCATTCTATTCGTAATAAAATATGATAGAATATCAACAGAAGAAAGGTGGTTATACGGTGTCAAAAGACTATAGCATTCCAAACCTAACATTAGACGAAAGTAATAAACAAATTTTATCCCTATTACACGAGGACGGGCGCATGTCTTATACAGATCTCGGCAAACAGGTCGGTCTGTCACGTGTTGCCGTGCAAGCCCGCATTCAGCAGCTCGTTGAAGCAGGGGTCATTGAACGATTCACCGCTGTAATTAACCCCGCGAAGGTCGGCATTCATGTCTCTGTCTTCTTTAATGTAGAGGTAGAGCCGAAATTTTTAGAAGCGGTAGCCCTTCAGCTTGAAAAGGAAACGGCTGTCACAAGCCTTTACCACATGACAGGACCAAGCAAGCTGCATATGCATGGCATTTTTCAACATGAACAGGAAATGGAGACTTTCCTGACAAAAAAGCTATACCCGCTAGAAGGCGTTGTCAGTGTGGACTGCCAAATGCTCATTAAACGATACAAAAGCCGCATGGGCATGAAATTGTAGACAGGAGTTGAACCACTTGCAATCATATATCGAACTCATTATCGCTATGGTGCGAACCGGTATTCTCGGTTTTGGCGGAGGCCCTTCCGTCATACCGCTTATTCGCCATGAAGCGGTGGTGAAATATCAATGGATCAACGATGACGAATTCGGAGAAACACTTGCCATCGCCAATGCCTTACCAGGCCCGATCGCAACAAAAATGTCAGCATACCTCGGCTATCGATTAAAGGGTGTATCTGGCGCAATTGTTGCCACAGCTGCTCATATTTTACCTACTTGTCTCGCCATGGTAGCCCTTGTCACACTTGTCAGCGTCTTAAGCTCCTCACAAATCATTCAAAATATGATTGGCGCTGTGACCCCTGTCATTGCGGTTCTGTTAGGCCTCATGGCATATGAATTTGGACAAAAAACGCTGAAAGGATTCGGCATGATCTTCGGGATCGCTCTATTCCTTCTTGCCTTTATTGGACTGCAAGTGCTGTCCATTCATCCAGGAATCATCGTGATGATCTTTTTATTTTATGGCGCTTTTCATTTTAAACTGAAAAATCATTGGAATCGGCCAAATAAAGAGAAAGGAGTGTCTTCATGATCCTGATTCTCTTTTTATTCTGGGCATTCTTTTTATCTAATCTATTAGGATATGGCGGTGGTCCTGCATCAATCCCGCTCAATTATGAAGAAATCGTCAATCATTTTCATTGGATGACGAACGAAGGATTCTCCAATATGCTGGCTTTAGCCAATGCACTGCCGGGGCCAATCGCTACGAAGATTGCAGCATATGTCGGTTATGACGTCATGGGCTGGCCAGGCTTTATCGTGGCACTGCTTGCCACTGTACTGCCGTCCGCTGTTGGGCTGATTTTATTGCTCAAGCTGATTGACCGCTTTCGTCAATCTCCCGTCGTTAAAGGCATGACCTTATCCGTTCAGCCTGTCATTGCGATGATGATGCTTTTATTAACATGGGAAATCGGCGGAGATGCAGTGAAAGCCATCGGCTGGACGCAATCGCTCGCCATTGCTGCGGTCTCCTTTTTCTTGATGACCAAATTCAAGCTGCACCCTGCCTTTCTGATTGTGGCTGCTTTCTTATATGGCGGATTCATTCTGCCGCATTCATAAAAACCGATAACATTCACTGTTATCGGTTTTCTTTCACATATAAATTGGAGAAACTGATCTGCGCCCAATCGAATGATACTCGACCCCAGCCTGTTCTGCCGCTTCAAGTGTATGACAGTTTCGTCCATCGAAAATAAGCGGCCGCTTCATCCATTTCTTATAGGAAGCAAGTGGAAACGACTGAATATCCGCCCACTCTGTTAATAGACAGACCGCATCAGCATCCTTGATCGCTTCTTCAATCGTTTGAGCAAATAAGACTTGATGCGGCAGCTCGCGAGCTGCATGCCTGGCAGCAACAGGATCATATGCCACAAGCTCCGCACCTAATTGATGGAGCTCATGAGCGATCGGAATAGATGGCGCCTCCCTCATATCGTCTGTATTCGGTTTAAAGGACAGACCAAGAAGCGCAATTCGCTTCCCTTCAAGAGCTGCCCCCAGCCGCTCCTGAATATTTCGGATAAAACCTGCCCGCTGCTCATTATTTACTTTGATGACAGCCTTTAGCAGCTCAAAATCATGGGACACATGCCCTGCAATTTGGACAAGTGCATTTGTATCCTTTGGAAAACAAGAACCACCGTAGCCAATGCCCGCTCTGAGAAAGGACGAACCGATCCGCTGATCAAGCCCCATTCCCTGCGACACCCATTCAACATCAGCACCTGTTTTTTCACAAATGGAGGCAATCTCATTCATAAAGCTGATTTTTGTCGCAAGAAATGCATTTGATGCATACTTGATCATTTCAGCACTTTTACGGTCTGTTTTGACCATTGGAAGGTGGAAATCAGCATACATGTCCTCTAACTTGTCTAATACGGCTTTTGTTTCAGCTCCAATCACTAGCCGATCCGCCCTCAATGTATCTGAAATGGCAGAGCCTTCCCGTAAAAATTCTGGGTTAGATGCAATCGCTAGTGGCTCCTTCCGTCCTAATTCTTGATGGATCAACTGATCGATTTGATCCCCCGTTCCGACAGGCACTGTACTTTTCACCACAAGGATCGCCCCTGACTTTGCTTTTATCCCCATCTCTTTTGCAGCCTGAAACACATACTGTAAATCAGCTTGGCCATCTGCCTGCTGCGGGGTGCCGACTGCAATCATTAACACATCTGCCCGCGGGTAGACTTCCGCTCCATTTATGTGAAAATGAATTCGTCCCTGCTCAAGATTGCGTTTCAATAGCTCTTTTAACCCTGGCTCATACATTGGGGGATTTCCTTGTTTCAGCTGCATGACCTTTCGGCGGTCAATATCAATACACGCGACATCATGTCCTGCCTCCGCTAAACACACACCTGTCACAAGCCCCACATACCCACAGCCTGCAATCGCAATATTCATGACACCATCAGCTCCCCATACTCCTTATGCTTGTAATGACATCGTATGCCGGGAGCTTTCATTCCATTCTTAAAAGCATACAAAAACCCCCTGCCATCACTAGCAGGGGGTCACTTTTATGAAACAAGACCATTTCGAATATGAGCAATCAGATTTTCAAGCATTTCTTTTGTTGTGACATCATTTGAATTTTCACCAATATCATGAGCGTACATCAAAATCTTTAAAAATTCTTCTTGATTTAAACCCTTATTATCCATGTCTGTATCCTTTCGATTCCACTAATTTCATTATTATATGCTGTAAGGTTGGTTTATGCAATACTCTATTACATCATTCGACAGCTTTTGAAATTTATGACCATTTTCATGAAAAACTTTTTTATGAATCCCCATTGAGCTATAATAAAAGAATTGGAATCTTTTACTTGGTTAGGAGCGGATCAAATGCTTCAGCACAACATCAACGAAGAAGAAATCAAACAAACTGCCGAACAGATCAAAGAACTTCTTCCTGCAACAGATGAGAACAAACAACTCATCAAAAAAGCATTGATTACTTATAGACAGGACAGCGTATATCGGCTCAAGCAAGAGTCTGATACTGAATGGTCAGCTTATGTACATGACGTCGTGGCAGCAAAGGTCCACCTTCATGTGCTGTTTCCTGTGAGAAGCAGCTGCTCATGTCCAGCAGATGGACTTTGCAAACACATTCTTGCTGTCTTCTTTTCGCTATACGCTCAAGTAGAGAGTGTGACCGGATTTACAGAAAATTGGTCAGAAAAAGATGAATTACAGCGCAGCAAAGAACTGATTCGCCAGCACTTCCAAGTGAAGCGCCCAGACGAACAATCACTCCAAAGCTGGCTGACTTTTTTCCAAGAGGAATTTAACCTCTGGCTGAAACGGACACCGAAGCATCAGCAAACACCGCAGCATTTGTATTACGGCTATTTATCGATCCTAAAAAAACACGCACCTGCTTCACCTGAATTCAAGAGCTTGTATGCGATTCATACGTCGATCGATGTATGGCTGAGGCTTCATGAACTCATCGACCTCGGCCGGCTTGATGCCGAAAAGGACTTTTATTCCATGAATCCATATGTAGAACAGCTCATGAACACCATTTTCGATTCAGTGGATCATTTGAAGACATACGCCCTTTCCTTTTCCCTCGATCCGTTTCTTGAAAACACACCAACTGCCGTTCGCACACTTCTTCAAATCAATGGACCTTTCCAGCATGAACGAGTAGCGGTCTTTATGGAGATTTGGGGCACCATATTAAATAGAGGGAAATGGGTCAAAAAAGAAACAGAATTACTCAAGAACGCACAGAAGAAAGAACAAACGGTTGAACGTACCATCGGCCTGATGCACATGGATTATTTACTGAAAGAAGACGAAAGCCTCTTTCAGCAATTACAGCTGCTCAATGCGGATATGCTGCCAAATGTGCTTAATTGGCTGAAGGATCTCACAAACCGAAAGGACTGGAAGCGGCTCAAGCTCTGGTATCATGAAATCACCTATATATTAGAGGAATATTGCCAGCTCGACCTTTCCTATAGAGAACTGCGGGGAGCCGTCAGTGATTTCTTCTTTTATTTAGATGCATACTTTAAGCAGACGAAGGATCATCATTTATATGAACGCTACCTACAAATCTGTATGCCCTATGCGTTTACAGAATACAGTCAGCTCTTGTATGCACAGCAGCGTTATGCGGAATGGATTGAGATTCACAGCCTTGTTGGTTTCTCCATTAGTGAACTGGAGAAGGATTTGATCAAACAGATTGCAAAAGAGGAACCGGAAGCCCTCATTCCATCGTACCACCGTGAAATCTCACTGCTCCTCGATCAAAAGAATCGAAGTGCTTATCGAGAGTCTGTGAAAATGCTGAAGAAACTGCGCACGCTTTATCATAAAACGAAAAAAACCGCGATCTGGGAAAGGTATGTAAAGCAGCTGCAAGATTCCACAAAACGGCTGCGTGCGTTCCAAGAGGAAATGAAGAAAGGAAAATTGATTGATGACACGCCATAAACAAATTGTCATTCATGCAGAACAAACTGAAGATTTCTCTTTCACCATTTCAGCGCAAGCAGAGGACGGACACCCTGTTCCGCTTAATGAAATGAAGAGGCAGCTTTTCCAATGGCACGAATCTTCTTTCTACGGAACATTCTTAGAAGATGTCAGCTTTATCGGCACACCTGCCTTCCTGTTAAGCCCTTGGATGACCGTTGAATTGCTGGGAAAAAATTCATTTAATACGTTTAGTCATGTGACATTAACGGATGAAACGGAACCACTGATGAAGACAGCCTCCACCATTTACGAATTCATCGAGGACGAAGATTTCGTTCCCGATTATGAGGCTTGGACAAAAGGCGAACTTCGGTTTAAAGATAAAGAAGGCCTATTAGATGGCTATACGGCTGATTGGTTCTCCCTTGCTGTACAGGATTACATTCAATATGATGATGCCTTGCAGCACAAATGGAACCGCATGACCGCACAATCGCCTGCGCTCTCATCCTTCCAAGGACATTTTCTAGATGAGCAGGATTTCTTGGAGACGATTGGCTGGATTGATGACGAGACGCCGTTCACTGTCGGCTTGCGCTTAAACGAGCCGGATTTTGACGGAGATGATTGGAAAATCGAATTGTTTTTGCGGGATAAGAAAAACAGCGACCTTCACTTTTTTGAAGGCATCCGTTCATTGAAAAGGTCTTGGCATCCGTATCAAGATAAAATTTCAAGAGAGCTGGAACGATTCAGTCAAATCGTCCCTTGGCTTTCTTTTACATCTGGCACCACACTTATGTCAGAAGAAGAAGCATGGCTCTTCCTATCTGAAGCAAGTGAAACACTTGTCAATATGGGCATTGAGATTCTGCTCCCATCATGGTGGCAAATTGTCAAAGACAGCACGATGATGTTAAAAGCAAGGATTTCTTCTACACCGCGAGGCGAATCACATGTCGGAATGGACGCATTAATGGACTTTAATTGGCGCTTTGCTACAAACGGCATTGAACTGACAGAAGATGAGTTCAACGAA
Organism: Bacillus sp. FSL H7-0578; assembly: GCF_038630855.1. Classification (NCBI taxonomy): domain Bacteria; kingdom Bacillati; phylum Bacillota; class Bacilli; order Caryophanales; family Bacillaceae; genus Bacillus; species Bacillus sp. FSL H7-0578. Next base: position 3,238,355 of record NZ_CP152045.1, read on the forward strand.
CTTGTCCAAAGCAAACGACGCCTTGTCAACATTCGAGGACAATGGATCAAAATAGACCCGACCTTCATTCAGCAAATGAAAAAGTGGATGGAGCGTGCCGAAAATGAAGGACTTCACATGTCTGATATTTTGTCACGCGAACTGGCAGATCAAGAAGCTTCCTCTGAATCGATTCCAGAGCTTCTAGACAGTTCAGCATTTGCCCATATTCAATTTGAACTTTCATCGCAATTAAGAGGGCTTGTCCACCAATTAAATGATACACACGAGCTGCCTTCCTACGAAATGAGTGAGTCCTTTAAAGGCACACTGCGTCCGTATCAGCAGCATGGCGTGAACTGGCTTTTATTTTTAAGATCTCATGGATTTGGGGCTTGTTTAGCAGATGATATGGGTCTTGGAAAAACGATTCAAATGATCGCGTATTTCACGTATTTGAAGGAACAGAAGCAAAATGCCTCTCCGTCTCTCATCATTGCGCCGACCTCTGTTTTAGGAAACTGGCAGCGAGAGCTCGAAACATTCGCACCACATTTGAATGTTGCCCTGCATTATGGGCCATCGCGTCCACAGGGAGAGGACTTCACAAAAGCATACGAGTCAACAGATATTGTTCTGACGTCCTATGGACTCTCACATTCTGATCGTGATGAATTAACGGCAGCAAAGTGGAATACCATTTGCTTAGACGAAGCCCAAAACATCAAGAACGCCCATACGAAACAATCGAGAGCGATTAGACAGCTCAAAGGACAGCATCACATAGCCCTCAGCGGGACACCAATGGAAAACCGTTTGACAGAGCTTTGGTCCATATTCGACTTCGTCAACAAAGGATATCTCGGCAGCCTGACCAGCTTCCATAAAAAGTTCGTCCTTCCGATTGAAAAAGACCGTGAAGAAAAAAGGATTGAACAGCTCCAGCAGCTGATCAAACCATTTTTATTAAGACGAACAAAACAAGATGAAGAGGTTGCCCTAAACCTGCCTGAGAAACTCGAAGAAAAAGAATTCATTCCGCTCTCCGCTGAGCAGGCATCTTTATATGAACAGCTCGTGAAAGATACCTTTGAACATATGGCATCATTAACAGGGATGCAGCGAAAAGCCATTATTTTAAGTATGCTTGGCAGACTCAAACAGATTTGTGATCACCCTGCGCTCTATTTAAAAGAGAGTGGAACAGATGTGAAACTGCTGAAACGTTCGTTAAAAATGGATAAACTCGCAGAGCTGTTAAAAGCGATACATGAGCAAGGAGAAAGCTGTCTCATCTTTACGCAGTATATTGAAATGGGCAACATGATCAAGCAGCTGGCAGAAAAGATGTTTGGAGAACCAGTCCAATTTTTAAATGGCAGTCTCTCAAAACAGGAGCGGGACAAAATGGTGGACCGCTTCCAGAAGAAAGAATTCAACATCTTAATTCTCTCTTTAAAGGCAGGGGGAACAGGACTCAACCTAACCGCCGCAAACCATGTCATTCACTACGATAGATGGTGGAATCCTGCTGTGGAAAACCAAGCGACAGACCGAGCTTATCGGATTGGACAAAAACGATTTGTTCACGTCCATAAGATGATCACAACGGGCACAATCGAGGAAAAAATCGATCAAATGCTCGAAACAAAACAAACATTAAATGATCAAATTATCCAAAGCGAGAGCTGGATTACAGAGCTATCGACAAACGAACTAGAAGACTTATTTACCTTAAGTGCCGCCGCTCAATCATCTTAATCACAGCAAAAAGAGGACTTTTCATTAATCTTGAGAAAAGTCCTCTTTTTCATTTCATATAACGTACGCTAAATGTTCAGTTTTTTCAATGCAGATTTCACATTCATATACGTATTTAATTCACGGAAGTCCTCTCTCATTTCTCCCATCTTCATTGCAAGATTCGGTTTAATTCCTGTCACAATGAGTTCAGTACCTGTCATTAAAATCAAATCGTTCAGCTTAAAGATCGCATCTGCCACAAATGAATCCACTTCTAATAATCCGGACAGATCGACAATAAAATAATCATCCTTGGATTGAGAGATATAGGTGGAGACCGTTGAAATGATCTTATCAAATCTAGGCGCTGTTAACGTACCAATGATCGGTAACACAGAGATACCATCTTTCACAGGAACGATTGGGACCGAAATATTCAGTACTTCATCAATTGATTGCTCAAGAAGCTCCTGCTGTTCCTTCTCTTTCGTGACATCCTTTTGCAGACCAACGAAATAAAGACGTTTTCCTTCCTTTTCGTCAATCCAAAGAGGAGCGACACTTAACTCGTTCCAAAACATTTGTCCAGATTTTTTATAATTTTTCAGCTGAACCGTGACAGCCTCTTTGTTCTCAATGGCTGTTCTAATTTGCTTGAGAGCGATTTGTTCAGTTTCCTCTCCCTGAAGGAAACGACAATTCCTCCCCAATACTTCGGTTTCTTGATAGCCTGTCATATCTAAAAAGCCCTTGTTCACATATATTAAAGGATTATCAGGTAAAGACGGGTCCGTCACCGTCAGGCCAACCTGAGTATAGTCCAAGGCTTCCTTGATTAAATGCAGATTTTCGGACTTATAAGATTCCAGCGCCATTCGTTTACTCTCCTTATTTTCCTTACAAGCGGGTTATATTCATAATTAAATTATATGATGTTCCACATCATGTGTAAATAGAAGTGGTTCTGAATTCCTCTTTTGTAGAATGCGCTTCATCCTATGTGATTTATACCAAGACATCTGATTCATCTATTTCAAAAGGTGCCGGATCATATGCGCGACTCCGTGTTCATCATTTGATAACGTCACGTGATCAGCGATTTCTTTTATATCCTGTCTCGCATTCCCCATTGCAACCCCAACACCAGCAGCTCGAAGCATTGATTCATCATTTAAACTGTCTCCTACAGCCGCTGCCCTACTTAAAGAAATACCTAGTCTTTCTGCTAGCCTTGTTAATGCCTGCCCTTTAGACGCGTCCTTTGAACCAATTTCAAAGTTATGATCAGCCGAACTGACCAATGTTACATCTGAATCATCACCAAACATATCCCATCCCGCTTGCAATCTGTCTTGAAAAAAAGAAAAACCTAAGATATTGTAAAATGAAAGCTTTCGATCCTCACGAAACAATTCTTTATATGTATCAATATAAGAAAAACCCGACTGGCTGTATTGAACTTCTGCCGCTTGTTTTAAGACATTTTGATCCGTTTCTGGATTTGCACTTTTTAAACGGTCCATTTCAATCGCAAGAAGCTCTCTTCCGCGATTTGGCGTGAAAATGGCTTCGTTTGTAAAGACTTCATAATAATAATCACGTTCTTCAAGCCATGACAGTATGTGTTTAGCCTTTTCTTCTTGTAAAGCAGCTGAATGGTACACTTGTCCAGTTGGATCATGAATTACAGCTCCATTGGCACTAATCACCCATGTATTCATACCAAGCTGGTCAAAAATAGACCTTACATCAAAATACGCTCTCCCTGTTGACACGACAACCTCAATTCCATTCGCAGCTGCTTCCTTTAATGCCTGCTCGTTTTCCTGACTCACTTTGTGTTCACTGTTCAATAAAGTTCCATCTAAATCCGTTGCGATTAATTGAATGTTTGTCATCGTTCTCTCCTTTATGTCTTTATTTTCAACCGACATACCATTAACAAAATCCATCATCATTATGAAATGAGTATCCACTATTTGCAAGAGCTGATCGGTTAAACAGTGAATAAAAGGGTATCCGGCCACGCAAATATGACCGGATACACACAAAGGGGATTCACAAGGGGACACATGACCTATACAAAGAAGCATTGGTTCTATATTACGCAGTGTTCATATGAACAAGGCAGCATCTATCAGCTTTAGCTAGAGGGGGGCTGTCAGATGATAGACGTTACCTTTTGATTCGGGACTTGCCTCCTTTCCTTTCAGCTACCCCTAGTCTACGGAGAAAGGCCGTATGTGACAAAACAGGAAAATAGCAAAATAGGCCTTCAAATTCTCTATATCCTCATTCATTTCTGTTTTTTACCGCTTGCGTATAAAACATCATCTTGTTTTGTTTGATGAAATACTTATTTTTCATAAATTGATAAAAAATATCTGAATGAATCCAATTACTAGAAGGCATGTGAATATAATCAGATCCGTCCCACGCAAACCAATAAAAACAAAGCCGGCCATCATGAACCGACAGCTGAAACTCAAAACAGTCCATTTGATCCTCGGTGACATATTGAAACGTGAGTGACTCTCCTTCTTCCATATACACATCACAAAATGAAAGAATGTCTCCCCACGAATAAACACGTATATCACTCTTTGCCTTGTCGTCGCCAATATGAATGTTTCTCAATTGATAGGACTCCATAAAACATCTCCTTTCACTCATGTGCAGCTAGTTCTAAGCAGGCAGCGGTTTCATTTATACAGATGTTGTATGCTATAATAATACTTACGAATAACGAACGCTTGTGAGGTGATAAATATGAAAACCTTTAGGCTGATTGATTTAAAAATTGAACTTGATCCACAGCAAGATAAAATGTCCAGTATTCCCCTTCGTGACGGTTTAATCATTAATAAAGAAGACGGTGAAAATCACTGGATGATCGAGGCACTCATTCCAAAGAAACATAGACAGGTGTTTGAGGTACTCTTTCAGCAGCACACAGAAGTGAAGATTCTTGTAACGATCACTAAAGAAAACAACCGCCCTGTTCATCTATCTGTCCAAGTCAAAAACATCGTTGCCTTAGAAGAAAACATTTCTGTGTTACTCGATGGTAAAATGATTACAAATCGTTACAGAACAGAAACTGAAGAAGTATTAAAAGACCTCGTCAAAGAGGGGTTGTCAGGAGAAAAACTACTGGATGCTTTTAAACAAAACACATAAAAAAGAGCGGGATCAGCCGCTCTTTTTCTATTGCACATCTTTAGACTGGCTTTGATTTTTCAATAAATCTCTGATTTCAGTTAGCAAAACTTCCGTTTGATCCGGCGTTTCCACAACCTCTTCTTCCTCAACCTTTTTCCGTTTTAACTTATTCAAATAACGAATAAAGATAAAAATGGAAAACGAGATAATTAAGAAATCAACCACTGTTTGAATGAAGTTCCCATATAAAATTTGAGCAGCTCCGATTTTAATGGATAAACCGCTAAAATCATGCCCTCCAATAATAATACCGACAAGCGGCATGATTAAATCATTCACAAGAGAAGTGACAATTTTGCCAAATGCTCCCCCAATGATGACACCTACAGCCAAGTCAATGACATTTCCCTTGACTGCAAATTCTCTAAATTCTTTCAGCATCCTTTATCACCTTCATCTTTTTTTGTCTAATATGACGTTTTTTTGTCAAAAATGCAAGTCCTTATCCGTTCAGACTGGTTATTTTCATCTAAAAAAGCGATTCACCCTTGATGAATCGCCAAACAAATCATGATACTTTAGGACCAATAGAAAATGTAAGTTCTGCTTCACATGCCACTTCGCCATCTACAGTGGCTACGGCTTTTCCTTTTGCAACAGGACCGCGGAGGCGCGTCACTTCAACCTCTAAACGAAGCTGATCGCCAGGCTTGACCTGTCTTTTGAATCGGCAACTGTCAATTCCAGCAAACAAACCAATTCTCCCTTGGTTCTCTTCTTTACCTAAAATGATGACCCCAAAAACCTGAGCAAGCGCTTCTACAATAAGCACACCCGGCATGACTGGGTATCCTGGGAAATGACCGTTAAAAAATTCTTCATTTACTGTTACATTTTTGATTCCAACCGCTCTTTTGTCACCATCAACCTCTAAAATACGGTCGACCAATAAGAATGGATAACGGTGTGGAATAATGTCTTGAATTTGCTGAGCATCAAGCATATCTTGATCTCTCCTTCTTTTCTATATCGCTGATCTTCATTTGATTCCTATAGAAGTATATTATGAATGCTGGCATTTTTCAATATTCGCCTTATGCATATGGTAAAAAATAGTATCTATCATTACCAATTGTCATCAAATATAATCCACACTACACTCAATGTTTTTTCACAAATATGGTAATATATATTACATCATTGATTGAATAAGAGGGTAAAAATGAATTTTATGAGCGATAAATCCGTAAAAAAACTTCTCCATTCCTGGTATACAATGCTAAAGCATCGACATTTTTCGAAGGCTGAAGAAATCAAAAAAACACTGCTAAAATATAAACGGAAATTATCAAAAAAACAAGAACTCTATTTCCATTATCAGTTGATGCTTTTCCGTCACCAGCTCTGGATGAATCAGACAGAGGACTTAGAAAAACTCAAACATGAACTGCTGCCCCACAAAGATGAAATGAACGAAGAACTGCAATATTATTTTTATTTCTTTCTCGGATTATATGAATCTTTAAAAAGTGATCAAAATGATGCGATTCATTATCTCGAAAAGGCTGAGGAACGACTGCCATTACTTAACGATGAGCTGGAGGAAGCAGAGTTCCATTTCCGTACAAGCGGTGTTTATTACAACAACCGTTACTCGTTGTTATCGATTCGTCATGTTCAAAAAGCCATGGATATTTTTGCAAAGCACGGTGATATCCATAGCATCTATCGGTGTAAAATTGTGCTCGCTCTCAACTATAGCGACCAAAAAAAATATAAGGAAGCGGAAGATATTTTCATTGAAATTATTGATTACGTGAAAAAGATTGATGATCAAGAGCTGCTCGGTATCGTTTATTATGATGCTGGCTTTATTCAGTCAAGACAAAACCGTCATAAGGAAGCGCTGGAATACTTCAAAAAAGCGCTTCGTCTTCCAGCGTACCGAAAGTCAGCACACTCCTATGTATCATGCCTATACGAAACTGTGCGTTCCTGTTTTAAAGAAAATTTAACCGATGAAGGGATGAAGTATATTCAAAAAGGTCTGAAAGAATCTGTTGCTTCCCAGTTTGATATATTAAGAATGAAGTTTCAAATCTTATCTCTTCTCTACAGCCAAACGCCAAAGGCAGATGAGCAGATCGCCACGCTCGTCACATGTCTTGAACGAAAAGAAGCGTGGATTGATCTTGAGGATCTTCTTGCTGATGTCTCAGATTTTTATAAAAAAAAGGGCGACTTTGAGCGAGCCGCCTTTTTTATCATGAGAGGCTGATACCAGCCTGCTGATTATCGAATTGTATTAATTAATCCCAGCATTTGATCGCCCATCGTAATTGTTCTTGAATTCATCTGATAGGAACGCTGTGTTGTCATGAGGTCTGTTAATTCTTTCGACATGTCCACATTTGATGTTTCCAGTGCACCTTGCTGAAGCTGAATCGCCTCTCGGTTTGCTCCATTTAGTGCTGTTAATGCACCTTGATAGGTTCCATCGACTGAGAACAAATTATCTCCTTCAGAGGCAAGTGCTGAAGAATTATTGACTTGTACAACGCCTAGATTCACTTGCTGATTCGGTTGATTATCTCTTGAAATCGCCGTAAGCCGTCCATTTTTATCGATTGAAATATCACGGAAATTCGCATTTAAGACGATTGCATTTCCGTTTTCATCAAGAATCGGATAGCCTTCGCTCGTGACAAGCTGCACTTGGTTACGGTTATTGCCCGGCTGTAAGTAAAGTGAGCCATCTCTTGTATAACGGATATTACCGCCGGCGTTGACCTGTAAATACTGCGACGGCGCTCCGAAGGCAACATCAAGATCACGTCCTGTTTCTTTAATCGAGCCTTGCAGCGAGTTAATGGACGCATTGACCATTGTCCCCGTACCAAGCCTTAACCCAGCAGGTGTCAGACGACTGTTTGCCACCTGCTCATTTTTTTCATCTACCTGATTAAACTGCTGTCTGATCAGCTCTGAGAAGCGGGTGTTTTTCGCACGGTATCCTGTTGTTTCACTGTTCGCGATGTTGTTGCTGATGATGTCAAGCTGCTTTTGCACTTCATTCATCGATACAGCTGCATTTATCATCGTTCTAAGCATAATTTCCCTCCTTTCTTTTTCATTTCTTGATTAGTACACTCTGCCAATTTCATTCACTGCTTTTTCTAAGCTTTTATCATACGCCTGAACCACTTTTTGATTTGTTTCAAATGCTCGGTAGGCCGTTGTCATATCTGTATATGATTTCGTCACATCCACGTTCGACAGCTCTGATACGCCTTGGCTTAACGTATAGGACATTTGACCGTTATTGACTGCACTTGGCAGGGGCTGGTTATCAGCTGTACGGTATAAATCATTTCCTTCACGCCCTAGGTTTCTTGTATCCATCGCAACACGTACATCGATTTGACCAAGATTTTGGCCATTTTCAGACACAGTACCATCTGCATTCACTTTGAAGTTCTCACTCTGAACCGTAATCGGCTGACCCGTCACGGAAAGAAGAGCGCGTCCATTAATCGTCAGCTGCTTTTGTGCGTTCAATGTAATGGAGCTGCTTTTCGTATAACGAACGCCTTCTGGTGTGTTGACCGCATAAAATAGCGCTGATTTCTGATTGGTCTCCGGATTGATCGGCACATTATTTTCAACTAGTGCTACATCTGTTGTTTGATCTGTTGTTTTTAAAGTTCCCTGTGTAAATTGAGGGATTAATTCCTGCATATATGTCCCAGTATTGATTCCACCAATCGGCGATTGCAGTGGAACACTAAAGCCTTTGCCTGAGGATGTTTGGAAACGTCCTGATTCCATTCGGCTCAGCAGCATTTCTGGAAATGCACGCATTGCCCCTTCATCCGCTTTATAGCCTGGGGTATTCGCATTTGCGATATTATTTGAAAGCATTTCTGTCCGCCGCTCTTGAGCGATCATGGCAGATGTTACGGTGTATAGTCCTTTTAACACGTGCTCACCTCATTCAAATTCTTTCACATGACCTAAACACAATCTTCTATGAAATATATCGGCTGATTAGCAGGGTTCTTTAATAAAAATCCCCCATTCTTTCTAAAAAGAATGAGGGAAATCATTAGCTGAGTTTACGCTTTGGCAGCTTGTCCATATTATCAAGCATCACGCCAGTACCAACTGCTACACAGTCCATTGGATTTTCAGCAACGAAAACTGGTACTTTCAGCTCTTCTGCAAGCAATTGATCAAGCCCGTTTAGAAGAGCTCCGCCACCTGTAATGATGACGCCGCGATCGATAATATCAGCTGATAATTCAGGCGGTGTTCTTTCAAGAACTTGCTTCGCAGCCTGAACAATCGCAGATACGGATTCACGCAATGCTTCTTCTACTTCTTTGCTTGTGACGGTAATCGTTCTTGGTAATCCTGTCACCATGTCTCGTCCACGAATCGAAATCTCTTCGTGACGTGCGTCTGGGAATACCGTTGCAACTTGGATCTTAATATCCTCAGCCGTGCGCTCACCGATCAACAGCTTGTACTCTTTTTTAATGTAGTTTAGAATTTCCAGATCAAATTTGTCTCCAGCCATTTTAATAGAAGAGGCGGTTACAATGTCACCCATTGAGATGACAGCGATATCTGTCGTTCCGCCTCCAATATCTACGACCATGTTTCCACTTGGCTGAAAAATATCCATACCAGCACCAATCGCTGCTACTTTTGGCTCTTCTTCAAGAAATACATGCTTACCACCGCTTTTTTCAGCAGCTTCTTTGATCGCCTTCTGCTCAACAGATGTAATATTTGTCGGGCAGCAGATGAGCATACGCGGCTTAGAGAACAGCCCTTTCACATTTAATTTGTTAATAAAATGCTTGAGCATCGCTTCAGTTACTTCAAAATCAGCGATTACGCCGTCTTTTAATGGACGAATCGCAACAATATTCCCAGGTGTACGTCCAACCATACGTCTAGCCTCTTCTCCAACAGCCAAAACTTTCCCGCTGTTTTTGTCAAGAGCTACCACAGATGGTTCATTTAACACAATTCCTTTTCCTTTGACATGAATCAGTACATTGGCAGTACCAAGATCAATTCCAATATCCCTAGCAAACATCTATATATATCCTCCTTGAAAATCTGTTTCCATAGCAAATACCACATTCTGCCCTAATTATATATTCTATCATAATTTGCAGAAAAAAAGATATTTCTTTACAAAAGTCTTTACAAAATTTGTGGTTAGAAACTACCGATATGAGGAAGATATATATATTATGTTTATGAACAAAGAACTAAGCTTACTGTTTCACAGGTTCGCCTTCTAAAATTTCTTCTTTTTTATACTTTAACTTGGTGGCTTCTCCTCCTCGCAAGTGGCGGATTGATTTATGATAATCCAGTATCTCCTTTACTTCATTAGCCAGATCTGGATTAATTTCTGGCAGCCTTTCTGTTAGATCCTTGTGTACAGTACTTTTAGAGACTCCAAATTCTTTCGCAATAACACGAACGGTTTTCTTTGTCTCCACGATATACTTTCCTATCTTGATTGTTCGCTCTTTGATGTAATCGTGCACACCACTCGACCTCCCTAAAATGGATGTGAGAAGTGTGAAATGAGATCCGTATGAAGATTATCCATTTTCAGCGGCGCTTGTTCGTCGTAATTTCTCATCCATTAGGTAGTAAATGCCAAACACGATCCCTCACCTCAAACACTCTCTTTGTCAGGTTTGTAACAGTGTATTAGCATTGAATAGGGAATATGCTAAAAATGAAGATGGGACAAGGGATTTATCAGAAAAGGCAAAACAAAAAATCATTTCGGGGCGCGAAAATTTCCACTTTACAAGAAAGGATTCAGCACGTAAAATAGAAAAGGTGAATTTATTTACCTAGCTAAATATTTAAAAAAGGTGAGCATATGGATACGTTAAATAGAGAGTGTTTACATCAAATACATCAAGGCGCGCGGCTGCTGTCTAAAAAGGCGAACGAAGCGCTTGCTGCTTATGACTTGTACATGTCCCAGTGGACTGTGCTTTTTTGTTTGGATACATTCGGCCCAAAAACCCAAAAAGACATCTGGACATATTTAAACGTCGAAGCACCGACCATTACCAGAACCGTCACCCGCTTAGAAGCAAACGGCTGGGTGAAACGTGTACAAGGCAAAGACAAACGTGAGAATCTGATCGTGATGACAGATGATGCAAAAGCCCGATTTGAAGAAATCAAACGCACGATGGAACAATTTGAAGAAGAATGTCTTTCAGATTTTACCTACGAAGAAAAACAACTCCTCCATACACTTTTACACAAATTATCTACTGAATAGGAAGTGACATACATCATGAACGAACGCATATGGACAAAAGATTTTATCATGATTGTCCTGGTGAATTTATTTACGTTCACCTCTTTTTATGCCCTTTTGACATTACTGCCCATTTACACAATGGATGAACTAAATGGAACAGAATCACAGGGCGGTCTCCTTGTGACGGTCTTCTTATTATCTGCTATTGTGACAAGACCGTTTTCTGGCGCCATTATTGAAAAATTCGGCAAAAAACGGATGGCGATTTTCTCTTCTACAGCCTTTGCCTTACTCACTTATTTATACATTCCGATTGATCAATTCCAAACGCTCCTTGTGCTGCGTTTCGTACAAGGGATCTTTTTTAGTATTTTGACGACAGTTGCCAGTGCCATTGCGGCTGATATGATCCCGAAACATAAACGCGGGGAAGGACTCGGATACTTTGTGATGTCCATGAACCTCGCTGTTGTCATCGGTCCGTTTATCGCACTGAATCAAGTAGGAAAAATAGGATTTCATTCCTTATTTCTTCTCTTTTCCATTATCGTGACGATCGGAGCTGCTTTTACGATGCTGATTAGACAGCCAGAGCCTGAAAACGGTGGAAGCATCGTCTTCCGATTCACGTTTTCTCACCTGTTTGAAAAAGGCGCATTAAAAACAGCGGCCGTCGGCATTATTATTTCCTTCTGTTATTCGCCGATTATTTCATTTATTTCAGTTTATGCCAATTCACTCCATTTGATGGGTGCAAGCAGTTATTTCTTCATTGTGTTTGCGGCTGCAATGCTTGGATCACGTCCATTTACAGGCAGACTTTTTGACCGGGTTGGAGCTCACGTTGTGATCTATCCTTCGATTGCCCTTTTTGCCATTGGTTTATGGATGCTGACAGCGACACATTCAGCTACAATGCTTCTTCTATCAGGCGCTGTGATTGGACTTGGCTACGGTTCGCTCGTGCCATGTTTACAAACACTTGCAATTCAGCACTCACCAGCTCACCGTACGGGGTATGCGACGGCTACTTTCTTTACTCTGTATGATACAGGTATTGCTGCTGGCTCATTTGTCTTTGGACTCCTTGTCAGTTTCACAGACTTTTCAAATGTGTACCTCATTGCAGGCATTGTGGTCTTACTGAGTATGGGCGTCTTTTATTGGAGCGAACGAAAACCCCAGGAATCAAAAGCACAAAAGGTCTCCCTTTCAGAATAAAAGGGTACTATTTTAAACTTCGCCGGAAACATGCTAATATATAGGATATTCCAAATAGAGCATACAAGCTTTGTTGAAAAATAGTTAGCATTAAGCGAAAGTATAGGTGATGTTTTGAATTACGAATTGTTTAAAGTCATCCACGGGATGGCTCACCATTCTGAGTTTTTAGATCAGGCCATGATCTTTATTACGAAAAAGGCCATTCTTGTGTACGCCCTTGTCTTATTGATTTGCTGGTTTTTAGGGAATCACAAATTTAAGAAGCATGTCTTCTTTTCCGGTGTAACAGGCATTGCAGCACTTATCGTCAACTTTGCCATTACATTGTTTCATTATGAAGAGCGGCCGTTTGTGGCGCATAAAGTCGACACACTCATCCCGCATTCAGCAGACGCTTCCTTCCCAAGTGACCATACAACAGGTGCATTGGCTCTTTCACTAGCCATTCGATCCCGTAATAAAAAGCTCGGCAACATATTGCTCGTCTTTGGATTACTTACAGGATTCTCCCGCATCTGGGTCGGTCATCATTATCCATTTGATGTTTTAGGCAGCTTGGTCGTATCGATTGTGGTTGTCTTTATCATGAATAAATTATGGAAGTTCTTTGACTCTCCAATTGATCGCATCGTGACATTTTACGAGACAATTGTAGGGAAAATTTTCAGAAGGAAGACAAAGGATCAGGGCTCAGACCTATCCAACTCTTAAGCGGCCTTGCGATAACGTGATGAAGATTCTTCTCTCACTTATCGCGCCGCTTTTTTTATTGGCTGTCTCCCTCTAACCATATTTGAAAAATAAAGACTGACGCCAATGCCAATAAGAGAAATGATGATCAACGTCCAGCCTAATTGCGCAAAATGAGCACCAGCAATTTCATCCCCAAACAGCATACCAAGCACAGCAGACGACAGAATAGAACCAAGGTAGCGGCATGTTTGAAAAAGTCCAGAGGATGTGCCAATCATTTGCTGAGGACTTGCCTTGAGCATCGCAGCTTGAAGCGCGACATTCCCAATCCCGTAACTGAGCCCAAGCAGCGCCAGAACCAATCCTTTTCCCCATAATGGCGCAGGAATAAAAAAGAAAGTCATGGCAGACGCTCCAGCCAGCATCAATACAGCACTCGCTAAAACTGGATGGCGTTCATCCCCGCGATCCACCCACTTTCCTGTCAGCGGCGACACAATAATGCTCACCCCTGACATACACAGCATAAAAAGACCCGTCATCTCCACACGCCAGCCTAACTCATCCTGAAAATAACTCGGCAAACCAAAAAAGAGACAATAGAAAAAGATATTTAAAATGATAAATTGCACATACACAAGTGACAGCCGCTGCTCTTCTCTGAACATCCGTATTTGAATAAACGGTTCATCCACCTGATACTCCCACCAGATAAAAGCGCCTGCACTCAGGAGACAAAGAATGCCTTGAACATATTGAATACCATCACCCAGTGATAATAAAAATGAAAGCAGGAGAACAATGCAGGCGGTAAAAAGAAGCATCCCTGGCAAATCGAGTGTTCGCACAGTTTCGCCTATGCGCAGCTTTCTCTTTTTCTGCTCCTTCGGAAACAACAATAGACCGAGAAAGAAACTGATCAAAATAAACGGCAGATTCACTAAAAAGATAGCCGGCCAGCCGCCAATGGTCATCAGAAATCCGCCAAGCGTCGGTCCAAGCGCCGTCATCGCTGAAGCAAAAATGGATAATACCGCTAACGCCGAAGCCTGTCTTTCTTGAATATGATCCCGAATGAGTCCGACTCCAGAAGGATAAATGGCACTGCTTCCAATCGCCTGTAACAAACGGATCACAATCAGCACCGCAAACGTTGGGGCAAACGGCGCGCAAATGGCTGAGACTGCGACAAGAACGAGACCGAATAAAAATAAGGTTCTCCGGCTCATCACATGATCCCCAATCCGGCCGCTCACTGGCTGTGTTACTGCACTTGCTAAATAAAAAGAAGAAATAAGCCAAGATACGGTCGTAAACGACAAACCGAATTCATGCTGAATTTGATGCAAGGCCAAAGAAATCATTGATGAATTCAGCGGATTCAACATCGTTCCAAAGGCAATAGCGGTTAAAAAAACTTTTCGATTGTCTCTCCACTTGTTCATACACTGACCTCCTTTTTGCAACCCTTTCGTTATTATGAGATTCATTTCCCTTTTTTACCCTAATCAATTCAAGTTCTCTCTTAGAAAAGCAAGACATACATTCTAAAAAGGACGATTGTTGGAATAACACATATAAAATTGAGAATATGAGGAACAAATGGTAAGATGCTACACATATTGAAAAGCCTACTTTCTCCTTATATGGAGAACGGCTGAAAAGGAGGAGAAGCTTATTATTAAAAAAAGACGGTTTTGGGTCCCAGCCCTTTTCTCGGTTGCAGTATTACTTCTGTCTTCGTGTGGTTCAAATGAAACAAATGGGAACGGAGATAAACGTAATTCTACAGCGAAAGGGTCGCCAATTTTGGAGGATGGAAAATTTATTTTTGCAGCATCAGGTGAATTTCATCCGTTTAGTTACATGGATGGAAATCAGATGTCCGGCTTTGATATCGATGTAGGCAATGCGATTAGTGACAAACTAGGTCTCGAACCTATACAGAAAAAATATAAATTCGCAGGCATCGTCGAAGGCGTGAAAGCAGGTAAATTTGATGCGGCAGTTGCAAGTCATACCATCAATGAGGAACGAAAAAAACACGTCCTTTTTTCTAAGCCCTATTACTACTCTGGTCCGCAAATTTTCACAAGACCTGGAGCAGACATTCAGCATGCTGATGACTTAAAAGACAAAGAAATTGCTGTATCCAAAGGATCGTCCTACGCTGATATTGCTAAGGAACATAGCGGGCAAGAACCAAAATATTATGATAGTGATGTCGTCGCCTTAGAAGCACTGGCCAACGGAAAACACGATGCAGTCGTAACAGATTTCGCCACAGGTGCAGAAGCGATGAAGAAAAAATTGAACATCACAGCACAGGAAAGACTCGGACAAAGTGAGCAGGCAATTGCTGTATCAAAAGAAAATGAACAGCTCATAAAAGAGATCAACGATGCGATTGACGCACTAAAAAAAGACGGAACATTAAAACAAATTAGTGAAAAGTACTTTGATGAAGACATCACGGTCAAACAAGATTAAAACCACGATTGTGCGCCCTTTTTATAGGCGCACTTTCTTCAAATGGAGATGATTGTTTTGCCTACCCTATCACACTTTTTTCAGACGCTGATTGATTCTAGAGGTATTTTCTTAGAAGGAATGCTGATCACCTTACAGCTGACGGTGATCAGCATCTTCATCGGTATGTTCATCGGGCTTTTCTTTGCTTTATTGAAAATATCCCGCATAGCCGTTTTCGGTTATATCGCCAATGCCTATATCTTTCTTGTACGCGGAACACCACTTATTGTTCAAATTTTCATCCTATACTTCGGCCTCACAGAATTGAATATACCCGACTTCTGGGCTGCTTCCATTGCGCTCGCCTTTCATAATGGGGCCTATATAGCCGAAATATTTAGAGGTGCTATCCAATCCATCGATCAGGGGCAAAAAGAGGCAGGACGCTCTCTTGGCATGGGTCGTTTTTTAACAATGAGGCGCATCATTCTCCCGCAAGCGATGCGGCGTGCCCTCCCCCCTCTTGGCAACCAGTTCATTATCGGCTTAAAAGATTCATCACTCGCCGCCTTTATCAGTGTCAATGAACTATTTAACGTCGCCACCACGCAAGGCTCCAACAGTTTTGATAATATGACGTATTTACTTGTTGTCGCCGTCTATTACTTAGTTCTTGTCCTGCTGTTAACATTCGCTGTCCAAACCTTTGAGAAGAAACTATCAGCCAGTGACCAATAGGAGGAGAAGCATGACAGAATCAAAGGAAATCATTCGTGTTGAAAAACTCAATAAATACTTTGGAGAGCTTCATGTTTTAAAAGATATCGATCTCACTGTTTATGAAAATGATGTGGTCGTCTTAATTGGCGCAAGCGGTTCTGGAAAAAGCACCTTGCTCCGCTGTATGAACTTTCTAGAAATAAAAAATAATGGAGATATTATCATTGATGGCAGTCCTGTTCATCCAAAGCGCGATCAATTAAACGAAATGAGACAAAAAATAGGAATGGTGTTTCAGCATTTTAATCTTTTCCCGCACAAAACTGTGCTTGAAAATATCATCGAAGCGCCTGTTATGGTGAAAAAAACAAAGAAAGCGCAAGCCATCGCTGAAGCCAGCGCCTTGCTAGAAAAAGTCGGACTTGCGGATAAAGCCAACGTATATCCTTCTAAACTATCAGGCGGCCAAAAACAGCGTGTAGCCATAGCCAGATCTCTCGCCATGAAGCCTGATGTCATGTTATTTGACGAACCTACATCTGCCCTTGATCCAGAGCTTGTAGGCGAGGTGCTGCAAACGATGAAAAGCCTCGCAAAAGAAGGCATGACCATGGTCATTGTCACACATGAAATGGGCTTTGCGAAAGAAGTTGCCGATCGTGTCGTCTACATGCACGAAGGCCGCATCGTCGAAGAAGGCGTCCCTTCGGAATTGTTTGATTCTCCTAGGGAGGAACGTACAAAACTGTTTCTCAGCTCCATTTTATAGGTCAAACGCCCTTCATTTTTAGTGCTTAACTTACGTTTTTGCTCATTTTTTACGAACTTTTCATCCATTTATATTGAACTTAACCAAAAAACCATGTCAGATAAACTTACATGTATATGTTATATATGACTTTTCTCTCTATAATGAAGAATTAAGAAAACAATAATTCTGAATGATTCGGGGGAATGCAGCATGCAAATGGGTGATACAGTATTTATGTTCTTCTGCGCACTACTCGTGTGGTTAATGACACCGGGTTTAGCTTTATTCTACGGAGGACTCGTGAGAAGTAAAAACGTGTTAAGCACAACCATGCACAGCTTAACATCACTAGCGATCGTTTCAATCGTATGGATCGTATTCGGTTATTCCTTAGCTTTTGCACCAGGCAATGCATGGATCGGAGGATTAGACTGGGTGGGCCTGAAAGGCGTAGGTTTTGAGCCTGGTTCCTATAGTGAGACCATTCCACATTCATTGTTCATGATGTTCCAAATGACCTTTGCCGTCTTAACAACAGCCATCATCTCAGGGGCCTTTGCTGAACGGATCCGCTACTCAGCAGTCGTTGTATTTACACTCCTTTGGGTCACATTTGTATACGCTCCAGTCGCACACTGGGTATGGGGCGGCGGTTGGATTGGCGAGATGGGTGCACTTGACTTCGCAGGCGGAAACGTGGTTCACATCTCATCCGGTGTTGCGGGTCTTGTCGTGGCGATTGTGCTCGGGAAGCGTAAAGAAGCGGCAAGCTCTTCTCCGCATAACTTGATCTACACCCTTCTTGGCGGAGCAGTCATCTGGTTTGGCTGGTTTGGTTTTAACGTGGGTAGTGCTCTTACATTAGACAGCGTGGCCATGTTTGCCTTTATTAACACCAATACAGCTGCTGCTGCAGGAATCATCGGCTGGCTGTTAGTAGAGTGGATGATCAACAAAAAACCGACCATGCTCGGCGCAATCTCTGGAGCCATCGCAGGTCTTGTCGCCATTACACCTGCCGCAGGCTTTGTTACACCGTTTGCTTCTATTATAATAGGAATCATTGGCGGGATCGTCTGTTTCTGGGGAGTCTTTTCACTCAAAGCCAAATTTGGCTATGATGACGCACTAGATGCATTCGGCCTTCACGGAATTGGCGGTACTTGGGGAGGAATTGCAACAGGACTTTTCGCCACAACTTCTGTCAATGACGGCGGAGCCAATGGCTTATTTTACGGAGATCCCAGCTTACTTTGGAAGCAAGTGGTCGCGATTGTTGCCACGTACGCTTTTGTTGCCGTTGTGACATACGTAATCATCAAAGTGGTCAATGTCTTCTTCAAAATTCGTGCAACCGAAGAAGAAGAATCAGTGGGTCTTGATTTAACCATGCACGGTGAAAAAGCTTATCAAGATTAAAGAAAAAGGGGTGTCTCTATGAGCAAAATGTATAAAGTGGAGATTGTCACACGTCCAGCTAATTTTGAAACATTAAAGGTGGAGCTTGGAAAGATTGGTGTCACCTCGATTACCTTTTCAAATGTACACGGCTGCGGCTTACAAAAGGGACATACAGAGCTATACCGCGGCGTCAAAAAAGAAAGCAACGTGTACGAACGATTAAAGATCGAAATCGTCCTAAGCAAAGTACCTGTCGAACAGGTCGTTGAAACAGCTCAAAAGGTACTTCGGACAGGCGAACCAGGGGATGGGAAAATTTTTATATATGAAATAGCGAATACAATCAACATTCGGACAGGTGAAGAAGGACCTGCCGCCCTATAGTGTATCCTCCGCCGAGTGGCGGAGGATCTTTTTAAGCAGAAAAAACCTCTGCATATTTATATACACAGAGGACCTTGAAAAACATTAAGATTGTTTTGTTTCTTCTGACTGACTGCTGTCTTTAGAGGAATCAGAAGACTTTTCTTGATCAGAGGATTTCCCCTTCTCATCAGACTTTTCTTCAGATTTTTCTCCAGCTGGCTCTTTGGCTTTATCTTCAGCAGCAGGTTCCTTCGTTTTTTCCTCAGTCTTTGGCTGAGCAGGTTCTTTTGCTTGTTCCGTCACTTCTTGCGCTGCTTTTTCAATTGTAGAAACAGGCTTGTCAATGAAGCTAAGCGGATTAAGCGCTAAACCTTCCATACGAATTTCAAAATGTACATGGTTGCCGCTTTCAGCACCATATAGATTTTTACCAGAAGCACCAATGACATCACTCTGCTTGACTTCATCGCCTTCTTTGACACTCACTTGTGACAACGATTGATAAACAGTCGATAATCCATCTTCATGTTCAATTTCAACAACGTGACCGAGGACTGGATCTTTTTTCGCTTGAACCACTGTTCCACTAAGAGCAGCTGTGACATCAAACACTTTGCCATCTTTATCTGCAAGATCAATACCTTTGCTCAAGGTATAGGTGTTATTATAGTTTACAAGTGCTGCTTCTTTTTCTTTTTGGTCAGCATCTGCTTCATAGAACTTTTTCACGACAGAAACATTATCAGAATTCTGGACCGGCATTGCGACATTTTCAATTGGCTTTCCAACTTCAACGGCATCATCGCGCTGTTCTTGCCCTGTTTGATTTCCATCAGATAGTTGGTCTTTTACATCTTTTGATACAGCTTGATACCAAAGAACGGCTGTTAACACGACCGCTGCGCTGACCAAGTAAATAGCAGGGAATACCCAGCGCTTACGGAAAAATTGCTGAACTTTTGTGATTTTGGAAGTACGTTTCTTTTCTTCCTCTCTCATTTTTCATCACCTCAGCAACATTCTGAACACTTTTCAAAAAATATATACACACGAAATCATTTTTCTTTTTATTTTGCGCAATCGCATCAATAATATGTATGATAAATGAAAAAAAGATGGGGGACTTAATTGTGAAAACTTTCAACCGTATAGCAACAGAAGATGACCTCAAAGCGATCGTTGATATCTACAATTCAACCATTGCTTCAAGAGAAGTGACCGCTGATACAGAACCAGTTTCTGTCGAGGACCGCCGGCAATGGTTTTTGAATCATTCCGAGAAAAGACCTCTCTATGTGAAAACAGATGAGGATGGAAATATCTACGGCTGGCTGAGCTTTGAAACGTTTTACGGAAGGCCTGCATACAACGGGACCGTTGAAATGAGTATCTATTTAAACCAAGACTATCGAGGAAAAGGCTTAGGATCACTTTTCTTGCAAGAAGCCATTGATTTAGCACCCTCATTAGGCATTCGAACGTTACTTGCCTTTATTTTCGGGCACAACGAAGCCAGCATTCGACTATTTAAAAAGCACGGCTTTGAGACATGGGGCCACCTGCCACGCATCGCAGAAATGGACGGCAGCAGATACGATTTAGATATCCTAGGAAAAGAATTATAAAACGAGCGTCTCCCTGAAAAAGAGACGCTTTTTTATGACGCATGTAACAGCTGTAAAAAAAGTGAAGTGAAGAGAGAAACAATTGAATCAATCAACATTCACTCTTCCTAAGCACTACTTACTCAAGTATGATAAAGAGTGAATACATAAAGGAGTGAACACCATTGCAACAAACTGAGAAAATCATTCAATCTCTTCATTCAATCGTAAAGTGGGGAAAGGTTGGTAGTATCTTTCTCTATATTTCAGGCGGTCTGGCTATTCTTATTGGTTTTTGGCTTGTTCTTCCTGCAGCCCTTGGCGTCTTCCTCATTATGATGGGAATTCATGTACAAAAATCTGTAAAAGCAGCTGAACACTTGATTCAGGCTCCAGATACTTCTTACGAAGAATTATTAGAACAGTACGCTAAGATGATGAAAATGCAAACACTGTTTGCCATTTCAAGTATTGCCGCAGTTATTCTTTCATTCATTGCTATCGTTTTGATACTTATACTAGGCGGGTTAGCCTTCCTCCAAGAAATTCCTTATGATGTCCAGCAGTATGAAGGTGATTACGAACAAGAACTCGGTGACTTTTATTAATGGAGAGGGGTATCAATAGTCATTCGATACCCCTTTTGTTTTTATCATTTGACTTGGATCATTCTCCTATGCTTGACATTCAGTCTTGATCATTTTAAAATACAAATCGTAACTATTACGAATTAAAGGAGGATCCTATTACTTATGCGCGTGAATATTACGTTGGCCTGTACTGAAACAGGTGACAGAAACTACATCACAACAAAAAATAAAAGAACGAATCCTGACCGATTGGAGTTAAAAAAATATTCTCCTCGATTAAAGAAATATACCCTTCATAGAGAAACAAAATAAATTTTTTAGATTATAAATCGTAATGATTACTTTTTAAGTGAGGCGGAAAACAAAATGATCGTTTTCAAAAGGACAAAAACAAATGAATAAGCGTATACCTGTTACAGTATTAAGCGGCTTTTTAGGAGCAGGAAAAACAACGATATTAAATCATGTTCTTCAAAATCGCAAAGGATTAAAAGTGGCTGTGATCGTCAATGACATGAGCGAAATTAATATTGATGCAGAACTAGTCAAACAAGGCGGCGAGCTTTCTCGATCAGATGAGAAACTCGTTGAATTATCTAACGGCTGTATTTGCTGCACTTTGAGAGAAGACTTGTTAATTGAAGTAGAACGCCTTTGTAAAGCGGGTAATATTGATTATATTGTCATTGAATCAACCGGAATTAGTGAACCAATTCCCGTCGCTCAAACGTTTTCTTATATTGATGAAGAAATGGGTATAGATTTGACCCGCTTTTGCCGTCTAGATACGATGGTCACAGTAGTAGATGCAAATCGTTTCTGGACTGATTTCCAGTCAGGAGAGAGTTTATTAGATCGTAAAGAAGCGGTTTCCGATGACGACGAGCGAGAAATTTCCGATTTACTCATTGATCAAATTGAATTTTGTGACGTGCTTATTATCAATAAATGTGATCTAGTATCTCCCTCTGAATTAGATCGACTTGAGCATGTGCTGAACAAACTACAACCAGAAGCATCTATCATCAAAACCTCAAAAGGTATAGTACAGCCAGATGACATTTTGAATACTGGTTTATTCGACTTTGAAAAATCAAGTGCCTCTGCTGGGTGGATCAAAGAAATCAACGCAGGACATGGTCAGCATACACCGGAAACAGAGGAATACAAAATTTCATCTTTTGTTTACGAAAGAAGACTCCCTTTTCATACCGGCAGACTGAATGCTTGGTTAGATCAAATGCCTGAGCAGATCGTTCGTGCGAAAGGTTTTACTTGGCTTGCCACACATCATGATTTAACCATTTTAATTTCACAAGCTGGGAAATCTGTTGCGATTGAACCAATTGCATACTGGATTGCTGCTTTGCCTGAACAAGAAAAAGCACGGATATTAAATCAGGAACCAGAGCTTCTAGATGAGTGGGACGCAGAGTTTGGTGATCGCCATACAAAACTTGTGTTTATCGGTGTAGATTTGCCTAAAGCAGAAATCATTCGTACTCTTGATCAATGCTTGCTCACACCTGAGGAATTTAATCAAGATTGGACTACATTTGAGGACCCCTTTCAATGGAAAATACAAAATTAAGCCAGGAGGGTTTTAATTGGCAAAGAAATCTAAGATTGCTAAAGAAAAAAAACGACAGCAGCTTGTATTGAAATATGCAGAATTAAGGAAAGAGTTAAAAGAAAAAGGTGACTATGAAGCTTTACGAAAATTACCTAGAGACTCTTCCCCTACCCGCTTAAAAAACCGCTGTGAATTAACGGGCCGTCCCAGAGGTTATTTACGAAAATTCAAAATGTCTAGGATTGCTTTTCGTGAGCTTGCCTATAAGGGTCATATCCCTGGAGTGAAAAAATCGAGCTGGTAAAGAATGATTTGATCTTATCACAGCACTCGTAAAAGTAAAGCCGCACACAATGAGAGAAAATCTATTTTCCAATCTTATCTCAATCTTTTTGAAGTGCAAAATAGCAATTTAAAAACCAGCAGAGAATCTGCTGGTTTTTTATAGTGACTGAGTTCATAAGATAAAAAGACCTGTTTTCAAGAAAGGATTTTCAACAACGATTATGACATTTTTTCTTCTTTTCAAAAATACAAGATCATGATACTTTATTGTCATTACCCACCGATGTATGACATCTCAACCTTTTTCTGATCTTTTTTCTGCTCTCTCTCGGCCGAATATTGGTCATGTCTGTTCGACCATAATTCCTTTAACCTGTTCGTTAATTCTTCATTATTTTTTGTCGTACGAATCATCTGTTTCAGATCAAAACCCGATGAAGCAAACAGACATGTAAACAATTCCCCCCGTGCAGACAGCCTTGCTCTGTTACATGTGCCACAAAAAGCATCTGAAACGGAAGAAATAATACCTATCTCTCCTGAACCATCTTTGTAAAAAAATCGTTTGGCTACTTCACCTGTATATTGAGGAGGTTCTGGTTTGATAGGATATGTTGAATCAATTAATTCAATTATTTCTTTCTTTGTCATGACATGTTCTAGATTCCATTTATTCGTATTACCGACATCCATAAATTCAATAAATCTGAGAACGTGTCCTTCTTTTTTGAAGTAAGCTGCCATTGGTAAGACATCCTGATCATTCACACCTTTTTGAACAACCATATTAATCTTGATAGCAAGTCCAGCCTTTTTTGCAGCCTCAATACCATCAAACACTTTTTGGATAGAAATATGCCTTCCGTTCATTTGCTTAAAACGGTCGGGATTTAATGAATCTAAACTAATGGTGACTCTATTGAGACCAGCTCTCTTCAACTGATCAGCATATAAAGGTAAAAGTGTTCCGTTGGTTGTAATCGCAATGTCTTCAATCCCTGGAATGTTTGTGAGCTTTTCTATTAAGACAGGCAGATCCTTCCGCATTAACGGTTCTCCGCCCGTGATGCGTATTTTTACCACACCTAGGTTCTTTACAAAAAGGGTAGCAAGTCGTTCAATTTCTTCGAAACTAAGCAGTTCTTCTTTTTTCAAGAAAGGATAATCCGGCCCAAAAATTTCAGCAGGCATACAGTACGTACATCTAAAGTTACAGCGATCAGTTACTGATATTCTTAAATCGCGCAATGGTCGATGTCTTTTATCTAAAATACTGACCATACTTTGCCTCCTATTCTGTAATACGATGAGGATGCGTGTAAATGTTAAAGGATTTTCCTCTGACGAATCCAACTGTCGTAATATTTAATTCTTCTGCCATTTTAAGCGCCAGCTCAGTAGGTGCTGATTTTGAAATGACGATAGACACTCCTAGTTTTGCTGCCTTCAATAGAACTTCTGACGATATCCGGCCGCTAAAAACAAGGATTTTATCTCTAAGTGGAATTCGCTGAAGTAAACAGTATCCATAAATTTTATCTAAAGCATTATGTCTTCCTATATCAGTTCTAGTGATGAATAGCTTCTCTGTGTCACACAGTCCAGCATTATGCACTCCGCCAGTATGTTGAAATAATTGGCTTTCTTCTTGCAAACACTTCATGAGATGCATACAGGTTTCAGCAGAAATACTGATTCGATCAATGGCTGTTTTTGCCGTCTTCACATCTTGAAGGAAATAAAAGTGTCTCCCTTTCCCGCAGCATGAACCAATCACTCGTTTTGTAAAATCTGATGAATCAAATCCACTTGAGTGAACTAAATCAACATAGGCAAAACCCATACTTTCATCTATTGTAAACCTTTTAATCTCTTTTTCAAATCGAATGACCCCTTCTGAAGCCAAAAAGCCGATAACCAATTCTTTCAAGTGCTCTGGTGAACAAACAAGGGTCACAAATTCTTCTCCATTTACCATCACAGTTAAAGGATATTCTTCTACAATTTCATCAGTTTTGCAGGTAAACTGGCCTTCATTGTATTGGTGTATGACTCGTTTCTTTTTAACAGAAGGATTCATTGTATGATCTTCCTTTCAATGCAAATTTAGTTATATGATCCAATCAAATTGTGATATTATTTTAAAAAGTCATAAAAATGTAACATATTTCTATCTTATCAAACTTCTTGACTGCTTTATATGGGGGGAACAAAATGAACAAATCGAAAAATCGCTGGCTCATCGCAGCAAGTGCTGTAGGAATTCATTTATCTATTGGGTCTGTTTATGCTTGGAGTGTTTTTACGAATCCTTTACATGAAGCCTTTCAGTGGTCATTAACAGAAATAAGTCTCACCTTCAGTATTGCTATTTTATTTTTAGGTTTATCTGCTGCTTTTATGGGACATTTCGTTGAAAGGTATGGTCCAAGGGCATCGGGGCTCTTCTCAGCTATTTTCTTCGGCATCGGAATGACTGGGTCAGGATTCGCTGTCCACATGTCATCACTGCCTCTCCTCTATTTATTTTATGGTGTACTCGCTGGAATAGGGTTAGGGGTAGGCTATATTGCACCTGTATCAACTCTAGTCAAATGGTTTCCGGATCGAAGAGGTCTTGCAACCGGCTTAGCCATTATGGGGTTTGGGTTTGCTTCTCTTATTTGCAGCCCAATTATTCAATATCTCATTGAAAAAGTGAATATCGCAAATACTTTTTATATTCTTGGAATCTCCTATTTTATCATCATGGTGATCTCATCTCTTTATTTATCACCACCAACACCTGATGACGTCAAACAATTTGATGTATTCAAAACAAAGAAAAGAAAAATCCCTCAAGATTTATCACAGCTTACAGCAAATGAAGCGATCAAAACAAGACGTTTTTATTATTTGTGGCTTATGCTTTTTATTAATATCACATGCGGAATCGCTATTATTTCAGTAGCGTCACCTCTTGCTCAAGAAAGTGTTGGGTTCACTGCAGGTGCTGCAGCTACTCTTGTGGGCATTTTAGGTGCTTTTAATGGTTTAGGACGCATTGGCTGGGCATCGTTTTCAGATTATATAGGAAGACCGAATACGTATACGATTTTTTTCAGTATCCAGCTCATTGCTTTTCCTTTACTCCCCTATTTAAAAGAACCGTTCATCTTTTCAATCGTCATGGCGATCATTTATACGTGCTATGGAGGAGGATTTGCTTCAATTCCAGCCTATATTGGGGATTTGTTTGGTACAAAGCAGCTTGGTGCCATACATGGTTATATTTTGACTGCTTGGGCCGCTGCGGGATTAGCAGGACCACTATTTTCATCCTTCATCCGAGATATAACAGGTAATTACACACAAAGCCTTATGGTGTTCTCTGGCTTATTTTTCATTGCTTTTATCATATCACTTCTGATTCGAAAGGATATTCAGCAGCTAAAAGAAAAAAACCTATCTGCTGCTTCCTCTGTCTCAGCCCGATCTTAATTTGAATTTGACAGAATCACAATCTAAAGGTAATTTTTAGATATGAAAACGCTTTACAAAGTATTAGGAGGGTGATGATCTCATGGGGAAAACAAAACATAAGGGGCCTGTTAAACTCAATAAAAAACCCTCACCAAAGCTATGGGCGTCTTTTGTACCAATGGGGCTTGGCAAAGTGAAACCGAAACACATTCGAGATACGATGAAAGTGGCTTGGGAGAACAAAGATAACCTTCCCTACGCGTACCGTATTTTAACGCAGGGTGTTTGTGACGGCTGTGCCCTTGGCGTCTCAGGACTGTATGATCAAACGCTCGCAGGACCTCATATATGCACCACAAGACTAAATGTGCTTCGTCTTAACACAATGCCAGCTATTGATCCAAAATGGTTTGAAGATATTCATCAGCTAAAGCAAATGGACAGCACCTCTCTTCGCAAGCTTGGGCGGATTCCTTATCCATTGATTCGAAAAAAAGGTGACAATGCCTTTACACGTATTTCTTGGGATGATGCACTAGATCAAATCGCAGCTAAAATCCAATCAATTGATAAACGGCAGCTTGCTTTCTATTTAACCGCCAGAGGAATTACAAATGAAGTTTATTATACGGCTGCAAAGGCTGCTCGATTTATAGGGACGAATCATATTGATAATGCTTCTCGCATTTGCCATTCACCAAGTAAAACCGCTCTTAAACGGTCCCTTGGCATCGGTGCTTCCAGCTGTAATTACAGTGATTGGATTGGAACGGATGTATTAATTTTTTGGGGATCTGTCGCAGCAAACAATCAGCCTGTTTCCACTAAATATATGTACGCTGCTAAAAAGAAGGGAACAAAAATTATCGTCATCAATCCGTATAAAGAGCCTGCTATGGAAAAGTATTGGGTTCCTTCTATTCCAGAGAGTGCTTTATTCGGTACAAAAATTGCAGATGATTTTTACCAAGTCAATATAGGCGGAGATATTGCGTTCATGAACGGCGTCATCAAGCATTGGTTTGACATGGAGCAGCATGCTCCCCATTCGGCTCTTGATCACGAATTTATTCAAAAACATACAACAGGCATACAGGATTTAAAGCAGCATGTCGCACAATTGAAGTGGGAAGACCTAGAAGCATCATCAGGTTTATCAAAAGAAAGAATGAAGGAATTTGCGACACTGCTTGCCAATGCTAATTCAGGCGTTTTTATTTGGAGTATGGGCCTTACTCAGCACCGCTTTGCAACTGATAATATATCACAGGTTGCCAACCTTGCCATGCTGCGCGGATTTATCGGCAGAAAACATTGTGGTGTAATGCCAATTCGGGGGCATAGCGGCGTCCAAGGTTCTGGTGAAATGGGTGCTGATCCATTCGTTTTGCCGGGTAGTGATTTTGATGACGAGAATATTGAAAGAATCGAACGTATATGGGGGTTTGACATTCCTAAATGGCATGGTGACACCATTGGGCAATCCTTTGAGAAGATGGCTCTCCCAAAAGACCATCCACAAAAACTCAAAGTGCTGTTTACGAGTGGCGGAAACTTTTTAGAAACGATGCCAAATCCGGAAGCGATCGAAAAAGCATTATCTGAACTTGAACTCCGTGTTCACCAAGATATCATTTTGAATACCTCTACGCTGGTAGACGCTGAAGAGGCGGTGATTGTGCTGCCTGCTATGACAAGGTATGAACAACCAGGCGGCGGCACATCAACCAGTACGGAACGCATGGTATATTTCAGTCCAGAAATTGAAGGACCTCGTATTGAGGAAGCCAGAGCAGAATGGGACATTTATGTTGATCTTGCGAAAAGAGTCCGGCCAGAAGATGCCGAGCTGATACATTTTGAAACAGCTGAAGACATTCGTCGTGAGATTGCGGTCGCCAACCGAAACTATGATGGCATCCAGCATTTACGTCACAAGGGAGACGTTTTTCAATGGGGAGGCGCATGGCTTTGTGAAGATGGCGTGTGTCCAACACCAGACGGCAAGGGACATCTTCTTCCTGCCCAGCTGCCTCAATATCGAAAAACCGAAGGACATTTCAATATCACGACAAGAAGAGGAAAGCAATTCAACTCCATGATCTACAGTGAAAAGGATGCCTTTAATGGTGGAAAACGTCATTCTATCCTAATGAATGAAGAAGATGCAAAAGAGCTTTACGTCCAAGAAGGTGATCCAGTTGTTCTCTTTAATCAATATGGATCCTATCAAGGAGTGGCTCAATTCGGAGAGTTGAGACGCGGCAATATCGCAGTTTATTGGCCGGAAGGGAACGTTTTAATTCCTAAAGGTGTGTATGAGAGCTACTCACAGATTCCCGAGTATAATACGGCTGCCATATTAGAAAAAGCCGAAACCTTCCATGCAAGAAAGGATCAGCATTATGTGGAGAAACGAATTGATGAATTAGAAACGACTTTGAATTAATCGTCAACTTAAAAACAGCTGGGGTTGTTTTCCCCAGCTGCCATTCACTCTCTACCGACCAAAAGCGCTCGCTTCCTGTTGAAGAATATGGTTCAATTCTTCGGCATTTGCAGCCGGTTGATATTGTCCTCCACCCGCTTTTGCAACAGATTTAAGACTTTTTGCTTCCTTTTCATTCACATCGAAGCCAATGATATTGACGATTGTATCTATTCCGTCTTCATGTAATTCCTTTGCTGCTTGTGAAGGGCTTCCACCACAAGTTTCTTCACCATCACTGACAACATAGACAATATTTTTCCCTTCAGCTTGGTGATCTTCAAAATCTTGTTTCGTATCCGTTAATGCTTTTGCAAGTGGTGTCCAGCCAGTTGGCTTATACACATTCAGTGCTTGCTGAAAGGTTGATGGCTCATATGATCCAAATCCGTAAACAGCTTCAGAACTTGAACAAGAAACAGCTTTCCCTGCATTTTTATTGGTTCCTTCATGACCAAACACACGAAGCAGAACTTGTGTATCTTCTGATAAAATGCTTGCAAAGCTTTGAATAGACCGTTTGGCGATTTCAATTTTCTTTTCACCTTCAACTGATTGTGCCATGCTCCCGCTTAAATCGAGTAATATCACCACATGCGCAGGCGGCTCCTGTTTTGTTACAGCATGAGCTGGTGAAGAAAGAAGCAGGACAAGACTAGCCAAAATGGTTAATACGATGTTTTTTTTCATCAATAAAAACCTCCCTTTTTTACTTTTGTACAGAAAAAGAGAAACGAAAGCATGAATCAATCGTTTCCCTTTTGTTCAGCAAGTTATTCGTGTAGTTTTAATGATTCTGCTGAAAAGATAGAACCCATTTCTTTACCAGTGCTTGCTTGGTAGTAATGGCCTTTACCAGCTTTGGCTACTTGCTTCAATTGACCTTCATAGCCATCGTTAAAGTCTAATCCGATCACATTTACAACAGTTGATCCTTTTGAGTTATGCAATTCTTTTGCTACTTTTACTGGATCTCCGCCACAAGTTTCCTCACCATCAGTGATTAAGTACACAATATGCTTTGTTCCTGCAGTAAGCTGCTCATCCGCTTGCTTTGCATTTTCAAGTGCACGTGCAATCGGTGTCCAGCCAGTTGGCCCAAGTCCGTTTAAAGAGTTTTCGAAGCTGTCCTTTTCATAAGGCTGTACGCCGTAAACGCCTCTAATGACTTCACATGATTGAGCTTTACCTGAATTTTTGTTGTTTCCTTCAGAACCAAACAAGCTCATACGAATTTTAGCGTCTTTTGGAAGTGACTGAGCAAATTTAAATACCTCTTGTTTAGCGAGATCAAATTTGCGCTCTCCCTCTACTTTTCTTGCCATGCTTCCGCTTGCATCAAGTAAGATTGTCACTCTTACATCTTTGTTATGTTTTTTGACTGTAGATGCTTCTGCAAATACTGGTGAAGAGATTGACATAGATAATGTCAATACAGTTAAGGTTACGAGTGTGATTACTTTTTTCAACATACTTTTTCTTCCTCCTTATGTATTTGATTGAAACATCTTAATCGTAAATTATTCTGTCTTGGAATGGTATAGGACTCGGTCCCTTTTTCTCTTTCATCAAAATCACTAAAATTCTGTCAGATGTCTAGATATTTTCACCTAACACACCCATTATTCTCTCGTTTTCTCTGTCTTTCGAGGGACTTTGTATCGGCCATCAGTTCTTGTCAGGACATAAATGTTTAAGATTTCCTGATCTGCGTCTTAAGTCGCGATTTGACACATTCTGTTCAAATCTCTTTGAACACACAAAAAAATGCCTCATTTCTGAGGCACCTTTGCTTTATTTTTTAGCCATATACGTGTTGAGAAAACGATCGGCTGATTCGATTTGAATTCCTTTATAATAATGCTTCACGATGGCATCTACTTTTTTGCCTGCCTGCGCCATATAATGCGCACCATATTGACTCATGCCTACACCATGACCATATCCTTTTGTTGTAATGACAATCTGCTGGCCCTGGCGTTCCCATGTGAAGTCCGCTGAATGAAGGCCTAGTGATTCTCGAATGTCTCGGCCTGACATTGTTTTACCGTTGATCACGGCTTTCGCTACCTGATTTCCTGGTGTCCGTTCTACAATCTGTCCGACCTGAGCCTGCTGAGTGAGCGTCACACCTAATTTTTGCTGAAATTCACTGACCGAGATGGTTTTCTTATTTTGAAATTTTGGCGATTTTTCGTCCCATTTACTTGAGACACTTTTCAAATAAGGGATTTCGTTTTTCCAATAGGCTTCGGCATTTTCCGTTTTTCCGTTACTTGTTGAAAAGAATGAAGCATCAATTGGTTTCTCGTCATAAGTCAGCACTTTTCCTTGTGTGCTGGCGACAGCTTCCGTGACCTTTTTTAATTTCCAATTGTACGCTTTCCCCCAAATTTTCTTGAGTTCCTGTTTGTTTTTGTAAACTTG
This sequence comes from Bacillus sp. FSL H7-0578, assembly GCF_038630855.1. Taxonomy (NCBI): domain Bacteria; kingdom Bacillati; phylum Bacillota; class Bacilli; order Caryophanales; family Bacillaceae; genus Bacillus; species Bacillus sp. FSL H7-0578. The sequence continues at coordinate 3,269,608 of NZ_CP152045.1, forward strand.
GAACATTTGGGTATCATCTACAAGAGAGCCCTTAGGTGATTTGACAGTCTTATCACTGATCATTTGTCTGACGATATACGTTCTTGCTGCGAGCGCCTGTGCCTTGAGTGCTTCCATTTCAAAATCAGCTGGCATTTCAGATGCTACGACACCGATCACATACTCTTCTAAGGGGATGTTTTCTACCTGCTGATGAGCTGAGCGATAGACGGGGATAGCGACGGGTGATTGCTTCAATTTGACTGAACCCTTCACTTCTTTTTTAACTGATGGTTCTGCTGCTACGTGCTGGCTGGCCGCCGGCTTCCCTTGGAACGTCGGCAACACAAGTAATGTTGGAATCATTAAAATGATGATGCATATTCCTGCGATTGTCCATATCATTGGTTTCATATTTGGCTGCCCCCATTTGTCATTGAATCTCTTTTATCCTATGGGCAGGGACAAGCTAATATGACAGCTTCTTTCATTTAGTGGACAAGTCTTTTATGAAGGTATGGGCCTGTTCTTAGAATGGATTTTACTGTTCGTCTGTATGAATAAAATTTAAGATGGTTGGATACACTAATGATAAGCTTCGTGAAATGAGGCATTCTATGATTCTAAAAAAAAATCAGCATGCCCCAATGGACACACTGATTTCTTTCATGATTAAGCGTTCAGATCTGATACAACTTGTTCTTGTGTCACATCTGCTGATTCATCGTTTACTCTTTCAATATCTGCACCGATTGCTGCAAGCTTTTGGTGGAAGTTCACATAACCACGGTCAATATGCTTCAACTCAGTGACACGTGTATGACCTTCTGCCACTAATCCAGCAAGTACAAGTGCTGCTCCTGCTCTTAAATCAGTCGCTGCCACTTCAGCACCTTGAAGTTGAACCGGCCCATTGATAATGACAGAGCGACCCTCAATTTTAATATCGCCATTCATGCGGCGGAATTCTTCAGCATGCATAAAGCGGTTTTCAAACACCGTTTCTGTGATCATGCTTGTTCCGTTCGCACGAAGCAATAGCGCCATCATCTGAGATTGCATATCCGTTGGGAACCCAGGATGCGGCATTGTTTTTAGATCGATTGGCTTGAGCTCAGATGGTCCAATGACTCTTAAACCTTCTTCTTCTTCAATGATCTGAATACCCATTTCTTCCATTTTTGCCACAAGTGATGTCATGTGCTCTGGCACTGCGCCTTTTACAAGAACATTTCCTTCTGTAATGGCTGCTGCCACCATGAAAGTACCTGCTTCAATTCTGTCAGGGATGATGTTGTGTTTTGCACCGTGAAGTGATTCCACACCTTCGATTTTGATTGTACCAGTACCAGCACCGCGAACCTTACCGCCCATGGCATTGATGTAGTTTGCTAAATCAACAATTTCAGGTTCTTTTGCTACGTTTTCTAAAATCGTTGTTCCTTCAGCTAATGCTGCTGCCATGATGATGTTTTCAGTTGCCCCTACACTTGGGAAATCCAAATAGATTTTTGCACCTTTTAAACGGCCTTTTACTTCAGCCTCGATGAAACCATTACCTACTTGAATTTTAGCTCCCATTGCTTCAAAGCCTTTTAAATGCTGATCAATTGGTCTTGAACCAATCGCACAGCCTCCAGGTAATGCAACTCTTGCATGACCTGTTCTTGCTAAAAGTGGTCCCATGACAAGCACGGATGCTCGCATTTTACGGACATACTCAAACGGAGCCTCAGTTTCTAGTGCATGAGATGCATCAACTGATACTTCGTTATTTTCAAAATGTACTTCTGCTCCTAAATGACGTAACACTTCATTGATTGTATATACATCGGAGAGCGTAGGTACATCACAAATTACGCTTTTTTCTGTACTTGCTAACAAAGATGCAGCGATTACTGGTAAAACGGCATTTTTTGCGCCTTCTACTTTAACTGTGCCGTTTAACTTTTGACCGCCGCGGACGATGATTTTTTCCAAGGTCTTCCCCTCCGCGTCCCAAATTCTCTATATTAATATTCAGTCGTTACGATTGGTGTGCCAACCGTAATCGTATGATTTTCGTTCATTTCCGAACTTCTGATGGCAATTTGAACATTCATTTTATCATTTGAAGTCATAATGAACTGTTCCCACTTATCTGTGTAAGCGGAAAGCGACACAAAATTAGACTCAACGAGATACTCAACTGGTTTTGCTTGAAATTCATTTGCTAACATTTCAGCTTTTTTTTGCAAAACAACATCCATCATACCATTTACATGACCATCGAGACAAGTAAAAATTACAATTTTCTCTTGTAATATGCTTTTTGCATGACGTACGAACTGATCATATGTATGCTCCCAGGTATTCAGTGGGCGAGCACCTTTTTGCTCATATAATAAATACGACTTTTGATTGGATTTTGTGTCGGTCTTCACGAGTAAAATTTTCGATTCTGTATCATTTTTTTCATCTTTGTAAATTCCTGTGACTTTGGTGACATGTTGTTCTTTTTTTTCGGTCCACTCATACTGTCGTAGTTCGTCTTTCAAACGTTTCACTTTTTTTGAAAATTGTTCGGATGAAATATCTACATTTGTTTTGGCATGAAGGGTCCACCCATCGACTTCGATTTGCTGGTTTTTTAGACCTTCTGCTATTTGAGCGAGCGGAGAAGATTCTTCCGCACGAACACCTTGAATCATCAGAACTAAAAAAAGAATAAACGCAAATAATGGCCAACCTTTCAAATACTTTCTCACTTGTCATTCCCCCTTGCTACAAGTGTTGCCGCAAGGAGATCAATGCATACGTGGAAAAGTCAACAAAAGGCGAGCCTTTTGACCCTTCTTTTTACGTTCCCGCAGAAGGCCGTGACCAAACCTTTTATGTTAGAACATATAAGGAATTTGTCTCGAAAAATTTAAGTAATCAAGGAAGAAATTGCTGACTGCAGATGCGATAGCAATGGTAATGAGCATCATCAGCAGCCTTGCTTGAACGATTTTCCCTTTTTTAATGAGTGGATCAATATTTACAGCAAGCAGTGCCCACCATGTAACCGCGATAAAAAATAGGTGGATCACAATGCCCACGATTGCTTGTTGTCCTACGTCTTCCATACAGTTGAATCCTCCTTTTATTTATTTCTGTAAAGGAAAACTCCCTTTCATTATATCCTCGAAAATCGGAAAGATGAATCATTTGGAAAAAAGAGCTACATTTAGTGTAAATCCCCTCTTATCCTGATGCCAAGGAGATGATATACTGCGTGTGGAAGGAGCTGAACACATTGAAAGATTCTTTTCCTGACTTTGTTGATTTGTACGGAGAATTGGTTCCCTCATTTGATCATGAATGGGAGGCCATTGCTTTCTACTTTGATTATAGACAGACACAGCTAGAAGAATTAGCGCAATTGTGTCATTTTCATAACATTTCTTTGGATTACTCTGAGGAAAGCTTGTATCAGTTAGAATCACTATACTTTGATGCATTGACCAAGCAGCTGTTCGCTGAGTGGAAAATGCCAATAGATGCATTAGAAGCGATGATGAGTGTGTATATAGGAGAGGTTGTCATCCGTCATCATTCAGATGCTGACTGGGTGGTGCGGCCTTATATGGATTCTCCGCACAAATATACGCTTGGCTTACGCAGAAACAATAAAACATGGCATTGTAGTACGCAATTTTGCGAGCACTTATATCTAGAAAAGCAAGCATCTCATCCTTATGTGTCGATGTATCAATCTCTCATGTCATCCTAAAAAAAATCCTTCTTATCACTGTGATAAGAAGGATTTTCTGTTTTATTTCCCTGCTACATTTAAACGGTTTAACGCCCGTTTTAATGCGAGTTCCGCCCGGCGTACATCACTTTCATTCGGGTGGTTCAAATGCTCTTCAGCACGCTGTTTCGCTGATTTAGCACGATCGACATCAACTTTGTCTGATGTTTCAGCGGCCTGAGCCAGAATTGTTACTTGTTCAGGGCGGACTTCAACAAATCCGCCACTTACTGCAACCAATTCAGTTGATCCACTATGTTTTAAGCGAACTGCACCGATTTTTAGCGGAGCAACCATTGGAACGTGGCCAGCTAAAATACCAAGCTCACCGCTTTCTGCTCTTACACTGACCATTTCCACATCCGCTTGATACACTGGGCCGTCGGGAGTAACGATATTGACTTGAACGGTCTTCATGCTTTTACCCTCCTAAGGACCAGATTAGGCCTCTACACCCATCTCTTTGGCTTTTTCAACCACTTCTTCAATGCGTCCAACTAAGCGGAATGCATCTTCTGGAAGGTGATCGTATTTACCAGATAAGATTTCCTTGAAGCCTTTAACAGTTTCTTTCAATGGCACATAAGAACCCTTTTGGCCAGTGAACTGCTCTGCTACGTGGAAGTTTTGAGATAGGAAGAATTGAACACGACGTGCTCTGTGAACCACAAGCTTATCGTCCTCAGATAATTCATCCATACCTAAAATGGCAATAATATCCTGCAGCTCTTTATAACGCTGTAATGTTTGCTGCACTTCACGCGCAATCGCATAATGCTCTTCGCCAACGATCTCAGGTGCAAGTGCACGAGATGTTGAAGCAAGAGGATCAACCGCTGGATAAATACCCATTTCAGTCAGCTTACGCTCAAGGTTTGTCGTTGCATCAAGGTGAGCGAATGTCGTTGCTGGAGCTGGATCCGTATAGTCATCCGCAGGTACATAGATCGCTTGAATCGATGTAACCGATCCTACGTTTGTAGACGTGATACGCTCTTGCAGCTGACCCATCTCTGTTGCAAGTGTCGGCTGATAACCTACCGCTGAAGGCATACGTCCAAGAAGGGCTGATACTTCAGAACCTGCTTGTGTAAAGCGATAGATATTATCGATGAAGAACAATACGTCTTGACCTTGTTCATCACGGAAATGCTCTGCCATTGTCAAACCAGTTAGGGCAACACGCATACGTGCACCTGGCGGCTCGTTCATTTGGCCGAAGACCATGGCTGTTTTCTCGATAACGCCAGAATCTTTCATTTCGTAGTAAAGGTCGTTTCCTTCACGTGTACGCTCTCCAACACCAGCGAATACAGAGATACCGCCGTGTTCTTGTGCGATGTTGTTGATCAATTCTTGAATTAGAACGGTTTTACCTACACCAGCTCCACCGAATAGACCGATCTTTCCACCTTTGATGTAAGGAGCAAGCAGGTCAACAACTTTGATACCTGTTTCAAGAATTTCAACTTCTGTAGAAAGTTGATCAAAAGAAGGCGCTTGTCTGTGGATTGGATCTCTTTGAGCTTCCACACCAAGTGGCTCATCTAAGTCAATGTTATCCCCCAGTACGTTGAAAACACGTCCAAGTGTTACGTTACCAACTGGTACTGAAATTGGTTTTCCAAGGTCTACAGCTTCCATACCGCGCTTCACACCGTCTGTTGATGCCATTGCGATGGTTCTCACTGTATCGTCACCTAAATGTAGTGCTACTTCTAAAGTTAAGTCGATATCAACTTCACTTTCGCTTTCCGCTTTATGCGAAACTTTGATCGCATTATAAATCTCAGGCAAGTGACCGTCTTCAAAACGAACGTCTACGACTGGTCCCATGATCTGACTGATGCGTCCTGTTTTCATTGCATTCCCTCCTGACAATTATTTCTATTCTAAGGCAGCTGCTCCGCCGACAATTTCTGTAATCTCTTGTGTAATCGCTGCTTGACGAGCACGGTTGTAAGAGAGTGTCAGGCTGTCGATCAATTCTTTTGCGTTGTCTGTTGCACTCTTCATTGCTGTCATTCTTGCAGCATGTTCACTTGCTTTGCTGTCAAGAAGCGCACCGAAAATCAAACTCTCTGCATATTGAGGAAGGAGAACTTCAAGAATTTCTTCTTCAGAAGGCTCAAACTCATAAGATGCGGAACGTTTATTTGGTGTCGCTGCGGCCGAAAGGTCCGTTAGCGGCAATAATTTCTTCTCTGTTACTTCTTGTGAAATCGCACTGACAAAGTGGTTGTAGAACATATAAAGTTCGTCAAACGCTTCATCAGAGAACATTTGAACTGTACTGCTTGCTAATTCTTTAATATCAGCAAACGCTACTTCGTCTCCAAGCCCTGTTACTTCAGAAATAACTGGAATACCACGCTTTTTGAAGAAGTCGCGTCCGATTTTACCAATGACAATCACCGCATATTCATCAGCGGATTGATGACGAGATTGAATGGTTTGGTAAGCGGCACGCAAAATCGAGCTGTTAAAAGGTCCTGCAAGCCCTCGATCAGATGTAATAACGAGATACCCTGTTTTCTTGACAGGTCTTGAAAGAAGCATTGGGTGCTTAGCACTTGTTCCAGTTGCGATTGCAGCAACCACTTCCTGGATTTTCTCCATGTAAGGAACAAAAGACTTCGCATTGTTTTCAGCACGATTCAGTTTCGCAGCTGATACCATTTGCATCGCTTTTGTGATCTGACTCGATTTTTTCGTTGACGTGATCCTTGACTTTATATCGCGTAATGAGGCCAAAGATTTCACCACCTTTTTTCAGGAATCCGTGTTCATTTACGTGAAAAGAGAGAAAAAGAGAATCTTTTTCTCTCGGAAAGATTACTAATTAGTTGCTTGGTGCAAACGTACGTTTAAAGCCTTCGATTGCTGTCTTCCACTCTTCATCAGCAGGCATATTTCCTGTTTGAGAGATCGTGTCAAACAAGCCTTTATGGTTTTCTTCAATGTACAAGAATAACTCAGCTTCAAAACGTTTAACATCAGCAATGGCAACATCGTCTAAGTATCCTCTTGTTAGTGCGTAAAGAATCGCTACTTGTTTTTCAACTTTAAGCGGTTTGTTCAAGTCTTGTTTTAAGACTTCAACTGTTCTTGCACCACGGTTTAATTTCGCTTGAGTGGCTTGGTCTAGATCAGATCCAAATTGAGCGAATGCTTCAAGCTCACGATAAGAAGCAAGATCCAGACGAAGTGTACCTGCTACCTTTTTCATCGCTTTGATTTGTGCAGAACCACCTACACGGGATACAGACAATCCTGCGTTTACTGCTGGACGTACGCCTGAGAAGAAGAGGTCAGATTGTAAGAAGATCTGTCCATCTGTGATTGAAATAACGTTTGTTGGGATATATGCAGAGATATCGCCAGCCTGCGTTTCTACGAAAGGCAATGCTGTGATAGAACCGCCACCCTTTGCGTCACTAAGCTTCGCTGCACGTTCTAATAAACGAGAGTGAAGATAGAAAACATCACCAGGGAATGCCTCACGACCTGGAGGACGACGAAGCAATAGTGAAAGCTCACGGTAAGCTGCCGCTTGTTTAGAAAGGTCATCATAGACAACAAGTACGTGCTTGCCGTTATACATGAATTCCTCACCCATCGTTACACCTGCATAAGGAGCAAGGTAAAGAAGTGGAGCCGGCTGTGATGCAGAAGCTGTGACAACGATTGTGTAGTCAAGCGCACCATGCTTACGAAGTGTTTCAACAACACCACGAACCGTTGATTCTTTTTGTCCGATCGCTACATAAATACAGATCATGTCTTGATCTTTTTGGTTTAGAATCGTATCGATTGCAACAGATGTTTTACCTGTTTGACGGTCACCAATGATCAATTCACGCTGTCCGCGGCCGATTGGAATCAAGGCATCAATTGCTTTAATTCCTGTTTGAAGCGGCTCATGTACAGATTTACGATCCATAACGCCAGGTGCTTCACTTTCGATTGGACGTGTTTTGCTTGTTAAGATTGGACCTAGTCCATCAACAGGCTGACCAAGCGGGTTCACAATACGTCCGATTAACTCTTCACCTACTGGAACCTCCATGATACGACCTGTACGTTTTACATCGTCACCTTCGCGGATATCTTTGTAAGGTCCTAAAATAACGATACCTACGTTAGACTCCTCAAGGTTTTGAGCCATACCCATTACACCGTTAGAGAACTCAACCAGCTCTCCTGCCATAATGTTGTCAAGGCCATGTACACGCGCGATACCGTCCCCTACTTGAATGACTGTACCGACATCTTTTACTTCAATTTCTGATTGATAGTTTTGGATTTGCTGCTTTATCAGCGCGCTAATCTCTTCAGCTTTGATACTCACTAAGGTTTCACCCCTTCTAACGATTTTCGCCTGCAAGCTGACGTTCAATGCGGGAAAGCTTTCCGCTGACACTGCCGTCATAAATGCGGTTTCCGATACGGATTTTCACTCCGCCTATTAGATCCTTGTCAATCACATTTTCAACACGCAGTGATGTGACTCCGGCTTTTTTGGCAAATACTTCAGATAAAGATTGAATTTCAGCACCGCTCAGCGGTTTCACTGAATACACGACCGCATCGTCTATTTGTTTCGTGCGGTTTGCAAGTTTCACAAACTCCGACGTCATTTCAGAGAAAATATTCGTGCGTCCGCGGTCAATCAGTAAATACATTGTGTGCAATACATAAGTAGAAACACCTTTGAAAGCTTCTGCAATCAACTGTTTCTTTTTGTCTGCAGTAATCTTTGGATGAACAAGGAAGTCATTGAGTTCTTGATCAGCCTTTAGAACTTTTTTGATCTCATTCAGCTCTTTTTCAGTTTCGTCTACTGCCGAAGAAGCAAGAACGATGTCAAAAAGAGCAGAAGCGTAACGCTTAGAGACAATAGTTACGCTCATCGGCTTTCGCCTGCCTCTTTAAGGTACTCTTGAATCAATTTCTCTTGTGCCTGCTCATCAAGTTCTTTTTCAATCACTTTAGATGCAATCAGCACAGATAGTGATGCAACCTGCTCACGCAGTGCAGCCACAGCTTGTTCTTTTTCTTTCACGATTTCAGTTCTAGCAGACTCTTTCAAGCGCTCTGATTCTTGACGTGCTGCTTGAATGATCTCTTCTTTTTGTTTCTCACCAATCTTTTTCGCATTTTCGATGAGTGTATGTGATTCTTCGCGTGCTTCTTTCAATAAGACACGTTGTTCTTCAAGAAGCTTTTCAGCTTGAACGTGCTTTTCTTCAGCACTTGAGATTTCATTTCCTATATAATCTTCACGCTGCTTCATAATACCTAATAAAGGTTTAAGCGCAAATTTCTTTAAAAGTGCAAGCAAGATGAGCATAGCGATAAGCTGGAATAACATATCACCGGCGTTGAAGCTTAAGCCCCCTGCTCCTAAAACCACTGGTAACTGAGACATTTAGTACGGCAACTCCCTTCTTTAAATAATATGTTAAGAAACAAAACATAAAGGAATGGCGAAGTTTCGAACTAATCTGATCTTCGCCATTAAAATTCATATTAGAACGCTTCTCACATATTAACCAAAGAATGCCAAGAATGCGATAACGACAGCGATAATTGGAAGTGCCTCAACTAAAGCGACCCCGATGAACATAAGTGTTCTTAGTTCTCTACCAGCTTCTGGCTGACGAGCGATTCCTTCAACTGTTTTAGATACGATTAGACCGTTACCAATACCTGCTCCTAGTGCTCCTAAACCGATTGCAATTGCTGCTGCTATTAAATTCATTAAAAAGCTCCTCCTTTAAAATAACGTCCTTTTTGGACTCTCAATTTTTTAGTGTTCGTCGCTGACTTTATGGGAAATGTACACCATTGTCAGCATGGTGAAGATAAATGCCTGGATTGTTCCGACAAACAAACTGAATGCCTGCCATACAATCATCGGCACGATGGCACATAATGTACCAACGATACCAAGCGCAATGTTTTGCGTGTAGAAATTGGTCGCAAGTCCTGCAAGTAACCCAAGAAGAATCTCTCCAGCGAAAATATTTCCGTAAAGACGCAAACCAAGTGTTAGCGTGTTTGCAAATTCTTCAATGATTTTCAGCGGCACTAAATATGGGATTGGCTTGAAGAAGTCTTTCGTATATTCCTTGACTCCTTTTGCCTTGACACCGTAGAAGTGTGTAAGTCCCATGACCATAATTGCTAGTGTCATTGTGATTGCAGGATCAGCAGTTGGTGATTTCCACCACAAGTTGTGATCGACCGTAATCGAGAACGGCAGTCCAAGCATGTTTGAAACAAATATGTACATGAGTAATGTAACGCCAAGCGCTAGAAATGGGGCTCCTGTTTTCATGTCCATCGAACTACCTATGATATTTCGAACAAAATCAACGATCCATTCCATGAAGTTCTGCGCCTTAGTCGGACGAATAGACAGAACACGAGTAGTCAGCACCGCTATGAGAAGAACGATGATACTAGCAATCGTAATCATGAGAACATTGGATAAGTTGAACGTTAACCCTAAAAATTCTGTAGTTTTTGAACTGTGACCCAAAGAGTATTCACCTCTCTTCCATAGTAGAACGTTTAAGTTGAATGAAGGAATCTATCATAATGACAGGATATATTGTCATTAATCCTATAACAACACCTGCCAGATGAACTTCATTAGGGTAACGCCAAGCAATCGCTACTGCGAGAATCGCGTTGGCCCACCTGGCTGTACTTCCCATTGAACGAATGGATTTTCCTTTTTTAACCGCTCGATCAAAAGCGTGCATTCTCCGTATAAGTAGGAATAAATTAAAGAAAGCAAAAATTGTGCCGATAATGAAACCAAGAAACAGTGGTTTAAAACCAGGCATGGCATAGCCAAACACAAAAATTGCCAATAGATAGAACATGTATTTACTCTGTCTGCGGAAAATCGCGTTTGGATCGTTCATTCATCTGACTCCCGATGAAAAGTATTGTAAAAAAGGTGATAAATGGTGATGAAAACTGCGTAGAAGACGCTTATGATAAGCCGTCCTATTCGAAAAAAATCAATCACCCATCGGTCTAATTGCACAATCAGACTTGAAATCTTTAGATCTATGGGATGCTGCTTCATTCGTTGATACAAACCCTGATTATTAAAGGGTTCACAATGAGGATTAGTAGAGTGCTATAGGCTATGAAAACCTTACCATAATACCCTCGTTTAGCATACAATAGCGTCTGTGATGTGTCAATCGGTTGAAAGTTAAAAAACTTTTCTATAGTGATAGAGCACACAAAATGTTCACAATTTCATCAAACTTTAGGAGAGATGTGACAATCATTGAAAAAAACAGCCAATGTTCAGTATACATTGATTTTTCTAAGAACGGTATCAACCGTTTGTCATATATTTCAAAAAGCCCACATGCACGTTTGCATGTGGGCTTTTATTAAGACTTTCTTATTTCGTTCCGTACATACGGTCACCAGCATCACCAAGACCTGGGATGATGTAACCTTTTTCGTTTAGTTTCTCATCTAATGCTGCAATGTAGATATCAACATCTGGATGATGCTTTTGCATTTCTTCTACACCTTCAGGGGCAGCAATCAGACACATAAAGCGAATGTTTTTCGCACCACGTTTTTTCAAGCTGTTTAACGCTTCGACTGCTGAACCGCCAGTTGCAAGCATTGGGTCTACTACGATAAATTCACGTTCTTCCACATCTGATGGAAGCTTCACATAATATTCAACAGGCTTTAATGTTTTCGGATCGCGGTATAAACCGACATGTCCCACTTTAGCAGCTGGAATGAGTTTCAAAATCCCGTCTACCATTCCAAGACCTGCTCTTAAAATTGGCACAACCCCGAGTTTCTTCCCTGAGATCACGTTTGATTTCGCTACTTGTACAGGTGTTTCTACATCTACCTCTTCAAGCGGTAAGTCTCTTGTGATTTCAAATGCCATTAATGTTGCGACTTCATCCACTAGCTCTCTAAATTCTTTAGTTCCTGTATGAACGTCACGAATATATGTAAGTTTGTGCTGAATAAGCGGGTGATCAAATACATAAACCTTTGCCATTGCTTGCTACAACTCCTTTTCTGTCATCTTCCGGTGAACTTTGCACACTTCCTACAATTCTACATAAAAAGACATCATCTTTCAATATGATTCGCAAATCCTACAAAAAAAACCCACATGCCAAAAATAGGCAAATGGGTCTGTTTTTTAATAATCTAATTCGTTATATAGAGGGAAACGGGCCGTAAGATCAGATACACGCTTTTTCGCCTCTTCTAATTTCGCTTCATCTTCATGATGTTTTAGCGCAAGTGCAATAATGGAACCGACTTCTTTCATCGCTTCTTGATTAAACCCGCGGCTTGTTACTGCTGCTGTACCTACACGTACACCGCTTGTGACAAATGGTTTCTCTGGATCATAAGGAATTGCATTTTTGTTCACTGTAATACCGATTTCATCAAGAACGTTTTCTGCAATTTTTCCTGTGATGCCAAGAGAACGCAAGTCGATGAGAACAAGATGGTTATCTGTTCCGCCAGATACAAGCTGAATATCTTCAGATAAAAGTGTTTCAGCTAGTTGTTTTGCATTATTAATGACGTTTTGTGCATATGTTTTGAAATCTCCGTTCAATACTTCACCGAAAGAAACAGCTTTTGCAGAGATGACATGCATCAGTGGTCCACCTTGAATACCAGGGAAGATCGATTTGTCGATCTTTTTACCAAACTCTTCACGGCATAGGATCATTCCGCCGCGAGGTCCGCGTAATGTTTTGTGAGTTGTTGTTGTCACAAAATCTGCGTAAGGAACTGGATTTGGATGAAGACCTGCTGCAACAAGACCAGCAATGTGAGCCATGTCGACCATAAAGTAAGCACCGACTTCATCAGCAATCTCACGGAACTTTTTGAAATCAATTTGACGTGGGTATGCACTTGCACCCGCAACGATGAGTTTCGGCTTATGTTCACGTGCTTTTTCAAGTACATCTTGATAGTCGATATGCTGAGTTTCTTTATCTACACCGTATTCTACAAAGTTGTACTGTACACCACTAAAGTTTACAGGGCTTCCATGTGTTAAATGCCCGCCATGTGATAAGTTCATGCCAAGTACTGTATCGCCATGCTCAAGAATTGTAAAGTATACGGCCATGTTCGCTTGAGCACCTGAGTGAGGCTGTACGTTCACATACTCAGCGCCAAAAATTTCTTTTGCGCGGTCACGTGCGATATCTTCCACAACGTCTACATGTTCACAGCCGCCATAATAGCGTTTACCAGGATAGCCCTCAGCGTATTTGTTTGTTAATACAGAGCCCTGTGCTTCCATGACTGCTTCGCTTACGAAGTTTTCTGATGCAATTAATTCGATTTTGTCCTGCTGGCGTTTCCGCTCTAGTTGAATTGCTTTGAATACTTGTGCGTCTTGCTCAGGTAAATGTTTCATCAGCGAAATCCTCTCCAATCTATTTCCATTCGATGTTTTCACCATCTCATTGTACACGGTTTTTGAGTAAAATGTAAAAGTTTTTTTTGGAAAATCGACTTCTTTTTTATGAAAACCCGAATATTCAAGTGGTAAAGCGTCTTCATCATTCAACATTATATTAGAAATATATCGAAGCTATGATCTTGTATAAACGGCTCGTTCTCCGCCAATCAGCTTCGGACGCGTTTTCGCAAAAGTCACATGTGCATGTCCTAATCGATGACGACTGAGGCGGACAGGTACTGCGACTCTCTTTAAGTGCATCCCAATTAACGTATCGCCGATATCAATTCCAGCATGTGCCTCAATGCATTCGACCAATACAGGATGTTCCATTTGCTGATACGCATGAGCCGCCATCGAACCACCCGCTTTACGGACAGGTACTGCAGCTACGATCTCCAGGTTAAAACGGAAAGCCACTTCTTCTTCAACAACAAGGGCACGATTTAGATGTTCACAGCATTGAAAGGCGAGCTCGATGCCGGTCTCTCGTCTTAACTGATCCAATTCTTGATAGATAGAGGCAGCAATTTGCTCACTTCCTGCAGTACCAATATGCTCACCAGCCACTTCTGACGTACTGCAGCCAATGACTAAGATTTGCCCGGCACGCAATTCAACTGTTTGATGAAACTCTTTTAACATTTCAAGCCAATCTTGACCAATGTTCATGTTAAGCGCTCCTTATAGGTGCTTTTCTTCGTAATCAGCAATTTTGCCAATCCGCACAGCATGGCGTCCTGCTGTAAACTCTGTCGTCAGCCAAATGTGCGCAATCTCACGTGCTAATCCTGGTCCAATCACTCGCTCTCCCATTGCAAGAACGTTCGTATCATTATGTTCTCTCGTTGCTTTCGCACTAAATGTATCATGAGCCAATGCACAGCGAATTCCTTTTACTTTATTTGCTGAGATGCTCATGCCGATGCCTGTCCCACAAATTAAAATGCCGCGGTCGACTTCTCCGTTTGCCACCATATTGGCTACAGGGAAAGCATAATCTGGGTAGTCTACAGAACCTGATCCGCATTCACACCCCATATCAATGTATTCAATCTTCAATTCATCCATCAGTTGTTTGATTTCTTCACGAATATTCGTTCCGCCGTGATCGGATGCAATGGCTACTTTCATCGGGCAATTCCTCCTAAGGGTGAGTTGATCTGTTATGTCTTACATTCATTCTTTATTTACAGTTATATTTTAACCTCTGCCTAGTGATTTGCAAACAATAGCAGAAAAACCGTTGAGGCAACGGTTTTACAAGTTATCTATTATGATGATCTTTTTTCAGCTTCTCAGCGAGCTGATACAGCAAGGCTTCTAGTTCATCTCGAGTTTCCTGATAAACAGAAAGACTTCCTCCAAACGGATCGGATACATCGCCTTCTGTTCCTGTCGCAAATTCCTTTAAAGTGAAGACCTTGCCTTTTGCATGCGCATATTGCTCTGCAATCAACTGTTTATGCTGCATCGTCATCGTGAAGACGTAATGAGCTTCGCGCAGAAGATCCTCTGTCAATTTTGATGATGAGTGATTCAGTGGAATGCTTTTCTCAAATAATGCTTCGATCGCTTGAGGAGAAGCCTTCCCTTCATCGGAGGCAAAAATGCCCGCTGATTTTACAGTGACCTCTAAACCTTTTTCATCTGCAATGGAAGCAAAAAGGGCTTGAGCCATTGGACTTCTGCATGTATTTCCCGTACAAACAAATAAGATTTTCATCTTTCGCCCTCCTTTTCTTCTATTATATAGCATTTCATTCTACATGTTATGTAAGGAGACTGGCTAGAGCGGAAATAATAATTTGATACCAAAGGCTAGTAAAATGATTCCGCCAAGCGCGCCGCTATATGAACCCACCCATGACCGAACCTGTTTACCGAGTAATAATCCGAGCCATGTGAGGAGCATACTAAAAAAACCAAACAATAATATAGTCATCCACACCTGGGAACCATAAATCCCGAGGCTTAAACCAACGGAGAAGCTGTCTAGGCTTACACTTGTCGCAAAAAGAACGAGACCAGCCCCAACAGGTGCGATAAAGGGCTTATCCTCTTTGCGGATAGAAGCAACAATCATTTGCAGTCCCAGCACCAAAAGCAGCGCCCCGCCAATATAGGTGGCAAGAAGACCGAGCCATCCAGATAAGAGCTGACCTGTCAGCATGCCAAAAAGCGGCATAAACATATGAAATATCCCAATAACAAGTCCAATATAAATGATCTGGCGGAACCTCAGCTGAATCATTCCCATACCAAGTCCAACCGAAAAAGCATCCATCCCAAGTGCAAAAGCCATGATGCTGAGTGTCAGCAATTCGCCAGCTAGTTCGTTCATGTAAATCCCCCTTGGACACACATTCTTCTTTAACCTATGTTTGTCCAAGAAAGGTTAGAACTATTGGAACGAAGGGAGTGTACGCCCTCCTGCGGCTTTTTGCAGACGGTTCATAATGGCAGAACCAACCCCCTCTTCTGAAAAGGCTTCTGAAATAATCAAGTCTACATCCGTTTCATCAAATTGTCTCAGTACACGATAAAGGTTTGCAGCAACCGTTTCAGGTTTTTCTCTCCATCCACAGCTGTACACAACATCTGCTGCAAACAGCGATTTCTTTTCTTCTGTTGTCAGCACTCCGACTTTTAGCCCTTCAGCTTTGTATTTCTGTATGTGACGCTGCATGTCTTCATCACTTCCATGAAAGATATACATCTTGGCTTCAGGTGCATAATGTGTGTATTTCATTCCCGGCGATACAGGCGCTTCGTCCTTTTTTGTCAGCCCTGGGTCCACACTCACCGTCCCCACGACCTCTTCTAATGCTTCTTTTGTAATTCCGCCTGGTCTTAAAATCACTGGGGTCTCACCGATACAGGATACAACCGTTGACTCAACGCCAATTCCAGTTGAACCGCCATCCACAATCCCAGCGATTCTCCCTTGGAGATCACTCGCTACATGGTCAGCTTGTGTTGGTGAAGGTTTCCCCGAACGATTGGCACTTGGTGCAGCAATTGGCAGACCAGCTGCTCGGATGAGCTCAAGCGCAATGGGATGATCAGGCATTCTCACACCTACTGTGGATAAACCTGCTGTAACCTGCTTTGATAAAGTGCCCGGCTTACACGGAAGAACAATGGTTAAGGCGCCCGGCCAAAAGGCATCCATCAGCGCCTTCGCTTTTTCGCTTTCTATTTGTGCAAATTCGTGAAGCTGCTGAACCTCCGCAATGTGAACAATCAACGGATTATCACTCGGACGCCCTTTCGCTTCATAAATTTTCATAACGGCTTCTGTCTCTTTCGCATTTGCCCCGAGTCCGTAAACGGTCTCTGTCGGGAAAGCAACCACTTCATTTTGCTGCAGCAGATCGGCCGCCTGTTTAATTTGTGGATAGTATGTGGATAAATCCTTTTCTAAATCCACAGACCACCTTTTTGTATTTAACATCATACAAACTCCTTTTAAAAAAGATAAAACTGTTGATATATCTCAATTATCCTTTTGAAAGTATAAAAGATGATGATCAATAAAACAAGCGTTGTCCACAATTTGTGGATAACGCTTGTTTTGTAGTGGATAAGTATGTGTATAAGTCCATCATTTTGTGATTAACTGCCTTTTTTTTGCAGGACCACAGCCTGTTCTTTCCCCAATGTCTCTTTTGCATGTGCAGAGTTACATATGCTTTCTGGAATTTCCTTTAAAGGCGTAAAGCCCATTAATGCCAAAAAATCATGGGAAGAGGAATGGTTTGCGACGACATAAAAAGTATCCACACCCATTTTTTCACCGAGCGTTTGAACACTTTGGAACAAAGAGACAATGTGTCCCTGACCGAGCTTATCTGATATGACAAGAGACCGCAGCAATCCCTCTTGTTCATTGAACTGTTCAAGACCTAAGCAGCCTGCCAGCTGACCATCCGCATCTTCCATCACTACAAATGCCGTTCGCTCCGCAAGTGTTACTCCGCCTTTTGCTTGTCCCTTTTCAAGAAAAGCATTGATCGCCGGGACATCTTCTTCTGTGGCTATTCTTAATTGATAATACATGCTTTCACCTCTTTTTGATCTCTTACTTCAACTCTATGAGGCAAAAACCGTTTTATACCTTTTTTAAGAGAAAAGACTAGAGACCCATTCGAACAAAAAGAACTTCACTTCACCTGTCTCTTCTTCCTCTTCTTTCACCACTTCATTAACAGACTCTTTCGTTTGCTGCGCTGTCACTTGTTTATCATCATCCCCTTCTGGTGAGGCGATGGCTTCTCCGTTTGAAAAATCGATAAAGCAGAGCGGCGGAAATAACACACACCACCAGTTGGCACCGTCTCCTTCTCCAAGCGTAATTAAAATGGCTTCATATTTCCCAGCAGGGTAGACGAAATTTCCATAGAGCTTTGTTGGAAATGAAGCTTTTTGAAAACTGACCGATACGGATTGATCTATGTGCTGTTCCTTCAATTTCGCTTTAGCAATACGATTGATTTCTGGCAGCTTTGATCGAATGACACGTCTTGCTTCTTCAATAGATGTGAGGTCTTTCACCCACTCCGTCATACTCGCATTGACCTCGTCACGAATACTTCTTTTCACATCCTGATCCGCTGAACGATCACTATTTGCTAAAATGCGTAATCGAATCGCTTCATCTGGTATGACAACAGGCTGATTTGCAGAAGCAGCCGCTGTCTCCTCCTTGCCAAGGTTTGCAAAAGCACCGCATAATAATAGAAACATATAAAGACAAATCATCGTTTTACTTTTCAACATTGTGTGTTCCCCCCACTTTTTCTCTTCGCTATAAACATTGTGTCCAGGAAACTCATTTCATAAACAGTCAATATGAATTTTTTAATAGATTATGAGTCAAAACAAAAAAGCCGTTCTCATTAAGAACGACTTTTGAGTGAGGATTGATAGTCAGAAGGGTATAGTCTCCCATCCCAATCTCGGCTGATTTTTAAACCAGATTCTGTTTTGATGACAGTCATGGCTCCTTTTTTCTCGATTTCTTTTTTGACTTTTCCTTTTTGATCGATAAATTGGATCACCATTTCATAGTTAAATTCAATTCTGTCATCGCTTTCATCTGAAGGCGTAAACATGATTTTTTTCAGCTTAATTTGACAATCTTGATCCTTCGCCGCTTCTAATATGCTCGGGAACATGCTGTCTTGTGTATATTCTTGATATTCATGTTCGGTTAAATAAACCTTCAGCTTCTCTTTCATGTCAGATAGGTCATCCGTTCGATTCACTGTGTATTGTGCTTTTTTATAGCTTTCTCCAAATGCTGCTGCCTCTTTTTTAAAGCTCGGTTTACCACAAGCACTCACAATCAATAGTACACTGACGATGACCAACACCATCGCATACCTTTTGTTCACACCATTCGCTCCTTCAAAACAAATTTATGTAAAAAATCATGATCAGAATGTTCATTCTTCTATATATACGTTTCTCTTTTACCATAAGTTTCATCTTTACATAATAAAATAGTCCGGCTTTCTTCAGCCGGACTTTCCGTTTTGAATGTGTGCGCAAACAGCTCGATCTTTTCCGTTAATATCTTTGACGATACAGACATCCGATTTAGGAAATGCCTGCTCAAGTAGCACTGTGACATCTTGACCTTGCGTATGTCCAATTTCAAAGACAACAACTGCCTGATCACTCAGCACGCTGGGAAGATCATGAACGAGACGCTGATAAAACCACAAGCCATCACGTCCGTCCGTCAGCGCATTCACCGGCTCATGCTTCGTCACAACCTCAGACAGACTATCCATTTCTTCCGCCGCAATATAAGGTGGATTGGAAATAAATACATCTACTTTAATGCCTTGAGCTATAACCGGTTCAAGCAAATCTCCATGTAAAAAATGAACGTCTGCACCGAGCGCTTGTTGATTCCGTTTTGCTACCGCAAGCGCTTCTTGTGAGATATCAGTCGCTGTGACAGATAGTGATTTTTTTTCAAGAGCCAGCGTAATCGCAATGGCTCCGCTTCCTGTGCCAACGTCAACTGCTTTGAGCGGCTGATCGGGCGGGAAAACGTCACCTACCAAATTGAGCGCCGCCAGAACAACTTCTTCCGTTTCAGGACGAGGAATAAGAACATGCTTGTTCACCTCGAAAGGACGTCCGTAAAAGAATTCAACACCCGTTAAATGCTGAACAGGAACACCCGCCTTATGCTGTGTCACAAATTTGCTGAACAGTTGATCTTGCTCCTCAGGCAGCGCATCATGAAATCGTGCAAGAAGCTCACTTCTGCTCCAGCCGAGCACATGCATCAACAGGAGTTCTGCTGCATTTTGGTCTCTGCCAGCTTCCGTTAACAAAGAAGAAGCCCATTTAAGGGCTTCGAAGATTGTTCGCTCTTTATTTTGCATCTTGAAGCTTTCTTGCTTGGTCTTCCATAATTAGTGCATCAATGACCTCGTCAAGTTTTCCTTCTAAAATTTGATCAAGCTTTTGAATCGTCAATCCGATGCGGTGGTCTGTTACACGGTTTTGCGGGAAGTTGTACGTACGGATACGCTCTGAACGATCCCCTGTTCCAACCGCAGATTTACGTGTTTGATCATATTCAGCCTGTGCTTCACGCTGGAATTTATCATAAATTCTCGCACGAAGTACTTTCATGGCTTTTTCTTTGTTTTTAATTTGTGATTTCTCATCCTGACAGGACACAACAACACCTGTTGGAAGGTGAGTTAATCGAACAGCAGACATGGTCGTATTGACACTTTGTCCGCCAGGTCCGCTTGATGCAAATGTATCCACACGGATATCTTTTTCATGGATATCAATTTCAACTTCCTCAGCTTCAGGTAATACAGCGACTGTCGCAGTAGATGTATGGATCCGTCCGCCTGATTCTGTTTCTGGAACACGCTGCACGCGGTGTGCACCATTTTCAAACTTTAGTTTGGAGTATGCGCCTTTCCCGCTGATCATAAAGATGATTTCTTTATAACCGCCTGTGCCAGTAACACTTGCTTCCATGACTTCCGTTTTCCAGCCTTGCATTTCAGCATAACGGCTGTACATACGGTAAAGGTTTCCTGCAAAAAGAGCAGCCTCTTCTCCACCCGCTGCACCACGAACCTCCACAATAACGTTCTTATCGTCATTCGGATCTTTCGGGATCAGCAAGATTTTCAGCTCGTCTTCTAAACGTTCCGTTTCTTCTGTGAGCTCTGAAATTTCTTCTTTGACCATGTCGCGCATCTCGGCATCCAGCTTCTCTTCGAGCATTGCTTTCGCATCATTCAGCTGGTCGTATGCCGCACGATATTGTCTATATACCTCAACAGTTTCTTGAATATCGGATTGTTCTTTCGAATATTCACGAAGCTTCTTAGGGTCGTTCACCACTTCAGGGTCACTTAAATATTCATTTAGCTTTTCATAGCGTTCTTCAATTGATTTTAAACGGTCTAACATGGTCTTCACCTCTGTTTTGTGCGTAACAGTCTAATTATAGTATAGCGGGGTATGACAGTCAAAAAAATTTCCAAAACAATTGAATTCCTGCAATTTTTCGCTAGAAAACACGATCTTTGGCGATTGGTTACTTGTTTTGTCTAACGTGAAGGAACAGGAACTCTTAAAAGAGAATGGTACTTGTAATTGAAAAAAGGGAGGGCATTTGGTTTGAATACAAATGAGGTTGCAAAGGAAATTGGTGTTTCTTCAAAGACGATTCAGCGTTGGGTCAAACAGCTCAACATCCCTGTCGCCCGAAATGAACTTGGACATTATGAGTTTCATGAAGATATTGTACAGCTGCTCAAAGAGGTCAAACACCAAATGAGTGAAGGTGTGATCCTCCAAGATATTCAACTGCCAATCCATAAGGAAACCGTTCGTCAATCAGCACCTGCTGCCGAAGCTGATGTCTCTATACAGCGGATTGAAGCATTAGAAAAACAAGTGAAAGCGCTCATTCAGCAGCAATTACACGTCACTGATGTAGAAGACCGCCTGCAAGAGCTTGAACGGAAATTGGCTAAAAAGGCAGATGAAGGTGTATCATATCAGCTGCTTCAGCACCGCAGAGAAATTGAAGACTTATCCACAAAATTTGACCGCCTCGCCGCAGCCTTGAAACAACCGTCACAAGTAGAAGAAAAAAAGGAAATCGCACACCCCGACATCAAAAAAAAGCGTGTACTCTTCCCTCTGTTTCATTCATTTCGCTAAGAAAGGCTGCCTCGATAGGCAGCCTTTCTACTATATTATACGGTAAGTGCAATAATGATCGGTAATGTGATGAGTGACATGATGGCACTGATCACAAATGCGGATGCAGTTTCCGCCTCTTGTTTTTCAAATCGTGTTGCGATCATCGCTGCAACAGCTGAACCTGGGAAGGCAACAAGCAATACAGCTTTTGTAATTTCATCAGCCGAAAGACCCATAAGAACGGCAATAAAATACATAAGTAATGGTTGTACAGCTACTTTTAGCAATGCAATACTGAAGGCTGGCAAGCTTAATTTAATTTTTCGGATACCAACAGTGACACCGACTGCAAATAGCGCAACCCCTGATGTAACGCTGCCAATTTCCTCTAACATTTCATGTCCGATTGCAGGAAGTTTAAATCCTAAAAGAACAAGAATGATACTGGCTAACGGCGCAAGTGCAAGCGGCTCTGATAAACCGTGCAAAATTGCTTTTGTCGTCATTTTTAGGAAACTTTCGCCTTCTTTGGCTTTTCCTTTTGTTTTTTCACCGACAGTTGACACAATAATAGCAATTGGATCAAGCAATGCATTTACAACTATTCCGGTAATCGCAATCGGAATTGCGACTTCTTGAGCCCCAAATAAACTGCCCAAGACCGGAATCCCCATAAATGCAAAGGTCGGTTGTGCTGAGTTTAATGAGAAAACAGAAGAATCTGTTAAATCATATTTAAAAGCAAATTTTGTAACTAAAAGGATAATGATATAAAAACCAACGATTCCGAAAATCAATGCAACGAAAAATGGAATTTGACTATAGAATTTATCTTTTGGTGTTGACAGAATACTGGCGATAAAGTGCGCTGGTAAAGCATACTTTGTAACAAGTGTACTTACACCTTTTGCAGATTTAGCGTCATAGCTGCCGAAGTTCCCTGCGAACCAACCCAGCGCGATAACGAAAAAAATCGGTGCTAGGAGGATCAAAATATTTAAAAAGTCCACCTTACTCTTCCTCCTTAAATCCTTTACGTGTTTCTTTTTTTATTGCGGCATTGCTTAAATTACCCGAAGCAATGCCGCGTTACACATTTTATTATGCTCTTACAATTTTTTTATATTCAGGAATCCACATTGCGTCTTTCACAGCTTGTTCGATGTTATCAGGTGTTCTTCTAGCGACACCATCTTTAATTGCTGCTTTCGCTACTTCAACAGCCACATGAATTGACACTTCTTGCAATTTATCAATACTTGGAAGAAGACCAGCACCTGGTTTCTCATGATCAACCATTTCAGCAATTGCATTCGCAGAAGCAACGAACATGCCTTTTGTGATGATTTTTGATTCTGTTACGATTGAACCAAGACCAAGTCCAGGGAAAACGAACGCATTGTTTGATTGTCCGATTTCATGTTCAATTCCGTTATACTCAACGTTTTCGAACGGGCTTCCTGTTGCAACAAGCGCACGGCCGTCAGTCCATTTGAATAGATCCTCTGGCACAGCTTCAGCAAGCGGTGTTGGGTTAGACATTGGCATGATCACTGGACGCTCTGTATGAGCCGCCATTTCTTTAATGATTTCTTCAGTGAATGCGCCGCCTTGACCTGATGTACCGATAAGGATCGTCGGCTTCACCCTGCGAACAGTTTCAGCAAATGAGATTTGTCCTTTTTCATCGCGTGCCCAGCCTTCTACTTCATCAGAAGTACGAAGGTATGGTTTTTGGAAATCAAGCACTTCATCTTCAAATTGATCTGTTAGCAATCCTCTGTAGTCTAATGTCCAGAATGCATTGTTTGCTTCTTCTTCTGTTAGACCTTCAAGAACCATTGTGTCACGCATTTGATCTGCAATTCCGATACCAGCTGATCCAGCTCCGAAGATGACAACACGGTGATCTTTCAATTCAGTACCAGTTTTCTTGACAGCTGCAAGAACACCCGCTAAAGTAATGGCACCAGTACCTTGAATATCATCGTTGAACGTTAAGATGTTATCGTTGTATTTTTTCATGATGTTACGCGCATTTTTGTTTCCAAGGTCTTCCCAGTGAAGCAATGCTTTCGGGAAGAATTTAAGTGCTGCTTTCACATAAGCATCAATGAATTCTTCGTATTTTTCACCTTGTACACGTTTGTGATGGTTCCCGATGTATAATGGATCATTCAATAATTTTTCATTGTTTGTTCCAACATCTAATACAACTGGAATCACGCGGCTAGGATCAATACCTGCTGCAGCCGTGTAAACAGCTAATTTACCGATTGCGATATTGATACCACCAACACCCCAGTCACCAATTCCAAGAATACTCTCAGAGTCAGTTGCAACGATGAGGTCAATATCTCCAGCAGTTGCGTGCAAGTTTTCAAATGCTTTCTCGATTCCGTCAATATCGTCGATTGAAAGATAGACACCATGAGGTCTTCTGTATTCATGGCTGTATTCTTGAATCGCTTCACCAACAGTTGGTGTGTACACAACTGGAAGCATTTCACGAAGCTTTTCTGTTAGAAGCTTGTAGAACAATACTTCGTTACGGTTTTGCAAATCACTTAAGTATACGTTTTGACGAAGACGATCCGGCTGAGCTAGAAACTGCTTGTACGCTCTTTCTGCTTGCTGTTCTAAAGTTAGAACCGTTGGAGGTAGTAAGCCTTCTAGTCCAAGCTCTTGTCTTTCTTCTTCAGAGAAAGCAACGCCTTTGTTCAACGTTGGAATCGATAATACATCTTTACCTGTCAAAGTGGTTTCGAGGTACCCTTCTTTTGTTTTCTTCACGTTGTTCATCAAAAACTACCCTCTTTCTAAAATATAAATAAAGTGAACTATTAATCCAAAGAACGATTAAGGAGAAAAATCCTTAATCAAAAAAATTATGACAAGAAATCGAACTTTTCGTTTAAATGCTTTACACTACAGTTAGTCATTTTATGCCTGCTTATGACAAAACGCAAGCGTTGAAAATTAGATAATTTAATCGTAGTGTTATTTAATTTATTTAAGTACAAATGATGGGTGTTCAGCCAAAATCTCGAAAAACGAAACACAGCGGCATTTGCTATTTTTTATTTGTCAAGTGTTGTACCAACATCAAGTCTTGGTACTTCATGGTGATGTCTGCATCGTGCTTCGTATGATTCCTGCGCACCTACTAAAATAATAGGATCATCATAGGATGCGGGTTTACCGTCGATCAAGCGTTGTGTTCTACTCGCTGGGGAGCCGCATACCGAACAAACTGCTTGAAGTTTTGTTACAAGCTCTGCACATGCCATTAAATGCGGAACAACACCAAATGGCTCTCCTCTGAAGTCTTGATCCAGGCCTGCAACAATGACTCGGTAGCCTTGGTCAGCCAATTGAGTGACAATGTCAATGATTGTCTCATCAAAAAATTGCACCTCATCAATGCCAATGACATCGGTTCTTTCTGATATGTGCGTTATTATGTCTTTTGGTGAGGCTACTGCAATCCCATCTAATGATGAACCGTTATGTGACACAACTGAGCTTGTACTATATCGGTTATCAATTGCTGGTTTGAATATTTTTACTTCTTGTTTGGCAAAGGTGGCCCTTTTGGCTCTCCGAATCAATTCTTCCGACTTTCCAGAAAACATACTGCCGCAGATGACTTCAAGCCAACCGCTTTGTTTCATCACATACATAAGGTCTTCTCCCCCGTTTTAAAGTTCCATCAATCCACGTAAAAAAACAGGCAAGAACGGATTCCTGCCTGTTTATTGTATCTATTATTACTTAAGACCGTATTTTTTGTTAAAGCGGTCAACACGTCCATCAGCAGAAGCGAATTTTTGACGGCCTGTATAGAAAGGATGGCACTCAGAGCAAATCTCGATGCGTACCTCTTCTTTTACTGATCCAGTTTCAAACTCATTTCCACAAGCGCATTTGACTGTAGCTTTTTTGTAGTTAGGATGAATTCCTGTTTTCATCTACTGTCATCTCCTTCCGCCCTGAATCCAATTCGGAAACAGAGTTAATATCTCAGAAATAAATTCTGAAACGCACATGATAAAATTATAACAGTGTGAGTCTATGATTGCAAATGTATTTTTTCAGGGAAGCTATCTTCTTGATGCAGACATATTGGCTTGTTTCCATTCTTGCGTTAAAATATCGAAAAATTCTTGGTTTGTCTTTGTTTTTCTCATTTTGCGCATGAACTTCTCAGCGAAGTCAGGTGTATCTGACATCGATTTTCTCATCGCCCATAAACGATCAAGATGCTCTTTTGGCACAAGCAGTTCTTCTTTTCTCGTACCAGAACGGCGAATGTCGATCGCAGGGAAAATTCTTCTTTCGGCCAAAGAACGGTCCAAATGAAGCTCCATGTTCCCAGTTCCTTTAAACTCTTCATAAATCACGTCATCCATACGTGATCCTGTATCAACAAGTGCAGTGGCTAAAATCGTCAAGCTTCCGCCTTCTTCAATGTTACGCGCAGCACCAAAGAATCGTTTTGGACGATGGAAAGCCGCAGGATCAATACCGCCTGAAAGCGTTCGGCCGCTTGGCGGAATCACAAGGTTGTATGCACGAGCAAGCCTTGTGATGCTGTCCATTAAGATGATGACATCTTTCTTATGTTCAACAAGACGCATAGCACGCTCTAAGACAAGCTCTGCTACTTTAATGTGGTTTTCCGGTACTTCGTCAAAGGTTGAACTAACAACATCCCCTGCAACAGAACGTTCGATATCTGTTACTTCTTCTGGGCGTTCGTCAATCAAAAGGACAATCAGCTCTGCCTCTGGGTGATTTTCAGAAATGCTGTTGGCAATTTCTTTAAGCAAAATGGTTTTTCCAGCCTTAGGCGGTGCAACGATTAAACCACGCTGTCCAAATCCAACTGGCGCCATCATGTCCATAATTCTAGTAGACAGGTGATTAGGCTGTGTTTCAAGAATCATTTGGCGGTCAGGAAATAGCGGTGTGAGTGCAGGAAAGTGAACACGTTCCTTTGCTGATTCTGGGTCGTCCCCATTTACCGCTTCTACATGAAGGAGGCCATAGTAGCGTTCATTTTCTTTTGGAGGTCGTACCTTTCCAGACACTTTATCTCCATTTCGTAAATCAAAGCGTCTGATTTGTGAAGCTGAAATATAAATGTCTTCAGAACTTGGGGAGTAGTTAATCGGTCTTAAGAAACCAAATCCCTCAGACTGAATAATTTCAAGAACCCCTTCCATAAATAAGAGATCCTCTTGCTCAGCGTTCGCCTTTAAGATGGCAAAAATTAATTCCTTTTTTGTTAGTTTGCTGTAATAAGAGATTTTGTATCGCTTTGCTAACTCATACAGCTCTTTTAATTTCATATTTTCCAAAGATGAAATCGAAACATCTTTCAATATGGACACCACACTTTTCTAGTCAATGTATTTCTTTACAAATGCATGACCATTGTATTTGATTAGCTTTTAATTCCGTTGTTGTTGGAATGACCTCGCTCTGATGGTAACGCTCCCACTCGTTTTATCGTGAAAGATAGGAACAATGTGAAATAGAGCTTTGTCAACATAGAGAAGGATAATGAGTATATCGTCATGATGCGGCAGTATTTAAACTTGTTGAAGCTTAAAAGAAGTAAATTCGCAGAAAATTTCGCAGCACTCTTTAGTTTTACCTCATTTGCAGAGAATATTCAACTTTTAAAAGAAAATGATATACATTTGACACCTATATGAAAAGCGGGTAATGAATACCCGCTTTCAGATTACGGACGAATGACAAGATTCGGTTTTTTCTTTAAGCTGTGTCTGCCGTCTACGAAACGAACCGTACCTGATTTCGCACGCATGACAACACTATGTGTTGTTCCAACAGAGCCTTTGAATTGAACACCTTTAAGTAATTCGCCGTCCGTTACACCTGTCGCTGCAAAAATGGCGTCATCTCCTTTTACGAGATCTTCCATTCTGAGGACTTTCCCAACATCCAGCCCCATTTTCTCACAGCGTCTGAGTTCTTCTTCACTTTGAGGAAGAAGCTTACCATGAATTTCGCCACCAAGTGCCTTTAACGCAACAGCAGAAAGGACACCCTCAGGCGCTCCGCCTGAACCAAATAGAATATCAACACCTGTGTGATCAAATGCTGTATTAATGGCTCCTGCAACGTCACCATCGTCGATCAGTTTAATTCTTGCTCCTGCTTCTCTCAGTTCAGCAATAATTTTCTCATGTCGATCTCTGTTTAAAATCGTTGCAACCACATCTTCAATATCTTTGTTTTTTGCTTTTGCAACAGCGCGAAGATTATCAATGACAGGCGCTTCAATGTCGATGCAGCCTACCGCTTCTGGACCTACTGCGATCTTATCCATGTACATATCAGGTGCATTCAGCAGATTGCCATGATCTGCAACTGCAATGACAGCTAAGGCATTCCAGCCGCCGCTTGCCACAATGTTTGTTCCTTCTAATGGATCAACAGCGACATCCACGCGAGGTCCATATCCGTTCCCAAGCTTTTCCCCAATATAAAGCATTGGTGCTTCGTCCATTTCTCCTTCGCCAATGACCACTGTCCCCTTCATCGGAATGGTGTCAAATACATCACGCATTGCACTTGTTGCAGCATCATCCGCTTCGTCTTTTAATCCTCTTCCCATCCAACGGGCAGATTTTAATGCTGCTGCTTCTGTCACCCGTACTAGTTCCATCGATAAACTTCTTTCCATTTTTGCCCAAATCTCCTCTCACAGTCAAAGCCTTATGAATTTTGAAGTTCTTCTATTTCTTGGTCATTCAGCTTTTCACGCCAGATGGTTGCACCCAAGCCTTCAAGCTTCTTCTCAAGCAAACTATATCCTCTGTCTATATGTTCAAGCCCTGTGATTTCGGTCACACCGTCTGCCATTAACCCTGCGACAACAAGACAAGCGCCTGCACGCAGATCACTTGCTTTGACCTTTGCTCCTTGGAGCTGCGTTTGTCCGGTAATAATAGCAGATCTTCCTTCGACCTTCATGTTTGCACCCATTCGGCGCAATTCGTCAATGTGCTTAAAGCGTGCTGAGTAGATCGTATCTGTGACCACACTCGTGCCTTTCGCTTTTGTTAACAGCGCCGTCATCGGCTGCTGAAGGTCAGTCGGAAAGCCCGGATACACAAGGGTTTTGATATCGACAGGCTTGAGTCCTTCGTTTCTGCCAACGATCAGCATCTGATCGTTGCTCGTTTCAATGGTGAACCCCATTTCTCTAAGTTTCGCCGTAATTGATTCTAAATGAGTTGGGATCACATTATCAAGTACAACTTCATCCCCCATCGCTGCACCAGCTATTAAAAATGTTCCTGCTTCGATGCGGTCAGGGATGATTGAATGCTTACAGCCATGAAGAGATTCTACACCTTCGATTCGAATGACATCGGTACCCGCACCTTTGATTTTGGCCCCCATGCTTGCAAGCAGTGTCGCTACATCAATAATTTCGGGTTCCTTTGCAGCATTTTCAATCACGGTTTTTCCTTCAGCCAGTACGGCTGCCAGCATGATGTTGATCGTCGCACCTACACTGACAACATCAAGATAAATCCGGGCTCCGACTAATTTTTCAGCACGCAAATAAATTGCACCCTGCTCGTTTGTCACCTCGGCTCCAAGTGCTTCAAAGCCTTTGATATGCTGATCGATCGGCCTAGGCCCTAAGTGGCATCCTCCTGGCAGTCCGATGACAGCCTGCTTAAATCTGCCCAGCATGGCGCCCATTAAATAATAGGATGCACGCAGTTTCTTCACTTTTCCATTAGGAAGCGGCATACTGATCATGGAAACAGGATTAACAACCATTTCACCTTTTTCAAAAGTGACCTTTCCGCCAATTTCTTCTAACAGATCCCGTAATGTGTCGATATCTGATATATGCGGAAGGCCTTCAATGGTTACTGGAGAATCAGCGAGAATCGTGGCAGGAATCAGTGCCACAGCACTATTTTTCGCACCACTAATATGTACGGTCCCGCGCAAGGGATCACCGCCGGCAATGTTTAACTTTTCCATATTTGTCTCCCTTCTTAAAGAAGATCACTGTTGGAGTTATACTGTTTGTGGATGTCGCGCTTTAAAAGGTCTTGTCCAAAATTTAGCCAATATCAAGAGAAAGAATACAGGTTAAACGAAATTTGTCGGAAGAAAAATAATCGAAGCTTTGCGAGGCTGTGATGTTCTCTTCTTTGCACAAAACATTTCTTAGCGTTTATAAGGAAAACTGGGGCAAACGAGAGACGATCCCGCCTGCCACAATCATTTATTTATTCCAGTCTGCTAAAAATTGCTCAATGCCTGCATCCGTTAATGGATGTTTCGTCAGCTGCTTGATGACTTTCAGCGGCATTGTGCCGATATGAGCACCTCTAAGCGCAGCTTCTGTCACATGCTGCGGATGACGAATAGATGCAGCAATGATTTGTGTATCTAATCCATGAACATCAAAAATAGTTTTCACTTCACTGATGAGATCAAGACCATTTTGGCCAATGTCATCTAAGCGGCCAAGGAATGGAGAAACATACGTCGCACCAGCTCTAGCTGCAAGAAGTGCCTGGTTTGCACTAAAAATCAATGTGACGTTTGTTTTAATTCCAAGGTCTGTTAATGCTTTGACAGCTTTAAGGCCATCTGTAGTCATTGGAATTTTGACCGTAATATTTGGTGCGATGGCAGCAAGCTCTTTTCCTTCTTCAATCATTTCCTCTGCTTTTAGGGAAATCACTTCTGCACTGACAGAACCTGATACCACGTCAGTGATTTCGCGAAGGCGGTCGTGGAATGATACGTCCTTTTCTTTCGCTACTAAACTAGGGTTTGTTGTGACGCCTGCTAAAATGCCAAGCTCGTGCGCCTCTTTGATGTCCTCAATATTCGCTGTATCTACGAAAAATAACATAACTGTGCCACTCTCCTATCAATAAATTGTCTGAAATGTAAATTTGATTGCGCTTTCTCAAGATATGGAGAAAACCGCCTGTGACTCAGGCGGCTTTCGGTTCTCATCAAATTATGCTTGGTTAGAAGAACCAAATTCGCGCATTTTGCCGATAACAGTCGCTTTAATTGCGTCACGAGCTGGTCCAAGATATTTACGTGGATCATACTCTTCTGTTTTTGCAGCAAGTGTTTCGCGTACTGCTTTCGCAGAAGCAATTTGGTTTTCAGTGTTTACATTGATTTTTGCTGTACCAAGTGAAATTGCACGCTTGATGTCAGCAGTTGGGATACCTGTTCCGCCGTGAAGAACAAGTGGAAGACCAGTTGTTTTACCGATTTCTTCCATTTCAGCGAAACCAAGGTTTGGTTCACCTTTGTACGGACCATGTACTGAACCTAATGCAGGTGCAAGGCAGTCAATACCAGTGCGTTCTACAAGCTCTTGGCACTCTTTTGGATCAGCATAAATAACGCCTTCAGCGATGACGTCATCTTCTTGCCCACCAACAGTTCCAAGTTCAGCTTCTACAGACACACCATGGAAATGTGCAAGTTCAACGACTTTCGCAGTTGTTTCCACATTCTCATCGAATGGGTGGTGAGAAGCATCGATCATGACAGAAGTAAATCCTGCATGAATCGCTTTTGCACAAGATTCAAAGCTTGAACCGTGATCTAAATGAATCGCAACAGGAACTGTTACATTATATTCTTCGATTAACGCTTTAACCATTGCGACAACTGTTTTGAAGCCGCCCATGTAGCGTCCTGCTCCTTCAGATACTCCTAAGATAACAGGAGATTTCTCTTCTTCAGCAGCTTGTAAAATCGCTTGCGTGAATTCTAAGTTATTTAAGTTAAACTGTCCAACAGCGTAACCTTTTTCCTTTGCGTCTTTCAACATTTCTGTCATTGAAACTAAAGGCATGATGAAAAATCCTCCCTATGTAGCTAATTTGCTTGCTAAAAAAAGCTCTCCACCCTAGCATGACCAGAATTTCTCGCCATATGTAAACTTTCAAAGTCAGATCGCTTTCTTCTTCCTTTCTAGGATACCAATTATTCGACAAATCGGCAACAGAATGACTCGATTCAATCATTTCCATCTAGCCATTTGTTTCAAGCGGCAGGTATTCTTTGACAGCATCTCGGATTTCATCAATATCAAAAGGTTTAGCGAAGTGCGTCAATGCACCGAGTTCTTTGGATTCTTGGATCATATCTAATTCGCCATAGGCTGTCATAATAATGACACGGATGTCTTCATCAATTAATTTCATCCGTTTTAAAATTTCGATACCATCCATTCCGGGGATTTTCATATCAAGCAGGACAAGGTTCGGTCTATGGTTTTTCACAATATCTAATGCCTGTAGTCCATTGGCAGCTTGGAAGGTTTGATAGCCTTCTTTATGAAACACTTCATTCAATAATATTCTAATACCGTACTGATCATCGACAATTAAAATTTTCTCATTCATCTGTTACACCCCATTGCTTTCATTTTTCGCCATAAAAAGAGCTGTTGTTAAATAATTCTGTTTGATTTTCACATTTCCTTTAATTATAATAGTTTACTTTACGACATTTTCTGAGCATTTTTCCTAATATTCTCTTTATATTCTATTATAAAATGATCTGACCGAAGGAGGAAATGAGTCTTGTTAAAAATTTTTACGACCCAGTTATCAGGTATTTTTTCACGTATTGGAGAAAAACAGGCTGAAGCGATTGAGGACGGTGCACGCCTTCTTGCACAGGCTGTTGTCAGTGGACATGCCGTTTATTTTCACGGAAAGAATGAACTGGCTGCTGTCGCCCTAGAAGCATCTGAAAGCAAGGAGCCGTTTCCAGGTGCAAAGGTGCTGCCGCTCGATCAAAAGGAGCGCAGCTTACTTCATCCAAGTGACAGGGTGCTGCTATTTTATTCAGACCCAGAAGATCAAGAAATTCAATCTCTTGCAAAAGAACTGCACGAACAAGGTACGCCCGTTGTTGGTGTAGGGCCGGCACAAAAGGAGCCGTCTACGATTGAAGAGCATTGTGATGTCCACATTGATTTCCAGCTCAAGAAACCGCTTGTGCCCGCTGAAGATGGGACAAGGTTTGGTTATCCTGCTTTAATGACCTGCTTATACGTCTACCACGCTCTATCGTTTACTGTGAAGGAAATCGTCGAGGAATATGAATAAAAAAACTGCCGAGAAGTGATATTCCCGGCAGTTTTTTGTTTTATTTTGATTCAGATGCTTGAAGTGAAGCACCAACGAAATCTCTAAATAATGGCTGTGGTCTTGTCGGTCTTGAAACGAATTCTGGGTGGAACTGAGAAGCAAGGAACCAAGGGTGATCCTTCAGCTCGATAATTTCAACAAGACGTCCATCTGGGCTTGTACCAGAGAAGACAAAGCCTGCTGCTTCCATTTGCTGTCTGTATTCGTTATTAAACTCGTAGCGATGGCGGTGGCGTTCGTAGACCACTTCGTCATTGTATGCAGCAAATGCTTTCGAGTCTTCATTTAATTTACAAGGGTATAGACCGAGACGAAGTGTTCCGCCTAGATCATCTACATCCTTCTGTTCTGGAAGAAGGTCAATGATTGGGAATGCTGTTTCAGGATCAATTTCCGCTGAATGAGCTCCCTCAAGGCCTAATACGTTTCTCGCGTATTCGATAGATGCCACTTGCATTCCTAAGCAGATTCCGAAGAATGGCACTTTGTTTTCACGGGCATATTGTGTAGCAATGATTTTCCCTTCTACTCCGCGGTCTCCGAAGCCTCCAGGAACAATAATGCCGTCCACATCTTGTACGAAATCAGCGATATTCTCTGCTGTCACTTCTTCTGCATTGATCCATTTAATTTGAACATCTGCATCAAACGCATAACCAGCATGACGAAGTGATTCAACGACAGAAATATAAGCATCTTGCAGCTCAACATACTTCCCTACAAGACCAATTGTGACTTGTTTCGAAAGGTTTTGCACTTTATCAACAAGCGCTGTCCACTCCGTCATGTCCGCATCTTGGCAGTCAAGTTTCATATGTTCACATACTAGCTTGTCCAGCCCTTGTTTTTGTAAATCAAGCGGAATGGAATATAGCGTGTCTGCATCCTGACATTCAATAACAGCTTTTGTATCAATATCACAAAATAGCGCAATTTTGTCCTTCATATCTTGTGCCAATGGCATTTCCGTTCTGACCACAATGACATTTGGCTGAATACCAAGACTGCGAAGTTCTTTCACACTATGCTGTGTTGGTTTTGTTTTCAATTCACCTGCTGCACGGATGTAAGGAACAAGGGTACAATGAATGTACATCACGTTTTCACGGCCGATGTCACTCTTCATTTGACGAATGGCTTCAAGGAATGGAAGGGATTCGATATCTCCTACTGTTCCGCCGATTTCTGTAATGACCACATCTGCACCCGTTTCTTTTCCGGCACGGTACACACGGTCTTTGATTTCATTTGTAATGTGGGGAATGACCTGTACTGTTCCACCTAAGTAGTCACCGCGGCGCTCTTTCTTCAGAACAGTAGAGTAGATTTTACCAGTTGTGACGTTGCTGTACTTATTTAAGTTAATATCAATGAAACGCTCGTAGTGACCTAAGTCAAGGTCTGTTTCAGCACCATCATCTGTGACAAAAACTTCACCGTGCTGGTATGGACTCATTGTCCCTGGGTCTACGTTGATGTATGGATCGAATTTTTGAATGGTGACATCCATCCCTCTATTTTTCAGAAGGCGGCCTAACGATGCAGCCGTGATTCCTTTTCCAAGTGAGGAAACAACTCCTCCTGTTACAAAAATATACTTTGTCATTTCGTATGCTCCTCTCTTTTTTACCCTTGCATGTCTAGACATGCACAGCTTCATCCTTTTTAGAGTGTATCCCTAAATCTCTTGAAAAATAAGAAAGCTCCCTTTCAAATAAATGAAAGGGAGCGTAAATGAACGTATCTTTACGTACTCTTTTTTAGAGAGCCCAAAATACATACTACATAGTTCGCTCTCGAAAGTCAAGACGGTTTTGTCCTGTTTTGAAGACCGGTTTGAGAGGGTTATTTGTCTTCCTCATCATCGTCTAAATCGTCTTCATCAATCTCCGTTAAGCCGTCATCATCTTCATCGTCATCTTCGTCGAAGTCTTCAAGATCTTCTTCAATTTCTTCATCATCGTCTAGGTCGAGATCATCGTCGTCTTCAACAAGGTCAAGGTCTTCTTCAAGCTCGTCGATTTCTTCTTCCTCTTCGATCTCATCGAAGTCGTCTTCAACGACAGCTGCTTTTGATTTTTTCTTTTTCGCTTTTGTTTTCACAGCTGGCTGAACTTCTTCTTCGATTTGATCAACTGGATACCAGCTGCGAAGTCCCCATCTCTGATCACCTAACGAAATAAAGCGGCCATCTATATTTAAGTCTGTATAAAATTGAGCAAGTCGATCATCAAGATCGGATTTTTGTATTCCTTGCAAACGGATAATTTCATCTATTAACTCGGAAAACGTAATTGGTGTTTTGCTGTCTCTGAAAATTTCATAAGCAAGTTCAACTAAAGACATTTGTTTGAGCTGTTCCTGTGAGTATTCTTTCAAACTCAAGGTCAGACACTCCCTTTCTATTACATGTATGTATCCATTTATCAGTGAAATAATAAGTATTTATACCTTATTCTTACGACAAACCATACCTCTCATTATAAACAAATTAGGGGAGTTTATGCCACCTTTATTGATGTTAATTTTTGATTTTTTCTCACGAGTAGCGCCTTTTGGTCTTCCCCTGCGTGAAATTGGACTGTTTCTTGTATACGGCATGCTTTTGTTTGCTGTTCTATTCATTCTAAACGAAAAAATTGGAAAATTAGAGGCTGCACTGTTGAATGAATAAAATTTAGCTATCGTTTGAACAAAGTGATTGTCCATTCTTTATAAAACTTATAAAAAGGTACACGTCAACGGATTAAGTTTACGTGTACCTATAATGGCAGCTTGTATTCAGTTCATCCTCTAATTATTATTCATTACAGTACAGCGACTATTTCTTTTCCTAGGGAAATTAAAGCATCTATAATAAATGGTGCCGCAAAGAGAATCGATGCTTTCCAGTTCTCTTTTTTATATTGAAAAAAGAACAAGATCAACATTGCTCCTATAAGTGCCATGAAGATGTACAGCCATAAGCTATGTATTTGCAAGATCCCCATACATATTACATTAATAAACATAATGATAATTTTAGGAATCAGAGCATAAAACAAATGACTCTTAACCTCGGGAGCAAAGAGCATTAATAGGAATTTAGCGATGAGATATTGTACTAAGAGACTGATGGTGGTGAGAATTGTTGTAATGACAACAATTAGATTCAGCATCGTTTCATAGGACATATCCTCTAACAAAGCTCTTAAATCATCTAGTTTCGAAATGTAGCCATTCAATTCAATAGTAAAAGTAACGAAATAATAATTGGCCAGAATAAAAATGACCATTGATATCAGTGATGTCATTCTTGGACGTTGTTCCATAATAGCCTCCCATCTCCTATACTCATAATGCTTGAATGATCGTTTAAGCGCTTATTCACCATGCTATGGGAAACATAAATGATGGTGGAAATCTTTTCAATAGAAAGATTCACTAGCCTCTCAGATAGCATATCTATACTCTCTGAATCTAGTGATGACATGGTTTCATCAATTAGAATGGTTTTCCAATCTTTTACGAACAATAAAGATAATCCTACCTTCGCTTTCATACCTGTAGATGCTCTGCTATACGAACCATCTAGGTTACCATCAAAAAAATCATTCACAATACCCAATTGTTCTTCAGTCGGTACAATATGAAACGTATTCCACAGAATCTCTAGGTTTTCTCTAATTGTAAATGGGTGAATGCCAATTGGATCAACATTTAAATAAAGAGTCGATTCTTTGTTTATCTCAATATCTCCAGAGTATCTCTTATCTAGACCAGCTATCATTTTAAGGAGAGTGCTTTTACCTGCACCATTTCGCCCCACTAAATGAAAGAGACCTGATGGAACTGAAAAATTCACTTTATCTAGTATGATATTGTCTTTGAACTTCTTCGTACATTCTACAAATTCTAATCCCACTTGAATCCCCTTCTCTTTCATATAGAGTCTTCAATAAAACCATCTATGATTGTTAATGATAGAAAATAATAAAGAATCATACCCTTCAATAAAAGCAGCTATTATTAGGATGACTAACGATAACAGATAATAAGGAATCATTTTTTTCATGACACCTAAAGCAGCTTTAATTGATTTCGTATAAATTAGTGTGAAAAGCACATACTGGCTTATTCCTTGATAAAACAACATATTCGGAAATTCTAATAGCCCATGAGGAATTAGTTTACCTAAAGCTTCTTGTGCTCCTAGCGTTCGAAAACCCATCGTAATGACGAAGGATGAACCTCCAAAATCCATTATTTGAAATATAGGCGACAACAAGAACCCCAGTAAGTACATGGCAAAGTTCGTTAAGTTATGTGTCAGGACTACAGACATAAATTCCTGGCCCGAACTTGGCGGTGCTGCTTCAAATAAATCTTTGTTGACTATATTCCCAAGATAAATCCCTGTACCTATCAGCAAAATACAGTAGATAGAGTAGTACCACAAAAAATATTTCAATCTTTTATGTATCATTTTCCTCCTCTTTTCATGAAGTGATTGTGAAAATTGTAATACATATGAGTAATAAAATCGGCAAGGATAGCTTCAGTAACTTATGTTCATAATCATTGATTAATAGTTCTGTTTTTCTGAAATATACGACCCCAATAAAGATGATTAAAGGAAGCGATAACGTATTTTTTAGAATAATTGAGAAATCGGATGTGTTTATCATTACTCCGACAATTCCACACACACTGACAAAAATCAGTACAAGACATAGTAAATAAATCGTACTGGATTTAAATCTCTCGTACGGACTCACAATCAATGAAGCTTGCAGGGTCTCGACTCTTGCTTTATCAAGCACAATCTCTTCCTTTTTCGAACCTATTAGGATTTCTAAGATCGTGATAAAGTTTATATAGACCAAAATGAGTGCAGGCAGATTTTCTAGTTTCGTTAAGAAGGATTGAGCGAAATAAGTAAGCACTGATACTAATACGCCTATTAAGATCATTAATATCTTATTACTAGTGATATAAGACAAAAATAAATACAGAATATTTCCATACCTATGTTGCTTATTCGCACTTTTTAGAAAGGTAAGTCCAGTTGTCAAAGGTATCCTATGAGAATTACTTATGTAAATGTAAATAAGAAGAGCCTGTACTATTTGCAGTATCATCACTACTTCAAATACGGACGTTATGATATACCAAAATTGTAACAAAAGGAGTATTCTATTTATGATATTGAATAGACCAGACAATAATTGAGATGCAAAAGAAAGCATTACGACCACAAGAGCTAGTATCATAATGACATATTGTTTTTCTACTAGCAAAAAGGTTAAAGCGATGAAACAAGCAAAAAGTAATTGAACTGAATATCCTTTTTTTATCGTAAAGAATAAATGTTTCAACAACAATTGTTTAGAGATAAAAACCAAGCCTGGTTGCTGTCTTCTATACGGTAATATACAACGATTAATATTAGCTGTAGCTACAATATATATTGAAATAAAAATAAAGCTGTTTAGGTAAGTGCTGGGAATCTCATTCCGATAGAAAATCAAGGCTACCATAACAATGAAAGAAAAAAGAATCATCCCAATATAATTGAGATACCCCATTATACTTTGATCATATATTTTAAATAGCTTATTTATTTTATGCATAAGTCATTTTAAAAAGCAGCAGCCTTGGCTTTTCCTTGTTTTTTAAGTACAGCCAAAATAGCAGCAGCTACACCTGAACTAATGACCCCAACCCCAAAGAAAACGCCAACGCTCGTAATGACTGTCGCTACCGAAGAACCATTACTAACGACTAAAGATGCCATTGTACCTGCAAATAACAATAGTGAGATTAAACCAAGTTTTTTTACTTTCATCATAAAATTACCTCCTAATTAATGTTTTATTACAATCCACAATGGGCATAAAACGTTAAATTAGCTTTAAATCATTGTCTATTGAACGCCATTTCACCTGACTTTTGGAAAAAAAATCATCTCAATAAAGATTGAGATGATTTTTTTTTTGAGATTAAAAAGCAGCAGCTTTCGCCTTTCCTTGCTTCTTAAGGATAGCTAAAATAGTAGCAGCTACACCTGAACTAATTGTTCCTACGCCAGTGAAAACACCAACGATTGTAATGACTGTCGCTACTGAGGACCAAGTATCTAAGAAATTAACTACTGTTGCCGCAGTTGCAGTACTAACACCAAGATTTGCTGCAATCAAAGAACCATTACCAATCACTAAAGCTACTAATGTTACCGCAAGAAGTGATAGCGATAATAAAGCATAAAACTTAGAATCTGTTGCTTTCGTCATAATATGACCTCCTTCGATTATTTACTACTTCTTTAGTCTAGCAAGAATTAAATTACATTTCAATATTTATTTGGAAAATTTGTAATATTTATTCAAGGTATTTATAATCAGCTTTTATCAGAATTTACGTACATTTTCCATTTTTACAGGGCACTTATGTAATAGCATAAAATGCTCTGATTCCATATAATCTAGTCAGAATTTCTGATAATCACTGTCACACATTTCATATCTTCAGTGCTAATCTTAGAGACGGGTAAACTTTCATGATGACTTACTTAAGGAATATCACTTATATTTTTTTAAGAGATGATAGATTTCTGCTTGTGGTTCTGCGATTATTACTGAGATATTCTTTAACAATCGGAACTCACCTTCGTTAAAGGCAGAGCCAAATTTCAAAAAAATTGCTGAAGATCATGTCATGGATGTAAAAGAGAGTTGATTTTATTTCGGATTCAAGAGAAATGAAATGATGTACAATCATACACATTGTCCTTATGGAGAAAAAAACCGTATCATGTATTTGGAATCGATTAATTTTTGGAAACATATCAGTTCCTAACATAGCTTTTGAAAAATTGTAACATATTAGAAAATGTGATAAACATACTATCCTCTAAAACACAACGTAAGTCCTTTTTTATTGGTGTCAAAAAAGAATAAAGTGGATTAAATTACCTAGTTAAAATGAATCAATTTCCTCAATTCCAAAAAATCGAGACACTCCTATTGAGCTGCCTCGACTTCGCTTTGATATCAAAATAGATACCTTTTATTCAAATCTTTATTTTTGAACGTATGACAAATCATACTAGCTACTTTCGCATTAAACATCTTTATAGTCATTTTTGTATTTTCTTTAATTACAGATAATCAGGCAAAAAAACTTTGTTCATTTATGTAGGTAGAATCATATTCATCATTTTAGAAATCCATTTAATTTAAAACACTTTCTGCACACATTTATGAATGAGATGAATTTGTTATATATTTCTCAAGCATTTTAAGAGATGACTATCTCAATTTTTACTTATACTATATAATATTTCAAAAAATTAGATGGTGAAAACTAGAGTTTCTGAAGTAATGAAATGACTATTGCTATGGTCAATATAATACCTGCAAACATTAAAACAATTAATTTTCTACGGCTATTTTCTTTTTCATTGTGATCTTTCTTTGAAGACTTTGAAAGTTCTGCGGAAACCATGATCCATATCACTAAAGTTACAATTGCTAAGATGGTAGTAGTTGTGGTCATAATAACCTCCCATATTTATATTTCCTCAATTTTAACATAATGCCAATATAATATGGATCGAAACTGGAAATGATCTTAAATTCAGGAAAACCTGACTATTACCTTGTATATAGGTAATAGCTATAAGATGAATGAAGTCTAATACTTTAGTAGTCATATTGACAATTCATATGTATCAATACTCACCACTTTATCAGTTACCAGTCACTCATACGTTAAAGCTCGTTCCCTGTTTCTGACATAATCCTAAGACAAAAAAGACCTTGGAGTATGCTAGTAATTAAACTTAATGAATCACACCCAAAAAACCACCTCACGTCGGGTGGTCTTTTTTGCTTCTACATATCTAGCAATTTCCTTGAGATGACCAGGCGCTGGATTTCCTGAGTTCCTTCATAAATTTGAGTGATTTTCGCATCTCGCATGTATCGTTCGACTGGGTAATCCTTTGTGTAGCCGTACCCGCCGAAGATTTGAACCGCTTCTGTCGTCACCTTCATCGCTGTATCACCGGCAAAGAGCTTGGACATGGCTGATTCCTTTCCATACGGGAGGCCTTTCGTTTCGAGCCATGCCGCCTGGTAAGTAAGCAGCCTTGATGCTTCAATCGCTGTGGCCATATCAGCCAGTTTAAAGGCGATCCCTTGCTGCTGAATGATTGGTTTGCCAAATTGTTTACGCTCCTTGGCATAATCAACCGCCGCATCAAGAGCACCTTGCGCAATCCCAACCGCCTGTGCAGCAATGCCGTTTCTACCGCCATCGAGTGTCATCATGGCTATTTTGAACCCTTCTCCTTCTAGACCGAGCCGGTTCCTTTCATGAATTCGGCAATCTTCAAATCGAATTTCAGTTGTTGGCGATGAACGTATGCCCAGTTTGCTTTCCTTTTTGCCAACAGAAAAACCAGGTGTCTCTTTTTCTACAATAAAAGCAGTTGTATTTCGAGACGAAGCTTCTTGGTCTGTGACGGCAAACACAATATAATAATCTGCAATGCCTCCATTTGTAATAAAAATTTTCGCCCCGTTCAGGACGTATTCACTGCCTGCCTTTACGGCCGTTGTCTTCATTCCGCCGGCATCTGAACCAGAACCGCTCTCGGTGAGCGCGTATGCTCCTATCTTCTGCCCTTCTGCAAGCGGCTTTAAATAGGTCTCCTTTTGTTCATCTGTTCCGAATGTATAGATTGGCCATGAAGCAAGAGATGTATGAGCGGACAGGGTGACACCTGTAGAGGCGCACACTCTTGAAAGCTCCTCAACTGCTATGACGTAGGCTAAATAGTCACTGCCAATTCCGCCCACGTCTTCCGGCCAAGGAATACCCGTTAAACCGAGCTCCGCCATTTTGCGGAAAATAGATGGATCATATGTCTCTGTTTCGTCTCGTTCTGCTGCTGTTGGCTCCACTTCATTTTTCGCAAAGTCTCTCACCATTTTTTGAATCATTTCATGTTCATCACTTAATTGGAACTGCATCGTGAGCCACCTCGTTTCATATTAGCTGTTTACAGATGACCAGCCTTTGAATTTCACTTGTTCCTTCATAGATTTCACAAATTTTCGCATCACGAAAGTAACGTTCTGCTTGATAGCGATTCGTATAACCATCCATGCCTAGCAAATGGATCGCTTCTGTACTGATCTCCACCGCCGTTTTTGACGCAAATAGCTTTGCCATTGATGCTTCCTTTGTGACCGGTCGATTTGCCTCTTTGAAAGAAGCCGCTTGATAGACGAGCAGTTTTGCCGCCTCAAGCTTCGCCGCCAAATCGCCCAGCCGAATGGTTGTTTCAAGACCTGCTGGATGCTGCTTTAAATAGACCACTGCCTCGGTTAATGCGGCTTCTGCAATGCCAAGGCTTTGAGCCGCAATTCCGATTCTCCCTGCATTTAAGCTGGACATGGCAATTTGAAAGCCCTCTCCTTCTGCACCGAGCAGCTGATCTTTTGGAATCCGCACGCCATCAAAATGAAGCGTGACTGTTTTTGAACCGTGCAGTCCCATCTTTTTCTCATCTTTTCCAATCGTAAATCCCGGCGTATCTTTCTCGACAATGAACGCCGATATATTTTTTCTCGCAGAAGCCGGATCGGTCACCGCAAAGACAAGATACAGTTCTGCTTCTCCGCCGCTTGTGATAAAGATTTTCGTCCCATTTAATACATAATCGCCGCCCATCCGCTCTGCTCTTAACTGAATACTGGAGGCATCTGATCCAGCCTTTGGTTCAGTCAGACAAAAGGCGCCCAGCTTCTTCCCGGATGCAAGCGGCGGGACATAAGTTTCTTTTTGTTCCTTCGTTCCAAAAGTCAAAATAGGCATCGTCACAACAGATGTATGAACGGACACAATGACACCGATGGTCGCACTCACTTTCGATAATTCATGGATTGCAATGATATACGTTGTAAAATCTGCTCCTAAGCCTTGATACGAAGCTGGTATTGGAATCCCTAGATAGCCTTGCCGCCCCATTTCACTTAAAAGGGTGTTTGGAAACCGGCCTTGTTCCATGGCTTCTACTTCAGGGAATATATGCTGGCGTGCAAATTCTGCTGTCTGTTCTCTCCAGAGACGCTGTTGATCCGTAAGCAAAACATCCATCTTGACTCCCCCTATGAGTGGTCGTGGTATGTGTAAAAACCTCTCTTTGTCTTTTTGCCCAGCCAGCCTGCATTCACGTATTTTTTCAAAAGAGGACAAGGTCGATATTTGCTGTCTCCAAGTCCCTCGTGAAGGGTATTCATAATAAATAAACATGTATCCAGTCCGATGAAATCAGCTAGACGAAGCGGCCCCATTGGATGATTCATCCCAAGTGTCATCACGCCATCAATGCTTTCTGCATCTGCTACGCCTTCATACAGGGTGTAAATGGCTTCATTGATCATTGGCATCAATATGCGGTTTGATACAAACCCTGGGAAGTCTTCCACTTCAATTGGGGTTTTGTTTAATGTCTTCGCTGTTTCATAAACAACTTGATATGTGTCATCACTCGTTTGCAGCGCTCGAATGACTTCAACCAGTTTCATGACAGGAACCGGATTCATAAAATGCATGCCAATCACTTTCTCCGGTCTGCTCGTCACAGCTGCTAATTCTGTGATCGACAAGGACGACGTGTTTGACGCAAATATGGCCTCAGCCTCTGCAAATTGATCAAGTGTTTCAAAGATTTGTTTTTTCACACTCATTTGTTCTGATGCGGCTTCTATGACTAAATGAGCCTGTTGCATGTCTTTTAAATCTGTGGAAACGGCAAGCCGCTGCGTAATATCTCGGACTGCCTGATGTGCCAGCTTTCCTTTTTCTGCCCGCTTCGTCAGTTGTTTGGTCATGGAGGAGATCGCTCGATGAATCTGCTTTTCTGATACATCATGGAGCAGGACTGTATAGCCTGACTGAGCAAACACTTGGGCAATGCCTGATCCCATTTGACCAGCCCCAACGACCATAACGGTCTCTTCTATACTCATCAATAAACGCCTCCCTTTTCATCTACCTTTATCATGATGGCGTCTCCTTGACCGCCTCCGCTGCAAATCGCCGCAATGCCAATGCCTCCGCCTCTTTGTCTTAATGCATGAATCAATGTCAATATCACGCGTGTTCCGCTTGCCCCAATCGGATGACCGAGTGCGACAGCCCCTCCGTTGATATTCATTTTCCGCCGGTCGATCCCGGTTATTTTTTCACATGCCAAAGCCACAGCTGAAAAGGCCTCATTGATTTCAAACAAATCAATATCCTCTAGGCGCTTTCCTGTTTTCTTTAAAAGCTTCTCGATGGCAAAGGCTGGTGTTTTCGGAAAATCCTTTGCCTCTACAGCAACCTGAGCATGACCGAGAACGACTGCCATTGGCTTTACGTCATGCCGTGCAGCATACGTGTCTTTC
Organism: Bacillus sp. FSL H7-0578; assembly: GCF_038630855.1. Classification (NCBI taxonomy): domain Bacteria; kingdom Bacillati; phylum Bacillota; class Bacilli; order Caryophanales; family Bacillaceae; genus Bacillus; species Bacillus sp. FSL H7-0578. Next base: position 3,313,714 of record NZ_CP152045.1, read on the forward strand.
ATTAAAAGAAGCGCACTTGCACCATCATTGACACCTGGTGCATTTCCAGCGGTGATGGTGCCCTTCTGATCAAAAACAGGCATGAGCTTTGACAGCCGTTCATATGACGTATCACGCCGCGGAGATTCATCTTCTGTAATCAGCCGTTCTCCCGTTTTTATTTTGACGGTGACGGGGGCGATTTCATGTTGAAAAAAGCCGTTTTTTTGCGCTTCGATGGCCCGTTCATGACTTCTGAGTGCCCACAGATCCTGCTCTTCGCGCGTGATGCCGAGCTCCTTTGCAGCCATACTTCCATACTCACCCATATGAACGCCTGTAAACGAACAGGTCAATCCATCTAAAATCATCGCATCTTGTACTGCACCATCACCCATTTTGTAGCCCCATCGCGCTTTTTTTAGCAGATAAGGAGCGTGAGACATGGATTCCATACCGCCCGCTGCGATGACCTCAGCATCTCCGGCTCGAATGATTTGATCTGCTGCGGTCACACTGCGCATGCCTGAAGCACAGACTTTATTGATGGTTTGTGTTGGAACAGACCAAGGAAGATCAGCATATCTTGCTGCTTGCCTTGAAGGAATCTGCCCTTGTCCTCCTTGTAAAACACTTCCCATGATGACTTCATCTATTTCATGAGAACCCGAAACTCTTTCCAGTGCAGCCTTGATCGCTATACCGCCTAGTTCTGCGGCAGTCAAACCACTGAGAGCGCCGCCTAGTTTCCCAAATGGTGTTCTTGCTCCAGATACAATGACCGTCGTACTCATATATGCCCCTCCCCGTTTGTTACCGCTTACATATGATTTAGGCAGCTGATGAAACAGCGCCATGGATAAGCCGATGAACATCCTATTCATCGGCCATTCATGTTTACGACACCTGCTTTCCAGGCTCACCAAACACTGATTTTTCAAGAAGTTCGGCGACATCAAATGTGCCTACCTGCTCCTCTACTTCCTTCGCCTTCGTCCCATCTCCCAGCATCGTTAAGCAATAAGGACACCCTGAGCTGATGATGGACGGCTGGACCTGTAACGCCTGCTCCGTTCGTGCAGTGTTAATCCGGGTACCCGTCTCTTCTTCCATCCACATTAAGCCCCCGCCTGCTCCGCAGCACATACCAGTTTCACGGTTGCGCTCCATTTCTTTCAGCGTCACACCTGGAATGGCTTTTAAAATGTCTCTTGGCGGGTCGTACACTTCGTTATATCTGCCTAGGTAGCAAGAGTCGTGGAAGGTAATCACTTCGTTCACTTCATGTACAGGTGTTATTTTCCCTTCTTTCACTAACTCTGCCAGTAATTCTGTATGATGGTATACTTCTGCCTCAAGTCCGAAGTCTGGGTATTCATTTTTAAATAAGTTATAGGCGTGTGGATCAATCGTGACGATCTTTGTGACGCCGTTTTTCTGGAATTCTTCAATGTTTTTTGCAGCAAGCTCTTGGAATAAAAATTCGTTGCCGAGTCTTCTTGGCGTATCGCCTGAGTTTTTCTCTTTATTGCCTAGGATGGCAAAGGATACTCCCGCTTCATTGAGGAGCTTTGCAAAGGCAAGTGCAATCTTTTGGCTTCGATTGTCATATGCCCCCATTGAACCAACCCAGAATAAATAATCAAAGGTTTGCTCTGCTTTTTTCAGCTCTTTCACTGTCGGCACATGCACATCTTCTCTCAGTTCACGCCAATTTTCTCTTTCTTTCCGGTTCAATCCCCACGGGTTCCCTTGGCGCTCAATGCTTGTCATGGCACGCTGTGCATCTGCGTCCATTTTCCCTTCAGTCAAGACAAGATATCTGCGCATATCAATAATCTTATCAACGTGTTCATTCATGACAGGGCATTGGTCTTCACAGTTTCGGCACGTCGTACATGCCCAGATTTCTTCTTCTGTAATGACCTCTCCAATAAGAGAAGGATGATATATCGAGCTGGCAGCCGACTCTTCCGCACCTGCTCCTCTCGCCTGCAGTGCCAGCTGGTTTCCTGTTGTCTGTTTGAAGGCAAGCTGCGGGACCCAAGGTGTCTTTGATGTAATAGCGGCCCCTTTATTGGTTAAATGATCTCTTAACCTTAATATCAAATCCATCGGAGACAGCATCTTCCCTGTCCCTGTTGCCGGGCACATATTCGTGCAGCGCCCGCATTCCACACAGGCATAAAGATCGATCAACTGAGACTGACGGAAGTCTTCAATTTTTCCTACACCGAAGGTCTCTTGTGACTCATCTTCAAAATCAATTTTTTGCAGCTTGCCTGGCGGGTCTAATCTGCTGACAAATACGTTCACAGGCCCTGCAATCAGATGGGCGTGCTTTGACTGAGGAACGTATACTAAGAATGTCAGCAAAATAAGAAGATGCACCCACCATGCGGCATAAAAAACAATCGCAGCCGCAAGAGGTGAAATTCCGCCCAGCAAGAAGGCAATACCAGAAGCGATTGGCTCAGTTGGTGATAGAGAGTGTCCATGCCAGATGATGTTCATGCCATTCCCAAGTAAGACTGTCAGCATTAAGCCGCCAATAAATAAAAGCACTAGTCCCGATTTGAAGCCTCGTTTTAAACGGACAAGCTTTTCCACGTATCTTCTATGGAAAGCCCATACAACGGCCACTAAAATGAGAAGTGTGACCACCTCTTGGAAAAACGTAAAGACCCCGTACACCGGACCTAAAGGAAGCCCGCTGTCTGGAATAAGCCCCTTCAGAATAAAATCAAGGGCTCCGAACTGTACGAGGATAAATCCGTAGAAAAACAGCACATGAATGATGCCGCTCTTCTTGTCCTTTAACAGCTTCTTTTGCCCAAATACGTTGACCCAAACACGCTCTAAGCGTTTCTTCATGTCTTGTTGAAACTCTTCTTTTTTACCAAGACGAATATACGCCGCTCGTGTTCGAATGAGATAAACAAACAAATACAGAGCGTAAGCGGTCACCGCCGCAAATGCGATCAAGTTGATGATTAAAAGGCTATTCATCTTGCTCCCCCTTTCATTCCCCAAAACCCTCTTTGTTCCGTTTCCATGTTGTACCTCTATCATAAATAATGAATGAGTATTCAGTCAATATTTTTTACACGTTTGGGTACACTATTGAAATATGCAAAAAAGGAGGAAGTTTCATGATCGCATTGATCATCCTACTCGTACTCATTGCCATCGTTTTGCTCGTGATGTTAGACCTTTATATGGGAAGGAAATATTTTTCTACTCACGCATTTGAACGGTCTTTTGACCAAACAAGCGGCGATGCTGCCTTTTATCATGATGGCGAACCATTTTTCGATCAGCTGATTACCGATATACAGCAGGCCTCTTCTTCTATTCATATGATGTTCTTTATTGTAAAGAACGACAAGATTGGTCAAAGGGTCTTACAAGCATTGAAAGCCAAAGCGGAGCAAGGCGTTTCCGTCTTTTTGCTGACCGACCGATTAGGCTCCTATCCGTTTGATCAAAAGGCGATTGACATGCTAGAAAGAAGCGGCATTCAATTTTACTTTTTAAATAAGCCTCGTTTTCCTTTTTTGATTTACCGTTTAAACATGAGAAATCACCGTAAAATCACGGTGATTGATGGGAAAATTGGCTATATTGGCGGATTTAATATAGGCGATGAATATGTTGGAAAGAAAGGCCGGTTTGGCATTTGGAAGGATTATCATTTGCGGATGACTGGACAGGTTGTCGCAGATCTCCAGCATGTATTTCTGAATGATTTGTACCGGTCGTCTGGTATTCATCAGCTGCAATATGAGGTTTTCCCTGCATTGGAACCGGGAACATTACAATGCACAACACGCGCGACTGCTGGCTTTTCTTTAGAAGCTTTATTTCTCCAAGATATTGAGCAGGCGAAGAAACAAATCATCATCTGTACGCCTTATTTTATTCCATCTTCCCCTCTTCTGAAGGCGCTGCTTGATGCACGAAAGCGGGGCGTCACAGTTGAAATCATCATTCCAATGAAAGCGGATCATCCACTTGTCAAAGAGGCTGGCTTTCATTATTTGAAGGACCTCATTGCCTCTGGATGTCTTGTTTATCGTTTTTATAAAGGGTTTTATCATTCGAAAGCCATTTTGATTGATTACAGCCGCTGTATGATCAGTACCGCGAATTTTGATAAACGCAGCTTGTTTTTAAACGAAGAAGTAGATGTAGCCATTGATGATCCCGCTTTTACTGCACACGTAGAAGAAAAGATTCGGGAGCATATGGAGGTTTCTGAGATCTTGACAGAAGAAACATTGTCAAAGCGCCCGCTTTTCACACGGCCGCTTGAGTGGGTTGCCGCCATGTTCTCGTATTTTTTATAAAGGAGATGACCTATGCGTTTTCGATTTGGTTATGTATCCAATGCCGTCACCTTGTGGGAAGCTTCTCCTGCCAAGTCGCTGACCTTTGCTAGATACAGCAAGCTCGCTAAGGAAGAAAGAAAAGAGGCTTTATTGCGAACAACAAAAGCCAATCTCGTGAATACATTAAGAACGCTTTATTTCGCCATTGCTCATGATATCCCGCTTTACCGTTTTTCAAGCTCGATCGTCCCGCTCGCGACCCATCCAGAGGTGCGCTGGGACTTTGTGACACCTTTTCACAAAGAATTTCTTGAGATCGGCAAGCTGGTAAAGCGGCACGGCTTACGGGTCAGCTTTCACCCCAATCAATTCACCTTGTTTACCAGCCCAAAACCTTCGATTACAGAAAATGCCGTCATCGATATGACGTACCATTATCAAATGCTTGAGGCGATGAAGCTCGATAAGGAAGGCTACATGAACATTCATGTAGGCGGGGCGTACGGCGATAAAGAATCGGCTCTTCAACGCTTTGATGAAAATATCAAACAACTTCCAGCTCATATCAAAGCGAGAATGACACTTGAGAACGATGACAAAACATATACGTCGTTGGAAACGCTTGGTGTATGTGAAAAGCATGACATTCCGTTTGTTTTTGATTACCATCATCATGTGGCAAATAAAGATGATGATGCCGCACTCGATGACATCCTGCCAAGAATGTTCGACACATGGACAAACACTGGCATTCCGCCCAAAATCCATTTGTCTTCACCTAAATCAGAAAAAGCCATACGCAGTCATGCAGATGGAGTAGATATGAACTTTGTCTTACCGCTTTTTCAAGCATTAAAACCGTATGGTCGTGATGTAGATTTCATGATTGAAGCAAAATTAAAGGATCAAGCTCTGCTCCGTCTAGTCGAAGAGCTGTCAGCGATAAGGGGCAATCGGCGGACGGGCGGGGGAACCATTGAGTGGAAAACATAGAGAAAGGTTTACCTTTGTGCAAATGGGGGTAACAAAGCTATTGTGAGAAAGTAATTAACAGGAGGATATGAAGATGTCTCAAATCTATTCAATCCGAATCGCTGCGAAAGCGTTGAATTTACATAAGCTTATTTCTCTTTATGAAAAGTGCCAGCAGGCTCAGCATCGTTTATATGTGTATTCTAAAAAGACAATGTGCAGCATTAAGAACATCGTAGAGCTTGAAACCTTCAGGCTCACTCATTTAGAATCTGACTACTTAATTGTCGTGGAGGGGAAAAAAGCACAAGACCTCCTACAGCCATTTGAAAAAGAGACGGTTTCATAAAGAAGAGCAGCCGCGGGCTGCTCTTTTGCTATATCCACTCTTTTGTTAACCAAACTTGTTTGGAGGATGCATCCATTTTCACTTGTGCCCCGATTGGCATCGTAAGCATTGGGTGCGTATGAGCACAGTCAAAATCAGCGATGAGTGGTCTTTTTGTCTCTCCGAGTACCTCAAGTAAAATCTCATAAGGCTCTTTGCCCGTCCCTTCATCATCAAACAGCTCATGTTTTCCTAAAAGAATCCCAGAAACCCGTTCAAACACGCCATTTACTTTCAATAAAGAGAAGTTCTTTTCAACAACCGACGCGGTTTTCATACAATCTTCAATGAGAAGGATGTCTCCGTTTTGGATGGCTGGCATGAACTCACTTCCCCATATGCCGTACATCGCATTCAAGTTCCCGCCGATCAATTTGCCTTCTGCTTGTCCCTCTATGACGCACAGCCAATCATTTGGACGCTGCTTTTTATCACCCGTCTTTTCTTCCCAATTGATTCGTTCATCTGTCCAAAAAGGCGGTTTTTCAATCTGATAAGGAATGGTTTGATGGGACATCAGGATGCCCTCAAACGACTGATATGTATAAGTGACAAACGGTTCAAACTCGCCAAAAGAAGGAACAAGCGCCGGTCCGTAGAAGACAGGCAGTCCCGTTTTTTCGTAGGCCGCTAAAAGAATCGCTGTCGCATCTGAATAACCAATCATGATTTTCGGATGTTGTTTCAGCAGGTCAAAATCAAGATAAGGCAGCAAACTATTTGAATTCGTCCCGCCAATCATTGACATGATGCACGCCAAGTCCTCTCTAGCCATCAGCTCATTCAGCTCATCTGCTCGTTCTTGAATTGTACCTGAACGGTAGTGATCCTCTTTCCCTGTTAATGATCCTGGTACCACAATGAATCCTTTTTGCTCAAGCCACTTCTTCGCCCGCTCATACCTAAGAGGCGAGGTCGCTGATGCAGGACTGGAAGGTGAAAAAATACCGATCTTATCGCCCTTTTGTAATCGCCGAAGCCCCTTCATTCCATCAGATCCTTCCTACAAACGTTTTTTCTATCCTAACAAAAAAAGCCCTTTATCAAAAGGGCTTTCTCTTCAATGACCAAACTGCGCTTCATGCAGTCTGCTGTACACGCCTCCCATTTGAATAAGGTCTTGGTGGCGGCCTTGTTCTTGGATGCCTTCCTCTGTCACGACGATGATACGATCGGCGTGTTTAATTGTTGCCAGGCGGTGGGCAATGACGAGTGTTGTCCTTCCGACAGCCAGTTCGCTCAGTGCATCCTGTATAGCTTTTTCTGTTTCTGTATCAAGTGCTGATGTGGCTTCATCTAAAATAAGAATCGAAGGATTTTTTAGGAACATCCGCGCAATCGACAGGCGCTGCTTTTGGCCGCCTGACAGTTTGACGCCGCGCTCGCCTATGACTGTATTTAATCCTTCTGGGAAACGCTGGACGAGTTCCTCTAAATGCGCACGACGTACAGCCTCCCAAATCTCTGCATCGCTGGCTTCTAGGTTGCCGTACGCAATGTTTTCTCGAATGGTGCCTGAGAATAAAAAGACATCCTGCTGCACAATGCCGATCTGCTGTCTTAAAGAAGACAGGGTCATCGATTTTGTACTTACACCATCAATTGTAATCTCCCCTTCATCCACATCATAAAAACGTGGCAGCAAACTGCAAATCGTCGATTTCCCGGCTCCTGAAGGCCCGACAAACGCAACAGTTTCTCCTTGTTTGATCTTCAAATCGATGTCCTTTAACACATGGCTGTGCTCATCGTAGCCGAATGTCACGTTTCGATATTCAATTTCACCTTTCAGTCCGAATACATCACGAGCTCCCTCTGTATCCTTTACATCTGGCTCTGTTTCAAGTAAGTCGACATAGCTTTTAAAGCCCGCAATTCCTTTTGGATACATTTCAATCACTGTGTTGATTTTATCAATCGGTCTGAATAAGACATTTGTAATGAGAACAAATGCGATAAATCCACCTGCCGTTAATTGCCCCTGCAGAACAAACCATGTCCCTGCCAGAAGGACAAACAGTGTCACAAGACGTGTAAGAATGTAACTGATTGAGCCGTTCACCGACATGATTTTATATGAAAGAAGCTTCGCTTTCCGAAAGCGGTTGTTGTTTTCTGCAAAACGCTTTTTCTCGAAATGTTCGTTGGCAAAAGCTTGAACAAGACGAATGCCGCCAATATTGTTTTCAACCCTTGCATGAAAGTCTCCAATGTCATTGTTCAGCTGTGTAATCGCCTGTGTCATCTTCTTATTAAAATGAAGGGCAAGCCAAATGATGACAGGCATGATCAAGAAGGTTAAGATAGCAAGCTGCCAGTTAATCATCAGCATGACAGCAAAGGCGCCAAGAATCGTCATAATTGCAATAAACAAATCCTCAGGTCCGTGATGAGCCACCTCACCAATGTACATGAGGTCATTTGTCATTCGAGACATAAGCTTACCCGTTTTGTTGTTATCAAAGAACTTAAATGAGAGACGCTGAAAATGATCAAACAGCTTCTTCCTCATATCTGTTTCAATATTGATGCCAAGCATGTGCCCCCAGTACGACACAATAAACTGCATAACCGAGCTGAGTGCATAAATGATAAACAGAGCAAGTGCGGTCCAGGCAATGACCGTCCAGTTCCCTGTCGGTAATAATGTATCAATGAAGTAGTTCACGATCAGCGGGAAACCAAGTTCCATCAATCCAACTGCGACAGCGCAAAAGAAATCTAAAAAGAACAGACCGCGATAGGGCCTGTAATAGGCGAAAAAGCGTTTTAGCATATGTAAAAGAACCTCATTTCCTCTATAATTGATAATCATTTTCAATTATAGAGGAATCCTCTTCAAAATACTAGATCAGGAAATGATTTCTTTGGCTGGAAATCCTCATAATACGCCAGAAAACAACCGGGCAAATGATTCCTTCAAACGCTCTTTTAAGCCTCTTTTATAAAAATGAACAGGGCCCATTTGCTCACATTCCTTCATATCTTCCTCATAGTGGGCCATCAATTGCTCAATTGGCTTTTTCGCAGCTGTAAAGACATTGACCTCAAAATTGAGCTGAAAGCTTCTCATATCGACATTCGCGGTACCGACAGAGGCGAGTTCTCCATCTGCGATCATCACCTTTTGATGCATGAATCCTTTCTGATAGTGATACACCTTGATGCCCTCTTTTAGAAGCTCAGAAAAATAGGATCGTGTGGCGTATTGTGTGAGAAATCCGTCATTGATCTCTGGAACCATCACCCGCACATCCACCCCTCTTGTGGCAGCGATTTTGAGCGCAGTGCGAATCGATTCGTTTGGTACAAAGTAAGGTGTGGCAATCCAGACAAATTGTTTCGCATTAGAAATGAGGGCATCATATAAATCACTCATACTTTCTTTCATATCAGGTCCAGTTGGTACAACCTGAATGACATCCTCGCCTGTCACAGAATGCGGCGTATGATACCTCGGATCATCAATTAATACTTCATCTGATACATACTCCCAGTCCAGCATAAAAACGGAGTGAAGGGTCTGAACAGCCTCACCCTTTAACATGGCATGCGTATCACGCCAAAAGCCGATCTTTTCATCCCGTCCTACGTATTCCTTGCCGACATTTAACCCGCCGACAAACCCTGTCTCTCCATCAATAATGACGATTTTCCGGTGATTTCGAAAATTGAATTTTTGATTAAAGAATCCATATTTTAAAGGTAAAAAAGGAGCGACCTTGACCCCTGCCTGCTTCAAGCGTTTAATATCTTTTCGGGAGAAGCGGATGCTGCCTGCCGCATCATATATGAAACGGACCTCTACCCCTTCTTTCACTTTTTCAATCAAAATCTCCATCATCCGGTGGCCGAGGAAATCGGATTTGAACATGTAATATTCAATATGAATGAACGATTTTGCCTTTTTTAACTCTTCAAAAATTCTGGGGAACGTCTCCTCCCCATTCTTTAAAATCTCCATATCACTATTTGTGTTCACATGCATGCCTGTTGCTTTTTCTGTGTAATGAAAAAAAGCACGCTGATTATCGGTTAAACGTGACTCATTCGGCTTACTCTCAAGCTCAGAGATTCTGCGTAATTTCTCGCGGTTATACATTCTCTTTGATTTGAATAAATGCCCCTTTACATAGAGCTGCCCTGAGAACAGATAGAACATATAGCCAATGATCGGGAAAAAAATCAGCACATATATCCATAACAGCGTGTGCTGTGATGTACGGTTCTCCAGCATGAGTGAGATGATACTAAATAAAATAATGGCGATATAAATCGCTGCGTACAGCTGAACGCTCCACGCCGGCACAGTCCACCAATACACCACATATGCCCCGAATATCATAAAATATAAAAATAAAAATTCCAGTCTTCTCTTTTTCACATTCTCCGCCCTCATTCTGTCTTTTTCTCTTCCATACCCTTTGTACAGCTTGTATGAAACGCACGACCCCTTCCTTTCTCCTAGCCTTTACAGACTGACGCTATTTGATCCGATATAATGGAGAAATACGTGATGGAAAGGAAGATTTGTTTATGCATACACCCCCACCTTTAAAAAAAGGCAGCCATATTCGGGTCATTGCCCCAAGCCGAAGTGCCAGCATTTTATCAAAAGAAGGAATTTCTCAAGCGAAAAAACGTCTGGAGTCTTTAGGGTTCACTGTCTCTTTTGGACAGCACGTCTTTGAATGTGACCTTCATTCCTCATCGTCTATTGAACACCGCTTGTCTGATCTGCATGAGGCGTTCACAGATGATGAGGTCGATGGTATTTTGACAGCCATCGGAGGCTTTAACTGCAATGAGCTTTTGCCTTATATTGATTACGATTTGATCCGACAGCATCCTAAAGTCCTTTGCGGCTATAGTGATATCACTGCACTTGCAAACGCCATTACAGCGAAATGTGATATTGTGACATATTCTGGCCCCCATTTCTCAAGCTTTCAAATGGAGCAGGGACAGGAGGAGCAGACCGCTATGTTTCAAGCTTGCTTGATGAACGGCAACGAACCGTTTGATGTGATTCCTTCGACAAAATGGAGTGATGACGCGTGGTATCTCGATCAAGCGAACAGGCAGTTTCATCCGACGAAATGGAACATATATCAGGAAGGAACAGCTGAAGGCACCTTGTTTGGCGGAAACCTTTGTACACTGAACTTACTGCAAGGGACATCGTTTATGCCGAATGTAAAGGATGCGATCTTATTTGTGGAAGATGATGAGCTGGTGTTCCCTGAAATGTTCGCCAGAGACCTTACCTCCCTCCTGCAGCATGCACAATCAATCAAAGGGTTGATCATCGGACGCTTTCAGAAAAAATCCAAGATGACAGAGGAACATTTAAGATTCATTTTAGATAAACATCCAATGCTCAAACACATCCCTGTGATTTATGATGTCGATATCGGACATACACAGCCAGTCTTCACTTTACCGATTGGTGGAAACGTTCAACTAGCGTGTACAAATGGAGACGTAAAGCTGCGCATTCATTCATAACGAAAGGCAAAAAGCACCCGAATAGGCGGTGCTTTTTTCTATCCAACCCTCCATCCCCTTCGTTAAGTAGATGTAAAAGAAAAGAGAGGAGGCAAAAATATGTTTTCTGATGTTCTAAGCCAATTATTCGATTCTATTTCTAACATAATTAATACGCTTGGATAATTTTCAAAACCCGCTATCTCTTAAGGATAGCGGGTTTTTTATACCAAAAAACCCCACTCATTCAATAGAGTGGGGCTTTCTTTTATTTCATTACATCTTTTCCGGAGCCGATACACCAATTAGTTTTAATGCATTCGCAAGCGTGATTTGTGTTGCTTTCATGAGTGAAAGACGTGCTGTTGTTTTTGTTTCGTTTTCTGCGTCAATGACCTTCTCGGCATTGTAGAAGCTGTGAAGGGCTGATGCAAGGTCATAAATATAGTTCGTCACGCGGTGCGGAATTCGCTTTTCAGCTGCTTCTGCTACAACTTCTGGGAAGCTGCCAATGATTTTCAGAAGATCGTATTCTTTTTCCGATTGAATGTGAGAGAAATCGGCTTTTTCAAGGTTCGGTTCATAGCCTTTTTCTTCACCTTGACGCAGCATGCTGCAAATTCTCGCATGCGCATATTGTGCATAGTACACAGGGTTTTCGTTAGACGTAGAAATCGCTAAGTCTAGGTCAAAGTCCATATGTGTCGCCGCACTTCTCATCGCAAAGAAATAACGAGTCGCATCTAAGCCGACTTCTTCAATCAAGTCACGCATTGTGACGGCTTTTCCTGTACGCTTACTCATCTTCATCTTTTCACCGTTTTTGTAAAGGTGAACAAGCTGAATGATTTCGACTTCAAGCTTGTCAGCTGGATATCCAAGTGCTTGAATCGCCGCTTTCATTCGAGGGATATAGCCGTGATGGTCCGCTCCCCAAATGTTAATGAGCTGGTCAAAGCCTCTGTCCAATTTGTCTTTATGATATGCGATGTCTGGAAGCAGGTAAGTGAAGCTGCCGTCCTTTTTAATCAGCACACGGTCCTTGTCATCGCCAAAATCAGTTGAACGCAGCCACGTTGCGCCGTCTTCTTCAAAAACATAGCCTTTAGCGCGAAGTGTCTCCAGCGCTGGTTCGATTTTTCCATTTTCATATAAAGAGGTTTCTGAATACCATACATCAAATGGCACACGGAAATTCTCAAGGTCTACACGTAATTTCTCTAATTCGTATTTCAAGCCGTATTCACGGAAGAACTTCATACGCTCTTCTTCCGGTTCATGCACGAAACGGTCACCAAATTCATCCGCAAGCTTTTGTCCGATGCCTTTGATGTCCTCTCCTCTGTAGCCGTCTTCAGGCATTTCTTTTTCAAGACCGAGTGCCTCAAAATAACGTACTTCTACAGATAAAGCGAGGTTATTGATTTGATTCCCTGCATCGTTGATATAGTATTCACGGCTCACATCGAACCCTGCTTTATCAAGGATGTTGCAAAGGGAATCTCCTACAGCTGCTCCGCGGGCATGTCCAAGGTGAAGGTCACCTGTTGGGTTGGCTGAGACGAATTCGACTTGCACCTTTTGACCGCCGCCTGTATTCGTTTCGCCATAAGCTCCTTTTGCCTCAAGAACAGCTGGAATGAGTTTTGTTAAATACTGATTGTTCATATAAAAGTTAATGAACCCTGGACCTGCGATATCCAGTTTTTCAATGGAAGCTTTCCCTTTATCAAATGCATTGACGATGTCCTCTGCGATTTGACGAGGTGCTTTTTTCGCAATGCGGGCAAGCTGCATCGCCATGTTGGTCGAGTAATCACCGTGAGTTTTGTCTTTCGGCACTTCTAAAAGGACATCTGGCACCTGGCTTTCATCGGCAAGTCCTGCTTTGACGACTGCCGCTATGATTTCTTCTTTTAACGCATCTTTGACCTGTTCTGCGATATTCATGAACGTAAATCCTCCTTATACGAAATCGATAATGTATGTAAATGCTTTTGATCTTCTCCTGTCAGCATATCGTACGTAATGTGCAGCAGCCCCTTGTCCACATCGAGATCAATACCATGTGTGTGCACATCTAGCTGAAGTGTACCGAATGGCATCGTGTAATGTGTGACGGTTGTTTCTCCAATGAGAAAGCGCTGCTTCATTTGAATAGCCCCTGATCTCATCACAAAAATTTCTTTTTCACTCATTTTCACAACGGTTTTTACTTGACCCATTTCATGTTCTTCATGGTAAGTGAGATACGTTTTGTCATTCTTCTCTTGGTACGTTCCAGTCGTGCGGAATTCGATCGTTTCAGCCGGCTCCGTCTCTGGTTTCATCACTGACTTTACATGAATTGAAATTTGGTTTTGTGTCATTTTGCACTTCCTTTGCTAAGACCCGTTTAACTAAAATAGTATACCATATTCACGATCGCCTATCATACCATCATTTCTCTTCTTCATGGCGATTAAACTTCGTTTTTCATCTTCAGCCATCCCTTTAGAAAAAAAGAAAAATACAACTGACCAATATGACAAGTCCAGCCTTTACGCCTAAGTCTTTTCTTTTCATTAAGTAAAAAAGAGCCTGTATGCCTGAACTTGCCAAAAGTGCCTGAAAAAAATCAAATGGTGCGATTTGATCCTTTTTAAATACCACATGCATGAATAACGCAATGGCCGTCAGATAGAAAAAGCCTCGATCGTGAAACAGCCCCAGCATCTCTTCCTTTGCTTCCTTTTTCGAAGCAAAAACAGGCGGATTAGCTGCGAGCTCTCGTTTCAGTGTGAGAAAGCCTGCCCCTAACACACATAAAGCGAGGAACACCATCAATATGGACGAAAACATGAGCTGCCTCCTTTTTTTTGACCAATGTAAAAAAAGAGCTTGTCCACATGAGATGACAAGCCCCTCTATCAACTGATTATTTCACAAAACCAAGCAGCATTTCTCGTAAAAGCTTACTCGCTGTATTCGCTGTTTGGTCAGAGTGATCATATACAGGTGCTACCTCGACTAGGTCTGCCCCAACGACTTTGACGTCAGATCCTGCAATTGCATGAATGGATGCAAGCAGCTCTTTTGATGTAATACCGCCAGCATCTACCGTTCCTGTACCAGGTGCATGAGCTGGATCAAGTACATCAATGTCGATCGTCACGTACACTGGACGCCCTTTTAGCTTTGGCAATACTTGCTTCAATGGCTCCAGCACTTCAAATTTAGAAATGTGCATACCCGCTTCTTTTGCCCATTCAAATTCTTCTTTCATTCCAGAACGGATGCCGAAAGAGAATACATTTTCAGCTCCAATCAGTCCTGCAACTTTACGAATCGGTGTTGAATGTGAAAGCGGCTCACCTTCATATTCCTCACGAAGATCCGTATGTGCGTCCATATGGATGATGGCCAAATCAGGGTATTTCTTATACATCGCACGGAAAACCGGCCAAGACACAAGATGCTCGCCGCCCATTCCTAATGGAAACTTTCCTTTTTCCAAAATGCTGTCGACATACTCTTCAATTAAATCTAAGCTTTTCTGTGCATTGCCAAATGGAAGCGGGATGTCGCCCGCATCAAAGAATGGCACCTCGTGCAGTTCACGATCTAAATAAGGGCTGTATTCCTCTAAACCGATCGATACTTCACGAATGCGGTTCGGACCGAAACGTGAACCTGGGCGGTAGCTGACTGTCCAGTCCATCGGCATGCCGTATAAAATGACCTTTGCATCTTCCCATGTCGGATGACTTCCAATAAACACTTTTCCTGAATAAGCCTCATCGAATCTCATGCAAGATTCCTCCTTTTACGCTTCAAAAAATGCGCAAACCGTCATTTGCGCATGTCCATTTCGTTTGATTTATTTGATTAAGTCGCTCACAAATTTCGGCAGAACGAATGCCGCTTTGTGCAATTCTTTTGTGTAATATTTCGTCTCAATATCAAAGAAACGGCTGTCTTCTACAGCAAGTGGATCATATTTTTTAGAACCGATGGTGAATGTCCAAAGACCGCTTGGATACGTTGGAATATTCGCTGTGTAAAGCTTCGTAATTGGGAAAATTTCTTTTACATCACGCTGTACATTTGTAATCAGCTCAGGGGTGAACCAAGGGTTGTCCGTTTGTGCAACGAAAATACCGTCTTCTTTGAGTGCTTTTGCGATTCCTGCGTAAAATCCTTTAGAGAACAGGTTCACAGCTGGTCCAACCGGCTCAGTAGAGTCAACCATAATCACATCATACTCGTTGTCAGCTTCAGCAATGTGCATAAAACCGTCTCCTACTTTCACATCTACACGAGGATCGTCTAGTTTCCCAGCGATAGAAGGAAGGAATTTCTTCGAGTATTCGATGACCTTTCCGTCAATATCAACAAGTGTCGCTTTTTTCACACTTGGGTGTTTGAGGATCTCACGAATGACACCGCCGTCTCCTCCGCCTACAACAAGAACATTTTCCGGGTTTGGATGAGTGAAAAGAGGAACATGTGCCACCATTTCGTGGTATACAAACTCATCTTTCTCAGACGTCATCACCATGCCGTCTAAAAACAGCATATTGCCAAACTCTTCTGTTTCCACCATTTCTAAATGCTGAAAGTCTGTTTGTTCTGTGTGAAGGGTTTTGTTCACCTTCAATGTAATACCAAAATTCTTCGTTTGCTTCTCTGTATACCAAAGTTCGCTCATTGTTCATCTTCCTCTCATCCAATAATAAACAAACATCTATTGTTAGCGCCTTTTATCGGCTTTGACTATATCGATTGTCCAAGAAAAAAGTATAGTGGATTCATATCAAATTGTAAAGAACCGCATGAGTTCTCTTCATTTTTTAAAGCGCTCCAGCAATCGCTTGTTTAAAAAGGTTTTCTTTGTTCCATACTGATAAAAAACCGTCAAAATGGGGGCTTTGCATGGACACAATCATGAGTAATAAAAAAATCCGCATGACCGTGAAAACGATTCGAGCCTGTTTTTTTATCGGCTTGCTCGCTTTTCTATTTGCAGGTACCGTCTTTTTGACGATTCTATTAATAGCTAAATGGCAAGGTGCCCCTTCTGTTCAAGTTCCCCAATCCACGACCATTTATGCAGCCGATGGCTCAAAGCTTGGAGAATCCAGCTTTGGAGAAAAGAGATATTGGGTGCCATTAAAGGAGATGTCTCCTCATATCAGACAGGCAGTTGTCGCTGTTGAAGATAAAACCTTTTATGAGCATCATGGCTTTGATGTGAAACGGATGGCAGGTGCTGCGGTGGCCGATATTCGTGCCATGGCTAAGGTGCAAGGTGCCAGCACGATCACCCAGCAATATGCACGAAACCTTTATTTAGATCATGATAAAACGTGGAAACGGAAGTGGAATGAAGCCTTTTACACGATTCGTTTAGAACAAAACTATACAAAAGATGAGATTTTAGAAGGATACTTGAACACCATTTATTATGGTCACGGAGCGTACGGTGTGGAAGCAGCGTCCCGTCTGTATTTCGGGAAAAAAGCAAAGAACTTAACCCTCGCTGAATCTGCCCTGCTTGCCGGTATCCCAAAGGGGCCTTCTCTCTATTCCCCTTATGTGAATGAGGAGAAAGCCAGCGCAAGAAAGAATATGATTCTGAGACAAATGCACGAGGATGGCATGATTACGAAAAAAGCAGCCGATGACGCTGCGAAAGAAAAGCTGTCCTATCGCCCTTTGCAAAAGAAGCAGCTGCAAGCAAAGCAAGCCCCGTATTTTTATGATGATGTGATTCGTGAGTTGAAACAAAGCTTGGGGTTAACAGAGGAACAGATTGAAACCTATGGGCTTCATGTCCAAACGACCCTCAATCCAGAATTACAGAAAATCGCAGAAAAGACACTAAAAAACGAGATGAATTCCAAATCGGAAATCCAAATCGGCTTTGCCGCCATCCATCCTCAAACAGGGCATGTACTTGCCCTCATAGGCGGGAGAGATTATGAGAAAAGTCCATTCAATCGGGTGACACAAGCAAAAAGACAGCCCGGTTCAACCATGAAACCCCTTCTTTATTACATTGCCTTGCAAAACGGGTTTACACCCGCAACCGTCATGCGCAGTGAGGAAACGGTGTTTGAACTGGATGATCAAGGCAGCGATGCCGCTTATTCACCAAGCAATTATCACGGCTATTACGCCAATGACGGCATTACAATGCTTCAAGCTTTAGCGCTGTCTGATAATATTTACGCTGTAAAGACCCATCTATTTTTAGGAATGGAACAGCTTGTACGTGCTGGCAAAACATTTGGAATCAAGGAGAAACTAGATCAAGTACCCTCTCTTGCCCTGGGCACGTCTCCTGTGAAACCCATTGAAATGACCAATGCTTACGCCATGCTGGTCAATGGCGGAAAACGCGTCAAACCAACCTTTATTACG
This sequence comes from Bacillus sp. FSL H7-0578, assembly GCF_038630855.1. NCBI lineage: Bacteria > Bacillati > Bacillota > Bacilli > Caryophanales > Bacillaceae > Bacillus > Bacillus sp. FSL H7-0578. Next base: position 3,331,276 of record NZ_CP152045.1, read on the forward strand.
AAAGTAACCGACGCAAAAGGCAATGTGCTTTTTGAAGAGAAACAAAAACGAGAACAAATCCTAGATGAAAAAGCAGCATTTGTCACCACCGACATGATGTCAGGCATGTTCAATGATCAATTAAACGGCTATACAAGTGTCACTGGCCGCACCATTATAAAGGACCTTACACGAACATACGGAGGAAAGTCTGGGACTACAGGCGCCGACAGCTGGATGATCGGCTTCTCTCCCCAGCTCGTCACAGGTGTATGGACAGGCTATGATAAAGGCCGCACCATTGACTCAGTCGAAGAAACGGCCTATGCGAAAAAAATATGGGCTTCCTTTATGGAATCAGCTCTCTCAAAGCAGCCAGCCTCCTCCTTCATGCCGCCTGACGGTGTCAAAGGGGTATATATCAATCCAAAAACCGGCGACCTCGCAGGTCCAGGATGTGAATCAAAGGTATTCACCTATTTTATAGAAGGTACGGAGCCGACAGGTGTCTGCTATGGTGCTGAGGACAAGGCCTCTGAGCAGGAACCAGTTCAAGATCAAAAGCCAAAGAAATGGTGGGAAAAGTGGCTGAAACGTTAAAAAAGACATGAAAAACCCCGAGACCTGCATCTCGGGATTCTCCATGTCCTAGCTTTAACACCAGTTTACTCAAAAAACGGATCGAATTGGTAGACATCCGCCAATCTTCACAAAAATTTCACAATTATTCAGGGACAGCCAATCCTTCTTTTAATTCATCTGTTGATGCGTCCCATAGCGCTTGATTATGACCCTTTAAGAAGTCAGCCAGCACCTTTTTGGATACGTCGTCCATATGACTAACGACAATTTTTCGCTTCATCGATTTATCCATTAAATTCACATGCTCTGGAAGTGACTTATACCCGCGGCGGATTGAACGGTCAACGGTCATTTCACAAGCCGTCACACCTGCATAATAAGGCCCTTCTTCTCTGCGGTCAATCGTCACCCATACGAGCCAATACGGCTTTCCGTTCGGTACTTCTTCTTTTGTTTTCAAAAATTTAATTCCTTTTTCGACGGCACTTCTTGCATGCATAGCACCAATATCAATGACAGCTTCCTTTTCTTCTACATCAATGATGACTGGCGAGATATTATCAAGACTGAGGGCACCTGCCCCAAAGCCTCCATGTCCGTCGGTTGCATCTGTTTTTTTAATGATGTTAAAACCAATTGGTTTCTTCTTTTTACCTTCCATTCATTAAACCTCCTAAAGCAGCGGCTTCAAAATAAGATTAAACCAGTGTATGATTTGATCCCGCATTCCGATCAATGGACCAAACACAAACTGTCCCAGCGGTGTGATCACGAATATGAGAAAAATAATGATCCCATATTGTTCAAATTGCGTCATTTTCGCCCGAACCCTAGGGCTGACGACGTCCTCAATAATCCGATACCCATCCAGCGGCGGAAGCGGTAATAAGTTAAATAGGAACAAGATGACGTTTAAGTTAATAAAGATTAAAAAGAAATTATCGACTCCCGGCTCAAAGCGCATGATCCACTCCCCGCCAAATTTCTGAAGAAGCACATACACAAAAAAGCCCAAAAACGCCAGCACCAAGTTACTTAATGGCCCAGCAATGGAGACACAAATCCCTGCTAAGCGCGGTTTTTTAAAATGGTAACGATTCACCGGTACAGGTCTCGCCCAGCCAAACCCGGCCACAAAGATCAAAATCGTCCCGAATACATCTAGATGCTTCAGTGGATTGAGCGTCAGTCTCCCTTGATTCTTAGCCGTCGGGTCTCCGAATCGGTACGCAACATATGCATGCCCCAGCTCGTGCATCGTAAATGCAACAACAAGCGTAATGGCAACATATGGAATAAGTTCTAATGGATAAACAAGAAATTGGTTCAAAGGCAAGAATCCCTCTTTCTTTCTATACAATGATTTACTTCATTCAGTATACTATAAGAAGTCCCTTAAACTAAAGGGAAGCGTAGCATTAAAGGAAAAAGGAGGTTTTCGCCATGCCGATTGTCACCGTTCAAATGCTTGAAGGAAGAACAGATGAGCAGAAAAGAGCTCTTGTGGAGAAAGTCACTGATGCCGTTGTTGAAACAACAGGCGCAGGGGCAGAAAAAGTCTCTGTTATTATTGAAGAAATGAAAAAGGAACACTATGCCGTAGCAGGAAAGCGAATGAGCGATCTGTAAGCATATAAAAAGGACAAACACTCAATGTGTTTGTCCTTTTGTCTGCATTCTTATCTGTACCACGCTTTATTACGGTTCACTTGATTTTTATGAGCCGCATCGAAGAAGTCGACTGTGTAAGAATAATCATAGTTCATTAAGCAGACAATGCCGCTTCCTTGAGGGTCATGCGGTAAGCCAAAGTTATGGCCGTATTCATGCGTAGCCGCTTTTGCAGTGTTCGCTGTTCCTTGATCAAGGTTAACGGCGAATGCACTTCCGCTTGGTGCACTATTGTAGACATAAGCAATTCCGCCAGCATCAAAGTTTGGATTTGCTGTAAATCCAGTGACAAAGTCATATCCTCTGCCATCAAAGCTTCGCGCAAGGTTAGACAGAATTTGCTCTGCATTTGATCCCGAAGACGTCCAAGATCCTACTGCTTGTACGACAAAGTCCACATCATGATCACGGTTAAACGTGACATCTGCTTGCTCGATGATGCTGACAATCCGTGTTTGCCAGTCACTATATTTCGCACGATACTGCGCATCAGCGACCGCATAGACAGTGACCTTCTGACTGCCTGTACTTGCTTTTGTTGAAATTGAATCTCCTGTATTGGCCTTAAAGGTTCTCGAGCCTACCTGCTTACCAGACTCATCTAATACCTTTGTTGTCACATCTCGTTCAATTGGAGGTGCTGTCTTCAAATCTTTAAAATCTTTTGCTTTTGGCAGCCCCTCACTAATATGGGTTTCGAACGGCGCATGACCATGATCATGCCCATGACCTGCACTCGCTACTGGTGCTGAAGCTGAACTTACCCCCGGTAACAAACTACCTACCAATAAAAATGACAAAAAGACTGAACGCTTTTTCATTCCTATCCCTCCTTTGTTTTTCACAAGGTTATATATTCACTGAAAATTCACCATTTTCCTTCTATTCAGTCAAAAACAGGGAATTAGATGCACAGGAAAAAAGTCGAATTACGTCATTTTCACTAATTTTTCGGATATTTTGACACACATTTCATCGAAAAATAGCGCTTTTGGTCTGGGTCTTACCAAACAAAAAAAGCCCTAAAAGTCGGGCTTTTGTTCAACTAGTTCAATTCCTTCAACTGATCAATATAAGCAAGGGCCGCCTCAAATTCTTCGTCCGTATAGCGCTGCTTGCTTTTAATGGTAAAGACCTTTTCCTTTACCTCATCTTCTGGCAGGTCATCAAAATATAAAATCGTTGAGACAAGCTCTAGGAAACGGGATGATTGCTCGTTCATCTGCTGCGTCAGCGCTTTGAGGTCAGGCATGTCCACTTCACACTGATCGAGAAACTCTTTCCCATTGTCCGTCAGCGAATAGCGATATTGATAGTATCCGCCCTTTTTTTCCTTCATTTCGTCCAAGAATCCAAGGTTGCACAGCTCTTCAATTCTGAGCGTCAACTCCTCTGAATAGGGGCCATAAAAATGAAAATCGTATTTCTCGTAAAAAGGCAAATCTAGCTTTTTTGCTATGTAAATCATCTTTTGCAGCTTCTTCCGTCCAACGATTTCCCCTGATTCAGAGAATACCTTCATCAACTTTGCATGCTCTTTCAACAAATTCCCGACATCTCCTTTTTCAGTACTTCCTTATCCCAAACCAAGCAGCTTCATGATCGCCTTTTTTTCTTCAGCTTTTTCCGACATATCTACAATTAAGTCCATCGGGAAATAAAGTTTATGATCGGTTCTTCGTTTACCGGAAATGGCGTCAACAATATCTGACTGTCTCGACAGTTCTTTAATATGACCGCTTTGCGTCAAAAGGTGGATGGGCAGCCTCTCTTCTTCCTCCCCTGGTCTGTAGAAGTCATAGGGCAAGTCAGAGGAAGAATCGACCACTAAATAATAGTCAGGATCAATTCCTGCCTCCTTGAACAAGGCAGTCAGCTTGAAATATTTCGTCATTTCTTCATTTGGATTAAACTCTGTATATTGGAACAATCGGCGGTTCATAAAACGGCGGCACAAATCAGCCAGCACGTGATCTTCTTCATCTTCCCACGCCTGAAAATAAAATAAGACAATGGATTCATCCAGCTTAATATAGTCCTCTGTGGTGACATTCCCCTCAAAGATTGAATAAAAGTGAACGGGGGCATGTGTAAAAATATAACCCGTTTCATGCAGCTCTTTTGCCCGATGAAGGATTTTCGTTAAAATGACCTCCGCACTGCGTGTCACTGGGTGGAAATAGACTTGCCAGTACATTTGATAGCGGCTCATAATATAATCTTCAACCGCATGCATCCCGCTCTGCTTCATCACAATCTGATCTTCTCTCGGGCGCATCACACGTAAAATACGTTCCATATCAAAGTGGCCGTAGCTGACGCCTGTATAGTAAGCATCACGCTGCAAATAGTCCATTCGGTCGGCATCAATTTGACTTGAGATCAAACTGACCACCTGTTTGTTTTGATACGTTTTGGCAATGACTTCAGCCACATGCTTCGGGAAATCATCACTCACCCGGCGGAGCACTTCATTGACTTCCGTCTGCCCTAAAATAATATCTCTTGTAAACGATTCATGGTCTAAGTGGAAGACCTTTTCAAAGGAATGAGAAAATGGACCATGTCCGAGGTCATGAAGCAAGGCAGCACTAAGTACAAGCTCGCGCTCTCCTTCATCCCATTCAGGCCGCCCTTTAAACACATCATCCACAATTCGTCTCACAATCTCGTATACACCGAGTGAATGATTGAATCGGCTGTGTTCTGCACCATGAAACGTCAAATAAGTAGTTCCTAGCTGTTTAATTCGTCTCAGGCGCTGAAACTCTCTTGTTCCTATTAAATCCCATATTAATGCATCCCTTACGTGAACATAACGGTGCACAGGATCTTTAAATACCTTTTCCTCAGATAATTTCCCTTTTGGATACGCCATCGTTTCGTCCCTCTTTTTTTAAGACGTGTTTCTATTATATCGGGTAACTTTTCCCGAAAACATCCTTGAATTTGCTGGTGAATGTGTTCTCAGAAGTTGCTTGGACGTAAAAAGCCCGACCTGACAGGGACGGACCTCTTTTTAGGTCGACTGAACACATTCAGTGACATTTATTTGACTTTTTTTTGAACCTTTTCAAGTAATTCATCTTCTGTTGGTGCGGATAATGGGCGATTGTTCACAAACGCAAAAGCCTTTTTTCGTCCTGGACCACAATAGGATTGACAGCCGATCTCAATTTTTGCATCAGGGTCAACCGATTTGAGTCGAGGCAATAACGTCTTTAGGTTCGTCGCATCACAATCGTCACATACGCGAAACTCATTAGCCATGGTCTTACGCTTCCTTTCAATGATGATACTTCATTCTATATGAAACAGTTGGACAGCCAATCGTGAATAATATACCACCCAACATTGTACATCGAAGCGGCTGGACTTGCAAGACGCTTTGCCGCCCCAATCCCGTGCTTACATAAAAGCTAGTATTTTCCACTATCCTTTTAGCAAACTTGTATAAACCTTCTTGAACTTGGCTAATCTAATACCATCAAATCATATGGGGGTTTAAACACATGTCAAAACAAAGACAAGATGCTTGGTCAGAGGAAAATGATCTCCTCCTGGCAGAAACCGTCTTACGTCACGTCAGAGAGGGCAGCACGCAGCTAAATGCGTTTGAAGAAGTTGGAGACAAGCTGAACCGCACCTCAGCGGCATGCGGATTTAGATGGAATGCTGTCGTCAGGCATCAATATGAAAAAGCGCTAGCACTTGCCAAAAAACAGCGAAAACAACGGATGCGCGCACTTGGCAATGGCCAGCCTGCGAAAAAACGATTACTTTATCAGCCGCAAGTAGAAGAAACGGTTACTCAAGAGGAATTCTCACAGGAACTAGAGCCAGCAAAGGAAGAAACATTTGCACCAGCAGCTGAAACTGCTGAACAGCTTCAGTTTGTGGATCAAAGCTACAATGAAGAGTTAGCTAGTTTATCACATTTATTGTCACAGGCTTCTCCTGCCCCACATACCGCAGAGAAAAAACCGGAAGCAAATCCATTTAGGCAGCATCAAGAATTAACCATCGACGATATCATTGATTTCTTACGCCGTTATGAAGGCGATGGTCAGCAATCCACTGCCTTACGTATGGAAAACAGCCGCTTAAAACGAGAAAACAATGAGCTTTCTCATAAAGTTTCGCAGCTAGAAGCTGAAGTGAAAAAGCTTGAAAAGGATCAGCTCACGATTCAAGAAGATTATGAAACACTCGTCAAAATCATGAACCGTGCAAGAAAACTAGTTTTGTTTGAAGAGGACGATAGTGCCGCACCAACCTTTAAAATGGACCGGAACGGCAACCTCGAAAAAATGGCAGAATAACAAAAAGTGCTCCCTGTCTCGGGAAGCACTTTTTTAAATGCCCAAAAATAGCATCACACTAAAAAGGACATTGATCAAAAACACAAACATAAAAATATACCTGACCTGCCTTACCTGAAAATCACCAAACATAAAAATATAAAGACCTGCAATGCCAAGTGTCAGGACAGGCTGAAGAAATGGCACTAAAAGCGAAATGCCGTAGCCGGCTCCCATGATGACAGGAAGCCATAGTAAATAGAGGTAACCGCCGTTTTTGGATTTCAAGAAACCACTCCCTCTCTTTCTTCTATCTGCTTGATTTCAGGCTGAACAAACTTGAGTCCGGCCATTGTGCGGCCGCGTTTTTGTGATGTCCAGACTGCAATCGCCGGCTGATCTGTGAGAGATTCTGTGTCAATGGTGATCAGCACTTTCTCATGTAATTCAATTGAAGCTTCAGATTCGATTTTGCACCCAGATAAACTTATATCATGTATGTTGACCGGCACCTTCTCTTCTAACCGGCCCTCATAGGACAGCGTGCCTGCTACGCCTTGCAACGGTCTTCTCACCCATTTGCGCCGCAAGGCCCTTGGTACTTTCTCCGTTTCTCTTATAAAGCGGAGAAATGTCCGAACAGCATAGGATTTTTTCTCACGATCCGTTATCGATACATGCTCTCGTGTGAATAAGAAACGGATCAATGATAGGTACTCTGATTTTTCTGTATCAGTAAAAGCAACACCAACCATCAGCTTGTCTCCATCTGGATGGCTCCAAACCACATCACACGCCACACTTTCATCCTCTGAAAAAAACAATTGCGTTTGTCCTTGATAGAGAGAAGAAGCTTGATCAAGTGGTATGGATAGACGCGCACCTGAATCACTCATATCTAGTAGAAAACAAGCAATCGGCTCATCTTTGTGATCAGAACAGAGCTGTCCCTCTTTTTCTATGACAAACCGCTCTGATTTTCGATAACGCGGACGATCAAACGCCACAATCAGTGCCATGAATAGACCTGCACCGTTATAAAGCACCCAAAAAATATTAATCAACGTGAGATCAGCATTCATCGTCCCACTTACCTTCATATCGTATCCTATTTTCACAAGGACAAGCAATGAGAGCAGCAAGAAGATCAAATGAGGAATCATCGTTTTTAAATGGAAATGTCTCTTGTCCGTTTGAATTCCCTTCGGCGTGACAAGGAATTCAACCCTCTTCTTCAAAAACAGCTCACTTAAAGCTACACCAGCCAAGTGGAATGCCATAGAGCTTTCGTAAATATGACTCCAAAACATACTTCGTTTTTGATTCGACACCAGTTTAAACGCTAAATACGAACTAAAGAACGCCGGCAGCCAAAACATAAAAATGGACTGGAAATCGGCCCAGAAACTTTGAATACCAAATAATAAAAACAATATTGGTGTAAGAATGTAAATCATTTTAAACAAACCGTTAAACCAATACACAATGCCATCTAAATAAAGAACTCGCTGCATAAGCGTTAAGCCGCGAACCTTCAATGGATTAAACTTACGGGCGCACTGAATGTTCCCTCTCGACCACCGGTCTCTCTGCTTTAACAAATCAAGCCAGCTTTCAGGTGCCAGACCGACGGCTAATACTTCTCCGACAGACACTGATTTGAACTTCCCTTGGAGAAGCATTCCGGTCGCCATGTCTTCTGTAATCACTCCAGTAGCAAATCCGCCAATTTCCTCTAAGGCCGTTCTTCTAAATACAGTATTACTCCCGACATACATCACCGCATTGAACCGATCCTTACCAGCTTGGAGGGTTTGCATGAAGAAGTCCTGTTCATTTGGAATTCGATCCTTCGAGAACATATTATATTGGAAAGGATCTTCGTTATAAAACGCCTGTGGAACTTGAACAAACGCAGTCGCTCCATCATGAAAGTAAGGCACTGTCTTTTCTAAAAAGGCAGGAAGGGGGACCATATCAGCATCAAGTGTGAGAATCAGTTCCCCATTCGTTTGAGACATCGCATGGTTTAAATTACCCGCCTTAGCAAACTTGTTATCTGTTCTTGTCAGATAATGAACGCCAAACTCAGATGCAAGCTGCTCCACAGACTCCCTCTTGCCATCATCACATAAATAAATGTGGACGCTGCCTTTTGGATAAGACAGATTCAAACAGCCTGCAACAGTGCGTTTCAGCACTTCAATCGGTTCATTATATGTAGCTATGAAAATATCAACTGTTGGCAGTCTGTCCAAATCACTGATCACGACTTGTTTTCGATTTGAAGGCTTCCAAACAAGTGTATAAAACACAAGCAGCTGTAAAAATCCAATACATTCACAGGCTACAAGCAAGATGCCCATTATTATATTAAATGTACCTTCATGCGGCAGTGTAAAAAAGAGACGCCAGCAAATATATGCGGCATTTGTTAACACACAGAGCACAATGATGATTTTTTTAACAGTAGAGGCAAGCGGCTGAATACGATACATCACATACAACACAGACAAAACACAAAGCATAAACAGCGGGTAATACGTGGTGAATATTGACAACAAATTTACCTTCTTTCTTACGCCACAAATGACTATCACATATAAAATTCCATAACAAAGGAGGGGATTCTTTCATCACATTGCCCCTCCAAATCTATTCAAGTAACCAAATCAATATATTATTTCCACAATGTATCTAACTGATTTGAATAAAAATCAATCACTTTTCGATAACTTAAAATAGCAGGATCTATTGTCGTTTCAGTTAAACAGTTCAGTAATATTTCCATTGCTTTGCTATGTTCCTTTAAATTATACAAAGTATGGCATAGAACGTTTGAATGGCTTTGTTGTCCGGATAAGTTTCCATCCCTTTTAGGAATATCTGTTTTGACTATTCATATTCTCCTAAAGTTCTGTATGTACTTCCTAACCCTAGTAAAGCGTCTTCTAGTTCTTCTGAAGACAATCCTAACTCAATGGCCCTTTCATAAAAAAGACAGCCTGCCTTTCCTCTCCTAACAAGTCATAACTTCAGGCACATTGATAATGAATAGAGGCATCGTCTGGATACTCCTCTGCAAGATGAGACAGCATTTCATTTGATTCTTGAAGATGTCCACTTTTTCGAAGTTCAATGGCTTTTTCAAGCTTTGTTTCCATCACTTCACCTCTACTCTTTTCAAGATAAAAGGACTGATATTTACGAAAATACCTTTTCATTCCGTTCAATCATCCGCGTCATGTTTTTCTCAAATTCCAGCTGTTCTTCTGCGTTCAGGCCCGAGGCTGTCAGCTGATCACTAAGCTTTTGAAGCTCCTCTAGTAATAAACGCATAAGAAGTGTACAATCAATCGGTTCACCGATTAATTCTGATAAGGATGCCATCGTATCCGGCTGTATATCAGGAAATACTGCCTTCACTTCTTGCCGTTTATCCTTTAAGGCGGCGTCATAAAAACGGCGGATCAAGTCGGCACGTTCACGCCCGCTTCCATCTGCACACAAATAAATTTGCACAGCGACCCCACCGCGTAATCTACGCTGAGAAATGCCTGCAAATTTCTTTCCATTGATACTTAAATCGTAGCTGCCTGGACAATAAGAGCCGACTATTTCATAGGCTTCAATGTCCACATCATACATCGACAGCATCCGGCGGATCAATTCCACCATCGCATCATACCCGCGGTCAATATCAATGCCCTTCTTTTGTTCCGCAAAAATTAAAGACACATTCAGTACACCTTCATCCAGCACCACAGCAAGACCCCCTGAGTTGCGCACAATCACACGATATCCCTCTTCCTCAAGCAGCTTTACGCCATCTTGGAGAAATGGAAGTCTTGTATCCTGAATCCCAAGCACAATCGTATTGTGATGCACCCAAGAACGGGCTGTCGCTGGTGAGAGGCCCTTCCCCACCGACGCGCAAAGCGTATCATCCATCGCAAAAGATTGCTTCGGGTCCACATAGAGACCAAGCCTCGACTGATCGATGATCCGCCATTTCGGCTGTGTCAGTAACTCAATAGGTTCATTTTTCATCTCCTGCATATCCTCTCGTTCATAAACTGTGTTTATTATACCATGGGATGAATGGGGGGAGAATGCAAAAAAGCTCCATAACATTTGGCGTCACAGAGCGTTTCAGTTGGATGATTTGGTTTTCGGTTACGCTTCTATGTTACAGCCCTCACTCACCCATTTCAGAAAGTTGCCGGTCAGGAGCTCTGCATGCTGAGGGTCCATTACACCAGCATCCACGATCCATACCTTTTTCTCCTCTTCAGCCAGCCGCATGAGAAATACTTGCCCGCCGCCATCGTCGCCAATCGCCACATAGCCGCTTGCATATTGTCGAACCTCCCATGTTGCATTGCGTTCCGCAATGTCCTCAGTGCCGTATAGAAGCACCTCACCGCCAACGGAACATCCATTTGTCTGTTTCAGCAGTTCCTTATAAACATGGGGCAGCAGCATGTTTAGCTGGCATTCTGCCTCTTTGATCTGTATGTCACTTGCTGGTTTGTTCACGTGCAGATGTGGGATTTCAGGTAAATTGATCATTTTTAAGAGCCTCCTCTATTTTAAGTTGCTGATTTTTTCATCACCCTTTTATACAAACGAAGGAGCATTTTTAAAAGAAAATAGAAAATGACCACATCGAGTATAAAACCCCACAATAGAAATTCAAAAGTATGATGTCCGTGCAGAACTAGCCAATCAATAGGGAAACCGCGATAATCAGCATCTGAGTAAGAAACTCCTCTCAGCAAAGCTGTTCCTATAACAATCAGAATACTGATACTTAATAGCCAGTTGGATGTTTTTTTGTTTTGTTTATGTTCCATAGGCATTCCTTTCTCTGTTTTGCTGCCCGATACAAGACTTGATTCCAGTAATACAGACAACCGTCCTATCTATGACAGCATTTCTTTAAGCAAACTCTCTGCTTTATGTAATTCATCTAGAAAGGGGTTTAGATAGTCATTATAACTATCCAAATAAGCTCTCACCCCGCCAATAATCAAAATCTTTTGGAGATCTTCATTGTTCTGAATGATCCTTTGTGCATTTTTATATCTTTTGTATATTAATTGGAGAACACCTTGATTGATTTCTTGTGGATATTCTTTTTCTAGGATGTTGATGACGGTTTGGATTTGTTTCGTTAGTTGTTGTTTTTTGTTCATTTAATGCTCCTTAAGACTTCAATCTCCTACTAATAAATATCTAATCGTTGACAATTAAAACTTATAAAATCGCCTTCATTTATATCTCCTGGTATATTGTAATCCAATTCTAATAAAAATCCGCCCACTCTCACTTTTTCATCACGCTTATCAATTAATTTTCCTAAGAAACTATAACTAAAATTATCATCTAATTTTTCAATTCTAAACTCTGACAACTCTGCCTTCACTAAGTCTGACACATCTAAACAAAAAATAGGTTCCAATAGTTCACTTTCTTCAAGGTAATTTAATGGTTGAGCAAAACACATTAATTCCAGTTCGCCATCTGTTACAATCACTTCAGCTTCTGAAGCTTCTTGTGAAATCCAGTTTATTTTTTTTATTTTCAATACGATCATCCTTTTTTTACTTCTCTGTCTTTACCCCTAAACTTGGTACTTTTCAGAAAGTTCTTCAGCACAGAGTAAGTTAAAATGCTTGTAGTAAGTCAAATAGTGATGATTGTCTGTGGGCCGGATTGATTAGCAAAGAGAAAAGTAAAACCAGATATAGCAATCAAACTTAGAATGACCTTCACAGAAACATTTCAAAAAAGCACAAGCTTACATTCAAAGATTATTTAACATTGCATCAAATAAAGTAGAAAAAGAAAGAATATCTTTTTTATTAACAATAATAAACATTTAAAAACCCTCAAAGAGACTCAAATTAATTCTCTTTGAGGGTTCATCTATTCTATTTCAACCCTATTTTTACTTCACCATCATGAAAAACTTCAATCGCATATCCAGAAGATGGTGAAAAAATCCACGTATCAAAACTGACAGCTGTAACATCATCTATAGCTTCAAATACTTTATCTAAAGTAGATTGAATAATTGGTAACGTCCCTTCATCCCAAATTACATAAACAATATCACTGTACTCATTCAGTTTTTGATTCAAAAAGGATCGTATTTCATCGAATGTATCCACTTGCTTATAAGAAGATATCTTCTTCCATTCAATTTGCCCCCAATCAGTAAATGGAAAAGAATTTTCAAAATCATTTAATATTTGCTCTCTATTATCTTCATATAAAATATGTACATCCTCACCTAGTGCCTCAATACACTCATCTAATAAACTCATCTAAAATCTCCTTATCTATTCAAATGTTTTAATAAAGATTTAAAAGTGCTTTCATTACCCTCAAATGGAATAGCAATCTTTCGAGCATTCGCCCCTTTACCATTACGAAAATCTTCAATATTTATATGTGGTCCCTTTTTAGGGTCATAATCTAATCTCCATCTTACTTTTCCGTCAGCGGACTGTCTACCAACGACTTTACCATATCCAGCACTCGACTTAAGCGTACCTGTATATGGTTGTGAATTGGGTCCTAGGTCTCCAACTATGTCTACTGTCTTATTTCTAGCTTGCTCATATGTTTTAACTTTATCTAATAATTGTTCTCCTCTTCCAATACCCTTTACTTTCTTCTCAACTTTCTTAGCTACTTTCTCCCCTTTAATAATCTTAAAAACATATTTCCCCACTTTAACAATGTTGGTGCTTGGAACCATGTACACCCCTGATACCAAACGATCCATATCCGCGACTTTATCACCTGTTATCGGATCTCTTCCTGTAATAACCCGAATCGCGTCGTTTATACCTGTAAATTCAACCGCTGTATTTAAGATATTTTGGGGTTGATCGCCTGTTTTTACATCAGACATCGGTTTAACGCTCTCAATCGTCACTTTGTTTTTTTCTGATATTCGTAACCGATACAGCATTCCGTCTCGCATGACGTCAACCGTTTTGGCATGTTCGAAGTTGATCTCTTTGTACTCATTTATGTTGTATACTTTACCATTTAAGGTCAAGGTGGTTTGATTGATTTTACTAGACGGCGTTTCCCGAACAACCGTCTCTACATTCGCGTGTTGTTTCTCTTTCAATTTCTTCAGCATGATCATCATTGGATTGTCTTTTGGGTTGTCTATTTTATCCTTCAATCCACTGATGGTGCTGCTTACTTTTTCTTCTTTTTCATCTTTGAAAATAGATCCCTTTTGATAGCTCGTGATGTCGATTTTTGGGCCGGTGAACATGGGACTTAAGGTATCGATGTATTGCTTCATTGTTTGAAGGGAGCTTTTGGTTTCATGTAAAGCACTTGTTTGCTCCCGGTCAAATGCATGAAGCAGACCAATGGTTCTTGAGGTCTCGAGCCATGCCTTTTGATAGTTTTGCTGAAAAGCTGATTCATCTACATTTGGTAAATGAACAATATGACCAACTCTGCCAATGGCGTGGTTTACCTCTGATACGATTTCAGAAATTGTTCGTTCAGCTTTTTTTAAGCCTTGATCAAGATCATGTTCGATAAATGCTTGTGAGATAAATCCGTGCTCATTTGATTCTAATGCGTGAAGAGCCTGCTTTGTGTTTTTTAATGCAGCGCTATATTCCTCAATGACGACCTGAAAGAATTGCAGGAAGGGAATATGGCATTCTGTATAAAAGGCGCGGATGGCTTGTCCCGCCTCTCCCTTTAGTGCGCCATCGAGTGAGATGATGTGATTGATTTGTTTTTCTAGGGAGCTGATTTGCTGCGACTGCTGCTTTAACGCATTCAGCGTTTGATCTATTCCGTTTATTTGCGCAAAGGCGTCAAGGGTTTTCATTGCGTTCTCCTTTATTTTCTTTTACTGCTGAAAGCAAGCGCCTTGTCCGTTTCAATCATGGTGTTCACCGCTTGTTCTGTTTGTACAAGCTGTTTCTGAAGAATGCCTATATAGGATGTACTTAATTCGTTCAGCTGCTGATTGATCTCTTCTATTGTGTCTGCCGTCAGGAGCTGATTTCTCCCTTTGATGGTTGTTGGAAGGGCTGTATTCATTTGAGAGCCTGATTGTTTTGCATGCTGTAATACTCGTTTGACCTGACTGGCATCTATTTTAATTTCTCTCGTCATTTGACTACCCTCTTTTTTCTTCCAGTTGTTTCTGCTTTTCTTTCTCTATTTTTCTTTCAACCGAATGAATTTCATGTTCTAACGAATGGATCTCCGATGTGAAATCATTGATTTTTTCATCGATTCGATTTAATAGATTGGTTAGCTGTACACCTTTTATTTCCTGACTGGCGGAAGCCATTTCATCTCGAATGTCATCAAACGTGTCTGCCAAATGGCCAAACCATGTATGTGATGTCAGATCTGGATGAGTGATTTTCTTGCTGGCATCTGACAGAGCCGATTTTGCCTCTTTGATTTCTTTGCGGCACATGTTGAGTTCGATGATTTGTTCTTTTTTGATAGATATATCTGCCTTTAATGAATACAAGGCTGCTTTATAACCGATGATTGCTCCAGATATGGTCAAACACCTCTATCCCTTAAATAGTCCTCCGTTATGTTACCATTTACTAGCACAAGAGGCATATGATTGAAAGTAAATTTACCAAAAAATGAATCGTACGTATTGGGTTTTAATACCTATTTCTCGCGCGCAAAAAAGCTGGATTCATTTACTGAATCCAGCTTCTTATTGCTTATTTGAGCGATTCACCTGCTGATGCAGATGGATGATCGCTAAATGAGGTGTCTTTCTTTTCAGGAATATAATGGAGAGAGAAACCAACAAGACTGAAAAAGGCACTTAACACCAATGTTGGGTTTTTGAATAGGTTCGTACTTGCAATGATCATGTCTCCCTTTTGCAAAAGAATCCCTAGTATTTGACCGAATACCAACAGGGCTCCTGACGTTAAGAACAGGACAAGCAGCACTTTAAATAAAAATTCCATCAATGCTCTCATGTGTTTCTCCTTTCTATACTGGAAGTATTCCCATTCCGATGAGCCAGCCAATTCCTACGATCGGCAGCATATAGTAGAGAATCAGCGGTATAAACGTTTTCTCCGGTCTGGCTCCTGCAAGACCAGAAGCAATGAAAATCGATCCTGATGCCGGCGGGGAAGCGCCTTCTGTTGATGAAAAAGCAAGAATGGCAACAACAGCCACAACTGGATCCACTCCGACTGAGACTAAAGCTGAAAATGAGACAAGTCCAACAGCTGTTAATGTGGCTGTAGAAGATAATGGCCCAGCCACTAGCGTGACAAGAATTCCCACAATGAGCACCATGAGCCATTTCGGAATGGTAAGTACTGATGTGATTTGCGTCAAATCTTCTGCCAATCCTAATTCAGCAAGCACCTGACTAGCAGCAACAGCAAACAGCATCAAGGCACCGATCGTTGTAAACTTAGGAATGGCCGACTTGAAAAACTGAGACCAATCTAGTGCAGACGCCTTTTTTCTTCCAATTGTTAAACTAATCAACATCATGAGAATCGGAATCCATGTAATTAAAGAAATTTGATCCATTGCCTCTGGTCCGATGTTTGGATTACTTTTTAAGTAGTTTGCCAGCGGACCAATTGTGATAATGATAGGAATCAAGGCACCGAAAAAAATAAAGATCGACTTCCACCCTTGTTTCACTGCTTCCCTAAAAGGAAGAATATCATCTGGCGGCATGGCCTGAATTTTATTCTTTTTCACCAGGATATACACCAAAATAAATCGGTATACGACTTGATACAGTCCTCCTATTAAAAGCGCAATATATAAATCCCCCTCAGATACAAGGGCTGCAATTGGTGCAAACCCCAGCATGATAAACATTGAAGAGTTCGGAGGCAGTGCCGCCCCAAGTCCGCCATTCCCTGCTAAAATGGTCGCTGTATGGGTTCGGCTCCAGCCTGATTTAATCATCCAAGAGGCTGTGATAGAGCCAGTGGCCGCTGTGTTTGCAGAATTTGAACCTGAAAGAGCACCTAAGACTGCTGAACCTAACGTACTCATATAAGCCGCTCCACCAGGAAGTTTCCCTACAACCGAATTTAAGATTCGCAAGAGTGCATGAATTAATTCCAGCTTTTCGATTAAATAGGCCATGAATACAAATGCAACAGCTGCATAGAGCACCTCATATGTGGATGCAAATTTTAATCCATCCCAGAAAAGTCTTAATGCATCCAATCCGCCAAATAATGTGGTTGCAATAAAGCCTAATAGCATGGCTTCCCCCATATTCCGCTTCACGACGACATTCCATATAATGATGACAGCTATGAATACAATCAACGCAATAAAACCCATATCGTTTTTTCGCCTCCCCTTCGTTTAATAAAACGCTTACAATTTATTTCCCCTGCTGCATCACGTCAATGACTTCTTCCCAGCTGGCCGGCTTTTTCCCATTAAACCGTTCAACGAATTGAAAGTCTGCTAATCTCTCAAGCTTTTGTTGTGCTGCCCGAGACATACTGGCATCAACCTCTGCTTCATCTAGCATGTCAATAGAGCCAAGAAGCTCGATCGCTCGTCTTTTCGCATGAAGTGCACTCCCTGTCACAAGACGATTCATGGTCTCTTCAAAACTTTTGCTATCCATTGTATCGCTTAGTGAAGAAATCACTTGATGTTCCACGTTATATTTTTTTGAAATTTCCAAAAATTCAATCATGAGACCAACGATCCCCTTCATATAAACGCTTCTGATCAGTTTCAAGGCCGAAGCATCTCCTGGCTGGTCACTGATTTTTTTAATATTCATGCCATAAGCATTCATTACTTTCATGAATTGGTCAGTTCCACTGCCGCTTGCCGTGATCGGAACCTTGTGTTTGTTGACTGGAAGAGGCCCTAGCATGGCAGCATCTACGAATAGAGCTTTTTGCTTTTCAACTTCGTTTGCCACTTGTTTTTTGATGTCTGGTGTTGATGCCGACACATCCACATATACTTGATTCTCTTTCAAACTTCCCGATACGGATTGGGCCACTTCTAAAGTTTTATTCGCTGGCACAGCAGCAATCACAATATCAGATTTCTCAACGACTTCGCTAATACTGCTGGTTAATTGAACTCCTGTCTGCGATGCTTTTTCCTTCAACGCGCCAGCCAATTTCTCGTTTTGTAATAGTACATCATACGCATAAAATTGATCTAATCCTTCTGTTTTCAATCCCGTTGACAGCTCATATGCTGCTTCTCCATATCCGATAAAGCCTATCTTCATCTTAGATTCCCCTATCCCTGAAATTTTTTCAATCTGCCTTCCAGCCATGCCGGTGCTAAAAGGCTGATGTCTTGCTTTCCATCGTTCATATACTGTTGAATCGTTTTTAATCTTTGATTTTCATACGCTTGTTTCTCTTCCGCTAGTGTCAGCAGGTGTTCCACCTTTTCCTTTGGAACGATGACGACTCCATCATCGTCAGCAATGACCAAGTCACCTGGTGCTACTTTGACACCGCCGCACGAGATGATTTGATTCAATTCCCCAGGACCATCTTTAAAAGGTCCATTTGGCATAAACCCCTTACTGTAGATCGGAAAAGCCAGTTCCTCTAAAGCGAGTTTATCGCGAACAAGCCCGTCAATCACGATTCCTTCTATTCCTACAGCCTTTGCTACACCTGCCATCAATTCCCCTAAATATGCATGACCCTTATGGTCTTTTCCATCAACAATCAGTACATCTCCTTCTTTCGCAGAGTAGATCGCTTGATGAAGAAATAAATTATCCCCTGGCCGTAAGCTGACGGTAAAAGCTGTCCCTACTATATTCATGCCTCTTGCAACAGGTTTAATTTGTTGATCCATCGCGCCGGTGCATCCCATCACGTCTGACAGCAAGGTCGAGTTAAGCTTTCTTGCCCGATCTATTAGATCATTTGACACGAATTGAACAGTACTCATAGTTTCCATCATCCCCTTTTAGTTATATTCATTACATTTAATCTAATTAAAGTAATATTTATTACTTTTGTGATACGATCATACCATCTCGATTTTATTTAGTAAAGCGCTTTCAAAAAAATCAAATTAAAAAAATGAGTCACCACACGACTAATGTGTTGTGTGATAACTCATTTTCGTTAACATATGATTGATTTGATCTAAACGTGGTTTTGTTCTTTCAGGATCATTAATGGCTAAGGCACTTAAAATATAATCTACGATAAAGATAGCAGATACGACAGAGTTATGAGAGCTCACACTTGCTGAGGAACATGGCAATACATATTGTGCATACTTTGTTAGTGGAGAGCTGTAGCTGTCTGTAATTAAAAGCACTTCCACCTCATATGACTTCGCTGCCTCCAGCAAATCCTTCATACGCTTTGCATAGCGGGGATAGCTGACCGCTATAATGAAATCATCAGATTGAAAATGAACGAGATCATCCACCCAGTCACTTTTGTCTGCATCAATATATTGACAATTCCCCAACAGCCGATTGATTCCGAGTGACAGATACTCGCCGACAGGTCTTCCACTTCGGACACTTGTACACAGAACCTGGCGAGAGCTGGCTATTTTTTCAACAATATGCTGAAAGGTTTCTTCTGTGATATTGTCTAAAGCGTACTGGATATTTTGAAATTGCAGCTCGACATGATTATGCAAAAGCCTACTTTTATTTGAATGCTTGAGGTTCGCTTCAAGTCTCGTTTGAGGGGCAGCTTTATGCTTCATATTTGATTGAAGCTCTTTTTGAAGCTCGGAGAAACCGGAATACCCTACAGCAGCAGAGAATCTCATGATGGTCGCTGTACTCGTCCCTACTTTTGACGCCAATTTATCTACAGTTAAAAACGCAACCTCCATTGGATTTTGCACGATATAATCTGCAATTCTCCTTTGTGCCTCGGTTAATCCTGCGACCTTATGCTGAAGCTTATGTATTAAATCGTCCATTATAGCACCTGCCCATTCTATCGGCTTTATCTACGATCAAAATTTTTTCTTTTCCCCCCTATATTGTACACATTTGTCATCAAAAAAACAGCCAGCACGAATCTATCGTACTGGCTGCCTTTGTCGAGATCATTATAGTGCTTGAGCTGCTGTGATAAGCGCAAGGTTGTAAACGTCTTCGGCATTACAGCCTCTTGATAGATCGTTTACTGGCTGGTTTAAACCTTGAAGGATAGGACCTACAGCTTCAAAGTTACCTAAGCGCTGTGCAATTTTGTAGCCAATGTTTCCAGCTTCGAGGCTAGGGAAAACAAATACGCTGGCGTCGCCTTTGATGACGGAATCTGGCGCTTTTTTCGCTGCTACTGAAGGAACGAAAGCTGCATCGAATTGGAATTCTCCATCAAGTACAAGCTCAGGTGCCTTTTCTTTTGCAATGCGAACTGCTTCAGATACTTTTTCTGTTTCGTCTGATTTTGCTGAGCCTTTTGTAGAGAAGCTAAGCATTGCCACACGTGGCTCGATATCAAACATTTTTGCTGTGTTTGCACTTTCGATCGCAATTTCAGCTAGATCTTGGCTGTCTGGTGCAATGTTGATTGCGCAATCAGCAAACACATATTGCTCTTCGCCGCGAGCCATGATGAAGACGCCAGATGTTTTCTTTACGCCTTCTTTTGTTTTAATGATTTGAAGTGCTGGACGCACTGTGTCAGCAGTTGAGTGTGCCGCACCGCTCACAAGTCCGTCTGCAAGACCTTTATACACAAGCATTGTACCGAAGTAGTTTTCATCTAGTAATGCTTTTCTGGCTTGCTCTTCTGTTGCTTTGCCTTTACGTCTTTCTACGAAAGCTTGTACAAGCTCTTCAAAACCTTCATATGTATGAGGATCATACACGTCAACACCATCAAGTGTAAGACCTAATTCTTTTGCTTTAGCTTCAACTTCTTGTTTTTTTCCTACCACAATTGGCTGCAATACTTTGCCATCTGCTAATTTTTGAACGGCTGTTAGAATGCGTTCGTCCATTCCCTCAGGAAAAACGATCTTTACTCCTTTACCTGCAACCTTTTCCTGAACTGTTGAAAAAATATCTGCCACTTCAATACCCTCCTTGATTTTACAAAAAAAGCGTTCTCTTTTAAGCATACTCTTCTTCTACCTAAATTCAAACTACCAACTTATATTATAGCGCTTACAAATTAAATTCTTATTTTTCAAACTAATTTAATCAATTTTGATAAAAGCTGTTTTCCTCGTTCAAGTTTTGATCACATCTCCATTTGGACAAACTATGTTATAGTTGGAACAGATGGAAAACTGTTAATAGGAGTGAAAGAAATGAGCGAACAACATACAACAAATGAAGCAGCTCAAACACTAGATGGCTGGTATGCACTGCATGATTTTAGAACAATTGACTGGACAGCTTGGAAGCTGCTGACAAGTGATGAGCGCCAAGCCATCATTCATGAATTCACAGGTCTATTGGAAAAATGGAAAACAGCTGAGCATGATAAGGCTGGGAGCCAAACAATCTATAGTATTGTCGGCCAAAAAGCAGATATTATGCTCATGATTTTACGTCCGACAATGGAAGAACTAGGTGAAATTGAACTCGAATTCAACAAGACACGGCTAGCAGAGTTTACGATTCCAGCTTATTCTTATGTTTCAGTTGTTGAGCTCAGCAACTACTTAGCAGGAGGCGGCGATGGCGGAGATCCTTATGAGAACCCGCATGTACGTGCTCGCTTATATCCAGAGCTTCCTTCTTCTCAATACGTGTGCTTCTATCCAATGGATAAAAGACGTTCTGGCAATGACAACTGGTACATGCTTTCCATGGATGAGCGTAAATCTCTTATGAGAAGCCACGGCTTAATTGGCCGAAGCTATGCTGGGAAAGTAAAACAGATCATTACAGGTTCTGTTGGTTTTGATGATTATGAGTGGGGCGTTACCCTTTTCTCTGATGATGTGCTTCAATTTAAAAAATTGGTTTATGAAATGCGCTTTGATGAAGTCAGTGCACGCTACGGCGAATTTGGTTCCTTCTTTGTTGGAAACCGATTAGCAAACGAGCAGCTGGCGTCTTATTTCCATGTATGATAAACTCTTAAGGCTTCGGATCTCTCCGAAGCTTTTTTATGTATTTGTTTAGAAAGGTGATCACATCATGAAAAACTTCCCCATCGCTATTTTTGCGTTAACGCTCGGTGCGTTTTCGATTGGCATGACTGAATTTGTCATCATGGGACTTTTACCAAATGTCGCAAACGACCTTCATGTATCAATTTCTGCTTCAGGACAGCTGATTACTGGATATGCACTTGGTGTCGCAGTTGGCGGACCTATTTTAACGTTATCGACTGGAAAAATGTCGAGGAAACGTCTCCTCATTCTGTTAATGATTCTTTTCGTTGCAGGAAATGCTGCTGCCGCTGTCTCGACCTCTTATGGTCTATTAATGGCCGCCCGTATTTTAACGTCATTTGCTCATGGAACCTTCTTTGGCGTCGGAGCCATTATGGCTGCACGGCTTGTGCCTAAAGAGAAAAGCGCAAGCGCGATCAGCTTCATGTTTACAGGACTGACAGTTGCCAATGTACTCGGTGTGCCGTTCGGTACCTTTATCGGAAATCAATTCGGCTGGCGTATGTCTTTTCTAGTCATTGCCGTCATTGGTCTCATTTCCTTAATTGGTATCATCAGCTTAGTCCCAAATCAGTCGAAAGAAGAAGTACTCGATATTCGAAATGAAGTATCCGTTTTGAAAAAACCACAAGTACTCGTTTCCTTTGCAATGACCATCTTTGGTTTTGCTGGTGTATTTACAGCCTTTACGTATATCAGCCCAATCTTGCTGCAAGTCACTGGATTTCAGGAAAATGGGGTGACGCTCATCCTTGTCCTATTTGGACTTGGGGTCACTATCGGAAATTTAGTTGGCGGAAAGCTTGCTGACTGGAAGCTGATGCCAAGTATTATGGTGACACTGATCCTGCTCATTGCTGTCCTGTTATTGTTTACAGTCACTTCCGAATTCAAAGTGCCTGCCGTGCTGACCATTTTTGTTTGGGGAATCATTTCATTTATTCTTGTTCCTACCTTGCAATACCGCACGATGAACATGGCACATGAAGCACCGACACTCGCATCGACGCTCAGCCATTCTGCATTTAATATTGGGAATGCCGGCGGTGCAGCGCTTGGCGGTCTTGCTATCGAAATCACACATTTACAGCTTGTTCCGTTATTTGCTGCAGCTGTGACATTTATTGGTCTTATCATTACAATTATGAGCTATCAGTCAGATAGACGAACAAAAAGGACCTGAGTCAGGTCCTTTTTTTATTTCACCACGGTCATTTCTGGCTCTTCTATTGGTTTCACACGTTCCTGAATTGGATGGGAAAAAGAGTGCTCTGACAAGACAATATGGGAGACGGTTTTTGTAAATCCAGATACTTCTTGAATAAAGGCTTCAATTTCTTCAAGAGAAGAAACTGACAGCTTAATGAAAAAGCAAGACTGACCTGCCACTCGATAAGCAAAAAAGGCGCGTGGATGCTCATTCATAAAAGCCACAAAACGCTGATACTCCCCATTTAACACCGTAACTTCCAGCAGGCAGTCAATCAGAAGCCCTAATTTTTTATAATTGACCTGAACAGAATATCCTTCGATAATCCCTGCATCCTCTAATTTACGCACTCTTTCTGCTACCGCAGGTGCTGATAAATTCACTCGTTTGGACAATTCCCTCATGGATAAGCGGGCATCTTCTCTCAATTCATTTAAAATATGCACATCTACATCGGTGATTTTCATTCGTACCTCTCCTATCCAAAAATCGTTCCATTTGAAAAGTATTTGATGATAATACTTATGATATGAAATGTAAAATAAAACTAAATAATGGTAGAATTTATTTTAACGGAATTGAATGAAAAAGCAAGTATGGAGGGATCACTTGATGAAAGAATCTTTAGACAGCCAGGCTTCTAAAACATTTCCCATCACACTTGCCATCGCACTCACACTTGGCGTTTTTGCTGCGGGATCGGAAGAGCTGGTGATTTCACCACTGCTGCCTGATTTATCAAACTCCTTTCAGCACTCTCTTGATATTCTCGCTCTTTCCATCAGCATTTATGGGTTAGCTGTGCTGGTTGGAGCTCCGCTGCTCGTTCCTTTAGGGGACCGGTATTCAAGAGAGCTGTGTTTGATTATTGGGCTGTCTTTCTTTTTGATTGGAACAGTGATGTGTGCTGCTGCCCCAAATTTGGCCGTGTTTTTTGCAGGCCGTGCTATTTCTGGGCTGGCGACTGGTGTATTTGTGCCAACAGCCTATGCTCTTGTGGGCGACCGGGTTCCATACGAGTATCGCGGCAAAGTGATGGGACTCATTGTATCGAGCTGGTCTCTTTCTCTTGTCCTTGGTGTGCCCATTGGCGCCTTTATCGGTCAAAGTTTGAACTGGCGCTGGACATTTTGGATTTTCGCCATGATGAGTCTCGTTGTTCTGCTGCTCGTCATCCTTGAATCTCGAAAACGAGTCACAACAGCTGCTTCAAAGGCACCTCAAACTAGGGAGAAATCAGGCTCTTTATGGGGGGCTTTAAAAATCGACCGAGTCCCTGCCTATTTGACCGTGACATTTTGTAACATGCTTGGATTTTATGGCATGTACTCATTTTTAGGAGCATACTTGCAAAGTCTGTTTTCCGGAGGGCAATCAACAGCTGGACTTCTGATCATGGCTTATGGTGTTGGCTTTTCCATGAGTATGTTTACCGGGAAATTAGCAGATTGGTTTGGCAAAACACGTTCACTTTACTTTGTGCTGGGCGGCATTACGCTAGTTCTTGCCTTACTTCCTTATGCACCGTTCTCATGGACATTGCTCATTTTTGCTTTATTTATTTGGGGTGCCATGCAAAGTTTATCTGTCACGCTTTTGAGCACCGTCCTGAGCGACTGCTCCCAAACCCACCGAGGCAAAGTGATGGCTTTTTACAGCCTTGCTTCTAATCTTGCCGTAATGCTTGGATCAGCTCTGATGGGACCTGTTTATGTCCATTTCGGCTATCATACAGTAGGGCTTGTATGTGCACTCATTACGCTTGTTGGTTTTCTCATCAGCTTCGTCAGCTATAAACGTGAAAAAACCTTACAGCAGAAACATAAAAACACATTTGAAACGTGAGCTCATTTCACTGCACATCTCGATATGTGCAGTTTTTTAGATCAATTTTTAATATCATCATAAAATACATTTTTTATAAATTTTGTTGACAATTACCAATTTTATTTTTTATAATCTAGTAAAAATTTGAAAAAGATTGGATGGTAAGGTAAACATGATCTTAAAGAATGATGTTTTTCATTTCAAAGAAGAGCCCATCGTTTCACCTAAGATGTTTACAGTCAATACATTAGGCCCTAAGGGGACAAGCAGTGAATATGCAGCAAAACATTTCATCTCTCATTCCACCACTACACTCGGCACTCATACGAAACTATCCCTTTACGACACATTCGAAACTTGCATTGAACATACTCTCTCTAACGCACTCCAATACACTCTCGTTCCACACGCATACGAAGGAATCAAACACTTCTACATGAGACCTGACCTGCAGCTTTTACAAATATTCAGATGTGACACGCCCATGTATGGTTTGGCTGTCAGACCAGATTTCCCCTTTCAAGAACAAATGCTTCACCATTTAAAAATTGTTTCTCATCCTGCACCTGTGAATTTGATTCAATATTTTATTCATCAAAATGCTGAATTTGAGCTTGTTAATTCTACAAGTACAGCCGCACAAAAAGTCAGAGACGGCGAATTTGATTTCGCTTTAACCAATGAGGTGGCTAGAGCTACATACGGCCTCACCTTCATTCGAACATTTAAAAGCATTCCTATGAGCTGGTCTATATTCGGAAAAGGAGAGATGTAACATGACAACTGAACAAAAGGTGCAAGAATTATATTTTCCTCAAGCGAAAAAACGAGAATGGGATAATGGTGTCATCCAATATTCTACTGCCAGAGGCGATACGGAAGTGTTAATTTCATACGTCCCTCCTCACACAATCATCGAACCTCACGAGCATCCAGAAGCACAAATCGGCATCGTATTAAAAGGTGAGCTTCAAATGACGGTCGGCCAATCGACCCAATTGCTCACCCCATTAGAATCAGCCTATATTGCACCACCATTCGTTCCTCACGGCGCATCGAATCTGACAGATGAAGAAGTGATCGCCATTGATATTAAGAGATTGAAAGATGGCGAGGAATATACGGCTCCTCCTACTTATTTCTTAGACATTTTCAAAACGCGTGATTTACTTCCTGGCATGGAAGTGACTTTTTTTGTGGAAGACTGGATGGAGCTTATGATTGCCAACATTCCGGGAAATGGCGGGGAAATGCCTTTTCATAAGCACCGTAATGAA
The DNA here is from genome assembly GCF_038630855.1 of Bacillus sp. FSL H7-0578. NCBI lineage: Bacteria > Bacillati > Bacillota > Bacilli > Caryophanales > Bacillaceae > Bacillus > Bacillus sp. FSL H7-0578. The sequence continues at coordinate 3,357,252 of NZ_CP152045.1, forward strand.
CAAATCGGGATTTGCATTAGCGGTGGGTACGATATGACGATTGAAGGCTTTACAGAAAAGATGGAATTTGGCACGACCTACTTCTGTGATCCAAAAGAAGATCACGGCGCCATTAATCCAAAGCCAGAAGCATCAAAGTCTATTAATCTCTTCTTCCCTCCACGCTATAACCGCTTAAAGCCAAAAGCGTCTAAGGTGAAGAAATGAACATTGCCGGAAAAGTCGTCCTGATTACAGGAGGTGCGTCTGGGATTGGGCTTGCCGCCGTCAAGCTTTTCCTTGAGCACGGAGCAAAAGTAGCAGTGGCTGATATCAATGAAGATAGCGGTAAACAACTCATTGAATCATTGCCTCATGAACATGCTGCGTTTTTCAAAACAGATATTAAGAATGAGTCTGACTGTCAAAAAACCGTTCAATCCGTGCTGAGCCAATTTGGGACAATTGATGTTTTGATTAACAATGCAGGCATCGAAATTGTCTCACCTATTCACGAGATGACACTGGAGGATTGGAACCACATTCTACAGGTCAACCTGACTGGTGTATTTCTTATGAGTAAGCATACATTGCCGCATATGCTTGAAAAGAAAAGCGGAAGTATTATTAATACTGGATCTGTCGGAGGTCTCGTTGGCTGGCCTGACATTCCTGCATACAACGCAACAAAGGGCGGTGTCATCCAGCTCACCAAATCGATGGCGATCGACTATGCCGCTCATCAAATCAGGGTGAATTGTATCGCCCCAGGGATCATTGATACGCCATTAAATGAAAAATCCTTTTTAGACAATCATTCAGAAAGTCTTGAGGTTGTTAAAAAGGAAAAAGCAAAGGTGAATCCCTTGCTTCGTCTCGGAAAACCCGAAGAAATTGCGGGCGTGATGCTGTTTCTCGCCTCTGATCTATCCAGCTATATGACTGGAAGTGTTGTCACAGCAGATGGCGGATACACCGCTAGATAAAAAGGAGTGCTTTCATTGAGTAAAAAAACCGTACTTGTCATTGCTGACTTAGGAGGATGCCCGCCCCATATGTTTTATGAAAGCGTGGCGGCATCTTATCATATCGTTTCTTATATCCCTAGACCCTTTGCCATTACAAAGGGTCACGCTGAACTAATCGAAAAATACTCCATTGCCGTCATCAAAGATCGTGATTATTTTGAGACACACCCTTCTTTTGAACACCCTGATTCTATTTACTGGGCACATGATGATTATCTGAAATCAGAGGAAGAGGTGGTGGATGACCTAGTCCGTGTGGCTTCCTTTTTCAAAGCTGATGCCATCACCACCAATAATGAATTATTCATTGCACCAATGGCAAAAGCCGCTGAACGGCTGGGGCTGCGCGGCGCTGGGGTAAAAGCAGCTGAAATGGCACGTGATAAAAGCCAAATGAGAGCTGCATTCAACGCTGCTGGTGTCAAAGCGGTGAAAACTCAGCCTGTCACGACTTTAGCTGATTTCCAGCAAGCTATTGAACATATCGGGACACCGCTTATTTTAAAGCCTACATATTTAGCAAGCTCCATTGGCGTGACCCTTTTTCATGACAGAGCCGGCAGTGATGATCTCTTTTTAAACGTACAATCCTACTTGCAAACGATCCCCGTCCCAAACGCTGTGACATATGAAGCACCATTTGTCGCTGAAACGTATTTAGAGGGTGCTTACGAGGATTGGTATCAGGAGGGTGGCTATTCTGATTATGTCAGTGTAGAAGGGTTAGTCGTGGAGGGAGAATATATCCCTTTTGTCATACATGACAAGACCCCTCAAATCGGTTTTACAGAAACGGCTCATATTACTCCCTCGATCCTAGACAATGAAGCCCAGCAAATCATTATTGAGGCAGCTAAGAAGGCAAATGAAGGGCTAGGCCTTGAAAACTGTGCGACCCATACAGAGATCAAGCTCATGAAAAATCGAGAAGCAGGACTGATCGAATCCGCAGCTAGATTTGCTGGCTGGAATATGATTCCGAATATCAAAAAAGTGTTTGGGGTGGATATGGCCAAGCTGCTGATCGATGTATTAGTCGATGGAAAAAAAGCGGAGCTGCCAAAAGAGCTGCTTTCTGGACATACGCATTATATAGCAGACTGCCATTTATACCCTCAGCATTTCAAAGAAAGCGGACACATACCGGCAGAGGCCACACACATCACCATTGATCATATCCATATTCCGCAGGATGCTTTAGTTGGAGATACTGTGATCGTCAGTGAATCTGGCCCGTCCAAAGGCACCTTTGTCGATCTATCTTTATTTGAAGCCTTTAATGGCATCGTGTCGCTTGAGTTAAAAGGGTCATCCTCACAGGATGTTGCAGCATCCATCCGCAACTTACAGAAACAAGCTGCCCTTCATTTAATGGATGAATTAGTCAAGGGATAGAAAGAGAGGGTAACGTGGTGGAGATCTTACCATCTAACATGATTAAACGGCTGCCAGAACAGAAATTTGGAACCGTATTTGAGAAAATTGCGCAAAAAGCACAAAACGGAGCGAACATCATAAACCTTGGTCAGGGAAATCCCGATCTTCCTACTCCTGCACATATCGTAAGCGCCCTTCAAGAGGCAGCAGGCACTTTGCAATTTCAGCAATATGCACCTTTTAGAGGCTTCGACTTTTTCAAGCAAGCCATTGCAGATTTCTACAAAAAGGAGTTCGGCCCTGAGATAGACCCACAGAAAGAGGTTGCTCTTTTCAATGGAGGGAAAACAGGCCTTTATGTCATGAGTCAGTGTCTGCTTGACCCTGGGGACGTTGCCCTCGTCCCCGATCCAGGCTACCCAGAATATCATTCTGGGATCTTGATGGCAGACGCAAAGCCCTACTGCATCAAACTTGAATCGAAAAATGGCTATTTGCCGAATCTCTCTTCAATTGATCCGGAGGTACTCAAAAAGGCAAAGGTTCTTTTCTTAAATTATCCGAATAACCCAACAGGTGCTGTGGCAAATGATGCATTTTTTGAAGAGGCTGCTGATTTTGCATCAGCTCACGGACTGCATGTCATTCATGATTTTGCCTATGGTTCATTTCATTATGAAGAAAAACCCGTAAGCTTTCTGAACGCTCCTCTTGGGAAAAGCGTAGGAGTGGAATTATATTCTCTATCCAAAACATTTAATATGGCAGGATGGAGAGTCGCTTTTGCTGTAGGTAATGAGGACATCATCCAAGCCATTAACGCCTTCCAAGATCATGTGTTTGTCAGTATGTATGGAGGATTTCAACAAGCTGCAACCGTCGCCTTGCAAAGTGATGACCGTCACATACAATCATTAAAAGAGGTCTACCTTGAACGAATTCACTTTTTCATCAGTCAGGCAGAAAAGCAGCTAGGATGGTCCATCGAACGTCCAGCTGGCGCCTTTTATTTATGGGCTCCAATCCCTGATGATTTTGACCATTCTCATGCTTTTGCTGACTATTTACTCGAACATACTGATGTCGTTGTCACGCCGGGGGGTGTGTTTGGAGCACATGGAAGCCGTCATGTCCGCATCTCAATGGTTGCTCCAATTGAACAGCTTGCCCTGTTTATCGACCGGCTTCGCATCCTTCCAATTCGCTTTAATCAAAAAACCCGCATATAGCGGGTTTTTTAATGTTATATACTTTTCATCGAACCACCATCGACGGATATTTGTTGGCCTGTAAGATAGGAGGCTTCCTCTGATGCGATAAAAGCGGCCAATGAAGCCATTTCACTCGCTGACCCCACTCTTTTCATTGGAATTCCTGACGCTACAGCCTGTACAGCTTCTTCCCGCGATAATGCCTGTTTACGCATCATGTTTCCGATAAATTGTTCATACCGATCTGTAGCAATAAATCCCGGGTTTAAACAATTCACTGTGATCCCTGAAGGTGCAAGCTGTGTGGCAGCATTTTTACTAGCATTGATAATCGCTGCATTCATCATACTGTTCGTAAACATTTGGTCGCCAGGTTCCTTCCATAGGTTCCCGACAATTTGAATGATCCGGCCATACTCATGTCGTTTCATCATCGCTGCCGCACGCTTCATCGTATCAATGTACGCAAGGGCTTTTTGAGAAAATACTGCCATCATCTGCTCGCTGTCACACGAATCAAAGGTATCCGGCTTCCCCCCTGGAATGTTATTAATCAACACATCCAGTCTGCCAAACTCTTTTTCTATTTTCGTAAAAGCCTCAGCCCTCACTCCTTCATCTGACATGTCCCCACAGAAAAGAGCCACCGGCTCCTTTGTTTCTGCCATACGCCCAATGTGCTGCTGCGCTTCTTCTAGTGAGGATTGATTTCTAGAATTGATGATGATCTTTACATTGTCTTGAGCGGCAAGCTTTACGGCGATGGCCTTTCCAATCCCTGTACTTGCTCCTGTTACAAACGCAATTCTTTTAGACAAACTCATCCACATCCCTTTTCTTATCAGCTTAGTACATATACATAAAATGACACATATAGAATGTATTTCAACAAAAAAAGACCTTTCTCCTGCGAAAGGCCCCCCGTTCTCTATTTAAATGTCGTTTCCCAATTAAACCCGATCGTTTCGTCATTCCAGTCGATTCGCTTTTCATCTGGGTTATTCGGGTCATACGATTCTGTTGTGAAATACACAATTTGCAGCGGCGTCTCACCTAGTACACGATAGCCATGCGCGACACCCTTTGGGATAAGAAGCAGCATCGGATTGTCTTCCCCCATATAATACACATCGGTTTGCCCCTTTGTGGGAGAGTCGTCACGCAAATCATATAACACGACCTGCGCATGACCTGCGGGGAAGAACCAAACGTCGTCTTGTTTTTCATGATAATGAAAGGCTTTGATCACGCCTGGAAAGCTTTTCGACCATGACGCCTGCCCAAAGCGTTTCAGCATCGGTTCATCATCTCGAATGAGCTCTGCAAAAAAGCCGCGGTCATCACAATGTTTCATAAGTTTTTTCGTTTGAACACCATCAATCATGCTGTTGCCATCTCCCTTCTTTCTGCAAATATTCGTAAAGTGCATCCTTCCAATGCCTCGGCTGCCAGCCTGTGGCTTCAATCGCTTGAAGATCTAAGACAGAATAGGCTGGGCGAGGCGTTTGGAAGCCGTACTCTTCCGTGGAAATCGGCTCAATTGTGGCGGACAGGCCGCTTTTCATCACAATTTCTGACGCAAAATCAAACCAGGAACAGCTTTCTCGATTACTGACATGATACACGCCTGCCTTCTGATCAAACAAATGAATCAAGGCCTCAGCTGCATCCTTTGTATAAGTAGGAGACCCTATTTGATCGTTCACAATGCGCAAATGATCCTTCGTTTCAGCGAGCCGAAGAATGGTATTCACAAAGTTATGCCCCTCATGTCCATAAAGCCACGAGGTACGAATGATTTTCACTTCATCTGACACAAGCTGAATCAATTCCTCACCAAGCTTTTTACTCTTTCCATAAATGGTTTGAGGATCTGCCTGTGCATCGATTTGGTAAGGGGTGTCCGCCTGCCCGTCAAACACATAATCTGTACTGACATGTAACACATCAGCGCCTGCGCGCTTTGCTTCCAGGGCTGTATAGTAGGCGCCAATGCCATTCACAAGATACGCCTTTTCGGTTTCTGTTTCACATTGATCAACAGATGTATAGGCTGCTGCACTGACAACAATATCAGGCTGATAGTGTCTCATCGCATGTCTAACTGCCTGCTGGTCTGTGATATTGAGCATGTTCCTCGTTAAGGCAATGACGGTCATGTCTTTTTCTTTGAGCTGTCTGCTCAATTCTTTCCCTAATTGGCCGCCTGCACCGGTGATTAAAACTTTCATCCGTCACCCTTCTTCGCTCTGATCGTATTTGGTTCGATACCAATTGATCGTTTTTTCGATACCTTCTTCAAATGACGTCTCCTGCGTCCAGCCGAGCTCGCCTTTTAGCTTACTTGCATCAATGGCATACCGTCTGTCATGTCCTTTTCGGTCTTGAATAAACGCAATTTGATCATGACTGATTCCAAGCTGCGATAGAATCGTTTTGGTTAAATCAAGATTTGTTTTCTCATTGCCGCCGCCAATATTGTATACCTGCCCGGCTGTGCCGTTTTCGAGCACCTTCTTCACAGCTCTCGCATGGTCTTCTACATACAGCCAATCGCGAATTTGCCGGCCGTCTCCATAAATCGGGATTTTCTCTCCATTGACTGCTTTTCTAATAATGGTCGGTATTAATTTTTCCTCATGCTGATACGGTCCGTAATTGTTGCTGCATCGTGTAATCATCGCGGGTAATTGGTAAGTGTGGATAAAGGATTTTACAAGCAGGTCTGAACTCGCCTTGCTTGCTGAATAAGGATTGTTCGGTGAGAGTGGTGTTTGTTCTGTGAAAGCAGGATCATCTGGCTCCAAATCTCCATATACTTCATCTGTTGAAATATGAATGAGCTTTTTCGCCTTTCCTTTTAAAACAGCTTCAAGCATACGATACGTTCCAAGGACATTTGTTTGAATAAAAGGCTCTGCCGATTCAATGCTGCGATCAACATGCGATTCTGCCGCAAAATGAATGATCGCATCATAGACTTCGTCAAATGCTTGATCTAGCTCATGCTGAAGGGTAATATCCCCTTGAATAAACCGAAAATGAGACAACTTTAATAATTCATCCATCTCGTCTGGATGACTGGCATATGTTAATTTATCAAAAACGGTGAGCCTGACATTTGTATCCTGAAGCAGCAGCTTCACAAAATTCAGTCCGATAAAACCCGCTCCGCCTGTAATTAAATAAGACTTCGTCATTCGGATCCCTCTTTTTTCTTCATCGTTTCAAACATTTTCGCAGATGCTTCGTGGAGAGATTCATGTGTTCCTGCATCAATCCACCACCCTTTTAACATATCATAGGTCAACTGGCTATTTGAGATATAGAGATTGTTCACGTCTGTAATCTCTAATTCGCCTCGATCTGACGGCGAGATTCTCTCAATATATTGAAAGACTTCTTGATCATAAAAATAGATGCCCGTGACGCAGTAGGATGAGCGCGGATGCTCCGGCTTTTCCTCTATTGATAAAATCTGTTGACGGGCGGCATCAATTTCTGCAATGCCAAATCGCTTTGGATCTGCCACTTCTTTCAACAGAACCTTGGCTCCTCTATCTTGCTGCTGAAAAGCTTCAACAAAAGGGTTTAGCGAATCCTCAAATACATTATCACCAAGCATCAGCACAAACTTCTCCCCTTTGACAAAGGGCTTTGCATAGGATAAACCGTCTGATATCCCAGACGCTTCAGGCTGTACCTGATATACGATGTTCATCCCCAATTCCTGATCGCTTTCAAGCAGCTTTTGAAACAACGGGATTTGTTCTTCTTGTGATATGACCATCACATCTAAAATCCCTGCTTCCTTCAATTTGAACAATGACCAATAAATCATTGGATATGGACCAACCGGCAATAAATGTTTATTGAAAATCTTCGTTAAAGGCGCCAGTCGTGATCCCTTTCCTCCTGCTAAAATAACTCCCTTCACATCTACACATCCTTATAGTCTTTTTGGTGATGATTCATGAGGTGTATAAGAATGTTTTTCACTCGTTCAATTCCTTTTCCATCAATGAGTGTCCGTCCATTAAGATGGATGCTCCTGCGGAGAAAGTAGCTGCTGGACAGTCTTTCCACAGCACACCGTATATCTTTTTCATCCACAAGTTCACCTAAGCCAAGATGGTGGCACGCTCCCTTTTGTGCAAAACGAGCGGCTGTCACTGCTTGATGGTCGACTTGTGAAAGGACAATACTGGGCACTCCGATACAAACTGCCTCGTATAATGTCATCCCGCCAGCAACTATTGCCAGATCAGCTTCCGAGAGACGCGCAGGTAATTGATCTGTATGACGAATGAATTGAATATGCTCAGCCTCTATTTGTTCCTCAATGCGGGAGGCTTTTCCTGTAACCGCTAAAATGTGTAAGTGGTCCGCTTCGAGGATTGCTGATACAGCCTTTAATAACAATCCACGCGGGTCACTGCCCCCAAGGCTGATGACCACCTTTTTGCATTCTTTTCGAACCTCATATGTGTCTTTTAATCGGCTTATCTCTTGATCTAACAATAAATAAGGTGTTCCATAAAAATATTCTGTCCCATCTACTTGCATGTACTTTTCGTCCAGACCGCCATAAATGCCGTTCACGACAGCATCGGCAAGCTGACAAGCTTCTGCTCTTTTTTCTTCGAATAAGACCAGCCTGGCAGAGCTGGAGGATGCTTTGACTAATTGAAGAAATTGGAGGTCACAATCAAGTACATCAATCAGCAGAAGATCTGGATTCAGCTCTTTTATGTCCTGCTCCATCTGAAGGAATGCCTTCGACTCCTGCACCAAATGAACGTGCCAATCTGGACCTGAGAGCATTTCTACACAGATCTGTTCATTTGTATAGAAAGATATGTCGTTTCCTTCTTGAAGCAGTTGATTTGCCAGCCGTTTCATTCTGACGACATGACCCATCCCTCTTAAAAACCCACCATACACAACAATCATGATTTTCTTGTTCATTCAGCATCCTTCTGTTTCACAAATTGATTCAGCCGAACAATATCAGGGTCTTGTTCGCAAATGGTGATGAGTTCAGCCGTAGGCACAGCAATGGAGCCGCCAGCTTTCTCTAGTAAACGGGTCGCAAACACATAATCTTCTTCTGTATCAATCGTGAATCGATAAGCAGGATATGCAAGTTCTTTGGGCGGTGTGAATAATTGCAGGTGAAATTGCTCTGGATGCTTTCTGATATAGAGCGTGACATGCTCACGCTCTGGCTGCGTAAGGGGAAAATTGTCGATTTCACTTAAAATCTGTGCGTCGATCATTTCCCCGGAAATACCGAGTGGCGTTCCAGCCGTATACGTGTAATCAGCCTTCTCTTGTCTATGTTTTTCAAGCATTTTCGACAAAAGGACTGGATCTATAAATGGGTTATCTCCTGTTAAACGCACAATGGTTTGCGGTTCAAAATGACGGACAATCTGCGCAAATCGCTGCAGTACATCCGCCTCACTGCCACGAAATACTTTATAGCCCTTTGATAAACAATAATGAGCCAGCAGATCATCTTCTGCCTCAACTGTTGTGGCGATCATGAGGTTCTGCGTTTTGTGATTGTAATGATCTGATTGCTTTACTCGTTCAACAATCAGGTCGATCAGCGCCATACCGCCGATCGGTTTCATCACCTTTTTTGGCAGCCTTGTTGAGCCCATTCTCGCCTGTATGACAAAAAGGACATCATTGATCATTTGGCGTCTCCTGCATGAGTACATCTTTCCACGAAACCCCTGTATGGGCTGGGATATCTCTGACAGCCTTTGCGCCAAGTAAAATCGCCATATACCGCGGATGCAGACCTTGGCTTTTTTGTCCTGGACGTAACACGGCTAGATTTTCTGCGGTCAATGTCTCGCCTTTCGCAATGCCTTTTGTCGTAAAAATGCCTCGATACGCAAATTCACGAATCTTGCCTTCAATAGCTGTTGTCGTTTTATAAGAACTGCCAAGGAGCTCTTCTGGCACTGAAAGAGTGTCAGCTTCTGTTAGATTCCGCTGCTTTTCTGCCGCTCGAATATGCTGAACCATTTCCTTCAATTCTTCAGGATCAAGAGCAAAGGAATGATCAGCCCCAGGTAACGTTTTATCGACTGTAAAGTGCTTTTCAATGATTGCTGCCCCAAGCTTCACAGCGGCCACAGGCGCTTCAGTTGGATGCTCACTATGATCAGAAAAGCCAATGACTGCCTCGGGGAATGCAGCAGCTAAGGTTTGAAGCACGCGCAGATTCGTGTAAGCTCTAGGTGCTGGATACTTTGCTACGCAATGCATGATAGCGACCTGCTGATTGTGCTCGCTTGTAATCGCCTCATATGCTTCATGGACATCCGAAATGGTTGCCCCGGCTGTTGAGAATATGATGGGCTTTTGAAAAGATGCCGTGTGACGCATAAGAGGCAAATGATTGATTTCATAGGATGCCAGCTTGAAAGCCGGCGGATCGGTTTGATTCAATAGATCCGCAGATTCTTCGTCACACACTGTGCTTAAAAATATCAGCCCTTTTTCCGCGCAACGTGACAATAACACCGGGAGCCATTCTGGCGGCAGCTCCATTTGTTCCACTAAAGAAAAAATAGACACCTCTTCCCCTTTGGCTGTTTCGTACAAACCCGGTTCCTTTTGATACATCCGATCAGCTTGAAACATTTGAAACTTCACCGCATCGGCACCTGCTTCCTTTGCCACATCAATTAAAGCAAGCGCCTGATCCAGCTTTCCATCATGGTTAATGCCCGCCTCTGCAATGATAAAGACAGGCGCGCCATCCCCTACTTTGCGATCTCCGATATAGAAATGCGCCATCTTACCTCTCTCCTTTTTTCGGCCACACATGGTAATACAAGAAGGCATTTTTTGTTCTAAAGCCCAGCTTTTCGTACAGCTGAATCGCGGTTGTGTTATGCATCTGAGTTCCGGCAGACATAAACCGATGCCCTCTCTCATGAGAGGCGTTAATCATCGCCATCACGAGCTTTTTTCCGATCCCTTTTCCTTGTGCATCCGCTCTAATGGACAATAAATCAAGTACCAGTTCATCGCCCTTTGTCACCCCTTGAATCAAACCAATGACTTCATCGTTCAACTTTGCTGCGAGATTGATATCTGCACGTCCGAGTAAATTGTTTCTCATCCATTCCTGAAAAAAATGCTGGACGGCATTCTGATCTAAAAAAGGATCAAGTGCATACCGGCTTTTCACAAAAGCCTGATGAGCAAGTGACACCGCCTCATCGTAATCCTTTTCATCCGGCAGACTGATGACCACATCTTCACCTGTAGATGGCATCTCCATTTGAACAGGCGGCGCCTCAAGACGAGTGAGACCGCCCACATAGTACACATGTGACAGCCTTTGGACGATGCGGTTTTTTTCAAGATCAGACGCTTCAAGACGTAAAAAGAAAAAATCGCATTTTTCTGTTCTCATCCAATTGATGAAACGCTCCATCAATTCTTGAAAAGCAGACGCTGTCTCCGCTTCGACAAACTTCACATGAAAAATATGCTGATGAAAAATGCCGCTTTCCCATTTTGACCATTCATATAACAGGACTGCCTTTAGCTGTGCGCCATTAACAAGAGCAAACTGCTTGAAGCCGTTCATTTGTTCCGCTTGTTGACCGTATTTCTCCAGCCAAGCAGCCAGCACCTGATCATCTACAGCATGAACGACCTTCATGATAATGCCTTCTGTTCTTTTAAAATAGTCAACACCGCTGTGATAACATCCTGCACATCTTCATCTGTCATACTTGGATAGAGCGGCAGTGAGAGCGTCTGCTTGTAGTATGCAAGTGACTCAGGAAAATCCTCCGGTGAATAGTGATATGTTTCTTGATAGTATGGATGCAAGTGAACAGGGATAAAGTGAACACTCGTGCCGATTTTATATTCCTTTTGCAGCTGATCAATCAGTTCATCACGCGTGATAAATGCTTCTTTTGGATTCACTTGCAGTACATACAAATGCCATGCATGTCTTCCTTCTTGATGCACAGGCGGCAGGATCAGACCCGCTTCTTTTTGAAAAGCCTGATTGTATGCTTTTGCAATCTGTTCTCTCCGCGCCTGCATGTCATCTAGTCGGCTTAGTTGAACAAGCCCTAACGATGCCTGCACGTCAAACATGTTCATTTTATAGCCTGGTTCCTCGACCTCGTAATACCACGTTCCTTTTTCTCCATAACGATTCCACGCTCCCTTGCTCATCCCATGGAGCGCTAGTCTTCTAATCCGAGCCGCAAGCGCATCATCATTTGTTGTCAGCATGCCGCCTTCACCAGTCGCTAGGTTTTTCGTTGCATAAAAGCTAAAAGCGGTCGCATCACCAATGGATCCAACGGGCTGACCGTGATACGTTGTGTAAAGAGCGTGGGCAGCATCTTCAAGTACAAATAGATCATACTTTTTGGCAATGGCTAAAATCCGGTCCATATCGCACGATTGACCGGCAAAGTGAACAGGAACAATCGCTTTTGTATGTGGTGTAATGGCCGCTTCTATTTTCTCTGCATCCAGGTTGAGTGTCGCTGGATCAATATCGACAAATACAGGCGCTGCCCCCGTATGGATAATCGTATTGGCTGTTGCGCAGAATGTCAGAGGGGTTGTAATCACTTCATCCCCAGCCCTAATCCCTCTTGCCTTTAACGCTAAAAATAAAGCAGCCGTACATGAATTGACAGCGATCGCATGTTTTGCACCTGTCAGCTGCTGAAATTCTTCTTCAAACTGTCTTACTTTTGGTCCAGTTGACAGCCAGCCGGACTTTAATGTTCCAATGACTTCATCAATTTCTTCCTGCTGAATGAAAGGCAGAGCATAAGGAAGAAATTGTGCTCTCTTTTTTCCCATATCGCTTGCACACCCCTATCTTCATCTCTGAAAATCCACACCGGTTTTTGTTTTGAGCAGAGAAAGCAGAACATCGATAGATCGCGCATGCGGATAATGTTGTTTAATGAACTGAGCTCCTTGCTGCTTTGCCAGTTTCATCTCTTGTTCATCCGACAAAATACGAATGGCTTTCTCAGCTAGTTCAACAGGGTTTTCCATATGATAGCTGCCAAGCGACTCGTAATATGGGTATCTTCTGCCTTCTGTCATTTTCCCGATCAGCACACTCTTTTCAAAAAGCATGGCTTCAAGACCAACTGTTGATGTGAGCGTAATCACGATATCCACATATGGCAGCAAGTCATACAGGTCAATTTCTTTTTTAATCAATTTCACATGATTTCCCGCTCGTTCAATAGTCACATAGTCATTTAATCGATTTCGAGCAATTTCCCAAGGATGCGGCTTCATGATCAGCTGAATGTCTTTCCGTTTGGCGATCGTTTTAAGAACATCGCCATAAAAGGCTTCAGAAAATGGCTGCGTTGCCACAAGCACGGTCTTTTTAGCCGGACTGAAGTTCAATTTACGAAAAATGAGATCCTGTTGAAGCGGCGTTCGCTCCTTCACCAAATCAAACCTCGGATGACCTGTGATTTCCACCTGTTCCGGCTGACAGCCTTTATCTACATACCAGTCCTTTTCATACTTTCCAAACACCCCATGGCAAGTCGTGAAAATCGGTAAAAAGGCTTCGTCTCCCATAAGCGCACCGTGCTGAAGACAGATACTCGTAAGCTGGCGTTTCACTGTTTGCAAAGCGAGTACGCGGCTATAAGCATCCTCCGTCGTTCCAACAATGACAGCTGCAATCGGCTGCATTTGAAATAGCATTTCTATTTGGTCAATGACATCAATAAATTGCACAATGTCCTTCCGCAGCTTTTCTCTAAAAAAGACATTGCCAAAGACAGGGTGGTGAGCGTAAGGTTTAAGGAGAGCATTTGCTTTTTCAATATATTCAGCGTGGGCTTCTTTATTAACCTCTCCGGCTAATTCCGGCTTACTGATCACGGGTAATCCATAATAATCCGCCTTCTTCCAGCGAGCGAGCACCACCGTTTGGTTTGGATGGAACCGCGTGTAATTTTGTTCCGTAAAACGCAGGTGTTCAAAGTGAAGCAATACCTTTCCATTCGCCGGACGATAAGCGATACGCTTAATCTGCTGCTTATGCTGATCAAAAAATGGCTGAATCTCTTCCGGTAATGGACAAGCGGTTGTCAGTTCTTGACCGAATGCTTCATCTTCCATACGTTCCCTCACTTCAGGACTGATATATTGATAAAAATTACTGATCAACCCAAGAGGAATTTGCTTGTAGGACAAATCCTTCATCAGATTCACATACTCAAAGTACACCTGCCAATAATGATGAATATAGTGCGACACTTCAGGTCACCTCCCATGTTTTTGTTTTAATATACTGCGAAGCTCCCAGCAGGTAGACTGCTCGGGAAGTGCTTGAATAAAGGCACTTTTCTCTTCTTCTGCCAGCTGATAATGAATGGACTGTTCTGTGATGTAATTTGTATCTAATATTTCATCAAAGGGATAGAACGGATAAAAATGATTTAACCGAAAAAAGAAACGGGCATCCCCTATCCGATAAAAATGCGGACTCTCGTCCCAGTAAGACCCAAATTCAGCATGAATTTTTGATAAAATGGATGCACGATGTACGACCGAGCAATGATCTATGGCACAGGGGGCATTCCATTGCACTGTTTGCGCCGGCCGAATCGTTTCCTTCACTGGCTCTTTTTTGCTATTTAAATAGATCACTTTAGAACTAGAATAGACAATCTCTTTACCTGGATGGGCATCTAGATAATGAGTGAGCTTCTCTAAACGGTCCGGGGCGTAGACATTGTCATCTGTGGCATAGGAAATATACTCGCCCTTTGCCAGTTCTAATGCTTGATTAATCAGCACGGCGTAGCGAGTTTTCGCTGTTCTCTCTTCCAGCGTTTTGACACCGCTTTGGATAAAGTGAACGCGGGGATCTTTGCGAAACGGTTCAATAGCAGCAAGGGTTTTTTCGTTTGATCCATCATCCATGATAAAAAGTTCAAAGTCTGACAGCGTCTGCTGCAGGACCGCTTCAATCGATCTGCCGACGTAAGCCGCCTTGTTGTAGCTCGTCATAATGACAGTTACTTTTGTCAAAGTTTTCACCTCGGTCTCTTTCAAACTATGTTTATCATATGTGTCTCCTCTTAAAGAGACTGTAGAGTGACCTATTTTTTATAAAATTGTATTTTTTTATTGATCTATCTTTGAAAAATGCGAAATTTTTGGTAATATAAGTAATCATTTGTGTGTATTAAAGGAGTAAAGAACATTGGAAGCTATGAAGAATGATCACTCCCAAGAAGAGGAAGTAAAAGGATTTTTTCGATTTTTTAAAATTTTCGTCGCGACAAAAACGATTATTCGCTCATATCAACATTCCAATATTCCCATTTGGCTGATGATGCTCCTTGCAAGTATCGCCGGTACGGGCTGGATCTACGAAGGGTATTTTAGCGAGTATATGGGCAATCATATTCCATTCCCTTTTATTCTGTTACAAGGAGCGGGATATGGTATTTTGGCAGGCAATATGATTCTATTTTTCGGTGTCCTTCTGATTAAATGGTTAGGCCGTCTCTTTTTCGACTGTCAAACGGCATATCGAGATATACTCAAAGCCTGCACACTGACGGTCTTTTTCCCTTCTGCTTTATTTTCACTTACTTGGATTTTCACTGTTGGGATGCTTGGTCCGTATACGTTTGTTAAAATCTCACCATATTTAGATCAGCATTATGAAGTATGGTATTATCTCGATCTTTTACCTCTTACGGAAGCATATGCAAAGACGTGGATATTGGGAATGGCTGTTTTAGGCATTGTCGCTGTGATGAAGCTCAGATTATGGCAAGCCTTCATCATTGTGATTACACCGCTCGCCGCGTTTTTTCTCATCATGACACTTTTATTTGATATTCAGCACGCTATAAACTGGATCATGTAAAAAAGACGAGTACCGATAGAATACGAGGGATTGTCTTCACGCTGAGGAATTGCATAGCAGTTCCTTTTTTTCGTTCAATGTACATATTCTCCCCTCCTGTCTCATAGTGTGAAAGAGAGAAAGAATGCTATGGAAACAACAGGTGCTTTAGCGCCTTCTGTTTAGAACACCATGAGGAAAGAGGAGGAACGTTATGAAATTGAAAAATCAATTTGGGCAAGGTTCGGGTTTCGAAGGTCAAGATTTTCGCCAGCAACAATATGGAGCAAATCCGTATCCTGCGCAGCAGATGGGTTATTCAGTCCCTCCCCAAACGCAGGGTCAAATGCAGCAGGGGTTTTCGCCAATGCCGTCTACCGGCACTTCACAAGGAGGCCAAGGAACGCAGGGCGGCGGTCAGCCATATCAAATTCCTTCTGGACCGGTTTATCAGCAGAATGTCACCGGGCAGCTGCCTATTGAGCAGTCCTATATTGAAAATATTTTACGATTGAACCGCGGCAAGGTAGCCACGATTTATATGACATTTGAGGCGAGCAAGGAATGGAATTCGAAGATTTTTAGAGGCGTCATTGAAGCTGCAGGACGTGACCACATTATCATTAGTGATAATAAGACAGGAACACGATACTTACTATTAACGATCTATCTTGATTACATTACGTTTGATGGGGAAATTCAATACGACTATCCATACTCCATGTCTACGTATTCTCCGAGATAACGTCAAGCATGGCAAAAGCAAGGCTCAGGTGCCCTTGCTTTTTTCTTTTGTCTAGGTTTTTGTCACACCTCTAGGGCGCTGCTCATAAGATGCCTAGTAGTTTTTATCAAAAGCCTAGAGGTGACATCAATGACTGTTGAGCTGGATTATACATCACCAAATGTCAAATTTTCATACGATCTGAATCAAAGCCCCCTTGTGAAATTCGATCAGCATAACCTGATTAATGTGTTAGGAAAAAAACAATTAAACTCGTTGGATCAAGTGTCCCTGCTGGATATATATTTGAGTAAAAGCAAAGTCGTAGAGCCTCATTATCATCAAAATGCCGCAGAGCTTGTTTATTGTATAGCCGGTTCTGCTGCCGTATCGATGCTGAATCCATTTACAAAAAAACTGCACACCTACACCATCACACCTGGACAGGTGGCAAACGTGCCTCAAGGCTGGTGGCACTATGAAGTCGCTCTCCAAGACAGAACTCATTTGTTAGCCATTTTTAACGCATCTACACCTGAAGTGATCCTAGGCTCAGACCTTCTCACCCTCACCCCTTCTCACATCATGGCCCATACTTATTGCATGAACGAAACACAGTGGAAGCAGGCGATAAAGCCTGTGAAACCAAGTGTGTTTATCGGACCATTTTGCCACCGGGAGGAAGAGTCTCAAACACATCCTGTCCCTCCATCTCACTACGTCCCATATTATCAAGCACCGCCCAACTATACCCCTTACTGGAGTTAAGAAAAAAACCGATGCCCCTATGAGAGCATCGGTTTATTGGCTTATAAATTTTTTGCTGCTGCAATGACAAGCATGATCCAAGAGGCGATAAATGCTACTCCGCCAATAGGAGTAATGGCTCCTAAAATCTTCACCTGCGTCAATGCCAGCACATAAAGGCTTCCTGAGAAGAAAAGGATGCCTGCAAGCATCACCCAGCCAGCGGCAGGAACCAAGGAGACACCTGACAGCTTATCTGCAAGAAAAGCGACAACAAATAAGCCAATGGCATGGAACATCTGATATTGAACACCTTTATTCCATATTTCTATATATTTTTCAGGGATTTTCCCTTCTAGACCGTGCGCACCGAAGGCTCCAAGTCCAACAGCAAGCATGGCGTTAATAGCACCTAAAATGAAAAATAGTTTCATTCGTCATTCTCCTTATCTCGTCAATTATATTTATCATAGCGCGGGTGAAGGGCGACATTCAACTTTCCCTTTACGTTGACACGAGATTGTCGGATTTCTTTTTCTTTCGTAACAAGACTTGGTCGACCACGATCGCAATGAGTGTGCCTAGAACAAGACCGTTGCTTAATAATGAAATGAGCACAGGATGCATCCCTTTCAAGGCCCCCTGAGGCACAAACATCGCCCCTACGCCTGCTAAAACAGCAATCCCAAGAACAAAGCGAATCCGCGGGACTTCTTCTTTCTCATACTGATCAAACTCCGACATCGCAATCCCAATCATAGAAGAGAAGACCACAAAGTTTACAGCAAGCCCCACAGGTGATGGCAATGCAGAGAAAAAGCTCATGAGCAGGGGAAACAAACTAATGAGAACAACAAGCAGACTTCCTATGAAAAAAGGCTTTCTCGAAGGAATTTTGGTTGTCTGGATAAATCCTGCTGCCCCCGAAATAGGTACAGGCGCAATCGCCCCGATCAGCCCGCTTAATAAATGACCAAATGCTGCGACAAAACCAGCAGGTCGTGCTCTTTTCCGCTCACGCAGTTCACCAAATGCCTTCACTGAACTTTCCACAATTCGAATACTTGCCAGCATGTTCACAATGAGTAAAATCGTTATAAAAAAGGACGTGACAAGCAATCCGCTGTCAAAGACCGGCATACCGAATGGAAACAGCTTCGGAAACTCGATGATTTGTTCTGGAATTCGAACCGGCTTCGCCAATCCGAGTAGAGCGAATAACAGCCATCCGCCTGCAAGTGCGAATAACACAGAAAACTGCCTCAAGTAATGCCATTTTGAGCGGCTGATCATGAAGGTGAGGATAATAATCAAGATCGATAAGCAAAAGACAAGCCCGTCCACCTGATTTCCCCGATAGCCGATGCCCATCAGCCCTTTCATGATTGGCTGACTTAGCTGCACAACAAGCAGCAGCAGGTAAATGCCTGTGACGACTGGCGTAAATAAAGACGCGAGCCAATTGATGATTTTAAATAAACTAAAAATAAAAAAGAAAACAGCACTAAAAATTAAAGCCCCTTGTAATGCTTGCAGGGTTTCAGGATACGTCGCAAAGATTGTACCTGTCATGCCGGCATAAAGGGTATACACACCCCACCAAAGCCCTGCTGGACTTTCATTGATCGGCAGCATATGGCCGCATAAACACTGCACCATTGCCACAAGACCAAGTGAAAAGAAAGTACTTTGAATCAGCTCCGCCGATTGCACTTGATTCAATTCAAATGCTTGTGCAATCGCAATTGGTACGGCAATAGAAGCTGCGATAAAAAATGCCATCCACTGAATGGCGCCCAAAAATAGTTTCAAACCGATCACCTTCCCTTTGTCGTGACAAGACCATTAAAAATCAAAAATAGAGTCGCCGTTCCCGTCCTTCTCTTTTTGACCCTCATCATTTTGCTGAAATTTCTTCGCACCACTTGTGCCCATGAGTTTCTCAAGCATGGCTTGATCTGTAGTCACAGGTGGCGCTGATGGTGTATGTATCGATGGAGGTGGTGAGATGGCCGGCGACTGCGGCATTTGCACCTTTGATGGTGCGTCGAGAATGACATCACATAGTGAAGAAATGGCCGCTACTTGACGTTTCACCTCTTCATCATTTCCACTTTGTTTTGCTTTTTGAACCGCTTCCTCCATTTTTTGAAGCAGGCTTGATATATGAATATTCAAGGGTAGACCCTCCAATCTAAAAAAATCTCTTTTCAACATTATTTTACCAAATGAACAAACCAAATGGGTTCATTTTTTCAAAGCAGTGCGCTCATGACTCTCTTATTTGACCCCTCATCTTCATTCACACATAATAAAAGAAACAAAATCGTCTATGAAGGGATTGAATAATGGACAAGCTTACTGCTCTATTTCAGAAACAAAAAGTCTTTCAGAAGCCGGCGGTTCAAGAACGCATCCGCATTCTTCAAGATTTAAAAGCAGCAATCAAACAGCATGAAAAGGATATATTACAGGCCTTAGCCCATGATTTACATAAATCCGAACAGGAAGCCTATACAACAGAGATTGGGATGGTGTATGAAGAAATCAATCATACCATCAAGCACCTTCACAAATGGGCGAAGCCAACTCGCGTGAAAACACCGCTGACTCATATCGGATCAAAAAGCATGATTATCAAGGAACCTTATGGAACTGTGCTCATCATTGCTCCTTGGAACTATCCTTTCCAATTGGCCCTTTCTCCATTAGTCGGTGCGATTTCTGCGGGAAATGCCGTGATTTTAAAGCCGTCTGAGCTGACGCCGGCAGTCTCACAAGTGATCAGCACTATCATCAAACGTGTATTTCAAGAAGACCATGCGGCTGTCGTAGAGGGCGGTGTTGAAGTCAGTACAGAACTGCTGAAACTGCCCTTTGATTATATCTTCTTTACTGGAAGTGTGGCAGTTGGCAAAGTCGTCATGGAAGCCGCCGCAAAGCATTTGACCCCTGTCACACTTGAGCTTGGCGGAAAAAGTCCCAGCATCGTCATGCCTGATGCCGACATCAAGCTGGCAGCGAAGCGGATCACCTTTGGGAAGTTCACCAATGCAGGGCAAACCTGCATTGCACCAGACTATTTGCTCGTTCATGAATCCATCAAAGAGGAACTTTTGCGAGAAATGACAGCCTGTATCCGTGACTTTTATGGTGAACATCCCGAAACGCATCCGCACTTTGGAAAAAATGTCAGCCAGCGTCATTTTGACAGGCTTACACAATTTCTCTCAAATGGAACGATCGTCACAGGTGGACAGCGCAATGAACAGGAGCTCAAAATCGCTCCGACCATTTTAGACCACATCACATGGGAAGATCCTGTCATGCAGGAGGAAATTTTCGGACCGATTCTGCCTGTCATGACCTTTGATTCTCTGCATGAGGCAGTTCATATGATCAAAGCAAGGCCAAAGCCGCTTGCGCTTTACTTATTTACAACAAATAAAGAAACAGAATCCTATATTCTAGACAACCTCTCATTTGGCGGAGGATGTATCAATGACACGCTTATGCATGTCGCTACCCCTTACCTGCCATTCGGAGGCGTCGGCGAAAGCGGCATGGGGCGATATCACGGGAAGGAAAGCTTCTTTACTTTTACGCATGAAAAAAGCGTCCTGCGGCAAACCAATCGCTTCGATTTTTCCTTCCGTTATCCAAATGCGAAAAACGGACTCGACTTGGTCCGCAAATTTTTAAAATAAACAGGACGAAGGGGCTCTCCCCTCGTCCTATTTTCATTCAATATCCTTGATACACCAATTGATTTCTTCAATCCCCATTTGCTTTAAATACGCGTTTACCTTTGAAAACGGCCGGCTGCCAAAAAAGCCGTTTCTTGCAGAAAAAGGACTTGGATGAGGTGACTCAATGATGTAATGCTTGTTTTGATCAATGCGTTCTTTCTTGTTTTGAGCATGTCTTCCCCATAACACAAAAACGACGGGCTGCTCACGCTGATTCAGCACATCAATCACGCGGTCTGTGACTCGTTCCCAGCCCTTGCCTTTATGAGAATTCGCCTCGCCCCTTCTCACGGTCAGCACAGTGTTTAAGAGCAGCACACCCTGCTCTGCCCAGCTGACAAGTGAGCCGTGGTTTGGAACAGGACAGCCAAGATCATCCTGTAGCTCCTGAAAAATATTTCTTAAAGATGGCGGGTGTTTGACGCCCGGCTGAACAGAAAAGCTTAATCCATGTGCCTGCCCTGGGCCATGATAAGGGTCTTGTCCTAAAATCACCACTTTGACCTTTTCATATGACGTTAAATGAAGAGCACGATACACGTCATCTGGTTTTGGAAAAACGGTCTGCGTGCGATATTCTTCCTTCATCCATTCACGTAATTCCTGATAATACGGCTGTTCAAATTCACTTTTCATCACAGCCCACCAGCTATCATTTAAAAATGGCTTCATTGTGGTTTTCCTCCTTCTACTTGCTGCGCTAGTCTGGAGATCATCGGTTTTCCATCCCACACAATCTCACTCTCTGATTCTCTTTTTTTCATCGCTGGTTCTTCTAATAATATCGCAAAGTTCGCTGTCGGCAGATCGCCCAGTTCATGCTTTTCACTTAAATCATCTAAGTAGTTTTTCCTTGTTTCACCCAGATCACTAGACTGATTTCCACCGCCGTCAAAAAACGCATAGATCACGCTCGCCGCTGGCACTCGTTTGACTCGGGCATGCTGTGATACACGCAAAAAGAAGTCCCAGTCCCAATAATGATGCATCGCTGGATCAAAATAGCCAATCTCATCGTGTATACAGCGTTTGTACATACTGCCCGAAGGAACATATGTAGAAAAGACACGCATATCCTCAATATCCGCTGTATAAGCAAACAAACGCCTCGACAGCGGGAAACGGGTCGCGCCTTTTTCTTCAAATGATACAATTTCTGCATCAGAAAAGACAAAATCGGCATCTTCCAGCGCCTTGCTCATGCGTTCGATATGACAAGGTGTGAAGTAATCATCGTCGTCACTCAGCATGATGACGTCTCCTGTCAGCTCCCGCACCCCCACATTTCTGGCATTTACATGCTGGACATTCTCATCTAAATGAATCAAGCGGATCGGAAGCTCAGGGTAAAGTTCCTGAATGATGTCGACTCGCTCTCCTGCATCATTGACGACAACAATTTCAAAAGGCTGTACGGTTTGTCTTGTAATGGATTCAAGCAGCTCACACAGTGCGCTGAGCCGGTTATGTGTCACAATTAATAAGGAAATCTTCATATGCAGCTTACTCCTTTAATAGATTCGTCTTTTTCCATTAAAACATAAATTGACTTTCTTCTCATGATATAAAAGGCGGTTTGATTTGATGGGAAAATGGGAATTTTTGATGAAAAGGAGTGATCATGATGGAATATATTACGGTGGAGAATAGTAAAGAAGCAAAACAGACCATTGACCACATTCATTCATCGGGTTCATCAAAAGACGCTGTTTTTGTTTTTGCGTACGACCCAGAACGCTCTGATACCGTAACAGAGTATACAGATGCCAAAAGCATGACTGCGGTCGATCAAGGGATTTTGGATCAAGTCGCCAATGTCATTCGCACCCGGGATGATGAACTGATGGCCAAAATGATGTCAACTGGGGCCGATCAAGAGTTAGCCTTAACCCTTTTAGATGAACTGAAAAAAGGGAAATTGGTGATTTGTAAAAGGTAAGAAAGGGAGGCGTTCCGATGAGAGGAACGCTTTTTTATGCCGTTTCATTGTGATAAATGGAAAAGCTGATTATAATAAGGGATAGAACAGTAACTGTTACACATCACATTGGAGGTTCAGCAACTATGTCTATGAATAAAGCACTCACCATCGCAGGTTCGGATTCAAGCGGCGGTGCAGGTATCCAAGCAGATTTAAAAACGTTTCAAGAAAAAAACGTCTACGGGATGACAGCTTTAACCGTTGTCGTTGCAATGGACCCTCATAATCATTGGGATCATCAGGTGTTTCCAATTGATACTTCGACAATTCGCGCGCAGCTCTCTACCATTGTAGAAGGTATTGGTGTAGATGCACTGAAAACGGGTATGCTTCCAACCGTCGACGTGATTGAGCTTGCAGCTGACACCATCAAAACATATGACCTAAAAAATGTCGTCATTGATCCTGTCATGGTTTGTAAGGGTGCGAACGAAGTCCTTTACCCAGAGCACGCGGAAGCATTGCGTGAAAAGCTCACGCCACTGGCAACCGTTATCACACCTAATCTTTTCGAAGCAGGTCAATTAAGCGGAATCGGCGAGATCAAAACGATCGAACAAATGGAAGAAGCGGCAAAACGCATTCACGAACTTGGTGCAAAGTATGTGGTAATCACTGGAGGCGGTAAGCTCAGCGAAGACAAAGCCATCGATTTGCTTTATGATGGACAAACCTTCGAACGCCTTGAAACAGATAAAATCGACACAGAATACACACACGGCGCAGGCTGCACATTCTCAGCAGCAGTCACAGCTGAACTAGCGAATGGATCAGACGTGAAAGAAGCCATTTATGCAGCAAAAGAATTCATCACGGCTGCCATTAAAGGCTCTTTCCAGCTAAACGAATACATCGGACCAACAAAGCATTCTGCTCATCGTTTTGACAAATAAAACAGAAAAAACCGATTCGCCTTGTTAGAAGGTGAATCGGTTTTTGTTTATCGAAAGCTTCGTCTCTGCGCAAACAGCCAATCTGTTAAGCCTGGCGTCTCATAAGCAGGCGTCCATGATGCATGGTCATATCCATACTTGCTTGCATACTCCGTATAAAGCGGCTGGCCGCCAGCTTTTTGAATAGCTTGAATTGTATTTCTTGCATAGCTGATAGGGATAATGGAATCATCCTCTGCATGAAATGCCCATATTGGCTTGCTCGCTAAAATTCCCGCCTTGCTCGGATCTGCACCCCCCGCAATAGGAATCATCGCTGCAAACAAACGAGGATATGTGATGTTCAACTGGTACGTGCCAAATCCACCTTGTGATAAACCCGTCGCATAAATTCTTTTCTGGTCAATCTGATAAGAAGTTAACACATGCTGAAGGACATCATAAGCTTTGTGTAAATCTGGTGAAAATTGAAACACATTCGTCAGATCAATTTCATTTTGCACATTTCTTGTTAATGCAAAGCCTCCATCGACAGCATTTCGCGCCTGAGGTGCAAGTACATACGAAGGATGTTTCTTTTGAACTTCAGGAGAAGCCCATAAAACTGCACCATCATTCGCAAGTAACTGCTTTTGATTGTCTGTCCCCCTCTCCCCGCCTCCATGTAAGAAGAGGACTAAAGGATAGGCTTTACCCCTCTTATGATTTTTCGGAATGTACAACCGATAAGGCATTCCTTGATATTCAAAAGATAAAAAGGATGATGCGATATCCTCTCGTGTGACAAAACGATAATTGTACGTAGATGTAGCAAGTCGATGCCTATTTTTGTAAGCGCTTACTTTTAAAGTCGTATCAGTTTCGATATGAATGGGCTTTTTGTATAACTGACTATGAGTTGTCGGCTGGCTGCCATCTGTTGTGTAATAAAGAGAAGCTTTTTGAACGTGAGAATGCAGAGCTACCTCTTGTGAACGATAATATTGACCAGACGGGACTGAAGCAGTTGACGCAGCAGACGACGTATGATTTCGGGCAGAAGAAACGGAAGGAAAAAGAAAACTCATAGAAAACAGGACAATAATAAAGGTGATCAGGCATTTCTTGGTTGTATAGTTCATATCGTTCCTCCTGTACATGCTCAGATGAAATTTTTATTTATTATTGATCATGACAATATAAATGTCAACGCTTTCATTTAAATTTCTGATTAATCTTATTGAATTAAAAAAGCGTACCCGCTTCCGAGTACACTCTTTTATCCATACATGAATGCCTATTTTTGCTGATCGGACTCTTTCGCCATTTTTCGAATAAAGGCTTCAATGGATTCAACAAATAAAGCATATTCTTTCATTTGTTTATACGTATCTGACAGCTTCTCTTTCACTTCTTCCTGCTCTAAAGAAGGTTCACCGAGAATAGATTGAACTTGAATGAGCAATTCTTTATATTCTTCACGTTTATCTTCAACATGATCTGCCATTGTCTCCAAGCGTTTTCTAGTCGTCGGCTGCTGTTTTGAATTCAAGTAAACAACCCCTTTTTTTGTCCTACCGCATTTGGATAAACGTCAGCCTCAGCTGTATATATTTTAAAATGATACCATAATTCCACCTGTTATCATATATGTAAAACGTCATCAAACCGCTTTAGGCCAACCTTGTATATACACGCTATAGGCTTTAAGTTACAGGCTGATCTCACTAGAAAAAAGCAGATCATTGATCTGCTCAGATTGTAAAGAAAGCCATGTTTTTCTACAATTTTTTGCGTAAGTATGATGAAGTGCTTTAATGAAAAAAAGCCTCCCATACACCGAACATTTTTTCACAAGCAACATTTATTTTTTGCAAAAATGAACGACAGTTCCGATTGAGTTTATCCTCTTTCTATTCCTGAACCATCATTTTGTACCTGGGATCAATCAAGCTAAAGTATATTAAGACATTTTGGTCTTCTTCCATATTTTTGCGGGCTATTACAATCTCTTTTCTTTTACTTTCTGCATTTAGTATGTCCTGTTTCTTTATAAAGCCGTTCCAATCACCGATCATCTTAGCAACAAGTGGGCTTGCCACTTTCTCTGCCAAACAGACCTCCCCCTATCACTTTCCCTTTATTTTCATTATTACAGGTTGTATAGTGAATTTTTAGAAAATATGTAAAGAATAATTAATATAAATGTTAAAATAAATAAAGCTCATGTTCGTGAACACAAGCTTTGACTGGTTACTATGCTCTTTTATAGCGATAATACACGTCTCGAATAATTTTTGTAATTACAGTGGTACACATGCATAAAAAAGTCACAATCCCTACCCAATACATATTTGACATGTCAAAACCAGTATAGGAAAATATGAAAATGGTTGATGTGATAAATGTGATCATTAGAACCACATAAACCTTCTTAAAAATTAAATAGCCAATAACCCCCCAAGCTAAATACAACAACGGCAATGTGAATAACACAAGACCCATGGGTTGAAGATAATGTAAGTTAATATACCCCACTCTCCTATACAGCTATCTTATAACTTCCATGCTTGTCATTTCCCAATCTTTATCAGATTTTAGTGATATCTCTTTAGATTCCTTGCTTTCAATATTATATTCAATAATTCTACCAATAACTCCATTCTTATCTCTCTCAAACATTCTTACCAATGCATAAATCTTGTCGTCTAAAATCTTAACCTCTTCTAAACGTTCGTCATCTGATTTAAAATTAAGTGGAATTTTTTCAGAAGATATCTCTTTGAGGTCTCTGTTGAATATCTTAACTTCTCCTTCATAGGAGACTATCGTGACTTTATCATCATCTACGTTGGTCTTGTAGATAGTGAATCCTTTATCCATTACTATTTCTCTTTTCTTATCGAGAGTTTTTTTGTCGAGTACCACCAACATAGACTCCTGTTTACTGTCAACGCCATCGTTTAAGGCAAGTATTAACTCTTCGTTGTTTAATGACTTCAAAGACTCATTATTGTCAGGGAAGAATACTGAGTCTACGTCTAACTTTTTTCGTTTTTCTTTATGGGTTTTAGGATTTATTGAAGACACTGTTACACTTTCATCATTACTGAGAATGGCATAGATTTTTTTGTCTTCAAATATAGCTGTTGTTAATTCTCCTTCTAATTCAACTTGATTTTTATCGTTGTCATCTTCATTCCAGTATACTAATTCTCCTACTAAGCCATCCTCTGTAAAACCAACGTTAATGTCGTGTAAAACATACCCATTAGAGTAGTTAATAAAGAATGCACCCTCGTCATCTGTAGATTTTGAAAGTGATTTTGTATTCAAAGGCTCTACCTTGCCAGTCTTCTTATTTAAAGACACATGGTAATTAGACCTATTAGATGAAAAGTAGATATTATGATTGCTTTGAGTAGAAGAAGTAAATCCTACGCAGTCTTTCATTGTCATACTCGACAATTTCTTTCCTTTATCGTTGTAGTTGACCATCTCGCATCCTCTGTCCATTGCCTGCGAATATATGATAGCAAATTTACTATCTTTCATATGGCTCAATTCTCCCTTAGGAGAGTCCCCTGCAACCTCCTCTTTTTTTGAACATGCTGAACAAACAAGTGCTATGGCGCAAGCTAATAAAAGTAACTTAAAGTATTTCATTCAATCATCTCCCTTCAATTTTAAACAAGCAAAGCAATCGGGGAAATCCCCGACTGCTTATTAACTTACTTTTTATGATAAAAGACCTTCGTGTTGTTAGAGTTAACTAATTCCATTGGCGATACAACCGAATCAATTTTTATATTGTCAATGTCGTGTCCTTGATTCTTCCATGCTCTCCAAGCCAATTGAGAACAATAGAATTTTTTTGTAGTTTTCTTGTCAAAGAAGTTCAAATTGTATGGCTTCTTTTGATCGGCTTGCTTTTCAGCATATTTAGCAGCATTTACATATTTGGTATTATTAGACTTCTTCACCCATAGCCCATAAACCTTCTTTCTAGAACCCCAATTATTATTATATCTTCTGACTCCATGTTGTTTAATAGGACTCCAATTTTTATGCCAAGCCTCTACAGTCTTAGCTTTTTTCCTCGAAACAATTGCAGCGTGTCCGAATCCAATTGCAGAACTGCCTGAATTCAAATCATAGCTAACCAACACATCGCCTTTAGTTCCTAGGCTCTTGCTCTTGGCATTTACGCCCATCTTTTCTTTTTCTTCATTGTACTTAGGTAGATATTCGTCAATCACACCATCTTTGATATATTGTTCGATATCTTTCTGCGACTCTTCGAATATAACTTCTGCTTTTGCTTCCGTAGATACAGAATCATATTCCTTTTTGCTCATCTCTTGAAGTTCTTTAATCTGTTCAGAGGTCATTCCCTCTGCCTTCATTTCTTCTATTTCTTCTTTGACTCTTTCATCGTTCATAGAAGGAAATACATCTTTCGCTTGCGCATTTCCCTCCAATCCAAATCCAGTGAATAATACAGATGCTGACAACAAGGATGTGACAATAACATTACATTTTTTCATATTATTACCTCCAATTCCTTTTTTAGTGCGGTCCACATTTACCACACTAATAGTTAATATGGATCATGTAAACATAAATATAATTTTAAGGAAATTTTAATAACTGATAAATTGACATGTTAAATTTGAGTGAATTTTTAAATTAAAAGAGAGACTATTCTTAATAGTCTCTCTTTCATACAGGTGCATTTTCTTAGGTACATTTTCTTGTTATTGTCTACTCGATCCAACATCTTGATGACTCTCTCGTAATGACAACCTGTTTCCTCTAATTCTTCTCTTAAACTACAATGACTAGGAGTGGCTTCTTTTTGTCTTTAGAATTAACCAAGGCGTAGAAGACGTAGATGTTTTCTCTACTTGTTTAGCAGATCAAAGACCTGCTTCTCTTTGTAAATGCCAAGTCTTCAGTTTCAGCTTTGTTTCATTTCTGCCACTGATGGAGATCGATTTATTTCCCGGGGAAGGAAAGTAACGTGCAGTAAAAACTTCTCGGCCTCCGTTTACAAAAATCTCAATTGACGATGAATCGATAAAGATATGAAGGTCGTGTAATTCCTCTATGACTGCTTCACGAACTTCCTTTGATCGATCTTCAAATCGATCCCGCTCTAATGTCAGCTTTCCTTCCTCTTTATCATAGATGATGCGTGCTGCTGCACGGATACAGCATTCAAACCCTTTTTGTGTGTCAATTTGATCAATGAATACCTCTGCGCTCGTAATATCCTCTACAGGGATGGAATGAACAGAACGTTTAATATGAAAAACATGCTCTTGTTCATTGGTCCGCATGGATTGAAGTTCACTTACTGGTTTTTGAATCAGATGTCCGTCCTCATCTAAACGGAGCTCTCTCGGGATCGTGAGGCAGTGTATCCATTGATAAGAAATGGTCGGATGATGTTCTTCTCCTTGATCAGGCACCCCCATCCACCCGATTAAAAGTCGTCTGCCTGATTCGTCTAGAAAGGTTTGCTGCGCATAGAAGTCAAAGCCGCGGTCCAGCTCCTCAAACGCTCCGTGTGTATATTGATAGGAATGATCATCCAATGTGCCAACAAAATAGCCTGATTGATGTGTGTTGTGATATTTTAAGCCATTCGGCTCTAGCCCTTGCGGTGACACAATCAATACATCCCGGCCGTCTAATTCAAACAGGTCTGGACATTCCCACATATAGCCGAAATTGTCTAAACCATTTTTTCCGCTGCCTGCAATCGTGCCTTGAAACGTCCAATTATCTAACGTATCAGAGGTAAATAAGACAAGGTGTCCCTTCAGGTCTAAGCTTTGTGCACCAAGGACCATGTACCACTGGCCATTTCGCTTCCATACCTTTGGATCTCGAAAATGAGCAGTGAACCCTTCCGGCAGTGTTGCCACGACACCTTTTTTCTGAAAGTGAATACCATCTTCCGAAACAGCTAAACATTGATACGTCTCACGGTTCCCTTGTTCATCCCGAACGTTTCCAGTGTACATCACATGCATCTGTCCATCGTCTATAAATGCACTGCCAGAATAACAGCCGTTTTGATCAAACCAATCACTTGGGGCAAGAGCGGCTTCTTCGTGCTGCCAATTGACTAGATCTGTCGATGTGTAATGCCCCCAGAATTTTGCACCATGCCCCGTTTTGAATGGCTGCCACTGATAAAAGACGTGGTAAATTCCTTTCCACTGAATCAGCCCATTCGGATCATTTAAAAGACCGACTGGCGGCATCAAATGAAAATGCTGCCGGTACACATCCTTTTTGACCAAATGCTCATAGTTTCGAATACGGTCTGCTATCTTTTGACGAAGTGCTGCGTCAGTAGTTGTCATGACTGTGACCACTCCTTGATTATTTTTCGACTTCTTTTATTTTAAAAATGATAGTGAGAATAAATGAAACAGCAACAGCGATTAACATACCAATCACATAATTGACCACATTCTGAACACCGAATGGTGCTGCAATCGCAATCATCGGAATGCCTGTTAAACCATAAGCATTGGCTGCTACCTTCGTGAAAACTACAAATGCCCCGCCCAATGCTCCTCCAATCATCGCCGCAATAAATGGTTGACGATAGCGGAGGTTTACACCGAATATAACAGGCTCAGTAATTCCTAAAAAAGCAGAGAAGGCAGCAGGAAGGGCAATTTCTTTTGTTTTTGCACGCTTGGCTAAGAAAAAAACAGCCAATCCTGCCCCGCCTTGCGCGACATTGGACATTGCCCAGATTGGCAGCAAATAGTTACGCCCAATATCATTCAGCAACCCTGCCTCAATCGCATGGAAGCTATGGTGAACCCCTGTGAGCACAATCAAAGAGTAAGCACCGCCGAAAATGAGTCCTGCTAAGAACCCTGCATGGTCATAAATAAATGTCAGTGCATTCGAAATGCCTGTACCAAGCATTCTTCCAAGCGGTCCAACTGCAATAAATGTCACAAATCCAGTGACAATCACCGTCACAAATGGGGTCACAAGTAAATCAATACTGTTCGGAACGACTTTTCTTAAATTCTTCTCAACAAGGCACATGATATATACGGTCAATAACACTGGAATAACCGTCCCTTGGTAACCAAGAAGAGCAATATCAATATTGAATAAATGCATATATTCAGGTTTTGCTTCCGTCAATCCCCACGGATTAAGCAGATTCGGGTGAATCATAATTCCCCCAATGACAGCCCCTAAATACGGATTTCCGCCAAACTCTTTCGCTGCACTGACCCCAATTAAAATCGGCAAAATGATAAAGGCTGCACTTGAGAACATATCAAGCATTTGGAAGATCGCAGAGCTTGGATCAGCCCATTTGAAGGCTTTCATCATACCTAAGAGACCCATTAACAAACCGCTTGCCACAATTGCTGGAATGATTGGTACAAAAATATTCGATAACGTCTTTGCAAAACGCGCAAGTGGATTCATTTTTTGTTTCACTGCTTCATCATGGCTGACAGGCTTTTGTTTCTCGTCGCCAGTCTCAAGACCAGTCTCACGAGCAAATGGTTCATATACTTTGTTGACAGATCCCGTTCCAAAAATGACTTGAAATTGTCCTGAACTTGAGAAAGCCCCTTTTACACCTTCAAGTTCTTCAATGGCCTCTTTGTCAATCAAATCCTCATTTTTCACCACCAATCTGAGTCTTGTTGCACAATGCGTAGCACTGATGACATTTTCTTTTCCGCCTAACAGTTTTGTTAATTCTTTGGCTGTTTTTTGATAATCCATGAAGTTTCCTCCTTTTTTAAAGCAAAAAAGACCTAAAATTCACCAACGAGTAAAGGACATACACGTCCCCTCGTTACGCAAATTTTAGGTCTTGCCTGCCTGACAGTCACAATCCCGCGGTATCAAATTTTGATTACGCTTTCATCATAGTATAAGACTGTGACATGCGTCAACCTCTTTTTTCAAATCCAATGACCCATGTACACTAATAAGAGTAGTGTGCATAAAAAAAGCCTGCATGCAGGCACATCATTTTAAACCAATTCGGCTTCCTGCAGACGCTGGACATGCAGCGTGATGTAGCCGATCTCCGATTCAGGGAGATGAAGTCCATATTCATCTTTTAACAAATCAGCAAGTCCAAGTGCACACCGGTACGCTGTATCATATTTTGTTTGGATAAAAATCAGCATGTCTTCGTCCATGATTTGAAATGCCTCATTTGATTCCAACCTGCCTAATGCATACCTCAAATGTGTCACAAGCCGCTGATAGGAAATACTATCCTCATCAATTGAATGCTGAAAATATCTTTCAATATGCTCGATCATTTCTTTAATCATCGTTGTATATTTCACGGTCTTTTTCATGGACTCCGTATTCATTTTGGCCGTATGAATATGAAGTGCCACATATCCTGCCTCATCGTCCGGCAGTTCAACCCCAAGCCGCTCCTTTACATAACGAATGGCATACTTTCCAATCTCATATTCCTGCTTATATAAGACTTTGATCTCACCAAGCAATTTATTATATAACACAATGCCTTTTTGAAGGCGTTCAATGGCGAAGGACAAATGATCAGTCAGTGATATGTGAATGTGATCACTGAGCGGCATCATGAGTTTCCCCTCTGCATAACTGATGATATGCTCTGCTACCTCAATATGCGCTTCTGGCAATGTGGCAAGAATTTGTTTGAATTTCTCATTTTCTTCACGCACAACAAAGATTTTCTCTATTTTTTGAAGAGGAACGACGTCATTTTTCCCCTTCTGAAAAGCAATTCCGGGTCCCATCACAATTTTCTCCTGATCGCCCTCCTTCACAATCACTGCGTTGTTATTCAATATTTTATATATCTTCAAGGGGTATCCTCTCCCAGCAGATAACATTTCTTATGTGGGATTTTACCCTGTTTCACTTTTTCTGTAAAGGTAAGAGCGGACCAGCACGCGCCTCTCGCATCGTCTTCTCTTCAAGCATCATCAGACTTTGAGTAAACCGCTTCTCTATCCTGCGTTTCTTCTTATGTTCTTCTGCCAGTTTCTCCAGCTCTCTCTCTTTCACTACTTCAAAGAATCCAGCATCCGCCGCGGCCGCCTGAAACCCTTGCTGTTTCATCATCACACCAGGGTTCACAAGCACATTCATCATAAAACCAAACCATACGCTCAACCAGCTTTTTAATTTCTTCACTGAACATCCCTCCGCTTTTCTTAGAATCTAGCAGCTCTAGCAAAACAACTGCTCCTATCATATCCCGAGAAAAAAGAGAGGTTTGTCACAATCTGGGTGAAAAAACCAACTAGTTTTCAGAAGTTTTGTTGAAAAGTGCAGAAGATCATCATGTGCCTGGATGTTTCAATGAAAATTTTATGCACACGCTATCCCAAAGATAAGCACACCTTATCAACAGGGTTTATCCACATATCAACACCCTCTTACTAGATTTTGTGTATGTAAATTTTTTATTTTCCATATATGTATCTGAATAATTGAGTTATCAACAGACATTTGTGAATAAGTGCGACTTTATAAACAAAATAGTTCTTTATAACTATGTAAAATAAGACCATTTTAGTAAAGGAATTGTTTTCAACGTATTGAATACTTAATAACGGGCAGTGAATCTTTCCTATTTATCCACAAAAAGAAAGGCTATCTCCCTAAAAACACAGCTAGAAAGGGGAAAATAAATGAAAAAGGTAATATCTCGTTCTTCTGTTCTTTTGTTCTCCACTATTTTTATTTTATCCACATTCTTTACCGGTCAACAGGCTGCTGCTGCTCCATCTAACAAAAAGATGGAACTAGAAAAAGCAGAAATCTTCGGTGAAATCAATGTCAACTCGAAAAAACAAACCACTGTCATTGTTGAATTAAAGGAAAAATCCTTAGTTGAAGCCGAGCAAGAAGGCGAATCACAAACAAAGGCCTCCCTCAAAAAATCTCGAACAAAAGTAAAGAACGCAGCACTCAAAGAGGTAGATAAAGCGAGTGTTCGTCAAGAATATGAAAAAGTTTTCTCTGGTTTCTCTATGAAACTTCCTGCAAACGAAATCCCGAAGCTGCTCGCAGTGGATGGAGTAAAAGCCGTTTATCCGGATGTTACATATAAAACCGATGAAGTGAAAAAAGAAAGCATCCAGCTTCCAAACGAAGATGTCTCCCCGCTTATGGATAAAAGCGCTCCATTTATCGGTGCACCAAAAGCATGGGATGCCGGCTATTCTGGAAAAGGGGTCAAAGTCGCAGTCATTGATACTGGAGTAGACTATACCCACCCTGATTTAAAAGGAAACTTCGGTTTATACAAAGGCTATGATTTTGTTGATAATGATTATTCTCCGCAAGAGACACCTAAAGGAGATCCTAGAGGCGAATCCACAGATCACGGCACACACGTGGCAGGAACGATTGCGGCAAATGGACAAATTAAAGGGGTCGCAAAGGATGCCACGCTTCTTGCATACCGTGTACTTGGACCAGGTGGATCTGGAACAACTGAGAACGTTCTTGCAGGCATCGACCGGGCTGTTACTGACGGAGCAGATGTCATGAACCTCTCTCTTGGAAACAGTGTCAATAACCCTGATTATGCAACGAGCATTGCACTTGATTGGGCCATGTCTGAAGGCGTTGTCGCTGTTACTTCGAATGGAAACAGCGGTCCGAACAGCTGGACAGTCGGTTCTCCCGGCACGTCAAGAGAGGCCATTTCTGTCGGAGCAACTCAGCTTCCGTACAGCCTTTACAATGTGAAATTCCCGAACTATTCTACTGCAAAAGTCATGGGCTACTACCAAGAGAGTGATTTAAAAGCGCTTGACCAAAAACAAGTCACACTCGTCCAAGCAGGAATCGGTGACGAAAAGGCGTTTGAAGACATCGATGTGAAAGGAAAGGTGGCCGTAATTGAACGTGGTGCCATTGCTTTTGTGGATAAAGTCGACAATGCAAAAGCCGCTGGTGCAATCGGCGTTGTGATGTATAACAATACCGATGGAGAAATCCCAGTCGACGTACCAGGACTCGCACTTCCTACGATTAAGCTGTCAAAAGCTGAAGGAACAGCGCTTATTAAAGCCATTGAGGCTGGAAACGATACAACGGCTTTCTCCATTCAATTTGTCAAGGAACTTAGTGAGCAAGTCGCTGACTTCTCATCCCGCGGACCGGTTGTGGATACGTGGATGATTAAGCCTGATCTATCAGCACCTGGCGTCAGCATTGTGAGTACGATCCCAACGCATGATCCTTCTCAGCCTTACGGATATGGGTCTAAGCAAGGAACAAGTATGGCATCTCCGCATGTGGCAGGAGTTGCAGCGATCATCAAACAAGCAAAACCATCGTACTCAACTGAACAAATCAAAGCATTGCTGATGAATACAGCAGAAAAACTGTTTGACGCAAATGGCAGCCCATTCCCTCATAACACACAAGGAACAGGCAGCGTTCGAATCATGGAATCACTTCAGGCGTCTTCTATCGTTTCTGATGCGAGCTATTCTTACGGCACTTTCTTAAAGGAAAAAGGCGTTCAAATCAAAACGAAAAAATTTAAGGTAGAAAACCTTTCAAAAGCACCGAAAACGTATACCATTGATTACAAATTCAATGGCAGCGGCATTAGTACAAACGGAACGAAAAAAATCACCGTCAAAGGGAATTCCACTGGATCCTTTACTTCCGCAATACAGGTGAATTACGGAAAAACCAAAAAAGGGACGTACCAAGGCAGCATAACCCTTCGCGAAAATGGCAGAAAGATCACAGAAATCCCTACTTTATTGATTGTGAAAGAGCCTGATTATCCGCGCGTCACTTCTGTTTCCGTAGAGCCGGACAATCGTGCTGGAAGCTATGTCATTAGCAGCTACCTGCCTGGCGGTGCTGAGAACCTTGCATTCCTTGTCTACTCGACCGATGGAGAGTATTTAGGTGAAGCTGGTGTTTATCAACATGTTGATAAAGGAGAACACCGCGTAAAATGGAATGGCACAATCAATCAAGGCCAGAAGCTTGAAGCTGGTGAGTATACAATGCTTGCGTATGGAAGCTTGAAAGGAAAATCAGATACCGTACAAACGAAGGAAGCTTTCGAAATTTACCCTGAATAAATGTGAATCACAAGAAAAGCCTTGTATGAGCGGATAAGCTCATCAAGGCTTTTCGATCATATATGGTTGATATTGCTATGGATCGTTTCTTTTTTTACTGCTTTTTTTCTGACGATCACCTTGGTTTATTTTCTAACCTTTTTACACACGAAGCAGCCTCGTCCTTTTCATCAAGCATGCGAGCTGTCTGTTTATACTTCCTGTATCTACCCGCTCAGCCTGCTCGTGTCAGCCGCCTTCTTCCTCACCATGATACTCCTTTTCCCCTTGTACTGGCTCCGCAGGCGATAAATATACATACGTTATGCATCAAAGGCTTCTTTTAATAAACGATACGATGTGAGCCGGTCTTGCATGTGATGTGTGATGGTCACAGCGATCAATTCATCTGTCCGATAAGCCTTCGCGAGTGCGGTCAGCTGCTCTTTCACAGATGCTGGCGTTCCAACGACCATCCTTTGACGATTAGCAGCCACTCGTTTTTGTTCATATGGACTGTAGGAATACGACTGTGCCTCTTCATATGAAGGAAAGCCTTCAAGATTCAGCCCTTGTTCATTGGCAAGTAAAGATAAATCTAAGCTGACAGCCAGTTTTTCTGCCTGCTCCTCTGTTTCGGCACATAAAACAAAGACTGCCAGACTGACACGCGGCTTTTCACCGAATACTGAAGGTTCAAATCGGTTGATATATTGCTCCACAGAGTCTTCTCCGCCTTCACCATTAATAAAAAGCGCAAACGTGTAGCCTGCACCTGCTTTCGCCGCAAGCCTTGCACTCCCTCCAGAAGAACCAAGCATCCATACTTCTGGCGCGGTCTCTACCTTCGGAGAAGCAGTCAAATGAGGCAGCGGGTAAAATTCATCCGCTAGATCATGTAAATAGACCTTCAATTCCTCTACCTGCTCAGGATACTGGTCGCCTAGACGCTTTCGCTCACCATGATGAAGGGCAATGGAGGAAATAGGCATACCACCAGGGGCACGTCCAATCCCAAGATCAATTCTGCCAGGAGCCAGCGCTTCGAGGACCCTGAAGTTCTCTGCTACTTTATAGGCACTGTAGTGCGGGAGCATAACGCCGCCAGAACCAATGCGTATATGCGACGTAACGGCTGATAAATGGCCGAGAAGCACCTCTGGACTCGATCCTGCAAGCCGGTTTGAAAAATGATGCTCTGATACCCAAAAACGGTGATAGCCCCACTTCTCCGCTTGCTTCGCCAGTTCAACCGTCTGCTTCAGTGCTTCAGCAGGCGTAGCGCCTCCTATCAAAGGAGATTGATCCAGTATACTTAATTTCATTATGCTGCACCTCTTACAGAAATCCCCCTCTCTTAAATGGAAAGGGGGATGTCTTATTTATTTTCGATTAAAGCCCTTCTCTTTCACAAATTCTCCAAGGAAGGCACGCTTTGGCTGACTAAAGCCTCTCAGCATCTGCTCAGACCAAGTATCTTTTCTATCGCCATTTGTTCGTTCTTCATAATATGCCGAAATACGATCGTCGTATTCTTTTAAATAACGATCCACATGCGCTTCATCTTGCTGATATGAATTTTCATGATAGATGAGTTCAACAGGCAGCCGTTCCTTTTGTGACGACTGATTAGCTGGATGGCCAACAGCCAGACCGAATAACGGCAGCACATAAGATGGCGTTTCAAGCACTTCAGAGACTTCTCTCAGCTGATTACGCAGTCCGCCAATATAGCAGATCCCAAGTCCCATTGATTCTGCAGCAACACTGACATTTTGTGCAGCCAATGCCGCATCGATGACGCTAATGAGAAAGGCTTCCGTGTTCTCAAACGCCTCCTGATGATTCTTCCCTGCTCTTTTTGCAATATGATCATGGCGTTTCAAGTCTGCACAGAAGACAAAGAAATGCCCATTCTTCTCAACGTAAGGCTGATTCCCAGCCAGTTCAGCAAGCTTGGCCTTCTTCTCCTGATCTGTCACCCCAATAATACTATACGCCTGTACATAGCTTGATGTCGAAGCAGCCTGTGCACTTTTAATCAGTGTCAGCACCTCTTCTTCTGACAAACGTTCGTCTGTAAACGAACGGATGGATCGATGATTTAATATGGTTTCTATCGTTTTGTTCAATTCGAAGACCTCCTTCACTTCTTCTATCATAAGGCAAAGACATAGGGCTTTTCAAAAATGAAAACTCGCATAAAAAAAGACAGCCTATACTTAGACTGCCCTTACCCGTTTTATTTAAATAAATAACTTTGATATTTCGTTAATTGAACGCTTGCGTTATAGGCGATCCCGAATCCAATGAGAACGGACAAGACAGAGCTTCCTCCAAAGCTGATAAATAAGAGTGGAATCCCTGTTACAGGCATCACGCCTATGTTCATGCCAATGTTCTGGAACGTATGGATTACAATCAATGCTGTATATCCTACGCAGAAGAATGACGCAAATCGGCTATAAGGATGGATACGGTCAATCAGTACAACAAGCCGGTAAATCAAGAAGAAGAACATGATCACAACAAACGCACAGCCGATAAAGCCAAAGGCTTCACCTATAATGGAGAAAATCATATCCGTTTGTGCTTCAGGAACGTAGACCTTCAAGTTTTTAATGCCATTCCCAAAAATTTGCCCTGCACCAATGGCCATAATCGCCTGCTCTACTTGATATTTATCAGATCCAGATGCATCCTGCGTCTGTGCTTGGTTGGCTGTTGAAGAACTATCAGGCAGCCAAGCGGTAATCCGGTTGATCTGGTACTGCTGGATGCCTATTGTTTTCGCAAAATCAGGGAATAAGATAATCACAGCTAAAACAGAAGCAACTAAAAGCACAACCACTGAACCGATGAGAGAGATCAGTTTCCAATTGATCCCTGATAAAAACACCATCACCACAACAATAAACATACAAACAGCCGCAGTCCCTGCATCCTGCAAGAAGATCAGTCCAACTGGTACAGCTGCCACCCCGGCAATTTTTAATAGAAGGAAAATATCATCCTCTAATGTCCGCTTTCCTCTAGGAGTAGACTTTCCAATGACAGATGCAAGCATCATAATCAAGCCAATTTTCATGAACTCTGAAGGCTGAAATGTCCCTATTCCAGGTAACACAAACCAGCTTTTTGCACCATTTTTGATTGGAGCAAAATCATGACCTCCGATTTGTGCAGGAGCAACCTTCAGAAAAAGTAACAGCAGTATGCCGCCTATAAAAATATAGAGACTTAGCTTCTCTAATTGCTCCAAATCAAAGTAATTTATGGCAACAATACATATAACTCCGACCATGTAGTAAATAATCTGTCTGGTCCATGCATTAGATCCGTACTGCCCAAATTGACCCGCAGCATAAATCGCAATGACACTGATGGCAAAGAAGGCTAAAAATATAAAAATCAAATCTCCTTGATAGTAAGGAGATGTATTCTGCTTGTTCATGAACTAACCACCCTTATTACAAAACATAAAAGCCCTTATTTATATTAGATTGAAATTTTCACAAAATCAACTCACCCTAAATATGACGGAAGATACATCCGAAAGGTTCCATTCAATTTTCAAAAAATGAAATACTTTTCATCCTAACAATAGGAAAAAATCCCTCTATACACTTTTCATTCAATCGATCTCAAGTCCTTTAAAAAGTTTATTTTACAGATTTTAAGGGGAAAATTCAATGACCTATGTGGCGATATGACAAGTAAACATCAGATGAGATAAGCTGCACTGAGGAATAAAACCATTTTGTATGGAATAAGGCCCATTTTCCAATTATTACGTTTACTTCAAAGTCAATTGTGGTATAATACTTGTAACAAAATGTTCACAATATCTCCTAAAAACAGACACAATTGCATCCTGACCTCTCATTTGATTTGAACATCAACTTACAAAGGAGTTGGATACGATGGATATGTTCTTTGCGTACCTATGTATAGCAACGGCTACACCCCTGTTTTTATGGCTGGAAAACAGAAAGATTGCATTAGCATCTATTCCACCCATTATGATTATGTGGATTTTCTTTGGTCTTTACATGACAAGCAGTTTATCTCCAGCAGGACATACCTTCATGATCGCATTCTTTGCCATTAACGTGATTTTGGCTCACATTGCAGCGTTCCTCATCTACGGACTTCCATTCATTCGCAAAAGATTCAGCAGCAGATAGATATCGCCCAACTATTGGAAGCGTTATCACCATCATGATAAAAACCACTCACCTTCAAGAGATGAGTGGTTTTTTTATTATTTCTCTGAATGCTCAGACTGCTTTGGCGCAGACGGTGAATAACCGTCTTTACTGTTCTCTCCGTGGCTGTAGTGAGCCGCAAAGATCCAAACAGATCCGATGACGAAGATAATCGCACAGAACAGACCAAACAAAGTATTTCCGACTTGAACAGTTCCGTTTTCACTCTCTGTCATGTGCATAAACATGAACAGCTGCAAGAATGCTTGAATGAACGCAAAACCAAAGATAATCCATAGTTTTGCGGAACTGCCAATTTCAGCTCCAATCGCAATCCAGAATGCTAAGACTGTCAGCACAATGGATAGGATAAAGCCAACTACGTGTTTCCAAGGGAAGTGTTCGTGCTCTGCTGAGGAATGTGTTTTTCCAGCCATATCACAAAAGCCCCCCTAATCCGATCAAGTAAACAGCTGTGAAGATGAAAATCCATACAACATCAAGGAAATGCCAGTATAGACTTGAGATGAAAATCTTCGCTGCTGTTTGTGGAGTTAATCCACGCTTTTTAATTTGGAACAAGATCCCGGTAATCCAGAAGATACCGATCGATACGTGTAATCCGTGAGTTCCTAAAAGTACAAAGAATGCAGACCAATACGCACTTGTATGGATGCTCGCACCTTCATGTACATAATGGAAGAACTCGAAAAGCTCAAATCCAACGAAGCCTGCACCTAGAAGCAGTGTGAGAATCGTCCATATGACAACCCCTTTTGTACTTCCACGACGCATTTCATGAACAGCAATCCCACATGTAAATGAACTAACCAATAGCAGGAATGTCATGATCAATACAAGCTTCATATCAAACAGCTCAGCTGGTAAAACGCCGCCAGCTGTTCTGCCATGTAGAACAAAGTAGGTCGCAAAAAGTGTTGAGAATAACACGATTTCCGCGCCAAGGAATATCCAGAAACCAAGGATGTTTAAACGTCCGGTTTCAGAGCGATATTCAAGCGGTGCATTTGCATAGCTGCTATCATTATGTCCCATTACTTCTGCGCCTCCTTATTCTTTTTCTCTGTTTCAATGACTTCTTCAACAGGAATATAGTAGCCATCGTCATATTCAAATGAACGTAAAATCATCGTTGCGAATACACCGATTAAGCCAATAACGCCAATCCAGTACCATTCAAATACAAGACCGAATGCACCAAGTCCAAAGAATGCAGACATGATCAGCGGTCTGCCTGAATTGTGCGGCATGTGAATTTTCTTGAATTCTTTTTCAGGATGAACGTCCACATTGTTTTGCTTCCAATGATGGAATGCATCTGGTGTTGTCACTTCTGGAAGTGCTGCAAAGTTATAATGCGGCGGAATTGCAGAAGATGTCGCCCAGTCAAGTGTACGTCCTTCTCCCCAGCTGTCTCCAGACACTTCACGTTTTGAATGTCTCCAGCTGTAGTAAATGTTGTAGCAAAGGATGATGAATCCGATACCCATCATAAATGCACCAATTGTTGAAATAAAGTTTAGTGCAGTCCAGCCATCTTCTGGTCCATACGTATAGATACGTCTTGGCATTCCTTGTAGTCCTAGGAAGTACTGCGGGAAGAAACAGATGTTAAATCCGATCATGAATACCCAGAAGAACCATTTGCCGATTCTTTCGTTTAACTTGTAACCAAACATTTTTGGATACCAGAAAACAAGACCAGCAAAACAAGCAAATACAGTACCTGCGATTAATACATAGTGGAAGTGGGATACAAGGAAGTACGTGTTATGGTACTGGTAATCCGCAGCTGCCATCGCAAGCATAACCCCAGTTACACCACCGATTACGAAGTTCGGGATGAAACCAAGTGCCCAAAGCATTGGTGATGTAAAGCTGATACGGCCTCGATACATCGTAAAGAGCCAGTTAAAGATTTTCACACCTGTTGGTACAGAAATCGCCATTGTTGTAATCGAGAAGAATGAGTTAACCGCTGCACTGTTCCCCATTGTAAAGAAGTGGTGAACCCACACAAGGAAACTAAGAACAGAGATTGCCACAATTGATACAACCATCGCTTTGTAACCAAACAACTGCTTTCTTGAGAACGTCGCAAAAATTTCTGAGAAAATACCGAAAGCCGGCAGGATAACAATATATACCTCAGGATGTCCCCAAATCCAGAAAAGGTTCGCCCAAAGCATCGGCATACCGCCTGCTTCGAGTGTAAAGAATGCAGAACCGAATAAACGATCAAATGTCATAAGTGCTAAAGCAACTGTTAGTACAGGGAATGCAAACACGATGATGACAGACGTAATCAATGTTGTCCATGTAAACATTGGCATACGCATAAGTGTCATACCTTTTGTACGCATTTTTAAGATGGTCACCATGAAGTTAATACCTGTCATAAGTGTACCAATACCTGCAATTTGGAGCCCGAGCAAGTAGTAGTTCTGTCCAGGTCCTGGTGAGAAATCATTTCCGGCGAGCGGCATGTAACTCGTCCAGCCTGCACTTGGTGATCCTCCAATAACGAAGGAAATGTTGAACAGCATTGCTCCGACCATAAATGTCCAGAAGCTAAGGTTGTTCAAATAAGGGAATGCAACGTCACGTGCACCAATTTGAAGAGGAACAACGACGTTGATTAAACCAATTAAAAATGGCATCGCCATGAATAGAATCATGATCGTACCATGCGTTGTAAAGATTTCATTATAGTGGTTTGAATCTAAAAACGTATTATTAGGAAGCGCCAGCTGCGCGCGCATCATCAGTCCGTCTACCCCACCGCGGAAGAACATAATCACAGCAGCAAGGATATACATGATTCCAAGCTTTTTATGATCAACTGATGTCAGCCATTCTTTCCAGAGCCATTTCCACTTTTTAAAGTAGGTTAAAACAAACACGATGGCAATGGAGGTAAGAGCGATAGAAATTTGCGCACCAAGAATTAATGGGTCTCCAGTTACAAAAAACTCATCCCATTTTAAATGCATAACGGCCTCCTCCTTTCCTTAGTCAGTTTATTCTGTTTCTAATTTTCTTTTATAGTTCTTCACATTCTCGAAAGGATCTGTCTTGGAATGCGGAGAAACTGCTTGATAACCTAAACGTTTGCGTGCTTGGAGTGCGTATTCAGAATCCTCTCCATGCTTCGCAAAGGATAAATGTGTTGATGAGAATGTCTGCACATCTGCAGCATCAGGAAGCATCAAGTAGTCATACGTTTTCTTCGTTAACTTCGGTGCTTCTTTCTTCGTTTTGTTTACCCATTTATCATAGTCAGACTGCGTCATCGCATTGACTTTGAATTTTTGCTGAGCAAAGCCCTCGCCTGTGAAGTTGGCGTTTCTTCCTTGGTATGTGCCTACTTCATCAGCTTGAAGATATTGTTCCATTTCCATTCCAGCCATCGCATACTTCTCCCCGCCTAGCTGAGGAATCCATAGTGATGCCATTGTATCAGCGGAAGTGATTTTGAATAAAACCGGCTGATCTTTTGGAATGTTTAAGTAGTTCACTGTCTCAATATTTTCCTCTGGATAGCTAAAGATCCATTTCCAATCAACAGCTGTCGCATAAACGACAAGTGGATCTTTATGGCTTGTTGCTTGAGGTGCCTCTTCCAAAGAGTAAATTGTTTTTACAGTTGGAATCGAAAGAGCAGCAACGATTAATATTGGGATCACTGTCCAGACAACTTCTAGAAGCGTATTCCCGTGTATTTCTGGGTTATAAGAGGCGTTTCCAACGTCCTTACGCTCACGGTATTTAACCAAAATGATGGTAAACAGTACAAATACCGCACCAACGATAAAGAGCATGAATCCGATAGATAAAAGGATTAAGTCTTTTTGTTGTGCTGCGACTGGTCCTTTAGGATCTAAAACAGCGATATTGCTGCAACCTCCTAATACAAAAACACTCACGAGCATCGCTAATAAAAGCATAGGTTTAATGGCTCTGAACAAGAAGATCACCATCCTTCCTTAAATAATGTATAAATTGCTGAATAATTGTGAAAAGCCATCTGCCTTCGAAAACTTTTCTTCCCTTTGTAATGCTATCAAAATCTGTTAGAGTTAGCTTCCCTTTTTTCAAAAGTTCATTTATTTTTCAACAGATTTCTTTTAAAATGTCATAAATTCGACATAAATTTATATTATTGCACACACAATAAATTTCTAGGATTTTGAAAAGTTGAGAGTTGAAGGCAAAGGACAAACAATCAAGAACTTTGTCAAATTTAGGTTTACCACAATAAAAAAGTTTGGTCAAATTTCAATTTAACTTAATGAAATTTTATCTAGGTAAACAATTTCAAAATAGGTATCCCCACATTTAACAAAAACCTTACTTATTTTAACGCAAGTTAACAAGAAAAGAAAGTATCGATCCTCTGACTATGCGCGTTAAGAATTGGCAATTATGATGAATATGTGGAATCCCGCTAAATGACTTCCAGCAAAAAACCGGCTCAGCGCCGGCACTCTGCATTTATTCCTCTCTCACTAAAATATCAGGGCGTCTATAGATGTCCCCTTCATGTTCAACATCAATGTATGTCCACTTGCCTGTATAGGTTAAAAAGCGGTTCCCCTCTTTCTCTACGACCATCGTATCCTCTGATTTCAATCCAGGCAATGAAGGATTCCAAGTAAAGACTTGATGCAGCTGAATTTCTTCCTTCGATGAGGGTACTGCAATGATTTCTCTAGATACAAAGCCCGTTTTTCCCCCTTGATGAAGCTTTTTCCAGCTATCAGGGAAGCCCTCTTTTTCATACTGAGCAATACCTGCTTTCAATACATCTCCCAATGTCTTACCAGGGCGCGTGGCAGCATTCATGACCGTGTCAATTCTTGCAAGCCGCTCTTTGTTCTCTTCAAGCTCCTTTGGAAGCTGACCGAAGTAAACAGACCTTGTGACATTCGCCACGAGTCCATGCCGTTCAGCGCAAAGAACAACAAGCGCATGCTTTTGAAGTTTTTTGTCTGTCGGAATTGGATGACGGTA
Source organism: Bacillus sp. FSL H7-0578 (assembly GCF_038630855.1). Classification (NCBI taxonomy): domain Bacteria; kingdom Bacillati; phylum Bacillota; class Bacilli; order Caryophanales; family Bacillaceae; genus Bacillus; species Bacillus sp. FSL H7-0578. The sequence continues at coordinate 3,402,183 of NZ_CP152045.1, forward strand.
TTGATGAATCCGGTCATCTGTTGCTACAAGCAGCACTTCAATCGTCATTCCCTGCGCGATCGCTTTTTGAGCCGCAAGCGAAGCGATTTCGTGCTCCGTCTGTCCTGGAACGATTTCTTTACAAACACTCTCTACAATGACCGCTGTTTCATGACAAAGCGTTTCATATTGGCGGAGCTGTGATACGGAAAGAATGGATCGCACTTGCGACAAATCCGGCTCGATCCATTCGAATCCATCCATTTGAATGTCTGACCCGATCCGTTTGTCTTTTGTGAGTGTTTGAATGTGTGCCGTATCATCCTCAAACCAATCCATCGTCACCACTTGAAAGGGGTGATCGATATACGCCATCTCTTCTTCAATGATCCGCTTTTCTTCCATTTGATTCACTATGAGGACGATGTCGTCTTTTAACACAAGCAGCTTGCACACGCCCTCTGGTGTATTTAACACGATGTGATTTCTTCTCCCTCCTGTCAGCCAGGAGAAGTTATTACGCTTTTGAATCAAGACACCGTCGAGCTGTTTTTCTTCCATTAATGTTCTTACTTGTTCAATCATCTAATCACCTGCCTATATGAGTGTATGAATGAAACGTTTAAAAGCTGTTTTCCCTTGCTCGGTTCTTTTAAACACACCCGCCTGTGAGAGAATACGAGAAAAAATCATACCGACTTCTTTTTGTAAAATGGCTTCTGTGTTGTCCTCTGTAAAGGTATTCTCTTCAAGCAGACGCTTTGCCCATGTTTCGTGTTTCTTGATAGCAGGGCGGGCTTTGATTTCTTCAAGGGGGTTTTTGGATAACAGCGCTTCTTTTAATTGACTTAATTCCTCTGCTAATCTACCAGGAAGAACTGCAAGACCCATCACTTCAATTAATCCGATATTCTCTTTTTTAATATGATGGACTTCTTCGTGCGGGTGGAAAATTCCATCCGGGTGCCGCTTGTTTGTACGATTATTGCGCAGCACTAGATCTAATTCATAGTCATCTCCATGGCGGCGTGCAATTGGTGTAATGGTATTATGCGGCGTCTCTCCTGTATGAGCTAGCAGCTCCACTTCTTCATCTGAATACATTTTCCACTCGTTTAAGATAAAGTCTGCTGCGTCTGCAAGCTTCTGCCGGTCGCTGCTTCGAAGGCGGATGACAGACATCGGCCATTTCACAATGCCAGCCCTCACATTCGGAAAGGCATTCAGAGAAAAGACCTCTTCCACCTCCGCTTTCGCCATCGGAAATTCATGCGCACCGCCCTGAAAATGGTCATGACTTAATATACTGCCCCCGACAATCGGAAGGTCGGCGTTCGATCCGATGAAATAGTGCGGGTATATATATATGAAAGAAAGCAATCGTTCAAAGGTCTTTTTGGTGATGCTCATCGGCTCATGTTCGCCTTTGAACACAATGCAGTGCTCGTTGTAATACACATAAGGTGAAAATTGTAGAAACCAAGATTCATCTGTGAGTGTCACAGGAATGATCCGGTGATTCTGTCTCGCTGGATGGTTGATGCGCCCCCCAAACCCAACGTTTTCTTTACAAAGGAGACAAAGAGGATATTGTTTTTGACTAAGCTTTTTGACTTCAGCGATTGCTTTTGGGTCCTTTTCCGGTTTTGATAGATTGATTGTGATCTCCAGCACGCCATCATCTGTTGGTGTAAACCACTGCACATTTTTGGCGATTCTGCCTGTATGAATATAGTGTGCGTGCTGCTGCATTTCATAGAACCAGCTTGTAGCAGCCTCTGGCCCTTCATGCTGGCGCTTCTCTTCAAACTTTGCGCAGATGACACTTGGAGGCGCCACCAAGCATCCCATGATTTTCGCATCTAGTAAATCGCGATACGTATCCGTCCCCTCAGGGATAAGGCCAGTCTCAACTGCCCAATCCAGCATCGGCATTAAGATGTCTTCAAGCTCCGCCTCCCCTGAGACTGTTCTTGGCTCAGCTTCATCCAGCCCAAGCACCTCAAGCAGCCGATTTCTCGTATAATCGATATCTAGTCGTGTGATCAGCTCTTGATTGATCCCGTATTGAATCAGCTGTTCCAGTTTTCCAAAAATATCAACCGCCATTCTCTCTGTCCCCTCTCTTGCCTGCCTGTTATGCGTTATTTACTTTGGTAGCCGTCTGGATGCTTCTGAAACCAATCCCACGCACTTTGAATGATGGTGTGAAGGTCAGCATATTGAGGTGTCCACCCTAATTCTTGCAGCGCTTTTTCAGAAGAAGCAATCAGCTTTGCTGGATCTCCCGCGCGTCTGTCAGCGACCTGTGCTGGGATCGCATGCCCCGTAACGTTTCTAACAGCATCTACTACCTGCTTCACGGAGAAACCAGTGCCATTCCCTAAGTTGTATGTTGCACTTCCTTTTCCAGCGCGCAGACGATCAACAGCTAAGATGTGCGCGTCTACTAAATCCATGACATGAATGTAATCCCTAATACACGTGCCATCCTCTGTCTCATAATCATCACCGTAAATCATGATCTGATCTCGTTTTCCTAAAGCCACTTGCAGAATAATCGGAATGAGATGTGTCTCAGGCTGATGATCCTCTCCGACAAGTCCTTCTGTATGAGCGCCAGCTACATTAAAGTAGCGAAGCACGACGTATTCTATTCCATATGCCTGCTCAGACCACTTCAGCATTTTTTCAATCGCTAGTTTCGTTTCTCCATAAGGATTGGTTGGATTCGTCTCATCCGTTTCAACGATCGGCACTCGCTTTGGTTCACCATATGTGGCAGCGGTTGAAGAGAAAACGATGTGTTTCACATCAAATTCATTCATCACCTGAAGTAAGGCTATTGCTCCTCCAACGTTGTTGTCATAGTACTTTAGCGGGTCTGTTACACTCTCGCCGACAAGTGAATCTGCGGCAAAGTGCATCACCGCTTCTATTTGATGCGTTTTGAAAACCTGTCTTAAAAAATCTTGATCTCGTAAATCTCCCTCTTCTAAAACAGCTCCCTCCAAAACAGCTTCTTTGTGCCCTGTCTGCAAATTATCCACTACCACCACTTGTTGACCTTTCGCTAAAAGAGCCGCTACCGCATGGCTGCCAATGTACCCTGCTCCCCCGCACACTAAAATTGTCATTACACTTCCTCCTTCGTGAGTTCTCTTGCGCCGCCTCCAATTCCAGCTGTGTAAAAAGAGGCTTGAATGCCCGTCTTCTCTTGATAAATCGCACCCGTTTCTTTTATAAATGATGCCAGCTGCTTTTCTTTCACAATACTGATCGTACAGCCGCCGAAACCCGCGCCCGTCATACGAGAGCCTATCGTTCCAGGATGGAGCCAAGCGGCTTCTGCCAGTGTATCTAGTTCAAATCCAGTCACTTCATAATCATTCTTTAAAGAGAGATGAGAAGCCTTCATAAGCGCACCTATTTCTTCCATTTTATCATCTTTCAGAAATTTGACTGCTTTTATGGTCCGCTCGTTTTCTGTCACCACGTGTCTTGCACGTTTGCGGCATGTTTCATCCTGAATCAAATGGGCATGTTCGGCAAATTCATCTGCCGTGAGCTCACATAAGTGGGCAAGGTCGATTTCTTCTCGTAAATCGTTTAAAGCTGATTGACACTCTGACCGGCGTTCATTGTATTTGGAGTCTGCCAGTGTCCGCTTTTTGTTTGTATTGGCAATGACAAGCGCCAGCCCCTCTTGCCGAAACGGACTGTATTCAAAATCAAGGGTATCGCAATTGAGCAAGATGGCGTGATCTTCTTTTCCAAGAGCGATTGAAAACTGATCCATGATGCCGCAATTGACGCCAATAAATTCATTTTCTGCACGCTGCGAAAGGAGGGCAAGACGGGCATTTGTAACGCCGAATGAATGCCATTCATTGATAAAGACAGCGGTGACAAGCTCGATGGAGGCAGAGGAAGACAAGCCTGCACCATTGGGAATATTGCCGCCGTATACTATGTCAAAGCCTTCTTCTATCTTCATTCCTGCTTCGATAAACTGATGGAACACGCCCTTCGGATAATTTGCCCAGCCGTCCGACTCCAAGTAAGCGATTTCAAAAAGGTCGAATTCTTTCACACCATCGCCATCAAAGTTCAAAGAATACATTCTCACGCGGCCATCTGACCGCTTTGCACATGCTGCATATGTACCGAGAGTGAGCGCACAAGGGAATACATGACCTCCATTGTAATCTGTATGTTCACCAATCAAGTTCACTCTTCCCGGGGCAAAAAAATAGCGAAGTTCTTCTTCTTTATCCCCAAATTGCTGGTGAAATGCCGTGCGTAACATATCGATCATATCCATTCCCCTCTTCTCATCTGATACTCTTATTTTAGTTGCCTGAACTGCGTAAGTTCAATGGTAAAAAAATCGTTAAAAAATACCCTTTTTTTGCTGTGAATGGTACGATGTGATATGAGGTGTAACATGATTCAAAATAGAAAAAGGTTGTTTTTTGCTGTGAAGGAGGTTTTCCAATTTGAAGAAGGAAGCATTTGCATTTCGTTTTCACCATTCTGATGTTACATTGCCGGCACAAATATGGTCTGTTGGCTGGGAGGTTCAATCATCTTCGTTATACAGCTGGAATGGCGTGGAGCGGAAGGATCAGGGCAAGTGCATCTTTCAGCTCACACTGTCTGGACACGGCATGATTGAAATCGGACAGAAGCGGTTCAAAGTCTTGCCGGGGCAGGCCTTTCTTGTGAAAAGTCCAAGTGCCTATCAATATTATTTTCCAGAGGACAGTGAGCATTGGGAATTTCTCTATTTGACGCTTTATGGGGAAGCCTGTGATCTTTGCTTTGACCAATTTATAGATCAAGGAAAGCAGGTCATGCGTTTTCATCCTCATTCCAAGCCGATCCGCCTGCTGAAGAAAATTTATGATGAAGCCAGTGAAAGACGGATTACCAATCCATTTGAGGGGTCTAGCCTTGCTTATCAATTTGTCATGGAACTGTATTCATATTTGCCAAAGCTTGAGGGACAAATGGAAAAATGGCCTGAGCCCATCGTCCAAGCGGCCTTATTTGCCAGCCATCATTTTCACGAGGAAATTGGCCCAGACGATATGGCAGCTGCGGCACGTTTATCCAAAAGTCATTTTACGAGGGAATTCAAAAAGGCTACTGGCTTCACACCTATTCACTACTTAACCAATATCCGGTTAGAGAAGGCGGAAACATTATTAAAAACAACGAAATACTCAATTGAAGAAATCGCCATACAGTGCGGCTACCGAAATGCGAATTACTTGAATAAAGTCTTTCGAAAGAAAATCGGCATGTCTCCAAAGCAACTGCGGGAAACAAGCGATGCATAATAAAAAGCAGCCGCTTCATCATTGGCTGCTTCTTTTACGATTTTGACAGATCAACATGAATTCTTCCTTGTTTTAAAACAATCGTCATTTGCGTATCAGGGGTCATTAAGTTTTCTAAAATGTCCGTTGCCGTTTGAAGCGCAATGTCCATTCGGTTGATCTTTTCCTTTTCTTGTTCCGAAAACGCTTCTGGATGTGCGGTCATTTCTTTGACTAGCCTCAGCACTTGTTCATGCTGCTTTTCTGTTTGTTGATATATGGCATCATATAAGTCGTCTGGCCTGCTGCTCATTTCACATCACCTATCTTTTTTATGTGTTAAATCGCATCTTCTTTTGTTTTCTTGAAGACGAACCACTTACTGGCGACATAATTGACCACCACAATCACAAAGTTGACGAGAATTTTTGCGACGGTTTCATTGAGCGCCATTTGGCTCACAAATAAAATCATCAGCCCCAGATCTACACCTAGAGACATGAGACGGACACTAAAAAATGAAGAAAGCTCACGCATGAGGCTTTTTGTGTCACGAGCCTTTTGCTTGAAGACATACTTCTTATTGGTGATATAAGCAAAGAGAACAGCAAATACCCATGAAACAACCGTAGCTGTTTTGTAATCCATGGAAAACATCTCAACGAATAAATAGAAGCTGACGATATTGACAATGGTTGTACACACACCCATCACAAGATACATGACAACTTCTTGATACTTTTGAAAAAGGCTATACATGTCTTTCTTCATTCCTTCTTGGTGGTTTCTGTTTCTTTTAGAATACCATCTTGAGAAGAACTTCCCAAACGAACAATATGTATGTCCTGAAAAGATGAAATTTGTTCTACTCGATGGCAAATGTCAACGCAATTGGTTTATATGAGTCAAATGTTTTAGGTCTTTATCATTATTTTAATTTATAATCTTTCAACTGACTTTACAATTGTTTATTATTAGAAGTAAGATTTCAATATTTATGGGTTTTTTAGTCATTTTTTTAGGGACGTGGTAGGTGATAGATTTTACAAAATAGGTTAAATGTCATCATTTTTCGACAAAATTTATTTTGCGCTGTTTTCAACCACACGTACAGTTACTAGACGGTTTGTTCAAGTCATTGGTTGCAGTGAATATGTCTTATTGAACTGGAGGATATTATGGATACGCAAGTGAAAAGAAGAGTTGACGAAGAGTGGGTTTATTTGATTCAGGAAGCGAAAAAAATTGGACTAGGCATCGAAGAAATACAAGCTTTTTTAACATCCAACGGTGATCAGAAGATGATAAACAAACCGTAAATCAACGCCGTTATCCTTTGTCTTTCAGACTGCTTTGGCTATAAGTTCTGACCTGTCAATTGACCTTTTGAAAATCCTTTCATGACGATACGCTACAATAATTGAACACCTCTCCATACCAATCCCTTCCACTCAATGGGGTTCTGTCTTTCTATATTAGGAGGACAGTCCGTTTCCTGTTCTTTATATGATTCCTTTTTAGCCGCCATTCATGAAAATTGTCCTTCTCTCGTTATAAAACCAAGCTGTCCACCCATATATTAAGCATGAAAACAACGAGAAAGCAGAAAGGTGGGTAGAGCGTGAGTTCAGATTCCCTTTCGTATTATCACCAAAAAAAGGATCAGTATTATCATGGGGTAAACCCGGTCATCGTCAGCCGTATCCGCGCGGAATGGACGTCTTTGTTGGATATCGGATGCGGCACAGGCAAGCTTGGAAAAGTCCTGAAACAAAAGGGCCGGACCATTTATGGCATTGAGTCATTTGAAGATGCAGCAAAAGAGGCGGAACAAGAGCTGGATCATGTTCTCTGCGGAAATATTGAACAACTGGCTCTCCCTTATCAACATGAACAATTTGACTGCATGATTTTCGGAGACGTCCTCGAGCATTTATTGGACCCTTGGGCCGTTTTAAAAAAGGTGAAACCCTTCCTTAAAAAAGAGGGTGCCATCCTGTCATCTATTCCAAATATCGGCCACATTTCAACGGTTTTAGAATTACTAGCCGGCAGATTTACTTATACAGATGCAGGGTTAATGGATCAAACACATTTACGTTTCTTCACCCTTCACGAAATTCATGCACTCTTTCATTCAGCGGGTTTTCGCATTCGCGAATTCGAGGCCATTCGCGTACAGCATCCTTCCTATGCAAGCGTGTTGAATGATCTACATGAATTACTCATGAAACACGGCATTCGTTCTGATTTCCACAAGTCTGCTACAGCCTATCAATATGTGGTCGAGGCGGTTCCATTCAATGAGTAATCCCACCATCCTGTTTGTTTTATGTGTGAATGATGAATCGATGTTTCAGGCTTGCTTCCGGCAGCTCGCTTCACTTCCGGCTCCTCATGGATACCATGTGGAGGTCTTACCAATCAGACATGCATCAAGTATGACCTCTGCATACAATGAAGCCATCACTCATCCAGCTCAGTTTAAAATTTATCTTCATCAGGATACCTTGATTGTCAAACAGCATATGCTGCTTGAACTCATCCCGCTTTTTTTACAAAATCCATCACTTGGCATGGTTGGAGTGATTGGAGCAGAAAGCGTGCCTGACAATGGAATTTGGTGGGAGAGTTCTGATTGCAGGGGAAAAGTCATTGAATATCGTCACGACACCTATCAGCTGCTTTCGTTTGAAAGAGGCCGTCAGCAGCCCGAAGCGCAAGATTATATCAAAGCTGCGGCCATTGATGGTCTTTTCATGGCGACGCAGTATGATGTGAAGTGGCGTGAGGATCTCTTTGATGGCTTTCATTTTTATGATGTTTCGCAGTCCTTTGAATTCACTCAGAAGGGCTATGAAGTTGGGATTGCAAGACAAGAAGAGCCTTGGTGTATTCATAAATGCGGAGATCATTTTGATGCGGAAACATATGAAAAAGCGAGACAAACATTTCTTGCAAATTATCGATAGAAAGCACCCTTTTCGGGTGCCCAGAATGTAGAGAAACTCATGTTTTTCTACATTCTTTTTTATTTTCCACGTCATGATGTTAGGTGAGAATGGGTCTTTTGGTGCTTTTAAGATCTTGTGCAGCTTTCAAGAAAAGGACACGGAGCACATGCTTTCGGATCTGATTTGTAGAACCGATAACCTTTCCGGGAAAATAAAGCTGTCGAGATTTTCTCGACAGCCTGACAGACCCTAAAGGTCTGTTTGATTCATCAAGTAGATAATCTAGAATCACGTGTTCCAAAACGAATATCCGGATTTACACTAGAACGGGTTCCATTCCTCACAGCAAAATCGTTATCATGTTGAGATAAAGTTATAAGAGGGAAATCTTGAGTAGTAACGCTACTGCCTGTAGCATTTCTTACTGTCAGATCAGTTGATTCTGGAGAAGTAGCATTTCTTGAATTCACATCAAAATCGACAGATGATAATGAGATCACACCTAGCAATGCTGAAGCACTCAAAAAACCAGTAAGAACCGTTTTAAAATTCATATGAACAGTCGCCCCTTTGGATTTGTTTTCGGGCGTACATCACTTTTTCGTACATTTTTACAGATTCATCCATACGCCCATTCTCATTATAGTACCGAGCCGCTTCGAGCGCTAGGTCTTCTATGTATGGATAACCCCTCTCGTTCTCTAATTTTTCCAACGAGCTCAAGACCTCACTTAGGTTTGCTGTTTTTAAAAATAAATTTTCCAATACCATCAGCAACGATAAAAACAGATCATTTTTTCTATTCTTCGCTTCTTCCAAGCCTCTTTTGAAAAATCTTTCTCCCTCAATAAATTCCTTTTGACTCAAATGAAATAAAGATAATTCATAATAAACCAAAAGCAACTCTGTAGCATGAATAGGCTCTCCTTCAAGAATAACCTGATTAAAATAAGCTAGTGCCCTATTAAAATCACCTAATCCTTTATAACAACAACCAATATTAAATAATGACTTCACAATCATTGGCTTATTAGAAATTGCCTTAGATCTTTCTAAAGCTGACAATAAATGAGGAAGCGCCTTTTCTCTGCATTCAAAATCAATGAAATTACCTGCCATAACAGTTAGACAATTAATTTCTCGAATCATATAAAGTGAATTGCTCTTATGTGCCTTATAGGTATCATAAGAAAGACCAACGTAATACATAGACACGTGTGTCTGTTTCATGTGATAAAACACTTCTGATAATTTGTAGTAAAATTCCGCTCTTTCTAACTCATCCCCTACTTGCTCCAGGCGCTTTTCCGCGCGCTTATAGAACACAATAGCTCTAATAAACTTACCATTTTTGAATTCATACATTCCTTGAAAAAAATTAAAATAGTATTCAAGAATGGCTGACATCTTCTTTCCTTGTCCTTCTACAGCTTTCAAGTAATCAGATTTTTCAAGTGGTTCTTTAGAAGGCTGCACATAGTCTGTCATCAATTGGTGACGGAACTCCATCAGCTGAAAATAAAGAACCGCCTGTTCATCTTCTTCCATGACATCTATATCTTTTCTAATCTCTTCCCTTAGCATCTGGGCCTCTTTAACATTGAATCTTTTTATATGCTTATACCATTCATTTATCTTGATCGCTACAACTGGAGACGGTATAGACGCCATCTACAATCCCCCCTAGAAAACCAATTTTTAATAAATGTTAGCACAATAATTCCTAATAAAATCCTATTTTTACATTAATATGTAAAATTTTCGGCATGACGCAAACACTTTGTAAGCAAGTAGGACACAAGACATATCAATCTTTAGATGCTATCGCAGCAGTTAACGCATTTAAATCCCATATAAGCGTTCTTGAAGCATCACACTATGGAAATACCCGAGCATAAATAAAGGTGCTTAGAAACGAATATGAACGCTCTTGGTGGTTTGAAATAGGCGCTATGTTTTTTAAGAAACAAAAAAACAGGCTCTTTAGCCTGTTCTTTATTATCCAGTGATGACCATATTGATGAATGGGACACTCAGTAAAAAGAAAACAACGGCAAAAACAACTTTTTAACCCATCTCTTTTTCTTTATTATTCTTACGTTTTATCATATAAACAGCGAAATAAGAGGCACCAATTAACATCATCAATACTGGTATTACAGTCATCATAAATTCTCCTCCCAAATAAAAGAACCTATATTGCGGTCACCGCAACCCAAAAAGAAACTTTCCATCAAATTACCAATTATCAAGAAATAAATGGTAGCATGAAAATATATCAAAGAAAGTGAGTGATTCTTATAAGTCCATGACTCCTATGCCTCATTATGCAACCATTTTTTTGACTCTCTTATGATTCCCCAAAATAGGAATCTGTATAGAATTACAATCAAGAAAAAAGTATAAACAAACTCAAAGGGAGAGAATGGTTCATAATCAATTATGTATGCATTAATAAACACTATTATCAAAGAAAACAATTCCATCAAAGAATCTATAAATCTGTTTTCTTTGAACACGTCCCTTGTCTTTTTGAAATTAAAGATGTCTTTAATTTCCCCGCTGGAAAGTCCTTTGATCAAACCTAGACCTATAAAATACACCCCAAAAGAAAACTCATAGGACAAATTAAAAATGTGTGTGATTACACAATAAATCAAAGTGAATAAGAATAAATACATTTTATTACTCTCCTTAACCTCTAAGTATTCCACCCCAATAGAAGGAAATATCATGTATGCGTTACCCCAAAAAACAAATAGGAGTGGTACGTATGTTTAAAAAATTTCTAGTAATGTTATGTGTGCTTACTATTACATTTGGTTTCTCTTCTCCAATGATTAGTCATGCCAGTCAAGGTAATAATGAGACCCCTCCAGTCAGTGTAGATAAAAAACAATTGGAATTAGCAGAGAAACTATCTAATTACTTCGAATTAGATAAGGATGGAAATACTCATTTTACAGCTGATAAAGAAACCCTTATGGAAATGGGAATTTCAGAACACGACAGTCAACTAATGACTTCTATGAAATCAGAAGAATTTAGCTTTGAAGAGAATGAGAAAAAAGGTGACATGCAGGCTTATGGTTTTGTAGGTCTACACCTCAAATTAGGACCGAAAGTTAGAAGCATGAACGCCATAGTAGCAGGTGGATTTGCAGCCGGATATATCGGTTGGTACACAAGCAAAATTGCTGCTGCTGGACCATGGGGTGCCGGAGCCGCCGCGGCTATTACTGCTGGAACTTCTGGTGCGGTTGCATGGGCAGTTAAAAACAAATATAAGAAAGTTGATGTAGGCGTAAATATTATGTTTGTCGACTTAGCATATACTGTAAAAATACCTTAAAAATTACTGTTAAGCAACAATAAATAAAAAAAGCAGGCTCCAGTAAGAGCCTGCTTACTTTTAATATAAGACTTCAACACAAAATTTTTGAAATTCCTGAAAATATTTTGGTTCTGCATTAATAGTGGTAAGCGTATAGAAAGTGTTGCAGCGTGCAGACGATCGGTGAGCCCTCTCATTCTTCTCCTCGTAAAACAACCCTTTTTATAAAGCTATTTCAATTGTTCAACAAGTATTGTGCCAACGTCTTTCGAGACATATACCTCTAAATTTTCTCCAGGTGTCAGGTCGTTCATTTTTAATTGTTTCACACTGATCTAAAACAGTATCATATATTTTTTCTACTCGATCTTTGCTTCAAGTCTTCAACTCACGCATAATAAATTCAAACTCAATTTCTCAATTTCAGTTATAGAAAAATCCTCATAGCAGCAGTTATAACACCCCTTTTGACATGGAGGAATATTACCTGTTGATTTTTGATAATCTTCTATTTTTCGTTCGTACTTTCTGTATGTCTGGATAAGCCGAGCAGCTCTTGATTCAGGATGAATGTCACTATGACACTTTTTATATTTCTTCCCGCTACCACAGAAACACGGGTCATTTCTTGAGATTGTCTTAACCATTGCCTTCCCCCTACAACAACAGGATCAACCCATTAATTACCTAAACAATTTTATTATATATTACCAAAAAATGCCGTCTTGCATCTACAAGACGGTCAGTCACCTTTCTAGATTTCACTCTTCCAAAGATGCTATTTCGTCTAATAGAATTTTTGCCCCTTCTCGACTTAACACAATACCTCAAGATAAAGTCATGTTTTGATCAGGCTCAGCACCCTTTTCGGGTGCCTTTTTTATGATATACTGTCATAAACAGCCAGATCGTCTCATATGCATTGGAGTACCTTGTCCCTAATTCGTACAAAGGAGGAAACAATGGCAGACAAAAAAGTTCATTATAAGAAGGTTGCCGCTTCAGAGGATTTCCGAAAACTTCTTGAGGAAAAACGCAGATTTATCGTACCGATGACGATTTTCTTTTTTCTCTTTTACTTTTCACTTCCGGTTGCTACATCCTACTTCACCTTTTTGAACACGCCGGCAATTGGCGCGATCTCATGGGCTTGGTTATTCGCCCTCACACAATTTGTCATGACCTGGGTTTTATGTGGACTTTATGCGAAAAAAGCAGCTAAGTTCGACAATATTGTAAGCGCTTTAAAAACTGAATCAAGAGGTGATGACGAATGAGCATGACCGCTTTTATTTTGTTCGTTGCGATCGTAGGGCTCACATTGGTCATCACATATTTTGCTGCGAAAAAAACTAGCAATGCGAGTGATTTTTACACAGCAGGCGGAGGTCTAACTGGGTTTCAAAACGGCCTTGCCATTGCTGGAGACTATATGTCTGCTGCATCATTTTTAGGGATTGCCGGAATGATCGCGTTAAACGGATTTGACGGCTTTTTCTATAGCATTGGTTTTCTAGTAGCGTACCTTGTCGTTCTTTACGTTGTGGCTGAACCGCTTAGAAATCTGGGGAAATATACGATGGCCGATATGATCGCTGCACGGTTTAAGCGCCCTGCCATTCGAGGGGTTGCCGCCTTTAATACCATTACAGTCTCTACTTTTTATATGATTGCACAGCTTGTTGGGGCAGGTGCATTAATCAAACTGCTTCTTGGCATTGATTACTGGATTGCGGTACTGATCGTGGGTGTCCTGATGACCATTTATGTCGTGTTTGGCGGCATGATTGCGACCAGCTGGGTACAGATCACAAAGGCTGTGCTTCTCATGCTTGGGACGCTCATTATTTCTCTGCTTGTGTTTGCAAAGTTTGATTTTAGTCTGCTGAAGATGTTTGAACAGATGAAAACAGCGACCCCGCTCGGTGGGGCATTTCTTCACCCGGGAAATAAATATGATGTGCCTTTAGAGACACTATCTTTGAACCTTGCCTTAGTGCTTGGGACAGCAGGTTTGCCGCACATTTTGATCCGGTTTTATACGGTCAAAGATGCCATTTCTGCGCGTAAATCTGTTCTATCCGCTACGTGGATCATCGGGATCTTTTATTTAATGACGGTTTTCCTTGGCTTCGGTGCGGCTGCCTTTGTGGGAACAGAAGCGATCACGGCTGCAGATGCAGCAGGAAATATGGCCGCTCCACTGCTCGCCCAAGCTCTTGGAGGAGATTTGTTATTTGCCTTTGTTTCCGCTATTGCCTTTGCGACTATTTTGGCGGTGGTAACGGGTCTCGTCCTATCCGCCGCGTCTGCCTTTGCGCATGATTTTTATAGTCAAATTATCCGCAAAGGAAAAGCGAGTGAGCGGGAGCAGGTGAAGGCGGCACGCTTTGCTTCCATCGGCGTGGCGATCCTCTCTATCGTTCTTGCATTATTTGCCCAGTCCTTAAACGTCGCTTTTCTTGTGTCTCTTGCCTTCGCAGTGGCGGCAAGTGCGAATTTGCCTTTGATTATCTTCACTGTTTTTTGGAAACGATTTAACTCTACAGGTGCCATCGCAGGAAGCTTAACAGGCCTTCTGAGCGCACTGGTCATCGTCTCGCTCAGCCCAAGCGTCTGGGACCCGTCAGGAGCAGCCATCTTCACAGGAGAGCCGCTCATCCCGCTGTCGAACCCTGGGATTATCTCGATTCCACTCGGATTCCTTGCCGCATACTTAGGCACGATATTCTCTTCTGAAAAAGCAGATGAAGACACCTTTACGGAAATTCAAGTAAAGGCACATACAGGCATGCATATGGATACTGATTCATAAGGAAAAGCCGGCTGCTCAGCCGGCTTTTTAATAGCGCTGGAATAACTCTGGGTTTTTCGGAACGTTTTCTAAATAAACGATCTTCCCTTGGTCGTCCAGCTCTGCGATATCAATTCCTTCTGCTGTATAGACACGGCCATCTGAAAGCTTTCCGCAAACGGCCCAGTTTGTTTCATACTTTCCATCTTCTCTTTTATTCCACCCATCCCACATATGCTTAATGTCATCATGTACGTGGAAAAATGTTTTCAAAAATTGTGTGAACGCTTGGATCCCAGGCTTTTGGGCGCCATTTAAGACAATCATGACATCGTCAGAAAACAATGCCAGCAATTCATCCATCTGCTCCTGCCCTTTTCCTGCTTCATCGTATCGGCGAAAATACGTATCGAGCACTTCCATGTTCATTCTCCTTTATTTACCTGTCATTTCGAAAATAATCGAACTATATGATTGTACACAATTGTATAGCTCCTGTCTAATTTACCCGGCATAAGAAAAGACATGAATTGATTTAATCCATGTCTCCTTCAGATTAAAGAGATGCTTTTTCTGCTGCAACAAGTGATTTCAGCTCTTCTGCTGCTTTTTTAGGATCGGCGCTCTGGCTAATAGCACTAATGATGCTTATACCGTCTGCCCCAGCTTGTATCACTGGTGCTGCGTTGTCGTATGTGATCCCTCCGATACCTACAATCGGAATTTGAAGGCCATGACGGCGGACTTCAGTGATCAAAGACACACCTTGGACACTGCGTGTATCCTTTTTCGTTTCCGTTGGATAGACTGGGCCCATCCCGACATAATCTGCTCCGTCCTTCATGGCTTGTTTTACTTCATCTAGGTTATGCGTCGATACGCCTAATATTTTATTCCCGATCCTTTCTCTGACGTCTTTTGCATTTGTGTCTTCCTGTCCAACATGAACGCCATCTGCATCTAGATCAATCGCTAGCTGTACATCATCATTCACAATAAAAGGAACATTTGCTTCTTGGCAAAGCGCTTGAATTTGGCGAGCCAATTGTTTCTTCTCTTCACCCTGCAAGGCTTTTTCACCCTTTTCACGAAATTGAAACATGGTGATTCCGCCTTGAATGGCCTCTTTCACAATATCAAGCGGCTGCCTCGTTGTATTCGCTGTGCCCAAAATAAAATAAACCGATAATTGCTGTTTGATTTGCTGTTGATCAGCCTTTGTCATGTGAAATTCCTCCTATTTTCCCTAACGTCAGCACATCATCTCCGGTTGTGTGTGATAGTGCGTTTAACAATTCCATTTGAAAGGTTCCCGGTCCTTTATCCATTGCGTGCAGAGCTGCCCTTTCAGCGGCGACACCATAAAACATCAATGCAGCTGCCGACGCATGAAGCGGCTGTTCACCCGCTGCACAAAATGCTCCGATGACAGACGTCAGCAAACAGCCAGTTCCCGTCACCTTCGTGAGCCATTCATGTCCATTATGAATGGACAGCACCTCATCTCCATCTGACACCACATCGACTTTTCCTGTGATCACCACTATTGTCTGAAGTGCAATAGACGCTTGTTTGGCTAATGCCGATACATCTCCATTCGCCGCTTTCGCATCAACGCCTTTTGACTCCCAGCCATCCACTCCAAGTAAATGAGCCACTTCGGCAGCGTTTCCTCTGACAACGGTGATTTTCACTTTCTCTAACAGCTGTTTAGCAGCATTCGTTCGAAGCGTTGTCGCACCGACGCCGACAGGATCTAACAAAACAGGTACACCTTTTTCATTGGCGGCTTGTCCAGCGAGTATCATCGCTTCAACCGTTTCCTTAGTCAATGTGCCAATATTCAGCACTAGTGCATCCGCTAATTGCGCCATTTCAGCCACTTCTTCTTTGGCGTTTGCCATGACTGGCGAAGCACCTAAAGCAAGCAGTCCATTCGCTGTAAAATTCGTCACAACTTGATTGGTGATATTATGAACGAGTGGATTTTTTTCTCGAACCTTCTCCAATAAATGAGACGCGCAGCTTGTTTTCATCCGTATCGTCCTCCCTTTTACTCTGCATCCCACACGTAGGATTTCGTATGCTTTAACCATTCTCTTGCCGCAAACGACAAATAGCGGTCCTTTCGCCAAATGACACCTAAATGCCACGGGATCGACGGGTTTAGGGAAATGACCTTTACCTTTTCGGGATCAAGATCACGGCAGATTCGTTCTGGCAGAAGTCCAATCCCTAAGTTTTCAGCTACCATTTCACTAATGAAATCCCACTGAGACGTTTCATAAATGACATTTGGCCGAAATCCCGCATTCATACATTCATTCAAAATCCGGCTGTGCAGAACAAAATCTTCTCTAAAGAAAATAAAAGACTCTTCCCTTAAATCAGCTAAATGTACTTCCTCACGACCAGCCATCGGATGGGATGGATGCGTCACGAGCTTCATGTTCTCTTTAATAATGGTGTACGTATGAAAAATTTTATCATTTGCAGGCAGAACAATGACACCAATATCAAGCGACCCATCCTCGACCCCTTCCTCTACTTTAATGGAGCCGTGCTCGACCAATTGAAATGTGACATCTGGATATTGCTGGCGGAATTCCCCCATGACATTCGGGAAGAAACTTGACCCAATCATCGGCGGCAGTCCGATCCGAATATGCCCTTTTTTCACATTCATTAAATCATTTAATTCGCTCGTTAAATTCTGAAATGACTGTGTAATTTCACTCGCCTGTGTATACATGGTTTGGCCAGCATCTGTCATTTCAACCTGCCGGCCATTCCGGTAAAACAACTGCACCCCCAGCTCATCCTCCAGGTTTTTGACCATCTTAGAAATGGTCGGCTGCGATACGTAAAGAGACTGCGATGCTTTCGTGAAGCTCTTTAACCTTGCCACTTCTAAAAAATATGTTAAATGTCTGATGTCCACATGCTTCATCCTTCCTATAGACAAAAGGAATAATTACTATTCGATATATGTATTTTACCTATAACTGAACGTGCTGTACACTTTAAAGTAAGCTCATCAATTGGAACGTTGTCATGTTTTTGTGAAACACTGAACAATATATATAGAAAAAGGAGTGAACAGAAAGTGAAATTGCTCAAAACGCCGCTGATTGCTGCCCTTCAGATTATGGTCTTGTTTATTTTTGCGAAATTCATGAATGTGCTGGCGGCCTTTTTGCATTTAAGAATTCCGGGCACGATCTTAGGCATTCTTGTCATTTTCTTATTACTTCATTTTAAGATCATTCAATTAAAATGGATAGAACTTGGCGCCGTATGGCTGCTCGGAGAACTGCTGCTTTTCTTTATTCCATCAGCAGTTGGTGTCATTGATTATGGAAAACTGCTTTCTCAATCTGGCACAAGTATTGTCCTTGTCGTCTTAATTAGTACGTTTGTGGTCATGCTCTCAACTGGTATCATGACGCAAATGATTGCAAAACGAAAGGAGCGGAAAAAACTATGTTAGTTGGCGGACTATTTCTGATTTTAACAGTTCTTTTATATCTCGGATCAAAAGCGGTGTACAAACGGCATCCGAAGGTCTATGTCTCACCATTACTTGTCACTCCGCTTGTCCTTGTCGTCTTGCTGTTAATCGTCAACATTCCTTACGATGCTTACAATCAAGGAGGGAAATGGCTCACGAATATGCTGCAGCCTGCGACTGTTGCTTTTGCCATTCCTTTATATAAGTATTTTCATATCCTGAAGAAGCATGCAGTGGAAATTATTTTGAATGTGGCTTGCGGCTCTGTCATTGCGATCTTATCAACGGCTTTTATCGCCAAGTTGTTTCATCTGGACACAGGCCTTATTGAGAGCCTTGTCCCAAGATCGGTTACAACACCTGTAGCGATGAGTGTGTCAGAGATGATCGGCGGCATGCCGTCCGTTACGGCCGTGTTTGTCATTTTAACCGCACTGTTTGGATCGATTATCGGTCCAATGGTGATCCGTTACTTCCGCATCGATAATGACATTGCCATGGGCGTCCTGCTTGGAACGGGTGCACACGGGGCAGGAACATCGAAGGCTTTTGAAATGAGCTCCGTCTCAGGAACGATCTCAAGTGTATCGATGATTATTTCAGCCATTATTACATTATGTGCAGCGCCTATCCTTATGTCGTTTGCCTTATAAAAAAAGCCATTTCCCTTATTGGAAAATGGCTTTTTCTTATGCTTGTATGAAGACAACCTTTAAATAGTTCCCTTCAGGATAATTCTTCGTTGTACGGAAATCCTCAGGAAGGGTATATTCTTCAAGTATCCGATAGGTTTGCCCTGCTTCTTTAAAAGCCTGCGCAATAAACCCTTTAAATTTCTTCATGCCAAATGCACTGCTATTCGTTGATGCCACAATGACGCCGTTCTCAGCTGTAATT
The DNA here is from genome assembly GCF_038630855.1 of Bacillus sp. FSL H7-0578. Taxonomy (NCBI): domain Bacteria; kingdom Bacillati; phylum Bacillota; class Bacilli; order Caryophanales; family Bacillaceae; genus Bacillus; species Bacillus sp. FSL H7-0578. The sequence goes on from NZ_CP152045.1 coordinate 3,420,976, forward strand.
TGGATGGCTTCTTTTAATAGCTTCTTATAATCCTTCGCCGCACTGAATGTGTGCTTTTTCGTTCGTGCAAAGGAAGGCGGGTCTAAGATGACGAGATCATAGGTCCAGCCTTTTTTCGCTGCAAACGGAAAATATTTAAAGACATCCATGACTTTGATATCCTGCCCGTCCACATCAATACCATTGACTTCAAACTGCTCAGATGTTTTTTTCAAGCTGCGGTTTGCAACATCCACACTTGTCGTACGGCTCGCTCCGCCAAGCGCAGCTGCCACTGAGAAAGCACCTGTGTAAGAAAATGTATTGAGCACAGTCTTTCCTTTTGCATAACGATCTCGGATCGCTTTTCTCACATGACGCTGATCAAGGAAGATACCCGTCATCGCGCCATCATTTAAGTAAACCGCCACGTTCATGCCGTTTTCTTTCACGACGAGAGGAAATTCACCTTTCTCTCCCTTCACAAAATCATCATCTTCTATATACTGTCCAGATGTATCAAATCGTTTCTTTTCATAAATGCCTTTATAGTCTGGATATACGTGCTCAAGTGCAGCCAATACATATTCCTTTAATGTATAGACTCCTTCGCTATACCATTGGATGAGGTAGAATCCGTCATAATAATCAATCGTGACGCCGCCAATTCCATCACCCTCTCCGTTCAACACACGGAAAGCAGTCGTCTGTGCATCACGAAATAAATGCGTTCTGCTTTTCGCTGCCTGCTCAAGCCTAGAGACAAAAAAAGCTTGATCTATTTTTTCGTTCGCATCAAAGGTTAGGACCCAGCCGATACCTTTATTTTGTACACCATAATACCCTTTTCCTAAAAAAGTGCCCCGCTCATCCACCCATTCAATGAGCTCGCCTTCCCGTACACCGTTCACATGCGATACTGCATCTTTGGAAATGAGCGGATATCCCTTTTTCACTTGTTCCGCAAATGTTTGTTTTAATGAGATTTTTTTCATTTGTGTCATCCTTATCCTAAATTGACTCTCTCTATCCTACCATATGAATGTATACGTTACTTCTATTATGATAAGATGAGGAGAAAATTATCAACATGACATAGAGGAGGCACTTCGTTTGACGACATTACGCTTAGATCATACAGGTATTATGGTTTCGAATATTGATCAGTCGATTGATTTTTATGAAAAAGTGGTGGGCATGAAATTAAAGGACCGCATCACTCATACAAATGGAGTGATTGAGCTTGCCTTTCTCGGTTTTAAAGATGAAACCGAAACGGAAATTGAGCTCATCCAAGGCTACAGCAGTGACCTGCCATCTGAAGGGAAGGTCCATCATCTCGCTTTCACAACAGACAATATTCATGCTGAATTCAATCGTATTCAAAAGCTGCAAATTGAATTAATTGATGAAGAAATTACGACATTACCAAATGGATATTGCTACTTCTTTTTCAGAGGACCAGACCAAGAATGGATCGAATTCTTCCAGCGCTAATATTTCCTAGGAAATGGGGCCGCTAAATCTCTCCCATTTATTCATAAAGAAAAGAGTAAGGGCATATACATGCCCTTACTCTTTTTTATAACACTTTACTAAGAAATGATTTTGTACGCTCATGCTGCGGGTTCCCAAAAAGAGCTTCTGGTTTGTCTTCCTCGACAATATAGCCGCCATCCATAAAGATGACACGGTCTCCTACCTCTCTTGCAAAGCCCATTTCATGTGTGACCACAATCATTGTCATACCTTCGACAGCTAATTGTTTCATTACAGCTAATACATCCCCTACGACCTCAGGATCAAGAGCTGATGTCGGCTCATCGAATAATAGTACTTTCGGATCCATTGCCAACGCTCTTGCAATGGCTACACGCTGCTTTTGTCCACCAGATAATTGGTTAGGATAGCTTTGAGCTTTGTCTTTTAAGCCGACTTTTTCAAGCAAGTCTAACGCTTTTTCGACTGCTGCCTTCTTCTCGATGCCTTTTACTTTTATCGGTGCAATCGTAATATTTTCTAAAACGGTTTTATGAGGGAATAAATTAAAGTGCTGAAACACCATGCCTACTTCTTGCCTTACTTTATTGATATTCACCTTTGGGTCTGTAATCGTGTGCCCGTGGACAACGACTTCTCCAGCCGTGATATCTTCTAATTTATTGAGGCATCTTAGAAACGTGCTTTTCCCTGATCCAGAAGGACCTATGACACACACGACTTCCTTTTCCTCGATGACTGCATTAATATCCTTTAACACTTCGTGATCGCCAAAGGATTTCTTTAAGTTTTTCACCGTAATCATACTCATTTGATATCAAATCTCCTTTCTGCGTAGCTAGCCAGTAGAGAAAGTAAATAAATGATCACGAAATAAATGACACCGACAATGAGCCAGACATTCAAAGGATCAAATGTAGCCGATGCTTGAACTTGTCCTCGCTGCATAATATCGGCAATTCCGATAATAGATAAGAGAGATGTATCCTTCAAGCTGATGATGGCCTGGTTTGTAATCGCTGGGAGCATGCGGCGGAATGCCTGCGGTAGGACGATAAAGCGCATGTTTTGCCCCCCTGTAAAGCCTAAAGAGCGCGCAGCTTCTGTTTGTCCTTTATCAATAGACTGAATCCCTGCACGAATAATTTCTGAGAAATAAGCCCCTGCATTAATCGCTACTGTAATAATCCCTGCGGGCACTCGATCAAGCGAAATGAATTCAAGTGTATTCAAACCAAAATAAATGAAGAATAGCTGTACGATAAATGGTGTGCCTCGAATGGCATTCACAAAGACGAGTGCGATGAAATTTAAGATTTTAAATGGTGACAGACGGAATAATGCCACAATTAAACCGATGATAAACCCTAAAATGATGGCAACAACAAAGATATATAAAGTGGTTTGCAAACCATCCATTAAATACGGAAATGCATTAATAATAGTATCCATGTTTCTCCCTCCCTAATTCACATACGGCTGACACATAAAGAAAGCGCGCTCGGAGCGCGCCTCGCTTGTGTTATGACTTCAAATATTTATCAATAATTTTGTCATATTCACCGTTTTTCTTTAGGTTCTCAAGGCCTTTATTGATCTTCTTCAATAGGTCTTGGTTTTTCCCCTTCATGACAGAGATACCATACTGGTCTCCATTCAAGCGGTCTCCAACTGTTTTCAATTTTAAATCTTGTTGTGCGATCGCATACGTAATGACAGGATAATCCTCAATTAAGGCATCTGCATTTCCGTTTGATACTTCCTGGAACATAGATGGGCTGTCATTAAATTGAACGACTTCATACCCATATTTATCAGCGTTATCAGCTGCGAACTTGGCACCAGTCGTTCCGTTTTTAACAGCTAGCTTTTTCCCCTTTAAATCATTAATAGATTTGATGCTGCTGTCCTTTTTCACAACAACTGTCAGTCCAGCGTCGAAGTAAGGATCTGAGAAATCTACTTTCTTCTTACGCTCATCTGTAATACTCATCCCGCCCATTCCAACATCAAGCTGTCCTGCCTGCATCGCTGGAATGATACCTGAGAAGTCCATGGCTTCAAGCTTCACTTTGAAACCTTGGTCTTTCGCGATTGCATTAATTAAATCAACGTCTATCCCTTCATAATTACCGCCCTTTTCAAATTCAAATGGCGGATAAGTTGTATCTATCCCGATTTTATATGTGCCTTTGCCTTCTCCCGAACCACTGTCCGATTTTGATCCACAGGCTGCCATGACAAGCACAACAATTAGTCCCATGATCAATAACATCGATTTCTTCATAAAACACGACCCCCATTGTCAGTTTTGTCTAAATATTCGCAATAACAATAATACTATACCACGCTAAAGCTATAGTGTGTGATATTTTTTATCAATACCAAAGATCCATACAATTCTAGATCAATAGTCTCTTTAAATTTTACTTTTTTGCGAATAACTCATTTTATTCTAAAAGAAGAGTCATCCACAATTATGATGTGAGATAATCTCACAAAAAAACGAGGCAGCGCCTTGATAAATGATGTTTCTTCCTTGCATACGAAAGCAAACTCAACAACTTGCTTCCTCTCTATATTGATATTGTAATATATTTTTCCCAAAACCCTCTTTTTACCTAAAAAAATGTAAGCGTATACAAAAGAGCGATGTCTCTCTATTTCTTTCACTATTGGTTGAATTTACATCAAAAAACATGTTTTACAAACTGTACGAGAGAGCTTAAAATATAAGAAGATACTGGAATATGGGAAGTTGATTCAGAAGAACGGATATTGATAGATGAAGAAAGGAGGATAAGAATTGGCAGAAGCAGGTGTTTTGTCGTCCGTTGATGTAGCGAATATGCTCAATGATTGGTATGTCATGATGAAAAAAAGAGAGATACAAGGTGCCATTCAGTTAAAAGAAGACATTCTTCAAGCGTTTGATCGAATGGAAGAAAATCAAGACGTCTTACTTTACTATCAACTGCTAGAGTACCGTTTTAAAGATCTAATAGAAGATACAGCTTCATTAGATCATAGTCTTTTTGTTGATGAAAATGCCATCCGTACGGATGATATGCTCAGCTATTATTTCTATTTCTTTAAAGGGATGTATGAAATGCGCAGAGGCAATCAGGATACGGCATTTCACCATTTAAAATTGGCCGAGGATAAATTAGATCTCGTGCACGATGACATTGAAAAAGCCGAATTTCATTATAAAACTGGGTGTCTTTACTATAATATTAGGTCCACGCTTCTCTCCATCCACCACTTAAAGATGGCTTCATCTATTTACGACGCAGATCCATGTTATGTGAAAAAATCAATCAGCTGTCAAATGATGCTTGCTTTGAATTATGCGGATCAGTCGAAATATGATGAGGCAGAATCGCTGTTCGAAGAAGTGATTCATTCACTAGAACAGATGGAAGATCCAGATTTACTTGGACATGCCTATTGCAATGCAGCCTTTATTAAAAGTCTAAGAAATGAATACAGTGAAGCTGTGCCGCTCCTAGAAAAGGCTTTAATGATAGAATCATTCGAAACTTCTTCTCCAGGCGGCTATTTACTTGCCATGTACGCCTATACAAAAGCACTTTTTAAGCTGAAAAAGCCAGGTTTGTTCCACTATTATGTACAGCTTTCACTTCAAAAAGCAGAAAATTTAAAACAACGAAACATTTCACTTAAATTATCCATTTTAGAAACACTTATGATTCAGCCAGACAACATGATTGAGCAAATCAAGGCTTATTGCGATCAATTAGAAACAATGAATTTCCTTGTTGACCTTGAAGCTGTTTGTCAGGATGCAGCAGCTTACTTAACAGATCTTGGGCTTCATGAAGAATCCTCTTATTTTAAAAACAAGGCGTTGTCCTTGAAAACTTGTTAAGAAAATGGAGTGATGTATGATGAAGAAATGGCTCATCACAAGTGCGATTTTAACCCTCTTGATAACAGGTGTTTCTGTTGGTACTTCCATTCAAAAAGACAGCCAATCTGCACAATCTCAAGATATTATTCAAAAGAGAGACCGTGGAACCAATCCATAATATGAAAAAAAGCAGCTGTGATCAAAACAGCTGCTTTTTGATGTGCTAATCAATTTCTCGTTTAATATTCTGCATTTTTTCATCTAAGTAATGGGCAATATCTGCGGCTTCCTTCAGTTCATCAGTCAGCTGATGAGGAACATCGTTTTGCAGTTTATAATAGATTTTATGCTCTAGACTCGCCCAAAAATCCATCGCAATGGTCCGCACCTGAATCTCAACCTTCACATGCTCCACACGATTTGTTAAGTAGACAGGTATCTCAACAATTAAATGAAGGCTTCTGTAGCCATTTGGTTTTGGATGTTGAATGTAGTCCTTCACTTCAAGGATCTTTAAATCCTCTCTTTGCCTCAATACATCCATAATGTTATAGATATCTTGAATAAAAGAACAGATGATGCGGACACCTGCGATATCATGGATATGCTCCTTGGCACATTGTGTCGTGATGTCGCATCCTTTTCTTGCTAGTTTATTCACTATGCTTTCAAAGGATTTAATTCGTGATTTTGTATGCTCTATTGGGTTGTGTCCATGGATTAAATTATACTCCTGGCTGATAATTGAAAACTTTGTATCCATTTCATCTAACGCAAATTTATATACTAATAGTTCATTTTTCCAGTCTTCCATGACATTTTTCAAATCTTCTACATGAGTTGCTGACATATTCATTTTCTTTTTGTCATCTCCTTTTGGGAAACGGCAGCTGCACCGCTTTCCGTTTACTAGACGGAGAGAGGACTCGAATGGTTTTAAAAAATACGCAGTTAGCCTCGTTGTTTGTAATATGTCAGCGCCAGTGCAAGGGCCAGCACAGAGCCTTTCACAATATCCATTGCATAATAAGGGACAGACATCATCACAAGCCCATTTTGTAAAATACCGATGAGTACAGCCCCGATAAAAGTGCCAAATGCGTTTGGCTTACCTGCTCCCATGACGGAAAAGCCGATAAAAGCAGCCGCTACTCCATCCATTAAATATGGTGCACCCGCATTAATTTCTGCTGTCATGACCCTTGATGCCAGCACGATACCGCCGATCGCTGCAAATAACGCAGAAAGCAGATAGGCCGCAATTTTGTATTTGTTCACATGTATGCCAGACAAACGAGCCGCTTCCTTATTCCCACCGATGATGTACATGAATCGGCCGTGCTTTGTGTAGGTCATGAAAACATGCGCAAAGAGTACAATGGCAGCCATAATAAGAATGATATATGGCACCTGTCCAATTTTGCTGAAAAAGGCAGGAATCGTTCCCGTTGAGAACGTGCCATCGGGAAGCACCATATTTTCAGAAATGGTCGCCCCTTTCGTATACGTTTGAGCCAGCCCTTGAATGATAAACATCATGGCTAATGTCATGAGCATATCTGGAATTTTCATTTTGACGATCATCCATGCATTTAGCAAACCAACAATGATAGAAGCCGCTAGTGCAGAGAGGATTGCAATCAGTGGGTTTTGCGAGAACCATACGAACATAGAAATGACAATCGCATTTGATAGCGTAGCGACTGATCCAACTGATAAATCAAAGCCGTTTACTGCCAATGAGATGGTTAAGCCCACCGCAATGATGGTCACAATTGAGATAGACCGTAGAATATTGATGATATTTCCTGATTGCAAAAACGCTGGATTCGCTGCCGCAAATATTACAATCAACACGACAATGGTTAAGATTGTGCCATATCGATAAAAGAAATCAAACAGATGAAAGGATGGCCGCTGTTTTTTAATTTGCTGCACAGGGGCTGAAATTTGTTGTTCGCTCATGATTGTCCTCCTGTTGAATGATATAAAAGCTCCTCTTCAGTCGTCGGTGCGGTCATTTCCCGGGTAATGCTGCCATCATATAACACGTATACTCGGTCAGCGATACCTGCAATCTCTGACAGCTCACTCGACGCATAAATCACAGATTTTCCGCGGGCGGCAAGCTCTGCAATCAAAGTGAAAATATCTTTTTTCGCTCCAACGTCTACACCTTTGGTTGGTTCATCAAAGAGATACACATCTGCCTCAGCCAGCAGCCATTTTCCGATAGCAACCTTCTGCTGATTTCCACCAGATAGGTGCTTCACCTTCGCTTCAAGCGACGGCGTTTTGACACCAAGCCGTTTGACGATGTCGCCTGCTCCCTGCTTTTCCTTCGAACGATGTAAGAAGCTGAATATCCGTGAAAATGAGTGAAGACTTGCAGCCGTTAAGTTCCACCCCACGCTCTCTTCGGTCAGAATCCCTTCTTTTCTCCGCTCTTCCGGCACAAGAGCCATTCCAGCTCTCACCGCTTGATGAGGCGATGTGATGCGGATGGTTTGACCATGAAGCTGCACGGTCCCCGTCTTTTTTTCTGAGGCACCGAAAAGGGCTTTGCACAATTCTGTTTTACCAGCACCGACAAGTCCTGCGATCCCGAGAATTTCTCCTTTTTTGACATAAAAGTGAATGTTGTTTAATTTATGTTGATCGTTTAGCTCTTTCACTTCAAGCACAATAGGTGCATCTTTCAGTGGCCTGCGAGACGGGAATTGCTCCTCTAATGGTGCGCCTAGCATTTCTTCAATGACCTGCTGCGGATTTGTGTCTTTGACAAGGTGAGCTGCGACATCCGTTCCATTTCGCATCATAGTCAATTCATCACAGATGGTGAAAATTTCAGGCATGCGGTGAGAAATAAACACGATCCCCGTCCCATTCTGTTTCAACCGATCAATCATTGAGAATAATTTACTTGTTTCTGCATGACTAAGCGGAGCCGTTGGTTCATCTAAGATTAAAATGCTGCATTTAATGGAAACAGCCTTGGCAATGAGCACCAACTGTTTTTCGGCAAGGGTCAGATCGCTGACAAGTCGTTTTGTGGAGATGTCGATGTCCATTTCTTTTAATAGTTGAGCCGCCTTGCGATGCAGCTCTTTCCAGCTGACAAATGTTTTTTTCTCAATCTCATGCATCATCATATTCTCACCAACACTTAAGTAGGGAACAAGCGCCGTATCCACTTCTTGGTGGACCGTCTGCACACCATATGAGGATGCATCCTTTGGGGTTTGAATGGATGCCGCCTGGCCATTGATGTAGATGGTCCCGTCGAAGTGGGAATGAGCGCCAGAAAGAACCTTCATTAACGTTGACTTCCCAGCACCATTTGCTCCAATCAGTGCATGGACCGTCCCTTTTTTTAATGTGAAATTCACTTGATCTAACGCTTTGACCCCTGGGAATTCAATTGAAATATTCTTCATACGAACAAGCGGCGCTGTCATAGGTGTCCTCCTTCTCTTGATATCATCTGAAAAACGAAACACCCTCTATGGAAAGAGAGTGCACGTCGCTTATTTTGTATAATGCTTCTTCAAGGTCTTCATCCAATCTTCCTCAAAAGCAGTCGATGAACCGAATCCCTTCACCTCGTCTGCAAGATTGACCATGTTAATAGCTTTTCCTGCTTGTTGAAGCTGCTTTTGCGAGATGAGAGAGGCCTCAAGGTCATAGGAAGACGGTGTTTTCTCACCAGCTATTTTCTTCGCAAGAATCCTCACGTCGACTGCGCCGATGAGCTTCGGATCAACCGCTGCTGTATACTTCCACGGACTGTCCTTCGCCGTCATTTCTTGAAGATCCGCATTTGATACATCAATCCCATAAATCTTCACTTCTGTTCTTCCTGCTTCCTTTAACGCTCTTGCTGCCCCAATGGCAAAGGCATCCCATGTGGCAAAAATAGCGTCCAGCTTGCCCTTTGGATACTTATTCAGCATGGCTGCTACTGCATTTTGCGTTTGAACAGACGTATCAGAGGAGGCAATACCAAAGCGGTCAAGCTCCTTGATTCCTGAATGTTGTTTAAGCGTTTCTTGATAGACCTTATTTCGTCTCACCATTGGCGGGAATCCATCTACCCAGAGGTACGCAATATTTGCTTTTCCTTTAAAATCAGACACGAGCGCATCTAATGATTTTTTCGCTAATTGCTCATCATCTTGAGACGTCACTGTGACCCCTTTGATGTCCTTCAGCTTAGGATTCGAATCAAATGCTACAACTGGAATGCCTTTCGCTGTGATCTTTTTCACATCAGCGACTGTCGCCTCGTCGTCCCCGTGAGAGATGATAAAACCGTCATAATTTTCTTCAAGCGCCTGAGAGATGGCATCATGGAACTTCGCTGTATCTCCATTTGCGGTGTAGACATCTACCGTAAAGCCGAGTGCTTCACCTTCTGCCTTGGTTCCAGCTAAAAATTGAGCTGTATGATCGTCTCCTCCAATTTTGCGGATGACTTTAATTTTTGCTCCCTGTCCCTTTGCAAATCGCTTCGGTACATTGTCAAAAGAGACTTTTTCTTTCGTATTTGCCTTTGAGCCTGCACTTGATCCAGTGCCGCAGCCTGTTAATAGGATGGTTAATGCCGTTAATAAGACAAGACATGATGTAAAATGCTTACGCTTCATTGCTGTTCCTCCTCAAGTTGTTTTGATTTTTCACATCGGAAAACTAGGTAAAAAAGTGGAAATACGCCTGTAAAACAGGCATTTGATTTGAAAAAAGAGACGAAAAAAAGCCTCTCTTGGAAAGAGAGGCTTGATCACCGTTGCATGAAACATGTATCGGGAAGTCTTCCTCTCTTATCTGTCAAAGCTGTAACAGCTTTGCAGGAATTAGCACCAATTTCTAAAATAGAAACGGTTGCCGGGCGTCATAGGGCCAGTCCCTCTGCCTCTCTTGATAAGAGATCCGTTATGAAATTTGTTTTCGTTGAAATGTCTTCTTTACTTTAATGTGATGTCACATCAATGTCAATGACTTTTTTGAAAATTTCTAAAATATCATCAGCTTCCGATGATTTTCTTCGCAGGTGATGATTTCTTCAGACGGAAATCATATTTTTTCTCATTCACAAATTGCGGGTTCAGATGTGCTGATCCTTTATCTTGACCGCTTTTAGAGAGATACGTTTTGTAGCCTTCCAGCCATTTCCCGTGCCATACCCACTGTGATGCTTTTGCACCTTTGCGGTCATCATAAACGTTCTTCTGGAAGGTATTCTTTTGGTTCACTGGATAAAGATTCACGACTAAATAATGCGAGGCACTAGCGGTCATAATATTATTCGTGATTCGATTGTTCACTGCTTGATACTGCATCAGCAATTGACCGCCTTCTAGGCCGGCTGTGTCATTTTTGTACAAAGTATTATGTGAAATCGTCGTATTGGTTGTACCGCCCCGCTTCTTATCATAGCCGCCAATAGAAATGCCTGTATAGCGGTTCAAATACACTTGATTGTGTTCGATGCGGATGCGGTCCGCCATTTTTCCTTTATGTTCGCTTGTGACTTCAATCCCTAAGTCATTGTGATGTGAGATGTTATGATCGATCACAATGTCTTTTCCGCCATCGACATAAATTCCGCCAGCAGAAATGTCGCTGCCATAGGCTGGGTTCCCTGCACTCGTAATCTCATATACTTTGTTTCTTGAGACGACACCGTTTCTGACTTGATCATACTTTTTAGAGGGTGCCACGTTCTCAAATCCAATTAAATCAATGCCAATATTATCAGTGTGCCGGACCGTATTATGTGTCACACGGAACTTTTTCACGTTCCCATTTAGCACAAGCGCTTCACTGAAGCCCAGCTTTAATTTTTCAACGGTATTTCCTTTGATTTCAATGTCTTCAATCGCTGCTGGAGCTTTTGTCCCATAGACAGCAATTCCATGTGCATTTCCATTTTCATGTTTCGTCTGAATATCATACACTCGGTTATTAAGCAGTTTGACGCCTTTGCCGCTCCCTTTGATGAAAATACCAACTGGTGTCAAATCTTCTTTATTCGTCTTAAGGTGTCCTACAGTCAGGCCTTTGAGGGTGATGTAGCTCTTTTGATCGATCGTGACAAGACCTCCATCGGCTTGATTTCCTTTAAGGGAAGCCCCGCTAATCACAGGTTTTTCTTTTCCGTAAGCTTGAAAGACAACGGGTGCTTTCTTTGTTCCTGAATGGCGGACAATCAATTTTTCTTTGTATGTACCGCCTCTCATGTAAATGGTTGCCCCAGCCTTCGCCATACTTGCCGCTTTTTTCAGCGTACGGAAAGGTTTTTGCTTTGTTCCCGGGTTTTTGTCGCTTCCGTTTACCGCTACGTAATAGGCTGTGCTTTGCTTAGCGCCAGCCTCATCTGTCATCGCTTGACAGCCAAAGCTGATGACGGTCATGAATAAAATGAGTAAAATGCCTGGTAACGCTCGTTTCATCTTGTTGTTTGCTCCTTTCCCTTCTCTCCTTCCTTTATCGGTTAAAAAAAAGAGGATTAAAATATGACGATGTCCCTTGCAATGTACTAGTCAAAAGGTGTATGGTTGAAAGAATATCTTACAGGAAAACCATTCGTTTTTAAATTGTCAGATTAATCAGTTAATAACGCATTTGGATTTTATTTCTTTTTTTAAAAGGGGTGACATGAGCCAAACTGACAGCAGAGAGAAGGAAAGCGCTTTAACAGATTTTTCTTGTCTGAATTACAGAAAACCTATTGCTAATATTTTGTGAAGGTATAGAATAGAATCATAATTATTTCATATTATTAGAATTTTCAAATAATCAAACAGCAAGGAGATTTACAATGCCAAAACAACCCATCCGCGTTGAACTTAGTTCAACAAAAAAACCAAAACCTCAATCTGATCAACTTGAATTCGGAAAAATCTTCACAGATCACATGTTTGTGATGGATTATTCAGTTGATAAAGGCTGGTACGATCCAAGAATTATCCCTTATCAAGCCATTCCAATGGACCCAGCGTCGATGGTCTACCATTATGGTCAATCTGTTTTTGAAGGCTTGAAAGCTTATGTTTCTGAGGATCAAAAAATTCTCTTATTCCGTCCGGAAAAAAACATGGAACGCTTAAACAGATCCAATGACCGCCTGTGTATTCCGCAAATTGATACAGAAACAGTATTAGAGGGCTTAAATGAACTCATTCGTATTGATAAGGATTGGGTACCTGATGCAGAGGGAACTTCCTTGTATATTCGTCCATTCATTATTTCCACTGAGCCGTATTTAGGCGTTGCACCGTCTAGCACGTATAAGCTGCTCATTATCTTATCTCCTGTGGGATCATACTATAAAGAAGGCATTCATCCGGTTAAAATTGCAGTTGAAAATGAGTTTGTCCGTGCCGTTAAGGGTGGAACAGGAAATGCCAAAACAGCTGGAAACTATGCCTCAAGCCTTAAAGCACAGCAGGTTGCTGAAACGAAAGGATTTTCACAGGTTCTTTGGCTTGATGGGGTCGAGAAAAAATACATTGAAGAAGTCGGCAGCATGAATATCTTCTTTAAAATCAATGGCGAAATCGTGACGCCTGAATTGAACGGCAGCATTTTAGAAGGCATCACACGCAACTCTGTGCTTGAACTGTTAAAGCATTGGGGAATTCCAGTAACAGAGCGCAAAATTTCAATTGATGAGTTAATTGAAGCACATCAATCTGGCGAGCTTGAAGAAATTTTCGGAACTGGAACGGCAGCCGTGATCTCTCCTGTCGGGGAATTAATTTATCATGATCAGCCATATGTGATCCAAAATGGTCAAACAGGCGAAGTATCGAAGAAATTGTACGAAGCCATTACTGGCATCCAAAAAGGGACACAGCCAGACATCTTTGGCTGGACAGTTGAAGTTGACTCAGTCGTCAAGCAAGCATAGCATATAAAAAGAACCTTTCAATCATGAAGGGTTCTTTTTTGTTTATTTACCTCTCTTTTATCCCTTATAATGGGAAATACACATGAATAAGGGGAGTGATGGTATGTTTTTTACTTATCTACTAGCATTCTTTGGAATCTGCATCGGATCGATGATCGTCGCCACTGGTTTCGACGATTCACCTTTCCTCACCCGGTTTTTATTTAAGGCTCTTGGAATCTCTATCCTTGCCCTTTCCATCTCTTTTGTAAAGGTCCGACGAAAGAAGTTACAGAAACAAAAGCGAAATAGACTTAGTTGACCCGTCTCTTCCCATCAAATCGTGCACCAAAACAAGACCGATACCCCAACAATCGCCCCTGCGTATATCCACTGTTTCCTTTTGATGCTCCGCTTTTTTTCGATCAGTAAAAAGATCTCTGGCAAAAAGATGATCATGATTTCTAGGATAAAGACAAGATAATAAACAAGCGGCATTGGCTGGAAATCAAATTTTCTTGCATCTCCTCCAATCGTTGCAAAATACATCAACAGATTGGTCACGGGAATGGTAAAACAAACGAGCAGGCGGAGAACATAGGTCCACACATATTCCTTATGCCGAATGAGGCCAACAAATGAAGCAATAAGGCCATACAAAAACAAGATCACTGTACCATAACTCATGACAGGCTGTACGACAAATCCGTAAAACATTAAACCAATTGCAACCATATTCCAACAGTCCTTTCTTTGAAGCCATACATGCTGTTTTTTCTAATCATACACTTCTTTCTCCAGTTTCCATATGGGGCAATCAAAAAAATGACCCCATTAAAGGGGCCATTATGTGTTAAGCATTGACTGATTTGAAGAATTGCGGTAAATGCTCACGATGCGCTTCGAGCATTTCGTCTAAAATTTGCTTTGCAATGTCGTCAGATGGGACGAGCGGGTTGATGGTCATCGCCACAAGAGCCGTCTCGTAATCTCCAGTCACAGCCGCTTCTGCTGCCACACGCTCGAATGATTTGATTTGTTGAACGAGTCCTCTTACAGCTACAGGCAGATCACCTATCGCGATTGGTTTTGGTCCGTCCTTCGTAATGATACAGTTTACTTCAACCGCTGATTCAGCCGGAATGCTGGCAATCGCCCCTCTGTTCACTGTATTGACTGGTTGAATGTCGTGCTTATCATTATAGATGGAGCTGATTAAGTTACAGGCCGCATCGCTGTAATAGGCCCCGCCTCTTTTTTCGAGCTGTGGTGGTTTAATCGACAAATCAGGATCTTTATAAAGCTCAAATAATTCCTGCTCGACCTGCTGCACAACCTCTGCTCGTGTTCCTTTCTCTTGAGCCGCCTTTTGCTCTTCTTCCAGCATATCTTTCGTTTTATAGTAATAGCGGTGATACGGACATGGGATGACCCCTAATCCTTTCACAAAAGAAGGCTCCCAGTTTTTCGCTTCAATGTTTTTCATGGACCACTGGCTGTTTGGATTTCCTAGTTCATCAAGCACTTGATCCATAATGCTGACCCCGTCTAAATATACGTCTAATCCATAGACCATGTGATTGAGACCGGCAAACTGTACCTCGATGCGTTCAACGTCCACATCAAGCGCTTTGGCAATCCCCATTTTGATCCCAATCGGCACATTGCATAGACCGACCACTTTTTTTAGATTCGTGTAGCGTAAAACAGCTTCTGTGACCATGCCGGCTGGATTTGTAAAGTTCACAAGCCATGCGTCTGGGCAAAGCTCTTCCATATCCTTCACAATGTCTAGAATGACTGGGATGGTCCGAAGGCCTTTAAATAAACCGCCTGGTCCGTTCGTTTCCTGACCGATGACGCCGTATTTAAGCGGTATTCTCTCATCCTTTGCCCGTGCTTCCAGCAGTCCTACACGAAATTGTGTCGTCACAAAATCTGCGTCCTTCAAGGCCTCCCGGCGATCAAGAGTCAGGTGTACCTCAATCGGCAGACCTGCTTTTTCAACCATACGTTTCGCCAGAGCGCCTACGATGTTTAACTTTTCCTGACCCGCTTCAATATCCACAAGCCATAATTCTTTTACAGGCAATTCTTGATATCGTTTAATAAACCCTTCGACGAGCTCAGGCGTATAGCTCGATCCACCGCCTATTGTGACAATTTTGATTCCTTCTTTCATGAATTGACACCTCCGAGTTGCTTCATTTTTTCATGGAGCTCGATGATTTCTGCTGCGAGCTCCTTGACGGTCATTGCGTTCATGAGATGATCCTGCGCATGAATCATTAAGAGACTAATTTCCGTCTTTTCGCCCCTGATTTCTCCTTGGATCAGCTCTGTCTGTGCGTGATGCGCCTCATTTAACGCGTCTTGTGCGTCCTGCAATTTTTGCTTCGCCTCATCAAAGTTTCCTTGTTTTGCACATGTAATGGCCTCCATCGCGGAGCTTCTGCCATTTCCGCCGTGCAGGATGAGTTGAAACACAATTTGTTCCATTTCCATCGGCTGCATCCCCCTTGTTCCCTCTATTACATGCTGACGACATTTTCATCAGTTGATGCTTTTGTTTCTAGCTCACTTTCTTCTTTCAATTTCTGCTTATCCCACATTCTAAAGAATGGGTAGTATAGAGCAAATGACAGCGCAAGGTTAATCAGCTGCATGACAGCACCAGAGATTTTGCCTCCTGTGGCGAGATAGCCTGAAATGATTGGCGGCATGGTCCATGGGACAGCGATCCCGGCTGGTTTTGCCACAAGCCCTGTACTCATTCCGATATATGTGGTGATGATCATCATGATTGGCGTAAGGATAAACGGAATGAGGAGCATTGGGTTCATGACAATCGGCATTCCAAAAATGATTGGTTCGTTGATGTTAAAGATGGCTGGCCCAATGGCAAGGCGGCCAAGCTGTTTCATTTGTTTACTTCTGGCACGTAAGATCATGGTCAGCACCAAAGCAAGCGTTGCTCCGCTTCCGCCGACGTTGATGAAGATTTCAAAGAACTGCGCTGTGAAAATATTCGGCAGTACTTCTCCTGCTTGGAATGCAAGACGGTTCTCATCCATTGCACCGAGCCAAATTGGCCCCATGACGCCGCCGACAATGGTTGCTCCGTGAATACCACATGCCCAGAGGAGCATTTGCACACCCATCGCAACAATACTGCCGCCTAAGCTGCCACCAAGAATCGATAGCGGTGTGCCAATTAAGACCGTGATGATATTATGAATACTCTCAAAAGGTGTCATCTCAATCACAAGTCTAGCGACCCAGATCAGGGTGATGACCACAAAACCTGGAATAAGTGCAATAAACGATTTACTGACTGCTGGCGGTACACCATCAGGCATTTTGATAACAATGTTCCGCTGTACAATGAAGCGGTAAATTTCGGTTGAAAGCATGGCAATAATCATGGCAACGAATAAACCTTTACTGCCCATCAGTGTGACAGGAATTCCCCCGCCTACTAGGATAGCTTCTGTTGAGCCTTCAGGTGTGAAAGGTACTTGATATGGTGTAGCCAAAAGGAAAGCCGCAACAGCGATCGCACCAGATGATAGCGCATCAACGGCATACTTTTCAGCAAGCCTGTAAGCAATCCCGAAGGTCGCAACAAGTGCCATAATGTCAAAGGTTGCATTAACAGGATAGGATAGTTTCGTGGCCCATTCTGCTCCGAAGATACTTGCCATAAAATCGCTGTATCCTGGAATCGGAAGGTTGGCTAAAATGAGAAACAGTGAACCGACAATAATGAGAGGCATCGTTAAAACAATTCCGTCACGCAATGCTTGTAAATGTCTTTGAGCGGCAATCTTCCCTGCAAACGGCATGACCTTCTCTTCTAGAAATCGGTTGAATCCATTCATCCCCTCCGCCCCCTTTATCCGTTCACTAACTGTTCAGCAGATTTTAAAACCTCAGCGCCATTACAAACGCCATAATGCACAGTATTAATCACGTCTACTGGGATTCCTTTTTCTTCTCCGAGCTTTTTCATTTGTGGTAATAAATATCGAACCTGAGGTCCTAATAAAAGCACATCGGCTTGATCAATATGATTTTTCGCAGAATCTCCTGATACTGCCCAAATACGATATTCTTTTCCTTGTTCTTGTGCGCTTTTCTCCATTTTTGTGACAAGTAAGCTTGTGGACATACCTGCTGCGCAAACCAATAAGATGTTCATGTGTAAACGCCCCCTTTTCAAAGTGTGAAGCTATTCTTTACACTTTCATCATATTATGAAACCGCTTTCATAAACACCCATACTTTTTCCTTTAGGAAGCGGAAAAAGTTAATATCACACAGTTAGTTCTTGTACGAAGGAACCTTTTTATACATGATATCAAGCATGTCTTCAAATGTATCACAGGCGATCAGATGCTGAATGAATTTCACATTATGCACAAGCTCTCCCAGCAGGCGGTACATGCCTTTTAAATCTTTGGCATTCTCTTTTTCGACACAAAGCAGGCAGACAAATTGAACCTTTTTCTCTCCCCAAATGATTGGTTTTTCTAATGTACATATCGCCCAAAACGTCTCATCTGTCAGCGGCGTCATCGGGTGCGGAATCGCTGTATAATGTCCGAAAGAGGTTGGGGCAGCCTCTTCTCTTTCCATGACAGATGGTGTGAGTTCAGCTGGCGCTAAGCCCATATCGATGACTTTTTGCGTTAAAAAGGTGATGACCTCTTCCTTTGTTTGAAAGGCGCGTTTTGTAAAAACCAATTCCTTTTTCATATATTGAGAGGCCAATGTCACCCTTGTTTCACTCGTCAGAGCTTCTTCAATTTTTAAAAAATCACTGCCTCCCAATATGGTGTTCACTTGAATGACTGGAACCGGTAAATCCATATGAATTGGGATCGTTGTAATAATCAAATCCAGGGCATGCAAAGAGACATGCGGCAGCGAATATAGCTCTGCTGTTCCTAAAATGGTCAGCTTTGATCCAAATTGTGACCGCAAACGATCCTGCAGCAGCCTTGCACTCCCTGCACCAGACGCACAGACAATAAGACACCGCTTCGGCGGGATCTCCATTTTCCTCCGCTCTAAAGCCGCACCAAAGTGAAGCGCCATATATCCGATTTCGTTCTCATGAATACTCAGCTCTTCCTCTTCTTCAAGGACCCTGCTGGCGATAATCCCCGCTTCAAAAGCAAGGGGATACCCCGCTTTTATTTCATCAAGCATCGGATTTCTTAAGTTCATTCCATATTTACATCGGTTGATGGCAGGCTTTAAGTGCAGACTGAGTCCAATCATTAGTTCCGTATCACCGGCTAAATCAAGCTGCAGTTTTTGATCAATGGCCTTCAGCATGAGCTGTACAAGCCGGCTCGTTTCATCATCTACAATTTGTTTTTGACCGTTCGAGGAAAAGGACTGTACCATTTTGGCTGTTCCTAGCAAATGAATGGTGATATAGACAATTTCCTCTTGTGGAAATGAGACATCCAGCAACCCTTCAAGACGCTCCACCATTTTTTTAGCGACCTTATATTCCTTTGCCCGCGGAATTTCGCTGATTTCCTCTGGAAGAACAGATACATAGTTTCCGTGTCTAATTCGTTTGCAGGCAATGGCGACATGAACGATTAAATTATTCATGCAAATGTCTGATAGATTCATACCTTCCTCATTGATATAATTGATCATTGTTTTCTGAATCAATTCGAGTTCATGCTTTGGCAAAATAGTAACAGCTGTGTTCAGCATCGTTTGATAAGAACGACGTTCATTGAATAAATATTCTGACATACAATAACGGATTTTCATCTCTGATCCCTTGATTCGGCAGCCTTTGCTAGGCTTCGCTTCCAGCTTCAGATCAAAGGGCTCCAGCTTACGTTTGACCGATTTCACATCGTTGCTCATCGTTGATTTACTAATAAACAGCTGCTCCTGTAAATCCTCCAGCTTCACATAGGATTCTGCCAAAAGAAGCCTTTTTAAAATAAACCGAACACGCTCCTCTGGCAGCACAGCAAGCGGCTCTTCCTGCTCGACCTCCTCCTTCATAAAACGGCGAAAGGCATTCTCATCGTTGATCAGCAGCTCATAACCAGCTCCTCTAACAGCTGTTACAGCCGCTAGGTAAGGGGCAAGGCGGTCGTTCAGTTCCTTTATGTCTGTACGAATGGTGCGGCTTGTCACTTGTAAACTGGCAGAAAGTGCAGCGCTGGTGAGCGGGGTCTCAGCTGCCATGAGCTGACTTAAGATGTGCGCCAGTCTTTTACTCAGCATCAGATCGGCCTCCTTATGTAGGGATGGAGAATCTGCCTTGTCTGGACAGGTTGTATCCGCTTGCAGTTCTCTTCATTACTCATATTCTACTGAAAAGAAATAAAAATTGCCAACTCATTTATATGACAAATGCCCCTATTTATACAACTAACCATATCTAATGTCCTATGAATCTTTTTGAAAGATACTTGCGAAAACCACGAAAAAAAGGCGTACACCTTCGTGTATCCGCCTTCTTTATGAAGAGATCAGCTCGGTAAAGACAACCAATCTTTTTTCATGCGTACCTGCTGCATGATCAAAGGTCCCTGTACAAGTGATTAAATTGAGATTCCGTGTAAAGGCGTATCCAAAAAACGCATTGGGCTTCTCTTCACGCGGATAGCTTCTTACTTTTATGACTTCAAAGCTTCGCTTTTTTCCTGATGAGGACGTGACGACCACCTTGTCTCCCTTTTTTAGCTCCTTTAATCGATAAAAAACCGATGGCCCCCATTTATTATCTACATGGCCATTCATGACGGCATTCCCTTTATCTCCCGGCTTTGGACCATCTTCAAACCAAGCGGTGTTGTCTGTATCCTGAGGAACACCCATACTGCCATCATTTGATAAAGATGTTTTCTCCACTTTTGCTTTGACATCAATAGCGGGAATGGCGATTTCAGCTGGTACAATGCCAGACGGCTCGTCTTTTAATGTATCGTGTGAGTGGTTCTGTTTCTCAGCTTGATGTGTAGTCATTTCCTTAGAAGCGGATATGTTTTTTGAGGATGACGATTCATCCATTGACGGTGATGAACAGCCTGTGATGATGAGAAGCGAAAGAATACTGAGCAGCCAATTCTTCATCTAAGCCGGCCTCCTTTTGAAGAAAGGAACGGCACGATTGTGCACGTTCCCATCTGTCTTTATGAGTTAGAATTTGATGCCTTACGGCGAATGAGGAAAAATGCACTGCCTGCTAGAATTAAACTTGCGATCATACCCGCAAATGCTTCATAGGACATGCCTAAAGGACCGGCTGTGCCTCCCATACCTGTTTTCGGCATTTCATTAGGCATATTGGATTTGAACAGCTCAGGATGCTGATCAACAATCGCTGCTGCGACATCCTGACCAACCATGAACATATGACCATAAGCCTCTCTCACTGTCGGATAAAGCTGATCATATTCGCCATTATGGTAAGACGTATATGTTTTGATCAGCTCATCAATATGTGTTTTCAAACCAGCCTCTAAATCAGCTGCCTTTAAACGTCCATCTGTCGCTTGATCTAGGAATTTCGCTTGCTTCATTCGATACGCATCTAAATCTTTGACAGCCTTTTCTTTTGCTTGTTGATTCCCTGATGCATCCGCTTTGACATAATCAACTAAATAGCCGATATGGCTTGACCAAATGTCTTTGAATTGTTTGCCTGCATCCTTACCATAAACAGATGCAATCGCAGCAGATAAATCATTTGTGTTTTCATTTAAAGCCGCTGCTGCCTGTTTAAAGTCCTTACTGCCATCATTTCCTTTTTGCATGGCAACTACCGCGAGTGCCAAATGCTCTGAGAACAAGTAGTTTAAATCTTCACGAAGATCCGCTGCTGGTGTATCCACTGACTTTTGATCAAATTTCCCAGGAAATTGATCTGTGATGGCCCATGACACGCCTTTTCCTACCTCAAACATATGATGAATGGATTTTCTAACCGTTTCATAGGTCGTATCAAAATCCTTTTCAGTATAGCTGTCAAACGCTTTAAGCAGTTCATTCACATGCATCTTCAAGCCTTCTTCAAGCTCACTTGCTTTCAGTCTGCCGTCTGTTGCTTGATCGAGCATATCGGCTTGTTTCATTCGATATTGATCAAGCTGCTTCATCGCTTTCTTTTTACCTGCATTATCTTTTTTCGCTGCGGCTTGTACATAGTCAACAAAGTAGCCGATATGACTTGACCAAATGTCCTTGAATTGTTTGCCTGCTTTTTTTCCATATACAGAGGCAATTGCATCTGATAAGTCATTCGTGTTGTCATTTAAAGCCGCCGCTGCTTGATCGAAGTCTTTACTGCCGTCAATTCCTTTTTGCATTGTGATCACTGCTAAATAGGCATGCTCTGAAAACAGCTGATCTAGTGCTGCTCGAAGATCTGCGGCTTTATTTGACACCTCTTGTGACGAAGACGTCTTCTTCGCCTCCCCATGCATATGTCCTTCGTGTGCACTTGCGATATGAGCCGCTGGGAATAATAACGCTGCGCTCAGTGGAATGGTTAACATTGCTTTCTTCATGTTCATCTTTTATTTCCTCCTCTTTCCGTTTGTTATGTACTTAACGGAGAGAGGGAGAAAATAGATCATTCGATTCTATTATTTTTTTCTTACAACACAGGCTCTGTATGTTTGCATAAAAAAAAAGCCGGATTATCCGGCTGATACGTTACGACGTTTAGATGCTTTTCGCTCTTTATATATTTTTCTCACCACTGGATAAATCACAGGTGCCCATTTGACAATTTGTTTCAGCCATTTTTTCATTTCTCCCGCGCCTCCTTATTGTCATTCTTAAAGGACGATTCCCCATCTTGTCATGAAATAAACAGGTGCGGGAGAGCAGGAGTTAAATCACGCCTTGTGCGATCATGGCATCTGCCACCTTACGAAATCCTGCAATATTTGCTCCAACCATGATGTTTCCTGAGTGTCCATATTCGTCTGCTGTCTCTGTACACTGACGATAAATAGACTGCATCATTTGTTTCAGCTGAGCATCTACTTCTTCAAATGTCCAAGATATTCTTGCACTGTTTTGTGCCATTTCCAATGCTGATACACCTACACCGCCAGCATTCGCCGCTTTTGCCGGCGCAAACAAAATACGATTCTCTTCAAATACTTTGATCGCCTTAAGAGTGGATGGCATATTGGCTCCTTCTCCTACAGCGATGACACCATTTGCCACAAGCTGCTGTGCATGCGCCTCCGATATTTCATTTTGTGTTGCACATGGCAGCGCAATATCACAAGGAACGGACCAAATTTGTTCGCAATCTTCAATTAATTCAGCATGCGGGTGAATGTCTATGTATGCCCCAATCCGCTGATTCTCGACTTCCTTGAGCTGTTTGATCGTCTCAAGTGAAATCCCTTGAGGATCATAAATCGCTCCGCTTGAATCACTGCAAGCCACAACCTTACCGCCTAATTCGATTACCTTTTCCATTGCATAGATAGACACATTTCCTGAGCCCGACACAACAACAGAACGTCCTTCAAATTGGAGCCCATGTGCTTTCAGCATTTCCTCCATAAAGTACACCAGTCCGTAGCCTGTCGCCTCTTTTCTCGCTAAGCTGCCTCCGAATCCAGGGCTTTTCCCCGTGAGTACACCCGCTTCATAAGCACCGCGCATTTTCTTGTACTGTCCGAACATATAGCCAATCTCGCGTGCTCCTACACCAATATCACCTGCTGGCACATCTTGATCAGGTCCAATATATCGGCCGAGTTCACTCATAAAGCTTTGAACGAAACGCATGATTTCTCCATCAGACTTCCCTTTAGGATCAAAATCCGATCCGCCTTTCCCTCCGCCAATCGGCATACCAGTCAGTGCGTTTTTAAAGATTTGTTCAAACCCTAAAAACTTGATAATGCTTGCATTGACGGTTGGATGGAAACGAATGCCTCCTTTATAAGGACCGATGGCACTATTGAATTGAACCCTAAACCCTCGATTGACTTGTACTTTGCCCTCATCGTCTACCCATGGCACTCGAAATACCACAAGCCGCTCAGGCTCAATGAGCCGTTCTAAAATGCCTTGTTTTTCATACTCTGGATGCTTCGCAAAAACTGGGACGAGTGATTCCAGAATTTCTTTTACGGCTTGCTGGAACTCCTCCTCGCCGGGATTTCGTTTTTCCACCTCTTCTAACACACGGTGGATGTAGCTTTGTGCTGTTTGTGCTGCTCGATCTAAGGTCAACATGTCGCATCTGCCTCCTTGTAGATATCTCCACACATTTAATTGTTAGATTTTCTAACGCATATTGAGATTAATTTAACACCAATTGTAAAATCTGATCAATATTGATAACAGATGAAAATGATGCCGAATTGAGATAGATCAAGCAGCCGCAGCGATTGTTTTTAAAAATAAGCGCTCAAGGAATGACTAATGTGCTAGAAACGAACGAGCGGATATTTCTCGTCCCGTTTTCTTTGACAAATACATGAATCATGATGAATTTCTAGCTGGTTTTCCATTGAAAAAAGGGTCAAAAGTTTGATCGGATGCACTCAATCTTTTCGGGGCGGCTTCCCGCCTCTTTTTCGATCAGGTAACACGACACAAAGCCAATATAAAATAGAAGACGATGGAAAGTTAATGAGACCGACAATGCCCCAAAACCACTTGTAACGCCCTCTTTTCTTTGCATCTATAAATAAAAGAAAGCCCTGTGCAAACAATAACGGCAAGACGCACAATAAGATGATCATTTCCGACTGACTCATACGGAGGACCCTCCTTTGATATGTTGATATTCCTTGTAGCCAACAACAAAGCAGATGGGGACGCTCACTATTTGGAGAAGAATGAAGATGATAGGCAAATGGGTAATGGCAGCTGCAAAGAGTGCTAGAATGGTCAAACTGATCAAAACGTATGCCAGCACTTCTTGTTTAAAACGCCTTTTCTCTTTTTCCTTCGCCTGTTTCAGCATCATCATGACAGCCTGCTCACTTGGCTTTTCCACTTCAATTTGTTCGTCTAGCTGCTGCAGCTCTTCTTTTAAACGTTCGGTCAAACGATCTTCCTTCATAAATCCCACTCCTTTCGAATTTTCTTTAATCCATGATGAACCCTCGATTTCACAGTGCCTTCTCTCATTCCAAGCATTGAAGCCATTTCTGGGTAGGTAAATCCATAATAATAGTGCAGAATAATCGGTGCTCTCTCCTCAGCCTTTAATTCATTTAAAGCATCCCACATGTCATGCCATGTGTTCCCCTTTTGCTGAACGTCCCATTTAAAGCGGCGTATGGCTTCCTGATTTGCTTTTCCTTCTCTCATTTGTTCACGTTTTCTTTTCTTCTGGTGATCTAAAAATTGCCTAGATGCAATCGAAATAAGCCAGGTTGAAAATAAGGCATCTCCTCTAAATGAAGAAAGTTTCATATACGCTTTCAGCATCGTTTCTTGCATGATTTCCTCTGCCAGCTCTTGTTGAAGGGTCAGCTTCAACATATATCGGTAAAGAAAGGAATAATGATGCCGATAAAGGGCTGTAAACGCGGCATCATCTCCCTGTTTTGCCCGCTGAATCAATAATGTCTCTTCTGTCTGCTCCAAGCACGCCCCTCCTTCCTTTTCTTCTCTTACTCATAAGACGACACGGATGACAATATCGTTTAAATTAGACCTTATTTTTTAGCATTCCTTCTATGATTCTTGTTTTATATCCAATTTTTTCTTATGTAATGATTATGGCATTCCTTCTTCTCTAACAAAATGATGCGTTTATAATCATCTTGATTTTCTACCAAACGGAGAGCCTCCTCTCCATAATCAAGATGTCATCCTCATACCTATCGACAATGGTCCTTATCTCATGAAGATGAAAATGAAATAATCATTGGCTTAGCTTCCTAGAAAATCATGGAATACGCTGCGCCTATCCTTAGCCGATGATACCTTTTTGCATGCTATGCTCATCCTACATTCCGAAAGAAGCAATGCTTGTGAAGGAAGGAGGAGTGGTTGAATCACAGCTTATTTTGGAAACGTTTTCATTAAAATAAAATAGAATGGAGATGTTGAGTTTGAAAAGAAAAATTCCAATGTTAGCCGGTGTATTAGCTGTTGGTCTCGTCACTTCATTATTTGCACCAAACGGGGAGGCAAAGGCAGCAGCCAAATATCCAGAAAGCCCTTCTATTATGGCCAACTTTAATCAACAAGGCTTCTCCACATTAAATGGCGGCACAACAGGCGGTGAAGGCGGTAAAACCGTCACAGTCAAAACTGGAAATGAACTATTGGCTGCCCTCAAAAATAAAGGAACAAACGAAAAATTAAAAATTGTTGTAGACGGGACCATTACCCCTTCTAATACATCAGCCAATAAAATCGATGTGAAAGATACAAATAATGTCTCGATCGTCGGTAAAGGGACGAACGGCGAATTGAATGGAATTGGCATTAAAGTATGGCGTGCCAATAACATCATCATCCGCAACTTGAAAATCCACCACAGCAAAATCGGTGACAAGGATGCCATCGGGATCGAAGGCGGTTCTAAAAACATATGGGTCGATCATAATGAATTGTACAACACATTGAATTCCGGGAAGGATGATTACGATGGTTTATTTGATGTAAAAAATGACTCTGACTACATTACCTTCTCGTGGAACTATGTACATGACAGCTGGAAAACAATGCTCATGGGCAGCTCCGATAACGATAACTACAATCGAAAAATTACGTTCCACAACAACCGCTTTGAAAACCTAAACTCTCGTGTACCGTCTATGCGCTTCGGGGAAGGACATGTCTATAACAACTATTATAAAAACATCCTCACAACAGCGATTAACTCACGTATGGGCGCGAAAATGAGAATTGAACACAACGTATTTGAAAACACCACAAATGCCATTGGAAGCTGGGACAGCCGTCAAGTTGGTACATGGCATGTCATCAACAACTCGTATATTAACAGCACAGGCAGTCTGCCAACGTCTTCAACAGGTACGTATAACCCTCCTTATAACTACTCTTTGCTTAACGTGAACAATGTGAAATCAGAAGTGATATCAAATGCAGGTGTTGGTAAAGTAAACCCTTAAACCACAAAACGTTCGGGCAGAGATTTCCTGTCCGAACGTTTTTGTCATTTCATCCATTTATATTGTAGAAAACGGGCGATCCATTTCATACAGCTTTTGATAACGCTTGTTTTCTTTTAGTAACTCCTGATGCTGACCCTGCATCTCAATGCGTCCGTCTTCAATAAACATGATGCGGTCACACGCCTCACAGCCAGTCAGATGATGGGTGATCCAAATAACTGTTTTCCCTTTTAACACACGGAAGATGGTTTCAAGCAATTCACGCTCTTTCCGTGGATCAAGCCCGACGGTGGGTTCATCTAATACAACAACCGGCGTGTCCTGAAGCAAAATTCGAGCTAACGCCATACGCTGTCTTTCTCCACCTGAAAATCGAACCCCTGTCTCCTGAACACCTGTGTGATAACCTTCTGGCAAAGACTCGATGTCATCATGCAGCTGCACTTGTCTAGCTGCTTCTTTTACCTGCTCTTCTGTTGCCTCTGGAGATCCTAAACGAATATTGTTTAAAACAGACGTATCGAATAAATATGGCTGTTGATTCAGCACAGATACATAGGCAGACACCTTCTCTTGAATGCTTTGAACCGGTTTTCCTTGAATGCTGACAGTCCCTTGATTTGGAACAACTGCCCCTTCTAACAATTTCAAAATGGTCGATTTTCCTGCACCGCTTTTTCCTAAAAGCGCGAGTGATTCCCCTTGCTTCAGAGAAAAGGACAGGTCTTGAAGGACATATTGATGCGTGTCATACCGAAAGGACACTTGATCAAAACAGACAGCTTCATCGTGAGAAAGGGCTGATTGATCCACTGCCTTGCTCTCAGCTTCTCCTTCATATGACTGCTTTTCATAATGATGTAATCTGCTGACAGCATGCTGATAGACGGGAATATCACCTGCCGCATCTGACAGCGGAAGAAAGGCTTCTGTTAATGGAAACAGCACAAGTACAAAGGCTGCAATCAGTGTGTGTGACATGGATCCTGACTGAACGACCGAGCCGCTCCAATACACAACAAGCACGACAGCCCCTCCAATCAAGAGCTGTGCCAAAAATTGACGCACGCGGATAAATCGGTGTTTCGCTGCTTCAAGCGCTAACAGCTGCGCTTCTTTTTGTTCATATCCATCCACAAAATCTTTCTGCCTGCCGCTGAACAGCCAGTCACTAACGCCCATGACTGCATCTGTTAAATGGCTGTACAGTTCATTTCTGCCTTTTTTCATTTGAATTTGTCTTGCCCGGTTCACAAGCACTGTGACGTATGGGAAAACGAATACGAGAAGTGCCATATAAAGCAGCATCAGTCCAGCAAAAGGCCATGAGAAAAGGCCAAGTGCTCCAATGGATGCGGCATATAAAAGCAGTGCACCGATGGATGGAAAGATGGTTTTTAAATAGGCATCCTGCAATCTCTCCACATCATCTGACAAGAGACCAAGCATTTCACCTGTCCCAAGCTTAGTCTGTTTGGCACTTCGTTCAGCCATGTCATAGAGGCGTACACGCATTTTTTCAATCATTGTCAAAATGAGCTGATGGCTTGCCAGCCTTTCTGCGTAGCGGGCAGCAGAGCGCGAAATACCAAAGGTACGTACAGCCACAATTGGGACGTAGACCATGAGTATATTCTCAGGTCTTGTCGCAGCCTTTGAAATGAGAAATCCCGACGTGTACATCAGCATAGAAGCAGAGAATACCGCAATGGCTCCTAAAAATAAAACCAAGGCAAACAGCTTTTGATTCTCCTTGATATAAGGTATAAACCAGCCTTTACTGACCATGTGTGACCGCCCCCATTTGCTCCTGTACCAATTGATAATACACGCCTTTTCTTTGCATTAATGATTCATGTGTCCCCATTTCTGCGACGGTTCCTTGATCCATGACAATGATTTCATCCATGTCCGGCATCCAATGGAGTCTGTGTGTCGCTAAGAACACAAGTTTATGTTCAAACAGTGGAAGCATTGTTTTCTTCAGTTCATACTCTGTTTCAATATCGAGATGCGCCGTTGGTTCATCTAACAGCATAATGGACCGCTGGCCCAGCACAGTTCGAGCAAGCGCAATTCTTTGCGCCTGTCCTCCGCTTAGCTCTCTTCCCTGTTCTCCAATGACTTCGTCCAATCCGTTTGGCAGCTGCGTAACCAGCTGAGATAAGCCAGCTTCATGCACCGCTCTTTCCACTTCTTCCTCTGTTGCATTTGGTTCATAAAAACGAATGTTTTCTCTTAATGTCATGTGAAATAAATAGGGGTGCTGCGGCATATAGACAACTTCCTTTTGCCATTCCTTCATCTGTAAATGACCAAGCGGCTGGCCGTTTAGCGTGATTTGACCCGAAGACGGCTCAACAAAGCCGCCGAGGACATCGGTTAACGTCGATTTCCCTGAACCACTGGCACCAATGATGCCGATTTTTTTCTTCCCTTTGACAGTGAGATCTACATCCTGAATGGAATAAGGGGCATGTTCGTCATGCTGAACACAAACATCCTGCAGCGTGAGCACAGATTGTTCATCCCACTTATTCAGCTGCACAGATTTTGTCTCCTGAGCGCGGAAGCCTTTTTCTTCTAAAATGACCTGCATGGCTTCATTCGCTTCTTTTCCATTTAACGTCGCATGATAATCATTTCCCACTTCACGTACCGGCAGAAAATACTCCGGCGCCAGCATAAGCGCCGTCAAAGCCGGCAATAACAGAAGCTCTCCTTCAATTAAACGTAAGCCAAGAAAAACAGCGACGGTTGCAATTGATAGCATGGAAAAGAAATCGAGGGCAAACGATGACAGAAAGGCGACCTTCAGTGTACTCATGGTCGCTTTTCGATATCGCTTTGACACCTCCGCAATATGACGGGAGTGTTTTTTGCTGATACCTAAGTAACGAAGCGTCTCAAGGCCCCGGAGAGAGTCAGTAAAATGATTGGATAATTTCTCATACGATCTCCATTGTTTGGCCGCTTTACGCTGAGCAACAAGGCCTAGCAAAATCATAAAAATAATTAAAATTGGCAGCGTCACAATTAAAATGACGGCTGATGTTTCATCTAATGTCCACACATAGATAAGGACCATCGCCGGAATCACTGCCATGTTCACCATTTTCGGCAAAAACAGCTGTAAATACTGACGGTATTGAGCAATTCCTTCCATTGCTAATGTGACAAGCTTTCCTGTCCCTTTTTTCTTTGCGAAGGCAGGCCCTAATCGAAAGAGTTGGTCTAACAGCTGCTTTCTGACGTCTGCTCCAATTCGGGAAGAGTAGGTAAACATGACCTTCTCCCGAATCAAGGTGAGACCGTGCCGCACAACAAAGGCAGCAAGAAACAGCATGACATAAGGCGTTGCCTGCGAGAGGCTTTTCCCGTCAAACAGCGTTGTAATGGCATGTGCCAGCCACTGTGCTTGGAAAATAATACTTGCTCCTTGGATGAGTGACACAATACCTAAGAGGGCAAGAAGCCCTCTCATTCCTTTTAATTGAAGCAAACGTTTATCCATTAGTAGGTCATTGGCTCCTTACCGCTTACACGTTTACGGAAGACGTAATAGCTCCAAATTTGATACCCAAGCACAAAGGGCAGCAAAGAAACAGCAACAATCGTCATGACCGTCAGTGAATAAGATCCAGATGCAGCGTTTTGAATTGTGAGATCAAATGAATGACTGATTGAACTAATCATGACGCGCGGGAACAATGCAGTGAACAGCATGGACACCGTCACCATGATGCCTGCGCCTGTGAATAAGAATGTCCAGCCATCACGTTCTTTTCTCATCAAAACAAGGGCAGCTACATAACAAACCACAATCAGCACAGTTAACGGAATGGTGATGATCGGGCGTACGGTATAAATGTCTGTTTCAATGATGGACACACCGACAAATATAACAAGAACAGGGAGGGCAATGAGCAGGACACGCTGGCCCAGTTTTCTTGCACGATCTCTTAAGTCACCCTCTGTACGAAGTGTGACGAAAATCAAGCCATGCAGCAGACAAAGAACCGTCACAGCTAACCCGCCGATCACTGAGTAAAGATTAACAAAGTCCGTAAAACCAGCGTACATGTTCATGTCTTGATCAATTGGCATCCCGCGTAAAATACTCGTGAATAACACACCGAGCAAAAACGGCGGAAGCAGACTGCCAAAGAAGATCACCCAGTCCCACGCCTTAATCCAAGAGGCTTTCTCAACCTTCCCTCGGAATTCAAAGGCGACTCCGCGCCCAATGAGCGCTAAGAGGAGAACCGCAAACGGAATATAGTATCCGCTGAACATCGTGGCATACCAGTGAGGAAATGCAGCGAAAATAGCGCCGCCAGCTGTAATCAGCCAGACCTCATTCGCATCCCAGAAAGGACCAATCGTATTGATTAAAATTCGGCGCTCGTGCGCGTCCTTTCCAAGCAGCTGCATGGACATCCCGACACCAAAATCAAATCCTTCTAAGAAGAAAAATCCAACAAACAATACTGCGACAAGAATAAACCAAATCTCGTTAAGATATGCCATGATATGCGCCTCCATCAAATGGATCTGTAGACAGGTCCGTTTCATCCTTTTGATCTGTATCCTCTTCAGAATGTGCACCTTTTTTAATTTCTCGAATGAATAAGTAGGCAAGCAAAATGGCAAGAATCAGATACATCACCGTAAAGCTAATGACTGAGAATAACAGCATGCCATACGATACGTTCGGTGAAATCGATTGAGCTGTCGTCATCATACCAAAGACAGTCCACGGCTGACGCCCAATTTCAGTCATGATCCAGCCGGCTGAGTTCGCAATAAACGGAAACGCGATCATCCCTACCATGAAGCGTAAAAACCATTTGTTCGTTTCTAGTTTCTTTCTAAAGCTCAAATATAAGCCAATCATACTAGCAAAAATCATCAGCATGCCAGCACCGACCATGATTCTAAAGCTCCAGAATGTTGTTTTCACTGGCGGAATGTAGTCTCCAGGACCAAACTTGGCTTCATATTCTTTTTGAAGTGTCAGCATGCCTGGAACATCTCCACTGAACTTCTGATACGCCAAATAACTTAAAGCAAACGGAATATTGATCTCCGCAGAGTTTTCTTTTTTATTTGTGTCAATGTTGGCAAATAGTGTCCAAGCTGCTGGATCTCCACTATCCTTCCAAAGGGCTTCACTTGCTGCCATCTTCATTGGCTGTGATTTCATTAAGTGCTTCGCTTGATCATGTCCAGAGAACGCCACACCTAAACCAGAAATTAAAGCGAGGACCATCGCAATCTGGAATGACTTTTTGAAAAAGGCGATTTCTTGTTTTTTGATCATTTTATAGGCACTAACTCCTGCAATAAAGAAAGCTCCTGTTGCCAGTGCACCAAATAGAACGTGCGGAAACTCAACCCAAAGCTGCGGGTTCGTCACAAGAGCGCCAAAATCATTCATTTCTGCACGGCCATTTTTAATGGCAAATCCAACTGGCTCCTGCATAAATGAGTTAGCGAGTAAAATCCAAAATGCCGAAAAGATCGTACCAAGGGAAACAAGCCAAATGCACAATAAATGAATCTTCTTCGGCAGACGATCCCAGCCGAATATCCAAAGTCCAATAAATGTAGATTCAAGGAAAAAGGCCAAAAGTGCTTCAATGGCAAGCGGTGCACCAAAGACATCACCGACAAACCTTGAATAATCTGACCAGTTCATCCCAAACTGGAATTCCTGCAGAATCCCTGTTACCACACCTACTGCAAAGTTAAGTAAGAACAGGTGACCCCAAAACTTCGCCATCTTTTTATAGATGTCTTTTTTCTTGACGACATAAAGGGTCTGCATCAATGCGACGATAAACACCAAACCTATTGACATAGGAACAAAAATAAAATGAAATAATGTCGTTGAAGCAAATTGAAATCTTGCTAAAAACAGCTCACTCACAGCCTTACATCCTCCCTTACTTTCACATGCCGAACGATTCATGCTCACCACTTCACAAAATATTCACCATTTGTTCAATGTTTCACAAATAAAAGTCCATTTGAAATGGTTCACTCGGTGAAATTTTACTCTTGATTTTCATTCGGTTAGTTATTTATACCTGTACTTTACACCCATACGCTTCAAAAATAAAGTAAATTTTACCTAAAATTTGGATAGTATTGTGTCAGTTGTTTGAATACTTTGTCAAGAATATGTGACGGAAAATAAACAACCGCAAAAAAAATAGCGCTGCATGTGAGCCGCAGCGCTTTGTTTCTATTTTAAGCTTTTTTCTGTAAAGCAGGTCTTGTCACTTGGACTTCATAGTACGTAATTTTGTTTTTTAATAGACCTTCAGGTTTCGCTTTTCCATGAGCGTGTGCATCTCCAAATGCCTGAGACTTTGTCCAGTTCACAAAGTCTTCTTTTCGATTCCAGCGGGTATGAATGGTCACTTCATCGTAATCGGTTGTCTGCTGTGTGACCCAGACTTCCATACCTAAAAATCCTTCCATGAATTCTACTTGTCCCTGCTTGTTAAAACGCTTGACGAGGTGGTCTGCACTGCCTTTTTCTACTCTAACCTGGTTGTTTACAATGATCATGTTTGATTCATCTCCCTTTTGTTGTTGGATCGAAGCGATTGGGATAATGAGCGGATGCTCTCCATCTAGGTGAACCTCTGCCTGAATCCCAAAGACCTCTTTGAAAAAGTTTTCTGTTAATACTTCCTTTGGTGTCCCTATTTGGTAAACCTGACCACGCTTCATTGCAATCAGGCGATCACAATATTTTGCTGCCTGCTGCAGGTCATGAAGAACCATTAAAATGGTGATCCCA
Source organism: Bacillus sp. FSL H7-0578 (assembly GCF_038630855.1). Classification (NCBI taxonomy): domain Bacteria; kingdom Bacillati; phylum Bacillota; class Bacilli; order Caryophanales; family Bacillaceae; genus Bacillus; species Bacillus sp. FSL H7-0578. The sequence continues at coordinate 3,454,155 of NZ_CP152045.1, forward strand.
TGCGTTTCATTCAGCTGTTTGAGCAGCTCTAGTAAATCAAGCTGATGTGCAATATCTAAGTAAGTGGTAGGCTCATCCAAAATAATCGTCTCTGTCTTCTGAGCCAGTGCCATGGCAATATACGCCTTCTGCCTTTCTCCGCCTGACAATGTATGCAGCATCCTGTTTTCATTCACGCGGCTATTTGTCACATCAAGCGCCCACTCTATCGCTTCCTGATCTGTCTTCGAGCTCTTTTTCCAGATCGAACGATGCGGACTGCGTCCAAGTGCAACCAGCTCACGTACTGTCATTGATGGGATGGCCGTTCTCGTCTGCATCAGAACGGCGATTTCTTGTGCAATCTCCTGTGCTGTCATTTCTTTTTGCGGGATATCGTGAATATAAATCATGCCGCTTTCAATCGACGTAAGGCGTGCGGCCGCTTTAATAAACGTCGACTTCCCTGACCCATTCGGTCCAATAATTCCTGTTACACTTCCTTTAGGCACAGCTGCTGAAATAGACGACAATCGAAAGCCTCCTTGACTGAGGCTCACGTCATCCATCGCAATCACATCCAACTTAACCCCTCCCTTTCTTTTTTAATAAATAGAGGAAGAAAGGTGCACCAATACAGGCAAGCAGAATACCAACAGGCAGTTCAACCGGTGTAAACCATACCCGTGCTGCTGTATCAGCAAAAACCACAAGTACGCCGCCGCCAAGCATTGAGATCGGCAGCAGGTACCGGTAGTCATCTCCAATTAAAAGGCGGATAAAATGAGGGACGACAAGACCGACAAATCCAATTAAACCGCTCACGCTTACAGCTGCACCCGCCAAAAGCGCCGCCAGTGCAATTAAGAAAAATCGGGTTCGCTCGACTCTAAGGCCGAGCAGCTGTGCTGAATCATCACCAAGCAAAAGAAGATTTGCCGGCTTGATCGCAAAAAAACAAAGACACAATCCAGCAATCGCATAGGGTGACACAAAGCTCAGGTGATGCCAGCTCCGTCCATTTAATCCTCCTGATAAAAAAGGCAGAACAGCCTGCACACGCTCACTATAAAGCACCATAAATCCATTCATGACCGCACCAAGCAGGGCATTGACTGCCACACCCGCCAGAATCAATTTCAGTGGCGAAACCCCTTGATCGAACGACAAAATATACACAACAAGTGCCGCTAATAAAGCGCCCAGGAATGCAGCCGCTGGAAGCAGATATGTGAATTGAGGAAACACAATCATGCTGAGTACAGCAGCTAACCCACCACCGGCAGTCACACCGATGATCCCGGGGTCAGCGAGTGGATTTCGGACGACTCCTTGTAAAATGGCCCCTGATGCTGCGAGACAGGCCCCGACGATGAAACCTATGAGAACGCGAGGCAGACGTAAATCCATGACGATTTTTTCATGGACTGGCTGGCCTGATCCCGTCAAAGCAGCGATCAAATCTGGCAGCGATAATTGAACAGAACCTAATGCAAGCCCTAGACATATGCCCACACCTAGCGAGAAAAGCAGTCCCGGTATCAGCCATCTTCGTCTCGACTGCCTTTTTTGAAAATCTAACTCTGCATTCACTTTCATGATGACAATCGCTTCAATCTCTTCTCTAGTTCATCAATCGCCTTTATGACGTCTGCGCCTGGGTTCGTCCCGAATAAATCACTAGGCAGAATCTCCACGCGGCCATTTTTGACAGCTGATACGTCGTGCCATGCTGCATTCTGTTTCATTTCACTCATAAAGCCCGCTTTCACATCGTCAGGATTGCTGTGTGTCATGAGCAGAATGAGATCAGGATCGGCTTCGATCACCTTTTCTGCATTAATTTGAGCGTATTGAGGAAATTTTTCGAGTGCCGGTTCATTCTCAGCAATGTTTGCACCCCCAGCGATGTGCAGCAAATCTCCGCTCAAGGATTGGGGAAGTGCCGCCATATATGTGCCGGGTGCACCGTACACAACGAGTGTTTTCACTTTTTTCTTAGGCTGCTTGACCTGCTTTTTTCGCTCATCAATTTGCTCATTGAGTGCTTTAGCCTTTTGCTGCTTTCCGAGCAACTCCCCAAATAACGAGATTTGACGCTGGATGTCCTTCACTGAATTGGCACTTGTCAAAAGAAGCTGTGAATCAATTCCTTCTATTGTAGAGATGTCCTTGCTGTTTAATTGTTCATTTCCAAGCACAACATCAGGCTTTAAGCTTGTGATCAGCTCTACATCAAATTGATGCGTTGTGCCAATCGTTTGTACGGACTTTGCCTTTTGTAAGCTGGCTGGTAGCTCAGCAGTTGGCCGGCCGACCGCCTTACCGCCTAAAGCATACAGAATACTCATGTCCCCGGTCGACAAGGCGACGATACGCTGAGGGGATTCATCAAACGACAGCGTTCTTCCGGTAAAATCCTTTATCTTCAGCGCTCCTTGCCCGCTTCCTTTCTCTACAGGTGCTGCCTGACCGCATCCGCCGAGGAGAAGCATCAAGACGAGTCCCGCTAAGATCACATGTGAAAATTTCAACCGTCTGTCTCTCCTTTTCTAGTAAACTTTCTTTAGCTTTGCCTGTACCACGAGACGCCCGCTTTTAGGTGCAAGCACATGATCACAGGTCGATAAGGTGAGGATGAGGTCATCTGTGGACACGTCTGTCTTCGTTTGATAGATTGATTTCTTCCGCACAGCTTGCAAGTAGTGCGCATATTCGCCAAGATCTTGAAAATCGGTTTGAATATAGTCGAAGTCAACCGTCGTTTCATACACAGCAAAAATCTCCGCTTCATAGCTTTGATACAGCGTATCGTACTGAAATGTCCGGTGCTCTTGGAAGAAATCTTTTTTTAGATAGTTTGTGAGTCCAGCGAACATGGATCCATCCCTCATCCGATGGCCGTACACCACTGTATTTGGGCTTTCATGCAGGACATCATTACGATAATCCATAAAGATACTGCCTGCCCGGGTGTCGTTTTTTAAATAATTGCGAGTTAAGTAGAACGCATTATCGTGAGATTGAACAATCGGATACTGAATCATCGTGTCTTTCATATTGATCCAGCCGACAATGTCCTCATTCACCTTCCGCAGCTCATCAAATGACGAACGGATCTTTCCCTGCTCCCGTTTTTCAGTCATATCTTCTTCATATCCATACATCGTCTGAGCCTTTGCAAGCACCTGGCGATTTTGATAATAACCGAAAAGTTCGAAGCCGATGGCTGTCCCGCTATAAATAAATACGCCTAAACAAACGATCGTCAGCATTCGCTGCCAAAGCCGTTTTCCTCGTTTCACACTGTCTCACCTGCTTTTTGCCCAGCTTATATACCAACAGGCACGATGTACATCCCTGTTTCTGCATCCTGTCTAATCGTGACGGACACATCATAAATGTGCCGCACGTTTTCCTCTGTTAACACATCGTTTGGCTGTCCTTCACTGATAACCTGTCCATCCTTCATTGCTATGATGATATCGCTGTAGCGGACAGCCTGATTCATGTCGTGCAGCACCATGACAATCGTTAATCCATGCACGGCATTCAGTTCACGGATCAGCTCAAGAATGTCAAATTGATAGTAAATATCCAAATAAGTTGTCGGTTCATCTAAGAAAAGGATCGGTGTTTTTTGCGCAAGTGCCATCGCAATCCATACACGCTGCCGCTCTCCACCTGACAGTGAGGCGAGCGGCACCTTTCGTTTGTCCGTTAGCTTTGTACTGGACAGCGCCCACTCTATCGCTCTCTCATCCTCTTCCTTGTCTCCTCCGCGCATCGTCTGGTACGGCGTTCTGCCGAATGCCACGACCCGTTCGATCGTTAAATCAAGCGGCGCTTCATTTTGCTGATGGACGACAGCGAGCTTTTTTGCCAGCTCCTTTGGCCTGAACGTATTCAGCGTTTGCCCGTCTAAGTGAATTTGCCCTTTATTTGGACAATGATTATTCGCCATTAAGGAAAGCAGCGTGGATTTTCCCGAGCCATTTGGACCGATAATGGTTGTGATTTTTCCCTTTTCAATCTTTGTTGTGACTGATTGAACGATGTCCTTCTGCTGGTCATATGAGAATGACACCTCACGAATGTCCATGGAGACGGTCCCCCCTTCTTAATAAAAAGATCAGAAACGGCCCGCCAATCACGGCCATGATCGTAGAAGCAGGAATCTCATTTGGCGCCACAAGCGTCCTGCCAAGCGTATCAGCCGTCAAAATAAGCAAAGCCCCGCTTAACGCAGAAAATGGAATCAGTACCCGGTGATCCGAGCCGACAAGCCTTCTTGAAATGTGCGGAATGAGCAAGCCGACAAAGGCTATCACGCCCGCTACTGCAGCTGTCACCGCCGCAAGTAAAACGGCTGTGATGGAAATCAAAAGGCGCATTCTGGTCACACGCAATCCTAAATTTTTCGCTGTCTTGTCCTGAAGAGCCAGGAGGTTGCACCATCTGCTGAAGAAGAGTGCAACGACAAGGCCGGCGACACCATAGACACCGATTAAACGGACATCTCCCCACGTTTTCATCGTGAGATTCGACTGTCCCGACTGATTAATCGTGATATTGAAATAGCTGCAAATGGTCACAAATGCTTCAGCCATTCCAGTAAACATGGCATTGATGGCGATCCCAACCAAGATCATGCGGATTGGGCTTAAACCACCCTTCCAAGACAGAACATACACGAGGAAACACGCAATAGCTCCGCCTAATACCGAAAATAAAGGAGAGTAGAAATAAAATTGAGGAAGCGCTGTAATCGCCATTAATGAAAAGAAGCTGGCTCCTGATGAAATGCCAATGACGCCGGCATCAGCTAACGGATTCCTCATGACCGACTGCAGCAGTACACCGGAGACAGATAAGGCGGCCCCTGTAAACATCGCGATAAGCATGCGGGGAATTCTCAAATCTTTAATGATTTCTACCTGTGCATGTTGACCGGTGATGAGCCCTTCTAATAATTCAATTGGGGTGACATGAATGCTCCCAGTAATGGCTGAATAAATAAACACGCAGACCAGTAAGAGACTGACTATCAGAAATAAAATCCCTGTTTTTTTCATCTTGAACGTCCTTTTATCATTAAGATTCGCCGCTTATGACGGATACAACATACGAGTCAATTCATCTAATGCTTCTGCTGCCTTTAAATTGCCTGTTGTCCCGAATAAGCTTTCTTCGAGGTCATACACCCGGTCTTGTTTGACCGCATTGAAATGTTTCCAGATGTCATTTGTTTTGAATTCTTCATCAAACATTTGGACGACTTCGTCTGGCATCCCATGTGCGGCCCGGAGAATGATATCTGGATTGGCTTTTTGTAAATATTCCGTATTGGATGCCAAATACTCCATTTTCTCGCCTTCCACAATGTTCTTTCCTCCTGCGATACGCACAAGATCACCAATATATGAATTCTCTGTCGCCACCAAATAACTGCCTGGCACACCAAGTAAAATCAGAACGGACGGCTTGCGTTTTCCTTTCGTCCTCTCTTGAATGTCTTTCTTTTTTTGCTCAAACTCAGACACAATGCGTTCAGCCTGCTTCTTTCTGTCATACTGATCTCCAAGCTTCGTGATGGCCTTCTCCATGCTGGACATGCTCTCAAGATTTAAGTATGTAGCAGGGACACCTGCTTGCTGAAAGGGTGTCTCTAAATCATATTGAAGGGTTGTGACAGACAGGACATCTGTCGGTTGAAGTGATTGGATGATTTCCATGTCCGGGCTCATTGGGTTGCCGACTTCCGGCAATCCTTTGTAACGAGCTGGCAAGGATTTTTGACTTGTTGGCACCCCGACAAGATCCACCTCTAAAGCATCCATGATCTCCGCAGCAACTACAGTCGTTGCCACAATGCGCTCACTTGATTCAGCGCTTTTTTTGCCTTTTGCTGAGCTTTCTGCTGACTGTGAGCAGCCCGATAAGATCACGCACACACTGAGAGCAGCGATCAAGGTACATAACATTCGATGCTTCAAAAACAGAAGCCTCCTTTCGAAAAAAGAGAGTGGATGCGCCGAGGTAAATGGCGCATCTCACTTAAAATAAAACGAACTATCTTGTCCGTGTTTGATATTTTCTAACGAGTACGAATAACGACCCGCCGAATAAAAGAATATACACCCAAAGAAGAGAGGTATCTCCCGTTTTCGGATTCAGCTGTCCAGACTCAGATTTGGTTTGATCATCTGATGGCGTAAATGTCATCTGCTCCGCACCCGTTTCCTCAGGTGCTGCATTCTCAAGTTGAGTTGTTTGAGAATCGTGATCATTTGGATTTTTGACAAAGCCGATACTCTCATCGTCTCCAATGACTGTTGAAATTCCGCTTCCCTCACCGAGAGCGATTCCTTTTGTGTCATAGACAAGTTTGACATCATACTGCTCATGGTAGTTCGCAGCTGGAATATCAATTTTTACGCGTGCAGCCTGAGCTCCACTTAAACTTTTTGCTTCATATTGAATAACGCGTGTATCTGCTTTTTCATCTGTTTTCGCGACAAGAGTCTCTTCAAACTTTCCGCCTGTTCCTACTTGGAATGACGTGATGGCTGAGCTGTTCTTCACTGTATATGAAACGAAATGGCGGCCATTTTTTACAACCAGTGTCGCAGGACTCACAACGTAATCGTTCATACGAGAAAGCTCATCCTTGTCTGCTTTCTTCATTGAGAAAGGAAGCTTGTATACACCATCTTTTAGCTGAGCCGTCTCTTGATTTGCTTCGCCGTTATTTGTTTCTGTTGTTGGTGTGTTTGGTTTTGGTGTTTCTGGTGCAGCTGGTTTTTCTTCCTCTACCACCTGCCCGTCCTTCACTGGAGCGATACTCTTTGAATCAAATTGAAAACGAATATCGTAGGTTTGGTCATAGTTAGCGGCTGCTACTACAATGTGTACTTTTCCTTTCACCGCTTTTTTCAAATCAGCAGCATCAAATGAAACCACTCTTGTATTCTTTGCTTCATCCTTGCTGACTATTTTGGCTTCTTGATAAGAACCGTTTTTCTCTGTTTTTAAAGAAGCGACAGACTTATGGTCCTTCACCGTAAAGGAAATGGTTTGCTTTCCATTTTTGACAGTTAAGGATGCAGGGTGTGAGAAGTAATCACTCATTCGAGATGCCTCATCCGTATCCCCTTTTAGCACACTGTAATTAATACGATATACGCCATCTTTTAATTGATTTTGCGCAGAATCATCTGGTTTTGGTTTTGTGCCATTGTTATTGCCTGGTGTTGTCGGTTGATCGTCTGGCTTTGTACCGTTTTGGTCATCTGGTTTTGTTTCGTTATCGTCTGGCTTTGTACCGTTTTGGTCATCTGGCTTTGTTTCATTATCGTCTGGTTTTGCAGGCGTAACGAGTGTTAGGCTGCTTTGATCAAATGCAAGCTGTACGTCATATGCTTCGTCATAAATAAAGCCGCCTAAATCCCAGTAAATTTTCACCCAGCCGTTTAATTTCGCTGATAAGTCATCGACATCAAATTTGATCACACGTGTATTGGCTGTTTCGTCCTCACTGACCGTTTCAGTGGTAACGAGAGCACCATTTTGTTCGACCTTGAAATCTGTTATTTCTTTGCTTTGCTTCAGTGTGACATAGGCTGTTTTCTTGCCATTTTCCACAATCAGCTTAGCTGGCTTTTCTGTATAAGTATCCATCATGGACGCTTCTGTGCTGCCATTTTTTAAAACGGTGAATCCAACTGTGTATTCACCATCAACGAATGATGCCGCTTGAGCTGTTCCTTGAGGAATCTGAAACGCAGTCAACAAACTGAATAAAACGAGCAGAATGGCTGCCTTTAGATGAAAAAGACGTTTCAAATGGTGACACTTCCTTCCGTTAATGCTTGATGATCCACTTTCTTGCTAAAAACCCGCCTGAACATAAGACAAGCACAAGGAGCCACCCTGTCTGGCTTGTATCACCAGTTTGAGGATTTTCTTGTTGTTTCGTTGTGGATGAATCAGCTTTGTTCGTTGATTCTTTTGATGGCTGCTGACTTTCTGCTGCACCCGCTGATTGATTTGCATTGTTAGACGAAAGTGACTTGATGCTGCTTTCATCGAATTTCAGCTGAATGGTGTAATCATGATCATAATCAGCAGATTTCACAGTGACATGAATTTTTGACTTGATTGGTTTAGACAAGCTTTGAGCTTGGAACTGAACGAGCCTTGTATTGGCTTTTTTATTTGTTGAGAGAACGGTTGTATCGACATAGCCGCCATTTCCCGGTACTTTAAATTCCGTTACCCAGCTGCTATTTTTAATCGTCATTTGCACTGTCAGGTTCCCATTTTTCACTATCACCTTTGCTGGCTTCAGCCAGTAATCATTTGCCATTGAGACCGCATTTCCTTCAGCTTTCAGCACTGTATAATTGACGGAGTATGTACCATCCTTTAATGCGGCAGCCTGTGCGTTTGAAAAAGGCAGCATAAGTGCCAGTAAAAAAACCGCCATGAAGACTGACAGCCTCATTCTTTTTTTCATCAAGCGAATTTCCTCCCTTTCTATTGAACAGATGCCGCATCAAACTTGAGGCGAATATCGTAATTGCCTGTATATCCGATAGCCGGTACAGTCACACTCACTTTTGCTGGTACGGCCTCAGTCAGGCTGTTCACATTGAATTCTACTGTTCTCTTATTCGCAGCTGTATTTGTACTAATCACCTTCGCATCTTTATAGACACCTTGATCGAGCGTTTTAAAGCTTGTGATCCAAGAGCTATTCGTTAACGTGACTTGCGCTTTGATTTTTCCATCCTTTACGACAAGCTTGGCTGGTTTTTCGAAATACGTATTCGCTGTTGAAGTCGAATCGCTATCAGCTTTCCATACCACATATTGCGCTGAATATTGACCATCTGCTAAGCCAGCTGCTGAAGCTGAACTAACAGGAGCTAGAGCAAATAATAGAACAAAACTAAGGAATAATAATACGGGTGACGTTGAACGAATGACTTTCATGTGAGCCCTCCTAAATGATATTGATAATTATTCTCAATAGACAATAAAAAAAATAACCTTCATAAGTGCTGGAACACACTTATAGATGATTGTGATAATCATTATCAATTGAGTTGAAAAAATAAATCTTTGCTTCCTAAAGTCAAAGATGTCTGCTTCTAAATGATGGATAAGAGTTTTAGGCAATCTGTCCCATTCATAATACCATGGCATAACCTCCATTCCATTACAGGGAAAAGAACCCTCTTCTCCTTGATATTATATAATGCATGAAATGATTGTCAACATCATTTTTCATACTATTGTCTTAGTTTTCTGGAAAATCACACAAAAAAATTTCGATCAGACACACTGATCGAAATCGATTAAGAAGGAACATGTTCCTCTATTTTGCTGTTTTTACGCTCTAAAGACCATGCATACATTTCACGAATAATCGGTTCAGTTTTCTTTCCTTGCACTGTTAATTCGTATTCAATCCGCACTGGAATGTCGGGGTATACCTTTTTCTCAACAAGTCCCTCAGCTTCTAAATCCTTCAGCCTTTCTGATAGTAATCTTCCGCTGATGTTCATTTCATTTTCAAGCTGACAAAAACGCTTAGGCCCTGTCAGAAGCTGATTGATGATGAGAATGACCCACTTCTTGCCTAGAATCTCCATGGCATCTGTAATTGGGCAGCCATCTACTTGAGCCATATCTTACTCCCTCCTGCTTTTTTCTCTTTTTTTCATTATAACACAATTAATTACTTGAAATAAGTCACTAACTATTATATAGTTTAGTTACTAAAAGTAACAAGGTATTCATTTTTTATAGATTTTCAAAAACATTTGAACATGCCGATGCATATATCATGAAGGAGATGACCGAGCTTGAAGACAATTGAGCTGCTAAGGTTGGGTGTGACAGAATTACATGTGTCCAGCTTTGATCGTTCTTTACCTTTTTATACAGACATTTTAGGATTTACTATATTAGAAAAAACAGATTCCACGGTGACACTTGGCAGCAATGCAAAGGAACCGATTCTTTTGTTAAAAGAAGATGCACAGCTCAAAGAGAAGCCTGATCATGAGCCAGGACTTTATCACTTTGCTGTTTTATTACCTACCAGAAAAAACCTGGGCACATGGCTGGCACATGTGATCAAAAAAGGCTATCCTTTAATTGGAGCAAGCGATCACTTTTTCAGTGAAGCCATTTATTTAAGTGATCCTGACGGCATTGGCGTAGAAATTTATGCTGACCGTCCTCAGCACATTTGGGTAGGTGAGCATGGAGAACTGAAAGGTGGCGGAAATGCACCGCTTGATGGAGATGATCTCCTTCAGGAAGCCGCTGATACCACATGGGAAGGACTCCCTGCGGGTACAGTGATGGGACACTTGCATTTCCATCTCAACCCAGAAGAAGCAGATTCCTTTTATGTCCATACGCTCGGTTTTCATATCCGAATGGCTCCACCAGCAAGCCTATTTATCGCTGCTGGTGTGTACCACCACCACCTTGCCTTTAATGCATGGGGACGCGGACGAAAAGGAGCCATTGATCCACGTTTTTCAGGAATTAGAAGCTATACACTGGTTTTCCCAGAAGAAGCAGACAGACAATCCGTCATCGAACGCCTGACAAAAGCAGGCACTCAAGTCAACACGACAGGAAAAAGCAGCGAATTTGTTGATCCATTTGGCGTTCTCGTTCGTTTACAGATTGAAGAAACAGACTAAAAAGAAGGTGCAGAATATGGACAAACACACAGAGCTTAAAACAGCCATATTAAAAGATAAAATCAAACGAGTACAGCAAGAAGACGGGTATATATATATCACTGGACCCATTAAACTCCCAGTGAATTTAGACGGCAGAACCGTCATGTTTAACTGGTATTCATGGTTAAAAGATGATGGAAAAGAGCCATTGTCGGATGAAGCTTTAATTGAAAGCCTCTCGTCCCGCCAGCTTGCTGATCATCAGCAGTCAAGCGTTCTTGTATACGGGGATTTTGAGCATGCTGACGAAGCTCTTATCCGCATGCATTCCATTTGCCACACTGGCGATATTTTCGGAAGCAAGCGCTGCGACTGCGGATTCCAATTGAAGCAGTCTATGCGAATGATTGAGGACAATGGAGCAGGAGCCCTGTTTTACTTAGCCAATCATGAAGGCCGCGGCATTGGTCTTTTCAGTAAAGCCATGGCTTATATTCTTCAAGAAAACGGCTATGATACAGTAGAAGCGAACGAAGCACTTGGTTTTGAAGATGACACACGTCAATACGAAGAAGCCATTGCCGTTCTTCAAACACTTCGTACAAAGCCGGTCAGACTCATTACCAATAACCCGAAAAAGACAGATGCGATCAGCCATGCAGGTTTATCTCTTTCTGGACGCATTCCACTTTGGGGAGATGTCTCTGAATTTAACGAAAAATACTTGCAGACAAAAATCAACCGCTCAGGTCACATGAAGGCGGAGCAAGAGGTGCGTACGATTGCCACATCATGAGCGATATATGAAGCTAGCCCTTGATAATGCACGGGCAATGAAAGGTCAGACATCTCCGAATCCGCTCGTCGGGGCTGTGATTGTGCGAGAGAATGAAATTGTTGGAGTCGGTGCTCATATGAAAGCCGGTGAACCGCATGCTGAAATTCATGCACTTAACATGGCCGGGGACAAGGCAAAAGGAGCCACGATTTATGTGACCCTTGAGCCTTGCTCCCACCATGGACGTACAGGCCCTTGTGCGGAAGCACTTGTGAAAGCCGGCGTCGAAACCGTTGTCGTGGCGGCACTTGATCCAAACCCGCTTGTCGCTGGCCGCGGGATTGCCATTTTACAAGACGCGGGTATACAAGTCATCACGGGCGTACTTGAACAGGAATCCATTTTGATGAATGAAGTGTTTAACCACTTTATTACGAAAAAAACACCTTTTGTGACGCTCAAAGCAGGCATTACCTTAGATGGAAAAATCGCCTCTGCCACGTCTGACAGCAAGTGGATTACATCTGAGACATCCCGTTATGATGCTCACCATATCCGCAGCATCAATGATGCGATTTTGGTCGGTGCTCAAACCGTCATTCACGATGACCCTTCATTAACTGCGCGGATTCCAAATGGGAACAATCCGATTCGAATTGTCTTAGACTCTAAGCTGTCAACACCACTGACAGCAAAAATCGTCACCGATCAGATGGCACCTACATGGATTTTTACAACAAAGCAAGCCGATGAGGAAAAACGAGCGGCTTTAGAAGAAGCTGGCGTCCGTGTCTTTATGACAGACAGCGACACGCGGGTTCCCCTGCAGGAAGTGCTTCAAGTGCTGGGAGAAAAAAATATCTCCTCTCTCATGATTGAAGGCGGCGGCCAGATTAACGCCTCGTTCTTAGAACAGCAGCTTGTAGATAAATTGGTCATCTATATGGCGCCTAAGCTCATTGGCGGACGACTTTCCCCTTCCTTTTTTGGAGGCGAAGGCATTCGCCTCATGAGTGATGCCATTGAACTGGATCAACTCACCGTGGAACCACTTGGAAAAGATATTAAAATAACGGGCTATCCCGTTTATCAATAACAAGTAGGCTGTCGAGAAAATCTCGACAGCCTTATTTTTGTCTTCTAGTCTCTTCTCTCTAAAAACTCAATTCGATTCCCAAAAGGATCTTCTACATAAAACCGATTGGCACCCTCCAATGGCTCATCTTCTTTTATACTAATCTGATGCTTCAATAATACCTCTTTTAATTCCGATAGGCTCTTTACAAGAAAAGCTGGATGAGCTTTCTTTGCAGCTTGAAAATGTTCCTGAATGCCAATGTGAAGCTGATGATGACCGCATTGGAACCAGACACCTCCGCGTTTAGCTAAATTACTAGGCTTAGGTATTTCTTTCATCCCTAAAATTTCGCCAAAAAACAAACGAGCTTTCTCTTCACTGCCTTTTGGGGCAGCTAGTTGAACATGGTCGATTCCAAAAAAGTTTGACATATTCCCTCTCCCTTTCTTTTCTCAATTGGTTTTCTATGTAGGGTTTCTTAAGTTTTGCGTTGCTGAGCAATATTTGATTCTTACTTCATTGGCGGGCTTGATACTTTGAGTCTTTCATTGAGGTGTTTCTTACGATGTAGGGTTTGAATGACAATTTTAAAAAACAGAACTCCCCTGGTCATGAAAGTTCTGTCTATCTAAGTGTCTCTTATAATAACAGTTGAAACCAAGACATATCATGTCAAGGTGTATGGGCGGTGATTCATTTTGGTGAAACTTGTCGTAAAATGTTTCATGTGAAACATTGATCGTTACTTCCCTTCGACCAGCCTGCCAAAGCTTTCTGGTGAAAGTCCCGGTGAAATGCGGACGCGGTGCAAGGACACCATGCCTTGTTCCTTCTTCGCATGTCCTGGTTCAGTGGTGACAGCCATTTGATATCCAGCTTCCTTCGCCAGCTTCAACGTCTCTTCATTATAGCGCCCGACAGGATAGCTGACCATTCTCGTACGCTGAGAAAACCGCTGATCGAAGAATGTCTTTGATCCTTTTAACTCTTCTTCCTGCTGCTGCTTTGATAATCGATTGAGCTCTAAATGATGAATCGTATGACTCTCAATCGATATCCCATGTGCCATCATCTCATCCATTTGCTCATCCGTTAAGTGATTTGGACGGCCAATGGATTGCTCAATCATGAAAATCGTTGCTTTCATTCCATACTGCTTTAAAATTGGAAATGCCTTTGTATAGTTATCCGTATATCCATCATCAAATGTAATGAGGACACTCTTCTTACTTGGCATCGAATTTGTTGTGAAAACGCGGTACGCCTCTTCTGGCGACAGTGTGACATAGTCATTGTCCTTCAGCCATTTCATATGAGATGCAAATTCGCTCTTTGGCACACGTAACGAGTTGCCGCTTGAGATACTATGATACATCAAAATCGGAAGCTCGACCGGCTCCTTTTGCTTCATCCAAGTTTTTGTCTCTATCACTGCCGTTTCTTTTTTCTGCTGAATCTCTTTTGTTTGTAATGGACCCTTTTCCTCTTTGACGACTTGCTGGCTTCCTTCCGCCTGCTCCTTCATTCCCATACAGCCCGAAATGAGCAGCAGCATAAGACCAATCGTCATCAGCCTACATGTTTTCTTCATTCACCAATCCTGCTTTCTCTTTATCTACCGAATGATTATAACAGAAATTGGTTATTCATTGACAACTATTTTGACAGGGTATTCATTTTTTTACACATTTCGATCATTTCGATGGCGAGCAGATGAATGGTCTCTGTTGTGAGCATTTGATCTTCTGCGTGTATGAGCAGTAAAGAAAACGGAAGCTGTTCACCTGCCGCTTCTTTTTGAATCAGCGACAAGTGCAGATTGTGGATGCTTCGAAAGGCTTCCTCCCCTTTTTCGATCAACTGCTGCGCTTTTTCAAAATCATCAGCTCTTGCTAGACGAATCGCTTCTACATAATGACTTCTTGCCTCGCCTGCATGGGCAATGATTTGAAAGGCTGCTCCCTGCATTTCCTCTAATACCGTCATCTGCTTCTCCTCCAATTATTCAAGATTCATTTGCTAGTTTCAGTGCATGCTCTAGAATTTTTTCTCCGTTTGCTGTTCCGTATAATCTCACATTGACGACATCGACAGGGATTTGATAAGGTGCCGCTGTTTTTTCTGCTGCTTTTTTCATAAAACTAACTTGCGGTCCAAGTAAAATCGCCTGTACATCCTCTCCATGCTCTTCTAGTTCATCCGCAATGGCTCCTTCAGGTATAGCATAAATATAGTAATCCAGCCCTTTAGCTTCTGCGGCAGCCTTCATTTTGGACACCACAATGGACGTTGACATTCCTGCTGCACAAGCGAGAATGATTCGTTTCATTTCTCATCACTCCTATTGATAAATGACTTCTGTTTCAACCTGCAGTTCCCTTGTTTTGATTAATGTCTGGTACCAATACGCAGATGCTTTCAGCTGACGATTTCGTTCATTCTCCAGCTGGATTTCGACTAATCCGTAGCGGTTTTTAAAGGCATTCATCGGTGAGACATTGTCTGTAAATGCCCAAAGCATATAGCCTGTGCAATTTGATCCTTCTGCTTTCGCTTGAAGTGCCCGCTTCAAATGCTGGCTGATAAATGAAATGCGATACTGATCATCAATGATACCGTCTTCTGTTTTAAACCGTTCTTCCTTTTCGACACCCATGCCATTTTCGGCCACAAACCACTCAATATTTCCGTATTCTTCTTTTATTCTCATCCCCATATCATAGACAATCTTCGGGTAGATTTCCCAGCCTCTGAAAGGATTCATTTTTCTCCCTGGAAGCTCAAACATATCGTAATAATAGGATGGATGAAAAGGTGTTCCTTCGTTCCAAGCCTTACTCGGTGCCTTGACACGATGCGGATAGTACAAGTTAAGCCCAACGACATCCACCGTATGATTCTTGATGATCTGAAGCTCTTCCTCTGTAGAATCGAAAAGAATATCATGCTTTTTCAACACATCGATCAGTTCCTCTGGATACTCCCCTTTGATGGAAGGATCTAAGAACATTCGATTAAAAAACAAGTCATACATACGTGCCGCTTCTTGGTCATGCGGGGCAGACGATCTTGCATACGTCACTTCTGGATTGAGAATCACGCCGATTTTGGCTCCTGCCGATTCCTTCAAACCCATCTCCTGAAACAGCTTCACTACTTTTGCTGTCGCTAGTGCTTTATGATAGTTCCACTGCATCCATTTCTTCGTATTTTGCTCAAACGGATATCGGATGGCATCTAGATAAACACGTGTCTGGACAACAATCGGTTCATTAAAACTAAACCAATGCTTGACCCGGTCTCCGTAGCGTTCAAACACCTTTTCTGCATAGAGAACAAACAGCTCGACAACATGCTTTGATGACCATCCGCCGTACTTCTCAAGCAAAACGGCAGGAAGTTCATAGTGCTCTAAGCAAAACATCGGCTCTACACCTGCTGCGATTAATTCATTGATCAGATCATCAATGTAACGAGCATAGGCCTCATCCACTATCCCATTCTCGTAATCTATGAGAAACCTCGACCAATTGATCGATGTCCTGTAATGTGTCAGCCCAATCTCTTTCATTAAGGCGACATCTTCAGGGTAGCGCTCGTAAAAGTTTGTCGCACCAGCAGGACCATAGCCTTCGTGCCACACGTGATATCCTTCCTTATACCATAAGTCGATGTACGAGTCCTGATGCGCCCGCTTTCCCTTCCATCCCTCGGTCTGCCAAGCAGAAGCCGCAGCACCTAGGATAAAATCACTTGGAATCTCAATTCTGTTCATGTCGCCGCCTCCCTTTTCTTCGTCTGAATGTTTATTCTGAATCTGGTGCTGCTTCTGGCTTGCGGTTAGACAATAGAACAAACGGTAAATAGATGAAAACAGCAACTCCAATGCAGATAAGCTGTGTGATGACAGCGCCCATACTGCCAGCGGTGGACAGCCATGCATTCACAAGCGGCGGTGTCGTCCATGGCACCATCACGACCGCTTTTCCAGCGAATCCTGTAGCCGTCGCAATATACCCAATCGTACCTGTCACAAGGGGCGTGACGATAAATGGGATCGCCATCACAGGGTTTAGCATCACAGGTAATCCAAAAATAACGGGTTCATTGATGTTGAACAGTCCGGGTCCAGATGAGAGCTTGGCAATGCTTCGCATCTCTTCCCTTCTCCCAGCAATAAAAATCGCAATCAAAAGACCAATGGTCACACCTGAACCACCGATGCTCATATACACATCCCAAAACGGCATCGTGATGATATTCGGTATCTCTTTTCCCTCTTGAAATGCTGTCATATTCACTGCAATCGATCCTAATAAGAGCGGCTCCCGGATCGGCTTAATCATCTGGTTGCCATGAATGCCGATCACCCAGAAAAATTGCGCCACAAACATCAACGTTAAAATCCCAGGCAGCCCCTGTACAACACTTTCTAACGGACGCTGCACCACGTTATACACTGCTTCATGCAGATAAATGCCTGTCAACCGGTGAAATGCAAAGCCAAATGAGCTAATGATTGTAATTGTAATGATCGATGGGAAAAGTGACGAAAAAGACGTTGCCACATTCGACGGAACCGAATCCGGCATCTTGATTTGCAGCCATTTCACCTCGGTCAGCTTACAAAAAATCTCCACAGATACGATCGCAATGATCATCCCTAAAAATAAGCTTTTTGGATCAGAAAATTGTCTTGCCAACACGTCAACAACCTCACGCATCGATCCATCGACTTCAAGAAGAAGTGTCGTTGGAATAACAGATATAAATGAAATCAATGCCATCAATCCTGGGAACAGAGACTTGTGACCGTTGATTTTCCCAAGCTCAATCCCAATGAGGAACACAGCCCCAATGGTTAAAAAGTTCAGTGTGGCATAATTGATTGCCTTCATAATAGGCTGAAGCTCTGCTAAAAACCTGAATATCTCAAAATGAGCAAGCCCTGTTTCCGGGCTCATGATCATATTCGCCACCAGTACAGCAAAAGCTCCTGTAATGATGATCGGCATCAGTGTGACAAATGCCTGTTTAATCGCCATAATATATTTCTGGTTGGTGATGCGATAAGCCACATGCCCCATGACATCTGCCGCTTTCTCCTTGAAGCTCATGATCCGTCTCCCCCTTTGCAAAAACTCGTGATCATCCTCCTTTTTGATGTTATTTTAAAAGCGCTTTCATTAACATCTAATCTTTTTCCTCACAGATGCGGAAATGGGTGCCGCGTTTTTTCATTTGGATGCTCCAATACTTGAAGCGCAGCTGTCAGTTCTTCAAATGAAGCGGCTTTGATGAGCTGTTCCACCACTTCCTTCCGTTCTGTCAGCCGCACAAGAAATTGATAAAGCGACTGTAATTCTTTTTGATACGTCTTCTGGATGCTTAACAAGCATACGACTTGTACTCGATCTTCTCCCCACAGCACCGGCTTTTTCAACGTACAGATCGCACAAAATGTGTCATCTGTTGCCGGCTTAATTGGATGAGGAATCGCAACCAAATGACCGAAAGATGTGGGTGACACCTGCTCTCTTTCTAGCAATAATTGTTCAAACTCGTCTGGGATTCGATGCTGCTCCTTTAGCACGTTCACAAAAAATTGAAGAACCTCTTCCCTTGATTGGAGATCTTGCTGAAAAAATGTCAGCGCCGGACTCACATACCGCAAAACTCCTGTATCCTGTGAATTCTTCACAAATCGTTTCAGCCGTACAATATCATCGTCACTCAGAATCGTATGTACATCAATTACTGGCACCGGCAATGTATTCTGAAGCGGAATGGTACTAATAATAAAATCAATGCTTCTTAAATCATACGAAGGAAGTTCCCCGACACTTGCAGTTCCAGCGATCTCCAGCCTTCCGCTAAAAGCAGCCGTGAGCTTATGAAGAAGAAGCTGACTGCTGGCGACACCCGTCGCACACACAATAAGACATGTCTTTCTCACATGCTGTGATTTTGTCCGCTCGATTGCAGCCCCAATATGAAGTGCCAAATATCCGATTTCATCCTCAGGAATCTCAACACCCTCTTTTTCCTTCAGCCATCTGCCCATATAAACACCCGCCTCAAACGCAATGGGATAATACCTTTTAATGTCTGGTAAATAAGGATTTCGGATGTTCATATCGTATCTAAAACGATGAATGGCTGAACGCAAATGAAGACTTAAACCAACGATCAGCTCCTTATCAAACTGAATATCAAGTGACATGTGCTCCTCTACATAAGCAAGCAATTGGTGAGTGAAACGAAAATGATCTTCGTCCAGCAGATGAAATAGCGTATGGCCAGCCTCTCCATATGCCATCATCTTTGCCCCCATTAAGTGAATCGCGATGTACGCCATTTCTGATAGCGGAAAATCAATCGATAATACGCGGCGAATATCTTCAGCCATTTGTTGAGCTACCTGGAAAACTGGCTGCACTTGAATTTCTCTCAATTCCGCTTCTGGCATCTTGACCAGCTTTTTTTCTTCAATTCGTTTGCATGCGATGGCAATGTGGGTTACTAAATTACTTAAACCGATTTCTGATAGATGAAGTCCGGTGGCTTTTGTACGTGAACGCACGATGTCCTGAATCAATTGATATGTTTCTTCAGGTAACAGTGCAGCGTTCGCGTGCTCCTGCTGAAACACATGCTCTGCCATACAATATCTTAATTTCATTTCATCGCCTGTCAGACGCAGTCCATATTTAGGCCGGTGCGATATAGAAAGTCCATGCAATGAAAACAAGTGCCTGACAGCTTTCAAATCATTTTTCACTGTAGATTCACTCACAAATAATTCCTCTGCCAATCCCTCTAATTTGATATAGTCTTCTGACAGAAGCAGTCTTTTCAATAGATAAGCGACGCGATCCTCAGGCTGATTGGGAATGAACGGTTCCTTTTTCTCATTCCTTTCTCTCAGTGACGTTTTCAAAAATGTACGAAATGCTCCATAATCTTCAACGCTCAATGTATACCCTGCCCCGCGTTTAATATGCAGTGCGGCACCATGTTCTTCTAAGATCTTTTTAAGCGCTTTCATATCTGTTCGAATGGTTCGTGATGTGACTCCGATCACACGGGCAATTTCTTCACTTGTCAGTTCCTGCTCCGCTTGCATCAATCGTTTCAGAAGCTCCTCCTGACGTAGAGATAGCATGGGCTCTCCTCCCTTGGCATTTACTTTTGCCTATCATCATAAACGAAAATAGAACTCTTTGCCCAGTATTTCTTTCAAATCGGGAACCTTGATATGGCTCATTCGTATGAATATGAAACTAGAGGAGGGATGCATTATGGGTACTTTTATGTTTGTAGTCATTATCATATTAGCTTCTTTAGGAGCCATCGTTGCCAGCTTGTTCACACCAAAGGATAAACGTGCATCTGCTAAGCGTTCTGCACATCATAGCTCAACGACAAGCACTTATACTGATTCGTATACCCATCACGCTTCTGATGCCTCCTGTGGGAGTGATTCAGGCGACAGCGGCGGTGGTGGATGTGATTAAACAAAAAACAGCCGCCCTTTTATGAGTCGGCTGTTTCATTTATGGTTTTAAAGAGCTTTCCAGCCCCGTTCAATCAAATGTTTAACATCCTTTGCAAAATCCTCGCCCTTTTCCATCACGTCCTGAGCTCTTCCTGCAAAATTACTGGCTACGGCCAGCTCCATTTTTTTCAATTCAAAGTGTAAGATTTTTTGATCAATCTCTGTTATATATTTTTCATATTCATTGTTGACGATGTCATGCATCACGCTGTAAGCGTCTTTCCGATGGTGATGAAAGTCGGTCCCTCTCCCGCCTTTCCATGACGAATCTAGTGCAGGCTTCTTGATTTCTTTGATATCTGACTGGGCAAGATCTTGTTCTGTTTGAATATTGCTTTTGGCTGTCTTTAACCGAGAGATCATTTCGTCAAATTCTGCACGTTTGTTCTCAATTCCCATATGCAGATGGTGCAGCATCTCGGATAAACTCATGTCATCCACCTCTATCTGACCTCATACGAAAGCATGGCGTGAGCGCCTTTGGAAACCATCGAATCACATGATTTTTCCAATCCTGACATTTCTATCGTTTTGCTTTCATTAAGTATAGTATAAGGCGAAAAGCCTCAGCCTTAAATAGGGAAAAGGTGTCCTTTTAGTGACGCGTTTGGAAGAAAAACGGAATAATACAAGGTCTTACACCCCTAATTTAATATGGGTCTTCAAGACTATAATTATACACCGCGTTAAATGTACCTATAAATAAAAGCGAGTGTGCTGATTATTTTGCAGCAATCGCTTCGTCTTGTTCTTTTAATGTTTTCACGTTAGAACGTGTATCCTGAACATTTTTAATTAAGGCTTCTTTAAAGCTTGAGACCATTTCGCTCACTTCTCTTTCACGTGCCGTCCACTTAGTTACAAATTCAAGGCTGTTTTCACCCGCTTTATCTGCTGCTTTTTTCATCGCTAAAGCTTCTACGGCTTGGGAGACTTCATCTAGTTTATCCATGACTGTTTGGTAGTTTAACTTAATTTGTCCCATTGTGATTTCCTCCAGATTTGTTCAGCATGACGCTCTCTTACAAGCTGCTCCATGCTTTTGAGATCAAGCGTTTTGCGTCCTCTACTGCGTCTTCTCCTTTTTCAGCAAGACGTGCGGCGTCTCCAGCTAAGGAACTGGCAAAGGATAACGCAGCTTGTTCTGCTTCTAATGTACTGATTTTGAATTCGATGCGGCTCACGTAGCGTGGGTATTGATCGTTCACGATTGTTTGCAGCGCATCATGTGCTTCATTTCGGTCTGTTTTGAAATCCTGGCTTCGCTCACCTTTCCAAGAGGTCCCAAGCTTTGGCTGCTTGATTTGCTTTAAATCTGTTTCTGCCGCATCTTGTTCACGTTCAACCTTGCTTTTCGCCTTTTTGAGTCGAGCAATTTTCTCTTCAATTTCTGCTTTTTTATTTGAAATGCCACCGTTAAGGGCAGACAGCATATCCGATAAGCTCATATGGGTTCCTCCTCCTGTCCAAAAATAAAAACGCTGCTTAGAGTCCCTCTAAACGAGCGTAAGGTGAATAGCACTTTTTCCAATATTGTTATTATAAGGTTCAAAGACTCATGTTTGAATAGGGATTTGTGCCCTTTTTATGGGATAAATATGCTTTCATTCTGCTTTATACCACCCCTTTCGACCTCTTTTATTGGAGGTCTAAATTCCTGTTCGTTTGCTATAAGCCACATATAGTCTCACAGTCCTAGGACAAACAAAGCCGCCCCCGTTCAGGAGCGGCTTTTGCAAACGGCTTATGAGGCCGATTCTTCTCTTTCTTGTTGATCTTTCACGTACCAAATGAATTTACCCGTATATCCGTAAATGATCGCAAGACCAATGGCGACAAAGCTCAACCACATAAATGGTAAATAAGAGAATGTCGATACGCCAAGAATTCCTGCCATGTAAATACCGTTATCTGACCATGGAACCATACCAGACGTAAGCGTACCACCGACCTCAGAGTTTCTGGATAAAACTCGTCTGTCTAACTTTAATTTATCGTAGCTCTTTTCCATAATTTTTGGTGTAAGGATTAACGATACATACATCGCACAGCCAAAGATATTGGCGAAGAACGCAACAACGAGTGTAGACAGCGTTACATTCCCTGCATTATGTAATTTTTTCTCAAATGTCGCGACGATAACTTTTAATACGCCTAAATATTCAAGTACTCCACCGAAGCCAAGTCCCAGGATAATCACCACTAGAGACCCTAACATATTAACGATACCACCGCGGTTTAACAATGTATTTAAGAATTCTACATCTGAATTAATAGAGAAACCATTATAAGCTGTACCAAGTGCATCGGCTGGATTCATTCCTTGGAATGCCATTGCCCAAACTGCGCCAAGAAGCGCACCAATCGCAATAACAGGCATTGAAGGCTTTTTCAAGACAAGTAATAGCACAACAATAAGCGCCGGAATGATCATCCAAATATTAATCGTGAATGTATCTTGCAGTGCTTGTTTCAAAAACTCTACTTTTCCTTGATCAATATTTTTTCCGCCATACATAAACCCGGTAATTGTAAACATAATAGCAGTTATGACAAATGCAGGTATGGATAAGACCATCATTGCTCTAACATGTGCGAGCACGTCCACTTTTGAAAGTGAGGAAGCAAGCACAGTACTATCAGATAAAGGAGATAACTTATCGCCAAAATAAGCTCCAGATAAAACAGCACCAGCCACGATAGGTAATGGAATTCCCAAACCTTCACCAATCGCTATCATGGCAATACCTGCGGTTCCAACTGTCCCCCATGATGTTCCTGTAGCAACAGACATAATGGAACAGATAATCAGTGTAGCTAGTAAGAAAATATTAGGATGAATAAATTCCAGTCCATAATAAATTAATGTGGGCACCACTCCGCCGGCAATCCATGTTCCAACAAGTGCACCTACAGCAATTAAAATCAAAACAGCCTCTAGACCATTCGATATCCCTTTTGTAATGGCGTTTTGAAGATCTTTGTATGAATGCCCCAATCGAATACCTAAAGCAATAACCATAAACCATGAGATAAACAATGCTAACTGAATATCTAATTTGAAGTAAAGAGTAAAAGATAAAACAATCGCTAAAAACAAGCCAAGTACAGCTACGACTTCTAAAATAGATGGTAGACGTGGTGATTTCATTGTGTTTCCTCCCTTTGTGCGTTCGTTAAGCGTTTTCAAAATATTGTGAAAAAAGTGTGTCAATTCGAAAGAAAGTGAATTGCCTGTTTTTCTCTTTTTCACAGGCAATTCCACATATTAATAAAATAAAATTTTTGATATTATTATCGCTCTAGGAGCTCTGCACCTGCAATGCCAGGCTTTGTCATCTCGAATGGATTTAAGATAATATCAAGTTCTTCTTCCGTTAAAACATCGTACTGCAAGCAAAGATCTCTAATCGATTGTCCTGTTAAAATGGCTTCTCTTGCAATTCTAGCGGCTGCTTCATAGCCTAAGTGAGGGTTCACGGCAGTGATCACGCCTGCACTTTTTTCTACATATTCTTTCAAACGTATTTCATTTGCTTCAATGTCCGCTAAGCAATGATCTGTGAATGAGCGGAATCCGTTATTCATTATACTAATAGATTGAAGCAAGTTAAAGACCAGAACTGGCTCCATCACATTTAACTCAAGCTGTCCTGCTTCAGAAGCAAGACAGATCGTGTGGTCGTTCCCAATGACCTGGAATGCGATTTGGTTAATGAGCTCAGCCATGACTGGATTGACTTTCCCAGGCATGATGGAAGATCCAGGCTGGCGGGCTGGCAATGCGATTTCAGCAAGACCTGCGCGCGGACCAGATGCCATTAAGCGAAGGTCATTGGCAATCTTAGACATGTTCATCATACATACTTTTAAAGCGGCGGATACTTCTGTGTAAGCATCTGTATTTTGCGTTGCATCCACGAGATGCTCTGCGCCTACAAGAGGAAGACCAGATATATCAGCGAGCTTCTTCACCACGATTTCAATATAACGAGGATCTGCGTTTAAGCCTGTCCCAACTGCTGTTGCACCCATATTGACTTCATATAAATGCTGTTTTGATTGGTTGATCCGCTTAATATCACGGCTCAGCACGCGGCTGTAAGCTTCAAATTCCTGTCCCAAACGGATTGGAACAGCATCCTGAAGGTGCGTACGTCCCATTTTGATCACATGATCGAATTCTTTCGCTTTCTTTTGAAAGACGTCCTGCATGACTTGCATCGTTTCAAGCAGAATATCTAACTGCTTGAGCACAGCAATGTGGATCGCCGTTGGGAATGAATCATTCGTTGATTGCGACATGTTCACATGTGTGTTTGGGCTTAAATGGATGTATTCTCCCTTTTGATGTCCCATGATTTCTAGTGCTCTGTTTCCAATCACTTCATTGGCATTCATATTCATGGACGTTCCTGCGCCGCCTTGAATTGGGTCGACAATAAAGTACTCGTGCAGCTTGCCTTCAATGACTTCATCAGACGCTTGAACGATGGCATTTCCAATTCCTTCATATAAACGTCCAACTTCCATATTGGCTTGAGCTGCTGCTTTTTTCACGATGGCAAAGGCTCTGATTAGTTCCTCGTGCATCCGATATCCTGTAATCGGGAAATTCTCTTTTGCACGAAGGGTTTGAACCCCATAATACACGTCTGCTGGAATTTCTTTTTCACCAAGAAAATCCTTCTCATAGCGATAAGTTGCTTGAACCATCTCTTATGACCTGCTTTCTATAGAATAGTTAAATCACTAAATCTTCTGCGATTGGCGTTTCCATAATCTTTTTGACTTCTCTTGGATCTGTTGTTTTGCCTAGTGCCCACATCAGTTTCGGCACGATAGCTTCTGTATTCATATTTCTTGAACGTGCCACCAATTCTTGATTGATCTTGCGCCCTACCTCATACACACTCATGTCTTCTCCTTCTTCAAGACACTGAGTGGTGATGACAACAGAAATGCCTTCTTCCAGCAATTCGTTAATCTTTTCTAAAAGGTTTCTTCCTTCGAAAGGAATTCCGCCGCTGCCGTAGCTTTCAATGACAACCCCTTTGTACATGCTTTTGACTGCATCTAAAAACTCGGGCTTCAGGCCTGGGTGCAATTTTAACAGACACACATCTGTGTTCAAGGATGCATCTAATTTAAGCGGTTTCATTGGTGTTCTTTTTACTTTGCTATTGTATTCAATTTGATGGTTTTCAATTGATGCAATATATGGGTAGTTAATGCTTTCAAATGCATCGTAGCTTTTCGTTCTTAGTTTGATCGCACGTGTGCCTTGGATGACCCTGCCATCAAACACGACATACACCCCGCCAACACCGTCACATGCAAAGCGAATCGCATCTGTGATGTTTTTCTTCGCATCTGTTTTCTTAAAAGTAATCGGAATTTGTGAACCTGTAATCACGATCGGCTTATCAGGATTTTGCAGCATATAAGACAGCGCTGCTGATGTATAGGCCATTGTATCGGTTCCGTGAGTAACGACAAACCCGTCATACTGATCATAATTCTCATAAATGGCTGTTGCGATATCAACCCAGTATTCAGGCTGCATATTTGTACTATCTATACTCATTAGGGACTTTGTGTCCATTGTATATTCTGCATTAATTTCGTTTAAATAGCTCAAAAGATCCTCAGCTTTAACACCTGGAGCTAAACCATTTTCACTCTCTACAGATGCAATCGTCCCACCAGTCGTTAAAAGCAATAATTTCTTCAACAGGTCCACCTCTTTCGTAAAATTACTTCGTTTGTCACACATATTATAAGCTAGCTTGTGCTATTCTATAATATACGCTTTACGCGTACCTTCATTGCCATTATAGTCACATAACGCGAATTAATCAAGAAATTGTTACGCATAACGCGTACATTCTATGTCAAAATATGATATACTGTTGTTGTAAATAAAGGAGCGTTCATGTATGATACTCGATCGTTTAACCACCCTTAGAAAAAAGAAAAAATGGTCTCTCCAGCATACGGCAGATCGCCTAGGTATCGCCAAAAGCACCTATGCCGGTTACGAATCTGGGTACCGACGACCTTCGCTTGAAGCAGTGAAGCTGCTGGCTGATTTGTATGATACGTCCATTGATTTTTTACTTGGTAGAACGGACGAGCCAGAGATACAACGCAAAATCTCTGATATCAAAATTGAACTGACGGAAGCAAAAGAAGGAACCATTTATGTAGACGGCGTTCCCCTAAATGAAGAAGAAATCAAACAGCTTGTTGCCTTTATTCGGGCGAAAAACACTCTAAAAGTATAAACACAGAAAAGAGAGGCACCTTATAAACAGATGCCTCTCTTTCCTTTTGCAATCTCAATATGGAGAAGACAGCTGGCTTAATTCCTCTAGCCGCCGCTTCGCTTCTTCTTTATTAAACGAACTATAATAGCGATAGTTCTCCTCATCTAAGATGCGGTAATGCTGACTAAGTACATTTTGCTGAAGGCGAAACGTGCCTTTTTTGACAGACGTCCTCCACCAAACCTTGCCGCCAATCGTACGCTCTACTGATAGATGTAATTCATCATGTGCCACAACTTCCAAAATCTCGAGCGGGTCATCCCCCAGGGTGCCTTTTAAAATGTCACTATCTCTGAATAATGCACATACGGCCGCGGATTGCGTCCAGTTGAGACGCAGCCTGTTTTTTTCAACCTGCTGTAGATGCCGTTTCGATAGACCAAGTACCTCCGCCATACGATCCTGCGTATAATCCTTTTCTTTTCGAATCCGTGCCATTTGTTCTGTGACGAGGTCGATTACCATCTCTTTATCCATCTCTCATCACCTCTTTCGAGTGTTCAGTCTTTACTGACATCATACACGATTTCTTCGAAAAAGTGGCGTCTCATCCTATGGAATTCTGACAAAAACAACTTAGTCGGTCTTCTCTTCTCCTTGGCCATGCTGCTGTCTCCAATTTTCTTGGGCTGTCTGATGTAAATATGGATAGATCTCCTGTTTGACGGTCTGCTCAAATACTTCTTCATCTAAAATGCTGTACGCCGGAATTTTGATCAATTTCCCATCTACTTTCCGAATGAGCACATCCATGAAAAGAAATCCTCTTATGCTGTAACGATGCCTGCGCATGTCGATTGATTGAATATCTTGAAAAGGAATCGTTCGCTCCCGATGCAGCACAGCGCCATTCTCTCCGCGCTGAATGCGAAAAATCACATTTCCCCTCTTCGTAAAAGCAGGCAAAATCATCAAAAAGGAGATCCAGCCATAGACAATACCTAATAGTCCGCCTAAAAATAAAAACAATGTATAGTTTGATTCAAATGTAAGAGCTTCTGAAAATAACCAAATACCGATAATACCGAAGCCGCCCGTTGCTAAGAATGCCCATACTCTTAAAAAAGGTCTGCTCCTTACTTCTATTACTTCACTTGGATTCAAGCGTCATTCTCCTTTTCTCCATTAGAATATAGAACGTAACCCGTCTAGATGAGCCGTCTCAATGCGAAATTCATTTTCTTTTATTCCTGATACAAGCCACGATTGGTTCTCACCTGGAATCACAAATATCATGGACTCCACATCAGGCGTATTATTTTTGTCATAGACGACCTTCATGAGGGAGTCCATCTTTCCTTTTCTCGTCTGCACATCAGAAACAAATGCCTTCACGAGCTCTTGATTCTCCGCTTTATTCAGAAAGGATGGCCACTCATTTTTCGCTTCGCTTGCTTGCTCTAACAGCATTTCAAATTCCTCTGCCTGCAGACTGATGACAGGTTCAGAGTGATCATTCATCTGTATGTTGAAAAAGGCTGTCACTTGCTCCTCTGCCTGCTGATCGCTGTTCAGTTTGCGAATCTGATGCACTTGTTGATCATAAAGCGTATGATGCGCATATACACCGGCCTGTGTTGTGTGAAAAGAGGTGCTGACTTCTTCATCTGTGTCTCCAAATTTAGATGCCTTGATCGTGTGAGAGGCATCATTCATCGCCTGGATGAAATGACGGTATTCCGCTTTATAACGGTATTGTCTGTTTCGAAATTCCAGTACACCTTTTGCAAGCAAAGAGCGGCACGCAATTTCAAATAAAAACCCAAGGCGCTCGTCCTCTACTTCAGGATAATAGGCCTCCTTTAAGGACATGCCTTGTTCAAAATAGCCTTCACTGTAAAAACTAAAGATGAGTTCCTCAATACTTAGACTTAGCTGATCCAACTTGATCTCTCCTTATCCAAAAGAAAATGCACCCTTAAAGAAATCGCCTGCACCCTTTATGAGCGAATCTGCGGTTTCTTTTGTTTTTTCTATCCCTTTATGTATCACCTGATTTGCCTGATCAATGGTATCATTCACTGCTTTCACACCTTGACCCGCCAGTTCGAATGCTTTTTTCCCTTTATCCACGACTGCATGAATCGGGTCCTTTAATTTCACTGCCATCTGTTCAGCAAAACCGGATGTCAGCTTGGCGACTTTTTCTCCAATAAATCCACCTACTGCTGAACCAATGGCTCCCCCAACAACGGTTCCAATCGGACCTGCAAAGCTGCCAAGAGCACCGCCGACAACGGCACCTGCGACAGAACCGCCAGCGATAAAGACCGTATTGTTCACTGCATTTCCAACAGCCTTTGCATTTTCACGCTTAAGAACTTCTGGCTGATCACCGAATTCTGCATAGTTCTCGGCAATTTTCAATCCACAGCCAACCGTTTCTGTTGCACCAGTGACAACTGTTGCAATGATGGCATTTCCTTTCGCAAATCTTGCACCATTTTTCAGAACAGACTTAATCGCAGCCGTGTCCTTCCAATTAATACTTCCTTTTGTAAAATCACGAACACTGTTTGTGAACGCAACTGTATCGTCAGGATAAAATTTTGTGAATTTCTTATGGACCAAGTCAGCCATCGGCCAGTTCGATCGTTTTAATAATTCTTTTTTACTCAGCCAAATCCTTGCTAACCGGTCAAATCTCGTTCCTTCTACCCGGCTGGTCAGATCAAGCAGCAGCTTTGAATGCTGCGCTGCATATCGGCCATTCTCTTTAATGAAAGTCGTCATCCCAAGCCCGTAATATTTCGCCTGCATCATCACGATACCAGCTAAGCTCGTGAGTGTACCATATTGATCATAGATACTGTACAATTTCCGCAATATATCATCTGCTTCGACCATTTTATCCGTTGCATGACGAATGGCAATATCATCACTGCTCAATTTGCTGATTAATGCCTGTCCTGCTCCCCATGCATCCCCGACACCAGAAAAACAGCTTCTATACCGAGGATCGCAGCCTAAAATCAGCCCGTCCAGTTCACTATGTAAATCGCGGTGCTTCGTTTCAATGGCTGACAGCTCACCTACAAAATCATTCGCCAGCCCAGTCAGCTGATCTGGATCAACCACAATGTCACGTGCCATCACATCATCTCCCTTCTCGGTTTCTTTCTCTTCGTTCTTCTCGTCTCTTTCGCTCAAGCTCTTCCATTCTGGCAATTTCAGCTTTACGCTCCTCAATTTTGACCGCTGCATCCCGCAGTTCCTGACTTGTTTCAAGCAAATCTTTTTCAAATTGATCGTAGCGTGCCGTTGTTTCTTCAAAGCTTTGATCAAATTTATCCCTTGCTTCTCCCTGCCAGCCTGATCCTACTGCCTTCAGCCGATTTTCCAGCAGCTGCTTGGACTGCCGAATCTCATCAGCCGCTTCCTGAAACTTTTGAGCGAGTGCCAGCGTTTGACTAGAATCCAACTTTCGCACCCCTTTCTCCCAATTTAACGTACAAATGGATGATTTTATATGTCCTCATTATAAATAAAAAGACACCCTAAAAAATCACCCTAAAGAACCATTCAGCACATTACCTAATGAAAGTAGGCCTTTTTCCTCTCTAATTGCCAGAGAAAGCCTTTCTTGTTATGAAGCGCATTCAAGACGTGATAAAATGGACGTATTCTACAAAAGGAGTGACGTATAGATGAAAGAGGAAATGATTCAGCGTTTCACAAGTTATGTGAAGGTAGATACGCAGTCGGATGCAGAAAAGGAAAGCTGCCCATCTACTGAAGGACAATTGAATCTGGCGAGACAGCTTGTTGAAGAAATGAAATCCATTGGAATTCAAGAAGTGACTATGGATGAAAACGGCTATGTCATGGGTACAATCCCTTCTAACACAGACAAAGATGTGCCGACCATTGGCTTTCTGGCTCATATTGACACAGCCACTGACTTCACCGGCAAAAATGTAAAACCGCAGCTTCATGAGAACTATCAAGGCGGCGACATTACCTTAAATGAAGATCTACATATCGTTTTATCTCCACAACAGTTTCCAAATTTACAAAAGTACCAAGGACATACACTGATCACTACAGATGGCACAACCCTGCTTGGTGCAGATAACAAAGCTGGTATCGCAGAAATTATGACCGCTATGCATTACCTCATCGAACACCCAGACATCAAGCATGGAAAAATCCGTGTCGCTTTTACGCCAGATGAAGAGATTGGCAGAGGGCCGCACAAGTTTGATGTTGATGCCTTTGGCGCTTCCTATGCGTACACAATTGACGGCGGACCGCTTGGCGAGTTGCAATATGAAAGCTTCAACGCAGCAGGCGCGAAAGTATCCATTAAAGGAAACAACGTCCACCCAGGAACAGCAAAGGACAAAATGGTCAGTGCTGCGAAAATTGGGATGCTCTTTCACAATAAACTTCCTTCTGAAGAATCTCCAGAATATACAGAAGGCTACGAAGGCTTTTTCCACCTGACGAAATTTGTAGGGGAAGTAGAAGAGGCTGAGCTGCAATATATTATCCGTGATTTTGATAAAGAGAAATTCAACAATCGCAAGGCCCTGTTTGAAAAAATAGCAAATGACTTAAAAGCCACATACGGAGAAAACAGCATCACCCTCAGCATTCAGGATCAATATTATAATATGAGAGAAAAAATTGAGCCGGTAAAACATATTGTAGACATTGCTCATGAAGCCATGGAAAATCGCTCAGTAACACCGGTCATTGAACCAATTCGCGGCGGCACAGATGGCTCCCAGCTTTCATATAAAGGTCTTCCAACGCCAAACATCTTTACCGGCGGTGAAAACTTCCACGGTAAATATGAATTTATTTCCGTTGAAAACATGGGGAAAGCAACCGAAGTTATCGTTGAAATTGCCCGTTTATTTGAAGAAAAAGCATAGACATGTTTAAAACCGTTCCTGTTCGGGAACGGTTTTTTAATAAAAGTTTACAATTTTCTGAAACTTTTATGACACTTATTCGTACTAATAGAGACAACCCCAGAAAAAATTCTTCTTGACGAGTGAAATAACTGGAAATATAATAGTTAAAAACAACCAGTATTTTAGACCTAAAATAGCAGATCGAATGAACCTTAAGAACTAAACCGTTTCTGCTGCTTATTTTCAGTTATAAACATCACTCACCCTGTCTACACTTAAAGAATAGGATGAATTGGAGGAATGTCATATGATGATTTTATTGATTATCGCTTCACTTTGCTGCTACTTACTATTCTCTTTCAAAAAAGATAACCGCACCCAAAAAAGAAAAAGCGCAGAGCTTTCGGAGTTTGAAATCTTTCGTATGCGCCGCCACTACAACGGAAAACGCCGTCACCCACTAAACGATGCACCTAAACAAGTATAAATCCAAATAAAAGAGCCTCATGAGGGGCTCTTTTTCGTTTGCATAAACAGCAAAAAACGACCAGATTCAGTGGTCGTTTTTCTTTTTATTTATATACCTTCGCAGGCACTTGAATCATAGGAATTCCAACATAATAAGGTGAAATTTCATATGGCTGGAAGACAACAGCAATTCCCTTTTTCGTGAAGTAATACTGCGTGTTGTAGTTGATTTCAATGTCGCTTTTTTTCAAGTTCGCGTAGAATTTGCTTTTATGTTTCTTTGTGTAGTTATAAATATAATCTCTTACTTTCGTACGCTTTTTCTTTGTTTTCACAACGTCTGTCAAGAACAGCTGCTTTGTTTTTTTCTTTGTTAACACATAGTTCATGCTGGAAACCATTGTGTCTCCGTGCGCTCCACCGTTATACATGTAATCATAGTTTAAGATACTCAGTTTCTTACCATTGTTAAATTTCGTTTTATACG
The DNA here is from genome assembly GCF_038630855.1 of Bacillus sp. FSL H7-0578. NCBI lineage: Bacteria > Bacillati > Bacillota > Bacilli > Caryophanales > Bacillaceae > Bacillus > Bacillus sp. FSL H7-0578. The sequence continues at coordinate 3,486,403 of NZ_CP152045.1, forward strand.
TTCTCTCATACGTGACCTTCCCGTAGCCTTCCTTTTTCGCTTCGTCCTTTAAAAACAAGTACGTAGAATAAGAGAAGGCAATATCTTCTTTTAAATCACGATTGATGGTTTTCATATGCGCCTTGCTTAGGTTTTTCACCTGTGCATATTTGAACGTTTTTTTCTTTTTATAATAGTGTGTGCTTACTTTTGCTTTTTTTGCTTGTTTGGCATCCGCAGATCCAACTGGCGCAAACAAGGAAACAATCAGTGAGAAAATGAGCAGGCTGATCGTTAGGCCTTTTTTCATTGTCATAGTAAAAACCCCCATTTTTGTCTATTACCAGATGAGTATACCATGACAAAAGAACCAAAAGAAGTATTTTTTCCATATTATTCTTCATTTTTCCACATCGGGTTTGTTTACCGTTTTCATAAGTTCCTGTATGCTTAATGTAGAATGCTAGATGAAGTGTGGTGTTTATCATAGAAGAGAATATTTTTAGTCACATTCGGACGACGTTTCATAGTTTGTCCCCAACCCAGAAAAAGATTGCCAATTACATTTTACAAAATCCTCAGAAAGTTGTGCTTCATTCTATAAGTGCACTCGCTGCTGAATGCAGTACAAGTGAAACGACGATCTTTCGGTTTCTAAGGAAAATTGGCTATGAATCGTATCAAGTGTTTCGTGTCCATGTTGCACAGGATATTGCGACCAATACCCCTCAATCCATATACGGCGAGATCGAGGCAACCGATAGTGTCGCTGACATTAAACATAAGGTCATAGAGTTAACAACAAACTCTATTCAAGATATGAAGCATATTCTAGAGGATCATGCCGTCACGCAATTCATTGAACACATGAAACAGGCACATAAAACCGTCTTTTTTGGAGCAGGTGCGTCCAGCTTTATTGCTGGAGATGCTTATCATAAGTTCCTGCAGCTTGGTTTTGAAGTGAGCCTATGCAGTGATCCGCATATGATGAATATGATTGCAACACACGCCATGGAACACGATTTTATCGTCGCAATCTCCCATTCAGGAGAGAGCAGAGAAATTCTTGACGCCGTACAGTTTGCAAAAGAAAAAGGGGCAAAGGTTGCTTCTATCACCAGCTATCCGAAATCTGAGCTCGCAAAGCAGTCTGACTTTCATCTGCTTAGTTCTTCCAGAGAGACAACCTATCGATCGGACTCCATGATCTCCCGTATCAACCAGCTTGTGATCATTGATGTACTATACGTCGCCGCTGTTTTAGAGCTAGGATCAAATGCCATTGAAAACGTGAAACGATCTCGATTAGCTGTAGCTAAAAATAAAACATAAACGCAAAAGACCGGAGTTGATTCCGGTCTTTTTTTGTGACTTTTATCATATTTTCCGTTGACACGTTCCTATCACGTCATGTACATTAAATGAACAATAGTTTATTTCCTACTATCAAATTTAAAGGATAGTATATATACTAACAATAAGAAAAGAAAGCGCTTTTTGTAAGGGTTTTCTATATAGGAGGCAGACAACGTGACAAAGAAGATTGGATTCATTGGACTAGGTATTATGGGAAAACCTATGGCACTCAATCTATTAAAAGCTGGTCATGCTTTGACAGTTTTTGACCTAAATGAGAAAGCGGTTCGATCGTTACAAGAAGCCGGAGCAAAAGGTGCTGTTTCAGCAGCTGAGGCAGCTTCTGAAAGCGATATCATCATCACAATGCTTCCTAAAGGAGAGCATGTAGAGGCAGTCGTTTCAGGTGATCAAGGCATTTTAACGACAGCTGCACCTGGCACTGTCATCGTAGATATGAGCTCAATTTCTCCTGTCACCTCCAGGGCTTTAGCTGCTCTTGCCAAACAGCATCAGGTGGAATTTATCGATGCACCTGTCAGCGGCGGAGAACCGAAGGCAATAGACGGAACACTTGCCATCATGGCTGGCGGCGAAGAATCCATCTTTGAGCAAGTAAAGGATGTCCTGCTTGCAATGGGCACTGAAGTCGTATTAGTTGGGGCAAATGGCAGCGGGACAACAGCGAAGCTTGCCAATCAAATCATCGTCAACTTAAATATTGCGGCCATGTCCGAGGCGCTCGTTCTAGCTGCTAAATCAGGCATTGCCATTGACAAAATGTATGAAGCCATCCGCGGCGGACTGGCAGGGAGCGCTGTTCTCGATGCAAAGGTCCCTCTCATCTTAGAACGAAATTTTGAACCTGGCGGACGCATCGACATCAACTTGAAGGATTTAACCAACGTCATGGAAACGGCTCATGATATCGGTGTTCCTCTCCCGCTTTCTAGTCAGCTGCTTGAAATCTTCCACGCCCTCAAAGCGGACGGGAAATCCGGGCTTGATCATGGAGGCATCGTTCAATATTACGAAAAAATGGCTCATGTCGAAGTAAAGAAAGGATGAGATGGTCATGAAGCAAAGCACTGACATACTAAATGCCATTCCGAAAGCAGATTCAAAGGCCATTCAATCAGCATACGAACAAGCACTGAGCAGCTTTCGTCATAAAGTCATTGTATTAGACGATGATCCAACAGGGATTCAAACCGTACATGGCATCTCTGTTTTCACCGATTGGTCAGAAGAAAGCATTGAGGCTGGTTTTCTTGAAGACAGCCGCATGTTCTTTATTTTGACCAATTCACGCAGTATGACTGAGAAAGAAACTGCCGCTGCGCACAAAACAATCGCAGCAACCATTGTAAAGGTGGCTGAACGTCTTAATCAGGACTTCGTCATTGTCAGCCGAGGGGATTCTACTCTTCGCGGACACTTTCCGCTTGAAACTGAAGTACTCAAAACGACCATTGAACAGCAAAGCTCCCGCCAGTTCGATGGTGAAATCCTTCTTCCTTTTTTCCAAGAAGGTGGACGCTTTACGATCGACAATATTCATTACGTACAGGAAGGACACGAATTAATTCCTGCTGGTGACACAGAATTTGCAAGAGACCGTACATTCGGCTTTCAATCTTCTCATCTTGGAGAATGGATTGAAGAAAAGTCAGAAGGAATGTTCACAAAAGAGAACACTACCTACATTTCGTTAGCTGATCTGCGGGCTTTACGCATTGATCAAATCAAACAGCAGCTCATGAGTGTCAAGGATTTCAAAAAGGTGGTTGTAAACGCGGTGGACCATGATGATGTCAAAGTCTTTGTCACCGCTCTCATTGAAGCCATTCAAGCAGGACAGCAGCTGATGTTCAGAAGTGCGGCGGCGCTCACAAAAGTACTTGGCGGTATAGGGGATCAAGCCTTATTAACAAGAGATGCCTTGATCCAAGAAGAAAGCCCGCATGGTGGTCTCATTATGATCGGTTCTCATGTGAAAAAAACAACAGAACAATTAAAAGCGCTGCAACAAGATAAAGAGATAGCTTTTATTGAATTTAATACCCACCTCGTATTAGAGCCTGATGCCTTTCGCGAAGAAATTGACCGTGTCATTCAGCAAACTGAAGCACTGTTGGCAGCAGGTCAATCTGTAGCTGTTTATACAAGAAGAGAACGGCTTGATCTTGGGGATGATCGCCAAGAGGAAGAATTAAAGCTCTCTGTACAGATTAGTGATGCTGTGACAAGTATTGTCCAGCGTCTCACCATTCGTCCTAAGTATCTTATTGCCAAAGGTGGAATTACCTCCAGCGATATTGGAACAAGAGGACTTAGCGTGAAACGTGCGACCGTGGCAGGTCAAATCAAACCAGGGATCCCCGTTTGGCAAACAGGAGAAGAAAGCAAATTCCCTTTCATGTCTTATGTGATTTTCCCGGGAAATGTTGGGTCAAAGGATACGTTAAAAGAAGCTGTAGACATACTTGAAGGATAAGGCATAGGGGGTGTTTGCGCCCCTTATGCACCACAAAGGAGGAAAGATCATGTCGTTAGTGTTTATAGGACTTGGCGTTTTGTTATTGCTTTTACTCATGGTTGTCTTTAAGTTAAACGCTTTCATATCTTTGATTATTGTCTCTTTAATTGTTGCTGTGTTAGAAGGGATGACACCACTAGAAGCGATCGCTTCCGTCGAAAAAGGACTTGGCAGTACGCTCGGGCATCTCGCACTCGTTCTCGGTTTTGGTGCGATGCTTGGGAAATTGATGGCTGATTCTGGCGGAGCTCAGCGGATCGCGATGACACTCATTGACCGATTTGGCATCGGAAAAATCCAATGGGCGACGATGCTGACTGGATTTGTGATTGGAATTGCTCTATTTTATGAAACCGGATTCATTATCTTAATTCCATTAGTCTTTACGATCGCTCAGGCTGCAAGACTTCCTGTGCTGTATGTGGGGATGCCGCTCGTCGCTGCACTCATCACCACACATGGCTTCCTCCCCCCTCACCCAGGACCGACTGCCATTGCAAATGTCTTTCAGGCAAACATGGGACAAACCTTATTGGTTGGGATTATTTTAGCGATTCCTGCTGTTTTAGTAGGCGGACTTCTGTTTACGAAACTATTTAAAAAAGATCAGTTGCACGCACATATTCCAAAGAACTTATTTAATCCAAAGGAATTCACAGAAGAAGAAATGCCTAGCTTCGGCATTAGCATTTTCACCGCTGTTCTGCCTGTATTGCTTATGACATTTAGAGCATTTCTAGAAATTTTCTTCCCATCCTCTCCATTGCTGCCAACTGCTGAGTTTTTAGGCGAACCGGCGATTGCACTATTAATCTCAGTGCTGCTTGCCATCTACACGTTTGGGCTTGGAAGAGGAAAGAGCATGCAGGAAGTGATGAAGTCCATCACGGATTCTATCGGCTCTATTGCTATGATTCTATTAATTATTGCAGGCGGCGGTGCCTTTAAACAAGTGCTCATTGATAGCGGCGTCGATCAATACATTGCAGGGATCATGCAAGGAAGCACACTTTCTCCCCTGCTTCTGACTTGGCTCATTGCTGCTGTCCTTCGTGTCTCTTTAGGATCAGCCACTGTCGCCGGTCTCACGGCGGCTGGCATTTCTGCACCACTGATTGGCCTGACGGGTGTCAGCCCTGAATTAATGGTGATCGCAACAGGTGCGGGAAGTATTACATTCTCTCATGTGAATGATGCGGGTTTCTGGATTTATAAAGAATACTTTAACCTATCAATGGCTCAAACCTTTAAAACGTGGACATTGATGGTCACCGTGCTTTCACTTGTCGGACTTGCTGGTGTTCTTGTCGCTGATTTGTTCATGTAGGAAATTAAATTGTAAAAACCATTGACTTTTCCTCGAAAAGGTTGAATAATTGTGTTTATTAAGAAAATTGAATCAAAAGGTAACCTTATTAAGAGTGGTGGAGGGACTGGCCCTGTGAAACCCGGCAACCGCTGTTCCTAGGAACAGAATGGTGCTAATTCCTTAAGCAAGCAAATGCTTGTTTGAAGATAAGGCAGAGTTCTCACAGTATATGATGCTCTTCCTTATCTAAGGAAGAGCTTTTTTATTTGATTTTTTAACCTGAGGAAAGAAGGGATTCAGTATGACACAAGTACAAACCATTGGAAAGAAAACAACGAAACCGCCATTCCGCGCAGATCAAGTAGGAAGTTTACTTCGTTCAGAGCGCATCAAGGAAGCACGCAAGCAAAAAGCAGACGGTACGCTGACAGCAGAGCAGCTCCGACAAATTGAAAACGAAGAAATTACACGTATTGTAGAGAAGCAAAAAGAAATTGGGTTAGAGGTTGTCACAGATGGTGAATTCAGACGTGCATGGTGGCATTTTGACTTTCTTGAAGGACTCGATGGAGTTGAAGGATTTGAAGCAGATCAAGGCATTCAATTCCATAACACAACGACAAAAGCTAGAGGTATCAAGGTAACAGGCAAGATCGATTTTACAGATCATCCAATGCTGGAGGATTATCGTTTCCTTCACAGCATCGCTGGTGATCATACGGCTAAAATGACGATTCCAAGTCCGAATATGCTCTTTTTCCGTGGAAAGCTTGAAGAAGGAGTGTATGACAGCTTAGAGGAATTCCACCATGATGTGGCACAAGCGTATAAGAAAGCCATCCGTGCTTTTTATGATGCAGGCTGCCGCTACTTGCAGCTGGATGATACGGCATGGGCAGTGTTCTTTTCTGAAAAAGGCCATGAACAAATCAAAGCCTTTGGCCGTGAAGAAGATGAACTTCGTGAATCGTTTGCGAAGACAATCAATGAAGCTGTTGCCGACCGCCCAGAGGATTTGGTGATCACCATGCATATTTGCCGAGGTAACTTTAAATCGACATGGGCAGCTGAAGGTGGTTACGAAGCAGCGGCAGAAACAATTTTTGCCGGCTTAGATCTTGATGGTCTCTTTTTAGAGTTTGACGACGATCGTTCTGGCGGATTTGAGCCCCTTCGATATGTGAAGAACCCAAACCTTCAAATCGTACTAGGCCTTGTCACTTCAAAATACGGAGAGCTTGAGCCAGTTGAACAGATTAAAAAACGCATTGAGGAAGCGGCTCAATATGTAGACATTAACCAAATTTGTTTGAGTCCACAATGCGGATTCGCCTCAACAGAGGAAGGCAACCTGTTAACAGAAGAGCAGCAATGGGAAAAGCTGCGTCATGTGATTGAGATTGCAGATCAAGTGTGGACTTCGTAGTCCCTCAGAGAAGAAAAAAAGACAAACCGCAGTATGGCGGTTTGTCTTTTTCTTTTATGCATCCAAATGTTCACCATTCGTCGCAATCACTTGTTTATACCAATCGAAACTTTTCTTTTTCTTTCTATCTAATGTACCGTTTCCTTCATTATCACGGTCAACATAAATGAAGCCGTAGCGTTTTTTCATTTCAGCCGTTGATGCGCTGACAAGGTCAATTGGGCCCCAGCTTGTATAACCGATCAGGTCAACTCCGTCTGCGATCGCTTCTCTCGCCTCTAGCAAGTGGCTTCTGAGGTAATCAATTCGGTAATCGTCTTGAATGGATCCGTCTTCTTCTACTTGATCGACAGCACCCAATCCATTTTCTACGATAAACAATGGCTTTTGGTAACGGTCATACAGCTGATTCAGTGTTGTACGAAGTCCTTTCGGATCAATTTGCCAGCCCCAATCACTTGCTTCTAGATAAGGGTTTTTCACACCTTCAAATAAGTTACCGCCAGTCACTTGTCCAAGAATCTCTGGATCTGTACTTGTCACAAAGCTCATATAATAACTGAAGCCAATATAGTCCACTGTATGGTTTCTTAAAATGTCTTCGTCCCCGTCTTGGAACTCAATGTTGATATCATTTTCAAGGAAATAACGTTTCATGTAACCTGGGTAATAGCCTCTTGCCTGTACATCTGAGAAGAACAATGTTTTACGGTCTTGCTCAATTGCAGCAAACATATCTTCTGGTCTTGAGCTGTACGGATAAGTTGTCATCGCTGCAATCATACAGCCGATTTTCGCATCAGGAATGATTTCGTGTCCTGCTTTGACAGCCAAAGCACTTGCAACAAATTGGTGATGCGCTGCTTGATATTGAATGCTTTTCTCGTCATCACCCTCTTCAAATACAAGTCCGCCGCCAGTGAAAGGCGCATGTAATACAACGTTGATTTCATTGAAGGTCATCCAATATTTTACTTTGTCTTTAAAGCGGGTGAACAATGTTTTCGCGTATGTTTCATAAAGATCCACAAGCTTACGGTTTCTCCATCCGCCGTAGTTTTTCACAAGTGCGAGCGGCATTTCATAGTGAGAGATGGTGACAACTGGCTCAATTCCATGCTTATGCAGTTCATCAAATACTTTTTCATAAAAAGCGAGGCCTGCTTCATTCGGTTCCGCATCGTCGCCATTTGGGAAAATACGCGGCCAAGAAATGGATAATCTGAAGCACTTGAATCCCATTTCTGCAAAGAGTGCAATATCTTCTTTATAGCGATGGTAGAAATCGATTGCATCATGATATAAGTTAAGGTCTTTCATTGATTCATCGAATGGGTGCATAATACCATTTGGTGATACATCAGCTGTCGATAAGCCTTTTCCATCTTGATTATATGCGCCTTCAACTTGGTTGGCTGCAACAGCGCCGCCCCATAAGAAACCTTTAGGAAATGTTTTTTCTAACTTGTTCATGTTGAATACCCTCCTCTTTTTCTTCTACACTGACTGTAAGCAGTGTCTCTTTCACTGTGATCGTTCCATCTGTTTTCGCATCAACTTGTGCAAAATCGTTTGTGTTGGTGACAATTACAGGTGTGGTGACATCATAGCCTTCTTGCTGAATGCCCTCGATATCAAAATCAATGAGTACATCTCCTGCTTGAATCAGATCACCTGACTGCACATGACTTGTAAAATACTTTCCGTCAAGTTTTACCGTGTCAATCCCCACATGAATGAGAAGTTCTGTACCTTGTTCACTCTTCAAACCAATGGCATGTTTTGTGTGGAAAATGGTTTCAACCTTGCCGTTGAAAGGTGCTACAACACGCCCAGCTGTTGGTACAATGGCTGCACCTTTACCCATGATTTCATTAGAGAATGTTGCATCATTTACTTGATTGAGCGGCTTTAGTTGACCTTCAAGCGGGCTTTGTACCACTTCATTTTGAAGTGCTGCTGTGTCTTTCTTTTCTTCTGGTTTGTCTGCTTTTGTATCATCTTTCACTGGTACATCTTTGAATCCGAGAACAAGTGTCATGATCGTTGCTACGACAAAGGCGATTACTAAGCCGATGATTGAGTAGACAAATGTTGGTCCAATGAATGTTGGGAGACCTGGAAGGCCTGCTGATCCAGATATCACATATGATTTTACTTTAAAGATTGACATGAACACGCCGCCTGCTGCTGCACCAATAAGGGCTGCAAGGAACGGTTTTTTCAATCGCATGTTCACACCATACATAGCAGGTTCAGTAATACCCATTAAGGCTGTGATACTTGTAGACATCGCCAATGATTTAAATGTTTTGTTTTTTGATCTTAAGAAGACACCGAATGCTGCGCCTGCTTGTGCCATATTTGCTACAAACATCATTGGAAGAATGAAGTCAAAACCGTTTAACGTAATGTTGTTGATCATGATTGGAAGCAGTGCATAGTGCATGCCCGTAATGATCAATGGTGACATGAAGCCGCCGATCAAGAGTCCGGCCAAAAGACCTGCATGTTTGAACAATAAATCAATTCCACCTGAAAGGCCACTTCCGATAATCCCGCCAAGCGGTCCAACCGCGATGAGCATAACTGGTACAACGACTAGAAGTGTGACTGTTGGAACAAGGATGATCTTTAATGATTTCGGACTATATTTTTCTGCGAATCTTTCAACATATGAACCAAGCCAGATGGTGAGTAGAATTGGAATCACCGATGAAGAGTACACAACGGCAACCACTGGCAAGCCTAGAAATTCTGTATTTCCCGCGCCCAGTAAAGCGGTTAACTGCGGGTGCAGTGCTGCTGCTGCAATGGCAGCCGCGATATACTGATTTGTGCCAATTTTTTTGGCTACGCTTACAGCAAGCAGAATCGGTAAGAAGTAAAAGGCTCCATCTCCAATGGCTGTTAAAATCGCATACGTACTGCTTTTATCTGATATCCACTGGAATGTGAGCATCAGTGCCAAAATCCCTTTGATCATACCGGCCCCAGCGATGGCTGGAAGAATCGGTGTGAAGACACCAGAGATAAAATCGAAAAGCTTTGATATCACATTTTGCTTTGACGCTTCTTCTGTACCGCCTGACTTTACATCAGATGATAGACCTGAGTCAGCAATCATCGCTTGATAGACATTTGAGACATCATTGCCGATAATGACATGATATTGACCTCCGCTTTGATTCACGCCCATGACGCCATCTGTTGATTGCAGCTTCTCTTTATCTGCCTTGCTTTCATCGTATAAGTTGAAGCGAAGTCTTGTCATACAATGCGTGACTTGCTTAACATTCTTTTCACCGCCGACAAGTTCTAGCACTTCTTTTGCTGTTTGTTTGTGGTTCATTGTATTACCCTCCAATCGTTGATTTCATCTTGATATAGAAAAAACCTAAACATCCATTAATGTCCGAGAAATAGCGATTCAGACATTAATCGATATTTAGGTTTTGCCTGCTTAACCAGTAACAATCCTTCATAGCGATTGATCGTTATTTAATTTTTATAAGTCTTTAGATATAAAAAAACCTAAATCACGCCTTATCATAGATAGGGACAATGATTTAGGTTTTGCCTGCTTGACCAGTAACAATCCTAAAAGATTGTGGTTATTTAGTTTATAGTTATAAATTATCATGTTAATTTTGTGATGTCAACGCTTTCTTTTTGAATTTATTTTCTTTTTATTACTCTGTCTATATGCAAAGTTAAATATAGCATTTCATCTTCTATGAGACTTCGGTTGTATTCTTTTTGAACATAATCGTTAATTTTTTCTGCGCACTGAAAAGCTGCGGTGTTTTTCTCTTTTACCACTTCATACAGAAACTCGTTTTGATTTTCCATCTGTGTTTCGTTAAACAGACGCTGACCAAAAAACTTCAAATGCGTAACAAAACGGAAATAATTTAATGATTCCTCGTCCAAATCAATTTGAAAGTGATACTTAACGATGTTTAAAATGTCTTGAATGAGTTTGGTGATTTGAATAACGTTTGGCATTTCTTCATTGAGCTCTGCATTGACAATATGCATGGCAATAAAGCCGGCTTCATCCTCAGGAAGATGGATGCTCAGCTTGTCCTCAATGATCCGAATAGCTTCTAAACCGCATCTGAACTCATCTTTATACAGCCGTTTGATTTCCCAGAGCAAGGCATTTTTGATGTCCATTCCTTTTTGATGACGTTCAATAGCAAAGGTGATATGATCCGTCAGCGTCACATAGATGCTGTCATTTAAATTTTTGTTAAGGGTTGTTCTCGCATGCTCAATAATCGCCTCACACACTTGCATATACTCGATTGGAATATCATAAAGCAGGGTTTTGAATTTTTCTGATATATCTTTATTTTGAATAGAAAATACTTTTTCGATTCGTTCTTCGTCAATCGGGTCTCCACTTTTCTTTTGAAACGCGATCCCTCTGCCCATAATGACCAGCTCATGCTGCTCGTCATCATACGCACTGACAACATTATTATTGATTACTTTAGAAATGATCAATTGATACCCCCCAGTACATTCCGCTTTTTCGAGCATTTTATCGTTGATTCATATGTCATGTTATTATTATTTTCAAAAAAGAGGACTTTAAGATGATTTTACATTTTTTTTTGATACGGTCAACTAGAAAGAATGACATATTACCTCTCAAAAATGACGAAATGGGGGCAAAAAAGTCTAAAAAAATACACAAAAACACTCTAAAAAGAGTGTTTAAAGTGTGTATTTTACAAAATCAAGAGCAGTCCCAATTATAGACGACATTCTCGAAATTTTTTCGTTTAAGATCTTCTGGTTTGATAAAAAAGTTGGCGATTCCGCAATCTCCCCACATCAGATCTACTTCATCATCTGAGTCAATTTGCAATAACAGAACGGTATGTTCTTGATCTTCATAAGTACGCGGGTCTTCTTGTGTAAACCCTGGATACCCGCCCAATTTGTGACCAAAGCCACTCGCTGTTTCATAGAATTCATCCAGCAGGGCATCTGCTTCATCGCCATTAACACCATCTGCATCTTCGAATAGGTCCCAGCTGTTCTTTCCTGTGACTTTTTCAAAGCGGAAATCTCCTACACTGATCGTTTCGCTTGATAATTCACTTGTAATCGCGCCTTCCTTCGTCACAGGAAAATAAAAATCATCTGGAATTTTCACAAAAGAAAAATCAGTCATTAACTCTTCTTCTGCCAAGAAAGGTTCCTCAATAAATTTGATGCGAAAATCTTTTTGCTCTGTTTTATGGTCAATATTCATCCCATAAAGATCATCATGCACAGAAATAAAAACTTGCATAAGTCCTGTTTCTGGATAATCCTTCAGCTTCGGCAGCTGGCCGAAATTAATTTGTGCCAAAAGTTTCATAGGATGTCCTTCTCCGTCAACTGGATATTCGTCGTTTTTGGGAAAATAAGGATCACCAGCTATTTTGCTGTCGTATGGTCCTGTTTTTCCTTGTTTCATCTGTAATTGAATCATTGGTTTTTCCGTTTCATCTAACAACGGACGGTAGGGTGCAAGTATTTCTTTCAGCTTCGCTGATTGTGTCACGATGATCTTCCTCCTTATGAATAGGTCTAATGACAAAACTAGTCTCTCTTTTTCTATCATACAGAAGTGTATCCTGCCTGTCAGCGATAAAACGGTCATAATCCTAACAAGTTTCTCACCTTGAAATGATAAAAAAACCTCCGATTCAGCTGGAGGTTTTGTCGTTCTTTTATTTCACTTGATAGTTTACTAAGTCGTTTGCTAATGCTTTCATCGTTTCGTTTGTTTCGTGAAGACCTTCAATAATTTTTGTAAAAGTGCCTACTAGCTCTGCCTGATGCTCAGAGGAAGCGACAATTTGCGCAATTTCTTCTTCCATTCCTTTGATCGATCCCTGCACATCTTTTAGGGCTGTTTCAATATCAGTCGTCGCTTGTTTCGCGTGAGTTGACAGCTTTCTCACTTCTGTTGCGACCACTCCAAAACCTGCTCCTGCTTCCCCTACTCTTGCAGCTTCTATTGATGCGTTGAGTCCAAGTAAGTTCGTTTGATCAGAGATACCTTTGATGAGATTGGACACTTGATTGATTTTAGAGGAATTTTCGACAGTGGTTTTCGTATTTTGTAGAATTTGTTCACTTGTCGCTTGTAGTTCCTCTGAATGTGCGGCAACCTGCTGTACCATTGCGACTAGTTTTTCGGAAGCTTCGTTGCTCTCCGTCATGATGTGATCTAATCGTTGTTGATTCGTTTGGTCATATGCCACACAGAAGGCAGCAACCACTTGACCTGATTCATCAGAAATTGGAACGGCTACGATATCCATTGGAATCCCGTATACTTCTTTTGGCATTTGAATAAACGATGGTTCTCTCCCATTTTTCAACATCGCAAAGTTTTGGAATCCAGCATCTAGTGCATCACCAGCTTTAAATCCTAAATCAATATTCCCATGCTGCTGATAGTAAAGAACCTTCTCTTTCCCTAAAACAGAAAAGGTTAGCTGCTCTCTCATAGCAAGTCCAATGATTGGTAAAGCGTCTATTATGTTATCAATTCTCTGTGACATTCGCTTACGTTCATCCTCTCTATTTCTCAGTACACCTTCTTTATCGGTTCGTTATATGATCTATTACAGCCTGTAATGTGCACTAATATCAATCAAATGACCTAAGTCATATAAAAAGCCCACATTCTATCAAGAGAATGTGGGTGTTTTTTAAACAAAGTAAATGCACATGAAGACACTGATACCGATGAGAAAAAGATACATATAGTCAATCCATGAGGTGCTGATGTTATGATAATACGTTCGCTCTTTCGTCCCTGTGAAGCCCCTGGCTTCCATCGCAATCGCTAAGCGCTCTGATTTTCGTACACCTTGTGTAAAAAGGGGCAATGCATAACGCATAAAGGCTTTCCAGCTGTTTTTTTGTTTGTAGCCTCTGATTTTATGTGCAGCTTTCATTTGTTTTAATTCACTTTGAAATAACGGAATAAACCGGAAGCCGGCAAGCATGCCATACGCCCATTTTGGGGACATTCGGCATTGGTGAATCAGACTCATCATAAATGCCGTCAAATCTGTTGTGGACGTAAAAAGGAGACCAAATGTCACAAATCCAAGCATTCTAAAAGCGATGGTGAGCCCATTTCTTAAACTCTCCTCTGTGATATGAAACCACGCCCACTTCCAAACGGTATGATCTCCCTTGCCGAAGGCCGCCATCATCCAGAACACGAGAATAAAAAAGAACAGATAAGGGACAAGCCTTGTAACGAGATACTTCATATTCCATCCACCTAAAACAACTCCAATGCCAAGAGCAAACAGCCAAATGATAAAGGTTGTTTTAGGGTCAGAAATCGCCATAAGACAGCCCATCGCAAGCAGATGAGCGAGTAATTTCATGACTGGATTCACAGTAGAAAGAAAGGAATGATTACTTTGCAATCGTTAGCACGTCCTTTCTTTCTGCCACATAGCGATAATGCAAAGGAGCTCTTAGCCGATAAGTATCAACAAATTCCTGATTTGAAAATAAATCATAAGGAGTGCCATCATACACATGCTTCCCTTGATGAAACAGAAGCACTTGATCGGCACACTCATCGACAAGCTCCATATCATGTGTGACCATCACAATGGTAGTGCCTTGGCGCTGACGCTCTTTTAAACGCCTCATTAATTCCTTCGCCGTTTTTTCATCCTGCCCGAAAGTCGGTTCATCTAACAGCAATACATCTTGATCAAAGAGGAGCATCGTGGCAACACTCAATCTTCTTTTTTGCCCTAAACTTAAGGTGAAGGGATGTGCTTTTGCATGCTTCTCTAAACCGAACTCTTCCAGCAGCTGAACCGTTTTTTCTTGTACGACAGATTCTGGCCAGTTTCGCTGTCTGCCGCCAAAGGCAATTTCATCGAATACTGTGTCTTGTATAAATTGAAGCTCTGGATTTTGAAACACAAAGCCTGCTTTTTCATATAGTTCTCGGTCTGACCACTTTTTTAGGAGTGTATCTTTTAAGAAAATGTGGCCTTTTTTCGTTGGCTCTAAACGAACCAAATGTTTGAGAAGTGTGCTTTTTCCACTTCCATTTTCCCCAATGATCGCCACCCAATCCCCTGATTTGATATCAAGCTGGAGATCACTCATAATCCTTTTTTTCCCGTAGCTTAATTGAAGATTTTCTGTACGAATCATTGTCTTTCGTTCGATTGATGGCACTTTTTCTCGCTGCTCTTTTCGTGCTTTAAAGGTTTGCATAAAGGTTTGACCCAGTGGATGAAATGGATCTTGAATGATCGTGGACCATTTCTCGGGAAATAATTTGGGCCGCCAAATTCCTGCCTCTTTCATTTCTTCCTCATATGCCGCGAGCACATCATTTGGAGCTCCATCTGCTAAAATGCTGCCTTGATCATCTAATAAAATCACCCGGTCCATCCATTCGATGACACCATCAAGCACATGCTCTACAAAAATCATGGTCTGATGCTGATCGGCTGCAAGCTGCTGCAGCAGTTGAAATATGTCCACTCTACCTGCCGGGTCAAGCTGTGCGGTCGGTTCATCAAAGAATAGAACATCCGGCTGTAATGCGAGTAGACAAGCAAGTGCCAATCGCTGCTTCATGCCGCCAGATAAAGTGTGAATCTCTGTATGCGGATCGACATTCAGTTGGACTTTTTGCATGAGCTGCTGAATGATGTCATCCATCTCTTCACGAGGGACGGAACGGTTCTCTAAGCTAAAAGCAATTTCTTCATTGACGCGGTGCATACAAAACTGAGAGTCTGGATCTTGAAACATGACGCCTGTATGTCTTTGCAGCACCACTTCACCCTGCATGTCGGCTTCCACATGCTCTGGAATGATTCCAGCCAGAACCGAAATGAGCGTGGATTTCCCGCTTCCGCTCGGTCCTAAAATAAGCACCTTTTCTCCTTTTTGAATCGTAAGGGAGATTTGATGCAAAACGGGCTTAGGCTGTTCATAAAAACGGACAGAGAGTTCATTGCACGCGAGAAATGAATTCATGCTGTTCACCTTTGTTTCGTTTTTCTTTCATGATGGCATATTGATTCAGTACACCTGTTTTGGATAGTGCGTCCACCACCACTTTCGCAAGGCAGCCGCCAAGTATCATTCCACTAATGATTTGAGTCACAAGCGTCATAAGTAAAACTTGAGGCGTGTAATATCCAAAGCCATTTGCCACGAGACTGTAAGCCATCGCTCCGATAGCGGCAAAGGCACCAGAGAGCATCAGTGTCCACATGCGATACCGTTTATAACCAAAAAGAGCAAAGGCGATTTCTGCCCCAAGCCCTTGGCATACACCAATCAGCAGAGCTGAAAGTCCAAAGTGGCTTCCTGTCAATAATTCCACAGCAGCGGCGGCTGTTTCCGCAATCAGAGCAGCTCCCGGCTTTTGAATGATATATGCAACGATTGGACTGGCAATGACCCATATTCCAAACATGATGTTGCCTCCTGCTGGGCCAACAAGTGCTGTAATCGGTAAGTATAGCGTGGACCATCCTAAATAGATCACACCGCACGCAACGGATAAAATCACCGCAAGGACGACTTCTTTCATCTTCCATGTCATGATGAATGCACCTCCAGTTGAACTGGCCACTCTTCAACAGTGAAGGCCATTTCCCAAAACTTGTACTCGAGCTGGCAGCTTAAGATAAAATGCTGTTTCATTTTTTCCTTTTCCTTCTCACTTGCTGCTTCCGCCAACTGATCGAGCCGCTTGCAAAGCTCACCTGTAACAGAATCGGTTAATCCTCCATAAAACGTGATCCACTCATAAAACGGATGTGACGGGTCCGGCTGCACATCTGTAAGCATTCGTTTCCCTATTTCCCAATATGTCCAAGGACATGGAAGCAGGACAGCGATGACTTCACCAAGCGTGCCTTCTTGCGCAACTTGCAGCATGTGATGAATATAGTGATGAGCACTCGGAGCCAAAGAAGCACCTTGGAGCTCATCATATGCTACTCCTGCCACTCGGCAAAGGTTTTGATGAGGGTGCGTCTCACTATCTAGTACAAACGCAATCTGCTGATGAAAAAACGCAATATCCTCTCTGTCTGTACATCTGCTGAGCGCTGCTGCATAAATTTTAATGAATGCTTGTAAGTATTCTGCATCTTGTTTGACGTAATGAATGATTTGTTCCTTTTCCAGCTTTCCTGCTGCCAGGCCTCTGACGAACGGATGCTGATAAATGGCTTCAAATAACGGTTCTGCTTCTTTCCTTAATTGCGTAGAAAATGTCATAAAAAAAGCCTCCTCTTCTTCAGTTGAATAAATGAAAAAGCCACCCCAAATGGAGCGGCCTTCTTATCAATTCAATCATGAATAAGACAAGGTCCAGCTCCACTTCCCTCCGCTAGTACGAACTAGATCAGGTTCAAAGGGTCCAAGATTTTCTCTTGTCTCAGTCATACATGACTCCCCTAGTGGACTTTTGTCATTTAATTATCTTTACTCTACACATGTGGCGATTTGATGTCAACCGCCTTTCTTAATTCAACGTTCTGATTGTTGGCAGCTTCTCGATCCCTGCAGCATAGTAGAAATTCAGCACACTGAAGAAATCAATCGGCTTTCCTGTTTTTAAATCTACAGCTAAAATATGATCACCGTAATTTGTCATATCATCAATATCTAAGCGTCTTGGTGTTGTCTTCCCGAGTGTATCAACAAAGGTATCATGGTAATATTGCCCGCTTGCATATGATGATTGATGGTACATAAACAATGTCTCAACATCTAAGTAAACGAGGATGGCTTCTGAGGAGCTCGCATAAGGAGCTGAGTATGACACAGGAGCCGAAATGTTTTTTACTTTCACACTTGAGATTGAATGAGTTCTTTGTTCGTATTTTCCATCATAAGAGAAATAAAAAACACGCTCCCATTCATAATTTGCTGTCTTTGTTTGCTTATTGTATACTTTTGTACCATTTGCAAATACATCACCGTTTGCATACTCAGCTACAAAATATTGCAAGGTGGACGAAAGAGATACAGCCCCCGTGAAATTGGGCGGGTTTTTTGCATTTACTTGTATCGTGTAGGAATCTCCAAATTCTCCGCCGCTTGTAATACCGAATGCATAATCACCTGCTGGTAAGTTGGTCAATCCAAGCAGGCTGCCTGCCGGTTGAATCAAATCTGTCGGGTAGGCTTGTCCTGTTTCATAATCAACAACAAATAATTGAACAAAATAATCAGGGTTTGAAGAGGTAATCCGGCTGATGAGTGCCTGAGGTGAAGATGTGCTTAAAAACCATAAATCAACTGGGTCGTCCTCTGTTAAGACAGCCGATTGATTAATAGCTAGTCCATCAATGGAGCGAACGGCAGACGTGCGCATTTTGCCTTCTTTAGCAGCTTTTCGTTTGATACTGATTCCTTTCTTCTTATTCACTTTAAATGATTTTTTCACTTGCTTCTGTTGAATAGCGGTTCCTTCATCCTGCTTTTCAAACGATTCTTGCACTTGCTGAATCGCTTTTTCCGTCAGTGGTGATATTTTCCCTTCTGATTTCGGTGCTTCTTCTGCTTTTAATGCTGGTGACAACAAACCTGTTGCGACGAGTAAAACAGATAGTAAAGCTGCGGTGATTTTGACATAAAATGCTCTCACAGGAACATCCCCTTTTTCCTCATTTGGGTTTTTTACCCTGTGATTATTTTACCATTATTCTAATTATTGTTTTGGTCTTTTTTGGGACATTTTTATAACAAAAAAACCAGCCGCATGAGTCACGACTGGTTTTTGATCGTTTTATGCAATAGTTTTGACAAACAAGCGTGCTGTTTCTGCACTTGATCCCGGGTTTTGTCCAGTGATGATTTGTCCGTCAACGACAGCAAATGGCGCAAAGGCGTCTCCTTTTTCAAACGCTGCCCCCTGCTCACGAAGTTTTGTTTCCAATAAAAATGGAACCTTTGATGTCAGCTGCACGGCTTCCTCTTCTTCGTTTGTAAAGCCTGTGATTTTTTTGCCTTCGATAAATGATTTGCCATTTTCATCCTTCACATCAACGAATGCTGAAACGCCATGACAAACGGCTCCGATCGCACCATTTTTATCTGAAACTGCTAAGATCGCATCCGCTACCAGTTGATTAGACGCAAAGTCGATCATAGGGCCGTGCCCTCCAGCAAAGAAAATTCCGTCATAATCAGCGGGATTCACATCTGTAAGCGCCTTTGTGTCTTGAAGTAATTCATATACATCTTGATATTGCGCTGGGACACCTTCAGGAATTGAATTTTTGTCAATTGGTACAGTGCCACCTTGAATAGAGACAATTTGTACTTCTAGTTCATTTTCTTTAAAAATATGAAATGGCTCTGCCAACTCTTCTAGCCATAAGCCTGTTGGATGTCCATTCATTTCTGGGCTGCTTGTCGATACTAATAACACTTTCTTACTCATCTTGATCATCCTTTCGATTTATCCTGTGGTTATTTTATATTTTGCACAATTAAATATCAAGCAATATGACTTTAGGCCAGCTCATTATGTTATACCCGATTTTCTAAAAAATATGGTATGACTCGAAATCTAATCAATATGTCACATTCTATTGGTAGGGAATTTCATGTAAAATTGTCATTGAGTGATATAATATGAGGAAAGATTGACAGATCTCTCGTCACATGAGGGGATTTTTAAAGGAGTGGAAAAGAGATGAAAACCTATTCGATTGTGATGATCATCATCACGCTCTGTATTATATTGGCCGTCTTTTTGATGAACCTAACGGGGGTCATGTACGGAAAAATCATTTTGGCCGTTGCCGTAGCCCTTTGTCTAACATCCATTATTCGTTTGATGGGTCTTCGAAAAAGATAAAAGCCGCCCTCACCAGGGGCGGCTTTATTTAAGATTAGATCGCCAGCATCAGTGCAATGAGTGCAAGCAGTGCTGGTACTCCTTGTTTGATGATAATTGATTTATTGGATGTTACACCGCCAAATACTGCTGCGATGATCACACAAAGAATGAAAAACAGCTGAATCATATATCCAACGGTATTCGATCCAAGAATGAGCCCCCAAATGAGTCCTGCAGCTAAAAACCCGTTATAAAGCCCCTGATTGGCAAACATTACTTTGACATTTGGATCTTTTTGCAAGTGTTCTGGCAGCTTAAAAGACCGCTTCGCCATCTTTGATTCCATAAAAAACATTTCTAATAACATGATGACAATGTGTTCTAATGCGACAATTCCTACTAAAATCATTGCTAAAATATTCAATTTAGTTAATTCCTTTCTGATAGACGGTCACGAATCTCTATTTTGTCCGTGTATAAATCAAAGTCTTGTATTAATTCTAGCGCTTCTGTAAAGCGACTTTGTGGAATGTCTTTCATTTTTCTCACGCCGAATTCCTTTTTAATAAAAGCCATGATGGTATTGATATGAAGCTTACCGTGGCCATCATACTCCAAATGGCTGCAAAAAGTCTGCATCGTCCCTCGAATCACCTTTAATTGCTTGGCAGTGACACAACTCATTGGTAACGCTCATCCTTTCCTTTGTTTTAACAGCTAAAAAGAATCATGGTTGAAAGAAAAACCTTCCAGTGTCTATTATATAATGGTTTCATTCGGATATCAAAATAAAAAAGAACAGACATTCGATTTAAAAAACAATCGTGCCCTCACAATCCTTTTCTCACATATCAAAAAGCCGGATTCAATGGTAGAATCCGGCTTTCTATTTAGTTACTTTTCGAAATTAATATCTTTCCAACAGAACGATCCTTACTTTGTCCAACGACTTTAAAGGATAACCCATATGTCGGTACATCGCGTCCTGCATCTGGGTTGTTTGGATTCACATAGTTCTTTTTATCACTAAATGTACGAGCCGGTCGAATGTAGCGATCTTGCAAAGTTAAGCCCGTTGTTGCTGTATAATCTATATTCAGCTTCGTACTTGGATTCAAAGAGAATGCTGCATCATGTACTTGGAACCCTGTGGCGGCAATGGAACCGTCACTCCATTTTAATACTTGCTGATCTGCATCTACTACGCCAAGGAATCCGTTCCCCGGATGTTTTCCTACCCAGTTATCACTGTATGATTGATCGACATACCAAACGACCAACCCGTTATTATAGCTCATCAGACTTGCCCCGCGTTTAATATGCTTTAAGCCTTTATCGACATCAGCATAAGAGCGCCACTCTAGTAAATAGTATTGTGCTGCATATTGTTTTCCATTAGATTTTGAGAATCCATTAAAGGTAAAAGTAGACGTGCCCTCGGCATCATCTGACCATACTTTCGCTCCATCTGCGGTGATGTTCAGGTCATCTACGAATAAGCCTGGAAGTGCATAGCCTGCATCAGTTGTGTAACGGAATTGCAGGTCGATTTTCTTCCCTGCATAAGCAGACAGGTCAAAGGCTGCATCTACCCAGCCGTCTGATTTTCCGTCGATGCCATGGCCTTCGTTTGCACCTGCTTCATTTCGATCATTCGTGATGTTACCCGCGATGGTCTTCCATTGATCAGTCCCTGTTTCACGCACTTCGATATACGCATAATCATAATCTTCTTCAATATCGTACCATGCTTTAAATGTCAGCTCTGCTTTGCTTCCTTTTGACAAATCAATACCTGTTGTCGTCATGGTTGCATTCAAATTGTCACCCGTTCCGCTGAAGTACGAATATTTCCCTTGAGCAGGTGTCGTGACGACAATCTCTTTATCTGGTAAATCGACTCGAACGGCATCATGGTTCGTTCCTTTTGTTGCTGCTTCATCAATTAATACTGTTTTGCTTTTCTTTAATGTTTTACCATCGATGGTTTGTCCAGAAAGCCAGTTGCCCCCATGCAGATTTTGAAGCATCTCTTTCGCATATGGGCTAAAGCCTGTTGGTTCCGTACCAGGAACTTTACCTGCCCAGCTTCCGCTTGACATAATCGACCAGTAAGAAACGGGCTCTCCTCTGCCTGTGTACTGTGTATCGTACTCGTCAGGAAGACCAAGATCATGTCCGAATTCATGTGTGAACACACCTGCTGCGCCATCTTCAGGCTCGATGGTGTAATCCAACGCGCCTAATTTCCCGCCTTGTCCGACTTCAGATTCAGTATCCGGAATTTCAAATACATCACCAAGTGACCAGCGGTGTGACCAAATCGCATCAGCGCCAAGTTGTCCGCCGCCTGCTTCTTCACCTACGCCGGCGTGAACGACCATCAGATGGTCAATGATGCCGTCTGGCTCGTTATAAACCCCGTCGCCATCAATATCATAGCGATCCCATTGATCATACTCGCTGAGATCAATATTCGGATCTTTTGCTGCTGCTTCGAGTGCTTCTTTCACCAATTCGCGCGGTCTGCCGTCACTGCCTGAATCGTCAGGTACGTTCCCGCCGTAATAAGCTGCTTCATGCTTCGCTGTATACCATCCTGCAACTGTTCCACTAACTGTGTAACTGCCGCCAGACTGCTTTTCATAATATTGCTTCATGGATACTTTCCGTTTCCCATCTGGACCGATGTAGCCATTTTTTCCGAAAAGCATATCTTGATAGTGCTGTTGATCGTACTTGTCATAGTACATATCAGTCTCTTCTTTTTTGATACTATTATGCTTATAATCTTTAAAATCTACTAATAAAACCAATACTTTATCATTGCGGACGTCACCTTTATACTTTTCCTTTTTGACCGGTTTTACTTGATTGCCTTCTTTTCCTTTATGCTTCTTTAATTTTTTCTTTTTGGCAAGTTTGTTATGTACCTCTTGTTTGTATTCTTTCAGGAATTCAGGCTCTTCTGTTAAGGTGCTGGCACTTTGTTTCATTGCCGATTCTTCTTTTTTCTTTAGATAGTTCTTTAATGCTTTTTGGGTTTCTGCCTCATTGGCATTCTTTTTGATCTTTCCTTGTTTTTTCAAGGCTTTGATAAGACGGTCTTCATTCACGACACTTGAGTCAAATGGAATACCTGAATAATGACCGCCATCTGAGGATGTTGATTTTTCTGTGGTGTGGGCAGATAGAGGGGTGCTGAAAGCTGTCAATGTGCCTAAACTTAGGACAGCGGTTAGTGCAATTTTCGTCCATTTCCCTTTTTTCATATTGGTTCCTCCCTATTTTGGTAATAAATAATATCTAATTCTAGCATATTCCAATATAGTTAAGTCGAAAAACATTTTATTTTCAGAAATTTTGTGGAAAATGCACAATACGTGAATGAAATGGGTGGAACCATATGTCGAAAATAAAAGAACCCTAGGCGATAACCGCCTAGGGTGTTTGTTGTTTTTCTATGAAAGCTGCTGGCCTTGAAAAGCAACCACGTCAAGTGGAGCGGCTAAGAATTCTTTTGCCTTCGCTACGAAAGCCTGGAAATGAGCACTTGCATTATGGCTCTGAACCGCAGCGTCATCTTTCCACACTTCTACCATTAAAAATGTATTTTCCTTTTCTGTATCCTTGAATAGCTTGTAGGAAACATTGCCTTCTTCAGCCTGTGAAGCTTTCATTAATTCGTTGATTTCTTCTAAAAATACGTTTTCTTTTTCTGGATGAATGGTCATCCCTGCATGAATAATGATCATGTGATCGTCTCCCTTTTTTTAAAAATTATTTCCACTCTGTGATACGGTCGATCGGTAAACGGTAAGATGCATAACCTTCGTCAGCCGCTTTCCCAATGGACAGAAGCATGACTGGTACATAACGTTCTTTATCCCATCCAAATGTTTCAGCGATGACTTCTTTATCATATCCGCCAATTGGATTTGTATCATAACCGTGTGCACGTGCAGCAAGCATAAGCTGCATAGACACAATCCCACCGTCAATTAAGATGGTTTCGCGGTTCACTTGCTCTGGAAGAACCTCAAAGTGTGCAGTTAATGCAGCAATTTGTCTTTCTTTCACTTCTTGCGGCATGTAGCCATTTTCTACTGCTTTTGAATAAATTTCTTCTAAGTATTCATTGTTTTTCATATCTGCAAAAACTGCAATGACAGCTGCTGATGTTGACACTTGAGTTTGGTTGAATTTTGCAAGTGGTGCAAGCTTTTCTTTTCCTTCTGGGCTGTCAATCACCATGAAGCGCCATGGTTGTGCATTTACTGATGATGGTGCAGTTGTTGCTTCTTCTAAAATCTCTGTCATTTCTTCTTTGCTGATTTTCACAGATGGATCATAGTTACGAATAGAGCGGCGCCCTTTCATAATTTCCATAAAATCGTTTGTTTTTAATGTTGTAGCCATGTGTAACACTCCTTTAGGTTGTTTGAATCTTTTCGATGTTTTGTTGTATACGGATGAGCACATCAGTCAGAAGCCTTCGTTCTTCTTCACTTACGTTTTCAAGCATTTCTGAGATAAATCGTTCTTTTTCTATTTTAGAAGCTTCGATTCTCGTTCTGCCTTCTTCTGTTAAGCGGACAAGTGTGACTCGATTATCTTCTGGTTTTCTTCTGCGTGTGACCATTCCTTTTGTTTCCAGCTGTTTTAAATGACGCGTCACAGCTGCACTATCAATATTTACTTTTTTCTGCAAATCTGATTGGCTGATTTCATCGGCTTGGAATAACAGCGATAGCAACTCAAGTCTTGATTGGCTGATGCCCGTACATGCTTCGAACTTCACGCCCATCATACGGTTCACGCACTGCAAACGATATAATACCTCTGCCTCTTCAGAGCAAAATGCAGTCAATGCCATCCCCTCTTTTCTATTCAGAAATCAATTACTTGATATATCAATCATTGACTCGTCAATTAATATACACCCATTGTTTGATGATTGCAAGAGGTTTGTTTCATAAAGTGAATTTTTTTATTTCAATAGAAAAAGACGCGCCTAAAATAACCATAAAAAAAGACAAAAGCGACGAATCGCTTTTGTCCTTTTTCTTTATTCAGTAATGACCGTGTGGATCAATGTTGGTGCATCGGCATGATCAGCAATGCGGATGTTGTCATAAATTTTCTCCATGACATTTGCAACATCTTCACGATTCGCATGCAGAGTCACAAGTGAATCTCCTTTTTCAACACGATCTCCCACTTTTTTGTTCAGCATGATGCCGACAGATAGGTCGATATCGTCCTCTTTTGTTGCGCGTCCTGCTCCAAGGATCATCGCTGCAACACCAATTTCATCCGCGACGATTTCAGCTACGACACCTGATTCTTTGGCAGGTACTTCAATTTTGTAAGGTGCTTGCGGCAGTTTTTCAGGCTGATCCACAATTGAGCTGTCTCCACCTTGGTTTTCTAAGAATTCCTTGAATTTCTCAAGTGCTTTACCGTTTTTCATGACTTCAATTAGCTTTTCTCTTGCTTCATCAAGTGTGTCTGCTTTTTTCGCAAGAACGACCATTTGACTTCCTAATGTGAGCACAAGCTCGTTTAAGTCTTCAGGGCCTTCGCCTCGGAGTGTGTCAATCGCTTCTTTCACTTCAAGGGAATTCCCAATCGCTAATCCTAGCGGCTGAGACATATCAGAGATGACCGCCATTGTTTGTCTGCCTACGTTGTTTCCGATGCGAACCATGGCTTTTGCAAGCTTTTCTGAGTCTTCTGGTGTTTTCATGAAAGCACCTGCGCCTGTTTTCACATCAAGTACAATCGCATCTGCACCAGCAGCGATTTTCTTACTCATAATGGAGCTTGCAATAAGCGGAATTGAGTTAACAGTTCCTGTCACATCACGAAGAGCATACAGCTTTTTATCAGCTGGTGTCAGGTTGCCTGATTGCCCAATGACCGCTACTTTATGACGGTTCACGAGCTCGATGAATTCGTCTTTTGTAATTTCTACGTGGAAGCCTTTCACCGCTTCAAGCTTGTCCACTGTACCGCCTGTATGCCCAAGGCCGCGCCCAGACATTTTCGCAACAGGTACATCTAGTGCTGCAACAAGAGGGGCGAGTACAAGCGTTGTTGTATCGCCTACTCCGCCTGTTGAGTGCTTGTCTACTTTAATACCGTCAATGGCAGACAAGTCAATTGTATCTCCTGAGTTCGCCATAGCGAGTGTTAAGTCTGCACGTTCTTGATCCGTCATATCTTGGAAGAAAATTGCCATAGCCAAGGCACTTGCTTGGTAGTCAGGAATTGTTCCATCCGTATAACCTTTGACAAAGAAAGAAATTTCCTCTGAAGATAATTCTTTTCCGTCACGTTTTTTCGCAATGATATCTACCATTCTCATTGTTTTCACCATTCCTTTTTTTAAATTAGAAAATTAAACCGACTACACCTGCTGTTAAGAAGCTGACAAGAGTTGCACCGAACAACAGCTTTAATCCAAATCGTGCGACGACGTTCCCCTGCTTTTCGTTTAAGCCTTTGACTGCTCCAGCAATGATACCGATAGAAGAGAAGTTCGCAAATGATACAAGGAATACAGAAATGATCGCTTCTGTACGAGCAGTGAAATGCAGACCGTCTCCAGATAGAGCGAGCATCGCAACAAATTCGTTCGATACCATTTTGGTTGCCATAATGCTTCCTGCTTGTACCGCTTCGCTCCAAGGTACACCAACAAGGAACGCAAATGGAGCAAAGACATATCCAAGTACATCTTGGAAAGAAACACCAATGACTGCTGTAAAGATACCGTTAATCATCGCAATTAATGCAACGAATCCAATCAACATTGCAGCAACAACAATCGCTACTTTGAAACCATCCATAATGTATTCGCCAAGCATTTCGAAGAAGGATTGTCTTTCTTCCTCAACGACTTCAAGCATGTCTTCGTCCTTAGACACTTCATATGGATTGATGATCGATGCGATAATAAATCCACCAAATAGGTTCAGCACAAGTGCTGTAACCACGTACTCTGGTTTAATCATTTGCATGTATGCACCAACAATCGACATCGATACCGTCGACATTGCAGATGCACATAATGTATAAAGACGCTGCTGAGGTAATAATCCAAGTTGTTTCTTAATAGAAATAAAGACTTCTGATTGACCTAAAATCGCAGACGCTACTGCGTTGTAAGATTCTAGTTTCCCCATACCGTTCACTTTACTAAGCAAATATCCGATTCCGCGTACGATAAGCGGAAGAATACGCCAATGCTGCAGGATACCGATTAACGCCGAGATAAAGACGATCGGCAGTAAAACATTGATGAAGAAAGTGGACGCATTATCATTCATTAACCCGCCAAATACGAAGTTGATTCCTTCACCGGCATAGCCTAGAAGCATTTGGAATCCTTTTGCAAAACCTCCGACTAGGAAGTTTCCAACACCTGTATTGAGCAGAATATAACCTAAAATAAATTGCAGTACAATCATGACAATTACTGGACGGAATTTCACTCGTTTTTTCCCATTACTAGCCAGCCATGCAATGGCAAGAATCACTAGCAAACCGATGATACCAATCACGTATTTCATGTTTTTCCTCCTTGAATGAATTCGTTTACATTAATGCGCTTGTATAGAACAAACCCTATTTTGCAAACAAAACGCGGAAGAAATTCCCAGAAGTGAGATCCTTCCGCATATGACTTTTTCATCATTTATGAGTCATGAATGTTATCCTACCATAGGATCGTATGAATTAATAGTCTTTCGAAGGAGCTGATTGATCCCCTTTGATAATGGAAACGCCTGCACTAGCGCCAATACGGGTAGCACCTGCTGCTGTCATTGCCTCAACGTCTTCTTTTGTTCTCACGCCGCCTGATGCTTTCACACCGATGTCAGGTCCTACTGTTTTACGCATTAATGCGATGTCCTCAGCAGTCGCACCGCCTGTACTAAATCCAGTCGATGTTTTCACAAAATCAGCGCCGGCTTTCACTGAAAGCTCACAAGCTTTGACTTTCTCTTCATCAGTAAGTAAACATGTTTCAATAATGACTTTCACTAATGCTTTGCCTTTTGCTACGTCTACAACTGCACGAATATCTTGTTCAACCACATCATATTCGCCGTCTTTCAATGCCGCAACATTGATGACCATGTCCACTTCTGTGGCACCGTTTTCAATGGCATCCTTTGTTTCGAATGCTTTTACCGCTGTTGTGTTTGCGCCTAACGGGAAACCGATGACTGTACATACATCTACACCTGTTCCTGCTAGTTCTTTCGACGCTAGAGATACCCAAGTTGGGTTTACGCAAACAGATGCAAATTGATGAGTCTTTGCTTCTTCAAGTAACTGCATAATTGCAGCTCTAGTTGTATCTGGTTTTAGTGCTGTATGATCAATGAGCTTCGCTATCGTCATGCTTCACACTTCCTTTTAATTATGATACTTTCATCATATATGACAGATGAACAATTGTAAACATAGTTATGAAATTTTGTTCATCTATTTTGTGACATTTAAAAGAGCCCTCGCTGTGTGCTGATCGATGATCAATACATTCGCATATTTTCCTCTTAGTGCGCCGTGTATAGAAGCCACCTTTCGATGACCGCCAGCGACAAGAATGGATCGTTCTTTTGTCCTTAAATCATCTAACTCCACGCCAATTGTGCGATTGTTAATGGCTTCACTGCAAATGCGTCCATCTTGATCATAAAAGCGCGAGCAAATGTCTCCGACACTGGATTGCTTGAGGAGCGCTTTTTCTTCTTCACGGAAATAACCTAGTCTAAACAAAAGTGCTTCATCTCTGACCGTTCCAACAGTAAACACAGCGATATTCGCCTGCTTGCCCATTTCAATAATTCGCTGAATATGTCTGTCCTGCTCAACCATCTCTTTGACGGCAGCACTATCAAATACTACAGGAAGCGGCAAATAACGCGGTGCTGTTTGAAAGGCCTCAGCAAACAGCTGGATGGTTTCCGCAGAATATGTATTCACATGAGAATGGCTGATTCCACCCTTGAGCTGGACAACCTCTACACCTTTTACCTGTTTAGGTTGCATCTTTTGTGCAATTTGATACATAGTCGTTCCCCAGCTCACGCCAACGATATCACCGTCTTTCACCGTTTCTTGCAAGTAATCTGCACCAAATCGGCTCAAATAATCGGTGATGGTTGGATAGTCGTCCTTCGGCGAAAACACCACATGAGCTTCGAGCAGGTCATATTTTTCCTTGAGCAATGAAGAAAGCTCATTTAAATCTTCAAACGGATCCATCACCGTAATCTGGACGTACCCCTTCTCTTTCGCATATTGAAGCAGCCGAGATACAGTCGGTCTCGACAGGTCGAGCTGTTTGGCAATTTCCTGCTGGCTGTAATCAGACAAATAGTAAAGCCTTGCCGCTTCAATACTCAGCTGTTGTTTCTCTCGATCCATTCATACGCCCCCTTTTTCTTCTATCATAACAAATTGTTCACCTCATCATGCACAAATGTTCATTTGAAGAAAATCGTATAAGCGGCATGAAAGGTCTCATTTTTTTCTAATGTTTGAATCCCAAACTTCTCCCTATACTGTCCATTCGTCCCTTCCATATCGGCGATGCCATACCACGGCTCAATACAAACAAAAGGAGCCATCGTTCCTTTTTCTTGATCATAAGGCGACCAAATGCCAACGAAAGGAAAGCCTGTGAGATCGACCTCAACTCCGTGACCTGCACCTGAAGTCAATGACACTCGATTGATATGGCTAAAGATCATCGCATCAAGCTGAAAAAGCTCCGGTCGAAGCTGGATCGACTCAAGTTCAATACCTTTTTCTTTCTCTCTGACAAGTGAATTCCGCAGTTCATATTGCACAGGGAGATGCTCAGTGGAAGGTGTCAATGTGAGTGAATAATCTGCTGTTTGCTCGCCTTCAAGAAGAGGAATACGAAATGCTGGGTGCCCTCCAATGGAGAAATACATCGTATCCTCTCCGTCATGATCAATTTCCCAGGAAATCTTCAGTCCATTTTCCAATAGTTCATAACGAATTCGCGCTGTAAATTCATACGGGTATTGCTTCACATGCCGGCCTCTTGATTCATATTGAAAGGTCACCGTATGCTTCGTTTCTTCATATAAATCAAAATTGACATCACGTAAAAAACCATGCTGCGTGAGCTCAAAGGTTTGATCGTCCATCTTGTATTGGTCATTCATTAATCGCCCAACAATCGGAAATAAGACAGGCGACACCCTGCCCCAATAAGCTGGATCACCAGACCACATATAGTGACGCCCGCTTTCCTTGTCAAGCACCTCCCTGACTTCCGCTCCTTTTTCATGAATCTGAACCAATAACTGATCATTTTCGATCGTTCTCATTCAACACATCCCCTTTCCTTCTACTTTTATTATGACAGGGATTTTGGTTTTGAGTATAAAAGAGTTAGTTAGAATAAAAAAGACTTCTCCCTTCTAGGGAAAAGCCGTTTAAATTACTTATTCATCATCATCTTCTATAGTCCATCTAAGACCTTTGATTTGTTTTAAACTCTCAATTTCTTCTTCGTTTTCAGGAAAAATATAGCTCTCCTCTTCATGTGAGCTTGAAACCATCCACTCTTTCCCATTTTTGAAGAATGATAAATCCTCCAGTAAATTAGGGTGAACCCACCCGTATAGAGAGTTCGAAAGTTCTTTCAAAAGATTTTTTGTGTGTTCATTGGCATAATAATAATAAACATATGCTGTTTGACCATCTCCTAGAATCGTGGTAGCCCATTCAGACTCTTCCTTCATTTCTTTAAGAGATGGTGAAAGTTTATCTAGAATTTCACGATAATCAGCAAAATCAGCAAAATCTTTTCTAAAAACTAATTGGAACTCATCACATACTTCACAACATAAATCGATGAGCGCATTGTATTCCTTCTTTCTTGGTTCACGATTAAGAACAATCATCGAAAACCTCCTCTATCTCAATTTCTTATCTAGGGGCGCCAAAAAAAGCATGTGCTCCTGTTCTTTCATATTTACCTTTTAATTTATAAACTGGATGATAGTGATAATGTTTATTTTTTCCTTTTTTGTCAATTTCTGCACCTATTACTTTTCCAATCGGACTGGCTGCTTTAGCAATAGATTGTGCATTGCTTTTGGAAGTAGACCATGTATCTTTTTTCTGAGCTAATCTTTTTACAGCGTTTGCACGACTTACGCCTTTTCCAATAAATAAATGAGGTTTATCTTTGTCTCGATAAGCAATAAAGTGATTATGTTTATTGTCTTTCCTTTTTATAAATTCAGAATAAGCAATATAGGTAACACCTACTACTGTTACTGCAAGTCCCAAAGCTAATAAATGTTCTAATAGAACTGCCCCAATAGCAATACCAATAGGGATAACAAATGCAAAAGATGCTTGAATATCTTCAGAATTCACTTCATATTTCTTATCATCTTTTGTATCTTTAAATGTAACATCTAAATTATCATTTAAAAGTGTCTGCAAGTCAACTTCATAATCCTTTGAAACCTTTTCACCTTCACTACCAATTTCTTCAGTTTGATAACTGATTTCTGTTGTTTTTTTATTTAGAGTTAGAATACCAGTTACTCCGTCTTGCTCCTGTGAAATTACATATTTTTCATTACTATCTTCTAAAACATGAAAATCTTTTGTGGTAACAGCCTCTGTTTTATTTGGAAATTGGAAAAACAAAGTTATAACCAGCGATAGACATATAACAATTGAGATTAACTTACTTATTTTATTCATCCTAAACTAAACCTCCGAGTTTCTTGTTCTAAAAAACAATTTTATTCAAATAATCATCAATACCATTTTTTCAAAACTTTATATATTTGTTGGTTTAAACGTTCTTCAGAATTAATATTAAAACGTTCCCGGTACTGTAAAATTAAGCTTACTACACCTGTAATATGGGCACTCGCTAAAGAGGTACCACTTTCAATCGCATAGTTGTTATGAGGCTTTAGAACTGGTATATCCACACCAGGGGCAGCAAAATCGTAATTTCCTTTAGATGAAAATTCAGCTACCTTCTTATGCTTATCCACAGCGGTTACAGAAAAAACATTCTCATAAGCAGCTGGGTAATCCATTTTCCTTCCATACTTATTACCAACAGCAGCTACTATAATTATGTTTTTTTGTATTGCTTTGTCTATAATTTTCTTAACAGATGGATCATCTTTCATTAATCCAAAACTAGCATTGATAACATCAATTTTATTATCAATACACCATTGAACAGCTTTAACAAAATTTTTTATTGAACCCTTGCCTTTTGAATCTAGAATTTTAACAGGATATAACTCTACATTCTGCGTTATACCCACAAGTCCAATTTCATTATCATTAGCTGTGATTATTCCAGCTACAGCAGTACCGTGCCCTAAACTGTCCTCTTGTTCTCCTCCTGTACCAATTGTGTTAAGTCCTTTTTTAACTTTACCTACCAAATCAGGGTGAGTCCCATCTATCCCACTATCAATTATTGCTATTCGTACACTTTCTCCTCCTCTATTATTTTCCACATATTTTTTTGTTAGCTTTATGCTCCATGGAATCTGTTGATGAATATTATTAGTGAAGTTTAAATTTTTTGAGTGCAATTCAAAACACTTAAAATAAATTAAAAGAACTATTAATATTATCAAAAATCTTTTTATCAAACTATTGATTCAACACCACTCCTTTTTTCATATATTATTCTATATTATGGTTTTGAGTCAATATAAAACCAAAAATGTTATATATTAATATATGGTGGTTTACAATAAAAATTTATTGAATAAATTCAAACTAAATATTATGCGTTGACGTCTATTATATATACAATATATGAGTAACCTTTATTAAATAAAGGTTCTTTTACAATTGATGGGGGATTCATTTTCATGAACAGCAAGGAAAATCGTTTTCGTTATATTTTAGGATTAGATGGACTAAGAGCCGTTGCTGTATTGGCAGTCATTGCTTATCACTTACATATCGGACCCGCAAGCGGCGGGTTTCTTGGCGTTGATTTATTTTTTGTCATTTCTGGTTACTTGATTACAACGATCTTGTTACATAAGCAGGATTTAGGCTATCAAGAGCTTTTGCCATTTTGGATGGGACGGATCAGGAGGCTTCTTCCAGCCGCTTACATCATGATTTTTATCACCGTCAGCTGGTGCGCGATTGCTGGATCAAATGCATTATTGTCCATTCGTGGCGATGCCATATCGTCCTTTTTTTATGTCAGTAACTGGTGGTACATTTTTCACCAGCTTTCATATTTTGATAGCTTCAATGCCCTATCTCCACTGAAAAATTTGTGGTCTCTGGCAATAGAAGAGCAATTTTATATCATTTGGCCGGTACTGTTGATTGCAGGGCTGAAATGGGTAAAAAACAGATCCCATCTTCCTATGATCACCTTTGGACTTGCACTTGTCTCTGCCTTATGGATGGCGATTCTTTATTCACCAGATACCGATCCAAGCAGGGTTTATTATGGAACAGATACTCGTGCATTTGCGCTCCTGATTGGATGCAGCCTGGCATTTGTGTGGCCTATGCAAAGACTATCCAGCAAAAGATTACTTCCTGTTGGCAGACGTATTTTACATATTGCCGGTTTCGGTTCGTTTGCGATTTTCCTTTTTTGTGTTTATGCAGTGGACGATTTCGATGCCTTTCTCTATCAGGGCGGCATGCTTTTATTCTGTCTGAATGCGGCCATCTTAATTGGGTGCGTCTGCCACCCTGCAAGTCTTATAGGGAAATGGCTGTCCTTTCAGCCGCTCGTCTGGCTTGGTAAGCGGTCTTATGGTATTTATCTGTGGCATTATCCCATTATCGTACTGACCACACCGGTCATTGAAATTGGACAGCCTTCCATAGCGCGTGTCACATTGCAGCTCATCGCTATTTTACTAGTTGCTGAGGCTTCCTATCGCTTCATCGAACAGCCGATCCGCCAGCATGGCTTCAGACAATATTTTTCCTCTTGGTCTATTTGGAAAAAAGGAATCAAACAGTGGTCTACATCTAATAAGGTGTTCCTTGGGATCACCGCAGCTCTTTTGATCTTATTTATCATTGGCATGTCTAACTCGTCCACTTCCTCCCCACATGTGAAGGAAGTGACGCAAATTAAGACAGCACCGAAAAAAACAGCCGAACCATCGGAATCAAAAGCGAAGAAAAAGAAAGAAAAGCACGAGAAAAAAGCAGCTGATCAAAAACAATTTCACCAAGTTCTTGCCATTGGTGATTCTGTCATGCTAGACATTGCGCCGAATCTCGAAAAAGCATATAAACAAATCACCATCGATGGGAAAGTTGGCAGACAAATGAACGAAGCCGTCAGCATTGCCCCTCAATACAAATCATTTAATCAATCTGATGCCGCTGTTATCATTGAACTCGGCACAAATGGTTATTTTACTGAGGACACGCTGAAAGCATTCATTCAAAACTTTTCTAAGGCACATATTTTCCTAGTGAATACGAGGGTTCCAAGGTCATGGGAAAATGATGTGAATGCGGTCATTCAGCGAGTGGCTGATCAAGATCAAAATGTCACCTTGGTCGATTGGCATTCAGCCGCTACTGGACAGCCATCCTATTTTCAGTCCGATGGTGTCCACCTTTCAAAAAAAGGTTCTGACACACTGACACAGCTCATCACAGCAAGCATTAAGAAAAAAGGGGATGTGTCAACGTCATCATAAAAAGACTAGCAGAATGCTAGTCTTCTTTTATGCCGTCAAAAGGCTGGCCCTTATCGCTAATGTCTGCTCTTCCCCTGTTTTTTGATCCACCAAAGCAAAATGCCCGTTCTCATATGCTAGTGAAAATAATTCTTCAATATGAAAAATCCCTGGCTGAAACCGCCTGCTCAATAAATGCAGGGCCGCAGCACAGGCGACTTGAGCTGTTGCTTGAGACTCGTCGTGTCCTTTTATTCCAAGTGCTGCATGATGAACCTTTTTCCCATCCGTCCCTGCCGCTTCCACTTTGACCGCATATTGATCTGTTCCCACTTGAGAAGATTGTATCATTGAAATGGCTCGATCCTTCATTTTCGGTAATGTAAGGAACGACGTCAGTCCAAGGCTCCTTGTAAAGGCCAATGCACCCGTCGCTAGACGTGAATCAAAACAAAGCCTTGTCGTCACAGATGGCACATGAATTGTGGAAGGCAATGTCTGTTGATCAGAGAAGGGGAATCGATAGGCATACCGCTTTCCAAGCTGTCCACCAAAGTTGACCGGTCTGCCTCCAGTAAAGCTTTTCACTCTTTTCTGCTGATCATGTTCAGTGAGTTCATATTCAGTATGGACATGATCAATCGTCCATTCAATCGCGGCTTTTCCATGCTGATCCCCCAATCCAAGCATAATCCCAATATCTATTTGATCCACTGATGAAAGCATAGAAGCCGCTTTCGCAGCTAATAAATTTGTAAGACCGGGCGCGAGGCCTACACTGAGCAAAGCCGTTGCACTGATTTGCTGCTGATCCAGCTGTGCCATTTGCTCCATATACGCCCCCTTTGCAGAAATATCGATATAATCAATGCCTGCCCGCAGAACGGTTTCAGCAAATGACGTGTCTTCTTGATCGAGACACATGATCACCAGCTTTGTTTCATTCATCCAGTCAGAATCTAATGGCTTTCTAACATCTAGTTTGTAAGGACGGACTCTGCCTTTGGTCTGCTGTGAAAATTGTTCAGCCTTCTCATAGCTTCTCCCCGCCGCAACAATTTGCCCTTTATACACTTCACTTAACTGAAGACATATTTGCTGTCCGACATGTCCATAGCCGCCAATTACCATTACCTGTGATCTCATCTCTCATCCGCCTTTCTACGACCTCGCTTGCAAACAAGCCCTTTGATCATTCCTGCCTGAAAATAAGGTCTGATGTCTCGAAACCCCGCCTCAATTAAATGTCCCCTCATTTCCTCCTCAGGCACAGGATATGTTGCACGTCCCAGTCTGTCATGAAAGGACGAAAACACTTCTTTTCCTAGACCTTGCCGCTTCATGAAAAGAGACAGCATATGAAGCTCTTGCTGAAATGCGCTGGAATTCATCTCTCCTTGTATAAATGCGAGTACAAACGGGGCCCCTGGTTGAAGCCTTTGTGCAATCTCCTGTAAAAATGGCAGCCGATTTTCTACAAAATGAATCACGAGCAGGCTCACTGCGGCATCGTAAACAGCTTCAGCAGACACCTTGTTTAATGCGGTCTCATACCATGTGACACGCGTCTCCATATGGAGCTTTGAAACCCGCTGTTTCGCCATATCCAGCATAGATGCAGACGGATCGACTCCTGTGATGAGCCAGTCTCCTTTTCTCTGAAGCATGTTGATGATCTCTTCGCCCCCACCCGCTCCGACAGTTAGAATACGAGAGGCCGCTCCCTTTATTTCAGTTTCTAATACATCTACTGTTAACTCATGCAAAAGGTGATAGCCGGGTACTTTATGTGAAATCGTTGCTGCGTATGATTCAGCAACAGGGTCGTGCCAATGCTGGTTTCCTTTCATATGATTCTCCTCCAGTTCCTTTCCGCTTTCCATCGTTTCCTGTACACTAACGATATGACACCTTTATTGTAAAAAGAGGCACCAGAAAAAACGATCCCTAAAAGTGGGGGTTTTTGAGGAGGAGATCCTGTGGTCAATCCAGCCACTCATTTTCAGCAGCTAAGGCAGCACATTCGGGACGAGCTTGCTGCTGTCATTGATTTTGATGCCGCCTGTATCACAACCATCGATCCAGCCACTCTCCTCTCGACAGGTTCCTACACTGATGAACCGATTGAAGAAATTCATGACCAGCTCTTTCAAAATGAATTTTTAAAAAAGGACGTGCATCAGCATGAGTTTCTAGCCAAAGGCCCTATTCATGCTGCGAGTCTCGTCCAAAGCGGAGAATATCTGAGCAGCGAGCGCTATCTGCATATTTTAATACCAAACGGTTGGTCTGATGAATTGCGGGCAGCCCTTGTGATCCAAGGAGAATGCTGGGGTATCGCCAGTCTTTATCGTCAACAGGGCAAGGAACCTTTTCAGAAGCGAGATATACAAGCAGTCATCGATCTAACACCGTCACTTGCAGCCAAGCTGAGAGATGAGATTTTCAATAAATGGGCCACTGAAGATGATGATGCGGCGGAGCAGCAAGGATTTCTCATTCTTACAACTCATTACAAGCTTCTTTATGGAAATGAGACAGGGCTCCATTGGCTTCGTACATTTCAAACCTTTGAGCAAATCCATGACCAAGCTGTCATGCCCCGCCCGTTCAGAGCATTAGGCGCTAAACTTTTATACGGCGGTACCGATCAAACAGCAGCAAGCATCACAAGAATGCCTACGGGGGTCTTTCTTTCCCTTCAAGCCTTTCGATTGGCGCAGGCTGACAGGCAGGAGGAGGCTGTCATGATTCACATCAAACGAGCCCAA
The DNA here is from genome assembly GCF_038630855.1 of Bacillus sp. FSL H7-0578. Lineage (NCBI taxonomy): Bacteria > Bacillati > Bacillota > Bacilli > Caryophanales > Bacillaceae > Bacillus > Bacillus sp. FSL H7-0578. The sequence goes on from NZ_CP152045.1 coordinate 3,523,386, forward strand.
ACAAATGATATTCTTCCTTATGCAGCGAAAACGTACAGGCTGACAGAAAGAGAGATGAACGTCCTCGACTGCTTATTAAAGGGCCAGTCGACAAAGGAAATTGCGAGTACGTTATATATTTCACCCCATACCGTTCATGATCATGTGAAAGCGATGCTGCAAAAGACGAATTTAAGCAGCAGACGTATGCTTGTTTACTTTTTCTCCAATATATAAAAAAGCGGCTACCGCACTGGCAGACCGCTCTTTTCTTATTTTCCTAAAACCAGCTCATGCAGGACATGTGCTACTCCGGCTTCATTATTAGATTTTGTTACAACATCTGCTACGGCTTTGACATCATCAATGGCATTTCCCATAGCGACGCCGCAGCCCGCAAACTCTAGCATTGAGACGTCGTTCCCGTTATCACCAATAGCCATGACTTCTTCACGAGGAATTCCCAGCTCCTTCGCTAGAAGCTTCACGGCATTTCCCTTACTCACATCAGGATGCAGGATTTCAAGGAAGAAATCTGTACTTTTCACCATCATATACTTTTCCTTCACTTCAGATGGGATGGCTTGTATCGTTTTTTCCAAACGTTCTGGCTGATCAATATACATCATCTTCGGAAGCCTCATAGATGAATCTGCCTCTTCGACAGGTAAATACTTAAGCGGCAGTTTTGTTAAATAGGATTCAAGAACTGTGTATTCACTAATATCGCGATTCGGTGTGTATAAATTGGCTGAATCGAAATAATGCATCGGTGTATCCAGCTGACGGCTCAAATCATATAAAGAAGCTAAGTCATCATAGGATAATGTCAGCTCTGACACCACTTCATTTGTATGGCTGTTTTGAACGAGTGCTCCATTATACGCGATCACATAATCTCCCTCTTGATTAAGCTGAAGATCAGCTAAATAGCGATTTACCCCGCCAATCGGCCGGCCTGTACATAAGACAATTTTAATTCCTTCTGCCTTAGCCTGTTGAATGGCTTCAAACACTTCATCCGGCACCATATGTTGATCATTTAATAACGTACCATCCATATCAATTGCGACTAATTTATACATTCACTGGTCCCCTTTTCTCAGCAAAAACGTGCTGTCACTATTTTGAGCCACCATTACGATGATGACAGGTTATTTCATTACTATTTACCTATTTTAGCCTATCGTTTTTTCTTCACGCTGTCTACTTGTTCATATCTGTAACAAATATCACATGAGTCTACTCTATTATAACGCATTCTATTCATCGCGCTGATCCCCCATTTGAAACTAGTAAAACAGAACAATTGTCCACCACTATAGAATGTTTTGAAACGAGTAAATCTAATTGTATGATGGATAGCAAAGAAAGGAGGTGCAGGGAATGATTACGTTTACGAGAGGTAAATTGTCAAAAATGTCTGGTGTACATATTGAAACCATTCGTTTTTACGAAAATGAGGGAGTGCTCCCAGAGCCAAAGAGAGCACATAACGGCTATCGTCTATATGATAAAAAATATGTACTCATGCTGTCATTTATCACGGAAGCGAGAAAGCTAGATTTCTCGCTTAAAGAAATTCGTGAAATTATCAAATCACTTTTCGAAAAAAAGTCAAAAACAGAAGCTGAACAGCTGCTCGAGCAAAAAGTCGAAGATATCCAGCACTCTATTCAAGAGTTAAAAAAAAGGAAGGCAGCTATTCAATTGTTAACAAAGCAAACATTAGCAAATATCAGCTGATTGTAAGGGCTGCCAAAGGTGTGCCGGTGTTGATCACTGGCACACCTTCGCTCAGGTATCTCAGTACACGTTCAATGAAAACATCGGTTATACTAGAGTCAGCTTAAACGAGTGGAAGGGGTTTTGAGAATGAACATCGCAACCATCGGAACAGGTATCATTGTGGAAGGCTTCCTGCAAGCGGTTGAACAGCTCGACGGTGCTTCTTGTCACGCTGTCTATTCAAGAAAGGAAGCAACGGCAAAGAAGCTCGCAGACAAATTTGGGGTGCAGACAACTTATACGGATCTAACTGCTATGCTAGAAGATCCCCACGTAGAAGCCGTTTACATCGCATCACCGAATCGTTTACATAGCGAGCATGCAACGAAAGCATTGAAACACGGAAAACATGTGATATGCGAAAAGCCTTTCACCTCTAATGTGAAAGAGCTGGAAGCCTTAATCGCTCTCGCAAAGGAAAAGCAGCTTCTCCTATTTGAAGCCATTACGACCGTTCATATGCCAAACTATCATTTGATCAAAAAGCACCTTCATCAATTAGGTAAAATCAAACTGGTTCAATGCAACTATAGTCAATATTCAAGCAAATATAATCAGCTGCTAGCCGGCGAAACGCCAAATGTCTTTAACCCTGAGTTCTCTGGAGGAGCGCTGATGGATATTAACATCTATAATGTCCATTTCATCATGAACCTCTTTGGATCACCAGAGCAAGTCCGATATCAGGCAAACCGCCATCCAAACGGTATTGACACATCTGGTGTTTTGACGTTCACTTACAATGATTTTATTGCGACAAGTGTCGGCAGTAAGGATACAAGCAGCATGAACTTTGCATTGATTCAAGGAGAAAAAGGCTTCATTCATGTGAAAAATGGGGCGAATGGGTGCGAGGAAGTGCTGCTGCATGTTGATGACAGGGTCATCTCACTCAATGCACAAACGAATCCAAATCGGCTGTTTTATGAAGCAGAAGCTTTCCAGCAGATCATTGAAACAAAAAATCATGCACAGTGCTATGCATGGCTTGATGAAAGTCTCTCCGTGATGAAAGTTCTTGATGCCGCAAGAAAAGATGCAGGTATTGTTTTCCCAGCAGATCAAATTTAATGAAAAAAACCGCCTTCTATGAGAGGGCGGTTTTTCACGATTAAATACTCTTTGAATACGCCACAAGACGCTGAGACATGTGATTCACTTCATCGACTGCAGCATTCACTTGCTCTGTTAAAGCAGCCTGTGTTTGCGTAAGAGCTGTCATATTCGAGATATTTTCAAGAATTTCATCAATTTGTGTTTTCATTTCCGTTAAACTAGATTCGATATTTTCCGTTGCATTGGCACTATGCAGCGCCAGCTTCCGTACTTCATCTGCAACAACAGAGAATCCGCGGCCCTGTTCACCAGCTCTAGCTGCTTCGATTGCAGCATTCAGACCAAGCAGGTTCGTTTGGTTCGCCACTTCTTTGATTAAGTCAGAAATGTTTTTCGTCTCATCTGCACTATTTTTTGCTAGATTTGCGGCAGACGTTGACTGCTCTTGAGCAACAGCAAGCTCCTGTGCTTGATTTGTCACAGAGCTAATGCCCGATACCATCTCGCTAATAGAACTTGAAAGCTGTTCTACTTGTGAAGCCATTTCATTCGCTGTTTTCTCTTTGTTTTTTTCTAACGTGATGTCACGAATGGTTCCTGCTACACGAAGAGGAACACCTTTTTCATCACGAATGGTTTCACCACCCGCATGATACCAGCGGTACTCCCCATTTTTGCGCTGCAATCTGTAATCAATATCAAACGGTGTGCGTCCAGAGTGGTCATTTAAATGATCTTCAAAGGCTTGAAGAGCCATTTCTTGATCTTCAGGATGCAGACGGTCGCTCCAGCTGCTTAACACGTTCGGGAAATCTTTTTCGTCTGTAAAACCAAGCGTTTTTCTGAACTGCGGAGACCACCAAAATTCGTTATTTGGATTGACTGGATCACCGGCCTCTACCACCATGTCCCAAGGAGCTTCGACAAGCGCACGGTTGATTAAGTCATATCTTGTGACGAATGCTTGCAGCTCTTCTTCTTTCAATTTCTGATCATGGATATCAAAAAGAGCTCCCGCCACACGAAGAGGGACACCATTTCGATCACGAACGGTCGTTCCAGTTGCTTTGAACCAGCGATAATCTCCATTTTTTAACTTTAAGCGATATTCGATATCATATGGCGTACGCCCTGAATGATCCAATAAATGCGAAGAAAATGCATCTAATGTATATTCTTGTTCATCCGGATGTATTCGAGATGCCCAGCTGTCTAATAGATTTGGAAAATCGTGCTCATTTTGAAAGCCGAGCATTCTGCGGAATTCATCCGTCCATGTGAATTCATTTTTTGGATTGACCGGGTCTCCAGCGATGACGACCATATCCCATAAGCCAACTTGAATGGCTTTTGTCACTAATTCCACCCGCATTTGAATATTTTCATGTGCTTCCTGCATCTTTTGCAGCGCTTCATTCATTTGTGCCACTGCTTCTATTGTTTGGCTAGAAGAAAATGCAGCAGTATCTAATCTTGCTGAAAGGTCTCCCTTTTCGATTCGTTCTATTAATTGGCTGCTTTCACTCAGAAGGATTCCAGCCGATGAATCATTTGCTTTTTTCATAAACATCTTTCATAACTCCTTTCAACTCTTACATTTTTGAAATATTTTACAGTTATAAACAATTCTTTATTAGGACTTTAGTAATACAAAAGATATATCGACAAAAACTGAAAATTGTTTATGTCATAAATAAGGCAAATGTTCATTTATTTGAAGTTTCATTTTTAGAATATGGATGAAATAAGGGAATTATGGATATAAGTATATGTTTTGATAGAATCAACCACTATTTTTGTCTGAAAAATCTCTTTTTTTATATTGACACTGACGTCTTGAAAAAAGAAAATGGAACATAAGCATTTTTAAAAAAGGAGAACGTCATGAGCGCGAATCAGGAGCAACAAGAATTAAAAAAGCTTTTATCACCGCGTCACATTCGCATGATTGCGATGGGCGGGGTCATTGGTACAGGAATCTTTAAAGGAAGTGCCGATACAATTGGTTTAGCAGGCCCTGGGGTCATTTTTTCCTATGTATTTGCTGGATTGCTGCTCCTCATTGTGATGGCAGCATTAGCCGAAATGGCCATTGTGTATCCGGGAAATAATCTTCGCGACCTTATACAAATTGCGCTTGGTCAACGTTTTTCATTTGTCGTCGGCTGGGTTTACTGTTTTATGTGGCTCACTGTATGTGTCATTGAGATTATTGCAGCTGGCAGTCTGCTTCAATACTGGCTGCCGAACGTGCCGCTATGGTCACTATGTTTACTTTGTTCACTCTTAGTCATCGGAATTAACTTAAATAATGTAAAATACTTTGGTGAAATTGAGTTTTGGTTCGCTGGAATGAAGATTTTCGTTATTATTGTCTTTATTATTCTTGGTGCAGCATTATTATTTGGGATCATTCCAAACGAACAAAGCACACCAGCCTTTACCAACTATCAAAATTTCGTCCCGAACGGATGGGGTGCGATCTTTGCATCACTTTTAGTGGTTATTTTCTCTTATGGAGGCTCTGAATTGATCGGGCTGACCATTACTGAAACAAAGGATGCGGAGAAGGTCCTGCCTGGAGTAGTCAAAAGTATGATGTGGCGGATTATCTTATTTTACACATTGCCGATTTTGATCATCTGCGGCCTTATTCCTTGGAATCAAATTGACCCAAATAACAGTCCTTTTGTCCAAGTCTTCTCTGCTGCTGGTATGCAAGGCGCCTCTCACTTTATTAATTTCGTCTTGATTACAGCCGTTCTATCTGCGGCGAATTCCGGAATTTATGGAACGACGAGAATGATTCATTCTCTGGCTAAATCAGACGGCGGTCCGAAAAAACTGGCACAGGTCAACAAAAGAGGCGTACCCATTTTAAGTTTATGGGTTACCGTTCTATTTCTTCTTATCGGAACATTTTTTGCTTACTTATATCCGGACCAAATTTTCAGCTATATGCTGGCTATTCCTGGTTTTGCTGTTTCACTCATTTGGATCAGCATTTGTCTGGCACATCTGAAACTGCGTCCAAAATATCCACAGGAGCCGTATTTCAAGGTGTGGCTGTTTCCGTATCTAACTTTATTTGCAGGTCTTGTACTCAGTTTGAGCTTTGTTTTGTTCCTATTCAGACAAGAAAACCTGCCTAGCTCCATTATCAGCATTGGTTTCTTAGTCGCTGCCATCATCGCTTCATTCTTAATGAAAAAGAAGGCTTAAACGCCAAAACCCGCCGAATTGGCGGGTTTTTTTATGAGCTGCTATCTTCTGTTACCTCAAAATCAACCGACGCTTTTGGAATGCCGTTGATGATAATCGTTAAAGTATGGGTTCCCTCATAGTGTTTTCTCGTCGTCATATTTTGAAAGGACTGAGACCTGATAAATTCTCTATGTAACGCTGAACTTGTTTCAAACTCTGTGATTTTAAATACCTTTTGATTGCGGGTACCCCGAGCTTTGACATAGTCTATGGCATACTCTACACGCAGCTTTAGTGGCTTAGCGGCCTGAAGTGTAAATTGAAAGGTCATTTTCTCTCCAATACGAATAGGGTCCTGCACTACCTTCAAATCTGTTACTTGAACAGATGGATCATCCCCATAGCCAAACAAAGCCATGATATCTGGATCGCCTTTTTTTAGTAAGGTACGAGATGCATGTTTGATGATCCAGTTCGTATGTTCATTCGTTCCATACCAGCTTTTAGCCGTTTTCTTCATCAAATCAGGCTGAATTGCAGAAATATCATTTAGGTGGTTCGCTACACTTTTTTGCACATAGCGCGCTGGGTCCGACTTCAAGTTTTCTAAAATAGGCAGCGTAACCGAAGGATTCTTTTTAAGCGCAGGAACAGTTAATCCCCATGGCAAACGTGGTCTGCATCCTTCACTAGCCAGCCGCCGAATATGCTCATTTTGATTCTGTGACCATACAAGCATTTGCGCCAGCATTTTGTCTTGATCCTGAATCAGAAAAGGCCGAACGGCAAATTCAGAAGTGGAAAAAGGCGTAAAGAATTCGAGCGCCTTGATCGAGATATCCCAATGTGCTAGGCCATATGTTTCGACGTAGTCTGGAAATACAAGCGCACTAAGTCCTGAAAAATGCGGGGCTGTCTGACGTAGCACCTCAATCGCCTGCTCATAATCCTTAGGCAGACAGGCATGCATTGATTCAGTGACTCTTTTCATTCTGCCTTTTAACTCAAGCTGCTGCCAATCCTTTTGAAACACAAGCCGCTGGAATTCTTCAGCATCAAACCCAGTCGACGCTTGTGCAAGTTTCTCCGCTATTTCTTCAATAAATAATTCATGATAAACGTGTTTTAATGGTTCGATCGTGTCCGCCTCCCGCTTCTCAATATCTTTATTTTACCCCAATCTGACAAAGGTGGTATTGCCAAAAGCAAAAACAGCCCAATTCCGAAGAATCAGGCTGTTGCGTTTCACTATATAAACATATTAATGATCATAATAAATGCAATAGCACTAACAGAAATGATCGTCTCCATAGCCGTCCATGTCAAAAACGTTTCTTTAATGGTCATACCAAAATACTCTTTGATCAGCCAAAAACCAGAGTCATTGACGTGAGACAAAATCAACGAACCCGCCCCTGTTGCTAACACTAGAAGCTCTCTGCTCACATCCGGCATAGTTGCAGCAATCGGTGCGACAATACCTGCTGCCGTCATCATGGAGACCGTAGCAGAACCTGTTGCCACACGAATAACCGCAGCAATCAGCCAGCTAAGCAAAATTGGCGAGATTGGCGAATGCTTGGCTAAATCCGCAATATATTCACCAACACCCGAATCGATGAGCACATTATTGAAAGCCCCGCCTGCTCCAATGACAAGCAAAATGGAAGCAATCGGTCCTAAACACTCATTACTAAAGGAAAGCACCCGGTCACGGCTCATTCCTTGCACAAAGCCAAGACTGAAGAAAGAATACACCGTTGCAATCAGCAGTGCTGTAATTGGATCTCCAATGTACTTAAATACCTGATACCAAATATTGTCCTCTGGTAAAATAATATCCGCCAGTGTGGCAAGAAGCATTAAAATCACTGGCACCAAAATCGTAAACATCGTATTTGCAAAGCCGGGAAGTTTTCGATCTTCATTGCGTTCAGTAAATTGCTTTCTCAGCAGCTCTGGAACTGGTTTATGAATCCGCTTTCCAATCCACTTTCCATACAGCGGCCCAGCAATAATAGCTGTCGGCAAACCGACAATAATGGAAAAGAAAATGGTTTTCCCCACGTTGGCATGATAGATGCCGACAGCTGCCATGGCAGCTGGATGAGGCGGCACAAGACCATGAACGACAGACAATCCAGCAATGAGCGAAATCCCAATTGTCACGAGCGAGATGCCCGTTTCAATCGCAATCGTAAACAATAAAGGAATGAGAAGAACGAATCCGACCTGAAAAAAGACAGGTATTCCCACAATAAAGGCAACAAACATCATCGCCCAATGCACATTTTTCGTTCCAAACCGGCCGATTAATGTGTGAGCAATCCGCTCAGCTCCACCTGATTCAGCCATCATTTTCCCGAGCATGGTTCCAAGCGCTAGAACTATGGCGAGCAATGATAACGTATTGCCTAACCCCGTTTTGATGGATTGAATGATTTCCTGCAGGTCCATCCCTGTGGCAAAGCCGACTAACATAGAGGTAATAATTAAACTCACAAACGGATTCAACTTAGCAACTGTTATGAGGATGAGTAAAAGGACAATTGCGGCAATCACGATGAATAAAAGCATGCTCTCCCACCTTTTCCCTGTTGTTTAATGATTTTGTTTTAATTGAAGCGCACTAATGACATCAAATTCATCCTTGAGTTTGTCATAGAGACGCTCATATAAGTAAAACAGTTCTATGTATGTTTCATTGTTCTCCATATTGGGTTCATGACGGGCAGAGATTCGAATCCAATCTTGAACCTCTTCTATCTCTTCCATATAACCTAAACTATGAAGTGCGAGGACAGCCGCCCCAAGTGCTGATGCCTCGTAGCTTTCTGGAACAAGTACTTCCCTGCCCATCGTATCCGCTAAAATTTGCCGCCACAGCGGAGATCGCGCAAATCCGCCCGACGCCCTGACATCCTTAGCTGAACCGGTTAAATCCCTTAAGGCCACACCGATTGAGAAAACACTCATAATGACGCCTTCTAACACAGCTCTGATAAAATGCTCCCGCTTATGCTGAAGACCAATCCCAAAGAAAGTGCCTCTCGCATTTGGATTCCAATAAGGTGCTCGCTCACCTGTTAAAAATGGCAGAAACAGCAGCCCCTCTGAGCCGGCTGGAACTTTTTTCGCAATGTCAATCATCAGGTCGTAAGGGTCCACTCCAAGGCGCTTTGCTACCTCTACCTCCGAGGATCCAAATTCATCCTTCAGCCATCTCAGCATGATCCCGCCATTATTCGTCGGTCCTCCAACCACCCAATGCTTATCAGTCAGCGCATAGCAGAACGTTCTTGATTGTTCATCTGTTATTGGTTTGTCCACGACCGTACGGACTGCACCGCTTGTCCCAATCGTGACAGCCACCTCACCTTTTCCAATCGCTCCCACACCTAAGTTCGCTAGAACCCCATCATTCGCACCAACAACAAATGGTGTATCTTCCGCAATGCCCATTCGCAGGGCGATCTCTGGCTGAAGCCCTCTCAGCTGATACGTCGTGGGAACAAGTTCAGACAATTGATCAGCCTCGATTCCAGCAATTCGCAGCGCCTGCTCATCCCATTGAAGCGTTTCCAAACGGAACAGGCCCGTTGCTGAAGCGATTGAATAATCGACGACATACTGACCGAAGAAATGATAAAGAATATATTCTTTGATGGAAATGAATTTCGCTGCCTTCTTGAAGACATCAGGTGCCATTTCCTTGATCCACCGTATTTTTGAAAGCGGTGACATTGGATGGATCGGCGTGCCGGTTCTTTTATACACTTGGAAGCCGTCCATGTCTGAAGTGATTCGCTTCGCTTGTTCTGCACTTCTGTTATCTGCCCAAATGATACTGTTCGTTAACGCCTTGCCATCCTTATCCATCACAATCAAGGAATGCATCGCTGTACTAATCCCGACGCCTATGAGATGTTTTGCATCAAATGCTGCTTTTGTCAACGCACCTCTTACACTTGCAATGACGGCTTCTAATATATGTTCAGGGTCCTGTTCAACCCATGCTGGCTGGGGCTGAATGAGATCATAAGGAACCGAATGCTTTGCTATCACTTTCCCCTGTGGTCCAAACAGAACCGCCTTTGTACTTGTTGTTCCAATATCCAAACCAATTACCGCCTGGTTTCCCTTCATCTGTATCACGCCCAATCATTGATTTGAAATCATATTTTATTGTTTTGATATAGCTGTTAAATCCCATTATAGGAATAATTTTTTCGACATTCAACGACTAAAAAGAAAATTATTTTCACTTAAAAGCTCAAAATCGTTACCACAACGGCATTTTTCACTAATAGAAAAATTTATTTTTGAAACCATTACACCCTTTTTTGTGAAATGGTTTCTCTCATTTGTTTTAAATTTGTTAAAGTTTCCTGCTGTCTTAAGTGAGCAAGTGCAAAGTATAGTACGTCAATGACAGTGAGCTGAGCAAGTCTTGCAGACATCGCTTCTGTTCGAAAAGCCGTTTCTTGCGTCGAAGTATACAACGTGACATCAGCAAGCTGGCTCAATGGGGAGCGCTGATAACTTGTAATACCGATGGTTTTCGCTCCTTTTTCCTTTGCTGTTTTCATTGCATCGAGTAAATCTTTATTACGGCCAGAATGAGATATACCAATCACTGTACTGTGCTGGTCGAGAAGACCGGCAGACATCGCTTGAAAATGAGAATCGGTGTGAACAATGCAGTTGATGCCTGTCCTCATAAATTTATGAAAAGCATCTGTTGCAATGAGTCCGGACCCGCCACTCCCATAAAACTCTAAGCGCTTTGCTTCATGAATGATTTGTATGGCTTTTTCTACATCTTCTGGATTCAACAATTGAAAGCTATCCTTTAATGCGGTTATATTCGCCTGAAAAACCTTTTGCATAAAAATGGCCGTATCATCATCAAGACTCATTTCTTCATCTACATAATCAGGCTTTGTTTGATCTATTTCCTGGGCAATTGCAATCTTCAAATCTTGAAAGCCCTCAAATCCAAGCCTTTTACAAAGACGAAAAATCGTTGCCTCTGAACTCGCTGTTTTTTTGGCAAGCTCGACAATTGATAAATGAATAATGTCGCCAGGTTCACTTGTAATATGTTCTGCAATTCCTTTCAGCTTTGGCGGCAATCCTCTGCTTGCTGCTCGTATTTTTTCAATACTACTTAAACTGACAGAAGCCAATTGACTTCACTCCTTCCTTATTCATGTGAACGCATACATTTCCTCATGTTCCCATCTTATAAAAAAGAAGCCTGTTTGCACAGACTTCTTTTTTTATGAATTCATCGTTTTGATCAATAGATCAAAAAAAGCTTCAGCATCTACATCTGTACACACTTGGACATTGCGCTCTTTCTCCCATTGGTGCTGGAAATCACAGATCATTTGACCGTCACAAAACTCACTCTTCGTCTCCACTTCTACATGAAAAGCCTGTGTGCTTACAAGCTGCTTGTTAATGGCGAGACTTACAGCAAGCGGATCATGCATGGCACACGCCCACACACCATTGCGCTCAAAATAGCGCTGTCGGTAAATGCTTGTACTCTCTCTGATATAAGCTGCCAACGTTTCATTTTGAATGGCATCGATTCTCTCATCCGTTAACAAGACCTGTCTCGTGACATCTAACCCCACTTGAGTCAATAAAGGGAATCCAGCATCCAGCACCAATTTCGCTGCTTCTGGGTCTGCATATGTATTGAATTCCGCAACTGGTGTGACGTTACCCTGCCCCTTCACGACACCACCCATAAAAATGACCTCTTTCACATGATGATTCAGCTCAGGGCATTTTTTTACCGCAAGGGCTAAATTCGTTAAAGGCCCTGTCAACACAAGCGTGACCTGCTTCGAATACTGCAGCACTTGTTCAATGATAAAATCAGGCGCAAAACCAGCATCTGCTGTTTTCTTTGGCCGGGCATCCTTTAAAGCCCCGCCAATTCCATCCTCTCCGTGTACCCGATGTTCATAATGAGGCACTCTTAAAAGAGGGGTTGCTGAACCTTTAATGACAGGAATGTTATCTGCTTCAACCAGCTCAAGCACTTTACACGTATTCAATGTAGCCGCATCAACAGACACATTCCCGCATACAGTTGTAATCCCCAAAATATCAAACTGCTTACTTTTCACTGCCAGCAAAATCCCAATCGCATCATCGATTCCAGTATCTACATCTAAGATCAATTTCTTTGTATTTGCCATAGCTGAAATCTCTCCCTTTTAATAGTGTTGTTAGGTGAATGATAGCATATGCCTGTTTCAACTATTTGGGGAATATTAGCAGGTTGATTTATTACTCTTTTTCTCCAATATCTTTCAGATACTGTTCACGTTCTTTTTCTGAAAGACTATTTAGAAAATCTCCTTTTACTTGAGGATCAAAGTCATCCCAGTTTTCAAAGTGATCTGATAAATCAGGGGAATGACTCATCGAACCTATTTCATTAGATTTGTATATTAATGATGCTGAAAAATGGTATTTATCAGGCTCATTATTTATATATCCATCAACTGTGACATAACCCATAGGGCTTATAGATACATTTTTTTAAAGGTGATGGTTTTGATAAAAGTGTGAATATCTTTTTCATGTAAACGTTCTTCAATTTTTGGTTTCATCTTTTCAGCAAATTCTTCCACTTTTTCTTGATTGCTTTTTTCTTTCACCTCTACATTTACATTTGATTGACCTTGCTTATTGTGCTGAACGATTAGCGAAATTACTGAGACAAGAATGATCACAACTAATACAGATACAAGTTTTATTGTATATTTCATGTCTAACACTGCCACCTTTTTATGAATGAAACATAAAACAGGGAGATTAATACCTGTTTTACTCTTTTTCCCCAATGTCTTTGAGATACTGTTCGCGTTCTTTTTTAGAAAGACTATTTAGAAAATCTTCTTTTACTTGAGGATCAAAGTCATCCCAGTTCTCAAAACGATCTGATAAATCAGGATCATAACTCATTGAACCTATTTTTTTAGCTCTATATTGTAAAGAAGCTGAAAATCCGTACTTCTCCGGTTCATTATTTATATAGCCATCGATTGTAATATCCCCCATAGGATTGATAGTCACTTCTTTTTCAAACGTTATGGTTTTGATAAAGTGATGAATATCTCTTTTGTGTAAGTGCTCTTCAACCTTAGGTTTCATCTTCTTTGCAAAATCTTCTGCTTTTTCCTGATCACTTTTCTCTTCCACTACATCATCTGACAGACTCTTATTAATGTATTCTACAATAAACACAGTTACTGAAATGATGACGGCCACAATTATAATAGAAAATTTCATTGTATTTCTCATAAAAAGCAAAACTCCTTAATGGATTTTTAATCCATCGACTAATGAAATTGACAAAATAAAAACAGGTAGGCATGTACCTGTTTTACTCTTTTTCTCCAATGTCTTTAAGATATTGTTCACGTTCTTTTTTGGGGAGGCTTTTTAGGAAATTCTCTTTTAATTCCGGTTCATCTTTATATTTTTCCCAATCCCTGAATCGAATTGATAACTCGTATGAATAACTCATTGAACTAATTTCATTAGTTCTATACTTTAAAGATGCAGAAAAATTGAACTTCTCAGGTTCATCGTTAACGTATCCTTTAACAATAATATAGCCCATAGGACTAATGGTAACTCCCTTTTTAAAAGTTATATCTTTGATAAATCGATGGATGTCCATTTCATGAAGGTCTTCTTCTATTTTCGGTTTCATTTTTTCAGCTAGTTCTTCTGCCTTTTGTTGATCATTTTTCTCTTTTTCTTGCACAGTATTCTTTCCTCCTGAATCGCTAGTTTTATTTTGCTTATCATGTTGGATTAAAAGCACTGCCACCGATATGATTATTATTACAATTAGAGCAAATAAAACCTTTAATGTATTTTTCATTAGCAACTATATCCACCTTTTAAAAATTTAAAATATATTTTTAAACTTTATGCTCTTTAAATCCCAGACCTTAATAGATATTTAATAAACTATATAATATAATTATTATGATAAATATTACAGGAGTGACAGTTTTGTCTAAAAAGATATCAAGAATTATGCTTAGCGACGAAGACTACAATAAAATTTCGGACGAATCCTATAAAATAGAAAATTATAGTGATTCAAACATGATAAAAATAAGTAATGGTAACAACATGTACGTCATTGATTATAAAGAGACGGAAAAAGGGCTCAATGCCTTAACTCTTGTTTCTGAAGAGGATTTCACTCGATCTAATGGAGGCAAAGACCTCACCAAAATCAAAAACGCCGTCATCGCATACCGTGGTTCTGAACCGATTGGTGCAGGCCAATATAAAGATACCATTAAAAAACATGGAAAAAAAGAGTCAGATGATCTTCTTTCTACCATTTTGACGAAGCTGCCTCCTTTTAGTAGAACGAAGGGTTCACAGGAAGTGACGACTAAGTTGACTACAGGCACAACCACCTATACAAATGAAATTGTTCAAGATTGGATGGTTTCAGATACAAAGTATTTGATTAAAAATATCCCTTTTGAGCATGGTGCAGAGAATCAAATGGTTCAAGCGGATCGATATGCGAAAGAAATACATCAGAAAATGCCGAATGCCAAAATGTATGTGACAGGTCATTCACTCGGCGGGTCAAATGCGTCCTATGTTCTTGTCAAAAACGACTTTATTCAAAGCGGGGTCACATTTGAGAATCCGAATATTTATCCAAATCTATCGGATGGCCTACAGGCTAAAGCATTAAAAGGCGATTACCGCAGTAGATTAACAGAATATATCAATCTCAATGACGGGCTTTCTCTTTTAAATCGGCATACGACAGAAATTGGTCGAGTGAAAGTGATGTATGATGCCGCTCTCCCCGAAGGCGTCGATTACTCCGAGGACTCCTCAAAAGCCGTTCAATTCATGAAAGACCTCCTCAATCGGGCAATGAGTGTGAATCCTTCACTGGATGCGAATTTATTCCTTGAAGCAATCGCTGGCAGCCATGGCTTAGATCGTTATACCTTTTCGGCAGACGGCTCCGTTCAAACCATTGATGATATGTTGAGAAAAAACCCTTCACTTACCACGGCCATGTTACAGCAGTTGAGCCAATCAAATGTTGATCCGCATAGTGTGGTGGCGATTTTAATTAAGTCCCACGTTCTCATGAACACAGGGCGTAAATTCTCGACATATGCCGATCACCATATGCAGCAAATCATTCGCAAAATCGAGAAACTCGATGACAAAGTGGATCAATCTGTGGAACGGGTACGCTCAAGGTATAAACAAATTGTTGGCTTTGGTTCATATGATCAGCTGACGGCTTCAGATGTGGATGCTGTGATTCGCCACTTAAAAACAGAGGGTCTTGAGAATGAGTTCTATTCGGTCAAAAAGTATGATACAGCGATTGATAACGCTATGAATTTAAAAAGATGGCTGGACTCAATATCAGATGATATGAGCGAGCTAGGAAAACAATACCACGATGCAGATACGACCCTGGCAAAGAACATGGGTATTTCTTAAGGAGAACGACAAATGGAATTTTCAAAGAAACAACCAACAGATGCAGATCGTTTTTTGCAAAGAATGACAGATACGCATACAGCAAGCTCCATCTTCTCAAAAGCAAACTTTGACACGGAAGACATGACACCAGCAGAGCTGGCAGCTTTGAAAGCAAAGATCAAAGAAGAACAGAAAACAGCACTTATCAGAGCCATCCGGCATCAGCTTCAAAATGAATTTGCAGAAGATCGCCAAGAAGCCGAAAAAATTTTAGATCTAATTGACGACCTTCTGGTCAAAGTGTATAAACAGCAACAGCGCATCCATACGCACATGTCAGGTGAAGCCATAGACGCCTTAATAGAAAAAATTGAACAAAGACTCAAATTTTACGAACTAAAAGAAGATGTTCAATCTGCTATCAACTCGATTGGTATTTAGATGAACCTTCCATCCGATGAATCTTTTCCCTACCTCACTCGTATATACTAAAAGAGTGATTGATTTGAAAGGAGATCTGTTTGTGGGATATATTTTGTTATTTTCGGTTGTGATCGGTCTTGTCTTGACCCTTTTGCTCACACCGCTCAGGTTGATCGTTAGAAAGAAAGGGACAGAGCAGCAGGTGCCGCTCATGTGGATTGCTGGCCTTGCTTTGCTGTTCATGATCGGTATTTTTGTTTTCTATTACATCACCAATTTAGACCGTAACCCTTCATCTCTATGGCTGATTGGACTTGTTGTGACAGCAGCAGGCGCCTTTTTGTCGGTTGGATTGGAGCGTAAAATCAAAGGAGTGCTGTTTCTTATTTTATTGCTGCTCGGTGTTTACATGGCGACAGCTTTTCTATTCAATGCGAATGAGAAATTCGATGTCTCCAAAATGGAGCAAAAAGTAGAAATCAAAGCATTTGATGAAAAAGAAACACCTGCGAGTGTGCCGCCTCAATTTGCCCGGAACAAAATGAAGAAATCGTTCGGACAGGTGCCAAACACAAGCTACTATGAGCTTGGCAGCTTGCAAATTCAGAAGGTCAACGGTGAGTATGTATACATCGCTCCAGTGGAGTTCTCGGACTTCTTTAAATGGATTCGTGCAGGCAGCACGCCGGGTTACTTCACATTAAGTGCGACCGACTCCTCTGCTAATCCAAAGTTCGTGAAAACGGAGATGGTCTATACGCCTTCCTCCTATTTCAACAAAGAAATTGAGCGGCATATCCGTCTCCAGTACCCAGATTTGATTTTCTACGGCGGTACACAGCTGGAAATCAATGATGACGGCAAGCCTTATTACATTCAAACGTATGGCGATTTCATCTCTGCCCGAAACGGCTTTAAAGCTTCCGGTGTCGTCGTTGTTGATGCCAAAACGGGTGCAACGAAGAAATATGCTCTAGATCAAGTACCTGCCTTTATCGACGGTGCTGTTTCACCAGAGGCAGTCAGTCTGCAAAACAGCTATTTCGGAAACTATATTCACGGGTTCTGGAATAGTATGTTTGGAAAGTCAGATGTAAAGCTGCCTTCAGATGAAGGAACGGAAGCCAATGTGAGCCCGGTATTTGATTCAAAAGGAGATATGTATTACTTCACAGATTTCACAAGTCCGAAAGAGGGCGTTGATTCCATGCTCGGATATGCCCTGACCAATGCCCGAACAGGAAAAGCGACTTATTATACCGGAAATCTTGAAGAATCCTATATGGATTCTCAGGGCGCTCTGCAAATTATTGAGAAACGATTCATCGAGAAGAAATGGAAAGGGCGCATGCCGATTCTCTATAATTTCTATGGAGAAGCCAGCTGGCTCACACCGGTTCTCGATTCAAATGGATTCCTGCAAAACTACTTTATCGTTTCTGCAGCCAATCCAGAAATCGCTGCGTATGCTTCTACACCAAACGAAGCACTGAGAGCCTATAAGACAGCTCTTCAAAAAGGCGGCGGTACCGTTAACAGTTCCTCTAAGCAGGAAAAGAAAGAAGCGGCAGGGAAGGTCAAACGAGTCTACAAAGAAAAGACCGGTGATTATACAACCGTCACCTTCCTGCTAGACGATGGAAAAAGCTACACTATGTCATCTGAAAAGGAACCTCTCGTCATTTATTTAAAAGAAGGCGATCAGGTCACCATGAAATATACAGATACAGGTGAGATTTTCCTTCCAGTCTATGAAATCAAAATTAAAGGGTTATAAAAAAAGACGTTTCTCCTACTGAGGAGAAGCGTCCTTTTTCTCTTTCCTTAACAATTCAACGAGCAATTCCTTATTTTTATTTCCCCCGGTCATCGGTGACTCGACATAGGAGAATTTTCGTTTGAAATCCATGCCTCTCACAGAAATAACAGCCAATTCACCGCCAATGCTGCCTCGCTGGAGGACATATTTAGATAAAACAGAAAGACCCATTCCATGGATCACAGCTTCTTTAATCGCTTGATTGCTGCTAAAGGTCACAAAGGTTCGCGCTTTCAGTCCATTTGATTTCAGGACATGCTGTAAATATTCTCCTGTCCCTGATCCCTCTTCTCTCGTAATCCATGTTTCGTTCTGTAATTGATCAATGGTGACATCTTTTTTCTTGGCAAAAGGATGATCTAATGGCGCCACAATATAAAGTTCGTCCTCTAGAAAAGTTTCTACAGAAAGCTCCTTGTCATTGGTCTGTCCCTCGATCAAACCGATGTCGACATGGAATAAACGGACATGTCTGGCGATCGCCTCTGTATTATCAATGACCACCTCAATATCAACATGCGGATAGAGCTGATGAAACTCTGCCAATATTTGCGGCAGCACATACTCACCAATTGTGAAGCTCGCTCCGATGGTCAGCTTTCCTCTTGCCAAATGATGATGCTCATAAATGTCCTGCTTCGCCTGTTCATAGAGACGAATGATTTGTTTTGATCGATGGTACAGCATATCCCCAGTTGGTGTAACGGTTAATTGCTTTGGTGAACGATTCAGCAGAACGGTCTGGAATTCCTGCTCCAAGTTCTTAATATGAAGACTGACACTCGGCTGAGAAATTCGCAGCTTTTGGGCTGCTTTTGTAAAGTTCTTCTCCTCCACCACTGTCACAAATGTCTTCAGTGCATCGTAATACATCGGTCCCTCTCCTATCAGAAATCTTAATCCAACACCTTACCTATATATATCTTACTAATTCCTCTCCAGCACGTAAAGAACCGCCTAAACGAAAATAATTTAATAAAAATATTTACTAATTTTTTTAAAGACTCTATACTAAGAGGAGATATTTTCTATAGGAGGTGCTGATTTGGCAGCTAAAATAAAGGACATTGCAGAAAAAGCAGGCTTATCCATTGCAACGGTATCTCGCGTACTGAACCAAGATCCCAACCTATCTGTCACCGATCAAACACGCGAAAAAGTATATGCCGCCGCAGAAGCTTTGTCCTACCAAAAGAAGACATTCAAACATTCATTAAAAAAAATCGCCTTTCTCTATTGGATGACCGAAAAGGAAGAGCTTGAAGATATTTATTTTAAATCCATTCGACTCGGCATTGAGGAACTCACCAATACTCGGAGCTTAAATGTCACCGCTTACAATCCGTCTGATGGGCTTCATTCCATTGATTCTGCTACAGAAGGAATCATCGCCATCGGCCGCTTTAAAACGTCAGAGCTTGACCAATTATATGCGATCACTCCGCATATTGTCTTTATTGATACAACGCCAGATGAAGACCGTTTTGATTCTGTAAAGCCGAACCTGAAACGAATTGTTGAAAAGATCATCGATTCCTTTATCGAAAAAGAGCACCAATCCATTGGATTCATTGGCGGTACAGACCTTGATCTCAATACGAACGTGCACATTCCAGATATTCGTGAAACGACTTTCCGTGAATACATGCTGGCCCGCCATATGCTTGATGAGCGATTGGTCTATATCGGCCACCATTTCTCAGTAGATGAAGGCTACTCGCTGATGATGAAGGCGATCGACGAGCTTGGTGATGATCTGCCCACCGCTTTTTGTGTCGCTAGTGACCCTCTTGCCATCGGCTGCTTACAAGCATTAAATGAGCGCGGATTTTCTCTGCCGAATCGCGTCAGCGTCTTTAGTATCAACGATATTCATGTGTCTCAATATGTGTCGCCGCCGCTCACCACGTATCACATCCATACGTCATTACTTTGTGAGACAGCGATCGATTTACTTTTAGAAAGACTTGTGGACGGCAGAACATTGCCTAAGACTGTTCTGATTGCCTCAGAGCCTGTCTTTCGAAAAAGCACCATATAAACAAACTGGAAGTCCTGCCAAAGTGGAGGGCTTCTTTTCTCTCTATATGAGTAAAAAATTTTACTTAATAAATTTAATAAAATATGTTTACTTTTTTTACTTAAGTTGATATTCTCACATTAAGAAAGCGTTTTCTTATCATCTGTGAAAAAAGAACGAGAGGGGATTACCAATGAAAAAGGGAAAATGGGCGACATTATCAGCAGTCGTTGGTACTGCTGTGCTTCTGCTTTCAGCATGCGGGCCAGGAGATGACAATTCAAGCGGGACACAGCCAGCATCTACAGGTACAAAGACCTTGCTAGTATGGGAGGATGTCAAAAAGTCTGATGGGATTCAAGACGCTGTAAAAGAATTTGAAAAACAAAACGATGTGAAAATCAAAGTGGTCGAAAAAGCGTATGCCGACCAAATCGAAGCTCTCCGCCTTGATGGAGCAGCTGGGACAGGCCCAGACGTCATCACGATGCCTCACGATCAAATTGGATCAGCCGTCACTGAGGGGCTGTTACAGGAAATCAAGCCTGATCAAAAAGTGATCGATTCCTTTACAGACGAATCCATTCAATCACAAACGGTAGACGGCAAGCTGTATGGCCTTCCTAAATCCGTTGAAACGACAGTGCTTTTCTATAACAAAGACCTTGTCAAAAAGGCACCAACTACACTTGATGGCTGGTATGACCTTTCGAAAAAGCTAACAAAAGACGGGAAATACGGTTTTGTAGCGAAATGGGATGAAATTTACTATGCACAAAGTGTGTTAGGCGGATCAGGAGGCTATATTTTCAAACAGAAAAGCGATGGCTCCTATGATGTCAATGATATTGGTCTTAATAACGATGGCGCCATCAAAGGCGGAGCATACATTCAAAAATTCTTTAGCGAAGGACTTTTCCCGAAAGGCATCATTGGTGAACAAGGAATCAATGTCCTCAACTCCTTATTCACAGAGAAAAAGGCAGCAGCTGTCATTTCTGGTCCATGGTCATTTGGTCCATATAAAGAAGCAGGAATTGACTATGGCGTAACAGAGCTGCCAACACTCCCTAACGGAAAGCATATGAGCTCATTCTTAGGTGTAAAGAGCTACAACGTCTCCTCTTATTCTAAAAATAAAGAACTTGCTGAGAAATTTGTTGAGTTTATCACGAATGAAAAAAATTCGAAGAAGCGATTCGAAGTGACAGAGGAAATTCCACCAGTGAAAAAGCTGATGAAGGATCCAATTATTACTGGAAACGCCAATGCGGATGCTGTTTCAAAACAAACGAAATATGCCACGCTGACACCGAATACCCCTGAAATGGCAGAGGTGTGGAAGCCGATTGACAGCGCATTAGGTCTCATTGCAACCGGCCGGACAGATGTGAAAAAGGCATTTGATGATGCCGTCAATCAAATCGACTCTCAAATTAAAGCAAACCATTCTAAATAATCATCAAACACGGGTAGCCTTTAAGTCTATCAAGCTGCCCGTATTTGAGCTAATTTCATATGAAGTAGGTGTTAGACGTGACGGGTAACCTTGAACTAGACCGCACACACATAGTGGAATCAAAGACACACCGGAGACGGGCGCTAATGTTCTCTCTTATACCCGGGATGGGGCAGATGTACAACAAGCAGTACGGCAAAGGGGCACTTTTTTTCCTGTTCGGTGTTTCTTTTTTCATCGTATTTTATGATTTATTCAATATTGGCTTCTGGGGGCTGTTCACACTTGGGACGATGCTGCCTCGTGACAACTCTGTTTTTCTTTTGGCAAAAGGGATTATTGCGCTGTTAACAGCTGGTTTTGGTATCGGCTTTTACGTACTCATGATGCGTGATGCTTTTATGAACGGAAAGAAACGTGATCAAGGGGTTCCGCTCCATTCCATCCGAGCTCAATATCATCAGCTGATCGACCAAGGCTTTCCTTACTTAATGAGCACTCCTGCTTTCTTTTTACTTCTTTTTTCTGTTGTCTTTCCTATTATGTTCAGCTTTGCGCTTGCCTTTACGAACTACGATTTATACCACTCGCCTCCTGCCAATCTGATCGATTGGGTAGGGATCAAGAACTTTCAAAATATCTTTTCAATTGATATTTGGAGAGACACTTTCATTGATGTACTTGGCTGGACCGTCGTATGGACGCTGGCTGCTTCGACCCTTCAATGTGCTGTCGGCATCTTTCTAGCGGTTCTGCTCAATCAGAAGGATTTAAAAGGAAAACGGTTTTTTAGAACCATTTTGATTCTCCCTTGGGCTGTTCCGGGTTTTGTGACCATTTTGGTGTTTGCCGGACTGTTCAACGATACATTTGGAGCCATTAACAACACACTTTTTGCATCGATTGGAATTGATCCAAAACCATGGCTGACAGATCCATTTTGGAGCAAAATTGCCCTCATTGCGATGCAGACTTGGCTTGGATTTCCTTTTGTTTTCATTATGACAACCGGTGTTCTGCAGGCGATTCCAGAGGATCTATACGAAGCTGCGACCATTGATGGGGCAAACTTCTTTCAGAAATTCCGGTCCATCACGTTACCGCTTGTCCTTTATTCCATTGCGCCTATATTAATCACGCAATATACGTTTAACTTTAACAACTTTAATATCATCTACTTATTTAATGGCGGAGGACCGCCTGTGGCTGGCTCAACTGCTGGGGGAACGGACATCTTGGTTTCTTGGATTTACAAACTCACGATGCAGTCTTCTCAATATGCACTCGCTGCCGCTGTCACGATCTTACTTTCAATCTTTGTCATCGCCATTGCACTCTGGCAGTTTAAGAGAACGAATTCATTCAAAGAGGAGGACATGATGTGATATGGGATCAAAACAAAACAAGCTCATTCGCCTGAGCATCACATATTTTATCCTTTTCATTGCCTCCATTTGTATTCTATATCCACTGCTTTGGACGATCGGTGCTTCCTTTAACCCTGGGAACAGCCTCATGAGTACAAGCATGTTTCCGAAGAATCCAACGTTCAGCCACTTCACAGAACTCTTCTTCGGTCAGGGGGCACTTTATGCAAAATGGTATTGGAACTCAATGAAGATCAGCATTGCCACAATGGTTTTAACGCTGGTTCTTGTCAGTTTTACAGGCTATGCCTTTTCCAGATTCCGCTTCAAAGGACGAAAAAATGGGCTGATGCTCTTTTTGCTGCTGCAAATGATTCCTCAATTTTCAGCGCTGATTGCGATTTTTGTTCTCGCTCAAATGCTTGGACTCATTAACAGCCACCTCGCATTGATTTTGATTTATGCAGGCGGACAAATTCCGATGAATACGTATTTAATGAAAGGCTATCTTGATGCGATTCCAAAGGATCTCGATGAATCAGCCAGAATGGATGGCGCAGGGCATTTCCGGATTTTCATCCAAATTATTATGCCGCTTGCCAAGCCGATTTTAGCCGTTGTTGCCATCAACTCATTTACAGGACCACTGGGTGATTTCATCATCTCCAGTGTCATTGTCCGCTCACCCGAAATGTATACGCTCCCAATCGGTCTGTACAATCTTGTGTCAGATAAAATGGGTGCCAGCTACACGACCTTTGCAGCCGGGGCTTTACTCATTGCGATTCCAGTTGCTTTATTGTTTCTTGTTTTACAAAAACAATTTGTATCCGGCCTTACACAAGGCGGGACAAAAGGATAAGGGGAGATTTGATGAAGAAATGGTTGCTTGTCACTGTTGTCGTTTTCTTTCTGATGGGATTAGGTATTCTGCCTGAAGCAAGGGCCGATACGATTTCTGTGAAACCGGTCAATGGCCTGCAAGGTGATTTCATCAAGGGAGCCGATATCTCTATGCTTGCAGAAGTAGAGAAAAGCGGCGGCAAATACTACAACCAGAACGGACAGCAGGTTGATCCGCTCAAGCTATTAAAGGATAAAGGCGTCAACTATGTGCGTATCAGACTGTGGAACCATCCATATGACAATCAAGGGCGGGCCTATAACGGCGGCACAAATGATCTCAATACAGCCATCGCTTTATCGAAACGTGCAAAAGCACAAAACATGAAAGTGCTGCTTGATTTTCACTACAGTGATTTCTGGACTGACCCCGGTAAACAATTCAAACCGAAAGCGTGGGCATCCCTCTCACAAAGCGATTTAGAAAAAGCGGTCGGCACATACACAGGCGATGTGCTCAAAGCGATGAGAGCGCAAAATGCCTTGCCGAACATGGTTCAGGTCGGAAATGAGTTGAACTCAGGTATGCTGTGGCCAAACGGAAAAAGCTGGGGTGAAGGCGGTGGTGAATTTGACCGGCTCGCTGCTTTGCTAAAAGCTGGCACAAATGCCGTCCGCTCTGTCGATTCAAACATCAAAATCATGCTTCACCTTGCACATGGCGGAGACAATGGTGCATCCCGCTGGTGGTTTGATGAAATCACAAAACGAGGCGTCTCCTTCGATACGATCGGTTTATCTTATTACCCGTATTGGGACGGCGGTTTTAGCGGTCTTACGTCCAATATGAATGATATTAGTGCCCGCTATAACAAAGACGTCATCGTGGTAGAAACTGCTTACGGCTTTACGACAGCAAACGGTGACAACCTAGATAACTCATTTAACCAAGACTCTGTCAATACAGCCGGTTATCCAGCCTCACCTCAAGGCCAGGCATCTTTTATACGAGATCTATCCGAAAAAATTTCACAAGTAAACAACAACCGCGGGAAGGGGTTCTTTTATTGGGAGCCGCTTTGGATTCCAGCGAAAGGTGCTCCGTGGTCTAGTCAATACGGGCTGGCTTACATTCAAACAACCGGTACTGTCGGAAATGCGTGGGAAAATCAAGCGATGTTTGATTTCAACGGAAAAGCACTGCCATCTCTTGATGTATTTAAACAAATGACACCGTAACTAAAAGGATAGGACGTGACAAAATGGGAAAGCGTTACCCACTCGTTCACCCAAATGTGAAAGGCTTTTTGCATGGTGGCGATTACAATCCAGATCAATGGCTCCATATGCCAGAGATCATAGACGAAGATTTTCGATTAATGAAGCTTGCACACTGTCAAACATTCTCCATCAACATTTTCGCATGGAGTAAGCTAGAGCCAAAAGAAGGTCAGTATGACTTTGCATGGCTGGATGACATCATGGACCGCTTAGCAGCGCAGGGGGCACACGCCATTCTCGCAACGCCAAGCGGAGCAAGACCTGCTTGGCTGTCACAAACATATCCAGAAGTATTGCGCGTCGAAGCGAATCGTCAGCGTAACTTACATGGACTGCGCCACAATCATTGCTTCACCTCTCCGGTTTATCGAGAAAAAACGAACGCACTCAACCGGCTGCTGGCGGAACGCTACAAGGATCATCCCGCACTGATCATGTGGCACATTTCGAATGAGTACGGCGGCGAGTGTCATTGCGACCTGTGCCAGGAAGCATTTCGAGACTATTTGAAGGACAAATACAATCATGATCTTGAGGCTTTGAATCAAGCATGGTGGACAGGATTTTGGAGCCATACGTATAGTGATTGGTCACAAATCGAGTCACCTGCACCGCATGGGGAGCACATGATTCACGGCATGAACCTGGATTGGAAGCGCTTTGTCACAGCACAAACGATCAATTTTTATCAAAATGAAATTAAGCCGCTGCGGGAATTGACGCCTCATATTCCAGTAACCACGAACTTTATGGGCGACTATCCGCATATGCGTCCATTCCTTGGGCTGGATTATCATCAATTTGCAAAAGAGGTCGATGTGATCTCATGGGATAGCTATCCTGCTTGGCATAGCGGCAGAGAAACAACGGCCGAATTAGCATCAAACGTTGCCTTTGTACATGATTTGTATCGTTCCTTAAAGGACGGACAGCCGTTTCTCGTCATGGAGAGTACGCCTAGCCTTGTAAACTGGCATGAAGTGAACAAGGTCAAACATAAAGGCATGGCACACCTTTCTGCCATGCAGGCAATTGCTCACGGATCAGACTCCGTGCTTTATTTCCAGTGGCGGCAAGGCCGAGGCGCCTCTGAGAAATTCCACGGTGCCGTTGTCGATCATTCTGGTCATGAACATACGCGCGTGTTTCAAGAGGTAGCTGATCTAGGGAAACAACTGGAGCAGCTGGGCCCAATTGCGGGCACATCCGTTCAGCCAGAGGTCGCCATCATTTATGATTGGGAAAATCACTGGGCCATTGATGATGCGCAAGGCTTAAATAACACAAACAAACGCTATGTAGAGGCTTGTCAAACTCACTATCGAAGCTTTTGGAAAAAAGGCATCCCTGTTGACATTGTCGGAATGGAAAAAGATTTCTCATCCTATCGTGTGCTCATTGGGCCAATGCTCTACATGATCAAACCAGGCGTTGCAGAAAAAATTGAAGCCTTTGTCAAAGAGGGCGGCATTTTTATCGCGACTTACTGGAGCGGCATAGTCGATGAAAATGATCTCTGTTTCCTCGGCGGTTTCCCTGGTCCTCTCCGCCATGTACTTGGCATCTGGGCAGAGGAAATCAACACATTGATGCCTGATGAACATGTGTTAATGACCACAGGGAATGGACGCACGTATCATGTCGGACAATACTGCGAATCCATACACCCTGAGACGGCCTCTGTGCTAGGGCATTTTGAGAATGGCTGCTACGAAGGACAGCCGGCCCTGACTGTCCGTTCATTAGAAAGAGGGAAAGCATACTATATGGCCTCAGAAAATGAGCAGGCTTTTTATGATGAGTTTTACGAAGACCTTATCGCAGGAATTGGCATACAGCCCGTCCTATCCACTGCAATTCCAGAAGGAGTCAGTGTACAAAAACGAACAGACGGTACGCAGGACTATGTGTTTTTGATGAATTTCACAGAAGAGCAGCAGAACATGTCACTAGATTCAGAGGCAAGTTATGAGAATATGCTGACTGGACAGCAAGTGTCTGAGCAGCTTCAACTTGATCCTTACGAGTATGTCATCTTGAAAAAATAGTTGAAAGAAGCGTCCATTTATTGGGCGCTTTTTGATTTAATAAGTCTAAATACCCATATTAATCATTGTGAACTTTAATCGTTATTTTTATCTAAATTTTTTTACAATATTTGATGCCGCGACACGACTGGTCTCTCCATCCTTTTTTACCATTGTATAGGTATGAAAGCGGTTGCTTCATACTCATAAATTTGATACCCTTTTTTTTCAATGCAGCTGTGGGAATGCATTGGATGAAAAGTATAGACAAATGTAAACGGTTTATTTGTAGGGGGAGGGGCTTATGTTAACGTTTGTTGGATTGATGATTATTTTAACGATTGTTGTGCTGCTGATTTGGGGGAAAGCAAGTCCAATTGTCGCCATGGTCATGGTGCCTTTAATAGGGGCACTCATTGCGGGATTTGGGATCAATGACATTCAAACCTTCTTTGAGGAAGGGATTATCAAAGTATTGCCGGTGGCGACCATGTTTATCTTCGCCATTTTATTTTTTGGCATTTTGCAAGATACAGGGTTCTTTGAACCTGTAATAAAAACTTTAATCAAGCTGACAAAAGGAAATGTTGTCACAGTTGCAATGGGAACTGCTTTGATTGGGGTGATCGCACACTTAGACGGAGCAGGGGCTACGACCTTTTTATTAACTGTACCTGCACTGCTTCCACTTTATAAAAAATTACATATGAGCCCTTATTTACTGCTGTTATTAATCGGGACAAGCGCCGGATTAACCAATATGATTCCATGGGCCGGACCGACTGGACGGGCAGCCAGTGTCCTGAATATGGACCCCTCTGAGCTTTGGGTGCCACTCATACCAATTCAGCTCATTGGCGTTGTGCTCGTGTTAGGAATGGCATTCATTTTAGGAAAGAGGGAAGAAAAGCGAATTCGGGTGAAAATTGCTGCAAATGAAATAGCTGCGGTTCAACTAGAAGGTGCAGATTGGGATCGTGCCATTCAGTCTATTAGTGAAACGGGAGACGCCTCTTTAAAGCGTTATCATCTCATTTGGGTGAACCTTGTTCTGTTTTTGTGTGTTGTGGTACTTCTCGTATTGAACGTGATGCCTGCTAGTTTTATGTTTATGATTGGCCTGTCACTTGCACTGTTGATTAACTTTCCGAATGTGAATCTACAAATGGAAAGGATCAAGGCCCACGCACCTAGTGCGCTGATGATGGCGGCTGTCATTTTCTCCGCAGGGTCATTTTTAGGAATTCTTGAAGGCACAGGGATGCTGAAAGCCATTGCTGTTGACAGTATTCACATTTTACCAGCCTTCTTGCTGCCGTTTTTACATATTATTGTCGGTATGCTTGGAGTACCGCTTGATATGCTGACAAGTACAGACGCCTATTATTACGCCCTTCTGCCAATTGTTGAATCCATTACATCTGAAGTTGGCGTACCAGGCACTTCTGCGGCATATGCCATGATGATTGGGAACATCATCGGAACCTTTGTCAGCCCGCTTGCTCCCGCTGTTTGGCTCGCGGTAGGTCTTGCAGGGGTTGATATGGGGAAACACATCCGCTACTCCTTCTTTTGGATGTGGGGATTCAGTATTATCCTTCTGTTTGTGGCGATGCTGATTGGCATCATTTAAAAAGAAAGACATGCGCGGATATGCGCATGTCTTTTCTTTCATTATGAAGGATATTCACTTGTGTGAATGTCTGAATTCGGCTTTCTAATAAGAGACATTAATCCAATGATAAACAATAGAACCATTGGAGCGAATGCAAGGCCAACTGTTCCAATTAAAAGAGTCACAGCAGAAACCAAGAAAAGAATACCTGAAAGCACGGCACGACGGTCAGTTTTCAAGAAAATCACACCTACAATCGACAGCACAGCCGCAATTGCGGAAACGACCATAAACTGAGTACCAAATGCATTGACAGAAGCTTGAAGTGTTTCAATCGGCAATGTTTCCCCTTCCTCTTTTAACACTTCATTGATTTCATCATAAAATGATGGACCCACAGAAAGGATTAATGCCCCAAACCCGACACCAATGGCATTGAGGACAATACTAATAATCCCCATAATTTTTTCACCTTTACGTTTAATCATGTGTAAACCTCCTAAAAAGTTAAATTAACCTGTTTTCACTTCTCGCTTTTGAAAGACGATTAAGGCAATGGCTAAGAAAATAGCCCAATAGATGACTAGGACGATTAGTGAGAATCCTAGGGACATACCTTCGATAACAGTAACCTGTTCCATAAAGTATTGGGATGGATCGTTTGCAAATAACAGATATTTTGACCAATCAAAGAAGAGCATTAAAATACCTGTGACTGATCCACCCACAATATACGCTAACACACTAATGGCAATGGAGATAGCCTCACTTCTAAACACTGTAGAAATGGCGAACGAAAGGGTTCCCAAAACGACAAACATTGCACAATGAGCGAGATAATAATAGACCATATTGGCAAACTGTGAACGTTCAATCACTTCACCATTTTGATACACCAAATTCACATAATCAGTGTTAAGTCCAAAGAAAATAGCACCCAATATGAATGACAAGATAAATAGCACCACAACAAGTAAAAGAGCATACAGCTGCACCGTAATATATTTAGATATTAGGATCTTTAGCCTTGATGGTGGACGAATCAATAATAATTTAATTGTACCATGCTTGTATTCAGCCGATACAATGGTGGAAGCAATAATGATCACAAACACACCGACTAGCTGAAGTAAATTGGCGTTTGTTTTCACATAGTCCCATACACTGTCGCTAAACTGATCAGCCGGCGGCAAGTTATGCTTGATTCGATAATCATTAATAGTGATCTCTTTTTCAAGCTCTCTTTTAAAGAAACCATTCTCTGTCTCTTTGAGCTCCTTCTTGTTTTCCTTATTCATCATTTCTAGCTGGGTTTTCCAATCACCTGAAGCTTGATCTTTGTCATTTGTTTTCACTACAAAGATCAGCGTGGCAACCATACCTAATACAAGAAGCCCAACCATAATCCAAGTTCCAACACGATAACTGATTTTCATCCACTCGTTTTGAATGAGGCGAATCATACGTCTGCCTCCTTTTTACCTGTTAAGCTTAAGAACTTATCTTCTAAGGTTTGTTTTTCAATTTTGATCTCGTACAAATGAATAGACGCGCTGCTCAAATGACGGATTAATTCTGGCATTTTTTGTTCTGGCATAGAGAAAAATAAGTACTGCTCCTCTTCTCTTACAGTGACGCCTTCCTCAAATGCACCAATGAGCTTCTGTGCTTCTTCAAGCTCCCCTGCTGCCACCTTCATTCGATAATTAACCAAATCATCCTGCTTCGTCTCAGCACGCTGATCCTCAATCGCAATCAGCTTTCCTGTTTGGATAATTGCAAAGCGATCACACATCAATTCCATCTCTGACATGAGGTGACTTGAAACAATTACAGCAAGCCCTTCTTCCTTCGCAAGCCTTCTCAAGTAATCTCGTATCATTCGAATTCCCTCAGGATCAAGTCCATTGGTCGGCTCATCTAAGATTAGCAGTTTCGGTCTATGTATGAGTGCCTGCGCAATGCCCAATCGCTGTTTCATCCCTAATGAAAATGTACGCACACGTTTATGTTTCACATGCTGTAAGCTGACTAGCTCTAACAGCTCATCAATTCGCGCTTCATCCACTTTCCCATTCATCCTGGCAAAGTGAACAAGATTTTGTCTTGCCGTTAAATGATTATACATTTCTGGATTTTCAATAATCGCACCGACATGTTGGATGGCATGCTGATAGGAGGTTTGAATACTATGACCATTAATCAGAATGTCACCAGATGTAATGGGAGAAAGACCGACCATCATACGAATGGTTGTTGTTTTCCCTGCACCATTTGGTCCTAAGAAGCCAAAGACTTCGCCCGCTTGGACAGAAAAGCTCAAGTCTTGAACAATCTTTTTCCCGTGAATATGCCTAGATACATTATGCAGTTCTAAAACGTTCGTCACGTTACCTCTCCTTCTGTGTCTAAGTATCATCTATCATTCTATTTCCTGATAAACTCCATGATCCGTCAAAAATAGAAGAACACTTCCATATGGTACAGCAATGCCCAAAAGTTGTGAAGGGGATTAGCCGAAATTTAGCGAATCATCTGCCTTTTTTAAGGTAGAGTTAAGGTAATGATTTAAAAAACTCTAATTCTATATTACTTAAAGACTGTGGGATTCAAAATGCGCTCCCGCCTTACTCTCGTAACATAAATATATAATAGAGGCATGCAATAAGATGTAAAGATAAGTCCCCCTGTTTTTTCAATACTCACTGTTGCAGGAGGTATTATTTTATCGTATGTAATTTCAGCTATCGTCTGCTCTGAGCTTTCTAATCTTACACGATTATTTGCAAAACCCTTCTTTAGATAATATGTAGTATCATCTATTACTAATTTCATCATTGGATTTATTTTGATTTTAGTTCTATCTTCTAATATTAACTTTCCTTTATCTTTTATCTTTACATTCTATCACCCAGTTTGAACGAAACATGGATTGGAGGGATTTATTTTCAATAGCTGTTACAACCATATTAGAATTCGAATCCATTACCTCAACATTCACATAAAACTCATCAAATATGTAATCAATCAACTTTTCCACTTTATTTGTATAAAATCTTTTTATAAATCCAATGTTAACACCATCTTTATTAATAATTGGTATACATTTGGTCGTTTTTTTGATTACAGGCTTCTTAAAATATCCAAACTCCATTTTTATCTCCCATTTATTTTTTGGACTCAATTAATTTATGAAATGATAAGCTTAAATTATTCCAATAATGTATACGGATATTCCTTTGAATAGTTCCTCATCATTTTAAAAACTGTATAAAAATATAAAACACCTAATTTATTAAGGGATATGTTTCCTTTAACAATTTAGGTGTTTTTTGTACAACTATAACATTCTTATACTTATTTCTTGCTCAGATTTAGCCTTCATCGGCAAGTTCTAATAGTATAGCTTTTTTTGTTTATATCTTCTTCACAAACTCTGATTTTAATTTCATTGCGCCGAAGCTAGGAATTTTACAATCAATGTTATGATCGCCTTCAACTAAACGAATGCCTTTGACCTTCGTTCCTATTTTCAAAACGGATGATGAACCTTTTACTTTTAGGTCTTTAATGACAGAGACCGTGTCCCCATCACTTAACAGGTTCCCATTCGCATCTTTGACCACAAGCTGTTCCTCTGCCGCTTGTTCTTGTTCAAGTGACCATTCATGCGCACATTCAGGACAAATCAGCAAACTGCCGTCCTCGTATGTATAAGGTGAGCTGCACGAAGGACAATTCGGTAGATTAGACATTTTTGTTTCCTCCAACTTTCTACATCATTTATATCGATTTTACCACATTTCTTATAGAAGGAATGTGATAGAAAAGGAAACATTTTTCATCGTTTACTTATTTCTTCCAATTTCTAACGCTGCCGCGATATTCCGAGCCGTTCTCTCTACATGAAGATTCGCATCTTGTATCGCCTCAGAAAGAGAGGTAATACCTGGAACGATACTAAACAGTGCATCAATTCCATGATCGTGTACGACTGCACTGTCTTTTGCAAGAGAGCCTGCGATGCCAATCACAGGCAGATGATACTGCTTCGCTGCTTTGGCTACGCCGATTGGTGTTTTTCCAAAAATGGTCTGCCGGTCAATTCGGCCTTCTCCCGTAATGACAAGGTCTGCCTCCTTGATGACGTCATCAAAATGAACAGCCTTCAGCACAATATCGATTCCTCTTTGCAAATCGGCTTGTAAAAAGCCTAATAAACTCGCACCAAGCCCTCCTGCCGCTCCTGCCCCTGCTGCATCTCCAAAAGAGATATTGAACTGCTTTTCAGCTACTTGTGCAAATTGAGCCAGATTCTTGTCTAACACTTGAACCATTTCTTCATCTGCTCCCTTTTGAGGACCGAAAACAGCAGACGCTCCTCTCTCACCCGTTAAAGGATTATCCACATCACAAGCCGCCTCCAGACGGACGGATTGCAGTCTTGGATCGAGTCCAGATAAATCAATTGAAGCTAATTGATGAAGTGCCCCGCCGCCTGACGTCAGGGAATGTCCTGTGTTATCAAGGAAAGCTGCACCTAATCCTTGCATCATCCCAACACCGCCATCATTTGTTGCACTTCCTCCAAGCCCAATGATCACATGCTTCGCTCCTATATCGAGCGCTGCAAGTATTAATTCACCCGTTCCTCTCGATGTCGTCCATAACGGATTACGTTTTTCTCGGGGTACAAGATGTAAACCAGAGGCTGCAGCCATCTCTATGACAGCAGTCTGACCGTCTCCTAACATGCCAAAAAAAGCATTCACTGGCTCACCAAGCGGGCCCGTGACCACTTGATGAACAATGTGTCCGCCCGTCGCATCAACCAACGATTGAACGGTCCCCTCTCCTCCATCTGCCATTGGCAGTTTGATATACTCTGCGTTTGGCAAAACAGAACGAAATCCTCGTTCAATGGCACATGCTGTCTCATAAGCAGATAAACTTTCTTTAAATGAATCTGGTGCGATCACAATTTTCATCCTAAAGCCCCTCTTTTCTTGTCATGTCCTCAGCCAAACAGCTGGAAAACGCCAAAAATAATGGTTGATACAACAGTTAACGTCAAACCGATTAACGATTCAAAAGGCATGAGCTTCAAACGCTCTTTGATATCCATTTGAACACTTCCTGCTGTTGCATGGAAAAAGCTCCCGTGCGGCATATGGTCAAGCACTGTTGCGCCAGCATGAATCATGGCTGCCCCTGAAAGAGCAGATACACCAAGCCCAATCAGCGTTCCGCTAAACACACCACTCGCGACCGCTGTTCCTGCTGTTGTCGAAGCGGTCGCGGCTGACATAAATATCCCTGAAGTTGGAGCAAGTAAATATGGAGGTAAACCCGATGCATCCAGTGCTTGAATAAACACATCTTTTAAGGAAGAATTCGATACGATTCCTGCTAGTGTACCTGTCCCTAATAACATGATCGCGACACCTGACATTTTATGGAGCCCCGACATCGCATAATCATTGAGAAATTTCCCTTTTTTCATGAAAAGAGCACCTACAATCCCTCCAATCGGTAAGGCGATCATTGGGTCTATATTGATTTGAAAAAGCGGTCTTAAAGCCAACAATAAAATGGTAACCAGCGGACCAGCCAGTGCTTGAAAAAAGGCAGGTATTTGAACTTTATTTTGCCCAGTTTCCTCTTCAAGAACGGGTGTCCCTTTGTTTGCAAGCTTTTTAGCTAATACATATGTAACCGCCAACCCGAACACAGCCGGAATGATTCCTGCAGCCATCATTGAAGTCAGAGGTACACCAAAAGCGTCTGAAGCGGCAATAGCATTCGGATTCGGGGACATGATATTTCCTGCCTTCCCTCCTCCAATCATAGCAAGGAGAATTCCCGTTTTTGAGAGCTTTGCGCGTTTGGCAATAGCAAGTGCGATTGGCGCTACCGTAATAACCGCAACATCTACAAAAACGCCTACTGTTGTTAAAATCATCGTTGCAAGAGCGAGTGCTAATAGTGCCCTCGCCTCACCAAGCCTTCTCACGATGGCCTCAGCGATAGATAACGCTGCACCTGATTCAATGAGAACACCAGCCAGTACACCTGCGGCCATAATTCTAAGGACAGCCGGAATCATGTCCTTAGCACCTTCCATCATAACGTTGACGGTCTGAACAATGTCTACACCGCCAACCAATCCGCCTATAAATGCACCTGCCAGCATGCCATAAGCAGGTGATACTTTTTTTAGAATGAGAACAATCGCGATCACAAGCGCCGCCATGGCTCCCAGAGTACTTACCGTCACATCTCCACCCATTCTCAATCCCCCTAAAAATATCTTTCTCCAATTGTAAGCGTTTACCCAAAGGGATTGTGTTGTGAATCTGGATGAACTTTTTTAACTGACCACTCTACCGAATTGTGCATTTGCACAATCAAGAAAATTGAGTCATTAGCTGCGCCATATAAAGCTCGATTAACTGTTTTACATGACGAGGGTCTTTTCCGGTCAATCCTTGAATTTTGTCTAAACGATAACGCAATGTATTTCGATGAATAAATAAACGATCAACAATTCTTTGCAAATCACCGCCCTCTTCAATGTAAACCCTTAATGTATGGGCGAGCTCTGCTTCTTGTGTCAAAGGCTTGTAAAAGTCAGTCCATCGACTGTTCTTTTCAGCAATTCCCGCCATCATGAATAAGCTTTCCAGCTGATAAGACTCAAAGAAATACATACTTTCCTCCGGATCAAGAGCCCTTCCTAACCTCAGGGCATCTCTCGCATGCTGAAAAGAAATGGGCAGCTGGCTGATGTCGTCAGCGACAGTCCCTATCCCCACTAACACTTGGCCTCCAACTGCTCTTTGCATTGTTCTTTGCAGATGACCTGCCACCTGCTTTACTCGATGGTCAGGTATGGGCTGACTTAAAAGAATCAATTCATGACAAAAGGTCATGCCAAGTAAATCATCTGCCTTCTTATCATATTGAATCGCATGCATCAATTTATGAACAGCATCCTCTGAGGAGGGAACTGGCTGAAAAACAATAGCCATTCGGCGCTTGTCTAAATCCATCCCCAGCCAAGCAGCTCGATTTTTCAGCTGATGATCCCCAGCATCAGAATATGAAATCAACTGATTGACAATTTCACTTTCTATTCGATGACGCCATTGAACCCGCTCAAGCAGAAAAGATTGCTCTAACACCAGTTCAGCTGCCATCTTCACCAGCTCGGCATGATGCCGAATGTCCTCTGGCTCACCAGTAATCCCAATCACACCAACTACTTGTTCATGGAAGCAAATAGGCAAGTTAATCCCGGGTCTCACTCCTTCTAAGCGCAAAGAGGTCTCCTGGTCAATTTCCACACTATTCCCGCTTGTCAGCACAAGTCGTGCACCATCATGTTTCTGGCCAATCCTGTTTCGTTCACCAGAACCAATAATGACACCATCTGCATTCATCACATTGATGTTTTTATGTAAAATATGCATCGTACGTTCAACCATTTCTTGAGCCAATTCACTGGTCAAAAATTGCATTTTCCATCTCCCCTGAAGGTTTTTTCATTCAATGTATCATAGTGTCTTTGAACAATAAATGCAAAGTGTTTAAAAACCAGCCATTGACAAAGACACCCTGAAAAGTGTTTAATCAATTCAAGGACCGACCGACAGTCTAGTTAAAAGAAAGGATGGCTTTATGAGAACCGTTAAACATCCTGAGGAACGTAAAAATGACATATTAAACGCAGCAGAAGCGCTTTTTTCAACCAAAGGCTATCAGAAAACAACAATTATTGACATATTAAAAGCCGTTGGCATTGCAAAAGGCACCTTTTACTACTACTTTGCATCCAAAGAAGAAGTAATGGATGCCATTATTGACAGGATCATCAAAGAAGATATCATCGTGGCAAAGCGGATTGCAGCTGACCCAGACCTTCCAGTCGTTGACAAACTATTTCGTATCATCATGGCGCAATCACCTCAGCAAGGAAGCCATAAACAGGGCATGATCGATCAGTTCCATCAGCCTTCTAATGCAGAAATGCATCAAAAAAGCTTAATCAAAGCCATTAAAGAACTATCACCAGTGTTGGCAGATGTTATTCAGCAAGGTGTAGAGGAAGGGACATTCAAAACGAAGTATCCGCAAGAGACGGTTGAATTCCTTCTTGCTTCTGCGCAGGTCATATTTGATGAAGGCCTTTTTCAATGGACAGCCGAAGAAAGTCTACAACGCGCTTTAGCTTTTATCGAAATACTCGAATCCTCATTGCATGCAAAAAAGGGAAGTTTTTCCTTCCTGCTCAAGCGATTATCTGGAGAGCTGGATGAAAATAATCAGTGATTGGTCACTTCAATACCAATCCTGCATACATTATAGACTGACGGTCGGTCTAAAAGGAGTGTGATATTCATGTCTTTGTTATCCAAAAGAGGGTCATCCCACTTTATCTACCTCGTTCTCGGACAGATTATTTCCGTTTTCGGATCTTCTCTCATTCGGTTTGTTCTATCTTTACACGTACTGGATATGACGCACCGAGTTGATTTATATGCCTTACTTTTCGCTTTATCCAATATCCCGCTCCTTCTCTCCCCGTTAGCTGGTGCAATCGCTGACCGGTTTAACAGAAGGAACTTAATGATTTTATTTGATGTCCTCACCGGCATGATGATTCTTGCCTTTTATTTTTGGTTATTTTCGGGAAATGATTCACTCTATATGATCGGAGCTGTCATGATACTGCTTGGCGTGATGAGTACGTTCTATGCTCCCGCTGTCATGTCCAGCATTCCACAGCTAGTGAAACAAGAGCAATTAGAACAAGCAAACGGCATTGTCAATGGCGTTCAGGCACTTTCAGGTGTTCTCGCACCTATTATCGGAGGAGTTCTATACGGAATGATTGGAAGCCAATCCATCATCGGTGCAAGTGCCATCGTATTTTTTCTATCAGCCTGCATGCTTTTAAGGTTAAACATTTCCTTCTCCCCTAGTCCGCTGACAGAGTCTATGGGCAAAGTGCTCATAAAAGATATGAAACAAGGATTTCCTTATATTGGCAGACGGCCATTTTTAAAAAGGGCCATGCTGCTTGCCGCAATGTTAAATTTCATCCTTACACCATTTTTTATTGTTGGGGGACCAATCATTTTAAGGGTCACAATGAAGAGCAGTGACATCATGTATGGAATAGGCATGGGCTTGATTGAGTTCGCTGTCATCGCAGGGGCTCTGCTAGTTGGACTTGTAGCGAAGCGATGGCGCATTCCTACTTTATATCGCTGGCTTCTTGTCATCGCAGTCATCTTGCTGCCTGTGGCGTTCTCAACATCCAAAACAGCTCTTCAATTTGGCACTTATCCAGCTTATTTTCTCTTTTTAGCAGGATGCCTTCCAATTGCTATGCTGCTGACTATGATCTCAATCGTTGTGATTTCACATGTTCAAAAGAAAACACCAAATCATCAGTTGGGAAAAGTGATGGCCAATCTGACAATGGTTTCTCAATGTGCTGCTCCGCTTGGCCAAATGATGTATGGATTCTTGTTCAATACGTTTTCAGCCACCATGTATGTGACGGTGCTCATCGTCAGTACTTTCATGTTTGCACTAGCCTGCTTAACAAAAAATATGCTTCAGCATGAAGGAGAATCAGCCTCATGAGATTAGCGTTTATAAAGAAAGACTTAACCCGTCACCGTCTTATTTCAATCGGCTTAACCATTTGCATCATGATGACTTCATTTCTCGCAACAAGTGCAGCTCAAATGATCGTACAGCTGAATGGTTCCATTTCTAACATGCTCCATTCTGCCAAAGCGCCAGACTTTGTCCAAATGCATGACGGCGGCATAAATGAAAAAGACATTGAAGCATTTTCAAGCAAGCAGTCCATGGTAAAAGCCCATCAAATCGTCCCAATGATACCAATTGAACATGCAAACATCAGGTTCGGACATGAGCCTGCCAAAGCAGGTGTGATGGATCATTTATTTGTGAAGCAAAATCGCAACTTTGATTTTCTTTTAAATGAACAAAACGAAAAGCTCACTGTCAATAAAGGAGAAGTGGCTGTCCCAATTTATTTTCAACAAAAGTATCAGCTCAACATAGGTGAAACGTTACTGATTGAGAAAGGAGCTAATCAATTCACCTTTCGCATCAAAGCGTTCTTGCGAGATGCACAAATGAACCCCAGTCTTGTCAGTTCAAAAAGATTTCTTCTTCATAACGAGGATTGGGATGCAATAAATCAAGTGTTTCATCACAAAGAGTACTTAATCGAATTTTTACTACATGATGTCGCTCAGACAGATACCTTTCAAGCCATCTATCAATCATCACAACTGCCACAACAAGGTCCATCTGTCACACTACCTTTACTGCGTATGCTGAATGCATTGACAGATGGAATGGTCATTGCCATTCTCCTGCTTGTTTGCCTGCTGCTCATCAGTATAGCCCTTCTCTCACTCCATCTTGCTATGACGGCTTCAATAGAAGAGGATGAACGTGAAATTGGCATACTGAAGGTGCTTGGGATCCCTTTAACAAAAATCAAGCAATTATACGTTGGAAAGTATGCCGTGCTTGCTTGTGCAGGGTGTATAGCAGGATATGTGTTAACGCTTATATTTGGTGATATGTTTACAACCAATATCCACCGTTACATGGGGAATCAGCCTTCTTTTGCTCATTGGTTAATCCCGCTTTTTGTTTCTATTGCGACGGCAATGATCGTCATCTCTTGCAGCTATGCTGTCCTAAGAAAGTTTGGTCAAATATCAGCTGCTCAAGCACTTCAAGGCGTTATCAATTCACCGAATCATAAGAAAAAAATACCTATGCACCTCAAGA
The DNA here is from genome assembly GCF_038630855.1 of Bacillus sp. FSL H7-0578. Taxonomy (NCBI): domain Bacteria; kingdom Bacillati; phylum Bacillota; class Bacilli; order Caryophanales; family Bacillaceae; genus Bacillus; species Bacillus sp. FSL H7-0578. The sequence continues at coordinate 3,562,634 of NZ_CP152045.1, forward strand.
AAAGCAGGTTCATACCAATCAATATTTGGCTGGGTTTAAAAGATCTGATATCACGAAAGAAGCTGTACACAACGATTTCTTGTATTATTGCACTCTGTCCATTTTTAATGCTCATGCCTATTCAGCTATGGCATACCTTACAATCACCGGATTTCATCACATACCTTGGCTCTGGTAAAAGTGACCTTCGAATGGATATACGCCAAGGGAATCATCTAGCGAAAAATACAAACGAAATAGAATCAATGATTCGTGAAGATCAGAGCATACAAACAGCAGCCATCTATAAAACTACTTCTCTTCAGGTGAAATCAAAGGAGAACACATTAGAAACGCTCTACTTAGAAACAGGTGAGCTCTCAGCATTTCCCCTCAACTATTTACAAGGACGACAGCCTTTAAAGAATGAAGAAATTGCCTTATCCGTATTAAATGCAGATTCACTTCAGAAAAAGATAGGAGAAAGAATCACTCTCGTAACTAATGGGCATGAAATCCAAAGAACGGTAACAGGTATTTATCAGGACGTGACCAATGGAGGCAAAACAGCAAAAGCAATATCACAGCCATTTCCTCAAACAGCTCTTTGGCAAACCGTTCAAATCCAACTAAAACCAGGAGTAAATATCGCAGAGAAAAAGAAAGTATTTGAAAAGAAGGTATCTCCTGCAAAAGTGACAGATATGAAAGAATACGTTCATCAAACGATCGGCAGCACAGCAGCTATTGTAAAAGTTATTGCATTTTTTTCTGCATTAGCTGCCTTTGGAACCGCCAGCTTAATGCTATTCATGTTTCTGCACATGTTAAAGGCGAAAGATTTAAGCCGAAACCACATGCTAAGAACAATTGGATTTTCTATAACAGATATAACAGTACAATATATAACGAGTTTTATCGCTGTTCTTTCTTTTGGCGCCTTTATTGGAACAATCGCGGTCAATACCATTGGTCCTGCTTTGATGAGTATAGGAGGAGCAACATTAGGGGCGTCGAGCCTCCAGTGGCTGTCACCACAATGGGTGTCAGTTGTGTACCCCGTTACACTATTTATTGTCAATTTAGCTTTGACCACCTGGTTATTGAAGACGTTTTTTTCTAGTCAAACGACAAGGCAAACACTTTTATAAGGAGATGTTTCACATGGAACACTTGATTGAAACGAAGCGATTGTCTTTGCATATCAATTCATTAAAAGGACAAAAACAAACCATTCTTAAGGATATTCATTTATCGATAAAGCATGGGGAATTCGTGACCATTATGGGACCTTCTGGATGCGGGAAAACATCATTACTTTATCAGCTTAGCGGCATAGAAACAGCTTCAACAGGAGAGATCGAATATAAAGGCCGATCACTATCAGAAATGACAGACAAACAGTTAACTGCTCTGCGCTTAACAGAGATGGGGTTTGTCTTTCAGCACAGCCACTTATTAAAAAATCTTAATTTATTTGACAACATCATAGCTGCAGCTTATTTAGCAAAGAAAAAGCCAAGACAAGAATTGAATGAACGAGCTCAATATTTAATGAAAAAACTCGATATTGATCATTTGGCAAATAGATATTTGACAGAAGTATCGGGAGGACAGCTTCAAAGAGCCGCTATCTGCCGAGCGCTCATGAATGAACCAGACATACTTTTCGCTGATGAACCAACAGGTGCTCTTAATTCCAGTACAACAAAAGAAGTGATGAATATTTTTTCAAGAATCCACGCTGAAGGAGCAACACTGCTGCTTGTCACACATGACCCCAAGGTGGCTCTTCGTTCTGAAAGAATTATGTTTATGAATGACGGGGAAATTGTAGCCAGTTTACAACTAGGAAGATATGATCACTCAACTGCCGAGAACCGAGAAATGAGATTAAATCAATGGCTGCAAGATTTAGGTTTTTAATTTGAGAACAAATTTGAACAAACAGGCAGGAAACTGCCTGTTCTATTTTTTTTGGCACTCAAACGAGTAATCCATAGACAAACTATTTGTTTCTAAGATGATTTTGCCGCCAGCTTGTTGACAAGATTCTGTCAGCAGCTCAATTTCTTTGCTATAAAAGTATCTCTTTGACATATAAACAGTCACTAAAACAAGTAACAGAGTCGCGATAATGACTGTGATTTGTCTATTTAAACTTGGAAATCTTTTTTTCATTTCAACATCCTTTCTAAAGGTCTAAGTTTGTGTTTAATACTTACTTTTGGCTGAAACTATCAGTTTCTTATCTCAAGATCTAGCAACATCATACATGATTTTCTTTCCTAGATCGACCTTCCATTTTCCCTCTGAAATAGCTAAAACCTCTTTATTCCAAATATACGAGTGATATTTTCGTTCATTATCATAAAATCCATTGTATATATTCCTTTTTTAGACTTCCAAAAAGAGATTTTATTCATTTGTGCTAACAAGCAATTACCCTTACAATATCGTACATCACATGACCTTAGGTCCCTTTTATTACCTCTTGTCAATCACTTCACAGAAACGATTATATTTTTCCAAAAATTGTGATATCGTTTTTTATGAAACAGGTGAAAGGATCTTAAAGAGGTGAAATTTCCATGGCTATCATTTCTGCTGAACAGGTGGGGAATCGATTAAATGATTGGAGAATTGCAATTCGCAAGCATGATGTACACATTGCAAAAGCAATGTATACAGAATTAAAAGAATTACTTCAAAAAATGGAAGAGAATCAGGAGGTCTTGACCTATTACTCATTGCTAGAAGGCAAGTATAAGCTCATGTTATATGAACGAAGAGGTACAAAACTGAAGGAACAGACAGAACCAGATTGCCCCTCTAAAACAAACGACTTAATTGAATACTATTTTTACCTATACAAAGCCCTTTACGCTTCATATAAAAGAGACTATGCATCAGCCATTGGACTGTTTAAAATTGCCGAGAAAAAACTACAACACATTCCTGACGAAATAGAAGTAGCAGAATTCCATACGAAAATCGCCAACTTATATATGCTGCTTCGTCAAAGCCTGATTTCTCTACACTACATTCAGAATGCTATTGATATTTTCAAAAGTCATGAAGGATATGAGAGAAGACTAGCTGCAGCCTTTGTCATCGCCGCTGCTAATTATATGGACATTGGTGACTTTATAAGAGCAGAAGACTACTACAAAAAAGCATTACACATCGCAGACAGTCTCAACGATCATTTTCTAACATCACAGCTTTATCATAATATCAGCATTTTGTACGCCGAAGCTGGCGAATCAAAAAAATGTATCGATGCCCTAGAAAAGGCTCTTAGTGATGAAGACTATCTCTCTTCGTGTTACTTTCATCACTCCATGTACATGTTAATGAAAGAGCTGCTTTCTATCGATGAAAGGACACAAGCTCTCTATTACTTCGAATTGGTGAATCAAAAACATGAATCAGAGAAGTGTCCCATCTATACAGCAAAAATGAATTTGCTTTACCATCTATATTTCACTGAAGATATGGCTCAAAAAGCTCAAGCCTGTTTCGATGAAATCAGCATTCTTAAAAAATTAAAGGATGCTGAAGGAGCCTGTGAATTAAGTGCATTAGCTGCAAAACACTTTGAAGAGCTGGGAGCAATTCATCAAGCCTATCTCTTCTTAAAGGAAGCTGATCGCATGAAACATCCTATCATTGACTGGGGGAATTCTAATGAAAAAAATGAGTTTATTGATTATCGCTTTGACCATCGTTGTTTTAGGACAAACAGGGGCTTTCAATTCATTAAATGATGAAAATCCTGATACAACAGAACGACCTATCGGAACTTAATATAAACATTGGTCATACAAAGAACCACTCGCCTCATCAAGGCAAGTGGTTCAACATTTATTTTAGTTGCTGATAAGATATGAGGCGGTGTATATGTACCGCAAGATAAGTAAGCTCATCATTAGGAATGACGATACTATGCACCTGTTTAATATAGTCTTTGATCTTAAAAGCAACATCCATCGCTTGAGGATATAAGTGTGCAATTTGTTCAAACAACTCATTTTCTTGATCTGATAATAATTTATCAGCATAAAATCTTTCTACAAAGAATTTCACATGTGTAATGAACCGGCTGTAATGAATATTCTCTTGATCCATTTTCATATTCAATGTATAGCGCACAAGATTGACAATACTCCCGATCATCTTGGCATATTTCATACCATCTTTCGAATCGGATTTTTCACCTAATGCATTAATTAAGTGAAAGGCGATATTAGCAGCTTCTTCTTTTGGTAATTGTATGCCCAATGTGTCATTGACTAACTCAAGTGCGTAATTCCCTACTTCAAATTCTTCCGTATAGTAGTTTTTGATTTCCCAATACACGCGATTCGTAATATTAATATTCTTTTTATGACGTTCCACTGCAAAATTCAAATGATCCATTAAGGTAAAATAAACACCTGAATTTAAAGTTGAGTTTAAACGTTTTTCTGCGTATTGGACGATGTGCTGAGTTAAATCGATAAACTCCTGAGGCATTGAATCTAACAGTTGAAGAAATTCTTTTGCTCTCATGTTATCAACTGACATAAAGACTTGGTCCGCTTTTTTCTCTTCTATCATTTGACCTGGTTTCTGTCCATAGCCAATTCCTCGGCCGAACAATACCATCTCCTGTTGGTTCTGATCTTCAGCCAGGACCACACTCGAGTTTAAAACTTTTTTGATTTTAAACATCGTCATCACCTGTTTTCATGATTGTGGTGTTCAATCAAGCGATTCACCATTTGTCTCAATGACTTTTTGGTACCAATAAAATGAATCTTTTCGAGATCGTTTTAATGTCCCGTTCCCGTCATCATCTTGATCGACGTGAATGAAGCCATAGCGTTTTGACATTTGTGATGTACCTGCACTAATAATATCAATCGAGCCCCAGCTCGTATATCCAAAGAGATCGACGCCTTCTTCAATCGCTTCTCTCATTTGACGGAAATGCTCTTTAAAATAGTTAATACGATAGTCGTCATGGATAGAGCCATCACTTTCAACTACATCCTTTGCACCCATGCCGTTCTCGACAATGATAAGAGGTTTTTGATAACGATCATACAATTCGATCAAAGAAATTTTCAGACCAACCGGATCAATTTGCCAGCCCCAGTCAGTTGAAGGAAGATAAGGGTTTTTAACCCCGCGAATTGTGTTCCCTTCTGTCTCTTCTAATCCTTCTTGGGCTGACTCCGTTAAAGACATATAGTAGCTAAATGAGATAAAATCTACTGTGTTTTCTTTTAAAATGGTAAGGTCATCTGCTTCCATTTGAATATGAATATCTTTTCTCTCAAGCATGCGCTTGATCAGTGGCGGATACTCGCCAAACACCTGAACATCTGCATAGAAATAGTTTTCTAAGTTTTGTTTCAAAGCTTGTTCCACATCATTCGGGTGGCACGTATGCGGATACGTTGTCAATTTTGTCAGCATACATCCTACCTGGCTGCCTGGGATGATGCGATGGCAATCTGCTGTTACGAGAGCAGATGCGACAAATTGATGATGAAGTGCTTGGTACACCGTTTCTTCCACTTTTCCTTCTGGGCAGCGATCAGGAATAATTCCTGCTGTAATGAAAGAGTGGCGGTGAATACTATCAATTTCATTAAAGGTGAGCCAATATTTCACATCATGTTTATATCGTTCAAAACATACATTGGCGAACTTCACAAAGAGATCAACGACTTTTCTTTCAACCCAGCCATTATATTTCACACTAAGCGCTAAAGGCATTTCATAATGAGAGAGAGTCACGATCGGTTCTATGTTGTGTTTTTTCATTTCTGCAAAGACACGATCATAAAATTGCAGCCCTTTTTCATTCGGTTCCGCTTCTTCTCCAGTAGGGAAGATACGACTCCATGCAATAGAAATCCGAAGTGTTTGAAATCCCATTTCTGCAAAGAGAGCCAAATCCTCTTTATAGTGATGATAGAAATCGATACCTCTGCGTTTTGGATATTTTTTATCGTCTGGATCTTTCATTGCACGATCTATATTTTCAGTGGTAACAGCAAGATGACCTTCATAATCTTCTACACTCAAGTTGGAACGGTACATTGCAATATCTGCAACAGACGGTCCCTTTCCATCTATATTCCAGGCGCCTTCTGCCTGGTTAGCCGCAATGGCACCGCCCCATAAAAATCCTTTTGGAAAACCTTTGATTTTTGTCATATGATTAGCCTCCTAATTGTGTAACAACCATCAATGTATCTTGACGATTGACCTCTTGTAATGGCTGTACCTTAATATCATATTGATCTGTATTTGTGATTACAGCAAGTGTTACTGGATCATATCCTGCTTCCATGATTTTTTCTAGATCAAATTCAATCAATAAATCACCTGCTTGAACACGATCTCCTGCCTGCACTTTTGGATAGAAATACTGTCCTTCCAACTGAACAGTGTCAATGCCGATGTGGAATAATACTTCAACCCCTTGGTCCGTTTTCATACCAAGCGCATGGTTTGTTTCGAACAGCAAGGTCACCTCACCATCTACTGGTGCATAAAGTGCTCCTTTTGAAGGTACAATGGCAATTCCGTCCCCCATGACCTTTGAAGAAAAAATATCATCTTTTACTTCAGATAGAGAGATCATTTGACCAATCACAGGGCTTTTGAAAGTTTCTCCTGCTCCAATTTGTTCAGCAAATGCAGCTTGGTCCTTTGTCTTTTCTTCTACTGTTCGATCTTTACCTAATACAAAAGCAGCGATAAATGCGACAATAAATGAAATGACTGCTCCAATGATAGCAAACATCAGATTTCGCGGAAGTTCATCTGATATAAACATCGACATGCTTGCTAATCCTGGGCCAACAAGCACAAAGGCTTGTATTCCAACTAAACCAATGAAAATTCCGCCAACAAACGAACCAATCATAACACTTCCAAGGACTCGCTTATTTTGAAGTGTCACACCATATAACGCCGGCTCTGTGATACCAAAAAAGGCTGAAATCCCTGCCGAAATGGCTGTTGATCTGAGTACCTTGTCTTTTGTGCGTAGTGCCACAGCAAAACACGCTCCACTTTCCGCAATATTATGCGCAAGTGATGCCGGTAAATAAAGCGCTTCTTTCCCAAGGGTTCCCATCGTTGTGACTGCATAAGGGACCATTGCTTTGTGCATGCCTGAAGCAACCATGAATGGGAGGACCGCTGCTAAAATTGCGACAGCTACCCAGCCTACCGTATTAAACATCGCAAGAATAATAGATGAAAAGCCTTGCCCCGCTGTAAAACCAATCGGTCCTAACAGAAGTAACGTAACTGGTACAGTAATGACCAATGACATCATCGGAACGAAGAAAATCCGAATTGGTTTTGGTGAAAACCGCGTAAAGAATTTTTCCATTTGCGCGTAAAGCAATACAGAAAGGATTGCCGGAAACACTTGATACGCATAAGCTATATTTTTTACATCGAATGACAGTAATTGTGCACCTTCTGTAAGCATTGCTGTCATGTTCGGCAGAAGGAGCGCACCGACTGCTGATAATGCGACCAGTGGGTTTACTTTTAGTTTATTCGCCGTCGTTACAGCAACTAATAAAGGCAGAAAGTAAAGTGGTGCATCACCTACCATGTTCAGTATTTGATAGGTTTGTCCCTTTGCATCCATCCAGCCTAATAAAGAGAAAAGGAGAAGAAATGATTTTAAAATTCCTCCGCCTGCGATAGCTGGTACAAGAGGCTGGAAGACACCGACAATAAAATCTAACAGGACTGTGCCTGCTTTTCTCTTTTCTTTTGGCTGATTGGATGGCACGTCTTGGCTTGATGAGCTGCTGCCTATTAAACTTGTTACCTTTTGATACACTTCAATGACGTCATTCCCAATCACCACTTGGCATTGTCCTGACATTCTGACAGCTATGACACCGGGTGTTTTTTCTAGTGCTGGTACATCTGCTTTTTTCTGATCAATTAGCGTGAAGCGAAGTCTTGTTGAACAGTGCTCAAGGTGCGCAATGTTTTCTTTGCCGCCTATATGCTGTAAAACGTCTTTGGCAACTTGTGTGTAATCCATTTTTTCTCCCCCTTTTCTCATACACGAGACCTATATTTTGGCAATAAAAAAAGGACCTAAAACGACAAATAAAAGAAATTCATCGTTTTTAGATCCTGCCTGCATGACCAGTCACATGTCTAATTTATTCATATTGGATTTGTTTTTAGTATATATTGATTATATGAAAGCGTCAACATTTATTTTTCTAAAAATTATTAAGGTCTATAGACCCAAATTCATTTTCCTTAATTAGTTGAAGCGTTTGCCTTCCTCTCTTTTTTTCACCAATAACTATCTTCATTATAAAAAACCAGATAAATTTATTCATTCATCTGGTTATCATCATCTATTTTTTCTTTTCTTCTGCCTGCTTTTTAAATGCTTCAGATTGTTTTTGATATTCCTGCTTTGAGACTGGTTTAAATTCTACGATGCCGCCTGCTATTTTCAGAGGAAGTTTTATTGATTTTGCACCTCGATTCGTTGAACCTACGATAATACCAGTTTTGTGCTCTTCGATTTGAGGATAGGTACTGATATCAAACATGATTCCATCAGAAACACCACCCGCTTTATGTTTCGTCTCTTTATAAGGTTCACCACCATCCCCTGGAACTGTTCTCATTAGAAAGGCCCCTGACCATTCAGACTCAATATGCATGTGCTTTACTTGTAGAAATAGTTGGTATGTACCATCCTCCGCAGTATACAGATAACCATAAGCACCTGTTACTTTCTTGATGTAGTCTCTTAAATAATCATAAAATCTAGTTTCTGAGTCATCAATTAACTCATCATATCGATCTTGAATGGCTTTTTGATACGCATTTAATTTTTTTTGATCAACTGCTTTGTATGTGATGCTTTTGTTTTCACCTTGTTTTTTCACAGAGAGATCTTTTCCAGCAACATGTACTTCATACATCACCGAATCTTTTCCTCGCTTCACTTCAAATTCATAACCGTTTTCAATTGCTTTTCCAGTTAATTGATATTTATGTTTAAATAAATTCGGATCAAAATGCATTTCCGGACTTTCTTCTAAAATGGTTTCATTCAAGTGACCGGTTACTTTCCCTTTTCTCTCCGTTACCTTAAACCAATTCACGCCCTCTTTTGTTTTCTGCGCAAAGGCGTAGGATTGATTCAATGCACTCTTTTTTCCGATTGCTTGATAGGCTGACCAGCTGACTGCACCAAGGACTAATACCGTCAGGACAGCCACAAACCAGATTTTCGATTTACTCATACGTACCCCTCCAATATATAATCTGATGAAAGATCATCCATATATATGAGTGATTCACCTCTCTGATTAGCAAAATCAGGTAAATATCCACTCCCTTTATCGAATTTATTTTTCAACAACCCCTTGTATCTGCCACTTCACATCATTTATTATATATCTAAAAGATATATCACTTAGATAGGTGTGCTGATATGAAAAAATACAATGATACGACGTATGCGATTTTAGGTATTTTAACGACTGATTGTAAGTCAGGGTATGAAGTGAAGCAATTAATTGATAGAAGCCTGCATCATTTTTGGAAAATCAGTTATGGACAAATTTATCCAGCTTTAAAGTTAATAGTCGAGGAAGGCCTTGCGGAAGTTTCACCTGCTGCTGCTTCTGGCCGCTCAGACAAGCGGGAATATCATTTGACTGAAAAAGGACTGAATACGTTAAGAGAGTGGCTGGCGCAGCCGCTCGATCAGTTACCAACAGAGCGTAATGAGGTGTTATTAAAGTTATTCTTTGGTCAATATCTTTCGTTTGAGAAGAAACTAGTGCTTTTACAGGATTATGAGCGGCAGCTTCGTATTCGTTATGAAACTTATGTTTCAATTGAACAAAACATTCAAGAGCTTTATCCAGATGAAGCGGATGCGAAGTATTGGCTGTTTACTTTAGATTATGGAAAAAGAGTGGCTCAAGCAGGAATTGATTGGTGCGTGGACACATTCCATTCGATGAAGAAGGAAGGGTAAATGAATGAAAAAAGACATACGTGCGGGTAGATTTACAACGGACAATTCTGATTCGATTGTTGTGTTCATCATCGGAATGAGGATCAACAAACGCTGGGCCATTCATCAATGGCTGCCTGTGTTCATGGCGATGCCTGGCATGATCAAGGAGCTGTATACCCATCAAGATGAGCTTGGCTTTCTTGGGACAGAGAATTACTTTGGATTACGCACGACAGCGATGATTCAATATTGGAAATCAACAGATGACCTCCTTGCCTATGCCAAGATGGAGAAGCATTTGGCTGCTTGGAAAGAATTTAACCAAAGAACACGAAATAATGACGCCGTCGGAATTTATCATGAAACGTACCAAATTCAAGCCGGCTCGTATGAATCCATCTACGTGAACATGCCTTCCTACGGACTGAGCCAAGCAAAATCCCCTATTTCAATAAGTAAAGGTCAACAAACAGCGAAGGACCGTCTGAATACAACAAATTCCTAGAGAGCGATTCTCTAGGAATTTCTTTTTGTAACGGTCACAAAATGCTTTAATATGCGGGCTGTTAATCCCCATATGGTGTAGTTTTCGTAATCATAAAACCATTCCTCAATCGAACGGCTTCCCCAGCTGTATTTTTCACCATTCATGATTTTTTCATAAGGGAAGTCCTCTCCTGGTGTTGGCTGAACGGATACATGATGTAAGTATGGCTCATATTGGCTGAGCCATGATAGAGGCACGGTAAAAGTCTCCTCTACTTCTTCTTGATTAAAGGAGTGTTTCACTTTTTGCTCATCAATGATACCGACATATGGGTATACCACAAAAGATGGAGAAGCGATATAAGGACTGAGCTGTCCAAGGATCTCGACCGATTCTGGCGGAATGCCCAGCTCTTCATGTGTTTCTCGCAGTGCAGCTTCCTGTGCAGTTTCGCTGCCGTCAAGCTTGCCCCCAGGAAAGCTAATATCCCCCGGCTGTTTTCTCATGGTCAACGATCGGACCTCAAATAATATATGCCAATCTCCATTTACTTGCACCAAAGGGATAAGGACTGCTGCTTTGAACGCTGTCTCTTCTCCAATGAACAACGGTTGTGATTGATGTAAGTCATTTTTTAATTGATCAATGAACACGGACATCACCTGTTTTCTGTTTCTCTTTCCTTTAGCGTATCATGGTTCACCTTTTCAATAAAGATGATCTTTCTGACAATTATTTTTATCATTTTGACAACTTTACTTGTCAAAATGAATATAATGCTTTACAATCAAGGAAAGATTTCAACCAAAATTGAGGTGACAGAATGAAAAATCGGTTAAAAGAGCTTCGTGCGCGAGATGGTTTAAACCAAACTGAACTTGCAAAGCGTGCAAAGGTCTCTCGTCAAACCATCAGCTTAATGGAACGAGATGAGTTAATGCCGTCTCTATTGCTCGCTGTTAAGCTTTCACGAATTTTTCAGGAACCCATTGAACGTATTTTTCTATTCGAGGAGGATGAACTCTCATGAAAACTGTATACAAAATGCTCTTAGGTGCTCTCCTTGGCTTTCTCGGCGCTTACTGTCTGCTGGCAGCCGAATTTGAAATGACACTTCTTGATGTTGCATTTGAAGCCACTCTTGTCATCAGTGGATTGACGATTTTATTGATTATTTATTGTTTTTCAGGGATTTCACGTATGAAAAAAAGAGTATCTCTTTCGGTTTCTGGAGATGAAGAGGATGAACTGGAGGCAAAACAATATCGGACCTTTACTGATTTGACTTTAGCCAATACGGTAAGTACCATTTTTTCCATTGTTGCCATCGGTATCGCGATCGTCACCGATCAGCCCATTTGGTTGATTCTCGTCAATGCTGCTTTATTTATTGTCTCCATTATCAGTTCATATATAGCGATATCTGTTCTAAAGCTTGTCTACCCTAATCGCAACCTGCCAAGTCCATCTGACAAAGATTATAGTAAAAAGCTGCTCGCTATTTCAGACGAAGGCGAAAAGCATGTGATGCTTGGCGGACTGTTTCACACGTATCAAATGATGAATGTTCTATTGACCGGCGCCATGTTTATTTTGATTGTGTATTCCCTTGGAGCCAATCACTCTCAGCTTTTCTCAATCATGGTCATTGGTGTTGTTTTGATCATTTTGAATGCAAATTATGTGCTAAAGATTAGAAATCGTTAAATGAACAAAAGCACAGCCTAATGCAAAGGCTGTGCTTTTTCCGTTCATTATGACGCGCGGCGTTTCTTTCGTGCATAAATCAATAGTAAGAAACCAAACCAGACCGGCGTTAATAAGAGCGCGGGGCGTGTTGCATCTGCAAACAGCATGATCACTAGAATCGCAGCGAAGAGAACCAAAACACATATATTCACAAAAGGTGTGAAAGGTGCTTTAAAGGTAGATGCTTCATGCAATTCAGGCCGTGTTTTTTTATATTTCAAATGGCTAATTAAAATAATACTCCATACCCAAATGAAACAAATGGCACTGATCGTTGTCACAATACCAAAGGCTTGTTCGGGAATCAGCTTGCTTAAAAGAGCTCCAACCGATACCACAATCGTCGAAACAAACAGGGCATTGCTTGGGACAGCATGCTTGTTCAGACGTCCGAAGGAAGCTGGACCCTGCTTTTGATGACTAAGATTATACAGAATACGGCTCGTCGAGAACATGCCGCTATTACAAGCTGATGCCGCAGACGTCAACACAACAAAATTAATGAGCCCTGCTGCTACTGGTATCCCAATGAGTCCAAAGGTTTTCACAAAAGGACTTTCTGATGCGCTGAGTTCAGTCCATGGGTTGATACATAGTAAGACAAAGATCGCTCCCACATAGAAAAATAGAATTCTTAATGGAATCTTATTAATCGCAGAAGGGATGTTTTTTTGCGGATTGGCTGTTTCTGCTGCGGACACACCGACCAGTTCAACTCCCACATACGCAAAAATCACCATCTGGAATGACAATAAGAAACCTGTGACACCATTCGGGAATAACCCGCCATGAGACCATAAATTCGTTACTGTCACCGGTCCGGCATCTGTTTGAAAACCAATGATTAAAAGAACAATTCCAACCCCGATCAATAATAGAATCGTAATTACTTTAATGAGTGCAAACCAAAATTCCATTTCTCCGAAAAGCTTCACCGTTAATAGATTCAATCCTAGTAAAATCAATAAACAAATGATGGCAGGAATCCACTGCGGGATGTCAAACCAATACTGCACGTACACACCGACCGCAATGACATCCGCCATCGCTGTCATAATCCAGCAAAACCAATAGGTCCACCCTGTCACAAAGGAAGCCCACGGGCCGAGATAGTCCTCCGCAATATCGGTTAATGACTGATAGCCTGCCTTCGATAAAAGCAATTCTCCGAGTGCCCTCATGACAAAAAAGATGGCCATCCCGACAATTAAATAAGCAAAAATAATTGAAGGACCTGCCAATTGAATAGCTTTTCCAGATCCTAAAAACAGTCCTGTTCCAATGGTTCCGCCAATGGCAATCAATTGTACATGACGGTTTGATAAATCACGTTTTAATTCTTGTTGTGCCAATGCTAACACCCTCCTACGACACGATCTTATCCTGAAATAATGAACCCTTTAAAAAAGTCCATAAAAAAAGAGATTGGATGCGCTCCAATCTCACGGTCATAAAAGAATAGCAAAATAGAGAAAAGTCATACACGGCATCATCCATGCACCACAAATACAATATTTCGTACTCTTCTGTCCTTTTGCCTGAGATTGTGAACCCTTCGGCGCCGCACATACATGCGGTCTCTCCAGAAGCTGCTCCTGCTATAGTGTGACCCACAGCATTCATAGCCTTCGTTATTTAATTAAAATGTTGCTATTTCTGAATAATTTCATATTTTACGCCTCAATCAGAAAGCTGTCAATGGTAATCTTTTATGATTTACGGCGTTACTCATATGTCTTCACTTCATCACCCCCCCTGATTCATGTATAATAAATCAAAAGATGTTCGGCTCGTCTGATAGAGAAATCCCTCTTGATGATGAACAAAGTTAGGCAATCCATTGAAGTTGGTGAAGATAAATGAAAAAAATGAACAAGCAGCGTGTCACATTACAGGAAGTCGCCAAGCATGCCGGTGTCTCGACTTCAACGGCATCACTCGTTGTTCGAAATAATCCTAGAATCTCTGAAGCCACTCGAAACAAAGTACTGCAATCCATGGAGGAATTAGGATACGTATACGACCGCGTTGCTGCCAACATGCGGTCAAAAAGCTCAAATATCGTGGGTGTGATTGTGACGGATATTTCTAACACCTTTATTTCGGAGTTTTTAATTGGCGTGCAAACCACGCTTGAGTCACTGGGCTATACTGTTTTACTTGGTACGACCTTTGACAGTGTCGATAAACAGGAGCGGCTCATTTCCACCATGGTAGAGCACCGAGTGGGCGGGATTATTTTAAACCCAGCTTCGAAAAGCTCTGCTCGAACGGTCAAACAATTAAATCAAATTCGCACCCCAAAAGTACTGGCAAATCGTGAATTATCAGATGTGCAATGTGACTATGTCGGTGTTGATTATGAACAAGGTACTTGGATGGCGATTCATCATCTTCTTCAAAAAGGGCATCGCCGCATCGCTTTTTTAGGCGGCATCAAGACTTCTTCGACTTGGATTGAGCGGATGAAAGGTTTCAAAAGAGCTCATGACGAAGAAAATGTGACGATTGATGATTCTCTTATTATTGATATAGAACCTACTCGTGAAGGCGGGAAAGAAGCACTTGCCCAAGTGATGGATCAGCCTGAGCCCCCTACTGCTATTTTTTGTTTTAGTGACTTATTCGCTTTTGGGGTCATTCAAGCCCTGTCAGCACGGGGCATCAAGCCTGGTGAAGATATCGATGTCGTTGGATTCGATAATGTTCCTGAAGCAGAAATGTATCATCCGCCGCTCACCACTGTTTCCTCCTTCCCACGATCCATCGGGGTAAAAGCAGCGAACCTTTTATATCATAAAATGAACGAACAGGATGAAGAGCTGCAGCGATTGATTTTAAAGCCTCTACTTCATATTAGAGAAACCTCTCCATCATGATGAAAAAGAGAATTGTGTGCAGCAATTCTCTTTTTTTTATTGATCAAGTCAACTATTTCTTTGTTTCATTTTTCTTTTTTTAAATCACAAAGTCATAAACTTGACACATTTAAAATGCAGGAGTATATTTATCTCGTTGCTTCTTTTAGTATATCGTTATACCTATTTCGTCATATCATCATTTCTATCAAAAAACAGTTAAAAGTGGTTTTTTATGATTCTGATCAAATCATGAAGTTTCACTTCCTAATCAAGGCTGTTATTATTTTTTACATTTTAGTAGAACGATGTACTTGATTGAAGAACAGATGAATATTCATTATTTTTTCATCAATCACATAAGGGGTGTTGTGATGGGCTTCATATTATTCATTTTGAAGGAAACAATAACAAAGGGTATACAAAGAATTTGACCTTAAATGGGGTTTCAAATATAGGAGTGGGAACATGAAAAATCCTTATATAAAATCGTCACTTGGCATGTATTTAAACTACTTCATGCTTGGCATGATCAATATTATTGTAGCTTCCAACATGGACAGCTTATCTGAACGCTACCATGTAGATATTCCGAAAATCAGCTTGCTTGTATCGGCGATCGGAATTGGTAAACTCATTGCGCTCTTTTTCTCAGGCCGGTTAGCCGACAGCTGGGGACGTAAGCCTGTCATTATTACAGGAAATTTTCTTTACTTATTATTCTTAATCGGTATTCCAACGACAACAAGTTATACACTGGCATTTATCTTTGCGATATCAGCAGGTATTGCCAACTCACTGCTTGATTCAGGAACCTATCCTGCTTTGTCAGAGTCATTTCCGAAAAAAGCAAGTTCGGCTTCTGTTTTAGTAAAAGCGTCTGTATCCATTGGGGCGACTGTTCTTCCATTTATCTTGGCCTTCCTAGTGGCACATGACATCTTCTGGGGCTGGGCGTTCTTTGGACTAGGGCTTCTTTATTTACTCGTAGGGATTTACTTACTCTTTATGCCATTCCCGAACCATAAGCAAGTTTCTTCACAAGACGCTCTTCCAGTACAGGACCAGCTGAAAGAAGAACCAAAAATGCTTGGCGAAGGTTTAGCTGTTGTACTGATGGGATTCACATCGACTGCATTGTTTGTCGTATGGCAGACATGGCTTCCGCAGCTCGGGTTAAAATTAATCGGACTTGGCACAGAACAAGCTACACAGCTTCTATCTTATTTTAGTATTGGTGCACTGGTATCTGTTCTATTGCTTTCGATCGTCTTAGATAAATTCATTTCACCGATTATGGTCGCGATCATTTATCCAATTGGGGCGTTCCTTGCGATGCTTGCACTATTCCAAGTTGAAACTTACAGCATTGTCATTGTCAGCACCTTCTTCTTAGGACTATTTACAGCGGGAATCTTCCAGCTGGCGATGAGTATTATGATGAAATTGTTCCCGACAAACAAAGCAACGGCTTCATCCTATGTCAACATTGCGGCAAGCTCAGCATTTATACTCGTGCCGCTCATTACAAGTGGATTGGTCAGCACGTACGATATTAAAATGACGTTATTTTTCGATATGATCATCGCAGTTATTAGCATATTACTAGCGGTCTTTGTTCTTGGACGCATGAAAAAATTATTTAGATAATTAAAGGAGATGTCAATCATGACAAACATACATGAACGTAATATTGATGGGAAAACAAAATTAGTTGGTCTTCTTGCTACACCAATCGGGCACAGCCTTTCACCACGTATGCATAACCTTGGCTATACACTAACAGGTCTCAACTATGCTTACCTTGCATTTGAAGTAGGGAATGATGAACTAGAAGCAGCCGTAAATGGTATGAAAGCAATGGGTGCAGCTGGATTTAACGTCTCTATGCCGAACAAAATGAAAGTATTGGATTACTTAGACGTACTAGATGATTCTGCAAGATATACACGTGCAAGTAACACTGTAGTGAACAAGGATGGTAAGCTCATCGGCTACAACACAGATGGTCTTGGATATGTAAGAAATTTGATTGAACATGGTGTTGAATTAGCTGGTAAGAAGGTCACTCTCGTTGGCTCTGGCGGTGCTGCGACTCCGATTGCGATTCAGCTTGCACAGTCCGGCATTCGTGAAATTAGTATTTTTGCTCGTAATGATCAATACTTTGTTCAAGCAGAAGAAAATGTAAATTACATCAACAACGAAATGAAATCATTCGGTGTCAAAGCAAACATTTTCCCACTTGAAGACAAAGACGCGTTCCGCCGTGAAGTAGCAGAAAGTGCGATCCTGGCAAATGGGACAAGCCTTGGCATGAAACCACTGGATCAACTCAGCATTATCGATGATACACTTGATGTACTTCGTGAAGATTTGATCGTGACAGATGTCGTATACAACCCGCAAAAAACAAAGCTTCTTGCGCAAGCACAGGAAGCTGGCGCCAAAACCATTAACGGTCTTGGAATGATGCTGTGGCAAGGTGCACTTGCTTACAAACTCTTTACTGGTGAAGATATGCCAGTTGATCAAGTAAAACAAATTCTTTTTGAAAATGACCGTTTCTAAAATAAAAAAGACAAAGGGCTAAAATGATCATCATTTTAGCCCTTTGTTTTCAGCTCTACACGCTGAGACGACTTCCTGCGGAGGTCGTCTTTTTTTAATCATGTATCATGATTTGACGGTATCGATACAGGATATACAGTGCGCCGATAATGGCCGCAACAGCCACCACTGCATCGAACATAAAGATTTGTAAAATGGACGCGTGACTCTGAATTAAACCTGTTACGACCGGGATGACGATAGCCGACACGCCGCCCGCTGTAGAGATAATCCCTGTCATCGTCCCTTTGTTTTTCCAGAAGAATTCAGCCATCACAGTTAACGTCAGCTGAAAAACTCCTGCCGTTGAAAATCCCAATACAAACGCATTGACGGTTCCTATAACTGGGGATTTCACGACCAAGAGCACACAAATGGAAACAAGTGTAATGATTGGATAGATCAGTAGTACAGTGACCGGACGGACAAAACGGCGCAAAAGAAACGCGAGCATCACGACAGACAGCAGCCCGCCCATGCTATAGTAACTGAGCAGTTTTACAGCACTGCCCGATGCCATCCCCAAGATGGCCTCACCGTACGTAGGAAGCCAAATTTGCGGCAGCGCATACAGTCCATTTGACGTAAAGCTGATCAAAATGAGTGCGATCCCTTCCCTCCAAAATGTAGGCTCTGTCGAGAAGCGCGGAAGTCCGTCATACTCCGTTACCTGGACTTGCTCCACCTTACGATGATTCGGAAATGGCAAGGTCCACAGCATCAAGACATTCACAAGATAGATCAGAGCAGGGACAAAAAATGAAATTCCATAAAACAAATCATGCTCTGCTAAAAAGAAAATCGCCAGTGGCAAAATGGTTGCCCCAATGGAGATAAAGGCCTTCACCATCACATTCGCAGATCCCGAGTTTTGCGGAAAAGCCTCCATTAACGCAGGATATGTTCCTGCATCCATTGCCGAATTCGCGACGCCTGCCAAAATCGCAAATGCAAACGCGATTTGATAATTCGGAGACAATGGGATTCCGATGAGGAACACCGCCATCAGCACACCAGAAACCAAAATGACCGGCTTTCGCCCAAAACGATCTGACAGTACGCCTGATAAACCATACGTGAGCACCCTGCCAATGCCAAGCGCCGATATCATATAACTAATTCCCGCACTATTGGTATCTAACTGTTTGATTAAAAATGGCATATTTGAAGCCAAAATAATATTGACCATACCTAATAAAAAATAATTAATATACAGACTAGAAGCCGTTCTCACATACGGATTCCTCATCCTGACACACCCCTCAACACCATCGCAATGAAGTGACAAATAATGGTTACGCTTACAAGATCTCATATGTGAGGAAGAACAGCTTTTCAGCCTTCACGTTCATACATCTCATCATGTCATGCAGCTCACAGCTTACACGCCCTTCATGTATCAAGCATTTCTTCAATTTTTCACTGCTCTTATTTTATACGAATGCGAAAGGTAAAGATAGTGAATTGCTTAAATTTGAAGGGAATTCATCGATCAAGCGTATGACACCATCGATAGAAAAAAGGAGTGGTTCATTCCACTCCTTAAATGATGTCTCAATTCTGTTCATCGCAGCCCCCAAATACTTAGCTCATAAAAATATTCCGTTCTCTCGATGCGTAATCCAAAACGGAAATATTCTTCCAAAAATAAAATCCCCATACCCACTTGAAAATTTTGTTTGCTCAAGAAGGTGATTTAAATGAATAAAGACTTCATACACATTCACTTTAAGTGCTTCAATTTCATGCTCTCGATAGTATTCTCCATGTATTTGGATTTTATGTTCTCTCGATTGAAGGAAAGCAAATACCTTCTGACAAACACTACTCAGCGATTTTATAAAATCCATATACCACTATTCGAATTCTATAGAAATTAAACAACCAGTCCTCGAAAGAGTTTCGACAACTGGCTGTTTCATACGGTGTTTTGATCCCAGTCTCTCAAAAATCGGGGATCAGTCCCGAATATGGTGATTGTTTAAAATATTACGGGATCATTTTGAAGATACTATGAATGGCTTTGTATTTGCTCCCGTATTTTCTGGGTATGATCTTGATTTAAAATCATTGCCAATTCGGCCTCATTTAGAACAGATCCCCATCTAAAGATAATTTCACTATTCAAACCATACTTCAAAAAAAGCGCTTGATAATCTATTTCATGACTATTCTTATCCAATCCTGAGTAAAACAAATCCTTTATAGATTCCTCTGAGAGCATAGAATCCCTTCTACTGGCAATCATGAAACTAGATTGATACTGATCCATTATTCGCAATGCTTTATCTAAATCATGTTGAGGAACCTTGGCCACACTGACATAAAAATGTTTTTCATGTTCATCTAAAAGTAATTCTGGCCCCTTTTCAAAACCTGAAGTATTTATGTCTGAATCAATAGATTTCCATACTTTTCGGAATCTCTCTATTCGCGAATGTGCATCACTTACTTTCTTACTCAGAAAGATATAAAAATGGTAATTAGTCAATTGATCGCTAAAAATTTCTATTAGTTCATTTTGACAATAACTTTGAAAAGTCTTAATTCCACCATTATCTAAAAAGTAATAACCATTAATACTATATACACTTAACTGTTTAAGTTCATTTATTTTTTGATCTAACCACTTATAGTAGTTTGTCACTTCTTGTTCGAATTCAAGTTCTAATTTCATTAGGCATCTTTTGATCAGTAATTAAAATTGCTCGAATTGAACAACTTCTTTTTCTTTTTGTAAAAACTCCTCAAAAAGAGAGACTAACCTATTTATATTCTCTTCTTTTGAATACAGTAACGGATTATAACCATCTGAAGAAGGCATATAATGAATAAACGGTTCCATATCCTCAGGATAGCCAAAATCTGCGTATACTTCAGAAAGCCCATCCAACAACTCTTCAGGTGAATTCTTATTTTTTTCTTTTAAGTGAGACGTTATACCATATCTCCATTTCCTTTTTTCAACGTCCCATTGACTGGATTCTTCTTCTACCAAATCATTATATAATTCTACCAAAACCATTTGAAGTTTTCTTTAATCCTCATCTGGGTCGCCATCTCCCCAAGCTAATTCTAGGATTAAAGAATTTTCACATTCAGTATGATTAGATAAATATTCCACAGCATACTTGCTTATTTCTTTGTATGAAATCAAATCTAGCCTAATTCCTACATATATAGTTTTCCAATTAACTTTTATTTTGTGATGTTTTAAATGCTCTAATGAAAAATTCATAATTTAATACACCTTTTGTGATTTGACAAACTCTATTGTCTCCTCCAAGCTTTACCCATTAACATTACACATTATGATTTTATTAATTGACTTTAAAGGTTTTCATCTCTCCCCCTCAACTTCCTGTGTTTCTGGTAAATGTCAAGGGTTTCATATACTTTATCTTATATACTCATCTACTTCTTCTATTGTTGAAATATCTTGCATAAAAAATACTTATTTCTTCTGGTAGTATTATTGCTAAATCATCAATTTGATCTTCCTTAAATTCAATGAATACCTCATATAAGTAATCACCTTCGTATTAAAGGTTTACTCAGTTAGGTTTAATTTTCACAAATTTAAAGTAGTCTTTACCTTGTCCAAAAGTAAATAAACT
This sequence comes from Bacillus sp. FSL H7-0578, assembly GCF_038630855.1. Lineage (NCBI taxonomy): Bacteria > Bacillati > Bacillota > Bacilli > Caryophanales > Bacillaceae > Bacillus > Bacillus sp. FSL H7-0578. The sequence goes on from NZ_CP152045.1 coordinate 3,583,967, forward strand.
TGTGCCTTCTGTTCTGGAGTTTCAGCAACATACTCCATACAAATCTCTTCTAAGCAACTATAGAAATCTAGATTATCCATCACAATTTCATGATAAGATGCTGTGTCCATAAATATCATTACTCCATTATTAAATTCAACATCCTCTGAATGCTCTGGAAGTTCATATCCCATCATATGATCTTGCCAAGGTTCTCTGTGGGACAAACACTCTAACACCTCAACTAAATCATTCTTCAAAAAAGAAAAAAAGTCTTGAACAATCGGCTGCATTTTTTTTAACATCAAGATCCTCCTAATTACTATATTTCTTCCATTCTAATACTGGGTACAAGCTTTCAATTTCCCCTGTTTTTGGATTTTTCCACCCTTCAAATTTTATACCATTTGATGTACCTTGTATTACATGTTGACCGCCTCTAGTTACATACTCAGTACCATTTTCCATTGCCTCTTGGCCATATTTATAAATTTGCTCATCAGTAAATACATTATCATCATAAACAGTCTTCTTATGAGTAGATGCTTTAAATTCTTTTGTATACATACCACGTTCTTGTTTTGCTATTTTATAGTACACATCTTTTATTCCATGTACCGAAGGATGGCTTTCTTTTCTCTCCAATTTATAGGGAATTTCCTTTTCATTTAAATAATTAAAAAATTCCTTTTCATTATGACCACCACTTACACCTGTCTTACTAACACCTTCTGGCCGTATTAGATGATTTTTGCTATTGTCAGAATACTTATGTTTAAATCCACCTTTACCAGCACTATCCTTCACCCCCATCTTCCCATGAAACCCTTTCACCCCGATCGGCAAAAGCATCCCCAGTGCCGCGTTCATACTTGCTTCCTGCTGTTCTTTCGAGATCTTATTTCCAAACATGTCTCGGCCTGTGATCGCTTCGCTGAAGCCGTTGGTGGCGGTGAGGCCATATAGTCCTTTTTGCGATGTTTTTAAGGCGTCAAAGGATTTTTGTGATGTCTTGTAAATGTCGACTGCCCTGACTGCAACTGATGTGGCTTGGGTCGTTTTATAGACGGCTTTTCCGCCTTTGAAAATGCGGCCTGCCCAGCCGACGATTGGGATGTAGCCGGCCGCTGCCATGCCGCCTGCCGCGACTCGCTGTCCTGCGGTGAGTTCCTCGCCTGTGATTGGATCAACGCCTGTTGCGGCACGTTTTGCATCGTTCACGCCGGTCAGTTCATTCACGATGTTTCCACCATAATCGAGGGCTTTTTCATACCAAGGGCGGTTGGCGAGGGCTTCTTGTTCCTTCGCAATCTTTCGGGCTTCTTCTTGTTCTTTTTTGATTTTCAGATATTCAGAAGTTTGCTTCTCAATATCGCTTTTTGCCTTGTAGATGTCGCTATTTTGATACGCTTTCTTATCAAAATTCATAGGTGAAATCGCTGTTCCGTCATTTGTCGCATTCATCATTTCAGCATACAATGCCATTGTAGCTTGCTGTTCCGTCTCTGACAAAGCATATTCATCTTTTAAATTTTGATCAAGTTCTCTCAGATCTTTGACCGTCTTTTTTCGTTCATCTTCCGCATCTTCTATTTTTTCATCAAAGGTTTGGCTATCAAATACCTCTAGGGAAATGAGGTCATCAATGTCTTGAAAAATGGTTTTGAGTGCCTTTTTTTGATCCTTCACAATGCTTTTGGCATTCTTGATACCCATATGTACCGCATTGTCTAAAAAGTGTTCTTCTACAAAGGTATCGCCGCCAAAGTTTGTATCATCCAGTGTCCCAGAAACACCTTCATGAAAGGCTTTTTGCTTATCAATGAAGCTGATAAACATGTCTACATTTCCAGACAGCTCTTTATAGAAACTTTTAATGTTATCGGCACCTTTCCCAGTGAAGTCATCTCCGAGGTTGGCAACACCTTGTAATGCCTTTTTTAAATCTATCATTTGTTCGCGGAGTTCCTGATAGTGTTTTGCCCTTGTGTCCATGGCACTGGTTAGTGCTTTTGCATCAAGTATCTTGCCCAGAAGAAGTCACTCCCTCCATTATTGATCATAAAGTCTATTTTACCGTGACCTTCAAAACGGAAAAATAGGCTAAATGATTTAAAAAATGGAATAGACTCTCTATTTAAAGGTCAAATAAAATAAGCTAGACAATGCACTTTGCTTTGTCCAGCCATACATTTATTTTATTTATAATCATTGATCGGTCCTTTATCCATCAAAACATCAATTTCATTAGATGACTTCATTTTTAATTTAGGTCTGCGCTCGGAATTGGGTTTGCTGTAAAGCTCTAGCGGACGGATGATCACACCATCATTTGTATTTTGAAGCATCCCCGGCACACAAGAATAAATCCGATCATTATCATTCGCATGTTTGGCATGAATTGTCACAGACGTTCCTTGGTGATTATCGATACTCATAGATACCCTATATCTATAAAAGGAACCTGTTCCGTTTGATTGAGCAGAATAAACAACCGGAACAATAGCAAGGATATCGTCATTTAACCGTAATTTAATGACTTCTGTTTTCAGCGAATCACGGTCTCTACCGACATCTCCCATATGCTCTACAGCTCCGTTACCGTAACTTTTGAGAGCTGGAACACCTTTTGCGCCAAACATGGCCACATCTATTTGTTTTCCTGCCTTCGTATAGACCAATGCATAAATATCATAATCCGTTCCAGACTCCCAGGATACTGTAGCTGTAATCTCAGGCGTTTTTTCAATGATGATCGGTTTATGACCTTTGTCTAGACTAATTTTACCTTGAACTTTCTCTAAGCTAATAGGTGCAGCCACTTTCTCTTTAGCGGCTGTCTTCATTGGAGCAGGCTCATCAATTTGTTTTTCAGAAGCCATTTGAGGAGGTGAAGAAACATCTTGTACAACAGGTTCAACCTCCACCCCATAAAGCTTGCATAGCCCTTCCAATCCAGAATTGAAGCCACGCCAGATGGATCGTGCTTTCGTTTCACTATTTCTGATATACAGCTCTACTACGACAATCCCTTTTTCATTTGTAAATTTTACTGGTGTTAGGTATAGCACCTCATCACCTGTTCGAATTTCTGCTTGCAGATTCTTCACTTGAGAAAAGCCAATTCCTTGATCCTCTGTTAGTGTAATCGCCATCTTTGTGATTCCAACAGGCACTTTACTCATATCAAAATTCAATTGATGCCTTTTCAACTGATCTGATATCTCTGCTGGTAAAAGTGTCGCGACACCCGTGGCACTCTCCGGCTGATTGTAAAAAATAATGCCATTATCTCCTTGAACTAGATCTGAATCTGTTAAAAGAAACGCAGTTAAAGAAATATCAATTGCAGATGACACTTCATAACTGATGGATACTTGCCCCTTTGGAGAATTTAGTACGGTATTGGCACCCATTTGCAGAGTTTGATTCATTTCAACAACTCCTATTCCTCATCTACCATTTATCGTTTTTATAGATCAATTATACCAAATTGTGTAATAGAACCTATGAATATCTTTATCTCTTTTCAATTTCTGCAATGATATGAGAAAATGCCAACTAAAACAAACTACTCTCGAAAGGAGAATCAATATGTATAAAAAAATCATTCCTGCTGTTATGGTGATATTCGGCTTTTGGATTCTTCTTCAAATATACTTGAACATCAAGATCTTTCACAATCCAATGAACTATTTTATCCCTATTACCCTCTTCTTCCTTTGTGTTCAGGCTCTATTAAAACATAAACGATGAAAAACCCGAACAAGCATATACCACGCTCATCCGGGCTTCTATTTTCCTTTATTACACTTCTTCACCGTTCGTTGCGATGACGTTTTGATACCAAGTAAACGAATCTTTTTTAAGGCGCTTCATCGAGCCGTTACCTTCGTTGTCGCGGTCAACGTAGATCATGCCGTAGCGTTTTTTCATTTCACCTGTTGTGAATGACACGATATCAATGATGCCCCAAGGTGTGTAGCCAATAAGGTCCACACCGTCGTATTCAATCGCTTTTTTCAGTGCTTCGATATGAGAAGCGAGATATTGAATTCTTTCTGGATCGTGAATAGAACCGTCTTCTTCTACTTGATCTATTGCACCAAATCCATTCTCTACGATGAACAGCGGGATTTGATAGCGATCGTAAAAACGATTCAATGTATATCTTAAGCCTGTCGGGTCAATGGACCAGCCCCAGTCACTTGATTTGATATAAGGGTTATCTACACCATGCGGCAGGGCTCCGTTGACAATGTCTCCGTTGTGATCAGACACAGTATCACTTTTAACCGTTGTCGACATGTAGTAGCTAAAGCCTAGATAATCCACTTTCCCTTTTCTTAAGCTTTCTTCATCGCCTTCTTCAAATGGAATATGATACCCTTCGCGTTCGAATTCTTTTAATGCATAGCTCGGATAGTAGCCGCGAACCTGTACATCTGGGAAGAAATAGCGCTGTCTCATATACTCCTCTGCAAGCATGACATCCTCTGGATTTGAGGAATACGGATAGATTGGCACGTGAGACACCATCGCTCCAATTTGGAAAGCAGGATTGATCTCTTTTCCTTTGGCTACTGCCCATGCACTTGCAAGTAATTCATGGTGTCCTGCTTGATACATGACTTCTTTGGCATTTTCGCCTTCTTTGACTGATACGCCTGAATTTGTCCAAAGGAATAGTGGGTTGTTGACATCCATTTTGTTATTGATTTCATTAAATGTCATCCAGTATGTGACCTTGTCTTTGTATCGATTGAAGCATACTTCTGCGAATTTCGCGAAATACTCAGCGACTTTTCGGCTGCGGAACCCGCCGTACTCTCTTGCCAAATGAAGCGGCATCTCAAAGTGAGATAGCGTAATCACAGGCTCGATGCCATGCTTGAGCAGTTCATCAAATACATCATCATAGAATTGTAAGCCTGCTTCATTCGGTTCCGCTTCATCTCCCTTAGGGAAAATCCGGCTCCAGCCAATTGATGTACGTAAACATTTTAGACCCATTTCGGCAAACATTGCGATATCTTCCTTATAACGATGATAGAAATCAATCGCTTCATGGTTCGGATAAAATTTATCTTCTTCTATCGTTTCAGTTATTTGTCTCGGTATTCCATGAGCACCTGCTGTCATCACATCTACAACACTTGGGCCTTTTCCAGCTTCATTCCATCCACCTTCAAATTGATGTGCAGCTAATGCTCCGCCCCATAGAAAATCTTTTGGTAATGTCATTATTCATTCCTCCTATTTCACAATTGTGATCATGACGTCTGTTGACTGGCATGTCGATTGTTCTTCTATAATCACATCTTCGTACGCTTGTGTATTGGTGATGATGACAGGTGTGATTGTGTTTAATCCCTTGCTTTCAATGGCTTCTTGATCAAATGTCATCAACAAGTCACCCTTCTTCACCTTGCTGCCTTCTTTGATATGAAGAGTAAATGCTGAGCCATCTAGGGAAACCGTATCAATTCCTACATGAACAAGTAACTCCACACCAAATTCTGAACGCAGTCCAATTGCATGCTTTGTCGGCGCAAGCATGACGACACTGCCATCAAACGGTGCATACAGCTTATTGTCTGTCGGTTCAATCGCAAATCCTTTGCCCATTGCCCCAGAGCTAAATACGGCATCCGGCACTTCAGATAACGGGAGTACTTTCCCTGCAAGCGGTGCAGGAATGGTTTCTTCATTGTTCATCGAAGCATTCATTTTTTCTCCAACTTGATCTTTATCAGACGTTGCACCGGCTGTCTGTTCCACTGTATCTTCCCCATAACCAAACATTTGAATGAGCACAACTGGTAAGATCAGCGCAATTGCGACACCAATCAATATGCCGATGATCGATGTTGGAAAGTCTGAACTAATTCCGTTTACAATCGTCAGTGGACCAGGCAACCCTGCATACGCAAAGTAATAAGGCGTAAAGATGCTGGCAGCAATGGCACCGACCGCTCCAGATATACATCCGAAAATAAATGGTTTCTTAAAACGAAGGGTGACCCCATAGATCGCAGGCTCGGTAATTCCAAAGAGACCCGTGATTCCCGCTGACACCCCGACTTTTCGTGTTTCGCGGTTTCTTGCTTTTAAAATAACCCCTAACACTGCGCCGACCTGAGCGATAACAGCGATGGTTTGATATGCCTGGAAGGAGTCACGTCCATATTGTTCAAAGTTGGCGAGCACCATTGGTGTGATGCCCCAGTGAACACCGAAAATGACAAGCACTTGCCAGAAACCTCCGATAATGGCGCCTGCTAAAGCTGGGACATTTTCTGCTAAGACATTGTATCCGTTTGCAATTCCATTTGCGCCTGCTGTCGAAAGTGGACCAATTAATAGAATGGTTAACGGAACCATGACAACCATACAGATAAATGGGACAAATAACGGTTTGACCACCTCGTGAATGCGTTTGTTTAAAAATCTCTCTACATATGAAAGGATCCATACCAAGAATAGCGGCGGCAAAACAGATGACGTATAAACCGTTTCAGATAGCGCTATGCCTAAAAAGGTAACGCCTTCCCCTGATGCCACGCGTCCAGCAATCTCCGTCCAAGCCGGACTGACAAGCGCTGCTGTACACGCTACTGCGATATACATATTCGTTTTAAAATGCTTGGCAGCTGTAATGGCAATAAAGATAGGCAAGAACGTAAACGGCGCCCAAGAAATAAAGCTAAAGACTTCATACGTTCCCGTTTTCGAGAAGCTTGGAAATAATAAATTAATGAGGATAAGTGCACCTTGTAAAATACCAGCTGCCGCCAAAATATACACAAATGGTGCAAACACAGCAGACATGGTCGCGATGACACGATTCAGCACCGTTCCCTTGTTTTCATTTACCTGGTCATCTTCAGACGGCGGCAGCTGAACAAGGCTGGAAAAATGCTCATAGACCTCACCAACATGCTGACCGATGACGACCTGAAATTGACCGCCGTTTTCCACCACGGTAATGACGCCAGGCATCGCATTGACTGCTTCCTTTGCTTTTGGATTCGAACGTTTCAAGACCAAACGCAGCCGCGTGGCGCATCTTGCGGCACTCACCACATTTTCTTCTCCGCCAACTGCCTCTAAGATGTCTTCTGCAAGCTTTTGATAATCCCTCACTTTTGACATATAAACCCCCCCTTTATCACTACTAGTATATGTACATTATAATTATACCGGTACAATATATCAATACATATATAATTTCAATTGGCATATCAAAGGAAATTTGGTATGTGCTATAATACAAGAACAATAAATCGTGAAAACAAAGAGGAATGGCCATGTTAAAGTATCAACAAATTGCGAGCGATATTGAAAAATATATTGTCACCCATGAGCTGCAGCAAGGGGATAAGCTCCCTGTACTCGAAACACTCATGAGCCAATTTGCTGTGAGCAAAAGTACCATTATCAAATCATTAGACTTACTCGAAAGAAAAGGAATTATCTATCAAGTGAGGGGCAGCGGCATCTTTGTTCGAAGACACCGCCGTAAGGGCTACATCAGCCTTTTATCCAACCAAGGGTTTAAAAAAGATTTAGAGGAATTTCAACTGACATCAGAGGTTTTAATGCTAGACACCATCAAGCCGTCCGAAGAAGCTGCACTTAATTTGAACATTGAACAAGATGAAGATGTCTTTTATCTAAAACGCATTCGTTACATCAATGGGCAAACGTTATGTTTAGAAGAATCCTATTACCGAAAAACGATCATTCCTTATCTCAACACAGAAATTGCTGCCGACTCTGTTTTTAAATTCATCAGTGAAGGTTTGGGGCTCAAAGTCGGTTTTTCCGATATGTACTTACAAGTAGGCAAATTGAATGAAACCGAAGCGACGCACCTCGGCCTTAAGCAAGATGATCCCGCTCTCCGCGTCGAGACAGTCTTTCATCTCACCAATGGCCAGCCCTTCGATTTTTCGAAAATCACGTATAACTACATGCAATCCCAATTTTTTATTCAAGCGAATAATTATTATGGGTGATGGATGGAAAAAGCCTCCTGGTGTCAGGAGGCTTTCTTACTATTATCTTTTAACCTTTAAACATTCCATCCTTCTTTCTTGAGAAGATAGGCCATCAATCCCAACATCACCATAATAAATGTCTATGTGATTTCCTTTGCCAATTAGTGCAACTGGAAAAGCATGCTGGTCTTGCAGACACTTTTCAAACTCATCTGGATGAATTTCGACTTCAATTTCATGTCCAATGAACGCATATTCAAACGTCATCGTATGATAAAGATCCACAAGACAGCGTATGATCTTCTGCTGAAGATGAATGACATCATGAGAAACAACCTCTGTCCAATTTAAACTGAGAACGAATCCTACGAAACCCGTTTCTTTTTGTATGTTGATTGTACTTCCTTTTCGATCTGAACTTATGCCTGACAATTCAAACTCTGTATAATAACCTGAAAAATCATCGTCTTTGAGGATATTTTCTTTAACTCTGTGCTCAATCCATGTTTCACCGTCAGGGTTCTGACTAAATTTTACTTTCGTGATAGACATGTCTTTTTGAACTAGATAATCAATCAATTGGCGAAAGTATTTGGTATATGAATGTCTTCATAAAAAACGAGTCCGATATTGATAAACCCACCTGTAGTTATGTCACATCCTTCGCTTCATTTTTTCTTTCATTATACTTTACTTAAACTATTATTCTATGAAAACTCCCTCTCTTACATGAACACTTCCGATTTAAACCATCAAAAAGATTCATTTTACGAATGCATCAAACAAACTTATGATTAACGTAACAAGAGTGTATAGGAGGGTTCGTCAGATGACAGACATTAGAGTGTATCATGTCGATGCGTTTACAACTGAGAAATTTGGAGGAAATGCCGCTGGGGTGGTGAGTTTTTAACAGAAGATGACATGCAGAGCATCGCCAAGGAGTTGAATTTACCGGAATCCGTCTTCTTGCTTCCTGCCCATGATAAGAAAGCCGATTATCGCGTCAAATACTTCACACCGACGGAAGAGGTCAATTTTTGCGGGCATGCGACTGTTGGATTGACTTGGCTTCTAGCAACGGAGCTAGGGCTGGCTAAAGAGAGATCAGGGATCGTGTTAGAAACAAAGATCGGCCATGTGCCTGTTGAATGGCACGAAGAAAATGGAAAGGTCGTTGATGTGGAAATGACGCAGGTGCCACCGCGGACGCGAGATTTTGTCATCGATTTAGAAGAGCTTAGTGACATGCTTGGTGTGAGCAGTGACCGCCTTGATTCTTCCTATCCTATCAAATTAGCAAACACCGGAAACTGGCATCTTCTTGTTCCAATGAAGCACCAACAGGACATTGATCAAGCGGCACCGAACTTAGCGGCTTTAGCTAAAATGAATAAAGAGCATGGCATCTCGACAACCCACCTTTATACGTTCCACACTTCAAAAGAATGCGATCTTTATACGAGGGATTTTGCACCTGGGATTGGTATACCGGAAGATCCTGTGACGGGGGCAGCAAACGGGGCGTTGGCTGGATATCTTTATTTGGAGGGTATCATTTCTCAGCAAGAAATCACTCGCCTGAACATTGCCCAAGGGGATGCCATCGGCAGACCTGGCATGCTTCGTATCACAGTCATTCCGAATGAATCAAAGCCGGTGATTAAAGTGGCAGGCGCAGCTGTCATCACGATCCGCGGCGTGTTAACTTTATAAAACATCAGCTTGAATGGGGACTTCCTGTTCAAGCTGATTCTATTTAAAATGATTTTTGACCGTTTCGATCCATCTTTTGGCCGATGGGGAAGCTGCTTTGAATGATTTGAGCGCCAGGTTGACCTCACGAAAGACACTTGTCTCCAGTGGAATGACTTTCGTATGAGGTATGTGCGGCGGCAAAACCAATTTTGGAATGATCGTGACCCCAAGTCCTTCTTGAACCATAGAAATAAGCGTATTGTTGTCTTCAATTTCAAACAAAACATGAGGCTTCACGCCGCCTCTTTCTTTTAACAGCTTCTTGACGAGTATGTCACAGCCCGCTTTCGGCATGATAAAGGCTTCATCATGTAACGAGTCCACTTCAATCACTTTCTTCGTATGAAAGCGATGATTCTCTTGTATGAGCACCACCAATTCATCCTGAAAAAGTGGAACGGTCTCAAATTCCCTCGATGACTGCGTTAAAAAACCAACATCAACCGTGCCAGAAGTGATCCATTCCTCAATCTCCTCATAACCGCCTTCATATAACTCCAGCTTGATATGCGGATAGATTTGCGTAAAACGATGAATAAGGCGTGGAAGGACATTTGAAGAAAAACTAGGGAATGTCCCTATCTTGATACTCCCCACTTCCATCCCTTGAATGAGCGCCGCCTCCTGCTCAAGCAATGCCGCATGATGCATGATTTGCCGGATATGCGGCATCACCCGCTCACCTGCGTCCGTTAACGAAAGCCCGTTTCGATTCCGCCGAAGCAGCACAATCCCGAGTTCCGACTCAAGCTTCGCAATATTATGACTCACCCCAGATTGCGTCAGCCCAAGCTTCTCCCCTGCTTTTGTAAAACTGCCGCACTCGACGACTGTTAGAAATACTTTGTATTGGAATGTGATCAGTGTGCTCACCTCACAAGCTCATATTAGATCTTGGCAAAATCTACTGTTAGATATTTCTTTGATTTTTCGATTTAAATGTTGTTCTATCAATTGAAAGCAAGTCTTCTGAATCCATAAACGTTGAAATGTAAAGAGCTGTTCTTTTTCATCACCATGCAAATCTTCATCTTCCTCTAACTGAAAATCAGTTAAATCTATGTTGTCATGAACATGTATTTTCATAAAAACATGAGCATTGTGAAAATCATGCATATGTTCTACTAAAAAAGAAATTTCGGTGATAAAATCATCAAATGTATCTTCTTCAAGCGTTTTTTTTAGATCAAGATTACTATGAACATCTATTGAAACGTAATTATCTCTTTCATCCAATTCTTCTTGGGTAGCAAGGGGATTATCGTGAGTCATTGCTTTTCTATTTACATCTGTAATGGAGAAATAAATGATGATGTCTTTATTATCGAGAAATTCATACCCCCATATTTCTGCATCTCTTAATCTTAAAATGCGGGTAAGATTGGCCAATTTTTTAACCCTCCAATTAATTATTCGTCGTCGGCGACGACGAAGACCTAGACGCTGCTTCATCAGCTTTTACACAATCAATCGCAACAACGAGGGCAATCATCACAGGCTCCATCTCTTCTTTCAAAATATCAACCTTATAGCTGTCACCCCAAGTAAACCATTCCTTCTTCACCTGACCAATCACTTCGCCGTTCTGGAGAACCTGGAAATTCATATCCCACCAGTTACCTTGCACTTCTATACCCGCGGCATCAATTGAATATTTTGCTTTAAAGAACGTAAACTCTTTTTTGATCGTCAATACCTCTTGACCATCAACTTCTACTAAAAACTTCGGTAAAAAGGTAAATATTTTCTTCGTAATCACAGCGATTTCTTCTCGTTCTGTATTCAGAATGGTAAATGTCTTCGGCATCTTCATAAAGCTGCCCTCGACCACATACACATCGTTTTCCTGCTGGTCCTTGACTGTAAACCTGCCGCTTAAACTAAATACTTTTTGCTTCATGTAAAGCTGTTTCATATGTACCTCCCTCTACTCAAATGACAACTTCATTAAAGTTTATCATACAAAAAAAGGCGCAGATAACCCAGCTGTAAACTTCTTCATCAAAAACTGTACCAAACTAATCGTTTTCCCCATTCATTTTCTTTTTAAAAGCAAAAATGGCGATAGCTACAATAATACCTGTATATCCAATCACCCACCAAAAATGCAGTAAAATTGATGCATAGTCTCCAGATAAGGCAGCTCTGCTAGCGTCTACTGCGTGAGCAAATGGAAGTGCGTATGCAATATCTTTGAACCAGCCTCCAACTAAATTCAAATCAAACCATGTACCACTTAACCATGCACTCATATTCGTTAGTAGCGCTCCACAAATACCACCAACCTGCTTGTCGTTAAATATACTCCCCACTAAGAGCCCTATGCCGATAAATAGTAAAGATGTTGGTAAAAGGACAAGAATAGATAACAAAACATTGGCATTGAAAGGTAAACCTAAGAAAAAAGCTGTGATAAAACTAATGATAACTTGAACAATCGCAATAGGTAGGAGTGGCACAATATACCCTACAATGTAGTCTGAGGCAGAAAGGGGTGCAGTAAACAATCGCATCAAGAATGAGGTACTTCGATCTTTAGCTATTAACATTCCAGCGAATAGTGAGATAAAAGAAAGACCAAAAACAGCTATGCCAGGAATAAGTTGATCAATAGCAAATACATCAGATGGAATATTCGTTTGAATAGCATGAAGCAATAATAAGATAACTAACGGAAAGCCTATACCAAAAGCTACGTTTAAAGGATCTCTTAAAATCTCTTTACCATTACGTGAAGCAAAAGCGAGTGATTTCATCTTACGACCTCCTCTTTGGTAGCAATTGACACAAACGCCTCCTCAAGTGATTTGGTGTTGGTGCTTTCCTTCAATTCGGCTGCTGTTCCAACTGCCTTTAATTTTCCTTTCGCCATCGTGCCTATTCGATCCGAAAGGGCTTCTGCTTCCTCCATATAATGTGTCGTGAGAATGATGGTCATACTCCCCTTTAATTTCTCAATAGCACTCCATAGCTCACGTCTTGCGATGACATCAAGACCAAGAGTAGGTTCATCAAGAAAAAGGATTTTGGGGTCTGTAATGAGTGCCATTGCAATACTAAGTCTTCTTTGCATCCCTCCGGATAGGGTTTTAGCCTTCATTTTAGATACTTCCGTCAGACTAAACGTACGGAGCATTTCCTCGACTTTTATATCGATCGTTGTTTTGTGGAACCCGTATATTTGAGCGATTAATTCAAGATTCTCTTTCACGGATAAATTAGGAGCTACTGCCGTTTCCTGTGGTGAAACATTAATCTGTTCTTTTACTGCGTAGGGATTAGAAACAATACTGTTACCCAAAATCGACGCATCACCGGTTGTAGGGGTGCTAAGACAGGTCAACATCTTGATCGTTGTCGTTTTACCTGCACCATTCACTCCAAGTAAAGTAAAAAGTTCGCCTTGTTCAATTGAAAGATTAAGAGAATCGACTGCAATCTGTTCTTCGAATTTCTTTGTTAGATTCTTTGTTTGAATCGCAATCATTCCTCATCCTCCTGACCTTCCTGTGCCTTATATATCTCGTCAGCAAACTGCAGGAAGTCCTCATTTCTTACAATGGCAATTCCTTGAGCTTCATCGCCCAACATCAACAAGCTGTCTCCAGGAAAGATGCTGAATATCTCCCTCGCTTTTTTAGGAATGACAATTTGCCCGCGTTCGCCAACCTTTACAAGTCCAAATATGTGTTTTCCTTTTGGTTTCACCCCTGCCACTTCTGTACCATCCAAATTATTCACGAGATCATCCAAAGCAATGCCATATAATTCAGCCAAAGCCTTGCAATTGTTGATATCCGGCACAGTTTCCCCCGATTCCCATTTCGCAACAGCTTGCCTTGAAACACCAATTTTCTCAGCTACTTCTTCTTGTGTAAATCTGTGTATTTTTCGCATTTTTTTCAAATTCATATTGATCATACTTTTCACACCCTTCATCATTATTATATTAAATTTATTCCATTCATCTACCAACTAAACATGACATCAGAAGTTATCTTCAACTTACATTTGGTTAAATGCCTAAGTTTAACAAAAAAAGCCCCCTCAAACTTAGTGGAGGGGACTTGTTGTAGTATTTATAATCATTTTTTCTTCTGCTACAATACCTTTTGCTAAAGCTAATAAGGGAAGGAAGACAGATTTTGTTGCTTAAATATAGCTGGCTTAGAAAATAGGTAATGTTATCAGTGAATAACCTGAATCACTTAATAACCATTTACAAAATAAGCGATTGTCTCTAACTCATCTTCTTTTAGTTTTCTGTTCACATGTGCTTGATATTCAATCACGATTCTCTGCCGATCTCCACCACATTGATCAGTGAATTTCGCTATCATCCGAAGTTTGTCTGTTTCCTGACGAAACTCCTCTTTTGTCCATGGTCTTTGGTGTGAAGGAATATACGTATCGGCATCAAAAGCATCTAACTCATCTAAAAGACGCAACGTTTCCTTCACTGTATAATGAACTTTTTCGGCATACATTTTCGGATAAATGCAATCACCAAGAAACAGGATTTTCTCTTCTTTCACATACACGATCACGGAATCAGCCGCATGATCGCCTCCAACATGCTGCACAATGCAAGTGACCCCGCCAAGATCAATCTCTATCCGACGGTCAAACGTGATATCCGGTAAAACCACCTGAATATCTCGATGACCCTGATATTCTTCCTTAATGGCCTTCGCGCAGAACTCAATCTCCGTTCCTTCCCTCACCCGCTCATCAATCGCCTCATCTGACCACGAAAACGGAACAAGCTCCTCCATTTCCTTTCTTGTCTGTGCAGAAGCAATTGAAACCGTATCAGGCAGCGCAGGCAGACCAAAAATATGATCCCAATGCCAATGCGTGAGGACAACGAGATCGGGCTTGGCGTTCTCGTGTTTTAAGGTTTCTTTGATAAAGTATCTGGCATGATCTTCTGAGTTACCCGCATCGATCATTAATGTTTTGTTATTGCCAACGACCATGCCTAGGATGGGGCGGTCGGTGAGTGATACTGGTGTGATGTACCAAAAACTCTGACCTATTTTTTTAATTGAGTGCAAAGGTGCTTCCTACTTTCTGTCATTATTTTTTAAATTGAATCACGTTTTTTCCCATCGTTCTACTGTTTAAGTATATCGAATTTCATTACTCGAAGTAGCACGCGAAGCCAATATTGTTACAATGATCGCGATTGCAACGCCTAAAGCACCTGCCCAAGTAACGGAAGATAGAGAAACCCTCTCTACAAAGATACCTCCAATAGCTGCACCTGCGGCCATCGCCAATTGCATCATTGACTGATTGAGACCTAATAGTATACCTGATGACTCTGGCTCCATTGTAGCTAAGTGGTATTGTTGAGTCGGGCCAGAAGACCATGCAGCAAATGACCATAATATTAAAATGAGCAATACTCCAACATAAGAATGCGTAACTAGTGAGAGCAATATGAGCATGATGACATGTAATGTCATTCCACTAATCAGCGTAAAATTCACACCCCAGCGATCGGTACTAAATCCACCAAACTTTGACCCAACTAGACTAGCAATCCCGAATACGAGGAGAACTCCACTCAGCAATTTGCTGCTTACACCCGATATATTTAAAAGGTAAGGGGATAAATAGGTATAGGCAATTGAATAACCACCAAGCCAGAAAAAGGTGATGGCTAATCCCAACACTACTTTTGGTTTTTTAAAAAGAGCGAGTTGTTGAATTAAAGGTACAGGTTTATCCCCTTGGATTTTTGGAATCGTAAGAGAAATGATCACCATGGCTAATAATCCGAGTAAGGCTATTCCTCCAAATACAGCTTTCCAACCAAAGAAATCACTAGTCATTCTCCCCAGTGGGACTCCAATGATCAATGATGCTGTAAATCCCATTACTACTGTAGCAATAGCGGTACCTTGCTTACCTTTTGGTGCAATTTTTTCAGCAATTGTTAATGCAGTAACTACGACCATCCCCGCTCCAAGAGCCATAATAATTCTTGACACAATAAATAATTGATACCCAGGGAGGACGAATGCCAGAATATTACCTAGAATAAAAACGCTAAGTGAAAATAACATTAACTTGCGTTTATTCATTCCCGATGTTAAAGCCATTAATACTGGGGTGAAGATGGCATACACAAGAGAAAAAATCGTAATTAACTGGCCAGCTGCAGCTATCGTAATCCCTAATGATTCAGAAATATTATCCAAAATACCAGAGATGATATACTCTGATGTACCAACTAAAAAACTTACAATAGCTAAAATGTAAATCTTTACAGTGTTTGACAATGTAGATCACTCCTTATATATAATACATTTACATATCTAGAATTGTTAATATGTATGGACAAAAAAACATATTACGATAAGTCGATTTGTATTTAATAAATGAAACTGAATTCTGATGTATGAATTCAGTTCATTTATTAAATATTTTGTTCTAAAATCTTAGCAATTTTTTTTATGGCATTTTCATCTCTTTTATAATACGTGTATTTACCTATACGCTCTGTCGTAATTAATCCAGCTCGTAGTAAAATTGAGAGATATTGAGATGCTGTTGATTGCGTCATTTTCAATTTATCTGTTATTTGACTAACACATACCCCTGTAGTATTCATATCAATCCCTTCATGGGGTGTAAAATGACGATCAGGTTCCTTTAGCCATTGTAAAATTTGCAATCTTGATTCATTGGATAAGGCTTTAAAAACTTCTATTGGCTCCATACAAACCATTATATCGATAAATAACGATATGTCAACGTGTGTTGTTTGAGAGCCCTTACAACTTTCTGTTTTCCTAGGTAATTTCTCTTCGCTTTAGGCTTAATCATGGTTTTATGCGGGGTGGTTATATCTTCTATTCTGGTGCAATGGAGATGTTTGATGGAAAAGGATTAGAGTACTTTTTTGCTGCTTGTACAGCTAAATTTAGCCATCTCACCCCTCACTAACTTATGATGGCTCACCGTGATGCCTTTTAATGAGGTTATTCAAAAACCTTGGTGGAGACCAATCTCTACCAAGGTTCTTAAAATATTATTTTATGTTGGAAGACCTCTAGAACTACATTTAAATTAGAAATTGCTCATCAAACACTCAAGTTATAATTGCAATATAAGTGATAATGAAAGGAGAAACAATGAAAAATTGTCATTTTAGAACCATCAATTGCATGAAGCGATTTGATTTTGCTGGACGAAAACAACGATCTGAAAATTAAGCCTACTTGGGATTGTTTTTATTATCAATGCCAAAAATAAGTCTGTCACAATCCGTGATGCAAAAAAAGTCCCGTTTGAGGGAAATCACTCAAATGAGACTTTTTTAGTGATTATTTAATAACCATTTACAAAGTAAACAATGGTTTCTAATTCATCTTCTTTCAATTCTCTGTTCACATGTGCTTGATATTCACTCCCGATTCTCTGGTGATCTCCACCACATAGACCAGTGAATTTCGCAATCATTCGAAGCTTATTTCTTTCCTGACAAAACTCCTCTTTTGTCCACGGTCTTTGGTATGAAGGAATATACGTATCGGCATCAAAAGCTTCTAACTCCTCTAAAAGACGCAATGTTTCTTTCACCGTATAATGGACTTTTTCGGCATACATTTTCGGATAAATACAATCACCAAGAAACAGAATTTTCTCTTCTTTCACATACACGATCACTGAATCAGTCGCATGATCTTCTGAGTTACCAGCATCGATCATTAATGTTTTGTTAGTGCCTTCGACCATGCCTAGGATGGGGCGGTCGGTGAGTGATACTGGTGTGATGTAGGAGAAGGTTTGTTCTATTTTTTTGATTGTGTGCATGGTGTGCCTGCTTTCTAATATTGCGCATTAGATTTTTTATTAAGATATAAATATCTATTCTAAAAAATTAACTTTTAATGTAAGAAAGATAAGTATATTTTTAATTGATAAATGTTTTCTTTTTGCATTAAGTATCAGCTTGAGTTTATATTGAATCTCAAACTTATTTTAAATAGGCTTTATTACGACCAGCTTCTATAATTTCTTCTTTGAATTCATCCATTAGTTCGAGAACAATATGGTATAATTCTTTGAATTCATTTTTAGCATCCTGTTCATTATCTTTATATAATTCAAGATATTCTCCATGTGAAATCTTGTTTCTCCGCTCTAATAGTTTTTGATTTATAAATGCTTTTTTCAACTCAAAATTTTGTTTTGGAAGCGCTAAACTATAAAGTATCTCTTCTAATACTTCATACTTAAGATTACTCTCCGTTGTAATAATAGCTTTATCTTTTTCCTTAACTTTAAAAATTTGCTCTTCGTTTGTTATTTTTTCAAATAACAAACCAAATTTAGTTGTGTTATTCGAGGATCTTGCGTCTATAATAGCTTTTTTATGATGTAAGACAACAAAATTTTGTTTTAAATCTACTAGTCTATATTCTAGACCATTTAAATATTTCAAATAATCTCTAGCTGCCATTTTTATATACCCTTCCCAATGAGCATATAGCAAGGTTATTCCTGACCTAAGTAAGATTTTTAACATTGCCCCATTAGAACTCTGTATCTGGCTCTGCAACATAGTAAGTTCTTGTTTCCTCCAAAATATATTCTTATTTAACTCATCTTGAAGTTTCTCCAATTTAGATTCCGTCATTTAGAAAATTTTCCTACCGAAGTCAACCATTTTTTTGAATCTATTTAGAGGTTTGGTACCTGGTCTTGTTGCTTGAGCAAATTCTTCTTTTTCATAAATGCCTTTTAATATCTCTATAACATCTGCATCTGGTTTAGCTTTAATATGTTCAAGTTTATCACTAATACTTGTAATTAAAAGCTCGAAAGATCCAATTAATAATGGTCCTACAAATTTTTGTTTGTTTATATCATATTTCTTAAATACATCATCAGCTAATAAACTGTTCAAATAACTGAAAGTCTCTTTAAATACTTTTCCTTCTAACTCTCTATCAAAAGTGCTATCTTCAATAATCTCAATCATTTGTTCGGTAAGATATTCTCCGATATCATCTTGACCGTTTATTAAGGTAACATCACAATGTCTGTATACTAAGAATCTAATAACATATTCCATATACTCTTGTTGTGAAGCTTGCTTTTCTGTAAGAGGTAAACAAGTTTTAAAGTTCTCATCCTCTTTTAAACCCGTTACCCATTCATAAAACTCTTTGTCTAACATAATCATTAAACAATTTCGAATCTCTTGAGGACTTAAAGCTGTTCCACCTGTATTCAATCTTTGAAATAACTCATACTTAGCATCTGCATCACTGCTACGTTTTATAATATTTATATCCAACTTTGCTCTTTTAAAGTCTATTCTTTGTTCACTTGTAAAAGAGTTCTCTGATACTTCAGTATTGTTCCACATTTTCCCTTCAAGTGATGGGAGAAACTTAGTTTTTCCTAACACATTGGGAGGTTCTAGAATACCATCTTCATTTTTTAAGACACCTACAAACTCTAATATTGTAGACAGTCTCTGAAGCCCATCTATCACATCCCAGATTCCACCTTCTCCTTGTGCTACAAAAATAGGTGGAATAGGAATACCCAATAATATTGATTCAATTAATCTAGTCTTTTGATTATCATTCCATCTAAAAAATCTTTGGAAATCAGGTTGAACTTGTAGTTCGTTGTCCTTGTACATATTTATTAGCTCACCGATAGACATAGAATAACTATCCGTTTGAATCTCTTTTGATTTTTTTTCTATCTCATCTTTAAGAGTCATATTGTCACCCCTTAATTATTGTTTCTAGGTCCAAAAAATCTGTCACCATTTAAATGCATCATATGCTCTGGATTATCAGCAAACCATACCTCTGTCTCCCAGGCAATATCTGTTGCATACTTTTTAAAAACAGACATATCAGGAAAAGCAGTAACATATATACGACCAGATTTACAGTTTTCCAATATTTTTTCCAATTCGTAAACCCTTTTGTTAGAAATAGGACCATGAGAAGTAACGGCTTCAATAAGATATATCCAATCTTTAGATTGAGAATACAAGACAACATCTGGTAGCTTATCATGTAATAATGTGGGGATATTTAATTGTTCCAATCTTTGCTCATCTAAGTACAACTTTTTGTTACTGGTATCTCCTACATACAACAGTTCTGATCCAGGAGCAAAAATTGCAGCAAAATCTTCTACAATATGTTTTTGTAGTATATTATGTTCTCCTGATGACAGGTATAAAGTATTATTTCTAGAAATTTTCACTGGAACCCTGTGGATCTCTTTTGTCTTTTTATATCTATCGATCAGTGTAGAAAATTGATTTTTAAATACAGATAAATTCTCTGCCCACTTTTCTGTATTATATGATTTAATAAGGTGAAGAAATTCATCGGTTACTGCATATACAGTATTTCCACTATTAGTAGGGCGTGTGGGATCATCGGGATTTCGATCAATAATTCTCGCTTGTTCAAATTGATGAATTGTTTGTCTTCTGATAGTTTCGCGACTATTGGGTGCATAAACCTTACCATACTGATTAGCCATAAACTCCATGATGTCTACAATTCTTAAGTGATACTTACCTGCATCTTCCCACGAATCTTCCTCTTTTACTCCTAATAGAGCCAATAATGTTAATGCTGAGCGAGTATTCTGCTGCTTAACAGGTAAACCTAAATCTTTTAATGCTTGTATAGCTTGTTGTTCTTTATTTTTATTTCCTTTTTCAGATATATCTGCTTTTCCCATTTTCTCACCTTCATACGTTTCCTTTATTAGAGAATCTATGTCACTGTATTTTATTTCTTCCTCAAGAATTTTTCTACCTATTTCCAATATAAATTCGTAGTTAGGAAAAGGTAACGGTCTAATATCAGAAGCATTGACTTGAGTATTACCATTAATTATACGAAAGAATTTATCTACATAAGAAGAGTTTAAAAAAGCACAAATTCCCATAGCCTCTTCCTCACTTAAACCGTCATTATATTTGTGTATATAATTCAAGTGATTTTCAATCCCTAAAAATTTGTAATCATAATGCTTTTTAAGATAAGTTGCACAAACTATACGTTTAGTCTGTTCTTTAGAAGTAAACCGTTTCAATAACACATAGTTTTTTGATGGAACCAGAACATTATATCCACTATCCTTAACACCTAAATCTTTACCATTATCGGAAGGGAAATGCACTTTTTGATTTTTCAAATGCTGCATAAAGATTAAAGGATGATTTCTTTTAGGATTGTATTCCTCGATATTATCTTTATTTCTGAATGTAACTACACGGCCTGTGGAAATTTCCATGTCCATTAATGTAAGATTATTATTCCAACTATCAAACATGCGGAGAATCTCCTCGTCTTCTTCATTTATAGGAAGACGTATAAGATTAATTTGATCCGATGAGTCAATAATTAATTCTTTTTCAAAAGACTGATGCTGATAACTATCAATTATATTTAAATCATCCGATGAACTTATTGTTATAAACAGAGGCCTTCTATCACGTTTGAAACCACTCAAAATTATACTTTCTTGAAGTACACTTTCACCCTTGAAATTACCTTTACGTTTATTGAATAGATGAAAGTGATCTGGATCAATATCATCAAAAAATTTTGTGCGGAACCTTTCAAAGTAGGCTCCTGAACAATAACTACGTGGAGTAATAAATATAAGTTGTCCTTCGTTAATTAAAAGTTTTGACGCAATAATCATAAACATGAAATACACATTAGGTTGACCATGTATATAATCTGCTAAAATCCTTGAATATACGTGGTCTTTCTTAACTTTGTAGTATGGAGGATTACTAATGATTACATCATATTTTTCATAATTCAATGATTCATTAAATAAGTCATTTTCAACCGTAAGTCTATTATCAAGAATAAAATCCTCTTCTAGGATTGTATATTCAAATTCATTGCCACATTCATGCATCCTTTTTTTACATAATTCCATAACTGATCTTAAATGTGGAGTTACTTTCTTATCTTTTTCGTATAACACTAAATCAATATCTACTCTTATTCTCTGAGTGATAATTCTTTGAATTAAAGCCCCACTCAATGCTCCTAATCCACTACCAGGATCTAACACTCGTAACTTATCCTTTTTAATATTAACGTTAGAAGCTATAAAAGTTGCTATAGAGCTAGAAGTAAAATATTGACCTTTTTCTTTTTTTTCTGATGAAGAAAGAGACAAGTTAACTTCACTTGTTAGAT
The DNA here is from genome assembly GCF_038630855.1 of Bacillus sp. FSL H7-0578. NCBI lineage: Bacteria > Bacillati > Bacillota > Bacilli > Caryophanales > Bacillaceae > Bacillus > Bacillus sp. FSL H7-0578. The sequence goes on from NZ_CP152045.1 coordinate 3,605,931, forward strand.
TTTCAATATATACCATGATTTCATCCATAATGAACACACCTTGTATGATTTTTTGCAGTTAGAACAGCATTATAGTAATTTCAATATTGTATCCCACCTTTCGTCATTAATATCTTGTCCTACAAATTTTGTATTTATAACATAAAAATTCGAAGTGGAATTTCAATTATTTCAACGAATTACAAATTCATAATATTTTATAATTCGTATAACTAAAATGTAATTTAACTTACTCTTAAATTGATAAAAATAGTAAATTTAGAATAAAATCTATAATTTTCTTATAAAAAGATTATCTTTGATATTGTGTTATTATTAATTAAGTATAGACTATACATCTGCTTTCCTTCAATAGATAACAAGTGTTTATCCATATTTATGCACATTATTTATGAAGAGAGGTAATCTTGAGAATATATCCAATTCATTACGGAGTTTTTCCCAGTTTTTTTGAGTTGATGTTACAAATTGTTTGTAATCTTCACTATTAATAGTTTCTTCTATACAATTATAATTTGTATAAAAACTTTCATTATAGCACTTCTCAGCATAACTAAACCCACTCATTAAAGATTGTAATAATTTCTCTTTACTGTCTCCATCCCTATAATTTATCTTATATATATCATTTTCTATACTATCTAAAATTGACCCTATTATTAGAATCCAGCGTGCTACACTTGGTAAATGAGTTTTATCGACTTCATATTCTTCATCTTTTAAAATTCTTTGCGTGATTAAAAAATTGCTTCTTATCGCAAATGACCACCAATAAAATAGCTCAATCGGTTTAATATTTAAGTCACTATCTATCCTTTCTTCAAAAAGGTCGTAAAGTAATATTAAATTTCTAAAATTATCTGTGGCAGCAAAAGCATCTGCATCCATTTCTAAAGTTCTTAAGTCTAATGGAGAGATACTTCGTGATTTTTTATTGTTATTTTTTTCAAACATCGAAATAAATTGTATGGAATTTTTATCTTTTGAATTTAGGAATTCGCAATGTCCATTAAGTAAATGTCCTAATTCATGAGTTATTATAAACCTTGATACAAATATAGTAAGCAATCCAGCTAATTTAATATCTATAACTTTACTATCAAAAACATTAGCTTTTCCGTTATCATCAAATTTAACCATTTCGTAAGATAAATCATCAGTGACCTCCTCATTCTTTAAATGTAGTTGTTTTATTAAAAGGTCACTTCTCATCTTTGTAATACTATAAAAATAATCAAAAAAATTATCTATAACACCTTTATTTATTATAATATTATCAGTAAATTCTTCAGACCATGCTTTTCCACCTAAACTTAAATCTTCCTCAAGGTGAAAATTCAGTTTATATTTACAGATGTTGGTTTCATTCTTTGAAATTTCTTTCATAATAAATTGATACTGTTCGTAAATAGCCAAGGCTCTCTTTTTAATATCAACGTAAAAATCTTCTTTATTTCTCAAATTAACACCTCATTAATTTCATACTCTTCAATTACTTATGATAAGGCTCCCCCCGCACAATCCGAAACGCACGATAAACCTGCTCCACCAACACCAGCCTCATCAACTGATGCGGGAACGTCATTTTCGAAAATGACAGTTTCTCATTTGCGCGCTGCATGACGGCGTCGCTTAAGCCAAGGGATCCGCCTATGACGAAACATACTTTGCTTTTTCCGTATGTTGCCAGCTTATCTATTGTATCGGCTAATTCTTCGGAAGTTTTCATTTTTCCTTCGATGGCGAGGGCGATGACGTGGGCGTCTGGGTTGATTTTGCTTAGGATGCGTTCGCCTTCTTTGTCTTTGATGATTTTCATGTCTTGATCGCTGAGATTCTCGGGTGCTTTTTCGTCCGCGAGCTCAATGATCTCGATTTTTGCGTAAGCTTGTAATCGTTTTGTGTATTCGGCTATGCCTTGCTTTAAATATTTCTCTTTTAATTTTCCTACTGTGATAATTGATATATTCACAGGTCATCCCCACCTTAAGAACAAGTTATTCATATAAGTTATCAACAATTGTGGATAAAATTTGTGTATTTTGTGTCCGATCATTCGTTCCCCACTATATATATTGCAGGTTCATCGCACAATTCACAGGTTGTGGATAAACTGTGTGTATGTTCGATTTTTCTGAATTCCGGCGGCGTTTCATGATCATCTATGTACATGTCTAATACGGTTTCTATGTGTTCTGCACACGCATAAAATGTTTTGTTCATAAGTTTCTGATTCCTCCAATAGGTTCTCTGGTTATTCACAAGTGTTTCGCTCATTGTCCAATATAACCGATTTATTCACATGTTAATAGTCTTTTACCATTTCCCACACCTTTTATCCACAAACCAAATAAAAAAGCCTCCACTCCTGTGAAGGCTTCCTTCTATCAAAACGGATTATAAAATCTCGTTCCTCTAACAAATGTAATCACTAACGACACGATCAGCACCACACCAACAAACAATAACGCAGCATAATCTGCTTTTTGAAAGTCTTTTGCCGTAAACCATGTACGCTTTTTATGTTTCCCAAACCCCCGCAGCTCCATCGCATTGCTGATCGTTTCGATCCGCTCCAAGCTGGAGAAAATCAGCGGCATGACAATCGACAGTGCATTTTTGATTCGTTTCCCCAATTTTTCATTCTTCGATAAATCAATGCCTCTTGCTTGCTGAGAAATCGCAATCGTGCGAAAATCCCGCTGAATATCTGGTATATAGCGAAGAGCAATCGCTACAGCATACGAAATCCGGTAGCTGACCCCAATTCGGCTGAGGGATGAGGCAAATTCACTTGGATTTGTTGTCACAATAAATAAAAGCGCTGCTGGCATCACGGTCACATATTTTAGCGTAATGTTCAATTGATAGAAAAGCTGTTCAAGTGTGACATTGTACCAGCCTGCAATATGAAACAGCTCGTGCTTTGCTCCGTAGATGGCGACACCTTGCTGGGGCGCAAAGATGTAAATGGCGATGTTATTGATCACTAGGAAAATCGCCAGGACGATCACCACGAAGGAAATATCACGAAATCGCACGTTAGACAATTGAAAGAACACGATACTAGCAACTAGCATAAACACTAAAACGCCTGTATCATACGTGAGCATCGCTGCGGATGACCAGAGGATAAAGCAAATGAGTTTGGTTGCACCTGTCAATCGGTGAATCGGTGACGGGCGATCGATATAGGACAGCATGTCTACAGCCATGTCATTCGTTCCTTTCTGTCAACCTCAATGAAGCGATCTACGAGTTCATTTGGATTCGGCCAATCAGCTTTCAGCGCCAGTTCATACAGCGATGTTTCCTTTAAGCTCGCCTTTTGGACAAGCAGCTGATCTGTCAGCACTTTGGCTGGTGTATCATCTGCGATTTTTTCTCCATCTGAAATGACAATGGTTCTTGTTGTGTATTCGAGCATCAAGTGCATATCATGGGTGATCATGAAAATCGTGACACCCTGCTGGTTTAATTGCTCTAAAAACGTCATCATCTCTGTGTAATGTTTAAAATCCTGTCCTGCTGTTGGTTCATCTAAGATGAGGATTTCTGGTTCTAATACAAGAATTGACGCGATGGTGACGCGTTTTTTCTGTCCAAAGCTGAGGGCTGAGACCGGCCACTTCCGAAATGGGTACAGCCCGCACACTTTCAGGACCCGCTCCACCCGTTCTTTGATCTCTTCTTCCTTTACGCCTCTTAAAACGAGCCCGAGTGCCACCTCATCAAAGATCATTTGTTTTGAAATCATTTGATTGGGGTTTTGCATAACAACACCGATTCGTTCGGAGCGCTGTTTGATCGTATCTCCTGTGATGTCATCACCATTTAAAAGAATTGACCCTTTCGTTGGCTTTTCAAATGCACAAAGCACCTTAGACAATGTTGTCTTGCCTGCTCCATTGGCTCCTGCGATGCTGATCATTTCTCCTTTTTTGACGGTAAAAGAGATGTTGCTCAGCGTGTTTGGTCTTGTTGGATAGTCAAAGCACAGCTCGCGCACTTCTAGTAAATCCTGTGCTGCAATCTGCTCTACTGATGGCTCAGATGCTTCCATCCATTGCTCGATTTTCTCTTTTGCCTCGTCGTCTAAGGTGAGACGCTGTAAATCAGCGATTTGATCTCCTGGCGCGACCGGTATGCCTGCATATTTCATCGCCTTTACATATAAAGGCTCACGTAAATACGCCGCTTCTAATACGTTTGAGGCGAGCAATTCATCTGGTGTCATATCCGCTACAATCGTTCCTTCATTGACAACGATAATGCGGTCCACATGACGGAAGAGGACGTCCTCTAATCGGTGCTCAACCATCACGATGGTTTTTTTCGTTTGTTTTTGCAGCCGATCAATGAGGTCGATGACTTCTTTACCTGTTGCGGGGTCTAGGCTTGCAAGTGGTTCATCAAACAGCAGAATGTCGACATCATTGACAAGTACGCCCGCAATGGCGACACGTTGTTTTTGTCCGCCTGACAGCTCATGCACGGACGATGCCAGCTTGCCGTCTACCTCTGTTAATCTGGCAGCTTCCTCGACACGTGTGTTCATTTCTTCGCGTGTGACTTGATCATTTTCAAGCGTGAACGCGATATCTTCTCCAACGGTCAGCCCGATGAATTGTCCATCAGGGTCCTGAAGCACCGTTCCGACAAGCTGTGAGAGGGAGAAAATGTTCTCTTTCTCTGCATTTTTCCCGCCGATGTGAAGACTTCCTTCCATAGAACCTTTATAAGACGCAGGAACTAGCCCATTGATACAATGGGCTAGTGTGCTTTTTCCCGATCCAGACGGGCCTGCGATGAGAACTTTTTCTCCTTCATAGATGGTCAGGTTGATATCCTTTAATGTTGGTTCTGCCTGACTGCGATACTTGAATCCGAAATGTTCGAATTGAATCATCGGTTTCTTCATTTATGTGTTCCACCTTGCTTCATGATGTTTCTTTCGATAGGCTGCCGCTTTTGCTTCTCGTTTTCGCATAAGCTGCAATGATGATGGTTCCTAGTACACCAACTGTGATGATGTTTGAAATTCCTGCCACAATGCCTTGAACAAACACTTTGTTCGCAGGTTCTGCATAGATCACAATGTCGAGTACAGGAGCAATGATAAACCAGCCTAATGCCTGTGCACCTGCTTGTACGGCGTTAAAGAGCGTGATTTTCTTCCAGCCGAAGTCTCCCTCTTCTACTTTTAAACGGTTAGAAATAAAGCCGATCAATAAACCAACCACACCCGATACAATAATCCAGCTCCACCAAGGGCCAAATGTGGTCGCATCTTTAATGAGATGGCCAATAAAACCAATCAGTGCGCCTGCAACAGGACCAAATAGCACGGCCATTAATGCAAGGAATGCGTATGAGGTTTCAATTTGTGTATTCGGAATACCAGTTGGAATGGAGACGAATCGTCCTAGAATCACAAAGACGGCTGCGCCAATTCCAATGGCAACGACAGTTTTCGTTGAAAGTTGTTTTCCTGCCATGATGTATCCTCCTCTTATTCGTATATAATGCGCGGAGCTTTGCGAATCGAAAGGCGCCAGCCTGTGCCTGTACCGATGTTATAAGCCTTTGCAAATGACCCTTGATTGATCGCCACGCCTAAATGGTCGAGTGAATTGACATATACGAGTGGTTCGCCTACCTTTAAGTCGGCAAAAGATCGTCCATAGGTCATGATATTTTTATACACATTTTTCGGCCCGTTGGCAATGGTAACTTCTATTGCATCCCCATAATTAATTGAAAGCTGTTCAAATAGCGTGTGATGAATGTTTGTCCATAGGTTTCCGAATCTCACATCTAAAATATCAATCGTCCCTGTGATCACATCTTCTTCCGCATAAGCCTGTACGACTGGAAGATGGATAATATCATCAATATTCGCCTTTGGCCCAACCTCTTCAAAAGAAATCACACCTGATGCAATCCTCGCCCCTGTATAAGCGTAAATATCTCTCCCATGGAAAGTATGTGATTTTCCCGACTTTGGCAGCCGGTTAATGGTTTCATCTAAATAACGGGCTTCCACAATGCCAATATCCTGGGCAACGTGCGTGAGTGTCCCGTTATCTGGGGTAATAATATAGTGTGAACTTGTCGTTTTGACGACAAGACTTTTTCTCTCTGATCCAACGCCCGGGTCAACGACGGAAACGAATACCGTCTCTTCCGGCCAGTATGTGACGGTTTGAAGCAGACGATAAGATGCCTCCCAAATGTCATACTGCGGAATATTGTGTGTTAAATCGAAAATGCGGATGCTGCTGCTGACCGTATTTGCCACTCCATACATTGCACTGACAGCTCCATCATCAATGCCGAAATCTGATTGTAAAACCAATGCATGTTCACTCATGTCAATCTCCCTTTCATTTGAAAAAATGGATGTGGTGTTTCACGTGGAACATTTGAACAATTGTATGAAAAAAGTGGACAATAAAAAATACCCCATCCTTATCTTTGAATCATAAGGACGAGGTATTTGTCTCGTGGTACCACCTTTATTTACTGTTTGCTCGCGCTAAACAGCCTCTACAAGTACAAAGCTCCAATCTGGCTCATATACTGTGGTTTTGATAACGAGTACCAACTCTCGTCGTCACCTACTAATATCATAGATATGTTCAGCACGAGGCTCAGAGACCATTTTTCGAATCATTATTTTTGCTTCTTTTCAGCTGCCGAAGCTCTCTGTGGAAAAATTGATGATTGTACTTTCTCTCGTCATTGCCTGTATAGTTATCTTGAATTAAAGCTATCATACATGATGTTTTTTGATAAATCAAGATATTTTTCTGAACATTTTTAAAAATGAGTCAACTGGTGCTGGAAGAGTCTTCTTTTTATGAAATTTAAACAAATGTTAAAGAGCGAGATATGGTGTCTTTCTTTTCTAGGGGTATAATAAAGGTGAAGGGAGGTACAGCGTGTGTGGACCATCTGTATGAATGAGTTTAAGCAGCTCTTCAAAAGCACAAAATCTATTTTAACAATTGTTATTATTTTCATTTTATCTACTTTTGTTTCAAGTCTTCCGTTTATCGCTGCTCATCAGGAAAAATGGGAACTGGCAAAGGATCCTTATTCTATTGGGAATGAACTGGTGATGTCTTTATTTGGTTTCTTCCTTATTTTTTTGTTGTCTCATGATATTTTAAGCCGCGAAATTCATTTGAAAACCATTCGTTTTCTCGTCAGTAAAACAACCCGTTTGAACATTATCATCGGGAAATATCTTGGACTGATGCTGTTTTGGCTTAGCTGTATTATGACGACATATGTGCTGAATATGGTGATTTCACACCGTTTTCTGTTCTCAGATGCCTTAAAAATCTTAACCTTTATCAGTGTCGGTATCTCATGTGCTTTATTTTTGTCCATGCTCTTTCCAACACCGCAGAAATCAATGTTTGTCGGTATGTTATTTTCCTTTCTTTTCCCAATCGTCAGTATGATTTCTGTTCTTTCTTCAGAACGAATGATTCATTGGTTCCAATATATGACGCCTTATTATTATGCGCGCTGGAGTGAACCGCTGACCTACGTCCTAATGAACACGGCATTGACCGTTATCTTACTCATTGGAACTGCACTGCTGTTTCAAAGGAGGGATGTGTAGATGCTTCATACAAAAGGGCTCACAAAAAAATATCGTACAAAAGTCGCAATAGATCATATTAATCTTGATGTCAATCAGGGCGATATCTTCGGTCTCATTGGACCAAAGGGATCTGGTAAGACGACGTTTTTCAATATCATTACCGGGATCTCCCGCCCTACCTCTGGTACGTTTACAGTGATGAATATGCCTTCGCTAAAAAAAGTGAGACAGCATATCGGTGTTCTGCCAGAATATACGGATTTATATGAAGGTCTTACGGCTCTTGAGCATATTGCCTATTTATCAAAAATCACTGGAACACGCCAGAGAACGAGTGATTATGAAGAACTGCTCGAATTTGTCGGTTTACATCATGATCATCAGGAGAAGGTCGGTGCCTTCACACCTGGTATGAAGAAACGGCTTGGAATGGCGCAGGCCATCGCCCATCAGCCGGAATTTATTTTACTTGACGAACCTTTTGCCGATATTGATGCAGATTCGATCTTGCACATTCAGCGGGTCATTGAAACATTAAAGGATGAAGGGAAAACCGTCTTTTTAACAGCTGACCGCCCAAGGTTCACCAATAGTATTTGTACCAAAACGGCGTTCATTTCTGAAGGAAAATTAGTGTCCCCACATACTCATCCTCAAGAGAAAACCATCACATCCTCAAACATACGTGCAACCTTCAAGCATGCATGGATTGATGATGAGGTGAAACCTGTTCTCACGCAGTACCTACAAACTGTCGGAACAGATCTTGTGATCAGTGATGACGAGACCTCATTGTTAATTCGTTCAGAAGCTCAAGTTCCAGCGATCATTCGCGCTTTCGTGAAGTGTAAAGTCGATTTATACAGAGTCACGGCTCAGGATGCCATGACGTCCTCATAAAAAAGTACCGTACGCTTTCTGCACGGTACTTCTTCTTTTTTATAAAGGTTTACTCATATAGATACCGGTTTCTGCAAATCCCGTTTTCTCGTACAGCGAACGGGCGATTTGATTGTGAGCAAAGACATGGAGCGAGAGTTTTTGCACACCTAATGACTTTGCCTGCTCCTCTAATGCAGCAATGGCCTGCTTTGCAAAGCCTTTTCCTCGATAAGCTTCAAACAAAATAAAGTTATAAATAAATCCTTCGTGTTGCGGGTGATTCGGGTCATAACAAAGCCAAACCCAGCCAATCGCTTCATCTTCGTTTAAGAAATTCCACAGCTCATGATGCTCTGTCTGAAGTCCTTCTGGAAGAAGCCTGTCAAATTGTTCTTCTGCGTTCGCAAGTGATTCTTCCTTCTTCCATGTTCCTGCGAGTACCTTTTCTTCCGCGTACCGCTGAATGGCCTTCTCTATCAATACATCGTAATCAGTTTGTGACATCCGTTGTAGTGTAACCAATCGTACCGCCCCCTTTCCTTCATCATATGTCAGTCATGCCAAAAAAACCAGTCCCTTACTGGAACTGGTTAGCCGCCATATCGGTCGGTTTGAGAAAGTTTGATCTCTGCTGACTTTTTCTTCCCGCTTCGGTAAAATTGCACCTTTACCTTGTCGCCGACCTTCCTTTGATATAAATACTTACGAAGATCTACGATATTTTGAACACTCTTACCATCGAAGGAGGTCACGACATCCAGCTCTTTTAGTCTCGCTTTTCCTGCTGGAGATAACGGCTCAACACTCATAACAACGACCCCAGATGTAACCTTAGATGGCAGTTTCAACGTTTCCTGCCAGTGGTAGCTCGCAATATCCGCTAATGATTTCATGCCGACGCCAAGATACGGACGCTTTACCTCTCCATAACGCTCTAAATCCTCTATGACAGGGATGACCAGATTCGCTGGAATAGACAGCCCGATTCCTTCTACCTCTGATTCAGCAATCTTCATTGAGTTGATGCCGATCACCTTTCCATCCATATTGATCAAGGCACCACCGCTGTTTCCAGGATTGATGGCGGCATCTGTTTGCAGTACCTCTGCATTCCAATCCGTCTGTCCGTCTCCATTTGAGTCAACAGGGATCGCACGCTCTGTGCCTGATATGACTCCTTGTGTGACAGAGCCTGCGAATTCAAGCCCTAATGGATTTCCAATGGCAATGACTGGCTCACCCGGTTTCACATGATCTGAGTTACCGAAGGCTGCCGTTTTCTTAATTTTATTACTTTTGACAGTGAGAACTGCTAAATCCATGAGCTGATCGCTGCCGACAAGATTGGCACTAATTCTTGTCCCGTCATGGAGGCTCACTTCAAGCTGGTTGGCGCCTTTGATGACGTGATGGTTTGTGACAATATAAAACGTGTCACCCTTTTTTTTATAAATCACACCTGACCCGCTGCCTGCTTCTCCGCCTTCCTCCCAAAAGCTCGACTTTTGGATATTAATGACGCCGACCACCGTATCTGACATATTAGACACCACTTTCGTGACTGCATCATTGACGTTTACATTCACAGTTTTTAAAGGGCCCTGAGATGCTTGTCCATCACCGTTCTGCTGCCATCCAAAGGGACTGCCGCTCTGTCCAGATACATAGGGGAAAAAGAACCCCATTAAAAAAGCTCCTACCAATACACCGATCAAACCAGAAAGAAAATATCCTTTTCTGCTTCGTCTCGGCTTCCACTCTACATCGCGATAATCCACTATGTTTCCTTCCTTTCAGTGAATAGATGATGTATATAGTGTTGGTAAGAAGCTCTTATCTTAATCATACGATTATAAAAATCATACGGCGCAAAGCGGGGTTGCTTTTTTCGGGTCCGTATCAAATAAATCAAAGCCGTCCCCCACAACAAAGCCCTTCATTTCAAGCGTCTGCTGGACCGCCATACGGGCTAAATCCTTCATGTTGTTATCTTGACTCAAGTGAGCCAAATAAATGCGTGAGGTGGCATCTCCAATGACATCTGTCATCGCGAGAGCAGCATCTTCATTTGATACATGTCCGACATCACTCAGAATTCTGCGCTTAATGCTCCATGGGTAGCGGCCCATTTGCAGCATCCCGACATCATGATTGCTCTCAAACACAAACGTATTGGCTGACTTAATAATGCCTTTCATGCGGTCACTCACATAGCCTGTATCTGTCATGAGGGCAAGTTTGCGCCCTCCATAATGGAACACGTAAAACATAGGCTCTGCCGCATCGTGTGAGACGCCAAATGACTCGACATCAAGGCCGCCAAAGGATTGAACGGTCTCCATATCAAAATGGAATTTCTGCTCTGTGTCAATCTTTCCGATATGAGACTCCATTGCCTTCCATGTTTTCGCATTTGCATAGACAGGAAGCTTGTACTTTCTTGCCATGACACCAAGCCCTTTAATATGATCGGAGTGCTCGTGTGTCACAAAAATGCCGTCCAAGTCCTCAGGCTTGCGGTCGATTTGGCTAAGCAGCTCGACCATCTGTTTGCCGCTTAAACCAGCATCCACCAAAAAGGCATGCTCGTCTGTTTCTAAATAAAAAGCGTTCCCCGTACTTCCGCTCGCTAGTACACTGAACTGCAAGCTCATGTTCTCTCACTCCATTGAAGATTTGTCATCTTTCTCTATATGATCAAGTGTTGAGCCATCAATGGCATTGATCAAATATTCTTCTTCTGTCTTTTTCTTTGAACCTGCTGATACGCCTTCAAGCTCCACCCGCCATACAGGTACCATGACTTGCGTGCTTGCCCCCGGGTATTGCGTATAGTAGCCAAGCTCTACCTTTTTCACGGTCGTGTTTTGGCTCAGCATATTTTGCGTATATAAGTCCTTCACGGTTTCAAGTGCCGGGACAAGGGTTTCTTTTCTCACTTCATTAATCGATGTCACCATTGATTGCTCATATGAGACGATTTCGTTTTGATCGTTGAGATTTAAGGTGATTTGCCCGATGGTTTCGGTGTCATCAAGGCCTTCTTGGAAGATGTATTTCCCTTTATACGTTTGGAAAAAGACGATTTTCCCTGTCTCTTCATCTATACTCCACAGCTTATAATTCTTCCCATCCAGCAAACGCTGGTTCACAAGGTTCGTCGCCGCTGTTTTGATATCCTTTTTCGGCAAGGCAACGGGTTTGTTGAAGGTCATTTCAAGCAGCGTGACAGGATCATCTTTTTCTGTTTTCGGGAATGTGCTTTTCGCCTTTTGATCAGCTAATCCGTCGACATCCTTTTTTGTATATTGCTTCTTTTCAGCTGTAATGCGGTATCCAATTTTCGCTTCATCTGATAGATTACCATATTTGATCCCGTCTGCCTTCATTTCTTCCAGCGTATCCGTTTTTTCGATAATCGCAAAATGATCGGTTGACCGTTTTTCAAAGTATTGAAAACCTAGAAAGATATCGAGAACGAGAAAGGCTAGGATAAAGATCGTTTTGGTCTTATTCCACTCCATGATTCTCGCTCCCCTCTGTCAAAAGATCATTCGATAGAATCACGGTTTTGCCGTTATACTTCATACACCATACAGGCTCCAGCCAGACAAACATCGCTTGATCTTGATCTGATAGGGTTGAAGCAGCTTGATATGCAGGGAAAATCTGTTCAATTTTCTCCAGATCATCATATTTCGTCTGCTTGATGATCAAGTCCTTCAGCTCTGTCCCGTTCATCAGCTTGACCTGTTCACTTTGACTCGCTTTATTGCCAAGAATATAGTTTGGGCGCTTGTAATTCAAAATGTCATCATTCGCCCATTGTACTTCAAGGGAGGTCATCCCAAATGGATGCTTTGTACTGTTCACGATCGGCAGACCGTCCATAAACATATTAAAGGACAGCTGCTGGTTGCTGTTGATGCCAAAATATTGATAGTCATCAGTAAAGCTTCCCGTATCATTGAAATATTTCACACTTCGCTTAATCAAATCCCCCGTTTGGAAAACAGTGCTGGAATTGATATTGCGATGCTGATATTGAATGCGGTGGTCTTTTTGATTGGCTTCAAGGCGGCTTGTGCCATCTGTGTACACCGTCCGGTTTAAATTAGATTCCTCACCGACAAGGCTCGGGTCCGTAAACAAAGCATCTTTGAACTTGTTTGTCTTAATCGTTTCGATAAAGAACATCTTCGCTTCAAGCTGCTTTTGCTTTCTCGGAAGAAGGAAATCTCGTTTAGAATTCGTTGAGAATGTATAAAGATCATAGCGCGGCATCTCGTTTTGAGCGGCTGCGATACTGTTCATTAGATTACGGTAATTGGCGGACTCAATTGTCAGCTCAAGCACCGTTTCCTTACTGTATGAGACCAAATACACTTTCTTATTGGCCTTATCCTGCTGAGCGAACGGCACAATCATCCGATCAAACGAGTTGTATTCAATGGACTTGTTCGGCCATTTAAAGAGCGCTTGGAAAATATCAATCGGAATCGGATCATTGAAGACAAGATCCAATGTCTTCCCTTGGCCTTCGCGTCCATAGAAGAAATTCTTAAATTTCTGCTCGGAATATTGATCTGACACATCATTAATCTCTTTGACATCCCAAAGGCTCACATCATTCCAAAAGTTTTGAAAGAGTTCCTTTTGATCTACTTTAAAATGCTCCCCATTTGAATGGATAAACATCTCACGCGGCTTCACGACATCAATGAGACTTCTAGGCTCATCGCTTGAAATCTTCTTCGTTTCCACGACCTTTGTGCCGGTATCTGCCTGATCCTGCATGACGGGCTGGAACATCCAGATATTCCACGTAAATACAAGACTGATCGCAATTAGGATTGTCAATATTATGGTTTTAAAGGTCTCACGCTTCATCCCAATCATCCTCTTGTTCTTCATTGTACGGAAGGGTAAAGGTCACCGTTGTCCCTTTTCCTTCAATGCTGTCAGCCCAAATATCTCCGCCATGAGCCTGAACCATTTCTTTTGCAATCGCAAGACCGAGGCCGGTTCCGCCAAGCTTTCTTGTTCTTGCTTTATCTACCCGATAAAAACGTTCAAAGATTTTATCCATATCCTTCTTCGGAATACCGATTCCTTCATCTTTCACGCTGAATAACACAAGGCCTTTCTCTTCATCCAGATCGACGGTAAACGTGATGTGTCCACCCTCTGGTGAGTATTTCATGGCATTGGAAATGATATTATCGAGCACCTGAGTAATTTTATCTTGGTCGATTTCCACATATACTTCACGCTGCGGCAGGTTGCGGATAAAATCGACATGCTGCTCCTTCGTCATTTCAAAACGATCAATGACGAGCGAGATAAACCTGATAAAGTTCGTCCACTCACGGTTGAATTGATAATCCTTGCTGTCGAACTTAGACAGCTGCAGCAGGTCATTGACAAGCCGGATCATCCGCTCAGTTTCATTTTGCGTGACACTGAGAAATCTTGGCGCAAGCTCTTTATCACCAATCGCACCTTCAGCCAGTGCCTCAAGATAGCTTCGCATCGTCGTCAGCGGTGTGCGCAGCTCATGCGATACGTTCGCGACGAATTCACGGCGTTCCGCATCAATTTTCTCCTGCTCTGTGACGTCATAAATGACCGCAATTAAGCCATCAATTTTCCCATGCTCTTTCTGAATGACGGAGAAATTCACACGCAATACAGACAGCTGATCTTCGCGCTCAATTTCTATCAGCATGGAATCTTGATTTTCGACTAAATCTTCAAATGTATGAGTTTCCTCTAAGCCAAGCAAAGACGTGATCGGCATCTCTAGTGCTGTTTCACGTGAAACATTTAACAGCTCTAATGCAGGGCTGTTTAATAGAATAATTGCACCGTTTTGATTCGTTGCGATGACACCGTCCGTCATATAGGCAATAACAGAAGAAAGCTTTTTCCGCTCCCCCTCCGTCATCAGCTGAGCTTCCTCCAGCTCTCTCGTCAGATGGTTAAAGGTTGTCGCAAGCTGGCCAATCTCGTCATGTCCATACTTCCGGACCTTTCTGGAGAAGTTCCCTTTGGCAAGCTCGATCGCCTGCTTTCTCATATCTGAAATAGGATGAGTGATCGTTCTAAAAATGAAGATACCAAGTAGAGCAGTCGTCCCAAGTGCAATCAGTGTCCCAGTCGCTAAAATGGTGTTAATGGTTCGCATTTGGTTAAACACGCTCTCCATCGAAGACACAACATAAATCACACCGACAGTTTCTTGGTTTTCATTTTTCACGGCTGTCGCAGAAATACGCACCCGTTTGTTTGATTCTGGGTCATAGAATTTCTTTTCATAGTCTTTGCCTACTGCGAAAATCCTGCTAATGATTTGATCTGTGATTTTCTTGCCGGCAATCTCCTGACTACCGTTATTCACAGAGGCAATCACCTCTCTGCTTTCGTCAATATAGCTGACTTCAGAAATTTCATTAGACTCATCTTTGTTGTTAAAATCGTTTAATATCTTTTGAGCATCCTCTTTTAATTCTGCCTTGCTTTTCGATGAATCTTGTTCTAGATAATACGATAACGAGTAGATTCGCTGATTCAAGGAATTATCATATGAATTAATTAAGGACTGCTCTAGCTGCTTCACAAAGTACACGCCAATGATCTGCATGGCAACGATGATCAGCAGCACGTAAATCAAGGTCAATTTGAAGTGAATCGAGCGAAAAAAACCTACTTTACTCATAAGAATCTTAGTCCTGCTCTGGGTTTCTTAAATAATAGCCGACGCCTCGTCTTGTCACGATCCAGCTCGGGTGGCTAGGGTTGTCTTCAATCTTTTCACGAAGACGGCGGACTGTGACGTCTACTGTACGGACATCTCCGAAGTAATCATAGCCCCATACGGTTTGCAGCAAGTGCTCACGTGTCATGACTTGTCCGATATGTTTCGCTAAATAATGAAGCAGTTCGAACTCACGGTGCGTCAATTCAATCGTTTCCTCGCGCTTAGACACCACATACGCATCTGGATAAATAACAAGTGATCCAACCTCAATATCATTTGATTCAGATTCTTCCTCCGTCTGCGGAGCAGCGGTTTGTCTTCTCAAATTCGCTTTCACGCGGGCAAGCAGCTCACGTGTGCTGAAAGGCTTTGTCACATAATCATCTGCGCCAAGCTCAAGGCCGATGACTTTATCAATTTCAGAGTCTTTTGCTGTCAGCATGATAATCGGCATATCATATTTCTTTCTCACTTCACGGCATACTTCAACACCATCTTTATTCGGCAGCATAATGTCGAGCAGAATAATGTCCGGCTTGATTTCTTCTACCATTTCAAGGGCTTCGTTTCCATCATATGCACAATGAACCTCATAGCCCTCTTTCCTTAAATTAAATTCCAATATATCAGCAATCGGTTTTTCATCATCTACGACAAGAATCTTTTTTTCCATTGTGATTTCCTCCTGCATTTTTAGAATCTATGTCATTCCATTTTGCATGTATCATTACACCTTTTCCATTTATGAAAAAAAGGCTCACTGTCTATTATAACGTTTTACGAGGCAAAGATAAAAATAATAACGGCTTTCTTTTCTAGTAAACGTTGGATAGGAAGGCGCCGCTCGAAAAAATTGATGACTTTTTCCTTTTTTATTGAAACTTTTCCAATCACCAGACGTCTATATAGATGTAACGTCTTCTTCTTATGGAGCCGGGCCCTACCTAGGTCCGGCTTCTCCCTTTTTATGCCTTCTTTTCATAATAAAAACGCACCTGCGATTGCAGATGCGTTTGGAAGTGGCTCGGGACGGAATCGAACCGCCGACACACGGATTTTCAGTCCGTTGCTCTACCAACTGAGCTACCGAGCCATCATCAAAAAGATGAATATGTATAAATGGCGGTCCGGACGGGACTCGAACCCGCGACCTCCTGCGTGACAGGCAGGCATTCTAACCAACTGAACTACCGGACCTCAGTAACTTGCCCGAAAAAGCAATCGTGGTGCTCCTTCAAGCAAGTGAGGAAAAAATTAGCTTAACGCTAAAGTAAATCAATGACCCGTACGGGATTCGAACCCGTGTTACCGCCGTGAAAGGGCGGTGTCTTAACCGCTTGACCAACGGGCCAATACATGGTGAGCCATGAAGGACTCGAACCTTCGACCCTCTGATTAAAAGTCAGATGCTCTACCAACTGAGCTAATGGCTCTCGGCTTGTGAAAAGTGAATCTGAAGAAGCTGTATTGCGCCAAACCAATCGCTTTAAAAAAGCTGGAACATCGCATCCTAACAAGTTTCAGAGACCTTTGCAACAACGAGATTTATAATATCATAGAGTAAATACATATGGCAATACGTTTTTCGACATTTTTTTAAAAAAAGTGTCGGATTGAAATATCTTCTATCAAAGCTCCCACTTCTGCAACCGCCTTCATTAGATAGCCCTTTTCGGATGTCTTCTGCCTACTCAAACACATAGACACGTTTCAGGCCGCTCAAAAATGGCTATACATGAAACAAGTGACATTGTCATTGAAAAAGGAGGAAACAGTATGAGTTCATTCAAATTAGGAGATAAAATGCCCAACTTTTCACTTCCAACAATACAGGGCGAACACATTGATTTCGACAAACATTTAGAGGAGCATCAAAGCTGGCACCTGATCGTTTTCTTTAGAGGATCTTGGTGCCCAGTATGTGTCGAAGAATTAAAAGAACTCGAACAGCAGCAATCATACTTTCAGGACAAGGATATTCACTTGATGGCGATTTCAACGGATAACCCTGATGACTTGAAGGCATTTGCGGATAAAGAGGAACTGTCCTTCCCGATCATGTATGACCATGATCTCACGTCATTAAAAGCATATGAAGTCCACTATCACGGGGAAGATGCCCCATATGAAGACCACGGGGTGCACGGTGAACCCGCCTATTTCTTATTAAATGAAAAAGGTCAAGTGCTCTATCAGCAAAGACAAACAAGTCCGTTTGGCAGACCGCATGCCAACGAACTACGTAAAATCATTCAGTACATCCGTAAAAATTTAAAAGGCCAATATAAAAGCCTGAAGTAAGGGAAAAGCCCTCGTGATGAGGGCTTTTTTATGAACGTTTTTTGTTAAATAGCCAGTCAGCGGAGAAAAAGACAAGGAGTCCCGCCATTAAAATGATAAAAGTAACCGGTGGTCTGTCACCTTGGAAAAACGCGTACAGCGCATGCCCTCCTAATGCCAGAAGATAAAAGACAAATGCCGGCACAGCAGCTTTATGTGCATTCGCTTGTTCTCTTTTCGTCATTTTTTTAAAAAACATTGTGCTCTCCCCTTTATGAAGCTTGTTTCATCGTCACCCGGCGAAGTGCCCGTGAACGGATATATTCCATTGGTCCAATTCTCCAAACCTTTAGGCAAACTGCTGAAATCGCGATTTGCAGAAGTGAAATCAACAGCCATGCCAATACAATAAGGGGCGCATTGATTTGACCGCCAAGACCCAATCCCCAGCTATAAAAAAGAATGGAACAGATGACATTTTGCAGGATGTAGCAGCTAAGCGCCATTTTCCCTACATATTCAAACCAAGTCCACATGAACCAAGACTCCTTGCGTGCGAGGAGCTTCGCAATGACAGCTATATAGAAAATAGAGAGAAATGGTGAAAAGGCGTAGCGAACCACAAATTCCACTAAATCGTTCGATACGAAAACTAGTGCATTCAGCGGCAGACCAATCCACAGTCCGATTCGGAACAATATTTTCCGGAGAGATTGCCCGCGTTCATTTGCATAAAATACACCGGCTCTCATCATCCGCACACCCAATAAAAACAGAAATGTGTTCATTGGAATAATAAAGACCGCTTCTTCTCGATACATGAAGAAGTATTGTAACCGTTCTTGAATCTGCGAGATCCATGTCTCTGGCAGCTGCTCTTCCAGCGCCGTTTCACCGCTTTGATCATCAGTCGCTGACTCCATTTCAGAGAGGGAGTACAGCATCAGACATGACATCACGAGCAGATGAATCACACCTGAGAAAACCATGCCCTTTTTGATGCGCCTGCTTCCTCCCCGTACAATGTAAGCCACAAGCAGCCCCGTAACGGCATAGCTCATGAGCACATCATATTCCATCACAAGCGTAAAATGGACAAAGCCTTCGATAAATAAAAATAAAAGAATCCACAAATAAGTACCCGGCCAAGGCATGTCCTTCCTTTTTGCCTGCTGGTATTTCAGCTCCAATCCAACACCAAACATGATCGTGAGCAGCGAGAGCATTTTTCCATAAACGAACATGGAGACAAGACTTTCTAGAAAACTGCCATTTTCATATTCATCCGCAATCTGATCTGTCGCAAAGGTATCCCCTGCATACGCAAAAAACCAGACGTTCGTTCCCAAGGTGCCTAGTATGGCAAAACCTCGTAAAATATCTAATAATCGTATTCTTTTTTCCACTAGAACGCTCCTTCCCTCCTATACAGTTATCATATTTTGGTAATGACCGGAAGTCCGTTCTAGTGAAATTAAGGAATATTTAAACAAAAAAACACCAGCAAAATGCGAGATTTTACTGGCGCTTCATCAATCTATTCTTATGGACGGTACACGCTGCGGACAACGTTCGTTTGTGAACGATCTGGTCCGACTGAGAAAATGGAAAGTGGAATACCTGTTAATTGTGAAATGCGCTCTAAATAATGGCGGGCATTTGCAGGCAGCTCACTTAAGTTCTTCACACCTGTAATATCCTCTGTCCATCCTGGCATTTCTTCGTAGACAGGCTCACATTTCGCTAATTCATTTAGGCTTGCTGGGAATTCCTCTGTGATTTCTCCATTCAATTTATAGGCGACACAGATTTTCAATTTTTCAATCCCTGTTAGTACATCAATTGAGTTAAGAGATAAATCTGTAATTCCGCTCACACGGCGTGCATGGCGGACAACAACGCTGTCAAACCAGCCGACACGGCGCGGGCGTCCAGTTGTCGTACCATATTCACGGCCAACCTCACGAATTTGATCACCAATTTCATCGTGGAGTTCTGTCGGAAATGGGCCATCTCCAACACGTGTTGTGTACGCTTTTGACACGCCGACTACATGTTGAATTTTCGTTGGTCCTACGCCAGAACCAATCGTCACGCCTCCAGCTACCGGGTTAGATGACGTCACAAATGGGTATGTCCCTTGATCGATATCAAGCATGACCCCTTGTGCTCCTTCAAATAGCACGCGGCGGCCTTCATCTAGTGCATCATTCAAAACAACAGATGTGTCTACGACATATTTTTTCACTTGCTGGCCATATTCATAATACTCGTCTAAAATATCTTCAATCTTGAAGCCTTCTGTGTCATACATTTTCTCTAAAAGACGATTTTTCTCTTCTAGATTGCGTGCAAGCTTCTCTTCAAATACTTCACGATCTAATAGATCTGCGACACGGATACCAACGCGGGCAGCTTTATCCATATAAGCTGGTCCGATTCCTTTTTTCGTCGTACCGATCTTATTAGCCCCTTTCCGCTCTTCTTCTACCTCGTCCAATTTTAAATGGTAAGGCAGAATAACATGGGCTCTATTGCTGATTCTGAGGTTATCTGTACTCACATTCCGTTCGTGAAGATACGCAAGCTCAGTGACCAACGCTTTAGGATCAACCACCATTCCATTACCGATGACACAAGTTTTCTCTTTATAAAAAATACCGGATGGAATGAGGTGTAGCTTGTATGTCACTCCATCAAATTTGATCGTGTGACCTGCATTGTTTCCCCCTTGATAACGGGCAATCACCTCTGCATTTTCTGAAAGGAAATCGGTAATTTTCCCTTTCCCTTCGTCACCCCACTGCGTACCTACTACGACTACTGAAGACATATCGTGCACCTCCGTTAACCTTTCAAAACGTTATCTCTTTCAAACACATTTATTTTATCAATGCACAACGAAAAAGTCAACGCGAAATCCGAACATTAATATCTCGAAATCAAATTTTGTTCGTTTTAAATATAAAGAAAAGCGCTTTAATCACTTTTCCAGTGCTTAAAAATGGAGATTTTGAGCAAAAACAACTTTTTACCGTTTCCAGCTGTTCATCAACATAAAAAAGACCCCCAACAATGGGCGTCTTTTTTAAACAGGTGTAATACCATCTGTGTTCATCAGCACAACTCGATACCCATCTGGGTCTTCAATGGTTGCTCCTCCCCGGTCCCAGTATGGATTCGTAGAGGTGACATGGCGTCCGCCAAATGAGAGCAATCTCTCTTTCATTTGCTGAAATTCTTCTGCATCTGGAATATAGAAAACAAGCAGCTGTTCTGGATGCGGGACGGGCAGGCTGTCTTCTTCTTCATGTTTGGTGATTTCTAAATGAACATGCTGGTGAGGCAGCCCGAGCATCACACCATCGTACCCTTCATGCCGATCAAATGAGCCTATTCGTTTGAGCCCTAAGCCTTCTTCATAAAAGGAAACAACCTCTTTCATGTTGACAGTTGGGCGTGCGATACGTAATTGAGCGGCTTCAAACTGTTGAAATTTCATCAGTCTTCACTCCTTTTCTCCTTTTAGTATACGCTCTCTCTTTTTCTCTCTCCTCCTCATTTTGATTGTTTTTTCAATCATTCTTTCGATGTAGATCAACCAAAAAAGCCCAGCTTCTTGAGCTGGGCTTTAAGCACCGGGCGGAACACCCGCATCATCAAATCTTCTTTCCAGATTGACGAATTTGTTATATTCTTTGACGAACGCCAGTGATACTGTACCAACTGGACCGTTACGCTGTTTGGCAATAATGATTTCGATAATGTTTTTATTCTCTGATTCTTTGTCATAGTAATCATCACGATAAAGGAATGCCACGATATCGGCATCCTGCTCGATACTTCCTGATTCACGAATATCAGACATCATCGGACGTTTGTCCTGACGCTGCTCTACCCCACGGGAAAGCTGAGACAAGGCAATAACCGGAACTTCAAGCTCCCTTGCCAGCGATTTTAATGCCCTAGAGATTTCAGAAACCTCCTGCTGACGGTTATCGCTTGATCGCCCGCTCCCTTGAATGAGCTGCAAGTAGTCAATCAAGATCATGCCAAGACCATTTTCTTGCTTCAATCGGCGGCATTTCGAGCGAATTTCACTTACTCTGATTCCAGGTGTATCGTCAATGAAAATTCCGCTGTTTGACAGCGACCCCATCGCCATTGTCAGCTTGCCCCAGTCCTCTTCTGTCAGATTACCGGTTCTTAGGTTTTGTGCATTGATATTCCCCTCTGCACAAAGCATACGCATAACGAGCTGCTCAGCACCCATCTCTAAACTAAAGATAGCAACACTTTCGTCCGTTTTGGTCGCGACATTTTGGGCAATGTTCAATGCGAAGGCGGTTTTCCCTACTGATGGACGAGCCGCTACAATGATTAAATCATTTCGCTGGAATCCAGCTGTCATCCGGTCAAGCTCAGAGAAACCTGTTGGAATCCCTGTGATATCGCCTTTACGGTTATGAAGCTGTTCAATATTATCGTATGTTTGAACAAGCACGTCCTTAATGTTTTGAAAGGCTCCTGAGTTTTTACGCTGCGCCACTTCCATAATGGTCTTTTCCGCATCGCTCAACAGGTCCTCTACTTCATCCTCACGCGTGTATCCATCTTGTGCAATGGTTGTCGCCGTTCGGATCAGACGTCTTAAAATGGATTTCTCTTCTACAATTTTTGCATAGTATTCAATGTTTGCGGCAGTTGGGACAGAGTTCGCAATGTCGGTTAAATACGAAATCCCGCCTACCTCTTCTAGTAAATCTGTATTGGCAAGCTCAGATGTCACCGTGACAAGATCGACCGGTTCTCCTCTATCGCCAAGTACAAGCATCGCATTGTAAATCTTTTGATGCGACATTCTATAGAAATCCTCTGGAATTAATACCTCAGAAGCGAGCGTTAGCGCAGATGGTTCTAAAAAAACAGCACCTAATACGGCCTGCTCGGCTTCTATATTTTGCGGCGGCAGCCGGTCATCGAGAAGTTCCGTCATGCCAAGCACCGTCCTTTCATAAAAAAATACGCTACTCATCATTTTAACATTTTCATCAATAAAAAAGTGAAAAACATTGACTATAGTCAAAATTACCATGTTGATATTTTGTGCAAACCAGCGCATTTCAATAGAAAAGACTCTGTAACATCAATTGTTATAGAGTCTTTCGTTATCGCTAATGATTTTGTATCCGTCATCGTTCAATTTTTGTTAATCTATCGTTTTCTTAACCCCATAATTCACTTTTTGCCCAATGTCTTGTAAAGAATCGTTTTGATAACCAATAGATAACACCAAATCTGGAATGGAATCAAACCCGTTTTTCGCTAGATCAAATAGCTGTGCTCCGTAATGTGAAGCGGCAATGCGCGCATTTTCTGCTGTATATGGATTTTTAAGAAGTTCTTCTTTGTATAGATCAAAAATATTCGTTCCGTTATCCGTTACAAATTGACCATTTACAATGCTTAAATCCTTTAAATTGTAGCCTGTGACCGTTTTGATTTGATTAACAAGATGGAACTTGGCCAGAGAATCCGGTGTGAATTGAGTAGAATCATCATTTCTGCTTTTCATGATATGGAAAAATAATTCTCTAGTATTGTTGGTTGTATTTAATAAGTCTTCTATTTGTTTCATCAGCGTTTCGTCTTTTGAACCACTTACCACCAATTTAAAATTGTTCGGGTCAATGGTAAAAGTGAGATTTGTGTTTTTAGGAAGGGATATCCCGTTTTTAGAGAATAAATCTTGTAATTGTTCGTTGACCTTTTGACGATTGAATATTTTTTTCTCTACGCTTTCTTGGGTTGGATCGTACCGTTTTTCATTACGGAAGATGGCATCATTGAAGTCATATTGTCCACCTTTATTATTCCTTGCCCAACTCATTTCCATAATGTAAGCAGCTTCTCTTTCCGGTTTTGTTAGATCACTTCTGAAATAAGAAGAGTAAGGGTTTCTATACTTATTATATATATGGTCTTGAGGATCATTGAAACGTTTATTTTGTTCATTTATTTTTTCGTATTTTTCATCTAATATTTTCATCCGTCTATCAGATTCGGTCATCACCTCATTTGTACTTTTAATAGTTGATTGGTCTTTAGAGCCTATTCGGTTCTGATTGTTTGAAGCTGCCGTGTATGACGTATTAATATTCATTTTGATTCTCCTTTTTTAAAAAATTAGTGATTATTAAATATATCGGCATTTCAGTTAAAATTTGTTAGTTTTGATCCGATATAGTAATTATTACAAGGAGGGTTAAAATATGACAAATACTATCTTCAAACGTTTTTTATTACCTGCATTGGCATTCGTGCTTGTTACTAGTTTTTTTGCACCTCATTCAGCGGAAGCGGCTATCACGGGGAATAACAGTCCTAACACAGCCAGCTCAATGGGATATTGGAAAAATAGTCGTTCAGATACAACAATCTTACCTGAAGGTGAAAATGAAGCGTATTATCAGTTCACGATCAATAAAGGTGAAAGGGTTTATGTAAGAAGTTCGTATAATAAGCAATATACAGGGATGAAAATCGAAGTGTATAATTCGAAAAACTCTAGGACAGGGTCCGAAGTTATTAATCCTGATTCAATAACGCCATTTATTTTTGCCAACACTGGTGAAGTTACTTCAACTTCAGAAACTTATTTTGTGAAAGTGACCCGTGGTACATATACGGGAAATATGTATTTTACTGTCTCCATCCAAGATCGTATCAAATCTGGGAATGGGACATTCAATTTTACGGGGACTGCTACTAACTTGGGGAATTCTTCTTTAAATTTTTTAGGAGTTGATTCTTCAGTCATTACAATGGATTTAACTAATAATTCCACAGTTCCTAAACGTGCTGTCGTTAAATCGATTTCAACAACTAGTACCCAATCGCCTAACCAAGGAAATGTCACACACAAACTGATGGCTGATGAAAACAAGATTTGGAACGAATCCGTTTTTTCATCTGCAACAAGTGGTTCTTACCGTATTTCTCTGGAAGATCAATTAAGAGTGGCTCAAAAATGGAGCTTTAAGTACAACGCAAAGGCTACTGCGAGATCTACTATGAGCAATGTCAAAGCCGATATTCGTTACGAATATGATGTCACAGATGGATTCTAATTGAATGGTGTTTACAGACATGTACACCAATTGATCAAAAAGTAAGGGGACATCCCTTACTTTTTTCATTTCCGCATTTTTGATGCTATATGATATTTGGCCAACTTTAAAACAGCACCGTCCTTTCATAAGAAATACGCTGCTCTTAAAAAGTGAAAGTGTTAATGGTGGTTTTGCTTGAGGGCGTGTTGAAAGAGGAGGATGGTGATCATATCGGTGGCCCGCTGGTATAAATCCCATTGTTCATAGGCCGCAAATGTCATCCGTATATCATGTAATGATTGCTTCATTTCATGATATTCTTCCACTGTAAACGTATTTTTCAGTTTGAACTGATGTTCAAGCAGTTTTAGCCTTAGCTTTCCTAATGGAGTTTTCATTCTGCCTACATTCCCTTCGATCTTGTCTTCCTTAGAAAATTGTATATGAATTTACGCATGAGATTGAATAAGTTGTGAGATATGCTCACCAGCTTTTCGAAAAATTCTCCTCTTTTTTCCTAAAAATACAAGAAGGTCTATAGACTTATTTTTCCTCAAAATGATTTCAAGAAGAAAAACCTATATATATTCCTGAATCAAACAGAAGAAAATGGTAAATATCCCGTGACGGTCAAGGTCTTTTGGCATTTCTCCTCTTTTTAAATGACTCAGTCCGGCATTCCCTATTTCCATTCATTTGGTAGTTATTTAGTCCTTTATTTTCCGAAAATTTAGATCAAATTATCAATTACACCACTTAATGAACATTTGACTTCATAATTGATAACCATTATCATTTGATTTGCTTGCGTGATAATTGAGAATCATTTTCATTTGAAGGGACCATTCTTCAATCTCTACACTCATCCTATATCCGCAAGCCTGCTTTTATCAGCATATGAGAGTCAATTTGAGGAAGGGGATTTTTTACACATGTCCAAACGCCCTGAAGGAATGGGTACTGAGGATTCTCTTTTCGGAGAAAGCCGTCCTTTTTTTATACCTGGGACGGAGCAACTGGATATCACAGCACACCCATACAGACTTTTTATATTTAAACCGACTACTACTCCTCCAGCGGCTGGTTTTCCAGTCATGTACGTGCTTGATGGGAATTCACTTTTTGGCACAATGGTCGAAGCCATTCGTTTACAGTCAAGAAGACCCGAAAAAACAGGTGTTGTACCTGCCATCATTGTTGGAATTGGCTATCAGACAGAAGCGCCCTATCATCCGCTCAGGCATTATGATCTCACTCTAACCGGCCCTGACGCTTCCATTGGTGGCAAAAGAAAGGATTTCTCCACCCATACATATGGCGGCGCCTCTGCGTTCTTTTCTTTTTTAGAAAAGATTGTAAAGCCTTATATCGAGCAGCGCTTTCCGATCAACCAGAGTCGTCAAACACTATTTGGGCACTCTCTTGGCGGTCTTTTTGTATTACACACACTATTTGAGCACCCTGATGCTTATCAAACATATATTGCAGGCAGTCCTTCTATCCACTGGAACAAAAAATTATTTCTAGAAAAAGAACACCAATTTACCAGCCATATACGTCAGATGCCTATGGATGTCAGGCTGCTTGTAGGTGTAGGTGAGTTAGAAAAACATCATCCGTGTCAAATGAATGATCATGCAAATTCACTAGCAAATCGTATGCTGCCCTTATCCCCATATGGCTTGCATACAGCCTATCACGAATTCCCTAAAGAAGGACATACGTCCGTTTTACCGGTGCTGATGAATGACGCTTTTCGATTTGCACTCTATCATGATGATCCTTTCACAACCACAGACATGAAGGAAAGGCAGTGAACACATGAAACACAGTGGTCTATCTCAAAAAGTTGTCCTTATCACAGGCGCAGGACAGGGTATTGGACAAGCAGTCGCAAAAAGACTAGCCGAAGAAGGTGCGATTATTGCAGCAGTTGACGTAAAAGAAGATCAGCTGCAAAGCACCGTCCAGCAAATGAAGGATGAGGGCATACGTGCCTTTGCCTATCCAGGTAACATTACCGATCAAGCATCTGTTCAGCACATTGTCGATCAAATTGAAAAGCAGCTTGGCCCCATTTATTTACTGGTCAATGTAGCAGGCATTCTTCGAATGGGTTCTATTGACCAGCTTAGTGCAGATGACTGGCAACAAACTTTCGCAGTCAACACACATGGTGTCTTTTACGTATCTCAAGCTGTCTCCAAATACATGATGAAAAGATCAGAAGGAGTCATTGTGACCGTCAGCTCTAACGCAGGTGCCATTCCTAGAATGAATATGGCTGCCTATGCCGCTTCAAAAGCAGCAGCCACTTCATTTACAAAAACGCTTGGATTAGAACTGGCTGCCTATGGAATCAGGTGCAACGTCGTCTCTCCTGGGTCTACCGCAACACCTATGCAATGGGCTTTATGGCCTGATAAACAAGGAGAAAATCAGGTGATTAAAGGTTCACTAGAGACGTATAAAACCGGTATTCCTTTACAAAAAATCGCTGATCCTCAAAATATCGCTGATGCAGTCATTTTCTTTGCATCTGAGCAATCCAGTCATATTACGATGCAGAATCTCACGATCGATGGCGGCGCAACACTCGGAATCTAGCATTTCATTTAAAAGGAGGCCTTTTCATGAAACATTCATTATTGTCGTCCGAAGAAAAAGTACAATTGCTTCAAGACTATCAGCCAGGCGCTTTTTTTCTTGCTTCACCTAAACGCACGATACTTGCCGAAGGGATTTTCCAGCATATTGAAACCAATCAGCTAAATGAACTATCCACAAGGGTAGCGCACGTATTTGAAGATGCCAAACAAGCTGGAATTCAAACACCGATTGTGGCTGGTGCTGTCCCATTTGATCCGGCGCAGCCCGTTCGTTTAAATGTACCAGTCCATGTACAGTTTAGTGATCCACTCGAATTTCAACAAGGTGATGAGGAGTCAGAAGCGGCATCGCCATCCTATGAGGTGACACCTGTCCCTTCTCCTGAAGTCTACATGAATGGTGTGAACGAAGGGTTAGCTAAAATTGAAAAAGGAGAGCTTAGCAAAATCGTCATTTCTCGATCTCTCCATCTCAAATCAAATCAAGACATTCCTACGAAAACAATACTCGAACGACTGGCTCGTCATAATACGACTGGCTATACGTTTGCTGCAAATGTAGCTGATCCGAAGGCTTCCCAAAAGCGCACACTTCTTGGGGCAAGCCCTGAGCTGCTCCTTTCTAAAACCGGTTCATCTGTGATTTCCAATCCACTCGCTGGTTCCCGGCCGCGCAGTTCAGATCCAGTAGAAGACCAGCGCCGCCGCGATGAACTCCTTACCTCAGCGAAGGATTTACACGAGCACGCAGTGGTTGTTGAAGCTGTCACTAAAGCGCTTACTCCATACTGTCATACACTAGATGTGCCTGCATCACCATCCGTCATTCAAACAGAAACGATGTGGCATTTATCTACTGTGGTCAAAGGTGACTTAATAGATTCCAGTGTGTCCTCAATTGATTTGGCACTTAGCCTTCATCCAACACCCGCAGTATGCGGCACACCTACAGCAGATGCACGTGAAGCCATTCAAGCGATTGAACCCTTCGATCGAGGATTTTTCACAGGAATGATCGGTTGGGCAGATACAAATGGTGATGGTGATTGGATTGTCACCATTCGTTGTGCAGAAGCTGAGGGTCACTCCCTACGTCTCTTTGCTGGTGCAGGAGTGGTCAAAGGATCAAAGGCAGAAGAAGAGCTAGCTGAAACATCTGCAAAATTCAACACGATGCTTCATGCAATGGGCATCCATCAGTGATAAAAATACATAGGAGATGACAAAAACATGTTTGTTCAACCACCTACATGGCCAGAAGAATTTGCAAAACGCTACCGTGAAAACGGCTGTTGGCGTGGGGAAACCTTTGGCGGTATGCTTCGTGAACGCGCCGCATCGCTAGGAAATAAAACAGCCATTACATACGCTGATACGCACATAAGCTACCAAGAACTTGATCAGCGCGTCAGCAGTCTTGCTGCCGGTTTTCATCAGCTTGGAATTCAGAAAGGAAGTCGAGTTGTCGTACAGCTTCCTAACATTCCTGCTTTTTTTGAAGTCATTTTCGCTTTATTTCGAATCGGTGCTTTACCCGTCTTCTCGCTGCCATCTCATAGAAGCAGTGAAATCACTTATTTTATTGAGTTTGCCGAAGCAGACGCATATGTCATACCAGATATCGATGGCGGCTTTGATTATCGATCACTCGCACGTCAAGTGAAAGAAAAGCTTCCCTCATTACCTCATGTCATTGTTGCAGGGGAAGCTGAGGAATTCCTTGACTTGGATGATCTGCGCAAGGACCCAGCACTCGATCCTCAAATTCATGTAGAGGCAAGCGATATTGCGTTTCTTCAGTTATCTGGAGGCAGCACAGGCCTTTCTAAGCTGATTCCTCGTACACATGATGACTATATTTATAGTCTTTGGAAAAGCAATGAAGTGTGCGAGCTCACACAAGATAGTGTGTATCTAGCTGCACTTCCGGTTGCGCACAACTATCCATTAAGCTCGCCTGGCGTCCTTGGGACGTTATACGCAGGCGGAAGAGTCGTTCTTGCACCTGGATCAAGCCCTGATGTCGTCTTTCCACTCATTGAAAAAGAACGGGCGACCATTACCGCTGTCGTTCCACCTATCGCATTGATTTGGCTAGAGGCCGCTCCTCATCGGTCAGATGACTTATCGAGTCTTGAAGTCTTACAAGTCGGTGGTGCTAAATTCAGTGCTGAGGCAGCAAAACGAGTGATGCCTACACTTGGATGTAAGTTACAGCAAGTTTTTGGCATGGCAGAAGGTCTGGTCAACTATACCAGATTAGATGATCCTGAACATGTCATTATTCATACACAAGGACGCCCAATGTCTGAATATGATGAGGTACTAGTGGTAGATGATGAGGACAAGCCCGTCCCGCATGAAGTGGCTGGACATCTTTTAACAAGAGGACCTTATACGATTCGCGGCTACTATAAAGCCGATGAACAAAACAAAAAAGCATTTACACCCGATGGCTTTTACAGAACAGGTGACATCGTGCGATTAACCAAAGAAGGCAATGTTGTTGTAGAAGGCAGAGACAAGGATCAAATCAATCGTGGCGGCGAAAAAGTTGCCGCTGAAGAAGTTGAAAACCATTTACTTGCGCATCCTGACATTCATGATGCCGCCATGGTGTCTATGCCAGATCCATTTCTTGGCGAACGCTCATGTGCCTTTGTTATCGCGAAAGGAAACAACAAACCAACACCGCACATCTTAAAATCATTTCTAAGAGAACGCGGGCTCGCAGCCTTTAAAATTCCCGACCGCATTGAATGGATCGATGCGTTCCCACAAACAGGTGTAGGCAAAGTCAGTAAAAAGGCATTAAGAGAATTAGCTGCAACCCATACTGCCAACGTATAAAAAAGAGGAGTGAAAACCATGGCAATCCCTACTATTCCTGCATATCCAATGCCAAGCACACAAGATTTACCCGAAAATAAAGTGAACTGGATACCAGATCCGAAACGTGCTGTTCTGCTGATACATGACATGCAGCAATATTTTTTAAATGCATTTCAACAAGATACATCACCGATTACAGAGTTAGTGCAGCATATTCAACAATTACGTGATACATGCAATGAACTTGGAATCCCCGTCGTCTATACAGCGCAACCTGGTGACCAAGACCCGAAGGATCGTGCCTTATTAACAGATTTTTGGGGACCTGGACTTGGTGATGATGAAGCATTGACAAAAATCATTGATCAGCTTGCTCCATCTGAGGCAGATACAATGCTGACAAAATGGCGTTATAGCGCATTCAAGAAATCTAATTTTTTGGATATCCTTCAAGAAGGCGGGCGTGATCAACTAATCATTACTGGCGTATATGCACATATTGGCTGTATGCTGACAGCCGCAGAAGCATTCATGCTCGATATTGAAACCTTTTTTGTCGCCGATGCCGTCGCTGACTTTTCACTGAAACATCACAAAATGGCCATGACCTATGCAGCTGAACGCTGTGCAGTCACCACAACGACAAACCAAATCATCAGTCGTTTAACAGGACAAGAAACAAACAGTGATGATTTATCCTTTGAGGCCATCGTTCACCAAGTAGCTGAGTATCTCCAAATCGAGCCAAATGAAATACCACTTGATGAGAATCTCGTCTACCTTGGGCTTGATTCTATTAGAATGATGAGCCTAGCGGAAAAGTGGAGGCAGCAAGGATCGACAGTCAATTTCGTTGAGCTTGCCGCAAATCCAACGCTCGCTCATTGGCGGACTCTTCTTTTCCCAGAAAAACAGCCATCTATCCCAAATATCGATTACTTGTAAAGGAGGAATAGACCCTTGTCGATCCAGTCAGTCGATTCATTCCCGCTAACCGGTGCCCAATCAGGCATTTGGTACGCGCAGCAGCTTGATCCAGCTAATCCTATTTTCAATACAGCTGAGTATATAGAGATTAAAGGTCCTATTGATCCCATACATTTTGAAGCCGCCATTAGAAAGACTGTCTTAGAAGCAGATTCCTTGTATATGCGCTTCATTGAAGATACTGACGGTCCAAAGCAATGGATGACATCTAAGAAAGAAATCCCATTTCAATATGTCAATTTACAAAATGAAAAACAGCCGATTGATGCGGCTAAAGCATGGATGAAGGCAGATCTTTCAACACCAGTCTCTTTAGAGAAAGATGTATTATTCCGTGAAGTACTTTTTCAGCTTGCTGACGACCGATTTATCTGGTATCAGCGCATTCATCACATTGCCATTGATGGATTCGCCTTTTCGCTCATTGCGCGTCGTGTTGCTGAGGTCTATTCAGCCTTATCGCAAGGGACACCTGTGCCTCCTCAAACATTTGGAGCCTTACATGACGTAGTTCAAGAGGAGTCCACTTATCGACAGTCCAATCGATATGAAGCTGATCGAGCGTTTTGGAAAAATCGCTTTGCTGATCAACCTGAAGTTGTCAGCCTTGCTGAGCTTGCACCAAGAACGTCGGATCATTTTATTCGAAAAACGGCTGGCTTCGTTGCCGAAAAGGTAAGCAAAATGAAAAGAAATGCTCAAGCCTTCGGTGGTACGTGGCATGAAATGATCCTTGCTGCATCCGCTTTATATATGCATCGTATGACTGGTGCACATGATATTGTTTTAGGATTACCTGTGATGATGCGCCTTGGATCGTGCGCCTTACAAACACCCGGAATGGTCATGAACCTGGTACCGCTTCGTTTAACATGCAAACCAGAAATGACGCTATCAGCACTTGTTCGCCAAGTATCTGAGGAACTAAAAGCCATTCGCCCTCATCAAAGATATCGTCACGAGGACATGCGGAGAGACTTTAAACTCATCGGAAGAAATCAGCGATTATTTGGCCCACAGATCAATATCATGCCATTTGATTATGATCTCATGTTCGATCAGAGCATGGGTCAAGCACATAACCTCTCAGCAGGACCCGTGGATGATATATCGATCAACATATACGACCGCGCGGATGGGAACGGATTTCAAATCGACTTTGATGCAAACCCTGCCGTTTACAAAGAGCAAACAGTTGACGCTCATCAGCAGCGTTTTCTTCAATTGCTGGAGGAAATAACCGGACTAGAGCAAGATCAAACGATCAGTCAATTCAACCTTCTTTTGTCTGAAGAGAAAGAGAACATCCTCAAGCACTGGAATGATACAAAACGAGAATTACCAAAGGAATCTTTACGGGAACTATTTGAAAAACAAGAGAGCAAAACACCACAAGCAAAAGCATTACAGTTTGAAGGAATTACTTTGACCTATGAGGAGTTGAATAAGCGGGCTAATCAATTAGCTCATTATTTGAAAAAACATGACATTGGACCAGAACAATTTGTCGCAATTGCTCTGCCTCGGTCCATCAATATGGTCGTAAGTCTATTAGCCGTCGTCAAAACGGGAGCCGCATATCTGCCACTAGACCCTGATTATCCTAACGATCGTGTCGCCTATATGCTAGAAGATGCCAAACCAGCGTGCTTGCTCACAGTCAAAGAGACAGCAGACGGTTTGGACCATCCGCACATCGTTCAGTTGGATGATTCAACTGTTCATCAGGAGATAGCAGACAGTCCGCACATCAATCCGGCTTGGAGCGAGGGCTCTCCACATCACCCAGCTTACATCCTCTACACGTCAGGATCGACAGGCAAACCAAAGGGTGTTGTTGTAACAAAACGAAATGTGATCAACTTTATATTGTCTATGCAAGATTCATTCTTATTAAATCAAGAAGACCAGCTTTTAGCGGTAACGACCATTGCCTTTGATATTTCCGGGCTGGAAATGTTCCTCCCGCTTTTACATGGGGCTGCTATTTTATTGGCAAAGAAAGAAACCATACAAGAACCAGCAAAGCTTTCAGACATGATTCGTTCTCATCATGTCACAATCATGCAGGCAACGCCAACGTTGTGGCATGCGTTGGCAGATGAATACCCTGATGTGATCACAGGTATGCGTGTTCTTGTTGGAGGTGAAGCACTCCCTGCCTCCCTTTTGCACACATTGCAATCTCTTCAATGTGACATTACTAATTTGTACGGACCTACAGAAACGACCATCTGGTCTACGATGGAAAATGTCACAGCACATCGAGAAAATAGTGGACCGGCAATTGGTAAACCCATTTGGAATACGAGCATTTACATTTTAGATGAAGGACTAAACCCAGTCCCAGCAGGATCAATCGGTGAGCTTTATATTGCAGGTGAAGGAGTATCCAGAGGATATCTTGGGCGATATGATTTAACGGCTGAACGCTTTGTCGCTGATCCATTCGGCACAAAAGGCACGAGAATGTATCGTACTGGTGATTTAGCCAGATGGCGTGAAGATGGTTCAATTGATTATATCAGCCGTGCCGATCATCAAATTAAAATCCGCGGCTTCCGTATTGAACTAGGTGAAATTGAAACAGTGATGATGCAGCATCAAGCCATAAAGCATACATCTGTTATCGTTCGTGAGGATCAACCTGGGCAGCAGCTGCTTTGTGCGTATGTTGTGCTGACAGACGGGTCTTCTCTGCACCCTTCAGAGCTCAGGCAGTTTGCGGCTGCATTACTTCCTGACTACATGGTGCCCTCTGCTGTTGTCGTTTTGCCAGAACTTCCACTTACACCAAACGGCAAAATCGACCGCAAAGCATTACCAGCACCAAATATGTCTTTAGTTAGTTCTGAGCGTACACCTAGAACACCACAAGAAGACATGTTATGTAGTTTATTTGCAGAAACCCTTGGCCTATCTCAAATTGGCATAGATGATAGTTTCTTTGACTTAGGAGGACATTCCTTACTCGCCGCTCGCCTGCTTCGACGTATACGCGATACACTTGGTGCAGACCTAAGTATGAGTACCATTTTTGAATCACCTCGAGTTGCTGAGCTTGCGCAGCACATTGACAAAGCGAAGGACATTCGGCCGCCGCTTCAGGTTGAAGACAAACCAGATGAAATTCCATTATCCTTTGCCCAGAAACGGCTCTGGTTCCTTCATTGCCTTGAAGGGCCAAGTCCAACTTACAATATTCCACTTGTCATTCAGCTGACAGGTACACTAGATCAAACAGCTCTCATTGGTGCTTTGGCAGATATCACTGAAAAACATGAAACCCTTAGAACCATTTTTCCAGATAAGAACGGCATGCCAAGACAGGTCATTTTACACCCCAAAAGTGTTCAGCCTGAACTCCATGTCACAGCTTCAAGCGATCAACAAATTGAGAATCAGTTAAACGAAGCCATTCGCTATAGCTTTCAGATTGAAGAAGAACCTGCACTTCGAGCTGAATTATTCACGCTTGATGCAAAGCGTTCCGTACTGCTTCTATTGCTGCATCACATCGCTGGTGACGGCTGGTCACTTGCACCATTGACACGAGACTTAGCTGCTGCTTACGAAGCCCGTATACAAGGAAAATCCATCTCCTTGCCAGCAGAACCTGTTCAATATGCTGACTATGCTATTTGGCAGCAGAAGCTGTTGGGCAGTGAAGAAAAGGCGGATAGTCTATTTGCCAAGCAGCTCAGCTATTGGAAAGGTGCCTTACATGACCTGCCTGAAGAACTTGAACTGCCTTATGACTTCCCGCGTCCACAGGAAGGAAGCTTCAACGGTGCGACGATAGACTTTACGATTGAACCCGCTTTACATCAGAACCTCCTTGAGCTTGCAAAGCAGCATCAAGTGAGTTTGTTCATGGTGCTTCAAGCATCACTTGCAGCATTACTGACACGCCTTGGGGCCGGTACAGATATCCCAATCGGCAGTCCAATTGCTGGACGGAATGACGATGCTCTTGACGATATTGTGGGATTATTTGTGAACACACTAGTATTACGCACAAATACAGCTGGTAATCCAACCTTTAGTGAGCTTTTGAAGCGAGTGAGAGACGTTGACTTAGCAGCCTATGAGCATCAGGATCTGCCATTTGAAAGACTAGTCGAAATTCTAAATCCAACCAGGTCCAGATCACGAAATCCATTGTTCCAGGTCATGCTAGCCTTCCAAAATACACCGAAGGCGGAAATGAAGCTGACACAACTTGACTCAGATCTTTACGTGAAACCAGTAGGGTCAGCTAAATTTGATCTGACCATCGAATTGGCAGAACAAAGAACGGAAACTGGGTCAGCAGCGGGATTAACAGGATTGTTTGAATTCAGCACAGATGTATTTAAACAAAGCACCATTCGAGCAATCGCTGACAGAATGAAGCGCTTTTTAACAGAGGTAGCTGAGCGCCCGCATCTGCCGATTGGTCAAGTGAACATTTTATCAGATAAAGAGCGGCAAACATTTCTCCCTGACAAAAAGACATTTGCTCAGTTAGACCAAGCACATAGTCTCCCGGCCTTATTTGAAAAAACGGCGCAGCAATCCCCTGATCGAGTCGCAGTAACGGATGGCAAGAGGCAGCTTACCTATGAAGAGTTAAATAACAAAGCCAATCGTCTTGCTCATTTATTAATAAAAAAAGGCGTTGGACCAGAACAGTTCGTTGCACTTGCCCTGCCTAGATCAATCGATATGCTCATAAGCTTATTAGCCGTTCATAAAGCAGGTGCAGCCTATGTTCCGCTTGATCCTGATTATCCAGCAGACAGGCTGGCATACATGATACAAGATGCCAAACCCGTTTGCAGCATCACAACAAAAGCAGATGCAATGCACCTCCCTGCTGATTGCGATTTGATTTTGTTAGACGAAAAGGAAACGAGCGATCAATTGCTGACTACGCCAAATCACAATCCGGCTGATATAGACAGAATTAAGCCGCTATCTTCTCTGCATCCGGCCTATATTATTTATACATCCGGTTCTACAGGGAAACCAAAAGGAGTGGTCATCCCACACCAAAATGTCATCCGTCTTCTGACATCTACTGAACATTGGTTCCAATTTGATGAAGAAGATGTTTGGACAATGTTCCATTCATATGCCTTTGATTTTTCAGTATGGGAAATATGGGGACCACTTTTATATGGCGGCCGGCTTGTCATTGTACCTCATACCATCTCTCGCTCCCCAGAAGAGATGCTGCAGCTTCTAGTTGAGGAAGGCGTGACTGTACTTAATCAAACACCTTCGGCCTTCTATCAGCTCATGCAGATAGACAAGGAACAACAAACATTAGGCCAAGCATTATCACTCCGCTATGTCATCTTTGGCGGTGAGGCATTAGAGCTTAGCAGATTAGAAGATTGGTACAGCCGTCACTTAGACTGTAAGCCAAAGCTCATTAACATGTACGGCATTACAGAAACCACCGTACACGTTACGTACAATGAACTCAATCAAGACATGATCACAAAGAACTCCAGCAGTTTAATAGGCGAACCGATTCCTGATTTACACGTGTACGTACTAGATGAATACTTGCAGCCTGTTCCCCCTGGAACGACAGGTGAAATGTATGTAGCTGGAGCTGGCCTTGCAAGAGGTTATCTAGGCAGACCTGACCTGACATCAGATCGATTCCCTGCCGATCCTTATGGCGCACCTGGCACAAGGATGTATCGCACAGGCGACCTTGCGCGCTTGACAGAAGAAGGGGCTCTTGATTACATTGGCAGAGCTGATCATCAAATTAAAATACGCGGCTTCCGCATTGAACTTGGAGAAATCGAAGCCGTTCTGGCACGCCACGATGCAGTTGCACAAGTTGCCGTCATGATGCGAGAGGATCAGCCTGGCGACAAACGCCTAGTCGCCTATATCGTCCCAACTGAAGAAAACCGTTTCGATACAGAGACCCTTCGTCATTTTGCAGCAGCCAGTCTTCCTGATTACATGGTGCCCGCGGCATATGTACAGATTGACGCCATGCCGCTTACAGCAAACGGGAAGCTTGATCAAAAATCACTGCCAGCACCTCAATTGCATATGCAGCAAGCAGATGGCCGCGGCCCTAGAAATCCGAAAGAGGAAATCCTATGTCATCTCTTTGAAGAGGTGCTTGATTTGCCTAAAATCAGCATAGACGATCGCTTTTTTGACATTGGCGGACACTCACTGCTTGCAGTTCGTTTAATCAGCCGCATTCGTGATGCACTTGGTGTCAAACTAAGCATTGGAACATTGTTTGAAGCACCAAATGTGGCAAGTTTGGCAGAGAAACTAGAAACAGGAAGCGATGAAAATGCACTAGACATCTTGCTGCCGCTGCGAACAAATGGAGAAAGATATCCTCTTTTCTGTGTTCACCCAGCAGGTGGTCTTAGCTGGTGCTATGCAGGTCTCTTGAATACATTAGAAAAAGACATCCCTATTTATGGATTACAGGCTCGAGGAATCGCAAGAAAAGATGACTACCCGCACACACTAGATGATATGGCTGCGGATTACATCAAGCACATCCAAACGATTCAGCCAAAAGGCCCTTATCATCTTCTTGGCTGGTCACTAGGCGGAAACGTTGTTCAGGCTATGGCTACACAGCTCCAGCAGCAAGGTGAAGAAATCGCACTCGTTGCGATGCTGGATGCCTATCCGAACCATTTCTTACCGATTAAAGCAGCACCTGATGAAGAAGAAGCACTAATCGCTCTTCTTGCGCTTGGCGGTTATGATCCAGATACCTTAACAGGTGAACCGCTCACAATGAAAAGTGCCATCGACATCTTGAAAAAAGATGGCAGTGCACTAGCTAGCTTAAATGAAGATGCCATTAGAAATCTAAAAGAAACCTATGTGAATTCAGTTCGATTGCTCGGAGAATATCAGCCAAAAACTTATCAGGGGGACATATTATTCTTTAGATCTACCATTATCCCAGATTGGTTTACACCAATTGATCCCGAAGCATGGGCACCTTATATCAACGGAACTATTGAACAGCACGACATTCATTGCCGGCACAAAGACATGTGCCAGCCTAAACCCCTAGCAGAAATTGGTGTCATCTTAGACAACGCACTGCATCGAGTTAAACAAAAGCACTA
Source organism: Bacillus sp. FSL H7-0578 (assembly GCF_038630855.1). Lineage (NCBI taxonomy): Bacteria > Bacillati > Bacillota > Bacilli > Caryophanales > Bacillaceae > Bacillus > Bacillus sp. FSL H7-0578. Next base: position 3,644,132 of record NZ_CP152045.1, read on the forward strand.
AGAATAAAGGAGAGATGACAAATGACAAATCCCTTTGATCGTGAAGACGGTGTATTTCTTGTGCTGGTCAATGAACAAGGACAGCATTCACTTTGGCCATCATTTGCACCAGTGCCAGATGGATGGGAAAAGGTCTTTGGTGAAGACACTAGAAATGCCTGCATCGATTATATCCAGACACACTGGCAGGACTTGCGGCCATTAAGCTTAACAAAAGAACCTGCGCTAGCACATGGAAAAACGGAATAAATCACCGCACCCTGATCTCCATCAGGGTGCTTTTTTGACAGAATAAACATCACTATCTTTCAGCTCTTTCTGCTACAATTTAATTGAGAATGTTTATCAATCAATAAGAGATCAGGTGGTTTTATGGGAAACAACAATCAATTACGTACATTGGCAAATGCCGAACAATTCATCTACCGATTAACATATACTGAAAAAATAAATAATGCAGAGCTTCCACATACAGAGCAGCAGCTATCAGATACATTCTGCCTCCTCTTCAGCATAAGCGGCAGCGGTTTACTCACATTGAACGATCAAAAATGGCGATTGAAACATCTGACACTCTATACAATCATGCCTGGGGAAACATTTATGTTAAAAACAGAGCCTTATCAAAAACACGAGCTCTATCTGTTTCGCTTTCAGCTCTACACGCTGCAAAATCAAAACATAGGAGAAGTATCAACGGAACATGCCCGTTCTTTACTGAATAAATGGCAATTTATCGATATTAGCTCGATTGAACATATTCATTCTTTATTATCCGATATGACAGAGGAATGGCAAAGACCTGAATCCATTAGCTTTTTTAGAAGCCAAACTCTTTTTCAGCAGCTCATTATGCAGCTTTTCACACTGCATAAAGAAGATATTTGTGACACGGCACATGCCCTTTTCAAAACAAAACAATATATCGATCAACATTCCGAAGAACCCCTCAGCCTGACAAGTCTATCTCATATGGCTGGCATCAGCGCCAATCATTACAGCGAGCTATTTAAAAAGCATTTTGATGTGAGTGTCACTGATTATATCACCAAAAAAAGGATGGCTAGAGCCAAACAATTAATGGCAAAAGGCAACGCAAAGCTCAAAGACATTGCACTGGAAATCGGCTATCAAGATCCGTATTACTTCAGCCGCATCTTTAAGAAAAAAACGGGCATAACCCCTTCAACTTATATGAAAAGCCGTCAGCGGAAAATTGCAGCCTATGGCCATTCCATACTCGGCCAGCTCACACCCATTCATATCATCCCATATGCTGCCCCTCTTCACCCTAAGTGGACAGCACATGATTTTGAGCATCATGCAGAAGAAATTCCGATTCACCTGAGTGCACATCGGATCAACGAGCACGCTGAAGCCAATTTACAGCTATTAAAAGAAACAAAACCTGAGCTGATCATTGCCAATGATCATGTGACAGAGGAAGAAAAACAAGTGTTAAAAACCATCTGTCCTGTTCACTTTGTTCCATTCACACAATTAGATTGGCGCACTCAATTCAAACAAACAGCTACGTTCCTAAATGAAGCGAACGAAGCAGAAGAATGGCTGATTCATTACGAGGAACTCGTCATTCAAGCGAAAAAGGCATGCCTTTTTGATCATCCACCAAAAACCGTCCTGCCTCTTCGTATCTTTCAAGATCAGCTCTATTTGTCTGTGAATCGCACCATGTCAGAAGTAATTTTTCAAGATATTGGCCTTCTGCCAGCTTTTCAGAATGACGGCCAGCTAATAGAAAAGAAAATCAGCATTCGCTCTATACAACAGCTAGATCCAGACGCCATCTTCCTCTTCCTGCATAAGGAGCCAAAAACCATTGCTTTTTATCAAAAATTAAAACAGCAGGAGTCTTGGCAAAATCTCAAGGCTGTGACGCAGCAAGCCGTCTATCCGCTCACTTCTGACCCTTGGCGTGAATACACAGCAGCCAGTCATCAACGAGTCATTCAGGACCTTTTATCTTTTTTTCCGTAAAAAGTCCATCATTTGACAGATCATTGTCTATGGATAAAAGGACAAAAGACTACTACAATCTTTAATTGAGAACAATTATCAGTTAAAGGAGAAAACAAATGAAAAAATGGTTCGCATTGCTTATCCTTTGTATCATGACGATCACCGCAGCAGCCTGTGGTGCTGCAGAAAATAAACCTGCTTCAAACACGACCAAAAGCAAGTCAGCTGAAACAGCAGAAACATATATCAACTACTTAGATCAAACGTACAAACTCAAAACACCAGTGAAACGAATTGTCATTGCTGGAAGCCTTGAATCAATGGAAGATGCAAAATTACTTGGTATCGAGCCTATTGGTGCTTCTACTGTAGGCGGCACATTCCCTGAATTATTTAAAGACATTACAGCGAAAACAGAAGGTATCGGTGAAAAAACAGAACCGAACCTGGAAAAAATCCTAAAACTAAAACCAGATGTGATACTCGGATCAACCAAGTTCCCGCCTGCAACAATTAAAAAATTGGATAAAGTCCAAACGACGATCCCAGTATCCCATGTCTCTTCTGACTGGGAAAGCAATCTATTATTACTCGGTGAACTGACTGGAAAAAGTAAAGAAGCGAAAAACATCATTTCTGATTATCAGAAAGATCTCAAACAAGCGAAAGAAACCCTGAAAGACAAAAGCAGCAACAAAACAGCTGTCATTTTGCGCATTAGACAGGGCGACCTGTACGTTTACCCTGAAGACGTATACTTCAACTCTACCTTATATGGGGACTTAGGATTTACAGCACCAAGTGATATCAAAAAAGCCAAAGCACAAGCATTGATTTCATTGGAGCGCCTAGGCGAACTCAATCCTGACTATATTTTTGTTCAGTTCTCTAAAGAGGAAAACTCATCGAATCCAAATGCATTGAAGGACTTAGAGAAAAATAAAATTTGGACAAGCCTAAAAGCTGTGAAAAATGGGCACATCAATGAAAATGCCGTTGATCCTATGCTTCAAGGAGGAACAGCACTAAGCAAAACAACCTTCCTTGATAAGGCTGTCAAATGGTTAGATCAAAACAACTAAACAGATGCGTAATCAGATTTTTGACAAAGGGCTAAATTGTTTAGCCCTTTGTCTTCTTTTCAACGCAGTTGAAAACCTTTAGGAGAGGATACACATGAACGGAACGTTTCTATATGATGAGTTTAATGGGCGTCAGCTTGATATTTACCTTCCACAGGACACCTCTATTGATGTTCCAGCTGTCTTTGTACAAGATGGCTCTTCTTTGTTTAGAACACACCTGCTAGAGATCGAAAGAATGATCGAAACCAAAACCATCTCGCCAATCATCATTGTCGGCATACACCCATTCAATCGACTTGACGAATATACACCATGGAAGGCGTCATCACTGCGATCTGGGTTTCCTGACTTTAAAGGTGAGGCACAGACGTATGTGTCATTTTTAGCGAATGACTTACTCCCATATATCAAAAGAGAATATCCAGTTCAAGAGACCTGTCATGAACATAGCCACGTAGGTGCTTCATTAGGCGGGCTGTTTGCTATTTATACTTTATTCATGCACCCTGATCTTTTTAAAAACATCGCATCGATCTCCGGGTCATTTTGGTATCAAGATTTTCTACCGTTTGCTAAACAACAAAGCATTCAGTGTGTGGATCACTTTATTTATTTGTCTGTAGGCAGTGAAGAAGGGAAAGGCAAAACATCTGCTCAACAGCACATGCCTTTATTCAACAAACAACTGCATGACCTTTTATTACAGAAAGGGATGCAAGAAAGGCAGCTGCAATATCACATCGAACAAGGGGAGGGCCATCATCTGAAACAATTTCAAAAAAATTTCTTATCGGCCCTAAAGTGGTTTTATCAAAGAGAACGCTAATTTTTTATCAGCATGGCACAAAGCCAATATGATATATTGGAACGTATAGATTGAAAGAGGAGGGATTTGCGCATGAGACCTTTACAAATCTCAGCCGATACCGCACAAAAGCTTGCTGCATCACTCAATGTACCGTTAGAACAAATCATGCATATGCCGCAGCATATCTTATTAGCTAAATTAGCGGAGCTTGAACAGAAGAAAGATCGTTCTTCTTAAAGAAATAAAGGAGTTTACATTCATGGAACAACAACTAGAAAAATCAACATTACATCCTCGCAGTACAGGACAAACCATCCTGCTGATTGCTGGGATTTTGCTTATTGCATTTAATCTTCGGCCTGCCATTACATCCGTTGGCCCTGTTATCGGCGCGATTCGTTCCGATTTACAGCTTTCAAATGGACTGGCGGGTTTTCTTACGACATTACCACTGCTCTCATTCGCATTGCTTTCTCCAATTGCACCTAAAATCGGAAAACGACTTGGCAATGAACGAACCCTCTGGCTTGGACTTGCCGTCCTTCTCTTTGGGATTGTGATTCGCTCGTTTGGCTCCATCACCTTCTTAATGATTGGAACAGCGCTGGTCGGCGTTGGAATTGCGATTTGTAATGTGCTCTTACCGGGGCTTGTGAAGCATAAATTTCCTGCACATGCAGGCTTGATGACAAGTGTATATACAACTTCAATGTCCGTCTTCGCTGCACTTGCATCAGGTGTCAGTGTTCCGCTCAGTCATACGATGCCTGGCGGCTGGAATACATCATTCCTTGTATGGGCTGGACTTGCCCTTCTCGCCATGATGGTTTGGGCGCCGCAGCTTCTTCATCAGAATACAGCGGCCGTCAAAAGTATTTCTCTTACAGAGCAGCCAATATGGCGTTCACGTGTTGCATGGCAGGTGACCTTTTTTATGGGGTTGCAGTCATTCCTTTTCTATAGCAGCATCGCATGGTTTCCTGATATCTTAACATCCCATGGAATGAACCTGTCGACAGCTGGCTGGATGCTGTCCATTATGCAGTTTGTTGGGCTGCCATCCACCTTCTTAACGCCCGTTTTTGCAGAAAAATTAAAAACGCAAAGACCGCTTGTCGCCGGCCTTGTCCTTGTGTATTTACTCGGCATGATTGGACTTCTCCTCGGAGGATCGACGCCTATCCTTGTCATCTCTGTTCTATTGATCGGCATTGGACAAGGGGCCAGTATCAGTCTTGCCCTCACATTTATCGGTTTACGTACAACCAATATGGAACAAGCAGCTGCCCTCTCTGGAATGGCGCAGTCTCTCGGTTATTTATTAGCTGCTGTTGGGCCGTTCATGATTGGTATCCTTTTTGATTCCACACATACATGGACACCAGCGATTATCATCTTTATCATCATCCTATTTTTCATGTTTTTATCCGGTATGCGTGCTGGACGCAGTGTCTATATTTCAGATCCTTCATAAAAAAAGAACCCGCCTCCTCGTGAGACGGGTTCTTTTCTACTTATGCCTGCTCTGTCACATGTACCTTTAACGTTGCTTGTACCTCTGGATGAAGCTTCACCGGTACATTTGTGTAACCTAATGCACGGATGGCGTCATTCAGCTCGATTTTACGCTTATCGAGTTTAATTTGATGATCTTTTTGCAATTTATCAGCGATTTGTTTGCTTGTAATCGAGCCAAACAAACGGCCGCCTTCACCTGATTTTGCAGTGAGTTCCACTGTTAACGCCTCAAGTGTTTCTTTTAATTGTTTTGCTTGTTCAAGCTCTTGGATGGCATTCTTTTTCTCTTTGTTTTTCTGCCCTTCCAATGCGCTTAGGTTCGTTGGAGTTGCTTCAACAGCTAACCCTTGTTTGATGAGAAAGTTGTGCGCGTATCCGTCAGCTACATTCTTGACTTCGCCTTTTTTCCCTTTGCCTTTTACGTCTTTTAGAAAGATGACTTTCATCTTTGAACCCCTCCTTCGAAATATTCGTCTATGGCAGCCTTTAATTTCCCTACCGCTTCTTCAATGGTTATACCATAAATCTGGGTAGCAGCGTTAGTCAAATGACCGCCGCCGTCTAATGCTTCCATAATAATTTGAACGTTGATTTCCCCTAATGATCTGGCACTAATGCATACTGTGTCGTCATCTCGTCTAGCGACAGCAAATGACGCTTCTACCTCACTCATTGACAACAGGGAATCCGCTGTCTGGGCAATCGTAATTTGATCATAATACTCCGACCTGTCAGATGGCAATGAAGCAATGGCCACCTGATTTTGATACAGTTCTGTATGCTGAATGAGTTTTGCTCGTTTGATGTAATGATCGACGGTTTCTTTTAAGAACTTTTGCACAAGGACAGGATCTGCTCCCTTTGCACGAAGGTAGGATGCTGCATCGAACGTTCTTGACCCCGTTCTCAGGGAGAAACTCTTCGTATCAACGATGATCCCAGCCAGAAGCGCAGTCGCCTCAATCATGTTAATCCGTAATTTCTTCGGCTGATACTCTAAAAGCTCTGTCACAAGCTCTGCTGTAGATGAAGCATACGGCTCCATATAAACAAGTAAAGGATCACGGATAAATTCCTCGCCGCGTCTATGATGGTCAATGACCACGACATTTTCAATCTTATTCAGCAGCCGTTCTTCCATAACGAGAGACGGTTTATGTGTATCCACGACGACAAGCAATGTATCATCCTTTGCAAGCTCCATTGCTTCCTCTGGGGTGATAAAACGTGACCAAAGCTCTTCATAATTTTTAATTTCACTAATTAAGCGTTGAACACTGTCGCCAATCTGATTGGCATCAATGACAATATAGCCTTCTTTTCCATTGGCCTGGGCGACCTTTAAAATCCCAATGGATGCACCGATCGAGTCCATGTCTGGGAACTTATGCCCCATGATCATGACATTGCCGCTTTCAGATACAATTTCTTTTAAAGCATGAGAAATGACCCGTGCGCGTACGCGTGTCCGTTTCTCCATTGGATTCGTTTTTCCACCGTAGAATTTCACTTTTCCATTCGGCTGTTTAATGGCGACCTGATCCCCGCCTCGTCCGAGGGCAAGGTCAAGACTCGACTGCGCAAGTGCTCCAAGCTCTTTCAAGGAAGGAACGGACGCACCGATCCCGATACTTAGAGTAAGCGTCGCACTATGTGCCCCTGTTTTCTCACGGACCTCGTCTAAAATGGAGAATTTTGACGCTTCAAGCTCAGCTAAAATGCTCTCATTTAGAACCGCCATAAATCGTTCAGACGAAATTCTCTTCAGGAAAATACCGTATTCTTGTGCCCAATTGTTGAGCAAAGACGTCACTTCACTATTAATCGCGCTGCGCACTTGATCATCAAGGCCCTGCGTGACATCGTCGTAGTTGTCTAAAAAGATATAAGATAACACCGTTCGTTCATTTTCGTACTGTCGTTCAATCTGCACCTGTTCCGTGACATCAAAGAAATATAAAAGGCGCTCTGACCGTTTAATAATGACTTTGAATTTCCGGTCATTCAGCGTCACATTTTCGGTCTCGACCTCTTGTTTAATAAGAGGCACAATAGACTCGAATGTATCGTACAAGGATCTGCCGACAAGTGTGCTCTCATGAAAGCACGAAGCGAGAAACGGATTGGTCCATTCGATATAATACTGGTCATTAAACAGCATAATACCAATTGGCATCTCCATTAATGCTTCTTCTCCAACCTTTTTGACTCGATAGGATAATGTTGAAATATATGAATCAATCTCTTTCTGCACTTGCGTATCTGCCCACTTTAAGAAGTAGAGCACACCTGCAAGGACGATAAGACCAACTGCTCCTATGATCCAATTGAAATAAAGGTTGAGGAGGACTGTGACCACCGCAAGAACAATTAACGCGAAGATCGGATACTTGATGACAGGTTTTCTATAGAAGCTTGGCACTGATATCAACTCCTCAACATTCAGAGTGAATTATTTGTTTTTTACTTTTTCTCTTAAATCAAAGCCTATGTCAGCAATCCCTATAATTCGCACAATCACACCGATTGGCGGAAAGAAAACCGTTAACACGACAGCGAAAATGGGTACCGCTTTTGAGATGTTTTTTTCGTGGCAATAATAGAAGAGAAAAAAAAATCCCTGAATAAGCACCAGTATAAATAAAATTTGAAACGCACTCGTTTGAACGAGCCATAAAAAGCTGCCTTTTTCCGTCTGAATCAGCATCAAAAGCAATGTGAGTAAATAATACCATACCATGCTTTTTGGCAGCCGCATATCCTTAAATTTCTTCAAGGACGGCATGTCTGAAACAAACCGTTTGAGCAAAGGCCGCACGAACCAGTGATTCACAAAAGCCATCAGCGTCACCAAAATCAATAACGCTACAGGTAAAGCACTTAATGCCGTATCCTGCATCTCTTTAAACTGTTTGAGCTGTTTAGCTATGTCCTTTTCAGAAGCCCCGGATTGCTTTAAAACACTCTCTACCATCGGCATCATTTGCTCAATCGACTCTTTCGCAATATTCATAATATCGATTTGAAAGAGCTGGACACTGACAACAAAGGAGATGAGAATACTGAATAAATAAAGCAGCGCACCTGTAATGATGGCATTCCCAGGCTGCCTTCTGCTGTAGAAAACACCCATGCCCAATCCGACGGCAATTAAGATAGGTGCACTCATGAGTCCAGCCATAGACCCAATTAAAAAGCTGATCACTATGCCAATAGCGCCAGCAGCAATTCCTTTTTTCAAGCCGTGTCTGATTGTATAGAGGATGATCGGAATCGGAGCAGCTAGAAAGAAAATAATAGATAAAAGCGGCACATACAAATAAAACAGCATCATGACCGCAAAAATACTCATCATGATTGCGCCCTCTACTAACGCTTTTGTTTGTTTCACACCTTCACCTCTATCCAATCCTTTTGTCTATATCTTGCTCAATGTGTACTTCTATGTATACGTATGATGTCAGCTCCATCATGTCTTGCCCCAACCTTTATTTTACCATAGCGGTAAATCTCAAGTAAAATGCAGGCTGTCCTGGGAGCGTTTCACGTGGAACACCGATAGGGAACCGAACATGCAAGTTTTCAAACAGCATGTTACAATTTTTTAGATTATTCTTAGCTATAAACCCTGAATTCAAGGTCAAAAGCTGTTAGAATAGAAACATCATCAATAAATGTAAGAAGGAGAATTCACATGGGAAAAACACTCGTATTCGGACACAAAAATCCTGACACAGACACGATTTGTTCTGCTATTGCTTACGCTGATCTGAAAAACAAAATCGGCGTTCAGGCAGAAGCCGTCAGACTTGGAGAAATCAATGGAGAAACACAATACGCATTAGATTTCTTTAAACAAGAAGCACCTCGTTTCATTGAAACGGCTGCAAATGAAACAAAGCAAGTCATTCTTGTCGATCATAACGAATTCCAGCAAAGTGTAAGCGATATTGATCAAGTACAAGTAACTGAGGTCATTGACCACCACCGTATTGCCAACTTTGAAACAAGTGAACCTCTTTACTATCGTGCAGAGCCTGTAGGCTGTACAGCAACGATCTTAAACAAAATGTATAAAGAAAACCAAGTGAAGATTGAAAAAGAAATCGCTGGTTTGCTTTTATCTGCGATCATTTCTGATTCCTTATTATTCAAATCCCCAACATGCACACAGCAAGATATTGATGCTGCACATGAGCTTGCAAAAATCGCAGGGGTAGATCCAGAAGTTTACGGCCTAGATATGCTCAAAGCAGGCGCTGATCTAAGCCAAAAAACGGTTCAAGAATTAATTACACTTGATGCAAAAGAATTCGCACTAGGCAAAAGCAAAGTCGAAATTGCACAAGTCAATACAGTAGATATTGCTGAAGTGACAGCAAGACAGGCTGACATTGAAGCGAAAATCAATGAAGTCATTGCAGCAAAAGGTCTTGATCTATTTGTTTTAGTCATCACAGACATTTTAGAAAATGACTCCCTTGCTCTTGCACTCGGTGCTGAAGCAGCAAAAGTAGAAAAAGCATTTAACGTCACGCTTGAAAACAACACAGCTTTACTAAAAGGTGTTGTATCAAGAAAGAAACAAGTCGTACCTGCGCTGACAGACGCACTTTCTTAATCAACACGACAAGACTGCTGAATCATTCAGCAGTCTTTTTTGTCTATATTCTTTTTAATGAATATACATATCACTAACGAGAACATCCTTTAGCACGCTTGTTGGAATCGTGAATTCAACAACACCCATGTAGCCAGGTGCCACATCATATTCATTAAAGGAAATCACAAGCTTTCCTTTTGAATTGATATAGAAGTTTTGATCCGGCTTAATTTTCTTAAATGGTTCCGCCATATCTTGCTTGCCAATCCAATACATTTTGTTTGAATCCTCTTTCATCTGTTTCTTCATTTGTTCTTTAATATTTTCACTAATTACATCAATATAACGGTCATCTTTAAACAGGCTTGGTAATGTAATCAGGACATGGTTTTTCTTATCAACCGTATCATATGTCATTTCCTCTGCCGCAGAAGCCTGAGTCGTCACCTTGTATCGGCCTAGTGAAAGGATTTGATCATTGTTCGTTCTCACTTCATAACCGCTCTCAACACTTAAATGACCATTTTTATACCCCTTTGTTTCCTTTTCAAAATCTTGATACAGCTTTTTGTTTTCAGCTAAATATTTTTGATTCAGGCTGTCTTGTAATGTTCCGTCCCCAAGTCCTGAAACGTGTGGTGTTTTAAGATCAATATTCGTTCCTTGATCGCTCTTTTTAAATTCTGTAAACGTTACGACTTTCACCAGCTCGCCAATGACAGGCACCTCTGAAATCGCTCTTGCTGCCTGTGGACTGACATTAACCGTTGTGACAAAAAGAGCTGCCGCCGCAACAAGTCCTATTGTCCATTGCTGAAAATGAGGTTTTTTATTTTTTCTTTTTAACGTTCGTTCAACCATCGCATCATATTCCGGTGGAATAGGGATTTCTAAATATTCATCCTTTAAATGTTCCAAATACTTATCCATTTATATTTCCTCCTGTGATAATTCTACTTTTAAAAGCCGCAGCGCCTTATATAGTCTTGTTTTAATGGTGTTTTCATTTTCATCGAGAATCTGGGCGATGTCCTCTAGTTTTAAATCTTCAAAGAATCTCAAAATAATGATGACCCGATACATCTCAGGCAAATCCTCTATAGCCCGTTTGACGTCTTGATCCTCGTATACATCTGATTCGCCCTGGGATAAGAATTCAAGCGTATCATCATCTGTCACCTGCACCCGCTTCTTCTTTCGTAAAAAGTCTAGGGCAGCGTTCACCACGATTTTATAAAACCAGCTATGCATCTTGCTCGCATCCTCTAATCGGTGAACAGATTTGAGTGCTTTATGAATGGCCTCTTGAACAACATCCATAGCATCTTCTGGGTTTTTGACATAACTATAGGACAACCGATAAAAACTGTGTTTATGTTCCATGACGTAATCCGCAAATTGATCGTCTATTTTTCGTTTCTTCATTTTACAAAGAGCTCCTTTATCTTAAATGCGCATCTGTTATTTCTTACATTGGATAGACGCGCACCTTTTGAAAATAGTTTGCGCTCGATTATTTTTTAACATGTCATCACATTTACGTTCCTATACAAAAAGAGCGAACCTGAGGGGTTCACTCTTTCCAAGCGGATATTGTTTGATGAACAAACTGTTTTAGTGAAGAAAGCGGATGAATGATAGGAACGCCTGTCTCCTGCTCCATCTCCTGTGCCGCATGAACCATCGAAAGCTGCATCACACAAATGTCTTTCCCTTTTTGCTTCATACATCTTCTCAGCTGCTCCTTGATTTGTTCATCATAGGCTTGCATATCACCGTTTAGACAGAGATGAAAGGCATCCTCCATCACAACCAATTCCACTTCAACCTGTTTGCCCCGCTCTGTGGCATATGATTCAAGCCGCTGCATCGTCCCTTCCACTGTATCTGGGTTGGAAAACACCAGTTGAAGAGGCCCTTGTTTCTCACAAATCATCTCAAATAACGGTTCATCGATCGGAACAATCGGTTGTTTGAAAAGGTGCTGCTGATCACCTAGAGCAGCAATGTATTGTGTACACGTGAGCAGAATGAGATCGGCTTCACTTTCTTGCTTTAATCTGTTGATAGCATACGTTTGCTGCTTGTATTGATCAAATGCAGGATCTTGAGTGGCGCGTTCTATAAATGATGAATCGACTGTGTGATGCAAATCAACATCTGTATCACCAAAAACATCTTCTATATATGACTGATTGGACGGATGGGCGTGAAGGCAGTGTAATCGAATCATCTGGTTTGCTCCTCGTGAAAGTTTTCAATCATTATATCAATCCTTGTATGAAATAGGGAGAAACATGACCATATTGTTAGGGAGATATTGAAGGAGGGATTCGAATTGAAAGAAGATCAACAGCCTAAACCATCTTCAGAGTCAGAAGAAACGTTAACGAATCGGCAAGGTCATCCCGTAACAGACAATCAAAATATGAGAACTGTTGGGAATAGAGGACCCACTACGCTTGAAAACTACGATTTCCTAGAGAAAATCAGTCATTTTGATCGTGAACGCATCCCTGAACGTGTCGTTCATGCACGCGGTGCTGGAGCTCACGGTTATTTTGAAGCCTACGGCACATTTGGTGATGAACCCATCTCCACCTATACGAGAGCGAAATTATTTCAGGAAAAAGGGAAAAAGACGCCTGTTTTCGTTCGTTTTTCTTCTGTGATTCACGGCGGTCATTCGCCAGAAACATTACGTGATCCGAGAGGGTTTGCGATTAAATTTTATACAGAGGAAGGCAACTGGGATCTCGTAGGGAACAACCTGAAAATTTTCTTTATCCGAGATGCTTTAAAGTTCCCTGATTTGGTTCATGCCTTTAAGCCAGATCCTGTCACCAATCGTCAGGACGGCGAGCGTATTTTTGATTTTGTCTCACAATCACCTGAGGCGACGCATATGGTGACATTTCTCTTTTCACCATGGGGCATCCCAGCTACATACCGGCACATGCAAGGCTCAGGTGTCCATGCGTACAAATGGGTCAACCATGAAGGAAAAGCGGTGCTGGTTAAATATCATTTTGAACCGAAACAAGGCATTCGCAACCTGACCCAAGAACAGGCGCAAGCGATCCAGGGAGAAAATTTTAACCATGCCACACAGGATTTATATGAAGCGATTGAGCAAGGAGATTATCCTGAATGGGAGGTATATGCACAGATCATGGAAGATGATGCCCACCCTCACCTCGACTTTGACCCGCTAGACCCGACAAAGCTTTGGTACAAGGATGACTATCCATGGAAACCAATCGGACGGATGGTATTAAACAAAAATCCAGAAAACTATTTCGCAGAAGTCGAGCAGGTTGCCTTTGGGACTGGCGTACTCGTAGACGGTTTAGATTTCTCAGATGATAAATTGCTTCAAGGCCGTACCTTCTCCTACTCTGACACGCAGCGATATCGTGTAGGGCCAAACTATTTACAGCTGCCGATCAATGCACCGAAAAAGCATGTCGCCACCAATCAGCGAGACGGGCAAATGGAATACCATGTCGATCAAGGCAAAGGCCAAAACCCTCATGTGAATTATGAGCCGTCGATCCTCGGAGGATTAAAAGAAGCCAAACAGGATGGAAAGGATCATACGCCTTTTGTAGAAGGTGAAGTCAAACGAGAAGCCATTGACCGCCCAAACAACTTTGGACAAGCGGGAGAAACGTATCGCCGTTTTAATGATTGGGAGCGTGAGGAACTGATTAAGAACTTAGTCAATACTCTTGCGACATGTCAAAAGGACATTCAAGACCAAATGATTGAAAACTTTACAAAAGCAGACCCTGATTACGGAAAACGTGTCGCTGACGGCTTAAAAGCCTTTAAACAAGAGCAGCCAAGCGGACCTATCGGCTCTACAGGCGCTGCTCAAGCCGTGGACGAAGCCATCAACAACAGCACACCATCAGATCCTTATTAATGAAAAAAAGAATGCAGCGGCGAGGCTGCATTCTTTTTGTATACATCTATTAAGCGTTTTGACCTTTTTTGATCCATTCTGCCACATTGACTGTACGTTTTGCCTGATGTTTCACAGCTGCTTCTGCATCCTCTTGGATTTTTCCATTTTGGTCAACAGTGACACTTACGCCATAAGGGTTGCCCCCTGCACCGTATAAGGAATCATCTGTGTATCCAGGAGCGGCAATAATGGCTCCCCAGTGGAACATCGTCGTATATAGGCTGAGAACCGTCTGCTCCTGTCCGCCATTTGCGTTTTGAGCTGAAGTCATCGCGCTGACTGCTTTGTTTGCCAATTTACCTTGGAACCACAAGCCGCCTGTTGTATCTAAGAACTGCTTCATTTGAGCTGGCAGGTTACCGAAACGTGTCGGCATGCTAAAGATGATGGCATCTGCCCACTCTAAATCACTTAATTGAACCTCTGGCACATCCTTTGTTTCGTCTAAATGTGCTTTCCATGCTGGATTTGAAGCGACAACTGCTTCTGGTGCCAATTCAGCAACCTTTAATACTTTGACCTCTGCACCAGCTTCTTTTGCTCCAGCTTCAGCCCATTTCGCCATCTGATAGTTTGTACCTGTTGAACTATAATAAATAATCGCTAATTTTACGTTTTCCATTTGTTCCAGCTCCTTTTGTTTGTTTTGCCCAAAAAGCTTCTGTAAAAATCCCACCTGTATTCCCCACCTTATTTAAAATTGACGACGATACCATAAAGCCGCAGCATCGACTTCTTCTCTCGTTAGCTGATGTCCGCGATTTTCCCAATGAAGTGTAACCGATGCGCCTGCACCCTGGAGCAATTGCTCCAGCTCTTGTGATTCCTCTGGACGGCACATTGGGTCATTTTCACCAGCTGCTATAAAGACTTGTTTCCCCGCTAATGAAGGCAACGAAACCCCGCGTCTTGGAACCATTGGATGATGCAGGATAGCTCCTTTTAAAGCATCCCCATAATGGAATAACAAGCTTCCAGCAATGTTTGCCCCATTGGAATATCCGATAGCCACCACATTGTGACGATCAAACCCATATTCATCAGCTGCTTCGCCGATAAATGTATATAGTTCCTCTGTACGCTCAATCAAATCCTGCTCATCAAATACACCCTCTGCCAAACGTCTGAAAAAACGCGGCATGCCGTTTTCTAATACATTCCCTCTCACACTAAGAACAGATGCATCAGGATCTACTATCTGTGCAAGCGGCAATAAATCTTCTTCTGTCCCGCCAGTTCCATGCAGTAATAACAGGACAGGTCTTTGTTCATTCTTTCCTTTTCGAAAAAGATGCTTCATCATGAATCTCCTTTCCCTTTAACTTCTCTCACTTCAATTGGCAGTACAATTTGTTCAATCTGACTGCGCTGTGCCTCATATTGCGGTGGCAGTTTCAATGCTTCACCCATTGTTTCCACTGATTCGTCGTGTGCAAACCCTGGAGGATCAGTAGCAATCTCAAATAATATGCCGCCAAGCTCTCTAAAATAAATAGCATTAAAATAATTTCGATCTTGCACAGGTGTCACTTGATACCCGCTTTGTGCAATATGTCTTTGCCAATCTAATTGATCCTGATCATCTGTTGCTCTCCATGCAATATGGTGCACAACTCCAACACCCATACGTCCTCGTGGAACAGGTGTGATGTTCACATCAATGACATTGCCTATTTCACCAAACGAACGGAATCTCACATAGTCTCCTTCTTCTCCGACTCGTTCAAGTCCCATCGTTTGCTCTAGCAGCTGCATTGTTTGCTCCGGATGCGAAGTTAATAAAACAGCTCCGCCAAATCCTTTAATCGCTACATCTGGTGTGACACCGTTAAATGTCCACTCGTTTTGCTTTCCTTCCGCACGCTCTACTAGCTCAATCAATAAGCCGTGTGGATCTTCAAATGAGAGAAAAGCTTCCCCAAAACGTTCAACCATTTCATAAGAGACATTAAACTGCTCAAGACGATCCTTCCAGAAAGAAAAAGCGCCTGTCGGTACGACATATGTCGTCACGCCCACTTGCCCTGCACCAATTTGACCTTTTTGTGCCCCCGGCCAAGGGAAAAACGTAATAATGGTCCCTGGAGAGCCGCCTTCATTTCCAAAATATAAATGGTATGTGCCCGGATCATCAAAATTCACGGTCTTCTTCACGAGACGAAGTCCTAAAACACCTGCATAAAAATCAACGTTCTCCTGAGGATGACCGACAATAGCTGTAATATGGTGAATTCCTTCTGTTTTTTTCACTTCTAATGACCTCCTAATCATGAAGTAATAAGCCTCTATTCATTATGTCTTTACTGACGTCTTTATATTATCTCGAATTCGAGATATTAGATCAAAAAAATATATTTATCTCGAATTAAGGATATGATGTTTTTAAGTAAATGTCAATGATTTTTGTTTTTCTTTTAAAAAAGCAGAGCTGTTTTGCATAAAACAGCCCTGCTTTCCCTTGATTATTTCAACAATTTTTTCTTTTTTAAATAGGCCTTCGCTACCTGAAATGCATCCTTCCCCTTCACATTGACTTCATAATTCATTTCTCTCATCTCATCGTCTGTGATTTGACCCGCAAGCTTATTGAGAGAGGTCTCAATCTCAGGGAATTCAGTTAATGTCTCCTGCCTGAGCAGCGGTGCTCCTTGATATGGCGGGAAAACATGCTGATCATCATGAAGCACCTTTAATTTGTATTGTCTCAATTCACTGTCTGTCGAATACGCATCGACTAAATTGATATCTCCTTTTTGAATCGCACGATACCGTAGCTTCGGCTCCATCGTCACAACATCGTCAAAGGAAAATTGATAAGCTTTTTGAATGCCTCGATACCCATCCTGACGATCAGAAAACTCTAAGGTGAATCCAGCTTTTATGCGGTTTTTGATCTTACCTAAATCTGAAATGTTGGACACTTCATATTGATCAGCCAGTGACTGCGGCACGGCTAAAGCATACGTATTGTTGTATGCCATGGGCTCAAGAAGACGGAGCTGAAAGGACGATTCCAATCCACGCCGCGCTTGCTCATACACTTTTCTTTTATCTGTGCTTTTTGCTGTTTCTTTGAGGAATTCAGAAATCGCTGTACCCGTAAACTCGGGATAAATGTCAATATCACCAGAGCGTAATGCCTGGAAAACAAAGGACGTTTTACCAAGACCGGGCTTCAGATTCACTTGAATATCTGTATCCTGTTCAATTAAAAGCTTATACATCGAGATCAAAATCTCAGGCTCTGATCCTAACTTCCCGCCAATGGTGATTTCTTTCTTTTCTTGCTGAAACAGCGAGGGGGCAGCGACAACTGCTCCTGCAATGAGAGCAAAAACAGTCACAGCGATCACAGTCTTTTTAAAGGAAATTTTCTCAAAGGTTCGCAGCACCACATCAAATAAAAGTGCGAGTAAGGCTGCTGGTATCGCACCAATGACAATGAGCGACATATCATTTCGATCAATTCCCAGCAGAATTAAGCTTCCTAATCCCCCAGCTCCGATCAGTGCTGCCAGAGTGGCGGTCCCCACAATGAGTACCATCCCGGTTCGGATACCCGCCATAATGACTGGCATGGCAAGTGGAAGCTCTACCTTTAATAACCGTTTGCGATGATTCATCCCCATGGCAAGCGCTGCTTCTCTCAGGGAAGGATCGACCTCCTGAATGCCTGTATATGTATTTCTTAAAATAGGGAGTAAGGCATAGACCACAAGCGCAATAATCGCAGGCACTTGCCCAATCCCCACGAGAGGAATCAGCAAGCCAAGAAGTGCAAGCGACGGAATCGTTTGCAAGACAGCCGTCACCCCAATGACCCACTCCGCTAGCTTTGGAACCCTCGTTAAATAGATACCTAATGGAATGGCAATCAAAATCGCTAAAAATAAAGCAATAAAAGAAATTTGAATATGCTCAAGTAAGGCGTGCCCCAATTGTTCTTTGCGTTCCCAAAACACACGGGTCCAATCATTCATGTGACTCGCCCCTCTCTTTAGAAGAATCAGCTAAAAACTGAATCACTGCTTGACGATTCACTAGTCCAATCCGCTCTCCATTCTTTTCAACAGCCAATTCCTCGTGCTTTGCCAATAGAGACAAGGCTTCATCCAGTGTGGCATCTGCTGAGACCGCCTCATAGAGGAAAAGAGCTTCGTGAGCCATCGGTTGGGCCAAGGTTTCCAGCTCGAAAGCTTGATGTCCCACATGGCGGGCAGCCCCTGAAACAAACTCCTTTACAAAGGCATTGGCTGGATGTTGAACCAATTCCTCAGGACGTCCGATCTGCACTACTTTTCCTTCATTCATCACACAAATCCGATCACCCAGCTTCATAGCTTCCTGCATATCATGCGTCACAAAAACAATGGTTTTTTGTATGCGGCGCTGCAAATCAAGCAGATCATCCTGCAATTTCTCCCTCGTTAGTGGATCTAACGCACTAAAAGGTTCATCCATCAGGACAATCTCAGGATCAGCTGCAAGTGCACGTGCCACACCGACACGCTGCTGCTGTCCACCAGAGAGCTCTGCTGGCTTTCGATGCCGATACATAGCAGGATCAAGCCCGACCATCAACATGAGTTCATGGACACGCTGATTGGTCTCATTCCGGCTCCATTGTTTAAGCTCTGGCACCACAGCAATATTTTCTTCTATGGTCATATGAGGAAAAAGCGCAATTTGCTGCAGAACATAACCGATATCCCAGCGCAGCTCATACATATCAAAATCACTTATTTTTTGACCCTTTATGTAAATCTCACCTTCTGTAGAAGAAATGAGACGATTGATCATTTTCAATGTCGTCGTTTTTCCGCTGCCACTAGGTCCAATCAATACAAAAAACTCACCTTGCTGAATCTCCAAATCAACAGATTGAACGGCATAGCGCTCATCAGAAAATTGCATCGATACCTTATTAAATTCAATCATCTTCCCACGCCCTGACTGCAATTATTTTCTAGACTACCAATATGACAGATCAACCTCATATTTGTATAGAATAAACTGTCACTTTTACATACTTCCCCTAGGTTGACTGTCAAAAACAACTCTAGCAAAAATAGATGGGATTCACAGTGAGGAAAATAAAAAAAGCGAAGAGCCCGGGGCTCTCCGCTTTTTAAGTCAACGACTTACTCACCAGTAACGTATGGAAGTAATGCCATTTGACGTGATCTTTTGATCGCTAAAGTCAATTTACGTTGATACTTAGCGCTAGTTCCTGTTACACGACGAGGTAAAATTTTACCACGCTCAGAAACAAACTTTCTAAGAAGATCAACATCTTTGTAATCGATGTGCGTGATACCGTTAGAAGTAAAGAAACATACTTTACGACGTTTCGCACGACCGCCTCTGCGTCCACCTGCCATTTGTTTTCACACCTTTCCTTTAGTCATTTTTTCAGATCAATTAGAATGGCAAATCATCATCGGAGATGTCAATCGGTTTACCATCGTTCGCAAATGGGTCATCATTAAAGCTATTTCCCTGATTACGATTTTGGTTGTTTTGATTGCCATATGGATTTTGACTTGGTTCATTTCCAAATGGATTCTGATCGTTTTGGCTACCGCCATAATACTGGCCTCCGCTATTGCCACCGCCGCTGTATCCACCTGAACCAGCACCGCCGCTCTTAGGCTCAAGAAATTGAACACTTTCAGCTTGAACCTCTGTCACGAAGACACGCTGTCCTTGCTGATTTTCATAGTTTCTTGTCTGCAAACGACCGTCTACACCGGCAAGACTTCCTTTTTTCAAGAAATTAGCCACGTTCTCGGCTTGTCTTCTCCAAGTAACACAGTTAATGAAATCGGCTTCACGCTCTCCAGATTGATTCGTAAACGTACGATTCACAGCTAGAGTAAACGTGGCTACAGCCGCACCATTAGGCGTGTAGCGAAGCTCAGGGTCTTTTGTTAGTCTTCCGACCAATACAACACGGTTTAGCATATTGAAAGACCACCTTTAAATATATATTTCAATGATTTATACTTCTTCTTTAACAACAATGTGTCGAATGATATCGTCACTGATCTTAGCTAAGCGGTCAAATTCTTGAACTGCTGCAGCGTCAGATTGAACGTTTACGATTTGGTAGAAACCGTCACGGAAATCATTGATTTCGTATGCAAGACGACGTTTACCCCAATCCTTTGTTCCAGTGATCTCCGCACCGTTAGAAGTTAACACGTTATTGAAACGCTCGATAACTGCTTTTTTAGCCTCATCGTCAACTGTTGGGCGGATGATGTACATAACTTCGTACTTTCTCATCTGATTGCACCTCCTTTTGGTCTAAGCGGCCCTAAACGGGCAAGGAGCAATAAATTATATTACTCACAATTGTATATTATAACAAATCACTTGGCCTATGACAAGAACCTATACATTAAAACGGAAATGAATGACGTCTCCATCTTTCACTACATATTCTTTGCCTTCTAGACGAACTTTTCCTGCTTCTTTAGCAGCAGACATGCTTCCGCCAGCTAGTAAATCCTCATACGCAACCGTTTCAGCACGAATAAATCCACGCTCAAAGTCTGTGTGGATGATTCCAGCACATTCTGGCGCTTTCATTCCTTTTTTAAATGTCCAAGCACGTACCTCTTGCTCACCTGCTGTGAAATACGTAGCTAATCCTAGAAGTGAATAAGATGCTCTAATTAGCTGATCAAGCCCTGACTCATTAATACCAAGCTCTTCAAGGAACATTTGCTTCTCTTCTCCTTCAAGCTCTGCAATTTCAGACTCGATCTTTGCACAAACGACGATGACTTCAGCGTTTTCACCAGAAGCAAACTCACGGATTTGCTGCACATATTCGTTGCCCTCATGATCCGCTACTTCATCCTCACTCACATTTGCTACATAAAGAACTGGTTTAGATGTGAGTAAATGAAGCTGTTTCACAAGCTTTTGCTGTTCATCTGTAAATTCTACAGATCTTGCCGATTTCCCAGCTTCAAATGCGTTCATTAGCTTCGACAAAATCTCAAATTCAGCTACTGCTTCCTTGTCCTTTTGTTTTGCGAGCTTACTCACACGAGCTAAACGCTTTTCAACTGTTTCTAAATCAGCCAAAATTAATTCTAGATTAATCGTTTCAATATCTGCTACAGGATCAACCTTACCAGCTACGTGTGTAATGTTATCGTCTGCAAAAGCTCTGACCACGTGACAAATCGCATCTACTTGACGAATATGAGAAAGGAATTTATTCCCTAAACCTTCACCTTTAGATGCACCTTTGACAATACCCGCAATATCAGTGAATTCGAAAGCAGTGGGAACTGTCTTTTTCGGCTGCACCAATTCTGTTAGCTTTTGTAA
Source organism: Bacillus sp. FSL H7-0578 (assembly GCF_038630855.1). Classification (NCBI taxonomy): domain Bacteria; kingdom Bacillati; phylum Bacillota; class Bacilli; order Caryophanales; family Bacillaceae; genus Bacillus; species Bacillus sp. FSL H7-0578. Next base: position 3,665,443 of record NZ_CP152045.1, read on the forward strand.
ACGCTCGTCAGGAACTTCTACAATTCCGACGTTTGGATCAATGGTACAAAACGGATAGTTAGCAGACTCCGCTCCAGCCTGTGTAATTGCATTAAATAGCGTTGACTTCCCGACGTTAGGTAAGCCAACAATACCAGCTGTTAAAGCCATTCTTTCATCTCCTCTATATCAAACGTGCTCGTTATACTGCGTAATATGAACCTAGAGCAATTATAAGTAGGTTTACATGAAAAGACAAGCTAACCACCATGCATTTTCAATAGAAGAAACATCGTCAAAAAGAATAAATCAATGCTTCAAAACGAGAAATTGCACCTGGCTTTACTGTAGAAAAGACAAATTTAATGAAAAAAGCATGAGGCCTACTTAAGCAGTTGGCTCCTCATGCTTGACGAGAATTTTCTTCATTTTTCGTTCAAAATCTCTTCTTGGGATCATCACGCTGTGTCCGCAGCCTTCACATTTAATACGGATATCCATGCCCAAACGAATGACCTTCCACCGATTGGCACCACATGGATGGGGCTTTTTCATTTCTACAACATCATGTAACCCAAACGCTTTGTCTGCCATCAGCCTTCACCTCTCCTTGCTCACTTCATTGAATCTATTGTACAAAAAAACGGCGATGAAGGGCAATGCACAAAACAAAGAGTCTCTTTCAATCGTTCATCCTATTCTTTTTTAGAGAAAAAACCCTTCTTTTAGATCATTTTATTTGTGACCAATAGTTACTTAAACTCCGTTTTTTTTCAATATTGTCACAAACACTGTAGGTCAAAAGGTTTTTATTGGTAGAACGCGGTGGTTTTTCCATATTTTTTGATTTATGATATCTGCATAAATGTTATGTGAGGGAGCAGGTACGATGGTCAATCGAAAGGATAGATTAACTGATAAAGAATATAAAATCATATCCGATCATGCTGGAAATATCGACAATTACCAGCAGCACCATACGATAGAAATAGGTCAGCAAACACTCACTGTCCACGATTTTCTAAAGATCGACCATAAAATATATGGTTTAACAATGCAGCCAGAACAATCAGATGAATTCATCGTCGCTTTTCACTGTCCACTGCCAAACCAAATGACGGTGACATCTAAGCAAGATGTACACAACGCGGCACAGTCATTACTCAAAACAGACTATGCCTATCCAATTGAAAGAAAGTCCCTTGATGGCAATCAAGACCATGTCTTTTTTAAAGGGAAGGAATACATAGAGAAAGTCTGTCAGAAGCATCCGAATGCAGGTATCCATCTCACTGGACAAGCACTTGCCGGTGCTGTTTGTGCTTATGTTGCAACAGAACAGCCAGCTGTCAAAAAAGCCGTCACCTTTGACAGCCCAAATATATGGAGCAGCCTGTCGCCTTCGATTCAGCAAAAGGCGCAGCAAGGTCAATATACACGCATGTTGATTGAATATATTCAGCCTAGTCATTACGTCGGTTTACTCAATCGCCATGATCAAGGAGTTGGGCAAGTCAAGTACACCGTACCGCCACGGCAGCAAGACTCAGTCCAAGAATCCGTTAAATACAAAAAAAGGGAAATTGACACCTTTTTAAAATCAGCTTTTGCATCTATGAATATAGAATGGAACGAATCCTTTGATACAAATGCTTTTTTAGCTCTCGTTTCAGGAGAATTCAAAGCAAATGGATATTCATTCCATCCGAATGGATCCGCCCGTATTTTAGATGAACAGCTTGATCATAATACAAGTTTTACAGCCATGCTGCTGCAAGAAATTCATTCTGGACGTGCATATGCACAAAACGGACTTGAAATTATCATAAAATCCCATTTACTAAAAAATTCATCCTATGATCTGCAAAGCATTATTGAACATGAAGTGCACACTGTATTTGAAAAAATCGATGGAATTGATGAAAGTGTAAAAGACGCCGTCCATCATGTAAAACAAGAGCTTAAAGGACTCGTAGGCTTTGGCCACTATGATTTATTAAGTCATAGTGATGTGGAAGCACTGGTAGACGAAGTGAGGATGGAACAGTCGCATTCCTCCTTTTATTCACACGAAAAACAGCTGAATGCCTTGTACACCCTGAGGGATTACGAACAAGAGCTTTCTGCTCTTTCAAGACATATGTATACAATGGGTGATGACTACGCCAAGGCAGATAGACGCCTTGCGATGCAAATGGGTATTCATTAAGAAAGGAGTCATCGCATGATCAATCAAAATAAGCCTCCTAGTGACGCCCAGCGTTTCTTGCAAAATGTGAGTGCCCGCCGCTCCATGTCTGTATTCGAAAATCAATCGGCACCAAATACACAAACACAGTCTCCAGAAGAAATGGCCGCCATTCAGGCCATGCGAAGAGAAGGACAGCGAAAGGATCTAAAACGGCTGCTCAAAATGCGGCTGCACGACGAATTAGCAAATACTCGCGTGCACTTGGAGTATCAATTGGCTAAAACAGAAGACATGATAAACCAGACGACCATTGTCAAACAACACATTTCCCAGCATTTAAAGGGACAGGCCATTTCAGAATTAGAGGATCGCCTCCAGCGTCTCAAGCAAATGCCTGTCTATGATGATATCAAAGAAGCTATTGATTCAATTCAGATCAAATAAGCACAGCTCTAAAAAAGAGAGGTGCTTATTTTGTTTTATCAATATAATTTTTAGAACGAGAAAATATCTTTTTACTTAAAATCGGATACAGCATTAAACAGACGAGCAAATACAGATTCAACAAACTATAAATTGGATACAAGAAAGCAATCAAATCAGCAAATCCAAGAGATGTTAAAGGTGCCATCAAAAGAAGCATCACCAAGACAACCAGCCAGCGGGGCATTCGTACAAAAGAAAGCATCCGGCTGGATAATCCAAATAAACCTGCTGCCGTCGTCGTATAAATTGCTAGACAAAGGACAACGGTCATAAACACAAACAAAGAAGTCGGCGCCCCTTCTAATACTGTAAACAAAGGAATTCCCTCTGATGAAAGACTTCCCGAAATATCAACCAGTATTTCGTTATACACATACGAGATGACACCAAAAATAAGACCGCTTAATATACTCGCCACTTTGGCTTCCCCAAGCCCCTTCATTTCTTTCCCAACCGAAGACAGCACTGCCACAACAGATAATATGTTCAAAGAAGCAAAGACAATGCTGGCAGGCCAATTGTACTGCTGCCCAAAATCAATCCTCCACATATGATCATGGTTCATATAATAAAAAACAAACGCATAGATGAGCCCCGCCACCAAAATTGGTATAATGAAAGCATTCACAGATAAGAGCCCTTTCACATCCCAGAAAAAAATCATAAATGAAAACAAACAGAACGCGCCGATGCCAACCCAAAAAGGCACATGATACATCTCAAGCGTCACCCCGCCGCCAGCAATCATGACCGTCGTTGTCGTGAATAAATAAAGGACAATTAACACGTCATACACCTTAGCCAGCCATGGACCGACAAGCCGTTCCAGCACTGGCACAAAGTGATCGGCACGCACCTCATAACTGATTTTTAACACCACATAGGTAGACAGCATAAACATCAATGTAAACAGTAGAATGGCTAGTCCGCTATCAATGCCAAAAAACTGCCAAATTTCCTGGCCGGAAGCATATCCCGCACCTATTAAGCTTCCTAAAATTAAAAGCGTCCACCTTGAACCAGCCTTCCACACAATCATCACCTCATAGGTATAGAATTAAGCTTGTTTCCGTATACTGTTACTAACTACTATGACAAGGAAGTGAGACCTATGAATAGCAAGAACGGTCTTTTTTTTAGAAATAGGGTAAAAGAATACGTGTCCCATACGGATACAAACGCCATTCAACAGCTTAAAAGTATTTTATTCTCGCATCTTCAGAAAGCAGGAAAAAGACCCGTTGCCATCGTTTGTATTGGTACAGACCGCTCAACTGGCGACTCTCTAGGTCCACTTGTTGGTTCAAAGCTTTCAGGTCTGGATTTGAAAAAGCTTCATGTATATGGAACACTCTCTGACCCAGTGCATGCGGTCAATTTAAAAGAAAAACTCGCTGAAATTGAACAAGCTCATAAACACCCGTTTATTGTAGCGGTTGATGCCTGTTTAGGAAGAGTGAAAAGTGTCGGTTCTTTCCAAATTGGAGATGGACCGTTAAAGCCTGGAGCTGGTGTGCAAAAAGAGCTTCCAGAGGTAGGAGATATTCATATTAATGGGATCGTCAATGTGAGTGGTTTCATGGAATACTTCGTCCTCCAAAACACACGTCTTCATCTTGTCATGTCTATGGCCAATACACTTTCTGAAAGTCTATCTCACATTGACCAAATGGATTGGACGAGAGAAAAAAGCCGGTCTCTCTTCACCCCTATTCAAAATATCACTGGAAGAATATAAAAAAGACCATCTCATATCAAGATGGTCACTCTGATGATTCCCTCGTAGAAAGCAATTCAAGGATTCTGTCTAAATCTTCATTTGAGAGGAATTCAATCTCAATTTTACCTTTTTTCTTCTGTTTCTTGATCGTCACTGAAGTACCAAAGTAGTTTTGTAAGAAAGACTCTCTTTCTTTCAACACTCGATCCTTTGGTGCTTCTTTTTTCTTTGTTTCACGTGGAACATTTTCGTTTAACTGCTGAACAAGTTTCTCAACCTGTCGTACGTTTAACCCCTCATCCACGATTTTCTTTACCAAAGGCGCCAGCTTCTTTTTGTTCTTTAAGCTAAGCAATGTCCGGCCATGTCCCATTGATAACGTTCCATTTGCAATCAGCTTTTGGATCTCATCCGGTAAAGTCAACAGACGGAGATGGTTCGCAATATGCGGTCTGCTTTTCCCTAATCGCTTCGCTAATTCCTCTTGCGTCACACTTAGATGATCCAGCAAGGAAGCATACGCTTCCGCTTCCTCTAGTGGAGAGAGATCCTCACGCTGCAGGTTTTCTAAAAGGGCAATTTCTCTCATCAGCGTTTCTGAAAACTCTCGAACGATTGCAGGAATTGTTGTCAGACCAGCTTGTTGTGCTGCGCGAAAACGACGTTCTCCTGCTACTATGTCATATCCTTTAATCGATTTACGAACAATGATCGGCTGTAAAACACCGTGCTGCTGAATGGATTCTTTCAGATCAGACAATGCATCATCATCAAACGTTTTCCTTGGCTGATAAGGATTCGGACGCAAATCCTTTAATTTAATTTCTTCAACCGTTTCTTCATTTGAGTCTACGTTGTTAAATAGTGCATTAATACCCTTTCCAAGACCTTTAGCCATTCGCATCCACTTCCTTTGCTAAGTCTAAATAGACATCTGCACCTCTTGAACGTGGATCATACAAGATAATCGGCTTTCCATGACTTGGCGCTTCACTCAGCCTCACATTTCTCGGAATGACGGTTTGATAGACTTTATCTCTAAAGTACTTCTTCACTTCTTCGATAACCTGAATCCCAAGATTTGTTCGGGCATCAAGCATTGTCAGCAAGACACCTTCAATGGCAAGATCGGTATTTAGATGTTTCTGCACGAGACGAACTGTGTTTAACAATTGGCTCAATCCTTCAAGCGCATAATATTCGCACTGAACTGGTATTAAAACGGAATCGGATGCAGTTAACGCATTAATCGTCAGCAGTCCAAGTGATGGCGGGCAGTCAATAATCATATAATCATAATTCTGCTTAACAGATTCAAGTGCTCTCTTCAGCCTCACTTCACGTGAGATTGTAGGCACAAGCTCTATTTCAGCCCCTGCAAGCTGTATCGTCGCAGGAATGACATCAAGATTTTCGACCTCTGTCGTCTTAATCACATCAAGAACATCTGCATCATCAACTAAAATATCGTACACACACTTCTCTACGTCGGCCTTCTCAATCCCAATACCACTCGTGGCATTGCCCTGCGGATCAATATCAACTAACAACACTCGTTTGCCTATGTATGCTAAACACGCACCCAAATTAACAGAAGTTGTCGTCTTCCCGACGCCGCCCTTCTGGTTGGTAATCGCTATGATTTTCCCCACGATGTCACCCACTTTCAACTTAACAAGTTTCTCAATCATTCATACTTCCTATTCTATCAAAAAAAGTATGAAACGTTTGCTTTTTTTGTTTCCCTATTATAAATTCGTCGGTGAATGTGCCTTTTCGTACATAAAAGAACGAATGATAACACATCTAAAAAGTATATTGATATATCTTTTTTAAGAAATAGACATGCATCAAAACCCTCACTTCTATCAAAAGTGAGGGTCACATATTAAAAGTATAATTCACCTATTTTACGGCCTTCACTGACAATGACCTTAGGAGTTACTGTTTTATAGCTTTTCTTTTTTAAAAATCCATAGGGTGTCTTAATGGTAAAAGTCGCATGTCCCAAAGCGTCCCCTGTTTTGCCATAGGCCTGCCACACGATCTTTGAACAATAAGTCGGGTCCAATGATTGAATTGACATGGTGATGGAGTAGCGAGCCTTCGGATGATCTTTCACATAATCGTGTGCCCATTCCCCTGCTAAATCTGCCTTCTCCTCTTGATTAATCCGAATTACCTTTGTATTGGCACTATAGCGAAACCAGTTATGAATGGAATCAAGTTGAGGATGCTTTCGAAACCCTGGAATAGAAGCATAGCTTTTCTCATTAATGACGATACCTGCATGTCCAACCAAACCCTTCACAGCATCAGTGGTTGTCACCAAGATATCTCCTTTTTTAGGGATAATATCGGTACCAGGATACGGCTTTCCTAAAAGTTGCTTGAGGGTGTGCGGCTTTTCATCCGTCACCAGCTCATCATGCTTATTTTGTCGTAAACCATAGTTCTTCAAATCATCGTCAGCTGTAATCAAGTCGATCGAATCGTCGGAAGACGCATACTCTTGATTAAATTGCTGTACAGTCACATCTTTAGAAACAACACCTTGCTTCTTCAAAACGTTCAATTCTCTGTTGGTCATCAGGCCTTCATCCGCATGAGCCGTTGGCGATTTCACAGCGTATATTGTCGCTTCATTTGGAAAAACAGAAAAAGAAATAAGTAAATAGCAAATAATGGCGAAAATAGTCTTCTTCATTTTCATCAGTAGTTGTCACCTCCTTTATACTATGAAAATCATATTTTACCAATTTATAAATATTATGTAAATATGGTGTGTGCAGGAAATAAGACAAACAAAAAAAGCTGACGAGTGGCGCTCATCAGCTTATTTCTATTTAGGAATTCGAATCGTTAATTGGATATATTCCTCAAACTCTTCTTCCTCGGTATTTATTTTAAGTCCGCTGTCTTCTACCATGTGGAGAGACTGACGAATGGTATTCATCGCAATTCGTGTATCACGACTAAACGCCTTACGTTTTGGCTTCGGTTTGCGATCCGTTTTTTGTTCAAGCATCTTCACTACACGCTCTTCAGTCTGTTTCACATTCAACTGCTTTTCGATGATTTCCTGCAATAGCGCGATTTGTAATTCTGGAAGCTTTAGGGGCACAAGTGAACGTGCATGCCTTTCAGAGATTTTTTTCTCTAAAATGGCTTGTTGTACCTCTTCAGGCAACTTTAAAAGTCTTAATTTGTTAGCAACAGTTGATTGTCCCTTGCCTAAACGCTGAGCAAGCGCCTCTTGTGTTAAATCATGAAGCTCTAAAAGACGTGCATAAGCATGAGCCTCTTCAATAGAAGACAGCTCTTCTCTTTGCAAATTTTCAATCAATGCCACAGATGCCGTTTCCGTATCAGTAAAATCTTTTATAATAGCGGGGATTTTCTCCCATTGAAGAGTCTGTACCGCTCTCCAACGTCTTTCGCCGGCGATCAGTTCATATTTTCCTTCTTCTTCTGTTGGTCTAACAACAATCGGTTGGATAATGCCATGGGTATGAATCGTCGTGGCCAGCTCTTGTATCTTTTCTTCTGAAAAAATGGTGCGTGGCTGAAAACGGTTTGGCATAATTGTGTCGACCGGGAGCTCCTGTATCTCTTCCTTTAATGTATCATGCTCAGCAATCTCTGCCTCTATTTCGGTTTCACGCTCAGGATGTTCTTTGTCTCCAAGCCCGAAGAAGCGTGAGAGTGAATGCTTCATGAACCTACACCACCTTTAAAAACTACCTTTTTATAATTCTATTTTCTCATGTTTTTTCCTTCTGTAAAATCATAAATATTGAAGAAAAACCGACCTTTTACATGATCAACCTTCTATTGGTGATTTATTAGGTGTTCCTGGTTTTCTAGGATATTTTTTTGGTGTTTGCTTTTTCTTTTCAATGACAATGATGTTCCGTTCGCTTTCTTCTAAAGGAAGAACAAAGGAATGCTTTTCAACAACCTCTCCTCCGAGGACTGTGACAGCTTTTTTCCCTGCTTGCATTTCTTCATCAGCGGCAGATGCTTTTAAGGCAACAAACAATCCTTCCTTTTTCACTAGAGGCAGACATAGTTCGCTCAAGACGGATAAACGTGCAACTGCTCTAGCAGTGACAAGATCATAGCTTTCACGCTTTTCCTTACGTTGTCCAAACGTTTCCGCACGATCATGATAAAAAGTAGTATCTTGTAAGTTTAATCCTTTTGCTAACTCATTGAGAAACGTAATTCGTTTCTGAAGAGAATCAACAATGGTCACATGTAGATGAGGGAAACAAATCTTAAGAGGAATGCTTGGAAAACCAGCACCAGCTCCAATATCACAAATCGTCGTCACTTTGTGAAAATCAATAAAAAATGCTGCTGATATTGAATCATAAAAATGCTTTAAATACACTTCTTCCTTTTCAGTAATGGACGTTAAATTCATTTTCTCGTTCCATTCTACAAGCATGCGGAAGTAGGTTTCAAATTGTTCAAGCTGCACAGGAGAAAGAGTGATCCCTTTCTCCTCTAGTGCTGCTGTAAATTGTTTAATGTTCATGCCGACATCCTTTCTATTCTGCTATCTTCGCAATACGCCCCTGCTCTAAATATACTAAAAGGATAGAAATATCAGCAGGGTTAACGCCTGAAATACGAGAAGCCTGTGCAACAGAAAGCGGTCGGACTTCTTTCAGCTTTTGTTTCGCTTCAGTTGCAATCCCTTTGATGGCATCATAATCAATACGATCAGGAATCTTTTTGTTCTCCATCTTTTTCAGTTTTTCAACTTGCTGGAGTGACTTTTCAATATAACCTTCGTATTTAATTTGAATCTCTACCTGCTCACACACATCAGAAGGAAGCTGTGTTTCCGCAGGAGCTAATTTCACAACAGTTTCATAATTCATTTCTGGACGTTTCATCAAATCACTTGCACGAATGCCGTCCTTCAACTCACTTCCACCGAGTGAACGAATAAATTCTTGAGTCTCTGCTGTAGGTTTAATGATCACAGAATATAAACGTTTTTTCTCTGCTTCAATGGCTTCTTTTTTCTGCTGGAATGCTTGGAATCTTTCTTCAGAAATTAATCCAATTTGATAGCCAAGTTCAGTTAATCTTAAATCAGCATTGTCATGACGGAGAAGGAGACGATACTCAGCACGTGATGTCAAGAGACGGTATGGTTCATTTGTTCCTTTTGTGACAAGGTCATCGATGAGGACACCGATATATGCATCAGATCGGCTTAAAATGACTTCTTCTTTACCTAATGCTTTTCTTCCTGCATTAATACCTGCCATAATCCCTTGACCTGCTGCTTCCTCATAACCAGACGTACCATTAATTTGGCCGGCTGTATATAATCCAGAAATTTTCTTCGTCTCAAGTGTAGGCCACAACTGAGTAGGCACAATCGCATCATACTCGATGGCATAACCCGCTCTCATCATTTGAACATTCTCGAGTCCTGGGATAGTTGAAAGCATGCGCTGCTGTACATCCTCCGGAAGACTTGTAGACAATCCTTGAACATAAACTTCCTGCGTATTACGACCTTCTGGCTCTAAGAAAATTTGATGTCTCGGTTTATCATTGAAACGAACCACTTTATCTTCAATGGACGGGCAGTATCTAGGACCAGTTCCTTTAATCATACCTGAATACATTGGAGAACGGTGTAGATTTTCATCAATAATTTGATGAGTCTCTAAACTCGTGTACGTTAACCAGCATGGCAGCTGGTCAGTAATATATTCAACCGTTTCATAGGAGAACGCCCGCGGGACATCATCACCTGGTTGAATTTCTGTTTTACTATAATCAATCGAGTGGCTATTCACTCGAGGAGGTGTTCCTGTTTTAAAGCGAACCAAATCGAATCCTAGTTCTGCTAAATGATCAGATAATTTAATAGAAGGCTGCTGGTTATTTGGACCGCTTGAATACGAAAGGTCTCCTAAAATGATGCGGCCTTTTAAGAAAGTCCCTGTCGTTAAAACAACAGACTTCGCACGATAGTTCGCCCCTGTTTGAGTAACAACACCCTTACATTCATCATCTTCTACAATTAAATGATCTACCATACCTTGCAGCATTGTCAGGTTTGGTTCATTTTCCATTGTTTTTTTCATTTCATGCTGATATTGGAACTTATCTGCTTGCGCTCTTAACGCACGGACAGCAGGTCCTTTCCCCGTATTCAGCATGCGCATTTGAATATGCGTCTTATCTATATTTCGTGCCATTTCTCCGCCTAGAGCATCAATTTCTCTGACGACAATCCCTTTTGCGGGGCCGCCTACGGACGGATTACATGGCATAAAAGCAACCATATCGAGGTTGATAGTCAATACAAGTGTTTTGGCGCCCTGTCTTGCAGAAGCAAGAGCAGCCTCAACTCCAGCATGACCGGCACCCACGACGATTACGTCATAATTGCCAGCTTCATAACCCATTTCTTATGTTCCTCCCTTTACTTTCCTAAACAGAATTGAGAGAATAACTGATCAATCAAGCTTTCATGAACAGCATCTCCAATAATTTCACCTAACTGTTCCCAGCAGCGTGTTAAATCTATTTGAACTATATCGATCGGTACGTCCATTTCAATTCCTTCAAGAGCATCCTCAATGGATTGTTTTGCTGCCTGAAGAAGAGCAATATGCCTTGTATTACTTACATACGTTAAATCTCCACTTTCAATTGAACCCGTGAAGAATAGTGATTGAATCGCGATTTCAAGCTCATCAATCCCTTTTTCTTGTAATAATGATGTAGTAACCACCGGACGATCCTTCGCTAACTGCTTGACCTTTTCAATATCAAGCTTAGGCTCAAGATCTGTCTTATTCACGATTACGATGATATCCATGCCTGAGACGGCCTCAAAAAGTTTGATATCCTCTTCTGACAATTCCTCGCTATAATTGAGCACAAGTAAAATCAGGTCAGCTTCTTTTAAGACCTGTCTAGATCGTTCAACCCCTATACGCTCAACAATGTCCTCCGTCTCACGTATACCCGCAGTATCGACTAATCGAAGCGGTACACCTCTAACATTTACATATTCCTCAATGACATCTCTCGTTGTTCCAGGAATATCCGTTACAATCGCTTTTGTTTCCTGTACAAGACTATTCAACAAGGAAGACTTCCCAACATTCGGTCTTCCAATAATGACAGTGGATAAGCCCTCGCGAAGTATTTTCCCCTGCTGAGAAGTCGTTAGCAGTGACTCAATTTCCTTTTTCACTGATGTTGCCTTTTCAACTAAAACCCGATGCGTCATTTCTTCAACATCGTCATACTCAGGATAGTCAATATTGACTTCAACATGGGCCAGTGTTTCCAATATCTCGCCGCGAAGTCGTTTAATCAAACCTGAGAGGCGTCCCTCCATTTGAGTAATCGCTACATTCATCGCACGATCTGTCTTTGCGCGAATTAAATCCATTACCGCTTCAGCCTGCGAAAGATCAATTCTTCCATTTAAGAAAGCTCGTTTTGTAAACTCACCTGGCTCCGCTAATCTCGCTCCTTCTCTTAAAGCAAGCTGCAGTACTTTATTGACCGTTACAATCCCGCCATGGCAGTTAATCTCAATAACGTCTTCTCTCGTAAATGTTTTTGGCGCTCTTAATACTGACACCATGACCTCTTCTATTACTTGCTCAGTGCTAGAATCCACAATATGACCATAATGAATCGTATGTGAATCCACCGATACAAGTTTTTTCTCCTTAGGACCTTTATACATCCGATCAGCAATCTGTACCGCATCAGGCCCGCTTAAACGAATAATCGCAATTGCTCCTTCACCCATCGGTGTAGAAATTGCTGCAATTGTATCCATCACTCATTCACCTCTTTCTCTACTTAATAAACAGTCTGTTATCTATTAAATGGACATTGTCCATCTCTATATCAAAAACGCTTAATCCAAAATTTAAAGATATCATAAATGAAAGCGAAGTGAAAGTTCCCATATCTAATTATCCACAGCTTTGCATCTTATCTATTTTAACACTTAACTTATCCACATGTGAATAACGACGTTTGAAACTTGTCTTCACATCTTACACCTAAATCCAATAAATTTAAACGCCCTGACCCCTATACTTACTTGTTAAATTGGCGTTTTGCACTCATATCACACACTCATTTTTTAGAAATAAAGGATGAATCCTCTATAAAAAGCAATTTTTCAATAAAAAAAGACTAAAATCCAGCTTTGCTGAATCTTAGCCTTTCTGCTATTTTTTATACAGCACCACAACATGACGTTTGCTGCCTGTATCTTCAGATGCCGTTGCAAGTTCTTTAGAGAATGCAGCAATCGCATCATGAACAATTTTTCGTTCATTCGAAGGCATTGGTTCTAAATGAACCTTTCTCTTCGTTTTTAAAACCCGATTTGCTGTTTTGACTGCATATTGTTCAAGTGCTTCTTGTCGTTTCTTCCTATAATCGCCAATATCAATTGTTATATGATGATACTGATCAGAATAACGATTAAACACTAGCTGTACCAACGTTTCTAAAGAGTACAATGTCTGGCCTCTTTTTCCAATCATTAATGACGTTTTATCTCCATCAATGTGGTAAGAAATGTTTTTCGGTTCCTGTTTGGAAATAATCTTTGCTTTAGGATCAATAGACTTAACAATTTTATCTAAATACTGTGTAGCTAATTTAAAAGCATTTATCTTTTCTACTAACTTGACCACAGCTTGTCTTTTACCAAATAATCCTAAAAATCCTTTATTTCCTTCATCTACTATTGTGATTTCTACTTCTTCTTGTAGTAGCTGAATTTGTTTAAGTCCGGAATCTACTGCTTCTTCGATTGTGCGACCGACAGCAGTTATTTCCTTCATTTTTTATTCCCGCCAGCTTTTTCTTTTGTATCAACTTTTACTTGAGGTGTTTTAATCACCAATGTTTGAATGATCATGAAAATGTTACCTACAACCCAGTACAATGAAAGTGCTGCTGGGAAACTAATTGCAAACACAACGATCATAATTGGCATCACCCATAGCATGATAGCCATTTGAGGGTTGTCCGAAGGATTTCCAGCCATCATCAGCTTTTGCTGAATGAAAGTAGCTACACCCGCAATAATCGGTAATAGGAACAATGGATCTGGGCTGCCTAAGTCAAACCATAAGAATGTATGCTTTTTAATTTCTGCTGTTCTCATAATTGCATGATAGAAACCTATAAGGATTGGCATTTGAATTAAAATTGGGAAACAGCCTGCTAATGGATTGACGCCATTTTTTTGAAAAAGGGCCATTGTTTCCTGCTGAAGCTGCTGCTGTGTTTTTTGATCTTTAGAGCTATATTTTTCACGAAGCTTTTTCAATTCAGGCTGTAATGCTTGCATCGCTTTTGTACTTCTTAACTGTTTAATCATTAATGGTAAAATAAGCAAGCGAATTAACAGTGTTACAATAATAATCGCTACACCATAGTTTTCACCAGTTAAGTTTGCCATGTACGTGATTAATTGAGATAGCGGGTAAACAATATAAGAATTCCAGAATCCCTTACTATCTGATGTAATTGGTTCATTGATCTGTGTACATCCTGCCAATAAAACCAATACGCCAATCAAGCTAAATATTAGTAATAATCGCCTTTTCAACAAGATTCCTCCCATTACTTCAAACTTTATTTAAGTTGGAATTGATTAAGAAAGTGACTCACCTAATCAGTATGGTAACATTTTTTCTTTGCAAAGTGGTGGTTTCATTTTAATTCACTAGATGAAGGAAGCGCTTTTAAAAATTGATTCAACGAAAGTTTCTATTACGAAGACTTTTTCGGTTGTTGTTGATAAACAGCGGATTTTCTAAATAAATGTTGGAGAGACTTCTTTGTTTCTTCAAAGGTCAATTCACTCGCTGGTTTTCGTGCAATGACAATGTAGTCTTTTTCTTGCTTTAACTTATGGCCTTCCTCTAAAAACACCTGACGGATCAGACGTTTAATTCGGTTTCTAATCACTGCATTACCAATCTTCTTACTGACAGACAATCCTAGACGCAGTTCAACTTGATTTGGCTGATCCAGCTGGTAAATAACGAATTGGCGATTTGCCATTGATTGACCTTTTTTGAACACCTTTTGAAACTCTTCATTTTTTTTTAGCCTGTTTCGCTTCTTCATGTTTTCTTCCACTCCGATAAAAACTGACAGTTCATTTACGATTTTATGTAAAAAAGACCACTGACATTATTCAGTGGCCTAAGCTGATAATTTTTTTCTACCTTTGCTGCGGCGTCGCTTTAAAACTAGACGTCCGTTTTTAGTACTCATACGGCTGCGGAAGCCATGAACTTTACTACGCTTACGGTTATTTGGTTGAAACGTTCTTTTCATTTATGACACCTCCCTGAGGAATAGCTGTTTAAGACAGTCTAACTCATTATATTTGTGTAACCCATCGATTGTCAATATCAATGATAAAACTCTTATTATCAACCTTATAAGCATAACATAAATTATCAAACGAAGAAACCTTCTTTTTTAGTTTCCAACATTTTATTCTCTTTTTCCTCCTAAAAGACCTTTAAAACAAGAATGTGGATATTTTTCCGGCATATTTAGACTATCCACACCCATTATCGACATTTTTTTCACACAAATAACCGATGTGGATAATTATTTTTCAACAGGATGTAAAGTGTGTGGATAAGTTTGTGACACCCATTGCACCATCTTGTTTATTTTGATATTATATTTGTGTTTTAACTCTTAATTACTTATCTGGCCCTTTTATATTATCCACAATTTGTGGATAACCTGTGGAAAGTTATTACACAGCCTGTTGAATTGTTTATCCACAGCTTGTGTAATTTGTCGAAAAGACGTTTTTCTACTATATTAATTGTTTTCAACAATGTATGTGCACGAATGGTGATGACCATTTGCTCTTTTTCGTGTTCTATAACAGTTTGATACTGGTCATTTTAAAAAGAAAAGGAGGGGGGAGAAGCCTT